>JALHNM010000020.1 GCA_022843485.1 Fimbriimonadaceae bacterium | reverse complement strand
TTCGGCGGCAGCGGCTCCACGCTCATCGGCGCGGAGATGACCGGGCGGCACGCATTCCTCATGGAGCTCGACGCGCTCTACTGCGATGTCATCGTGCAGCGCTGGGAGAAGTTCACAGGCCGCAAGGCTGAGCGACTGCCGGCGGTGGAGGCACCGAAGTGAACTATTCACTCTCGTCCAAGCCGCTTGCGTGTGAGTTCTCCTGCCTCGCTGATTGTGTCACACGTCAGGAGGAGGTCGATGGCAGCGTACACACGGTTGGCCATGACCACTTTGCCATTCCGAACGGTCTTCGACGGGATGATTGGCTGCCCCAACGTGTAGAGGTAGTGCGGGCCGTCCAGTCGCACTCGACAACCCGGGATTCGATCAGCGAGGTCGGAGACAACCTCGCACTGCTGTACGTGGCGAATCGAGTGAAGCTGACCGCCGTAGCGAAAGCCAATGTAGTTGACCGGCTCGCGAGGGTACGACCCACCGACAGGATGAAAGTACTTCCCATGCATCTCCACGATCTCGCGCCAAGTGATCTCGGAGTCCGTCGGTCGCTCATGGCTCAGGGCAACTACGTACACCATGTTCGAGGTCAAATCCTGCATGCGGGCAATCCTGTTCAGATAGACACTCAGCTCTTCGAACAGCCGCTTTTCTGCATGTGTGCCGGTGCGGTTCTTTGCGAGCGTGTCAAGATCGGCAAGCGACAAATGCTCGCACGGGATACCAGACACGTTACTGGGAAGCCTCGTTCTTGCAAACGCTCTACTGGCCGCAGAAACCGAGATGATGGCTCTGTTGGGAACCGGCGATCGCAAGAGGCGGTTTGCATATCGAGAGAGCTGCTCCAAGCCCGGGATCTCAAGGCCGCGTTTCGCTTCCATGATGATGTGGACTGCTGGACCCTTGAGCTCGACATCGGTAATGCCATCTTCTCCATGCTCCTGAAGGAGGACGGAATCGGTGCTGACGTCACCAGCACCCGTGACGACCGTCTGGACAACACGCGAGCGGAACTCCGTGCACTGGGCCAAAGCCCAGCCCAGGCTGAAAGTGACGTCATTCTCCCGCTCTCCGAGCAACTCGAAGACGCTGTTGATGCACTTGCCGTGAAGCCGAATCTCTGCGGGCATTGGGCAAAGGGTATCGCGCCTGATCCAGTTGCACCGAAGAAGCGCCCCAGCCGACGGCCGGGGCGAGTTGGTTCTCTGGCTCGTGGACATCGCTCAGGGCTCTTCAGCGGTCAGGAGCGGGCCGTCGGTGGCTTCGTCCCATTCAAGGGCGTAGCGCTCGGCGATGTCCTCGAGGTCATGCTCGGTGAGGTAGTCGGCCGTCTTGCGCCCTTGGCAGGCCGCGACGGCACGGGCGAGGCCCGTCCACTCCTCGATCGTGACCATCCGGTCCTGCCGCGCTCCGAGCAGGTAGAGCGCGGCCTGCAGCACGGCATCGAGTTGGGCTTGGGTCGGCGCGGGCTGCGGGGCGGGGCTGGCGCTCATGGCTCAGGCTCCCTTCCCCGCGACGAAGACGCCGCGTTCGTGCTTCTTGAAGCGGGCGGCGGTGCCCTTGGCGGCGATCTCGCGGATGATGGCGGCGTAGAGCGTGGCCTCGGGCGTCTTGCCGCCGGGGCTGGTCCAGAGTTTCTTCGCCTCCATCGCGGCGATCATCTCCTTGGCCCGCATCGGCACCTCGCTCGCGGCGAGCACCTGCGCCGCCGCGTCGAGGGCGCTGACGCGCTTGGGCTTGGTCTCCTTTGCGGGCTTCGGGGCCTTCGGCGTCTTGGGGGCCTTCTCGCCCTTGGCCTTCTTGCCCTTGGTAGCCGCGCCAAGGTTCGCGTTGTTGGCGACCTCCTTCTCGCTGGGCACCTCGTGGTCCTGCTTCCCGCCCGCGAGCCGACCGCTGATCTCGGCGAGCGCCGCCTTGCGGAGGCGGTCTGTCTTGGCGCTTCCCTCGGCGCGGGCAGCGCTCTTGGACATCTTCGGTGTGCGGGTCTTCGCGGGCTTCTTGGTCTTCGTACTCATGATGATCTCCAGACTCGTGGTGCGGAATCCCGTCGCACATTGCGGCGGGGAAGCGTGGCCGTGGCGGTTTCCCGCGACGCCGCGTGGGGTCTGTCAGCAGCCCGCGACGCGCTCCATCTCGTTGAGCACGTCGTGGACCATCGAGTTGGTGGCGGCGGCCCGGCCCCGGCGGTCGGTTCCGTAGACCACCTTGGCGACCTCGGCGGCCTTGGCGTAGCGGCTCTCTCGGTCCTCGTCGCGGGCGATGTGGGCGATGCAGATGTCCTGCCTGCCCGCTCGCCGGGTGTGCTGTTCGATCGTCGCTTCCGCCCCGCGCTCGGTACGGCGGATGCTGATGTCTTGGTCGATGCCCTCGATCACGATCGTCTTGATGTTCATGGCGTTGCTCCTTTGGGGTGGGTGCGTGGCGTGCGGTCACTCGGCGTCGTTCAGGAACCGCTCCATGTCGTCGCGTTCCATGTTGCTAAGGAACCCGACCGTGTCCATCAGGTCGCTGCGGACCTTGCCGAGGTTGCCGGTGATGCCCCAGTTGGTCGGGTCGGCTTTGGCCTGCTCGTCGTGCTTGTCGAGTTCCATCTGAAGCACATCGATCAGGCGGGCGATGTCGTTCCGCCTCGTGGCGTACATCTGGGCGGCGGTCGGTTCGGGCTTCGTGGTCTTGGTCGTTGGGGTGTTCTTCTTCATACTGGTACCTCTCGTCGTTTGGGGTGCGTGGTGTCTCCGGTAAACACAGAAGCCCGCATTTCGCGGGCTTCAGGTCGTCGGCTTCTTGTCGTTGGTGCGGTCCCAACTCGTCGTGTCCTTGGGTTGGCCAACCGCCCGGAGGTAGTCGACCAACTCGTCGGCGGTCCAGGTGTCGCCGTCGATGGCGTCGTGCTCGTTGGGGGTGTCGGTATCGCGGTCGATCTCGAAAAGGCGGAAGCCGCCCAGCGCTCCGGGGCGTGGGCCCCAGTGCCCGTCGAGGTGGCGGCCGCGTCCGGCGGGGACGGTCGCGATGTTCCAGGTGCGGCCGTCGGGCGTGTGGATCTCGATCGCGGGGATGTGGAACCCGCTCTTGGCGAGGGTCTTGGCGAGGTCGAGCGTGGTCTTCGTGGTCGCGTTCATGTTCGTGGTCTCCGTCGCGGGCGGGGCGTTTGTTCCCGCCCGCGTTGGACACACATTGGCCGGCTGACGGGGAACAGGCAAGGCGTTCGGCCTGCATTTCTCGATGATTCTGCGACATGTGGGCAACTCTTCCGCCCATGTGGGCAAGTCCACGCGGGAGGTCCGCGATGACTCCCGAACACGCGCCTAGTTCCGGGCCAGCGGCGGGGGGACAGGGAACGTCCCGGCTCAACCCGGCGGCGTTGCCCGTGGCGGACGCCGCCCTCGTGCTCACCCGGCTTGGCGGCAAGCCCGTGACGGACGCCATGCTCCGCGCCGACATCGATGCTGGCGCGCCCGTCAACGCAGATGGCTCGCTCAACCTCGTGCACTACGCCGCGTGGCTGGTGAAGGAGATGTCTGCCGGTGGCGATTGACCCGCGCAAACTCAAGCCCGGCGAACTCGCGCGGCTGCTCAACAGCACGCCGCTGGGCGAGGTGATCAGCGAGCGTCAGCTCCATCGACATCGCACGCGCGCGGGCTTCCGCGTTGCGGCCGACGGCGACGCAGGCAAAGTCGATCTGTTCAGGTACGTCGCGTGGCTGGTGACGACGCGGCACGAAGCGATCTCGGAAGCCGCGCGTTCCCCCGAGGGTCTTACGGGTTACGACGCGATGAAGGAGCGTGCCCGGCTCCGCAACGCGATGCTGTCGCTGTCGGGACGGGACATTGGCGATCTGCCTCCAGTCGCGGACGCGGCGAGGAAGGCGAAGGCGGCCCGCGACTTCAGGTTCTTCTGCGAGGCGTACTTCCCGCAGACGTTCCACCTGAAGTGGTCGGTCGACCATCTCAAGGTCATCGCCAAGATCGAGCAGGCGGTGCTCGAGGGCGGGCTGTTTGCGATGGCGATGCCGCGCGGCTCAGGCAAGACCTCGCTGTGCGAGATCGCGTGTCTGTGGGCGTTGGTGTACGGGCACCGGGAGTTCGTGGCGCTCGTGGGATCGGACGAGGAGCACGCGGCCGGGATGCTCGACTCGATCAAGGCGGAGCTGGAGAACAGCGAGATCCTCGGCGGCGACTTCCCAGAGGTCTGCCATCCGATCCGTTCGCTCGAGGGCATCCACCAGCGGGCGTCGGGGCAGCTCTACCTGGGCAAGCAGACCCACATCGGCTGGACCGCCCGGGAGATCGTGCTGCCCACGATTCCTGGCTCCGCGGCATCAGGCGCGATCATTCGTGTCGCGGGGATCACGGGGCGCATCCGTGGCATGAAGCACAAGCGTGTCGACGGGGTGAGCGTCCGCCCTTCGCTCGTGCTGATCGACGACCCGCAGACCGACGAGAGCGCCCGCTCGCCGTCGCAGTGCGCCAATCGCGAGCGCATCCTCGCCGGTGCGATCCTCGGCATGGCCGGGCCCGGACGGAAGATCGCTGGCCTGATGACGCTGACGGTGGTCCGCCCTGACGATCTGGCGGACCGCATTCTCGACCGCGACAAGCACCCGCAATGGCAGGGCGAGCGGACCAAGATGGTCTATGCGTTCCCCCAAAGCGAGAAGCTCTGGGCCGAGTACGCCCGCGTGCGGGCCGAGGGGCTTCGCGCCGATCGCGGGATAGCAGATGCCACGGCGTTCTACGGCAAGCACCGGACGGCGATGGATGAGGGAGCGGTCATCGCCTGGCCGGAGCGGTTCAACCACGACGAGTTGTCGGCGGTGCAGCACGCCATGAACCTGCGGCTTCAGAACGAGTCCGCATTCTTTGCCGAGTACCAGAACGAGCCGCTGCCAGAGGTCGAGGTCGCCGACGACGTTCTGAGCGCCGACCAGATCGCAGCGAAGGTGAACGGGCACGCCCGCGGGCTTGTCCCACTCGGGTGCTCGCATCTGACGATGTTCGTGGACGTGCAGGGCAAGGCACTGTTCTACCTCGTGGCCGCCTGGGAGGACGACTTCACGGGGCACATCATCGACTACGGCACCGAGCCGGACCAGAAGCAGGCGTACTTCACGCTTCGGGATGTGCGCCGGACGCTCGGGGCCGCTTCGCCACGCGCTGGCGTTGAAGGCGCGATCTACGGCGGCCTGGAGCGGCTCATCGAGGCGACGGTTGCTCGCGAATGGCGGCGCGACGACGGCGCGATGGTGCGGATCGACCGATGCCTGATCGACGCCAACTGGGGTTCGTCCACGGACGTGGTCTATCAGTTCTGTCGCCAGAGCCCGCACGCGAGCGTGCTGACACCCAGCCACGGCAGGTATGTCGGCGCGAGCAGCCTCCCCTTTAGTGACTATAAGCGCAAACGCGGCGAGCGAGTCGGGCTGAACTGGCGCGTACCGATCGTGACCGGGAAGCGGTCGGTGCGGCACGTCCTGTTCGACACCAACTACTGGAAGTCATTCGTGCACGCGCGTCTCGCGGTGCCCATGGGCGATCCCGGCGGGCTCTCTCTGTTCGGCCAGAAGCCCGAGATACACCGTCTGCTGTCGGAGCACCTCACCAGCGAGTACCGCGTGCGTACGGAGGGCCGGGGCCGCACTGTGGACGAGTGGAAGCTCCGTGTCGAAGGGCTCGACAACCACTGGCTCGACGGGTTGGTCGGCGCTGCGGTCGCCGCGTCCATGCAAGGCGCGGTGCTCTTTGGCACCGATGCCAGAGTGCCAAGCCGGCCGCGCATTCGACTGTCCGCCATCCGAGGAGACCGTCGCTGATGCCACGAGTGCGGCGAGTCGTCCCAAGCGAGAAAGACCACCCCCTCGGGCTGGTGTGTCGTGGCTGTGGATGCCAGAACTCCCGAGTGCTCTACCTCAAGCGGATTGCCGGTGCGATTGTGCGCCGGCGGGAGTGCCGGCACTGCGGGCGGCGTGTCTCGACCAGGGAAGCCCAGGCATAGCCCGTTCGATCTATCGAATGACTTGACCCAAGCGATCCGCAAAGCGGACAGCGGCTCCAGCGACGGCGTATGTAGCCGGGAGACGTCTCGTCGTTTCGAGACGAGGAGCCTGCTGTGCCCGACGCCCCGCCATCTCCGGACCCCGATCAGGCCCTCCGCGACGCCGCGTCGCAGCCTGCCAAGGCGTCCGTCGACGGCCAGTCCGTCGAGCAGCACCCGCTGAAGGACCAGATTGAGGCCGACCGCTACCTCGCGTCCAAGGCCGCCGCGAGGAAGCCCGGCCTCGGCATCAAGTTCGCCAAGATCGTCCCCCCCGGTTCTATCTGACCCGCCCATGCTGAAAGCCGTTGCCAACATCATGAGCCGGGTCGGTCGCGGGACGCAGACCGCCTCTCCCTCCCCGGCGGCGTCGCGTGCTTCGCACGGAGGCGGATCGCGCGGCGGCCGTCGTTTGGTCGTTGCCAAGTTCGACTCAGCCAAGACCACACCGGAGAACCGCAAGCACTGGGCCAACGCCGATGGCCTCTCGCCCAACGCCGCGATCAACCCCGAGGTCCGTCGCGTCCTCCGCAACCGCGCTCGCTATGAGGTCGCCAACAACGCGTATGCCAAGGGCATCGTCCTCACGCTCGCCAACGACACCATCGGTACCGGTCCCCGGCTGCAGATGCTCACTGACGACGCCGATGCGAATGCTCGCATCGAGGATGCGTTCGAGCAGTGGTCACGGGCCGTGGACCTCCCCGGAAAACTCCGCACCATGCGGCTGGCCCGGGCCGAGAGCGGTGAGGCGTTCGCGCTTCTGATCAACAACCCCGGCATCGCGTCGGCGGGCTCGCCAGTCTCGCTTGATCTCAAGCTCATCGAGGCTGACCAGGTCTGCACGCCCCTCCTCCGGCGCGGGCGCAACGACGAGATCGACGGCATCGCGCTCGACGCGTGGGGTAACCCCTCCGCCTACCGCGTGCTCAAGCGTCACCCCGGGGACAGCGGCGTGTTCCGCACGCCCATCGACGACCTCACGGCCTACGACACGTTCCCGGCGTCGTCCGTCGTGCACTACTTCCGTCCGGATCGGCCCGGCCAACTCCGCGGCATCCCCGACATCACGTCGGCGCTCCCGCTGTTCGCGCAGCTCCGCCGGTACACATTGGCGACCATCGCGGCCGCCGAGACCGCCGCCAACTTCGCCGCCGTGATCTACACCGACGCGCCGGCCAACGGCGAGGCCGATCCGCTGGAGCCGATGGACGAGGTCGAACTCGAGCAGCGTCTGGCGACCGTCCTTCCGGGCGGCTGGAAGCTCGGCCAGGTCCATGCCGAGCAGCCGACGACGACCTTCGGCGAGTTCAAGCGCGAGATCCTCAACGAGATCGCCCGATGCCTGAACATGCCGTTCAACGTCGCGGCGGGCAACTCCTCGGGGTACAACTACGCCAGCGGTCGCCTTGACCATCAGGTGTACTACAAGAGCATCCGCGTCGAGCAGCACCACCTGCAGCTCGCCGTGCTTGATCGCATCCTG
>JALHNM010000019.1 GCA_022843485.1 Fimbriimonadaceae bacterium | reverse complement strand
AACTTCTTCGGCGTCTACGCCACCGTCGCCCGCGCGGGCTGGCTGGCCGTCGGCGACGAGGTCCGCCTCGCGTGACCCGGGAGGGTGGTCGCGCCTTGACCTCCCGGCACGATTCCCTAGACTTCGTAATCCGCCGCGGGGTGGAGCAGTCTGGTAGCTCGTCGGGCTCATAACCCGAAGGTCGCAGGTTCGAATCCTGCCCCCGCTACTTCCGAGAGCCCGGTATCCACCGGGCTCTCGTCGTTCTAGGCCCCTCCCTCGCCCAGCCTGGCGTGCATCCAACGACGGTGCGGGAGCATCCCCTCGCCAGCCAGGACGGTGCGGGGGAGGGTGCGGGAGCGGACGAGCTACGTCGAAGCGGACTGTTCGTCGCCGGCTCGTCGTCCCCTGGGGGCGGGGCACCCCCGGGGGGTGGAGGGGGTGGGGGGCCGCGAGAGGGGTGTGGGGTCTCGCTTTGGGGTGCCCTACGCGGCACCCCCCCAGCCCGTTCTCCCTCGATGTCGGTGGGACTCCGGTGCCCGATTCTCCGCGCGCGCCTTTTCGTCAGAGGCCGTAGCTGCTTGATCGCGGTTCGACGCCCGCCGATGGTGGTGTCGTGGACTTCCTATCGACGGGCCGAGCGGCTGCTCTCCTCGGTGTCTCCTCGAACGCGTTGCGGGGGTACGCGGACGCCGGCCACTTGCCGTGTTCGATGACTGCGGGCGGTCACCGGCGGTTCCTGGAGTCAGACGTTCGGGCGTTCTTCGCGGCCCGCCATGCACCTGAGCGACCCCACGCGGAGGTGAGGGCGGAGGTCTGGAGGAGGTCGGCCCTCTCGGTTCTGCGGGCGGCTGAGCGCGACCTCGGCGGGTCTTCGTCCCTGGCTGCCCCATTCGCTGCTGCGCGGGTACTGCTCTCCGACTCGCCTGGGGTCCGCCCGGGGCCGTAGGGTCGCGGGCGTGTCTCCGCTCCGTCTCGCGTCGCTGGCCGCGCTCGTCCTCGGCGTCTTGCTGCTCCTGGCGGCGTTCGCCGTGCCGACGTGCCGCAACTTCGCGGGGACGGCAAGGGACTCCGGCTACCCCTGCAAGGTGCAGCACTCGAGCGGCTCAACGGAGTTCATCTTCAGCCGCACGTCGTCCGTCAGCGTTCCGAGAGCTGAGGTTGTGGCGATCGTCGTCCTCGGCCTTGGTGTTATCGGCCTGCGCCGAAGCCGCCCGGCATAGGCGTTCACATCCGCCCCCCGCATTAGCGTCGCGCGATGGACCGCCTCCGAGGAATCGCTTCCGCAGTCGCCATCGTCGTGGTCCTGGCGGCCGTCTTCGCCACGACCCAGATCGCGGATTCCGATGGGCGCACGCTCGCGGACCGGATCCCGGTCGTCGGTCCCGTGGTCGATGCGATCGGATTGGAAAGCGGGGGGGTCCCCGGCGGAGGGCCGCTCATCCAGGCCTACGACGAGGACGAGCGCATCGCCGAGTCTGTGACGTGCGGCCGCCTTTACGACGCTGACGCGGCGGGTCGCCGACGGATCGCCGACGCGATCATCGAGATCGGCGGTCGTGAGGATGAGCGCATCCGGACGATCGATCCGAGCGCGGTCGTCACGGGTCTTGTCCTGGCATGCGAGGGGCGGCCGGATGAGTACCTGGTGGTCGATGCGATCGCTGCCGCTGCCGGGTAGGGACGACCGAACGTGTGTTCTATTCTGCCCGGCTCATGGCCGACCCGCTTCAAGAGATCCTGTGCCTCGCCCGGCTTTACCTCACCGACGCCGAGGTCGGTCGGATTGTGGTCTGGATCGCCCACCGCCTAGGGCGCAACCAGGCGCTCGCCGGTGACCGTCCGGAGATCGAGCGGCTCGAACATGTCGCGCGCCACTGGCTGCTGGAAAATGAGCGGGAGTCGCTCGCCAGGTGGATGCTCATACAGGCGGGGCGACGGGAACCTGTTGTTCCGGTCCGTCCCGTCGGGCGCCCGGAGCGCCGAAAAGGGTGACCACATGCGGTGGGCCTCAGCCTTCAACCCGCGCTTGATCCCTTAGCCCGGAGCAGCCCGTCGTCCCGGAAAGGAGCGATGGGTCGCGACGCTTGTAGGCGGCACTTTGACAACGCCTCAACTACGTCGGCGCTCGCCCAGGATGCGGGAGCGCGGGCGCGCTTCCGAGAGCGCGGCATCAACCTCGTTCGTGGAGACGCCTCTCGCGCTCCCGCAGGAGAGGGACCGATGCGAGAGTCAGGAGCAGCACCGCGCCGCCGACGAAGTACCACAGATCCTGATCCCCGTCGCTTATGACGACTCGCGCGCCCGCTCTGTCGCCGGCGAGCCACACGTCACGCTTGAACGGGCCACTCCACTGCTCTTCCTCTCCCAACCTTGCGAAGTTTGAGCGCCCCTCAGCTGCCGACGAGTCCAAGAACGCGCCTACCCCGCCGAGAAGAACGGCGAGCAAGACGCCAAAGAAAAGGACGCGCTGCCAAGTCACGACGCCGACCCTACCGCGGGAAGGGATTGACGCGCTAACCCCTTTAGGGGCGGGCTCGTGACTTGGTGTCAGGGTGGGCAGCGGCTCGACCGAAGGGCCGTCCCTCTATGGGGTTCGGTACCGGGGCGAGTGGGAGCGGTGGCAACAGGTTGGCGCGATCGGGGGTATGAACCCAGTTGCCGCGCGGGTGCTACTCCGCCCGCCAAGAACTGCTGGCCCGGATCTTGCTGCGGATTGGACGGGCCTCACGCTTCAACCGCTTGGCGCTCGATTCGCTCGGCGCCCTGCCTAGACGGGACTCGAGGTAGCGCGCGAACGCGAGGTTCTCTGGAACGCCACGCCCAAGTTGCTGAATCGCTTCGAGGACGATCGCGCATTCATCGATGAAGCCGGTGCTCACCGGGGGAGCGCCGAATCGGTTCTCCGCGTCCTCCGCGTACCCCCGTGGCACCTTGTCCAACTGCGGCGACCAAGGGCGCACTGCGTGACGAGGCCCCGGGGGATCACCGGGCCGAACGGCGACATAGCGGAGAAGATTGAGCTTCTCCGCAGCCTCCCGCGAGGCCTCTCCTTCTTCCGCCTCCATGTACGCCTTGACTACTCGCTTGTAGAGCTCGGGATCGGCTGGCTCGATGATGTTTGCCCGGCACATGCCTGCGACGGCAGCGGCGATGGCCAGCCGCAGAACGAGGCGGGGGCGCTGAGCCCTCGAACGCTCCGCCAAGGCGACGAGGTCGTGCAGCGGGAGGTCACGCAGAAGCCTCTCGAACGCCGCAACCGAGCAGGGAAGCCCAACGTGCACCGGCTCTATCGCGAACTCGGTCATGCCCTCGGATTTCTCGCCGAAACTCACGGTGACGAACCAGGGGGAGCCTTCGTGCTCCCAGACCACTGTCTCGCGGATGGCCTGCTCCGTCACGACCGCGAGGGGTTCGAAAACGCGTTACTTCTTGCCCCTGATGTCGAGGGCGAAGGAGGAGGAAGGTGGACCAATGACACACATCCACGCTACTCCTCCAACCGCGCCAAACCGCCTCTTGACCGTCGCCGAGGTTGCCTCCTTGCTCGGCAAGTCGCGAGCATGGGTCTACCGCAGTGCCGAAGGCGGCGTCTTGCCCTGCGTTCACGTCGGACGCTCAGTTCGCTTCCACCCTGATGACCTCGCTCGCTGGATCAACGAGCGCCGCATTCCTGCCGAGGGCTGCGAGGTGGTCGATGTCTAGACTCGTCGCGACCTACGGCAGCTGGACCCTCCCTGTCATTGAGAGAGACGGCTCCCTACTGGTTTGGTGGGAGGGCCGCGAGTGGTCCGTAGACGACCTCGTGATCTGCGGCGCGCGCCTAGACGACATCGGACTCGCCTGGCAGGTCGTGCGCGCCCAGCCGGGCATGATCGGCCGACTCGTCCATCGCGATGATCCGGCGCGGGTGTGGCGGGTCCCCATCGTCGCCTGGCGCATCAACCCGGCGACGGGCTTCGGCGAGGCGGTCGTTGCCCGCGACAATGAGGACGGGCTGGGGCCGGTGTCCGATCTCGAACACGACTTCACGTTGAGCGGGATCGAGTGCCTGGGCTTGCCCGACCTTTCCTTCCCGGCGGCGCCCGACCAGGACCGCGACTGATGGCCGCCCTCGAGAGCGGCCCCAATGGGCATCTCCGGCTACCGCAACTCTCGGGGCTGATGGATGGCTTCGTCCGCCTCGCGGACGTCGTCGAGCGCCGGGTGGACTGGCTGTGGCCAGGGCGCATCGCGCACGCAAATGTCGTGGTGGTCGCCGGGGACGGCGGCGTCGGGAAGTCCACCCTTGTGCAGGCGATCGGTGCGGCAATCACGCGAGGGGCCGCCCTTCCGGGCGGAGGGCCGGGTCCGCCGCGCAGCGTGGTCATCCTCTCCGCCGAGGAGGACACCTCGGCGGTCGTGCGCCCCCGGATGCGCCTAATGGGTGCTGACCTGGAGCGCGTCACGGTGCTCGACATCGACGGCGAACTCCTGACCCTTCCGAGTGGTCTGGATCGACTCGAAGCGCGATGCCGGCAGGACGACGCGGGCTTGCTCATCGTGGACACGGGGCCAGCGTTCATGGACCCGGGGTTGAAGTCGAACACGGAAGAGGACATCCGCCGCTTTCTGGCACCGCTGCGAGGGATGGCGGAGCGCCTGCGGATGGTCGTGGCCGTCCTCGTCCACCTGAATAAGGACAGCGGTCGCGCCGCCGGGCATCGGATCATGGGCGGGGCTGCATGGCGCAACGCGCCGCGCCAAGTGCTGATGGTCGGCGGACCACCCGGTGAGGACCCGCGAGAGACCTGTGAGCGCCTGATTGTCGTCGAGAAGAACAATCTTGGCGTCTATCCGCCCGCGGTGTCATTCCAACTTCTCGCCGCACCCGAGGACCCAAGCCGGGCCGTGGTGTCGTGGGGCCAAGAGGTGCGAGGCATCACCGCCGCCGACATCGTGGGCGATCCGCCGTCTGGCGCGGATCGATCGGAGCTGGAGGCCGCCGCTGAGTTCCTGCGCGCGGAACTTGACGGAGGCCCGCGCCCTGTTAAGGACCTGCAGTCGGCCGCGAGGGACGCCGGCCTCGCGTGGGCGACGGTCCAGCGGGCAAAGGATCGGGTCAAGGCCCGATCCCGCAAGTCCGCGTTCGGCGGCGGCTGGGACTGGTCGATCGAGGACTCCACGAAGGCCGTCAATGGCCGTGCTTCCCGGGGCGATGAGCACCTTGAGCATCTTCGCGAGATCCCTGGCGTCATCGAGTTCCCGGCCAACCTTTCGCGCGAAGATATCCACCACCCCGGCGGCCAACAGGTTGAGCACCTTGGGGATCAGCGGCGGGTAGTGGCCCAAGAGGACGATTGGTCCGTCCACGTTGAGCCGATCAGCGAGGGTGGGCGATGAGCGCCCCTGGCGTGCCGGTCGCGACCTGTGCCGCATGCGGACGGCGACCGGTCGGAGCGAAGGTCCTAGGATCTGGTCCCGATCGACGTGAGCCGCGCGTGCTCGTCCTGCAACCACTTGTCAATCCGCTGTTGTGAGCGGGAGCAGCTCCAACACGCCGACCCGTCCGCGGCGACTGGTCGCCCGCGAGCGCGATCGGCAGGCGCTGGAACTCCGCATGAAGGGGATGACCTTCGCGGCCATCGGCGTCGAGCTTGGCGTGACCTACCAGGCCGCGCAGCAGGCAGTGCGTCGCTCTCTGGAGATCACCAGGGGCGACATCTCCGAGAAGGCCGACGAGTTGCGCACGATCGAGGCGGCTCGTCTGGAGCGGCTCACCGAGATTCTGCATCCGCTGGTCGAACAGGGGGACCTGCGGGCGATCGACCGCTACCTGCGGACGCGGGAGTCGTACCGTCGGCTCCTGGCGTTGGACCTCGAGCCGGAGAAGTCGAACGACGCCGTCGAGATCACGCTGATCGACATCCGCCCGCCTTGGTCGCGGGGTGGCGTGATCGATGGGACAGCCGTGGATGTCCCGCAGCTCCCCGACGGTTCGGGCGGCGCCTCGTGAGCCTCCCGGCGATCCTGCGGGTCGAGGACGTCATGGCCCGTTACGGCATGAGGGATCAACGCACAGCCCGCCGGTTCATGCACGAGGCGGGCGCCTTCAAGGTCGCCAACCGGCTCGTCGTGCGCACGGACGACCTCGAGTCCCATGAGCGGCGGCTGGCCACGCCTCGCGACACCTCCGTCGCAGGTACCGGGCCTCGGCGCGCCGTGGGCCGCTGCCAACAAGCTGAGGTGTCCCCGGCGAGCGGTCCTGATTGGTGGCGCCCGGACAGCGAACCGCGACGCCCTTGACGCTATTTGTTCTCGTCTTGTATAAACGACACGAAAACAAAGTGCAGGAGGCCCCGGTGGACCGAATCGCGCTCAAGCTCATCCGCGAGGCACGGGCGGCGCTGGACCGGTTGGAAGCCCACCTCGATCGCGACACGGCCGAGCAGGACCCCGACGTCCCACGACCGCCAGCAGGGCAAGAGGAGACGTGGCGGCGCTGGTGGTCCCTCCTGTCCACGGTCGCGGCGAACGGTGGGACCATGGACGCGAACGACTTCCGCGCCCTCGCAGTCGAACACGGGTACGACCCACGCGGGATCGGAGGCTTCTTCGGTGGCCAGAACTCGACCATGCGGCGGACTGACGACACGGTGGAACTGACCGCGCGAGGCCGGCGCGAAGTCGACTACTGGGCGCCGACCTTCGCCAACCCGCAGAAGGGACGGCAGTGAAGGCCCGGCGCGGTTGGCGGGAGACCGTTGAGCCCGGGATCTACCGTACCCACAGGGTTGCGTGCGACTCCTCAGCCGACCAGAAGCCCGGCCGACGCTGCGGCTGCCCATTCCAGGTGAAGGTGCCAGGGCTCACCCCCGGTTCGACGCGCATGGTCACCGTCGCCGGTTCGATCACGCAGGCCCGCACCGAACGACGGCGGCTCATGGCTGATGGACGTCCGGAACCCGTCGTTGTCGTCGAGCCGACTTCGCTCAACGAGTTCGCCGCGCACTACTTGCGGGCGCGGTCGGCTGTTCTCTCGTCAGCGGCGATCTACAGCACGGAGGAGTCGTACCGGCTCCGCGTAGCCCCTGCCTTCGGCCACCTAGAGATCTCGGAGATCACTCGCGAGCGCCTCGAGTCTTGGATGGCCGACTTGGTCGCCACGGCGAGCAGCCGGCGAATGGTGACTAAGTCCGTCGAGGCGATCCGCGTCATCCTCGCCGCCGCGGTCGAGTGGGGGCGCATCCCCGCCAACCCGGCCGCGCGGCTGCGGCTTCCGCCCTCCGACTCGCACACCGAGCAGGCAGTCGAGCGCGTGCTCACCCTGGAGCAGCTACGACTGCTGGCCTCGGCAGGAGCTACGGACCGTCGCCAGGAGGCCCTGATCCGCGTTGCCGGAGAGGCAGGTCTCCGTCGCGGCGAGTTGATCGGACTGCGCTGGTCGGACATCGACTTCCCGGCACGCCGGATCAACGTGCGTCGGTCGGTGTGGCAGGAGCGCACGGGTCCGCGCAAGGGCGAGAAGTCGGAGAAGTCCACTAAGGGCAGGCGTCGCCGCGCCGTGGCGATCTCCGGCGACCTGGCGCGTCTTTTGGCGGATCTCTACGCCGAGTCGGTCGTTGAGCGTGGACGACCGGCAGAGGGGCCTGTCTGGCCCGGCAGGGACGGCGAGCACATGGCCGCCGACACTCCGACGCAGATCGTCGAGCGGGCGCAGGATCGCTGCGGACTGGTAGAGAACCCGAGGCCGCGGCCGAAGGGTGAGCGACCCCGGCCCCTCGTGACCCTTCACGGGCTGCGGCACACAGCCGGCTCCATCGCCCTCGCCGCCGGGGTGCCGCTAATCGTCGTGTCCCGCCAGCTCGGGCACTCGAACCCGCAGATCACCGCGACGGTCTACGCGCACCTGCTGTCGGACAGCCAGCTCGACGACGTGGCAGCGGTCTTCGAGGCACGCACGTCAGTGGATGCCGTAGGTGGCCTCGCCGCTACGTCGGCGGTCGAAGCCGCCGCAAGCCTGCCCGAGGCGACACTTGACCGGGGAGCCGACCGCGAGTAGGGGTTCTGAGTCGTGGGACTGTTCCGCCGCAGGCCGCCCCTGTTGCCGCCAAAGCAGACGCCGACATGGCGCAGCGCGGAGGAGGAGGACACCTGGCGTAGGGCACTTGGGCTGCCCATCCAGGATGAAGAGGAGGCCGCCATGGCGGCACTCCTCACACGAATTGGAGTCGCGAAACGGTTCTGGCCCGCCGGATTGAACGACTACCCAACGGGGTTGTGGGGGCGAGTGCCCAGGCGTCCGCGGTCCCTGGCGGAGTTCAAGGCTTGGAGGGACGAAGCCATCCTCACTGCCATTGACTACGAACTCGCGTGGTGGGCGGGCGGCGAACTCCGGGAGGTCCGGAGGGTTCCTGTCTCTCAGGTCGAGCGGTTCAAGTCGGCGCTACTCCAGGCGGGAGAACGAAATCTCGCTGATCGTCTAGAAGCTGACATCGCTCGGGCCTTTGCCGGATTGCCGGAGGATCCAGCGGTCGTCGCGCGGCGCAACGCATTGGGGAGGGCCTTCTCCTCCGCGGCGAGCGCTGCACGTTCGGTAAGCATCGCGCCATCTGACGAGGCCCGAAAGGGCTCGGACGGTGCGGCGGACGGTGCGGGGAACACCGGCAGGGACAAGAAGCGCCGTAGGTGAGCCGGTTTGGGCTCGGCGCTTCGTCGGGCTCATAACCCGAAGGTCGCAGGTTCGAATCCTGCCCCCGCTACTTCACGAAGGGCCCGTCATCGACGGGCCCTTCGTCGTTCACGGGCCCGCTGTGCCCGATAGCCGCCGTGGTGGAGACTGGTGCACATGACGACCACCGCCACCGCCCGCATCGGGCTCGGACTGGCCGCGCTCGGCCGCCCCGGGTACCTCAACCTCGGTCACCACGACGACCTCGGCGGGGACCGCTCGGTGGAGGCCATGCGGCGCCTGGCCCACGAGGTCCTCGACGCGGCGTACGAGGCGGGCATGCGCGCCTTCGACGCGGCGCGCTCCTACGGCCGGGCGGAGGAGTTCCTCGGCGGGTGGCTGCGATCACGCCGCCCCGGGGACGTCGTCGTCAGCTCCAAATGGGGCTACGTCTACACC
>JALHNM010000018.1 GCA_022843485.1 Fimbriimonadaceae bacterium | reverse complement strand
CCGCAGCGCACCAGGGCCGAGGCCTGACCGGTGGCCGCCCGGACGAACCGCACGCTCGCCGCATAGGCCCCGGGCCGTGCCTGGACCGTCGCCGTGAGCGAACCGGGCGCGAAAGCCGCGAACCCCCGGTGCCGGTCGCGCCCCTTCTGGGGCCGGGCGAGGCGGCTCGCCAGGCTCTGGAGGAGCAGCTCGGTGACGACCCCAGCCGAGTTCTGCCCGCTCGCCACGAAGCGCACCGCCCCCGGCTCGCCGCTCGCCGAGACCGAGAGCCCGTCGCCCAAAAACGCCTGGGCGGGCGGCTCGAGCGGGGGCGAGGCCTGGGGGTCGACCTGCCACACCTTGGCCGCCAAACCGATGAAGAGACCGCTGGCGTTGGGCGGCGCCCCCTCGCGACCGTCGCCGACCGCCTCGGCGTAGTCGTGCCAGAGCTCCGCCTGCTCGGGGGTCAGGGTGCGCCAGAGGGCCGCCGCCCGCGCCACCAGCCCCCGCCATTCGAGCTGGGCCGGGCTCTTCGGGTCCCGCGGGAAGGTGCGGTCCCGCACGACCGTCCCCCCGCCCCGGGCCCGCACGAACACGACCGGCCCCGCGCTGCCGCTGAGCCCCCCCGCCACCGCCGTCCCACGCAACTTCGCCATCCCAAGGATTGTCGGCCGTTTCGGTCGCCTTCTCAACGCGGGCCCAAGTGGTGCCTAAGCCGGAGGTAACGGAGAGGTAAGGGAAAGGTAAAGGACGGATAAGGGACGAACGGCGACACATCGAGAGAATGCGGGCTCTGACCATAAGTCGCCACCGTAACCCTGGGAAGTGGAGAGTCTGGTCGTCCATGCCAGAGGGGTTGCCTGGCCCAGGACAGCAACACGGCGGCCGCGGATGGATCGATTCCGTCAGAATCTGGTCAAAGGATGAGAAAGGTCAAGGAGAAGGTCAATCCGTACCTCCCATCGGGCGGCGAGCTTGACTTGTCGAGCCTGCGTAGCTGGTTGTGGGAGGCGGCGTGCAAGATCCGAGGGCCGGTCGACGCCCCGAAGTACAAGGACTACATCCTGCCCCTGATCTTCCTCAAGCGCGTCTCAGACGTGTTCGAGGACGAGGTCGCAAGGCTGGCAACCCGCCTCAACATCCCGGTAGAGCGGGCGGCGGCGGTCGCGGAACAAGACCAGAGCCTGGTGCGGTTCTACTTGCCAGAGCCGTGCCGCTGGGGCGGGCTGATGATCGTGCGCACGGGCCTGGGTCAGAAGCTGACCGATGCCATGAGGGCGTTCGTCCGCCAGAACCCCGAGCTCGAAGGGGTGCTGGACACGATGGACTTCAACGCCACAACGGCCGGCCAGCGGATCGTGACCGACGACCATTTGGCTGAAGTCATGCAGGTCCTCAACAAGCACCGTCTGGGGCTGGCGGACGTCCAGCCGGACCTGATCGGGGACGCCTATGAGTACCTGCTCGCCAAGTTCGCGGAAGGGAGTGGGCAGAGCGCGGGCGAGTTCTACACCCCGCGCCAGGTCGCTCGCCTCATGGCGAAGCTGCTCGACGTTCGGCCAGGCATGGAGGTCTACGACCCTTGTTGTGGCTCGTTCTCGCTCCTGATCAAGGCCCACATGGAAGTCCTCCAGACGTATGGTCGCGAGCAAGACGGCCACCGGAAACTACCAGCAGACCTTGCCCCAGTGAGGCTCTACGGCCAAGAGGTGCTGCCCGCCACTTACGCCATGGCGAAGATGAACGCGTTCATCCACCATGTCGAGGCTCAGGTCGCTCTGGGTGACACGATGCTCCGCCCGAAGTTCCTGGCCGCAGACGGTGGACTCAAGAAGATGGACCGCGTGACGGCGAACCCGATGTGGAACCAAGACACGTTCCGGCAGTCCACCTATGAGAACGACACGTACGGGCGGTTCCCGTTCGGCTTCCCACCGAACTCGACCGCCGACTGGGGTTGGATCCAGCACATGCTGGCCCACCTGAAGCCGAGCGGCAAGGTCGTCGTCATCATCGACACGGGCGCCGCCTCAAGGGGCAGCGGGAGCTCAGGGAACGACAAGGAGCGGGACATCCGGCGGAAGGTCGTCGAGGCCGGGCTGGTCGAGGCCGTGATCCTCATGCCGAGCAACATCTTCGCCAACATGAGCGGCCCGAGCGTGGTCATGGTCTTGGGCAACGGCAGGACGGAGCACGACTCGGTGTTTCTCGTCAACGCGAGCAACGAGTTCGTGAAGGGCCGGCCCAAGAACAAGCTGGAGGACTCGAACGTGGAGCGGATCGCCCAGGTCGTGATCGAGGGCCGAGAGGAGGAGGGCTTCAGCAAGCGAGTGTCCCTTGAGGAGATTGCCCGGAACGACTTCAACCTGTCCCCAAGCCGCTATGTGTCGAGTGCGGTGGCTGACGACGTCTTGCCTCTCGACGAGGCCGTGAGGCGCCTCCGCGAGGCCGAGGCCCAGCAGGCAGAGGCCGATGCGAAGCTTAAGGAAGTACTCGCCATGCTAGGGCTGGACAAGTAGACGTGCGTATGGTAGCCTAGAGGCACGGCATGGGAAGGACGTACGAGTTCAGGTGCCCGATCCACGGGTTCATTCAGGTGGACGAGTGGGAGCGCGAGATCATCGAGCACCCTGTCTTCCAGCGCCTGCGACGGATCCGCCAGTTGGGATGGACGGACTACGTGTATCCCGGGGCCATGCACACCCGGTTCGAGCACTCGCTCGGGGTGATGCATGTGGCGACGAGGCTGTTCGATGCGATCAAGAGACGAGAAAGATCAAGGCTGAAAGACGAGTTTGGCTTCTCGGACGACGAGCTGAAGAGGCACCGCAGGCTCCTGAGGTTTGGCGCGCTCCTGCATGACGTTGGGCACGGGCCCTTCAGTCACGTCGCAGAGGACGTCATGCCCAAGGATAAGACGGGAAAGACGATCAAGCACGAGGCTTACAGCGTCGAGGTCGTCAGGAACCTTCTGCGAGAGGTCATCGAGGGCTCGCAGCACCGAGATCACGAAATCACCACCGACGAAGTCGCCAACTTTTTGGCGGAGGGAACAGCTGCAGGAAAGGAAGCCTTCTGGCGAGACCTCCTGGTCGGCCAGATGGACGCTGACAGGATGGACTATCTGCTCCGGGATTCGTACCACTGCGGTGTCGCGTACGGGAGGTACGACCTCGACCGCATCGTCAACACCGTCACCGTCGTCCCAAAGGAGGATGGACGCAGTCCGAGGATCGGCATCCGCGACGGAGGAATCCATGCCGCGGAGAGCCTGATTCTCGCCCGTTACTACATGTTCACGCAGGTCTATTTCCACAAGACGCGCGTGGCCTACGACCACATCGTCGGCAAGATGCTGGCTGACGTCGTGGACGGTGCTTTTCCCGGTCTCCATGACCTTGAGGGTTACCTCAAGTGGGATGACTGGCGTGTGCTGGGATTGATTACCGCTGGTCATGCTGGGAACTACGGGAAGCGACTCAAAGACCGTGGCCACTTCAGGCAGGTCTGGCACTCCCCTGAAGTGATGGCGGTCAGCGATGAAGGGAGGCTTGGAAAGGTCAGAACTGCTCTTGGGAGCACGATAGCCCACGAGGCAGAGTCTCGGGCATCTTGGTACAAGCTGGAAGGCTCAGATATCCGTGTGCTCATGGAACAGAGCGGAGAGGTCTGCGGCCTTTCCGAGGTATCGACACCCGTGGCGGCGATCAAGCCGCTCAAGCAAGTCCGCGTTTATGTGGACGAGGCCGACCGCGACGTAGCAGTCGCAATGCTTAATGAGAGTCACCTACTATGAATGCGATCGCCAACGAGTTCGAGAGGGCCGGTGTTGTGACCCGGCTTGCAGAGCTGAATCCCCACATGGGGAGGACTGCCTTGATGAAGTACGCCTACTTACTGCAGGAAGTCAAGGGAGTGCCGCTCGGTTACGACTTCATCCTGTTCAACTACGGGCCTTACGACGCCGGGGTGCTGACGGCGAACAACTATGCCAAGCACCTCGGGGCCGTGCGTGAGGTCCCCGAAGACCTTCCGGGCGGCATGAGGAAGAACCGACTCGAACGCGGGCCGAACGCAGCCGAACTGATGGAGGTGGCTGGCGAGTTCGTCGACGCGAACGCCGACGCCATTCAATGGGTCGTGGACGAGTTCAAGAGCTACAACGCGGGAGAGATGGAGCTGATCGGCACGATGGTCTTCGCAGACCGAGAAGCAAAGGCTGAGGGCAAGACGAGGTCGAAAGGGGAGCTCCTGGACATCGTGCTCCAGATCAAGTTCCACTACCCAAGGGACAAGGCGGAGAAGCTCTATGACGAGGTCAAGCCGAAGGGGGTGTTTGTTGCGGTGCGGGAGTGAGGGCGGGTGTCGGCCCGCCCTCGGTCAGTGCCTGGGGCTACTTCTTCTTCGTCCCGTAGGGCGACTGGTTGGTCGGCTTCAGGCTGATGTTCTCGTCACTGGCCTTGGAGCGCACGGCATCCTCAGTCCGGCCCATCTTGAGGCCGATGACCCGGGTCGGCGTGTTGCCCTTGGCAAGGTCGTCGAGCTTCTGGACGTCCTGCGGCGTCCAGGGCTTGTTGTTGTTCTTGGGAGTACCCATGTTGGTTGAATACGTGCGAGGGGAAGAAAAAGTGGCACAGTGTCTACCAAAGCGGGTGGAATGGCCTCTGGTACCGTTGGGCGAATTGACCGCTGAGGTCACAGATCGCAACCCTCATAGGCTAGGCCGCGAGTCAGTCCTGTCAGTCGATAATGTTACCGGCCTCAGCCCAAGTGATCGGCTCCTCGGAACTGACTTCTCAAGATACAAACCGGTGCGGGAAGGCGACTTTGCCTACAATCCAATGCGTCTCAATGTGGGCTCGATTGGCCTCGCAGGAGCAGCTGTAAACGGCATCGTCAGTTCTGACTACATCGTCTTTCGCTGCAGAGAAGGTGCATTAGACGCCCACTTTTTCGATTTCTTTCGTCGAACAGATAGTTGGCGGAATCAAATAGCACAATCTGGGCAGGGCAGTGTCAGAATTCGATACTACTTCCGCCATATCGCGGAGTTCTTAGTCCCCTTGCCAGAAATCGATGAGCAGCGGGCGATTGCGGACGTGCTGATGACCGTGCAGCGGGCCAAGGAGGCGACGGAGAAGGTGCTGGCCGCGACGCGGGAGCTCAAGCGGAGCCTCATGCGCCACCTCTTCACCTACGGCCCCGTCCCCGTCCAAGACATCCCCAAGGTCAAGCTCAAAGAGACCGACATCGGCCCCATCCCGGAGCACTGGGAAGTGAAGACGGTTCGCGAACTCTGCTCGAAGATCAGCTCCGGCGGCACCCCTTCGACTTTGAAGCCAGAGTACTGGGGAGGCCCTGTTCCCTGGGTCAGCGCGAAGGACATGAAGCAGGAGGTCCTGACGGGATCTCATAAGACCGTCACTGAGCGAGCGATCGGCCACGGGACTCGCCTGGCAGACTCCGACACCGTCTTTGTCGTTGTCCGTGGGCTCATCCTGGCGAAGACCATTCCCGTCGCTGTAGCGGCCAAGCCGATGGCGTTCAACCAGGATCTACTTGGCTGTGCTCCAAAGCCTGGGGTGTCAGGGAGCTTCCTCTACCTTGCAATGGAGTCGAGAAAGGCCTCTTTGCGGAGTCGCGTCTCGTACGCCGGTCACGGCACGGCGCGGCTCGATACGTCCGCGATAAGAGAGCTGCAAGTCGCCGTGCCGACGACAGATGAACGTTCGCAACTTGTTGATTGCTGGCGTCGTGTGTCAGGTCGGGAGCAGCTCCTTCTCGGCAAGGCCCAAGCCCTCGATGGCTTGTTTCTGACCCTCATGAGCGAGTTGATGAGCGGCACCAAGAGAGTGCCGTTGGAGGAGAACTGATGTCTCTGTGGCTGATCCGTGCCGGCGGACGGGGCGAGCGGGAGGAGTTCGCCCTTGAGAACGCTCAAGCCGTCATCGGGTGGGGCGAGCTGCCCGACCTGTCGGCCCTTGATGACCGGGTTGGCCTCATGGCGCTTCTGGAGACGCACTATCCGGGCGAGAAGCACAAGCGCCTGCTGAACTGGGCCAGCCAGCTGTGGCCGTTCGTGTCTTCCATTGAGGTTGGCGACTTGGTCGTGCTTCCGTTGAAGCATCGATCAGCAGTAGCTATCGGTCAGGTCGCAGGCGGCTACACCTACCGACCGGAGAACCCGGCGGACGCTCGACACACACGGCCCGTCAAGTGGCTTAAGGAAGTCCCAAGGAGCGCGTTCATTGTCGCCCATCGCAACTCGATGGGCGCCTTCATGACGGTGTGCAGGCTCCAGAAACACGGGATCGAGGCTGCGGTCAATGCCATGGTCACAGGGACGCCTCCACCGGCCTCCTTGTCCTCCAACGAAACGGAAGCACTCGAAGAGCAGTTCAACATACAAGAGACGGCGGATCGCCAGATCCGCGACTACGTGGCGCAAAGGTTTAAGAACCACGATCTGGAGAGGTTGGTCGAGGAAGTCCTTCGCGCCCAAGGCCACGTCGTGATCCGTACAGGAAAGGGGGCTGACGGTGGAGTCGACCTAGTCGCCGGACATGGACCGATGGGCTTTGACGCCCCAAGGATGATTGTCCAGGTCAAGTCCGAGGACGCCGCGATCGACGTCAAGGTCGTGCGTGAGTTGAAGGGATTGCTCAAGGAGTTCAGCGCCGACTATGGTCTGATCGTCGCCTGGGGCGGGTTCAAGGGCAGTGTCGAGAAAGAGTCCATGCGGCACTTCTTCGAGGTTCGGCTCTGGACGGGAGACGACCTCATCCGTGAGCTGCAGCTGGTCTATGAAGAGCTCTCGGAGACCGTTCAGGCGGAGGTTCCCCTGAAGCGCATCTGGACTCTGGCCTTGGAGGAAGACTAGCGATGTTCGGCTCTGAAGGCGGGGCGGTCCAGCGGCCGTTCATCCAGTACGCGCAGGAGGCGGGGTGGACGTACCTGGCCCCAGCGGTGGCGGCTGAGAAGAGACTGGGGGTGAGTGGGCGGCTGCTCTACGACGTCTTCAAGCAGCAACTCCGTGCGCTGAACCCAGGTTGGATGACGGACGACCTGGCCGAAGAGTTCGCGGCGCAGTTTGAGCGGGCAAGGTCGAACATCGAAGGCAACCACGACGTGTGGCTGGCCCTGCGGGGCAAGCGCACCGCCTATGACCCCGTCTCGAAGCAGGAGCGGAACGTCCGGATGCTCGATGTCCACGACATCGGCAACAACACCTTCCACGTGACTCAGGAGCTTCGGTTCGACAACGGGGTAGGGCAGCCCAATCGGTTCGACGTCACCCTTTTCGTGAACGGTATCCCGTTGGTACTCGCGGAGGCGAAGGCGCCGCACGTCCCGGACGCAATGACCAAGGCTTTCGACCAGTTGGAGCGCTACCATCGAGAGTCGCCGGAGTTGGTCTCGCTGGCCCAGGTCTACGCCGCGACCCACTTGATCAAGTTCCTTTATGGCCCGACCTGGAACCTCTCGGCGCGGGCAAGGCTGAACTGGAAGGACGAACAGGCCGGCGACTTCGAGACCCTTGTCAAGCACTTCCTGGCCCCGGAGAGGATCGTACGGGTGCTCCACGACTACGTCCGGTTCGTGCGGCGGGAGGACGAGCTGTCCAAGATCTTGCTAGCGGCTCACCAGATGCGTGCGGTCGAGCGGAGCGTGGGCCGGGCGAGGGACGGGGCGAAGAGCCGCGGACTTGTCTGGCACACGCAGGGGTCGGGCAAGACGCACACGATGATGTCGCTGGCGATGCGACTGGTCGAGGAGCCTGCGTTCGAGAACCCGACCGTGCTCATGGTGGTCGACCGACTGGAGCTCTTGGCCCAGTTGACCGGGAACCTGGAGGCGGTGGGCGCTTTCTACCGTGTGGGCGAGGGCATCCGGCACCTGCGGGGCATCCTTGCGAACGACGAGCGCGGCATCGTGGTGACGATGATCCACCGGTTCGACGAGATGCCAGCCGACATGTCGTCGCGGTCGAACATTGTGGTGCTCATCGACGAGGCTCACCGGACGATGGGCGGCGCCCTGGGGACTTACTTGATGGCGGCTCTGCCGAGCGCCACTTTCCTAGGTTTCACGGGCACGCCGATCGACAAGACAGCCTACGGAAAGGGCACGTTCAAGACCTTCGGGATCGACGACGAGCAGGGCTACCTCGACAAGTACAGCATCCGAGAGTCGATCGAAGACGGCACGACCTTGCCGCTGCACTACACGCTCGCGCCGAACGAACTGCGAGTGGACAAGGAGACCCTGGAGAGGGAGTTCTTGGACATGCTCGAGTCGGAGGGCGTGGCGGTGGACATGGCCCAAGTGGACCGAGTGCTGCAACGCGCGGTCAATCTTCGAAACCTCCTGAAGAAGCCAGAACGTGTGGCCCGAGTCGCCGAGTACGTCGCCACCCATTACCGAGAGAACGTCGAGCCAATGGGCTACAAGGCGTTCTTGGTCGGTGTGGACCGCGAGGCTTGCGCGCTCTACAAGGAGGAGCTCGACAAGCACCTTCCTCCCGAGTGGTCACAGGTCGTTTACAGCGGGACGAACAACGACTCGGAGCTGATGCAACGGTTTCATATCTCGGAAGAGCGTGAGAAGGAAGTCCGTAAAGCCTTCCGGAAGCCCGACGCTTTGCCGAAGATCCTGATCGTCACCGAAAAGCTGCTGACCGGTTACGACGCTGAAGTGTTGTACTGCATGTACCTCGACAAGCCGATGCGCGACCATGTGCTGCTGCAAACAATCGCTCGCGTGAACCGTCCATACGTGGAGCGCGGCCAGCACAAGACGAGTGGCTTCGTCCTGGACTTCGTCGGCATCTTCGAGAACCTGGAGAAGGCGCTGGCGTTCGACTCGAAGGACGTCAGCGGCGTCATCGAGGACATTCATGTTCTGGAAGACCTGTTCGCCTCAGAGATGGATCACGGACGCTCGGCGTACCTCGTCTTGTACGAGGGAAGGCAAGGGGACAAGGCAGTGGAAGCCGTCCTCTCGCACTTCATCGACGAGGAGACTCGGACAGAGTTCTATCGATTCATCGGGCAACTTCAAGACGTGTTCGAGATCCTTGCGCCGTCCGCGTTCCTTCGCCCTTTCCTCGAGGACTACGACGCGCTGATCCGGATGTACCAGATCGTCAAGGAGGCCTACGATCCCGGTGTCGCTACGGACCGAGACCTGCTCCGCAAGACGGTCGCCCTGGTTCACAAGAACACAGAGGCTGGAGCCATCGAAGACCCGCTTGAGACCATCGCCCTCGACGAGGATGCGCTCGACAAGCTGGCAGGTAGTGCCCGTCCGGACATTGTCAAGGTGTTCAACCTTTTGAAGACGATCGAGCGGGAAGTCACGTTGAACTCGGGTGCTGAGCCGTTCCTGGTCTCCATCGGCGACCTTGCGCAAGACGTGATCGAGCGCTTCCAACGGCGACAGATCGACACGGCGGACGCGATGGCGCAGCTGCGAGAGCTGTTCCGGGAAATGCTGCGGGCCCGCCGGGAGAGCAAGCAAGAAGGCATGAGTAGGCTCGGGTTCGCGGTCTTCTGGGAGCTGCAGCGGACTGGCGTACGCACGGCGAAGGAGTGTGCTCTGGCGGTCGAGGCGGCGATGAGAGAGTTCCCGCACTGGCGTTCGAGCGCGACGCACCTTCAGGGCCTGCGGACGCGTCTCTGGGGTGTGTTCATCGCAGCCGGCTTGGACGACGCCGAGATCATGCCAGTCGTCGACCAGGTCTTGAGGATTGGGGAGCGGGCGGATGCTTGAAGCACGGCTGGTGCCATCGGAGGAGGTGGTTCCAAAGGCGGTCTTTCGTGCCGAGGTGGACGCATGGGCCCGTCGGATGCGCGTCGAATATCGAGAGATTCGCATCCGTCCGATGAAGCGCAAGTGGGCAAGCTGCTCGTCACGTGGTCGGCTAACGTTCGATACTCGCCTCCTGAGCGAGTCTGCGGAGTTCCGGCGGAGCACGATCGTCCACGAGCTTCTTCACCTGAAAGTGCCTAACCACGGAAAGCTGTTCAAAGCGCTCCTCAGAGCGTACACAGGAAGTCCCCGTGTTCCAAGACGACGGGCGTGATCGGCGCGACTATCCCCGAGTGCGCCGAACGGTCGGGTCGCCTCTTGACCTGAAGGAGAAGTTTCTGTCTGTCGAAGGTGACGAATCAGGCCAAAGGTGCCGAAACTGTCTAACAGGGCCCGGAATGCTCGGCACTCTGGCCCGAATCCAGAATAGGACATAAACACACATGGCCAAACTCAAACGAACGGTCATCGTCGGTGGGCTCAGCGGATCGAGCGGGCCTGTGACGTTTAAGCTCACCAGCGAGGGCACGATCGTCAGCGAACGGACGAGCCCTGCCAACCCGAACACCGCGGCCCAGCAAGCGGCGCGGTTGCGCTTCACCACGACCTCGCGGACGTACAAGGGTTTCACCTCGACCCAGGTGCAGCAGTGGGACGACTTCGCGCAGAGCGATCTGGAGCGAGACCCGGTCAGCGGCGGCCGCCGGTTCAACGACGGCATCAACGCCTATATCGCTTTGGCGACCAAGTTCTTGCAGGCGACTCCGGGCGGTACGCCTCCCTCCACGCCCCCGACGGCGCCCTATGTGCCCCCGACCGCCACGGTGACCGTGACCGGTTCGGCGGGCAAGGTCACCTTCACCTCCAGCGCCCCGACGCCGGCTAACACCCGGACCGAGCTCCTGCTCCAGAAGCTGGCGTCCGCCAACCGGAAGCCGCAGGCGGGGGCTTATCGCTCCAGGGCGTTCGCGGCGTTCGTGCCTGGCACGCTCAGCGTGGACGTGCCGGTGGGGCCTGGCTTCTATGCGGCGGCCTTTCGGTTCGTGAACACCCTGACCGGTCAGGCCACCGAGCTGCAGCCGATCAGCGTGACGCAGGTCACCCTGGCTCTGGCCAAGGGTGGCGCAGAGGACAAGAAGAAGGCGGCCTAAGGGTTCGCCGACCGCCGACCGAAGAGGGCCTACGGGCCCTCTTCTTGCGTTTGGGCCCGGGCTTCGGAGGGGGTCAGGAGGCGAAGTCGGAGAGGAGGAGCACGATCTGGCCGCCGTGGTAGGAGTCGTGCTGCACGAGGTGGGCGAGCACCCAGCGGACGGTGAAGACGTTCCCGGAGCGCGAGGTGCGCTCGTCGTCCGCCCGGAGGCCGACCAGGCGTGCCACGAGCGCCGCCCGGGTGTCTTGGAGGAGCCGGACGTACTCGGCGAACGGCCAGGCGGGCGGGTCGGGGAAGGTGCGGTCGTCGACGCTCAGGTCGCGGCAGAACGCTCCGGCCACGGTGGGAGGGTCGCCCGAGCCACCGAGGAGCGTCTCGCCGATCCAGCCCTCGTCGCAGTCGACCATGTGCATCAGGAGAGCGCCGACCGAGACGCCATGGGCCCCCAAGCGCTGCGTCACACGGGCGTCCGGCACTTCGCCGACTTCGCCGAGCCATTCGCGGGTGCCGTCCAGCCACGCCCCGACGAGCAGGGCCACGTCCGGGTCGAGTCCTTCGGGCGGGTGGAGGTCGTAGCGGGTCATGGCCAACGTTACCTGGTGGCGGGGGGGTGCGGTCAGCGGCCGAAGACCTGGAAGGGCGCCCAGAAGAAGGGGTGCGTGTTGGCGGCGGCGGCGGCGACCATGGCCTGACGGAGGGCTTCGTCGGGGTTCCCGCCCGCCGCGAGGGCCCGGTGGAAGGCGGTCATGAGGCGCTGGGTGGCTTTGTCCTCGACCGGCCAGGCGCTGGCCACCACCGTTCCCGCCCCGCTCGTGAGCAGCGAGCGCACCAGGCCGACCGTGCCGTCGCCCCCCACTGCCCGCCCTCCAGCCGTGCGGCAGGCGCTCAGCACGACGAGGTTGCCGGGGAGCCGGAGGCCGAGGAGGTCGGTGGCACGCAGGGACGCGTCCCCCCCGGGCCCGGCCGGAGCGGCGAAGAGGATCGCCGACGCGAGCGGCACACGGGGGTTTTGGACGCCGTGGGTGGC
>JALHNM010000017.1 GCA_022843485.1 Fimbriimonadaceae bacterium | reverse complement strand
CCCCTGCCCGTGGCCAGGGCCGGGGCCGGAGAGGAACGAGGCGACGGAACGACGGTTGTGGCGCGGCACCACCTAACGACGAGGACCGACCGCCCCAAGCATCCCCGTGCGACACCCTCACCACCCCGGCAAAGCGCCGGTCTGAGCCGGTGCTTCGGTCGATGGGCCTCGTCGTCTTCGCAGCACCGCCCGGCAAGGTGTTCCTCTACGACCTCGTCCTCTTCGACCCGGCGACCAAGGTGGTGCTGCTGCTGGGGTTCGGGCTGGTCATGGTGGCCCTGAGCCACGGACACATCCGCGCGAGCCAGCGGGACGGCAGTGGCGGCGAGGGTGAGCCGGTCGGGCCAATGTCCTTAGTCGGGCGTGACCAGCCCGACCTGCAGCGCCAGGTCCGTGGCGTTGGCGAGGCTCATGCTCCGGCCCTCGGCCCATGCGGCGGCCACGGCCTCGTGACCGATCTGCGCTTCCGCCTGGGCGACCACCTCGCCTTGCTCCAATCGCTCGGCACTTGACAGGCGGACGCCCAGCTCCTCGCGCAGGGTTTCCCATCGGCCGAGAAGCCGGGCGGCCGCGGCGGGCTCGGCCAGGGCCGCCAGTCCGGAGAGGAAGTACCCGACTGCGAAGCTGTCCTTCATCTCGCTGCTGATCTTGAGTCCGCGGTGGTAGATCTCAAGCGCGGCGGCGCGGTTGCCAGCCTCTACCTCCAGGGCACCCAGATTGACCAGGGAGTAGGCGGCAAGCGCCCGGTTTCCGGCTCTCTGTCGAAGTTCGAATCCTTGCAGATAGAGTTCCCGGGCTTCGTCAAGCCGACCGTTCAGCCGGGCGACGTTGCCAAGATTGTCGACGCTGGCCGCCAGGCCGCTGACGTCGTTCAGGACGCCTTCCGACTCCATCTCGAGCCATGTCTCGTAGGCCTGCGTCCAGAACGACTCGGCCGTGAGAAAGTCGTCGTTCGAGGAATGGACGTTTCCGATGTTGTTCAGGGCCATCGCGAGCAGCCATTGGTCGCCGCGTTCGCGACTGATCTCCGCGCTCTCGTGCAGCAGAGCCAGCGCGAGGTCGTCGTCCCCTTGGTACTCGGCCAAGACCCCGGCCCCGTTGAGCGCCCTAGCCCGCAACTCTGGACGTCCGTCCGGATTCTGGTCCAAAACCGACGTGAGCCACGACCGGCCCTCGGTGAGGTGACCTCGGTAGTACCAGTACCACCAGTGCGACCCGGCGAGCTCCAGCCCGCGCTCCGTGCCGGCGCCGCGTCGCAGCGCCGCCCGGAAGTTGTCGTGGTCTGGATCGAGCCGCTCGAACCACTCCTTCTGCTCCGGGCCACGCAATCCGGTCATGGCCTCCACCGCCAGCCGGGCGAAGTACCGGAGGTGACGATCCTCCAGGAGGGACTGCCCTCCGGACTCGCTCAAGCGGTCTCTGGCGTATTCTCGGATCGACTCGAGGAGGCTGTACCGGTGGCCTCCGACGCGCTCTTGGACGACGACGAGGCTCTTGTCCGCGAGCGAGAGGACGATCTCAGTGACCTCCCAGCCCTCGGTCTCGTGGTCAGAACAGACGTCCTCGGCGGCCTCCAGGGTCCAGCCTCCCGAGAAGACGGAGAGACGCTGGAGGACGGCCTTCTCGCGAGGCAGGAGGAGGTCGTAGCTCCAATCGATCAGAGCCCTGAGGGTCTGCTGGCGCGGCAGGGCGACCCGAGAGCCGCCGGTCAGGAGCAGGAACCGCTGGTCGAGACGGGACTCGATCTGCTCGATCGGCAGTGACCTGACCCGGGCGGCGGCGAGTTCTATGGCCAAAGGGATGCCGTCGAGCTGACAGCAGACCGAGGCGACCGCCGGGGCGTTGTCGTTGGTCACCGAGAACCCAGGCTCGGCTTGCACGGCCCGATCGATGAACAGGCGAACGGCCGCGAACTGCGACAGGCTCGTCGGCGTGTAGGACGCCGTGGTGTCTGGCACGGCGAGCGGTGGCACGCGGAACGTAGACTCCCCCGCGATCCCGAGGGGCTCGCGGCTCGTGGCCAGGATCCGAACCTCAGGGCAAGCCCGCAAGAGGGAGTCCGCGAACCGCGCGCAATCCTCGATGATGTGCTCGCAGTTGTCAAGGATCAGAAGCAGCTGTTTCGATCCGATGTGCCTGACCGTCGCTGTCCGCAAGTCGACGTCTCGGTCGTCGTTGACACTGAGAACCGCCGCGACCGCCCTCTCCAGTCCATCCGGATCCGTCACCGTCGCAAGCTCGACAAACCAGACGCCATCGGGCTTTGACTCGAGCAGGTCTGCAGCGGCCTGGATGCTGAGGCGGGTCTTGCCAGACCCCCCGGCCCCGGTCAAGGTGACCATTCGGGACCGCCCGAACATTCCCGTGACCTGTCCGATCTCGGCTTCCCGGCCGACGAAGCTCGTCAGCTGCAACGGGAGGTTGTTGGGTCGCTGAGAGAGCGAGCGCAGTGCAGGAAAGTCGTCGCGCAGGCTCGGATGGAGCAATTGGAAGACCTGCTCAGAGCGGGCGAGGTCCTTGAGTTGGTGGGTGCCCAGGTCTCTCAGCCCGGCTGCGGCCGGAAGGAAGTCGCGGACGAGTTCGAAGGTCGCCTGGGAAAGGAGGCACTGCCCGCCGTGCGCCGCGCCGAGCAGCCTGGCCACGCGGTTCAGCGGCGGGCCGAAGTAGTCGTCGTCACGGCTCTCGACCGCTCCGGTATGGAGGGCCATCCGGACCTTGATCGGAGTCTGTTCCGGCCACGGCTCGGCAGTCAAGGCCGACTGCGCGGCCAGGACGGCATCCAGTCCTTGCGGAGCTGTGGCGAACGCGGCGCAGAAGCCGTCGCCGATGGTCTTGAAGACATGGCCTCCGGCCGACGCGATCGCCTGGCGCATCAGATCGTCGTGCCGGGCCAGCGAGGTGCGCATGGCCTCGGGATGCGCCTCCCACAGCCTCGTGCTCCCCTCGATGTCCGTGAAGAGGAAGGTCACGGTCCCGGCTGGGGGATCCCCTCGCGGCATTGCGCGATTCTACATGGGCGGTCTCTGCGGGCATGTCTTGGCGCGGGTCGGCTGTCGCTCCAGGGCATCGAGGTGTCGGCCTCAGGGGGCGGCTGAACCCTCGCCTCGAGTTCGGCCCGTCAGAGTCGCCATCCACAGCTTATCGCAACGCGACCCACACGGCCGCCATCCCGAGCGGCGGGTGGCCAGGGTGACGGAATGGCCGTGCCCGGCCACGCGCCCCGACGCAGACGCACCAACGTCGGGCAGGGTGATAGCCGGTGACGCGTTTTCATCGGGCAAGCGGTCCGGTAGATGCCTCCAAGATTCCGCGCGGGCGGCATCTTGCATTGTCCGGGTGTCGCCAGCAGGGTGCTGGCGGTCCGGGTCGTGAGCCACCGTCCGGACTACCGACCAACGTAGGTCCGGATGGGTAGTCGCAACAGCCCGTTCACATCCGCGTGGACGTCGTGAGTGGCGCGCAGTGTGAACTCGTCCACCGTCTCGCCCGTGCCATCCCCGATCCGCGTGATCGTCACCGCCACGGTCACCGGGGCGCTGAACGCGTTGACGGGCGCGTTCGGCGGATTGACGACTGCCGTGTACTGGGTCGTGTCCAGGTTGGCGACGGAGAACGTATAGAGCCCGGCCTTGCCCGTCGGGACGGGGTCGAACGTCACGTCATAGGTGGTTACTTTGTCCGGGTCGCTCATCCGGACACCCATCAACCAATCCAGCGAGGTGATGGTATAGAGCACGTCGTTCGGTGGTTTGACGCTGAACTGAGTAGAGTACTTTTCTTCCCGCCCGCCTTGCCACGGGTTCAGGAAGTAGTTCTCAAGGCTGAACGTCTTGGCGACCGTGTTCGTCCTAGGCAATGCGGAGCACTTCATGGTTTCGACGCCTCCCGGGTCAGCGACGAAGCCACCAGCTTTTGGACTGAACCAGACAAGGGCATCCACCTCGCCGACAAAATTCAATGGACGGGGTTCGACGAGGGTGGCGATCGGATTTGTCTCGCCGTTCGTGATCTCCAATCCCGATTCGAACCGCCCATCAAGATTCGGCACGAACGCCGCAGTTTCGCGGATGGAGGTCACTACGATCTGGCCGACTGTGACGGTCAGGCTGACGGAGACATCTTCCGTGGTCGGATCGTCGTCCGTGATCACTAAGGGCAGGAACCTTTGGCCGTTGGGAGCGTTGGCCGGCACGCGGACCTCGACTTCCAAGTCGACCGTTTTCCCGATGGGCTTGTCGAGGAACATGCTGGATCCGGTGACCGTCCACCCGTTCGGTGCTGTCCCGTCCAGCCGGATCGTCAGCTGATATGTCGCGTCCTCCGACTTGTTTTGGAATGTGAACGCCGCCGATCCGACTCCACCGGGAGCCAAGGTCAAGGTTTCTTGGTTGATCAATGCCCATGTGCCAGGGGCATTGTTGTTGCCGCCGCCGCCGCAACCAGCGAAAAGGAGAGAGAACAACACAGAGACCGCCCCTAGGGCTCGAGCTTTGACCTCCATCCGGACCACTATACCCACGGCGGGTGGCCAGGGTAACGGAATGACCGTGCCCGGCCGCCCTGGACTGCGTGGCCGGGGTGGCGGGCGGTCAGGGGTCGGGGGTCGGGGATCGGGGGGAACCAGTCACTCCTCGGCCCGCGACGGGCCATAACCGGGGCACCCAACGATCGAGCAGAGGCCACCCAGGAGGGCATGCCAGCCGCCGAGACCCGCTGGTGAGGACTCAGGGGATGCCGGAATGGACGGCCTCCCCAAGCATCCACTCGAACCTGCTCACAATCCCCGCCGAGGGGCGGTATCGTCTCTGACACTATGCGCTTCAACCGAATTGGCTTGGCGACCCTGATTTTCGTCGCGCTGGCGGCAAGCTCCCTTGCCCAGGAGCAACGGCCGCAGCAGCAGCAACAACAACAACAGCAGCGGGCGCCGTGGCGCGATCGGTGGGAGGCGAAGGAGGCGATGGTTCCGATGCGAGACGGGACGAAGTTGCTGACCGTCTGGTACGTGCCGAAGGGCAAGACGGGGCCGTTCCCCATCTTGCTCGAGCGCACCCCGTACGGTGCTGGCAGCGCCGAGCGGGGCCCGCGCCGATCGACGCCCGCGATCATCGAGGCAGGCTACATCCTCGCCTATCAAGACGTGCGGGGCTCGAATCGGAGCGAGGGCGACTTCGTCGACGTCCGGCCGATCCTCGCTGACGCGAGCAAGGGCGTGGACGAGTCGAGCGACACCTTTGACACGGTCGAGTACCTCATCAAGAACGTTGACCAAAACTCGGGCAGCGTCGGGCTTTGGGGCATCTCCTATCCGGGCTTCTATGCTGGCGCGGGCGCGGTGAGGAACCACCCCGCCTTGAAGGCCGTCTCGCCGCAGGCGCCAGTCAACGACTGGTTCATGGGGGACGACGTCCACCACCGAGGCGCCTTCTTCCTCCAGGAGACCTTCGATTTCGGCGTCTCGTTTGGTGCGCGCAAGAGCCCGGACGTGCAGATCGACCGGGCGGGCAAGTCGGCCTACGACTTCTTCCTCGATGCCGGAGCGCTTTCCAACTACGAAGAGAAGTTCTTCAAGGGCAAGCTGCCGTACTGGCAGGAGCTTCTTGAAAACGACACGTACAACGAGTACTGGAAGTCCCGTGCGTTGTGGCGATCGTTTAAAGACGTCGGTTGCGCCGTGCTCACGGTGGGCGGCTGGTTCGATAAGGAGGACATGTACGGCGCGTTGCAGCTCTATCGAGCGGGCGAGCAGTTCAATCCGGGGACGCCGAACTACTTGGTCATGGGGCCCTGGGCGCACGGGCAATGGGCTGGCCCTGGCGGCGCCGCCCTCGGCGACCATCAGTGGGGGTCGCAGACCTCAACCTGGTACCAAGACAACGTCGAGCTACCGTTCTTCGAACGCTATCTGAAGGGCCGTGAGAACGTGCCTGCACCGGCCGAGGCGACGATGTTCGAGACCGGCGCGAACAAGTGGCACCAGCTTCCGCAATGGCCGCCGGCCGAGCTGGAGCCCCGCATGCTTTTCCTCGCGGGTGACGCGGGCTTGGCCTGGGAATCGCCGGAGGGCGAGGGCAAGAAGTCGTACATCTACGACCCGGCCAAACCGACCCCCTATTTAGCCGACTTTGCGAACAGCCGCCGGGCGCCGGGCGACTGGCTCTCGCGCGGTCAGAACTTCCTTGAGGACCGATCGGACGTCGCGACCTTCCGCTTGGGGCCGCAGACCGAAGACCTTCGGGTCGCGGGGCCAGTCGTGGCCGACCTTTGGATCACCACGACAGGCACCGACGCGGACATCGTCGTCCAGCTCCTGGACGAGTACCCGGCCGATTCAGAAGAGAAGTCGCCTCGGGACGCCTCGCTCGCCGGCCATCAGATGATGGTCAGGGGAGAGATCCTTCGCGGCAAGTTCCGCGACTCCTTCGAGACGCCGAAGCCGTTCGCGGCGGGTGAGCCGACTCGGGTCCGGCTCGTCATGAACGACGTCTTCCACACGTTCCGCAAGGGGCACCGGATCGCGGTTCGGGTCATGAGCAGCTGGTTCCCGATCGCTGACCGCAACCCGAACACGTTCGTCAGTCGCAAGGACGCGCGCGACACCGACTTCAAGCCGGCGACGATCACCGTGCACACGGGTGGGCAGCACGAGAGCTTTCTTGAACTCGGCGTCATCGGCCAGTAACACCAGCGCAGTTGAGGACTGCTGACTTCGGTCGAGCCGGTTGATGGCACGGTCGAGGTGAGCGGTCTCGGGCATGCCGACGCGCTTGGCCGCGAAATAGGAGAGCCACGCGCTGGCAAGTCCGGAGATGAGCAGGGTCAGCCCGGCGCTGAGCTTATCGCTGAATCGTGCGGCGGGTGGCCAGGGTAACGGAATGACCGTGCCTGGCCGCCATGGACTGCGCGGCCGGGGTGCGCAAGACATCACCCCGGCAACGCGCCAGCCCAAGATCGGTAGACTGAAACAGGATCCTATCATGCCGCTCTTCGATCGAACCGCCACTGACCCCCTGCCGCTCAAGACGCCTCCCGGTACGGCGGAGTACACCATGCACGCCGACACCAAGGACGGACGGCCGATTCTGGTCTGCACGGTGGGCAAGACCGTGCTGCACTACGACGCCCGCTGCCTGGACGACCTGCACGCGATGCTGAAGGCCCACGGCGACTGGATGGAGTTGGGTGGAGCGGACGAGCAGAAGCCCGCCAAGGAGGGCACGGTCGAAGCCTGGGGCCGCTCGCCCGACAATCCGGTGGGCGGCTGGTACGGGCTCAAGAAGGGGCTGAGGGGCCGGTTCGGCGTTTACGTGCCCCCGCTCATGGAAGCGCTCGGGCTGTGCGAACTCGAGCACAACCCCAAGGGCAACCGCATGCGCGCGGTGTGACCGGGGCAGGCATTCCGGTACCCTGCGCGCAGCTTCATCGTGAGACGGCCGAAAGGGAGGCAGTGTGAACGATCAACAAAGACATTACTCGGACAAACTGGATTACGAAATCGACTCATGGGATCTCAAGGTCGTTCTCGAGGCGGGTGAGCAGGTCACTCTCATCGATGCCCGGTCTCCTGAAGCGTATCAGCACGAGCACATCCCCGGTGCGATCAACATCCCGCATAGGACTATGACACGAGAGAGTACGGAGCACATCGACAAGGGCGCACTCGTTGTCGTTTACTGCGACGGGATCGGTTGCAACGCTTCGACCAAGGGCGCACTCAACATGCTCAAGCTTGGCTTTCGCGTGAAGGAGCTCATCGGCGGACTCGACTGGTGGAAACGTGATGGACACCCGACTCACGGCCGAGCGAGCTCCGATGAGTCGATGTCCTGTGGCTGTAGCTGAATCCAGTGTGCCGTCTAACAACCAATGCGCACGGCGGGCGTGGCCGGGCTGATGTCTTGTTCAGACCGGTCGCTTTGCGGCAGAGCCCGACAAGGTGGGAAGGGGTGCTCGATCAAAGCAAGGCGAGGAGCTCGGAGACGCTCGGTCCAGCGTCCGAGACCAGTTGGCGCAGCGTCCCTGGGCGAACCACTCGATGGTCAGGCACCGTGACCCTTGCCTTGGGTTCTGCCCGGTGCATCACGATGTGGCTGCCGCGTTGCCGGGTGACCGCAAAGCCCACCTTCTGCAGTGCCCTGACCACGTCCTGACCGCTCAGATCGGTCGGAAGCCGTGGCATCAGGCGGAGACTCTGAGTTCGATCTGCGCCGTTTCCGCCTCGACAGGGACAGGCTCGCCCGCGGCGATGCAGTCCTCAAGGTAGAGCTCGGCCGCCTCCCGAATGTTCTCGAGCGCCTCCTCTCGCGAGTCGCCCTGGCTGACGCAACCGGGCAGAGCGGGCACGCGGACAACAAACCCCCCGTCGGGTTCTTGCTCGAGAACCACCGTGAACCGCATGGGAAGAGTCTACCTGGGGCAACGAGCCGGGGCGACATGGCGCGTGGCCGACGGGTGGCCGGGGTGGTGGGCGGTCGGGGCGCGGTTCCTCTTCCAGCAGACCGGGCAGGCGTCGGCGATCGCCGAGCTCGGGGTCGTCAAAGCGGTGTAGCGGTCGCCGGGCCTTCTGCTTCCCGGCCACGGCTGCGGGGGAGCGCCTCGGAACTTTGCTGGCCACACAGCGTAGCAGGCGAGGTGGAAGAGACGAAAGAGACCAAGACCTGGCCTGAGCTCGCGATCGGCCTGTACGATAAGTTGACCGGCCGCAACGCAGAGATCACGTACGAGTTCAACGACATGCGGGTGAGCGTCCCGAGCGGCACCGGGCCCCAGGCCGAGTTCGCGGAGTGGCGCGTGAGCGGCCAGGTGAAGATCCGCACGAAGGACGTCTCGCAAAGCCCAAACTGACCGTGGCCGGCCGCCTGCAGGGCACGGTAGAGGGCCGGCCGTTCGGTGTCCAAGCGGAAGGCCAAGGGCTCGCCATGAGCCTTGACAGGCTCGGCTCCATTCCCCACGTGCTCCGGGCTGTCCGGGTCTCCTTGCGATCCGCAGGGCGGTTCGACTACCGCCTGCTTCCGCCGGTCAAGGTGCGGGTGCGGGGCCTGCCGGCCGTCACGGTGAGGCTCGGTTCGCCGGTTTGGCGGCTGTTCCTGGGCTTGGGGCAGGAATGAGGGTCGCGGTCACCGGCGTCTCCGGTTACGTGGGGGGGCGTCTAGTGCCCACCCTTCTGGAGCGCGGGCACGACGTCCTGTGCCTCGTGCGCAACCCACGGAAGCTTGACGACCGCCATTGGCGGAGCGATCCCAAGGTCGAAGTGGTCGCCGACGACGTTTCCGACGCCGACCAGCTGGCCGCCAAGTTGAAGGGCGTCGAGGCGGCGTACTACCTGATCCACTCGATGCAGGCGACGGGCAGCCGCTATGCTGAGGAAGACCGAAGGCTGGCGGAGACGTTCGCCCGAGCGGCGAAGGCGGCTGGGGTCAAGCGGATCGTCTACCTGGGCGGGCTCGGCGAGATGGGGCCCAACTTGAGCGAGCACCTGAGCTCGAGGCGTGAGGTCGAGAGAGTCCTGGCCGAGGGTGGGGTGCCGGTGACCACCTTCCGGGCGGCGATGATCATCGGCTCGGGCTCGGCCTCGTTCGAGATCCTCCGCTACCTGGTCGAGCGATTGCCGATCATGGTCACGCCGCGCTGGGTGAAGACCGAGAGCCAACCCGTAGCGATCTCGGACGTCCTGTACTGGCTCGTGGAGTGCCTCGACGTCCCGGAGACCGCGGGCCAGACGCTCGAGATCGGGGGCAAAGACATCGTCCAGTACCGCGAGCTCATGAGGATCATGGCGGAGGAGCTGGAGTTGGGGCGGCGGATCATCATCCCGTTGCCGGTCCTCACCCCTGGGCTGAGCTCCGGTTGGATCGGGCTCGTGACGCCCGTCTCTTACCGCATTGCTCGCCCGTTGGCGGAGGGGCTTCGCAACCGGGTCGTGGTCACCAACGATCTCACCCAAAGGCTCATGCCTCACGAGACCATCGGAGTTCGCGAGGCCATTCATCGGGCGTTGGTGCGTGTGAAAGGGAACGACGTCCCGACCACCTGGTCCGCGGCTGGCCCTGTGCCGGGAGACCCTGATTGGGCGGGGGGCACCGTGTTCAAGGATCAGCGGACGATCGACGTGGGGGCGGCCCCGGGGAGCGTGTACCGAGCGGTGTGCCGAGTCGGCGGGGGGCACGGCTGGTACTCCGGCGACATCCTCTGGCAGATTCGGGGATGGATGGACAAGCTCGTCGGCGGGCCCGGCCTCCGAAGGGGCCGAAGGCACGCGGAGCAGGTCGGCTATGGCGAAGCCCTCGACTTCTGGCGCGTGATCGGGGTCGAGAAGGACAAGAGCCTCAAGCTCCTTGCCGAGATGAAGCTTCCTGGCACCGCCACTCTGGACTTTGCCCTCGACCCCCTTGCCAGCGGAACGACCCGCCTCACCATGACCGCCATGTTCCGACCCAAGGGCATCTTCGGGCTCCTCTATTGGTACCTGGTCGTCCCGTTCCACAACATCGTGTTCGGGGGGATGCTCCGGGGCATCAAACGTGCAGCCGAGAACCCCCCGGCCGATGCGTCACGCGTGAAGGCATAGCCAACGTCAGCAGCGAGGGGTGGCAGCCTTGTCTCAACGCCTCCTACGACTGGCGAGCCCCTGGCTATGGCGTTGGACACAGCCGAGTCGCCTCGCCACTCCCGGGCCAAAACCAGGCCACTCGCCGGGCGGCTCCCGAGCGACCCTAGGCCAGTGCCATGGGCCGCCGGGCCTCGCCTGTTCTAGACTCGATACGTTTTGCGGCGGCCGAGTGGCTTCGTGGCAAGCTCGTCTTCGGCTTGCGACGTCATACAGCCTATGCATGGCCTCGAACCCTTTACCACGCCCCACAGACCACCCAGAAACCGTCACGCGAGAACGACTCTGGACAATGCTAAACCCGCCGGTAGGTTCTCCTGCGGCGGCACGACACGGCCAGCAAGAGTGGCAGGATTTTCGACTTCGTGGAAACTGCGTCTTGACTGGCGTGTATAGTAGCTGGGCTCATGCGCTTCAGCTCAGCGACTCGAATCACCCTGGCCGTCGCCACCGGGTTGGCCTTGGCCGCCTCGGCCGTCGGCCAGGATCAACCCGAATGGGTTTGGCAAGTCGCCGGGCACACCGGCAACGTGGAGAGCGTCGACTACTCCCCGAACGGCGCCAGGCTGGCCGTGGGCGACTCGGGCGACACGGTCCGGGTCTGGGACACGAGCTCAGGTGCGCTCGTCCTGACGATCAAGGGGCACGAGAGGGCCGTCAACGCGGTCGCCTACTCCCCGAACGGTGCGACCATCGCGACCGGGTCGGACGAAGTCATCCGGCTCTGGGACGCCAGCACCGGCGCCTTGATTCGAACCTTCGTCGGCCACACCGGCGACGTCGAGTCGCTCGCCTTCTCGCCGAACGGCACGAACCTCGCGAGCGCCGGAGGCTTGTCCGACGAGACGGTCAAGATCTGGAACGTCAGCACCGGCGCCACGATCAGGACGCTCAGCGGGCACACGGAAGGCGTGTACTCGGTCGCCTACTCGCCGGACGGAGCGACGTTGCTCTCAGGGTCGTTCGATGACACGGTCCGGGTCTGGAACCCGACCACAGGCGTCTTGCGCCGGATTCTGACCGACCACACCAGTTCGGTCCGGGCCGTCGCCTTCAGCCGGGACGGCAGCCGGTTCGCGACGAGCGCCAACGACCAGACCATCCGGATCTACACCGGCTCGACACTGTTCCTGGAGCGCACGCTGACTAGCCCGGAAACATCGGCGTCCTGTCTCTCGTTCGGCAGTGACAACGTGTCGCTCGCCTCTGGCCACGGCGGTCAATTCGGCGACTCGGTCATCCGAGTCTGGAACGTCACGACCGGCGCGCTCGTGCTGACGCTCACTGGGCACGAAAACCGTGTCGTTAGCCTGGATTACTCACCCAATGGCGCGTCGATCGCCTCCGGTTCGATCGACGGCACGGCTCGACTGTGGAGGTCGAGCACGGGCGTCCTGACCCGGATTCTGGGCCTGGTCCCCAGCGTGATGGGGGACATGGCCTTCTCGCCCGACGGTGCGAGCCTCGCCGTGGACGGCTTCATCGATGCCCACCGACTGAGCGCAGCGACCGGAGCCTACGGGATCGAGTACCCGACCGCAGAGTTTATCAGAGCGTTCGCTTACGCTCCGAACGGATCGATCCTCGCGGTCGCCCTCAACAACACGACGACCAAGCTGTTCTCGCCCAGCACCGGCGCCTTGCTGGCCACGTTGTCCGGGCACACAGGTGACCCGACAGACGTCGCTTTCGCGGCCGATGGCTCGACTCTCGCAACCAGTTCCTTCGACGGCACGGCTAAGGTCTGGAACCCTCAGACCGGGGCCGTGATTCGGACACTGATCCATCCGGCTGCGGTCAACTGCGTCGCGTATTCGCCGAACTACGGCTACTTGGCGACCGGTGACCAGGGCGACACCGTACGTATCTGGAACCCGGCGACGGGCGAACTCGTGCAGACCTTGCCGCTGCTCGCCGGGTCTGTAGACGACGTCGCGTTCTCCCCGGACGGGCGGTTGTTCGCGGCAAGCGACGATAACGCAGTCACGGTGTACGAGACTAGGAACTTTACAACCGTCCGCACGATCCCGCTCGAGGAGTTTGCGTCAAAGGTCGACTTCTCGACAGACGGCTTGACCCTCGCGATCGCCGATGCCGGAAACGTGAACGGATCCCTGCTCAAACTTGTCAACCCCTATTCCGGCGCCGTACTCCGAACCTACGACTTTGTCCGCGACTCTCTCGAGAACGTCGACTTCTCTCCGGACGGTCAGCGCCTCGCATTGGCGAACCGGTTCTCGGGAGTCGCGTTGAACCCGATCACGAGGTGGATCCCGAACGCGTTCAGAGTCCGCCTCGGGCGTCTCGATGCCGGCAACTTGTCCTCACTCGCCGCCGACGACGCCGTCGGGCTCAGGGTCTGTAAGTTCATCGTTCCGAACCAAATCGTCGACCCCGTCAATGTCGAGGTCGAGGCGACCAGTACGGAGGCTTCGCCTGTAAGTCTGGAAGTCGCCTTCCGTGGAAGGATGCGGACATCCGGCGGCTTCCGCATCGCAGTCGAACTGTGGGACTTCACCGATTCGACATGGACCAACCGGTTCGAAGTCGCCGTCGGCACTCCGTACGTGACGCACGGGGTGACGGCCGCAGGGCCGATCTCTCGGTTCTTTGGTCCGAACGGCACCTTGCGGGCTCGCTACCTTGTCCGGCCGACCGGGCCGACCGGCACCTCCGTCTGGTGCCACGACATGGACCTCTTCGTGTTCCGGACCGCCAGGTAACGCGCCCCGACTCGGTTCGCCGCGTCCGGCCAGGCAGCACGGCGCATCGGCCGGTAGCCCGATTATCGCCCGGCCCGTGGCCGGGTGACTCGGCTGAGTCCAGGGCCGGAGCCAGAGGCTCGAGCACTTGCACCCAATTCCGTGCCCGATCAGGCCATCGTGAAGGAGTACCTGCCCGGCCAAGGGATCGCGGCCCACATCGACTGCGGGCCGTGCTTCGGGCCGCAAATCGCCACCCTCTCGCTCGGCGACGCCTGCCCCATGCGGTTCACCCACGCCCTCACCGGCGCGGCCCGCGACGTCTGGCTGCCGGTCGGCTCCTTGTGCGTGCTGAGCGGCCCCGCCCGCCACGAATGGCGGCACGAGATCGCCCGCCGCCGCACCGACCCCAACCCCTCCGGCCGCAGGGCCTGTGCTCGTCGAGTCTCGGTCACCTTCCGGACCGTCACGCTCTGACCCAGCGGCCCCTCACTCGCCCCGGGCCAAAGCCGCCCCCTCCTCCACAAGCCCAGGGACGGCAGACTCCAGAAGCGAAGCATAGGCTTCGAGCCCCTCTTGCCGAGCCAGGAAGGCAGCGATCGTCCGGTCGTGGGCCTCGCCCAGCAGGTCTTGCGCCCGCACCAGCCGCTCGATCCTTGCTTCCTCCTCGGGCAGCCACTCCCGAAAGGCCTCGAGCGTGTAGCGCAGCCGCTTCACCGCGATCCTCAGCCGGTGCGCCTCGGCCTCGGTGCCCGGCCGGCCAGCGTCCAGCACCTGGGCCGCCGCCACCTCCACCAGCCCCGGGAGCGCCCGCTCCAGCGTCGGTCCCTCCGGCTCCCTGTCCAGCCAGGCTTCCACCTTCTTCCGGTACCGCCCGGCCTCCTTCGGCCCCAAGACGTGGCTCGCCGCCGCCAACGCCCCGCGCCGCTCCGAACGGATCCGGCCCAGCCACGCCTCGACCCCCTTCAGCCCCGGCCCGCCCTCGGCCAAGTCGCCCTCCAGCCTCGCGGCCAGCACGTCCAGGTCGCGCACGGCCCCGAGCCCAGCCGCCAGTGCCCGCGCCCGCCGCCGCAGCTTCCTCGCCCTCTCGTCCCCGAGCCCCTCTGCCAGCCGCCACAGCGACCGCGTTCGCCGCAAGGCCACCCGGGCGTCGTGCACACCCTCGGTGCCCCCAAACCCCTCCAGCTCCAAGAGCGGCCAGAGCCTCTTCGCCTCCTTGGCCACCTTCTTCCGGATGACTTCCAACACTTTGCCACTGCTCATGGCTCCGTCCGTGTTCAGCCTACTAGGTTTGCCCAAGACCCAAACTAACCTGTTCGCCCCGGGTTGAAATCAACGACCTGCCATCACCGCGGCGGCTCCACGTACGGCCCGTTACAGATCGGACTCTCGATTGCCGCCGCGCCAGCGGATCGGGCTTCGTCTACGGGATCAAACAGGCTCATCGACAAATGCTTCACTCATCAGAGTCGATCCCCTGCTCCAAAGCACCATCCACCTCTCTCGAGAAGACAACAGTACGCATTCTTTGCGGCCAGTAGATGACCGGCCACCAGAATGGCCCATTGCGATAACCGAACTCCTCCCCTCCCCTTTGCTCAATCAGAAAGAGGATGGGCACATCGGTCGCCTCTCCGCGCGCAACGCTGCCCTCTCTCTGAGAAGTGTCAGGCGCATTAGCCGGACGCCCTCCTTCCCTAAATCTCCTGATCTCGCGGCCTCGGCGGACGCTGCAAAGAATGTTTCCCTGCCTAAAATAACGCAGCTTGGCCTCGATGAGCCCCAAGTCCCATTCGTGACCAGGATCATACTCGTAGCCAGACACAGACTGCCTGACGAGCTCCATCGCCACCTCGATTGTGACCTCGAAGACATTGTTGCCTTGATCGTCTCCAAGCTCGCCTAGACGCCTATCGACTGCTTCGGCTGCCTGTCGAGGACGAATGCCACGAGCAATATCAAACCCGACTGGCAGCGATCTTCCGCCAGCCCTCATGGATTCAATGCTGGAGATAGCCAGCTTGTTTGGAGAGCACGCCACGATGTCTGACCCATGCTGAGTCACGAAGACGACGCCGGCATCTTGCCCACCTGCTTGAAACGCTTCACGTAGAGCCTGATCGAACTCGTGTATTCTTGTCAACACGCCGTAGAGCCTATCGGACGTATAGAATCGCGTCACGCCAAGATCTGCCATCGGCCTTGCCCCGTACATCCTGCAATGCTGAAGTACCGTATCCTGCTGAAAGCGCCGAGGGTCGCGACCATAATAGAAACCAATAACACCGCCTACAGTCAGTCCACGATCCAGGATCTGTCCCCCGATGAATACGTTCAACGGATTTCGCAGTTCCAGCTGACCCTCTTCGTCCAGCAACGATTGAACGTCACTGTCGGAGTTAACCCGTGTAACCATGCAGGCCGGCAACAGTAATCGCGCCTCCCGGAGCACCTCATCCGCTTCTGGTAGCCACTGGCCCGCCAGATCGACAGAAACGGCAAGATCGTCATACGCCCTGCGCATCAGTTCTCTGAATCGATCCGAGTTGATCTCCGATTGCCTTCGAAGTTGATCGACCACTTCCCGAACCACCTTCTCTTGCCATTTATGTGCTTCTCTCGCACGATCTAAATGGAAAATGAAGCTATACTTGGGCTTCTTACCAGTAGAAGCACGCTCCTGGAGCCTGCGAATCGACCCCCCGACGATAAAGGCGCATATCGAGTGGCGGAGTTCTGGGATCCTTGGGGACACAAGGACATCATCAAGGCGCAGCCGCCTTCCGTCTTCTTTCCGTAATGCGTCAAGCTCATTCTGGGTTACGCTTCTTTGAAAGTAGTAACTGGGATGATCTGGGGACTGACTAAGTTCAAAGTACTCTCGCCCCCCGACGTAATGCTCGTGAATCGGAATCAATTCAGTGAACACGGGCCGCAGTGGACGGTAGATCCCATCGGCCATGTTTTGGTCAGTGGTTGGCTGAAGGTACAGTGAGTACGGCGTCGCCGTGACTTGAAGGTATCCAGCATTCGTCAATGCATAACGGAGCCTCTCGATCTGCGACGGAATGACGGCCAACTCTGTTTGACCGCCTCGACCTCGGAAGCCGATCGATGCCATATCTGCCTCGTCATCAATGATGAGTGTTCTTCGTGTCGATAACTCTGGATACAAGTCGCAAAGGGCACGTTCGAGCCTTCGCAGGTTATCATCTTCCTTTTTGCAGACTACTACAAACTTTAGAGAGCGCTCGTAGGATGTTAGGTTTTCCGGTAACGACATGATGTCGAACACTCGCGCATCATCGTTGTCGACGGCATCTCGAAATGCTCGCCTTACGCGAGCAAGGGTCTGCCTAGCAAGGGGCTTCGTCCCTTTCGTCAATATCACGCAGTTGTCGAAACCATTGTCTAGGCAGAGCGCGATGATCCCTAGGAACGTGCGAGTCTTGCCACTCTGGATCAAACCAAGGAGCATCCCCGGGCGTTCACTCGTAGTCGCTAGGCCTGAGAGATTCGTGACCGTCCGCTTGATGCAGTCAATGTATTCATCGGTGTACCCCTCTCTTCTGGAGATTTCCGAGTACAGTGGGCCGTTTAACTTGAGTGGCTCGTTTGTCCGCATTTCACACCCTCACCGTCTTCACCACCGCGTTCCCGCGTTGGTCGATCAATTTGACTTGCACCCGCCCTTCCCCTTCCTCCGGCCCGTAGGCAGTGCCCGGCTTGAAGGGCAGGAACACCAGCGTCCGGAACCCTGAGAACGCGTCCTCGTCGATCGTCCCCCGAAGGTTCTTGGCGATCTTCGTCCAGGAGTCCTTCTTTTTCGGGAGCAGCTCCTGGCACGTGCTGGGCGGCTTGCGGTCGCGTTCTTGGGCGATGAACACGGCATGGACGGTCTCGCCAGCGTCACTGCATAGCTCGCTCGTCGCTGTGTTGGAGACGTTCACCGCCCGCAGCTCAGTGAACTTGTGCACCGGCTCAATGGTCGCAACCCGCTCTGCCAGGCCCTGCGGCAGCGCCCCGGACTCCGGGATGTTGAGTCTGGTGGCTTCGTCATGGGTATAGGCTTCCGCCTCGACCGGCGCCTTCCCCTTCGTTGCACGGCTCTTCGGCATACTCGGGCCAAAGTGTACACCCGATCCGCCCGGGGTGTCTCGATCCGTCCATCGCAGTCTCGACACCCCCTCCCCGGGGCCTTTCCCTTCCGTTGTTCCGCGCGGTGTCCGTACAGTGTCCGTTCAGTGTCCGATCAGTCGAGTGCTCGGATGCTGGAGGCTCCCAGTGGGGGACGGCTGGGAAAAAGCGGAAGAGGAGCCGAGAATCAAGGCTAGGATGGCGAGGACGGAC
>JALHNM010000016.1 GCA_022843485.1 Fimbriimonadaceae bacterium | reverse complement strand
GACAGTCTGTACCAAGACCGCCGACCGACAGCTTGATACAACGGTTATGGCCCGTCGAACCTCGTCAGCTTGGGCCAGCCTAGGCCCCAGGGCCATAGCCATGGGCGCTAGCCCCTTCACGGCGCGTGGCCGAGAAAGAGCCCCGCCCGGGCCTGGGTGGATCGTCTGCGCCCATGGCCGTCGCCAGATGCTCGGGCACCTGCAGCCATGCGGGTTCGAGAGTTCCCTTGGAACCGGGCTGAGCGGGCACGATCCATCCCCCTCAACCCGGCCACCCGCCGTTCCGTCGCTGAATTGCTGGAAAAAAGGCAAATGTCGAGAAGAGCTAGACTCTATCACGCCTCATCTGAGTTGTCAATCCGGGGCGTGACCGTGGTCATGTCTCGTGTCCCCAGGCCCTCGTGCCCCCGTCGGCTGGGCCAGCCCGGCAGAGTGCAGACCGGGCCGGGGCGACGGCTGGCGTGGCCCCGTCGCGGAGCGATGGGCCGGGGAAGGAGGCGGCCCTGCTCCCGGCCTGCCCTCCGGGTCAGGCCGGGCCACCCACTATCCGGGTCAGGCCGGGCCACCCAGTCCTCCGCGGGTGCAAAGGGACTGGCACCCTCTGGAGCTGTCAGGGGCCTTTCTTGGCCGTCGGCGCCTTGGGGAGCGCCCTGCTGACCGGCCGGGTGGCCCGGCCTCATCGAGGGGCGAGGGGCCGGCGACGAAGCGTCTCGATTCCCAGCCTGCCCTCCGGTTCAGGCCGGGCCACCCGCCTTGGCTTCGCCCCGGTCCGGGCGGGTGCGTCCGAGCGCCTCGGGGGGGGGGAGGGGAGGCGGGCCCATTCGGGCCGGGGGGGGCAGTAGACTTAGTGGACAGAGTGAGCACGGGAATTGCTGGGGCGTTTCACCGTGTCATCACGCTGTCATCACCGGTGCTACACCGGCGCTACACCGATGAGGCGCGTTAGGTTCAAAACCCTAGAGTGACCGGTCGTCGTGTGTCTAGTGGGCGAGGGGTTGGGGGTTGGGGTGGACTGCGTCGAGGGGGCGGAAGAGGCTTGGGGGCAGGAATGCCCGCGCTCCTAGGGGCGGAGCACCGACCGCAACGCGGCCGCGAAGCCGTCGATCTGCTCCTTCGTCCGGACCTCGGTCACGGCGACGAGCAGGTCGTTCTCCATGCCCTTGTAGTGCTCTCCCAGAGGCCACCCCGCCAGGTAGCCCTCTTCGAGCAGGGCGTCTCTCACCGCCACCGCGTCCTTGGGGAGCGAGAGCACGAACTCGCTGAACACCTTGCCCGGGAACTTGACCCTCCCGCCCGCCTCGGTCAGCCGCTGCATGGCGTACTGGGTGTTGCGCACCGTCGACTCGGCCACCCGCCGGATCCCGCTCTTCCCCACCGCCGTCATGTAGACCGTCGCGGCGAGGGCCATGAGCGCCTCGTTCGTACAGATGTTGGAGGTCGCCTTCTCCCGCCGGATGTCCTGCTCCCGGGTGCGGAGGGTCATCGTGAACCCGGAGCGGCCCTGGGCGTCCTGCGTCCGGCCGACGATGCGGCCGGGGATCTGCCGGACGAACTCCTTCTTGCAGGCGAACAGCCCGAGCAGCGGGCCGCCGTAGCCCATCGGCAGGCCCAGCGGCTGGCCCTCGCCGGTGACCACGTCGGCGTCGAACGCCCCGGGTGGGGGCAGGAGCCCGCACGCCGTCGGGTCCGCGCTGACGATGAACATCGCCCCGGCCGCTCGCGCCGCCGCGCGGGCCCGGTCGAGGTCTTCGATCACGCCGAACACGTTCGGGTACTGGAGGAGCACGCAGGCGACCGAGTCGTCGACCGCCCCGTAGTCCACGGTCTCCCCCGTCTCGGCGGGGAGTTCGACGATCCCGACGCCCATCGACCAGCAGTAGGTCTCGAGCACCTGCCGGTAGTGCGGGTGGACGGCCCGGCTCACGGCGACCTTCGGGCGCTTCGTGATCCCCGTCGCCATGATCGCGGCCTCGGCCAGCGAGGTTGCGCCGTCGTACATGCTCGCGTTCGCGAGGTCCATGCCGTAAAGCTCGGCGATCATGGACTGGAACTCGTAGATCGTCTGCAGGTAGCCCTGGCTCAGCTCGGGCTGGTAGGGCGTGTAGCTCGTGAGGAACTCGCCGCGGCTGATCACCGCGCCCACGGTCGCCGGCGAGAACCGGTCGTAGATCCCTGCCCCGAGGAAGCAGACCACCTTCGTGCCGTCCCGGTTCTGGTCGGCGAGGCCCTTCATGTGCTCGAACAGCTGCCGCTCGTCCATCGCGCTCGGGACGTTGAGTTCGCGCTTGAGCCGCAGCTCTTCGGGGACTTCGACGAAGAGGTCGTCAATCGAGGAGACCCCGATCAGGTCGAGCATCTCGCGCACGTCGTCTTCGGTGTGGGGGATATAGGGCATGGAGGGTGCGGCGGATCCGCCTCTGCCCCATTCTATCGCCCTCCCGCCCCACCCGTCCGCACCCCCAGGCCGCCCGACCCGTCGTCCGCGGCTGGGGGGGCCCGCCCCTGGTCCCCAGGGCGGCTCGCCCTGACCCGCCGGCACGGCGGTGCGGCCCCGACCCCGAAGCCCAGGCCTCCCAGAGACTCAGGGGAGGTCTCGTGCGGGCCCAGAGGCCCGCGCTCCGAGGGGGCGGGCTAAGGTTCCTGTGAGCCGGGGGGCTGTTCGGCGAGCGTGGGAGCCCGGCTGGTGAACTTTGGAGGGCGGGAGCAGTATGTACCCGTTAGGTCTCATCGATGACGACGTCCTTGCTCTCCTTGGCGCTCTCGCTGGCGGTGTCCGGCCCTGTCGCAGTCTCAGGCCCGGTGCCGGGGGTGCTCGCCGACGCGACCAACGGGCTCGGGCCGGGGGTGCGGGCGGTACCGGCGATGGCCCGGGACGTCGTGGTCCTCATGCCCGGCCCCGACGAGGCCGAGACCCGGGCCAAGCTGGCCGAGGCCCTGGGAGCGCGGTGGGAGCGCTCGGCGGACGGGCTCTGGCTCGTCCCGGACGAGGCCGTGGCCCAGGCCGAGCGCCGCTCCGCCCTCGCCGAGCGCACCCGGGCCGTCCAGGCCGAGATCGACGAGGCACGCCAAGCCGGTAACGAGGGCGGAGGGCCCGGCGGCTTCGGCCGAGGGGGCGGCTCCCGAACCGCGGCCGAACTCGCCGCCTCGCTCGGGGCGGCCACGCTCGCCGGGATCGGCCCGGACCAGCGGGTGGTCTTCAGCACCGCCCCGACGGCGATGCAACGCCCCCTCCCCGCCCAGGCTCTGACGCTGGCCAAGGCCGACCTCACCCGCCAGGCCAACCGGCTGCGAGAGGTCGCAGCCCAACCCCGCGACGCCGACAGCCGGTTCAACCCGATGGAACTGGCCATCCAGCTCGAACGGACGACGGTGTCGAAGGTCTACGTCATCGCTACGACCCTGGGGGGCGCGATCCGCCTCGAAGCGGTGAGCGTCGGGCCGGACGGACGGCGACTCGGCGAGAGCGGCCTCGGCATCGAGCCCCGGCTTGCCCCCCGCACGGAAGCCGCCCAAGACCCCGACCGCGCGGCCGTCCCGCTCGAGGTCGGGCCAGACGCGGTGGCGGCGGCGACGCCGTTCGCGGCCGGGGGTCGGCTCTCCGGACGGATCCAAGCGGGGCAGGTCCGGGTTACCGGCGGCCGGGGGCCAGGCGGGTTCGGTGGCGGCGCCGAGGCGGCGGGGCTCCTGTTCGGAGGCCGCACGCCGATCTCGGAGGCCCTCCAGGCCCTGTTCCTCGACCCGGTGGCCCACGAGCCGCTCACGCTCTTCGTAGCTCCCGCCCTGCGGGCTTGGGCCGAGGCGAAGGGTAAGGCCCTCGCCGCCCACGTGCCGGACGACCTTCTCATGACCCTCGCCCCGCTGGTGGCCCGGCCGTTCACCGACCGGGAGTTGGAGGCGGCCCTGACGAACCGGGGGATGACGGTGACCGAGGACGAGCGGTGGATCGTGGTGCGGCCAGGCTCGACGGTTGAGGCCCGGGCGAACCGAGTCGACCGGACGGCCCTGCGCGCCCTGATGGCGGCGACCCGTACCCACGGCCGAGTCCGGCTTCGCGACCTCGCCCAGTACGCCCGGCAGACCCCGGGCGGGGCGTTCCGGTTCCCGCTCGACGCCGCTCTGTTCGCCGTGGTCGAGCCTGCCTCGGCGCTGTCCATGGCCCAGCTCTACGGCCCGAACCGGGACGCGCTCCTCGTGCTCGGCTCGCTCAACGCTAGCCAGATGTCCGCGCTCGAGTCCGGGCAGCGGCTGCCGGTAAGCGGGCTCGGGGCGTGGGCTCCGGCCCTGACGGCCCGGGCCGTGTTCGACTCCTTCGACGGCCCGCGGGTCGCCCAACAGACCGCGGGGCCGGCGACGCTCCCCCCGGGTCAGCCGGCTGCCCAACCGATGGGCGGACGAGGCGGGCCGGGATGGGGCGGTCGCGGCGACGACATGCGCACCGAGCGCACGGAGCTCCTCCCGCGGGGTGTGCCGACCGGCGCCGTCCTGAGCCTCACGAAGAGAGAGGAGCCCGTCGCCCTCGCCCGGCGAGGGGACACGGACCGGGGCGTGGTGATGTCGGCCCAGATGCTGGCCTTCGAACGGGTGCGGGCCGAGACCCCGGCCCTGAGCGGCGCGATGACCCTGGCCCCGGTCAGCGCCTACGTCCCCGGCAAGCGGGTCAACTACCAGTTCGAGTGGACGCTCGCGCCAGGGGTGACGCTCGCGCGGTCGGTCAGCGAGGACGAGCTGGCCAACGGGGCCGGGCCGGTCGGGTACGACGCCCTTCCGGAGGCGTTCCGAACCGAGGTCGAGGAGCGGTACCAACGGGTGAGCGAGGCCATGCGGGAGCGGATGGAGCGCGGGAACGGCCGTGGCCAAGGCGGCCAACGTCGGACACCGCCCGCCGCTCGGCCCTGAACGCGACGGGCGGCGATGGTGGAAAAGTCGCCTCCCTGACCCCTAGACATGTAGAGACTCGTCGGGTACTCTGCCGCCCATGACGGTCGGGGAGGCGCTGCGTAAGTTTTGGGGGTTCGAGGGGCTCCGACCCTTGCAGGGGGAGGTCGTGGAGGCGGCGCTGCAGGGTCAGGACGCGCTGGCCGTTATGCCGACGGGCGGGGGTAAGAGCCTCTGCTTCCAGTTGCCGCCGGTGGTGGACGGGGGCCTGAGCGTCGTGGTGTCCCCGCTCATCTCCCTGATGAAGGATCAGGTAGACGCGCTACGGCTGATCGGCTACCCGGCGGCCGCGCTCCACTCGGGGCTGAGCGGGGCGGAGGCCCAGGAGATCAAGGGCCGCCTGGGAGCCGGGGACGTGAAGCTCCTCTACGTCAGCCCGGAACGGGTGATGACGGCGGGGATGATGGACGCCCTCGACGGGGCGGACATGGGGCGGGGCGTGCGTCGGATCGCGATCGACGAGGCCCACTGCGTCAGCCAGTGGGGGCACGACTTCCGCCCGGAGTACCGAATCCTGGCCCGGCTCCGCGACCGCTTCCCCGCCGCCCCGATCCACGCCTTCACCGCCACCGCGACCCCGCGGGTGAGGAAGGACATCGTCGAGCAGCTGCGGCTCCGGGAGCCGCGCCTGTTCGTAGGGCGGTTCGACCGGCCGAACCTCACCTACCGGGTCGTCCCGAAGACGAACCTGCTCTCCCAGGTTCTGGAGGCGGTGCAGGCCCACCCAGAGGACGCCTCGATCGTCTACTGCATCAGCCGTAAGGACACAGAGCGGTTGGGCGAGGCGCTCAGGGCGAAGGGGGTGAACGCGGCCGTCTACCACGCCGGGCTGGAGCCGGAGCGGCGGCGGGAGGTGAGCGAGGCCTTCGCCCAAGACCGGGTCAACGTGGTCGTGGCGACGGTCGCGTTCGGGATGGGGATCGACCGATCGAACGTGCGGTGCGTCGTCCACGCCTCGATCCCGAAGAGCATTGAGGCCTACCAGCAGGAGACGGGGCGGGCCGGGCGCGACGGGCTCCCGAGCGAGTGCCTCCTGCTCTACACGCCGGGGGACATCGCCTCGTGGCGGCGACTGATCTCGGAGTCGTCCGCACCGGAGCGGGTGCCGTACGACCTTGGGCTCCTAGACGACGTCCGCCGGTACGCGGTGACGCAGGGCTGTCGGCACCGGTTCCTCTCGGAGCACTTCGGCCAGGACTACACCCCGCCGAACGAAGAGGGGTGCGGGGCGTGCGACCTATGCCTCGACGGGTTCAAGGAGGTCGAGGGCTCGACGAAGAAGGCGCACCGGATCCTGGCGACGGTGGGCGACTTGGTGAGGCGGCACGGCACCTTCCTGTTCGGTGCGGGGCACATCGCGGCGATCCTGACGGGCTCGCGCAAGCAGGAGGTGCTCCAGCACGGCCACGACGAGCTCCGCGGGCACGGGTGCCTGACCGGCTACTCGCCGAGCCAGGTGAGCGACTGGATCGGGCAACTCGTCGACCAGGGGCTGCTGGTGCGGACGGAGGGGCGCTTCCCCCAGATCACGCTCGCCGAGGCGGGGGCGGGGGCCCTTCGCGACCGGCAGGAGGTCGCCCTGCGCGAGGCCCCCGCCGGGCGGCGGCGCGAACGGGGCGTGCTGCTGCCGGACGCCGACCAGGCGCTCTACGCCGACCTGCGGGCCTACCGCACACGGCTCGCGACGGAGCGGTCCCTGCCTGCCTACATCTTCTTCCACGACGCGACCCTGCTCGGGATCGCCGCCGCGCGGCCGTCCACGGTGGAGGGCTTACGAGGGGTGCCAGGCCTAGGCGAATCCAAGGTGAAGGAGTTCGGCGCTGACCTGCTCCAGATCGTCGAGACCCACTCGCGGGAACGGGGCCTTTCGCGGGACCAGTTCGCCGAGGTCGCCAGGCCCGTGCCGGCTGCCCCACGAACGGGTTCGGCCGAGACGCTCGCCCCGCTCTTCGCTCGCGGGCTCACGGTCGCGGAGGCAGCGGTAGAGTCGGGCTTGGCCCCCTCGACGGTGAGCGGCTACCTCGCCGAATGGATCCGGGACACCCGCCCGCCGAGCATCGACCCTTGGGTCGACCCCGGGGTTCAGGACCAGGTGCGAGAGGCGCTCGAGGCAGTGGGGATCGGGAGGTTGAAGCCGGTGTTCGAGGAGCTCGGCGGCGCCGTGCCGTACGAACAGATCCGGGTCGTCGTCGCCTACGAGCTGTCCCGGGAACCGGCTGTCTCAGGGTAACGTCGGGAGCGGTGGAGGTTCCGAGCTGGGTCTATACGGCGGTGGGGATCTACGCGATCCTGGGGAGCGCTCTGTTCCTCGTGCTGATCGTCGTGGCGGCGCAACTGACCCGGGTGCTCTTGGAGCTCTCGCAGCAAGTCAAGATCCTGAGCTCGCGGGTCCAGACCCTCACGGACAAGGTGCAGGGGATCGCCGACCAGGTCAGCACCGTCACCACCGAGGTCGGGGCCCGCACGACGGGGATCGTCCGCCTCGTGGACGAGAAGGCGGCCCCCGCGATCAACGCGATCGAGTTCGTCGCCCCGTTCCTGTTCATCGTGGGGGCCTTCCTCAAGCTCCGAGGGTTCGCCGGGCGCAGGCGCCGCTAGCGACGGCCGAACAGGTAGAGCAGGATCATCCCGAACCGCCGGGCCCAGGCGTCCTCGTTGTGGACCGCGCCCTGATCGACGTACATCGCGACGTCGCGCCCTTCCCTCCACCCGTGCCGTTGGAAGGCGGCGAAGGTCCGCTCGAGTAACGGGACGAGCGTCGGGCCCTCGGCCGTGCCCATATCGAGCCAGACCTTGAGCGGGAGCTTCTTCTCAAGGCCCTCGACCCGCTTGACCATCAGCTCGCCGTCCCACCACAGCGAAGGCGAGACCACCGCGAGGCGACCGAAGTCGCGGGGCCGGGTGAGCCCGAGGTGCAGCGTCACGATGCCGCCGAACGAAGACCCGCCGAGCGCGGTGTGGCGGGCGCCCGTCTTCGTGCGGTACGTCCGGTTGACGAACGGCATGACCTCCTCGACGAGGAAACGCCCGTAGAGGTCTGCTTTGCCCCCCATCTCGTCGCCGCCAGTTCCCCGACGAGAGCGGGTCGGGAGGTACTCGTTCGCCCGGTCCACACCCGCGTTCTCGATCCCGACGATGATGAGCGGCTCGATGAGGCCGCCCCGGATCAGGGCCTCGGCCGCCTCGTCCGCCCGCCACTCCTTGTTCGGGAGGTAGCTCGTCATCCCGTCGAACACGTTCTGGCCGTCGTGGAGGTAGAAGACCGGGTAGCGGCGGTCAGACTCGGCCTCGTAGCCGGGCGGCAAGTAAACGACGAGCGTCCGCGAGTTGCCGAGGACGCGGGACTCGAACGCCTTATGCACCCGGACGTCGCCGGTGATCGACGTGCGGCGGGGTTGGTCCTGGTCGTTGACCTCGGCGAGCGAGGCGGTCGTGAGGGCGAGCACGGCGGGGATCACCCTTCGATTCTGCCCTCACTCCCGCGCCGACCCGTGACAGGAGACCCGCCCCTCCTCGGGCCGGCACCCCCTCCCCGGCGGCCGGTGTGCGGCGTCGAAGCCCCCCGTGCCCCGAGCACCCCCAAAGGGGACTCTCAGACCCGAAGGGGCCCTCGGACGGGCCGGGGGACTGGTCGCGGGGCCTCAGTGGCGTCGGCCCGGGCCGACTCTGCACGCATTGTCCATCGCTCTTCCGACCGTCTTCCGACCGTCGTCCATCGATCCCCATCGATGGACGACCGATGGACGACCGATGGACGACCGATGGACAATGGGTGCAGCTAGCGCCCAACGACGGGTGGGACGAGGCTGACGGGCCGGGCCGGTCCGCCGTCCGAACGGGCGCCCCTGAGTCCGTCAGAGCCAGTGGGAGCGGCGAGGGACGACAGCAGCCCGGGCCCCCTGCGAGACCGCTCGGCGGGGCGGACGGGCCAACCCGCTAGGCCGCAGCCCAGCACCGGGGGCCACGCCCTGCCTGACTGGCGTTCGGGGACGGGACGGTTAGGGGACTGGGCTCCCTCGGACCCAGTCCGGGGCCAAGAACACCACCGTCGCGACGAAAAAGCCGATGACGGCGGTCGTGAGGGCGATGGCCCCGTTGCGATCCCGGGCGAGGCTCGCCTGGCGCCCGCATGCGAGGGCGATGCAAGCCAGGATGACACCGAGACCGACCGGCGACATGACCAAGGCGAGCAGAGTGAGGAGGGCGGTCACGATGAGCCAGCTACGCGATTCGGCGGGACTGGGGAGCGAGGGGAGTTCGCGCGGGTAGGGGGAGGGCGGGAGCGCCCGGCGTTCCCAAGGCTCTTCGATCGAGGGCGCGACGTCGGCGAAGAGCCAGGGCACGTCGGAGGCGGGGACAACCCCCGGGCGGCCCGCCTCGCGAACCAGGCTGGTCGGCCCGAGCGAGCCCTCCGCCAGCAGGCGGCGCAGCCCGCCGAGTTCGTAGGGGCCCGTCTCCGCCCCGTCTGGCCCCACGACGTAGTACCTCACGCCGCTCCATTCTACGGCCTCCGGGGCCGCGAGGACGCCGCTAACTGCGCGGGCTTCAGGCGACGCGGACGGGCTGGATGAGCGGCTGGACGGCGAGGAAGGCCTCGACGACGGCGGGGTCGAACTGGCGACCGGACTCGGCACGGAGCACCGCCAAGGCCTCCTCTTCGGAGATCGGAGGGCGGCCGGGGTGACCTTGCGTCATCGCGTCGAAGGCCTCGGCAACGGCCACGATCCGGGCGCCGAGCGGGATCGCCTCCCCCGCAAGGCCGTCGGGGTACCCCGCACCGTCCCAGCGCTCGTGGTGGTGCCGGAGGACCGGGAGGACTCGCCGGACGAGGGCGTGGGCCTCGGCGACTTCCGCGGAGAGTAAGGCGTGGCGGCGAACCGCTTCGAGCTCGCTGGGATCGAGCGGGGCCTCCTTTGCGAGGAGCCCAGGCTCGACGGCGAGCTTGCCCGCGTCGTGGAGGGCGGCGGCGATGCGGAGCTCGATCAAGGACTCGAACGGGAGGCCGAGCCTGTCGCCCACGGCCACGGCGGCGACCGCGACCCGCTCGCCGTGCCCAGCCTCGCCGGGGCGATGGGCTTCGAGCCGGGCGAGGACCTCGCGGAGGGTGTCGTTCAGCGTCTCGAGGTCGGTCCGGTCGTCCATCAGCGGTTCTCGGCCCAGCGGCGGAGGAGGGCGGCCACCGATCGCACCTCGGCGGGCTCGGCCGTCCGGGGGTCGAGCCAGACCACGCCCTGCTCGATGCGCCCGACGACGGGGGTCTCGTGCCGCCGCAAGCGGCTAAGGAGTTCATCGGCAGATTCGGCCGGGATCGCAGTGCGACGGGTCGGGAGTCCCCGCCCGGGCATCGAGCCGCCGCCCATCTCGGTGAGCCCGTCGGCCACCCACGCCCCGGGCCACGCCCGCTTGAGGGTATGGGCGAGCCGGTTGACTTCGGCGAGGGGCCGGGCAGCGTAGCGCCACACCGGGAGCTCCTCCTCGCGCCCTTCGGCGTACAGGCGCAGGGTCGCCTCGAGGGCGGCAAGGGTGGCCTTGTCCACCCGGAAGGCCCGGGCGAGGGGGTGTCGCTTGCAGGCGGCCACCAGGTCCGACCGGCCGAGGAGCAGCCCGGCCTGGGGACCGCCGAGCAGCTTGTCCCCGCTCGCCATGACGAGGTCGGCTCCGTCGGTGAGGGACTCGGCGAGGGTGCGCTCGCGGGGGAGACCGTAGCGGGCTGTGTCCACGAGGCAGCCGCTACCGACGTCGTCGAGGAGGAGCAGCCCGCGGTCTCGGGCGAGTCCGGCGAGCTCCCGGGCCGAGGGTTCGCCGGTGAAGCCGACGATGCGGAAGTTCGACGGGTGGCAGCGGAGGAGGACGGCGGTCTCGGCGGTCAGGGCGGTTTCGTAGTCGCTGAGCCGGGTCTTGTTCGTGCAGCCCACCTCGACGAGCCGGCACCCGGTTTGGCGGACGATGTCGGGCATGCGGTAGCTCCCCCCGATCTCGACCATCTGGCCCCGGGAGAGCACGACCTCGCGCCCGGCCCCATGGGCGGCGAGGGCGAGGTACACGGCGGCGGCGCAGTTGTTGACGACGAGGGCGGCCTCGGCCCCGGTCAGGCGGCGGAGGAGCCCCTCGGCGTGGGCTTGCCGGTCGCCCCTGCCCCCGGTCTCGAGGTCGAACTCGACGGTCGCGTGACCGTCCAGGACGGCGGCGACGTGAGCGGCCACGGACGGAGCGAGCCGCGCCCGGCCCAAACCGGTGTGCAGCACGACCCCGGACATGTTGACGGCCGGTCGGAGCGAGGGGGCGCTCAGTTCGCTCGCACGACGGCGGGCGTCCTCGACGAGTTCGTCCAGGCTCGCGGTCGCCCCGGCAGCGGCTTGGACGGCCGCGCGGGCTGCTTCGACCCGGGTGACCTCGGGAAAGCCGTCCAGGCGAGGGTCTCGGGCTAAGCGATCGACGCTCGGGGGGCGGGGACGGTCCCGGTCAGACATCGGCGCAACGGAGTGTATCCGAGTCCAGTACAATCGCATCGATGGCTGAGACGCCTCCCCCGTTCCGGATCCCTTCCCCGCCGACCCCACCTCGCCAAGGGGCGGACGTCACGAAGACCTGCCTCCTCGTGGGCGGGGTGCTCGGTGGGCTGTGCCTCGTGGGCGGGGTCGGGATGTTCTTCATGGTCCGTGGTGTCTGGGGAGAGGTGAGCAAGACGGTGGCCTGCACGACCACTTTCGAGGTGTCTCGGACGGCCCTGCTCGCCTATGCCAAGGTCAACGACGGGAAGCTGCCGGCCGCGGCCACTTGGCAGACCGACATCAAGCCCTACTACGACCGGCTCGCGACCAAGATGGAGATGAACGAGCTCCCGAAGGAGTTCCGGCCCCACGCCTCGACCGAGGCGTTCACGTGCGGGGGCAAGGGCGCACCGACGAACATCGCCTTCAACAAAGCCATCGGCGGGAAGAAGCTCACCGAGATCGAGAACCCGACGAAGACGCCGCTCCTCTTCGAGACCCCGACCCCGGCTAAGGTGAACCTGACCGAGGACTTCGTCGAACGGCCGAAGAGCCAGGCCCCGAAGATGATGCAGTCGGAGCGGAACTGGATAGTCTTTTACGTCGAGGGCACGGAGAACCCGTTCGCTAACTCGAGCCAAGGGGCCCCGAAGCTGGACCTTAAGCCGGAGGACGCCCTGCCCGAACCACCGGCCCCTCCAAGCCCGCCCGCTCGCTAGCCGCAACAGAATTCGACCCCCAGACAGAACGTCCCTCGCCCCTCGAACGTTCTTAGAGACAGGAGCGGGCTATAATGCCCCTCGGTGACGCTTATGCTCGAAACCCTCGCCTTCATCCCGCAGGGGATGGAAATCTGGCTCATCGTCTTGGTCATCCTCCTTCTCTTCGGCGGGGCCAAGATCCCCCAGCTGATGCGAGGGATCGGTCGTGGGGTCGGCGAGCTGCAGGAGGGCTTGAAGGAGACCCGCGACAAGGTCAACCAAACGCTGTCCGAGACCGACCCGTCCAAGACCGAGGCGAAATAGGCCCCGAACCGGTCGCGGCCCGAAGGGCCCGTGGCAGATGATCTCAGTGATGGGCTAACCTGGGGAACGACGGTGACCCTATGCGCACCCTGCTGCTAGCCTTGCTGTTCGTCCCAGGTCTCGGATCCGCCCAGGAGCCGGCGGCTGCGCCCCCCGCGCCGCCGCCGGCCCAAGAGAAGCAGGAGAAGACCGACGCCCAGAAGTTCCAGGACGCGGTCAAGGACCTGACCAAGGTGGAAGGGGCGTTCACGCTCTACCGCCGGAAGGGCGAGGTGTTGCTCGAACTCCCGGAGGACCGGCTCGGCCGCCTCTTCTACGTCCAGGCGACGGTCTACCAAGGGTTCGGCGGCCCGCAATCGGGCGACCCACTCAACGCCTACGGGGTGGACGTGTACCGACTGGAGCGGGACGACGATACGGTCTGGCTCGTCCAGCCGCAGCTTCGGCACCGATGGCGTCCCGAAGACCCGCTCGGCCCGGCCAGCCAGCTGACCTTCCCCGCCGCCAAGGTGCTGGCGTTCAAGGTCGAACAGAAGGACCCTGAGAAGAAGCGCCTGCTCCTCAACGTCTCGGACCTGTTCTTCGGTCAGGCGCAGAACGTCTCGCTGGCGGTGAGCCTCGGGACGCAGACGCGGTACTCACTGGACCGCGAGCGGTCTGGACCCGTGAAGATGAAGGCGTTCGACGACCGGACGGTCGTCCGGATGGGCCTCACTTTCACGGCCCCGAACCCAGAGGCGACCCGGTGGGAGGAACTCGCCCAGGTTCAGAACCCTGCGCACCTCCAGGATCGTCGGAGCGCCCCGCTCGAGGTCACCTACACCTTGTGGTACCAGAAGCCGACCGGGTACGTGGCACGCTTCAGCGACCCTCGGGTGGGCTACTTCACCGAGGACTTCTACGGCCTCGACCGGTTCTACCGCGACGACCGGACGGTGCGGCTGATCAACCGCTTCCGACTCAAGAAGAAGGATCCGGCGGCGGCGCTCTCGGAGCCGGTGGAGCCGATCACGTGGTGGATCGACCCGTCGGTGCCGGAGGAGTTCCGTGAGGGCGTACGGCGTGGCATCCTCATGTGGAACCCGGCGTTCGAGAAGGCGGGGTTCAAGGACGCCCTCGTCGTGAAGGAGGCCCCGAAGGACGACCCGGACTGGGACCACGCGGACGGGCGGCACAACTTGGTCCGTTGGGTGATGAGTCGTGACGCGGCGTACGGGGTCGCTTTCTTCCGGCCGGACCCGTTGACGGGCGAGATCCTGAACGCGGCCGTCACCATCGACGCGAACTACCCGGCGTTCGTACTGCGGGAACTGAAGTACGACGTCAACCCGCTCGTGACCCGGGAGCAGCGGCTCGCCCAGACGACGACCCGGGTGCCTGACCCGTGCGACGACCACCGGCACCAAGAGGAGCGGGACCGGGCGCTCGCCAAGGCGGGGTGGCGGACGTCCCCCTGCTCCTACGCCGAGGGTGCGGCCGAACGCGCCGCGACCGGCTGGGCCTTGCTCCAGGCGATGGGACAGCCGATCGACCAGAAAGAGTACATGACGCAGTTCGTGGCCGACCTCGTGGCCCACGAGATCGGACACTGCCTGGGGCTCAGGCACAACTTCGCCGCCTCGACCCACCTCTCGACGGCCGAACTGGCGGACGAGGCCAAGGTCGCGACGGAGGGCGTGGCGGCGAGCACGATGGACTACATCGGGGTCAACGTCCCGGCGATCCTCGCCCGGAAGAAGGCGTGGTTCAACCGGGTCGTGGGACGGTACGACCAGTGGGCGATCGAGTACGGCTACCGTGAGTCCGGGGCCAGCAAGCCGGAGGACGAGGTGTCGTTCCTTGCCCAGATCGCGCGGCGCTCCGGCGAACCCGGCCACGCGTACCTGACCGACGAGGACGCCGACGGGGTGAACCCGCTCGCCGTGCGCTACGACCTAGCCCGCGACCCCCTCGTCTGGCTCGGGACCGAGTTCGAGGCGAACCGGCGCGTGCGTGCCTTCGCGACCGACCGGCTCACCCGACAGGGCGAGAGCTACCATGTCCGGACAGGCATCCTCCTGCGGACGCTCGTCGCCGACGTGAATGCAGCCCGACGTGTCGCGAGTCGGTACGTGGGCGGGGTCGAGTTCCGTCGCCAGTTCCGGGGCGACGTCCAGGAACGACCGACCCTAGCTCCGGTTAGCCCGGCCGACCAACGGGCGGCGATGAAGCTGATCGTCGACCGGTGCCTCCGGCCGGGGAGCCTGCAACCCGCCCCAGGAACCCTGACGAACCTGTCGCCCGACCCCGATTCCGGCCAGGGCGGGTTCTGGACGGCCCCCGTGCGCGAGCGGATGACGGCAGCGCTAGAGAGTCTGGTCGGCGTGCTCCTCAGCGCGGGCAAGGCGGCGACGATCCTTGAGAACGAGGTGAAGGCGACTCAGCCGTACCGGCTCACCGAGCACTACCGCTCGGTGACCGACGCGGTCTTCGAGGACCTTGCGCCCCGGGGCGAGGTGGGAGCGGTCAGGCGGGACCTCCACCGCTTCGCGCTCGACGCCCTGCTGCGTCAGGCCCAGGCGAGCGGGGGCGGGCTGAGCGACGACGTGCGGCTCGTGGCACAGGCGGAGATCGACCGGGTCGGGGCCCGCATCCAGGCCGCGCTCGCGCCGGGAGGCCCGCAGACCTTGACGCAGCTCCACCTTCGCGATATGCTTGGCCAGATCGCCCGGTACCGCGAGCGGCGGGCGATGGCTGACCGGTAATGACGACGCTCTCGCCCCTAGACGTCCTGGCCGCCGTCGATCGCGCGATCGACGATGCGGTGCAGGCCGCCGGGGGCGCGACCCCGGCCGTCGACCCTGGGCACCGGATGCCCCTTCCCTGGCCGCCCCACCCCGTGAGTGCGGACTACCACGTCCCTCCGTCGGCCTGGCGGCCCCATGGGTCGGTCCAGGCCCACGGGGTGACCGTCACCGTCGAGGCGGCCGAGACCGCCCACGGGGTGTTCGGGCGGCTGGAACAGGTCTGGAACGAGGTGCGGGCGGAGACGGTCGAGGCCCTGGTGCCCGCGTTGCTCGTGGGGGCGGAACCGTTCTTCAAGCGGCGGATGGCGATCGCCCAGGCCCTCGGGCTCGACGGGCCCTACTTGGGGGCAGTGCGGGACCTCGATGCGGCCCGGCTCGTCCGGCTCCTTTACTGTCGCGACCGCGACGCCGCGCACGAGGCGATGCTCGAGATCGAGACTCGGGCTTCGTCCGGGCTCTTTACGCCGGCCCTGGTGCGGATCGTCGAGGACGACCGGCACCCACTCCGGCGGACGGCGCAGTGGTGCGTGCTCGACATGTTCGAGGACCTGCCCTCGTTCTGCCCGACCACAGAGAGCCAGCGGCCCGCGATCGAAGCAGTCAAGAGGCTCATGTGGACGGCGGAGGACGACTTCGCCCGGGCGGTCTACAAAGCGGGTGTCGTGCTGGGGGGGCACGTTTGCACAGCGGAGGCGGGGCGGGCGCTGGTGGACTGCGTCGTCGCGCCGAGCCGCTATGGGCGTCGGAGCGCGATCCACGCTGTGTTCCACCTTGTGGAGTGGGCCCCGGACTTTAGGGGCGAGGTCCTCGACGCGCTCGACCGAGCGGCAGAGGCGGATCCCGAGCCTCTCCTGCGCCGGTTCGCGGCGAGCCAACGCCGGGACATCGCCGCGGGCGAGCACGACCACGTGGCGGAGCCGAAGTTCCCAGATGAGCCCTAATCCCGCGAAAATCGCGGCTCCGTTAACCACGGCTTAACATTTCCTTGGAAATATCCTGGGCGAGGACGGATCTCAGGATGAACACCGTACGTTGGATGGCCGGGATCGCCATCGTAGCACTCGCCCAGATCTCGCTCGCCACCGAGACCCCGCAGGCCACCCCTGCGACTTCGGAGGCCCCGACCACGCAGGACCAGAAGAAGGTGAAGCGCGACCCCGCGAAGGTCGCCGAGGCCCAGAAGCAGCTCACCGAGTACAAGACGGAGCTAGGTGCCTTGAGCGCCCGGGCGACGGTCTTGACCCAGGAGATCGGCGCCCTCGCCCTCACGGGTAAGGCCCCCGCCGATAAGGAGACCGTGGACGCGATGACGAAGCTCGTCACCGAGCTCCAGCAGGTCAACGAGCGGCTGCAGCAGATCGAGGAGCGGATCGAAGCGATCGAAGGCTTCATCGAGGGCCTCAACGAGTCGCTGCCGATCATCACGAACGACGTGTTGAACCTCAACCGGCACCGCTGGGGCAACTACCTTCAGTTCCAGTACCAGTCGACCGACCGGAAGGAGACGGCGATCAACGGTTCCCCCGCTGACGCGTTCCGGGTGCGCCGCGCCCGAATCGGCATCACGCAGACCGTCGATCCGAAGACGACGCTCCGGTTCAGCTTCGACCTGGTGACGGGGACGGGGCAGACGACGCCGCAGCTTCGCGACGCTTTCATCACCTATGACATCGTCCCGTCGGACGTGGTCGTCGGGACGTCGATCACGGGCGGCCAGATGCCGCTCCCGCTGGGCTACGAGCTCGAGCGGTCGTCGGCCGAGCGCGAGTTCCCCGAGCGCGCGCGATACAACTCGACGATGTTCAACGGCGAGCGGAGCCAGGGCGTCCTGCTCCGGCACGGCCTCGGCCCGAAGGCGACGCTCTTGCTCGGCGGCTTCAACGCGCTGACGTTCTCCGACGCCGAACAGAACGGCCTCCAGCCAGGGCAGGGCAACCAGCTCGCGGTTCTCGCCGGCCTGCGCACGTACGGCCAGAACTACGACGCCGGTATCGGGTTCTACAAGGGCAAGCGACCGCGGTTCACCCAGGCGGTGGGCAACACGTTCGTCTCCTCGCCGGAGATCGACCGCGAGTTCCTCTACCTGGACGCGACCTACGTCGGGCTCTTCCTGCCGCAGCTCTTCGTCCGCGCCGAGGCCATGCGGGGTAAGGACCGGGTGCCGAACGCCACGGCCGCCGCGAACCGCGTGCAGGTCGACATGAGCGGCTACCAGTTCCAGCTCGGTTACAACATTAACTACCGCAACCAGGTCAACCTCCGGTACGAGCAGTTCGACCCGAACATCGACACGTCGCAGAACCTGTTCGACGGATGGGGCGTCTCGTACCTGTACTGGATCAACCCCGGTGCCCGCCTGACGCTGGCGTACGAGAACCTCGTCGACCGGGCCCGGTCGGCCACGCTGGGACGACGCTTCCACCAAGTCACCCTGCGCATGCAGTTCCGCTTCCCGTAAGACATCACCGCACGAACGACCATGAAGACGAAGACCCTGCTTCTCATCGCGGCGATCACCGCCGCTTCCCTCGCCGTCGCGGGCGCCGTGATGCCCTCGATGAAGTCCGTCACCGTCCGAGGCTCGGACACGATGCTGATCATCAACCAGCGCTGGGCGGAGGCGTTCCACAACGCCAACCCGGGCTCGGACGTCGCCGTCACGGGCGGCGGCTCCTCGATCGGCATCAACTCGTTCATCAACGGGGTGGCGGACATCGCCGCCGCCTCGCGACCGATGCGTAAGAGCGAGATCGACCGGGCCCGCAGCCGCGGCTCGATCGCGTTCGAGACCCCCGTCGCCCTCGACGGCCTCTGCGTCGCGATCAACTCGTCGAACTCGATCTCGAGCCTGTCGATGGACCAGCTCCGCCGGATCTACATCGGCCAGGTCACGAACTGGAACCAGGTCGGCGGCCCGAACGCCCCGATCACGACCCTGAGCCGCGACAGCAACTCGGGGACCTACGGGTTCTTCCAGACGAACGTCCTCCGCAACCAGAACTGGGGCAAGGGCGTCCGATTCCTGCCGTCGACCAGCGAAGAGGTCCGCGAGGTTCAGCGCAACCGGAACGCCATCGCCTACGGCGGCGTCGCTTACTTCCGGAACAAGAAGGACGTGAAGATCATCCCGATCTCGCCGCGCGACGGCGTCGCGGCCATCGCGCCCACCGAGGAGAACGTCCGGAGCAAGAAGTACCCGATCTGGCGGTACCTCTACTTCTACACCAACGGCCGGCCGACGGGCAGCACGAAGCGCTTCGTCGACTTCGTCCTCTCGCCCGCCGGGCAGAAGATCGTCGAGGAAGTCGGCTACTTCAGCCTGCGATAAGCGACCTACGCTCAGGGCTGTGCGCCCGTCGGTCTCGACCGGCGGGCGCCCCGTCCGGTTAATGAGACCCCAGCGAATGAGACACCTGCGACTCGGCGACCGCCTGTGGACGGCGGCCGTGTACGTCTCGGGGATGCTCATCATCGGGGTCGTCCTCGCCATCTTCTACTACCTCGCAGGGGAGTCCAGGTTCGCCTTCGACCGGAAGTTCGACGTCGGGTTCCGACTCGCGCTCCAACCGGCCAAGGGCGAGTACGAGGCGGACGTCAGCCTCGACCCGAACGCCACCCTGGTCACGCTGAACCGCGAGGGCTCGGAGGGGCTCGACGAGAAAGAGGAGACCCTTCCCTTGCCGACCCTCGAGAGCCTCGTCGGGATCGCCTCGTTCGCTACTGGCTCGCCGCTCACCGGGGAACTCGACAAGGTCGACCCCGAGCAGCTCTACCGCGACGACTGGCGCCCGAAGAAGATGGGCAGCGAGGAGACCCGGTTCCTCGTCTACGGGTTCGCGACCCCGGAGTACAAGGAGCCGACGATGGCCCTGGCCTGGGACAAGGACCAAGGCTTCGTCATCGAAGAGACCCCGTACGCCCTGACCCTGGAGCTCCTTCGCGCGCCAGAAGGGGTCGAGGTCAAGCCGTTCAAGGTCGATCTCAAGACCCAGCCGAAGGGACGGCTAGAGATCCCGACGTTCATCGCCCGGACGGACGCGGATCGAACCCAAGGTTACGTGTTCGAACTCGTCGCTTCTCCTCGCTCGAGTCACGTCCAGGCCGTCATCGGCGGCATGGCGAGCAGCTCTTGGGAGCCGACGGGCGCCTATCAACGGTACGGGTTCCTTCCCCTCATCCTTGCGACGGTGGGGCTCGCCACGTTCGCGATCTTGCTCGCCGCGCCCATCGCACTCGGGACGGCGGTCTACATCAGCGAGATGTCGAGCAGCCGGTTCCGGGAGTGGGCCAAGCCGCTCATCGAGCTTCTTGCGAGCGTGCCGACGGTCGTGCTCGGGTTCTTCGGACTGATCCTGGTGGCCCCGGCGGTGAGCAACACGATCGCAAAGGCCCTCGGGGCGGAGTCGGGACGCTCCTTCATCACGGCGGGGATCATCCTGGCGGTCCTCCTCATACCGGTCCTCACGAGCTTGATCGAGGACTCGCTCCGGAACGTGCCCCAGAGCCTACGGGACGGCGGGGACGCGCTGGGCATGTCGAAGGCGGAGGTCGTCCGCTCGATCATCGTCCCGGCCGCGAAGTCGGGGATCATCGGGGCGCACGTCCTCGCCATCGCCCGCGCCATCGGCGAGACGATGATCGTCTGGATCTTGAGCGGCGGCACACCCTCGATGCCGTCGTTCCTCAACGTTCGCGAAGCGCTCGCGAACCTGGTGAAGCCGGTCAAGGGCATCCCCGACACCGTCGCGATCGAGATGGGCAACGTGGACTTCGAAGGGGTGCACTACGGCCACCTCTTCACGCTGGGTCTGCTGCTGTTCTTGATCACGATGGCGCTCAGCCTTTATGCGAACCAGTTGATGCGGAGGTCCACGTGGCGACGGTGATCGACAAGGCCAAGCGCGAGGGGCTCGAGGCCCGGGACGCCCAGCGCGCCCGCTCGAGCCGCCGTTACCTCGGTCTGCTGACCGGCGCCGCCGTCGTCACTTTCCTCCTCATCGTCGGCATCATCGGGACGATCCTTATCAAGGGGCTGCCATCGATCAACTGGGCGTTCCTCAGCGACCTGCCCCGTGAGGGGATGACGGCGGGCGGCATCTGGCCGATGATCCGCGGTTCCCTTCTGCTGATGTTCGGCACGATGCTCGTCGTGCTGCCGGTCGGCGTGCTCGGGGGGATCTACATGGCCGAGTACGCGGGCGAGAGCCGGTTCGTCGGGCTGATCCGGTCGTCGCTTGTCAGCCTCGCCGCTACCCCGTCGATCGTCTACGGCCTGTTCGGCCTCGCCGTGTTCGTCCTTGCCTGGAAGCTGGGGACGAGCCTCATGGCAGGGTGGCTCACGCTGGCGCTGTTCTCGCTCCCCGTCGTGATCATCACCACCGAGTCCGCGATCCGGGCGGTGCCCGAGAGCCTCGTCGAGGGCGGGCTGGCGTTGGGGCTCTCGAAAGGCCAGACGATCCGCAAGATCGTCCTCCCGAACGCGGCGTCGGGCATCGCGACGGGGATCGTCCTCTCGACCGGCCGGGCGGCTGGCGAGGCGCCCCCGATCCTGCTGACCGCCGGGATCTACTATTCCACCGGCCAGCTCGAGATGAACCTCGAGACCCTGCGCAAGCCGGTCGCCAACCTTCCCTACCACCTCGCCGAAGGCTACCGGCAAGGCGGGGTCATCCCAGAGAGCATCATCTGGGGCACCTGCGTCGTGCTGATGGGCCTGGTGTTGCTGATCAACCTCGGTGCGATCCTTGTCCGCGCCCGGTCACGGGCCCGGAGCCTGCAGTCATGAACAACGGAACCCCCCTCGAAGACTACGTCATCTCCGCTCGGAACCTGCGTGCGTTCTACGGGAACCAGGAGGCGCTCAAGGGGGTGGGCTGCCAGGTCGCAGGGCGTCGGGTGACCTCGCTCATCGGGCCGAGCGGGTGCGGCAAATCGACCTTTCTTCGCTGTCTCAACCGGATGAACGACCGGATCCCGGGGTTCCGGATCGACGGCGACCTCCGGATCATGGGGGCCGACCCCTACGCCAAGGGCGCCGACCTCATGAAGCTCCGGCGCCAAGTCGGCATGGTCTTCCAGAAGCCGAACCCGTTCCCGATGACCATCTTCGAAAACGTGGCCATCGGCCCGAAGCTCCACTACGGGCTCAAGGGCTCCGAGCTGGAGGGGGTGGTCGAGGAGGCGCTGAAGGAGGCGGCGTTGTGGGGCGAAGTGCGAGACGTGCTCACGAAGAGCGGCCTGTCGCTCTCCGGTGGCCAGCAACAGCGGCTCTGCATCGCGAGGATGCTAGCGGTCCGGCCGGAGGTGCTGCTCATGGATGAGCCGTGCAGTGCGCTCGACCCAATCAGCACGGCCAAGATCGAGGAGCTGATCGTGGCGCTGAAGGAGCGGCATACGCTGCTTGTCGTGACCCACAACCTGCAGCAGGCCGAGCGGATCAGCGACTACACCGCCTTCTTCATGTTCGGCGAGTTGGTCGAGTACGGGCAGAGCACCCAGCTCTTCGGCAGCCCGGTGAAGAGCGAGACACAGGACTACGTCTCGGGCCGATTCGGCTAAGCCGTCGGCTCGCGCCTACGGGTGCCCAGTTAAGAAAAGAACCCCCGTCCGGCGAACCGGACGGGGGTTTTCTCTGGCCCCGACCTTTGTGGGGTCGGGGCCGCGGCTAGGTTCAGCCGCCGATCGTCCAGCGGACGAGCGAGGTCTCAAGGCAGACGTTCGGGTTCGGCACCGGGCCGACGATCCGAAGGATCTGCTTGGCGCGAAGGGCGCCGGCCGGGCCGACGAGGCGGCTCA
>JALHNM010000015.1 GCA_022843485.1 Fimbriimonadaceae bacterium | reverse complement strand
CTCGGGTACCGACAAACTGGCCCGGTGGCGAGCTTCCCGTGGCTGGTCTCGTTCGACCAGACGCTCTGGACGATCACGCCCTAACGCTCGGCCCTCCTAACGAGAAGCGCCCGGCCCCGTTCGAAGGGCCGGGCGCTTCGGCGTTGCGTGCCCGGGTATCTGGTTACGGGCGTTCGGCGAGTTCAACCCTGCCGATCGGTCGCTGGCGGGCTGACCGCGCCGCCCCGAGGGCCGCTTCCACAAGGTCTGCGGCGGTAGTACCGTGGTCGTGGAGGAGGCTGATCCCGATCGCCACGCTGGGCCGGGTCTCGACACCGTAGGGCAGCGGGAGCTGGTCGATCGCCTCGACGATCTCGTTCGCCCGGGCGAGCGTTCGGGCTCGGGTCCCTTCCGGCACGACGATCCCGGTCAGGCCCTGGTCGATGCGCCCGAGCGTGTCCTGTCGGTACGTCATGTCCGCCAGGAGGCCCGAGAGGCTCCGTTCGACGGTGCGTCCGGCGTCGTGGCCGTGGGCGCCGACGATCTGTTCGAGCCCCGTCACCTGGACCACGATGAGCCCGAGCGGGTCCTGCGCCCGAGTGGCCCGGTCGATCTCGATCCGGAAGCTCTCGAGGAACGCTCGGAGCTTGAGGAGTCCGGTCACGGGGTCCCGCTGGGTGTAGTCGCGGAGGTCGCTCTGACGCCGGAGGTTTGCGAGGCGGAGCTTGATCGCGTCCGCCGCCGCGAGGAGGAACTCCTCCTCAGTCGTGTCGGGCACCGGGTCCGAGATCGATCGGACCAGCGAGAGCACGCCCAGGCATTCGCCCCGCGCCGTGAGGGGCACGCAGACCCGCGGGAGGGCATCGGCCCCCAGGTGGTGGCACCGATCCGGCTCGCCGAGTCGTGAGACGTGCACCCGCCCCCGCCGCACCGCCCAGCAGTCGTCCTGTCGCCCGTCGCGATCGTCGATCCCCTCGCCCCAATCCGTGGCGACGCCGAGCCGGTCGCGCCGCGGGTCGATGAGAAGGAGGGTCCCGCCGGCCGGGAAGAGGCGGCGACCGAACCGGGCGACTTCGTGAAAGGCTTCGTCGAAGCTGAGGCACGACTGCAGGAAGTCCGAGAACGCGTTGAGGAGCGTCAGGCGCTCGGACTTCGTCCGCAACGTGTCGAGTTGGCCCGCGAGCTCTGCGTTGAGGGTCGCCACCCGGTGTTCGGCCTCGATCCGCTCGCTGACGTCCTGGACGAAGAACGTGAAGACCCGCCCGTTCTCCATGATGGTCTGGGTCACGGTCGCTTCGACCGGCTTGGCGATGCCGCTGGGCTGGGCGAGTCGGAATTGGAACGGGTTGTGGAAACTCAGCGACGCGAGGTTCATCCGCCCGAGCTCGTCGAGAAGGGCGTGGAGCGAGGGCCGGTCGTCGGGCACGACGAGGTCCTCGAACGGGCGCCCCATCGCCATGTCGGCCGGGACCCCGAGCAAGCGGACGGCGGCCTGGTTGAACAGCACGACTTCGCGCCGGTCGTCGAGACAGACGATCCCGTCGCTGGTCGCCCCGATCAGGGCCTCTAGTCCGGCACCGAGCTCCATGGGTAACCGACCTCTCGACCTCGCCGCTTGGGGCGGGGCAGGGCTATAGGAGAAATGATCGGCCACCCACGGGTCGATCCCGAGGGTGGCCGAACGACTTTGTTCGCTAGAGCCCACGTGCGTAGATTATCGCACGGTGAAGCGGAAAGTCTGCCTGTTGCCCTTAAAGTCGATCACGATCGACCCGGTGCCGGACTCGAGCATGACGACCCGACCTTGCAGGTCGAGGGCGGCGACGCCCCCGTTGAGCCAGACGGTCGGCCCGAACTCCCCGTTGACCTGGCCGTTGATCGTGACCTTCAGCTCCACGATCTCGCCGACATCGAAGGTCGCGCCGTCGACGATGTTGAGCCGGACGTCGGTCCCAACGAGCGAGCCCCGGAGGGGGAGCGGTCGCACGCTCATGACGTGACGTTGGTTCGGCCCGACGACGAACGGGACGACGACGGTCCTGAGGGTTCGGTCGGTCGGCGTGACGACGACGGTAGCGGGGCCGTTGATGAGCGGCGGCGTCCAGATGATGCCGTCGCGCACCTCGCCCGGGAACCTGCGACCACGGGCGTCGGTGACGTGGACCGTCGCCGTCTCCCGGTTGGGCATCCGGCCGATCGGGATGTTGCCTTCACCCCGGATCGGGTCCTCTCCCGTGGCGAGCTGCGACCCGCCGCACCCGGCGAGGCCGGCCAGCAGGGCGCCGACGAGAACGGCCCCGAGAAGGGTCCGAGCCATGTCAGCTCCTCCCGGCGGCGACTCGCCGCGACTCGGCCGGGGCGAGGACAAGGGCCCTGCCCCAGCTCTCGCTCGTTTGGACCTTGGTCGTCATCGCAGCCCGTAGCTTCTTCGCCTCGTCCCGCCTTGCCTCGGCCTTCGTCGGGTTCGAGGTGGCCTCGAACTCCGCGAGTTGGTTGAGCAGCCTCGTGGCGAGCGGCTCTAGCCCAAGTTCTCGGGCCCTTTCGACGGCGGTTTCGAGCGTGGCCACCGCCCCGGAGGCGTCCCCTTCGAGGTGTTGGATCACGGCCCGTGCCTGGTCGGCGAGCACAGCCGCCTCACCGAGGCCGGACTTGGCGGATCCGGCTTCGGCGTCGTCGAGGGCGGAGAGCGCGAGATCGAGCTCTCCCATGTGGGCGAAGGCGATGGCCAGGGTCGCGTCGGCGATCACGGCCGCCACGGGGTAGTGGTGGGCGATCGAGTGGCTCTTGGCCTGGTAGGCGTAGTCCCGGGCCTGGGCGTAGTCGCCGCGGTCGAGGGCGTGCTCGGCCTGCAGGCGCAGGGCGAGGGACTCGGACCGGCGGTACTGCCCGCGTACGGCCCGGCTCATGCCCTTGACGGTAGAGGCGCGGCCGCGGTCGTGGTCGCCCAGCGCCTCGAGCAGCATGCCCGTGGCGAGGTCGACGAGGGTGAGCCTGGACTCGTCCTGCAGGCTGAACGCGACGTCTCGGGCGCGCATCAGCATCAGCGAGGCTTCGTCGTAGAGACCGAGGTGGGTCAGAGCGATCCCGTTCTGAATCATGAGTTCGGCGACCTGAGTGGTCTGTCCGTTTCGGTAGGCGGCCTCGAGGGCCGTCTCCGTTTGTGCTTGCCCCGACTTCCAAAAGCCGCGGGTGCAGACCATGCTCGCGTAGTTGGCGCGGACATAGGTCAGAGCCTTCTCGTCGAGGCTCGTGTCGTCGAGGAGAGCGCTGAGCAGGCTCTCGGCGGTGTCGAAGTCACCCAGGCGCTCAGCGAGAGCGGCGAGCGAGACTTGGCCCTTCCACTGCTCGTCGTCGGGCAGGCCCTTTCGGGACTCAAGGAAGCAGGCGCGGGCCTTTTCGAGGTGCCCGAGCGGGATGTAGGAATAGCCGAGCGACTGAGAGCACGACGCGGACTTCTCGTCCATGTCGGCTGCGCTGAAGAGGGCCCGGGCGGCTTCGAGGTGCTGGACGGCCGCGACGAAGTCGCCCTTGGTGGCGAGCGCCACACCGGCTCGGCGGAGCAACTCCGCCTTGATGGCGGGGGTCTCGGCCTCGCGGCTCTTCTCGATCGCGTCTAACGCCGTGCGGGCGGCCGCCGTGGGGTCGGGGGGGGCCATGAGCGCGTCGACGAGGCGAAGCGCCTGGCCGGTCGACGACCGCTCGTCGAGGTCCTCCACGTCCTTGGGGTCGAAGTAGGACACGGCCTTCCCCGTGACCTCGGCCGCCTGGCGCAGTCTCGAGGGCGACATCTTGAGTGCCCCCGACGCGTAGGCGTAGATCGTCGGGCGGCTCACGCCCATCTGTTCGCCGAGTTCACGCAGGGATAGGCCCGCGTCTTTGGCGGCCTCCCGCAACTTGCGGCCGATTTCGGCCAGCGTTCCGTTCTCACTCATTGTTCACCTCTCAGGAATGGAAAACGACGGGGACTTCCCCAATGGGAAGACTCTAAGTCGCCTTGGCCCCTGACGACCAAGATTGATGTCTAGTATGACGAGACGAGACTGTCTAGACAAGGTGTCTTGGGCTCTAGACCGCGAAAAGCCCGAAGATTAGGACTTTATCCCTGATCATAGGGTGCGGACTATCAGCCGTCTCGTAAGTCGTAAGAATGTCTACAAGACTTTGTCTAGCGCGACGCTCGCTTCTAGACCGTTTGAGGGGGCCGGGGGGGCGAAGGTTCGAGGTGTGAGCCTAAAGGCCCAAGTTCAACCGAACCGGCCCGAGATGTAGTCCTCGGTCTGCTTCTCGCGCGGGTGGAGGAAGATCTCTCCGGTCGTGTTCGTCTCCACGATCCGGCCCTGCATGAAGAAGGCGGTGAAGTCGCTCGCGCGCTGGGCCTGTTGCATGTTGTGGGTGACGATCACGATCGTAAAGTTCTCCTTGAGCTCTAGCATGAGGTCCTCGATCTTCGAGGTCGCGATCGGGTCGAGCGCCGAACAGGGCTCGTCCATGAGGATCACCTCCGGCTCCACGGCGATCGTCCGGGCGATGCACAGGCGCTGCTGCTGACCCCCGGAGAGCCCGAGGGCGCTCTGCTTGAGCTTGTCCTTCGCCTCGTCCCACAGGTACGCCCGGGTCAGCGAGCGCTCGACGATGTCCTCGAGCTCGGAGCGCTTGCGCGTGCCGTGGATTCGGGGCCCGTAGGCGATGTTGTCGAAGATCGACATCGGGAACGGGTTGGGCTTCTGGAAGACCATCCCTACGATCTTGCGGAGCTCGACCGGGTCGACCTCGGGGCTGTAGATGTCGGTGCCGTCGATCTCGACAAGCCCGGTGATCCGCGTGCCCTCGATCAGGTCGTTCATCCGGTTGAGGCAGCGCAGGAACGTCGACTTCCCGCACCCGCTGGGCCCGATGAGGGCCGTGATCTTCCTCGGCTCCACGTTCAGGCTCACCTCCTTGAGGGCCTGAACGGCACCGTAGTAGAAATCGACGCCCGTCGCCCGGATCGCCCCTCGAAGCGCGGTTTCCCCTTCCGTCCCCAGTGTCGTGCTCACGGGCCGATTGTACGCGACGGGAGACCCTCGCCCCAGCCCTCCGCCCGCCCCCGGACGGCCTCCTGGAGCAGTGAGTGGTCGGCCAGCACGAGCGCGACCATGGCCTCGACCATCGGGACGGCTCGCGGCAAAACGCACGGGTCGTGGCGCCCCCGGCCTTTCAACGTCGTGTTCTCGTGGCGGACGGTCACCGTGTCCTGTTCGTGCATGACCGTCGCGACGGGCTTGAACGCGACCCGCAGCGTGACGGGGGTCCCGATACTGATGCCGCCCTGGACCCCCCCGCTGTGGTTGGTCGACGTGCTCACCCGGCCCGTGGCGTCGGCCCGGTAGGGGTCGTTGTGCTCGCTCCCCCGCAGGAGGGTGCCCCCGAACCCGCTCCCGATCTCGAACCCTTTGCTGGCCGGGAGGCTCATGAGCGCTTTGGCGAGGTCGGCCTCGAGTTTGTCGAACACGGGCTCGCCCCAGCCCGGCGGGACCCCCCGGACCACGCATTGCACGACCCCGCCCACCGAGTCGCCCTCCTTGCGCACCTGCTCGATGAGCGTGAGCATCCTCTCTGCCGCTTCGAGGTCGGGGCAGCGGACGATGTGCGCTTCCACGTCTTCCCGCCGGACGGTGTCGGGGTCGACGGCCGACCCTAGGTCGCGGACCGTCTCGACCCAGGCCACGATCTCGACACCGTAGCGCTGGCGGAGGAGGAGTTGGGCGATCGCCCCGCCCGCCACGCGCCCGATCGTCTCTCTCGCGCTCGCCCGGCCCCCGCCGGACCAGGCCCGAATGCCGTACTTCTGGTCATAGGCAAAGTCGGCGTGGCTCGGGCGGTACTTCTCGCGCATCTCGTCGTAGTCGCGGCTTCGTTGGTCCTCGTTGCGGACGAGAAGCCCGATCGGTGTCCCGAGGGTCAGGCCGTCGAGCACCCCGCTGAGGATCTCCACACGGTCGGCTTCCTTGCGCTGGGTGACGATCCGGCTCTGGCCGGGTCGCCTGCGGTCGAGCTCGGTCTGGACGGTCTCTTCGGTTAGGGGGAGCCGAGACGGGCACCCATCGACGACGCAGCCCACCGCGGGCCCGTGGCTCTCGCCGAACGTCGTGACCCGGAAGAGCCGACCGAAGGTGTTGCCCATCCGTCCCTCAGTTCGCCAGCCGCTGGACCAGACGGGCGAGGGTGAGGTCGTAGTCCGTCAGCCCGCCGGCGTCGTGGGTCACCGTCGAGACCCGGACCTTGCCGTAGCCGATCGCAATGTCAGGGTGATGGTTGAGCTTGTCCGCCTCGAAGGCGACCGCTACGGCGAACACGACCCCGTCCTTATAGGTGTTGAAGGTGAATGTGCGGGCCAGAGCGCCGTCTCCCACCGCCCAGCCGGGGATCTCGGTCAGCCCGGCGGCGAGTTCGGCATCCGAGAGCTTGTGGTACGTCATCAGCGAGAGGTTACCGGACGCGCCGTCGACGTCGGCGTGGGGGGCCCCTCCGCCCGATCCCTGATGCCCACGGCCAGGCCCTGCCCACCGGTTTCTCCGCCTTGACCTGCCCTTAACCTCCCCGTGCCTCACTCGTGAGACCCGCGCCGGTCTTGTGTGCCGAGCCGGGCTGGAGCCCCGATGAAGCCCTGTTCCACTTTCTGTCTCGCTCTCCTGGCGTCGGCAGCGTCCGCCCAGATCCTGCCCACGTCCGCCTTCGACTTCGAGGTCGACCCGGTCAACGACGTCATCGCCGCATCGACCACGAACAACGCGGAAGGCAACCCCCGGCTGGAGTTCCGCACCGGGAACGGGGAAGGCCAGGTCACGCCGTTCCGTTTCCTCTTCAGCGTGTTCGGCGATCAGCTCCGACGGGTCGCGGAGATGACCGGGCCGGGCAGCCGCGGCTACTTCAAGACCCGACACGGGATGCGGGCGAACGGGGGCGGGAGCCAGGTGAACCGGTACACGGTCCTCTTCGACGTCCGCCACGACGCGAGCGGGGACGGAGCCTACAGCTCACTGTTCAACTGTAACGACACGAACGGCAACGACGGCGACAGCTTCCTGCTCTGGGACGCCAACGGGGACGCCCGGATCGGCGTTGAGCAGAGCTACGGCTCCTCGTTCGACCCGAAGTTCTGGCGTCGGATCGTGGTCTCGGTCCGGACGGGGACCGGGTTCCTCGGCCTCGGCGCGGAGATCAAGTACTACGTGGACGGCGTGTTCAAGCGCTCTGTCACCGCGGCCCTCGGGGGGTTGGTCGATGGGACGTACGCGACCTACGCCGGGGCTTCGGACCGCTCGATCAACGTCTTCGGCGACGACAACGAGGAGAACCCGCTCGGTGTCCTTCTCCAGCTGGCGTTCTTCGACCGCGTGCTCAGCGACCAGGAGATCGCCGGGCTCGGCCCGGTCGGGACGCCGTTCGCCCAGATCGTTGCGCCCTCCTCGGTGACGGTCGTGCTCGGTCGGCGTGACCGGGGCAACGTCGGCAGCTTGCTCCGGGCGGGCGATGGCGACGTCTACCGCACGTGCCGGTTCGTGGTTCCGAACAACCAGGTCGATCCGATCCAGGTCGAGGTTGCTGGCTCGACCCAGGTGCGGGCCTTCTCCTCGCTCCGGTTCCAAACTGTGGCCCGGTTCCAGACCGCCGGCCTCTACCGCCAGACCCTCGAGCTCTTCGACTGGCAGGCGAACCGGTACGACCCCACGGACGTGTCCTCCCAGAACATGACCTCGACCTTCGGGGTGCAAACGGTCGCCGCCACGGGCAACCGCGCGCGCTACGTCGGTACGGCGGGGGCGCTTCGGGCGCGCTTCCGTGTCCGTCCGATCGGACCCACGGCCCTGCCGATCTGGTGCGTAGAGCACGACGCAGCCTCCTGGCTCGTCAACCGCTGACGCCGACGCCCAGGCCCTGGCCTCCGTCTTGGGAGGACAGGGCCCTTCGGAGGGGGAGGGCCGGAGGCCGCCGCCTCGGTACAATAGAGCCAATCCGACGGGCAGCCTGCACAGGGCGCCCGAGTCGCCGCAGGATTCAACGATGAGTACCACGAGCGTCGCTCCCGCCACCTTCGCCGTCGACCAGGCCCGCGAGGTCTACCGCAACCTCCCGACCACCGAACTCATCGAGCACGCCCTTCGAAACGGGGAAGGGAAGCTGGCCGACAACGGGGCCCTTGTGGCTTACACGGGCAAGTACACGGGAAGGACACCGAAGGACAAGCACGTCGTTCGGGACGCCGGGTCCGAGGCCCACGTGTGGTGGGACAACAACACGGCGATGACCCCGGAGACGTGGGTCCAGCTCCGGGACAAGGCCCAGGCCGCCATCCCCTCGAAGCGGCTCTACGTGGTGGACGTGTTCGCCGGCGCCGACCCCGCCCACCGGATCTCGGTGCGGTTCGTCGTCGAGAACGCCTACCACGCCCACTTCATCGGCCAGCTCTTGATCAAGCCGTCCGCCGAGGAACTCGCGGCCTTCGTGCCCGAGTGGACCGTGCTCGACCTGTGCCGTGAGACCTGGGAGCGCGAGGTGAACGGCGAGCCCCGCGACGCGATGATCGCGCTCAACTTCACCGAGAAGACCGTGATCATCATGGGCACGTTCTACGCGGGCGAGATGAAGAAGAGTGTGTTCACGATCATGAACTACCTCCTCCCGCTGAAGGGGGTCATGAGCATGCACTGCAGCGCGAACATCGGCGCGGCGGGCGACACGGCCCTGTTCTTCGGCCTGAGCGGTACGGGCAAGACGACCCTCTCCGCCGACCCCGAGCGACGCCTCATCGGCGACGACGAGCACGGCTGGACCGAAGAGGGCGTGTTCAACGTCGAGGGCGGGTGCTACGCCAAGTGCATCAAGCTGAGCCACGAGGGCGAGCCGCAGATCTGGAACGCGATCCGGTTCGGCTCGGTGCTCGAGAACGTGGTGCTGGACGACCGGCGGAGGCCGGACTACGACGACGGGAGCCTGACCGAGAACACCCGGTGCGCCTACCCGGTCGACTACATCGACGGGGCCGTGCTCCCGAGCGTCGGAGGGCACCCGAAAAACATTTTCTTCCTGACGTGCGACGCCTACGGGGTTCTGCCCCCCATCAGCAAGCTCACCCCCGAGCAGGCGATGTACCACTTCCTGAACGGCTACACGGCCAAAGTCGCGGGGACGGAGGCGGGAGTGACCGAGCCGACGCTCACCTTCAGCACCTGCTTCGGGGCGCCGTTCCTGCCGCTCCACCCGAGCGTCTACGCCAAGCTCCTCGGCGAGAAGATCGCGCGGCACGGTGCCCAAGTGTGGCTCGTCAATACCGGGTGGACGGGTGGGCCCTATGGTGTCGGCCACCGGATGAAGCTCGGCCACACCCGAGCCATGATCCACGCGGCGCTCAACGGGACGCTCAACGAGTTCCGGACCGAGCCGGTGTTCGGGCTGCAAGTCCCGATCGCCTGTCCGGAGGTGCCGACCGAGGTGCTCGACCCGAGGTCGACCTGGGCCGACCCGGCCGCCTACGATGCCAAGGCCGTCGATCTCAAGGCCAAGTTCGACGCGAACTTCACGAAGTTCGCCTGAGATCCCTCCGGCCCGCGTCTAAGTTGGGCCCGACGGCTCGAGTGCCATCGGGCCCCCGAAGTTCTTCCAGAATTCTTCGCCCGGAGCGTCACCTTTGAGGGGGCCGGACGCGTATCACTAACAGGTCTTGGGGTTCCCTGGACCGAATCTCGCCGTTCACTAGGGCGGCACGGAGATGGACACATGAATCACTTCACGAAGGTAACCGCACTCGGCATTGCCCTGCTCGCTATCGCCCCCGCCCAGGCGTTCGTCTGGACGATCGACGACATCATGGACGGCTCGCAAGAGGTTCCGCCCGTCAACACCCCGGCCACGGGCATGATCATGGGCACCTACAACGATGTCACGAACGTGCTCGACATCACGATCACCTTCCAGGACCTGACGAGCAACCAGGTCGCCGCCCACGTGCACGACGGGGCACGCGGAACGAACGGCGGGATCATTTTCGACATCGGCGTCGGGAACCCGAAGCAGTTGGTCGCGAACCTGAGCGAGGCCCAGGAAGCGCGCCTTCTCGGGGGCTTCTACTACGTCAACGTCCACACCGTGAACTTCCGCGGTGGCGAGATTCGCGGTCAGATCAACCCGGTGCCGGAGCCGGCCACGATGATCGCGCTCGGTGCGGGCCTCGCTTCCGTCGCCGCTCGCCGTCGCCGCAAGGCCTAAGCGCAACGACCGGCCCCTTGTCGCACTTGACGGGGGGCCCTTTTGCTAGCGGTAGAGCAACGGGTTCGCCGCCCACGGGCCCTGAAGCTCGTCGGAGAAGTGGCGCACCTTTTCCTCCCCGGGCCCGATCCTTACGAGACCGCCGCTCACGCTGATCGCATGGATGAACGTCTCGTGTCGCCACCGCACCCCGCTACGGGAGGTGTCGCCGTCCGGGGCCCCGTAGGCAGCTAAGCGGGTGACCCGACGGCTGGCCGGGCTGAACCGCATGTTGTCGTCGTCCCACCCGATCAAGAACGCGTCGTAGGGCACCCGCTGCCCGTCCTCCCCCACGAACGGTTGGGGGTTGAAGCTGCCGAGGGCCCCATTGTTCGCCGTCTCGGCTACCGCGACAACGCTGGCCGGGTCGCTCACGCGGGCCAGCGAGACCGAGGCCACGCCCCGATAAAGCCCGTACGTGACCTCGAACGACTTCTCACCAGGCTTGAACGAGAGGACCCGGGCGCGCTCCTCAGGCCGACTGGTCGGACAGACGAAGTTCTGCCGGGGCGTCATGTACTCTCGAACCTGGGTCGCCCAGGTCACCGGGAAACCGTCGACGAGTGCAGGCGCCCCGTTCGCCTGTTCGTTGTAGGCAGGCGGCAGTCGGTCGTTGTTGTCGGTGGCGTAGCCCAGCATGGCCTGGCCGATCGCCCGCATGTTCTGGGAGCAAAACGTCCGCTCCGCGTTCCGTTTCGCTTCGAGGAACAAGGGGAACAGCAGGATCGCGAGGACGACCACGATAAGGGCGACCCAACGGACGTCCTTGCGCGAGACGTACGTGCTCGAGCTACGGGGCCCTTCCGGCTCGTCCGGATCGTAGGGGTTCGCCGACAGGGTCATCGGGTCGCGAACCGCTCCGCGCGCCGATCGTCTAGCCGCATGTCCTTGAGCTTGCGTTCGAGCTTGTCCTGATCGACGCGGAGCGTTCCCCGTCTCACTTCGACGACAGGCACCATTTCCATCCGCACGTTCTCGGAGCCGACCTTTTGGCCGAACAGGGCGAGGCTGGCGATCTCACGCGGAGTGAAGGCGCGCCCCATCAGTTCCAGGGACTGGTCGATGACCTCAGGACTCACCTGCCATTGAAGCAGGGCCCGCTTCCGAAGGGCCATCATGAACTCCTTCTGTCGCCGTTGTCGCGAAAAGTCACTGTCCGACTGGCGAAACCTAACGTAACCCATGGCCTGGTCTCCATCGAGGACCTGGCGCCCTTGCTTCAGGTCGATGTACAGCCCACCTGCCTCGTCGGTGTACTTCATGTCCTTCTCGACGTAGACCTCGACCCCTCCAAGGAGGTCGACCATCCGTTCGAAGGCGGTGAAGTCGAGCACGACCACCCGGTCGGCTCGCAATCCGAGCACCTTCTCCGTTGCGAGGCTGGCCAGTTCCTTCGCCCGCTCCGCTCCGCCCTCGTTGTAGCCGATCGCGTGGTAGGCGTTGATCTTGTGCGTCCGGTAGCCCTTCACCTGGACGAGCGTGTCGCGCGGGATCGAGATCGCGTCGATCCGGTTACGACTAAAGTCCATCCTTGCGTACATCATCATATCGCTTCGGGACTTGTGCCGAAGGACGCCGATGCCCCCGTACACGAGGTCTTCGTCGCACCCGAGGATGAGCAGGTCCAGGTAGTCCCGGGTCCCGGCCAGGTCCTTCACGAAGACCTTCTGCGGCGGCTCGCCGGTCGCTTGGATCCGTAGGGCCTCGCTCATGACCTCGCTACGTCCCATCCATCCGAGGAGGGAGCCGGCGGTCAGGGTGACGGCGAGGAGGCCCAGATAAGCCAGCCCCGAGAGCGCCTTGAGCCAGACTGGTTTGCCCCCGTTCGTCGCCATACCGGTGCCTTCAAGGTACCAGACCGGCCCCGGACACGCCCCTTCGGGGCCCAGGCGGGAGGCGCCCTCCTCAGAAGTGACCTCATTTGGCTCGGTCCGAGTTCCCTTCACGATGGAACCAGGCCCGTCAGACCGGTGTAAGGTGTGTCATGCGGCGCGGGTTCACGTTGATCGAACTGCTGGTCGTGATCGCGATCGTGGCCATCCTTGCGGCCCTGATCTTCCCCGCGTTCGCCCGGGCGAAGCGTTCGGCGAATCAGACGACTTGTCTTAGCAACCTTCGACAGATCGGCGCCGGGATCGGCCTGTACATGCAGGAAGCGGACGATCAGTTCCCCCACGCGATCGACCCGATCGACAAGGTGCGGCCGGAGATCTGGGCCGAGTTCCCTGAGTTCCAGGCCCGCATCCCGTTCATGCCCCTCCTTCACGACGTGCTTTTGCCTTACCTCAAGAGTAAGGAAGTCTTCAAGTGCCCGGCCGACAACGGCACCGAGGTCATGGACGACCGGCCCGACATCGAGTTCAAGACGTCCCCGTCCGTCTATTCCACGTACGGGACAAGTTACTTCTTTCGAACGGAGATCGCCTTCAAGTTCTTCACGTCAACGCGGTTCCAGCTCCCCTCTGACGTGAACGTGCTGTTCGACGCCTCTGGTCACTGGCACGGAGACGGCGGGGCGCCGACGGCCCGGGACGACTTCGAGACTCTTCGCAGACGCTGGCGGGGTTTTCGCTATAACTGTCTGTTCGGAGACCTGCACGTAAAGTCGGTTACCTTCGATCGATTGCGCCAAGCTTGGGAAACGCCCCTCGAATGACGGGCCGGTTCCGTCCGGCCGGAGTCGTCATCGAGGGCCGGCTCGAAGGAGGCCTGGAGGTCGAACTCGAGGCGGGAACGGTCGTGGCTCTCCGGGAGACGTCGCTCGCCCCGGAGCCTTGGGTCCTCTCCCCGGCCTTCGTCAACGCCCACTCTCATCTTGAGTACAGAGGTTTGCAAGGAAAAATCAACGAAACGGGCTTCTTCGCCTGGATTCGAACCCTTACCGAGATGAAGCGTGGACAGGACGCGGAGTCTGTCCGGGCGGACTGCCGCCTGGCGGCCAAGGAGAACCGGTCCACGGGCGTCGCACTGATCGGGGAGCACTCGGATCGAGTTGGGAGCGGGGCGGAGCTCGCCTCGGTAGAGATCGGCGGAACGCTCTTCCAAGAAGTGATCACCTTCCTCGAGCACGCCGATCCATCGGATCGGTTAAGGTTGGTTCAGGACAAGCTGACTACACAATCGCGAGAGTTCGTGACCGGCCGCGCTGTGCTCTCGCCCCATGCCCCGTATACGGTCACGGCGCCCGTCCTCCAGGCCCTCAGCCGAAGCGAGCCGGTTCTAAGCATTCATGTGGCCGAGAGCCTGTACGAAACTGCTCTTTTCGCAACCGGAGACGGCCCCTTCGCCGACCTGTACCGATCACACGGCGTACCCCTCCCGGCACGGGCCCCGACTCCGGTCCAGTACCTCGACCAACTCGAGTTTCTCCGTATCGGTGTTCAATGTGTGCATCTCTGCACATCTGAAAAAGATGATATCGAGACGATCGCCCGTACGGGCGCAACGGTGGCCCACTGCCCCCGCTCCAACCAGGCCTTAGGATGCCCCCCGGCCCCTGTGTGGCGGATGCTCGAGGCAGGGATCGACGTGGGCCTCGGCCTCGATTCGGCCGCAAGCTCGGGGCCGATCGATATGTTCCACGAGATGCAAGCTGCCCTCACCGTAGCCAACGACCGTCAAGAACCGCTGACCGCCTCCTCTGTCTGGGACATGGCCACGACACGTGGGGCTCGCTCGGTCCACCACCCCGAACCGTGGGAGATCTCCCTTGGCGCTACCGTGCCGCTCATCGGGATCGACGTTCCCTGGCTCGAAGGTCCCCCGACGTTCGAGTCCCTCATCGCCAGCAGCGAGCCATCATCAGTCCGATGGATCTCGACGATCTCTGGGCGGTGATCCGCCAGATCCCACCGGGGCGGGTCGCCAGCTACGGTGACGTCGGTAGGTCCTTGTCGCCCCCGCTCTCCGGTTTCCTCGTCGGTCGTCGGCTCCGTCACGCGCCGGATGGGGTGCCGTGGTGGCGGGTCGTCGCCCAGACCGGTGCGCTGCCGACCCACAAGCTCGACCCTCGGATCGGGGCGGACCAGCGTCGACGCCTCGAAGCGGAAGGAGTGGAGTTCGAGGAGGGCCGGGTCGCCGCACCGATGTTCTGGGTGCCATGAGGAGCGGCCGAGACCACCGGATTCCCGCTAGAATGGGCCATGACGGAGCCGCGCGACACCATCGCCTTTCCCGTGTTCTCCCCGGACCAGATCGACGGGCTCGCACGATTCACCGAACCTCGCGAGTGCGCGCCCAGTGAGGCACTCTTTAAGGCGGGCGACACCGGCTTTAGCTTCTACATCGTGGTGAGCGGGACGGTCGGGATCTGGGAGTCGTCCGGCGGCGAGCCACGACTGGTCACGGTCCACGAGCCCGGCGAGTTCACGGGGGACGTGGACATGATCACGGGCCGTCCCGCGGTCGTCACCGCGATCGCCGGTCCCGGGACGCGGGTGCTCGAGGTCTGCCCCGAGCGCCTGCGCCGGATCGTCAATGAGGTGCCTTCGATCAGCGACGTGATCCTGAGGGCGTTCCTGCAGCGGCGGGTCTTGCTGCTCCAGGGGGCGTTCCTCGGGGCCCGGGTCGTAGGCTCGCGCGTCAGTAAGGACACCCTACGGATCCGAGAGTTCCTGGCCAAGAACGAGGTTCCGTTCACCTGGCTCGACGTTGAAGCCGATCCGGGGGTTCATGCGCTTCTGGACAGGTTTGAGATAGGGATCGACGATACACCGATCGTCATCTTTCTCGACGGCACGGTGCTGCGCCGACCCGATAACGCGGCTCTGGCCCTCGCGGCCGGACTTGCGAGGCCGATCGAGCGAGTGACTTACGACCTTGCGGTGATCGGTGCGGGCCCGGCCGGTTTGGCCACGGCCGTCTACGGCGCGAGCGAGGGCCTCCAGACTGTCGTCCTCGACACGCAGGGCCCCGGTGGGCAAGCCGGACAGAGTAGCAAGATCGAGAACTACATGGGCTTCCCGCTGGGGCTGAGCGGGGCAGACTTGGCCGGTCGGGCGGTGGTCCAGGCCCAAAAGTTCGGGGCTCAGTTCGTGACCCCGGCCACGGTCGTCGGGATGACTTGTGGTGGGGGTGTCCACCGCCTCCGGTTCGACGACGGGACCGAGCTCTCGACGCGGTGCGTCATCGTCGCCACCGGGGCGAGCTATCGTCGGCTCTACGTGCCGGATCTCGATAAGTACGAAGGCCAAGGCGTGTACTATGCCGCCACCCACGTAGAGGCGATACTCTGCGTGGGGGCGGCCGTGGCCGTCGTCGGCGCCGGTAACTCGGCCGGGCAAGCCGCCGTGTACCTCTCGGAGCGCACGCGCCAGGTCTTCCTCGTCGTCCGAGGCGGCGATTTGAGGAAGACGATGTCGGCGTACTTAGTCAATCGGATCGAGCAAACGCCCAACATCGAGGTGCTCCTCAACTCGGAGGTCGTCTGTATCGAGGGGGAACCGAGTCTGGAACGGGCTACTGTGCTCTGCGCTGAGACCGGGAAGAATCGGACGCTCGACTTGGTCGGCCTTTTCGTGATGATCGGGGCGTCCCCCCGGACTGAGTGGCTCCCCGATACGGTCAAGACAGACGCAAAAGGCTTTATCCTATCCGGCGCCGAGGCGCAGGCTTCCGGGTCGTGGCCCCTCGCCCGCGACCCGCACCTGCTCGAGACGACGTGCCCGGGGGTCTTCGCTGCGGGCGATGTGAGGTCGGGATCCGTCAAGCGGGTCGCGAGCGCGGTAGGCGAGGGCTCGATGGCCGTCTCGTTCGTCCATCAAATCCTCGCTGGACAGTGACCGCGCTCAAGGCCGGCACCCCAATCCAATGGGGCCCCGAGCGAGCTCCCCGATTCAGACGTGGCGGGAAAGAAGGCTCTTGATCTGGTCCTTACTCCCTGCCCCAACCATGCGGTCGACCTCTTGGCCGCCCTTGAAGACGATGAGCGCTGGGATCGACATGATGCCGTACTTCATGGCGAGGTCGCCCTCTTGGTCGACGTCGACCTTGAAGACCTTGGCCTGGCCCGCCATCTCGTCGGCGAGTTCCTCGACGTGAGGGGCGATGGCCTTACACGGGCCGCACCAGGCGGCCCAGAAATCGACGAGCACGGGGACGTCGGACTGGAGGACTTCGGAGTCGAAGTTGGATGTCGAGACAGCTAGGTTGGCAGCCATGGGTGTACCTTTGCGAAGCCCCGCACGGGCGGTCGTCGATCCGGGGTATACCAGAGGACGCACCGCTGGACCGGGTCGAGTAACCGACCGGGGCGTTCTAGACGTCTGAAGTACGCGGGGCTCGAAACCGTTCCCTGAGGACTGAGACTTGATGAAGACTCTGAAGACTGGCATCCTCCTCCTGGCCGTGGGCGCGATCGCCCTCGCCGCCGTCGCCCAACAGCGAAGCACGCCCCAGGCCCGCCGGGGCTCGGCTGAGAACAGTCTCGTGGGCATAAACCTGTTCGATACGGGCCAACGACTTATCGCCCGCTTCGGCTCGCCCGACGAGATCCAAGCCCTCACTCTGGGCGGCGTCGGGGCCGGGCCGGCCGGTGGCGGCGGTGGGGCCGGCGGCGGAGGGCGCAGCGAGCCTGGCGGTGCTGGTGGCGGTCCCCGGGGCGCGACCCCCGCGGACGTGAACCAGCAGAACCTGCCGGGTGAGTACGGCGGCTTCGTCGGAGACCCCTTCGACACTGGTGACGCGGCACGGCAGCAGGGCCGGATGCGGGTCGGCGACACGGGCGGCTCGGAGCTGCAGCAGCGAGGCGGGAGCGGCGGCGGCGGGGCCACCCCGGCCGGCGGTGGCGCGGCTGGAGGACGAGGAGGAGGCGGCGACGCGGGCAGTTCTGGCCTCGTCACCTTCACCCGATGGGTCTATCGCCGGGGGCCGAGCCGCTATGCGTTCGTCCTCGACCGGTTCAACCGCGTCGTGCAGATCGAGGCCGTCGGGATGAACGACGCCCGCGTTCGCACCCGTCGGGGTGTCGGCTTCGGCAACACCTTCGGCACGCTGATCCAGCGCTACAACGCCCCGGACGGCTACGAGGTCGCGGGCGACACGCTCGTCGTCCGGTACCTCCAACGCGATAAGGTCGCCTTCCGGCTCCAGCGACTCGACCCCAAGAAACCGCACGTCGTCACTGGGATCGTCGTCGCGGCCGGCCGCTAAGGCCTCGGCCATGGCGGACGACGTCGACCTGGTCCGGTCACGCACCGACCTGGTCGCGCTCGTCCAACAACGGGTCGCGCTGAAGAAAGCGGGGAAGTCGTGGAAGGGGCTCTGTCCCTTCCACGACGACCGTAATCCCTCGTTCACCGTCAACCAAGAGACCGGCTGGTACAAATGCTGGTCTTGTGGGGCCCAAGGCGACGTGTTCGATTGGGTCATGAACACCGAGCGGGTCGAGTTCCCCGAGGCCCTGCGGATCCTCGCGAAGGCGGCCGGGGTCGAGCTTCAGAGCCGGTCGAAGAAAGACCCCTCCCTCGCCGAGAAGCAGGAGGGGGCGATGGACGCCGCGCTCGCCTACTTCCGGCGGCAGTTCGAGCTCTCGGCCGAGGCGAAAGCCTATTGCTCGGGCCGGGACCTCGACCCTGGCACCCTCGAGCGGTGGGAGATCGGGTTCGCCCCGAGCGTCAACGCCGCCCTCGCCACAACCCTCCAAAAGGCTGGGTTCAGCCTGGCCGAAGCTCGTGCGCTTTTCCTCGTCGACGAGGACTCCACCGGCGGGTTCTTCGACCGGTTCCGCGGCCGGCTGATGTTCCCGATCCGCGACGAACGGGGACGGCTCGTGGCCTTTGGAGGACGGATCATCGGCGACGGACAGCCGAAGTACATCAACAGTAGCGACACGCCGCTCTACTCCAAGAGCCGGGTGCTTTACGGCATGCACCGCGCCAAGGACGCGATCGCCAAGGCGAGGCAGGCCGTGCTCGTAGAGGGCTACCTTGACGTCATGGCCTGCCACAAGGCTGGGGTCGAGACCGCCGTCGCCAGCCTCGGGACCTCGCTCACCGAGGACCACGCACGATTGCTCAAGCGCTGGTGCGACCGGGTCGTCGTCCTGTACGACGCCGATCCGGCGGGGCAGAAGGCCACCGATCGAGCCGCCACCGTACTGGAAGCGGGCGGCCTCGACGTGCGGGTCGCACAGATGGCCCAGGGCGAGGACCCCGACACCCTCCTCCGCAGGGACGGGCCCGCCGCCGTGCTCCGCGCGGTCGACGGCACGGTGTCGGTCCTTGAGTTTCGGGTGGAGGCGGCCGCGAGGGCCCACGACCCGGGCGGCCGAGAGTTCTGGGGCGAGGCGGCTAAGGCTCTGGCCCGAGCACGAGACCCCATAGAGCGTGCTCGCCAGATCGACGTGCTCGCCCTGCGCTACCCCTTCACGAAAGACCTCGGCACGGCCCGCACTGCGCTCGAGTCGATGGTGCGCGACCTCCTGCCGACCCCCGAGGTCGCCCCCCGAGGGTCTCGGCGCACGGCCCGGCCCAGCGTCAGGGCCCGGCGCCTCAAAATGGGGAACGCCGAGGCGGCCGTGCTCCGGGCACTCCTCGCAGACGACCTCCGGGCTGAGGCTTGGGCCGCCTGTCGCGAGCCCCGGCTCTTCTACACGGACGAGGGTTCCCGTCTGGCGGCGAGCGTGGCCGAGGCCTTCCCCGATGGTCCACCGGAGGGGCCTCCCTCGGCTTGGCTCAACCGGCTCGAACCGGTCGAGGCCCGGGCGGCGCTCGCGGGGATGGTCGTGGAGGTCCCGCTGGCCCCGAAGCGTGAGCTCTTGCAGGTGGGCGAGGTCGGTCTGCGGGACGCCCTGGCCCGCTTGAGGGAGAGGGCTGAGGACAGAGACCGCCAGTCGGCGACGTCCCATGCCGCCGTCGATCTCGACGCCCTCCAGGCCTACTCCGCCCGGCTCAAAAGCAGAAAGGGTGGGGGCCCGGTCGACTAAGGCCCCGGGCCGTGCGAGTCTCCCCGGCCAGAGAGCGTAGACCCGGGACATGAGGGCACCGAGCGTCACCGTCGCCTGGAGCGATGGAAGCCATTCCGAGTTGTCCAAGACGTACGCCGACGGCCGGGTCGCCCTCGTGTTCCTGCGCCACTTCGGGTGAGTGTTCTGCCGCCGGTTTGTGGCGCAGTTGCGCCCCCACGCCGATTGGAACGTCGTCTTCGTGGCGATGGCGAGCCCAGACGAGGCCGAGGAGTTCCGGACGAGGATGCGATCCCCGCACCGCTTCGTCTGCGACCCGGAGGCCCGGCTGTATGAGCAGTTCGGCTTGGCCCGCGGGACGACGAAGCAGATGTTCTCGGGCCGAGTCTTCGCCGCCGGGGTTGTGGCGACCTTGGAGGGCCACCGGGTCGGGCGTCCGATCGGGGACCCTTGGCGGATGCCGGGGGTTTTCGTGCTGGCGCCTGAGGACGGTGAGGTCGTCTGGGCCCACCGGAGCCGTGACGCCTCGGACAACCCGCCCGTCTCAGAGATCGGCCGGGCGTTGCAGGGGTAGGGCCCCCTGCGGGACGACCGCGAACGGCTCGCACAGCACGGGACGGACGTAGCGACCGTCGTCGAAGCCCTCGCCCGTCGCAGTCACGACCCGTGCACCGAGCTCCCGCAAGATAACGAGGCTCCCGGCGGCGTCATAGAGCTTGCATCGGGTGGCCGTCATCGCTCTGTAGTAGCCCAGTGCTACGAACATTGCCTCAACGACGAAGGCGCCGACATGCCGGGATTTGCCCCCTAGGCCCCGGAACGGCCCTGGGCTGTCGTCGGCGAGCCCGATGAGCTCTTCCTGGCGGATCGGGTTCGGCGAGACGGGGGCCAGAGGGAGGCCGTTGCACGTCGCGCCCCGACCGCGCTCGGCCAGGAACCAACGGTCGAGGTCGGGCAGGCAAACGGCCCCGACCTGCAGCGCCCCCTCTCTCCACAGCGCGATCGTGATGCCCCAGAGGGGTTGCCCGAAGGCGAAGTTGGTCGTCCCGTCGATCGGGTCGACGAGCCAAAGTCCGTTGGGCCCCGGCTCCTCGAACCCCTCTTCCTCGCCCCAGACTGTGCTGCCAGGGAGGGCCTCCGTCAGGGCCCGCCTGCAGTAGGCCTCCACCTCGCGGTCGGCGTTCGTCACCATGGATCCGTCCGGCTTGAGTTCGCGGACGAGACGGCGCCGGCAGTCCAGGGCGATCTCGGCCGCATGCCGCAGGACCCCGTCGGTCGCGGGCAAGAGTCCGGGGCTCTGGAGCACGGTTCAGTATGGCACCGGTGGTCATTGAGTCCCAACCCTTGAATATCCTGGCCGGAACCGCCATAATGGACATTGCTTCGCGGGCATAGCTCAGCTGGTAGAGCGTCTCGTTGCCAACGAGAAGGTCGCGCGTTCGAATCGCGTTGCCCGCTCCAACCCTCCCCTCTCGGGACGGTTGGAAGGATCCCCTTTGCATGACACGTCGCCCTGTGGCCGTCGTCGGGAGCGCCAACCTCGACCGTGTTTTTCGGGTGGATCGCTGCCCAGGCCCGGGTGAGACCGTGCTTGGCGCCACGTACGCCGAATTTCCCGGCGGTAAGGGTCTGAACCAGGCCATTGCTGCGGCCCGCATGGGGGCCACCGTCGAGATGGTCGGTCGGGTGGGCCGGGACGAAGCAGGCCGCCACCTCCGCCGTACCCTTGAGGATGAGGGGGTCGGGGTGTCGTGCCTGGCGGAGGATCTGGAGGCGCCGACGGCGACGGCCTGCATCTTGGTCGATTCGACGGGCGAGAACCGGATCGCGGTCAGCTCCGGCGCGAATGCCCGGGTCAGCAGGTCCGAGGTCGAATCGGCCTTGGCCCGCCTTGACGACCCGATCGTCGTGTGTCAGCTTGAGGTCCCGCTCGAGGCGGTCGAAGCGGCCCTGCGGGGCCGAACGGCGGTGCTCAACCCGGCCCCGGCCGCAGACATCCCGGACGCCCTCTTGGCTGGGCTCTTCCTAGTCACCCCCAACGCAGTCGAGGCAGCGATGGTCTCTGGGCTGCCCGTACGGGGCCCAGAGGAGGCTCACCGGGCCGCCCAGTGGTTCCTCGACCGAGGGGTTCGGAACGTGGTGGTGACTCTTGGGCCCCAGGGCTGCGTATGGCGGGGTGAGGAGGGGGAGGGCGCCGTCCGGGCCTACCCGGCTCGGGTCGTCGATACGACCGCGGCGGGCGATGCGTTCACGGGGGCGCTGGCCGCGTTCCTGGCCGAGGGGCAAAGCCTCGCCGAGGCCGTACCCCTCGCTACGGTCGCGGCTGGGCTCTCGACTGAGGCTCCTGGCGCCGCCCCGTCGATCCCCTATCGGGCGCGAGTCGAGGCCGAGTTCGCTACCTCCGCACGGGCTCAGGTGGTCTGAAGAGCGTCGCCGGCCAAGACCCGCACCGTCTCGCCCTCAAGCGAGGCGATGAGCTCGCCCTCCGGGCCGATCCCCAGGGCAACCACGTGCTCCCCCGTCGGGGTCACGAACGGCTTGCCGGGCGTGGCGTCGTACAGAGACCAGACCGGGGCGAGGTCTGCCCACTGGGAAGGCTCAGGGAGGGCCCTCAGGCGCTCCACAATGGCCCTGGCCGTCTCCATCGGGTCGCTGCGGTGGCCGCGCTCCAGGAGGAGGCTGGTCGCCCGGTCCCGGATCTCTTCTGGGAACTCGGCCTGGTTGAGGTTGAGCCCGATGCCCACCACGGGCACCCGCCGACCCTGGTCGTCCGGCAGCATCTCGGAAAGCAGCCCTCCGAGCTTGAGCCCTCGGACGGTGAGGTCGTTCGGCCATCGAAGTTGACAGTGGACGACGCCCGCCGCGGCCGCTGCCGCTGCCATGCCGAGCAGCCAGGGCCGGGGGTGGTCAGCCGACTCGTGGAAGACGATCGAGACGGTGAGCGACTCCCCACGGGCACTGTGCCAGGTCCGGTCGAAGCGTCCGCGCCCCAGGAGTTGGTCGTGGGCGAACACGACGTCCGGCCGTTCGCCACGGGCCAAGAGGGCCGCCGCCTCGGACTGCGTCGAGTCGGTCTCGTCGAGGACCCTCCAGTCGGTGCCGACCCTCATCGGACCTCCAAGTGGAACGGGAGGGCGGGGGCCGAATGGGTCAGCGCGCCGACGGATACGACGTCGACCCCGGTCGAGGCGATCGCCCGCACGGTGTCGAGGGTCACGCCCCCGCTCGCCTCGAGGACGACCCGCCCCTTGAGCTCTCGAACTGCGCTCTGCATCGTGAAGGGGTCCATATTGTCCAACATGACGATATCGGCCCCAGAATCGACCGCCTCGCGCGCTTGGTCGATCGTCTCGCACTCGACCTCGACGGCGGTCATGTGGCCGATGACGTGCCGCACCCGGGCCATCGCTTCGCTGATCGAGCCAGCGGCGCGAATGTGGTTGTCCTTGATCATGACTCCGTCGTAGAGGCCCATCCGGTGGTTCTTCCCGCCCCCGCACCGTACCGCGTACTTTTGGAGCGCCCGGAGGCCCGGCACGGTCTTTCGGGTGTCCACGACGTCCGTCGCGAGCCCATCCAGGCGCCGAACGAACTGGTCGGTCAGCGTGGAGACCCCGCTCAGGAGCATGAGGAAGTTGAGGGCGGTTCTCTCCCGGGCGAGGAGCCGGGCGCTCGGGGTGCGCCCGCGAAGGACGATGTCGCCCGCCCGGACCGGCTCACCGTCGTCCATCAAGGCCTCGACTGTGCCGTCGTCGGGGTCGCCCTCTTCGTCTTGCAGGAGGTAGTAGGCGAGCCCGCAGCCACAGAGCACCCCTTCGGCCTGGGCCTCGATCTCCCAATCGACCGCCCAATCCGGGTTCAGACACGCGCTGCTGAGATCCCCGGTGCCGAGGTCTTCGGCCAGCGCGTCCCAGACGAGGTCGATCCAGCCCTCCGGGGCAGGGTGGCGCCAGCCGGGAATCATCCTTTGACGATCTCCACCCCAGCCCGGGCGGACAACTCGTCGATCAACATCGTGTAGGGGACTTCCATGCCGTTGCGCACCCATCCTACCGGGACCCGGACTCGGCCCGAGACTAAGTGCGCGACGGGGACGACCGTGTGCCTTCCGCTCCGGCCGACGATCTCGTAGCGGTCGTGGCCCTCGGCGACGATCTCGCGGACCTCGCTATAGGCGAACCGCTTCCTCGAGGTGAGCGTGGTGACCTCGAAGGCGTCGTCGAACAGGGAGTAGGACGTCTCGTCGGCCGACCGGTGGGCGATGTCGGACAAGGCCCCTTTGCCGAAGTCGGCGGCAGCCCCGGCGGCCTTGCGGAGGCCGGAGGCGAGGTCGGTGCCCTGGAGGATCTCCTTGCCGCTCTTCTTCGCCTTGGCCCGGGCGGTCTTGCCTCCGATGGTGAACCAGTGGAGAACGGGGGCGGGGCGGTAGCTAACGTCCTGGCTCATGAGGCTTCCGGGGTGGCGCGGCGGGTGATCGATTCGACCCGGTGGCGGAGGAAGTCGGCGCGGTGGCGGGCGGCGGTCGCGGGGTCTTGCGTGCCGTGGATCTCCATCGTCGCGACCCAGTGGTCGACTTCGCGCGGGCTCGCAGGGGCGTCGGGAATGCCCGCGCTCGCCCCCCAGCGCAGCCACGCGAGGATGCGCAGGGCGTCGGCGGCGGAGGTCTGGCCGGACCCGATGGCCACTTCGCGGGCCTGGGCGGTGCGCTCGGCGAGGGTGAGGCGGGTCACCTCGCGTCGGGCCCGCCGCTCTTCGCCGATGAGGTACTCGCAGGCCCCCATGAACTCGGCTGCGCTTCCGGTGGTGGCGCTGACCTGGAAGAAGCCCCCTACCGCGCGGCTGGACTCGCCGTAGAGTCCGCGGGCGGTCACGTTGGACGCGGCGAGGGCCTGGAGGACTTGGTTGAGCCGTTTCGTGAAGTTCAGGCCAATGAGATGGAACAAAGCCGACCTTCTACAGCCTTCGCCCACGTTGCTCGGTGAGGCCGTGAGCCACCCGAACGGTTCGGCGTAGGCCAGGGGCAGATGGGCTTCGAGCGTGGCGAGCACGTCGTTGGCCCGTGCGTCGGCGTGCGGGGCGCTCCAGCCGGCGGTGAGGGCCTGGAGCCGGACATGGTCCTCTTCGTTGACCATCACGCTCACGCCTTGTCCTTCGTCCAAGAGCACCGTACGTCCCGGCTCGCGATGGGGGAACTCGACGGAGATGAGGCGGCTACCCACGAGGAAGTCACGCTCGGCCTCGGTGAGGCGTTGCATGGCCCTGAGGGGCAGGGGACCCTGCTCGAGGGCGCCCCGGACGGCCCGATCGACCGCTCGGGCCTCGTCGGCGGGAAGGAGGTGGGGGAACCGGAACCCCTTGAGGTTACGGGCGTGGCGGACACGGGTGCTGACGACCACGTCCCCATCGGGGGCGTCGAGCGCGAGCCAAGCCGGCGAAGGCATGCTCCGCAGGACCATCTTGCGCCACGACTCGGGGCTCGTCTCGCGTGGGCTCAGGGTGGGTCAGCGCTCCTTCAGGAGGTCGAGGGCGACTTGCCCGGCCTTGGCCGGATCGTCGCCGAGTTCAGCGGCCTGCACGGCCCCGCTCGCGGTCGTGGCTTGGGCCCATCCTGGCGAGGGCGGCCCGCTCGACAGCAGTCGGACGGGCCGGGTCTCGCCGTCGAGGCCGGGGAACGTGCGACGCACCTCGGCCGGGCTTGTCGCCGGTGGGTCGACGAGCACGAGGCCCACAACTCGGGCTCGAGCGGCGAACTGGCGGTAGGCCACAACCGCCCCAAGGCCCTGGCCGACGAGAACCGTCCGGCCGTCCCATCGCGGGTGGATGTCGAGGTGGCCGAGCACCGTCGCGAGCGAGTCGAGTTCGACGGTGAGGCCGACGGAGGGACGAGAGCTCTTGACGACGAAGAGCCAGTCGAAGGTAACGGCCATCGCGCCCCCCGCGACCGCAGCGGCGGCGACACTCGCGACCGCGGGGCTCGTGCGGTCACCGGACTCGCCCGGACAGACGACCACCGCAGGCACTGGGTCGGACCCGGCGGGTTTGTCGATCCACGCTCCCAAGAGGGCGCCGTCGCCCGTCCGGAGCACGAGCGTCTCTTGGGGCCACGATAAGGTCAGGCCCACGAGAACGGCGGCCAGCGTCATCTCAGTCTAACGGTACCCCCAGGCGGGCCGGCGCGGCGGGGTCAGGCGGCCAGGATCGGGGAGCGCTGGGTCGCGAACTCTTCCAGGAGCGCGCGGAGCTGCTTGTGGGTCCGGTGGAGCCTCGACCGGACCGTGCCGACGGGCGCACCCATCGTCTCGGCGATCTCCTTGTAGGACGCCCCTTCGACGTCGGCGAGCCAGATGAGGCGGCGTTGATCCTCGGTGAGGTTTCGTAGGGACCATTCGAGCGCCTCGTCCACGGTGTTGCCCATCAGGATCTCTTCTGGGTCGTCGCCGGGATCGGGGGTGTCGTACTGGAGCGTCTCGTCTCCGCTGTTCGTCCGCAGCGGTGCGTCGTACGAGACGGCGCTGACCCGGCGACGTCGCGCCCGGCTTAGGTCGAGGAACAGGCGGGTCACGATCCGGAAGATCCAGTTCTCGAACGGCTTGTCTCCTTCGAACGTCGAGAACCCCCGGTAGGCTCGAAAGAACGCCTCTTGAGTGAGTTCCTCGGCGTCGCTCCGGTTCCCTGCCAGCCGGTAGGCGAGGTTGAACACCTTCCGATAGGAGCGCTTAGAGAGCTCCTCGAACCGGGCGGTTTGGGCCGCCGAGAGCGGATTCGTCGTGACCATCCTCGTCCTACGTTGTCGCCGCAAAGGAGAGAACCCTTCGAGAGGGGTTTGCGTTCCCGCGGCACAGTCAGCCTAACCCGGCCAGCCTATCCAGATTGACGCGCCATAGGGCCGAGAGGTTCGCGAGGTGACGAAAATGTCTGGAATGATCGGTTTAGAAACCTCTCACGCGGCTTGGGCGAACTGTCGGGGCAAGTGGGCGGGGGTGAGGACCGTCTCGTCGCGTTGGGCGAGGACCACCGCCCGTTCCATCGTGTTCTCGAGCTCCCGCACGTTGCCTGGCCACGGGTACCGCTGAAGGAGGTCGAGCGCCTCGGGGCTGACCTGCGAGAGGGCCCTTCCGTTGTCGGCACTGATCCGCTCGAGGAACGCCTCGGCCAGCGGTCGCACGTCCTCCTTCCGGTCGCGGAGCGGGGGGAGGTGGATCTCGACGACCTGGAGGCGGTAGAGCAGGTCGAGGCGGAACACGCCCTCGTCGACGGCGCAATGCAGATCGCGGTTGGTGGCGCTCACAAGACGAACGTCGACCCGCGTCGGCTTCGTGGCCCCAAGCCGCTCGTACTCGCGCTCCTGAAGAACCCTGAGCAGCTTGACTTGGATCGGCATCGGGACCTCGCCGATCTCATCGAGGAAGAGCGTCCCGCTGTCCGCGAGTTCGAAGCGGCCCGGCTTCGATCCCTGGGCCCCCGTGAAGGCGCCCTTCTCGTACCCGAAGAGCTCGCTCTCGAGGAGCGACTCGGGGAGCGCCCCGCACGAGACGGCCACGAACGGCCTCGTCACCCGAGGGGAGAGTTCGTGAAGGAGCTTCGCGACGACCTCTTTGCCGGTCCCGCTCTCCCCGGTCACTAGCACGGTGGCACGGCTGTCGGCGACCTGACGGACGGTCTCGTAAACCTCCTTCATGGCCTGGGACTCGGCGATGAAGGCTGACTTGGGCTTCCCGGGGGCCCGCTTGGACTTCGGCTTTGCCCCCGCGTCCTGGCCCATTGCGGCGACGAGGACCTTTCGGAGACGGTCGAGGTCGAACGGCTTCGTGACGTACTCGTAGGCCCCGTTGCGGATCGCTTGGACGGCCTGCGGGATCGTGCCGAACGCGGTCATGATCACGACCGGCGTCTCGGGCCAGCGCTGGGCGATCTCGGCCTGGAGTTGGAACCCGTCCCGGCCGGGCATTGCGACGTCGGTCAGGACGCAGTCGACCTTTTCGGTCGCCAGCGTGGCGAGGGCCCCGTCCGTGTCGGCCGCGGTCAGGGTGTGCCACCCGTGGCGCTCAAAGGACATCTCGAGGATGCGGCGGATGTTCTCCTCGTCGTCGACGACGAGGACTCGCTTCTTTTCGATCATGCTGCGTTCCTTGGGAACTGGATTTCGAACCGGGTGCCCCGGCCGGGGGCGGACTCGACTCGGACAGTGCCGCCGTGGGCGTCGACGATTCGCCGGACGTTGCAGAGGCCGAGGCCAGTGCCTCCCGGTTTCGTCGTGAAGAACGGTGAGAACAGGCGGTCGAGGGTCGCGGGTTCCATGCCCGCCCCGTCGTCCTCGATCGTCATGGTCGAGCCTTGGACGCTGACGCGGACGGTGCCACCAGAACCGGCGGCCTGGAGGGCGTTGCGCACGAGGTTGTCGGCGGCCTGGCGCACCCGGTCGATGTCGATGGCGAGCGTCGGCGCGTTTGGCTCGGGGGCCCACTCCAGGGTGATGCCCTGGGCACGGAAGTCGGCCTGGGCGGCGAAGACGGCGCCCTCGACGGCCTGGGCCAGCGTCGCCGGTTCGCGTCGGAGTCGGAGGGGCCGGGCGAGGACGAGGAAATCTTCGCAGAGGCGGTCGATTCGGTCAGCCTCCTTGTTGACGATGGCGAGGCAGTCGGGGGCGACGGCCGGGTCGTCGGTCGCAAGCTGGGCGGCGGCGCGGATCCCGGTGAGGGGGTTCCGGATCTCGTGGGCGACGGAGGCGGCCATCTGTCCGAGCTCCGCAAGCCGTTTCAGCCGGGCGGTCTCCTCGACCCGGTGGAGCAGACGGGCGTTGGCCACGGCGAGGCCGACCACGGCGGCGAGGGAAGCGGCGAGGGCGAGGTCGTCGTTCTGGAAGTGGGGCTCTTCGCGGCGGCGGGAGAGGCTGATGACTCCGTGCCGCTCGCCCTGGGGGTCCACCAGCGGGAGGAGCATGGCGCAGCCCAGATCGTCGCGTCGCTTGACGCCCCGGTCGGCGAACACGGCGTGACGCTCGGGGTCGTCCACGACCATCGGCGAGCCGAGTTCGAGTACCGTGCCGGCGAGTCCCTCGCCGGTGCGGAGGACGGCGTCGTCGGGGGCGGTGGCATGGCTCCCGGCCCGGGCGGCGAGGCGGAACGTCCCAGGCACCTCGGGCACGGAGAGGAAGAGCGACGCCCCGGACGCCCCGAACCACTCGGCGCACTGTCGGAGCCGTCCGGCGAGCCAGGCCTCGATGCCGAGAGAGGCGAGGTCGTGCAGGTCGAAGAGCGTTGTGGCCCTCGGGTCGATCGGCGCCGTCACAGAGGAATGGTCGGCGGTTTTGGGTCGGTTTATGACCCGTCGGACATGAGATCGGGCGAGAACCGGGACGAGGGGCGGTGGGTGAGCTCGGCCAGGCGGCTGACGAAGTGGCCCAGGGCGTTGCCGACTTGCCTAGGGGTCATCGTATCGGCGGGACCGGTGACCAAGAACCCGGTGGGCGGCACGAGGCCCCACGCAACGAGGCGTTCGAGGCGCTCGCGGACGGCCGCGGGGTTGCGGGTCTCGATGGCCCGGGCGTCGATGGGGATAGCTCGCGGGGTCGATCGAACTTTGGTCCTGAAGCGTTGGAACGAGCGGTCGAGCCGGTCGATGAGGTCGGCCCGGGTGGCGGGTCGAGTCCCCTCTTCGACCGTGCCAGCGGTAAGGGGGGCGACCTGGAGCACGGCGGCCGCGGCTCGATCGACCCGGCGCCATGCGGTGTCGAGGTCGGCGAGGGTGACCGGTGCGGGCGCCTGCCCGAGTGCAATAGCCGCCAGGGCCAGTGCCACCGAGAGCGCGGGGGCCCGAACGGTCACGACAACCTCGAGATCGCGCCCGACTTGATGATATCGTCCAACCCTTCCAATGCTCGGCCTGTCCCGATCGCGACGGAGTGCAGGGCGTTGTCGGCGACGATGACGGGGATGTCGGTCACGTTCTCGAGCAGGCGGTCGAGCCCTCGGAGCAAGGCGCCCCCTCCCGTCAGGACGATCCCTCGCTGGATGATGTCGCTCGAGAGCTCGGGCGGGGTGACTTCGAGGACGCTACAGACCTTCTCGGCGATCTGGCGCACGGGCTCGGCGAGGGCGTCTCGAACCTCTTCGCTCGTGACCTCGACCGTCTTAGGGAGGCCCGCCACGAGGTCCCGGCCGCGGATCGACATCTTCATCTCCTGCTCCAGGGGGTACGCGCTCCCGATGCGGATCTTGACTTCCTCGGCAGTCTGGTCGCCGATCGCGAGGTTGTAGGTGTTGCGGATGTGGCGGACGATGGCCTCGTCCATCTTGTTCCCGGCGATGCGGAGGCTCGCGGAGGTCACGATGCCGCCCAGGGAGATCACGGCGATGTCGCTCGTGCCGCCGCCGATATCGACGATCATGTTGCCGGCGGGGCTGGCGATCGGCAGGCCGCAGCCGATGGCGGCCGCCATCGGCTCCTCGATGATCATGGCCTTTCCGAACCCCGCGGCGTGAGCGGCCTTAACGACGGCCCGGCTCTCGACGTTCGTGACGCCGCTTGGGACGCAGATCAAGGCGGTCGGCTTGAAGAACTGGGCCTTACCGCACACCTTGAGCCGAATGAACTTCAACATTTCGTGCGTCACGGTGTAGTCGGCGATGACCCCGTCCTTGAGGGGCCGGATCGCCTGGATGTTGCCGGGCGTGCGCCCTATCATCTCACGGGCGGCGTTGCCGACCGAGAGCACACGCTTGTTCGTCGTGCTCACGGCGACTACGGTCGGCTCGTTCAGGACGATGCCCTTTCCCCGGCGGTAGACGAGGATGTTGGCGGTCCCGAGGTCGATCCCGATCTGGGGGATGAGTCTCAACTCTCGGCGAGTCTCCGGCCCGCCGGGGCCGCCTCCCGCTCGTCGTGGACGCCTTCGCGGACGATGTCGGCCCCGAGGCCGCGGAGCCGCTCTTCGAGGCTCTCGTAGCCCCGGTCGATGAAGTGGACGTTCTTGATCGTGGTCTCACCTTCGGCGGCGAGTCCGGCGAGGCAGAGTGCAGCCCCAGCACGGAGGTCGGTCGCCTCTACGGTAGCGCCCTGGAGCCTCTCGACGCCGTTGATGATGGTCGAACGCCCTTGGACCTTCATGTCGGCGCCCATCCGGTTGAGCTCGGCGACGTGGCCGATCCGGTTCTCGTAGAGCGTCTCCTCGACCAGGCTCTGGCCCTCGGAGAGGGCGAGCAGGGCGGCCATCGGCTGCTGCATGTCGGTGGGGAAGCCGGGGTAGGGCATCGTCTTGATGCTGAGCGCCCGAGGACGGGTCGAGCCGTCCACCTCGATCCAGTCCGCGCCTTCTTCGACCGTCAACCCTGACTCCCGGAGCTTGCTCACAAGGGCGGCTTGGGGCTCGGGCAGAATGCCGGTCGCGCGGACGCGGCCGCCGGTGATCGCACCTGCGAGGAGGTAGGTGCCGGCTTGGAGTCGGTCTTCGGGCACGCGGAACGGGCCACCGCCGAGTTGTTCGACGCCCATGATCGAGACCTTATTGGTCCCTGCCCCCTCGACCCGGGCTCCGAGGGCGTTCAGGAACTGGGCGAGGGCGACCACTTCGGGCTCCATGGCCGCGTTGTGGATCGTCGTGCCACCGCGGGCCAGAGTGGCGGTGGCCATGAGGTGCTGGGTCGCGCCGGCGCTCGGGGCGTCCAGGTAGATCTCGGCGCCGGTAAGGCCGTCGGTCTCCGCGATGTAGCGGCCCGACTCGATCGTGATCCGGGCCCCCATAGCAGCCAGGCCCTTGAGGTGGAAGTCGACGGGGCGGGCTCCGATCTTGCAGCCCCCAGGCATCGGCAGATCGACCCGGCCCACGCGCGCGAGCAGGGGCCCCATCAGGTAGAAGCCCGTGCGGATCGGGCGGACCATCTCCTCGGGCGGGCAGGCGAACCGCAGCCCGCTCCCATCGACGAAAAGGCTGCCTTCCCGGAACTCGACGCTCAGGCCCAACTCGCGGAGGAGCCGCGATTTGATCGCCACGTCGGTCACTTCGGGGACGTTGTGGAGCACGATCGGCTCGCTGGCCAGCACGACTGACGAGAGGACGGCGAGGGCCGCGTTCTTGCTCCCTGGCACTTGGACCTCTCCTCGCAGAGGCCGACCACCGCGGACACTAAGCATTTCCATAGGGGGTTCCCATCCTTGGGCTCACGGAATCATACCGTAGCGACCGTCCTCGAGGGAGAGACGGCCGGGTTAGATCTCACGTCGGTACTCGAGGGCGCTAAGGAGCGTGGCGGAGTCTGCATAGTCCAACTCTCCGCCCACAGGCATCCCGTGGGCGAGCCGGGTGACTTTGACGCCGAGAGGATGGATGAGCTTGGCCAGGTAGAGGGCGGTCGTGTCGCCTTCGACGGTAGGGTTTGTCGCCACGATAACCTCCTGGACGTCCGCACGGAGCCGTTCGACGAGTTCGCGGACCTTGAGGTTCTCCGGGCCCACGCCGTCCATTGGGGAGAGGAGTCCGTGGAGCACGTGGTAGGTCCCTTTGTACTCGTTGATGCGCTCGAGCGCGGCCACGTCGCGCGGCTCGGCTACGACGCAGACCGTATGGGGGTCGCGGCGCGGGTCGGCGCAGATCTCACAGACCTCCCCTTCGCTGAAGCTTTGGCACACGGCGCAGAGGCGGAGCGACTCGCGGGCGCGGGTGAGGGCCTCGGCCAGGCGGCGGACGTCGTCGCCCGGCATGCGGAGGACGTGGTAGGCCAGTCGCTGGGCCGACTTCGCGCCGACCCCGGGCAGCTTCTCGAGTTGGGCGATGAGGTCGGCCAGGGGTTTGGCGAAGAGCATCCGGCGTGCGCCTTAGAAGCCCATGCCGCCGAGTCCGGGGACGTTCGGCATGATCTCGCGCACCTTGGCCTCGCGGAGTTCGGTCGCCTTGGCAAAGCCGTCCTTCACTGCGCCGACGATGAGGTCTTCGAGGGCCTCGACGTCGTCCGGGTCGAGCAGGGCCTTGTCGATCTTGATCTCGACGAGCTCACCCGATCCGCTGAAGACGGCCTTAAGCGGGCCCTTGTCCACCGGGATGCGTTCCGCCGCGAGCTCTTGCTCGAGGTTCTGGGCACGAGCCATGGCCTCTTGGGCCTGTCGCCGCACGTCGCCCATGTTGGGCACACCGAAGCCTTTCGGGAGTTTCATGGCGTTGTCTTTGGGCTTGGGGTCTCTAGATCGGGTGTCTCGAAGGTGGCGCGCGCCGCTTCGACGAGCCGTTCGCCTTCGAGGGGCAATTCTACCGCTGTCCGCTCGTGCGGGGTCGGAGTGGGTGTGGTGGGGGCGGGGCCGCCCTTGGGGGCAGCACCGAAGTCGAGGCTGAAGTCTCCGGCTCCGTGCTTTTGCCAGGAGTCACGGATCGCGGTGAGGAGCTTGGTGCTGTTCTTCACGAGATCGACGTCGATGTCGCGGGGGAACTCCACGACGACGGTCGTCCCTTTGAGCCGGCCGACCCGGCTCGTCGAAAGGCGTTCCCGTGCGAGGGGCGAGATGCTGGAAAGTTCGTCCACGACGGTACGCCACCTTGCGTCGTGCGGGGCGAGGGCAGGGTCGTCGACCGGAGCCGGGGGCGTCGCGGCGGCAGGCCGGGCGACGGGGGCGGCCAGAGCGGGGCTCGGGGCGGGCGCCTCCTTCGGGCGGGCTGCGGATGGGGTCGGAGCAGGGGCGACCGTGGTGCTCTGTACGCTGCTCTGGGCCGGAGCCGGCATGGCCCCGGCGAGCACGACCTTCACTAGCGACGCCTCGAGCCAGAGCCGCGGGATGGTCACGGTGCCGATATCCCGATGGACGTCCGCCAGCGAGGCCCGGAGCATGAGGATACGGTCGAGACCGAGTTCGGTGGCGATCGCCGTGCGCGACGCTTCGACGGCGGAGTCGCCGCCTGACTGCACATCGACCCCATACGCGGCTCGGGTGAGGTCGGCGAGCCTGGTGAGGACGGATTCGAGAAGGGCCCGGGGGTCTCGACCGCGACGGTAGACCTCTTCGAGCGTCTCGGTGACCTTGGGGACGTCCTTGGCGACGATGGCGCGGAGCAAGTCGTCGATCGTGTCCTCGGCGACGAGCCCGATCTGGTCGTAGACGTGTGCCAAGCCGACGCGGCCCTCGACGGTGACCATAGCCTGTTCGAGAAGGGTCAGGGCGTCGCGGTAGCCGCCGTCGGCCATGCGGGCGATCGCTCCGATCGCCGCCGGCTCGATATCGATCCCCTCCGCTTGGGCCACGTGCTCTAGTCGCCGGGCGAGGTCTTGGATCGTCCCGCGGTGGAACTCGTAGCGTTGGCACCGGGACCGGATCGTCGGGGGCACCTTGCTGGACTCGGTGGTGGCAAGGATGAAGACGACGTGGTCAGGCGGTTCCTCGATCGTCTTGAGCAGGGCATCGAAGGCGTTTCGGGAGAGGTCGTGGACCTCGTCGATGATGAAGACCCGGAATCGGCACACGGCGGGCCGGTAATCGACGGCTTCGACGATGTGTTGGCGAACCGCGTCGATGCCCGACTCGCTGGCGGCGTCCATCTCCTTGACGTCCATCGCCGAGCCGTTCGTGATCGAGACGCAGGCGTCGCAGACGTTGCACGGCTCGGGGGCGGGGCCCTTCTCACAGTTCAGGGCTTTCGCGAGGAGCCGGGCGGTGGAGGTCTTCCCGGTCCCGCGAGGGCCGGTGAAGAGGTAGGCGTGGGCGATGTGGCCCCGGGCGATGGCGCTCTGGAGAGTCCGGACGACGTGCTCCTGGCCGACGAGGTCGGAGAACGTTTGGCTCCGGTACTTGCGGTAGAGCGCGACGTGGGCCATGGGCTCAGGGGCAGGAGCCGGGAAGGGTGCGTCGCGCAGAGAGACGACTTACCGTTGCTGCCTTCCGGCCCTGGCGGGGTTCACCGTTCTGCTGCCGCGCAGTTCCCGGCACCGGGATGATAGCACCCTTCGGGCCGTCCGTTGTCGGGCGGCCCGGGGCTTGGTCATTGGCCGGCGGGAGGCTGGGCGAGGATCCCGGGGACCCGGATGATCTCGCGGTCGAGCTGGGACGGGGCGAGGCCACGGTAGTTCGAGGTTTGCCGCACGGGGGCTTTGTCGGCCCACTCGCCTCGGCGCAGGATCTCGTCCCGGCTGAACTCCATCTTCGTGTAGACCACTCGCTGTCCGGGCCGGACTTCAGTGTTCAGGAAGTTCGCGTCGGTCATCCCCTCGCCGTTCCATCCGAACTTGTCTTGGATGTAGGCCGGGGCCTGGCGGGGGTTGTAGTAGAACTCCACCACGAACCGGTCGCTCACGAAGGGGTACATCGTGAGGTCCCGGCTCATGTCGATCGTGCGGTTGAACCTTTGGTTCCGCACGAACAGCTGGTCTTGCATGAACGTGAGGTCTTTGGGAGGGTCGAGATTGATGCGGTCGCCTTGGTACCACTCCATCGCGGCGGGGATGGCCCGGGGATAGTCGGCGTCTCGGAGGACGATGCGGACTCTCGTGCCTACGGGAAGTACGTTCCACGTGCCCACGACCTGGATCTTGCGGGGTTCGAGGACCGTGACCTGGGCGCTGAAGCCGACGTCGAACGGCGGTTTGGTGTCGTACTGCCAGGTGTCGTAGTAGCCACCCTTCTTGGCCAGGTACCCGCGTTGGGCCATGCGCACGAGCAGGTTATCGTAGTTCTGCTCGATGGTGTCGCGGTTCTGCCGGTTTTGGAATTCGCCGCTCTCCTTAAGCTTCTTCTCGGCCTCGTCGAGGAGGCTGAACAGGTAGTCGCTCGCCTTCTCGACCTCGTTGTTGCGTTGGAGCGCGTTATTGAGGATGTTTCGACGGGCGGGGAGCATGTCGGCCCGCTTCGTGGCCTCGGTGAACCACTTGACGGACTCGGGGTAGGCGTCCTCGATTTTGTGGTAGTAGAGCCAGCCGGTCTCGAAGAAGAGCTCGTAGGTGTGCTCGTTGTTCTTAGTGCCTTCGACGCCGAGGGCGGTGGCACTGGGGATGTACCGTCGGTCAGAGCGGGAACCTTCGTCCGTAAAGTTATAGGCGATGTGCCACATCCCGGTCGCGTAGACGTCGATCTGGTGCGGGTCCAGACGCGTGACGAGCCAGATGATCGGGAGGATGGCGTCGAAGTTGCCCTCGTCGAAGAACGCGTCAGCCCGAACCCAAAGGATCCCAGCGATGAGTTCGCGGAAGCCAGCGAGGGCGAACAGGAAGTGCTCTGGCGACAGGCCGGTGTAGTCGCCTTGGATCGGGGCGTAGTTCTTCTTCCAGAGCGGGTAGACCTGCGTGGTCTGTACCGTGGCCTGGCCAAGGAACAGTGCGGCTGCCGCCGCGAGCAGTGGGGCGGGTTTAACCCTCATTCCTTCACACCTCCCTCCGGTCGAAGATGAGGATACCGGCGATGAGCAGGATTGCGATGTAGAAGAGGGCGTAGCCGATAAGGCCGATCGTGTAGCTCAGCTCGCCTTGGATCACCTGTCCTGGGTTGATCGCGGAGTTCTGTACGTTGAAGTTCTGGAAGTTCGGTACGATGACTTGCACGACCGTGGCCAAGGCTCGGGCGACCGGGTTGATGTCTCCTCGTGACGGGTCGGCGAACGCTTCGAACAAGGAGTTGAAGACTGACCCGACGAGGTAGACCCCTCCGGACAAGAAGAAGTTGACGACGGGCGTCACGAACGTCGAGAAGAATACGGCGACGGCCGCGAGCAACGACATCTGGACGAAGAACATGACGGGGACCCGCGCGAGGCCGCCCAGTTGATCCACGCTCGTTTGCCCTTTCATAACGGCGAAGACGAGCAACATGGTCGCGGTCATCAGTGCCATCATGAGCCCAAGGGCGAACACAGCACCGAGGTACTTACCGACCAAGAACTGCCACCGAAGGACCGGTTTCGAGAGGATCGTGTAGATCGTTCGTCGTTCGATCTCGTTCGGGATCAGGTAGACGGTAAGGACGATCGCGATGACCGCGCTCGTCAGCTGGATGACGCCTAAGGTCAGTGCACGGAGGACGGTCGCTTCTTGGCGGGGCGAAAGGGCCTCGAGGCCCGGCGCAATGACGAGGAAGAGGACTCCGATGAGGAGGATGACGAGCAGGACTCGGCGGCGGATCGCCTCGCCGAGCGTCGTTTTCGCGATGGAGAGGATTGCGCTCACGGGTTATCGCCTTTCGTGTCTTGGGTCTTCGCGGGGGCAGCTTGGCCGTTAGCGACCGCATCGTTCCCACCGCTCCCGAGCATCGAGATGGTCTGTCGACCTTTCGCCTTGTCGTCGCCGCTGACTGCTTCGAGGAAGAGGTCTTCGAGTCGCTTACGGCGCGGGATGACGCTTACGATCTCACCGCCTGCGGACTGCACGGCGGTGACGACGTCGTTCGGGTTCTTATCGTCCGGCATATCGACGATGAGCCGCCCTTGGTTGAGCGAGACCACGTTGTGTCCGTCTCGCATCCGGTCGGCGAGTTCGGCAGGGCACCCGTTCGCAGTGACCTCGATCCGGCCTCCGACGAGGAGCGTCTCGAGCGCCCCCTGCGCGACGACCTCGCCCTTGTTGATGATGGCGACCCGGTCGCAGATCCTTTCCACGTCGCTCAACTCGTGACTACTGATGAAGACCGTCTTGCCCTCGTCGCGGAACTGGAGGATAAGGTCTCGGATCTCGATGTGCGCGATGGGGTCGAGGCCGCCGGTCGGCTCGTCGAGGAAGAGGAGTTGGGGGTCGTTCAGAAGGCTCTGGGCGAGGCCGACGCGCTGCTGCATACCTTTCGAGTACTGGCTAATCGGTCGGTTCATGTCGTTCCCGAGGTTCACGCGGTTCAGAAGTCGCTTGCAGTGTTCGGTGTCCTTGATGCCGAACAGACTGGCGTAGAACTGCATGATCTCGAGCCCGGTCATGTGCTCGTAGTAGTACGGCTTCTCGGGGAGGTAGCTGATTTGGCGGTGTACCTGGATGTCCCCCGCCTCTTTCCCGAGGACGAACGCTTGGCCGGACGTCTGGTAGATGATCCCGAGGAGGATCTTGATCGTGGTCGTCTTACCGGCGCCGTTCGGCCCAAGGAAGCCGAAGATCTCGCCCGGCTCGACTCGGAGGTTCAGTCGGTCGACGACGTGTGTCTGTCCGGAGCGTGTCTTGTAGGTCTTGACCAGGTCGCGTGTCTCTATCGCTAGGCTCAATCAGTGCCTCCCATCAGGGCTCAAGAATTATACCGGCGGCCCGGACGAGGTCCAGGCCGCCAGTCAAGAGCAACACATTTTGCACGCCCAACGTGCCAGCGTCGCGGATTCGACGCGGTTAGGTGCGCGAAAGTTCCCAGGACGGCCCCGCACGTACGAACGGCCCAGGGTCGTAAGACCCCGGGCCGTCGTGGTTTGGTGCCGCCGAGGGGACTACTCGGTGGCCTTGAGGGTGCGGACGTTGATCTGGTCGAAGTCCGCGACCCAGTTGTTGAGGCTGACGGGGCCGGTCGTGAACACCTGGGTGCGCACGCGGACGATGCCGCCGCTGATGTAGTTGGTCGGGTTGGTGGTGGCGCTGAC
>JALHNM010000014.1 GCA_022843485.1 Fimbriimonadaceae bacterium | reverse complement strand
GATGACAAGGTCGGTCAGCCGGTGGTCGGCCGGTGGTCGGGGCGCGGTCGGGGGGGTTGGGTTGGGGGGTGGGGGTGCCGATAATGGGGGGTATGGCGCGGGTGGCGACGGGGGCTTTGCTCGAGGGCGTGTCGGGGCAGATCGGTGGGGGGGTGGTCGTCACGGGCCGGAGCGGGCTCGTGTTGCGACGGCGGTCGGTCTTCCGCAAGGGTTCGACGCCGGCCCAGCGCACGGCGAACGCCCGGTTCGCGGCGGCGATGGCGGCGTTCAACGCGCTCACCCCCGACCAGGCCGACGCTTGGGACCGTTACGCCCGGACCCTCGTCCGGACGAACCCGCTCACCGGGGAGCCCTACCAGCCGACCGGGGTGAACGCTTTCGTGGCCCTCGCGACGAAGGTCTTGCAGGTCGACCCCGGGGCGGCGGTGCCGGTGCTGCCGCCGGGCGGGGACTACGTGGGCGACCCGGTCACGTTCGAGGTCAGCGTGGTCCCGGGGCCGGGGCTGCAGCTCGCGTTCGACTTCGAGGCCTTGGAGGCGGGCGGGGCCGAGGGCCCGGGCGGAGGACCTCACCTCCCCGCCCCCCCTCCTTCGGCGAAGGAGAGGGTGAGCTTCGGCGACCCGCCCGCCCAGGAGCGCGGGGCCGTGCCCCGCTCCCCAGACCCGGGAGCCGTGCTCCCGCACCCGGCCCTGGCGGACCGAGCACCAGGCGAACCCCAAGACACCCGACACCCCCAACCCCCAACCCCCTCCCCCCAGAACCAGGACGGCGGGAGCTTGGGGCTGGAGCCCGAGGTGGGCGGGGGCGTGCGGATCACGGCGAGCGGGCCGAACCGGCCGGGCTCGGTGACCGAGATCCTGCTCGAGCGGCTCACCTCGCCCCGGGCGAAGCCAAGGGGGCGGTTCGTGACGGCGGCCTTCGCGACCTTCCTGCCCGGCTCCTTGAGCCTGACGCTGCCCTTGGCGCCCGGGGCGTACGCCTTCGCGACCCGGTTCGTCGAGCGCGCGACCGGACGGACGACGCTGCTCCAGGCGACCCCGAGGGTCGTCGTGCCGGACGCCTCGGCGGCCTAGGCCAGAGGCTGGGGGTCAGGGGGAGGCGCGAGATCCCGATGCGGCCCCCCACGGGCGCCCTACCCAGGGCACACCCCGCGCGGCTTGGGCGGGCGAAGGGAGACAAGCGGGGGCTGTTCCAGTGCTTTTACCGGGCCATACGTCCGAAACGAGCGTCTATAGTAAACAGGATAGACGGTCGTGATACGACTTGTCTCGACGAGGATCCATGGCCAAAAACACCGGACTCCGCGCGACGCTCCTTTCCGTCGCCCTGCTCGCCGTCACCGGGGCGTTCGCCCAGGGCCGACTCATCGGGGTCGACAGCTCCCGCGCCTTGTTCGAGATCGACATGGCGACCGGGGCGAAGACCCAGATCGGCACCGTCTCGAGCAACGCAGGCACCACCGGCGGGCTCGCCTACGACCGGGTGAGCGACACCCTCTACCTAAGCTCGACGAGCAACGACTCGGTCTACAGGCTCAACCTCGCCACCGGTAACGCCACCCTGATCGGCACCTACGGGCCCGACGTGGTCATGCACGGCATCGAGTGGGACAGCAGCACGAACACGCTGTACGCCGCCTCGTCGACCCCGAACTCCTTCTACACCGTCAACACGTCCACTGGCGCCGCGACCCTAGTCGGCAGCATCGGCCTGACCTCGTTCAACAACCTCGGCTACGACAGCACCAACGACGTCATGTACATGACGAACGGCGGCACCGACAACCTCTACCGGATCGACCGGTCCACCGGAGCCACGACGCTCGTCGGTGGCCTGCTCGCCTCGAGCAACCCCAACGGGATGACTTACAACGCGGACAACGGGGTCATGTACATGGTCGACAACACGACCGACACCCTCTATTCCCTTAACCTGCAGACCGGCGCCGCGAACGCGATCGGCTCGACCGGGACGGGCAACCTTCTCGGGCTTGTCTACGTGAACCCGATCCCAGAACCCGCCACCATGCTGGCGATGGCCGCGGGCCTCGCCGCCCTCGTCGGCCGCCGTCGGAAGGGCTGACCGCTGGCGTCTGGGCCTGTCGCCCGCCCCGGAAACGAGGGGGGCGGCGGCAGGCCCGGAGCAGGGGCGGACGGCTGCCGATCCGCACGGAACGCCCATGGGGATAAACTGACGACCGTGAACCCCACGCTCCAGAACTGGCTCGCCGACGAGATCCAGTCGCTTCGCGACCAGCACCTCTACAAGACCCCGCGGATCCTCGAGTCCCCGGCGGGCGGCAGGGTGCGCATGGACGGGCGCGAGGTCGTCAACATGTCGAGCAACAACTACCTGGGGCTCGCCAACCACCCGAAGGTGCGCGAGGCCGCCCTCCGGTCCGTGGAGGAGTGGGGCGTCGGCGCGGGGGCCGTACGGTGGATCGGCGGCACCATGAAGGTCCACCAGGACCTCGAAGAGCGCCTCGCCGCCTTCAAGCACACCGAGGCCGTCCTCGTCTTCACCGGCGGCTTCACCGCGAACAGCGGGTGCATCCCCGCCGTCACGACCAAAGACGACGTCATCATCAGCGACGAGCTCAACCACGCTTCGATCATCGACGGCGTCCGCCTCTCCGCCGCGGCCTATAAGAAGAGCGACGGGTGGGTCTACCCGCACAAGGACATGGACGCCCTCGAGGACTGCCTCAAGCGGGCCCAAGGGTTCAAGAAGCGCATGGTCATCACCGACGGCGTCTTCAGCATGGACGGCGACATCGCCCCCCTCCCGGACATCGTCGCCCTTTGCGAACGCTACGACGCCTTCGTCATGGTCGACGACGCCCACGCGAGCGGGGTGCTCGGCAAGAACGGTGCCGGAACCGCCAGCCACTTCGACCTCTACGGCCGCGTCGATATCCAACTGGGGACGCTCAGCAAGGCTCTGGGCGTCGTCGGGGGCTACATCGCCGGCTCGGCCCGGCTCAAGGAATGGCTGATCAACCGCGGCCGGCCGTACCTCTTCAGCACCGCCCACCCGCCGATGGTCGCCGCCGCCCTCATCGCTGCGCTGGACGTCATGGAGAACGACCCCGAGCCGATGCGCCGGCTCTGGGCGAACGCGAAGTGGTGGAAGGACGCGCTCGCCGAGAAGGGCTTCGACACGATGGGTAGCGAGACCCCCATCACCCCCGTCTACGTGGGCGACGAGGCCGCCGCCCAGCAGATGGAGCGCATGCTCTGGGACGAGGGCGTCTACGCCCTCGCCATCGTCTACCCGACCGTCGCTCGCGGCAAGGCCCGCATCCGCACCATGCCGAGCGCCGCCCACACGGAGCAAGACCTCGCCGACGCCCTCGCCGCTTTCGTCCGGGTCCGCGACCGACTTGCCGTCCACGCCTAAGCGAAGGGCGAGGCGCACCGAGCGTGTCGCCCTCGCCGCCCTCGCCGTCCTCGGGGCACTCCACGCCCTCGCCTATGCGTGGCTGAACCCGCCGTTCGAAGCGCCGGACGAGGTCGGGCACCTGGCCTACGTCGTGCACGTCGCCCAGACCGGCCAGTGGCCCGACCAGTCGCAGACCCCGCCCGTGCCCATGGGGCACCACCATCCGTTGCCCTACCACGGGCTCGCGGCGGTCGCGCACGCGGTCGGTGGAGCCGGTCTCACGCCCCAGCTCGTCGCTGCCGAAACGCCCGTCCCCTGGCGCTTCCTTCACCCCGACACCGGGTTCAGCGACCCGGACGAGACCCGAGCGTTCCGCCTCCTCCGCTCGACCGGGGCTCTGCTCGCCGCCCTGACGGTGTGGCTCACTGGACTCGCCGCCCGGAAGGTCCTCGCCCCCGGCTGGCGCCTGCTCCCGCCGTTCTTGGTGGCCTGCCTCCCCCAGTTCGCCTTCCTCTCCGGGAGCCTCAGCAACGACCCGTGGGTGGCTTGCGCCGGGGCCCTCGCGACGTTAGGCGGGGTCGAGATCCTCGCTCGGGGTCGCTCCGGGCGGTGGACCCTCGGTGCGTCCCTGGCCCTCTGGGCGAAGAAGTCCGGCGGCACCCTCCTCCCGACCGCCTTGGTCGCCGCCACGCTCCGCCGCGACCTCCGCCTAGCCGTCGTTCCCACTGCCGTGGCCCTCCTGGTCGCCCTGCCCCTCGCCGTCCGGAACCAAGTGCTCTACGGCGACCCCCTCGGGAAGGCCATCGAAGCCGCGACCTACCCTGACCTCCTCACCCCTCGCCCCCTCGGGTCCCGTTACTTCCTCACGAGCTTCCCTTACTGGATGGCGCGATCCTGGTTCGGGCACTTCGGGTGGATGAGCCTGCCCGTCCCCGTCCTCGCCCTTGCCCCCGCCGCCGGGGTCTGGCTCGGGGGCGCCCTGGGCGCGTTCTGGGCCGGTCCACGCCTCCGCCGCCACGCCCTGCTCTGCGGCGCCACTCTGGCGTTCGTACTGGCGGGGGTCGTCGTCTACAACCTCTCCTACACCCAGCCCCAAGGCCGCCTGCTCTTCCCCGCCCTCTCCGCCCTCGCCCTCCTCCTCGGCGTCGGGGCCCAGGCAACGCGTGTGAAGGGGCCCCTCCGCTGGCTTCTTGCCGTCTGCCCCGCTCTCACTGGGGTCGGCGCTCTCGCCACGCTCGTCAGGGCCCTCCCGTAGCTCCGGACACGAAACGGCCCCCGCCGACGGATCGGCGGGGGCCTCAGGGTCTGGTCTATGAACCGCGCTTAGTTGCGGCGGCGGCGGGCCAGGGCGGCGAGACCGGCACCGAGGGCCAGAATCGTGGCCGGCTCCGGAACCGGGTTGGCCGTGAGCTGGAAGCTGTCGATGGCAATACCGGCATCGCTGCCGGTGTCGTCCTGATCCTCGAAGCGGAGGAAAAGGCTCTCACCGACGGCCAGCGGGGTGGTGAAGGTGAACGTCTGCGTACGAGTCGCCTGGTTCTCCGTGAGGTTGCCGTTGAGGGCACCGGCCGTGCCCGGCGTCGGGCCGACGAGGTCGAGGCTGTTCGCATCGTTGAATCCAGCGAACGTGAGGAAGTTGGAACCCGTCGCGGCGGTCTCGCTCGACCGGGCCCACCGGGCTTCGATCTGATTCAGCGAGGTGCTCGAGCGGCGCCAGTTCTCCTGCACGAACGTGATCGTGATGTCCGTAAGCGCGAGACCGGTGTTGTTGACGAACTGGACGCCGTAGGCGGCGGCGTTGCTGCCCGAGCCGAGCGAGCCGAGGGCGCGCTCGGTGCTGCTGGCGGCGCCGTAGCTGTAGAGGCCGCCCGTGGAGCTTCCACCGTTATCGACCGTCCAAGGCATGGCCGAAGTGCCCGTCCCAGCTCGCTTCGTGCCGACCCAGCCGTTCGACGGGGTGCTCGGGATCGCGGCCTGGACGCCGATGGTCGAGCTGAAGGGCGAGGTGCCGCCGATGAGCGTGTCGAAGTTCTCCGAGTAGGAGAACGTGGTGAGGAGAACCTGGGCCTGCGAAGCGGCAGCGACAGTCAAGGCAACGGTGATCAGAAGCGATTTCTTCATGGTCGTGGAACCTCTCTCGGAGTCCACTACTTGGTTAGCCCAGACCGGCCAGTTTGTGACGGCCTTAACCTTCCCTTGACAATGACCCGGCCCCTGGTCCCATCCGAAAACGGGCTAGTCCAGCTCCGAGGCCACCCGCCGATAGGCCTCGCGGAAGCTCAGTCCCTCCGCCTGCACGAGCGCGAACGCCCGTTCGGCCGCGAACAGCCCCGGATCCATCGCCGCGGCGCAACGCTCAGCATCGAACCGGATCTCCGGCAATGCCCGCGCCATGACCTCGAGGCACGCCTCCACCCGGTCGACCGCCCGGAACAGGGCGCCCTTGAGCAACTGCAGGTCGCGGTGGTACCCCGACGTCGCCTTGCCCGTCAGCCCGAGCACCGCCACCAGGTCTCCCACCGCCGCCGCAGAATGCCCACGGACAAGCTCGAACACGTCCGGGTTCCGCTTCTGCGGCATGATCGAACTCCCCGTCGTGAACGCCTCCGGAAGCCGGACGAACCCGAACTCCGCCGTCGCGAAGAGGCACAGGTCGGCCGCCACCCGGCCGAGGTCCTGCAACACGAGCGCCCCCCCGAACACGAACGCCGCCTCCGCCTTCCCCCGCGAAGTCTGTACCGCCGTCACGGGCTCCTGGACCGAGCCGAACCCTAGGTCGCTCGCCGTCGCCTCCCTGTCGAGCCGCAGCCCAGGCGTCCCATAGCCCGCCGCCGAGCCCAACGGGCAGCTGTCGGCGAGCACCCCGGCGGCCTCGAGAGCCACCCGGTCCTCCCGGAGGTTCGCCGCCCATCCGGATGCCCAGAGGCCGACCGACGACGGCATCGCCCGCTGCATATGCGTGTAGCCCGGCATCGGCACGTCCGGGTGAAGCTCCGCAACCTCGTCCAACGCCCCGGCACACGCCTCCACGCCCGCCTGGACAGCTGCCACCCGGTCCTTCAGGTAAAGCCTCAGCGCGACGAGGACTTGGTCGTTCCTGGACCGTCCCAAGTGGACCTTCCCGCCCAACTCCCCGAGCGTCGCCACCAGCCGGTTCTCGAGGGCGGTGTGCCCGTCCTCGTCCTCGACGGAGATCGACCACTCGCCCCTGGCGAACCCCTCCCCCGCCTCGGCCAGGCCGGCGACCAGGGCGCCCGCCTCGTCTAGCCCCAGGTGCCCGCACGCCGCGAGCATCCGCACATGGGCCTGGCTCGCCCGGACGTCGTACGGCACGAGACGCGCGTCGAGTGAAGGGTCGTCGCCGACCGTGAACCTGAGCACGAGGTCGTCGACTGGCCCTCCTTTGTCCCAAAGCCTAGCCACGCCCAGCCTCCGCGAACCGCTCGAGCAGCCGTCCGTAGAACCCGTAGCCCTCCCACAGCTCGGAACCGAGCACGAACTCGTCCGGGGTGTGCGACCGGGCCGACTCACCGGGCCCGCACTTGACCGCCTCTACCCCTCGGAACCACACCTGATCCGACATGGTCGGGCTCGCGAACGGCCGAGTCTCCTCCCGTGCGGCGAGCGCGGCCCGCACGATCCGGGCGCCCTCGGGGCACGAGTAGGGCTCCAAGCGGGTCGACCGCTCGACGACGGCCCCCGAGACTCGCCTCCGGATCGCCGCCACCGTCTCCGCATGGCTGAGACCCGGGATCGTCCGCACGTCCAGCGTCGCGACGGCCCGTGCTGCGACCTGGTTCGAAGCCCCCGCCGCCTCGAGGCGCGTCGGCTGGAGCGTGACGGGACCCAACTCCGGGTGATCCGTCCCGAAACAGAGCCCCTCGAGCGCCACTAGGTCGCGCGCCAGCTGCCAGACCGGGTTCACTGCCCCCAACCGATGGGCGTTGGCCGCATGGCACGCCTGGCCCTCGGCGACCAGTTCCAGCACCATCAGACCCTTCTGTGCCACGCCGACGTTGAGCCCCGTCGGCTCCCCGACGACCACCCCGGCCGGGCCGTACCCTTCGCCCCGCAGCGTCGGCCAGGCCACTTCCGTCCCCTTGCCCCCGGTCTCCTCCTCGGGCGCGAGCATGACGGTCAGTTCGCACGGCCCGCCCTTGCGGTGGACGTCGAGAAGGGTCGCCAGCATGGCCGCCCCGCTCGCTTTGGCGTCGTTCGACCCTAGCCCGTAGAGTTTGTCCCCTTCGACGGTCAACCTCCACGGATCCCTTGTCCACGCGGCAGTGGCCGGGACGGTGTCGAGGTGCGAGTTGAAGAGCACGGGCGGCCCCTCGCCCGCGGTCGAGACCACGGTGTCGCCGATGCGCCGGACCGGGAGCCCGTGCCCTTCGAGCCAAGCCTGCACCCGGTCCGCCAGCGCCGTCTCCTCGTGCGAGACCGAAGGGGTCTCGACCAGCGTCCGCAGCAGCCCGATCAGCTCCCCTTCCGTCACGACCCCGCCTCCTCGGGCCGCATCTCGTCGAGGCTCCGCACGATGAGCGTCCCGGACCCCTCGTTCGTGAAGACCTCGGTCAGGAGCGCGTCCGGCACCTGGTGGCCGACGACGTGCACGCGGTCGACCCCACTTTGCAGGGCCCGCGAGATCGCCTTGGCCTTCGGAAGCATCCCGTCCCGGAGCGAGCCCTCCTCCTCCATCGCCGCCAGACTCTTCAGGTCGAGGTAGGAGACCACGCTCCCCGGGTCGCGGGGGTCGCGCAGCACCCCCGGAGCCGCGGTCGCGAGGATCAACTTCGAGGCCCCGAGGGCCACGGCGAGCTCACATGCCACGGTGTCCGCGTTCACGTTCAACACCCGGCCGGTGGTGTCCGCCGAGAGGGGGCTGACGACCGGCAGGAACCCCGCATCCAGCAGCGTGCTCACGAGACCGGTATCGACCGCCTCGATATCCCCGACTTCCCCATAATCGACGTTCTCCCCGCCCACCCGGACCGGGGGTCGCTTCGCGGCCAGGGTCAGCCCCCCGTCGAGGCCCGAACACGAGACCGCTCGGAGCCCGACCTCCCGCGCCACTGACGACACCACGCCCTGGACCTCTCCGTGGAGTGCCATGAGCATCGCCTGCGCCGCCTCCGGGGACGTCACCCGCCGCCCTTCGACGAACGTGGATTCGACCCCCAACCGCTCCATCAGCCGGGTCGCCTGGGGCCCGCCCCCATGGACGAACACGCACCGGACGCCGAGTTGGTGCAGCACCCCGACTTGCTCGAGGAGCGCCGTGGCCGTTCGCCGGTCCGCGAACGCCTCTCCCCCAGCCTTGACCACGAAGGTCTGTCCACGGTAAATCCGAAGGTAGGGCACCGCCCACCTCAGGGCCTGGATCGTCGCCTGCCCCCTCACCCCTGCCCCCCGGCCCGGTAGCCGCGGGCTGTCGCGAAGCGACCCCGCAAAGTCCACTGCAAACTCCTCATCCCCGTCCCCCCAAGAGCGCCAAGAGCAATGCCTTCTGCACGTGGAGCCGGTTCTCCGCCTGCCGCAAGGTCACGCTCGCCGACCCATCGATCAACGTGTCCGCGACCTCCGCGTTCCGCCGGACGGGCAGGCAGTGCATGAACACCGCTCCCGGGGCCGCGCCTGCGAGCCAACCAGGCTCCGCGCACCACCCCTCAAGCCCCTTGACCCGCTCGGTGTGCCCGGCCGGGTCGCCATAGGCCGAGGGCGAAGCCCACGCCTTCATGTACAGCGCGTGGGCGCCCTGACAGGCCTCCACCGGGTCCCGGAATACTCGCGGCTCGGCGCCCGCCGCCCGCACCCGCTCGAGCGCCCCCTCCGGCAAGTCGAACCCCTCCGGGGCACAGACCGTCACCTCCATCCCCCGCTTCGCTGCCATCGTCGCCGCCGCGATCGGCACCGCGTACGGTAAGGGACGAGGGTGCCAACCCCAACAGAGTACGAACCGTCCCCCATTTTTCGGCACCTCATGGTCGTCGAGCGTGCGCCAATCGGCAAGGGCCTGGCACGGGTGGTCGGCCGCCGACTCGAGGCTGACGAACGGCTTCGGGCAGAGCCGGGCCATCGCCTGGATGACCGGGTCCTGAAGGTCAGCCTCCAGCGACGCCCCGGCCGCGAACGCCCGGACACCGAGCCCGTCCACGTAGCTGCTCAGCACAGGCACCGCGTCCCTCACGTGCTCCTGGGTGGCCCCGTCCATGCGAACTCCGTCTCCGAACTCGAGCGCCCAACTCCCGGCCCCCGGCTGGACGACCACGGTCGATCCGCCGAGCTGCGCCATCCCCGCCTGAAAGCTCGCCGCTGTACGCAGGCTTGGGTTCAGCATCAGCAGGCCGAACACCTTCCCCGCCAGCGCCCGTGACACCGGGTTCGCCTCGACCTCCGCCGCTAAGGCGAGGAGGCGGTCGATCTCGCCCGGCTCAAGGTCGGCCAACCGCAGGTAAGGGCTCAACCCACCACCTCGCGAAGGATCGTGATGAACCGGTCGACCTCATCGTGGCTGACCGTGAGCGGGGGCAAGAGCCGCACGACTCGAGGGTCCTTCGCGTCGCCGGTCAGCACTCCGCGGTCGAACAGGGACTTCCGTACCGAACCCGCTTCCCGATCGAGCCGCAGGCCCAGAAGGAGCCCCTTGCCCGTCACCTCCTCTACGGCTCCCCCGAGCACCTCGGTGCGGAGCCGGTCCGAGATCGACCGGACATGGCCCAGGAACCCGGGTCGGCTGACCGCCCCAACGACGGCCTCGATCGCGGCGCACGCCATCGGCCCTCCGCCGAACGTCGTCCCCAACGCGCCCACCTTGAGGCGGTCCACAGACTCCGCTCGAGAGAACACCGCCCCGACCGGGAACCCGCCGCCGAGTCCCTTGGCCGCCGTCATCACATCGGGGATGGGGGCGTCGTCCCCGCTGCACCACCACGTCCCACCCCGTCCGGCCCCGCACTGGACCTCGTCGGCGATGGACAGAGCCCCTCGCTCGCGACACAACCGCGCCCCCGCGTGGAGGAACTCCGGCGGCACCGCAACCGCCCCCGCCACACCCTGGACCGGCTCGTAGACGAACGCCGCGGTCCTATCGTCGATGGCGCGGTCGAGCGCCGCCAGGTCCCCCGGCACGACCCACTCGACCCGGAACGGCGGGGTCGGGAACGCGATCCACGCCGCCGATCCCTCCGTCACCGCGGCTGCGGCCGCCGTACGTCCGTGGAAGGCGCCCCGCAGGGCCACAACCTTGTCCCGCCCGGACCCGGCGGGTGCCCCACCCGCGACGAGAAAGGCCAGGCGCAAGGCGTTCTCGTTCGCCTCCGCCCCTGAGTTGACCAAGAACACCCGGTCTAGCCCCTCCGGTGCCACCGAGCCCAGGGCGGCCACCGCCCTATCGCGGGCGTCCACCCCGACTGCGTTGCTCTGGAAGACCAGTCGGTCGGCCTGGTGCGCCACCGCCTCGGTCAGACCGGTGTGGCCGTAGCCGAGGGCCGCCACCGCGTGCCCGCCGTAAAAGTCGAGGAACGTCCGGCCTTGGTCGTCGACGACCGACGCCCCGCACCCGCGCACCAGCGTCGTCTCCAGGCGGGAGTAGACCGGGAACTCCTTCACCTTAAGTCCACCCCAACCCGGGCAGGTCCAGCCCTTCGGTGGGCTCGAGCTCGAACATCCGGTTCATCCACTGGATCCCGCCGCCAGCAGCGCCTTTCACCAGGTTGTCGATCACACTCGTCACTGCCACGCGCCCCCCGCCGACGGCGATCCCCAACTGACACCGGTTCGTCCCGACGACCTCTTTCACCGAGGGCATCCGAAGGCCAGCGCAGACGAAAGGGGTCCAGCCGTAGAATCTCTCGAAGAGGGCGAGCACCTCCTCCGCCTCGACCGGTCGGACGAGTTCCGCCAAGACGGTCGCGTGGATGCCTCTCGCGAACGGGCCCGAGTGAGGGACGAACGAGACCCGGGGCTCCCCGGCGCCCGAGAACGGGGCGAGGAGCGAGGCCATCTCCGGGGTGTGCCGGTGGCGAAGGGGCTCATAGGCCCAAAGCCCACTGTGTCGCTCGGGGTGGTGCGTCCCGGCCTTGGGAGTGCGACCGCTCCCCGTGCTCCCGGTCACCGCGCTCACGACGATGTCCGGCTCCACCAACCCCTCCGCCAAGAGGGGGGCCGCGGCCAGCACGGCCGCGGTCGTGAAGCAACCCGGGTGCGCGAGTGCCGGCCCCGGCATCGAGCGCTCGAGGTCCGGCAAGGCGCAGACGAAGCGAGAGAGAAGTCCCGGCGCCGGGTGGGGCTGGCCGTAGACCCGCTCGAACGCCCCCGCGTCGCTGAATCGGAGGTCAGCCGAGAGGTCGACCGCCTTCACCTCGCCCTTGGCCTCGTCCAGGAACCGGGCCAAAGCAGGCGCGCTCTCCCCGTGCGGGAGCGCCGAGAAAACGGCCAGTACTCGAGCCTCCCGGGCTTGGTCGAGGGCCTCGTTAAGGCTCCTGAACCGGGTGTCGCCGAGCACGCCCGCAAGGTGGGGGAAGGCGTCGCCCACCCGCTCGCCGACCGACCCGGCCGAGGCGATGCCGTCGATCCGGAAGGACGGGTGGACACTGAGGAGACGGACCAACTCACCGGCCACGTAACCGCTACCGCCGAGGACCCAAGTCGGGATGAGTTTCTTAGACATGAGAGGCTCCGACCGCCCCGAGCACGGTCTCGGCGAGCTTCTCGCCGTTCGATCGGGCGTTAACCCCGGGCAAGCCCAGGCGGTCACGGATCAAGTCGGTCCCGGCCGTGTTGTCGGTCGCGGGCCCGGTCACGACGGTCGGCCGAAGCGAGAACTGGGCTCGGAGGATCTCCGTGCCGCCCCAGGCCCCCACCGGGTCGCCCGCGGCGAGCACGACCGAAGACAGGCCCGCCTTGACCTCCGGGTCGAGCAAGACCGCGTCCACCCCGTAATCGCCCATCAACCCGTCTCCGAGTTCGAGGACGATCACGTCCGGGCGGTCCTCGGCGAGCGTGTGGAGCATCGTCCGGGCGAGGTCGGCGGCGTCGGCGCGGCTCGTCGTCACGGTCCCCAGGTCGGTGAACACCATCGTCCGCCCTGCCCCCGCGTCCTCCATCGCGAGCACGTCGCGCCGGAGCGAGACCCCCGTCGCCTTCGCCGCGCTCACCCGCATACCCCGCCGGGCGAACTGCTGGATCAGGGCGAGGCACGCCTCGGTCTTGCCGGAGTTCATGCACGTGCCGCACACAGCGACGACCGGCACGCCCCGTAGGTCGAGCCCCGACGTCAACCGCTCTTTGCCCCGGGCGATGTTGGCCGGCACGCCCACCCGGCTCGCCAGGTACGGGAACTCCAAGACCTGGCCGAGGACCTCGCACTCGAACGGGGCCCCCACGGTCGGCGAGACGCTCGTGCACACCCCGAGCACGCCCCCAAGGTTAAGCAGGTTGATCCGGTCGCCTACGGCGAGCTGCCCCGGGACCTCGCCCGCATAGCCCATCAGGGCCCGCCGATGGCCGAGCGCCCCCGCGATGACGTCCCCTTGCTTGAGGCCGCTCATCCGGCCGGTGGTCAACTCGAGGGTGTTGTAGTGCGACTTGTTCGTGAGGACCCGCACCGCGACCACGTCCCCGGCCTGGCACGGGAAGTCGTCCGAGACCTTGACCTCCCGCCTGAGCCCGCAGTTCAGCGTCACCGAAGCGACCTTGTCGAGCGTGACCGTCCTCATGGGGCCCCCAGTCGTCCGTGAAGCTCTGTCGAGAGCCCGTACAGCCGGGCGAACCCCTTCGCGTCAGCCGCGGACCACTCGAGCGCGGCCTCCCCGTACACAGCTCGCGAAGCCGCGTGGAGCGACCACGGCGACGATACGCCCTCGATGAAGAAGCCTCCCGTACGCAGGAGCACGGTCACCTCACCCCTCACCCGTTCCTGGCTGCGGGCGAGCAGGGCCTCGATGTCCCGACACGCCGGGTCCGTGAACAGCCCCTCGTGGACCAAGTCGCCGTAGACCGCGGCGACCCCGTCCTTCACGCTCTGCTGCCGCTTCGTGAGGGTCAGCTTCTCGAGCTCCCGGTGGGCGGCGAGGAGAACGACCGCACCCGGCGCCTCGAACGCCACCCGGCCCTTTATCCCCAGGATCGTCTCGCCCAGGTGGACACCTCGGCCGATCCCGTACGACGCCGCCAGGCCGTCCAACCGCTCGATGAGGTCGACCGGGCCCAGCGGCTCGCCATCCAGCGAACTCGGTACGCCCCGGTCGAACCCGACCACCACGCGACAGGGCTCGAGGGCTCGCTCAAAGGCCCCCTTCGTGCGAACCCACTGCGACTCGGGGATCGACCCCGTGGTCGACCGCGTCTCAACCCCGCCGATCGTCACCCCCCAGAGCCCCGAGTTGACGGAGTACGCCGCCCCATGGCTGGGCACGGGCAGCCCCCGGGCCTCGAGGTCGGCGATCTGCCGCTCTCGGCTCGGGCCCTCGTCTCGGACTGGGGCAAGCACGTCGATCCCGGGGGCGTAGCTCCGGAGCGCGACCTCGAAGCGAACCTGGTCGTTGCCCGCCGCGGTGGACCCGTGGGCGATGGCGTTGGCACCGATCCGCCTCGCCTCTTCCGCCACCAGCCGCGCCTGGAGCGCTCGTTCCGCACCGACGCAGAGCGGGTACGTGCCACCACGGAGGACGTTCCCGGCGATGAGGTACCGCACGACCTCTTCGAAGAATTGCCCCTTCGCGGCGACGTGGACATGGCCTGCCGAGCCGAGCCGGGCGGAGAGGTCCGCCATGGTCCGGGCGGCGTCCGGCGCGAACCCGCCGACGTCGACGGTGACCGTCGTCACCGTCCACCCCTGGTCCACGAAGAGGGGCACGAGCCAACTCGTATCGAGCCCGCCCGAGAACGCGAGCGCGAGCCGCTTCACGCCACCCCCGCCAGCCGGGCCACCACCCGGGCCTGGTCCTCTGGCGTAGCCACCGCGAGGAAGATCGTGTCGTCCCCCGCCACCGTCCCGACGACCTCGTCCCAGCCGCGCTGGTCGATCTCCACCCCTAGGAGGGGAGCCGCCCCGACGACAGTCTTGAGCACCACGAGATAAGGGCCTGCGGTCCGTACCCCGACGAGCCCCGGGAGCGCCCCCGAAGGCGCAAGCACATACCGACCCCCGCGCTTCTCGACGCCCAGCTCGGCCAGGTCCCTGCTGACGCTGCTCTGCGTCACCTCGAACCCCCGCTCGGAGAGCCGCCGGGCGACCTCAGCCTGGGTCGATACGGCCTCGGCGCCGACGATCTCGCGGATCGCAGCCTGCCTCTGTCGCCTGACGTCGTCCTCGTGCGGCACCGCATATTATGCGCATAGAATGCGCTTACTGGTCACGGTCTGGGCACAAGGGCCTTCGGGTAAAACGGAGTGGTGACCATGCGGATCATCAGTGCACTGGCCCTCGGCCTCTCGCTCCTCGTCGCCGGCTGCGGCGGGTCGAGCAGTCTCGGCGCGAACGCGGACTTCTCGGTTCGTCTGACGAGGACAGACGGCAGCCAAGATCTCACCGGCTACGAGATGTACCTCACTCGGAACGGGGGGACGACGCTCGACCTCTTCAATTCGGAGGCGTATGCCTCGACCCAGAACCGCCCGTCCTGGAGCGACGCCTGGACTGGATCCCGGAGCACGACCGAGCTTCGCGTCGATTTCCGGTCTCGGAGCGACCAGCCCCCGTACTTCCTCTGGGTGCAGGTTCCGAACACGACCTCGCAGTTCGAGACGCTCCAGCTCGTCGTCTGGATCAACGGCCAAGCCGGCGCCGCGAAGCGTTACAACCTGACGATCAACGCGACCGAGCGGATCCAAGCCGTCCGGATCAATCGCGACTCCGCGGAGTATTAAGGCGCCAGGCGCGCGAGGAGGGCGTCGATCGAATTCCAGCCGTACGCTACGTCTGGGTAATCGACGCCCCCCACGCTGATAGTCGTCTCGAGGCACAACCGTGCGCCCAGGGCTTGGTAGAAGGCCCCCGCCGCCAGGTTGTCTCGAAACGCGCACACCAGCAGCCCTGAGAAGCCCCGCTCCCGGAGGTGCGTGGCGGCCGTGCGCAGGAGCGCTTTCCCGACGCCCCGGCCCTGGGCCGATTCGAGTACGTAGAGCGTATAGAGCTCCGCGTCGAACGGGAGGTCTGGGTCGCGGGTCGGCCCCGCGGAGCAGTAAGCGTGGATCCGGCCGTCCTCCTCGGCGACCCAGTAGGGGGCGGCGGTCTCCGGCCGGGGACACGTCCGGGCCGTCGCCTCACCGATCGCTGCGGACTCGCTGGCCTGCTCACCCCACTTCTCTTGCAGCCGGTCGAGCCTGGCGGACACGGTGAGCGACGCGAGGTACCCGGCGGGCAGGATGTCGGCGTAGGCCGACTGCCACGTCAGGGTCGCGACCTCCGCGATCGCGGGCAGGTCGTCGAACCGGGCGGTCCGGATCGTCACGCCCAGCCCGCTAGGCGTTGAGCGCCTCGGCCCCGCCGACGATCTCGAGGATCTCCTTGGTGATCCCCGCCTGCCGGACCCGGTTCGCGACCAGCGTGAGGTCGGCGATCATCTTCCCGGCGTTGTCCGTCGCGCTCGTCATGGCTGTCATCCGGGCGCCGTGCTCACTGGCCGAACTCTCGAGGAGGGCCTGGTAGACGACGGTGAGGAGGTACTTGGGAAGGAGCATCGCGAGGAGCTCTTCCGAGCTCGGCTCGAAGGCGTACTCTTTGCTCGCCCCGGTGGCCCCGTCGTCCCCGCCGTCTTGGGCGGGCGGTTCGATGGGCAGAAGCTGGACGACCTGCGGGACCTGGCGGATCGGGCTGAAGAACTTCGAGTAGCAGACGTAGATCGCATCGACCTCGCCCGACTCGAACATCGCCCGGACCTTGTTCGTCACCTCGATCGCGTCTTCAAGCCGGGCGCCCGCCGTCGGGACAGAGTACGTCTCGACGATTTCGTACCCTCGCTTACCGAAGAACTGGGCCCCTTTCTTGCCCACGCAGAACAGCGACGTCGGCACCTCAAGGCTTCGCAGGAACTCGGACGCCTTACGGATTAAGAGCGTGTTGAACGACCCGGCGAGACCTCGGTCGGCCGTGCAGAGAAGGAGGCAAACCTTTTTCACCTCGCGCCGCTCCAGGAGCGGGTGGGCCGGGAGCGATCCCGCGCCCCCGACCGAGGCCATAAAGTCGCGCATCTTCTCCGAGAACGGCCGGGCCTCTTCAACCCGCATCTTGGCTCGGTTAAGGCGCGCCGCCGCCACGAGCTTCATCGCCCGCGTGATCTGCCGGATGTTCTTGCTCGTCCGGATCCGCTGCCGGATCTGCTTGAGGGTCGCCATAGGGTCACATCGCCAGCCCGACTCGGGCTAGCCTCAGCCTTTCTTGAACGCCTCCAGAGCTTCCTTGTACGCCTGCTTGAGCTTCGACTCGACGTCCTCGCCCATGGCCTTGGTCTGCTTGAGCGTCTCGACGACGTCCGGGTACTTCTCGTGGACGTGCTTGAGGACGAGCTTCTCCAGCGCGCCGACCCTATCGTTCGGGACCTCGTCGTAGATGCCCTGGGTCCCCGCGTAGATGACGATCACCTGGTCGATGACGTCGTACGGGACGGCGAGGCCCTGCTTGAGCAGCTCGGTCAGTCGCTGGCCCCGAAGGAGCTGGAGCTGAGTGGCGCGGTCGAGGTCGCTCGCGAACTGGGCGAACGCCTGGACCTCGCGGAACTGCGCCATCTCGAGCTTAATGCGCCCCGCGACCTGCTTCATCGCCTTGATCTGGGCGTTACCGCCGACGCGCGAGACCGAGATCCCGACGTTGATGGCGGGCCGCACGCCGGCGAAGAAGAGGTCCGGCTCGAGGTAGATCTGGCCGTCCGTGATCGAGATGACGTTCGTCGGGATGTACGCGGACACGTCGCCGGACTGCGTCTCGATGATCGGGAGGGCCGTCAGCGACCCCGCCCCGCGCTCGTCGGAGAGCTTGGCCGCCCGCTCCAGCAGGCGCGAGTGGAGGTAGAAGACGTCGCCCGGGTAGGCCTCGCGGCCCGGGGGCCGGCGCAGGAGGAGCGACATCGCTCGGTAGGCCACGGCGTGCTTCGAGAGGTCATCGTACACGATGAGGGCGTGCATCCCGTTGTCGCGGAACCACTCGCCCATCGACGCGCCTGCGAACGGGGCCAGGTACTGCATGGCGTTCGAGTCCGAGGCGCTCGCGACGACGACGATGGTGTACTCGAGCGCCCCGTTCTCCCGGAGCGTCTCGACGACGCGGGCCACGTTCGCCATCTTCTGGCCGATCGCGACATAGATGCAGTACACGGGGCTGCCGCCCGGTTCGTGAGTCGAGCGCTGGTTCAAGATCGTATCGACCGCGACCGAGGTCTTCCCGGTCTGGCGGTCGCCGATGATGAGCTCGCGCTGGCCGCGGCCGATCGGGATCATGGCGTCGACGGCCTTGATACCGGTCTGCAGCGGCTCCGTGACCGGCTGTCGATCGACGACGCCCGGCGCGATGAGCTCGATGAGCCGCTTCTCGTTCGCGGCGATGAGCCCCGCTTCGTCGAGCGGCTGGCCAATGGCGTTCACCACCCGGCCGAGCAGCGGCTTACCCACCGGCACCTCGATGATCCGGCCCGTCTCCTTAACCGGGTCGCCTTCCTTGATCTTCGTGTCGTCGCCGATGAGGACCGCGCCGATCGAGTCCTCCTCCAAGTTGAGCGCGAGGCCGACGACGCCTCCGGGGAACTCGAGCGCCTCACCGACCTGACAGTCCGGCAGGCCGTACACCCGGGCGACGCCGTCGGCGACTTGAAGGACGGTGCCGACGTGCTCGACGTCGGCCTTGCGCTCGAACTGCTTCAGCTCTTGCTCGAGGATCGAAGTGATTTCTTCCGGTCGGATGGGCATGGTCGTTCGTTAGTGCTGCTTCAAAAGGTCGTAGATGAGGCGGTCGCGGAGGCGGTTCAGAGCCCCCTTCACCGAGCCCTCGAGGACGGTGTCGCCGAGCGCCACGCGGATCCCACCGATCAGGGCAGGGTCGACGTGGAACGCCGGCTCGATCGTCTTGCCGGTGACCCGGGTCAACCGGTCGATGATCTTGCGCCGTTCGTCCTCGGTCAGGTCGATCGTCGTCGTAATGTCCGCATGGACGATGCCCTCATGGTCGCGCCGCAGTTCCGTGAACGCGATCCGCACCATGTCCAGGTTGTCCTCCCTGCCCTTATCGAGCAGGAGCCGGAGGAACGCCATCGTCGTCGCAGTGACCCGGTCGCTGAACGTCCGCTCGAAAAGGCCGAGCTTGTCGGCGTCCGTGGCGCTCGGGCTCTCGATGAACTGCTTGAACCCCTGCGCGCCCCGCGTCACCGTCACCACGAGGTTCAAATCGTCCTCGACGCTCTTGACGATGCCTTGCTGGCTCGCCGTGTTGAAGAGCGCTCGGGCGTAGCGGCGTGCGGCGCGCGGGTCGATCACGAGGCGGGCACCTCGATCTGGTCGAGGAACTCGTCGATCAGCCGCCGGTTGCGGTCGGTGTCCATGTTCTCGCCCAGGATCCGCTCCGTCGCTTGGAGCGTGAGGTTCGCCACCTGCAGCCGGATCCCCGTGAGGGCCCGGTCACGCTCGGCCTCGATCTCCTCCTGGGCCCGCTTCTTCATGGAGTCGGCCTGTTGGGTGGCCTCCGCCATCAAGGTCTTCCGGAGGTCTTGGGCCTCGCGGATCTGGGCTTGGATCTGTTCACGGGCCTGGGCCTCGGTCTCGACGAGGCGGCGCTCATAGTCCGCCTTCATCTCGGTCATCTGGCCCCGCAGGCTCTCCGCCTCCGAGAAGGTCCGCTCAAGGTCGGTGTTCCGCTGTCCGATCGCCTCTTGGAGGGGGTTCGTGAAGAACGACTTGATCACCGGGAACAGGATCATAAAGACCCCGATCGTCGCGACCGTCTTCCCGATGTCGAGTGGGATCCCTTGTTCGGCGAGCGCCTTAATGAACGCCGCCTCCTTGGTCTGATCGCTAAGGATCATCCCCCCGAACATCAGCACGACGCCGATGACGATCAAGACGATCGCCGGCGCCCCACCTTTCTCGTTATGTTCCTGGCTCACTAGTCTTCTTCCCTTTCGATGCGCACAGCGGCGGTCAGGGGCGCGGAACCCTTTCGGGCCCCGCGCCGCACGGCACGGTCAGTCCCTTACCTGACCGAGCCCGGGACGATGAAGACCACGAGCAGGAAGACCAGCTCGACGAACGCCAGAGCGATAAGCATCGCCGTCTGGAGCTTGCCGATCGCTTCCGGCTGTCGGGCCATGCCTTGCATAGCCGAATACCCAATAAGGCCGAGGCCGATAGCGACGCCGAAAGCCGCAATGCCGATGCCGAGGCCGAGCACGTTACCCGTCATGGTTTTCCTTGTTTCTCCTTAAGTGTCCTTCCGTAAAGGTTCCCGAGGCGATGAGTGTCCGGCCGTTAGTGGGCCGGGGCAGGGGCGTGACCGTGGTCGTCCCCGTGGTCGTCGTGGTGCGTGACCAACGAGAGGTACACGCACGTGAGCAAGCTAAAGATCATCGCTTGGACGACGCAGGTCAGCAGCTTGATCGGCAGCAAGAACGCGCCGAACGGGATGCTGAGCTCGAAGCCCCCAAGATCGATGATGTGCTTGCCCAGTTCGTTCATGGCGACCGCCGCTTGGTGACCACCGTCGATGTTCCCGAACAAGCGAAGGCTGAGCGAGACGTTCTTCATCAACTCCGAGATCAGCTCGATCACGAAGATGATCGCGCTGATCAGGATCAACGCCCCCGGAAGCTTCGGCCCCGCAAAGTGCTTGAGGTGGCCGAACACGCCGTTCGCGCGCATCCCCTCCCACTGGACGTAGCCGATCGAGATCAGCGCAATCCCCAGGTTGAAGCTTAAGTCCGCCGTCGGAGAGGTCGGGAAGAACAACGCGACCAAGTTCCCCACGAAGATCACCATCCAGAAGGTCATGATCATCGGGATGTACTTGCGCCCGTGCGACCCGATCGTCCCCACGCACATCTGCTCGATGAACAGATAGATCTGCTCGAAACTGCCGAGGATCGGCAGGCCGAGCAGCTTCCGCCCCGAGAAGACGCGCTGGGACATCCCCGGCTTGGCGTACGCCATCAATGCGAAGAGCACGGCGAGCACCAGAGCGACGTAAACGAAAAGCCCCACGAAGCTGGGGCCATGGTGTCCTTTCTCGCCCTCTTTCCCCGCTGCGGCGAGCAGCAGGGGGGCCGTTTCGAAAACCGCCTTCATTTACGTCCGTCTTCGGCTCAGCGTTGCACCAACGCCCAGCTCACGAGGGCGCAGTATACCAACGCCAAGCCCCAGAGGAACGAGACTGGGGCGGGCGGCCCTAGCCACTCCGCCGCGCGCCAGCAGGCCAGGATCACCGGCAGCTTCAGCAGGAAGGCCAGCACCGCCAGGGTCGAACCCGCGCACCCCACCCGCTCGTCCGCCAGGGCCCGCCCCATCGCCCGGATCGCGAACCACCACCCGAGCAACCCGCCCGAAGTCCCGACCACGCCCAACCCGAATCCCAGGCCCGACCGCGCTCCCCAAGAGACCCAAGCCCCGACCCCCAAGACCACGGCGATGAGACCGAAGCAGACCAGGATCCGCGCCCGGGGGTCAGTCACGGCTCGTGACCTTCACGGCGTACGCGATCGCCGCCACCGCCCCGAACACCGTCCCCAACGCTTGCCATAAAGTCCCGCCCCCCATCGCCCGGTCCAGGAGCCACCCCGCCCCGAACCCGACGAGCGGCACACCGATGATCGCGTAGGCGATCGTCAGCCCCACCCCGAGCCCCCGCGTCGATTCAGCGTCCAACATCGACTTCGGCTTCCGCCCGAACACGTGCTCGTCGTGGAGCCGCCTGGCACCTTTGGCCTTCTCCTCGATCGCTTGGAGACGCCGTTCGATGTCCGGGTCGTCCGGGCTCGCGAACTGGGTCGTCTTCCGAACCCGTTCCAGCTCCTCCTCGATCCGCCGGAGCCTCTCGGCCTCGCCCTCGGTCGATCCGTCGCGCGGCTCGTCCATAACCCCATTCTATCGCGAGCCGAGCAACAACCCCACCGAGGCCATGCACATCCACAACGCCGTGCCCCCAGAACTCATGAACGGCAGCCATAACCCCGCCACCGGCAAGAGCCCCACGTTCATCCCCAAGTTCACCACCGTGTGGAACCCGAGCACGGCGAGCACCCCGTTCGCGCACAGCCGGGAGAACGGGTCGCTCGAGCGCCACCCGACCATCCACACCCTGAAGAAGAAGAACCCGAACGCGGCCAAGGTCAGCCCCGCCCCGATCAGCCCCCCCTCCTCGCCGATCACCGTGAACACGAAGTCGTTTTCCTGCTCCGGCACGAAACGGGCTGCCTTCTGTTCGCCACGACCGAACCCCGCCCCGACCACCCCGCCGACCCCGATCGCGATCTTCGCCCGGTCCTGCTGGTAGGCGTTGGCCTGCGTGTCCGGGTTCAGCTTCCCCTCGATCCGGCTGCGCATATAGTCCGGCATCACCCCCGGGGTGACCCAGGCCAACCCGAGCAGCGCCACCACCGCGAGTACCGAGCCCACCACGAACCGCCAGGGCGTCCCAAACGCGACGGCGAGGGCGAGCCATATGACCACGATCGAAATCGCCCCCGCCAAGTGCGGCTGGAGCAGGACGAGCACGACGATCGGCGCCACGTGGAGCAACGACCCGAGGAAGACCTTGAAGTCGCGCGCCCTCTCCGTCCGCGTCGCGAAGAACGCGGCGAGGGTCACGATCACGAGGAGCTTCCCGAGTTCGCTGGGCTGGAACTGGAGCGGGCCCAAGTCGATCCAGCGCGTCGCCCCCTTCCGCTCGCTCCCCACGACCAACACGGACACGAGCGCGAGCAAGTTCACAAGGTACAGGGCCGGGGCGACCCGTTGCAGACGGTCGTGCGGCACCCGCGCCACCACCGCCATCACGCCCACCCCGACGAGGGCGAACACCACCTGCTTGGCGAAGAACCCTCCGGACACGGCGAGGTCCAGACTGCGCAACGACGTGAGGCCGAGGAACAGTAACACCCCCGCCGAAGCCAAAAGCCACAGGTCGAGGCCGGGCGCAGGGCGGTCGAGCCCTGAGGCGAACGCGCTCCGGGCGTCCTTAGACCCGATCACCGGTCGCCCGAGTCGCGCGGTCGGGGCTCCCGCGTCGAGCCTGCCCCGAACTCGCGCCGCACCACACCCCGGTTCGGCTCGATCCAGAACGTCAGCTCGCGCTTGGCCGTCTGCTGCGGCGAGGTCTCGACGGAAAGGCTCACCGCGACCTTGATCGCGTCGTGGACCCCCGAGGCGAGGTTGAGCCTCTCGCGGCCAGAGGTCACCTTCGCCGTGGCCCTCTTCTCGGTCGGCCCGAGGGCGGCGACGCCGGTCCAGTCCCAACTCTCGCCGACCGTCATCGGGAGCCGGACGAGCGGGATCGGCGGGTCGAACGTCTCGCCGGACCCCCCAAGGAACCGGAACCCGCCGGGCCCCGACTCATAGCGCTCCTCCTCCAAGATCTCTCCGTGGCTCACCAGCCGCAACACGAACGACTCGCCCGAGCGCACCTCCTGCACCTCGACCGGCACCTCGGTCCCGGCCAAGATCAGCCTGGCCTTGGTGTAGGGCAGCTTGTCGGCCCCGAGCGCCGCCGCGTCGGCGATCCGCTCCACCTTCGCGCCAGCCTGCCCCTGAACCTCGACGCGCCCTTGGCCGGTCACCTCGGCACAGCTCGCCACGGCGATCGCTCCGGCCGCGGTCGCACCGAGCGCGGCCCAGACCGGCCTCAAGACCCCGCCCCCGGCCGGTACGAGATGAGAGTCCGCCGCCGCTCGAGCTTGCGGTCCCCGATCGTCGTCGTCTCCTTCAACTCGAAGAGTCCGACGCCGCGCGCGTAGAGCGAGACTTGCCGCGACTTGACGCCCGTCTTGTCTTGAGCCCCGATGGTCGCCTCGATGACGACTTCGACGGTGTCCCGGCGCTCGCCGAGGACCTCCCGCTTCCCGACCGGTCGGCACGTGGCCTTCATGAACAGCGGCACCGACTCGCCCAACCACTGTGACTCCCCGGAGTACGTCCACGACTCCTTTTTGCCGGTGGCCTTCAAGATCGGATAGGGCGCGGCGAGCGGCTTCTTGAGGTCGAACGCGACGACCGTGACCGTCCCCGCATCGACCCGGTAGTACGTCCGCCCGTCCTCGCGCGTGCCCATCCGGGTCACGATCGGCGTGGCCATCACCCCCATCACCTCGGCCGGTTCCCCGACGACGTCCGTAAAGGCCCCGCCCGCCCCGCCGCCCGTGTCGGAATAGACCCAACTCGAACCCGCCACCAAAGGGAAGAACTCTGTACCCTCGACCGGGGCGGCTTGCGTCCGCACCAACACCAGACCGAGAGCGCAGAGCCAGCTCATCGTCACTCCTTCGGGTCGATGTCGATCGTCGAGGTCACGATCGCACCGCCCTGGCCCTTGAGCTCGATGCGCACCCGCACCGCGCCGTAGCCCTTCGCATACCACGTCTTGCTCGCGACCTTCGAGGTGTCCGAACCGCGCACCATCTCCGCACCCTGGGTGACGAGCAGCGTCTCGAACGACTTGCCGCCAATGGTCAGCGTCTCCGCTTTCTCCACCTTCGACTTCCCGCTGTACTTCACCGCCGTGCCCGCCTGGTCCGTCATCTCGTACGTGTCGTCCCAGACCGTCCCGACCTCAAGCTTGGCCGGGAGCATCTTGACCGGCGACTTGGGCGTGCCTACGGACGAACCCGTCAGGTAAACGCCATCCTCGCGCACTTCGATCTGCTCCGAGCCCAGCGCCGCGAGCGAACCGTCCCGGGTCGTCGAGAACTTCGCCACCGCACCCTCGACCCCTTCGAACTTGACCGAGTACGCCCCCGGCTCCGGCTTCTCGCCCGCCACCCGGGCGAAGAGGTAGTTCAGAGGGCCAGAGCGGTCGAGGCCCGAATAGGCCAAGCCGTCGTGCCGAAGCGAGGCTGGGATCGCCGAGACGTCCGGCTTCGGCGCCTCCGGTGTCCCCGTGGCGCCTGGCTCCTTCCCGGCCTTCGCCCCGTCCGTCTTCGGGTCCATCGCCGTCGTGCCCGGCTGGCACCCGGCCGCCGCGCCGAAGAGGGCGACGGCCAGGAGAAGGGTCAAGGGGCTCGTCTTCACTTTGAGTGGCTCTTCAGTTGAAGCGTCGTGACCTGCTCAAGGCGTTGGCCCTGAGGCGTCAGTGCGGTGATCTCCTGCCTATACCGCACCATCCCCACGTTTTTCACCCACCAACTCGTCGCGGTGGTCTGGAACTGGGCGTTCGCCTCACGGTACGTGCTGACGGTCTGCGTCGCCATCGCGCTCATTGGGCCCATTGCCGTATCGACCTCCTGGACCCCCTGGTTCTGCAGGGTGACGTTCATCGCCCCCGGGTTCGCCCCCGGACGGGCACCGTTGACCGCCTGCTTGAGGCTCTCGCTCTCCTTGATCGGGAACTGCACGATCCGCAGCGGCGGGTTGTACGACACCGACCGCTGAACCTGCGTCGTGGCGTCCCGGAACTGACCCGAGAGCTGGAAGATCCCGTCCTGCTGGAGGCGCCACACGAACTGGTCGGTCTTCCGGGTCCCGGTGAGGACGTCGATCGTGACGACCTGCCCGTTCGGGGACTCCTCGACCTTCGAGATCTGGAACGTGACCTCGAGCCGGGCCTCTTGGCCCCCGCCCGGCCCGCTCGCCTGGGTTCGGCCCTCGTAGATCCAGGACTTGCCCTGTGCCACGGGCATCAGGGACTTCTCGTCGCCCGGCGCCAGCTCCATCTTCGGCACAGCCGGGCGAGGCTCGGGCTTGTAGCCACTGGCGGTGCCGCCGGCACCGCAGCCGGACAGCAGAGCGACGGCGGACAGGGCCGCAACGATAAGGACGGTTGGTTTCATCATCGATTCTTCTTCCCCGAAGCGATCTCGCCGATCAGTTTGACAGCGTCTTCGACTAAAGACTCGGACGGTATCCGCAAGAGCCGCACGTCCGGCTCCGAAAGCTCCGTCCGGATCCGGGGTGCCGCGATCGCCACCCCGTCCATCGTTAACAAGAGTTGGAAGGCCGCCCGGGGCCTTTGGCCCGGCAGGAAGGTCACCCGGGTCCGATCCGCCATCGCCTCGTGACTGTACTTCCAGAGCCTCATCCGGCCTTCCTCGGTCAGGTTCAAGACGAGGTCGGCGAGCCGCTGCCGGTTAGGGCCCTCGTACGCCTCGAAGCTCGCCGAGCGGACTTGGGTGTCCGTCACGACCACCGTCACCGACCGCAAGATCCGCTCGACCGGCGTCGCGAGTTTCGCTAACCGCTCGGGGTCGATCCGGTCCCTGATCGCCCGCGCCACGTCCTGGCGGTTCGCCCCTGGCGCCGTCAGCTTGAGGGCCTCCTCGCGGTAGGTCCCGACGATGACCTCCCGACGGGGGTTGAACTTCTCCATCACCCGGTTTTCGACCGACTGGGCGAACAAAGTCTTGAACGGCTCCTGGATGCGGGCCGTCAGCGTCCGCTCCGCCCCCCCCACCTTCACCCGCACCGCCACCGGGCTGTCCACCACGATCCCGTTCGTCAACGCCCCAAAGTCGAGTTCCCCCGTCGGCCGCCCGTCCAGAGTCGTGTGGAGCGACCGGGCTAGCCTTTCCCTCAACCCCGCATCGCCGTCCAGGGCCCGGCCCAGATCCTCCGCCGTCCAGACCGTCCGCACCGGCGGCAGGTCGTCCTCCTTGATCTTGTTCACCGACATTACAAGCCGGCCGAGAGCGTCCTCGTCCCCCTGCAGCCCCCGCAATGTCTCGCGGATGGGCAGGCGAGGCGAGTCCCGCTCCGGCTGCTCGTTGGTGTCCGGCGCTTCGAGCCCCGGGTTGTCCGGGTCGACGGCGTGCAAGTGGGCGATCCCGTTCGAGACGACGATCCGGTAGCCCGCAGTCGGCTGAACCGCGATGAGGTTCACCCGACCCGGCTCGACCACGTCCAGCTGGAAGCCCTGCAGCTGGCTGTAAGCGTAGAGCCGGAACCCGCCGAACGCCGCCGCAATCACCCCCAAACTCAGGGCCGCCACCTTTACCGAAGGACTGATCTTCATCGCGTGGGCCGTGACCGACTCAACAGTCTACCGCCGCCCGCCCGTTCCCCAGCCGCGTGTCAACCCTGCCCCAGCCGGTCTTCCAGCCGCTCCTCCTCGGTCAAGGCAGCGGGGGCCTGCTTCCCCTTCGCCGATTGCACCGCCTCCTCGACGCGGGCCGCCGCATCGTCCGCCAACTTCAGCGCTCGCTGGTGGCTCGCCCGGGCTACCCATGGGAAGAGCGCCGCGATCCCGGCCGCCACCGCGAGCCCGATCACTCCGAACACCGGGCCCCTGGCCTCGGACAGGGCGCCAGCCGAGATCATCGCCGTCACGAACGCCGGGTAAAGGGTCACCATCCCCGCCCCGATCGAGTTCGAGTGGACCTTGATCCGCGTCCGGCCGCCCCGGCTCACCAGGTCGAGCTTCGACATCGCCAGGCCCACCCAGCCCTGAACCGTCAGTGACCGCCCCACTTGGGTCGCCTGCGAATGCGGGGACCGGCCAGCCATGGGCATCACGTCCGTCACCACGTCGAAGTCGTTCGGGTCGAGTTCCCCTTCGATCACCCGTTCGACCTCTTGGATCAGCGCGAACGGCGCACGTTTCGCCCCCTTCCCCTCCGCCTCGCGTAACGCCCGCCGCAACGCCTCCGGCGACACCCCGACCTCCGCCGCGATCCGCTCCAGCTCCTCCTGGGTCACCCCCGGTTGGTAAGGCGCGGCCCCTTCCTCCGTGAACTCCACCGCCCTCCGGATGATCTCGCCGACCTCTTTCTCGCTGTACACGCGCCGCTCGGACATCTCGCTGACCCCTCACCGTACCCGCCCCCGGCCCACTTAGTTGCACCGCAACCCCCTTATCGGGCGGCCCCCTCCCCCGCAAACCCCGCATGCCCTGGAAGGGACGCGAACAGAGCGGGAACGTCGGGGAGAGGCGAGGCTTAAGCCCCCTGGGCGGCCGGGGTCGGCGGGATCGGAATCGTGATCGCCCTCGTCCTGTTCCTCGTCACGGGCGACCCCTCGGCCCTGCTCAGCGTGCTCCAATCGGGCGGCGACTTCGCCATGGCGCACGTCATCGCCCACGAGGTGTGGCACCACGTCCAGCAGCTCCTAGGCACGCTCGACGCGGTCAACGAACGCCGCCGCAGGGTCTCCGAGCGCGAGGCCAACGCCCTCACTGTCCGGCTCGAACTCCAAGCGGACCACTACGCCGGGGTCTGGGCCCACCACGCCCAGTCCATGGCCGCGAGCGACCGGCAGGACATCGAAGAGGCGCTCACCGCCGCTAACGCCATCGGCGACGACGCGCTCCAGAAACAGGCGCAAGGGTACGTGGTGCCCGACTCGTTCACCCACGGCACGAGCGATCAACGGATGCGATGGCTCATGGAGGGGTTCGAGTCCGGAGACCCAACTAAGGGGGACACCTTTAGGGTCCGCGACCTCTAGGGGTCCGCAGGGTTCGCACCGGGTGAGGCGGCCGGCCGCCTTCGAGGCGACCCGTAAGAGAAGAGAGGCGGGAGGAGCGTCCGTGCTCCGTCCTCCGTTACCACCAGTCCCTGGTGACTACCGCCGCTCGGGACTATAGACGCTTCGCGCCCCCACCCGCCAGGCGCCCCGGGACTCTCGACCCCGCGACCCCCCTCCCTCACCCCCCGAGAACGTCCCGGTACACGCGCACAAGGTCTCGGGCGAACCGGTCCAGCCCGAACCGCTCCGCCGCCTGCACCCGTCCCGCGTTCCCCGCCGCCTCGAGTCGCAACTCCTGCCCTCGTAGCTCCGCCAGCGCCCCACCCAACGCCGCCTCGTCCCGGAAGACGAAGACGCTCGCCCCTGGGGTCCCCATCTCGCTGAGCCCGCCCCCGTCCAGCAAGAGCACCGGCGTCCCCAGAGCCATCGCCTCCGCCGCGGCCAAGCTGAACCCGGCCCGAGGGCTCGGCACGACCAACAGGTCCACCGCCCGCAAAAACGCCCACCGATCCGCTGCCGGCCCCGAAACCCGCACCCTGGGATCCTCCGACGCCGGCCGCACCGGCCCCGCCACCGAAAGCTCCAGCCGCGCCCCGGGATCCTCGTCCCAGAGCCGCCCCATCGACGCCACCAGCGAACCGAGCCCCCGCTCCGGCACACCCCGGCCAAGCCCCCCGACCACCCAGCCCCCATCCGGCCAGCCCAACGCCGCGCGGGCCCCTGCCTGATCCGGCAGCCCCTCCGGCGGGCGCACGCCAGGAACGACGATCTCGAGGTTCAAGGCGTCCGCACGGTCGAGCACTTCCCGCACCGCCCGCGACGGGCAAAGTCCCCGGCGGCCCGAGTTCAGCCGGTCCACGAGCTCGGGGTGGGTCGTCTTCGGGAGGTCGAGCGCCGAAAAGACCCAAGGGAACCGGAGGTAGAACGCCTCGGAGCACGCCCACGCCGACCGGTAACCGAAGGCGTGGACAAGGTCGAACCCCTTCGCCGCCGCCTTGAGCGCCTTGCTCACCTCGCGGTCGACCCGCGGCCCGGTCGCGTCCGGGATCCAGGGCTCAGCCTGGTCCACGACCAGTTCCACCCCCGCATCCCAAAGCGGCTCGACGAGCGCCTCGCTCAACGTCGCCGCCGAGCCGACCGGCTGCCGAACCAGCCCGAGGACCCTCACACGTGCCTCACCGGGGCACGTCGACGCCGTCGACCAGCCCCTTCAACACGGTATCGACTGTGAACCCTTCGATCTCCGTCTCCGGACGAAGCACCACACGGTGCCGCAGGACGGGCAGGGCCAGCTCCTTCACGTCGTCGGGCGTCACGTAGTCCCGGCCCCGCATCGCCGCGACCGCCTTGCTACAGGCCACAAGCGCCAACCCCGCACGAGGGGAGGCCCCGACGAGCGCCGCCTGGCTCGCCCTGGTCGAGGCCACGATGCCGTACACGTAGTCGAACAGCTTGTCCTCCACCGTGACCCCGTCGATCTGGGCCCGCAAGGCCCGAAGCTCGTCCGGGCCCACCACAGGCTCGATCCCGGCCTCCTCCAGCCGCTGTGACCGGAACCCTCCGTGGTACCGCTTGAGAAGCGCGACCTCGTCCGCCGCGGGCGGGTAGTCCAGGACGACCTTCATCAAGAAACGGTCTTGCTGGGCCTCGGGCAGGGGGTACGTCCCCTCGAACTCGATCGGGTTCTGGGTCGCGAAGACGAGGAACGGGAACGGCAGCCCGTGGCGCACCCCGCCGATCGTCGCCTGCCGCTCCTCCATCGCCTCGAGCAACGCGGCCTGAGTCTTCGGCGGCGTGCGGTTGATCTCGTCCGCCAGCAGCACCGAGGTGAAGATCGGCCCCTGCCGAAGGTGGAACGACGCATCGCGTGGGTCGAAGACCTCCGTCCCGATCACGTCGCTCGGCATGAGGTCGGGCGTGAACTGGACCCGGGTGAACGGCAGGTCGAACGCCCGGCTGATCGAGCGCACGAGCAAGGTCTTCGCGAGCCCCGGAACCCCTTCGAGCAGGACGTGCCCGTCGGCGAGGATCGCGGCAAGGGCCTGCTCCACCGCGCGATCCTGCCCGACCACCGCCTTCCCGACTTCCTGTCGAACCCGAGCCGCCGCCCCCGCCACATCCATGGGATCGCTAGTCTACCGCCCCCTACGCTTCGATCTTGTAGCCGAACCCCCGCAACGTCTTGATCGGTTGCCCGCCCCCGAGCTTTGCGACCTTCGTCCGCAACCGGTAGATGAGGACCTCGAGGCTGTTGCTGTTGAACTCGATCTCGTACCCCCAGACCTCTTCGAACACCTGCTCCCGGCTGAGCGCCCGGCCCGCGTTCCCCGCCAGGTAGGCCAGGATCTTGAACTCCGTTTCAGTCAGATCCACCGGGCGTCCGTTCACGCTCGCGGCCCGTGCGTCGGGGTCCACGACGAGCGGGCCCACCTTCAGCGCCGCCGTCCGGGCCTCGCCCCCGTACTCACCCGCCCGGCGAAGCTGGGCCCGCACCCGGGCGCACAGCTCCTGAGGGTCGAACGGCTTCGTCAAGTAGTCGTCCGCCCCAACCTCCAACCCGACGACCTTGTCCATCGCCTCCGAGCGGGACGTGAGCATGAGGATCGGGAAGCGCCATTGGGTGCGCAGCCTCCGGCACAGGCTCACCCCGTCCGTGTCCGGCAGCCCAAGGTCCAGCACCATCAGGTCCGGCGCGGCCTGCCGGACCATGGCGAGGGCGTCCGCCGCCCGTGCCGCCGTCTGCACCTTGTACCCCTGCCCCGTCAGCAGCCGGGCCAGGCTCTCCGCAAGGAACAGGTCGTCTTCGACGACCAGGATAGAAGAGCTCACAGGCCCGGCACCGTCACCCGGAAGCGACTGCCCTGGCCCGGCTCGCTGTCGGCGACCACGTCGCCCCCGCACTCGCGGGCGATTTGCCGGCAGCTGAAGAGCCCCAGCCCGAACCCGTCCGCACGGCTGGAGGAGAACGGCTCGAACAGACGGCCCATCTGCTCCGGGGCGATCCCGGGGCCGTCGTCGGCGACGTCCACGGTAACGGCCCCATCGACGCGCCGGGCCGTCACCGTGAGCCGCCCCCCACCCTTCATCGCTTGAATAGCGTTCAGGACGAGGTTGACGAAGAGATGGTCGAGACGCCCTGGGTCGGCCATCACCAGCGGCAACCCGTCCTCGACCTCGACCACCGCCTCGATCCGCGCGATCGCCAGGTGGCTACCCAAGAGGCCGAGGACCCGCTCGATCGACTCCCCAATGTCGACCGGCGTCAAGGCGAGCCGACCGGGCCGCGCATAGGAAAGGAGCCGGTGCGCCAGGACCGCGAACCGGTCGATGTGCCGGCGGACGGCGGCCAGGGTCTCGGCGGGCGTGGCCTGCCCCATGTCCATCTCCAGCCCCACGGCCGAGAGGATGTTCCGGATGTCGTGGGCGGTCGCGGCGGCGAGCGTCCCGGTGACGGCGAGCTTCTCGTTCTGCACGGCAAGGGCCTGCGCCTCGACCAGGTTGCTCCGCAAGGCCTCGATCTGCCGCTCCCGCTCGAGCTCGCTCCCGATCCGCATGGCGACGATGCCCAGGAACCGCAAGTCGTCCTCGTTGAGCGGGACCTCAGAGTGAGAGTCGAGGATGCAGAGCGTCCCGATGACCCGCCCGTCCGGGGCGTTGATCGGCGTGCCCGCGTACCGAGTGAGGCCGAGCGTCGCGGGAACGAGGCTCGCGTACTCCGGGTCGAGCCGGGCGTCCTGGATCACCATCGGCCCCGCCGCCCGGATGCAGAACTGGCAGAACGAGTCCTCCACGCGGTTCCCGGGGGCGTCGTGGGCCGGGTGGCCCGGCGGCGCCCCCACCGCCCGGAACTCCAAGAACCCCTCGACCGCGAGCGAGAGCAGACAGAGCGACCCATAGAAGCGACCGACCGAGGCCACCAGCTCGCGGTAGACGATCCTGGGGTCGTTGTGGTGGAGGAGGCTCACCTGCTCCAGCGCCGTGCCGAGCCGTAGCAGGCGGTCCTCCTCGCTCACGTCCGCGAACGTCCAGAGCCGCCCGACAACATCGCCCTTCGGCCCGAAGATCGGCGCGGTATAGCGCCGGACCGTTGCGGCCGGCCCCACCAAGGCGAGCTCGTCGTGCTGGACACGCAACGGGTCGGCGTACACCGTCTCCAGGTTCGCCTGCCACTGCGCCATGTCCGGGATCCTCGCCTCCACCATCGAGCGGACCTCGAGGACGTCGCTCTCGACGACGGACCGCGGGTCCACCCCCCACATCTCGCCGAACCGGGCGTTGACGGCGAGCGTCCGGTGCTGGAGGTCGGTCACCATCACCCCGTGGTCCGCCGCGCTCAGCGTTGCGCGGAGCAAGTCCTCGGCCTGCCCCTCGTAGAGCGGACGGATGCAGACGCCGTTGGCGACGGGCGGCATACCCAATAGTCTATCGCCCTCTGACTCAGGCGGCCAGTGCCAATAGGGATCGAGCCGGGGGACGGGGGTGGCGGGCGCAGGGGACACGTCAAGGATCGTTACAGGCGGACCTGAACCTTGCCTGAACGGCCATTGAACCGGGGGTGAAGCCCCTGGACACCGGGCGCCCTTCGCCGGGGCATGTCACAAACCGGGGCCCTTGCGCTAATCCTCCCCCGGACGGGCCCCGTCCGTAACGACCACTATGAACCGATCCACTCTGGCCGTCTTGGCCCTCGTCGCCCTCACTGGCGGCGCCCATGCCCTCGTCTTCACCACGTCGTTCGAGGCCTCGCCCGTCGAAGCCCCGGGTTGGGACAGCACCGACGCCTCGAACGAGTTCGCCGTGAACGGCTGGTCCACCGGGACCGGCACCGGCGCCAACGTCACCCCCGGCTTCAACGCCCGGACGGTGGCTCAGGGCGCGAGCGTCAAGAGCGGCAACCAGTCCGTGCAGTTCCTTGCCACCTCCAACAGCGCCAGCCGTCTCAAGACGAGCAAGAGCGGATTCAACACGGGCGGCGGCGCGACCAGCTACATGCGGGTCAGCAGCTCGGTGAACGTGGACAACGCGGGGTCCGGGATCGGGCGCATGCTCGGGCTCTGGAGCGAGAGCCAGGGCTGGCGCGCCTACCTGTTCAAGAGCGCGAACGGCCAGGTCCAGTTCGCCACCCGGCGGGCGGACAACTTCGCCGAGACGATCCACGTCGCCACCGGGCTCTCGACGAACTCCTGGTACCGAGTCGAGCTCGAGATGGTCAACATGGGCGCGGGCAACGGCAGCGTCTACGCCTATCTCGACGGGCAGAAGTTCACGGTGGCCACCGGCCTCTCCGCGAGTGCACTCTCGGTGCAGAGCACGGCCGGGCTGCTCGCCGACGTCCGCGGGAGCGGCGTCACGGGCAAGGGATGGTTCGACGACTTCGAACTGCGGAACGAGCCCGTGCCGGAGCCGGCCACCTTGCTCGCGGCCGCCGTCGCCCTCGTCGCACTCCGTCGGCGCCGCTAAGCGCGATACCTGGACTTGGGCCTTCGGGGGCGGATCAGCCGCCCGAAGGCCCCGCCTTCGCCCGCCCCACGGTTACACTGGCAGGAGGACGCACGGCGATGGACAGCCCGACCACCTTTCGAAGCCTGCTCGAGCGGGTGGCCACCGAAGGCCCTCGCCACGTCGCCCGGGTCGAGGCGGCCCTCGCCCCACTGAGCGACGAGGCCTTCCGCCGACCCCCCGCGCCCGGGGTCTGGTCGTGCGGGCAGGTGGTCGAGCACCTGATCCTCGGGAACTCCCGGTACCTCGTCGCGGCGACCGACGCGGTCGAGCGGGCCGCGGCCGCCGACCCGGAGACGCCCGTGCGGCTGAGCTGGATCGGCCGGTTCCTCGTGGACGCTGCCGGACCCGAAGTCAACGCCCCGGCGCCGCCGCCCATGCGGCCGGGCCCGGCGGAGAGCACGCCGCGCCGGGTCATCGACGACTGGAAGGCCCAGCAAGAAGCGTTCGCGCGGCTCGTCGAGCGGGCTCAGGGGCGCGACCTCAACCGGTTCCTCTACCGCAACCCCTACGTCCCCGTCTTCCGGATGAACCTGGCCGACGTCTTCACCCTCGCCGTTGAGCACACCGAACGCCACGTCCGCCAAATCGAAGAACGGGCCCCGCGATAACCCCGGCCCCCGACCCCCGCCCCCGAACGGGTATACGCTCGAAGCTATGCTCCGCACCGCCCTGGCCTCGATCGCCCTCAGCCTCGCCCTCTCCGCCTGGAGCCAGGCCAACGAGCCGGGGGACCTCGAAACGTTCGTCGCCGAACGGTTCGCCGCCTCGCTGAGCCCGGGTGCGGCAGTGGCCGTCGTCCGCGACGGCAAGGTCGTCTTCGCCAAGGGCCTGGGCAAGGCCGACCTCGAGAACGACCTCCCCGTCACCCCCGAGACCGTGTTCCGGATCGGTAGCGTCACCAAGCCGTTCACGGCCACCATCGTCATGCAGCTCGTGGGCGAGGGCAAGCTCACCCTCGAGACCAAGGCCCGCGACGTCCTCCCCGAGCTCCCCGAAGCTTGGTCGGAGGTCACCGTGCGCCAGCTCCTCGACCACACGAGCGGCATCCCGAGCTACACGGACCTCGAGGCGTTCTTCCCGGAGTGGTCCATGCGCCCGACCACCCCGCGCGGGGTCCTCGACCTGGTCAAGGACCTCCCCCTCGCGTTCGCGCCCGGCACCGACTGGGCCTACAACAACACCGCGTACGTGCTCCTCGGCCTGCTCGTCGAGAAGGTCGAGGGGCGTCCGTTCGCCGAGTCCCTCCAAGCCCGAATCCTGGGGCCGCTCGAGATGGGCTCGACCGTCTTCACCACCGGGAACAGCCTCGTCCCGAAGCGCGCCCGGGGCTATACCCGTAGCGAGGGCAAACCGGTCAACGCCAGCTACTTAGATATGGTCTGGCCCTATAGCGCCGGGTCGATGGAGTCGACCGTCCTCGACCTCGCCAAACTCGACGCCGCGCTCTACGGCGAGGGCCTCCTCCCGCAAGCGACGCTCGCCACGATGTGGACCGAGGCGAAGCCGGGCGGCAAGGGCCACGGTTACGGCCTGGGCTGGGCCGTCGGCGACGCCAACGGCACGCGGATCGTCGAGCACGGCGGCGGGATCAACGGTTTCGTCTGCTCGTTCCGGCGTTGCCCCGAGAAGCGGCTGACCGTGGTCGTGCTCCTCAACACGGACAGCGCCGACCCCTCCGCCTTTGCCTCGGCCGTTATGGGGTTCGTGGAGCCGAGCCTCAAGGCGCCAGAGCCCGAGTCTCAGCCGGACGCCGACCCGGCCGCGACCGCTGACGCCCGCGCCCTCTTCGAAGCCCTCCGGGCCGGGACGCTCGACGAAGGCCGCCTCACCGAGGAGTTCGCCCGCGAGTTCCCCGCCGCCACCCGTGCCCGCGCGGCCACCCAGCTCCAGTCGCTCGGGGAGATCGAAGCCTTCACGTTCCTCCGCGAGGACGAAGAGGGCGAGGCCCGCGTCCGTCAGTACGACGTCCGCCTAGGCGCCCTCACCCTCCGACTCAAGATCACAACCCGACCCGACGGAAAAGTCACGGGCATCAACGCCGTGCCCCGCGGATCGAGCAGCTAGTCGTCGATCGAGGAACCCGTCCCCGGCGTGCCCTTCCGGCCCGAGAGCACAAGCTCCCAGGCCCCGCGTCCTTGCGTCGCGACGACGACCCGCTTGCGGGCGGGGTCCAGGCGGATGTCGATGACGCAGGCGTTCGGGAAGCCGAGCCCCGGCCGGAACCACCGCTGGCCACCGTCTGTGGACTTGAACACCCCGATATCGGTCCCCGCGTAGAGCACCGGTTGGCCGCCGCTCCGATCGACCTCCACCACGTTCACCGGGACGTCCGGAAGGTCGCCGTCGAGGACGGTCCAAGTCAAGCCCCCGTCCGTCGTCCGGCGAACCTGGTCCGTCCCGAACTGGCTCACGGCCAAGTACACCGTCTGCTGGTCGATGGGGTCGATCGTGATCTCCCGCGTGACGCGGGGCCAACCCGGCACGCCCGTCAGCACGCGGGTGAACGTCGTACCCCCATCGGTCGAGCGGGAGACGACGCCGTCATTCGAGGCCGTCCACACGACCTGCGGGTTCGACTTCGAGACGGCGAGGGCCCGCACCGCGCCCGAACCGTTCGTGAGGTCCCCGCTGATCACGCTCCAACTCGTGCCCCCGTTGAGACTCCGGTAGAGCCGGTGCGTCGCCAGCAGGATCCGGCTCGAGTTCGTCGGGTCGATCTCGATCGGCGAGAAGAACGCCACCCGGTCGCCCGTGCTGATCCCCGAACCCACCGCCGACCACGAGGCTCCTCCGTTCGTCGAGCGGTACACGTTCCCCGCCCCTTGGAACTGGGCGAACATCGTGTTCGGCGAAAGTTGGTCGATCTGGGTATAGCCGCCGTCGCCACCGATGTGGGTCGACCACGCCTTCGTGTCCGTGGTCCGGCGCACCGTGCCGTTGTCCTGCAGCCCGCCGAGCATGACCTCCGGCTGGGTCGGGTGGGTCGAGAGGGCGGCGTAGAACTGGCAGGTGCCGAGCCCGTTGTTGAGGGCGGTGTACGACCCGCCGTCGTTCACCGACCGGAACACGCCCCCGTCCGAGCCCACGAGCAACCGTCCCTGGGCGTCCCAGACGATCGCGTGGTGGTCGACGTGCGGCGTCGTGACGGTCGAGAACGAGGCCCCGGCGTTCGTCGTCCGCAAGAGCGAGAGGCCGGCGAAGAGGACGGTATCGGCGTTCGTCGGCTTCACCCGGACTTCGCACAGATACCACCCGTAAGTCGCCTGGAAGTTCCCGGTCGCCACGGGGGTCCAGGTGTCCCCGCCGTCGGAGGACCGGTAGGCCCCGAGCGTGCTGGCCCCCCCGCCCGCCGCGTCCGCCCGGTTCACGAACAGGGCGTAGACCCGGTTCGGGTTCAGGCCGGAGGCCGTGACCGAGACCCGGCCGACGTTCGCGGTCGGCAGGCCGCCCCCAAGCTTCGTCCAACTCTGCCCGCCGTCGCGCGAGCGGTACACGCCGTTCGACGCCGACCCGAACGGCCGGCCGATCGCCGCGTAGAGGACGTCCGGCGCCGAATCGACCATTGCGAGGTCGGTCGCCGCCTCGGCCGGGAGCCCGTTCGTGAGGTGCGTCCAGGTGAGCCCCCCGTCGGTGGACTTGAAAACCCCGAGCGGGCCGTCCTTGAGCGGGTGGCCCTTTGCCGCCGCCTTCTCCGGGAACCCTCCCGCCGGGGTCACGCCCGCGTAGAGGACTCGGGGGTCTCGCGGGTCGATGGCGATGTGGGACACACACCGGCCCGCGAAGGTGTCCGACCCGAGCAGGGCCCAGGTCGCGCCCCCGTCGGTCGTCTTCAGGACTCCGAGCCCGTACCGACTGTGATTCGCGTAGTTCGCCTCGCCCGTCCCGACATAGACGACCCGGTCGTCGGTCGGGTCGACCGCGATGCTCCCGACGGAGGACGTCTGGGCACGGTCAGTGAGGTTGCGCCACGTCGTTCCCCCGTCTCGGGTCAGCCAGACCCCGCCGTCCGCCCCACCGATGTAATACCGCCCGGGATCGGTCCGGCTGACCCCGATCGCCGAGACCCGGCCGACGAACGCCCCTCCGAGCGGGGACGGCCCCATCTCCCGCCAGGCCTGTCCCACCGCGAGCGGGGCGAGCAGAAGGGCGGCGAGCACGGTGACGGACCTCACTGCCCCGTCCCCCGCACGGTGAACGTCAGGCTCGTCGAGAACACGTCGTAGTCGGCCTCCGCATCATCCTCGAGCCGCCTCGCTGAGTAGAACAGCACCTCGTAGACGCCCATCGCCTCGGGCGTGAACCGCACGAACCCGTTGGCGTCCGACTCGAGCAGCGTCACCCGGCCCGTCGCCGCGTGGCGCACCGAGAACGGGGCCTGCCCGGCGGGGGCCCCTTGCACGTAGGCCCGCAGGATCAGATCCCCGCCCGACCAGGGCTGAGTCACGTCCATGTACGGCCTGACTTCGCAGGCCAACCCGGCCTTCGCCGTCGCCGCTTGGCCGCCGTCCGCCTCGCCTGCCGTGCCGGCAGTGGACAGCAGTACGGTACTCGCCGACCGGTGGTGCCGCACCCGCAGCCCGCTGAGCCGGGGCCGGAGCACCCCGGGCCCGCCCCGCTCCCGGACCGTCTCGACCACGGGCTCGAAGTCCACGCCGATCATCGTCGCCCCCTTCGCCGTGAGCGGGGCCGACAGCGTCCCGTCCGGTCGGGCCCACTCGGCCGCCGAGTCGCGGTTCTCCTGCCCGAACGTCGTCTTGACGAAGACCCAGCGGACCGGCTCTTTGCGCCAGTCGGCCGGGGCCGCCGCCTCACCCTCCCCGAGGCGGAGCCGCAGGACCGCCCTCCCGCTCGCGGCGGCGGAGTCCGGGGTCAGGTACGCCGCCTCCTGGGCACCCACCGCGTGCGCCGCAACCACCGCCCCGACCATCGCTAGAACCTTTGCTTGTCGCCTCATGCCGTTCCTCTCGCCCTAGGGTACTCGACCTTTGGCCGGCCAGAGGCATCGATCGCGAACACCGGTCGGTCTACGGGGCCGGTCAGCGACTGACCACTATCTTCGCACCATCAGGGTCAATATCTCGAACGGCTTGTACTCCACCTCGACCGCCCCGTCGGCGACGGGGAGTTCCTCAAGGCGCGTCTCGTTGAGGTCGCACAGCCAGGCCCCGCGGATCGGCATCGCGAACTGCAAGGTCGCCCGGCCCCTTGTGTTGTGGCACTCGTAGAGCCGCACGACGAGATCGTCCGAGTCCTCCGCCCGCTTCACCGTTTCCAAGGTCAGACTGCGATTGTCGCAGCTCAAGAACCGGGGCGCCTCCGCCGCGACACCCGGCCCCGGAGCGAGCCGGACGACCCGCGGCCGTGCGTTGAGGCCGTAGGCCGTCGCCACCACGTCGCTGTGCTGGACCTGGTCGTAGTGCGGGAGCAACACGTAGGTGAACCGGTGCCGCCCCATGTCACAGGTCGGGTCCGGTGCCTTGGGCGAGCGCAGCAGGGTCAACCGGAGCGTGTCGCCGAGCACGTCGTGGCCGTACTTGCCGTCGTTGAGGAGGGCAACCCCGTGCCCGCCCTCGCTGACGTCCGCCCACTTCTGCGCGCAGACCTCGAACTGGGCGAGGTCCCACGACGTGTTCCGGTGAGTCGGCCGTTCGACGTGGCCGAACTGGATCTCGAACTTGGCGCGGGTGGCGTTGACGTTGAGGGGGAACGCCACCTTGAGCATCTTGTGCGCCTCGCGCCAGTCCACCTCGGTGTCGAAGCGGATCCCGGGCGTCGGGCCGACGCTGATCCGCTGTCGCACCGTGCTGTCTCCGAACCGCTTCACCAGTTCCACTGCCGCCCGGACGGGGCCCTTCTCGACGACCTCGAAGGACTCGCTCCGGAGCAGGTCCACGCCCGTTTCGAGAGAGAAAACGTCGACGTCCCAGGCGTCCCAGAATAGCGGGTGGTCGTCGAAAAGCTGGAACACGTTCGCCAGCTTGCCCGGCGCGACGAACTCGATCGGCCGGTCGTCGAGCGTCTGGACGCTCGTGAGGTTCCCGTTGCCGTCGAACCGCACGGCGAACTCGCTGCTCTCAATCTTGCGGGCAGCCGCCTTGAGACGGGGAACGAAGTAGGGCCCACCCTCGACCAGGTCGCCGACCGCGACCGCCCCGAGCGCTTCGTGCGGCGTCGGGAAGATGAGCTTGCGCTCCCCGAACTCCTCGACGAGCTGTACCGGCAACCGCTCCTCGTTCATCTGGAGCGAACCTGGCACGGCCTCGTCGCCCCAAGGCAACTCGGCCTGCACCGGGACGGTGCTGTTGTGGAAGACGGCTACCGGCCGGGAGAGCCCGCTCGTGTCGATGGCCTCCCCGACTCGGCGCAGCCGCTCGGCCACGATCGCCCCGCCGATGCGCCGGACCTCTTCGTAGTCCCGGGCGCTGTCCTCGTAGACCTCCCGCACCGACGAGCCCGGGATGATGTCGTGGAACTGGTTGAGCAGGACGAGCTTCCACGCCCGCTCCAGCTCGGCCCGGGGGTACTCGCCGGGTTCGTCGAGGAAGGCGGCGAGCCAGTCCGCGTCGCGCAACAGGAACTCGCACTCCCGGTTCGCGCGCTTGTTCGCCGCCTGGCTCGTGTACGTGCCGCGGTGGAGCTCGAAGTAGAGCTCGCCGACCCAGGTGCAGAGGTCGTGGCCCTCGGCGATGGCGGCGTGGAAGAAGTCCGCGGCCCGGGTCCGCCGGGTGAAGGACGGCAACCCCGGCGCGTCCGCGGCCCGGCGCAGGTACTCGAGTTGCCGCTCGGTCGGCCCGCCCCCCCCGTCCCCGTAGCCGAAGAGGTAGAGCGAGCGGTCGCTGCGCCCGTGGTCTTTGAACTTCTGGGCGCTGGCCAGGATCTCCTTCGGCGTACAGTCCCCGCAGTACGTGTCGGCGGGCGGGAAGTGCGTCCAGATCCGGCTGCCGTCGATCCCCTGCCACCAGAACGTGTGGTGCGGGATCTTGTTGAACTGGTTCCAGCTCATTTTCTGAGTCAAGAACGCCTTGATCCCGAACTTCGTGAGGATCTGGGGGAGAGCGGCCGAGTAGCCGAACACGTCCGGCAGCCACATATCGACCGTCTCGACCCCGAGCCGGTCCTTGAAGTACCTGCGGCCGTAGAGGAATTGGCGCACGAGGGCCTCGGGTCCGGTCAAGTTGCAGTCGGCCTCGACCCACATCGAGCCGACCGGCTCCCAGTGGCCCTTCCGCACCGCTCGCTTGACCCGGTCGAAGAGGGCGGGGTCGTCCTGCTCGAGCCACTCGTACTGACTGGCCTGGGAGTGGACGTAGACGTGCTCGGGGTAGCGCTCGGCGAGGGCGAGCTGAACGGCCGTCGTGTGGGCCATCTTGAGCCGGGTCACATCCAGGGGCCAGAGCCATGCGGTGTCGAGGTGGGCGTGGCCGAGGGCGGTCACTCGGTGGGAGACTTCCTCGTGGAGCGGCTCGATCGCGGCGCGGAGCGTCCGCCGGCACGCGGCGAGGGTCCGGCGGCGCTGCGGGTCGAACTGGTTGACGGCGTCGTTGAGGGCCCGGAGCCCCACGTGGCGGACAGGGCTGTCCTCGGCCACCGCCTCGACGAGGTTGAGCACGAAGGCGAAGTCGTACGCGAGCCCGGCCACCTCGGGGTCGAGGGCCATCAGCAGGAACCCGCGGTACTCCTCGGGCTCGGGGGTGCGGGGTCGCTCCGGCAGGTGGACGGTGGTCTCGGCGTTGTGGGCGAAGGTCCGCAACGTGAGCGTCCACGCCTCACCGCCCGCCGCACGGTCCGTGAGGCGGCAGGCGAGGTGGGCGTAGTCCAGCCCGCCGATGGCTTGGGCCCCGTCGTAGACCGTCGCCTCGACCATCCCGTCCCGCGTCCCCCAGACGTCGGGCTTGTCGTAGCCGAGCGCGACCTCGGCCCCGGCCCACTCTTTCGGGACCTTGACCTTGACCCGGTACTGCCCCGCACGGTAGGCGGGCCCCCAGCGGTACCCCTTCTCGATCGGGGTCCAATCGCGGCCGTCGCCGAACTCGGCGGGCAGCTCGCGCCAATCGGCCACGAGCCGGGGGCGGAGCTCACGCTCGAAGAACTGACGGGCCCGGTCGAGGGTGATCTGGGGGTGCTTGAGCATGGGGTGCGGGCAGGAGGTTACCGCGTGCCAGAATCGCGGTGTGAGAGCGGAGAGTTTGGTGTGTGAGGCGGCGCTCGCGGCGCTCGGCCTCCGGGGCGGTCCCCGCCCGGCTGGGTTCGTGTTGGGGCGGCGTCGATGGGGCCCGGTGCGGGACGCCCTCGCCCGGTCGGTGCCGTCGCTCGGCGGGGTCGCGGCGTGCCTGCGGTCGGCGGGCCTGTGGGACGAAGCGTGGTGCCTCGAGCAGCCAGGGGTGCTCGACTGGGGCTTGGCCCAGGCCTCTTCCGGTCGGTGCCTGACCGTCCTCTCCCCGTCCTACCCGGCGCGCTGGCTCGACGTCCTCGGCTCGGCGGCGCCGCCCGCAGTGTGGGTGCGGGGGTCTTGGCCGGTGGCTCCGTCGTTGGCCCTCGCCGGGAGCCGTTCCCTAGAGGCCGCCGGTCGGGAGTTCGCGGCCGGGGTCGGGGCGGCGGCGATGGCGGCGGGCCTCGCGCTCGTGACGGGCGGGGCGGTCGGGGCCGACTCGGTCGCGGCCGGGGCGGCCTTGGCGGCGGGGGGAGTCGGCCGGGTCATCGAGGTCTTGCCCTGCGGTCTCGACCTCGTCCCTCCGGCGCCGGGGGTGTGCCAGGTCTCGGTGTGCGCCCCGGGGGCGGGGTTCTCGGCCGGCCAGGCCATGGAGCGCAACGCACTGATTTACGCCTCGTCGGCCTGGGCGGTGGTCGTCTCTCCCCGCCTCCGGGTCGGGGGGACCTGGACAGGGGCGGTGGAGGCCCTCCGGCGGCGGCTGTGCCTGGTCGGCGTCGAGTCCCGGCCCTACGCGGCTGCCGGGGGGGCGTGCGGCTCCGGGGCCTTGGTGGCCCTGGGGGCCGTCCCGCTCGCGAGCCCGGCCGAACTCGGCCTCCTGACCGGCCGCGACGAGCCCCCGCGACGGTTGTTCGCCGTCACCGGCCCCCCGCCGGCGGTCTACGGGG
>JALHNM010000013.1 GCA_022843485.1 Fimbriimonadaceae bacterium | reverse complement strand
CAGTGTCCGTTCAGTGTCCGATCAGTCGAGTGCTCGGATGCTGGAGGCTCCCAGTGGGGGACGGCTGGGAAAAAGCGGAAGAGGAGCCGAGAATCAAGGCTAGGATGGCGAGGACGGACGTCTCATTCTTGGCCCCGGGGTTGCGGGGCAAGCTCGGCGGGGTGGTGTTCGTGCGGGCGGACTGCGGGTCGGTGCTGCGCGAGCGGGTGGTGGGGCGCGACCCGCGCTCGCCCGCCCAGCAGGCCCAGCGCGACCGGGTGCGGCGGGTGGGGCGGGCCTGGCGCGACCTCGACCCGGGGCGGGTGGCGGCCTGGCGGGACTATGCACTCGGGCTCGGGCCAGGGGTGCAGGCCCACGCGGTGTTCAGCTCGCTGGGGGTGCGGGCGCTGCTCGCGGGGGCGCCGGCGGTGCCGCTCGACCCGCCCGGTGCGCCGTTCCTCGGCGACTCCGTGCGGCTGGAGGCGGCCGGGGGGCCGGGGCGGGTGGAGGTGGCGGGCTCGGCGGCGAACGGCCAGGGGGTCGTCACCGAGCTCCTGCTCCAGCGGCTGGAGTCGGCGAACCGGCGCACGTACCTCTCGCGCTACCGCTCGGCGCGGGTGCTGGCCCTGCCCGGGCCAGGGACGGTTGAACTGCCTGCCCGGCCGGGGTGGTGGGCGGTCGGGGCGCGGTTCCTCTTTGCGCAGACTGGCCAGGCTACGGCAATCGCGGAGTTGGGAGTCGTTCAAGCGGCCCCAGGCTCGGCGTAGGTTCGATCGCTGGGGCGGGCTAAGGATTCAGAGAGTTCTCCGAGCTGCGGGCGGTCGCCATTCTCGCACGCCCCGACCCGAACGAACCAGAGATCGCGGTCTTGCCGCCCGAAGAGGACGAGGATCGGGCGGCGAGGGAGTCAGGAGGGTCGTGCCCGGCCACCCTGGTTCGGACGAGCGTCAGGTTGCAAACGGGGGTTGTTCAAGGCGAGACTCATGGCTCCGGCCCTGCCCTTCGGGCCCCAGCCCGGGCCACCCGGCGGCAGGCGCGGGAAGGCACCGAGTGCACGCTGGCGGTATCTTGGACGGGTGGCTGGTCGACTATTCACCCCAGAAGAGGCGAAGGGCATTGGTGACAAGATCGGCGTCGATTGGGCCGTGACCTCGTTGGAAGAGTTTCGGTTGGGCTTGTCGGTCGAACTGGAGCACGGCACCCAAGACCCGAGGACGAACGTCACCAACGACGATGACGAGCTGACTGGCAAGATCGCTTGGGCGCACCTGAACGAGATCCCGGACTACTACACCCGCCTCTTGGAGATGGAGACCCAAGCAGGCTCCTGACCCCTCGCGGCCAAGCACGACGGGTGGCCCTTTCATGGCCCGGCCCGTGGCTGGGTGACTCGGCTGTTTCCGGCGCCCGAGTACTTGTGGCGACGAGGGTTCGAGGGTTCCCGGAGAACCGGGTTGAGCAGACACGACCCCTCCCGCTCAACCCGGCCACCCGCCGTCCACGAGTCCGGCGAGCGAAGGCTCGCCTGCAACCCGAGAATGGCGACCGCGATATCATCTAGGCAGGCACCATGAGCGAGCACGAAGACCGGGTCTACACAGAGCGGGAGGTCCTGTCGGTCTTGCGCCGGGCGGCCGACCGGCAGGCGCGGGAGGGCACCGAGCGCACCCAGGCGGCCGGTTCGTCGCGGGCCGAGTTGGAGCGAATCGCCGAGGAGGTCGGCATCGACCCACGCCACGTGGCGGCCGCCCTCGCCGAACTAGCGATCGAGGGCGTCGCGGAGGACCACCGCGGCCAATCGCGATGGCTGGGGGCGCCGCCGGAGTACTCCGTCGAACGCATCGTCCCCGGCACGCTGACTTTGGAAGGCTGGGAGACGCTCGTCGGGGCGCTCAACTCCGAGTTCAAGCAGTCGATCCCAGGCGTGGTCTCGGGCCGGTTCCGCACCTGGCACTGGAAGCACGACCTCGGTTCGGTTCACTTCAGCGCGGTCCAGGCGCCAGAGGGGGTGCGGCTCCGGCTCGACCTCCACATCGACAACGGCCTCATCGCGGGGCTGGTGCCGACCGTGATCGCCTGGTTCGCCCTCGCTTCCCTGCTCTTTTCGGCCGACTCGCTACGGCCCTGGCTGTCGATGGTGCTCTCGGCGGCCGCGCTAGTCGGTCTCGCGACGGCCTTCCGGGCGAGCGCGGCGAGTTGGTGGCGCAAGGACCGCCGTCGCACGGCCCGACTGATGGACCGCCTGGTCGAGTCGGCGTCCGTGGCCCCGTTGGCCGCGCCAGTCCTCGCGAGCACGGAGACCGACGCCGAGCTCCATCTTCGGATCACTCCAGACGCTTCCGGGTAGCCAGAGCCAAGGGCGCGGCCCGCACTGCTCGGCGTCGCACAGGCCACGACGGCCACGACCGGTGTGCCAAGTTGTGTCGCAAATGGCGGCCATGGCACTGCTTCGGTCACGTCTTGTGCTATCAAGGAGAAAGTCGTCCCTTTGGCCGACGAGAGAGCATGATGCCAAATCGATCCAACATCTTGAAGGCCTTCTCCCTCCTTGCCGTCGCAACCCTCGGTTCCGGCGTCGTGACGGCCCAGGCTCCGTCCCGCGGCTCCATCGCCGTGTTCCCGATGATCTACGACCAGTCCGGCACGGACACCTCCCGGGCCAAGGCGGCCGACGCCCTCGCCGAGATCTTCACCAAAGGTGGGTTCAAGCTGGTCAAGCCGGCCGACCCGCTCAAGTCCTGGCGCGGTATGGGATTCCGGGTGCCGACCATGGCGAGGCCGGCGACGGTCGAGCAGCTCGTCAGCTTCGGCCGGGCGGTCGGCGTCCGCTACGTCTGCACGGCCAGCGTGACCTTCCACACACGCTCGATCTGGGTCAACCTCGGACCGAAGACCATCTCGAGCTGCCACATGAACGTGACGATCGTCGACACGCGGACCGGCGCCGTGACCTACGAGGCCGAGGGCGACGGTCGGAGCGACGAGAAGTCGGACAAGCTCAAGGTCGCGGCCGCGCTCCTCGTGACCCCCCTCGTGACCGCCGTGAGCGGCGGCCCGAAGACGCCCCAAGAGACCCGCGCCGCCCAAATCGCCGCCTCAGTAGCCCTGGAGAAGTTCGTCGTCGTCGAGTGACGGCCTGCCGGGCCAGGCCCTAGCGCCTGGCCCGGCCTCTGCTCAAGAGGGGGTCGACGAGGAAGGAGCCCCGACCCCGATCTGGCCGAAGATCTCGAACATCGGCAAGAAGGTGACGCCGAGCCACGTGGCGACGACCCAGACGATGGTCAGGTGCACGGCGGCGAGCTCGTTCCCCAGCGAGCGGCCGAGCTGGCGGCGGAGCGAGGGCTCGCTGGTCTGCGAAACGACCGTCCGGTACGCGTCCTCCACCGCCTCACGACTGATGCCCGCCTCTTGGGCGATCTGGATCAGGTCGGCCAGCGTCGCCCCCTCCTCGATGTCCTGCCGGAGCCGCGCCGCCAGCACAAGCACGGCCTGCTGCTGTCCGACACTCAGCCGCTCGTCCGTCTTGAACAGGTGGTTCTCGTGCACTGCCTTTCTCAACGCCCAGACGCGGCGTTCCGCTGCCTGATAGGGGCGAGCCGCTGGTGGCCCCAGCCGCTTACCCTCTCTAGATCGTCCGTGTGGATCCCGGGAGACCGCCAAGGCCGCACCTCTGCCGAACGGGGCCCGCAACCCTTCCCCACTCCTGCAACCCCGGGGCCGGGCCCGTCACCGAGTGGGGACTTTGCCCGCCCGACCCAGAGCACAGTAGCTGAAGTCTCGCCTCCCCCAACTGACCGTTAACAACCTCTGTCACGGGCGCGTGACGGCTGGAGTCGCACTCTAAAGCCAGCGGGAGTGCCCAAGGGCCGACCGCACAGGACCATGACCATGAAAGCAACTTCCATGACGTTCACGCTCGTCTTCGCCGCTCTCGCCGCCGTCGCCGGCGCCCAGGCGGAGGTCCGCAAGGACACCGGCCTCGACAATCCGACCCCCAAGTCCCCGGCGATGTTCGTCCAGCTCGACGAGTCCACGGGCAAGACGCGCCCCTTCGTCGACCGCGACGGGACAAGCTACGGCAGCGTGCGGCTGAACAAGGCGGGCCGCCTGCGCCTCGGCGAGGGCAAGGTCTCCGCCTTCGGTCTTCCGGAGCTCCTTCACAACGACCGGTCCGGCACCCCGATCGCCAGTCCGGGCAGCGGTTCGGTCTCGACCCAGAACGTGTACGGCCCGGATAACCGCGTCCAGATCTTCAACACGGAGGACTTTCCCTGGAGCACACAGTGCAAGCTGAGGATCACGTGGCCCGACGGCAGCATCGGCGGCGGGTCGGGAACGTTGATCGACAACCAATGGGTGCTCACCGCGGGCCACTGCATGTACAAGTCGGCCAAGGGCGGCTGGGCGACGAAAATCGAGGTCTACCCGGGCCGCGACGCCGGCTACCTCCCCTTCACGACCCAGACCGTCTTCCGCTCGGGCATGACCTCGGTCAACCACTGGGTGCAAGACGCGAACTTCGACTACGACCTCGGGCTACTGGAGCTCCCGAGCGACCCGGGCGCGACCGGCTGGCTCGGCTTCGCCGCCTATACTGACAACGAAGGCAAGACGGGCAACCTCGCGGGCTACCCCGGCGACAAGGCCACGAACACCATGTGGTTCGACAGCGACCCGATCGACGCCCAGACCACTCGCCGCCTCTACTACTTCATCGACGCCTTCAACGGGCAGTCCGGCTCCGGCGTCTACCGGCTCATCGACGGCGCACGGTACATCGTCGGCGTCCACTCGGGCTCGAACGTTCATAGCTCCGTCGAGAAGAACCGGGCCACGCGGATCACCGACGAGATGTTCGACCTGATCCTCGGGGTCATCGACTAACCCACCCCGCCGCTCGCGGCGAGCCGGGCGTCCTCCGACAGAGGCGCCTGGTCTCGCCAACACGAGGGCACGCAGACGGAGCGGACGGGGGTGGCGCAGCCGCCTCGCTCTGGCCGGCTTGCCCAAGCCTTGGGCCCGCCGGGCAGCGTATCTCGGAACAATCCTTGAGCGACCCATCCGGTTCACCGGAACCCGAGACGACGGGCTCAGTCCGGCAAGGTCGTCGGTAAGCGGGACAGGAGAACCGCGTCTAGCACGAGGAGGGCCAGTCCCTGGAGGGAGACGGCCCAACCCGCCCCCTGCACGCCCGGAAGGGGGCTGGCCAACGCGAGCGACAGGCCGACCCCGAGATAGGCACAATTGAGCCCCAAGTTGAGGGCAAGGAACTCGCGGAGCTTTCGGAGGTCGGCGGGAGGCTTCCCTCGCACTGACGCGGCACAGATCGCAAGGTTGACCAGGCACCACGCAGCGTTCCAGACCCAGAACTGCGCCAAGCGCTCACCCCCCGGCGGCTGGCTCAGGGCCACTCCGACAACCCCGAGCACCACCCAAACCGCCGACCACAGCGCGAGCCGGCTGAGGTGGGAACGCATCTCACGCTGGACGTCCTGCACGCCTCTACTCTACGCGCTCTCCGGAGCGAAGGCCCAGAAGGAGATCGGCCACCGGGGGTCGCGGCTAGGACCGCACCCGGGCTCAGACGCTGCCTAGGCGGCCGCGCCACCGGTCAACGAGCCCGGGAGACGGCCGGTCCCGGGTCGGCGAAGACGTGGACTGGTGTTTAGCCGGATATCGTGAGGTCCCCCGGGTTGGAGATTGACGGCAGACTCGCCAGTCCCCACTTCCACCCCGACGCATCTCTCCCCGGGCGGGTGGTTGTAACGTGGCGCACAGCCGATAAGACTAGGCTGAACGACCCAGAACGCATGTGGTTCGGGGCACAAGCATGGGAGACTCGCGCTTATGCCGCGAACCTCCTCCGCGCGACACTTGGCCGGTTCGGCCCTCCCGATCGCCGCTTTCATCATGGCTTTAGTGCTCTTCGCTGGGTGCGGCGGCTCCGGCGGTGGCACGGGCGGTAGCACCGGCACGACTGGCATCACGACCGGCGGTTCGACGGGCACGTCTACCGGCGGGGGAACGACGACCGGTGGCACGACGGGCGGTACGACGACGGGCTCGACCACCGGCGGTACGACCGGCGGCACCACGGGCTCGACGACCGGTTCCACGACGGGCGGGACGACCGGCTCGACCACGGGTGGCACGACGGGCAGCACGACCGGCGGCACCACGGGCTCGACGACGGGCGGCACCACCGGCTCCACGACCGGGGGCACGGGCGGCACAACGGGCGGGTTCGAAGAGCTCGGCACGCTCGGCGGCAGCACGCAGGCGTTCGGCATCTCCTCCGACGGCCAGGTCGTCGTCGGCTCGTCCCGGCTTGTCTCCGGCGACGAAAGGGCGTTCCGCTGGACCCAATCGGGCGGGATGGTCGACCTCGGCACGCTCGGCGGCGCGGCCGCCCGGGCCTACTCGACCTCCAGCGACGGCGCGGTCGTCGTGGGCGAGGCCCAGAACGCACTCGGTCAATGGCGAGCCTTCGTGTGGACGGCCGGGGGCGGCATGCAGGACCTCGGGACGCTCGGCGGCACGGAGTCGCGCGCCCAAGGGGTGTCCTCCGACGGCGCCACCGTCGTCGGGTGGTCGGTCCAGCCGAACACCGCGAACCGGGCGTTCGTCTGGACGGCCGGGGGCGGCATCGTCGACCTCGGGCTCGGGGACGGCTCCCGGGCGTTCAGCGTCTCCTCCGACGGCACCGTCATCGTCGGCGACTCGAACAACCGGGCGTTCCGGCGGGTCAGCGGCAGCCTGAGCTTCATCAGCCCGAGCGTGACGACTGCGACCGGGGTCTCCGGCGACGGGAGCGTGGTGGTCGGGTTCGGCCAGACCAACGGGTTCTATTGGACGGTGAGCGGCGGCTTCGTCGACCTCGGGGCGTCCACCTTCGTCTCGCTCGGGGTCTCGGGCGATGGCACCGTCGTCGTCGGCTCCGGTAAGGGCGCCGTGAACGGCACGGGGCTCGGCGCGTTCCGGTTCACGGTCTCCGGCGGCATCCAGGACATCGGGGCCGGGTCGGTCTCGTCCGCGACGGGGGCCTCGGCGAACGGAACCTTCCTTTCGGGGTGGCGCTCGACGGGCGGCCAACAGCGCGCCTTCCGCTGGACCCAACCCTGACCGCAGGGGCCCGAGTCCCCTTGGACTCGGGCCCTTTCGCCATCTCCCGCTAGTTCAGCGGTAGACGCCGATCAGTGAGTCCTCGTCACGGACCGCCCGCATCAGGCCGTCCTTCACGAACGGCTCGAGCGCTTGCCGGACCGCGTTGAGGTGGGACTGGTCGATGCGCGGCTCGATCGCCTTGCTCGCCCCCTTGACGGTGCTCGTCTCGACGACCTTGCTCGACCAGACGAGTGAGCGCAGGCTGTCGTCGTAGACCCGGAGGTCGACGGTCGTACGGCCGGTCACCCGCGAGCCAAGCCCCCGCGTGCGGGCCCCAGTGAGTTCAGCGAGCACGTAGTACGCCACGTACCGGGCCTGAAGCTTCGCTGCGACCATCCCGAGGTTTTGGATGCTCGAGATCGGCGTGCCACGAGGCCCGATGACGTCCCGCATCGCCTTCACGGTCTGGTCGTGGGGGACGACTTCGACCCTCTTCCAACCCGGCCATCCGCGCGACTCACGCTGAAACCTTGTGAGCACGTCCTTGCCGGACCGATAGGGGTCCGTCCGCGGACCCTCGCTGTTGACGACGGCCGAGACCACGATCGGCTCCAAGATCGCGATCTTGCCACTGGGTGGCTGAAGCCGCTGCTGAGGAGCCCCAAGGACGAGGAGGGCAAGGCTGGCGGTGATCATCGCTTCATCCTATCACGTCGGCGGTCGCGGGCAAGGATCTCGCAAGCCAAGGCTCGGGGGGACCGCCGCCAGCGGGCGGTAACGTTGTGGGCATGACCGAACAGCCTTGGGTCAGGGTGGCCTGCTATGCGTGGGTGACGGACGGAGAGGGCCGAGTCTTGCTGTGCCGGCTCGCGGGGGGTGAGCCCGACGGCGGGCGGTGGACCCTGCCTGGAGGCGGGGTCGAGTTCGGAGAGGACCTCGCCGAAGCATGCCTCCGCGAGGTACGCGAGGAGACGGGTCTTGAGGTCCGGCTCGGCCCCATCGTCGAGGCCCACGCCGAACTCGTGGCCAGCTCTCGTGGGCCGCTCCATGCCGTGCGCATCGTGTACCTCGCGACCGTGCTCGGCGGGTCGTTGCGGGCCGAGGCCGAAGGCTCGACCGACCATTGCGAGTTCTTGCCCGTCGACGAGCTCGAGGAGACCCCAGTCGTCCCGCTCGTCCTACGGGCACGGGCCGCGGCCCAAGCCCAGAGCGACTCCACAGGGCTCGCGACCGTATAATCGAGTGAGGCACCGAGGAGCGTTGCGATCCCGTGGGGACCAGGCTCGGTGTCGGCCCTTCAGGGCGAAGGCAACGGCGCTCGTGAGTGGATCGCTCACGGGCGCCTATCTTTGTGCGTCGTCCGTAGTCCCCTCCCCGCCTTTCAGGGATGGCTCGTGCCCTGGAAACGAAGGAGGGGGGTGGGGATGGAGACACGCCCGCCGAGCGATCCGTTCGAAGACGACCGACAATCGAACAGAGAGACCATGAACACTGTCACGAACCCGATCAAGACTGACTTCCACGTGGCCGACCTTTCACTCGCCGAATGGGGCCGTAAAGAGATCGCCATTGCCGAGACCGAGATGCCGGGCCTCATGGCTATCCGAGACGAGTTCGCCTCCTCGAAGCCCCTGGCCGGAGCCCGGATCGCCGGGTCGCTCCACATGACAATCCAGACCGCCGTCCTCATCCAGACCCTAGAGGCCCTTGGCGCCGAGGTCCGGTGGGCGAGCTGCAACATCTACAGCACCCAGGACCACGCCGCCGCCGCCATCGCCGACGCCGGCACCCCCGTCTTCGCCTTCAAGGGCGAGAGCCTGGACGAGTACTGGGACTTCACCCACCGCATCTTCGAGTGGGCCGACGGCGGCACCCCGAACATGATCCTCGACGACGGCGGCGACGCCACGCTCCTCATCCTCCTGGGCTCGAAGGCCGAGAAGGACCCGAGCGTGATCGCCTCGCCGAAGAGCGAGGAGGAGACCGCCCTCTTCGCGAGCATCAAGCGCCGACTCGCCGAGAACCCGACCTTCTACAGCGCGATCAAGGCGAACATCGTCGGGGTCAGCGAGGAGACCACGACCGGCGTCCACCGCCTGTACGAGCTCATGAAGAAGGGCGAGCTCCCCTTCCCCGCCTTCAACGTGAACGACAGCGTCACGAAGAGCAAGTTCGACAACCTCTACGGCTGCCGCGAGTCGCTGGTCGACGGGATCAAGCGGGCGACCGACGTGATGATCGCGGGCAAGGTCGCGGTGGTCTGCGGCTACGGCGACGTCGGCAAGGGCTCGGCCCAGGCTCTACGGGCCCTCAGCGCCCAGGTCTGGGTGACCGAGGTCGATCCGATCTGCGCCCTGCAGGCGGCGATGGAAGGCTACAAGGTCGTCACGATGGACGACGCCGCCGACAAGGCCGACATCTTCGTCACCGCCACCGGCAACTACCAGGTCATCACCCACGAGCACATGGCGCGGATGAAGAACAACGCCATCGTCTGCAACATCGGCCACTTCGACAACGAGATCGACGTCGCCTCGCTCGAGAAGTACCAGTGGGAGGAGATCAAGCCCCAGGTCGACCACATCGTCTTCCCGGACGGCAAGCGGATCATCCTGCTCGCCAAGGGCCGCCTCATCAACCTCGGCTGCGGCACCGGCCACCCGTCGTACGTGATGAGCTCCTCGTTCGCCAACCAGGTGCTCGCCCAGATCGAGCTCTGGGCCAAGCGCGGCGACTACGCCCCCGGCGTCTACGTCCTGCCCAAGCACCTCGACGAGAAGGTCGCCCGCCTCCAGCTCACGAAGCTCGGCGTCGAGCTCACCGCCCTCACCCCCGAACAGGCCGCCTACATCGGCGTGCCCGTCGAGGGCCCGTACAAGGGCGAGACGTACCGGTACTAAGCCCGGAAGCCCCCTCTCCCAACCCCTGTTGGGAGAGGGGGCCCAGTCCCGCCGCCCCTGACCTGGGTGACGAGGATGTTGCCTCAGGATACGATCAGGACGCATAATAGACGCATGAAGTTCCGAGTCGTCGTCGAACAAGACCACGAAACAGGCGATTGGGCCACCTGGTGCCCCGAGCTGCCCGGTTGTGCCTCGGCAGGTAAGACCCGCGAAGAGGCCCTGGATGGGATCAAGGAAGCGATCCGCCTATACCTCGAGCCTACTCCCTTGGATGTTTCCGAAGGTGCTGAGATCGTCGAAGTCGCTGCCTGATGGGCAAGGTCAAGCGGATGACGAGCGGGGAGGTCGAGTCACTCCTCCAGACTCACGGATTCGCCCTCGTCTCACAGTCGGGCAGTCATCGCAAGTGGCGAAACAGCGCGGCGAACAAGCAGGTCGTCGTGCCCGTGCACAAAGGGCGGCCGCTCCCTCTTGGGACGCTCGTCGCCATACTGAAGGGCGCAGAAATCCCCGAGCAGGAGTGGCGCGACTCAGCCTCGCCGCCTAACGCCGCCCTCCAGTCTCGGGCGGGGGGCCGCAGGTAGGTGGCACGATGATGACCCGCTGCGTTCCGAGACTGACCGAAACCAACGACCCTAGGGTCATACTCGTGGGCTCGAGGATCCCTCAGAAGAGCGCTCGTGCCTCTCGACGAGAAGGTCGTCCGCCTCCAGCTGAGTAAGCTCGGCGTCGAGCTCACCGCCCTCACCCCCGAACAGGCCGCCTCCATCGGCGTCCCCGTCGAGGGGCCGTATAAGGGCGAGTCGTACCGGTACTAAGCCCGAAGCCCCCTCTGCCGTGGCGGGGGAGGGATCACATGGGGTGCCGAACGAGGTGTCGCAAGCTGGAAAGGACTTGACAGCATGGCGACCACGGCCTCAGTCGCTCGTCCGGCACGGGCAGGGAGTCCACCAGCATCAACGAACAGAGTCGCGGGCCAATTCAGCTATAGGGACTCCTTGCGGTCGACTTAGGTAATCTGCGCGAGAATCCTGGTCGGGGGCAAGAGCGATGAGTCGCACCAAAATTGAGATCTGTTCGGTTGGCCATCAAAAGTTCCCGTTTAGCACAAGGATTCTACGCAAGTGGAAGTCTGAACTTTTCGAAGTGACCGAGTTTCGAGACGTACAACTTTTACCAAACTCCGACGGTGATGACTACACCTATTCTGATGAATCGATCGCAAACGTCTTTCCGGTCACGTCCACCGAAGATAGCATCCAGTTCGGGATTTGTTCAGTTCCGCTTGCGGACAGTTTCTACCTCCGGCCTCTTTCGGAACACTCCTGTATTCTATCTCTAAGCGAGCTGGGCTTGCTCCTCCAAGCACAGAACCGCCGTATCGAAGACTTTATACTTAAGAATCTCTACCTTGCGGTTGGAGTTCACGCCCTGAAGAACTCAATCGGACTCGAGCAAGCGCTCCAGGTCGTTCATGACGAATCAAGGGGATGCATCTTCGACATGAACCCGAACAGGGCGGACGCGGTCTTCTCCATGGAAAGATTGTCGCTCTGTGCCGATTGCAAGGCGAAACTACAAAGGGCAAGTCTCCCGCATGGCTTTCTGGAACAGTTTGAGCGCGAGATCCGCAGAATACGGCCGTCTTTGTATCAACGCATTGAGGCGTTCGTAAAGAAGCAGCCCCTCGTGTCGATCCTAGTTGCCGTTGTGGTTGGACTCAGTCTTGAGCTCCTAGGCAACTTTGTATACGACTGGTTGCGAGGCCGATGAACTCCTGTGCATCGAAATCGGAAGTCGCCCGGAGGGCGACACAATGGGCGTCACGATTAAGGCCCGCCGCTTTCCGTCACTGACCGAAGGCACCGACCCAAGTGTTGTGTTCGTGGGCTCGGGGAGCGGTCGGCAAGGTGTCTCGCCCACCTCGAAGTCCTTCGAGACCCGCCTCTGGGGTTGTCGCCGCCCTCACCCGCCGGTAACGGCCGTCACGACACCAACGTCAAGATCGCCACCTCGGGTGGGCAGAACACCCGGAGGTCGGGCCGACCGTGCCGATCCCTCGCGAGACGTAGACGGGCACCCGGGCCAGCCCATAGAACCCGGACACGTACCTCTTGGCCCCCGGAACCCGCTGCAACGGGACCCCGAACGGGAGGCAGACCTGGCCGCCGTGGCTGTGCCCGGCCAGCATGAGGCTCGCCTTGGGGTCGATGCGGTCGACGAAGTCCGGCTCGTGGAACAGGGTCAGGACGTTGCGGTCCTGGCGGTGCCCGTGCCGGTCGCGGCCCACGAGCCCGTCGTCCACGCCGTAGACCACGACCCCGCCGACCTCCGCCGTCTCGTTGCGCAGCAGCCCGCACCGCGGGCGCCGGAAGACCTCGGTCAACTGACGCACCAGCGACGCCGGGTCGTCAGACCAGTACTCGTGGTTGCCGAGGACCGCGTACGTCGGCAGCCCAAGGTCGAGGATCTCGTCCAGGGCCTTCACCGCGCCCTGCGCCACCCGGGGCTGCGAGAAGCTGACCAGGTCCCCGCCGATCAGGAGGACGTCCGGCCGTTCCGCCGCCGCCAGCCGCGCCGCCTCGACCGCCCGACGGGCCTTGGTCGGAGAGTCCATGTGGAGGTCGGTCAGGAGCGCCACCCTGAACCCGTCTGCCGTCCACCGGGGCAGGCGCAAGGTGTGCCGCTCGACCCTCAGGTCGTCCCGGCACCCGACTTGGGCCACCGCGACCCCGGCCGCCCCCAGCCCGATCGCCCCCAACACTGCCCGCCGCGTCACCTTCCCCCGATCCATCTTGCCCCTGCAACACCTGCTCCGTGCGGTTCGCTCCGGGCTGGCACCGTGAGGCCCGGTTCCTGGGTACGGCGGCCCTGACGACGGGACGGGGGGGACGGAGGGTCTGCGGTTGCGGGCAAGCCTGGCGGGGGCTGCTCCGCCCGTTCACCGTGCTGTCACCATCGCGTTTGCGCCGTGTCACCGCCTGTACGTACAGGCGGTGAACAGGCGGTGAACAGGCGGTGACTCGGGGATCCAGGCTCACGGACGGGGCGCAAGGAAGGGGTCTTTGAGCCGTCGCAAGCCCTGACCGAGCGGCCCCGCCAAAGGCACCCCCCTCTCCTTCGGCGAAGGAGAGGGGGGCTGGGGGGGTGAGGTTCGGCCCGGGGCACTACCCGGCCAGGATGCGCATCAGAACCATCCCGAACGCCGTCCCGCCGAGGGCGAACAGGGCGTAAGTTGCCCAGAGGCGTATCTGCCGCTCGCGGTCGTCGAGGTCCGGGCGCTGGCGGGTTTGCACAAGGGAGAACTGCTGCTCAGACATCCCGTCGGAGACCTTGACCATCTTCGTCCGGGCGTCGTAGGCGACGATCGAACAGTTGTACCAACCCCAATGCGGCCACGGCACCTCAACTTTGGCGCCGGGGAGGAGTTCGACGATCCGGACGGCGTCCGCAGGCACGGTCGCTTCGCCGCCGCTGGCAAAGTGGACGTCGTACCCCCGCTCGTGCACCTGGCTCACCGTCGCCGGGTAGTAGCGCCGGTCCGCCGACCGGGCGTACACCCAGTCGCCGACCCCGAAGGTCGTTCGGGCCGACATGCGCTCCTGGAGCGCCCGCACGACGGACTCGCGACTGAGGCCGGCTTCCTCGGCCGCGGCGACGAGGGCGTCCTGAGTCTGACCCCCGAGCGCCGCCTCTCGCTCGATCTCCTCAGCCCGGAGCAGGATGCCCCGGATCTCCTCCGCACGTAACTCGGCCATCCTCCGCGAGTTTACGACGTCCTAGACCCCGAATCCGTTGCGCCCGCCCAAGGCACCCCCCTCTCCTTCTGCGAAGGAGAGGGGGGCCGGGGGGGTGAGGTTCCGCCCGCCGTGGCGTAACGCCCGAGAGGCTCGAGTATCCTCGCCCCCATGCCCCAGCTGCCTCCGAACAGCCGCGGTTACGACGAGGCGAGCAAGCGCAGGGCACGCACCTTCCGCAAGAACGCCAACGTGTCCGAGCGGGTTATGTGGGAGTTGCTTCGGAAGGGCGGCTTCAAGTTCCGTCGCCAGCACGCAGTCGGGCCGTACACGCTCGATTTTTACTGCGCCGAGGCCCGGCTCTGCGTGGAGGTCGACGGCCCCATGCACGACCCCGACCGAGATGAGCAACGGGACCGCTTCATCCACACGCTGGGAGTGCTCACGCTGCGGGTCCCCAGTGCCGACCTGTTCGACGAGTCCGGCCCGGGCCGGGCGGATTGGGAGACGGAGATCCGGCGGGTCTGCGAGGGGCGAGCTGGCCGGAAGGCCTCCGATCCTCCCCCACCTCGGCACGGGCGGCACTGAACCTCACCCCCCTGCCCCCCTCTCCTTCACCGAAGGAGATGGGGGTGTGTACCTAAAGGTACACTACGAAGATGGCCGCGTGGTGCCTCGCCTTATCGGTACTCGTCTCGCCGGCCGCGGCGCTGGAGGAGACGCTCGACCCTAACCTCGAACCCTTACGTCCCTTCCTCGGCAAGACCTTCCGCGGGGAGTTCGCCGACTCGACCCCGGAGAAGCCGGTCGTGGACGTCGTGCGCTACGAGCGGGCCATGAACGGGAAGGCCGTCCGCTCGCTCCACTCGATCAACGACGGCGAGTACGGCGGCGAGACCCTCATCTACTGGGACTCCGAGCGCAAGACCCTCGCGTTCTTCTACCTCACGACGGCCGGGTTCCGGACGGAGGGCACGATCATCGCCACCGAACGCAAGTTCTCGTCGCTCGAGACGGTGAAAGGCAACGCCGGGGGCGTGACCGAGGTCCGGGGAACCGCTACCCTGCACGAGGACGGGACGATGACGGTCGTCGCCGACTACAAGCGAGGGGACACGTGGCAGAAGGCCCGCGAGACCCTCTACAAGCCTTCGCCCAGCGCCGTAGTCAAGTTCCGCTGAGCCGTCCGGGGGTACGACTTCGAGCCGCCCTTATACGACTTCGAGCCGCCCTTATGGGCGACACCGAACCTCACCCCCCTGCCCCCCTCTCCTTTGCCGAAGGAGAGGGGGGTGGGAACCTCAGTGGCTGTGGCCTTCGTCCTCGACCTTCGGGGCGTCGGCGACGGCGGCCTCGGTGGTGAGGAGCAGCGCCGAGATCGAGGCGGCGTTCTGGATGCAACACCGCACGACCTTGGTGGGGTCGACGACGCCGGCCTTCATGAGGTCCTCATAGACGAGCGTCGCGGCGTTGAAGCCCTCGCCCTTCTTGCCCGTCTTGACTTTCTCGACCACGACGGAGCCCTCGACGCCCGCGTTCTCGGCGATCGTGCGCAGGGGCGCCTCGATCGACTTGCGGATGATCGTGAGGCCGATCTTCTCGTCGCCCTCGAGCTTGAGCTTGTCGAGCGCGAGCCCGGCGGTCACGAGGGCGCTGCCCCCACCCGGGACGATGCCTTCCTCGAGGGCGGCCCGGGTCGCAGCCAGGGCGTCCTCGATGCGGGCCTTCTGCTCCTTGAGGGCGGTCTCGGTCGGGGCGCCGACCTTGATGACGGCGACGCCGCCGCTCAGCTTGGCCCGTCGCTCCTGGAGCTTCTCCTTGTCGTAGTTGCTGTCGGTCGTCTCGATCTGGCGCTCGATCTGGGAGAGCCGCCCCTTGATCGCTTCCTTCTTGCCCTTGCCGCCGACGATGGTCGTCGTGTCCTTCGTGATGACGACCTTGGTCGCGGTGCCGAGCATGTCGGGCGTGACGTTCTCCAGCTTGACCCCGAGGTCGTCGCTGATGAACTGCCCGCCGGTCAGGATCGCCATGTCCTCCATCATCGCCTTGCGCCGGTCGCCGAAGCCCGGGGCCTTGACGGCCGCGACGGGCAGGTTCGCGCGCAGGCGGTTCAGGACCAGCGTCGCGAGGCACTCGTTCTCGACGTCCTCGGCCACGATGATGAGCGGCCGGCCCATCCGCAGCACCTTCTCGAGCAGCGGCACGATGTCCTGGACGGCGCTGACCTTCTTCTCGTGGAAGAGGATCATCGGGTCTTCGAACACACACTCCATGCGGGTGGCGTCGGTGATGAAGTAGGGCGACATGTAGCCCTTGTCGAACTGGAGGCCGTCGACGATCTCGAAGCTCGTCTCGCCGGTCTTCCCTTCTTCGACGGTCGTGACGCCGTCCTTACCGACCTTGTCGATGATCTCGGCGACGAGGCTACCGATCCCCGACTCCTTGGCCGAGATCGTGGCGACCTCCTCCATGCCCTTCCGGCCCTTGACCGGGATGCTCATCTTCTCGAGCTCGGCGACGATCACCTCGACGGCCTGCTCGATGCCCTTCTTGATGAGCATCGGGTTCGAGCCGGCGGCGACGTTGCGAGCGCCTTCCTTGTAGATCGCCTGGGCGAGCACGGTGGCGGTGGTCGTCCCGTCGCCCGCGGCGTCGTTGGTCTTGCTGCTCACCTCGCGGATGAGCTGGGCGCCCATGTTCTCGAACCGGTCCTCGATCTCGATCTCTTTGGCGATGGTGACACCGTCGTTGATGATCTGGGGCGAGCCGAACTTCTTCTCTAGGACGACGTAGCGGCCGCGGGGGCCGAGCGTGACCTTCACCGCGTTGGCGAGCTTATCGACGCCCGCTTCAAGCCGGGCCCGGGCGTCCTGTCGGAACTTGAGGTCCTTGGCGGCCATGGGTTACTTCTTGCTCCCCGAGCCGGCCTTGTCCTTACCCTTGGCCCCACTCGCGACGATCACACCGAGCACGTCCTCGGCCCGGAGGATGAAGTAGTCCGTGCCGCTGACGGTGACCTCGGTGCCCGAATACTTGCCGTAGAGCACCACGTCGCCCACGGAGACGCCGATCGGGGCCACCTGGCCCGAGTCCAAGGTCTTCCCGGGGCCGATCGCGAGGACAGTGCCGCGGAGCGGCTTTTCCTTCGCCGAGTCCGGCAGGATGATGCCGCCCGCCGTGGTCTCCTCCTTGGCGGCCGGCTCGACGACGATGCGGTCGTGCAATGGCTGAAGCTTCATGGTCGTTCTCTGCCCCGCGCGGAGGAATCCGGCGGGAGTTAGTTGGCAGTATATCGCCGAGACTGCCAACCGTCCCGGGGCCGGGTGGGGCGGGCTGGGCCAGAATCCCCCCGAGTCGAGGCACCAAGGCAGCCGCGGCCGGTGTACACTCCTCACGTGCTCGTGCTGCCCCTCTGGATCGCACTGCTCGCGACGAGCCCGGCCGGGCCGCCCGTGCTCTCGGCGCCGGTGCGCGTCCAAGCGGGCGGCAAAGACATCGTGCCCGACCACGGCCACGCCGCGCCCTGGCTGCACGACATGGACGGCGACGGCAAGCGGGACCTCCTCGTCGGGCAGTTCGGCGACGGGGCAATGCGGGTCTACCGGAACGTCGGCACGGACCGGGCGCCAAAGTTCGAGGGCTACACCTACCTCTCCGCAGGCGGCACGAAAGCGTCCGTCAGCTATGGGTGATGCGTCGGCTTTACTCCACAGGTCGTGGACGTAGACGGGGATGGGACGCTAGACATCGCGACGGGCGAGTGGGCACCGGGGGGCGTCGTGTGGTTCAAAGGGCTCGGCAAGGCTCAGTTCGGCCCGATGAGGACGTTCGAGGAGACCGCGGACGAGAACCAGGACTGGGCGGCCAGCACCGTGTTCTTCGTCGATTGGCGAGGCACGGGCAAACTCGACGCCCTGGTCGGCAACATCGGCGGCCTCGTCTACCTGAACGAGAACCTGGGGACCAGGAAGGAGCCCCGGTACGGCCCCCGAAAACCCCTCCAAGCCGGGGGCAAAGAGCTTGCGGTGGCCAACAAGAGCCAACCCGTCGCGGTCGATTGGGACGGGGACAAAGTGCTCGACCTGCTCGTCGGTGACGACACGGGCCGCCTGACGTTCTTCAAGGGTCTCGGAGGAGGCAAGCTCGCGGCGGGGACTCCGGTCATGGTCGGCGACGCCCCCCTCCAGATCGACGCGAGGATCAAGGTCCACGTCTGCGACTGGAACCGGGACGGGGTGCGCGACCTCTTGGTCGGCTCCTGTGTCCCCTACACCGGGCCCGACCCCGAACGCCGGTACGAGGGCTACGTCTACCTCTTCCTCGGCAAACGCCCCTAACCCCCCGCTCACCCCGCACTGCGAGAGCTCGCTCTCGTCGCGGAGTGCGAGAGCTCGCTCTCGTCGCGGAGTGCGAGAGCTCGCTCTCGCTCTGGAGTAGCGAGCTTGCTCGCCCCGCGAGCGCAGCGAGCGCAGTCCAGGGCGACTCGGTAAGATCGTCCTCGCATGGACACGATCGAGTCAGTCGTCGACCTTACCGACCCCGAGCGCCGGGCCGACCGAGCGGCGATGGAGGCGATCATGGACGAGTACCGCGAACGGCTCGTCCAAGTCCGCCAAGGCGGAGGCGAGGGCCCGGTGGCCAAGCATAAAGGGCGCGGCAAGCTCCTCGCCCGCGAGCGGATCGACAGCCTCCTCGACCCGGGAGCGGCCTTCCTCGAGTTCTCCTCCTTCGCCGCGTGGGACATGTACGGCGGCGAGGCCCCTGCCGCGGGGGTCGTGACCGGGATCGGCCGCGTCTCCGGCCGAGAGTGCGTCATCGTCGCCAACGACGCCACCGTCAAGGGCGGCACGTACTTCCCGATGACGGTCAAGAAGCACCTCCGCGCCCAAGAGGTCGCTCTCGAGAACCACCTGCCCTGCGTGTACCTCGTCGACTCGGGCGGCGCCTTCCTCCCACTGCAGAGCGAGGTCTTCCCCGACCGCGACCACTTCGGCCGGATCTTCTACAACCAGGCCCGCATGAGCGCGGCCCAAGTCCCCCAGATCGCCGCGGTCATGGGCTCCTGCACGGCCGGCGGCGCCTACGTCCCCGCCATGAGCGACGAGTCCGTGATCGTGAAGGGCCAAGGCACGATCTTTCTGGGTGGCCCCCCGCTCGTCAAAGCGGCGACGGGCGAGGAGGTCAGCGCCGAAGACCTCGGCGGAGCCGACGTCCACACCCGACTCAGTGGCGTCTGCGACCACCTCGCCGAGGACGACCGCCACGCGCTCCACATCGTCCGCAACATCGTCGAGTCCCTAGGCGCCCCGGCGACCATCGCCAAAGGTGGCCACGAAGCCGACGGCTGGACCGAACCGACCGAGCCCGAAGACCCCCACTACCCGGCCGAGGATCTCTACTCCCTCGTCCCTGCCGACTCCAAGCGCCCGATGCCGATGCGCGACGTCCTCGCCCGGATCCTCGACGGGTCCCGGCTCCAAGAGTTCAAAGCGAACTACGGCACGACCCTCATCTGCGGGTTCGCCCGAGTCTACGGGCACCTCGTCGGCGTGCTCGCCAACGACGGCATCCTCTTCAGCGAGTCGGCGCTCAAGGGCGCCCACTTCATCGAGCTCTGCTGCCAGCGCCGGATCCCCCTGTTGTTCCTCCAGAACATCACCGGGTTCATGGTCGGCAAGCGTTATGAGAACGAAGGCATCGCCAAGAACGGGGCCAAGCTCGTGAGCGCGGTCTCGACCGCGAACGTCCCGAAGTTCACCGTCGTCGTCGGGGGGAGCTACGGGGCCGGAAACTACGGCATGTGCGGCCGGGCCTTCCAGCCGCGACAACTCTGGATGTGGCCGAACGCCCGGATCAGCGTGATGGGCGGCGAGCAGGCGGCGAACGTGCTCCTCACGGTGAAGATGGACCAGCTCCAGGCGGAGGGGCGGCAGCTGACGGCCGAGGAGCAGACGACCTTCAAAGCCCCGACCCTCGCCAAGTACGGCGAAGAGTCGAGCGCCTACTACTCGAGCGCCCGGGTGTGGGACGATGGGATCATCGACCCCGTCGATACCCGGCGGGTCGTGGCGCTTGGCATCGAGGCGGCCCGCAACGCCCCGATCCCGCCGGCCTCCTTCACGCTGTTCCGAATGTAGGGACCGACCATGGAGTGGCTCACCGACCCCCAGCTTTGGGCGGCGTTCTTCGCGTTGGCCGTCCTCGAGATCGTCCTCGGCATCGACAACATCGTCTTCATCAGCATCCTCGCGGGGCGGTTGCCGGAGAGCCAGCGACACCGTGCCCGGCAGGTCGGCCTCCTGCTCGCCTTGGGCACGAGGCTGCTCTTGCTCCTCTCGATCACCTGGGTGATGGGGCTGACCGCCCCGCTCTTCAACGTGGCGGGCCACGACGTGAGCGGCCGCGACCTGATCCTCATAGGCGGCGGCGTGTTCCTTCTGTGGAAGGCGGTCCACGAGATCCACCACAAGCTCGAAGGCGCCGAACAGGACCCGCTGGCCGTCGCGAAGCAAGCGGCGTTCGGGGCGGTCGTCGCCCAGATCGTGGTCGTCGACGTCGTGTTCTCGCTCGACTCGGTCATCACGGCGATCGGGATGACGAACCAACTGCCGGTCATGGTCGCGGCGGTGGTGGTCTCGATCGGTGTCATGCTCGCCTTCGCCGGACACATCGCCGACTTCGTCGAGAGGCACCCGACCGTCAAGATGCTGGCCCTGGCGTTCCTCGTCCTCATCGGGGCGAACCTGGTGGCCGAAGGGCTCGGGCACCACATCCCGAAGGGGTTCACCTACTTCGCGATGGCGTTCTCGGTCGCGGTCGAGATGCTCAACCTACGGGCCAAGCGGGTGGGCGAGGCCGTCAAGTTGAAGGGCTCGGGGCCGCCCAAGGCCTGACTCATCGGCCGAACCGGAATGCCCCAGGCTGGAAGCCTGGGGCACCATCGGCTGGAAGCCGAACTACGCCAGAGGGCGCTCGTACTGGACCCAGTGATGGACCTCGCGGTAGCCGAGGGCCACGTTGAGCCCGAACATCGGGTTGTTCTCTTCGTTGTCGGTGTAGACCCTCAACACGCCCGCCGCCTTCGCCAACTCCAGAGACCGGCTCTTGAGGGCGGCCGCGATCCCACGCCGCCGGTACTCCCGGCGGACGGCTGTCAACGCGTTGTGCATCAAGGTCGAGTCGACCCAGTTCTTGATGAGTTGGGTCGTGCCGACCGGCCGATCGCCGTCGAGGGCCACGAACATCCACTCGGTCGCCAACGGGGCTGCCTGACGGTCGCGGAGCCAGTCCTCGAACGGGATCTCAACCCACGGCGACGGGAGCGGGACGTCGGCGAAGAGATCCATCTCCAGCCGCCAGAACATCCGGTCAGCCTCCTCGCCGAACCGCTGCTCGAACTCGTCGAACGTGAGCATCTCGAGTCCGCCCTCGAAGACGGGGGCGTACTTCTGGCGCCAAGGCTCGGGGTCGAACGCGGTCAGGTCGATCATCGACTCGGGGTTCCGCTGCCCGGGCCGATACCCTCGGGACTCGAGGGCGAGGGCGTACTCGGGGCGGTAGCTCGGCGCCCAGGTCTCCACGACCGTTGCGCCGAGCTCGGACGCCATCCGCTCGGCGGTCTCGTAAAGGCTCGAGATCGCGGCCTTATCCGAGACGTGAGGACCCGTGAACACGTCGCCGTCGAAACGGCCCGGCTCGGGGGTCCAATACGCTTGGCAGACCACGAGGTAGGCAAGGTCTTCCCCGTCGGCCACGGCGATCCGGCGGTCGATCGGGACTCGGCTTGGGTGCGCCTCGGCATAGGCCATGGTCCGATCGACGGTCGACGGGCCGTGGGGCCGGAAGGAGTTACGAAGGGCCACGACCCGCTCCCAATCGGAACGAGTCGAGACCGGCTGCATGCTGATAGTAGGCATAGGTCCGCTGAGGGGAACGCCCAAGAAGGGCGACTCTGGGGTCAGGAGGCTGCGACGCAAGGGGGGCACTGACGGCCCGAAAAGGGCGTCAGCGGGGGCGGCGGAGGGCGCTGGTGATCACTGGTCGTTCACCTCGTTCCGAGCGGGACGGCTCGAAGCGACAAGTTACCCTTGCCCACGGCCCCGGTTGGGACCAGGGAAGGAAGAAAAGCCCCCGGCCGATTCCGACCGGGGGTGATAAAGCGGCGATCTACCGATTCCTCGATCCTCTCCCACGCGCGGGCGAAACGCCCCATTGCGCGCTGAGTCCTCAGAGACCGCTTGGGGCCATGATAACCAAAGGCGCGTTAACATAACGTGAAGGGTCGGAAGATCACGTAAAGTTGCCGGGCGAACGACGATGGTAAGCACGAAGGGGGTCGAGAAGCGGTTTCGAGGCGAAAAGGGCGAGGAGGTCATGGCCTTACAGGGGGCCGACCTGGAGGCCGTCCCGGGCCGAATCCTGGGCCTTTTGGGTGTCAACGGGGCCGGGAAGACGACACTGTTGCGAATCCTTTCGACCGTGATCCGCGCCGACAAAGGGACAGCCACTGTAGCGGGCTACGACGTCGCGACCCAGCCGGCGCTCGTGCGGGCCTCGATCGGGTTCCTGTCCAGCTCCACGGCCGTCTACGGCCGGCTCACCCCACTCGAGAGCCTGCGATACTTCGGGGGGCTCTACGGGCTGAGCGGGATCGACCTTGACCGCCGGGTCGAGTTCGTCGTCGACCGGCTCAACCTACGCCCCTTCCAGGACCAGCTCTGCGACCGGCTCTCGACCGGCCAGAAGCAAAGGGTCGGGATCGCCCGAGCCATCCTCCACGACCCCCCCGTCCTGTTCTTCGACGAGCCAACGTCCGGTCTCGACGTCGTCGCGAAGCAGGGGGTCATGGAGTTCATCGAGGAGGTCCGGGAGTCGGGCAAGACCGTCGTCTTCAGCACACACGTGATGAGCGAGGCCGAGCGCCTGTGCGACGAGGTGGCCGTGATCCACGAGGGGAGGATCGTCGAGTCCGGGGTCCGGGTCCAGGTCGTCGCCCGCACCGGCCATGCGACGCTCGAGAAGGCCTTCTTGAGCCTCATCGGCTACCGGAGCGAGGTCAGCCCCCGATGAACGTCGTGTGGCTCGTGTTCCGGAAGGAGGTTCGGGAGACGTTCCGCGACAAGCGTGTCGTCAACGGGGCGTTCGTCGCCCCGGTCTTCATCATCCTGATGTTCGTCCTCGTGTTCGGCACCGTGCAACGCAGCGTGACCCAGCCCCCCAAGCCGAGCGTCGCCCTCGTGGGCCAAGCGAAGGGAGAGGTGGAGTCGCGGCTCCTGGGCGGGGTAGCAGGCAAGGTCACTCGAGTCGCCAACCGCGAGGAGGGCCAACGGCTCCTAAAGGAAGGCAAGGTGCGGCTCGTCGTCGACTTCAGCGACGACTTCACGGCGAGCGTTGGTCGGGGCGGGGCCGTGCTCACCCTCGTCTTCGACCCAGCGAGCACGCCGTCCCAGATCGCGCTCGGCACGTTCCGAACGGCCGTCGAGACCGTGAACTCGGCCACCGTGCGGGGCGTCCTCGAGCAGACCGGCCTACCCGCGAGCGCCGCCGAGCCGATCCGTCTCGTCACGCTCCAGGGCGAGAAGCCGGAGGGGCTCGGCGGGTCCTCCTTCGCAGGGATGCTGCCCTATCTGATCGTCCTTTGGGCCTTCTACGGGGGCTTCAGCCAGGTGGCCGACCTCGTGGCCGGCGAGAAGGAACGGGGCACGATGGAGACCCTCCTCGTCTCTCCGGCCCTGCGCTGGCACCTGGCCCTCGGGAAGACGCTCGCGCTCGCGCTCACCTGTCTCCTCTCAGCGGCGAGCAGCCTGGTCGCCCTGGTCGTTCTCGGAAGCCTTCGGGTGGGGGTGACGCGGGACCTGTTCCCCGGGGGGCTCTCGGTCTCGCTCGCGGGGGGCGTCTCGATCCTGGTCGTGCTCCTCTCGCTCGTGGCGATGTTCGCCGGGCTCCTGATGGCCGTGAGTGCCCGGGCCAAGTCGATGCGCGAGGCCCAGACGCAGTTGACGCTCGTGAGCTTCGTGGTGCTCATGCCCGCCATCTTCAGCCAGTTCATCGGCTTCACTGGGATGGAGCAGGCGCTCTGGGTGCGTTGGACACCGGTCCTTAATGCCGCCGTCGCCATGCGCGAGGGCCTCCTTGACCGGGTGGTCTGGTGGGGCGTCGGAACGACCGTGCTGACTGGCCTCGTCCTTGGAGGCGTGTTCCTGTGGGCCGCCTTCCGGCAGTTCGAGAAGGAGTCGATTCTAGCCCGGACCTAGCGCTGGCCGGCGCTGACCTGGGCGAACTGGGCCTGCTGCTGCTGGAGCCGGCTGATGGCCCGTTCCATCGCGAGGAACCGGGCCTTGAGCCGCTCTTCGCGGACCGAGAGCAGGGCCTCGAACTCGGTGATCCGCACATCGAGGGCCTCGACCTGGCTCTGAAGCGACGCGTCCGCGGCGGTGAGAAGGCCGTTGCCCGTCTCTGTGAACTGCTCGGCGCGGGAGGACATCAAGCTGGCGATGCCGCGACTGAAGTTGACCGATCCCACGAGCCCGAGGGCGGATCCCGTGTACTGGATCTGGAGCCCTTCCGTGTTCGCGTTTCCAGTGTTCCCGGTCAAGAACTGACCGTTACCGGTCGCGTCCTCGCCGTTGATCCGCCCCGCGACGTTGACTGCGCCCACGAACGTCCCGCCCGAGGTGCCGATCCCGGAGTTGTTGGACGCCGCCGCCTGGTCGCTCACGAGCGTGAAGTCGCCCTGAGTGCCAAACCGCCGGGCTTGGACGACGAGTTGACCAGAGCCGTCGATCGAGGCTTCGACGACGTCCTTCAGCCGGGTGTCGTTGTTGATCAGGCTCACGAGCGAACTGGCCGTGCTGCCGGAAGGGACGAAGAGGACCGTGTTGACGTTCCCGAAGGCTGACCCGCCGAACGTGAGGGTCTCGCCGGCCGTACTCGGGTCGGTCTGGGCGACGCCACCGGTCATGCTCGCTCGGGTCGCGAGCTGGGTGACCTCGACCGTGAACGAACCGGTCGGCGGTGACTTCGTCTTTCCCGTGCTCGAGACGAACCGTAAGTCGTTGGTCGAACCGGACCCGACGGCGGCGAACAGACGCCGGACGGCCTCCGGGTTCTCGGCCAGGGCCCGGTCGAGGGCAGCTTCGTCGAGCTTCACGTTCCCCGTCTCGTCCAGCCCGAAGCCGACCTGGGTCAGGTTCGTGAGCGCACCCCCGGGGACGTCAGCGAGCATCTGGGAGACCAGCGCGGACACAGCTTGACTCGCCAGCGGGTCACTAAAGAGCGGCCCCGCCGCGAAGGACTCCTTGTCGAAGGCGCTGTTGGTGCGCACGAAGTCGAGGACGCCGTTCACGGCCGTCATGAACGACTTGACACTTGCCTTGATGGCGTCCGTGTCGCGGGTGAAGCTCAGCGTCGTCGTAGGCGGCGTCCCCACGTCGGCCTTCAGTAAGGTCAGGGTCACCCCGGGGATGACGTCGGTCACTGTGTTACTCGACCTCGTGACGGCCACGCCGTCGAGGGTGAACTCCGCGTTCTGGGCCGCCACCAAGACCGACTGGTAGCCGCGCTGGTAGACGCCGAGGGCTTCGAGCGTCCCGCTCGTATCGGTCAACCCGGCCGGCATGCCCGTCCCCGTGATCTCGATCTTCTGGACGGTCTTGCCGTTCTCGGTGGAGGTGACGACGCTCGCGGTTGCCCCGGTGCCGGTCGCCGTGATCTTGGTGGCCAGGGACTGAAGGGTGTCGGTCGCAAAGTCGACGCTGACGTCCTCGCCGTTGACCTGGAACGTCCCGGTCATCGCGGCCCCCGTCATCGACTGGAGCGACTCGGTGGCACTTCGGAACCCGTAGGTCCGGGCACCGGTGCCGCCGATCGGGTCGCGAATGACGGCGGCCCCGGTCGTGAAGCCGAGCGACCCGAGCGCCCCGCCGGAGACGTTGGCGATCTGGATGCGACCGTCCGCCCCCGACGCCTGGGCGGTCAGAGTCAGGAAGGCGTTCCCTGGCCCGGCGTCGATGACGCTCGCCGTGACCCCGTTCCCGAGACCGTTGAGCTTGGAAGCGATCGAAGTCAGGGTGTCGGTGGCCTCGACCGTAACGGCCTTGCCGTTCACGATGAAGGAGCCTGACGTGCCGAGGGCCTGGGTGGCGGAGGTCTGGGCAGTCGAGCCAAGCTTCTGCGCCTGGGCGAGACGGCTGACCCGGAGGGTGTAGATGCCGGGGTTGGCCCCGCTCGAAGCGCTGACGGTCGCGACGGTCGAGTCGGAGCTCGCCGCCTTGACCGGGGAGAACGCGGTGGAGGCGTTCAGGGCGGTGGCCGCCCCGTTCAGGGTCTGGAACCGGCTGCGAAACTGGGAGTAGACGTCCCGCTGGGCTTCAAACCCGATCTTTCGGGCCTCGAGGCGCTGCAACGGCCGCCGCTCGATCTGCATCAGCTGGGCGACGATCGTCGCCGAGTCGATGCCCGACCCGATGCCGGAGAACGCGACGCCGGAGAGGTTGCTGTTGAGGCCCATAGTCCTTCCCTTTGAGTGTCGGCGGGCCGGCGCGGGGTCGGTACCGGCAAGCCGCTGGGTTCCCTAGAGGATACGGAGGAGGTCCTCCGCCTTCTCGACGCTTGCCGCCATCCCTTCTTTGAGTTCTTCCCACTGGGCGGGGCCGAAGCCGAGCCATTGCTCCGCGGTGGGGTCGAACGGGAAGAGCACGGCCGCCTCGGTCCCTTGCCAGAGCTCCGAAGCGAGGCGATCGGCCGCATGGATGCAGTAGAGACGTTCCGCACTGGGGTCACCCGCGCGACTCGAGACGTCGTCGTGGAACCGAATCATCTCGATCAGCGGCCCCGGGAAGTTCCAGCGCTCCGCGAGGGTTCCGCCGAGTTCCGCGTGGGTCGTGTTCAGGACTCGGTCCTCGACCTCGGCGAGCGCGATCCCCTTGCTCACCGCTTCTGTGAGGACTTGACTGTAGGGCTGGTTGAAGAGCGTAAGCAGGAAGAGCCGGCCAATGTCATGGAGAAGGCCCCCGACGAACGCCGACTCTTGATCCTTGGCAGCGAGCCGCTTGACGGCGGCGATCGACCGGGCACAGTGGGCGGCACCGAACGAGTGCTGCCAGAACTGACGCTGCATCTCCATGACCCGGGCGTTCGGCGAGGCCAGCGCGTTCAACACGCCCAGGCTTAGCACGAGGTTGCGGGTCTGATGGATCCCCAGGATGCCCACGGCCTGGCCAATGTTCATCACCTGCCGAGGCAGCCCGAAGTACGCCGAGTTGACCACCTTAAGGATCTTGGTGGTGATCGCGACGTCGGTCGTGATCATCTCTTCGATTTCGTTGATCGTGACCTGTTCGTTCTCGGTGGCTTGGAGGACTTGGATGATGACCGTCGGCAGAGCCGGCAGATCGACCATCGCCTTTTCCAGGTAGCGCTGTAGAAGAAAGTTCTGTTGTCTTAGTGCCATCCCACTTACCTTCGCCCCGCCGGGACGACCCCGTTCACGTCGACGATCAAGGCGACGTTGCCATCGCCCAAGATCGTCGCCCCGCTGACCCCCGGGGCCTCGCCGCAGAAGCGGCTCAACGACTTGATCACGACCTCTTGCTCGCCGATGAGGCCGTCTACGACGAGCCCGACCCGCTGTTCCGCGATACCGACGACGACGACGTACTCGTCTTCGTGCCCTTCTTGACCACGGGACCCGAACGCCGACCCGAGCCGGACGAGCGGTGTGGTCACGTCGCGGATCACGATGACCTCGCGCTGGTTGACCGTCTGAATCTGAGCCCGGCGCACGAGGAGAGTTTCCACGACGGACCCGAGCGGCAACACGTAGATCTGCCGGCCCATCTTAACAAGAAGGCCACGAATGATCGCAAGGGTGAGCGGCAACCGGAGGCTGAACCTCGTCCCGACTCCGAGGGTCGTGTCCAGGTCGATGATCCCGCCGAGCTTCTGGATGTTCGAGCGGACGATGTCCATCCCGACCCCCCGCCCCGAAACCTCGGTGACCTCGGCGGCGGTGCTCAGGCCGCTCGCGAAGATGAACTGGAGGGCCTCCTTGTCGGTGAGGCGGGCCGCCTGTTCAGAGGTGACGAGGCCACTCTCCACCGCCTTGCGACGGATCCGGTCGGCGTCGATCCCCTTTCCGTCGTCGACGATCTCGATGACGATGTGGTTCTCTTGGTGCCTCGCCGAGAGCACCACGCGACCGGTTCGGGGCTTGCCCGCCTTCTCCCGGTCGTCGGGGAGCTCGAGGCCGTGGTCCACGCTGTTGCGCAAGATGTGGAGCAGCGGGTCGCCGATGACCTCGATGACGCTGCGATCGAGCTCGGTCTCGCCGCCTGAGACTTCGAGCTTCACGTCCTTGCCCAGCTTCTGGGCGAGGTCGCGCACGACTCGCGGGAACCGGTTGAATACCGTCTCGATCGGCATCATCCGTGCCTTCATGATCTGGTCCTGAAGGTCCGAGGTGATGCGGGCGATGTGGCCGACCGTCTCGGTGAGGGCGTCGACCTCCATCTCGCCGTACTTGGCGGCGAGTTCCGCTCCGAGCTGGGCGATCCTGGTGCGGTCGATGACGAGCTCCCCAACGAGGTTCATCAGGTTGTCGAGACGGCTGACGTCGACTCGTACGGTCTGACCTGAGTCCGCCTTCCGGGTCGGCCCCCCTGCCTTCGCCCCCTCGGCGCTTGCGGGCAGCGAGCCCTCACCTGGGCCCGCAGCTTCGTCGGGGACTTCGACGGTCAGAGCAGGCGTCTCAAGGGCGGCTGCCTTGGGTTCCTCCCAGGACTTGACCTCGAACGCCTCGACCTCGCTCACCTGACCGAACAGCGCCCGCAACGACTCCGCGGACTCGGTCGATTGGAACACGATCTCGAACGTGCGGTCGAAGGCCTCTTCCTCGAGCTTCTCGGAGTCCGGAGCTGTGGCGAGGACCTCACCGGAGGTCTGGACGATGTTGATCGCCATCAACGCCCGGACGAACTTCATGACGCAATCCGGTTGCAGCGTGAACCGAGCGTGGAGGATCGGGGATTGGGTCGCCGCCTCGCGAAGCGTGGGCCAGAGCGCCTCAGGGATCGCCGTGTCGACGGGCCCAGCAGGCGACGGTGCCGGCGACGAGACCACCATGAGCCCCGGACTCCCTTCGGCGAACCCTTGCAGGGCCTTGACGAGGGCAGAGCACTCGACCGAGTCGCCCTTTCCGTCCGCGATCGACGCCGCCATCTGCCGCAGGACATCCTGGCACCCGAACAGCGCGTCGGCGATGGGAGTTGAGAGCGTCAACTGGTGCAGCCGGAGCTTGTCGAGCACGTTCTCCATCTCATGAGTGAGCTCGGCGAACCGGGCGAACCCCATGGCGCGGCTACTCCCCTTGAGCGTATGGGCCGCCCGGAAGATGACGGCCAACCGCTCGTCCGACGGGTCATCTTCAAGCTTGAGCGTCTCCTGCTCCAGTGTCTCGAGTTGCTCCTCCGCCTCTTGGAGGAAGAGGTCGAGGTATTGCTGCATGTCCAGTTCGGCGCTCATCGTTTGCCTTAGGCCGCCAAGGCCCGGTCGAGGTCGAGGAGGGTGATGAGCCGGCCCTCGGCCTTCGCGATGCCGCGGACGACCTCTTGTTCGCCGTCACCCACGAGTTGCGGGGTCGGCTCGACCTGTTCGTCGGTGAGGGTCACGACCTCGCTCACGGCGTCCACGATCGCCCCGATGTTGCCGTGCTCGGTCTCGACCACGATGATACGGCTCGTGTCGGTCTCTTCTTGATAGGGCAGGCCGAGCCGGTCACGAAGGTCGATGACCGGGATCGTCTTGCCGCGAAGGTTGACGAGCCCACGGATGTGGCTCCCCGTGCGGGGGATCGGGGTGATCTCTCGCAGCCGGATGATCTCGTTCACACGGAAGATATCGATCCCGTACGACTCCGGCCCAAGGCGAAAGACGACGGTCTGCTGGCCTTCCAGGCCGGCCGATTCAGTCAAAGTCAGCTCTTCCATTGCGCTCACCTGGAACAATGATCGGCGGCGCAAGGGGCCATCTTTACGACCGGCCGGGGGCTTTGGGCCGGGTGCGACCGGTGCTGAAAAACCAGGGCAATTGGAAACAATCCCGGTGGAAAACCGAGTATAGTCTGATGGACATGAGGCTATGGCTGGCCGCAGTGGTGACATGGATGGTCGCCGCAGTCGCCCTTGCGCAAAGCCCCGCAAACGTGACGGTCGAGTACGCCCATCTCGGGTCGTTCTCGGACGCGGTTCGCCGGGCGCCCGAGGGGACTTTCGTCACGCCTTTCCTGCTGCAGCGGGTCGGGTGGGGGGTCGAACTCCGCTCCGAGACGGCGTACGTCACCGCCGAGGGGCGGACGTTCACGCTCGAAGTCACCGGGTCTCAGGGCCGGCCCTATGTGCGGCTGGAGGAGGCAGTGGAGGCCGTCGGGGCGACGTTCTCCTGGGACGACGCCGGTGAACGGCTCTCGATCCTCGGCGTCGTAGGGACGGTGCGGGTAGCCGACGGCAAGCTCCAAATCGGCTCGTCGCTCACGGTAGGGGCGCGGGCGTTCCGCATGGCCGGGCCCGACCGGCTCGTCATCGACCTGACCGGGGCCAAACTGAGCCCAGACGCAGGGAGCGGACTCCCGCCGAACGTGCGGGCCGGCCAGTTCGCCCCCAATGTGGTCCGCGTCGTCTGGGAGAGCCCGGCCGTCGCAACGATGGACCTGCCAGAGCTCCAGCCGGGGCGCTCGTTCGAGGTGCCCGTGGCAGGGCCTGTGCCTCCCTCCCGGCCGATCGTCACGGTCGGGACCCCCCAGCGCCGGGACTCGGAGGACGGCGGCGTCACCTACTTCGTCCCCGTCACTGGCACCCCCGGCCAGCGCCCGTCCGCCGTCTTCCTGAACCCGACGACGATCCAGGTGAGCCTCGCCGGGGCCCAGCCGCAGACCGAGGGCGAGACTCTAGGCGAGTCGCCGCTCGTCGAGAAGACGGTGGTCGATGGAGATGCCCGGAACGTGACCACCGTCGTGTGGTCGCTCACGCGGCCGCTGGGGTTCCAGCTCTCGCCGGTGGCGGGGGGCTTTACGCTCACCTTGCGACGCCCGTCGTTCGCCGCGGGGCTGGCCGGCAAGGTCATCGTGATCGACCCCGGCCACGGCGGCCGAGACCCGGGTGCGGTGACCGCCGGGGTCTTGGAGAAGGTCCAGGCCCTCGCCACCGCCCGCGCCATCGCGAAGTCGCTCGCCGAGAGGGGGGCGAGCGTCGTCATGACCCGGGACGACGACACGGCCCTCGCTCTGAGCGAGCGGTCGGCGATCGCGAACCGGAGCGACGCGGACGCCTTCATCAGCGTCCACTTCAACTCGAACCAGATCGCCAACAGCCGGTCCGGGACGAAGATCTTCTACCATCAACAGGACAGCATGGACATGCTGCTCGCCGAGTGTGTCCGCCAGGAGGTCGCGAAGGTGAGCCGGATGCCCGACCTGGGGACGTGGAGCGACAGCCGGATCTACCGGTCTGGCTTCGCCGTGCTGCGGGCCACGCCAATGCCGTCGGTGCTGCTCGAACTTGGGTTCGTCAACCACGCCTCCGACCGGGCCCGGATGCAGGAGAAGCAGTTCCGGGAAGCGGTCGGCGAGGCCGTCGCAAAGGGAGTGGAGGTGTTCTTTGGCCGTGACTAAGTCCGTCAAGAAGGGTCGCTCGACCGGTCCGTTGTTCCTCGTCGTGTGTGGGCTCGCCTTGGTCGGAGGGCTGACGCTCTACGTCCAGCAGCCCGCCGCCCGGGACGTCCCCGCCGCCCAGCTCCGGCCAGAGGCCCGGCCTCAACCCGACCGGACCAAGAGCCAAGAGGTCCGCTCCTACACGCCCCGTTACGAAGGCGAAGACCTCAAGCTCAAGGCGAGCCCGGCCCGGTCGCCCGAGGGCACCGACGCCCGGGTCTTCGCTGTCAACCGCTACCTCGAGCAACTCCCCATGGTGCCGCGTGGGGCAAGGGCCCGGTCGTGCGTCGTGAAGGATGGGCTGGCCACCGTCGACTTCACCGGCGAGTTCGACCGGACCTACGGCACCGAGGACGAGCAGACCGTGCTCAAGGGGATCCTCACCGTGATGGCCCAGTTCCCCGAGGTCGACCGTGTCCAGGTGACCGTCGACGGCCGCCCGATCGAGACGCTCGGGAGCGTCGAGATCAGCCAGCCGCTCCCGGTGGAACGTCCGGAGCCGGACGAGGCGAACGGAGCCGGACCCACGCCTCCCACGTCTTGACGAGGACGAGCGCCGTCACCGCTCCGCACGCCCACCCGAAGAGCACCTGCGACGGGTAGTGCACCCCGACGTAGACCCGCGACAGGCCGGTCAGGACGGCCACGGCGAGCCATGCCCACCGCAGCCAGCCTTTCGTGAGGAGGAGGAACACGGCGGCGACGGCCATCATGTTCGCCGAATGGGCGCTCGCCGTCCCGAAGCTGCCGAGCGGCGCGACCCGGACGACCACGTCGGGATGGGCGGCCTGAGCGGCGACGAGGGTGGCCCCTTGATCGACGAGCGCCGCGATCGGAGCCGAGGGCCGGGGCCACTGCCAAGCGACCTTCAGTGCGTCGGTGAGGGCGTTCGAGAGCGGCCAGGCGAGCATAGCCAGGATCGCCGCCGGCCGGGTCGTCCGCTGCCAGACCAGAGCCACGAAGACGACCAGCAGGAACACCCGCACCCCTAACCACTTGTTCCCCTCGCTCAGTAGGAGCATCAGCGGCTCAAGGGCGTCCGGCCACCGGTTCACCCACCGGAACAGCACCAGGTCGATCGGGCCCACGGCGGCGAGGCTACCCGGCCCGGGTAAAAGGCGGGGGATGCGGGAACGTGCCCGAGTGGGCTTGGTCGGCGGCGTGGTCGGCGCGACGCTCGGGGCGACCCGGCGGGGGGCGACGGGGTTCGTCCGGGTCACGGGTTACGACCCGCTTCCCCGCCGCATGGCAAGCTCGGCCGCCCTTGACTCCTGGCTCGTGAGCCTGCGGCACCTGAACCTGGGCCACGGCCCCGAGACCGTCGCGGCGGGCCTAGCGAGACGGTGGCGGTCACTCGACTCGGAGTCGGCCTATGGGGCCGCCAATTCGGCGCTCGGGCTAGACGGAGGCTGGGCCAACCCCCTGGCCGAGGGATCCGAATCGTTGGGCCGGGCCATCCTCTGGGGGCTCGTCTTCCCGGACGATCCCGCTCGGGCGCTCGGGTATGCGGCGGCGGACTCCCGGTACGACCACGGAGACGAGGCGGTGAGGGCGTCGGCGGCGGTCGCCGTCATGGCATCGGCGGCCGCTCAGGGCCGGGGGGTCAGCCTCCTGCTCGAGGCAGCTGCGCCGGTCATGGCCGGGTCTGGGAGGTTGGCGGCCGTGTTCGAGGCGGCCCAGGTCGGATCCGACCCGGCGCGACACCGGCAGGGCTTGGAGGCGGCGGCCGTGACCGCGGACCCGGAGTCCGCCGTCCTAGGCTTCGGTTACGTCGTCTCGGCCCTGGTCGCGGGGGGAGGCGACTTTGGGGCCTGCCTGCGGACGGTCGTCGGCCACGGGGGCCCGTGCCATCAGACCGGCCTCGTCGTCGGCGTGCTGGCCGGACTTCTCGCGGGAGCCGTTCCGGAGGAGTGGGCGGCGCCCCTCGGGCAGGACTACGTGGCGAGCCACGCCCTCCGCGAGATCGACCCGCCCCACACCCTCGACGACTTCGCCGAGGCCCTCGGGGCCGTCGTGGCCGCGCCCCCATCGACCCCGACGCCCGTCGAGATTCCGTCGGAGGTTGGGGATCAGCAGCCATCGGACACCGAGGCGCTCCCGCCCGCGGAGGTGCCGCTCGCTGATGGGTCGCACAGGGAGGTCGGGACGGCACCGACGCTGGCCCCCGAGGCGCCGTCGCCGCCCGAGGTGACCGTGCCCCGGGTATCGGACGGGGAGGTCGCGGCCTGCCTCGCTCGTCCCCCGGGCGTCGCCTGGGAGGCGGCCGGGCTGAAGGTTCGGACGGAAGCCCTCGACGGTTGGACGCTCGTGCCAGGTCGGCTAGCGAGGCTCGGGCTCCACTTCGAAGCGGGGGAGACGCAGGTCGCTCAGAACCTCGGGCTCTCGGTGCCGGACGGCTGGGAGTCGGGGATCCGCCCCGGGGCGGTCACCCTCGGACCAGGCGAGAGGGGGACGGCGGCAATCGTCTTGAACCCGGCGGCGCAGGAGGGATCACGGTCGGGGGCCGTACGGATCACGGTCGGGGAAGAGGCTCGGACCTTGCCGCTCGCCATGGCGGAAGAGTGGCTCGTGATCGGACCGCTGCCGGACGACGACGGCTCCTCGTTCGACCGGACCTACGCGGCCGAGTCCAAGGTCGAACTCGGGGCGGTCTTCAACGGGAGGAGCGGGCTCGCAGCGAAGTGGGAGCGGGCGTGGCTGCCACCCCGAGTCCTCGACGTCGAGCCGTACTTCCAGAGCGGCCCGGGGGTGGTGCTGCTCGCGTGCAGTATGAGGCTGCCGGGGCCCGGCTCGTACCGACTCCTCGTGGCGTGCTCGCCGGGGGTCGTGGCGACCGTGGACGGGCGTAGGATCCTTGGGTACCGGGACACTCACGTGCCCGTGCCCCGGTCTCGCCCGCCTTACGTCGGGGACTTCGAGTCCGACGGGGCCGGGCTGTTGGTCTTGAAGCTGCTCCGTGATCGGGAGCCGGTCGCGCCGGTCGTCGTGACCCTCTTCGACTCGAGCGGAGCGGTCATCCCGTTCCAAGCCCCGTGAGCGGCCTCGCCGAGTGGCTCGCCCGACGGGTCTGGTGGGCGATGCTCTGGTTCATCCGCCGGTCGGCAGTCCGGCGGCTCCAGCGGTGGTCGGTCGAGGTCTGGCGGGACCCGGCTCGGCAGGAACGGGCCCGCGCGTCCCTGCTCCGGCAGGAAAGGCTTGCCCGAAGGATCGGCTTGCCCGTTCTTACCTTCGTCTTCACCCTCTGCCTCTACGCCCTCGCTCTCCTGACGATCATGAACCTCTTGCTCGCGGCCAGGGAGGCAGGGTGCCTCAACGTTCCGCGGCCCGGGGCCCCCGAAAGTGGGGGAGGTTAGAGGTCGATCCTTCTTTGTCCAGCCTCGGCGAGCTTCAAGGCACGCGACACGAAAGCTGGGGTCGCTCGTTCGGCAATTTGATCGTACGGTACTCTATGAAAACTCGCCGGAGCCGTTCTGCTCTGGCCCCGGTGCACACGGAGCGTGAGACGATGCTTCGTGACGACCGTCTTCAGATCGCCCACTGACTCGAGACCCGTGCCTGCGAATCCGAGGGGGATCGATCCTTCGCCCATCGGCGGCACCCAAAGCCCCGTCCACCACTCTCCCTCCCCGGCCTGCCGTAGCCATAGGGTGTCCTGATCGTTCACAAGCCATACGGCTAGGTTCAACGACCGGGGGGTCGGTCGCGCCTTTCGGGTCGGAAGTCGGTCCGCGGTGCCGACTTCCCTCGCCCGGCATTCGGGCGCGAGCGGACACTCCCCGCACAAGGGCGACCGGGGCCGACAGACCCTTGCTCCAAGCTCCATGAGCGCCTGGTTCCACTCGGCGGCTCGACCTCGGACGAGGGCAGACTCCGCCCACACCCAAGCCCGGCCGTTCAGCCTCGGCGGGGCGGTGTCGTCCACGGTGAAGCGGGCGTAGACCCGCTCGATGTTCCCGTCGACGACCGGAGCGTCCTCGCCGAGCGCGATCGAGGCGACGGCCCCCGCCGTGTACCGCCCCACCCCCGGCAGCCCCCGCCACTCCTGCGCCCCGGCCGGCCACCCCTCTCGAACCACGTGCCGGGCCCCAGCCTGGAGGTTCCGGGCCCGGCGGTAGTACCCCAGCCCCGCCCAGGCCGCCATCACGTCCTCCTCGGCCGCCTCGGCGAGGGCCTCGACCGTCGGGAACCGCTCGAGCCACCGCTCATAGTAGGGCAGGACCGCCGCGACGGTGGTCTGCTGGAGCATCGCCTCGCTGACCCAGACCCGGTACGGGTCGGTCAGCCCCCGCCAAGGGAGTTGCCTCGCCTCAGCCCGGTACCAGTCTAGGAGCCGTTCCTGCCAGGCCTCGGTCACCCGTCAGCTCGCGACGCCTTCTTCGAGGAGCCCGAGCTCGGCGAGCGCGTGCTTGGGATCGGGCGAATCGGTGAGGACCCGGCCGATCACGAGGTAGTCAGCCCCCGAGTCGAGCGCGGTATGGGCGTCCCCCGTCCGCTTCTGGTCGTGCTTGGGCGAGCTCGAAGGCCGGATCCCGGGCGTGACGATGACGCCGTGGCCGATCGCCCGTCGGATGTTCGCGACCTCCTGGACCGAGCAGACGACCCCGTCGAGCCCGCACTCACATCCCATCTTCGAGAGGCCGACCATGTGTTCCGGCAGCGAGCGCTCGACCCCGAGATGGGAGTGGAGCGTGGCCTCGTCCAGCGAGGTCAGCACGGAGACCCCGACCAATAGCGGCGCGACGTCGTCCGAGTGCTCGTGGGCCTCCTCGACGGCGGCGGTGATCATGGCGGGCCCCCCGCTCAGGTGGAGCGTGAGCATCCAGACCCCCCGCCGGGCCGCCTCTCGGACGCCGAGGGCCACCGAGTTCGGGATGTCGTGGAACTTGAGGTCGAGGAAGATCCGGTCGGCCCCCGCCTCCCGGAGGCGGTCGATGACCCCAAGGCCATAGGGGAGCGTGAGGGCGTGGCCGATCTTGAATGCCCCCACGTGCGGGGCGACCCGGCGGACGGTCTGGACGGCCCGGTCGAGGTCGGCGGTGTCCAAGGCGCACACGATCTTTCGTCGGATGTTCATCGGCCTTGCGACCATTCTATCCACATTCGGAGGTGTAATCTCCCTGTGCTCCACCGCGAGTTGTTGATCGGGGGTCAGTTTTTCGGCGGGCCGTGCGACCAGGGGATCGCGAAGGCCCCGATCCGGGCCCCCTACTCGGGGCACGTGGTCGGGACGGTGGCCGAGGCGGGGTGGCCGGAGATGGACGCCGCCCTCGACGCGGCGAGGCGGGCATTCGACACCTGGCGGCACAGCCCCCGGCGAGAACGGGCCGCCCTTCTGCGGCGAGTGGCGGCCGCCGTGCGCGACCGGGCCGAGGAGCTGGTCGAGACCCTGACCCTTGAGGTCGGGAAGCCGGTGAAGTGGTCACGGGCAGAGGTTGCTCGGTGCGCCCTCACCTTCGACCTCGCCGCCGACCTCCTAGCTGGTCCCTCGGGCCAGGTCTTACCCGCCGATTACGACCCTCGAGGCGACAGGGCAACGATCCGGGTCGAGCGGTTCCCGGTCGGGGTCGTGCTGGCGATCACGCCCTACAACTGGCCCTACAACCTCGCGGCCCACAAGGTCGCCCCGGCCTTGGCGGCGGGGTGCACCGTCGTCTTGAAGTCCTCGCCGCTCTCACCGCTCTCGACCCTGTCGCTCGCCCGCCTGATCCACGAGTGCGGGTGTCCGGACGGGGTGCTTAACGCGGTGAACGCGGACGTGGCGGAGACGAAGCGGGCGGTGGTCGACCCCCGGGTGGACCTCGTGAGCTTTACCGGGTCGGAGGCGGTCGGGTTCTCGATCCTGGCCGCGGCCCCGGAAAAGCGGGTGGTGCTCGAGCTCGGAGGAGACGCCTCTGCCATCGTCTGCCCGGACGCTGACCCCGACCGAGCGGTCGAGGCCCTTGCCCTCAGCGCCTACGGGTACGCGGGTCAGGTATGCATCTCGGCCCAGCACGCCCTCGTCCATGAATCGGTCTACGAACGGTTCGTCTCCCGCATGACTTCAGCCGCCCTGGCGTGCCCGGTCGGGGATCCGATGGACGAAGCGACTGTCTGCGGCCCGGTCGTGAACGACGAGGCGGCGGAGCGGATCGTCGAGGTGGTGGAAGAGGCCGTGGCCGGCGGGGCCCAGGTGCTCGCGGGTGGCACACGGGAGCGCAACCGGGTCGCTCCGACGTTGGTGGCGGGGGTGCCTCGGGGCTGTCGGCTCGCCGAGGACGAGGTGTTCGGGCCGGTCTTGACCGTGGCGCCCTACCAGAGCCTCGACGAGGCGATCGAGCGGGTGAACTCGTCCCGGTTCGGGCTCCAGTCGTCTGTCTTCACGCGTGACCTGGGGACGGTGGAGGAGTGCTACCGCCGGCTCGAGGTCGGGTCGGTCGTCGCGAACGACGCCCCGAGCCTGCGGTTCGACACGATGCCCTACGGCGGGACCAAGCGCAGCGGCCGAGGCCGAGAGGGCCTCGCCGAGGCGATGCTCGCCTACACCGAACCCCGGGTGCTCGTGACCCGGTGGTCTCCTGGGGTGTGAGGGGCCCTCTGGCCCAGAGCGTCCGGAGTTGGCCCGCTGGGTGCGAGAGATGGGGCAGGCCTGTGGGCCACGGATAGAACCTCATGAAGACCCTCGCTCTCCTCGCCTTCACCCTCGTCGCCGGTACCGCCCTCGCCCAGACCCAGCTCTTCGACCGCAGCGAGGTCGGAGCGACCGACGCGATCGACTGGACCCAGTTCGGCGCTGCGTTCGACCAGGTGGCAAGCGGCGCCACCGGGTTCACGATGAACGGGGCCGCATTCACCGTCGTGACCGACAACTCGGCGAACATGGAGCGCCGCGACCAGGACAACGGGTGGGGTGGGAACTTCGCCACCGGCGCCCCGCTGCTCTGGAACGCCGCCAGCGGCGGAGTCATGGTCATCGAACTCGACGAGGCGGTCACGGCCTTCGGCGCCCAGATCCAGAACGACTACTTCGGGCCGTTCACCGGCCGGGTCCAGGCGTACGACGCGGGTTTCAACCTGATCGCCGACTTCACCCGGTCTGGCGACTCGACCGGAAACGGCGACGACAGCGCCGTGTTCCTCGGTGTGCGGAGCGACACGGCGAACATCAGCAAGCTGGTGTTCTCCGTCGACGGGTCGAACAGCTACGCGATCAACGGGGTCGACCTCGAGGCCGTGCCCGAACCGGCGACGATGCTGGCCCTCGGAGTCGGAGTGGCGGCTGCGATCCGCCGTCGGCGAGTTCGCTCCTAAGCCCTCAGCGGCTTCCCAGAAACAGAGAGCCCCCGCTCAGGCGGGGGCTCTTCTCGTGGGCCTCGGTGGCCGGAGAGTGGTTACTTGCGGCGGCGGCGGGCGGCGAGGGCAACGAGGCCCGAACCGAGGGCGAGCATCGTGGCAGGCTCCGGAACCGGGTTCACGCCGAGGCTGTTGATGGCGTAGCTGTTCGTGCCGAGGACGGCAATTTCAACGGCCCGGACGTTGAGGCTGCTGCTCTGCGCACCCATGAAGATGGCCGAGCCGTCGCCGTTGCCAGTCGAATCCCCGTCGTTTCGCGTGTACGAGACGATGACGTTGTTCGACGAGTCGAAAAGGGTGATGGTGGCCGAGAAGGGCCCGAAGAAGTCGTTCTGAACGTTCGCGCCCACGCCGAGGACGAGGTTGTCGAAAGTGACCCGCATGATCCCGTTCCCACCCGCGTTCCAGATGAGTCGATCGCCCGGAAGGAAGTTCCCACCCCAGCCATCGCCCTGGTCTCGGCGCTCCATGCTGGACTGGTTGTCCGTGGTGATTCGGAAGCCGCCACCCTGGACCGTGAGTCCGGCGGTGCCGCTGGCGACGGAGGTGAACGGGCCGCCGAACTGACCCCAGTCAATCGAGTCAGTGAGCGTGCTGCGGTTGAACAGTTGGCTTTGGGCGAAGCCCATGGCCGAAAGGCCGATGACGAGCGAGATCGCTAGGGTGCGTTTCATTGTTCCTCTCCAGGCGGCTGATAAGCCTGCCTAGTGCTCATTATACAAGCGTTTCACAAGAAGGGTCTAGTCTTGGGCTAGACATCAGGCACGTTTCTCGGTACCGCCTGTCTTGCCGCGGATCGTTTTCTCCTGAGCCGGGCAAGTGGGAACCCCCTGTTTGATTGGGCCCCTAAGTTCAAGAACCTCCAAAGATCGACCGGCGAAGCCCTTCAGCGGATCGCGTGGCCGGACTGGGCGTCGAAGACGTGGGCCTTGTCGAGGTCCACGGCGAACCGGGACTTCGTACCCGCGGCGACCCGGCTCGAGGGGTCGAGGGTGGCGATGAGATTGAGGCCCTCGGCGACGAGGTAGGCCGTGTCCTCGGCCCCGAGCTTCTCGAGGACGTCGACTTGGGCCTCGAACGTGTTGTCCTCCGTGACCGGGACTTGGACGCCGTTCTTCGTGTCGTAGATGTCCTCGGGCCGCACGCCCAGGACGACCGCCTGCCCCTCCATCGAGCGGGCGGGGTGCGCGGTCGGAAGGCCGAACCGGAACGGCCCGACGTCGATCTTGCCCTCGTTCACCGTCCCGTTCAGGAAGTTCATCGGCGGGGCCCCGATGAACCCGGCCACGAACTTGTTCGCCGGCTTGTTGTAGACCGTCTCAGGCTCGTCGCACTGCTGGAGCACCCCGTTGTTCATGACCGCGATTCGCTGGCCCATGGTCATGGCCTCGACCTGGTCGTGGGTGACGTAGATGGTCGTGACGCCGAGGTCGCGGTGGAGGCGGATGAGCTCGGCCCGGGTCTGGATGCGGAGCTTGGCGTCCAGGTTCGACAGCGGCTCGTCCATCAGGAAGACCTTGGGCTTTCGCACGATGGCCCGGCCCAGGGCGACGCGCTGGCGCTGGCCGCCCGAGAGCTCCTTCGGCCGACGGGCGAGAAGGCCGTCGATGCCGAGCATGGCGGCGGTCTCGCGGACCCGCCGGTCGATGTCGAGCCGGATCTGGCGGGCGTCGCCGAGGTGCGTGAGCTGCCACAAGGTGCCCTTCAGCTCGCGCAGGCGCAGGCCGAACGCGATGTTGTCGTACACCGTCATGTGCGGGTATAGGGCGTAGTTCTGGAAGACCATGGCGATGTCCCGGTCTTTGGGCGGGACGTCGTTGACGCGGTTCTCGGCGATCACGAGGTCGCCCGAGGTGGCCTCCTCGAGCCCGGCGATCATCCGCAGGGCGGTCGTCTTCCCACAGCCCGAGGGTCCGACCAGCACCATGAACTCGCCGTCGCGGATCTCGAGGTCGAGGTTATCGACGGCCCTCACGTCCTTCCCGAACACCTTCGAGACCCCCCGGAAGCTCACCTTTGCCATCTGTGCGACAAGAGTCTACCTTGCTCGGGCCCAGGGAGCAGGCTGCGCGTTCGTGGCGTGGAGAGCCATGCCATTACTGATCGGACTGCTCGTGGCCAGGGTGCGGGATCACCGGCCGCTCCGGGAACTCGACACCCTCGTAGACTTCGGCTAACCGCAGCTTCGCCGAGACCGGGGTGAGCTCGGCGACCGCGTCCAACCCCGAGGCGGCCACGAACGTCCACACCCCGGTGCCGTCCCGGTGGAAGGTCTCGACGACCGGACGGTCCTGCGCGACGAGCACGTACGCCTGGAGCGATTCGATCTCGCGGTAGCGCTCGAACTTTGCCCCCCGGTCGTACCGCTCGGTCGACGGCGAGAGCACCTCGATCACGGCCACGGGGTTCAGGAGCACGTCCTGCAGCTCGTCGTGGAAGACCGGCTGGCCACAGACGACCGCGAAGTCGGGATAGAACCACGACCGCATGTCCGCTGACCGCACCTTCAGGTCGTGGAACGCCAGGCGACACGGCCCGCCCCGGAGTTGACTCCCTAAGCACACGGCGATGTTCGTCGAGATCGTGATGTGCGGCAGGCTCGCGCCCGACATCGCGTAGACCTCGCCGTCGACGTACTCGTGACGGTGGGTCGCCTCGCGTTCGGCGGTGAGGTAGGCCTCCGGGGAGCCGGGCGGCTGGGCGGCGGGGAGAGCCACGGCTCAATTATAGCAATGCCAGCCCGGGGTCGCCACTCGCGGCTATACTGGCGCCATGTCCCAGTCGGACATCCTCCGCATCGTCGCCACGGACTGTGGGTCAACCACCACGAAGGCGATCCTCATCGAGCGCAACCCTCAGGGCCACTACCGTCTCGTCGCTCGCGGCGAGGCCCCGACCACGGTCGAGAAACCGTTCGAGGACGTGACCGTCGGCGTGCTCAACGCCATGACCGAACTCGAGGAGATCACCGAGACGACCGTGCCGGAGGCGGAGGGGTTCAAGCCCGGGCGGCGCCACCTCATCCACGACGACACGGTCTGGCGACTCCGCAAGTCGGGTGAGGAGACGAAGCCGCGCACGGGGGAGTTAGAGGGGTCGGACATGTACGTCTCCACCTCGAGCGCGGGCGGCGGGCTCCAGATGATGGTGGCCGGGGTCGTGAAGGCGATGAGCGCCGAGTCCGCCGAGCGCGCGGCGCTGGGTGCGGGCGCGATCCTGATGGACACGCTCGCGGTCGACGACGGGCGCAAGGACTATCAGAAGGTCGAGCGGCTCCGCAAGCTGCGTCCGGACATCATCCTGATGTCGGGCGGCACCGACGGGGGGACGAGGACGCACCTCATCGAGATGGCGGAAGTCATCCACCGCGCCGACCCGAAGCCGCGGTTCGGCGACATGAAGCTCCCGGTCATCTACGCCGGCAACCGTGAGGTCCGGTCAGAGGTCAAGGAGGTCCTTGGCGCCTCGATCGAGGTCAAGGTCGTCGATAACATCCGGCCCACGCTCGAGCAGGAGAACCTTGGCCCGGCGCGGGACGAGATCCACGAGCTGTTCCTCGAGCACGTCATGCAGCAGGCTCCGGGGTACTCCAAGCTCCTCGACTGGGCGAGCGAAGAGGTCATGGCGACCCCGAACGCGGTCGGCAAGCTCATGGAGAGCTACGCCAAGGAAGAGGGCATCAACATCCTGGGCGTCGACATCGGCGGCGCCACGACCGACGTGTTCTCGGTCTTCCAAGAGACTTATAACCGCACCGTCTCGGCGAACCTTGGGATGAGCTACTCGATCTGTAACGTGCTCAAGGAGGCGGGGACGGAGAACATCGCCCGCTGGCTACCGTTCGCGATCGACCCGTTCGAAGTTCGCAACCGGCTGCGGAACAAGATGATCCGCCCGACGACGATCCCCCAGACTTACGAAGACTTGCTCATCGAGCAAGCGGTGTCGCGAGAGGCGCTCCGGTTGGCCTTCGAGCACCACAAGTCGCTCGCCCGCACGCTCAAGGGGACGCAGCAGCAGCGCGACGTCGGCCAGATCTTCGAGCAGACCACGACCGGCGAGACGCTCATCAAGATGATGAGCCTCGACATGGTCATCGGCTCGGGCGGGGTGCTCTCGCACGCCCCCCTGCGGGCGCAGTCAGCGCTCATGATGCTGGACGCCTACCAGCCGGAGGGGGTGACGATGCTGACCGTCGACTCGATCTTCATGATGCCGCACCTGGGCGTCCTCAGCGAGCACTTCTACCAGGCCGCCCGAGAGGTGTTCGAGTACGACTGCATCGTGAAGTGCGGGCACTGCGTCGCACCGGTCGGGCCGGCGCCGAAGAACCCGAACGAGGTCGTGGTGACGGTTCGGGGCCCGGGTGTCACCGAGGCGGTGCCGTTCGGGACGATCAAGGTCATCCCGCTCGGGCGAGGCGAGTTCATGGACGTCACGATCGAACCCGGGAAGTCGTTCGACGTTGGCGCGGGCAAGGGTAAGCCGGTCCAGGCAAAACTTGAGGGGGGGACGGTCGGGATCATGATCGACGCCCGAGGCCGACCGTTCGCGCTGCCGACCGACGACAAGGCCCGGATCGCCAAGCTGCGCGAGTGGCTCACGGCCATGGGCCTCCCCCTCCCCGCTTAACATAGCCCCGTAGCATCGGCTTCCAGCCGATGGAGTCCCAGGCTTCCAGCCTGGGACTCTCCCGCCCCGTGCCCCTAGTGCCCCACCCGGCGCACCTCGACCAGGCCGCCGTAAGCGAGCACGGGGCAGCCCTCTCCGACCGAGACGGCCTCGTCCCAGTCCGCCGCTTCAAAGAGGAAGAACCCGGTCGCCGCCCGGGAGTCGATGGAGTAGTCCACCGTGCGGGCCCCGAACGGCCCGATGAGCCGGGCGTCCGAGTCGAGCCCGTCGGCTTGGATCAGCCGGCCCTCCGCCTTGAGCCTGGCCGCCCAATCGGCGTGAGCCTTGATCTGGACGCCCCGCTCCGCCTCACCCATCGCCTCCCACAGAGGCGCGTCGACCGTGAACAGCATGAACCTGGGCACAGGCCAGTATAGACACATCGCGCTCGCCGCCGGGGAGGTTCGGAGGCTTGCCCGGCTCCTGCCCCAGGATCAGGGCTGACGGCCAACGCAGGGTCGCTTCGCGACAACCTGCGCCTACAGGGTCTGATCGGTCAAGGGGTCTCGACGACTGCCTGGGTGACCGGGTCGAAGGTAAAGCGGCCCTCGCGGTGGTCGACGAGGACGCGTTGGCCTTCGCGGACCTCCCCAGAGAGGAGCTTGGCCGCAAGCGGGTTCATGAGCTCCTTCTGGATCGCCCGCTTCAGCGGCCGTGCGCCGTAGACGGGGTCGAAGCCGGCCGTAGCAAGCTCGGTGAGGGCGGCGTCCGAGACGTCGAGTTCGATCCGGCGTTCGGCCAGGCGCTCGGCGAGGCGGGCGAGTTGGATCCTGACGATCCGCCGGATCTCCCCGGCCCCGAGCGAACGGAACACCACGATATCGTCGAGCCGGTTGATGAACTCGGGCCGGAAGTGCGCTCGGAGCTCGCCGAGCACCTTGGCCTTCACAGATTCGAACTCGACCCCCTCCAGCAGCCCCTCGCCGTAGTGGTGCGACCCCAGGTTGCTCGTCATGATGACGACCGCGTTCTTGAAGTCGACCGTGCGGCCCTGACCGTCGGTGAGACGACCGTCGTCGAGCACCTGGAGGAGGACGTTGAACACCTCGGGGTGCGCCTTCTCGACCTCGTCGAGAAGGACGACCGAATACGGCCGCCGCCGCACGGCCTCGGTGAGCTGGCCGCCCTCGTCGTAGCCGACGTAGCCCGGAGGGGCCCCGATCAGGCGCGCCACGGAGTGTCGCTCTCCGTACTCGCTCATGTCGATCCGCACCATCGCGCGCTCGTCGTCGAAGAGGAACTCGGCGAGGGCCTTGGCCGTCTCGGTCTTGCCCACCCCGGTCGGGCCGAGGAAGAGGAACGACCCGATCGGGCGGTTCGGGTCGCTGAGGCCCGAGCGCGAGCGGCGGATCGCGTCCGCGAGCAGCCGCAGAGCCTCGTCCTGGCCGACCACGCGCTCTTCGAGCCGGTCTTCCAAGTGGATGAGCCTCTGCATCTCGCCGCTGACGAGCTTGGTCACGGGCACTCCGGTCCACTTGCTCACGACCTCGGCCACGTCCTCGGCCTCGACCTCCTCGCGAAGGAGCTTGCTGCCGGACTGGCTGGCCTCGAGGGCGGCGGTCTCGGCGGCGAGCTGCTTCTCGAGGGCCGGGATCCGGCCGTGCTGGATCTCGGCGGCGCGTCCGTAGTCGAAGTCGCGCTCGGCCTGTTGGAGCTCCGTCCGGGCGGCCTCGATCTGTTCCTTGAGGCCCCGGAGGCGTTCGATCTGCCCCTTCTCGTTCTGCCACCGCGTGCGAAGCGCGCTCGCGTCCTCCGAGACTTCGGCGATCCGCTTCTCGGTCTGGGCCAAGCGCTCCCGGCTCGCCTCGTCGTCCTCCTTCTGGAGGGCCGCCCGGTCGATCTCGAGCTGCCGGAGTTGGCGTTCCACCGTGTCGAGCTCGCTCGGCAAGCTATCGATCTCCATCTTGAGCCGGCTCGCCGCCTCGTCGACGAGGTCGATCGCCTTATCGGGCAGGAACCGGTCGCTGATGTAGCGGTCGCTGAGCGTGGCGGCGGCCACGATCGCGCCGTCGGTGATCCTCACGCCGTGGTGGATCTCGTAGCGCTCCTTGAGCCCGCGCAGGATCGAGATCGTCTCGGGAACGCTGGGTTCGCCGACGAGCACGGTCTGGAACCGTCGCTCGAGCGCCTTGTCCTTCTCGACGTGCTGGCGGTACTCGTTGAGCGTGGTCGCGCCGATGCAGCGCAGTTCTCCTCGGGCGAGCATCGGCTTGAGCATGTTCGCCGCGTCGAGCGAGCCCTCCGCCTTCCCTGCGCCGACCAAGGTGTGGAGCTCGTCGATGAACAGGACGATGGTGCCCTCGCTCCGCTTGATCTCCTCGAGGACGGCCTTGAGCCGCTCCTCGAACTCTCCGCGGTACTTGGCACCGGCGACCATCGCGCCGAGGTCGAGGCTCAGCACACTCTTTCCGCGCAGCCCCTCGGGCACGTCGCCGGCGACGATCCGTTGGGCGAGCCCTTCCACGACCGCCGTCTTCCCTACCCCCGGCTCGCCGATCAGGACCGGGTTGTTCTTGGTCCGGCGGCTGAGGACCTGGATGCACCGGCGGACCTCTTCGTCGCGGCCGATGACCGGGTCGAGCTTGCCCTGGCGGGCCCGGGCGGTCAGGTCGATCGCGTACTTCTCGAGGGCCTGGTACGTCGATTCGGCGTTCGGGTCCGAGACCTGGCGACCACCACGGATCTCGCGGACGGCGGCCTCGAGCCCGGGCCGGGTCACGCCCGCCGACTTCAGGCTCCGCCCCGCTGCCCCCGGGTCGTCCGTGAGTGCGAGCAGCACGTGCTCGGTCGAGACATAGTCGTCGCCCAAGCGGTCCGCCTCGCGGAACGCCCCGTTCATGACCGTCTGGAGCCGGGAACCGATGTTGGCGCCGTAGCTCGCCGCCTGGCCGCTCACCTTCGGCTGTCTGGCCACCTCTTCGAGCAGCGCCTCGCGAAGACGGGCCGGTTGTGCCCCGAGCTTCTCCAACAACGCGAGCGCCACGCCCTCGGGGTCGGACAGCAGGGCGAGGGCCATGTGCTCCGGCTCGATCGCCTGGACTTGGGCGTCGGCCGCGATCTTCTGGGCGTCCTGGAAGGCGTCTTGCGCCTTGACTGTGAGCTTATCGAACCGCATATTGAGTGTCCTAAGGTCAAGTGACCTGAGCTTCTTACACTACTCTAGGTCGTCGAGAGGGGGATCCGTTCCGTCCATAGGTCGAGAGTACCGGTCGGCGGGAGGGGCATACTGGCGGCGATGGATCAGGGGACCCCGACCGAGCTGAGGTTCCGCTTGTACGAGGCGGGCGACCTTGAGGCGTGCCGCTCGGTGTTGCTGAGCAACGTCGGCCCGTTCTTCGCCGAGGGCGAGAGGGAGGAGATCGAGGACGTGCTGCGCCGGCTGACGGAGTTCGCGGCCGGGGCCCCTGACCGCGACGAGGACTCCGTGTGGTGGGTCGGCGAGGTTGAGGGGCGGGTGGTCGCGATGGGCGGGCTGGAGAGGGAGGGGGAAACGGTGTGGCTCTGCTGGGGCACCGTCCACCGCGACGCCCAGGGCCGCGGGTACGGGTCGGCGCTCCTGCGGCACCGCCTCGACGAGGCCCCGCGGCTTTGGCCGGACGCACGGACGGCCCTCAGCTGGACCGCCCCCGCGACAGAGGGGTTCTACGCCCGCTTCGGGTTCGTGACCAAAGAGCGCCGCCCGGCTTACTGGGGTGGCGAGCTGGACCTCGTGGTCATGGAGCTTCCCCTGACTCACGCCCCGTAGCCGCCGGAGGTCGCGATCCATCCCTGCGAAACCCCGAACCGCATTGCCGCCCGAACGTGGCCCCTCTGATCGGGGCTGGAGCGACCCAGACGGAGGCTTCCAAGGCGGTGCGCTCCGTGCATGGCAGGACGTGACGCTCCTGCCCCGCCAAAGTACGATCCATCGTGGTCAAGACGGAGGGAGTCAAGACGGCGACGATGGGGGGTGAGGGCGTGACCGACTCGCGGCAGGAGCGGATCCTCAGCCTCAACCCTCCGAGGGTTGAGGCACGAAATCTGCCTACGACTCGCCGTGCGGACGTCGAGGGCGTCTAGTTTGATCACGGTGCAAGCGTCTTCGCCCAGACGATCTGCACTTCGTCGAGCGCGGGGCAGTAGGCGGTCGGGTCGATGGAGTGGAGGGCGCACCCCATCCGTCGATAGAATTCGCACGCCCCGACGTTGATGTCCTGCGTCTCGACCCTCAGCTCGACCGCCCCGCGGAGGCGGCACCAAGTCTCGGCCCCCTGCCAAAGCCGACGTCCGATCCCGCGACCCCGCCATTCAGGCACGATGCGGAGGTCAACGAGGTGCACCAGATCCTCGCGCCCTTCGAGTAGGTCGAACTCGGGGCTGCGGAACGCGAGCGTCGCGCCGCCGACCAGGCGGCCGTCAACGGTCGCCCCAAGGTAACCCCAGTGCTGGATATCGAACTGCGACGCATATCCGCTCGGCACCGTGCTCACTTGGTCGTAGTTTTTCGTCCAGGGCGGATCGACGGCGACGACCGACCCCAGCGACCCACCCTCGACCTCATACCGCCCCGTCACCAGAAACGCGATCGGGATCGCATCGTAGTCGGCAAGCTGGCACGGGGCGAGCGGAACCACCCTCACGTCCGGATTATGGTCGGGACGCTCCTCCAGAACCGAGGTGCACACGACATCAGAGGGTGTCGCACGGGGATGCTTGGGGCGGTCGGTCCTCGTCGTTAGGTGGTGCCGCGCCACAACCGTCGTTCCGTCGCCTCGTTCCTCTCCGGCCCCGGCCCTGGCCACGGGCAGGGG
>JALHNM010000012.1 GCA_022843485.1 Fimbriimonadaceae bacterium | reverse complement strand
GCGGCCCCGCCCGGCGGCCCGGCCCCCGGCCAAGCGGGCCGCGCCGGTCGTCGAACGGGACCCGGTTCGGGGGGCGAAGCGGGTCGCCGCGCTTTGGAACAACCTCCCGGTGGAGCGCCTCACTGAGCTCGCCGGTGAGTACCGGGACCCAGAGCTGGCGACGGTCGTCATGAACATGGATCCTGAGGTCGCGTCCCAACTCCTAGCGAAGCTGGACGCCGAGCGGGCGGCGCGGTTGAGCAAGGAACTCGAGCGGCAGGCCTCGGTCGTGCCTCCGAAGGAGTGACCGGACGGGGCCCGACCGCCCCTCCAGAGAGGCGGTACCCTTTCGCTCCTCCCGGGCGTAGCTCAGTGGATAGAGCACCAGTCTTCGGAACTGGGTGTCGGGGGTTCGAGTCCCTCCGCCCGGGCCATCCTCGAACCCGTCCCCTCTGAACCAGTCGCTCATCGCAAGGCGGTCAAGGCACGTTAACGCGGGCCGACAAGAGGCGTTCGGCCGCTTGACGGGCTTCGGCCGCTTCTTGACGGAACGGTTCCGTCCACGGGCTCAGGCACTCGGGCAGGAACGGACGCCGGGTGAGCCCGACGATGCGCCGAGCATGGGCGATACCCCCTTCCTCAGTGTCCCCAAGCCCAGCCCGGCAGTCGAGGAGTTCCCGCCAGTCTGAATCGACGGCCTCGCGTGGGACGCGGAGGTGCTGGCGTGTGGCGAGGATCGCGCCGTCCAGTTCGAACCCCGCTTCTGCGGCCCGGCGTCGCAGCCCGTAGAGGTCGACGCTGAGGCGGTTCCGCTGCTGGGAGGGCGAGGCTTCCGGCCAAAGGAGGTGGCACACCCACGATCGGGGCACCGGGTCGCCGTCCTGCAAGAGGAGGTAGGCGAAGAGCTCGCGCGACTTCGCGGTCGGGAAGGCGGCCCACTCCAGGCCACCCGCATGGAGCGTCATAGCCCCGAACAAACGGATCGAGAGAGACATAATTCTACCTGACAGGGTCGCTGCCTTCAACTGAGAGAGGGTTATAGCATACACGGCTCGCGGGATGCGGGAGCGACCGGTAGACAGACAGTGCCGCCGTTGGGGCCGTGGAACCTGCCGCGAGCGAGAGCGTACAATGGGTGAGATGCGCACACTACGTTCGGTCGTGATCGTTGCGGCCCTCGTCGCGGGCACGATGGCCCAGGCTCAGTCGGGGCAGCCGCTCCGGTTCAACGTCGCCCCCGGGTCCTCGTACGCCATGACCTCGGTGACCTCGATGAAGATGGCGTTCTCCGGGATGATGGACCGCGAGATGACCACGAAGTCCACGGTCTCGCAGACCCTCAAGTTCGACGCGGGCGAGGGGGCATGGCTGAAGTTCACGCTCTCGACCTCGGACTTCAAGACCGAGGGCGAGCAGATGATGGAGGGCATGGGCCCCAGCCCGGACGAGATGGCGGCCGCGTTCAAGAACGTCCGGACGGTCGGCGAAGTCGGCCCGAACGGCGGAACGAGGAACGTCAAGCTTGAAGGCACCGACGGGCTCGACATGATGACGAAGGGCATGGTCACCCGGATCGTCGAAGGGGTCAGCCAACTGGGACTGCTCGGCCTGACCTTCCCGGATGGGCCGGTCGAAGTCGGGACGGAGTGGAAGGCGAACTTCGACATGGCGAAGACGCTCGGCGATTCGATGATGGGCATGGCCCAGGACGTGAAGGGCGACTTCCCCTACGTCTTCACGGTCGAGGCCTTCGAAGCGGTCGACGGGGCTCCGCACGCCAAGGTGAAGGTCTTCACCGACGGTAAGGCCACGTTCCGCGTTCAGGGCCCCGGGGGCGAGGGCGATGGCAACATGACCATGACCTCGCTCGGGCACATGTGGATCGACCTCGCGACCGGGCTCCCGACGAAGTCGGCCACCGAGATGGCGATGACGATCGACATCGGGATGCTCCAGATCACGCAGGAGATGAAGATCGACACGACCCTCAAGAAGGGCTGAGGTCACCCCAGCCCATTGGGACGGGCTCTCCCGGTGAACCGGGAGGGCCCGTTTCGTTCACCAGCGGGTCTCGACCGAGAACTTGACGGTCTTGACCTCGTTGGGTGCGAGTTCGAGCTTGAAGACGATCGTCCCTTGCTCCGGTCGGTCGAAGGGGTGCGTGTTGCCCTTGATCTCGAACTGCCCCCAGAAGCGCTCGAAGACCTCGACGGTCTCGGGCGTCTCCTTACGGTTCCGGACTTCGACCTCGAACGACTCTCGGGCGCCCCGGTTCTGCCCGCCGGTGCGGATCCACTCGAAGGCCGTACGTTTGCGTTGGGCGACGACGTCGAAGGCGCGGCCGACGGCCAGGCTCAGTTTCTCCTCGCGCGGCGTGTGGTCGATCCGGGTCTCGCCAAGGAGCTGCACCGAACCGGACCGATCGCGCTGGAACACCTTGAACGTGCCCATCGGGAGCGGCATGCCGAGCTTGCTCGCCTTGTCGTTCTTCACCTCGATGAGGATGAGCGGCTTGATCGGGCCCGTTCCGACTTCGCCTTCGTCGGGCGTCCTGCCGCCCATCCCGCGGAAGGGATCGACGACGAGCCGCTTGGTCACAGGGACGCCGCTCGCCTCCATGAGGCTGATCTGCTTGATCTCGCGGTCGCGCAGGGTCGCGGGCCGCTCGAGCGTGTAGAGGTGGTAGTCGCCGAACTGCTCCTGTTCGAACGCGGCCTTGTCCATCATGGCCTCTGCCCGGCCGCCCCTCGCGCCGGGGAACCTCTGGTCAACGGCTGGGGCGCGGTTGACCTCGCCGGCCAGCAGCTTGAGCGTGGCGTCCTGGAACTTGGTGCCGCTGTTGTTGGTCATCGTGACCCAGCCCTGGAACTCGCCGACCTTGCCCGCCTGGTCGAGCGAAAGGACGTAGTCACACTTCCACGACATCCCTTGCGTGATGTAGCTGAGTTCGACGTCGTTCTCGCCGCCCGCAGCGGCTTGGACCATCCAGTTAAGGGTCGGTCGGCTGATCAGCCCCTCGGGGATGCTGGCGACCTCGATCTCCCCGCTTGGGTTCAGGAGGATGCGCCCGTCGTCGGTGCGGATGACCATCCCGTTCCAAGTGCGACCGACGTTCCCGTCCGCGTCGCCGACCGTGGCGGTGGGGGCGCTCATGAGGGTGCCGGTGACTCGTTCCTTCTGGCCGTTCGGGAGGGTGCGGTTGAAGACGATCTCCTTGCCGACTGCCTTGTTCAGGATCGCGGTCGTACTAATGAGGTCGTACTGGTAGTTCTGTTCGAGCACCCGGAAGCTCCCGGGCGCGCTCAGGCTCCGGATCCCGACGCTCGTCGGCTCGATCATCGCGGCCACGTCCTCGACGGCCACGGTCTGGACGCCCGACCGGAGGGTGAGCCTCCGTTGTTCCTTTACGAGGGCGAACCCTTGGTTGTAGACGGTGACTTGGGTCCCCGAGGCCTGGGAGGCGACGACGGCAAGGCTAAGACTCATCGTGGCAAGCATGACGTTGTACTTCCGAACGGTAAGGACGCGCGGTGGCCGCTTTCGCTTCGGGAGGGGTCATGCGTGGGCCGGGGCTCTGGTGGCCTCGAAAACCGGTCGCAGACCAGCCTTCTCGTCCTCCGAGAGCGGGACGAGGGGGAGCCTGACCCGCTCGCAGTCGAACCCGTGTAGGCTCAGAGCGTACTTGATCGGCACCGGGCTCGGGGCGGAGAAGACGGCCCTGATGACCGGGTGGAGGTCGCGGGCCACCGACCACGACTGACCTGGGTCCTTGGCGAAGGCGTCGATCGCTTCGCGCAGCCGATGCCCCACGACGTGCGCGGCGACGCTCACCAGCCCGTGCCCGCCCACGCTGAGGACAGGGAGGGTAAGGGCGTCGTCGCCGCTATAGACCCGGAACCCGGCGGGCACGCTCGCGGCGACCTCCGCGATCTGGGCCATGTTCCCGCTCGCCTCCTTCACCGCGACGATGTTCGGGTGGTCCTCGATCAGCCGCAATAGGGTCGGGGTCTCCAGGTTGATCGACGTGCGGGGTTGGATGTTATAGAGCATCACCGGGAGGGGTGTCGCCCGCGCGACGGCGGAGAAGTGTGCATAGAGCCCGGCCTGCCCCGGCCGGTTGTAGTAGGGGTTGACGACCATGACCCCATGCGCCCCGCGGCGGGTCGCTTCCTCGGCCAAGTGGACCGACTCGGCCGTGTCGTAGGTGCCTGCGCCGAAGACGATGGCGGCCCGGTCGCCGACCGCCTCGAGGGCGACCTCGAGGGCCTGGAGCTTCTCCTCCGCCGACAAGGTCGGGGACTCGCCCGTCGTCCCGCTGACGACGAGACCGTCGTTCTTCTGCACATCGACCAGGTACCGGGCGACCCGCGCCGACTCGTCCCAGTTCGCGCTCCCGTCCGACCGGAACGGGGTGAGCATCGCCGTCAGGAGGCGGCCCCAGTCGCGGGGCCCGGGGAAGGGCGTCATCCTCGCAGGATACCCAGGGGTCAGCGAAGGCCCTGCCGGAGCGCTTCGTCCTGGTCGGCTTGGTCTTGGGCCGCCACTACGATCGCCCGGGCGGCCCTGATCCGCACATCGGGGAGGGCGAGGAGCGCGAGGTCAGCGAGCTTGGTCTCGCCGCCGCGACGGGCTTCGGCTTCGAACCGTTCAAGGACGGGGATCGCTTCTTTGCCCCCGACCGCCTTCAGGGCCGGCAGGCAGGCACGGACCAACTCTGGGGGCCGCCCGAGGCGGACGTTCGCCAGGAGCAGGCTCCAGTGGGCGGGGGTTAGGGCGCCTGCTGAGTCTTCGTCCAGCCGGGGGAGGAGCCGTACGAGCGCTGACCGGGCCTGGTCGACCACCTGGCGCTCGTCGCACTCGAGGGCCTCGAGCAGGAACCCGACGAGCCGAGGGTCGTCAAGCCCGGCCGCCTCGCGGAGGGCCCTCTTATGCTGTTCGCTCATCAGCGACCCCAAGACCCAGACCGTGAGGAGACTTGCGATCGAACTGAAGTCCGGCCGGTCGCCGTTGCGGATCCAATCGACCGCCCACAGCACCGAGAACAGCGCGAGCGATCCCAAGACCACGCCGTGGAGCAGGGCACGGTTCTGTCGCCAGGCCCTGCTCTCGCGGCGGAGGCGTTCGAGGACCTCCTCGTTCGACAACGGTGTGGGGGCCCACATGGTCGCTGTTTGGGTCTACGGACCAGGCGGTACCGGGGATGCGGCCTGCACGACGAGGGCCGCGATGCGCTCGACGACCTCTTCCGGCGTGAGGCCGAAGGACTCGACGATGGCGGCGTCCTCGGCGAGTGCAAGCGGGCTGTCGGCACGGGTGTAGTCCCGGTGGTCCCGCTCAACGACGTCCCGGACGACCTCCTGTAGAGGCTTCCCGTCGCCCCGGGCCCGCATCTCGAGCCACCGGCGGCGGGCCCTCTCCTCGATGCTCGCGGTGAGGAACACCTTCACTTCTGCGTTCGGGGCCACGACGGTGGTCGTGTCGCGGCCTTCCAAGATGAACCCGCCGCTGGCGATGACCGCCTTCTGACGGGCGACGAGAACCCGGCGGACCTCGGGGTGGACGCTCGCTTCGCTGGCGAACTGCCCGACCTCGAGCGTTCGGACGTCGCCTGTCACGTCCTCGCCGTCGAGCAGGACCGTGGCCCCACGGAACTCGACGGTCGTCGACTCAAGGAGGCGGGCTAGGGCGGGACCGTCGTTGACCGGGGTCTGCGAGCGCATCGCCTTAAGGGCGAGGGCCCGGTACATGGCGCCCGTATCAAGGACGGGAAGACCCAGCCGAGCTGCGAGCAGTCCGGCGACCGTCGACTTTCCGGCCCCGGCGGGTCCGTCGATCGCAATGACCGGGCGTGGCGCTTCAGACAAGACGCTGAACGATACCACGCCCGGATTGGAGGGTCACGCCGCGCTCTTCGCGAGTCGAGCGAACGTTTCTTTATCGACGGAGCGCAGGAGACACTCGTCGTAACTCACTTGTCCGCTACGGAAGAGCTCTGCAAGGTGGCTGTCCATCGTCTGCATCCCGATCTGTCGGCTAGTCTCGATCACCGAGTACATCTGGTGGGTCTTAGCCTCGCGAATCAGGTTACGCACGGCGGGGATTCCGATCATGATCTCCATCGCCGCGCACCGACCTCCCCCAAGTTTGGGAAGGAGCTGCTGGGCCACGATCCCTTCGATCGTGTTAGCGAGGAGCACCCGGATCTGTTCCTGCTGGTCAGCGGGAAAGACGTCCACGATACGGTCTATGGTGGAAGGAGCGTTCCTCGTATGGAGGGTTCCGAACACGAGGTGACCGGTTTCAGCGAGGGTGAGGGCTGCCTCGATCGTCTCGAGATCACGAAGCTCACCGACGAGGATGATGTCCGGGTCCTCACGAAGGACCGCGCGCAGCGCGCTATGGAACGAGTAGGTGTCCGCGTGCATCTCGCGTTGGTTCACCATGCACTTCTTATGGTTGTGTAGGTACTCGATCGGGTCTTCGATCGTGAGGATGTGCCCGGACCGGGTCGCGTTGATATCGTCGATCATCGCTGCGATGGTCGTTGATTTACCCGAGCCGGTCGGCCCAGTTACGAGCACGAGACCTGAACTCCTTTTCGCCATCTCCCGGATCACGGGCGGAAGGCGAAGTTCGTCGTAGGAAGGGATTCGGTTCGGGATGAAGCGTAAGGCAGCCGCCACTGAGCCGCGTTGCATGTACGCGTTCACACGGAAGCGGGCCATGTCCTTGACGGAGTAGGCGAAGTCGAGTTCGTGGGTCTGTTCGAACTTCTTGAGTTGGTCGTCCGAGAAGATCTCGTAGACTAACCGCTTTGCGATCTCGGGCGTCACCATCTCGAACGGGAGCGGGGTGACTTCGCCGTCGACTCGAGCCATCGGAGGTAGGTTTACCGTGATGTGGAGGTCGCTCGCCTTCCTCTCGACCATCGCTTGGAGGAGCTCGTCGATGTGGGCCATGTCCAGCGACTTGGCATCAGGCGTGCCAGTCTGGACGCTGAGGGCCGGTTGCCCCATCGCCTGGGCATAGCGGTTCGCTTCAGATTTAACCTCGCGCACGTCCTTTGGAACGTAAGCCGGTACATAAGTCTGCTGGGCTTCGTCGTCAGTCGGGACTCGGGTGACTTCGGGGTCGATCAGAGATCGCGAAGGGGTCGAAACGACCTCCAGAGCGGGCGCCTCGACCTGCGGAGTACCCGCATCTCGACTTACGGCCGGCGGAGCCTGGGGAGGGGCAACTGGAGGAGCCGCTGGAGGGGCTTTGGCCGCCCGATCCTCGATCTCCTTAAGGATATCGTCTATCTCCTTCTTTGGAGGGGGCGTCTGCGACTGATCAGGAGCCGACTGCCCAAGTACTTTGTCCCAGCTGAAATTCTCTGCCATTGGTTTGCCTCTAGGTGAACGAAGGTTGGTTAGCCCCATCGAGGGTCTCGTGAAGTCGATGGATGAGTTCCGGGATGGAATCAGGGTCTATCCCCAGGACGGTGAGTGCCCAAACGGGGAGTTGGTCGAGCCGAATCTCTTCGCCTGACTGCAGTTGGTGCTTCAGCTTGACGACACGGCTCGCCAAGGCCGTCGCGGCCCGAAGCCGGTTCTCCGGTGTCGGATCCTCGGCCGGAGCGAAGTAGTTGAGCCCAATGAGTAAGGACTCAGGAAATCTCCATCGGGTCGCGGCCTCAAGACCGATCGCGACATGGTCGCACCCGAACACCGCACGTTCGGCCAAGATGTCCGGAGCACCTTGATCGACGACCTTATGAACCCTTTCGTACTCGGCTGAGTCATACCGGTCAAGAAGGGTCTTGCCGATAAGGTGGAGAAGCCCGCACGTGTATGCTTCGTCTCCACTGACGTCGCTGACCCCTTCGGCGATGACTCGGCAGAGGCCGGCGGTCTCGAGCGAGTGCTTCCACCACCCTCTTCGTCGGAGCGACTCTCGGTCGGTCTTTCCGACGAAAAGATCGAAGACACCGACCGCCATAGCGAGTTGGCGCACCTCTCGAAAGCCCAGGAAGAGCACGGCCTCCCGGATCGAGACGATCTTACGAGGCAAGGCATAGAAAGCCGAGTTCGCCTGGGCCAACAGCCGAACGGTGAAGCCGGGGTCTACGATGATCGCGCGCTCGAGGTGTGCGGCCGAAGCTTCATCGCTCCCAGTAAGCGCCATGATTTGACAGACAACCTGGGGCAACACGGCTACGTCCGCGACTTTATCGAGGACGCGCTCGATCGGGTCTTCAATCTCAGACTTTGGCTTGACCGGTGGTGGAAGCCGGGTGTTGCCAACGGCCTGACTGACAGACTGCTCGTTCGAGACGACGGTAAGACGCGGCGAATCAGGCATAGATCACCCGCAGCACTTCCTCGACCGACGTGACGCCTTTCAGGATCTTGGCCGTCGCGTCCATTTGCAGTGTGTTCATACCGTTCTCCATGGCCAGGTTCCGCAGGATGTGGGCCGGAGACTTGTGAAGGATACTATCCCTGATTTCGTCGCTTAGAACAAGGAGTTCATGGACTCCGGTGCGTCCCTTGTGGCCGCTACCTTTGCAGATGTCGCATCCCTTGCCCTTCCAAAGCGTGACGTTCCCGGATCCGTCCGTCGGCACGTCTGGGCCGACGGGTAAACCAAAGCGCTCCAGTGTCGCGACCGGCTCAGAGTACTCCTCTTTACAGTTTGGGCACACCTGACGGACAAGTCGCTGCGCTAACACGCCGATGATCGACGACGAGATGAGGAACGGTTCGACGTCCATATCGATCAATCGCGTCGGCGCGGACGGAGCATCGTTCGTGTGCAGAGTACTAAAGACAAGGTGCCCGGTAAGCGCCGCCTCCATCGCGATCGTAGCCGTTTCGCGGTCACGCATCTCACCGACCATGATGACATCCGGATCTTGGCGTAGCATCGAACGTAGGCCAGCCGCGAACGTCATGCCCGCCCGGACGTTGACGCTGCACTGGTTGATCCCGTCCAGTTCATACTCGACGGGATCTTCGATCGTGATGATGTTCTTCTTGCCGTCGTTTGTTTGGTTGATCAGCGAGTAGAGCGTCGTCGACTTGCCCGAACCCGTTGGCCCGGTCACGAGGCAAATGCCGTAGCTGCGCGCGGCCATGTCGAGCAAAATGTTGAGGTTGGAGTCAGAGAAGCCCAGCTTGCTCAAGCCAACGTTGATGCCGCCCTTATCGAGGACACGCATGACGATCTTCTCGCCGTACACGATCGGAAGGGTCGAAACTCGGAAGTCGAACTCCTTACCCCCAATCACGGCGCTGATCCGGTTATCCTGCGGGGCCCTCTTTTCCGCGATGTCCATGTTGGCGACGATCTTGAACCGGCTCGTCAATGGAGCAATGACCTTTCGGGGGAGCTTCATGCACTCCATCATCACTCCGTCGACGCGTTGCCGGATGAGTAGCCCGTCCTTGCGCGGCTCGATATGGATGTCACTCGCCTTATCGGCGACCGCTTGATTGATGATGAGGTTCGCCAAGCGGATAATAGGGGCGTCTTCCCCCAGTTTCTTTAGCTCTTCGTCGCTAAGCTCCTCTTCCTGTTGCTGGACACTGATTTCTCCGTCGAAATCCGCCATGACGCCCGCGAGCTGTTCGCTGACGTTGGTCTCGACCGGGTAGAAGGAGTCGATGGCCTCCCAAAGGTCAGACTCGATCGTGATGAGGGGCTCGATCTCGAGCCCAGTCGCCAGCCGGAGCTCGTCGATCACGAACACGTCGAGCGGATTGGCCATAGCGACCAGGAGCCGCTTGCCCTGGACGTCCAAGGGCAGGGCCTTTAGTCGGCGAGCGTGGGCTCCGGGCAGAGCTTCGAGGACCTCCTCGGGGACCGGGAGCCCCTTCACGTCGACGTACGGGACACCCCAGACCTTGCCCATGCATCGGACGCGGTCGCGCTCCGTGATCAGGCCCATTTGAACCATGACCCCGGCGATCGGCTCACCACCCCCGAGCTCGAGCTGCTTGATGACGGCGTCTTGCAGCTGAGTTTCGGTGACGAGCCCCTCTTCGACGAACACTTCGCCCGTGAGCATCCCTACTTTCCCGGTTCCATCCCGACCGGGTCAGCCGGCCTGAAGGATTTGCCAGGGACGCCGGTAACCTTGCCCCGTGAGGCTTGAGGGACTGCTCGCGGACGCCTGGGGGCGGCTTGAAGAGGGGGTCGAAAGGCGCAGGTCGCCTTTTCATTTGGCAGCCCTAGCGACGATCGGACCCGACGGGCCGAGAGTGCGAACCGTGGTCTTGCGTGGGGCAGACCGGGCCGCGGGCGTCCTGAAGTTCCATACCGACGCCCGTTCGGGCAAGGTCGAGCAGCTCGGGACCCAACCTAGGGTCGCATGGCTGTTCTACGACCCCGAGTCCAAGCTCCAAGTTCGGACGGAAGGGTCGGCCCGGGTCATCCGCGAGGCCCAGGGTGCAACGTTGGCCTGGCAAGGGCTGTCCGAGCTGTCCAAGCGGACGTACTGCGGCCCCCAGGCCCCAGGGTCGATGGCCGAGGCACCGACGAGCGGGCTACCGGTCGAACTCGAGTCGCGGACTCCGACCGAATCCGAGTGGGCGGAAGCCGCCTGCAGGTTCGCCGTCGTCGAGTGCCGGACGGAGGTCCTAGAGATCCTCCAGTTGAGCTTCTCTGGTCACACGCGGGCCCGGTTCCGCCTAGGCCCAGCGGGTTGGGAGGGCGAGTGGCTCGTCCCGTAGGCGAGCGGGATTGAGGTAGATTGAAGCTTCGCGACCGGCCCAGGTGGCGGAATTGGTAGACGCGCTAGTTTCAGGTACTAGTTCTCGCAAGGGAGTGAAGGTTCGAGTCCTTTCCTGGGCACCAGGCCTCCGGGTGCGCTCTGTGGCGCTATCGGGGGTCCTAGGGGAGCGGGCCCAGTGCGGCGTCCAGCTTTTCAAGCGACACCGTAGACTCGCATGATGCCGTCTGGGGGCGCGGAGGCCCGTCTCGTCCTACTGCCTGGCCTTGGGGCAGATCACCGCCTCTTCGAGGATCAGGCGGCTGAGTTCCCCGGCCTCGAGACGCCCTGCCTGGTCCCGAACGAACCGGGCGAGTCGCTCACGACCTATTCCCACCGGTTCGCCGCCATGCTCGCCGGCGATGGCCCCCTCTTCCTTGGCGGACTCTCGTTCGGAGGCATGGTGGCGATGGAGGCGGCGCGGGCGCCGGTGTTGGACGGCCGAGTGAAGGGGGTTTTCATGATCTCGGGGTGCCGGACCCATCGGGCCGTGACCCCCGAGTTCCGCCGCCGCGTGGGGGCGCTCCAGCTTGTGCCCGACACGATCCTTCGAGCCAGCATCTTTGCGTTGTCCCGATCCTTCCCTCGAGACCCAGACCTCTCGCCCCGGCATCGGACGCTCCTCATGGAGATGGCCCGCGAGTTCGATCTGGGAACGTTTCGGTGGGGTGCCTGGGCGTGCGCGACCTGGCAGGGTGAGGAGCCCCCGCCCGACCCTCCCGTGTTCCAGATCCATGGGCGCCACGACGACGTCATCCCCCTGGTCGAAGGCGATCCGGACCGGGTCGTCGAAGACGGGGGACACCTCATCCAGTTCGCCCAGGCTATGGTGGTGAACGCCTACATCCGCGAAAAGGCGGCTGGGCTCGGGTTTACCTTCCGATCGCGGTCTTGACCCAGTCGGCGGCCATCTGGACACCGTCTGGCCCATAGCGGGCGACGAACACAACGATCACGACGAGCATTGCGAACGTCAAGAGCCCGGCGAGCAGGCCGATCACCCCGGCCAGTCCGTCCTCCTCCGTCATCCCAAGTCCGATCATCGCGACTGCGAACCCGCCGGTCGTGTTGGCGACCGGGAGAGGCATTGCCACCGCACAAAGGATCAGGATCGGGGCGATGAGCCACTGCACCAGGCGGTCTGAGTACAGCCACGCGAGTCGTCTGCGCAAGAACCGCTCGAAGAACTGCGCCGTCTTCACGAACAGGGCTTGGAACTTCGAGTCCCCCTGCTTGACTTCGCGGGCCCGGATCCTTGCCGGCACCCATGGGGTGTGTTGGCGTCGCATCATCTGGACGGCCAACATCACGATCAGGATCGCGAAGGGGAGGGGAACGCCCGGAGGGGTGAAGGGCAGGGCGACGGGCAACGAGAAGAGGGCGAGCAGCATCCCGAAGCCGGCGTCCGAGACACCGTCCATGACGTTCCCCACGGTCAAACGGCCGTCGACAGGGACGAAAGCCCGTTGGAGCCGCTCGGACAGACGCATCGCCACGCATTATGCCGACACTCGCGTGAGGGGATCGGGGCCTAAGTTTTCGCTGATCCTTGTGCTTCAGGGCGCAATCGCTGACAGTCTTCGTCTATCATGTAGGAGTGATGCGCGTGAGGCCAACCGTTACGTCCCCGTGTGTGAGAGTGTGTAAGCTCGACGGGGAAGGGGTGTGCCTTGGGTGCTTCCGCACTCTTGACGAGATCTCCCAGTGGCCGCTGATGGACGACGAGGAGCGGCTCATCGTCGTCGCCTGCAGCCGCCAGCGGCGTGACCAGGCCCGCCTTGCCGAGCCCGCTGCCCGGGTGATCCACATCGTCGACGGTACTACCGCTGGGCTCGGCTAGAGCTTCAGTCGCCCTTGGAAGGCGTCAGGTTCGATCCCTTCGACCTGTATGGTCTTATCGCGGCTCGTCTCCCCGCGCACGATTCGGACCGACGACTTCGAGACGCCGAGCCACACCGCGAGGGCCTCGACCACCGCCTGGTTCGCCTGCCCCTCGACCGGCGGCGTGGTCACGTAAACCCGGATCGGGGGCCCCGCCTCGATCCGAGTCCGACTGGCTCGCGGCGTCACCCGGACTGAAAACTCAACCAGTCGCGGCCTCTTGGGGGGCGACCTCGATCACCGCCCGCCCCTGGGCGTCGAGGCGGTCGAGGTGCTCGAGCAACGTCGCCCGGAGGCGCGCCTCAAGGTTGGTCTTCTCCTGTCGCAGCCTCTCGATCTCCCACTGGACGGACGCGGCCGATTCGGTCGCCTTCTGCCTGATCTCTTGGGCCTCGACGTTCGCCTCCTGGACGATGAGTTCGGCTTCGCGACGGGCGTTCGCGCGGGCGTCGTCGGCGGCCTTCTGGGCGAGCGTCACCGCGTCGACGAGGGCGCGCTCCCGTCCTTGGTAGGTGGCGAGCGTTCGCTCGGCGTCTTCGAACCGACGCCGGGCGGTCTGAGCCTCGGCGAGCATCTCCCCGAGTTGGGCGGCGAGGCTCGCGAGGAGCCGGTCGACGGACTCGCGGTGGTAGCCGCGCCAGGCCGTAGGCAACTGCACGCGCTCAAGGTCGAGGGGGGTCATCCTGTCCATACTCTGGTTCCTCCATGAACCTGGGCCGTCTGCGCGACCCGTAGATCTAGGGACGCCCCGACCAGGGGCGGCGTCTCACTGCCCGGGACTCAGCTTCGCACGAACTCGGTCGCGGTTGGCCTTGGCGGGGGCGTCGTCTGGGTTGAGCTTGATGAGCAGCTCCCAGACCCGGACGGAGTCCTCGAAGAACCCGAGCCGGTCATAAGCGTGGGCAAGATAGCGAAAGCTGTTCGGGTGGGGGGGGGGGGTCGCGGCGACAGCAGGCTCGAGTAGGGCCGGCACCTGACCGAAGGCGCGCCTTCGGAAGAGCCACTCCGCGAGAAGGTAGGACGAGTCCGGGTTCGTCGAATTGAGCCGGTGGAACCGGGCAGCGATCGCCCACGCCCCCCCATGGTCCTCCACGTTCCCAAGCATCCAGACCAGATTGCTCCAGGCGTCGCCGTCGGAAGGCTCGAGCTCGCACGACACCCTGAGGCCCTGGATCACGGTCGGGAACTGCCCGTCCTGGAAGGCGACGTCGTTCTCGGCCTCGACCCGGGCGCGCGTGGCCCGGACGATGTCGTCGGCGACCGTCTGGCCCCAGGCGAAGGCGGTCGAGGCAAGGGTTGCTACGGCCAGGCACGCTCCGCGGGTCATTCGCCCAGTTGCCTCCTCATCTCGTCCTGGACCATCGTCGGGTTGGCGCGGCCCTGGGAGGACTTCATCACCTGTCCCACCAGGAAGCCGATCACGCCCTGCTTCCCGGACTTGTACTGTTCGACGGGCCCAGGGTTCTCGGCGATGACTTGGGCGACGGTTTCCTTGATGAATCCGTCGTCCGAGATCTGGGTGAGCCCCTTCGCCTCGACGAGGCGGCTCGGCATGTCCCCGCTCGAGAACGCGTCGTCGAGGAGGGTTTTCGCCGTCTTCGAGTTGATCTGCCCGGACCCGACGAGGCGCACGAGGTCGACGATGTGGGCAGGGGTGACCTTGCTGACGGTCGCGGGAGTGCCGTGTCCGTGCGCGACGGCCTGGCCGCCGGCGAGGGCGACTTGCCCGGTCTCGTTCAGAAGGCGCAAGAGGTCGCCGTTCATCCAGTTGCAGACGGCCTTGGGGTCGCCGCCCTGACCGACTGCCTCCTCGAAGAACCCCGCCCACGACTGGTCGCCGACGAGCACGCCCGCGTCGTACTCGCTGAGGCCGAACTCACCCTGGTAGCGGCGCTGCTTGGCGAGCGGGAGCTCGGGGATCGTGGCCCGCAGCCGCTCGATCGAGGCCTCTTCGAAGTGCATCGGCACGAGGTCCGGGCACGGGAAGTACCGGTAGTCCTGTTCGCTCTCCTTGGTGCGCATCGCGAAGGAGGACTGGGTCGACTCGTTCCAGCCCCGGGTCTCCTGGACGACGCGGCCCCCGGACTCGATCACCTGGCTCTGGCGCTCCGTCTCGTACTCGACGCCCATCTGAACGCTCCGGAAGCTGTTCAGGTTCTTAAGCTCAGTCTTCGTCCCGTAGGTTTCGCTCCCTTCGGGCCGGATCGAGATGTTGGGCTCGCACCGCATGCTGCCCTGCTCCATCTTCCCGTCGCAGACCCCGAGGTAGAGCAGAACGAGGCGGAGTTGCTGGAGATAGTCGCGGGCCTCGTCCGGGGTGGTGATGTCGGGCGGGAAGTCGGTGACGATCTCCATGAGCGGCACGCCGGCCCGGTTGTAGTCGACCCCGCTGCCGCCGCCGGGGAGGTGCATCAGCTTGCCTGTGTCCTCCTCTAGGTGGACTCGGCGGATCCGGACCGTCTTAGTGCCACCGTCCGCGGCGGGGATGTCGAGCGTCCCGTAGTAACCCAAAGGGTTCGTCTCCCCGTACTGGCTGACCTGGAACCCCTTGGGCAGGTCGGGATAGAAGTAGTTCTTGCGGTGGAAGACGCTGTCGTAGGCGATCTGGCAGTTCAGGGCCAGGGCCGTTCGCAGGACCATCTCGATGGCGACCCTGTTCGGGACCGGCAGTGCCCCTGGGAGTCCCAGGCACACCGGACAGACCCGCGTGTTCGGCTCGCCCCCGAACCCGACCTCGCACCGGCAGAACATCTTGCTCCGGGTAAGGAGCTCGGCGTGCACCTCCATCCCGACGCTGGTGAGATATCTCGCCACGGGTCGAGTCTACTGGGTTTTCGGGGTGACGGGCTCGGGGCCTCCTTGCGCCTGCGATCCGTAGCCTGGCCCCGATCAAGGCGGACGAGGCTCGGGCAGGGTGCCCAAGGGCACGCAGGGCCGCACGCTTCGAACGGATTCCCGGCGCGCCGAACCGGTCTAAGGGCAGTCCCGGTCGGCGAACCAGGGGGTTCGGGCCAACCGGGACGGCATTCGGGATCAGCCGCGGGGCGGCTTCAGACGTTCCGCCTCTTCAGGCGTGTACATCGTCTCCTGTTCTTTCTTCTGTTCCGCGGGGGTCATCTTGGGGTCGTTGGGGCCCGGTTCAGTGGAGCACCCTGTGATCCCGACGATGAGACCGGCGAGGAGGGCGACGAGGCCTAGTCGGGCGACCACGGGCGCCCCCAGAACGACCAGAGCTGCTTGCGCTCCATGACCGCGCACCACTCCCGGAAGTTCCGGGCCTCGGTCTGGTTCGGGTCCGTGTGCCGGCCGACGAACTTCTCGCGGCCGAACTTGCGGGCGCTGCCGTCGGCGAAGGCCCCGACGAACCGGCTGTTCGGGTATTGCCGGCGGCCGTCCCAGATCAGCTGCTTCCAGTCCCAGCCCGCGGCGTACCGGTCGATGCGCGGCCAGGCCGCCTCGTAGGCGAAGAACCGCATCCACGAGTAGGAGAGGTTGGCGTACCGGGTCGGAGCCAGCGCGAGGCGGTCCGACGGGCTCTCGATTGAAGTCAAGCGGCGTGCGCCCGTCTCTCGTGAAGTCATGTCCTCACACCGGGTCCCGGACAGGGTCACCGAGTACCCGTCCACGTTGAGGCTGAAGCTGGTGACCCAGGTCCAGGCGTACCAGTCGTTGTAGAACGGGTCGAAGTAGAGGTCTCGATTGTCCCCCTTGGGCTCCGGCATCATCGGGTCGAAGAAGATCGACCGGTTCTTCACGTAGGGCTGAATGTCGGCGACCCAGGTGGTGTTCTTGGTGTAGTCGACCCGGCCGGCGGGGGTGTCACCGTAGTGGTACACCGCGGTGTCGTCGAAGTCGGTCGAGTACATCTGCAACCCGAGGGCGAGCTGCTTCATCCCGCTAGTGGACTGGGTCACCTTCGCCGAAGTCTTAGCCTGGGCGAAGACCGGGAAGAGGATGGCGGCAAGGATGGCGATGATCGCGATGACGACGAGGAGTTCGATGAGGGTGAACGCCTTGCGCATTAGGCGAGAGTAATCCCTTCGTGCTAAGGGACTGTTAAGGGAGGGCCGAACAGGTCGCTCGGCCGAAGAAAAAAGAGCGGCTCCAAACAAGAGGGAGCCGCCCGCTAGTTCCTTCACCCTTGAGGGTCTGTCTTACAGCCGGTGCGACACCGCTTTCGCGAGTCCGCCCGGCGCACCGTCCGGCCCCGCCCCGTGGGGAGAGCCCGTCCCGCGCGCCAGTCCCGACCGCTCCGGCAGGAGCACCACGCTCGGCGTCGTCAGCGCACCGAGCGCCAGTCCACCGACCGCGAGTCCAGCCACGAGCACCGCTGTCCAAGTCCCAAGGCTCGACAGGGTATCGATCACAAGGGAGGAGACGCCTCCAGGGCGCGATCGTTCAGTCCGTTGGGTCACCGGCGGGACCTCCATACCCCGAGCTACCCGCGCGGTGGCTCCTGCGTTCCGAGGTCCTAACCTGCGCTAGAATGGGCCCCGTGGAGCGCGAGCGACGCATCGTGATCGGATGGCGCGAGTTCGTGGCCCTTCCCGACTGGGGCGTGCCGAACCTGCACGCCAAGATCGACACCGGAGCCCGGACGAGCGCCATCCACGTCGATAACCTCGAGGTGCTGGACGCGGGCCGGATCCGGTTCGACGTCGTGCTCCACCGGACCGAGCGGCACCGGCACATTCCGGTAGAGGCCACGGTCGTCCGGAAGAGCCGGGTCACCTCCAGTAACGGGACGACCCAAGAGCGCTTCTTCGTCAAGACCCTTATCCGGCTCGGCCCGGTCGAGAAGGTCGTCGAACTGTCGCTCGTAGACCGCGACAACATGCACGCAAGGATGCTCATTGGCCGCACCGCGCTGGGACAAGACTTCTTGATCGACGCCCACGCCACGAACCTTCTTGGGAAGCCCGCCCCGTGAGAGTGCTCGTCCTTTCCCGCGCCCCCCAGTCGTACAGCACCCGGCGCCTCCGGATGGCCGCCAAAGAGCGCGGCCACCGGGTCCAGGTGCTCGACACGCTGCGGTTCTCGCTGCTCTTGGAACAAGGGTCGCCCGAGATCTTCTACCGGGGCCGGCGGGTCCGGGTCGCCGACGCCGTCGTGCCGCGGATCGGGGCCTCTATCAGCCACTTCGGCACGAGCGTCGTGCGGCAGTTCCAGCAGATGAACGTCTTCGTCGCGAACACGGCGAACGCGATCACGAACGCCCGGGACAAGCTGCGGTCCCTGCAGATCCTCTCCAAGTACGACATCGGCATTGCGCCGACCTCCTTCGTACGGGGCCGGGACGACATCCTGCCGGCCATCGAGCGGGTCGGCGGGGCGCCCGTGATCATCAAGCTCCTCGAGGGCACACAGGGGGTCGGGGTGATCCTGGCCGAGACCCAAAAGGTCGCCGAGGCCATCATCGAGACCCTCCAAGGCGCGAAGCAGAACGTGCTCATCCAGAAGTTCGTGGCCGAATCGAAGGGCCGGGACGTGCGCGCGATCGTGGTGGGCGACCGGGTCGTGGCCAGCATGCGCCGCGTGGCCCAGGGCACCGAGTTCCGGGCGAACATCCACCGCGGGGGCAAAGCGGAGCCGATCGAGCTGCCCGAAGACTACCGGTTCGCCGCTGTCCGTGCCGCCCAGATCCTTGGGTTGCGCGTGGCGGGGGTGGACCTCCTCGAGTCGGCGACCGGCCCCCAACTCATCGAAGTCAACTCGTCCCCCGGGCTGAAGGGGATCGAGACGGCGACGGGGATCGACGTGGCCGGGGCGATCGTGGACTACGTCGCCGAGCAGGTCATGTTCCCGGAACTCGACATCCGCGAGAAGCTGACGGTGAACACGGGCTACGGCGTCGCCGAGGTCAACGTCGTGACCGGGTCGGCCCTGGTGGGCAAGGCCATCCAAGACGCCGGGCTCCGGGCGGAGGGCGTGGTCGTCTTGAGCCTCGACCGGGCCGGTCAGGCGACGCCCAACCCGGACGACGCCCACGTGCTCGCGGCGGGCGACCGACTCACCTGCTTCGGCCCGCTCGCCGTCATGAAGGACCTCTTGCCCGCCCGAAAGCAGCCTCGTCGTCGTAAGTACACGGCCTCGGGTGCTGGCCGGACCGACTCCACCGCGACTGGCTAGCCGAGGCCGCCCCGGCCTAGCCACTCGGCCAGGAGCCGCACGCCGAACCCGGTCGGCCCGGGTGTTTGGCCGTCCTTGTCGCGATCCGTCGAGGCGACCCCGGCGATATCGATGTGGGCCCAGGGCGCCCCCTCGGGCACGAATTGGGAGAGGAACGTCGCGCCCATCACCGGGTGGGCGCCGCGGCTCGCGACGGAGTTGACGAGGTCGGCGATCTCAGACTTCATCGATTCGACGTACTCCCGGTGTAGGGGAAGCCGCCAGAGCCGCTCACCGGTCTCCTCGGCAGCCGAGGTGAGGCCCGCGCCGAGGGCCTCGTCGGTCGCCCAGTACCCCGCGTAGACCGACCCGAGGGCCACCACCACTCCGCCGGTCAGCGTCGCCAGGTCGACGACACAGCGAGGCGACTCGTTGTCGTACGCCCAACAGAGCCCGTCCGCCAGCACCAGCCGCCCCTCCGCGTCCGTGTTGGTGACCTCGACCGTGACCCCGTTCCGGAACGTCATCACGTCGTCGTTGCGAAAGGCGTCGCCCGAGACTGAGTTCTCGGCGGCGACCAAGAGCCCCACGACCGGTAACGGCGGCCGGACGACCGTGGCCACCGCGTGCATGGCCCCCAGGACGGCACATCCGCCCGACTTGTCGCCCTTCATCCCGCGCATCCCCTCTCGCGGCTTGATCGCGAGTCCGCCCGTGTCGTAGGTGACCGTCTTGCCGAGGAGGACCACCGGGTCGCCGCTCACCCCGTCCGGGCGGTACTCGACCCGGATCAGGCACGGGGGGTTCACCGAGGCCCTTCCGACCGTGATCAGGCCCGCGAGCCTCTCTTCCTCGAGCTCGCTCCCCCGGAGCACGCGGACGTGCAGACCGAGCGCGCGGAGGCCCTCGGCTTGGCTCGCCATCCAGTCGGGCGTCGCGACGTTCGGAGGGGTGAAGGCCAGCGTTCGAGCCCAGTTGGCCGAGGCGGCCAAAGCGAGCCCGCGTTCGACGCCACGGTCGAACTCCTCGTCGGACGCCGTGAGCCCGACGTCGGCGAGGTCGTCCAGCTTGGCCTGACTCCCCCGGTACTCCGTCGACCGCCAGGCGAGCGCACCGAAGACCTCGCCGAGGGTTTGGCCGGACCGTCCCACCGGTTCAAGCCCCGAGGCCTGGGCTTGGACAACCCGGGCGCGGAGTTCGCTGGCTTTCCGGGCGAGCGCGGCGGCGGCGACCCGCCATGAGGCTTGGTCGAACCGGGCCCGCGGCCCCAGCCCGGCCACGAGGACGGTCGGTCCGCTCGCCGGCCTCGCTTCGACGACCCGTCGCAGTTCGCCCTTGAACCCGGGGCGTCGCACCGCCTCCTGGACCGCCGGGTCGGCGAAGGCCGGGACCTCCAGGTCGTCGAAGCAGGTCGTCAGGACAAGGTCGGTCGGGCCCGGGGCGCCGTGGGTCAAGGAGCGGAACACGGCACGATTGTCCCACTTGGCCAGCGGGTCTAAAGGGCCGATCCCGCCCTGTCGGTCATGCGGGGCCCCCGCGAGCCGATACTATCTGGTACCGCTCGGCCCCGGCGCCGAGGACGTGAATCATGAGAGCGTTCGCCCTGCTTGCCCTGATGGGCTCTTTCGTCGTTGCCTCGGCCCAGGACAAGGTCAACCTCGTCCACGATCAATCGGAAGGGCGCAAGCTCTCCTACGTCATGACGTTCGGCGGCTCGCAGGGTGAACTGACCATGAAGCTGACGACGGCGTTCGACCTTGCCTACGGCGCCAAGCAGGACGGGCTGACCGCCACCACGATCACCCCGACGAGCTTCCGAGTCAAGATGGGCGAGAACGAGAGCGACCAGCCGACGATGACCGGAGCGCTCAACCTCATGGTCGACGCTTTCGGCATGCCGAAGGAGGTGTCGACTCAGGGCCCCGAGTTCCTCATGGCGATGTTCCTCCTGATGAGCTACCTTCCGAACAAGGAGCTGAGCGTGGGAGACTCGTTCTCCGTGGCCTGGAAAACCGCCTCGGCCGAGTTCTCGGGCGAAGGCAAGCTCATCGGCATCGACCAGGTCGAAGGGAAGCCAGTGGCCCGCCTGGAAGTCAAGTCCTCGCTCAAGGCCGGGGAGGGCGAAGCGGGTCAGCTCGCGTACGTCGTGAGCTACGACTCGACGACGAAGGCGATCCTCAAGACCGACGGGACGGCGACGGTCGGCGACCAGAAGTTCGACATCTCCGTCGCCATCAAGCAGTAAACGCCGTCCGTACGGCCTCCGCCAGCTCCCGCCGCCGCTCCTCGTCCACAAGGGCGGCGGCGACTGCGTTCTCGGTCATGGACCGGACCGTCGCCAGGTCGAGACCGAACGAGTCCACGGCCCGTTGCCACTCCGTCGTTAGGCTCGTGTCGAACATCGGGGGGTCGTCCGAGTTCAGGGTGACGTTGAGGCCGGCCTCAAGCATGCGCGGGAGCGGGTGGTCGGCCATCGCGTCGAAGACCTTGAGGCAGACGTTGCTGCTCGGACAGACCTCGAGCGGGACCTGGTGGTCGGCGAGGAACGAGACCAGTCCGGGGTCCTCGAGCGACCGGACGCCGTGCCCGATCCGGGCCGCCCCGAGGTCGCGGAGTGCGCCCCAAACGCTGGCCGGGCCCTCCGTCTCCCCGGCGTGGGGCACGCTCGGCACCCCCGCGGAACGGACCCGGTCGAACGCCCGCTTGAACAGGTGCGGCGGGAACCCGACCTCGTAGCCGCCGAGCCCGAAGGCGTCCACGCCCCGGCCGTAACGATCGATCACCCAATCGGCGACCATCAGGCTCTCCTCCTCCGTACAGTCCTCGCGGGGGAGGTCGACGACGACGGCGGACGTCACTCCGAGCTCCCGTCGGGCCCACTCCCGGCCGGCAGTCAGCGCCTCGACCTGATCCGCCCAGGCGATCCCGCACCGCCGGAAGATCGTGAGCGCGGTGTAGGTGAACTCGGTGTGGAGGACGTTCTGGTCGGCCTGGCCCTGCAGGAAGTCCCGGACGACGAGTTCGATGTCCTCGGGTCGGCGGATGCTCTCGCTCAGGGTCCAGTAGACCGTGGCGAAGTGGGGGAAGTCGCGGAACGAGTACCAGTCCCTCAGGCCCTCGACGGAATCGACCGGCAAGGGCACCCGGTTGCGCTGGGCAAGAGCCAGCAGGGTCTCGGGACGGATCGAGCCTTCGAGGTGGACGTGGAGCTCCACCTTGGGCATCTGGGCGAGGAACTCCTGGGTCGGGCGGGTGACGGTTTCGAGAACCTCCATACTCAGGGTACGGACGAGGGGCCCGCTTCGACGCACCCCCGGGCCCACGGCCCTCCCCAGGGCCCCTCGACCCCCTAAGCCCGCCCGCCCTACCAGCCGATCATCTTGGGTATCATCGCGTCTCCACTGCCGCATAGCTCAGTCGGTAGAGCAGCTGACTCTTAATCAGCGGGTCGTAGGTTCGAGTCCTACTGCGGCAGCCACTACTCCCCTAGGGGTTTTGAGGCGGCATTGGCCACTCTCACGACTCTGGACGGAGGCCGGTCTGTGCACCGACACGCCCTGGTTTTCTGAATCGGTACGATGGCCCGCGGGCTAGCGCGGGCGGGGTTCCGAACCCTCGAACGTATCGTTGTAGGGGATCATGTGGAGCTTCGCAGAGCCCCCTTTCTCGATCTCGAGGACTCGCCCCATCGTGGGGGTCTGGAGCTGGATGAGCCGGTACTTGCCGTCGCCTCGGGTCACCAGGATGTCCGCCGTGACGTACCCGTCTTTGTCCGTGTCCAGGGTCGCAGTCGAGAACTTCACGAGGCGGTAGCCGTCCGGGAGGGTGTTGGCCACCCACTCTTCGGCGGCCTTCCGGCTGCCCTCGACGTTGGCCTGTTGGTTTTGGCACCCGGCAAGGGCCAGGCTAGCGGCGGCGAGCGAGAAGAGTGCGAGCGTCTTCATCAGGTCTCGAAGAGTGTACGGCTCATGGGCGGCTCCGGTTGCGCCGGGCCGACCCTCCGGAGGCTAGCCAGGTAGAGTCCCACCGTGACCGGAACGGCCAACCCCTTCAGCCGCACCCGGGCCGACCACGCCCGCGAGCAGGCCGAGGACTACGTCGAGCTCGTGTTCCGGCTCGGCGAGGGGCGGTTGGGCGGGGAGGTCCCCGGCGCGTGCGAGTGCGAGACCGCCGTGGGGGCCCGGACCGTCGATCTGGCCCGCGAGCTCGGGGTCGCCCAACCGACGGTCACGAAGACGCTGCTTCGGCTCGAAGGCGAAGGCCTTGTCTGCATCCACCCGCGCCAGTTCGTCCACTTGACCCGGGCAGGGCGGGACATGGCCGTCGCGAGCCTCGAGCGGCACCGGTTGGTGGTCGACTTCCTCGTCTCGATCGGTGTACCCCGCGGCCAGGCCGAGATCGACGCCGAGGGGATCGAGCACCATGTGAGCGAGGCCACCCTCGGCGCCATGCGCCGTGCGATCGCAGGCCCCTAGGTGCGGGCGAAGTCGCTGGCCAGGCTCAAACGCCGGAGCATCGACCGTTTCTTCGACTGGTGCCCGTGCATGCGCCGCAGGATGTCGTCGAGCGCCCGGACCGCCTCCTCGACGTAAGGCCCCTTGTTGAGCATCACGCACTCAGCGCGGTGGCCCATGGCGGCGTCGGTGATCTCGGCGCGCGAAGCCAGGCCCTCTTTGGCGAGGTTCTCAAGGACCTGGGTGGCCCAGACCACCGGCACGTGGGCCGCCTCGCTCAGCCAGAGCACCTCCTCCTGCACCTCGGCCAGACGGTTGAAGCCGCACTCCACGGCGAGGTCGCCCCGGGCGATCATCACGCCGCACGCCCGTGAGCGTAGGGCCCTCAGCAGCATCGACGGGAGGTTTTCGAAGCCCCGCCGCGTCTCGACCTTAAGCACCACGCCGAGCCCGGCCCCAAGCCGGTCCAGCCGCTCGTGGAGGCGCTGGACGTCGGTCGCGGAGTTCACGAACGAAAGCGCGACGATGTCGGCGTGCGTGGCCACGAAGGCGAGGTCCTCCTCGTCCTTCTCGCTCATGGCCGAGAGTCGAAGTTGCGAGTCGGGCAGGTTGATGCCCTTGTCCGCGCGGAGCTTTCCTCCCCGGGCCCGGGTTTGGGTGATCCGGACGACCAGGCGGTCGCTCTCCTTGCGCTCGACGACCCCGCCGATCCGTCCGTCGTCGAACCAAACGGCCTCACCGGTCTCGACGTCTTCGAACACCTCTGGCATCGTGCACCCGACCATCGCGGGCGTGAGGACCTGGCCGTGGGGGTCCAGAGTCGCTAGACGACCAGGCGCGGCCGACCTGGTGAGCAGGAGCACGTCGCCTTTACGGAGCGGGATCGCCTGTCCGGTTGGCGGCACCGCCCTGAGCGTCGTTTCCCGCTGGCCGCGGGTCGTCCGGGTGAGCACCGTGCCGGGGACGAAGTAGGCGGTGCGGTCGGACAGGGCCCAGGCCCCGGTCGAGGTCGTATCGAGGACCGAGAGCTCGCGGCGTGCGCCCCGGGCGTCCTCGAACTCGATCAGGTCGCCCGCTTCCAGCCGGTCGACCCACTCGCCGGGCAGGAGCAGCACTCCGTCGGCGGGGGTCGGGGGCGGGGAAGGCCGGTCCTCGGGGCAGATCCAGACCCGGGCTGCCCGCTCGACCCGACCATAGGGGTCGCGCTGCGGCCGCACCTTGAGCACGGCCGGGCCGGGTTCGATCGGCCCGGTCCGGAGCTTCGGCCCACCGAGGTCCATTTGCACTCGGCACGGTTGACGGAGGGCGTCCTCGGCCCGACGCAGGTGCTCGATCATCCGCCGCCACTCTTTCGGTCCGTCGTGCGCGCAGTTGATGCGCATGACGTTCATGCCCCCTTCGAGCAGCCGGTGGACGAGCCCGGCGTCGTCGGCGGCCTCGCTCGGCATCGTGACCATGATCCTGACGGCCCTGCCCGACGGCTCCGGCCCCAGAAGCGCCTCGGTATGGCTCGCTAACAAGGCGCGGCCCTGAGCGGAGTCGAGAGGGGGCGGGTCCTGCGGCGGCGACCAGGTGAGGCCTTGGGCTTGGTGGACCAGAGTGACGACTGCGTCCAGGGTGGCGAGCACATGGGACTCGGCCCGTCCCAAGGACGAGAGCCCGAGTTCGGCCAACCGGTCTTGGAGGTCGCGCAGGTCCCTCCGCCGCAGGGCCAGGTAGTGCAACAGGTTCCGTGCACTCGCCTGACGTCCGGGGTCGAGGAGCCGCACCTCGTCCGCTTGCGAATCGGCGAACTCCACCATCTCCTCCCGAAGCCCGAGGAGCTCCTCGACGAGCGGCCGGTCGAGGGGGGAAGGGCGGGTCGAGGTGACGGGATCCATCGGGTGCTCCGGGTCTGGAGGCCTCCGGCTCATAGTTTGCCTGGACCGGCGTCTTGCGTGGGCTTGAGTCGGGCTCGGGCCGGGGGTCTTCGCTCGTCGGACAGCCCGGCCTTGTGCGTCGCCCCCGCAGGCGCACCTGCGGCGGCGCCCGCCGTCCCGCCGGTTCGGCGCGTGCGTCTTGTATTGTGGAGACTGCCGACGTCGAGGTCGGAGAGGCGCCCATGACTCAGCGGTCCGACCCCACCCTTGTCCGTGCGGCCGCCCGGGGCGACGCCGGCGCTTGGGACGCCCTCGTCGATCGGTACGCGGGACTTGTGGCAGCCGTGGTGCGGGCCGAGCGGGTGCCCCTCGCAGACCAGCCGGACGCCTTTCAATACGTGTTCCTCGAGCTGTACCGGCGACTCGACCGGCTCGAGGACACGGCGAACCTGGGGGCCTGGCTCCGGGTGGTCGCCTCCCGACATTCCCGGCGACTCCGGGACATGTCGGCCCGAACTGTCACGAGCCCGACGGGGTCTGAACTTGAGGCGGTCCCGGACGAGGGCGACACCGAACGCGATCTCCTTCTCGCCGAGCGGAGGCACACGGTGCTGGGCGCACTCGAGGAGCTTTCGCCGAAGTGTCGGGCGCTGGTCGAGCGCCTGTTCTTCGAAGACCCCCCCCGACCGTACGACGAAGTCGCGGCCGAGCTCGGCCTCGCCGTCGGGTCGATCGGGCTGACCCGGCGGCGCTGTCTCGAGCGACTTGAGCGGCTGCTGCGCGCGAGGGGCCTCCCGTGACGATAGACCTTGCTGAACTGGTCGAGACCGTCGCGAACGGGCAGCGGGACCCCGACTCGCTCGACCCTGCTCCGGGGCTGGCTGGGGCCCTGTTCGAGCGCACCATGCGGGCCTTGCGGGAGGACCTCGACGCCGCGGGCCGCCTCGCGCACGGGGCGAAGCGGGTCGCCGGGCGGGGTCGGGACAAGCGGGAGCGAGGGCTCGCGGACCGGCTGTTGGGGCACGTCGCGCTCCTTCGTGGCCGGCACCGGTTGGCTTGGGGCCACTACGTCCGCAGCCGCCGGAACCTGCTGGCCGCGGGGGAACCGAAGGAGGCGGCGATCACTGCGACCGGCGCCATCCAGGCCCTGATCTACGCGGACCGCTTCGACGAGGCCTTCGCGCTCGCCGAAGAGGCCCGGAGTGTCCTGGCCGGGGCCGGCGATTCGTTCCGGATCGCCCGCCTCGACGTCAACCTCGCGAACGCCCTGCACCGGCTCGACCGGCACGGAGAGGCGCTCGAGCGGTACCTGGGGGCCCTGCCGGTTCTCGAGGGGGCCGGTGCGTTCCAGGACGTCGCTCTTTCGACCCGTAACGCGGCGGTGTGCCTCATGGCCTTAGGGCGGTTCCTCGAGGCGGACGCCTACTACGAGCGGTCGGCCGCGTACTTCCGCGAGCACGGCATGGTGTTGCCCCTCCGAGAGACCGACTTCAACCGGGCGTACAGCCTGGGTCGTCAGGGGCGGTACCGCGAGGCCCTCGCCAGCTACCGCCGGGCGCTGGGCGAGTGGGAATTGACGCTGGACTCGGAGCCTGACTTCGAGATCGGAAACGCCCTGCTCGACCAGAGCGAGTTCCTGATCCAGATCGGGCTTCGAGACGAGGGGTACGGGGTCGCGGAGCGGGCTGAGCGGGCGTTCCGGGCCCTAGGCCTCCGGTCCGAACTGGGCCGGGCCCTGTTGGTGAAGGGTCTAGCGGCCCTCTTGGCCGGGCGCCTGGACGATGCGGTCCGTGACTTGAACGGGGCCCGTCGCGCTTTGGCCCGTGGGCGTAACCCGGTCTGGCGGGGGCTGGCCGAGCTCTACCTTGGGCTCGCGGACGACCGTGCCGGGGCGGGGAAGGCGTCTCGTCTGCGCCTCCGACGGGCCCTCGACCGGCTTCGGACGGCGGGCGCTAGAGAGCGGCACGCCGAGGCGGCGCTGCTCGTGGCCGAGGCCGACCTCCGAGTAGGGGACGGGGACGCGGCCAAAGGCGCGGCCCGCGAAGCCTCGGCCGCCTTCCCAGGCCCGCTGGTGGACTTCCATACGGCCTGGATCGTCGGGCGGGCCGAGCGGCTCGATGGTGAGGAAGAGGCCGCCCGGTCGGCGCTTGGCAGGGCCCGGTCGTCGTTCGAGGGGCTCCGCGGGGACCTGGGTTCGGCCGGACTCCGCCTCTCGTTCCAGACGGATCGGACCCGCGTGTTCGAGGACGCCTTCCTGGTCGAACCGGACAGCGAGGGCCGGTTCGCCGTCGTCCAGCAGGCCAAGGCGAGGACGCTCGCGGAGACTCTCGGACAGGGGCTTGTCCCCGGCCTCGGGGGCCCTCACGAGTCTTTGCCGACCCCGGCCCCGCTGAGCCTTGCAGACGTCCAGGGCGGCCTCGGCCCCGGGACAGCCGTGCTGGAAGCCTTTGTCGCGGACGGGCGCCTCTGGGGCCTGGACGTTCGCGCCGAGCGGTGCGACCTCGTCGATTGGGGCCCGGCCGGGGGAGTCGAGGACCTTGGCCGTCGCCTTCGGTTCCACCTGGCTCGAGCCCAGCGGGGCGGGCGTGGCGGGGCCGAGGCCCTGGCTCTGCTCGACGAGCTCGGGGCCCTGACGCTTGGGCGGGTCGGGTCGTTGCCGGACTCGGTCGTGCTCGCCCCGGCGGGCCCGCTCCTTGGTCTGCCTTGGCACGCTGCCCTCGTCGAGGGCGCTCCCCTCGCCCTTGCCCGGTCGGTCGTGTCCGTGCCGTCGGCGACCGTCTGGCACCGGCTCGGTACGTTCGCCCCGTGGGCCGGTGGCGGCGGGGCGGTGTTGGCGGCGCCGGACGAGGCAGCGCCTCAGATCGCCGACGAGGCCCGTGAGGTCGGCGAGGCACTGGGGGCGGAAGCCCTTGTGGTCGGCCACGAGGCGACTCCCGCCGCCTTGCGGGACCTCGCGTCACGGCACCGGTGGCTCCACGTCGCCGCCCACGGCCTGCACCGGGAGGACAATCCGGCCCTCAGCTCGATCCGGCTCGCCGGAGGGGACGTCTGTGCACTCGACCTGGCCGCTGTGCCGATCCGGTGCGAACGGGTCGTGCTGAGCGGGTGTAGTACGGGTTTGGACCAGATCGGTCGGGGCGACGAGCCGACCGGCTTGATCCAGGCGTGCCTGGCCGCGGGCGCCCGCCAGGTCGTGGGCTCGTTTTGGGACGCCGACGACGCCCTGTCCAGGGTGTTCATGCGAACCCTCGCCGGGGCCCTGGGCCGAGGTGAGGGCCTGGGTCGCGCCTATCCGGAAGCGGTCCAGGCGGTCAAGTCCCTTTCTGACCATCCGGCTCACTGGGCGACGTTCGCCGTGTTCGGCCGCTTTTGATGAAATCCTAGAAAGGAAATGGGTGTATCAGGCCGGGCACAGGGCGTCTAGAGACGGGTAGGGGAGAAGAATGGCGGACGGGGACGAACTCAGGAGGGTCATCGACGAGGCAAGGGGCCTGGTGCCGGGAACGGCAGGTAGCGACCGGGTCGATGTGTTCGCGGCCGTCCACGACGCCGCCTCGGGACGGGCTGACTTCGAAGTTCCCGACGCCTGGCTGGTGCGGGCGAAGGGGATCGCGGGGGCCCCAGGGCCAAGCCTCGGGGAGCGGCTGCTCGCAGCGCTCTCGTTCGACTCCTGGGCCCAAGCGGCGGTGGGCGTCCGAAGTGCGGCCACGGCTTCTCGGGACCTCGAGTTCGAAGCTGGGGGTCTCGTGGTGGAGGTCCGGCTCGAGAGGGCGGGTGCCGGCCTCTCGGTCGTCGGCCTGGTGCGCCAGGGCGAGACAGTCGTCCCGGTGACCGTGCGGGACGCCGACGGCGGACCCTGGGTCGCGGCCATGCCCTCCGGCGAGTTCGCGCTCACGGTGCCCCCGGGTGCGACCCTCGAGATCGACGCTGGCGACCACGGCGAGTTCACCGTCCCCTTGCCTTCACCTTCCGAGCCACGAGGATCCCAATGAAACGACCGAACCTTCGACTGACCTGGGTGCTGGCGTTGCTGGCCCTCATCACCGGCGTGGCCCTGGCCGCCACGCCCGAGTTCGTCCTCCGGTACGAGCGCCAGACTGGCTTCCGCGACTACCTCCGACAGAACGGCTTCGTCGTCTTGCGATCGATCCCGGGCCAACCGGTCCACCTCGTCCGCCGTGCCCCTCGGGCGGTGGAGCGTTCGTTCGAGCCCGCGGACGGCGTCTACCTCGAGCCGAACGTCGAGGTCTGGATCCCGGAGGCGAAGAACGAGACGAGCCTCGTGGACACCTTGCAGTTCCTGCTCCAAGCCCTCAACGACCCGGTCCCGGTGGACTACTACGGGAGCGTCGCGATCCGCGGGTTCGCGGACCAGCCTGCGGCGACCCAGACCCGGGCCGACGTCGCCCGGGGCCTCTTCGGTCTCGGCGTGTGGACGGTCGCGGTGGTGGACACGGGCTCCGACCCGAACCACCCGTTCCTCGCCCCGGTACTCGTGCCTGGCTACGACTTCGTCCGCGAGCGCCCTGGGTTCGCGCCGGAGCAGGACGAGCTGTCGGCCGACCAGCGGTCTCGCTTGGCCCCGCCGAACGTGCCGTTCGGTGAGATGGAGCTGTACCAGATCAACCCGACCACGACGCCGCTCCTCGAGCGCTCGCTCCAGGAGTACGTGCTCAACAACCCCTTGCCGAAGGCGTTCGGCCACGGGACGATGGTGATGGGCTCGATCCGACTCGTCGCCCCCGGGGCTCGGCTGATGCCGCTCAAGGCGTTCGACGGCACCGGTCGGGGGACGCTGTTCAACGTCCTGCGGGCGCTCTACTTCGCGCAGGCGAACGGGGCCCGAGTGATCAACATGAGCCTCAGCTCGACCGTCCGCTCGGAGGAATTGGAACGGGCGGTGGCGTTCCTCGACAGTCAGCGCGTGATGCTCGTGGCCTCCGCGGGCAACGACGGGGTTGAGACGGCGGGGGTCTACCCTGCGGGGTTCGACCGGGTCTTGGGCGTCGCCTCGGTCTCGCCGTTGGACGCGAGGAGTCGGTTCACGAACTTCGGGGTCCCCCTTGTCACGCTGTCGGCGCCGGGCGAGGGGCTGCTCTTGCCGTACCCGGGGAACAGGTGGGCGGGGGGCTGGGGCACCTCGTTCGCGGCGCCGCTCGTGTCCGGAGTCGCGGCCCTTGTGCTCGGGCGGAAGTCGGACGCCACCACCAACGACCTGGAGTCCGCGGTCTCGCACGCGGCGGCCCTTTCGGATCCCCGCCTCGGGGCGGGCCGACTCGACGTCGTGCTCGCTCTGGGTTCGCTCTAGCCCCACGCCCTGCCGCTGTACCGACACCCCGACCGGGAACGGCCGGGGTGTCGTCGCTTTGGGGTACCGGTGTCGGGGTCGGAAGGGCCCATTCCCACACTTTCGCGAAGATTCCTGTCCACCCCACGGGGGTCGGTGGTCCTGAGAGGGTGAAGGGCGGACACACCGCCCTCACGGACACGACAATGAACTTGAATCGACCCTTCACCCTTGTCACCCTTGCCCTCCTCGCCCAGGCGGCGATGGCCCAGACCACGTTCGAGAACGGCGCGCTCAGCATCGTCACCGCCGCGGCGGACGACGTCTTCACCGTCGTCGTCGGCCCGGTCAACGGAGAGGTCACGCTCTTCAACGTCCCGGGCGTTCCGGACGGCACCGTCTACACGGGCGTAACGTCGATCTTCGCCGACACCCAGGCCGGGAACGACCAGGTCCGCGTGACGGCCCAAGGCACTCAGTTCCCGTCGATCCGCATCGAGACCGGGGCGGGCGAGGACGTCGCCAGCGTCGATAAGCAGGTGTTCTTCACGACCAACGCGGTCACCAGCCGCATCGCTCTCTCGGGCGGGGCTGGCAGCGACTCGTTCCTCATCAACGGGACCAGCGCGGCCCGCGACTTCCGCACGAAGTGGGACGTCCAGGGCGGCGAGGGTGCCAACTCGACGAACCTCCTCGTCGACTCGCAGGACGTCAGCACGACCATGACGCTCGACGTCAACGTCGTCGGCGGTGAGTCGAACGACGACGTTAAGCTGGACGTGATCGCCCGGCCGACGATTCTGAACCTCGTCCTGGGTGGGCAGCTCGGCGCGGGCTCGGACACCTATGAGATCAACTCGACGACCGGCGGGAACACCGTGGTGGGCCTCCGCAGCTTCCTCACGACCGGGATCGGCGACGACAAGTTCGTCGGCAACTTCCTCCTCAACCAGTCGGTGGGCCTCAGCGGCCTCATCGACACGGGCGACGGCAAGGACGTCATGGAGCTCTACTTCGCCCGCGACCTGCGCGGGACGGGCCGGATCTCCAGCCTCGGCGGCGACGACGCGATCAAGGTCCTCACGGACGGCACCGTCATCGGTAGCCCGCTGATCACCGCCGGCGACGGCAACGACATCGTCGAGTTCTACGCGAGCGCTCTCACGGGCGACCCGCTCAGCGACGGCGGCCCGGGCACCGACCAGTTCTTCGGCGTCGGCCGACGGATCAACTTCGAGAACTAAAGCGCCCGGCCCAAAGAGGCGCAGACTCTCCTCATAGCTTCGGCCGCCCCCTCCGGGGCGGCCCTTTTTCGCTCGGACGGCCCGTGCCAGACTAGGGCTGTGGCACGCACCGTCGAAGTGACCGACGTCATCCTCCGAGACGCTCACCAGAGTCTCATGGCCACGCGGATGGCCCTGGAGGATATGGTGCCTGCTTGCGAGGCGCTGGACCGGGCCGGGTACTGGTCGCTCGAGTGCTGGGGTGGGGCGACGTTCGACTCCTGCATCCGGTTCTTGAACGAAGACCCTTGGGAGCGGCTGCGCACGTTCAAGCGTTTGCTCCCGAACACCCGTACCCAGATGCTCCTGCGAGGGCAGAACATCCTCGGCTACCGGCACTACGAGGACGGGGTCGTCGAGCGGTTCGTCGATAAGGCGGCCGAGAACGGGATGGACGTCTTCCGGGTGTTCGACGCCTTGAACGACACGCGCAACCTGGAGACGGCGCTCCGGGCGGTCAAGGCCACCGGCAAGCACGCCCAGGGCACGGTCTGCTACACGATCAGCCCGGTGCACACGATCGAGAAGTTCGTCGATATGGCGGCCCGGCTCCAGGACATGGGCGTGGACTCGGTCTGTATCAAGGACATGGCCGCCCTGCTCAAGCCGCAGCCCGCCTACGACCTAGTCAAGGGGATCAAGGAGAAGTGCGGCGAGGGGCTGCTCGTGCACGTCCACGTCCACGCGACGACCGGGGTCACGCTGGTGAGCCTCATGAAGGCGATCGAAGCGGGGGCGGACATCGTGGACACTTCGGTGAGCGCCCTCAGCCTCGGCCCCGGGCACAACCCGACCGAGAGCCTGGTCGAGATGCTCGAGGGGACGGGGTACGACACACGCCTCGACCTCGCCGCCGTCTACGAGGCCCGCGACCACTTCGCGACGATCCGGCCCCGCTACCGCGAGTTCCTGACCGATTTCCAGGGCGTCGAGACGGAGATCTTCAAGAGCCAGATCCCGGGCGGGATGTTGAGCAACATGGAGAGCCAGCTCAAGCAGCAGAACCAGGGCCACCGGATGAGGGAGGTGCTCGAGGAGGTGCCGCGGGTGCGCCAGGCGGCGGGCTTTCCCCCGCTCGTGACCCCGAGCAGCCAGATCGTCGGCACCCAGGCCGTGTTCAACGTCATGATGGGCGAGTACAAGGTCATGACCGGCGAGTTCAGCGACCTTATGCTCGGCTACTACGGGGCCACCGACGCCGACAAGGACCCGGCCGTGGTCGCCAAAGCCAAGGAGAGCGCTAAGAAGGAGCCGATCACGGGCCGCCCGGCCGACCTGCTCGCCCCCGAGTGGGACAAGCTCACCGCCGAGGCCAAGGCCCTCGAGGGCCACGACGGCTCGGACGAGGACACACTGACCTACGCCATGTTCCCCCAAGTCGCTCCGAAGTTCTTCCGGGAGCGGGCGGACGGGCCGCTGAACTTGGGTCGCGACCCGGTCGCCCCCAGGGCCCCGGTCGATCCCAGCCACCCCGGCTACCTCGCCCAGGAGATCGAGTACGAAGTGACGGTGAACGGCCAGAAGGCCAAGGTCACGGTGTCGCCGGCGTGAGCGAGACGCCCGTCACCCGCGCCGAGTTCGAGGCGCTGCTCGCGCGGCTGGCCTCGCTGGAGGCGGAGCTCGCCGCCCTGCGCCCTGCACCGCCCGAACCCGTCGACGGCCTCGACCCGGATACGGTGCGGGTGATCGCGGCCGCTGTCGCCGCCTACCTCGGCAAGCGGGCCACGATCAAGGTCGTTCGCCGGGTGAGCGACGACAGCGACTCCTGGCGGAGCTTCGGCCGGGCGAACCTCGCGGCCGGCCGGAGTTTGCCTCGGGTGCGGGGCGTCCGGTCGGGGGGCTGACCCGAGCCCGAGGCGACCGCTGGCCCCGGCACGTATAATTGAGGTATGCGCGCCATCCCCGCGATCAGGGCCCTTGGCCTCTTCACGGCCCTCGCCGCCCTCTCCGCCCCCTCGGCGGCCCAACTCGCCGAAATGCGCTCGACTCAGGACGGGCGAGGTACGTTGGAGTTCCGTTCCCGCTCGAGCGCCAACGACGTCCAGCGCGTCTCGGTCAACCTGCTCCGTAGCGGCCGTGCCGAGATCGTCATCGTTCGCGGGGCCCAGGAGTCGTTCCGCGGCACTTGGAGCCCGGACGGGCCGAGGGGGGTCCGCATCCGCATCGACGAGGTCGGGCGCGACGACGCCGACGGAACCGGCAGCGTGACCCTCGACGGGCGAGGCAGCTTCACACGGGTCGATCTCAGTGGCTCAGTGGGCCGCAACGCCCGGTTCTCTCTGCGCTTCTCCGCCGGGAACGACTGGGGCGGGGGGAGCGGAGGGGGCGGGGGCCAGTGGAACACCGTCCGCTCGCTCGACCGGAGCGAAAGGGGGAGCGGCAACCTGCGCTGGCAGTCCCGATCGACGTCCTCCGGCTTCGACCGGATCCGGGTCCGGCTCAACACGAACCACGAGTTCGAGATCGACCCCTCGGCGGGCATTTCGGACGGCGTTCGGGGTCGCTGGTGGCAGACCGGCCCCACGACGATCGAGCTCGACGTCTCGCAGGTCGGTCGGGACTCCGCGACCGGCAAGGGCAAGGTGGAGCTCGACGGCCGGGGCAGCTTCCGGCAGGTCGGTCTCAACGCCTTCGTCAAGAACGCGAGCATGACCGTCAGCTTCCTCACCGACCGGTTCGTCGAGGGTGGGGGTGGCTCGGGCAACCAGAGCGACTCTGGCCTCTCCTCGAGCGAGGAGCGGCGGTGGATCCGTGAGGCGAGGGGGGCGGTCGAGGACGACTTCAGCCGCTCGACGCGCTTCGATTGGGACGACGAGACCGTCGGCCAGGTCGTGTTCGGGAACCGCACCGTCACCGGCCGGTTCGAAGCCCGGGGCGGGAACAGGCCCGGCCGGTACCGCTACACGGTCGTCATGGGCGCGGGCACGATGAACGTCAAGTCGAAGTCGGTCTCTCGAGACTGACCGCCGGGCGGGCCCCCACGCGACGTGGGGGCCCGTGGGCTCACGAGCTCCGGTCCGTGCCTTCCCAATCCTCGTGCCCGGGCACGCCCAGCATCGCTGCGAGCGTAGGGGCGGCGTCGAGGATCTGGACGCCCTCGAGCCGGGCCGCCGCGACCCCCGGCCACCACACGCAGAACGGGATCGTCATGTCCTCGTCGCAGTCGGTGCCGTGCCCGCGGTCGTGGCCCCCGTGGTCGCTCAGCCAGAGCACCCGCAGGTCGGGGTCGAGTGCCCCTTCGACCGCCCGGCGGACGCAGGCGTCGGCGTTCGTGACGGCCGCCAGGTAGGCGTCGCTCATCCATCCGTGGGCATGGCCGGCGCTGTCCACGTGCCCCAGGTAGAGGAAGGCGTAGTCCAGCCCCTCGGTCGCCAGCGCCGCCAGGCAGTAGTCCGTGACCCGGTGGTCGTCCTCGTGGGCCCGGTTGTGGCTGTTCATCATGACCACGTCCAGGCTGGCGGGATCGGCGAGGTCGCGGAGCTCGCTCCAGTTGTGGAACATGCCTGTCCGGCGGCCGTGCGCCTTCGCCTGGTCGGCGATGGAGGGGACGGGCCGGGCGAGCGGGGTGAACGTGTTGGAGGTGACCCCGTGGCGGGTGGGCGGGACAGACCGCACCATCGAGGTGTGGCAAGGGAGTGTGACGCTCGGCATCACGGTGCGGGCCTCGCGGCTCGAGCGCCCTTCGGCGAGGAGGCGGTCGAGGAACGGGGCGGTCTCGGGCGTGACCGCGTCCGGGCGCAGTCCGTCGATGCTCACGTGCAGGGTCATGGCGGCCGGGAGGCTACCCGTCGGCCCTCCCGGTCCGGGGCTAGCCGCCGGGCTTGAGGGTCTCGTCCAGCCACCGGTAAGCCGCGTCCGCCGCCTCGCCCACCACCAGGTAGTGCTCGCACGGGTCGGGCTGGAGGAAGGTGGCGTCGGGCCGGGCCTGCCGCAGCGAGGTGGCCGACCGGGCGAGCATCGCCAGCTCCTGGGCCCCGACGGCGAGGAAGGCGGGCACCTCCTTCGCCTCGGCCGGCCAAGCCGCCGCCGCGGGGGCGAAGAGCACGAGCGCGGCCGGCTTCACCCCCGCCCGCACCGCGTTCAGCACGACCGCCCCGCCCATGCTGTGCCCCATGAGCACGACCCGGCCCGGAGCTTCGCCGAAGACGTTCCCGTAGTAGCCGATGGCGTCTTGGACGGCCCCGGCCCCGGCCCCGGCCCGGGGGGCGACGAAGGCCCAGCCCCGTTGGGCGGCGAGCGTCGAGGCCCGGCCCCCGCCGTAGCCGTCGAAGAAGAGGTTCTCGCTCCCTCCGGCCCCGTGGACGGCGACGACGAGGGTGCCCGGCGCCCGTGGCGGGAGCCAGGCCCGCAGCCAGGTCGAGCCCCATCGGGCGAGCGCCACGTCCGGCCCGGGCGGTGAGGCGGGGTCCCGCAGCAGCCGCTCGACCCGGTCGGCCAGGGCGGGCCAGTCGGGCTGGACCTCGGCCGTGTCCCGCTTGGCGTAGAGCTCGGCGAAGCCCTTGGCCTCGGGGTGCTCGCTTGCGGCGGCCCGCTTGGCGAGGCCCTCGACCCCCGGCACCACGGGGACTTCGACCGACCACGTCCGCCCCCCTGCGTCGACCGTGAGCAGGGTCGTGTCCTCGGGCGAGGGGATCAGGCCCCGCAGCACCGCGCCCCGGGCCAGGGTGTGGGTGTCGTCGCCCACCCGCACGTCGATGGGCTCCAGGGGCCCTGGGTCGTAGCTCCACCGGAGCTCCCACCGCAGGGGCTCGCCCGGGTTGAGCACGCCCGGCGCGACCCGGAGGGAGACGGCGTCCATCGGGTCGGGGTCGAGGCCCTGGAGGACGGCGACGGCCCGGTCGATCGCCCGGCACGACCCGCCCGGGTCGCCCCCGAGGAATCCGACCACGGCCTGGGAGAAGAGGGGCACGGCCTTGCGCTTGACCTCGGTGTCGCCGGTCTCCGCCCACGCCCGCTCGAACCGGATGAGGCGCTCGGCGAGGTCCGTCCGGTCGGCCCGGAAGACCGGCTGCTGGGCGGCGAGGAGGATCAGCGCAGGGACCATGGCTGCTATTCTACGTCGGCTCCTCGGGGCCCGCAAGGTAGCCCGCCAAGGCCCCTTGGCCCGCAGAACCCCACCCCCTCGGCGGCGGGTGGCGGGTGGCCCGGCCTGACCAGAAGGCGGGTGGCCCGGCCCGACCCGGAGGGCAGGCCGGGATCCGGGGCCCCTCCTTCCTCGGGCACTCGCCCCGCTAGGCGGCCCGGCCCCCGGCTGCACACTCCCTGGTGGCCTCTTCGACAGGTGCACGACGCCTCTTACACGCCTCTTAAAGTGTTTAAGAGGCGTTGAAGAGGCGTGTAAGAGGCGTCAAAGAGGCCAGCAAGGAGGGAGACGGCCCGGCCCGGCCCGGAGGTCGACGCTCCGCGCCGCCCCTCAAGGCCCGCTGCCGGGCAGGCCTCCGACGGAGAGGGCCCGAGGAGCACAAGACATCACCCCGGTCACGAGCCCTAGCGCCCGTGAAGGGGTGGGTTCCCCGGCCTGCCCCGTAGGGCTGGCCAGGATCGGGGCGGCGGCGGGTGGCCCGGCCTGACCCGAAGGGCAGGCCGGGAGCAGGGGCTCGCGGGTCTGCAGGGCGGTGCGCCCACGCGTCAGGGCGAGCCGCCCTGAGGACCAGGGGCGGGCCGCCCGAGCCACGGCCCTGGGGCGGGACGCCCCAGCGGCCGCGCCCGGGATCGGCGGGCGTGACGCACCGTGGAGGGGCGGCCGCGGGGGTTTCTGTAATCAAGACTACGGAGCCGGGTCTGCCGGGGTAGGATCCCGGCATGGCCGCGACCATGAACCCGACCGAGACCGTCGCCAACCGACTGTGCGAGCTTTGCGCCCAGGGCAAGCACATGGAGGCGATGGCCGAGCTCTACGCCGACAACGCCCGCCACGTCGAGGCGTTCGTCATGCCCGACTCGCCGCAGCCGCGCATCGTGGAGGGCAAGCAGGCCCTGATGCAGGCCGCCGAGCACTTCTTCGGCAACCTCGAGGTCCACGACATGGGCATCGGCAAGCCGTACCCCCACGACGACACGTTCATCGTCGAGCAGTGGATGTCGTGCACGTTCAAGGAAGGCCCGATGGCCGGCCAGAAGTTCGACATGCGCGAGATGGCGCACTACACGGTCGCGGACGGCAAGATCACCGAGGCTAAGTTCTACTACGGCATGGACCACTAACGGCCCGGACCCCGCGGGTAGCCCGGCCTGACCCGTAGGGCATGCCGGGCCAGGCCGGGCCGCCCGGGGGATCAGGGGCGAGCCGCCCCAGCCACCCTGGGGCGGGACGCCCCAGGCACGGGCCGGGGCGGCTAGCGGTCGTGCCGACCTTACTGGTCGACGAGGCGGACGGTCACTCGGCCGGGGACGCCGACGACGGCGCCGCCGGTCGGGTTGCCCATCTCGATGAAGAAGTTCTCCTCGGGCTCCGTGACCCCGTCGTCGATGACCGGGACCTTGATGACCTTGACTGTCTCGCCGTCCGCGAAGTCGAGTCGGCCCTCGGTGTGGACGTAGTCGAGGCCCGGCAGCGCCGAACCGGGAGACGTGCGGAAGCTCACGCTGACCGCGCCGGTGGACCCGAGCTGCCGCAAGACCCGCACCCAGATGGCCGTCCCGACCTCTCGGGCGAGCCGCGAGGTGTTGTGGAACCGGAGCGTCCCTTGGGGGCCGCTGCCCGGAGCGAACACTCGCACGAGCGCGGTGTTCGTCGTGACCCCGTTGTCGCCGAGCCGGACGGTCACCGACATCGGGAACTCGCCCGTCCACTCGTAGCGGTGCTGCAAGGTGCCGCCCGCCCTCGCGCCGCTGTCCCCGAACGACCAGATCGGTTGGGCAGGGAGGAAGATGGCCCTGGTGAAGATCGGCCGCAGCGTGGTCTCGAGCGGGACCTGGCCTTGGGCGGGGGTCGCGGTCGGGAGGAAGTTCGGGTGCTGCAGTTGGCGCCCCTTTAGGTGCTCGTCGAGGAAGGCGTAGACGACGCTCGTGGTGGGCGGGGTTCGGAACCCGGTGCCGCCATGGCCGCCGTTCGGTAGCGGCCAAATGGCGTACCGAGCACCGCGCTGCTTCTGGAGGTACGCCAGGCTCTCGGTCTGGTTGAAGGGGACCTGGTCGTCTTGTGCCCCGTGGACGTGCAGCGTGGGCGGGTCGTTCGGGGACACATAGGTGCTCGGCGATGCGGCGATGGCCATCTCCGGCCGCTCCTGGAGGGGGCCGCCCACCATGCGCGAGGCGCCAGAGGACGGGTCGCCGCTGTCGTACCGGGCGTCGAAGTCGTTCATCGACAGCAGGTCGGCCACGCCGAAGTAGTTGATGCAGGCCTGGACGGCGCTCGATTGGTCGAGGTTGCCGCCCGTGGTGCCTTCCAGGTCGACGACCAGGTTCCCTTCGCGGTACTCCCGGGTGTCGCCGGCGGTGGCCATCATGAGCGAGAGGTGCCCGCCCGCCGAGTTGCCCCAGGTCGCGAACTTGGTGGGGTCGATGCCGTAGAGGGCGGCGTTCGCGCGCAGGAAGCGAACCGCGCCGCGGCAGTCGTTGATCTGCGCAGGCCAGGGGCCGGCCTGCACCAGACGGTAGTTGATGCTGGCGACGACGTACCCTCGGGTGGTGAGGTCGGTGACGTGCGGGTCGATGGCCTCCTTCGAGCCCTTGCTCCAGCCCCCGCCGTGGATCCAAACCACGCACGGGAAGGGGCCGTTGCCTTGGACGGGCTTGTAGACGTCGAGTTTGAGCTCGACGACCTGGTTGTTGGAGTCTAGGTAGGTTCCGTACGTGACGTTCGGGATCCTGACGAAGTTCTGGGCGCTAGCGACGAGGGGGAGGGCGAGTAACGCAATCAGTAGAGGTCTCACAGTGTGGCTCCGTCGGTAATGACGCGGGCTAGCAGCGGAGGTTCAGAGGCGCAAGGGGCCAATCCCTGAAATCCGGTGTGCCCCGACGGCTGGGTGGCCCTGCCTGACTCGACGGGCAGGCCGGGATCAGAGGTGGTGCCCAACGGGGGGAGAGACCGGAACAAGGATCTGCGCCAGCCTCGACCCTCTGCGACGTGACTGGGCCGGGCAACCCGTCTGCGGTGGCGGGCGGGTCGGGGCGGGCCGCCCCGGGGACCAGGGGCGAGCCGCCCCAGCCACGCCCCGGGGCGGGTGGCCCGGCCTGACCCGGAGGGCAGGCCGGGTCAGGGCGAGCCGCCATGGGGACCAGGGGCGGGCCGCCCCAGCCACGGCCTGGGGCGGGACGGCCCGGGGACCAGGTCCGGGACGGGCGTGCCACGGATTCCCGTGAGGAATGGCGTCGTAGTCCCTAGCCTTCGGGACCAGAGACTCAGCGGTTCCGGCGGGGTGGATTAAACTCATTATCGATAATGAGATCGAAGACACCGACCCGCAACGAGCTGATCGCGCACCCGCTTCGGATGCGGGTGATGGTGGCTTTGGCAGGGCGAGAGTTGACGGTCGAGCAGTTGGGCTCGCTACTCGACAGCGTGCCGATGCCGAGCCTCTACCGCCACATCGCCCTTCTGATCGACGGCGGGCTACTCCGAGTGGTCGCCGAGCGGGGCGCGGGGGGGCGGAGGGAGCGGGTGCTGGCGGTCGCCGACGGCGCCGGCCTGCTCGACCGCGACGCCATTGACCCCGACTCGGTGGACGAGAACGCCCACTACGTGAACGTGTTCTTGGCCGAACTCATGACGTGCTACGCCGACGCCGTCCGTGGCACGGGCGTGCGCCCAGGCGACTGGAGGTGCCGTGGCCTGTCCCTCTACCTCTCGCCAGAGGAGAGCGTCGAGCTCAACCGTGCGCTCCTCGAGACCGTGCGCAGCTTCGCCGACCGGCCCCGGACTCCGGAGCGCCGCCTACGACGCCTCGCCCTGGTGGATCTGCCCATGCGTGATCTGCCCGCGACTCAAGACCCGGCCCCAGGGCCAGAAGAAGAACCAAGACCATGACCCACACACTCACGCTCACCGCCATGCTTCTCGCCGCCCAGACCGCTCCCCAGCCGACCGAGGTGCTCGACCGTTGGCTGGCCGCCGTCAACAGCGGGGACGCCAAGCGGATCTCGTCGTTCCATAAGGAGCTCGGTTGGCTCAAGACCGACGCCGAGATCGCCGACGTCACCGACGAAGAGGTCGCGGCAAAGCAACGTGCCGGCCGCCTCAAGCTCGTCAAGACGCTCGCCCAGACGGATGCCCGGGTCGAGGCGCTCGTCTCTCTCGAGGACGTGGAGGCCTACGTCACGATGCTCGTGTCGAAGACCGACACGGGGTGGCGGCTCGGCACCCGGCGGGCCCGGGCGGTGGACTACCCGCCGTTCGAGGGCCTGACCGAGGCCAACCTCGTCGAGACGGCTCGCGCCCATGTGCGACGAGTCGCCGAGCGAGGCAAGTTCAACGGGGCGGTGGCCTTGGTCAAGGACGGCAAGGTGCTCTTCAGCGACGCCTACGGGCTCGCGCACCGGGGCTTCAAGGTCGCCAACCGGCCCGACACCAAGTTCAACCTGGCCTCGATGGGCAAGATGTTCACCGCCGTGGCCATCGCCCAGTTCGTCGAGGCCGGCCGGCTGACCTTCGACACCAAGGTGGGCGAGGTGCTGCCGGACTTCCCGAACGAGGCCGTGCGCGAGAAGGTGACGGTGCGGCACTTGCTGGGCCACCGGTCGGGCGTAGGCGACATCTTCAACGAGGAGTACCAGAGGAGCCCGAAGGACGCGTTCAAGACGGTGGCGTCCTGGCTGGCCCTCTTCCAGGAGCGGCCGCTGGCCTTCGAGCCGGGGTCTCGGTTCGCCTACAGCAACGGGGGTTACTGCGTCCTCGGCGCGATCATCGAGAAGCTCTCGGGCCAGGAGTACTGGGCTTACCTCCAGGCGTCGCTCTTCGACCCGCTGCAGATGGGCGACACCGGAGCGTTCGAGGCCGACAGCGACACGCCCAACCTCGCGTTCGGCTACACCCACGTGTCGTTCGACGGCCCCCGGCTGACCGGTGAGCCGAAGAACAACCTCTTCATGCACACGGCCAAGGGCAGCCCGGCTGGCGGCAGCTACTCGTCCGTGCTCGACTTGGTGAAGTTCGCCGAGGCCCTGCGCTCGGGGCGGCTGATCAAGCCTTCCACGCTCGACGAGATGACGCAGGCCTCCGGCACCCTCGCCTATGGGCTCGGCTTCCAGGCCGACACGTGGCCGCACGACCGCTCGTTCGGCCACGGCGGCGGCTTTCCCGGCATCAGCGGCGAGCTCGTCTGCTTCCGCGAGAGCGGTTACACCATCGTTGCCCTGGCCAACTACGACCTCGAAGCCGACTACGTCGCCCGTGGCCTGAGCGCGATGGTGGCGCAGGCGGTGGCCAAGGGGCGATGACGGCTGGCCGGGTGGCCCGGCCCAGCGAGTGGCCCGGCCTGACCCGCAGGGCAGTCGGGTGGCCCGGCCTGATCCGGAGGGCAGGCCGGGAATGGGGTCGGTGCCGCACCCGGCCTGTTGCTTCGCGAGAAGTACGGGCCACGCGCGCTGCTGGGCGGGTCAGGGCGGGCCGCCCTGGAGACCAGGGGCGGGCCCCGCGAGCCACGGCCTGGGGCGGGACTTCCCAGGGACCACGCCCGGGACGGGCGTGCCACGGGCGGGTGGCCCGGCCTGACCCGGAGGGCAGGCCGGGAGTCGAGACGCTTCGGTTCCCGGCCTCTCGCTCACCGACGAGGCCGGGCCACCCGTCGTACCAGAGTTTCGGCTTCGGGCTTGTAACCTTCGTTCTAAGCAAAGTAATCTGAGTGATGTGCGGATCAGGTCCGCCGTGGGCAGAACAATGAGAACGAAAACACTGGCACTCACCTCGATCCTCGCCTTGACCGCAATGGCCGCGGCTTTCGTCTTCGGTCCCCAGCAGATGACCGTGAAGCGGGGTCGCGTCGTCGAGGGCACGCTCGGAAGCCTCCAGTCGAGCGACAACAACCGACTCGTCGTCGAGAACGGAATCCGCATTTCGGGTTACGACAACCCGATCGACATCGAGGGCGAGGTCGTGTGCGGCGCCCCGGACCCGCAGACCATGACCCTCGCGATCGAATCGGCGGCCACGACTGTGGGTCTCGTCGAGTACGTCGAGATGTGGGAGTGGAACTCGAACCGGTTCGTCGAGGTCTACCGCGGCCCGATCCGCAGGACGGACACGCGCACCGTCGTGGACATCCCGCTGTGCTGGCGCTTCACTGGCAGCGGAGGCCAGATGAAGATCCGGTACTGGGTCGATGCCCGCGGCCCGGTCACCCTGCCGAAGTGGCGGGTCGCTCTCGACGAGCTCACCTGGGACGTCAACTGGCAGTAAGCTAAGACCGCTCTCTCCGATCCGTGGGCGCCTCACAAGAGGCGCCCACGCTTGTTTTCCACCCAGGCCCATCGTGTGACGGTCTCTGCGGCCGGGTGGCCAGGGCTGACCCGAAGGCGGGTGGCCCGGCCTGACCCGAAGGGCAGGCCGGGAGGGGGTGCAATGGCGGTTGGCCGGGCCAGGGCCGAAGGGCAGGCCGGGGCCGCTTCGTCCCCCTTCAGACGATCCGCAACGAGGCCGGGCCACCGGGCACATCCTGCCGACCGACCTCTTCGAGGGGTGGCGCACGCCTCTTACACGCCTCTTAAACCCTTAAAGAGGCGTTGAAGAGGCGTGTAAGAGGCGTCAAAGGGGCATGACGGTACGGTGCGCCCCGGTCTCCCACGGTCAGCGGGAGCCGCTTGCCATGGCGCACAGGCAAGCGAACAAGGGCGGCCGGATCTGATCCGTCCACCCCCCCGGCCACCCGCAGGGCGAGCCGCCCTGGGGACCAGGGGCGGCCCGCCCCAGCCACGCTCTGGGGCGGGACGCCCCAGGGACCACGCCCGGGACGGACGTGCCACGTCGCTGTGCCACCGAGGGTGGCACGGCGGGTGGCCCGGCCCAACCCAGCGGGTGGCCCGCACTGACCCGGAGGGCAGGCCGGGCTTATGGGCGGGCGTGTGGACTCGCTTGACCACGGGCGTGCAGGCCGGGAATCGGGGCGTCTCGATCCCCGGCCTATCGCTCCGAGGCTTGGCCGGGCCATCCGCGGCGGCGGGTGGGTCAGGGCGAGCCGCCCTGGGGACCAGGGGCGGGCCGCCCCTGCCACGGCCTGAGGCGGGGCGCCTCAGTCGCTCAGCGACTTGGCCGGGCTATCGTCCCGCCGCCTCTCTTCCATCAGGCCGAGCAGGTTGCCCTCGGGGTCTTGCAGGAAGCCCATCCAGAGCTCGTGGTCGTCCATCTGGGCGATCATGTGCGGCTCGCCCGCGGCTTTGGCACCCTTGGCCACGGCCTCCTTGTGGGCCTCCTCCACGCTCTCCACGCGGTAGTAGACGACCGAGTTGCGCCCGGCTTGCAGACCGGACTCGGGAAGGGTAAGCATGAGGCGCAGGTTGCCGGCGTTGATGAACGAGAGGTTCGGGCCTGCGTCGAACAGGTGCTCGAGGCCGAGCACGTCGCAGTAGAAGGCTTTGGCCTTGGCGATGTCCGACACCGTGAGGGCGATCTGGCCGACGCCCTTGATCTTGTTGACGTTCTTCATGGGTTGGGTCCTGACGATCCCTGGCACGAACGGCGTCGTCACCAGCGTCACCGCCGTCGCGACGATCTGCCGCCTTGTCCATTCGCGGTTTTCCATCGGCCCGGAGCGTACACGGCCGGGGCGGCCCCGACATTGTCCGATCTTACGGAACCGAGCGAAGCTCGCTCGTCCTCCGGCCCGTGGCCCGGGCGACCAGGCGGCACAGGTGCGACTCGCTCTTGAAGCCCACCGCCGACGCGATGGACCAGAGCGGCCAGTCCGTCGTCCCGAGCAGAAGGACGGCCCGGTCGACCCGTCGGGCCGTGAGGAACGCGTGCGGGCTCACGCCGAAGGCCGACCGGAAGAGGAAGTGGAACTGGCTCGGCGAGAGGCAGGCCTCGCGGGCGAGGTCCGCCAATCTGAGCGGCTTGTCCATCTCGTCGATCAGCAGGTCTCTCGCGCGGTTCAGGCGGCGGAACGCCTCTTGCCGGACCGGGAGCCGCGCATAGCCCAGGCTTTCCGATTCCCTTTGCGCCTCGGTAGAGTAAGAGGCGACCTCGCGGGCGGCCTCCAGGACGAGCGTCTCGGCCAGCATCGGGTCTTCGCCCATCTTCAGCGCGCTCTGAAGGCGCAGGGCCAGCGAGTGCAGGCGCGAAGGCGCGGCCTCCAGCCGCTCCGGCATCGCGAAGCCGTTCCTCGCCGAGCCGACCTCGGGCGAGTCCAGGTCGATTCCGGTCGCAGCCGCCTCGACCTCCTGCAGAAACCCGGGCCGGAAGAACACCGAGAGGGTCTCGCATGGCCGGCTGATCTCCAGTTCGTACGCACGGCCCTCCGGCAGCACCGTGAACACGCCCGGTTGAAGCCGGAAGACCTTCGTCCGGGTTCTATAGACGCAGTGCCCGCTGACGACGGTCTTGACCGACAAAGTCCCCTCGTGGGGCCCCGAGGCAAGGCTACGCGACCTGCCGCTCAGAAGGGCGTTCACCGACCAAAGCCGCGGGACCTGCGGATTGAGCTCGACCATCTCCTCCACAGTTTAGGCTCAACACTACGGAAGGGTGGCCCGGTCTGATCCGGAGGGCAGGCCGGGGATCGAGGAGCCCTCGTCCCCGGCCCCTCGCTTCGTGACTAGGCCGGGCCACCCGTCGTCGACAAGGGGTTCACTGATCGGGAACACGCACGAACACAGCGACACCGTCCGACTTGAACTCCGGAACGCTTGTCAGACGCTGGCCATCAGAAGACAGGCGGAACTTGGCGAAGTCCTCACCGTCCTTGCCTACAAGGAAGACTTGGTCGCCGCTGACGCGATACGTCCCCTTCGCTTCGAGTATCCCGAGGGATCCCTTGTATCGGCCCGAGTCTGCGAACTCGATCTGCGTGCCGCCGACCATCGTTTGCAGGGTCCCCAAGGAAGGTTTCGTCGAAGCTGCCTCGTCGAGACTCCACATGCCGACTACGCGATGTTGAGCTGGCGCGCAGCTAAGAAGGGAACCGCTCACAACGGCGAGCAACGTCAGCCATCGACTCATTTCGAGGATTATGGCTGACGGGTGGCCCGGCCTGACCCAGAGGGCAGGCCGGGGGACGCTTCGATCCCCCGGCCACTTGCTCTGCGATTGAGCCGGGCCACCCGTCTTCTTCGGCGGAAAGTGGCGGGCCACGCAGCACAACGTGCCCGTGGTCTGGCAGCCTTAGCCGCGCTTTGGCGGCCGTCTGCGACAGACGGCCGCCAGCCCTGCGCCGGCGGCAAGGAGCAGGCCTGGCTCCGGTACGGCGCGGAACTCGGTGAAACGGTAACTCCGGAGCTGACGGCTGTCGTTGACCCAGTTCGCCGAGAAGCCGGACTGCTTGATCCTCGACCAATCGATCGGCCCGGTGAAGTCCCGTCGCAGGAACCGGATGCCGGTCGGCGTTGCGGACGCGATCGAGCTTGTTGCTACGACGCCGTCCTCGTCGAGAAGGAACACCTCGTACGTCGTCGCGATGAACTGGGGCGGTTGGGACGTGTAATCGACCTCAATCCGGTCGGCGAACGAGAGGTCCGCTTGGAGCCGGCTCGCGATTCCGTAGCGAAAGTTGATTCGGGACGACACGTCGGACCTGGACGCCGTGACCTCGGCCCCGCCACCGCCGACTCGGAGCAAGACGAGCGCGTTGCGCTCGTTCCGGTAGACGTCGAAACTCGTCGTCCGGTCGCCGGAAGGCGTGTGGTTCCGGTCGAGCCCGGTCTCGACGTTACTCTTCTGCCCCAGCCCCTGGACTTCCCAGGACCACCCGCCGGAGACGAAGTCGTCGAACACGAACGCCCCAAGGGCCGCCGGGGCGGCGCAGAAGCCTAAGGCGAGGAGCGCGATCCGGTTCATCTGTTCCAGTGTACATCCCTTCCCTCGATTTTCATCGCCTCGCAACGAGAGTGCCAGCGGCGGGTGGCCCGGCCTGACCCGGAGGGCAGGCCGGGAATCGAGACGCTCCGATCCCCGGCCTCTCGCTCCGCGATTAGGCCGGGCAAACCCGGTGCTGGGCGGGTCAGGGCGAGCCGCCCTGGGGACCAGGGGCGGGCCGCCCCAGCCACGCTCTGGGGCGGGACGCCCCAGGGACCACGCCCGGGACGGGCGTGCCACGTCGCTGTGCAACCAGGGGTGGCACGGCGGGTGGTGAGTCAATTGTGAGCGACCACGCGTGTGGCCCGGTCTTACCCGGAGGGCAGGCCGGGGCGAGGGACGCCTCTGTACCCGGCCTCTCGCTCCGCAATCAGGCTGGGCCACCCGTCAGGTCACTTGCAGGGCGACCCGTCCGAGGTCCCAGGGTTGGTCAGGGCGAGCCGCCCTGGGGACCAGGGGCGGGCCGCCCCTGCCCCGGCCTGGGGCGGGACGCCCCAGGGACCACGCCCGGGACGGGCGTGCCACGTCGCTGTGCCACCGGGGGTGGCACGGCGGGTGGTGAGTCACTTGTTAGTGACCACGCGGGTGGCCCGGCCTGACCCGCAGGGCAGGCCGGGGGCCGGGGGGTCAGTTCTTGGCGACCAGGTTGTCCGGGCGGACGGTGGCGGCGAGGTAGCGGTTGAGGGCTTCGGCCTTCAGGCGGTGCGACACGGCCTTCTCGTCCTCGCTGAGGGCGGCGAAGATCGCGGCGGCCCGGGCGTGGAGCACGGGGTCTTGGAGGTTGCTCTCGAGCGCGGTGGCCATGGCCTCCTTCGCCTTCTGAAGCCGCCCCGCTCGGTAGTGGGCCCAGGCGAGGGTGCTGTAGTTGTGGGTGCTGCGGTGGTGGCTGATCTCGTGTAGGGCGAGGCTGAGCCCGCGCTTGGGGTCGCGGCCCTGCTCGAGGAAGTAGTCGGCGAGGGCGAGCTCGTCCCCGTGCACCCCGTGGGCGAGGTGGTCTTTGACCATGGCCTCGACCCGGGCGTACTGGCGTTTGGCCTCTTCCTTGCGGCCCAACCGGGTCAGGACGTCGCCGTACTCCACGACGTAGGGGATCGGACAAGCGTTGGCCGTGGCCCGGCCCATGAGGTCGGCGGCTTTCTCCCACTCCCCGCGGGCGGCCTCGACCCGGCCCAGGCCGAACAGGGCGTGGCGGTACTCGGGCAGCCGGGCGAGCACGTCCCGGTACTGCTCTTCTGCGGCCAGGGTGTTGCCGGTCTTGAAGGCCATGTCGCCGAGCTGGGCCTGGCACCAGGCGGTGTTCTCGGCGTAGGGCCCGCCAGCCTGGGCGGCCTTGCCCATGAGGAGCATCGCGCCCTTGGCGTCGCCTCTAGCCCAGAGCGCCTGGGCGCCGCGGCTGTAGGAAGCCAGGTCGGGGCGCAAGTCCATCATGGTCTGCCCCGACTCGAGCGCCTCGTCGTACCGGCCGAGCTCCATCTGGCTGTCGAAGAGGACGCCGAAGGCGAGGTGGTTCCGGGGGTTGGCGGCGATCGCCTTCCTCGCGAAGGCCTCGGCCTTCTCGTAGTCGTGGAACATCGTCCAGGCCCAGGCGAGGCCGCGCAGGCTCTCGCTGTCGTCCGGGCCGAGCTCCACGGCCTTCTCGAAGGCGGTGAGGGCGGCGTTGTAGTTTTCGAGCTCACCGGTCTCCCGGCCGCGCTGCATGAGGGCGTTGCCGAGGGCCGTGTAGCTGCGGGGCTGGGTCGGGAACTCCTTGACCCAGACTTGGGCCTGCTGGACGGCGCGGTCGACCTGACTGGCGCCAGTGGCCTTGACGGCCGAGAGTTCGGTGCGCGGCACCTGGCCGGACGGGGTGGTCGAGCAGCCGCCGAGGGCGGCCAGAGCGACGAGGATGAGAAGGGTCTTGGGGGTCATGTCGGGTTCCGGGGGTCGGGGTCGGGCCCTTAGCGGGGCGGGTTCTCCAGGGGGTAGCGGACGCGGTGGTCGGGGAACTGGTCGAGCCGGGCGCGGCCCCAGCGCATCCACTTCACGTGGCCGTCGGCGTAGACGTAGTTCGCGCCGCCGCTGAGGCGGTCGTACTTGATCCAGCCCTCGTTCGGGCGGCTACCACTGCCCCAGCGCACCAGGGCGGCCTCCCCGGCCCAAGCGTCGTAATCGTCCTGGCCGATGGCGTGGAAGTCGCTGGCGGGGTCGGCGAAGCCCTCGGAGTTGCGGGCCGAGAACATGATGAGGTTCGGGTCGTCGAGGCCGGCGAGGGCGCTCTCGGTGGCGAAACCGGCGAGCACGCCTTCCATCGCGTAGCGGCACGAGCGGTGGGTGAAGACGGAGTTGAGCAGATAGCTCCACATCGTCCAGCCGTTCTTCTCGGCGAGGCAGAGCTCACCGTTCGGGGCGACGTCACAGTGGTTGCCGACGATCTCGGAGCCGCCGTTGTACTCCTCCATCGATCGGGCGAGGCGCTGCGAGCGGACGGTCGGGTCGGCTGGGCTGAAGGCCACGTCACGGCTCTTGAGGTAGGGCTGGAGGATGACGGCCCACGGCTTCTCGGCCTGGCTGTTGCCGAAGCCCCCGCCCGCACAGCCATCGGCCGTGGCGGGCAGCTCGAGCACGAGCGAGCCGTCGTCCAGCACCCAATCGTCGTGGTGCCGGAACAGGGCGCCCTCGTTGTCGGCCATGTAGAGCTGGGCGGAGGTGGCGATCTGGCGGGTGTTGGAGAGGTCGGCCGTCTTGACCGCAGCCTGTTTGGCCTGGGCGAAGACGGGGAAGAGGATGGCGGCGAGGATCGCGATGATCGCGATGACGACGAGCAGTTCGATCAGGGTGAACGCGGTTCGCTTCATGGGAGGCTCCTATCGTTAGGGGTGGTCGTGGAGGGGATTCGGGGCCGGTCGCGTCCTTGCTCCCGGCCCCGCGGGCCTACTCCTGCCTTAGCGCAGGGTCGTGCCGGGGCCTCCCCAAGGCGTGCCCGCGTACGGGAACACGAGGTCGTACTTCGTGTCGTTCGCGTTGCTGTTGTCGCCGAGCGGGACGATGGTCGAGTAGCTCGGGCCGCTCGCGAGGGCGGTCAGGGCGATGTCGACGACGTCGTCACCGAAGCGGCGGCCGTTGGGCCAGCCGGCCGCGACCTGGCCGCCGGTCAACGTGCTCGCGACGGTGTCGCCGCCGAAGACGCTGAGGCGGTTGAACTTGGGCTCACCGGCGAGCGGGACGTCCTCGGTCGAGAGGTCGACCTTGATGACGTCCGGGATGAAGAAGCCCACGAGGTCGGCGCGGCCGGTCGTCACGATGTTCGTGCCGAGCACGACGTTGAGGAGCGTGGCGAGCTCGGGGTTCTCGGCGTAGGTGCTGAACACGGACGTGTCCCGGGTCGGGGCGACCATGTTGTAGCGGTCCTTGTCCTTCAGCGGCACGAGCACCTCGTTGAAGAGGGGGTTGCCCATCCGGCTGACCTGCACCCACGGGCCTCGCCGCTCGGCCTGGCCCTTGGTCCTCGAGATCTGGAAGCTCTGGCGCCAGGTGGTCGCGTAGACGCCGACTTCAGGTCGCTCGCCTTGGCCGACGAGGTTCTCGACGGGGACCTGGAAGCTGATCGTGTGGACGTTGGTGCCGCTGAACCCGTCCTTGCCGGGGTTGCGGACGCCGAGGAAGTCGAAGATCGCGGGGGTGTCGGCGTAGAAGCCGTCCTCGCGCTGCCCGGCGAACACGAGGCTGCCGTCGTTGAGGCGGTAGACCGTCTCCTGGGTGTAGATCGGCTGCTCGCCGGTGCTCATGGCGCCTTGGAGCCGGTTGCCCTGGGCGTCGTAGTAGTTGGGGGTCGTCCGCGGGCCGACGTTCACGGGCGGGGTCTTGAGGGTCTGGTTGCCGGTGAGGTCGATGCGCTGGTTGCCCTTGACGAGGGTGACCGTGTAGCGCTGCAGGAAGTTCTGGCGGGCGTCGTCGGTCCGCAGGATCGGCCCGGCCTCGGTGCCGAGCCCGTAGCTGAGGATCGTATTGCCGTTCTTGTAGGTCGTGGTGAACCGGACCTCGTAGTGCATGGCCGACTCGCCGGTGAAGACCCACTGGCCGTTCCGGTTGACCGGCTTGGCGATGTGGATCTGGTAGATCACGTCGTCGCTGAACTTGTCGTAGATGACGCCGTTGCCCGGGTCTTCGAGCGGGTTGACGTTCATGGAGAGGTTGAGCACCTTCTTGCCTTGCGTGTTGGTGCGCAGGAAGGCGTAGACGTCGGTGATGTTGGCGCTCGGGTCGAGGACCATCATCGGGGCGTCGGAGTGGCTGGCCGAGAAGGCCAGGCCGGCAAGCACGGTGCCGCCGGCGAGGGCGGCGATTCGCTTCATCTGAGCGTCCAGTCTCATAAGTTTGTCCTTGCGACCCCACCGGGGCCGCGTGGAGGGAGTGTCGCCCTCGAACCTGACCGTCGCCCGACCGGAGTCTGAACGGCGCATGAACCTGATGTGTTTCGGCGGGGCGGGAGGCCAAGGTAGACCGGGCCAGGGATCGGCCAGAATGAGAGGATGGGCAGCGCGAACGGGGTCATGTCTCTCGCGGGCACCCCGGTCCCTGCGGGGAAGTCGGTGCGGGTCGAGATCCCGGTCGCTCGCCTGAGCACGGGCACCGAGGTGCACGTGCCGGTGACGGTGGTGAACGGGCGCCACGAGGGGCCCAAGCTGTTGCTGAGCGCGGCGATCCACGGCGACGAGCTGAACGGGGTCGAGATCGTGCGGCAGGTCGTGGCCGACGTCGACCCTCGGAGCCTGAGGGGCACCCTCATCGCGGTGCCGGTCGTGAACGTGTTCGGGTACTTGACTCAGTCGCGGTACTTGCCGGACCGGCGCGACCTCAACCGATCGTTCCCGGGATCGGCCAAGGGCTCGCTCGCGAGTCAGCTCGCCCACCTGTTCGTCTCGAAGATCGTCTCGCACGCGGACTTCGCGATCGACTTCCACACGGGGAGCGACGGGCGGACGAACGTGCCCCAGATCCGGGCGGACCTCGGGGACGGGACGACGCGGATGGCGGCCCTGGAGTTCGGGGCACCGGTCGTGCTTCACGCCAAGCTCCGGGCCAACAGCTACCGGGCGACGGCGGCGGGGCGTGGGCTACCGATGCTGCTCTTTGAGGGCGGCGAGACCATGCGGTTCGAGCGGGAGGTCATCCGGATCGGCGTGCAGGGGGTGTGGCGGGTGATGGGGCACCTCGGGATGCGGCCGGGGACGAACGAGGCGCTGCGGCCGGGCCCGTTCGTCGCGGGGGACAGCTCCTGGCTCCGGGCCAGGCACGGGGGGCTGTTCCACACCGCCACCTTCCCGGGCGACCGGGTCAAGAAGGGGGAGGTGCTGGGACGGGTGATGGACGTGTTCGGCAGGCAGCGAGCGAAGGTCGTCGCGCCTTGGGACGGGATGGTCGTGGGCATGGTCGTCAACCCCCAGGTCACGCGTGGGGACGGGCTGCTCCACCTCGCCCGGCACGAGAGGGACTGTCGGCCGGAGCGCACGACCGTCACTGACGACTGAGCGGTCGGGGGTGCGGGGGCTTAGGGTGCTCTTGGAGTGGGGCATGCGGCCTGAAAGGCCGCGGACCGGGGTGCGGGCTGGAAAGCCCGCGCTCCGGGGGGGGCTGGGAGGGTCGCGTTTCGAGGGGCAGGTACCCTAGCGGGGATGTGCGGCATCGCGGGATACATCGGTCCACGGAACGCGGTTGAGGTCGTCTACGACCAACTCAAGCGGCTTGAATACCGGGGCTACGACAGCGCCGGGGTCGCCTACCTCAACGGTGGCGGGACCATCCACGTCGTGAAGCGGGCGGGGAAGCTCGGCGAACTGGGCAAAGTCCTCTGGGACGGCGACGGGACCCCCGAATCGGGCGGCGGCCCGGGCGGGGAAGGGATCGACGTGCCCCACCTCGCGATCGCCCATAGCCGCTGGGCCACCCACGGCGGGCCGACGGACGAGAACGCCCACCCCCACTTCGACCGGTACGGCGACGTCGCGCTGATCCACAACGGGATCATCGAGAACTACCTCGACCTCAAGGGTGAGTTGGCGGCGGCGGGCCACAGCTTCGAGAGCGAGACGGACACCGAGGTCGCGGCTCACGTGATTGGGCAGGAGTACGCCAAGGGCGTCCCGCTCGAAGAGGCGGTGCGGCAAGCGGTGCGGAGGATGCGGGGGGCGTTCGCCTTCGTGGCCTTCAGCAAGCGGGAGCGGGACAAGTTCGTGGCGGCACGGAACGCCTCGCCGCTGATCGTCGGGCTGGGCCAGGGGGAGAACATGGTCGCGAGCGACATCCCGGCCTTGATCCCTTACACGCGCGAGGTCGTGGCCGTGGAGGACGACCGGATCGCGGTCCTAGAGCGCGACGGGGTGCGGCTGATGGACCTGGAGGGCAAGCCGGTGCCGCTGGAGTCGTTCCACGTCGATTGGGACGTCGAGGCGGCCGAGAAGGGCGGGTACGAGCACTTCATGCTCAAGGAGATCCACGAGCAACCGGACGTGATCCGGGGGGCCCTCGCCGGCAGGATCGACGACAAGGGCCGGGTGCGGCTCGACCAGGTGTTCGGCGACCACGTTTGGCAGGACATCGACCGGGTGAACATCATCGCGTGCGGCACGGCCTACCACGCGGGGTTGATGGGCAAGTTCTTGTTCGAGCGGCTCCTGCAGCTGCCGACGGACGTGTTCTTCTCGTCCGAGTTCCGCTATGGCGACCCAATCCTGTCGCCTAAGTCGCTGGCCGTTTTCGTGAGTCAGAGCGGGGAGACACTCGACTCGCTGGCGGCGTTGCGGCTGTGCAAGCAGCGGCGGATCCGGACGCTCGGGGTCGTGAACGTGGTCGGGTCGAGCATCGCCCGGGAGTGCGATCGCACCGTCTTCACACAGGCGGGCCCTGAGATCAGCGTCGCCTCGACGAAGGCGTACACCGCGCAGTGCTTAGTGCTCATGTTGCTCGCGCTGCACATCGCGCAGGTCAAGGAGACGCCGGGGGTCCGGATCGACGAGGCGGTGGCGGACTTGCGGGCGTTCGCCGAGAAGGCGGAGGTGTGCTTGCGCCTTGAGGACGAGGTCAAGGCGTTGGCCGAGCGCTTCAAGGGCGCCCCGCTCGTGTTCTTCCTCGGTCGGAACGCGGACGCCCACGTCGCGCGGGAGGGGGCGCTGAAGCTCAAGGAGATCGCCTACATCCCGACCCAGGAATCGCCCGCCGGGGAGATGAAGCACGGCCCGCTCGCGCTGGTGGAACAAGGGACGCTCGCGATCTTCGGGGCGACCGACGCCGACGTGCGAGAGAAGACGGTCTCGAACGTCCGCGAGGTTCAGGCCCGGGGTGGGTTCGTGGTGGCGGTGACCACGGAGGGCGACGACTCGCTCGACGGGGTCGCCGAGGCGGTCCTCAAGGTCCCCGCCTCACGCTCGGCCTACCTCAACGCCCTCCTCTCGGTGCTGCCGATGCAGCTCTTCGCCTACTACGTGGCGAAGGCGAAGGGTTGCGAGATCGACCAACCCCGCAACTTGGCGAAGTCGGTCACAGTGGAGTAGGCCAGAGGGTCAAGGGATCCGTTCGTAGGGTTTGAACTCCCCTCCGAGGTCGGTGATCGGCACGAACAGCCGGGCCGTCTTCGGGGGGACGGTGACGCGCATCAGTCCGTTGATCGAGCGGGTCTTGGCGTCGGAAAGAAGGTCGTCGAGCTCACCCCAGCTCATGATCCTCCCGACGCGGGTGGCGAAGGTCTCGGTCACGGCGGTCTCGGTGGGGTTGACGACGACAAGGACGGTCTCGCGGAGCTTTTCGGTCGTGCGGACGTAGGCGAGGAGCCGGTCGGTCGCGAGGGCCTTGAAGTCGCCGTAGCGCAGGGCGGGGTGGGCCTTGCGGATCGTGAGGAGCGACCGAACCCAGGCGAGCGTCTCGTTCGAGTCGGTGACGAGGTCCCACCGCATGGGGGCCCGGTTCGCGGGGTCGCCGTCGCCGGCCATGCCCAGCTCCGTGCCGTAGTAGACGACCGGCGCTCCGGGAAGGGTGACCTGGAGCAGGAAGCAGAGTTTTCGGTCGGCGGGGTCGGGGACCTGATCGACGAGCCGGGGGGTGTCGTGGTTGTCGAGGAGCAGCCAGCTCTTGAGGACGGTTTCGATGCCTGCGTCTTCGACCATTTGGTCGAGCATCGTGCCGATCCGGCCCCCTGCGACCCGGCCCGCGAGCATGTCGCGGCCGAGAGAGAGAGGGAAGAAGTTGAAGACCCCGTCCACGGCAGGGGCCCAGTCGCTCGGGTAGCCGCTGATCTCACCGACGACGACGCTGTCCGGCTTGGCCTTGTGGGCGGCGGCGGTGATCTCGGCGAGGACCTCGGGGCCGAGGTCGAAGGCTACGTCGAGCCTCCAGCCGTCGAGCCCCTCGCGGAGGTAGGTTTGGACGACCGAGTCGTCCTTGCGCCAAAGGAAGTCGCGAACCCCGGGGTCGTCGAGGTTGAGGGCGGGGAGGTTAGCGACCCCTGCCCAACCTCGGTAGCCGGACTTGTACCGCGGGTCGAACACGAACCAGGACCGGTAGCGGCTCTTCGGGTCCCCCTGGGCTTCCAGGAAGCGGGGCGCCGTCCTCCCCATATGGTTGAAGACGCCGTCGAGCATGAGCCTCATCCCGCGACCGTGGAGGGCGTCTTGCAGGGAGCGCAGGTCGTCCCGCGTGCCGTAGTTGTCGGCGACCGCGAAGTAGTCCTGGGTGTCGTACTTGTGGTTCGTGAGGGCCTTGAAGATCGGGTTCAGGTAGACCACGTCGGCCCCGATGCCCTCGACATAGTCGAGCCGTCCCCGAAGGCTCTGGAGGTCGCCACCCCAGAACTCAAGTTCGTGGGTGTAGGACCCCAGGGCTGGGTCGAGCCGCCCCGCTTTCGGGGTCTGATCCCAGGTCATAAGCTTCCTGGGGGCTGGGTAGAGCGCTCGCTTAGCCTGGAGGTCGGCGGCGGGGGCGAAGCGGTCGACGAAGACCTGGTAGACGACGGGGCCGTTCCGCCAATCCTGGGCGCGACGGGCGAACGTATCGGGGGTCGTCATGAGGACAGCGGCGAGGCCGAGGGTTAAGGCAGCCACGGCTCGGAGGATACTCGGGCCCGCCTCTGCGTTGGGCCCCGGTCGTTGTGTGCGGGAGCGCAAGTCTTGTGGGTAGAGTGACGGCGGAGAGACCCATGATCGGCGAAGTCCCCCTGATCGAGCGCGACCGTAGCGCCTTGGAGTTAGTCGGCACCTATTGCGAGGTGCACTGGACAGGCACGAACCGTCTGGCGAAGCGCCAGTGCGAGAAGTGCGTCTACGTGGTACGGGGCCACTCGGGCCCGATGGTCTGCGTGGAGTTGGTCTACGACGCGATCGACGGCGTGCACCGTCGCGATGCGACCTACTGGGTGCCGATGGACGCGATCCAGTACATGCGCGTGCTCACGGTCCACGAGGCCCAAGCCCGCATCGACCGGCTGGAGCGAGAGGTCTTCGAGGACAGTCCCCGCGGCTGACTCGGGGTTGGGTCGGGCAACGCGGCCCGCAAACCAAGGGCCTGTTCATGCTCATGCGAGCAAGAGCGTCCTGTGGGTAGAGTGACTCACGGAACAGCGCCTGATGCCCCTTGGTCAAAGGCGATCGATCGCATCGGGGGGCGGCTCGAACCGCCTGCAACTGATTCACGGAGTTGACAATGGTGCGTTTCGTTTCGGCCGCTGAGGCCGTCAGTCTTGTCAAGTCTGGAGACCGCGTTTTCCTTCACGGGATGGGCGCGACCCCCCACGACCTCATTGCGGCGCTGGTGGCCCGGGCGCCCGAGTTGCGGGAGGTGGAGATCGTTCACCTGCACACGGAGGGCGACGCCCCTTACGCCGCCCCTGAGCTCCTCGACAGCTTCTTCGTGAACAACCTGTTCATCGGTGGGAACTTGCGTGGTGCGGTGGCCGAGGGGCGTGCCGACTACATCCCGGTGTTCCTGAGCGAGATCCCCGCCCTGTTCCGCAAGGGGGCCCTGCCCTTGGACGTGGCGATCGTGACGGTGTCGCCCCCGGACACCCACGGCTACTGTTCGATGGGCGTCTCGGTCGACACGAGCCTCGCCGCGGTGGAGTCCGCCAAGACCGTGATCGCCCAGGTCAACCGGCACATGCCGCGGACGCACGGCGACGGAAACGTCCACGTGTCCCGCTTCGCGGCGCTGGTCGAGGTCGACCGCCCTTTGGGTGAAGCCCCGCCCGGGCCGATCAGCGAGGTGGAAGCCCACATCGGTCGGCTTGTGGCCGGCCTGATCGAGGACGGGGCGACGCTCCAGATGGGGATCGGGGCGATCCCGAACGCGGTCCTCGCCGCCTTGGGCGGGCACCGCGACCTTGGGATCCACACCGAAATGTTCAGCGACGGGGTCGTCGAGCTCGTCGAGAAGGGGGTCGTCACCGGGAACGAGAAGACGATGCACAGGGGGCGGATCGTGGGCGGGTTCGTGAGTGGGACGAAGCGGCTCTACGACTTCGTGGACGACAACCCGTTCGTGCAGTTACTCGACATTGCCTACGTCAACGATACGGCGATCATCCGTCGGCAAAACAAGATGACGGCCATCAACAGCGCGGTCGAGATCGACCTCTCCGGCCAGGTCTGCGCCGACTCGATCGGGACGAGGCTCTTTAGCGGCGTCGGCGGTCAGATGGACTTCGTCCGGGGCGCGAGCCTGAGCCCGGGGGGAAAGCCGATCTTCGCGCTCCCGAGCGTCACGACGAAGGGCGAGACCCGGATCGTGCCGTTGCTCAAGCCGGGGGCGGGGGTCGTCACGACGCGGGCCCACGTCCACTACGTGGTCACCGAGCACGGGGTCGCCGACCTTTACGGCAAGAACCTGCGCCAGCGTGCGACCGCGCTCATCGCCATCGCCCACCCCGAGCACCGAGAGGAACTCGAGCGGGCCGCCTTCGAGAGGTACCACCGATAAGGACGGACACGATGCCAAGTACACAAGGGACGCAGTCACAAGCCCGGATCGACGATCTCCGGCGGCGCAAGGAGACCATCAAGCTCGGAGGCGGCGAGGAGAAGCTGGCGAAGCAACGGGCCGGCGGCAAGCTCACGGCCCGTGAGCGGATCGACGCCCTCGCGGACGCGAACAGCTTCCAAGAGTTCTCCATGTTCGCGCAGCACCGGTGCAACTACTTCGGTATGGCGGGCAAGGACGCGCCGGCGGACGGGGTCGTGACCGGTGTCGGGACGGTCGACGGGCGGTACGTCCATATCGCGAGCCAAGACTTCACCGTGTTCGGCGGCTCCGCGGGCGAAGTGCACTCCGAGAAGGTGGTCGAGGCGATGCGGGCTGCGCTCCGGACGGGCACGCCGTTCGTCTTCCTGAACGACTCGGGCGGGGCCCGGATCCAGGAAGGGATCGACTCGCTCAGCGGCTACGCGAAGGTCTTCTACGCGAACACGCAGCTCTCCGGGGTGGTGCCGCAGATCTCGCTCATCTGTGGCCCTTGCGCGGGGGGCGCCGCGTACTCGCCCGCGCTCACAGACTTCATCATCCAGACCCGGCACGCCCAGATGTTCATCACTGGTCCCTCGGTGATCAAGCAGGTGACGGGCGAGGACGTCAGCGCGGAGGAACTTGGTGGGGCCGAGGCCCAGATGCACTACTCGGGGGTCGTGCACTTTGTCGCGGAGGACGACGAGGAGGCTGTGCTCGTCTGTAAGCGGCTCCTTAGCTTCCTGCCGAGCAACAACCTCGAGGACGCGCCGGTGCAGCCGGGCGAGTACTCGCTGGAGCCCGAGCCAGCCCTGAACGAGGTCGTGCCGGAGGACGCTCGCCAGCCCTACGACATCCGGGACGTGGTCGCCAGAGTGGTCGACTACGGGGACTTCATGGAGGTCCAGGAGACGTACGCCGAGAACATCGTTGTCGGGTTCGGACGGGTGGCCGGACGGACGGTGGGGATCGTCGCAAACCAGCCGAAGGTCTTCGCCGGCGTGCTCGACATCAACTCGAGCGACAAGGCGGCCCGGTTCATCCGGTTCTGCAACGCGTTCAACATCCCGATCGTCACGTTCGTCGACACGCCGGGGTTCTTGCCGGGCGTGAGCCAGGAGTACGGGGGCATCATCCGGCACGGCGCGAAGGTGCTCTTCGCGTACTCGGCGGCCACGGTCCCGAAGGTGAGCGTGATCGTCCGGAAGGCTTATGGCGGGGCCTACGTCGCGATGTGCGCCCGCGACCTTGGCGCCGACCGGGTGTTCGCCTGGCCCTCGGCCGAGATCGCCGTGATGGGTGCCGATGGGGCGGCGGAGATCGTCTTCAAGCGGGAGATCGAAGCGGCCGAGGACAAGGCGGCTGCCCGGGCGGAGTTCACGGAGAAGTACCGGAGCACGTTCAGCACGCCCTACGTTGCGGGGTCCCGCCGAATGGTGGACGACGTGATCGAACCGGCCCAGACGAGGATCGCCGTCGCGCGGGCGCTGGAGAGCCTGCACACGAAGCACGAGCTTCGGCCGGCCAAGAAGCACGGCCTGATGCCGATGTGACCGGAGGACTACGATGAGACTGCGAGTCACGATCGACGGGAAGGCCTACGAGGTCGATATCGAAGTCGCCGAACCGGAACCGACGACCACCGTTCGGTACGTCGGAGGTGGGCGGTCCAGTGCTCCTGTCGCACCGCTGGCTGCACCTTCTGGTGGAGGCGGACGGAACCCGGCGGACGAAGGTCGGGCGTGCCGGTCGCCACTGGCGGGGGTGGTCTCCGAGGTCAACGTAGCGCCTGGCGACGTGGTCACCGCAGACCAGGCCGTCCTCGTGCTCGAGGCGATGAAGATGTTCACGACGATCACCTCGCCCGTCGATGGGACCGTGGTCGCCGTCGACGTCGCGGTGGGCGACGCTGTGAAGCAGGGCCAGTTGTTGGTGGAGTTCGAGTGAGGGAAGGATGGAGACGATGGACAAGATCGGCGTGACGATGATCGACCATGTGGCGATCGCGGTGCCTGCGGGGCAGCTCGAGGCGCAGGTCGCCCTTTATGAGCGCCTGGGCTTCACGGTGCTGCACCGGGAGGAGGTATACGGGGGCGACCAGGTGCGCGAGGTGCTGTTGCGAGTCGGGGAGACGGGGAACATGATCCAACTCCTCGAACCGTTGAACTCGGACTCCCCGGTGGCCAAGCAGATCGAGCGCCAGGGCGGGCGCGGGGGTCTCGCGCACGTGGCCTTTCGGGTGCCAGACATTCAGGCAGCCTTCGCTGCTGCGCGCTCCGAAGGGTTGCAGGTCATCGACGAGGCCCCGCGGCCCGGGTCGAGAGGGACGACCGTGTTCTTCCTCCACCCCAAGACGCACCCTACGGACGGGGCCCTCGGCGTGCTCTACGAGTTCGTGCAGGAGGCATGAGTGGCCGGCGACCGACTCTTCGCTGAGTTCCCGCCCGTCACGACCGAGGCCTGGAGGGCGGCAGTCGAGAAGGACCTGAAGGGGGCCGAGTTCGAGAAGAGACTCGTCACGACGACCCTCGACGGGCTCAAGGTCGCGCCTTTCGCGAGGGCCGAGGACCTTCCGCCCGGGCTCGACGGGGCCGCGCGCGGCCGCCGGCTCGACGGAAACCGCTGGGCGATGCGCGAGGAGATCCGCGAAGGCGACCCGAAGGAGGCGAACGCCCACGCGCTAGCCGCCCTCCAGCGGGGAGCCGATCAGCTGGCTTTCTACGGATACCCGATCGGATGCCTGTCGACTGATGAGGACACCTTGCGTGTGATGCTGGATGGGGTGTTCGTCGAGATGATCCAGACGCACTGGTTGACCGGTCCGTTGTCGCCTCAAGTCCTTGCGCTGTTCGTCCAGGAGACCGACCGGCGGGGGCTCGACCGGGCTCGCCTCAGCGGGAGCGTGGAACTCGACCCGATCCTCGACGAGTGCGCCGGCTGGCGGACGACGGGCGACTGGTCGAAGGAGCTGTTCCCGACCCTTGAGTACGTCTGTCGTGATCTGCCCGCGTTCGGGACACTGACGGTACGGGGATCGATCTTCGAGAAAGCCGGCGCATCGCTCGCGCAAGAGCTGGCCTGGACCCTGGCCGTGCTCATGGAGTACCTGGTGGCCTGCCAGGAGTGGACGGGACGGGGGCGCCTCCCGATCGGTCTGGGCGAGATCGTGGAGCGGAGCGAACTCCGGTTCGGCGTCGGCACGAACTACTTCCTGGAGATCGCGAAGTTTCGTGCCCTAAAGGTCTTGCTCTCGAACGTATTGGACGCCTTTGGAGTGACCGGTGTGTCCCCCCAGGTGCACGCGGTGACGACGAGCTCGAACAAGACGATCTACGACCCCTACAACAACTTGCTTCGCGCGACGGTCGAGGCGATGGCGGCGGTCGTCGGGGGTATCGACTCGCTTAGCGTCGCGGCCTACGACCAGGGGTACCACACGCCGGACGAGTTCAGCGAGCACCTCGCGCGGAACACAGAGACCGTGCTCCGAGACGAGGCCCACCTCGGGCGAGTGGCCGACCCGCTCGGTGGGAGTTACTCGGTCGAGCGGCTCACCGCGGACCTGGCCCTGGCCGCCTGGGAGGAGCTCCGACGGATCGAGGAGGCTGGTGGGTTTTGGGCCGCTTGGGGAACGGGCTCGATTCAGCGAGAACTGGCCCGCGTCTGCGGCGACCGGTCGAAGTCCGTCGCTCACCGACGGCGCACGATCGTGGGGACGACCGTTTACCCGAACTCGGCGGAGAATCGGCTCTCCGACGTCAGGCCACCAAACCCAGCCCTCGTCGTAGCTCCAGCCTATGCTGGCACCGAGACCTTCGAACGGCTGCGAGACGTAGTCCGACTGGAAGGGCTGACCGGATGGTTGACTGACCAGACGGTGGTCAAGGGGCCCCTAACGTCGTTCCGACCGAGCGCTGACTTCGAGGAGCTTCGACTCGACTTGGAGCGGCACCTCGCTGACGGGGGCCGGCGGCCGGTGATCCAGCTTCTGCTCTTCGGCGATGCGGCCATGCGGGCGGCCCGCGCGGGCTTCTGCCAGGGCTTCTACGGGGTCGGTGGCTATGAAGTGCGCCGATCCGTCGTCACCTCTCCCCAAGAGGCTGTTCAGATTGTCCTGGGGGCCGACCTCGTCGTTCTTTGCAGTGCGGACAGCGAGTACGAGTCCTGGGTCAGGGAGCTCCGGGCTTCCGGCATCGATTCACCGCTTACGGTCGCTGGTTATCCCACGGACCTTGTCGATGCGATCAAGGCCGCCGGGGCCGACGACTTCGTGCACCTGAGGAGTGACCTCCTTGGGACACTCCGCCGTCTCCACGACACGTTTGGCGTCACGGATCGAAGTCAAGAAGGGGCAGCGCGATGAGACCTAATCTGCAAGAACTGAAGCTCGACCTTGGTGCTGAACGACTTGGGGAGCTTCGGATCGCCCGGACTGCCGAAGGGGTCGATGTTTCGTCGTTCTATTCTTCCAAGGACTTGGAGGGGCTCGAACACCTCGGGTATGCGGCTGGCTTACCCCCGTTCCTCAGGGGCCCGTACTCGACGATGTACGCTCTCCAACCATGGACGGTGCGCCAATACGCGGGGTTCTCGACGGCGGAAGAGTCTAACGCCTTTTACCGTGCGAATATCGCCGCAGGGCAGAAAGGTCTTAGTGTCGCGTTCGACCTGCCGACGCACCGCGGGTACGACTCCGACCATGACCGGGTGGTCGGGGACGTCGGGAAAGCGGGAGTCGCTATCGATACGGTCGAAGACATGAAGCGGCTCTTCGACGGAATCCCACTCGGAGAGATGAGCGTTTCCATGACGATGAACGGTGCCGTCCTTCCGGTGATGGCGTTCTACATCGTTGCCGCTGAAGAACAAGGGGTAGGCGCCGAACAATTAGCCGGAACGATCCAGAACGATATCCTCAAAGAGTTTATGGTTCGAAACACCTACATCTATCCGCCCGGGCCAAGCATGAGGATTATCGGGGATATCTTCTCGTACTGTGCCCGGCGGATGCCGAGGTTCAACTGCATAAGCGTGAGCGGGTACCACATGCAGGAGGCCGGTGCCACTTCCGACATCGAACTCGCGTACACGCTTGCTGACGGTCTTGAGTACCTCCGTACTGGGATCGCCGCGGGCCTAGACATCGACGACTTCGCCCCTCGCATCAGCTTCTTCTGGGACATCGGGATGGATCACTTCACCGAAGTCGCGAAGATGAGGGCGGCGAGGATGCTGTGGGCGAAAATCGTTAAGGGGTTCGGCCCGAAGAACCCGAAGTCCATGGCCCTACGGACGCATAGCCAAACCAGCGGGTGGTCGCTTACGGAACAAGACCCGTTCAACAACGTCATGAGGACCTGCGTCGAGGCCCTCACCGCCGTGTTAGGTCACACCCAGAGCTTGCACACGAACGCGCTCGACGAGGCGATCGCCTTGCCGACTGAGTTTAGTGCCCGGATCGCGAGGAACACTCAGCTTGTACTCCAGGAGGAGACGGGCATTACTAAGATGGTCGACCCTTATGGTGGATCCTACTACGTCGAAAGGCTGACGCACGAACTTGCGCACAAGGCGTGGGGCCTTATCGAGGAAATCGAAGCACTCGGTGGGATGGCGAAAGCGATCGAGACCGGGTTGCCGAAGCGTCGTATCGAAGAAGCAGCGGCCAGGAAGCAAGCCCGTATCGACAGCGGGCGAGACACGATCGTCGGGGTGAACAAATACCGCTTAGACCGCGAACGTCCCATCGACATCCTCAGCATAGACAATACGGTAGTGCGTGAGAGTCAGATCTCTCGACTCAAGGAAGTGCGAGCGAAGAGAGACCAGACACGAGTCGATTCGGCGCTCCAGGCGCTGACCCAGGCTGCCGATTCAGGCAACGGGAACCTTATGGAGCTGAGTGTCGAGGCCGCACGTGTTCGTGCTACGCTCGGAGAGATCAGTGACGCACTCGAAACCGTCTACGGGCGTTATCGCACTGAAGCCACTGCTTCGGCCGGGGTCTATATCCAGGAGGCTGGCCTGACCGACGATATCCAACACGCGAGAGCCCTCGCTGACCAGTTCGCAAAGGCGGAGGGCCGCCGACCCAGGATCCTCGTCGCGAAAATGGGCCAAGACGGCCACGACCGAGGTGAAAAGGCCGTGGCCACCGCCTTTGCCGACCTCGGTTGGGACGTCGACGTCGGCCCACTCTTCCAGACACCAGCCGAAGTCGCCCGCCAAGCGACGGAGAACGATGTCCACGTCGTTGGGGTCTCGAGCCAGGCGGCCGGACACAATACCCTTGTCCCCGCCCTTATCGAAGAGCTTAAGGGCCTTAGTCGGCAAGACATCCTTGTCGTTGTAGGGGGGGTTATCCCTCACCAAGACTATGAGTTCTTGTTCGAGAAGGGCGTTATGGCCGTTTTTGGGCCCGGCACTGTCCTCCCGCAAGCAGCTGCTCAGATATTGAACGTCATGCTCCACCGTCAGGCGGTAGGCCCACAGTGTGAGCGAGACTAACCGCATGCCGCAGATCGATCACGCAATCACCTTCCTGCGCACCGCACGGCCCGAAGAGAACAAGACGTTCTACGGTCAGACCCTAGGGCTCTCCCTCGTTCTGGATCAAGGGGCGTGCCGTATTTATCGCGTAACGACAGGAGCGTCCATCGGGTTCTGCGCGGACGACAAGCCGCTTCCGGAGCCAACGTCTACGGTAGTCTTCACCCTCGTCACTCAAGACGTCGACGGCTGGTACGAAAAGCTAAGCGAGGCGGGCGTCCCCACGGACGGCCCACCTCGCCATAACGAGAAGTATCAGATCGACCACTTCTACGCGGACGACCCGGATGGCTACCGGATCGAGGTTCAGCGGTTCACTGACCCTCGGTGGGAGCCTTAACCCTCCGTCTTCACTGTCGCGGCGTAGTGTGAGTTGACCTTGCCGAGGTCTTCGGCCAGCTTCTTCGCCGAGGTCTTGTCAGCGTCGAACTCGATCGACGCAGTGAGATCCTGCCTGTTCGTCGTCACCGACTTTACTCCTTCCATCTTGACCAAGATGGACCGCACTTTGGCGGGGCAAGAGCTTCACGTCATGCCGGGCACGCTCAAAACTGCCTTAGCGACCTTCATCGACTCCGCCGGGGCCGGGCTTGCAGCAGCGGGGGCTGCCGGCGCGGTCGCGGGGGCGTTGGAGGTCTCTTCGACAGGAGCGCACCCGCAAAAGGCCACGAGCCCGAGGGCAAGGGCGAGCGGGAGGGCGTTCTTCATTGTGGTGTTCCGGGGGCCCGATGACGCAGACCCTCAGCGAGTGTAACGCACGGAGAGGGCGAGGGGTCACACGACGTGGCGCTAATCGGGCCCTTGGTCTCGGAGATTCCTAGTCCAGAGTTTCAGGTAGAGCCCCGAACTTGGAGAGCGGGTCGTCGCCGGTGGAGGCTGTGGCGAGCTGTTCGAACTCGATCTCGCCGATCCGTGTCGCGACGGCGTACTCGGCGACCGTAGCGTCCAGCCTCAGGAAAGCAGCCCCGCTCAGTTGCCGGCGGTTGGCCTCGGTCAGCCCGCCGGCTGAGATCACAGCGTCAAAGAGCCCTTCGGTTGGCGAATCCGTGAACCGTATCGAATCCGCTTCGAGCACGGTCTCACCGAACCTGGTTGGGCCCCCCGGCTCCGGCTGGCGGAAGGAAGCGATGCGACACCCCGGGATCGACCATCTGGGAGTCAGCGGCCGTTCGATCTTGGAGCGTCGCGTCGGGACCGCCAGGGCTTAGGCCTCGTAGCCGTAGGATCCGTCCTGGCAGTCCTCGATGTACCGGGCCAAGAGGTCGATCGAGGCTTGGACGTCCCCCGAGTGGACGGTCTCGTTCACGGTGTGGACGTAGCGGGTCGGGATCGAGAGGGTGAACGAGGGAACCCCCCCGTGGAGCCGTTGCACCGCCCCGGCGTCCGTGCCCCCCATTGTCAGGAGCTCGAGCTGGTGCTTGATGCCGTGTCGCTCGGCGAGGTCTCGGAAGTGGCGGACGACCTTCGGGTGGCAGATGAGCGAACTGTCGAGGACCTTGATCGCCGTCCCCTCGCCCAGCCGGGTGACGGCCAGCTCTTCTGGGATGCCCGGGAAGTCGTTCGCGAGGGTGATGTCGATCGCGACGCAGACGTCCGGCTGGATCGCCCAGCCGCTCGCCGCGGCGCCCCGGAGTCCGATCTCTTCTTGCACCGTCGCCACGGCGTAGACGTCCGCCCCGTGTTCGCCGGCCGCCTTCAGCGCCTCGATCATCACGAACACCGCGACCCGGTCGTCCATCGCCTTGCAGGTGAAGAGGTCGCCCATGCGCTGGAAGCCCCGGTCCATCGTGACGCCGTCGCCGACCTCGATCTTCGCCTTGGCCTCGTCCCCGCTCAGGCCGCAGTCGACGAAGAAGTCGTCGATGGTCGCCTCTTTGGCCCCTTCGCCCGGAAGGAGGAGGTGCTTGGGCTTCGTGCTCATCGTGAGCACCCCCGGGATCGAACCCTCGCGCGTATGAACCTTGACGCGCTGGCTCGCCATCTGCCGCGGGTCCCAGCCCCCCACAGGCGCGAGCCGCAGGAACCCCTTGTCGCTCACGTGCTTGACCCGGAAGCCGATCTCGTCCATGTGGGCGGCCAGCATCAGCTTCTTGGCCCCGTCCCCGGCCGTCCCGGGCTTGCGCGCGATCAAGCTACCCATCGTGTCCACGCGGACCTCGCACATCGGCGACAGCTCCCGCCGGACGATCTCCCGGATCGCGTCCTCTTGCCCCGGACACCCGTGGGCCTCCGTCAACTCCCGCAACAGCTCGATGTTCATCCTGGGGGTGAGGTTACACGCTCGGCCCCATTCCGCGCCGCCCCGGCCTTTGCCGCCTGACGCACGAATCGGGGGTAGCCGATTCCTGACGGGAATCGCGCGTTCGCTCCCTGTTCGAGAATGTCGAGATCGACGGCCGGTTCGCCCGGCCGCGGGACCGCCCGGGTCATCAGTTCGGCGACCGGCATGCCCAGAGCGGCAGCGACGTGGTTCTTGAGGTCAAGCTCCGGCGTGCCGAGCGCGACCGACGAGAAGCTCAGCCCAGCGAGGCTCAGCAAGAGAGAGAAGACTCGCATCGAACCCCATTGTTGCTCAGTGGAAGGCCCGGCGCGTTTTCGGCGCGTGGCCGGCGTGTAGCTCGGGCGACGTGCGCTGGAGAGCGCCTGCCGCATCAAAATCGGGCCAAGGGGTTAGTCGTGTTCCCCCCCCCCCCCCCTACCCCGAAACCCGCACGACCCCCAACTCCGCGACCGCCGACGCCTGGCCAGTCTGCGCAAAGAGGAACCGCGCCCCGACCGCCCACCACCCCGGCCGGGCAGGCAGTTCGACCGTCCCCGGCCCGGGCAGGGCCAGCACACGCGCCGAGCGGTAGCGCGAGAGGTACGTGCGCCGGTTCGCCGACTCCAGCCGCTGGAGCAGGAGCTCGGTGACGACCCCCTGGCCGTTCGCCGCCGAGCCCGCCACCTCCACCCG
>JALHNM010000011.1 GCA_022843485.1 Fimbriimonadaceae bacterium | reverse complement strand
GAGGGACAGCCGTTGCCGTGTTTCGCCCGCGACTCTCCAGGAGCGCCTTGAACGAGGCTGGACGATGGAGGACGCGCTCACGCTGGGCTTGTTCGACCCTGACCATCGCGGACGGGCACGGTCCAAGGCCGTGACGTCGTGGGGCGAGACGAAGAGCTTTCACGATTGGATGTCCGACCCGCGCGTCACGGTGCATCGCAACCTCATCCTCGAGCGGCTGAGGCTTGGCTGGCCGCCGGAGGAGGCCATGACGACGCCCTCGGGCACCAGGCGCCGGGCCGCATAGGTTTCGGGGCGCGGGCTTTCTGTCCAGCGAGCGACGTGGCCCTTTGACCCCAGCCGTGCGACACCTCCCCCGCTGCCCCTCCCGGAGATCGGGGGAACGGGGAGGAGCCTCCCGGTCGGCGTCTTCCCGGCTCCTTCGACACGACACGGCGGCAGGGTCCTCCCCCAGTCCGGCGATGACCGCACTGGGGGAGCTGGCCGTCAGACCGGAGGGGGCGCGCTAGCCTCGGCTCCACTCCATCTTGTTGCCGCCGCCAGGCGACTCGGTCACCAGGAACGTGTTCTCGCCTTGTCGTTCGAAGCGGTAGGTCACTTCTTCGGTGCTCCCGTCCTCGAAGTGGAGGATGAGGGTGCCGTTCGAGGCCGTCCACCGGCCTCCCCAGCCGCTGCCGCTGCGACCAGTCATGGAGCCGCCGTCGCCGCTGCTGGCCGTTTCCGTGTTGTTCGAATAGGTGAACGACCCGTCCGCGTTCAGGACGACTTGGACCTTCGTCTCCCGGCTGTAGGAGTTGTTGCTCGAGCCTTTGTAGCTCCAGTGGTTCCAGGTTCCGACGAGTTGCTGGTCGGCCTTGCCCTGGCCCCAGCCGATCGTGCCGAAGATGGCCCGGAGGTCGGCGTCCCGCCGCTGCACCTGCTCTTCTGAACCGACGGCGATGAGGGCGACGCCGTTGTCCTTGACGATGGTGACGTAGCCGCGGACAGTGACTTGGCGGCCTTCCGCCGTGCCTTTCCACGAGACGATGACCCCTTTGCCTGCCCCGGAGGCGGTGCGCTCGGGCTGGCCCGTGCGCCGGGCGTCGGGCATCGACTCCGTGACCTGCGACTCCATGTACGACAGGACCTCAGGCGAGGCGGGGTCGGTGGCGCCTTGGGCCGATTCGGAGGTGATGAGGATCGTCTCGCCCTGGGCCGGGTTCGGCGGCACGAGTTGGAGGTACCCCTCGCCCTCTTCCACGCGCCAGCCTCTGGGAAGCCGGAACTTGCCGCCCGACGAGTGGGCGTACTCCTTGCCGTTGGAGAGGATGTCGGACGGCCGCTTGGAGAACTGACCTCCGCCCTCGGTTCCAGGAGGGACTTCCCCACCGCCTTGGCCCTTGGGAGGTTGTTCGCCCGCCCCACCTCCGGCTGGCGGCTCGGTCGGGGCCGTGGTTGCCCCCTTGCGAGTGAAGACGTACTCCTCGGCGTCGGCGAACCCTTCGTCACCGGCGACCATGAACGTGAGCTTGTCACCCTCGAGCTTGGCCCGGAAGTCGGCTGGCAGGTTCATGCCTTCCATCGTCATGGTGACCTTCCCGGTCGCCGTGTTCCCGGTCACTTTCCCCGTGACCTTGAGCTTCATGCTCTCTGCCTCGCCGTCGCCGGTCAGTTGGTCGCCAGACTGCTTGAGCCTGAGCGTCCCCTTTTCCCCGTCTTCCGTGTACTCGTATGTGCCGGTGAAGTCCGCGGCCAAGGCCGTCAACGCCGAACACACCAATGCCACCAGTGCCGCTAGCCGCCGCATGCGCGCACTGTACCAGGTGCGGTCCCGAACGGCAGACAGGCCAATCCGCCGCGAGGACAAGCCCCCGCGCTTCGTCTTGTGGGGCTTCTTGCGCCGGACGGTCGTCCTGCGGAGTACGAACGGACGGCGAGCGGGCAGACCTCCCGCCCCGGCTGCCGCCTTCGTCCCCGCTCGGTGGGGGCGCGATAGATCTTTCGGTGGATCTTGTTTCTGGCGGGCTGCGCTGCACGGCCGTCCGGGCCAGACCGGGCGCCCCCGTCGCCGGTCTGTCATCCGACCCTTGTTCGTTGCAAGGACGAACGGCCTATCGTCGTAATGTCTCTGCTGCGTTGTCGTCTGACACCATGTGGACAACACTCAAGACAAGGCCCTTGCGGCTCGTAAGATCCTCGCATTCATGGCGAAGAACGGAGTGGCCTGGAACCAGGCGTGGGAAGCACTCGATTCCGAGTCGCTAGTCAGGACTCTCAGTGAACGTTTCCAGGGCACCGACGAAGCCGAAGCAGCTGAGTTAGCAGCGGCGATACAGCTCCTTGGCCCCAACCCTTTCTCAGAAGCGACACGCGAGGAGCTGCTGGTCTATGCCACCAGCCCGCTCGATGATGCTCGATCCTCAAGTATCTCCAGCTTTGCGGTGAACGACGAGTTTGCTAGCACGGGGTTTAAGTATCTCGAACCCAATTCGAGTGACCCCAACGAGCCTGACCTCGCCACGTTCTTGATGAGTCCCTTTCAGAAGTGGCCGCACAGAGACAACGTGCCTCTCGAGAAGAACGTGACCTTTTCGTTCACCCTAAGGCCTATTCCAGCGCCGAACCGATGGATTGCCGTAGCAACCTACAGACGAGGTGCGTCGACATGCCACGTGAACGTCTGGACACCCAATAGTGCGCTTGTTGGAGGTAGTGTTGGGTACGGCACCGGTGATATCGTGTTCGATGTAGATCAGGGCGTCAGGACAGGAACCGGGAACATCCATAACGAGCTTGCGTCGACGGTGAGCGGAGCCGATCCCAAGTACTTAACCCACGCGCAAGTGGTCGAGCACCTCATGAACGTACTCAAGCACCCCAATGACATGCTCATGGCCTTGATCACTAACAAGCAGTACTATGACCTTCCTGTTAATGGTTCTCTCCCCCAGCCTGCCCCGAGTTCTATGGGAGTTTCGTGGAACCCAGCAGGCTCCTTGCAGTTGCGGAACGTCCACGCCAAGTTCTCGTACGCGAACATACAGACGTGCAACATCGTTCACTTCGCGGAAACGCACACGACCGCTACGCACCATGAACTGCAAGCGGCGGGACTGATCGTGAAGGCTTGGTGACGATCGAAGGGTGCTTCTTGGCGACTCTAGGCTTTGTCACACCCGAGCACACCGGGTCTAAGGTCTAGAGACTTGCCTCTGGGCACTCTGAAGAGAAGCGATGGTCTCCTCGCTCACTGCGCTCCAGCCGAGGCGGTGGGCGAGGGCTTGTCCTTCGGCGCACTCGGAGGGATAGGATCGTTCAAGGTCGGCGAAGGCCGTTCGAGTGGCTTCGTGGTCGGCGGCTCCAGTCTCGTTGGCGAGGTCGAGGCTCGCGGCGAGGGCGGCGGCCCTTTCCGTGACGGCGAGTCCGCTCTGCGGGTCGGTCGCCACCTCGCGCAGGGCGGTGCAGACGCCGTAGAGGAGCGAAGCGTCGAAGGCGGCCTGGAGGGCGGCGACGTTGTTGGCGAGGGCACCGCGTGGGTCGGCGCAGGCCTGCCTGACCCGGGCGCAACGCCGGAGCACGGAATAGCGCTCGTTGGGCTGGACGAGCTCTGGGACCCTCTGCTCGGCACGGCGCACGAACTCCAGCGCGCGGTCACGGCTCGCCTCGGGGGTGCCCATGCCGGGTGGCGAGCCCATGGGTTCCCGTGACCCTGGGCTGCAGGCGATGTGGGCCAGGATGCTGTAGCCGACCGCCTCGAACGCGACGAAGCCGTGCTCCTCGGCGAGGCTCGCCGCCTCGGTCGCCAGCTGGGCCGCCTTGTCGAGTTCCCCATCGTTGGCGCTCAGGTCGGCGAGGTCGAGCAACGCGTCCACCTCTCCCCGCTGGTCACCGACCTTGCGGCAGTGCTCGAGCCGCCGCTCCCAAATCCGACGGCCGGTCTCGCGCTGCCCACGGAGCGCCGCGGCGGCACCTTCCAGACCCATGGTGTTTCCGATCAGGGCCTGGTCTTCCGTCCAGCGGGCGGTCTCCAGCAGGAGGTTCAGGTCTTCCCAAAGGCCGAGTTCCACCAGGCTGCGGCCGAGCGTGGCGCAGAGCTGCGCCGCTCCTTGGCGGTCGTCGGTCGCCCGAGTGTGGAGGAGGGCCCGGCGGTAGTTCCCGATCTCGGCGAGGAGGCGGCGGTTGGTCTCCTGGGCGCGGCCGGTGGCGCGTTGTTGGGCGAGGCTTCCGGCCTTCTGGGCGTAGTGGCGGCAGTGGCGGTCACCCAGTTCGGCGCTCGGCGGCCAGAGCTGGCCGGCGTACTCGCGAATCGAGTCCAGCACTCTGAACTTGAGACCGTCTTTGGCGTGCTCGGGCTGGATCAGCGAGTGGTCGCGCAGGCTTTCGAGCCCTTCGCCCACGAACCGTTCCTTGTCGGTGCCGCAGACGGCCTCGGCGTCGGCCCGGGTGAAGCCGCCGACGAAGACGCAGAGCTCTCCCAGGAGTTCGGCCGCCTCGGGTGGCACGAGGCGGAGGGAGTCGCCGACGAGGGTCGGGATATCGCTGTGGCGGTTGCCGAGGTCGATGAAGTCGGAGCGCAAGTCGAGGCGAGAGGCGCGGAGGCCTTCGAGCAGTGCGTTCAGAGAGTAGTGGCGAATGCGTGAGGCGCCGAGTTGGATGAGCAGCGGCATGCCGTCCAGAAGCTCGCAGATCTCGGCGACCACAGGGCGGGCACGAGCTTCGTCCGTCAGGTCTGCGTTGGCGGCACGGGCGCACTGCCAGAAGAGGCGCTCGCGGTCGCCCCAAGCCCGTTCGCCCTTGCGGAGGGGCTTCAGCCGCACCTCCTGTTCGGCCTGGAGGCGCAGGGTGGATCGGCTTGTGACCAGGAACTGGGCTTCGGTCGTGGAGATGAGGTCGGCGAGCCAAGGAGCGGTCTCGACGAGACCCTCGTAGCCGTCGAGCACGATGAAGGCTTGGAGGGTACGGAGCGCCTTCTTCAGGTCGGTTTGTGGTTCTGCGCCACGCGGGGTGTCGAGGCCCTGGAGGATAGCGGCGGCGATCTCCTCGGCGTGGGCGAAGCTGGAGCAGTCCACGAAGACGACCGGCTGGATCCGACTCTCGGCGATCGACTTCGCAGTTTCGCGGGCCAGGCGAGTCTTGCCCATACCGCCTGGGCCGGTGAGAGAGACGAGCCGGCACCCAGAATCGACCCGGCGACGGAGGTCCTCGAGTTCTTCGGCACGTCCCACGAAGGGCACTTCGAACGGCACGGCCCCGACGGTGCGGACGCCGTCGGCCTCCTGGGCTTTGACGGGCGAGCGGCCGCCGAGGGCGAACACGTGGATAGGCTCGGGGATGTCGCGGAGGCGACGGTGACCGGCGTCGACGGCGGTCCTCGCGGGGCCCTCGGCACAAATGTGGTAGGTCGCCTCGTCGAACAGGATCGTGCCGTGGGGGCAGGTGGCGAGGAGGCGGGCGAGGCGGTTGACGGCCGTCCCGAACACATCGTCGCCCGCCGGGTGGAAGAGGTCGGTCACGAGGGCGATGCGGACTTCCACGGGCGTCCCGTCCGGCCAGTGCTGAGTGGCGAGGTCGGCTGCGACGGCCTGGGCGCAACCGAGGGCGTCGTTGGCTTGGGGAAAGTGGGCCAGGACGCCGTCCCCGAGGCCCTTACAGACTCGACCGCCATGCTGCTCTACGTGAACTTTCCAGTCGGCGAGGTGCTTTTGGAGGGGGGCGTGCATCTCCGTCGGCATCGACTCCCATAAGCGGGAGCTACCGACGATATCGCTCATGAGCAAAGTGCCCTGCACCATGCCCGTCAGACCGGGTTCCATGCGATTCTCCTCCATAGCTTCGCAGAGTCAGGTTCGCCTGAGCCCCCGTCCGGTCTAGGGTGGGCCCGGTGGATACCGACGCATCAGCACTGACCTTGCTCCACCCTGCCTGCCCGTCCGTGAGAGTAGCTCGTTCCAGGGAGATAGGATAGGCCGGCTGTGCGATCTGGTCCGACCGTCTACCCGATAACGCATCGGCGGGGTGGCCAGGGTGAGGGGATCATCCTCTCGACCGGCACCTTCACCAGCGAGGCCCGCAAGGAGGCGGTTCGGGAGGGCGTCCCAACGATCGCACTCATCGACCGCGAGTCGCTCGTCAGCCTCTTGGAGCGCCTCCAGATCGGAGGCCGACCCCGCACGGTGTTCGACGTGGACTTTGAGCTCTTCGAGCGGTTCCATCTGCCGAACTGACGAGGCGCCCCCGACCGCAGCCCGCCTCGCTCTGCTGGTCTGCATTCGTGTTGCCCTCAGGCCAAGAGGCTAGGCGGGGCCGGTGTCTCCAGTCTGAGCCGTGCAGGTGGGTCGACGCAAGCGCTGGGGTATGGGCTCGGTAGCGAGGGGCTTCGGGGAGGGGGCAGAATGGGGGGCATGAGCGACGCGGATAGGGATCGGGTGGAGGCGGTGAGGAGGGTTTATGCGGCGCTGAATCGGGGGGATGCGGCGGGGATGGTGGCGGAGTTCGACCCGGGGGGTGCGTTGATCGAGGCGGTCGGGGTCCCGTCGGCGGGGGTGTACCGGGGGCGGGAGGAGGTCGAGGCGCGGGTCAGGTCGGCGCGCGCGACCTGGGCCGAGGGGGCCTGCGAGCCGGAGGAGTTCCACTCGGCGGGGGACAAGGTGGTCGCCTTCGTCCATGTGCACGTGCGGCTGGAGGGGCAGCCGGAGTGGGTGGAGGCGAGGCTGGCCGACGTCTTCACGTTCCGCGACGGCCGGGTCGTCGAGACGCGGACGTTCCTCGACCGGGCCGAGGGTCTGGAATGGGCGGGGGTGGACGGGGGGCAGGGGGCGCCATGACCCCGGACGAGCTGCTGGAGCGGGTGCGGGCGCACGTCCTCTCGCTGCCGCGGACGGTGGAGAGGACCAGCCACGGCGCCCCCGCGTTCTTCATCGAGAAGGGGCGGCAGATCGGCTTCTTCGCCACCGACGACCGGGACGGGGGCCGTCCGTCGCTCTGGCTGACCGCGCCGCAGGGGCTGCAGGAGGCGCTGGTGGCCGAGGACGCCGAGGTCTACTTCCGCCCGCCCTACGTCGGGTCGAGGGGCTGGGTGGGGGTCTGGCTGGACCGCGGGCTGGCGTGGGAGACGGTCACCGAGCTCATCGACGGCGCCCACGAATTCGCCATGCGGAAGTGAGGGCTCAATGCTTCTCCAGCTCTTGCTCGATGCGCTCGAACACCGAGCCCAGTCTTTCCAGGCGCTGAAGCGGGCGCAAGACGGTGAGGAGGATGCTGACCAGCAGCGTCGCGCCGATTACGCTGGCAAGGCCCGCGAGCAACCCGTTGCGCACTGCCAGCTTCCAGTCCCGTTGCAGGGCGATGTGCTTCGCCAAGAGCTCGTTTGCCCGCGCGAGCTCGACAGCGATGCTCTCGGTTGCCGAAAGCGTCGTCTTGTCCGGTGCTCCTTGATCCATTTCACCTGCGTGTGGCCGGGGTGATGCCTAGAAGACCCCGGCTCCTCTTGGGACGGCTCACCTGTGGAACCTGGCCCCCCCACGGAAATCGAGAGGGGGATCCTTCCGACCTGCGCCGGGGTGCATGGGACATCACCCCGGCCACGCCTACCGCCGGGCTCGAAGTGAGTCTGGTGGGAGCGGGTCTGCTCGGGGGCATGGGTTCAGGGAAGCCGGACGGTCAGGTCGCGGGTGAGCATGACGCCGAACTCTGCGCCAGGCTCGAGCGTCACGTCACGCGCCTTGGCCGGATCCTTCTCGATCTCGCCCACCAGGAAGCCCAGGGCTCCACCGATCAAGGTGTTCGTGAGCAGGTTCCCCTTCGTGAGGATCGCCATGAGCGCCCCGGCACCGGCTCCGTAGCCGACGAACTTCAAGTTGTTCTTGCTCGATGTGTCCTTCGCGATGAGCCGACCGTCCTCGTTGGTGACGCTCGATGAGTCGAGGCCGATGAGGGTGCCGCTGATTGGGTTGGACTTGCCGCCCGGGGTGACGATCCGGTCGAACGCCAAGCCGAGGACGCCAGGGGTCGTCCCTGCCTTAGCTCGGACGACTTCGACGTGGCCGACAAGCTTGGAGCCGACCGGGATTCCTTGGTAGCCCGTGGGATCGGTCCCCCGCAGGGTCGCAGTGAAGCGGTGACCGGCCACCGCCGTGCTCGAGGAGAGCCTCTCGTTGATCTTGAAGGGGACCACGGTGTCGGCACCGAGCCGTGCCACCGACCCTTCGTTGCCGCTCCAGCCGGACCCTGCCTTGTTCGTCGTAATCTCGACCGTGCGCGACCTGGCCATCCAGGTCACTTCGCAGCCGAGGGCCTCGCTCAAGAACCGTAGTGGGATCATGGCGCGTCCGCCGACCAGGCTGGCCGGGGCATCGAGTTGGACGGTCCGGCCGTTGACGGCGGCCCGGTTCGCTCCGATCGCCATCCGAATCATGTCGGTCCCTCTACTCGCGTTGACGACCTGGGCGCGTTGGTCCCAAACGACGTCGGCCTCCATGTGCTCGAAGACCCCTCGAACCGGCACCATCACTCTTTCGTTGATCATCATGGGCTGGACATCGATGAAATCGACGTCGACCTGGTCCACGGTCGCCCGGATCGGCTGGGCGCCCGCCGCGCCCATGGCGCAGACGGCGATCACGGCCAACACCGCACGGGTGTGAGTGGACGTCGTTGACAACAACTTGTCCCTTAAGGTGTGTGTGTTCATCGGATATAAAAGGTACCATTCTGGCCCGCCGATAACCAGTCCCGTCTTTGCTTGTCATGAAAGCAGTGGACACGAAAGTCGAGACTTGTGAACCCAGGGCTTGGCCGGGGATACTAAGCGTGCCATGTGGACCGTCATAATCCTGCTCATCGTCCTTTGGGCACTCGGGATGCTGTCATCCTACACGTTGGGAGGCTTGCTGCACATCCTGCTCGTCGTCGCTCTCGTGCTTTTCATCGTCAACATCGCTAACGGACGAAGGACGGTCGCCTGATGCCGAAGGCCGCGGCAACCGAGAGATACTACGGCGAAGTCGTCGCCGTGACCACCACCGGAGCCGTCTGGAAGGCGCTCCTGATGGCCGCGCTCACCGGTTACTTCTTCAACCTGGCCTTGCGCTTGGCTCGCGGGCATCGAGCGCCAGGACGACCGGATCCGAAGGGAACGTCGAGTCGGGCCCGGTAGAGCCGGACGACCGAGAGCCCCGGGTAAGAGTCCAGTGCCCTTTGCCCGCCTCTGCCCAGGCTTTCGTGACGGGTCGAGGTACCATGTGCCCGTAAGCTAGGACTTGACTCGGAGTCGCTTGTGAAGGAAGTCCACCTGTCTCCCCGAGAACTGGAGATTGTCGAGCTCGCAATCCAGGGCCTGACGAACGAGAGGATTGCCAACAACCTCGGTATCCGCGTCGGCACTGTCAACACGTATTGGCTAAGGATAAGGTTAAAGGTCGGGGGAGTTGCTCGGACCGACACTGTCGCAAAGGTCATTCTCGAGCGTGCAGACCGTGCGCTCCGAGCAGCGAACGTCGACCGGGGTGAGATTGCGGTTCACATCAAGGAAACGGAGAGGGCGTTGCTCGAAATGCGGGCGTCATTGGCTCTCTTGAATCTCGCTCTCGAACAGATCCGTTCGGCGGTGTGGGTCGCCGATACTTCGCTCACCCTCTCCATGGTCGCTAATGGCGAATGGCCCAAGACCCACTTTGGGGTCGTGTGGGAGGCGGGAAAGACGATCCAAGAGATCTTCAAGTCAGAGGACGACGAATACCCGCCCATCGCGGCCCACCTGAACGCCCTCGACGGGTCAGAGTCGACCCTGCGGCTGACCGGGGAGTTCAGCAAGACGATCCTGCGGACGGTGCCCGTTCAAGACGAAGATGGCGTGGTCATCGGGTGCATCGGGATCCTCAACTACTTCGACTAGTCCCGCCGAGATTTTCGGGCGGACTGTTGCCGCCCGGGCGACTGGGCGACTCCTACACTGCTCCGTCGGTTCCGGCTTTGCCCGGATCGTGATCCGGGCGAGAGAGCGGTCGACCTCACAGGATCGTTGATCACCTAGGGGCCACGCCCAGCGGAGGGCCTGACCTCTGTGCTGGGCGACCCTAAGCGCCGACCGAGCCGGTCTGGACCTCGCCGCTGCGGAGGTGGCGGGTGGCGACGACGCCGGTGGGGCCGACGGCCGAGCTCTCGAGCGTGAAGGCGGAAGGGAGGGCGTCGGAGCCGAACAGGCGCTTTCCTGCCCCGAGCACGACCGGGTAGGTGATGAGCCAGAGCTCGTCCACCAGCCCGGCGGCGAGCAGCTGCCGCACGAGTTCGGGGCTGCCCCAGGTCATGAGGTCGGGGCCGGGTTGGGCCTTCAGCGCGCGCACGGCGTCGGCGGGCTCGCCCTCCAGCGCCCGGCTGCCCGACCAGGCGAGGCTCTCCGGGCGGTGGGTGGCGACGTGCTTGGTCGCCTTGTTGAAGGGGTCGCCGATCACGTGGCCGGGCTCCATGGTCGGCCAATAGGCGGCGAAGATGTCGTACGTGCCCCGGCCGAGCAGGAGCTCATAGGGCCGGGCGAAGAGCTCGCCGAGGAAGGCGTTGGCCACCGGGTCGTCGAAGGGCGCCACCCACCCGCCGAACCGGAACCCACCGCTCATGTCCTCCCCCGGCCCGCCTGGGGCCTGGACGACGCCGTCCAAGCTGATGTGTTCCGCGACGATGACTTTGCGCACGGTGGGAGCCTAGCACGGGCGCGGAGATGGGCGTGGCTGCCTTGGTGCTGGGGCGTGTTCGGCTCGTTGCGATGTGGCCGAATGGAGGGGAGTTAGCCTCGGGTCTGGCGGGCTTTGGCTTTGCCTTCTTCGGTCATCGCGAAGCCGCGGATCATGGTCTTGATGTGCTCGACCCGGCGGAAGCGGAGGGCGGACCAGTCCTCGTCGATGGCGACCTGGCGCACGGGTTCGAACCCTATCTCGCCCATCTTGTCCCATCCGGTGTCGCGGTTGAAGTCGCAGGTGTACCGCTTAGAGCTGCCCTTGGGGTAGGCGATCCAGACGGTGGCGTCGCCAGTCGTGGCACGGCCGACCTGGGCGGCGATGGCGTCGACCTCTGCCTGGCGCTGGGCGAAGCCGATGACGAAGGCCGCGTCGGTGGGGCCGTCGAAGCCTTCCCTGAACTCGGTGACACCCGCCATGGCCTCCATCTCGAGCCGGAACGAGTCCGGCGCCCCGATGACGGTGACCCGGGGCTGGCCCCTGTAGTTGAGCTTCTTGAAGAGCGGCGTCATCGGCTTCGGCCTCCGTCGGTCTGGGGAGAGTATACGTCGGCGACTTGGGCGGTCGTCTTTCTGGTTCCCGAGTTCGGGATTGTCATGATGGAGGGTTCGCCCCTGGGCCACGCGGCATGGCTCGATGGCTCTGAGCTTGGGAGCCTCGTTGGCGTCCACGGCTCAGCCAGACGCCCAGAACTCCGCCGACGGCACGACCCCGGTGACCTCGAACTCGACGAGGTCCGACCAAGCTTCGAGCCAGGGCTCGAGGGCGGCGAGGGTGGGCGTGCGCATGAGTTGGTAGCAGCGCGAGCCGTCGGGAGTCATCCAGCTCTCGACGAACTCGACTCCAGAGCCCTCGGGGATAAGCCGGCCCTGGGTGCGGAACCGGGCCCCGACCTGATCAGGCCCGCCTGAACGGAACCTCTCGACGACCATCACGAGCACGCACTAGGGACGGTCCAGTTAGGGCGGGAGGAGCGAAGCGGGTCAGGGAGCGGTGTCGAGGATCGCCTGTTCGAAGTGCATCCCGGCAACCCCGGTCAGTTCGCTGCCCTCGTCGCGGAGGTGGGCGAGCAGCTCGCGGACGCTGGCTACGGCGAGGCAGACGGACGTGTCGCTGGCCCCATAGTAGATATAGAGCGTGTCGCCGTCGGGCCGGAGCGTGACTCCACAGGGAAAGACGACGTAGGGCACGTCCCCTTCGATCTCATACCGGGCGGACGGGCCGAACACCCACCCGGTGCCGCGCCGCAGACAGACGGCCGGGTTTTTGGCGTCGAAGAGCGCGAGCCCGACCCGGTACAAGGAGCCGGACGCGTGCCGCCGCACGCCGTGGTAGAGCACGAGCCATCCCTCGTCGGTCAGGATCGGCGGCGTGGATAGCCCGACCTTGTTGGAATCCCACCAAGCCCCGAGCCGCGCCGGCAGGAGCACGGCATGGCCGCCCCAGTTCTGGAGGTCGGGCGAGAAGGAGATCCAGATGTCGGCCCCGCGTTCGTTCGAGGGCCGGTGGATGAGCGCGAACTCTCCCCCGAAACGGCACGGGAAGAGGGCGGCGTCCTTGTCGTCGGACTGCATCACGAGCCCGATGCGGTCGAACGAGACGAAGTCCTCGGTGGTGGCGATGGCGACTCCGGGCCCGGCCTTGCCGAACGCGGTGTAGACGATCACGTAGCGGCCCAGGTCGGGGACGAAGGTGATGCGGGGGTCCTCTACGCCCCACAGCTCTTCGGGGTGCCCCAAGGGGTCAGGGGCGAACGTGGGCTCGGGGTCGATGGTCCAGCCGTCTATACCGTCCGCCGACCGGGCGGCGCACAGGTGAGAGAGCCCTCGGTGGTCCTCCACCCGGCAGAGCAACAGGGTCGAACCGTCGGGGAGAAGGGTGGCCCCTGGGTTGAAGACCGTGTTGACCCGGTAGGGCCAGGACTCGGCGGTCAAGACAGGGTTCTTGGGGGAGCGCTGGAGCAAGGTGGGGTTCATGGGACGAACACGAAGGCCGATCGATCGACGGGCAGGGGCGAGGCGGCAGACCGGAGGCCTGCCTGGAGTTCGACGAGCGAACAGAGATAGGCGAGGGTGGACTCCGCGCCTTGGTTGCGGCTGACCCGGTCGGCATGGAGCCCGTCGCGGCAGCCGCCGGTCGAGGCGTCATAGATGGGCAGCCCGAGGGCGTTCTCCCGATGGAACCAGCCGAACGCCCGGCGGGCGACGTGGATCCATTTGGCGTCTTGGGTGATGTGGAGGGCGGTGAGGGCGGCCGAGACCATCGTCCAGGCCTCGATCGGTTGCTGGTCGAACGCGAGGGTCTTGTGCTCGCCTTGCCGGAGGCCGTCGGTGCCGACGGGCGAGAACCGGTCCGAGTCGTCGCACTGCAAGTCGGCCAGCCAGTCCAGCGAGCCCAGGCCCTGCTCGACTTGCCGTTCGTCGCCGAGCACGTGGCCCGCCACCAAGAGCGCCTGGCAAAGCCGGGGGTTCGCGTAGCTGAGCGAGGCCTCGAACCACGGCCACTCTGGGCTGCCGTACTTACGGGCACCTGCCATCAGCCGAGAGGCCAACTCCGACAGGGATGCGCGGACGCGGAGGTCCCCCGGCAGCGCCTGGGCCAGCCGTCCGAGCCCTAGAGTGCCGTAAGCCCAGGAGCGCGGGCTCCCGAGAGCCATGAGCGAGGGGAGGCCCCTGCGCCACGCTCCGGCGGCGGCGTCCCTCATGTCGGGGTCCTGGGCGTCGGCCATGGCGGCGGCAAGACACCACATCGACCGTCCGTGCGAGTCTTCCGAACCCGCCTCCTCCAACCACCGCCGGGTGTAGTCCATGAAGTTGCGGAACCGGCCGGTCAAGGGGTGCTGGGCGTGCAGGACGAACGCCAGCGCCTTGCGCTGCAGGGCCGCGAGGACCGGACTCAGCAGCCCTGCCGCCTCGCACTGGGTCGTGAAGAGAAGGGCCCGGGCGTTGTCGTCCACGCAGTAGCCTTCGGCCCGGTTCGGGAAGGTGAAGGTGGCGTGCTGGAGGAGCCCCGTGTCGTCGGTCATGGCGAGCAGGTGGTCGAGCTGGGGCGCCTCAGCGCCGGACTCGACGTTCGGCGAGGGGCTGGGGACGCCCACCACGAGCGCCTCCCGAACCTGGCAGGAGCGGAAGGTCTGAAGGTAGCGGTCGGCGACCGAGGGCCAGAGCATGTCGGCCGCGAAGGTGGCGGCGGCCTGGCTCATGGACTCCCTCTGCTCGGGGTGGGCGAAGACGCCAAGAACGGCCTCGGCGATGGCGTCGCTGTCCTGGAACGGCACAAGGCAGCCGCGACCGTCGGCGAGGGTCTCCTCGGCGTACCAGTACGGGGTGGAGACCACCGCCTTCCCCGCCCCCATGGAGTAAGCGAGCGTCCCGGACGTGATCTGATCCTGCTTGAGGTAGGGGGTGATGTAGACGTCCATGGCCCCGAGCAGGCGGGTCAGCTCGTCCTTCGGCACGAACCGGTCCACGAAGGTCACGGCGTGTCCGAGTCCGAGGTCGGCGACGGTCTGTTCGAGCGACCGGCGGTAGGTCTCACCGTGCGAACTGGCCTGCTGGGGGTGGGTCGCACCCACGATCAGATAGCGGGCCTCCGGGTGTTCGGCGAGGATCCGGGGCATGGCGCGGATGGCGTACTGCAGGCCCTTATCCGGCGAGAGCAGCCCGAACGTGAGGAGGAGCGGCCCCTTCACCCCGAACCTGGCCCGGGTGGCCTCGCGCTCCGAGCCGTCGATGGCGGGGATGCCGTGGGGAATGAGCGAGACCTTCGAAAGGTCGACCGCGTGGGACTCTTCCAACAGGCTCACGGCCTTGGTGCTCATGACGACCACACGGTCTGCCCGCCGAAGGATGGCGTCGAGGACTTGCTTCTGGGCTGGCCCCGGGGACTTGAGGACGGTGTGAAGGGTGACGACGACGGGCACGTCCACCCGGTTCAAGAGGTGCAGAAGGAGCCCGCCCGCCTCGCCGCCGAAGATGCCGTACTCGTGCTGCACGCAGAGGACGTCGTGGCGCCCGGCGCGGATCCTATCGGCCGCGGCGCGGTAGGCGTCTGGCTGCTCTTGGGGGATAGTGAGAAGGACTGACGGCGGGTACTCGGCGGGCCGACCGTCGTCCATGGCGAACACGTCCACGAGCGGGGCCGCTGGGTGCTGGGCCAGGTGCTCGGCGAGGTCGTGGGAGAAGGCGGCGATCCCGCACCGTCGAGGAAGGAACGTCCCCAGCAACGCAATGCGCAACGAACGAGGAGTTGCCTCAATCCTGGGAAAACTGTTCACAAACGAATGTACCTTCTTTGGGCCGTAGGGGCACGCCAGATGGCGGCGCGCAGGCTCGCTGTAGCCTGCGTTGGACCACGCTCACGAAGGTGACCTCCTGCCTCCCGTAGAGAGCAGAAGCAGCAGGCTCAGTCCTTCCGAGCGGCGGCGGGGCCCGTTTCCACGAGATGCGGGGTCAGAGCGACCCGCGTTCCCAAGGACCCCAGATCGCGAAGGTGACCCCGATGTCCTGGATGTTGACGAACAGCGTCCGCCCGTCCGGGCTGAAGCAAGCCCCCGCGAACTCGCCGCTCGTCGTCTCGTTGCGTGCGAAGTCGAAGATCTGGCCCCCTTGCGTAAGCCCGCGCACGAAATCGGTGCCACTCCCGTCCTCGCAGACCACGAGCCCGCCCCGGGGACTGACGCAGAGGTTGTCCGGCCGTTCCAGCACCGCCGAGTCCCGCGACTCGAACAGCAGCGAGAGAACGCCCCCGTCGAACCGAGGCTCGAGCTGCCACACCTGGCCCAGCCCCGCGTCCCCGCCGTCGGTGACCACGAGGTAGACCTTCCCGTTGCCCCACCAGCACCCCTCGAGCCGGCCGAACGTGGCCCCGCCCCGAGCCGCCCCCTGGTCGAACACGCCGGAGACCGTCGAGGGGTCTGGGTTCGGGATCTGGACCCAATCGACGGTTAAGAGCGCGCCGACCGTCTGCCCGGTGCGCAGGTCGGCGTTGGGCCGACCCACAACGCGGAGCATCTGGAGCGCCCCACCCGCCGCCAACCGCCCCGGTTGGGTCGGGACGTACCGGTAGACCCCGGCCCGGGTGCGGTCCTCCGTCTGGTAGACGATGCCCGTGCCAGGATCGACCGCGACCGCCTCCCGATAGAACCGCCCCATCGCCACGATCGGGGCGGCGGGCACCGCTGCGGGGACGGGCTCGCTACTCGTCGGCAGGTTCACCGCCCTGACCTCGAAGCAGTAGCCGTGCTTCTTCTCGAAGCCCTCCGCGGTGCCGTCGAACGTCTCCTCGCAGGTCAACCAGCTCCCCCACGGGGTCGGCCCGCCCGCGCAGTTGCGCACCGTCCCCCCGAGGCTCGCCCAGCTCCGCACCGGGAGGCGGGTGATCGGGTGGACGTCGATGGTCGTCGTGCCCCCGCGGGCCCGGCGGTCATAGGCGAGCGCAGGGTCGGTGATCGGGGTGCCCGTCCCAGAGACCTCGTGGTTCCGCACCAGCCGCACGGTGCCGACCCCCGGGAACGCCGCCATGCCGTCGTGAAGGCTCGGCGTCGGGCGGCCGTCCGTCATGGTCGAGCCGACGGCCCCGAACTCGGTGTACTCGAAGTCAGCGGGCAACGCGAGGAGTTCGCGACCGGTGTTCTTCGCCCGTCGGCGAGAGAGGGGCCCGTAACCGCCGGAAGCAGGCTCGCTCCGCAGCGCTGGGGGCTCCAACCCGAGGCGGGCCACCAACCCCGTCAACCCTACACCCGCGCCCGTCGTGGCCAGACTCTTGAGAAGTTCGCGCCGATCCATGTTGACCAAAGTCTGACGCAGGTGGAGGTTAAAGTGCCATTAAGGGGAGAGCATAATGCGGGTCGGGGCGCAGGCTCTTCGCCCGCGCCCCGACCCTAGCCGCTTAGGGCCGGAGGATCCAGTTCAGCCGATCGACCTCGTGGCACCAGGTCGGCGAGGCGGCTGGGCCCGTGTTGCGCACCCGGTACCGCACCCGGAGGGAGCCGTCCGTCCGCAGCAACCGGGTCAGGTCGCCCGAACCGAGCAGAACCCGGTCCGCGAACGTCGTCGTCGAGTTGTCCGTCCGGGTGTCCACCGTGTCCCAGGTGTTGGTCACCCAGTTGAACACCTCAAGGTTCTGGGTGAACAGCCCCGTGACCGACATCCGCGACCGCACGAAGACCTCCAGCGCCGTGGTCGACCCCACCGGTGCCGTGCCGTTGACTTGCACCGTCACCGGCGCGACGGTCTGGTTCGGCACGACGAACCGGCACACGCGCAGCACGTTGCCGTCCGTCGTGGCCAGGCTCGCCACCGATCCGGCGTCGATCCGGCCGAGGTTCACGGTGATGCTCGAGGGCACCACGGTGATCACGGTCGGGAGGACCGTCAGCCGCGCCTCGGCGAAGGCCCCGGGGTCGCGCCGGGAGCCGAGCTGAACCTCGACGTCCGCCGTGGAGACCGAGCCGGGCGGGTTCGTGATGCCCACGAAGCTGCCGGACGACTGGTTCGCCAGGACGGTCACCTGCGTCGGCACCTGAAGCAACGCGGGGTTACCGTTCGTGACCGAGAGCGTCACCGGCGTCGAGCCCACGCTCTTGTTGAGCGTCGCCGTACCCGTGACCTGGTTCCCGCCCACCACCGGGTTCGGGGTGAAGCTGAGCCCGGTCACGCTCAGGTTCCGGACGAGGAGCGTGTCCTCGAGGAAGCCCTGGTACGGGTCGGTCACCCGGAAGGCCACCGTGGTGTCGGTCGGCACCCACACCGTCTCGATCGGCACGATCGTCGTCGTGCGCCCACCGGGCACCGAGAAGGTCGACGGGACGCTCGCCACCGCCGGGTTCCCGCTGAGCACCGACACAGGGAAGCCCGAGGTCGGGGCGGCACGGTTCAAGGTCAGCGTGATCCCCGAGGGTTGGGTGTTCCACACCGGGTCGGGGCTGACCGAGATGGACGTGAGCGCCACGCCGAGCCGGGTGAACGAATCCTGGGCACCGCTGCCCGGGCCCGAGGCCTGGACGGTGACCGTCCGGTCCACCGGGGTGAGCTGGGTCTGCACCGTGAACGTCCCCACCGTCGCCCCTTCGGGAACGGTGGCCTGGGCGGGCACGGTCGTCCCGGCGTCGTTGTCGCTCAGATCGACGGGGAGGCCACCCATGGGCGCCGCCCGATCGAGCGTCACCGTGCCCTGCACCGAGTTACCCCCGGTCACGTTCGGCACGCTCACACCGATGACGCTGCACTCCCGCACCACGATGGAGTCGCTCGCCTGGCCGTTGCCCGAGAGGGCCGTGACGGTGACGGTCGAGTTGGCGCCGACGATGTTCGTGCGGACGTTCACGTTCGACACCGTCCTCCCGCCCGGGACGAAGACGGATTGGGGAGGCACGGCAAGCGCGTTGCTCGAGGTGATGAGCACGTCGAGGCCGGCGGGCGGCGTGGCCGTCGCGAGGGTGACCGTCGCCTGTGCCGTGTTCCCTCCGGTGACGTCGGCGTTCGTGAAGGAGAACGCCGTGACGTCCGGCGCCGTTTGACGAAGCTGCATCCGCCAGACCCCACGCCCAAAGGTGCCGGCGTAGAGGTACCCGTCACTGACCGCGAGGTGGTAGATGAGGGCGTTCGGCAGGCCGAGCGGCTCCGTGGCGTTGAACCAGTTCGCCCCGCGGTCCTGGGTGTAGAAGACCCCGAGGTCGGTGGCCGCGTACCACGTCGAGCCCGGGCTGAAGGGGTCGCGGACGATCCAGTTCGCCCCTATGGCGGGCAGGGCCGTCGTGCCCGAACCGCTCCGGTTGATCACCTGGCGGTTGACGGGGTCGGTGGCGTCGAGGATCTCCCACACGGCGCCCTCGCCCTCGGGGAAACGCCCGTTGCCAGTGGTCACGAGCAGGTCGTCAGAGTCCGTCGTCCCCACGGCGATCGAGGTGATGACCCCGGGGAGGGTAGCGAGCACGGGCGTACCGCCGGTGACCACGTTGAGGGCCCCACGCACCTCGCCCACGTCGTTCCCGAGGAAGACGGTCGAGGCCGACGCCGCCATGATGGCCGTCACCGAGCTCCCCGACGGGCCGACTGCCGAACCCGTGACGTTGGTGTTCCAGGTCATGACACCGCCCACGAGCCTGGACTTCCAGAGCCTGCTGGCGGCGAAGTAGAGCGACCCGCTCTCCCCCGGCACCTCGGTCCACGGGGTGATGAACGGGAAGGTCTCGGTCGTCGAGCGGGTGAAGGTCGTCGCACTCGACCAGGCGTTGCTGGTCGCGATGATCTCGACGTCCCCGTTGCCGCCCTGGCCGAGGTTCTGAATGCTGGAGAACTGGATGTTCGGGTTGACGTCGTCGATGGCCGTGTACATGCCGTCGGCGCCGTGCAGGCCCCGCCAGTTCCAGGGGTCGTTGTCGGACGTGGTCGCCCCGTTGTGCCACATGCTCGTGAGCACGTAGTCCGGCTGGGCGCTGGCGTCCGGGTGCGCCGAGAGGTGGAGGTGCTCGGTCAACCGCAACGACTCGTTCTTGTTGATCACTGTCCACTCGAGGCCCAGGATGCCGGTGAAGGTGATCTCCCACACCCCGCCGTCCGTGCCCACGAGAGCCCGGTTCTGAAGCGAGGGGTGCCGCGAGAACCCGTGGCAGTCGGCGTGGATGAGCCGGGTGCCCCCGTTTCGGAACGGCACGGTCCACGTCGGGTTCGCCACGTTGGGATTCTTGGTGACGAAGATATCGACCATGCCCAGGAAGAGCACGTCGGTGCCCGAGCCGTCCGGCTGGCTATTGAGGACCCCGAAGGCGTAGTTGTACGTCGTCTGCCGCCACGTGTCGTCGAACCCGCCGAGCACGCTCGAGATGTTCCCGTTGATCACCGTCCAGTTGTCGCCCGCGTCCGTGCTGCGGTAGACCCACCCGTCGGACGAGTAGGCGTACACCGTGTCGCGGGCGGTGGTGGAGGTGGCCAGGGAGACCAGGCCCAGGTCGCTCACCGGCAAGTGGGCGGTCTGCCACGTGGCCCCGTCGTCCCGGCTCCGCCAGACGTAGCCGTCCCTATCCGAGGAGGCGTAGACGTTACGCACGTTGTTCGAGCGGAGGGAGTAGGCTAGCCGGGCCATCCCCGTGCCCGGTTGCGAGAGCACCCGAGTCCAGTTCGTCCCGCTGTCGGTGGAGCGCCAGACACCCCGACCGGCCGTGTTCGACCCCCGGCCCGCGCTCACGAGCAGCACGCCTGAGGTGTCGGGCGAGTACATGACGTCCGAGGCCTCCGCCCCAGCCAGTTCCGACCGCAGCCGGTTCGTCCAGATCGACCCGCCGTTGGTCGTGACCATGATCCCCATGCCGTAGCCCCACCACCCCGGGAAGTCGCCGGTCGCCACCGCGACCCGGTTACTGTTCGCCGGGTCGACGTCGATGTCGCTCACGTACATGTAATCCCAGGTGTCGGCCAGGATCGAGAAGCCCGCCCCGTTGTTCGTGGTCTTGCTCACGCCGCCGGTCGCGCCGCCGACCCACCACGTGGTCGGGTTGAGCGGGTCGTGGCGGACGGCGTTGACCCGTCCCGTGATCGGGCTCGTGCCGAGTTGGGGGTTCCCCGCCGACATGTTGCGAGGCCCGAAGAAGGTCCAGCCCGTCCCGATGTAGTCGCCCACCGGGGCCGCGGGCATGAGCCTCTTGTGCTCCATCGCCCTCTGGTACCGCGAGACGTCGATCCGGTCCTCCGGCCACGCCCTCGCCCGCAGGAGCTGGGCCCGAAGCTCGTAGTAGGAGCCCCGCTTCTTGAGGGCGCGCTCCTCGCCCGACTTCAGCAGCCCCAGGGCCCGCTTCGCGGCGAGGTTGTCCTTCGTCGCCTTCTCGGCCCGCTCGACGCTCTTCAGCGACCACAGATCGACCTGCCCCCGCAGGTCGCGCTCGGTCGTCGCGAGCGTGGCCTGGCCAATCGCCACGCTCAGGGCGAGAGAGCTCAGGATCATCGGCCCGCACCCCGCTGGGGTCGGGACGGCGTGACGTGCATGACGGTCGCTCTAGACATGGGTTGCCTCGGCCACGGCGGGCCGGTGGCTATGGTGACCGGTCCCACCGCTAACCCAGCGCAAAGCGAGGCCGCCAAACGCAAAGACCGGCACTTTTCGCATTCGGACACAGCCGGCCCCGCCCTGGCTCAACAGCCCCGAGTCCCCACCTATCGTCCGACGGCCTTCCACCTGTCGTCCCTCTTGCGTCCATCGGTCGCCATCGATGGACTACCGATGGACGACCGATGGACGATCGACGGACGATCGACGGACAATGGGTGCAAGAGAGGACCCCGCGACCCCCAGGACAGCCTCGCGGCCAAGGGCCCCTAGATCGGGAGGCCAGTACGAAGAGACCCCCTGGCCCGCTCCGCTACGGGGAGTCCGCCGGGGCCGTCGCTTCGGCGACCTCGTCGAGAAGCTCGGCGAGCCCGAGGCCCCGGTAGCGGCCGACGGCCCGGGCGAACGCGGGACCCAGCCCCTGCCGGAGCCGGTCGAGCCGCTCGGCCGGGTGGGGCGAGCGGTCCGCCCGCGACCGCTGGGGCGAGAGGCCGCCCTCGACCAGGAACCCGAGCAGCGCCGCCGCCTCCTCAAGGTCGCCCTCGGCCTCGAAGAGGTGGGCGGCCGCCTCGAGGCACTCGGCGTGCTGCTCGGCCCCTTTCGTCGATCGGATCGCCCGCGCCCCCTGGTGGACCCAAGCCCGCGCCTGGGCCAGGTCGCCCGTCCGCACGGCCGAGACGGCGGCGTCGACGAGCCACCCCCGCCCCGCCGGGTCGTTCCCGACCTCCTCCGCCACCCGGCGGGCCTCGGCGAAGCGCCGCAGGGCCCCCTCGTCGTCGCCTTGCGCCCGGGCGATGAGGCCTAGGTTGTGGAGGAAGTAAGACAGCCAATCGTGGTTGTCGCCCTGCTGCAAAGCGGCGACGACGGCCTCGGTCGTCGTCCGTGCCTCGTCCAACCGCCCCGCCAAGTACAGGCACAGCCCCGCGTTCCCCCGCATCGAGAGCCCCGTCGCGGCGGCCCCCGCCAGCTCGCAGGTCTCCCACGCCCTTTGGAAGTGGGCGAGGGCCTCGTCGAACCGCCCGACCCGCATCAGGGCGTTCCCCAGCGAGTTGAGCGTGCGAGCCTGGGTCAGGGCGTCGGCGTCGGTGGGCAGGACCGCGAGGGCCCGTTCGAGGGCGGACACCGCTTCGTCGAACCGGGCGAGGCCGATGAGCATCGTGGACCGTGCCCGGTGGGCCATCGCGATGGGTACGGGGTCGAGCCCGTCGGCCTGCGCGAGGGCCCGGTCAATCCACTCCAGCCCCTCCCGCGCCATCTCGCGGCTGAGCCAGTAGTAGGCCAGGGCGTTCACCACCTGCAGGGCCCCGGCGGGGTCGTGCGCCAGGCACCACTCGAAGGCGGCCCGGAGGTTCTCGTACTCCTGGGTGCGGTCACGGAGATATCCGGCGTTGAAGGTCTGCTGGCTCCGGCCCGGCTGGCTCAGCCACGCGAGCATGGCGGCGGCGTGGCCCCTCCTCGCCTCCTCCCGTTCCCCGGGGCTCATCTGGGCCTCGATGAACTCGCGCACGGACTCGGCCATGTCGAAGCGCACCTGGCCCACGCGGGAGGACTCGGCGATGAGGCAGGTCCGCAGGAGGCCTTGGAGCCGGGAGGGCACGGGCTCGTCGGGGCACAGGCTCGAAGCCGTCTCCAGTGTCCAGCCCCCTCGGAACGGGGTGAACCGGGCCAGGAGCTGGTGGGACTCGGGGACCATGCGGTGGCTCCAGTCGAGGCAGGCCCAGAGTCGGCGGTGGCGGTCCGGCCAGGGCAGGGTCTCGGTCTGGAGCAGGGCGAAGCGGTCGTCCAGTTGGCGAAGGGTCTCGCCGGGCGACAGGACGTCAGCCTGGGCCGCGGCGAGGCAGATTGCGAGGGGCAGCCCCTCGAGCCGGGCGGCGAGCAGGCCGAGAGTGGGCGGGTCGTCGGGCACGAAGCTCGGGGCCACCGACCGGGCCCGCTCGACGTACAGCGCCACGCTGGGGGAGGCGAGCGGGTCGCCGACCGGGCCGGGCAGGGCGAGAGGCTCGAGCCGCACGACCCGACTGCCCTCGACCCGGGGGTCGGTCCGGCTCGTCGCGAGCACCTGGGTGAGCGGCAGGGCCGCGACCAGGTCTTCGACCACCGACCGCAGGCCTGGGCCGAACTGTTCGAGGTTGTCCAGCACGAGCAGGGAGGGGACTTCGGCGAGGGCCTCGACCAGGGCGGCCCGGGCATCGGAGGCGTCGCGGTCCGGGGCGACGGCGGCGAGCACGCCCCGGGGCACTTGGGCCGGGTCGGTCAAGGCCGCGAGGTCTACGAACCACACCGCCCCCTGGAGCGCGGCCCTCTCCCGCTCGGCGGCCTCGAGGGCGAGCCGGGTCTTGCCCACCCCGCCGGTGCCGAGGAGCGTGACGACCCGGACGCCGGGCGTGGCAAGGGCCTGTGAGACCGCTTCGAGTTCGGTGTCCCGGCCGAAGAGGGGCGCAAGCGGGCGGGGCAGGTTGGACTCCGGCCGTGCCCCTCGTGACCGGGCGGAGAGCCGGGCCCGCCTCGCCAAGGCGGCGGTGGCCTCCGAGGGCACCAGCCCCGTGCGCCGGCGCAACGACCGGGCAAACCGCCGGGCGACCTCGACGGCCCGCGAGGCTTGGCCGTCCGCCAAGAGGGCGGCAAGGGCGGCCTGCAGGAGCGGTTCGTCCTCCGGGTCGCGGCTGTGGGCGGCGGCCACCGCCTCGGCGTCAGCCTGGGCCGCCTCGGCTGCGGCGTGGGCACGGGTGCGGGCGCGGGCTTCGACCGCCCAGTCTGCGTCCCACTCCGGCACGAGGGGCCCGGCGTAGGCGGCGAGGGCCTCCCCCGCGCGCGCCCGCGAGAAGTCGGCGAGGTCGGTCGCGACCTTGCCAGGCACGACGGCCAAGGACACCCGGTCGGCCTGGAGGAGCTCGTCCGGCGGGAGGCCGTGGCGCTCGAGGTCGCGGCGGAGCAGGGCAAGGGCGTTCCTGAGGCTAGAGAGGGCCGCCTCGGACGTCCCGCCTGGCCAGACCGCCTTCGCGACCCGGGCCCGGTCGATGCGCTCGCCGGGGCTGAGGGCCAGGTAGGCGAGGAGCTGGGCCACCTTGCGGTTCGCGAACTCGACGGCCGCCCCGTCCTCGCCCCGAACCGCCTGGAACCCGCCGAGCAGCTTCAGGCAGAGGAGAGGGCGGGGATCCATCGACCGTTGGGAAGTCTACTCGGTGGGCCCGCCCGCGAGAGCCACGGCGGCGGGGCGTGCTGCTCGTGCGGGGTGGGGTAAAAGCCACCGATGCCCGTAGCGACCCTGCTCTTGTGCTTGGCGTGGCCGCAGACCACGACCCCCACACGCGTCCTTCTCTCCTGGACCGGCGACCCCTCGACGAGCGCGACCGTCTCCTGGCGGACGGACCTCGCCGTGACCGGGGCGGTCGGACAGCTCGCCCTCGCTTCACCGGACCCCCGCCTCGGCAAGGGGGCCCAGGCCACCACGGCGACGAGCCAAGAGGTGCAGCTCGATAAGGGGGGCACGGCGCACTATCACCGCGCCACCTTTGCCGGCCTGAAACCCGAGACCCTCTACGCCTATCGCGTCGGGGACGGGACGACGTGGAGCGAATGGTTCCAGTTCAAGACCGCCGCCCAAGGCTTTAAGCCGTTCCAGTTCGTCTACTTCGGCGACGCCCAGAACGAGATCAAGTCCCTTTGGAGCCGTACGATCCGGCAAGCCCATAGGGATGCGCCTTACGCTGCGTTCATGCTCCACGCAGGCGACCTCGTGGACGAACCGGACAGCGATGAGGAGTGGGGCGAATGGTTCTACGCGGGCGGCTGGTTACACGCCACGATCCCCGTCATCGCCAGCCCCGGGAACCACGAGTACGCAAGGAGCCCCGAAGGCCGCCGCCTGACCCGGATGTGGCGACCGCAGTTCGCCTATCCGAAGAACGGGCTAGCGGGCCTTGAGGACACGAACTATGCCATCGATTTCCAGGGCATGCGGATCGTGAGCCTCAACTCGAACGAGCGCCAAGAGCAACAGACCGCCTGGCTCGAGAAGACGCTCTCGACGAACCCCCAACGTTGGACGATCGTGACCTTCCACCACCCGGTCTACTCGACGGCGATCGGGCGGGACAACCCCTTGATCCGCAAGGAGTGGCAACCGATCTTCCAAAAGCACAAGGTCGACCTCGTGCTCCAGGGGCACGACCACACCTACGGTCGTAAGAACGTGCCCACCGGCGCGAACGTGCGCGACCCGAAGAGTGGGACGGTCTACGTGGTCAGCGTGAGCGGGCCGAAGATGTACCGGATCAGCCCCGAGGCGCTCAAAGACATGACCCGTGTGGGCGAGTACACCCAGCTCTACCAAGTGATCAAGGTCGAACGCGATAAGATCAGGTTCGAGGCGAGGACGACGAGCGGCGAGCTTTACGACGGGTTCGAGCTCCGGAAGGGCCGGGACGGCGTGAACAGTCTGGTCGAGATCAAGCCCGAAGTGCCCCAACGCACCGAGCCGACCCCGGCGACGGGCCGACGCGACCCATAACCTCTAAAAGCTGAACAGCGGGGCGTCACCGGGGATCGACCCGGGACGCACCCGCTTAAACGGCAAGGACGGGCAATGGGGCTATGGCGAGTAGACCCCCACGCCGACCCTCAAGAGTCCAGCCAGAACTCCCGACGGCCGTTCCGTCCTCGACCTCGTAAGCCCTTGTCGTCACGGCCCTCTTGTCACCCGAAGGTTCCCTTTCTGCCTTCCGACTTCGAAGCTCACGCGTCCGAACCGCGCAGCCTCCGCAACCCAGACCAGAACCTGCTTTCGCGCGCTCTGCGGGATCTCTTGCGGGTTTCGCTCGCTGTCCGTGTTAAGACTCTACACGAAGTTTCGCCCGTACGCACCGTCTCGGAGGGAAAAACGTAACGATTTTTCCACCCTCGCGGTGGATAACGGCCCGGCACAGAGTCGCCGACCCGGTCAGTACGCCTTCGCGAAGACCACGCGCCGCTCGCTCGGATGCCCCGTGAGCACGCAGGCCCCCGGTTCGACGTCGCCCGCCGCCAGCGGCACCCGCGGGATGCAGCGGATCGTGGCTTTCGTCTCCTCGTTGATCCTCTGCTCGGTCTCGCGCGTCCCATCCCAGTGGGCGAGGACGAACCCGCCCCCGCCTTCGCCCGCGAACGCTGCCTTGAACTCGTCCCAGGTGTCCACCCGGTGCGTGTTCGCCTCCCGCATCGCCAGGGCCCGATCGAACAGAGCGGCCTGCATGGCGGAGAGCTCGGCGTGGACGACGTCCGTCAGCTCTTCCAGCGGGGCCGTCTTCTTCTCGCCCTCGTCCCGGCGGACGACCACGCACTGCCCCGCCTCGAGGTCGCGGGGGCCGATCTCGACCCGCACGCACGCCCCCTTGAGCTCCCAATCGTTGAACTTGAACCCCGGCGACTCCTTCTCCCGCTTGTCCACCTTGACCCGCAGCGGCAGTCCGTGCCACCGCGACTCGGTGAGCCCCGCGGCGAGCCGGTCCGCGACCTCGCACACCCGGACGAAGTCGTCCTTGCGCCCGATCGGCACGATCGCGACCTGCACGGGGGCGAGCCGCGGCGGGCAGACGAGCCCCTTGTCGTCGCTATGGACCATCAGCAGCGTCCCGATGAGCCGGGTCGAGACCCCCCAGCTCGTGGCGTAGACGTGCTCCTCCTTCCCTTCTGCGCTCTGGAAGGTGACGTCGAACGCCTTGGCGAAGTTCTGGGCAAGGTGGTGGCTCGTGCCCGCCTGGATCGCGCGGAGGTCTTGGGTCATCGCCTCGATCGTGTACGTGTGGTCGGCGCCTGCGAACTTCTCGCCGTCGCTTTTGACCCCGGCGACGATGGGCACGGCCATCCAGTCCTCGGCGAAGCGGGTGTAGACCTCGAGGATGGTGAGCGCCTCCTCTTCGGCCTCGTCATAGGTGGCGTGGGCGGTGTGGCCCTCTTGCCACAGGAACTCGGCCGTGCGGAGGAAGAGCCGCGGGCGCAGCTCCCAGCGCATGACGTTCGCCCACTGGTTGATGAGCAGCGGCAGGTCGCGGTAGCTCTGGATCCAGGTCTTGTAGCTGTGCCAGATGATCGTCTCGCTGGTCGGGCGGATGATCAGCTCCTCCTCCAGCTTAGCGTCGGGGTCGACGATCACGCCCTCGGGCGAGTCCATGAGCCGGTGGTGGGTGACGACGGCGCACTCCTTGGCGAACCCGTCGACGTGCTCGGCCTCGCGGCTCAGGAAGCTCTTCGGGATGAGGAGCGGGAAGTAGGCGTTCTGGTGCCCGGTGGCCTTGAACATCCCGTCCAGGGCGTCGCGCATGAGCTCCCAGATCGCGTAGCCGTGCGGCTTGATGACCATGCACCCCCGCACGACCGAGTTGTCCGCCAGCCCCGCCCGTTTGACCAAGTCGTTGTACCACTCGGCATAGTTCTCCGCCCGCGGAGTGATCCCCAAGTCGCTCGCCATGAGGGTCTATTCTGGCAGGAACCCACCGGAGCGCGGGTCCGCGACCCGCTCCCCGGACCGTGGGGTCCGTGACCCTACACCGCCAGGCCATCGACGGCGACCTCGCAGCCGGTGCCCCTAGCGAGCGCCCCTCGGAGGCCAGGGTGGCTTGCCCGATTCTGCGCAAACGAAGCGGCAAGGGAACTCCCAACTCAACCGGGGCGTGGAAACGATTGCCATGAAATCTACGAGAGCGCTCATCGTTTGCGCCACCGCCCTCCTTGGGGGGGGGGGGGTGCGCGCACAGATCGACTACACCTACCAACTGATCGACACCGGGAACCCAGGTACGGGGAAGGTCTCTGGGGGGACGTCGATTAGCCCTAGCGGTCTGACCACAGTCCAGGCCAACTTCCCCAACACGTCCGAGCCCCGGGCGTTCCGATTCGACCCTTCCAGCGGCACACTCACTGGCCTTTCGACCGTCGATAGCGCGGCCTTCGAGGTCAGTGCAAACGGGGATATCGTGGGGTGGGTTCTCGACGGGTTCAGCGAGCGTGCCGCCTGCAAATGGGTGGCTCCGACCTACGGGACGCCGATCGTCCCCGCCAGGATCTCAGGGTTCCGCGAAGCGAAGGCCGTCAGTTCGAACGGTCTCGTCGCCGGAGTCCGTTACGCCACCGGAGTCAACGACGCCTTCTACTGGGACGGCCAGAGTGGGACCAACGTGACGATTCTCCCGGAGGTGCCTGGCTACGACCTCGCGGAAGCATCAGGCATCAATGCGAGCGCATCCATCGTAGGGTACTCCCTCGGAGGGGCGTTGGGCGAACAGCCGACCCTCTGGAGGTCATCGGGCTCAGCCTTCGTTCCTCGCTTCCTTGACTCCTCCGACGGGTGGGGCGCCGGATGGCAGGGCCGAATCTTCGCGGTGAACGACGTGGGCACGTTCGTCGGCGGCGTGAGTTCGGCGGGTTCGTCAAGCGGGCCGTTCCTCAAGCTCCCGAGCAGCCAACTCCAACTTCTCAACCCTCCTACCCTGACCGGCGGGTTCGCCCGAGCGTTGTCGCCCCAGGCCCAAGAGAGTAGTCCGGTCCAAGTCGTCGGGTTCACAGCGTCACAGGGCCCCTTCGTGTGGCGTACGGGAGATGGGATGTACCGTCTCCAGTCGCTCCTCGACCCGGGGGTCGTCGCCACCTTGATCGACGTCGCCGGTGTCAACGCGTCCGGCTGGATCACAGGGAGGGCGAACTTGCCGGGCGATCGTGGCTATGTGCTTAAGCCCAGCACGTTCCGCCGGGTTCAAGCGAACCATCTTTCGATCGACATCGGTAAGGTCGATGGAGGTGGCATTTCCGAGGCCGCAGAGCCCGACTTTCAGAACCTCGTGACCTCCGAGTTCGTCGTGCCCAACCAGAGTGCTCCCAGGGTTAGGATGACCCTGACCGGTAACTTGAATGTCTCGACCGTGGCGGAGCTGTTCGTGCGCAGCACGGCCCGATCGACAGTCTCCGGTGCTTTCTCCGAGGTCGTGGACCTTTACGACTGGACGTTGGGTGACTACGTTCAGCTAACGACCCCGACTCAGAACCAAAGGTCATTGACGACCACGTTCGCCGCCCAAGACTTCGCGCTGCCGGCGGGAGGGTCCGCCCGGTTCATTGACACCGTCCTTGGGAACCGCGTCCGGGCCCGGGTCAGCGTTTTCGTCACCGGCCCCGTGGCGGCTTCCTGGCAGCTCCAGCACGACCAAGTCGAGTGGATCTACCGGCCATGACCCGTGACTGGCTTCGATCGGTGACGCTCCTTTCCGTCAGCGCTCTGCTCGGGGGTCGAGCGGCAGCCTCCCTCGTCTATTCCGTTGTCCCTCTTGAGCCCCTAAGCGGCGCGAGAGAAACACGGGTCGCAGCCATCACTCAGGACGGACTCGCGGTCGGCGAGTCCTTCCGGAAGGCCAACCTGTGGGACGGGGGTGGTCGTGTTCGAGATCTGGGCACGCTCCCAGGAGACGACGTCAGTACGGCCCTCGGGGTCTCGTCCGACGGCTGGATCGCGGGGGGCAGTGGCCGCAACTTCGGCGAGCCTGACGTCGCGGTTCTCTGGGATCCGGCCGGCCAAATCCATGAAGTGGGACGGTTTCAGCCAGGTGCGTACACCATCGCAGTCGGCGTGAACCGGCACCGGCTGGTGAGCGGGAACTATCGGGGGCCGAACTTCGAGCAACGCGCGTTCGTCTGGTCCGCCGACGGCGGGTTCCGCCAGATCCCCGGGCTCAACCAGGAGAACCGAGTCAACGTCTTCGGCATGAACGACCGGGGCGAGGTCGTCGGGACGAGCTGGGACGGCAACGCGATCCTTCCTTTCGTCTACACCGAGGCGGGCGGGATGGTGGGCGTCGACCTCCTGCCGACCTTCACCGACGGCCAGTTCCTCGGGGTCAACCAGAACGGCATGGCCGTCGGACGGATGGACGGACTCATCCGCCCGACGGCGGGAGTGACCTGGACTCGCGAAGGCGGCCTGGTCGAGCTGGCCCCGGCTGCGGGCTTCATTGGCAGCGCGGGGTACGCGGCCAACGGCCTCGGCCACGTCGTCGGGTACTCCAAGCGCGGCGGTGAGTTCGAGAAAGCCTCGGTCTGGTTCACCCCGAACCAGGGCGTCGACCTCAACACCGTGCTCGACGGCAGCGGGGCTGGCTGGACCCTTGAGGTCGCCACCGGCATCAACGACCGCGGTCAGATCGTCGGGTTCGGTGCCTTGAACGGCATCAACCGGGGCTTCCTCCTCAACCCGATCCCCGAACCCGCCAGCCTCCTCGCCCTCGCCGCCGGCCTCGCCACCCTCACGCGTCGCCGACGCCGCACGTAAGTCCCCCCGGAGGGTGCCAGTCCCTTGGCACCCCCTCTCACACCCGGGTCCGCTCGCCGGTCTGGACGCGCCAGAGGGCGGCGTAGAGGCCCCCGGTCGAGACCAGCTCCTCGTGCGTCCCCGACTCGGCGACCCGGCCGCGCTCGAGCACCCAGATCCGGTCGGCGTCCCGCACTGTGCTGAGCCGGTGGGCCACCACGATCGACGTGCGGCCCTTCGTCACCCGGGCGAGCGAGCGCTGGATCGCCGCCTCGGTCTCGTTGTCCACCGCGCTCGTCGCCTCGTCCAGCACGAGCACCGCCGGGTCGCGCAGGATCGCCCGGGCCAGCGAGAGCCGCTGCCGCTGCCCGCCCGAGAGCTTCTGCCCCCGCTCCCCGACCACCGTATCGTAGCCTTGGGGGAGCGAAAGGACAAAATCGTGGGCCTCCGCCGCCCGCGCCGCCGCCTCGACCTCCTCCAGAGTCGAGTCGGGCCGCCCGTAGGCGATGTTGTCGCGCACACTGCCGTGGAAAAGGAACACGTCCTGGCTCACAAACCCGAAGGCCCCCCTCAAACTCGCGTAGTCGACGTCGCGCAGGTCGATCCCGTCGAGCGTCACCCGCCCCCCGGCCGGGTCGTGGAAGCGCAGGAGCAGCCGCAGCAGCGTCGACTTCCCGGATCCCGTCGCCCCGACCACGCCGTGGGTCTCCCCCGCCGGCATCCGGAGGTCGATGGCGCTGAGAACCTCCGGCCCGTCGCCATAAGCGAACGACACCCCCTCGAACGCCACCTCGCCACGCACGGGATTCGGGAGTTGACGGCCCCCTTCCACCATGGCCGGTTGGATATCGAGCATCCCGAAGATGCGATCGGTCGAAGCCATCGCCCTCCGGTAGAGGTCGAGGGTCTCGCCCAGCGAGGTCAGCGGCCAAAGCAGGCGCTGGGTCATGAAAACCAGCACGGAGTAGATCCCAACCTGCATCGTGCCCTGGAGCACCATCCATCCGCCCAGCACCAGCGTACACGTGAACCCAGAAAGGATGACCATGCGGATGAGAGGGACGAAGGCGGAAGAGAAACGGATCGCCTCGCGGTTCGCAACCCGGTAGTCGTCGCTGACCTGCGCGACCCGGGCCGCCTCCCGGGCCTCGGCGGCGAACGCCTTGATCGTGGCGATCCCCCCAAGGTTCGCGGTCAGGGTCGCACCCAGCTCGGCGACCTGCTCACGGACCCGGACATAGAGCGGCTCGAGGCGCTTCTGGTACCAAACCGAGCCGGCCACGATGAGCGGGATCGGGAGGAACGCAAGCAGCGTGAGCGTCCACGAGCTCGCCGCAAAGACGGCACCCACGAGGAGCACGTTCCAGAATACAACGATGATCGCGTGCGCCCCACCGTCGAGGAACCGCTCAAGCTGGTTGACGTCGTCGTTGATAACCGACGCCAGCCCTCCGCTCGTCCGGTCCTCGAACCACGAAAGTTCCAAGCCCTGGACGTGCCGGTAAAGGTCGGTGCGCACATCGTGCTGCACGGTCTGCGCAAGGTTGCGCCAGGTGACGGCGGCGAGGTAGCCGAAGAGCGATTCGAGCACCCAGACCACGAGGTTCACCACGGCGAGGGCGAGAAGCTGCTGCCAGCGGTCGGCGATCCCGAAGGCGGTCGAGACGAACGACGCCTCTCCCCGGACGACCACGTCGATGACCGCCCCAATCAGCACCTCGGGGACGACGTCCATCACCTTGCCGAGCGTACTGTAGACTGTCGCCGCCACAACCCGCCCCCGATGCGGCCCCGCCACCACCCACAACCGCCGAAGCCCACCGCCAGGCCGTGTAACCTCCCTCACCCCCACAAAATACCCCCAACACCGCCCCCGCGGTCAGCCGCGAAGCGACCCCCCGCGCCCACCGATCTCCACTCCCACGCATCGCCAACACCGTACGCGCTCTCCCCGGAGGGTGCCAGTCCCTTGGCACCCCAACGACCGCCCCTGGTACCTTAACGCCCGCCTGTCGCGCCCCAAAGGCTGCCCATTGCATCCCAAGGACCGCACTTTGCACCCCAAAGGCTGCCGTTTGCATCCCATCGGCCGCCGTTGGCGTCCCAAAGACCGCCCGTTGCACACCATAGACCGCCCTTTGCGCCCCAGTAGCCGCCCTTTTGACCCCAACGGCCGCCCATTGCACCCCAGAGACCGCCATGGTCACCCCAACGGCTGTCTTTGGCACGCCAACGGCTGTCTTTGGCACGCCAACGGCTGTCTTTGGCACGCAAACGGTTGATTTGGCACCCAACCGGTTGTCTGAAGCACCTCAACGGCCGACTTTAGCACTTTAACGGCCGACTTTGGCACCCAAGCGGCCGTTTTTGGCACGCAAACGGCCGTCTTTGGCACGCAAGCGGCCGTTGTTGGCACCGAAACGGCAGCCTTAGGTACCCCAGAAGACCGCTTTTGGCACTCACGGCCTGCCTCCACAAAGCTCCGGCCACCATTCAAGCCCGACGGCGCTCGATTCGGTGCCAAGGGACTGGCACCCTCCGCGGGCACGGAGGGTGCCAGTCCCTTGGCACCCAAACACTCCGCTGGCTCGGAGGGTGCCAGTCCCTTGGCACCCAAACACCACCCAAGGGACGCAACCGAGCACGTACGCCGGCTTCAAGCTCGGGAAGGCGCAGACGGAGCGGCACCCTCCGTGCTTCGCTTAGAAGGGCCGTGGGCGGGAGGCCCACACCGACCGGTCGGCGTCGACGAACCGCCACTGGGTTTCTTCGCCCCGCTGCTCGCTTAGCCCCACCCACCGCTCGACCAAGACGGACCGCGGGCGCTCTCCAGGCAGCGGCCGCACCGCTACGCCACCAGGACGTGGGCTGACCGATAGTGAGTACAACGAGTCCGGCCGTGGAGACCGGCCCGCAAGGCCTCGGGCCTTACCGCAGGAGCAACGGGCCGTACTTTTCGGCGACGGCCTTCCGCTTGACCTTCAGCGTGGGCGTCAACTCGCCGGCCTCGATCGAGAACGCTCGCTCGAGGAGCACGAACTTCTTCACGATCTCGTGCGGCGGGAGCGTGCGGTTGACCTGATCGACCTCAGACTTCACCAGGGCCCGGACGTCGTCCCGGCTCACGAGATCGGCCTCCGCCGTCCCGTTCACGTGGAGCCGCTCGCGGACCTCTTCCCAGTCCGGCACGATGAGCGCCGTCACCATGTCTTGCCCATCCCCGAAGACCACTGCCTCCATGACCAGGCTGCACTCCTTGAGCTTGTTCTCTAGGGGCTGCGGAGCGACGTACTTCCCGTTCGAGAGCTTGAACAGGTCTTTCTTGCGGTCGGTGATCTTGAGGCTCTTCCCTTCCCACTCGCCGATGTCCCCTGTGTGGAACCACCCGTCCGAGTCGATGGCCTGTCCCGTGGCTTCGGCCAGCTTGTAGTAGCCCTGCATGAGCGATGGGCCTCGCACGAGGATCTCGCCGTCCGCTGCGAGCTTGACCTCGGCGTCGATCGGTTCGCCCACCGTCCAATACTTGTTCGTCTGGGGCAGGTTGACGGCCGTGGCGCCCCCGGTCTCGGTCAGCCCGTACCCTTGGAGCACCATCAGTCCGATCGCCGAGTAGAACTCGCCGACGTGCGGGGGGAGCGCGGCGCCGCCGCTGACGAAGAACCGGAAGTTCCCGCCCAACCGGTCGCGCACCGTACTCAGCACGAGCACGTCCAGGATTCCGAACCATGGGGCGAACTGGCCGTGGGCCTTGCGCTTACCCTGTTCGACCGCTTTCTCGAACAGCCACCGGTCGAACCGCGGCAGCTTGTGGGCGTTGTCGACGATGCGCTCCATGGTGGCCTCGAGGAACCTCGGCACGCACAACATGATCGTCGGCTTGTGGTCGCGCATCTCGCCGGCGAGCGAGGCCAGCCCCCTGCTGTAGACGATGGTCGCCCCGAGCGAGACCGGCAGGACCTGTCCCGCCACCCTCTCGTAGACGTGCGACATCGGCAGGAAGGAGAGGAACACCTCGTTCCGGTCGAGCTGCAGGTGCCGCCGGACCGCGTCGCAGACGTGGGTGAACACCCGGTTCGGGAGCATCACGCCCTTCGGCATCCCCGTCGTGCCGCTGGTGTAGATGAGGGTCGAGAGGTCTTCCGGTTCCGCCTCGTCCATCCCCGCGTGCCATTCGGCCAGCGGGATCCTCGGTGTCGAAGCGGCGAGGGACTCGAGTGAGTCGGGCCCCGCGAGTCGCAGGACGCGGACGCCATCCAGCCCGGCGACTTTGCGCTCGAGCTCGGCCGAGCCCGTGAGGACGAGCGATGCCTCCGAGTCGCGGATCGTGTGCTCCACGACGTCCGAGGTGAGCGTCGGGAAGATCGGGACGGTGACGAGCCCGAGCGTCTGGGCACCCCAGTCGGCCATGCCCCAGGCCCCGCTGTTCTCGGCCAGGATGGCGAACCGGTCGCCCCGCTTGAGCCCGAGCGAGCGCAGCGCCGAGGCGTACGCGTGCGCCTCGTCCAGAAGCTCGGTGTAGGTCACGGCTCGGTACTCCCGCCCGACCGGCACCATCATCGCCGTTTGCGGTCCGAACTCCTTCGCCGCCCGCCGGAGCAGGTCGCCCACCGACCGGGCGCCCAGCGACCGGCTCGGCACCAACCGGCGCCCCATCCGCGGCACGACGAACACCGCCGCCGCCCCCAGGACGAGCATGATCAAGCTGTAGACCGCTGGAAGCACTGCCATCTCGGGCTGCCGCAGAATGGTCGCCGCGATGGCGACCGAGAGAGTGCCGTTGCAGTTCCCTGTGTCGATCGCGATACAGGCCGCCTGGGGCTTACTGAGCCGGAACAGCAGCGCAAGGCCCGCCCCCATCGCCAGCGCCAGGACGTTCAGGAGCAGCGCGGCGATCCCCGCCTGGGCGAAATAGCCCGCCAGGTTGTCCTTCTCCTTGATCATCGCCGCTGCGATGATCAGGAGCAAGAACACGAGGCCGAAGATCTTGAACGGGGTCTCCGACGCGGCCGCGATCGCGGGCTTCCTCGCGCGTACGGCCATGCCGAGTAGGACGGGGACGATCGTGATGAGGAGGAGGAAGGCGAAGGTCTGGCCGACTGGCAAGGTCACCGCACTTGAGGTGCCCCCCAAAGCCGCGAGCGCGAGCGACAGCCCAATCGGGGTCGTGGCCAAGGTGATGACGCTGGACGTCGCGGTCAAGGTCACCGAGAGCGCCGCGTCGCCTTTGGCCAGGAACGTGATCAGGCTCGCCGTCGGACCGCCGGGACAGAGGGCCAGGATCATGAGCCCCGCGCCAAGCCCGAAGGGCAAACCGAGCGCATGGAGCAGCACCCACCCGAGCAGGGGGAGGAGGACGACTTGGGCGACCAGACCGATCGCGACCGCCTTCGGGTAGACGACGACCCGCCGGAAGTCCTCGACGGTCAGGGTCAGACCCATCCCCAGCATGATGAAGGCGAGGGCGAGCGGGAGGAAGACTTCGGTCAGGACACTCGGCTGCATGAAGGGACGCCCCAGGGCCGCCCGTCGTCAAGGGGCGCCGTGTCGAACAACGATTCTAGCCCGAAGCGGGATCCCAAAGTGCCATCCGGGGCGAAGAAACTGCCACGAGCGGAACGGTGGTGGAGGTTAGGGGATTCGAACCCCTGACCTCTTGCATGCCATGCAAGCGCTCTCCCAGCTGAGCTAAACCCCCACGCGGACTCAGTATTAAACCAGATCGGTCGATGGACGGTCAAGCGAGAGGGCGGACCAAGGGGACCATCGGAGTATCGTTGGCTCATGGATCGGATCCTCGAACGCCTGCGGGAGGCGGTTCTCGGCTCGCCTTGGCAGGGCCGGCTCTGGCTGGTCGGGGGTGCCGTCCGGGACGGCCTGTTGGGTCTGAAGGCGGGCCCAGACTTAGACATAGTCGTCGAAGGGGACGCCGGAGAGGCCGTCCAGTTCCTCGTGCATAGCGGGGTCGCGGATGGCCCTCCCGTTCTCTTCCCCCGGTTCGGAACGGCGATGTTACGGGTCGGCGGAGTCCCGGTCGACTTTGTCACGGCTCGGAAGGAGGCCTACGAACCCGACTCGCGGAAGCCTCAGGTCGAGCCCGCCAGCCTGCTCGAGGACGCCCTTCGCCGTGACTTCACGGTGAACGCCCTGCTCCGCTCGGTCTCGGACGGGGACCTCGCAGACCCGCTGGGCCAAGGGCTTGCGGACCTGAAGGCCCGGATTCTCCGGACGCCCCTGGACGCAGAGACGACCTTCCGCGACGACCCGTTGCGCATGCTGCGGGCCGTCCGGTTCCGCTGGCAGCTCGGGTTCGAGTTCGCCCCTGGGCTCGCCGAAGCCATCCAGTCCCAAGCGAACCGGCTCCGGGTGATCAGTGCGGAGCGGATCCGGGACGAGTGGGTCAAGACACTGCTGAACCCTGCGCCGGACCGAGCGATGGCCGACCAGAAAGAGCTCGGCCTGCTTGCGGAGTTCGCCCCCGAACTCCTCGACATGGTCGGGGTCGAGCAGGGCAGCGATCACCACCTCGATGTGTGGGACCACACGCTTCTGGCGCTCCACAACACGACCTCCCCCGACCTACTGACGCGGTTGGCCGTGGTCTTCCACGACGTCGGGAAGCCGGCCACTCGCACGGTCGAGGCGGACGGTCGGACTCGGTTCTTTGGCCACGAACGGGTGGGGGCGGAGATCGCGACTCGAGTGTTGGATCGGCTCCGGTTCGCCAACGACGACACGGAGGCGGTAGCCAAGCTAGTCCGCAACCACATGCGACTTTCCTCGGCACCGACGCTCACGGACTCCGGAGCCCGCCGTCTGATCCGAGATTTGGACAGCCTCGTCCCTCACTTCCTGGATATGGTGGAAGCGGACGCGAGCGCACTTCGACCGGGAGTCCGTCGCCTTGACCTGGCTGCCGTCCGCCGAAAACTGGCCGAGATCGCTGCCCAAACCCCCGCCTCGCGTCTGGCGAGCCCGTTGTCGGGCGACGAGATCATGGCGCTCACCGACCTACCCCCAGGCGCAGAGGTCGGCCGGATCAAGGCACTCCTGCTCGAAGAGGTCCTCGAGGGCCGCCTTGCGCCCGGAGACGCGGAGGGGGCCCGGGCCTTTGTCCTGAGAACTCTGGCCGCTGCAACGCCCCTAGACCCACAGACGTCCGGCAATCAAGAGGACTCATGACGAGCAGCACCACCTACGTCCGCGTCGCCTTTTGGATCCTGGTCGTGGTCGTCGGCACCGGCGTAACGCTCTTGATGGCACCGTTCCTCAGCGCCTTGCTCTGGGCGACCTCGCTCAGCATCCTGGTCTATCCGCTCTTCGCCCGATGGCGAGACCGCACCAACCCGACCGTCGGCGCGATTTTAGCAACCTCTCTAGTCACATTCCTCATCATTATCCCCTTCGCCGCCGTGGGCACGATCGCGGGTCTCCAGGTGTCCGCCGTCGCCCAAGAGGTCATGCGGGAGGGCTCACCAGGCGGCGGCCAAGTCACGACAAGCGGGCTGATCGACTACCTCGAACGGGCGTCGAAGCCGATCCTCCAAAGTGTCGGTGCCGGGAACTTCGACATCAAGGCCTGGCTCACGAACAACGGCGACGAAGTCGGACGCTCGGTCGTCAGCGCCCTCAGCCGGGGCGCCCAGCAGCTCGTCGTCACCGTCGTCAGCCTCGCCATCGCCATCTTCACCATGTTCTTCATGCTGCGTGATGGCCCCCAACTCCTAGACCCCGTGTGCGAGATGATCCCCCTCCCGCGGGAGAAGACTCTGGCGATCCTTCAGCGAATCGCCAACACCGTTCGGTCGGTGTTCGTCGGAGTGCTGCTCGTCGCGATCCTCCAAGGCGCGATCGCGGGCGCCACCTACTTCGCGTTAGGGATTCCCGGCGCACTGATTTGGACAGTCCTGACTATTGTGCTCTGCACAATCCCGCTACTCGGGGCACCGATCATCTACATCCCGCTTGCGGGGAAGCTGTTCCTCGAGGGCCAGACGATCCCAGCTTTGATCCTGCTCGGTGTAGGGTTCGGGATCGTGTCGCAGGTCGATAACCTCCTTCGGCCCTTGGTCATCGGCATCCAAACGAAGATGCACTACCTCACGGTGTTCTTCAGCTTGCTCGGAGGGGTGTTGCTCTTCGGGGCGATCGGCGTGATGGCCGGGCCCATGCTGGTCGCGCTCGCGATCGGCCTCACGGACGTGATCCGAGAGGTGCGCCGGGAAGGCGAGCAAGGCGGCACCCCCGCACCGGCGGGCTAGCTGGCCTTCCGCAACCCGAACGCGCTCGCGAGGAGGTCGGCGAACCCGCCCCGGGGCTTGGACGGCCGCCCGGACTCGATCGCAGGCAAGATCGCTCGGAAATCCCTCGCCGCGTCCGAGTTGGGGGCCGAGAGGACCACCGGGCAACGCTTGACCACGCTCTCACGGAGCCGCTCGTCGAACCGGACGATCCCGGCTAACGACAAGCTTCGACTCAGGAACTTCGTACAGACTGTGTCGAGGTTCCGGAACACCGCCTCGCCTTCCGACGCCGACTTTGCGGAGTTCACGATGACCCAGACCGGCGCCGCTCCCGGGACGGAGAAGTGCACCTTACAGGTCACGTACGCGTCCATAATGCTCGTCGGATCCGGGGTGCAGACCAAGAACACCCGCTCGGCCACCGCGAGCATACGCACCACATGGTGCCCGATGCCAGCCCCGGTGTCGACGAACACCTCGTCGTACCGGCCGTCCAGCGCCGCGATCTCGCTCAGGAACCGCTCGAGCCCGGTCGCCTCAAGGGCCAGGAGCGACTCCACCCCGTTCCCCCCGGCGATCAAGTCAAGTCCGGATTCGTGGCGGACGATCAAATCGTCGACCGTGACGCCGGGGCGCGCCAGGGACGAAAGGTCGGCCTTGGGCTTGATCCCGAGGATCATGTCAGCGTTGCCCATGCCGACGTCGCCGTCGAGCAACAAGACCCGCGACCCCGCCTGAGCCGCGCAGACCGCTAGGTTGACGCTCGTGTTGGTCTTGCCGACCCCACCCTTCCCGCTGGTGACGACCGTTGTCCTCATGGTGACCCTCCGATCAGGCGGCCCGCTTGAACAGCCTCGCCACGAACCCAAAGAAGGAGGTGTCCTCCCGCTCGGTCAGTGTCCGGAGCTCGAGCACGTCCGTGCCCCCCGGCTCGATCTGGGCGGCGGTCTGGTAGGCGCCAGTCAGGCGCATCTCCGCGAGTCGGTTCCCGAGCGACTCCAAGTTCGGGCGAGGGTAAGCGCCGGACTCTGGCAGGCAATCTTCGAAGAGGCTCGCGAGTTGGCGCGATCCGTTCACCGCGTTATCGTCGGGTTCACGGTCTCCGAACAGCATAAACCGCATGAGCGTGACCACGGCCGCGGCATCGTCCGTGCGGCCCTCTGGCTGAACGAGGGGTAGCAGGGACCACTGGTCGCCGTGCATCAGGACGCTCGATGCAGACACGTACCCACACGTCAACCCCTGGTGCTCCATGGTCCTCAGCGTGGCGACGAGCGATGCCGCGAGTTCGACCGTTTCGTGCTCCGTCCAGGCCTTTCGGAGCCTGCCCAGAGTCTGGAGGGAGTGCCCCGTGAACTCGCGGAACACGGCGAACCCACCCTTGGCTCCGAGCCGAAGATCGAGAAGGTCCGGCATCCGCATATGGTCGATCCGGCTCGCCTGAGCGAAGGTGTCGATCAGGTCCGGATCATCAGAGTTGAAGGTGACGAGAGTCACCGGGCGCTTGAGCACCGTGTCGAAGGCCGCGAACCGACCTCCACAGGGCACCGGTTCGATGAGGCCATCGATCCGGAACCGGCCCTTCGTGTCGCCCGGGGCCTTGCTCAGTGTCTTGGCGAGGTCGCCGTACAGGTGCCCGATGAGCGCCTCCCGAATGCGCGACGCCGGGGCGATCACGATTCTCGGGGCACGCCCGATGATACGTCCCACTTCATCGGTCAAGTCATAGTCTAAGGCGTCCGAGATCGCGATGGTCGGCGCGTCTCCCGGTACACGGATCGGCAACACGCTCCTGCTCAACACGGTGCCAGGGTCAAGGCGGCTCAGTAAGAATTCGTCGACGACCAGGGACTGCTCCCAGACCGGGAGGTCGTACTGCTCAGCAAGGCACTCGGTCACGTCGGCCTCGGTGACCAGACCCTCCGAGACGAGGAGTTCCCCGAGCCGGCTCTGCGAGGCACGGCGCCGCTTCAAGGCCCGCTCGAGATCCGCTTCCGACAGCTTCCCTCGGTTCATCAGGTGTTCGCCCAATCGTCGCGTGTTCATGCTTCCCGCCCTGCGCAAGGAAGATGATCGGTCGATCCCCGGTGCTCTTGCAGGGGGCCTCGGCCCTCCGCCATACTGCCCCATGCCCCACCTCCAACTGGAACTCAGCCGTGACGTGGCCGGCGACACCGATCTTGGGGCCTGCCTTGCCGACCTCATCGAGGCCTTCGCGACAATCCCGACGGTCGATCCGGCCTCGATCAAGGCCTACGTAAGGGTCGCCGAGACCTGGTCGGTAGGAAGGGGCCACCCTCCTGGGTTCATCCACCTGACGGTCTGCGTCCTGGAGGGCCGCCCGGCCGACCTCCTTTCCGAAATGGCGGCCGTGCTCCACGGTCGTCTCCTTGTGGCCTTCCGCGGAACGGTGGACGCCGGTCGGGCGGGCCTGACTTGTGAAATCCGCGAGATGGCGGCTTCGACCTATCGAAAGACGACTGCGTCCGGTCGTACGCCGGGCGCTCCAAGCTGAAGTTGCGGAGCTTGACGTGGCCGGTCACGAACCGGCCCCCGAGGTCGACCGCCCACTCCCAGATCGCGTCCAGCCGGTCAAGGTAGGTGCAACTCGACCCCGCCTTGACGAGCGGCTTCACCTCGACCCGCCAGTTGTCGTCGAGTTCCTCCGCCAGGCTCAGCAGTTGGAGCTTGTCCCGGTCCGGCATCTCGACTTCGATGCTGAACATCCGCGTGGCCAGGCCCGGCTTGCGCTCCAGCCTCTTGGCCTCGGGGAACATCGCCTCGCACAGGGCTTTGAGCTTCTCGAAGAACGCTTCGCGCTCCTCGCCCGCCGCCGGACGCGAGTCGAGAAGAAGCTCGCGCCGGAAGGCGTCGAACTCGATGGATCGCCGGGAGTCTTCAAAGCGGGACATGGGCCCTGCATTATGGCGGCCCCGAGCCCCATGCCCCCGGTGCGTCCCGTTCAGGCTCTCGACACCGCCGAGAAGCGGGCCAAGCGCCCCTCCACTGCGTCCGCGGGGGACTCGCTCTTGAGGTGCCCTTTCGTCCTTGGGCGCATCGAAATGGTGCGACCGAGCCCGGATGCACGCCTTCGTAGGCCATTTTGATTACGAGCGTATGCAAAACAGCTAGTAAGACCCGTCTACGGGCCTCCTAACCGCGGTTTTGCATGCGATCGCATGCAAAACCGCGTCAGACTAGACGCCCGGTTGCACGAGAGCCTTGGCTTTCTTTTCGAGGGCGGCCGCGACCAGGCCGGTGAAGAGCGGGTGCGGGCGGTTCGGGCGGCTCTTGAACTCGGGGTGGGCCTGGGTCGCGATGAAGAACGGGTGGGCCGGCACCTCGATCATCTCGACGAGCCGGTAGTCCGGCGAGACCCCGCTCACGACCATGCCGTGTTCGATGAGCACCTCGCGGAAGTCGTTGTTGACCTCGTACCGGTGCCGGTGCCGCTCTTCGATCCGGGTCGCGCCATAGAGCTGGTGCGCGAGCGTCCCGCCCGTCATGTTGCAGGGGTACGCCCCGAGGCGCATCGACCCGCCCTTCTGGGTCACATCGACCTGGTCCGGCATGACGTCGATCACCGGGAACCGGCACGGGCCGAACTCGGTCGAGTTCGCCCCCTCCAACCCGCACACGTGGCGCGCGTACTCGATCACCGCCATCTGGAGCCCGAGGCAGATCCCGAAGAACGGGATCCTGTGCTCACGGACGTACTGGACGGCCCGGATCTTCCCTTCGACCCCGCGGTCCCCGAAGCCGGGGGCGACCACGACCCCGTCCACGTCGCCGAGCAGCGTCGAAGGATCCGATGCCCCTTCGAGCGTGTCGCTCTCGATCCAGCGGACCTCCACCCGGCAGTCGTTGGCGATCCCGGCATGGACGATGGCCTCGGCGATCGACTTGTAGGCGTCGCCGTTCATCGTGTACTTGCCGACCACAGCAACCGAGCACTGGCGCTTCGGGGCCTTGAGGCGCTTGACGAGGTCGCGCCACTCGGTCAGGTCGGGTGTCCGACGCTCGAGCCCGAGCCTGTCCGCCACGAGGTCGCCGAGACCGAGGTCCTCGTAGAGGAGCGGAACCTCGTAGATCGTCTCCGCGCTCAGGCTCTCGACGACCGCCTCCGGAGGAACGTCGCAAAAGAGGCTGATCTTCTCCTTCACGTCCGCCGGGATCGGGACTTCGCTCCGGCACACGAGCACGTCCGGCGAGATGCCGATCTCGCGCATGTTGATCACGCTGTGCTGCGTGGGCTTGGTCTTGATCTCGCCCCACGGGCCGACCTGGGGCACGAGGGTCACGTGGATGTAGAGCGTGTTCTCCTTCCCGTGGTCCTTGCGCATCTGGCGGATCGCTTCCAGGAACGGCAGGCCCTCGATGTCGCCCACCGTGCCCCCGATCTCGACGAGCACGATGTCGGCCTCGTTGATGCGTCCGACCTCGACGATGCCCTTCTTAATCTCGTTCGTGACGTGGGGGATGACCTGGACCGTCGCGCCGAGGTAGTCGCCCCGCCGCTCGGCCTCGATGACGTTCCGATAGACCTTCCCGGTCGTGATCGACGAGCCTGCTGTGCACGAGACGTCGATGAACCGTTCGTAGTGGCCGAGGTCGAGGTCGGTCTCCGTCCCGTCGTCGGTGACGAACACCTCGCCGTGCTGGAACGGGTTCATCGTCCCCGCGTCCACGTTGATGTAAGGGTCGAGCTTGAGCGGTGCCACCACCCAGCCCCGGTTGCGCAGGATGCGCCCGAGTGACGCCGACGTGATGCCCTTGCCGATGCTCGACACCACGCCGCCCGTCACAAAGATGTACTTCGTCATGCGCTCCCCAGGCTCGCCCCGACGGTCAAGACGGACCAGACCGGGCCACGGCCTCAAGGATTATAACGCCAGTTCGCCTGGGGCCGGCGGCGGGTCACCGGGGGAGGCGCTTGTCGATGACGAGCGAGTCGAACTGCCTGCCCTCGATGTCGAAGGCCCGCATCTCGAACACGTCGCCGCTGATCGAGACGATGCAGTAATGGTGGCCGTGGCGAACTCGCGCGCTGAACTCGGGACGGGTCGGGCCGTGGGTCTCTAGCCCGCCGCCCCCACCGCCGCAGACGATGTAGACCGGCCCGTTCGGACTGGCCCGCCCCGCCAGCATCGGCCAGGTGCGCTCATAGCTATGGATATGGCCGGCCCAGACGATATCGACCTTGTGCTTCTCGTAGAGGTCGGCGAGCGGCTTGATGCGGACGTCGCCGCGCGTCGACTGGCCCTCCCACAGGTTGCCGAAGTCGTCCTCGTCGCTGCTATAGGGCGGGTGGTGGTGCCCGACGAACTTCCACTTCGCCTTGCTCCGGCCGAGGGCGGCGTCGAGCCACTTCCACTGCTCGCTGCCCGGCGCGACCTCCCGGTTCGAGTCCACGACGAAGAACTCCATGTCGCCGTAGGTGAAGCTATACCAGTACTCGGGCTCGGGGACGCTCATGTAATCGTAGTAGAGCCGGGCGTCGCCCTCGTGGTTGCCGATGACCGGGATGAGCGGCACGCGGCTCAGGAGCGGACGCATCGACCCGAAGAAGTGCTCGGTCCAATGCCGCTTGTTCGCCCCGGTGCCGACGAGGTCGCCGAGGATCACGAAGAAGTCCGGGCGCTCGTTCCACATGTGCTCGGCGACGCGCTTGTTGATGTGCGGCTGGTCCTGCGTGTCTCCGAGGATCGAGAACCGGATCGCGGCCGGGCCCGCCGGGGCGGTGCGGAAGGTCAGGAGTGGGCTCTCGACCTTCCGCCCCTGGTCGTCCACCGACTCGACCCGGTACACATAGTGCCCTTCCGGCTTCAGGCCCGTCAAGCGCACCCGGTGGATGAGGGCAGGGTCGCCCTGGACCGGTTGGAGTTGGGCCTTCGAGGGCCCGACATAGACGACCGAGGTCGAGTTCCGACTCGTCTCCCACATGACCGTGATCTCAGTCGCGGTCGGGTACTGCAGGTACGGTTCGACGACCATCCGGAAGTTCGGGTCTTCCTGGATCACAGGCGCGGCGGTCGTCAGTTCCTTTCGGTGGCCGAAGAGGTGGGCGACGCCCTCGCCCGTCGCGACGAGGTCGTACAGCGCGACGGAGACGATGCGGCCGTGGTGGAAGTTGTTCTCGTCCCGGTCGCGGTAGGCGCCGACCACGACGGGGGCTTGATCCGGGTAGAGGAGCGGGCCGGACTGCTGGGCCGACTCCCCTTCGAGCTTCCCGTTCACATAGATCCGCATCAGCTTCCCGTCGTAGGTGCCCACGACGTGGTAGATGCGTCCCAGCTCGAACTCGGTCTTGGCTTTGAGGTAGGTCATCCGGCCGTCGCCGTCGTCCCCGCCCTGGCTCGCGAGCCCGAACGTGAAGGTCCGATCGTTGTAGCCGAGCACCCACCCCTTCTCCGCGTTGCCGTTGTCTTGGAAGACCCCAAGCAGCCCGCCGTATCCGACGGGGGTGTCGACCGAGGCCCAGGCCTCGACGGTGAACTTTTCCTTCGGGAGGCTCGCGCGCACCGAGGCGAGGTCCGGCGCGACGACGAGCGCGTCGTCCACCCCGTCGAAGAGCAGGGCCTCGCCCAGAGAGGTCTTCGCGGCAGCCGGTGCCCCCTCGATCCGGGCGTCCGGCCCGATCCGCGCCTTCAGCACCCCATCGACCGCCCGACGAGGCATCAGCTCCCAATGGGCGACCGGGTCGGGGCCGTCGTGGGCCCAGCACAGGGCGGAAACGAGCGTCAGGAGCGCGGCAAGGGCGAGACGAGCCATCGCCGTGCGTTGTGTCCCAGAATTGTTAAGCGAACGTGAAGGGGCGGGTCAGCCCTTCGCCGGGCGGAACGTGGCCATCACCTGGTCGCTGACCCCGGTCACGACGCTCGCGTCCTGCTCGGTCTGGAACCGCACCGTCCAGAAGTCCTCGCCGTCGACCACGACGTACGTGACGATGGTGCCGTTCTCCCCGTCGCGGCTCTTGACTCGGTGGGTGAGCTTGGCGACCGTCCCGATGGCAAGCTTGACGTCCTCGTCCGTCTGGAGACCCGGGTAGGCCTCCTTGGCCTTCGCCCGCTGGGCCTTCAGCGAGGTCCCGCCCCCGACCTTCTCGTAGGTCACGACCACGCGGGTCGGGAACGACGTCTCCCCCACCATCCTCGCCTTATTCATGACGAGGCTGTTCTCGCCGGTCGGCTCGAGGGAGGTCTTGGGCTGCGTCACCGTGCCGTGCACGCCCGCTCCGCCTCCGCCCCCGCCAAGGTCCATCGGCATTCCGCTCAAGTCCGGGGCCTCTCCGCCCTGGCGCATGCTCTCGCCGAGCTGGGCCATGGCTTGGCGCTCCTCTTCCTCGGCCTGCGCTCGGGTACGCCAATCGCGAGGGGTCGCGAGAGTGGCCTTGATCCCCGGGCTCTCCTGCCGCCGCCAGTCGGCGGGGACGGGCGCGGGCGGCGCGGCGCGAGCCTCCAACCGACTCACTTCAGCGGGGGCGCACCCGTGAAGACCGACCAACACGACGATGGAGGCAAGAGCAAGGAGAACCCGCATAGCCTCATTGTATCCGCTTTCCTGGGGCCTGCGGCACGCCTTGCGCCCAGAACGTCAGCTTGGCCTGCGTAGAATGAAGGGCACGATGAGTTTTGCGACGATCCCTGAAGCGGTCGAGGACATCCGAGCGGGGCGGATGGTGATCGTGGTCGACGACCCCGACCGCGAGAACGAAGGGGACCTCATCATGGCGGGCGAACGGTGCCGGCCTGAGGACATGAACTTCATGATCATGCACGGTCGGGGCGTGCCGTTCATCCCGACGACCGAAGAGCGCCTGCGCGATCTCCGCATCCCGATGATGACGAAGCAGAACACCGCTCGCCTCGGGACGGCGATGGCGGAGACGGTCGACGCCCGCCACGACACCACCACGGGGGTGAGCGCGCCGGACCGGGCCCGCACCGTGGCTGTCTTTTGCGACCCGAAGGCCACCCCCGACGACCTTATGCGCCCGGGTCACATGATCCCGCTCCGCGCCGAGAAGGGCGGGGTGCTCCGCCGGGCCGGGCACACCGAGGCGTCGGTCGACCTGTGCGTCCTCGCCGGGCTCCAGCCGGTAGCCGTCGGGGTCGAGATCGTAGGCGACGACGGCGAGATGATGCGGCTCGACTCCCTCATCCCCTACGCCCACAAGCACGGGCTCAAGGTGATCACGATCGCCGACCTCATCGAGTACCGCCGCCGTACCGAGAAGCTCGTCCGCCGCGTCGCCGGACCGATCGACTTCCCCACCCGCTACGGGCGCTTCCGGCTGTTCGCTTACGAGACCGAAGTGGAGCCGCACCCGTTCCTCGCCATCGTGAAGGGCGAGCCGAGCCCGGACGTCCCCACCCTTGTCCGGGTGCACTCCTCGTGCCTCACAGGCGACATCATGGGATCGCTCCGGTGCGACTGTGGCGACCAGCTCGCCCTCGCACTCCGCACGATCGAGGACGAAGGTCTGGGCGTGGTGCTCTACATCGCGCAAGAGGGCCGGGGGATCGGAATCCTCAACAAGCTTCGCGCGTACGAGCTTCAGGACGGCGGGATGGACACCGTCCAAGCGAACGAGGCCCTAGGGTTCAAGCCCGACCTGCGCGACTACGGGCTAGGGTCTCAGGTCCTGCTCGACCTCGGCGTGAAGAAGATGCGGCTCATGACGAACAACCCCTCGAAACGTGCGGGGCTCCAAGGGTACGGGCTCGAGATCGTCGAGCACGTGCCGATCGTCACCGAGCCAACGCCGTACAGTGAACGCTATCTGGAGACGAAACGGGAGAAGCTCGGCCATACGCTCCCCACAAGCGAGGGCGTCTAGCCGAGCCGGGTTCGAGTTCAGTCCTCGAGGCAGCGGTCGAACAAGAGTCGCAACGTTCGCCGGATCAGGCTTGAGCTGAGCTGAATGGTCGTCATGGTCGTCTCTCTGGTGTCTCTCTCAGCGGCGAGCGTGCCGCTGTACAATCCCTTTAGGACTAGCGGGCTTGTTTGTGACGGCCCCTCGAGAAATTGACAGGGCGGCCCAACCGGTCGCACGGCGGGCCGCCCAGAGGGGGAGGCATCCAGGAGTCAGTCTTCGAGGGCACTCACATGGATCAGCGACGTCGCTGAGACCAGGAGGCCAATGGCGGTCGCGAATTGTAGCCAGAGCTTCGTCATCTTCGTTTCTCTCGATCAAGCATCGGCAGAGCCGAATGGGCACTGGGGCGTACTAGACAGTTCATATCTACGTTCTACCGTAAATCGAACCTGCCTTGAGACACCTTGCAGTGCAAGGACGATAGGATTATAGCGGAAGATCACTGACTCTGTACGCCCGTCCCCCTGTTTTTTTCGAGGCTCTGGTAACCTTGGCCCTTCGAGAGAAGGCGGAGCGGTGCCCGGAGGGCCGGCGGATCCTCGAGTCGATCGGGTTCGTCGGCCCTTTTCGCGTCAGTAGGGCGGCCACCCACGAGGAAGAAACCTATGGCGACACTCATCATCGTCGGAGCCCAGTGGGGCGACGAGGCGAAAGGAAAACTCGTAGATGTACTTGGGTCCCAAGCCCAGTACGTCGTCCGCTACAGTGGCGGGAACAACGCGGGCCACACGGTCATCGTCGGGCAGGAGACCTTCAAGTTCCACCTCCTCCCCGCGGGGATCCTGCACCCGGAGGTCACGGCGGTGCTGGGCGGCGGCATGGTCGTGTGCCCGAAGAGCCTCCTCGAAGAGCTCGACCGCACTCGAGCGGCCCGGTCCGAGCTCGGCCGCCTCGCCATCAGCCCGGCCGCCCACGTCGTCTTCCCGTATCACCGGCTCCTCGACCAACTCGAGGAGGAAGCCCGGGGCGACGACAAGATCGGCACGACGAGCCGGGGGATCGGCCCGGCCTATACCGACAAGGTCCAACGCACCGGGATTCGGATGGGCGAGTTCGTCGACCCCACCGTGTTCCCGCGCCGCCTCGAGGCCGTCGTACAGGTCAAGAACCGACTGTTGGAACTGTTCGGGGGCTCGCCGCTCTCCGCGAAGGACCTCCACGACGAGTACGCGGCCTATGCCGCCCGCCTCGCCCCGTTCGTCACCGACACGGACGCCCTCCTCCAAGACGCCATCGTCGCCGGAGAGAGGGTCATGTTCGAAGGGGCCCAGGGTACGTTCCTCGACCTCGACCACGGGACCTACCCGTACGTAACCAGCAGCCACCCTACAGCCGGCGGAGCGTGTCTCGGTACCGGCGTAGGCCCGCGGGCCATCGACGCCGCCATCGGAGTCTGCAAGGCGTACACGACCCGAGTCGGCTCGGGTCCGTTCCCGACCGAGCTCCACGACGAGACGGGCGAGACCATCCGGCGCCAGGGCCATGAGTACGGGACGACCACCGGCCGACCCCGCCGCTGCGGCTGGCTCGACCTTCACGCCCTCCGCTACTCGGCTCGGGTGAACTCGCTGAGCGGCCTCGCGCTCACCCGGCTCGACGTCCTCAGCGGCCTTCCCCGGCTCAAGGTGGCGACCGGGTACCGGCTCGACGGTGCCGAACTCCGGGGCCTCCCCGTCCTCGCCCGCGACTGGGAGCGTGTCGAGCCCGTCTACGATGAGGTCGAGGGGTGGGAGGGGGACATCCGGTCCGCGAAGGCCCTCTCCGACCTCCCCGCCGCCGCCCAGCGCTACGTGCGACTCGTCGAGGAAGCGGCGGGGACACCGATCGTCGTCCTCAGCATTGGACCCGACCGGGAGGAGACGATCGTTCTCCGACCGGACGCGTTCTGGGGTTAGCCAGGGGACGGGGGGTTGGGCTCTTCGCCCGGGGGTGAGGTTTGCGGGGCGGTCCCCTCGCTCGGGACCGACCCGGGGACCCAGACCCCGCTGAGGATCACCTCCGCCTGGCTCTCGACGGTGTCGCCACCAGCGAGCGCGGCACGGGCCGTCCGGGCGGCCTCGGCCGAGAGGTCCGCCGCGAACACGACCCTTCCGCCCTCGCCCTCGACCAAGACCGTGGCGGTGACAGCCTCAGCGCTCGCGGCGAGGGCGGCGAGGGCCGCCTTCGCCGCCGTGACCCGGGGCTGAACCGCCGTCTCGGCCTGGGCGACAACGGTGACGACCCGCTCCCGGGGATTGAAGACCGCCCGGAGTACGACCGGTGCCCCCCTCGTCTCCGACTCTATCGCCTGGAGCAGCGAATCTCGAGCCGGTGCGGGCCCGGCCGGCACCGGCGTCTCGGTGGTCGGCTCGGGCGGGTTCAGGAGCCGCGGTGCAACGCCGGAAACGTCGATCGGGTCGCCCATCGAGGTCATCGCCCGCTGCCCCCCGCGCGACCCCTGGCCCGCAAGGAAGGCGCCCCCGGCGACCGCGACCACCAGGAGCCCTACCGCCAGGACGTAACCCCAGACCATCGGCTTGCGCTCGGGCACGCCGATCTTGGCGAGGGTCTCGCTCGTCTCAGCAGAGGCGACCCGGTTCCGGACGTCGTCGAGCTTGCGCCGGACGGCGTCGTCGTCCTGCAGGTCGAGCGCCATCTCGTACCACTGGGCCGCGTCCGTCCAAGCCCCTTGCTCGGCGTAGACGTCGGCCAGGAGCACGTGGACGGTCGCGTTGTTGGGGTACCGGCGAAGGACGGCTAGGCACCGGTCCGCCGCCCCCTTGAAGTCCTGTCGCACACGGAGGAGGTTCGCCTCCGCGATCTCCCGGTAGACGGCGTCGTCGCTCACCGCACCCTCGCGCAGAGGGGCGCCACAGGCCTCGCAAAAATCGGACCCCGCTGGGTTCGCTTCGAAGCAGAGAGGACAGGCGGAGGTCGCCATCTAGGTTCCTGTGCTCCCGAAGCCGGACGCTCCGCGGACAGTCTCCTCGAGGCCTTCGACCGCGATGGGGCGCGCCCTGGCCACAGGCACTACCACGAGCTGGGCCACCCGTTCGCCCGCCTGGAGAGTCACCGGCTCGGAGCCCAGGTTAATCAGGATCAGCCCGATCTCCCCTCGGTAGTCCGAGTCGATCGTTCCCGGCGAGTTGACCATCGCGAGGCCGTGGCGCAAGGCCAGCCCCGACCGGGGGCGCACCTGCCCCTCATAGCCCTCCGGGATCGCCACCCGGAGCCCTGTCGGCGCCAACGTCCGCTCGAGCGGGCCGAGCACGACCGGGGCCGAGAGGCGCAGGTCGAGACCTGCCGCCCCTTCGGTCTGGTACTCGGGCAGCGCACCGCCCTCCCCGACCACGACGCGGACGTCCACAAAGTCGTGCATGGCGCCAAGGATACAATCTCTGGACGGCGATGCGTCAGGGCGAGTTCCGGGTCGAGGCGATGGGCGAGTCGGGGGCGCTCGTGACACTCACCCGTCGGGAGTCTGCCCCCGCCCTCGCTCGGGAGCTCGACCAGAGGCCCCACCTCGCCCGCGAAGCATGGGCGGCGTTCGACCAGGTCGGCGTGGTCCTCGCCCCTGGAGCGACGTTGGAGGCGCTCTCTGAGGCGCTGGCCGACGTCTCGCTCCCACACGAGAAGGATCGGACCGGGCGCGAACTGACCGTCCCCGTGTGCTATGCGCTCGGCGAGGACCTCCCCGAAGCGTGCCGGCGTCTAGACTTGAAGGTAGACGAGTTCACTGCCCTCCACGCCCGCACGTACCGCTGCGAGGCGGTGGGGTTCCAGCCCGGGTTTCCCTACCTCGGGACGCTGGACGCCCGCCTCCAGGGTCTTGAGCGGCGACCGACGCCCCGCGTGCGGGTTGAGCCCGGCTCGGTGGCGATCGCCGGGGCTCGAACCGGCGTCTACCCCTCGGCAAGCCCGGGCGGCTGGTGGGTGGTCGGCCGCACACCGGTCTGCCTGGTCGACGCGGCCGAGGGCTACTTCCCGATCCGGGCGGGCGACACGGTCCGGGTCGTAGCGATCGACGAGCCGGAGTTCCACGCCCGCCAAGGGGAACGGCTGTGAGTCGGGTCGACCTCAACGTCGATCTGGCGGAGGGCTATCCGTTCGACGGGGCGCTGATGAAGCTCGCGAGTTCGGTCAACGTTTGCATGGGGGCCCACGCGGGGAGTCCGGGCCTAACCGGCGACGCCGTCGCGGAGGCGATCGAGCGCGGGCTCCGGTGGGGGGCACACCCGGGCTACCCGGATCGCGACGGGATGGGGCGACGACCTTGGTCCGAGGCGGGGCTCAGCGAGAAGATGACCCGGGGGTCGCTCCTGGCGCAGGCCGTCGCCGCCCAGTCGCTGGGTGCGACCTACCTCAAGCCACACGGCGCGTTCTACAACGAGACGACCCAGCCGTGCCTTGAGTTGGGCTGGCTCGAAGAGGCGCTGCGGGAGACCGGGCTGGCGTTGCTCGGAACGGCGGGGAGCGAGCACGAACGGGCCGCACGCCGGAATGGGGTCGCCTTCATCGCGGAGGGATTCGCCGACCGGGCCGTGGGGCCGGACGGGCGGCTCTTGCCCCGGTCCCACCCTGGCGCCGTGCTCACGGACCCGGCCGAGGCCGCCGCCCAGGCCGTCTCGCTCCTCGGCCGGGTGGACTCGATCTGCGTCCACGGGGACACCCCTGGTTGCGTCGACGTCCTGCGCGCGGTCCGGGAGGCGGTCGAGGCGGCGGGCTACGGGGTCGGCGCTTGAGGCTGCGGCTGGAACTGGAGGCGGGGTGGGCGGGCCTCGTCCGGGTTCGGCCCAGCCTGCGGGGACTCGGGGTGCCACCCGGAGGACCGTTCGACGACGGGGCCGCCCGGGGCGGAGCCTTGCTCCTTGGCGAGCGCGACCCCGGGGCCGTGATCGAACTCGCGGCGGCCAGGGCCGTACTCGTGGTCGAAGAAGCGGGCGTCCTGGCCCTCACCGGGGCCGGACACACGGTCTCAGGGGCAGCGGGGCCTGTGCTGCTCGGGGCGGCTGTTGAGGTCCCGGCAGGGGAGCGGCTGGAAGTTCTCCCGACCCGCCCCGGCCTACGGTTGACCGTCGTCGCCCCGGAAGGGTGGAGCGAGGAGGGCGGCGCCTACCGCGCGAACGGCCTCGGTCGGGCCATTGGGCCGGGCCGCCTGGCCCTCGAAGCGCTATCGTCGCCGACGGAGCTCTGGGTCGTCGGCCCGGGTGTAGGGAGCGAGGTCGAGGCTCGTGTCTCGCCGTGGTTAGACCGCGTGGGCGTACGGTTCGAGGGGGTCGAGGGCCCGTTGCCCGCGTTCGTCGAGTCAGCCACTCGGCCAAGCCTGCCCGGCGCCCTCCAACTCACACCGGACGGGGGGTTGATCGTCCATGGGCCCGACGGGCCGACCCTCACGGGCTACCCGGTGCTCGGGTTCTGCACGCGGACCGCGCTCGACCGGCTCGCCCAATTGGGGCCTGGCGACCGGGTTCGGTTCGTCCCGACGACCCTCGAGCAGGCCCGGGCCCAGGCCGCCGAGCGCGAGGCACGGTTCGAGCGGGCGGAGCGGGCGTTGGCCTTGGTGCGTTCCGGCCGCTAGAGGATCGCCGCGCGGGTCCGGGGCGCCCTCACCGAGACGGCCTGGGGCAGGATAAGCACGGCATAGTCGTTCGAGCCGTACTCGAGCCGGGACAGCAAGACGGGCGCGCAACGGCCTCGCCCAAGACTCCAGGTGACGCCCGTGCAGACGGTGGCCTTCGAGTTCGACTCGAGCTCGAGTTCGGCCTCTTGAAGCCGGGCGCTGAGTTCTTTGCAGAGCCCCGAGCGCCAGCCACCAGGCTGCTGCGAGACGGTGCCCGCGTCCCCGCCGAGGTAGCGGTCGCAGTCTTCGGTCACGAAGGTGACCTCGTTCGAAGGTCGCCGGACGATCCACGCCACGGCTCCGAGACAGCACGCCAGGCTTTGAACGTCGCACCGACCCGGTTCGACTGTGGGTCGCTCCTTCCTTACCCCATCGCCCCCCAACATGCGGACATAAATCCCGACCGCTTGGGCCCGCGTAAGGGCCGCAAGCTTCACCCGGATGCGGCTCCAGTAGGTCCGTACCGTGCCGATGCTCAACTCGAGGTCCGTCGAGATCTGGCGGTCGGTACAACCCTCTGCCGCCATTCGCAAAATCGTGCCCTCGCGCCCCGAGAGCCGTCGTTCCGACCCGCCTTCCGCGCGGTCCTTGTTCCCAGTTTCCATAAGATTCCTCGTAAGCGAAACGGTGCTACGGCCCCGGGCGACTCCGGGCACACGCCATTTATTGCGCTTAGCTTACCCGGTGGCCGAGACCTGGCCGTGCGACCCGGCCCGCCGCTCGAGGGCCGGTCGCCTACGTCCTCTGACTCCGGTTCGCACCGACCTCACCTTGGCCCTGGGCCCAAGGGCCTCCGAACCGGTGCGACCCTTTCAGGTTGATGCGACGGGGGTCACGCTCACCGTGACCCTCTCGCCGTCACGGATGACGGTCACGGGGGTTGCTTGCCCCGCGCGCATCTGCCCGAACGCCGCCTGGAGAGCCTCTGGCCCGTCGATCGTCCGATCGCCGATCTGGACGATCCGGTCACCAGCCCTCAGCCCCGCCCTGGACGCCGGGCTGTCCGGCTGGACGCCCTGGAGCCGGACCCCGGGGCCAGTCGAGTCGCCCATGTCGGGCACAAGGCCGAGTCGGACCGAGCGGCCCGCCCCTCGCTGGGCGATCTGCGCCGTGGGGTTCCAAACGAGGCGCGACGGACGCTGGTCGAGGCGTTCGATCGTGCGCCCGACGGCCCGGGTCACCGCGACCATCCCGTCGAAGTTGAGCGTCTCGAACGTGTCCCGTTCGGTGTGGTACTCGTCGGTCAGGCCCGTGTGGAAGAACACGACGGGTACCTTGGCCCGGGCGAACGGCGCGTGGTCGCTGCTCGCGGAGATGGTCGCGACCGGGTTGAGCTTGAGCCCTGGCTCTTCGACGCCCTCGATCACACTGGGCCAGTCGTTGGAGCTGCTGGTACCGAACACGGTGACCGTCCCATTCCGCAGGCGACCGATCATGTCCATGTTGACCATCGCGCTGGTCCGGGCGATCTTCTCCGGGTTGTCTCGCACCCAGGCCGCGGCGCCGATGAGTCCGACTTCCTCGCCACTGTAGAGCTGGAACACGAGCGTCCGGCGGTTGCTCCGGGTCTCGGCGAAGTGCTCGGCGAGTTCGATGACCGCGGCGACTCCGCTGGCGTTGTCGTCCGCCCCCGGGTGAAGGATCTCAGCCCCGGTTCGCGAGCCGACCTCGCCGAACCCGAGGTGGTCGTAGTGGGCACCGATCACGACGATCTCGTCCCGGACCGCCGGGTCGTTGCCGGGGAGGTAGCCGATGACGTTGCGACCACGGCCCTTGTTCGGCTCCATGGCGGTCGTCACCTCGAGCGTCATGGGGAGTTCGCGGCTAGCGGGGCGGGTGAGTGACCTCACGTCGGCCCAGTCCTGGCCCTTGATCTCGTCGGTGAGGTCTGCGTGGAGCCCAATGCCGATCAGTTCCAGGTCTGTCGCGAACCCGGCGCCGCGAGTCGGTCGGGGGAGGGCCGTCCCCGTCCCACTCTGGGGCCCCAGCGTGACCACCCCGATCGCCCCCTTCTCTTTGGCAAGAGCGGCTCTGTCGCGCATCCTGACCGGGGCGTGGCCGTTCGGAGTGCCTCGCAGGAGGACAACGTAGTCACCGGTGACGTCGACCCCGGCGTAGTCGTCCCAGGTCTCGCTCTGGATCCCGTACCCGACGAACACGACCCGGGCCGCGCGGTCGGTCGCGGGGGCGGTGCCGTTCAGCGGGACGAAGTCGCGGCCGACCCTAAGCGTCCAGACGCGGCCGTCGTCGTGCCTCAGCTCGACCTCTTGCGGGCCGACGGGGCGGGCGTTCACTGTGACGTCGAACTCGTGGACGTAGCCCGGGTTCGGGCCTTCTTCGAGCCCGATGCGGCGGAACTCCGCGACGAGCCACTCTGCGGCCTTGTGCTCACCGGGCGCCAAGGTGAGCCGTCCTTCCAGGGCCGGAGACGCGAGGTGGCGGACGACCTCCTCGAGCTCTGGCCTGGTCACTCCGAAAGGCTCCTTGTCGAGGGCGAGGGCGAGGGCGAAGGCGACGAGGGTCATAAGCTACCGTCGATTACGGAAGGTGTCTTCCGCGAGTTCCGTCACGACCGCCCGAAAAGAGGTCAACCGTTCTTCGGCTCGCCCCAGACTTCGACCATGAGCGCGTCGGCCCCCGGGTCGTGGTCGCGAAGTTCGGCCCTTACGAACGGGAAAAAGTCGTTCACGCCGAAGTACGCCTCGGTCGCCTCGGCGAAGTACTCCATCGGGTTCGTCAGGGCGTAGTGCCGCTCGGTGCGGCCGCTGTAGCGCAGGACGGACTCGTAGCGCCCCCCTTGCTTGGCAGCCTCGAAGGCGGCGGCTACGGGGGTGTTCTCAAAGCCCCCTTCGAGGACGCGGTCGTGGTAGGCGTGGGCAAGCTCGTGGAGGACCATCCAGGGTTGCTGCCGCGTCCAGGCCAGGAAGGTCGCCGGGTCGCCGATCTCGATCCCCTTCGCCATGTCGGGGTTCAGGCCGTTGTCGCGGAGCCACTCGGCGCTCGGGTGGTAGGCCATGCACTTGGTCCAGGGGCTCTTGCGGTGCACCCAGACGGTGACCTCTCGCAGGCGGGTCAACGGGGGGTCAGGCACGGCACGCGTGATCTGGAAGAGCTGGCTCCCGAGTTCGCGGCGGGCGGCGGCCCACAGCTCCGGGGCCTCGGTTAGGAGGACGGTCTCGACTTTCACCTCCCAGCCGTCGATGCGCTCGACGGTGTAGTCGGAGTGTTTTGGAGCCGCAAGGGCCGCCACGAGGGCGAGGGCAAGGGCGCTCACCGGCCCAGGATACTCGCCGGTCTTTGGGGGACGTTGACGAAACGTTAACGTCCGTAGGGTAGGAACGTGAGAATGCGCCGAAGTCGGGCCTTCACGCTGATCGAACTCCTGGTCGTCATCGCCATCATCGCCATCCTTGCCGCGATCCTCTTCCCGGTTTTCGCCCAGGCGAAGGAGTCCGCGAGGAAGACGGGGTGCCTCAACAACCTCAAGCAGATCGGTCTTGGGATGACGCTCTACATGGGCGACCACTCGGACGTCTACCCGACCTGGGCGGCGAGCGTGCCTCCGATCAACGGGGGCACGGGGCGCGAGATCCCGCCGGACCTCCAGTTGATGCCCTACATGAAGAGCGACCAGGTCTTCAAGTGCCCGAGCGACAACCTTGCCCGGTCGGACCGCAACGGCTTCGCGTTCTGGGACGGCAACTACCGGACGAAAGGGTTGCTGCGATCGTACGCCTATGTGGGGACGATCAATACGAACGAGAAGCGGGGACTAGACGACAACACGGGCATGTACTACTTCGACCGCTCGGTGAACGACGTAGTCGGCCGGCCCGAGTCGACGGTCGAGCGCCCGTCGGAGACCGTGGCTTGGGTCGAGCAGTGGCCGGACGGGCTCCGCGACCAGTGGATGGGCGTCGTGGACGGCTCGGGCTTCATTAACTGCGACACGTGGAAGCTTGCCGGTCGGAACCTCCCCCCGAAGGGCCCGGCGGACATGCCGATCACCGGCTGCACGACCCGGTTCCGGGCGCGGCCTACCCCGGGGCACGGCGGGCGGTCGCACTACATCTTCGGCGACGGCCACGTTGAGACGCGGACCTGGCAGCAGGTGCGACAGAACGACCTGTACGTCTTCAAGGTGACGAAGCCGACGCAGACGTTCTCGCCGTAAGGGAAGGTGGAGGCGCCGGGCGGATTCGAACCGCCGGATGAGGGTTTTGCAGACCCTTCCCTTAACCACTTGGGTACGGCGCCGAGGGCCTTCGACTATACCCGCGGCGCCCGGTTCGGCCCGGCCCTTGAGGCCGGGGTCCACGCCAACTCGACCAGGGCTCGGCGAGTAGACTCCACTTGATGTCCAAGCTTCACGAATACCCGGTCAGCGTCCAATGGAACGGTGGGCGCGAGGGCGCCGGGAGCGTCACTGCCGACCGCACGGGGATCCGGAACGAGTTGCGCGTGCCGCCGGAGTTCGGCGGCCAAGACCCGGCCGGCACCAACCCCGAGGAACTCCTCGCCTCAGCAGTCGCCGCCTGCTACAGCATCACCTTCGGGATCATCGCCGCGAACCGGAAGCTCCCGCTCGCCGGGCTCGACGTCAAGGCCGTCGGGCTGGTCGAAGAGCAGGGCCCGAACATCGTGTACCGCAAGGTCACGATCCACCCGAACGTGCGGCTCACCCCCGACGCCACCGACGAGCACGTGAAGATGGCCGAGGAGATGGCCCACAAGGCGGACGGGTACTGCATCATTACGAACGCGGTCCGGGACAAGGTCGAGATCGTCGTCGAACCGACGGTCGCGAGGGCCTGAGCGTTGCGCCGGCCGGTCGTCGCGGGCAACTGGAAGATGAACGGGACGGTGGCCGAAGCGACGGCCATCGTCCGCGGCCTGCTCGCCGCACTCGACGGCGCGCCGACGGCCGAAGTCTGGGTCTGCCCGCCGACGGTCTGGTTGACGACGGTCGGCTCGCTACTGGGCGACGGGCCAGTCCGACTCGGGGCGCAAGACGTGTTCTGGGCTGAGAAGGGGGCCTTCACCGGCCAGACGAGCCCGGCGATGCTGAAAGAGGCCGGGGTCGGGGCATGCATCGTCGGCCACTCCGAGACCAGGGGGCGGTTCGGAAAGCTCGAAGTCCTGGACACGAGCCTGGGCTTTTTCGCGGAGACCGACGAGACGGTCGGCCTCAAGGTGCGTTCGCTTCTGGCCGTCGGGTTGACCCCGGTCGTGTGCGTCGGCGAGACGATCGTTGAGCGAGAGGCAGGGCAGACGGACTCGGTGATCGAGGGGCAGATCCGCGGTGCCCTCGGGGGTCTGTCCCCTGAGTCAGTCGGTTCACTGATCGTCGCCTACGAGCCGGTCTGGGCGATCGGCACGGGCCGGACCTGTGACGCCGCCGAAGCGGAGAGGGTGTGCGGAGCGATCCGTGGCGTCCTCGGCTCGCTGGCGGGCACGCAGCAGGCGGAATCGACCCGGATCCTGTACGGGGGAAGTGTGAAGGCGGACAACGCCTCTGAACTCTTCGCCCAGCTCAACATCGACGGGGGCCTGGTCGGAGGGGCTTCGCTCGACCCGGTCGGCTTCGCCCAGATCGTCCTGAGCGCACAGTGATGCCCGAGGAGCCGCGTCCCCAACGTACGGTCGAGGAGTCGATCACTCGGCTCGCTCAGATCATGACGCCGTCCGAGGCCAACGTCCTTGGAAAAGTCTTCGGTGGGGCGATCCTCTCGCTCATCGACCTGTGCGCCTCGGCGACGGCCCAGAAGTTCAGCGGGCACATCTGTGTCACCGCGTCGTTCGACCGGGTCGATTTCCATGAGCCGATCGAGGTCGGGGAGTTGGTGACCCTAGAAGGGACGGTCACCCACACGGGCCGGACGAGCCTCGAGGTGACGATCGACGTTTCCGCGACGAACCTGGTCACAGGCTCCACCCGCCATACGAACACGGCTCGGGTGACGATGGTGGCCCTCAAGGAAGGCCGGCCCACTATGGTGCCTGAGCTCGTCTTCCGGACGGTCGAGGACAAGCGCCGATACTTGACGGCGAGGGTGCGCCGCGAACTTCGAGAACGGCTGATCGCCGACCTTGAGGCGGCCCGACGAGAGCTTCAGTCCGCGAGCGAGACCGACCTCGACTCGATGATAGGTCGTCCCAGAAATCCGTACTGACGACTGAATTGTTAGTTACCGAGAATCCGGGAACATGGCTTCGATTCTCGTTCTGGGGTTGCCCGCGGAACACTTTGGACTCGCCGGTCTGACGCTCGTCAGGTCGATCGGTGCGATCCAGGTGCTCTGGGCCCTGGTGCCGTGGGCAATCGTGTTCGGCCTGGCGACCTGGGGTGTCGCGCTCGGGCTCGAGCGACGACGGCTGACGACGCGAATCCGCCACTTAGTGTGTCTTCTCCGCGAGCGGGACGCTGAGGTCAAGGAGCTCGTGATCGGAGTCGACCACAACCTGTCCCGGGCTATCGAGGCCGAAGAATCCGCTCAGTCCTCGAACGAGATCCTTCGATACCTGACGTCCAGGTTCCAGGACTTCTTCTCGGCCATGCCCGTCGCCTGCCTCACCTGCGACCTTGACGGCCGGGTGTTCGAGTGGAACCGCGCGGCCTCCGACCTCTGGAAGGTGCAGGGCGAACGGGCCTACCTCCAGGATTTCGCCGAGTTGCTTGCAGACCGGTCGGAGCACGCGACACTCCGTGGGGCCCTTGAGGCGGTGGGTCGGGGCGAACGGGTCGAGCGCCTGGCCTGGGAGTCCAAGACCCGTCTGAACAGCGTCCTGCAGGTCGAGAGCAACCTCTATCCCCTTAGGTCAGCGGGTGGCACGGTGACCGGGGTAGTCGTGACCACGGTGGATCGGACGGCCGAGGTGAACGAGCGAAGGCAGCTCGAGGAAAGCGAGCGTCGGTTCAGGACGCTGATCGGTTCCCTCCCCTGCGGCGTGGTCATCCTAGACCGCACCGGCTCGGTCGTTTCGTGGAACGGAGAGGCAGGGCGGCTTATGGGACTGACGTCGGAGGCCACGTCTCTCCAGGAGCGGGGGGAGTTCCCGCCAGAGGCCTTGGCCAGACTCATCGCGGGCACCGCTCCCGGCGCGAGACCGGTCCGGATCGAGACCGAAGAGGGGGGCTCACGTTGGGTCGCACCCGAGGCCACGGCGATACCTGGGGACGACCCGACCTACTCGACCGTCGTCAGCATCGTCGACGTGACACTGATGGTCGAGAGCGAGGTCCAGGCTCGCGAACACGCCGAGCAGGTGGAGATGCTGATGCTGCACATCGAGTCCCAAGCCGTCTCCCTGCAACTGGCCAACGAGACGCTGTCCGAACTCGCCACGAGTGACGGTCTGACCGGGCTCCCCAACGCCCGTGCACTCGCCGGCTGGCTCAGTGCGGAGTTTGAATCCGCGACTCGACTCGGAAGCCCGTTGTCGGTAGTTCTCCTGGATCTGGACCGGTTCAAGTCGCTGAACGACACGTTCGGCCACCTCGCGGGAGACCGGGCCTTGAAGGCGACCGGTGAACTCTTGGCCGGTTTCGCGGATGGGGGAGTGAGGGTGGCCCGTCACGGTGGCGAGGAGTTCGTCGCCCTGCTCCCGGGAACAGGGATGGACGGGGCTCGCCAGTGGGCCGAGAAGGTTCGGTCGGCGCTCGAAGAGGCGGACTGGCCGTTCCGACCGGTCACCGCCACGCTCGGAGTCGCCGAAATCTCGCCCAGGGACCGGTCTCCAGACGACCTCTTGAGGCGGGCGGACGCCGCGCTGTATGCGGGAAAGGAGAATGGCCGCAACCGGGTCGTCGTCGCCGACGGCGCCAGTGCGGCCGCGTAAGTGGGTTTGGGAGCCGGTCTATTCGATCGGGATGTTCCCTTCGCCCGCGCAGGTGAGGATCGTCGTCCCGAGCCCGGCCAGAGACGGGTCGTTCGACGAGGCAGGGCCCAGCACGGTGGCCGAGCAAGAGCACGCCATTGCCATGTTCGATGTCCGGGCCCCCCGCTTGGAGCGATGAAGCCTATGGGGCTATTCACTTCGGCAGTCCGCTTTGTGACCCGCTTGTCATTTCTTTAGGGATAACTACGGGCCGGGGGCAGTAGTGTGAAACCTTGGGGGTTCGAATCGGGGTATGACGGCCAGGATGCCGCAGGACTTCCGTACTCCCGCCCATGCCCTTCGCCTCGCGCTCGCGGCCTTGGTGGCCTCGGCGATGGTGCCGGCCCTCTCCCAGGGCACGCAAGCGCTCGTGGTCTCGGCCCCTTCGACCGTGTTCGTGGACTCGATGAAGGTGACCGTTTCGGGCTGGCAGCCGGGCGCCGACGTGCGCTACACCCTTGACGGCCGCACGCCCGGACCGAACTCGACGAGATACACCGTTCCCTTCGAAGTGAGCGAGACCACGGTCGTGACCGTCCGTGCCTTTCGTCGCGGGGCCCAGCCGTCGGCTCCGGTTCGGCTTCGACTCGAGAAGGTCGAGGCTTGGGCGCCGATGACGCCGCGGCGGATTGAGCCGGGGTTGACGATGAGCGAGTTTAAGGGCGAGTGGCCCACGGTGCGGTCGATGTACGGCAAGCGGGCGGATTCCACCGCGACGGCGACGGCGTTCCTCGTGGAAGGGCCGGTCGAGGCGCCGGTGGGTCGGATGTACGAGGGTTTCATCCGAGTCGATGAGGACGGCCTGTACGGATTCCAGGTCCGTGCCCCGCTCGGGGTGCGGCTTTGGGTCGGGGGGCAGCTTGTGGTCGACGACGACGACGGGTCGAAGCCCGGAGAGCTGACCGGTTGGGCCCCGCTCGGCAAGGGGCTGCACTCGATCCGGTTGGAATGGGTCGGCAAGCCGGATTCGGCAGACCTGCGGGTGCTGTTCACGCTCTATGGCGGCGATTTCGCCCCGATCCCTTCGGCGAGCTTGCAGCGCGTGCCGCGGGGGCGTCGGACGGGTGGTTAGCGCGCCCGGAAGAGCGACTCTTCGACGCGGCTGACCCGCTCCCTCGGGAGGTTCGTCCCGTCGAGGAGGTGACTGGAGAGGCCGATCCCGAAGAGCGTCGCCATGAGCAGTTCCGGGTCTGAGAACGGCGAGGCCTTCGCGGGTTTCGCCAGCTGCAGGTGGGCCCGGACGACGTCGCCCCACGCCGACCAGATGCCCTTGAGCTTCTTCCGCAACGCGGGGTCCTCGATAGACGCGACGTAGAGGCTCGCGAGGACCTTGACGAAGCGGCTGCCACGCTTGCAGTAGGCCTCGGCAAGCTGCAGCTCGGCGACGACCTTTTCGCGCGGGTCGATGGTGCCTTCTTGGAACCGAGAGCGATCCTCTTGGAGGATCCGCAGCGCGTACTCGGCGACTCCATTCAGCAGGTCGGACCGTCGGGGGAAATAGTAATGGACGGTCGCATGGTTGACACCGACCTCGGCGGCGACTGTCCTTGCATGGACGGCCTCTAGGCCACGGGTGCCCATCAGTCCGTAGGCCGCAACGAGGATCTGGTCGCGCCTCTGTTTCACTTGGCTATTGTGCACCGTCTGGATATGCGGTGTCAACCTGATGGTGACGTCCTAGTGTGATCCGTGGTCTCCGGGTTACATGGCCGGGTGCAGCCTTACCCACGGACGTGGGCGGATATCGACCTGAAGGCGCTTGGGCACAACCTTGGCGCGGTGCGTCGCCGCCTCGGCGATCCCTCAGTGGCCGTGGCTCTGGTCGTGAAGGCCGATGCTTACGGCCACGGGCTCGTCTCCGTGAGTCGGTACGCCCTGAGGAACGGGGCGGACTGGGCGGCGGTCGCTACCGTTCAAGAAGGGATCGCGCTGCGAGATTCCGGGATCGACGCGCCGATCATGGTGCTGTCCCCAATCCTCCCGATCGAGGCGGAGCAGGCTGTGTTCTACCGGCTCGACGTGCTGGTCGAGGCCGTGGAGTCGGCACGGGGCCTTTCAGACGCGGCCGTATCGAACGGGCTACCCGCCCGGATTCACCTTAAGGTGGACACCGGTCTTCATCGTTTCGGGTGTTCGGCTGAAGAAGCGGTCGAAGTGGGGGGTCGAATCCGGGACTTACCCGGTGTCGAGTTGGTTGGGATCGCTCAGCACTTCGCGGACTCTTCCCGAGACGGGGCATACACACTGCTGCAGATCGATCGTTGGAAGGAGGTCCTCGCCGCGTTCGAGTCGGCGAACGTGTCCTTTCAGGTCGTTCAGGCTGCTAACAGTGCGGGTGCCATACGCTATCCCGAGAGTCGAGGCAACCTCGTTCGGATCGGAATCGTCGGGTATGGGGTGGATCCCTATGGATTGCTCGAAGGCGAGGCGCGGCCGGTCATGCGCTTGACCTCGCGTGTGACGGCCATGCGGGACGTGCCGGCCGGGGAGCCGGTCGGATACTCGGGCACTTACGTTACGTCACGACCGACCCGGATCGCCACGGTCGGTGCGGGGTACGGCGACGGCTATCCCCGCTCGTTAAGCAACAAGGGTATCGCGCTGGTTCGAGGGCAAGAGGCGCCGGTGATCGGGCTTGTCTGCATGGATCAACTTCTCCTAGACGTCACTGAGGTGCCTGACACTGTGATCGGCGATGAAGTCACACTGATCGGGGACTCGGTCACGGCCGCGCGTCTGGCCGAACTCGCGAACACAAACTCTCACGAGATCGTGACAAGGATCATGTCGCGGGTCTCCCGCCGGTTCCACTTCTAGCGCGGCCTAAGGCTTTGCGATCGGGAACAGGTTGGACGAGAATACGTCGGGGAGCAGCCGAATCGCCGAGAGGACGGCGTCTCCCGGCGCCTTGTTCACCGCGATTTGTGCGATAGCCGCGTGCGCCCCACCAAGAACGATGTTCTCCATTTCCTGTACGTTGACTCCATCGTCCTTCAGATGTCCAAGGACTCCCGCGAGCACACCGACTCGATCCCGGTGCCTCACGACTAGGAGGTGCGTCGCGATCTCACCTTTACCCAAGTTCACGACGTTCGGCACCGTGCCGGTCGTCTTGTACTCTTTCACGATGCGCACCGTTTCCGCCGAGACCGCCTCTTGAGCTTGATCCGTACTCGCCCCGATGTGATGGGTACAGTACACGTTCGCTAGATCCTTCAAGGGCCCTTCATAGACTCCCTCTCCACCTGAAGGCTCTCCGACCATAACGTCTAGCCCCGCCCGGATCTTGCCTGATCGAAGGGCGCCGACCATCGCGTCCTCATCGACGACCTCGGCCCGGCTCGTGTTGATAAACCCTGCCCCAGGCTTCATCGCGTCGAAGAAGGCCTTGTCGATCAACCCCCGCGTGTCCTCGCGGAGGGAGGTATGGACGGAAACGTAGTCGGCTTGCTGGGCGACTTCCAGGAGGCTATGGGCCTGCCCGATGCCAAGCGCTGCAGCGATGTCCGGCGTCATCCAACGGCTGTAGGCGACGACAGTCATGCCGAAGGCCTTCGCCCTGGGTACCATTTCTTGTCCGATCTGACCCATCCCCACAAGGCCCAAGGTTGAACCGTAGATACCCTTTGCCTTACTGTAAGCCTTCTTGTTCCACTGGCCCGCGCGGAACTCAGCGACGTTATCGGGTATACGGCGGTCAAGGGTCAAGATCAGCCCGAACGCGAGCTCGGCGACCGCCAGCGAGTTCTTCCCCGGACAGTTCGCCACGTACACCCCGTTCGCACTCGCCGCGGCGACGTCGATCGTGTTGTAGCCCGCGCCCGCCCGGATCACGAGCGACAGACTGTTCCCCTCCAGATGGCGCGCCTCGACTTTCGTACTCCGAACGATCAGGATTTCTGGTTGTTCCGCGAGGATCGCCTCGGCAAGAGTGTCCCCGGCGAGGTCGGGGTTCGACACCACCTCACACCCAAGGGCTCGGAGGCCGTCCAGGCCCGACTTTTCGAACTTGTCCGCGACGAGAACCTTCATCTCGGCCGGATTCTACTTCAATCGCCGACCAGCCTGCCCAGGAGGACGCGCTCCTCGGGAGCGAAGCACTCTCGCTCCGTACACGCCTGGAAGGTCACCCTCACCTCGAAGTCTCGGGACTCGCCGGCCGGCCGCAATCGAAGAGGGATGCGCACGACGCCCTCGTACCGACCGTCCGGAGCCTCCTCGAACCCGGCCTCCCCGAGCACACCCGAGACGCGCACCACGGTCGGCACCAACCAAGTGGCGGGAGGTTGGTCGGAGTTGATGTGAAGGCCAGACGGTACGTCGAGCACCAACTCGGAGTACCCCCATCCAGTCTGATCGATGACCGGCTCGCCAGGTTCTAGTCGTACCTCGACGCTGGTGCGGCTCCCAACGAGTACGGTAGTCCGAACCGAGGAATCGACCAAAAGGTGGACCATCTCTCGAAGGAGCGTCTCGGTGGCCCTGGGTACCCGGATCACCCATCCGAGACCGGCCACGACCACCTGCGCGGCCGCTTGCACCCGTCCAGCTCGCCGCAGCGCCCGGGCAGCCACGCCATTTGGACTCGGGGTCGCGTTGTCCATGAACGGCTTACTCGTCCCGAACAGGACCTCACCGCCCAAACGCACGAAGCGGAAGGATCCCTCCGGTTCTCCGAAGAGTTCCACCATACGGTCTACGAGCGCCTCTGCCTGCTCGGTCCATTCACTACCTCCACCCCCGCCGGCGATCGCCAGGAATCCGTCCGCCAAGAAGGCAAAGTCGTCCAAGAACGCGTCCCCTTCTGCCCGACCCCGAGTCACCATGTGAGGCAGATCGGAGCCGTACGACGCCCACGCCTGGGCCGCCGCGATCGCCTCAGACACGTAACCCGCCTCCGCAAGCGCCCCGATCGCGAGCCCGTTCCATGCTGCCAACGCCTTGTCGTCGAGCCCTGGTTGGGCGCGTCCAGCCCGCGTCTCCCGCAAGAGCGCGAGCTCTCCTTCGAACAAGCCCGTGTCCTCGCGTCGCCGGTGGAGCACGTTCAGGCCCGTCCGAACCTTCGACCCTTCGTCCAAGTAGTTCCCCTCCGGCGCGCACTGGAACGCCTCAAGGAACGCGTCAGCCCCGGCACCAAGTGCGGCCCGGACCTCCTCCTCGGACCAAAGGTAGGTCGCCCCCTCCTCCCCGCCCGTGTCGGCGTCGAGGGCCGAGTAGAGCGTGCCGTCCGGCGCGGTCATCTCCCGATGGAGCCAGTCGACGATCCCCTCTTCCGCCCGGCGGCAGAGCCCCGAGGGATCGGAGAAGCCTTCCCGACGCGCATGCGCCAACGCCCCGAGCAGTTGGGCGTTGTCGTAGAGCATCTTCTCGAAGTGCGGCAGGTGCCATCGATCGTCGGTGGCGTAACGATGGAACCCCCCTCCGACGTGGTCGTGGATGCCCCCCCTAACCAACTGGTCAAGCGTCAACGCGACCATCGTCCGCGCCGTCTCGACCAGCCCCGCGCCGTCCCCGGGCAGCCGTCCCCGGAGCACCGCATAGTCGATCAGGAACCGAAGCGCGGAGTGCGGCGGGAACTTCGGACGGTCTCCGAAGCCCCCGTGCTCGAAGTCGAACGACTCGTGGAGCGCTTCGACCGCTTGATCGACCGTCTCTACGGAGAACGCTGACTCGTCGGCGAAGAGCGCGCGCTCTCGACTCTGAGCCAGCGCGGATGCGAACTCGGCGGCCGTCTTGCGCACCTCGTCCCTCTGGTTCCGCCAGGCCTGCGCAAGGCTCCCCACGATCGTGAGGAAGCCGGGGACGCCCGACCGACCGTCCTTGGGAAAGTACGTCCCGGCGAAGAAGGGCTCCTTGTCGGGGGTCAGAAAGACCGACATCGGCCATCCTCCGTGGCCGGTCGCCATCTGGACGGCGGTCATGTAGACGTCGTCCACGTCCGGCCGCTCCTCGCGATCCAGCTTGATTGAGACGAAGTCCCGGTTCAGCGCCTCCGCGACCTCAGGGTCTTCGAACGATTCGTGGGCCATCACATGGCACCAGTGACAGCTGGAGTAGCCGACGCTCAGGAAGACCGGCTTCTGTTCCGCGCGAGCTCGATCCCATACCTCGTCCCCCCAGGGGTACCAGTCGATCGGGTTGTCCTTGTGCTGTTGCAGGTACGGCGAGGAACACTCCGCGAGTCGGTTCGCCATCGACCTATTGTGGCTTGACGCGCCTCTTCGGGGCCGCCGCCGGGCTCTCGGTCAAGCCCACAAGGCGCTTGAGTTCCGCCACCTGCTGGACTCCGATCAGCCGTGCCTCGCCCGGGCGCATGCCCTTGAGCCGGAGGGGTCCGATCCGGATCCGGCGGAGCTCGAGCACCGCGTGTCCGACGGCCTCGGCCATGCGCCGGATCTGGCGGTTCTTGCCTTCGTGGATGATGATCGATAGCCGAGCCCCGTCCCGACCGACACCCAGCACCCGCACCTGCGCCGGGGCCGTCCGCTCCCCGTCGATGGTCACTCCACGACGCAGTCGCTCGAGAGCCTCCTCCGAAGGCACGCCCTCCACCAGGGCCTCGTACTCCTTGTCCACCTCGTACCGGGGGTGAGCGAGACGCATGGCGAAATCGCCGTCGTTGGTAAGGATGAGAAGCCCGTCCGTGTCCATGTCGAGTCGCCCGACCGGCTTGACCCCGCGCGCAGACGTAGGGAGGTAGTCCGCCACCGTCGGCCGCCTCTGCGGGTCCGAGAGCGTCGTGACGACCCCGCGCGGCTTGTTCAGCACAAGGTACTGGTGCGCCGCGGGCTCGACCCTTTTGCCGTCGACGGCCACCACGTCAGTCGCCTCGACCTTGACGCCCATCTCGACGACGGGCTGCCCGTTCACCGTGACCCGCCCCGCCGCGATCAACTCCTCTGCCTTCCGTCGGGAGCAGACTCCGGAGTGGGCGATATACTTGTGTAACCTCATCGTTCGGCGCCCTTGTTCTCTATACCTTGCCCGGCGGTGACGTCGAGCAAGACCGTCGTGCCGTCGGCGAGCGTCATTGTGGCCCGGCCGAGACTTGCCAGTCTGGCGATCGGCGGACTCGGGACGGCAGGCAACGTCCAACTCGGTGGGACTTGGCCGTTGCGCACCGGGATCCAAACGTCCCTGGTCGCGAGAAGGTCGAGTGGGTCCGAGCCGCCCGGCACCGTGGCCCGCGTCAACGGCACCCCCCGCTGCGCCACCCGGACTCGGGAGTGGCTCGCGTAAGCCCACTCGACGAGGCGCTGCGTGTCGCCCACCCAGTCCCGCGATTTGAGCACGACCGTCACGATGCCGAACCCCTGTCGCCGCACCCCTCCGACGAAGCACTGACCCGCGCCGCGAGTCAACCCCGTCTTCAGGCCGACGGCGCTCGGATCGGCGTCCATGAAGGGGTTGTAGCGGTTCACCCAAGTCCCCTGAAGCCGCATGCTGCGCTCGAGACGACGGGAGCGCAGTTGACCGACCTCCAGAACCGCCGGGTACTTCAGGGCAGCACGGCCGATACGGGCGAGGTCCCGGGCAGTGGTCCGGTGCCCAGGCTGAGGCATTCCGTGAGGGTTCCGAAACGTCGTCCGCGTCGCACCCAGGAGCGCTGCGCGCTCGTTCATAAGTGTCGCGAAGGCCCTTTCCGAACCCGACACGCGAACAGCGATCGTGCGGGCCGCATCGTTCGCACTGCGTACCATGAGGGCTGCTAATAGATCCTCCGCCTTCATTTCTTCGCCCGCTTTGAGCCGGATCGAAGACCCGCCTGCCCCGGCCACATCTTTCGGCGCCCGCACGATCGTCCAAGACGGGACCGCCTCGACGAAGAGAAGCGCGGTCATCACCTTTGTCGTGCTCGCCGGTTCGCGAAGCGTGTCCGCCGCCTTTGCCCAGAGGACAGCCCCGGTCTCCTCGTCGATCACGACCGCGCTGGCGGCGGTGACCCTTGGCGGTGCCTGCGCCTGCGCCGACGCCCCCAGCAAGGCGACGCAAAGAGTCAGGGCTGGGCGCATCGGCTCCAATCTACCGCGTCAGTCGAGTTCGAGACGGCCTTGGTCCGCCTCCGAGCCTTCACCCACCGTCTCCGGGAGGGCTCGGTGCAGCGGCGGTAACTCGGTGAGCGCGTCCAGCTTGAAGCTGTGGAGGAAGTGCTGAGTGGTGCCGTAGAGCATCGGCCGACCAGGCGTCGACTTGCGGCCCACCTCTGTCACCAAGCGCCGCTCCGACAACTGCCGCAAGGCGTACGAACTATCCACACCCCGAACGGAATCGATCTCCGCCGCGGTCACCGGCTGCTGGTAGGCCACGATCGCGAGCACCTCGAGGAGACTCCGCGACATACGCGCCCGCTGGGGGGTCGTGAACCGCGCCACCGCGTCGGCGTACTCCGGCTTCGTCGCGACCTGGTATCCGCCCGCGATCCGGACGAGCTGCAGCCCTGACTCGTGGTGCATCCGCGCCCCGAGCTTCTCCAATGCCTCCTCCACCGCGTACACGGGCACCACAAGTGCGGACGCCAAATCGTTCGGCGTCACCGGAGAATCGGCCACGAACAGCAAGGCCTCGAGCGCGCGCATCAGGTTCATCGTCCCGACCTAAGCCCGCATTATGCCACCCACCCCGCCACCCAGGGCCCTCGACCCTAGGCAGCCACGGCCCGGGCGAACGCAACCTCGCCGTCCTCGAGTCGTACCCGTGCCTGCCCCAACCGGATGAGCTCGAGCAGGGCCAAGAACCACCAGACGACGTCCGACCGTGTGAACGGCGCGCCGATCAACTCCTCGAACCCAAGGAAGTCCACCCCCAAGCGGCCCATCACCTCAACCATTTGGTCGCTCAGCGAACGGCTCGGTCGTCTTTGTGCCGCCGGTGGGTCAGGAGCCGCCTTTTCCAGCAAACGGTTGAGAGCCTTCGCCAAGTCGTCGGCGGAGACGCCGTCCGGTTCGTACGGCAGTTCGTACGGGGACGCGTCGGTCGATCGGAAGAACACCAGCGAGCGCTCCTCCGCCAACTGCGAGAGAGCTTCGATGGCCGGGGCGAACTCGTGGACCCACGGCTCGGTGGTCTCGAGGAGGTCCTCCACCTCCGGCTCCTCCCCCTCCTGCGAAGGGAGCAAGTTCCAGGCCTTCCGCTCCAAGAGGTAGGCCAGCGCCGCCAGCGCCGCCCCCGCACGGTCCATATCGACATCGGCGCTCTCCAGCAGGTACCGAAGGTACGCCTCGCACACCGGCGCGAGCGGGACGCCAAGGAGGTCGACCTTGTGCTCCCGAACCAGGTGGAACAACGCCCCCAACGACCCCGAGAACGCCCCGCACTCGATCAGGATCTCGACCGGCGCCACCACCCCCAACGCCGACACCCCATCCCCCCGGACGACCTCCTTCCCCTCCGCCACGGCCCTAGTCTACGTCACCGACGGGTCCCATCCGCACAACAGGCTCGTCCCTGCCAACACAAGAACCCACCGTCCGACCATACTCGGCCGTGCGACTTGTGAGCCCTGCCTTGCCGAACCTGCCCTGGGAGGAGGCCCCCGACGCCGACGCCACGGTGTGGCGGAGCCGGCGCAACCCGATCATCCCCCGCGACGCCACCCCGACGAGCAACAGCGTCTTCAACAGCGCCGTCGTCCCATTCGACGGCCGTTTCGCAGGCGTCTTCCGGTGCGACGACCGGCGGCGTGAGATGCGGCTCCATGCTGGCTTCAGCGAGGACGGAGTCGACTGGCGTATCGACCAGGAGCCGATCTCCTGGAACGTCCCGCCCGGCGTCGAGCCCCCGGAGTACGGCTACGACCCTCGGGTCGTGTGGCTCGAGGACCGGTTCTACGTCACCTGGTGCAACGGCTGGCACGGCCCGACCATCGGGCTCGGCCACACCCGTGACTTCGCCGAGTTCACGATGGTCGAGAACGCGCTCCTCCCCTACAACCGCAACGGGGTCTTGTTCCCCCGGCCCGTCGGGGGTCGCTACCTGCTCCTCAGCCGCCCGAGCGACACGGGCCACACTCCGTTCGGCGAGATCTTCCTGAGCCAGAGCGACGACCTCGTCCACTGGGGTCGGCACCGGTGGGTCATGAGAGGCGAACAGCCGTGGGAGAGCACCAAGATCGGTGCCGGACCAGTGCCGATCGAGACCGACGAAGGGTGGCTCCTCTTCCACCACGGCGTCCTAACGAGCTGCAACGGTTTCGTCTACCACTGGGGGGCAGCCCTCCTGGACCTCGACGAGCCCTGGCGTGTGCGATCCCGGACGCCCCAGTACCTCATGTCCCCGCAGGCCCTGTACGAGCAGGTCGGCGACGTCCCGAACGTCGTCTTCCCCTGCGCCGCCCTCACCTGCGGTCCGACCGGCCGGATCGCCGTCTACTACGGCGGGGCGGACACAGTCACCTGCCTCGCGTTCACAACCGTCGACCGCGTGGCCGGTGCCCTCCGCCCCATCTGAGCGCCACCGGGGCGTCTAAGCGAGGCGGGAGGCGAGCTTGCCGAACGCGCTCGGGCCCGCGTAACGGCCGTGCAGCCCGAGCATCTCCTCGATCCGCATCAGCTGGTTGTACTTAGCCACGCGGTCGGTGCGGCTCGGCGCCCCGGTCTTGATCTGCCCACAGTTCGTCGCCACCGCGAGGTCCGCGATAGTCGTGTCCTCCGTCTCGCCGCTCCGGTGGCTCATCACGCTCGTGTAGAGGCTCCGCTTGGCCAGGTCGACCGCCGCCAGCGTCTCCGTCAGCGTGCCGATCTGGTTGACCTTTACGAGGATCGAGTTCGCCGTCCCCGACGCGATCCCCCGGCCCAGCCGCTCTACGTTCGTCACGAAGAGGTCGTCGCCCACAAGCTGCACCCGGTCGCCGATCGCGTCGGTCAGCGCCTTCCAGGTGTCCCAATCCTCCTCGCTGCACCCGTCCTCAATGCTCAGGATCGGGTACTTCTCCGCGAGCGAGGCCAGGTAGTCCACCTGCTGCGCCCCGGTCCGGGCCTTCAGGTCGCCCGACTTGTACATATAGGACCCACCCTCGTAGAACTCGGTCGCCGCGCAGTCGATCCCGAGCCAGACGTCCTTCCCGGGGGTCAGCCCCGCCTTCTGGGTCGCCTCGATCAGGTAGTCGAACGCCGAGTCCTGGCTCTCCAGGTTCGGTGCGAACCCGCCCTCGTCGCCGACGCCGGTCGCGAGCCCCTTCGCGTGGAGCACCTTCTTGAGCGCGTGGAAGATCTCGGCCCCCCACCGAACCGCCTCGCTGAATGAGGGCGCCCCCACCGGCAAGACCATGAACTCCTGGAAGTCCACGTTCGAGTCGGCGTGCTTGCCCCCGTTCAGGATGTTCATCATCGGGACCGGGAGCGTGTTCGCGCTCACCCCGCCGACATACCGGTAGAGCGGCAGTTCACAGGCCGCCGCCGCCGCTTTGGCCACGGCCAGAGAAACGCCGAGGATCGCATTCGCCCCGAGCTTCGCCTTGTTCGGGGTGCCGTCCAGGTCGAGCATGATCTGGTCGATCTGCTCCTGGTCCGTCGCGTCGAGGTCGAGCACGGCCGTGGCGATCGTGTCGTTCACGTTCTCGACCGCCTGCAGGACCCCCTTCCCGCCGTAGCGGTCCGGCTCCCCGTCCCGCAGCTCGACCGCTTCGAACTGACCGGTGCTCGCGCCGCTCGGCACTGCCGCCCGGCCGAACGAACCGTCCTCCAGGATCACGTCCACTTCAAGGGTCGGGTTGCCTCGGCTGTCGAGGATCTCGCGGGCGCTGACGTCAAGGATGGCGGCCATATCCGCCTCAGTTTGGCACCGCTCCCCCGTCAGGCTGCGGGGTCGGCCCAAAGGCATCGACCGACCCCACGCCCGGCCCCGCTTAGCTCATCGGACAGAGGAGGCCGTAACCGCCCCCGTCGAGCTTGTAGAGCAGCTCGGTCGAGTTCGTGTCCTGGTTCCGGAACAGGAAGAACGGCAGGTCGCCCAGCTCGATCTGCAGCAGGGCCTCCTCGACCGACATCGGTTTCATGACGAACCGACGCTCGACCCGGATGTCGCCGTACTCCTCGTCCGCCGCCGCCTCGACCTCGTCCAAGGCCTCTGCCACCGGTCGCCCGTGCTTGCGGTGGGCCTTGACGATCCGCGACTTCAGCTTCCGGAGCCGGCTCTCCATCTTGTCCACCGCCTTGTCGATCGCGGCGGCCACGGTGGCCTCCCGTTCGACGGCGTGCAACTGGAGCCCGTCCGCGAAGACGAACACCTCGACCCGATGGGTCAACTTCTCGGCGTGGTGGACCAACTCGACCTTCTGGGCCGCGTGGAAGTACCGGTTCAGTCGCCCCAGCTTCTTGGCGGCGTACTCACGGTCCTTGTCGGAGAGGTTCCCTTCCGCATTGCGTACGAGGACGTCCATGGCTCTACTTTTCCATACGACGGGCGAGCGTTGCCACAGCGAGACAGGCCACCCCTTCTCCCCGACCGATCGCCCCGAGCCCCTCGTTCGTCGTAGCCTTGACGCTCACCCGAGACGGATCGATGCCGAGAAGGCCAGCGATCCTTTCACAGATCTCATGGCGACGCCCCATCACCCGGGGCCGCTCCGCCATCACGCTCGCATCGACGTGGACGATCTCCCAGCCCGCCTCCCCGACCATTCGCCCCGCCTCCCGAACGAAGTGCCCCGACTCCCGGCCCCGCCACCGCTCGTCCGAGTTCGGGAAGTGAACCCCGATGTCCCCGAGCCCGGCCGCTCCGAGCAGGGCGTCGACGACCGCATGGAGCAAGGCGTCGGCGTCTGAATGCCCATCGAGACCCGGGCGGTCGTCGAATTCGACCCCCCCAAGCCACATTGGCCGGTCCGGGTCCGCCGAGAAGGCGTGGATGTCGTAACCGAGCCCTGTCCTGGTCTCCACCGCCCCGAGGATACGCGACAGGTCCGCTGGATCGGTGACCTTCACGTTGGCCGGATCGCCCTCCACCGCCTCTGCCGGGTGCCCGATCGCCTCGATCAAGGCGATGTCGTCGGTCGACTCGCCTGTCGCCAGCTCATGGGCCTCTCGCAAGAGCTCGAGCCGAGCCCCCTGCGGGGTCTGGACCGCCAGGAGCGTCGAGCGGTCCAAAGTCGCGACCCCGTTGGAGCCCACCTGGCGCACGGTGTCCGTCACCGGAACCGCGGGATACGCCGCCCCCGAGCGTCGAACCCCCGCCAGAACCCGGTCCACCACGTCCGGCGTCAGGAACGGCCGGGCCGCATCGTGGATGAGGACCGCGTCGAACCCTTCCGGCACTGCCGCGAGCCCCCGAGCCACGCTCTCCTGTCTCGACGCCCCACCTGGAACGACGAACAGGGCACCGGCCGCGAGGGCACTGAACTCCGCCTCCCGACCCGCGGCCACGACGAGCCCGACCCCCTCGACCCCGGGGCACCGAGACAACACCGAGTACGACGAAGCCCACAACGGCCCGCTCCGGAACGGAAGCCACAGCTTGTCCTGGCCGAACCGTTCAGACCGGCCCGCCGCCACCAGGATCGCGGCGACCCTCACGGCCGTCCTGTGCGCGGGGTCGACCGCCGAGGCTTCGGCGGCTCCGGCTCGGTCTCCAGACCCTCGACCTCGCCGAAGATCAGCTTCCCCCGCTCGGTTTGGATCACCTGGGTCACCGACACGTGGATCGTCTCGCCCACGAACGGCTTCGCCCCCTCGACGACGACCATCGTGCCATCGTCCAGGTACCCGACCCCTTGCCCGGCCTGGCTCCCTTCGCGGATGATCAACAGGTCGATCGTCTCACCCGGCAGCAGGTTCGGCCGGAGGGCCAGCGCCAGGTCGTTCACGTTCAGCACCCGTACCTTCTGGATGCTCGCCACCTTGTTCAGGTTGTAATCGTTGCTCACGAGGTCCGCTCCGAGGGCCTGGGCGAGCTTCACCAAGCGGGCGTCCACCGGCTCTCGGTCGTCGCCGGCGAACTTATCGTGCGTCCCGACCTCCACCGTAAAGTCGTCCTGCAACAACCGCAGCACGTCCAAGCCCCGCCGCCCGCGCTGCCGCCGCAACGCGTCCGACGAGTCCGCGATGTGTTGAAGCTCGGCAAGGACGAACTTCGGCACATAGAACTCGCCCTCCAGAAATCCGGTACGAGCCAGGTCGAAGATGCGACCGTCGATGAGGACGTTCGTGTCGAACACCTTGATGCCGCTTCGCTTGCCCACCCGGCCCTTCTGGGCCCAGGGCAAGACGTCCTCCATCGACCGCAGCGCCTGCACGGCGAGGGCACTGAACCCGATCGTGAGACCCATCGTCAGCAGCGGGGCGACGACCGGCCCCAAGTTCCCGAACGCGATCAGGAACGGCAGCGACCCCACGATCCCCGCGAACACGCCGATGAACAAGGTCACCTTGTCCCCGGTGTCCATCCGCTGCCAGGCCTCCGAACTCCGGTCGAAACCTCGCACCATCAGCGCACCCAGGCCCGCTCCGATCACCGCCCCGAGGACGGCCAACGCCGCCAACACGTGGGTCTGGCGCGCCCCCGGGTACCCCCTCGCTGGGGGTTCGGCCGCCGGGTCGAGGGCCTCCCGCTGATCCAGGAACTCGTAGAGCACCGGGCTTTTGGTCTCCGGGTCGGTCAGCACCGGACTCAACTGCCCGGGTCGGCGCACGGACAAAAGCGGCCTCAGCTCGTTCCGATCCGTCAGCTTCCCCTCTGTGTATGAGACCACCGGAGCCTCCGAAACTCCAGCCCGGGCCTGAACGATCGCGCCCAAGGTCGTCTCACCGCGCCGGATCGAGGCCGCCGTCCGCTCTGCTTCCTCCCGCCGCTGCTCGCGCGACGTCCCGGGTTCGCCGAAGACCAACCGGTAGAAGCGGTAGGTGGGCCGTGGCGCGGCTTCGCTTACCGGAGCGACGCGAGACGCGCCGCTCATCTCCTGGACCGTGTCGAACACCCAATCCAGAACGGACGGCATCCCCACGACCGACGCGACCGCCCCCGCCAGCGCGAAAGCCACGATCACCCAAAACCGAGCACTTGCCATCAGACGCCTATCGTTCCGACCGGAGCACTTGAATCCGAGCCCCGTCTAGGAGGAAGGACGTAAAGGCTTGGCCGATCGTGCCTTGCCCGACCTTGACATGGGTCGCATCGATCCGGCGAGGGCTTCGGGTCGAGTCCACCCCGTACCACTCCCCGTCGAGCCGGACCTCGACCCACGCGTGGTAATAGAACGCCCCGTCGCCGTAAACAAGCCCGCTGACTAGTCGCGTAGGGATACCAGCCGTCCTCAACAGCGTCCCGAGGAGAACGGCATGGTCCCGGCACACTCCTTCCGCTGAGTCGTAAACCTCGTCGGCCTCACGCAGGACCCCGATCCCGGCGTTCGCCCGAACCCGTGTCAGGACCAAACGCCTAAGTCGCTCCACCTTCTCCGGGAGGTCCGCCGCCCCTTCCGTCGCCTCGCGCACGATCTCAAGGAACCGGGCCGAGCCCACGGGCATCCGTGTGTCGCTCGTCGTCCACTTGACGTCGTCGCTCGCGACCCGGGCTTCCCCCGTCAGCGGCGCAGGCGGGTGGACTTCGACGACCCACGCGTCCCCCTCCTGTCGCACGGTCTGGTGCTCGTCGGACGGCAGCCGCGATAAGTCCGCCCCCGTCACCCGAAGGGTCAGCCGCGTGGTGCGTTCATAGTCGGCGATCGGCCGGTCCGGAACGATCCGGCTCGCTTCGGCCAAGTCGGCGGACCCGTCGATCTGCTTCGCCCTCTCCTCATCCTCTGGCCGTAGCTCCATCCCGAACGGCCCGACGGCCTTGATCAGGTCCCCCTTGGCCGACACGTAGACCTGCATAGGCGACCGCGGGTCCCGAAGCTCGATATGGGTCGCGTCGAACTCTTTCCCTCCGACCGTCACCTTCGCCGGCCCCTTCAACACCGCCTCGCACTTCACGAACGACAGGGTGTTCGGGTCGAAAAGGTAGAAGGCACGGACCGTGCCTGCCGCATCCCCTGCCAGCACGAGCCCAAGGGCATCGTCCTTGATCGGAGCGTCGGTCGGCAGCGGGACGTCGCGCGTGGTCGTCGTGCCTTGGAAGGTCGACTTGGCCCGGAGCACACCCCCGACGACCTCCGAGTCCACTCGCAGCGTACGGCCCCCGCTCGAGTTCTCGAACTCCATGCGCACCGGAGCTCCGTCCACCCCGTACACCGTCCGGCCGGTCGCCCGGAGCTCCAGCTTCTGGCCTAGCATCGTCCCGTCGATCACCGTGAGCGACTCGCTCACACGCTTCCCGTCCACGACCGATTCGTTGAGGGACGAGTAGCCGATCTTCTCCTCTCGGAGGTAGATCCCCAGCCACGTGCGCTGAGCCGAAGCCAGCGCGGCGGCCAAAGTCAATGCAAGGATCGCAAGCCAGCGGACCATCGAAAGGTGCGGCGAGTGTAGCCGAACCGGCTTCGGGCGAGCCTGTCGAACATCCTGGGCCGTTCGGCTGTCCATAGATTCAGAAACGGTCGAAAGAGCGTCCTGAGTTGCCGGGGCCCAGCGGGAACGACCCCCGGGCCCCGGCCGCCTGCACGGTAAAACCCCCCCGCCGCCCATGCCAAAGACCCTCGTGATCGTGGAGTCGCCCGCCAAGGCGAAGACCATCGGCGCCTTCCTCGGCAAAGACTACGAGGTGTTGGCGAGCTACGGTCACGTCCGAGACCTGCCCGAGACCAAAGACGACATCCCCGCCGAGCTCCGAAAGCTCAAGTGGGCGAAGCTCGGGGTCAACGTCGATGCCGACTTCGAGCCCCTCTACGTCGTGCCGTCGGATAAGAAGCGGCGCGTCGACGACCTCAAGCGGGCCATGAAGGACGCCGACCGCCTCCTCCTCGCGACCGATGAAGACCGCGAAGGGGAGAGCATCAGCTGGCACGTGCTCCAGGTCCTCAAGCCCAAGAAGGCCGTCGACGTCTCGCGCATCGTCTTCCACGAGATCACGCCGGAGGCCATCCAAGCCGCCCTCCTCACCCCCCGGAGCGTCGACGAGCGGCTGGTGAGGGCCCAAGAGACGCGTCGCATTCTCGACCGCCTCTTCGGCTACACGCTCTCGCCGCTCCTTTGGAAGAAGGTCGCCGTCGGACTCAGCGCCGGGCGGGTCCAGAGCGTCGCCGTTCGCCTGATCGTCCTGCGCGAGCGGGAGCGGATGGCGTTCGTCGTCATCGACTATGCCGGGGTCGAGGCGCGACTGGAAGCCGCTGAAGGGGCGTTCACCGGTCGGCTCGCCCGGATCGGACCTGCACGGGTGGCAGAAGGGGGCAGCTTCACGGATCAAGGCGAACTCACCGACAAGGGCACGTACTGGCTCAAGGCCGCCGAGGCCGGGCCGATCGCCGAGCGGCTCCTCGAAGCCCGCCCGTGGACCGTCACGAAGCTCGAGACGAAGCCGGGGTTCGAGAACCCGCCGGAACCGTTCATGACGTCCACCCTCCAGCAGGACGCCAACCGCAAGCTCGGCCTCCCCGCCCGCCGGACGATGCAGATCGCCCAGCAGCTGTACGAAGGGATCGACCTCGGAAGCGGCGAGCGCGTCGGTCTCATTACCTATATGCGCACGGACAGCCTCACGCTCTCCGAGCGCGCCCTGGCCCAGGCCCGCGAGGTGGTCGCTGACCTCTACGGCCGCAACTACCTCCCGAAAGAGGCCCGTCAGTTCAAGAGTAAGGCCAAGAACGCCCAAGAGGCCCACGAAGCGATCCGGCCCACCGACCTCAGCCGCCGCCCCCAGGACGTGAAGCCCTACCTCGAGAGCGACCAGTTCAAGCTCTACGAGCTCATCTGGAAGCGGACTCTGGCCTGCCAGATGGTGCGCGCCGAGGTCGAACGGACCCGGGTCGAAGTCACCGTCGAAGACCTGGCGCGCGACCTCGTCTTCGCCGCCAGCGGGAAGCGCATCGTCTTCCCCGGCTTCCTCCGTGCCTACGTCGAGGGCTCAGACGACCCGGACTCCGAGCTCGGGGACAAGGAGACGATCCTGCCCGGGATGAACGAGGGAGACGCCCTCACCCCCACTGAAGTCAACGCCACTGAGCACCAAACCCGCCCCCCCGCACGCTACAACGAAGCCTCGCTCGTCCAGAAGCTCGAGGCCGAGGGCGTCGGCCGGCCCAGCACCTACGCGACCATCATCGGCACGGTCCAAGACCGCGGGTACGTGTTCAAGAAGGGCAAGGAACTCGTCCCCACATGGACAGCCTTCGCCGTCACCGAACTCCTCGAACAGAACTTCATGCGCCTGGTCGATACGGGCTTCACCGCCGCCATGGAGACCCAGCTGGACGAAGTCTCCGAGGGCAAGCGCGACCCCGTCGCCCACCTACGCGAGTTCTACAAAGGCGCGGGCGAAGAGATGGGGATCGCCCAACAGGTCGAGGAGAAGGGCAAGGACATCCCATTCCCGGCTATGCGGATCGACGACGAGATCGTGGTCCGGATCGGGCGCAACGGGGCGTTCCTCCAAATGGGCGAAGCTGGGAAGGGCACGACCGCCTCGATCCCCGAGGACCTGCCCCCCGCCGACTTGACCCCCGAGACGGCCCGCCGCCTCTTGGACGAACGCGCCCGAGGCCCCGAGGCCATCGCCGTCGACCCCTCTTCCGGCGCCTGCGTCTTCGTGAAGAAGGGCCGGTTCGGCGCCTACCTCGAAGTCGGGCTCAGCGAAGAGGAGGAGAGCGCCGGCGCCACGCCCAAGCGGGTGACCCTTCCCCCCGGGGTCTCGCCCGCTTCGCTCGGCGACGACGACGTCCAGGCCCTCCTCCGTTTCCCCATTACGCTCGGAACGTACCCAGAGACCGGAGCCGAGGTCGTCCTCGCCGTCGGTCGATATGGGGCGTACCTCACGGCCGGGGACAAGCGAGCCAACGTCGGCGACTGGCGGGCCGCCGCCGCCATGACCCTCGACCAGGCCGTGGCCGCCCTCGCTGAGGGCAAGAAGCCGTGGGGGGCTGCCCGCCAACCCGCCACCCCGATCCTCGTCCTCACCGACGTGCCCGGCTTTCCCGGGGAGATCAAGGTGCTCAGCGGCCGCTACGGCCCCTACGTCACGAACGGGGAGCTGAACGCGACCGTACCGAAAGGCACGGACCCGGCGACCCTGAGCCCCCAAGCCGCCGCCGCCCTCCTCAAGGCCAAGGCCGAGGCCGGGCCCACCAAGAAGCGACGGTTCACGCGGAAGAAGAAGTCCTGACCCCTTGCCGCAGGCGTGGCATGGAGACCCGGATCGTCCTCGTGACGCCCTTGATGAAGACCTCGTAGGTCGCAAGGTCTTTGTCCGGCGTCCGGTTCGTCCCGACGAGCTTGAGAGGGGGCGGGTTCTGGAGTCGTCGCGCCCGCGGGTGCGGCGCCAGCCCTTCGTCCCCCCAGCCCACCGGCCAATCCGGGGTCCCGTCGGACAGCCGCGGCTTGTACTTCATCGCCAGCCGGATCGACTCCGCGACCTCCGCCACCGTGAGGATGAGGCTCGCCCCCCGCACCGAATAGGGACGGGTCGCGAACACGAGGAGCCCCAGGACGACCAGCACCCCGACGGCGAGCCACCCGATCGCGTGCTGCTCGCGCGGAGAGGGCGTGGGCAGGGTCACTGGCTCGGACATGGTCAGTACACCGCTACCGAGGGATCGACCGCCCGGGCCCAGCCGTTCATCCCGCCTGCCAGGTTGCGCACCCGGGTGAACCCGTTCGCGAGGAGGGCCTCGGTGACCCGCCCGCTCCGGCCGCCGGTGCGGCAGACGACGACCCAGTCGGAGTCCCGGTCCAGTTCGGACAGGCGCTCTGCCAACTCGCCCATCGGGATGTGCACGATCCCGTCTAGCTGACTCACTTCCAACTCGTCCGCCTCGCGCACGTCGAGCAACCGGGGCGGGTTCGGCCCCTTCAACTCAGTGGCGAGCCCCACCGCGTCGACCTCAGGCACCATCGGCCCTATCTTGGCACGCAGGGTCCTCCGTGGCGGGTTCCGGCCCGGGCATCAGGGCCTGCCGGGTCGAGCGGTCTGCAAGCCCGAACAACCCGGCCCCGAACATGCCGAACCCCATGAAGAGGTACATGCCGACCAGCCCGAGCAACGGCAAGAGGCCCCCAGCCACAGCCGCCCCCAAAGGTTGCGTCCCGGCCGAGACCATCGCCGCGACCGAGTTCACCCGCCCCCTTACGTCGTCCGAGACCACAAGGTTCATGTAGGTCGCCATCGGGATGTTGATGAACGGGACCAAGAGGCCGCAAACGACGTTGAACGCGACGTAGAGCCCGTACGAGGGGACGGCCATCGCGGCGACGGCGAGGCCGACGAGGGCCGTCGCGACCGAGTAGGCCATGCCGACGCGCTGGACGTTCGCCTTTGCCACGAGCAGCGATCCGACGACCATGCTCACCATGAACCCGATCTCGATCCCCGCTAGCGTTTGGAAGCTCCCGCCGAACCAAGCCCGGTTCGTGGCCGTGTAGACCACCATGAACCCAGCGATGAACAGGTTCACGATGAGCAACACTACAAGGAACCGAGAAAGGACCCGATCGCGGAACACGACAGCGACCCCTTCCATCATCTCGTGGACCATCCCCGTGCCGGCGTGCTCCTCACGCTTCGGACGGATACTCGGTAAAGTCATAAGGAACCCAGCCGAGACGACGAAGGTCGCGGCGTTGATGAGTACGGCCGTCTCGAAGAACCCTTGTGGGTTAACCCGCTCGACCTGGGCAAGGACGAACGCGCTGAGGGCCAGGCCGATCGTGTGCATGAGGCTCATCGTCGCCGCCGCGAAGGAGTTCGCGTCCAAGAGGTCCTCAGGAGGGACAAGCCTCGGGATCGACGCCCCGCGGGCCGGGTAGAAAAGCGCGTTCAGACTTGAAAGCAGGCACGGCACGAGCAAGAGCGCCCACCGCGGGGCCTCTCCCGTGACTTTGAGCAGGGCCAGGAACGCACCAAGCACCACGACGCTGCCGAAGTCGGACACGACCATGATCGCCTTCCGGTCGAGCCGGTCGGCCAACACGCCCGCCAACGGGCTGACGATCAGGAACGGCAAGACTTGGAGCGCAGCTACGAGGCCGACGAAGACCGGATCCTTCGTAATCCGGTCTGCCATGAAGATGAAGACAAGCCCATAGGCCGCATCGCCGAACTGCGAGACGGTCTGGCCGATCCAGAGGTTACGGAACGGCCGGTGTCGAAGCGCTCTGACGCCAGGGAACATTGGAACGACCGCAACGGAAGACGAGGCGAGACACTATAAGACCTATAGGACTTATAGGGCCTATAAGACCTATAAAGCCCCCCAACTCAGAAACTCAATACGATCTTCCCTGCCTCCCCTCTCTCTAACGTCTCCATCGCGTGGCCGAACTCGGTATAGGGCATTTCGTGCGTCACCACCGGCGTGACGTCGAGACCCTTCTCCGTCAACAGCCACGCCATCTGATCCCACGTCTCCCACATCTTCCGACCCACGATCCCCTGCACTCGCAGCCCCTTGAACACGATCCGGTTGAAGTCCACCGACTTCAATACATCCGCGAACAGCCCGAGCAGCGAGATCCGACCGCCCGGCCGTGTCGCCTCGATCGCCAGGTCGAGCGCGCTCGGCTTCCCGCTCATCTCCAGCGTCCCATCGACGCCCTTGGGCTCGAGCCGCTCCAGCACGGCGTACACGTCCTCCTTCGCCGGGTTCAGAACCAGGTCCGCCCCGAGCCGCTCCGCCAACTCGATCCGGTAGGGCGACACCTCCGTCGCATAGACCTTCTCCGCGCCGAGGCACTTACAGATCGCGACCGCAAAGAGCCCGATCGGCCCCATGCCCGTCACCAAGATCCGCCGCCCCTCGACCGGCCCGTCCATGACCGTGTGCACCGCGTTGCCGAGCGCGTCCTGCATGCTCGCCACGTTCTTCGGCACCACCGAGGGCGTAGGCCGGGCGTTCAGCTCGGGCACGACTGCGTACGGCGCGAACCCCCCGTCCACGTCGACCCCCAGGATCACCGTCGAGGCTGCCACGTGCCCGAGCCCCGCCAAGTAGTCCGGGTCGCACGGGTCGACGATGTGCGACTCGCTCGCCACGAAGTCGCCCACCCGCACCCGCTCGACCCCTTCGCCCACTTCGACGACCGTCCCGCAGAACTCGTGCCCGATCACCCGCGGAGGCTTGATCCGACCCGACGCCCACCCGTCCCACTGGTAGATGTGCAAGTCCGTCCCGCACACCGAACCGTGCTCGACCCGCAGCTTGACGTGGCCCGGACGAACCGACGGCTCGACGACGTCAATGAGCTCTAGACCCCGTTCGGCCCGCACCTTTGCGATCGCCTTCACACCCCCAGCATACCGGCGCGCCCGCCCTCGCTCGGACTGTCAGAACGACCAGGGGCACTTAATCCGGCCTTAACATTCCCGCCGCAGAATCGCCGACAGGCCCGAGAGGGCTTTGGCAGATTGAAAACCCGGTACGGCCATGCTAAACTCCCCGACCAGGGGCTTCGGCCCTGTTTCCGGAGGAACACCGCTTGGGTAGCGCATACACACCAGGTCTCACCGTCAGTCGCGACGCCGTCGTCCAACGCGTGCGAAGGTTGCCGATCAAAGGCGAGGTCCTGGTCAAGCCAGGCGATACCGTCAAGCACGACTCCGTCATCGCCCGGGCGATGCTGCCCGGCATCCTCCAGACCATCCGTCTCGCCGAACGCCTCGGCGTGGACGCCCGGGAAGCTCCCGAGTACTTCGGGCTCAAAGTTGGAGACCCGATCGAACGAGGCCAGATGGTCGCCGAGTCGAAAGGGTTCTTCGGGCTCTTCCGTCAGAAGGTCGAGTCCGACTTCGCGGGCGTCGTCGAGACCATCTCCGAGGTCACCGGGCACGTGCTCGTCCGGGAACCGGCGATACCCATCGACATCTCCGCCTACGTCGATGGGAAGGTGATCGACGTCGTTGAAGACGAAGGCGCGGTCGTCGAGACCAGAGGCGCGATGGTCCAAGGCATCTTCGGCGTCGGAGGCGAGCGGAACGGACACGTCCGAGTCGCCGTCCAAGGCCCCGACGAGCTCCTCGACGTCCAGCACATCCAGGACTCCGACAAGGGCAAGATCCTCGTGGGCGGCTCCGGCGTCAGCTTCGACGCGCTCGTCAAGGCGAACCAACTCGGCGTCGTCGGGCTCCTCGTAGGAGCCGTCCGCGACGTCGACCTCACCAAGTTCCTCGGCTACGATATCGGCGTCGCGATCACCGGCACCGAAGCGATCGACGTCACCGTCGTCGCCACCGAAGGGTTCGGGAAGCTCAGCATGGCCAGCCGGACGTTTGACCTGTTGAAGTCCATCGAAGGCCGACAAGCCAGCATGAACGGGGCGACCCAAATCCGTGCCGGCGTCATAAGGCCCGAGGTCATCGCACCGATCGAAGGGCTCACCGGCGAAGGCCACCTGGCCCAAAGCGGTGCAGCGCTCGACATCGGCGCGCCGATCCGGATCATCCGCGAACCGTACTTCGGTCTGCTCGGAAAGGTGACGGGGCTGCCCGCCACCCTCCAGACCGTCGACTCGGGCGCAGAGGTCCGCGTTTTGACGGCGAGGCTCGACGACGGCAGGGAGGTCACGGTCCCCCGAGCCAACGTCGAGATCATCGCCCTATCATGACGATCCTAGTCGTAGACGACGAAACCACCATCCTCGAGACCGTCGAGACCAAACTTCGCAAGGAAGGCTATACCACGTTCACCGCCGACTCGGCGGAAGAAGGGATGCGCCTCGCGAGGATGGTCAAGCCGGATCTCGTGCTCATCGACGTCATGCTCCCGCAAAGGTCTGGCTTCGACCTCTGCCGGGCCATCCGCCGCAACTCCACCGTCCCCGTCATCTTCCTGACCGCCCGCGCGAGCGAGGAAGACCGGGTCCACGGCCTCGAACTCGGGGGTGACGACTACGTCGTCAAGCCCTTCTCGCTCGCCGAACTCGTCGCCCGCATCAAGTCAGTGCTCCGGCGGACCGGAGGGGACCACGCGAGCGGCGTCATCGAGACCGCCCACCTACGCATCGACCCCCGTACCCACGAGACCTGGATCAAGGGCAAGCCCGTCAACCTTTCCCCGCGAGAGTTCGCCCTACTCCACTTCCTCGCCCGCCACAGCGGCCAGGTCTTCTCGCGAGAGGCCCTCCTTGACCGCGTCTGGGGCCAGGAGACGTACGTGAGCTCGCGCACCGTCGACGTCCACGTCCGGTGGCTGCGCGAGCGCCTCGAGGACGACCCCTCGAAGCCCGTCCACCTCCTCACCGTCCGGGGCGTCGGCTACAAGTTCGTCGGCTGAGGGCTCGAACCCCTCAGGCCGACGAGACAGCCGCTTCGCCGTCCCCGGCATGAGCGCCGGGCGAAGCGAACAGGTGAAGGCCCAGGCGACGGATCAGACCTTCGCAGACGTGCTGACCGCGCACGCTGCTCCCCGAAACGTCCAACGGCGGCAAGTACGCCGCAACGGCGAGGACGGCCATGAGCTGCCGCCCGAGCACCCCGGCGTTCCCGGCGAGGAGACCGGCCGTCGTCGAACCCGGCACCGCCGTCGTCGCGAACACGGCCGTCAAGAAGGCCCCGACGATGCCGCCGATGCCGTGCTCCCGCACCCGGCCTGCCCAACCCAAGCCCCAGAACAAGCCCCCACCTGACCGTCCGATTCCCCACCCCGCGATCCCGAAACGACGCACGCCCGGTGCCACCATGGTCACCGGACGCGCGCCCGAACGGAGAGCGGAGACAGCCCCTAGGCCGCCTTCCGACGCGACTTCCCGGCCGACGAAGCCGGGGCGTCGCCTTGCTCCAGGCTCAGGTTCACCGTGACGACCGGAATCGTCACGAGATCCGAGGCCTGGCCCGTCGCGATCCGCACGAACCGGTAGGCCGCCGCATAGAAGCCCGCCGGCACCGTGACGACCTGATCGAGAGAGCCGGTCGCAAAGGCGCGGAAGACCTCGCTGTCGTAGCCCTTCGGGTTCGGCTTCCGGTTGCGACTCGGCAGCGGCTGCAGCAGGATCTCGGTCGTAACGCCCAGCGCGTTGGCGCCGCTCGCCGAAAGGAGGATCTGACCCGTCCCTGCCGTAGCCGTGAGCGTCACCGAGTCGCCGGGGAACTCCGAGGTCGGCGGCGCCAACGGGATCGTCCCGTTCGGCTGGACCTGCAAGAACTTCGCCGCGAGCTCGACGAACGCACTGATCCCGCTCAACGTGTAGGTCTCGCCCGTCACCGGGTTGCTGCGGACCTGAGTCGCCCCAAAGGCGTTCCAAGCCGCCGCCTGCGCCGACGTGAGGTTCTTGAACGCCTTCGAGGCGCGGCTCAGATAGCTCCGCACCTGACGCTGCTCCAGCGTCCGCGGGTTCCGCACGATCGCCTTGATCCGGGCCGTGGGGCCGTTCTTGGCCCGAGTGAAAACGACGCGACCGATCAGCCCCCTGGCTTCCTCGACCACGCTTCCGTAAGCAATATTTGCCACTGTCTGGTATCTCCCGCCCTGGCTCGTGACGGTTTTCTCAAAGCGAAACGCCCCCGCAAGACCACCGCCGTCACCAGCGCATACCAACCCCCTTCCACACCCCCCAACCCCCACCCAGGCCCTCTGCCCCAGATCTATCGGGAGATAGGCCATGGCGCCATGTTCGCCTCTTCCCTGAGCCCTACTTACCGCCGTCCTTCTCCCTGGGCCTCGGGGGTAAGGGCAAGTCCCGGAATCGGAAGTGCCCGGCCGTCACGAGCGCCGTCCGCGCCTTCACGAGCGTCTCCATCGCGCCCTCGTCGCCCACCCCGATGATCGCCACCATCACGTCCCACACCCGATCCATCGATGTCCAGCCCGAGCGGACAGATGGGCTCTCCGCGATCGCGAGCACGACCTCAGCACACGGACCCGGCTCCTCCGCGACCCGGGCCATGAGGAAGTCGAACAGGTCGTCGTGGACTCGCTGGGACTCCACGGCGACGGTCGCGACAAGCAGCTTCAAGATTGAGGTCACGGTCACCCCGCTCGGAGCGTGCTTAAGCCAGCGAAGGAACCGACTTCCAGCCCCTCGCCCGAGAGCTCGGCCCCTCTGCTTCAGAGCGACTCGCCAGAGACCGACCGCTCGACGCCACGTCGCCCTATCCGGGCTCTTGCTGAGCAGGTGGAGGACCGCATCGGCGGCCCCGATGTGGGCTTCATCGTTGGCCTTCGTCCAGAAGTCCTGCACGAGCCGGCTCTTGGCCTTGAGCTCGCCCTCCATCCAGAACAAGGCGAGGTCTTGGCCGACACCCTGATCCCAGGTGCGGCGAGACCTCTCGACGTTCGCCATCACCTCGATGGCGTGCTCGTAGTGGGGTCGCAGGTGCCGGAAGACCTCCACGTTGCGGTACCCCAGCCAGAAATGGAGCCCCCATGCCGCGTCCCACCTTTTGGGGTTGCTCCGGTCGAAGATCCGATCCGATCGGTCTTCCGCCCAGTCCCGGTCAAAACCGTAGAAGGCCGTGAAAAAGAGCCCGAGGGGGGCTCGGATTACCGCTGAGTCCGCAGCGAGCAGTGTCTCATCGATGCGGGTGAGGAGTCGCGTCGCCCACTCGAGACGCTCGGCCCCTTCGTCATCGGTCTCATCGTTGGACAAAGGCCTGGTCAGCCGGGCAAAGAGCCTGCACAAGGCAAGCGAGAGGACGCCCGCCTCCGAGTTCAACACCTCCATTGGCACGTCCGCATCGCCAACGATCCCCGACCCCTCGTCGCCCCCCTCCCACAGGCGCTCCCAGAGCGCGAGGAGTCGTCCTTGCGTCTTGAGAGGCTCAGGGTCGCTCTGGGCCGCCTCCTCCACGAACCGGGCGGCGGCCAACCTGATCCAGTCTCGGTGGCCGCCCCCCAAGGCATCATCGAGCCGATCCGGGGCTTCCGCCTCTGCTGGCCGGTCGTAGAGCGCGGCGACGGTGTCCGAAGCGCTGAGGCGATCCACGTCCACCCCGTTCCGTAGGGCCTGTTCCAGCCCCCCGACGACCGCCGCCGCGTACGCCCGGTACGGGAGAGCCAGAAGAGCATCTCGAAGGACCAAGAACTCGCTCGGTCTCCGCCCGACCTCCGTACGGAGGCCGTCCGCCCCTTCCCGCATCAGCCGCTGGGAGGGGTCGTCCCGGACCGGCCCCAACGCCCCGCAGTGGGCGAGGACGTCCTCCGCCGTCATGTCGGGAAAGCTGGTGGCTTCGTCCGGGGTGCCATCGTCCCACTCATAGCTGAGGGGCTCCGGTTTGCGGTACTCCGTCTCCCTCGTGAGAGCCTTCAAAGCCCTAAGCGCCTCGGTCGCGAGCTTCCCCCTACCCTCTGGAAAGCCGAGCGGCTCGAGCAGCAAGAGCCACTGACAGACGTCGCTCAGCCTGTACGTCTCAGCCTCCTCCGCACTAATTCGGCCCGACTTGGACTCCATGGCCTTCAGGTTCAAGACCTGGTCGATCACGCGCCCCTTCATCTCCTCACTCAGAAACGGCCAGGCTCCCTTCACGAGGTGGTGCAGCTCGTAGATGACGTCGTAGTCCCGCCACAGCCAGTCCTGCTCCAGGGCCGCCTCGACCACCTCTGCCCCCGCTCCTTCCGTCTCGCCGGCCGCGACGAGCCCGACCCTCACAAAGGCCCCGTTCCTCGATCCCTCCAGGTCTTCGACAACGAACCGGGCAAGCCCGGACGGATCGATTTCGCCGAACGCCTGCATCACCGCCAGGGCCGTCCGGATAAGCAGCTGAAGGACGTCGCTATCGAGGTACACCTGTTCGTCGAGCAGCCCTGCGACGTGCACGTACTGAGGAAGCTTATCGGGTTCCCCAAGCTGCAATAGCGTCACGGCTTCCGCGAGGCGGTCCCGCACGTGTTCGGCGACCCGCACCGGCTTCGTCTGCACGAGACTGGGCAGGAAGCCGACGGTGAGATCAGCGTAGCACCCGTGCGGGAGGGCGGCTTCGAGCGACAAGTATTCGTCCTCGAAGAATCCCTTCTTCGGCTTTGCCTTGACCTCAGTCAGCTTGGAGAGGAACTCCAACGCCGCATCCTCCTCGCCCCGCTCGTAGAGGTCTCGGACCAACGCACAGACCGGCTTCGGGTCGAGATAGCCCTCGAACGGCCAGCCCATCGCGATCCCGACGAACTCCGCCCGACGCCCTTCAGGTAGGCGAAGCGCGGCCTCGATGAGATCGCTCTCGAGGAAGAAGAACGATCGCTTCACGAGCCCGCAGAAGGCCAGGAAGTTGTCGGGGGCGTCCTCGACGAACCGCCGCACGTATTCGCTCGCCATGAGCGGCGGCACCTCGTTCCCACCCTTGATCGTGACAAGCCCTTCCCGACGCTCGTCCCCATCCGTGGGCACAGGCACCTCGTTCAGCACTCCAAGACACCGCTCGAACACCCCTCGCTCCAAGAGGATCGGTAACCAGGCGGGGTTCGTGAGCTTGTCGAAGAAGAACCGAGCGCACAGGGGGCTGTCCTCGACAGCGCGCAGGACGTCTTCCAGCGTTTCGGGGTTCGGCTCTTGGCTTTCCTTCTCCTGTGCTAGGTTGTCCAGAGCGCTCAAGGGGTCGTCGCCCCATACGTCCTGCAGTACTTCGCTCAGCGACTTCTCACGGACGTAGATCGCGGGGTTCGTATAGCCCTGGCATAACTTAGTGGCGTCCTTCGTCAACCCTTCCGGGCAAAAGATGACCCCCACTGTCACCCCCGCGTCTACGAAGGCCGTGCGAAGAAACCGCAGCTCGTGGGTATCGACCTTTCGCTCGTCAAGCTTGGCCAGGATACCGGTCTTCACCACCGTGCCATCGGGCAGGTCGAACTCGGCGTACACATCGAATTCAGCTTGCGAGTTCGTGCCGGCGGGGAGCCACTTGTTCCTCTCGACCCGGTACCCTGGCTTCCGCTCGTAATAGCGACAGATCGCCTCTTCGTACTTCTTCCATTGTGGCTTCTTCTTCATGTCCGCCCTCCCTAGCCCGCCTCTTCCCGTCCTGCGTTCGAAATCTCCTTCGTCCATTCGCATAACGTGGTCGCAACCGCGCGATCGAACCGACTTTGCTCTTTAGGATCAGAGCGAGTCATCAAAGGCGGGCACCGCACACCCAGGGCCTCCAAGAGCCGGTGCTCAGACGATTCGGGTGCCACGACGGCAAGGTGTTTCTGACGATCCGGGTACGCCACGAGCCTTGCCAAGACCTGTTCGTCTCGGAAGGAGAAACCCACAAAGAGCACAACGTAGCGAGTGAAAATTCGGTCAAGCAGTCGGGTCGCCGCACCCGATGGCTGGTAGCATAACTCGTACTCCCTCGTGCCCGTGACTAAGGAGTCAGGTTCGGTGACGCACCCGTGCAAATGATAGACTGTCTGTTCGTGAGGGTGTGACTCGTCCCGCTCGTCGAGCCGAGCGACACTTTTCGTCGACCATCGATGTCTGCCACTCGTGAGGCACTCTTCGAAGCAGTCGTCGTAGTTCGTGGTGACGATGGCATGGGGCCGCAAGTTGACCAGGTACTGGTGAGTCATGCAGGTTGGTTGCGACCCCGAGTGGTCGAGAACCGCACAGATCCGTCGATGGAACGCCTCCTGTCCCATGGCCTCCTTGAGCACGTCCATCACCGCCTTCAGGTGCGCCGGGTCTGCCTCCGTTCTTAGGAGCGCTTTGACGCGCTCTCGCTTATCCGCGTCGAATCCGGTCTTCAGGAATTCCAGTGTTTCCTCGGCTAAGCTCTCTTCTGCATTCCGACGAAGCAAGGAGTTAAGAGACCTGATCCGAGGGTCGTCTGCCATTTCACTCGTGCACGCCGCAACAACGCCCTTCACGAGCTCGTGCCAGCCTGGCCTCTCAGTCGGCTGCGATACGCCGCTCCCTGCGAACACGACGAGCCTGCCGGACAGACTAGCTTCGAAGAGTTCAGGGGGGCATATCCGTGGCCTCAGCGAGCCTGGGATCGCGGCGTTCGGGTCTGCCTCGGTGCTGGGCGTCCCCTCTCGAAACGCCCCCGCGCCCAGGGGGGGCCCTGACGTTCGAGGGCCATTGGGAGGGGCTTTGGGTGTCTTCGACGATCCGGACATACAGACGAGTTTCGATCCTTACTCTTACGGACGGGCTGCGGGGGTGGGGCGGTGCGTGGCCTGGGCCCTGTTCCGAGGGGCCAAGGGTGGGTTCTGCTCGGGCTCGGCGCTGCCCCCACCCCGCGTGACCACCGGGAGACCACCGGATGACCACCGGATGACAAGGTCGGTCAGCCG
>JALHNM010000010.1 GCA_022843485.1 Fimbriimonadaceae bacterium | reverse complement strand
CGCCGGGCTAGCTTGGGTGAAAACCGGATAAGCATGGTTCGTACCATACCCGTAAGGGACATGCATCGTCAATCGATGCCGACTCCACTCTTTCGTTGTGAGTAGTCGCAGGTGAACCACATCCTCGCCGACTCCGCCGATTGGGCGCTTCCCACGGTCCGACGGGCCGCCCACCAGGCGGTGAACCCGTGAGGGTCTACGTCGGACGGTCACGATGCCAACGTGCTCGGCGACGACGTGAGCGAGGGCAACGTGTACGTGCGAACGTACGGCACGGTGTTGCCGGGAGAGAAGCAGCCGACCGAGTTGAACGTCGGGGAAAGCACGCGCAAGCGGTATGCGCTTTCGGGCCAGAAGCCGACGGTCTACCGACTGCTGCGCGTCGCCTAAGCACGAGCCGCACGTTCCTCGCGAACGTGCTGCGCTCTCTCCTCTCGACTCGTCGAGGTGAGAGAGGGCAGGAAGGCCCAGAAGGTAGGGAAGGCACATGGCACGAAAGAAGAACACGATCCGGGTCGCCCTCGACATGCAAGCCGAGGACGGGCAGGAGCCTCCCTTCGAGGCTCTCGAGATCACGGGGTACTGGAATGGCTGGGCCATCCCCCGGATGACGGCGGCGGAGGCGGAGCGTTGCGCGGTCTACATCGCGAGAGCCGCTTGCGGCGACGTGGACGACGGCGGCGGCGAGGTGGCCGAGGAGATCCGGGCGCTCGTCCGCGACGAGTCGCGCCCCGACGGCAGCGTGGTGCTCAACCTGGGCCTGACGTTCAACGTGGCCGATGAGGAGCCTGGGGATGACCCGTGCGACTTCTCGATCCCGGGGCTGGTGCTGCCATGAAGGATCGATGGATCATCACGGTATGGGCGGAGGGGGAGCACGTCGCCGAGCATCGCTTCGAGGGCAGCCGCGACGACGCGATCAAGGAAGCGTGTGAACGGGCGCGGGCCTTCGAGGCGGAGTCGGGCCGCAGCGCGACCGGGGAGGTCGAGCAAGCCTTCCGCGTCTTCGATTCGGACGCGAATGTCGTGATGGACCACGCAGGCTACTGGACGCTGCCGGACGCCATCGCGGCAGCCCAGGTGCTCGTCGTGCACATCTGGGGCACGCTCGACAAGGCCGAAGGCGTGACCGAGTACGAGGTCGCGTCCGTGTGCAGCGAGGGCGCTCGATACGCGCGCGTCCAGGCCCGCGAGGCGAACAAGATCCTGGACGATGCGGGCTTCCCGCACGCGCGCGGCGCCCGGCCGCTCCTCATCGCGGAGGTCACTCTCACCCAACTCGGGCTCGACCACACGGATCTCTACACGGACCTGATGGAGGCGGAGTCATGAGCGAGCACGAAGCGAAGGCGAAGAAGGCGAAGCAGGTTCTCGCGAACCTGCGCACCGAGCTCTTGCGGGAGGAGTGCGCACTCGAGCGCGCTCTCGCGGGAGCGCCCGAGGACATCGCGGGGCTCGGGCGAGCGATCGCCGAGTATGGCGCGATGCTGGTGGACGTGGCCGAGGGGCGTCTCGTCACGGCCCGCGACGCGACCACGAAGAAGGTCCGGCTCGGGCTGGGGTACACGTACCCGTGAAAGCCCCACTCACCCTCGCGCAGCGCAACGAGTTGTACCGGCGCTGCCTGCAACGGTCGCGGTGGTTCTGCGCGGCGGCCTACGCTCACGGCGAAGGCAAGGGCGGCGGTCCCTGGACGGACGCGCAGAGATTCTGGTTGCGGGTCGCGGATCGCGTACTCGCGCACCCCTGACGACGGAGGACCCCCATGCAACCCGCCCGGTAAAGCCGGGCCTCGGAACGGGCATCGGCCCGCACTCCGAGCAAGCGCCTTGCCCTGCCTTCCCCTTCCAACCTTCCTGGGGCGGGGCGCTTGCTCGGGTCGCGGACCCACGAAAGGAAACGAACGACCATGAGCGACTTCATGAGCGACCAGGATTTCTATGCGACGTACCTCCCCGCAGGGACGCACTACGCAGTGACCTACGACGACGGCGTGTGCGTCGTCGAGCTGGGCCAGCCCGAGCACCAGATCCTCGTCAACGGGGAGAACATCGGCCGGCAGTCTGCGGACGGCTCGTGCAAGCCCGCCGAGTGCATCCGCATCGCGCTCGCGTGGCTGACCGACACCCTGGAGGAGTCGTGGGCCGAGGGCACGGACTGGTGGACGGATGTCACCTACGAGCTGCGCGACGGCGTCGCCCGCAAGCCCGTCCCCGAGCCGCACGAGGTCGGGGAGGCGGCCGAGGACTGGTGGGATGCGCTCGGCTACACCGTCGAAGAGGACGAGGTCGAGGCGACGCACCCGGTGTGCGCCTGGGACGAGGTCGAGAGCTACGAGCCGAAGAACGCGGCCGAGCGCATCGCGCTCGACTATGCCAAGCGCGCCAAGAGGCACGCCCAGGAGCTCCGCGCCACGCTCGACGAGGCGCGAGTTGCAGCCCTCAGCGCGGATGCGGAGGGGCTCGAGGACGCGCTCACCCGCGCGCACCGGCAGGAGATGGACTACGGCGACGCGCCCAGCACGCGCCACGCGGCAAAGAAGCTGCTCGGCGATGGCTGGCGCTTCGACTGGCGCTTCGACCGACACGTCAAGTCTCTCGTGTGGGAGTCTCTCGTGTGGGATCGAGAGCTGGCCTTCAACGGAAAGAGCAGCGATGAAGACGTTCGATGACTTCAAGGCCGGCGACGCCGTGACGTGCCTGGGCGAGGGCTCCGAGGTGTTCACCGTGGAGGAGGTCGAGGACCACCGCGCGATGCTCGCCGGGGGTGACGGGTCGCTCCACGGCTGGGAGGAGCTGCGCAAGCTCACCAAGAAGGCGCAGCTCGAGCCCGGCCCCGTCGGCCCCGGCATCGTCGCGCTCTCCGAGGCGGAGGTCGCGGGCTTCCTGACGGACTCCAACTGGGGCGAGGACTGATGCGGAACCACGATCACTATCGGCAGTGCGGGCTCCCCAACGCGAAGGGGGAGCCCTGCCGAACGCTCATCGGGAGCGGCTACGTGTGCAAGAGGCACGCGAAGACGCCCGAAGGGCTCCGGGTGCTCGTGGAGCGTCGCAAGGCGGACCTCGCGAAGCGGACGCGAGAAGAGGACCGAGGCGAGGCGCAGCGCGCCTTTCTCCGCGCCGCAAAAGCACATGGGCTCGACGACGCCCGGACCCGAGAGGCGTTCGAGGAACTTCGACGATTCGATTGAATACGGCAGGCGCATACAGCGTCAGGATTCGCAGGAAGGGAAACGAAGATGACCAAGAAGAACGCAGTGAAGTACGACCCGGAGCAGCTCGCCGCGCGTTTGCGCGAGATGCCTGAGGGCGTCTACGAGCTGACGGCGGACGTGCGCAACCCTTGCTGCGACAAGCGCAAGTTGTGGGGCACGGGGCTCGATGCGGCTCCCGAGGTTCTGCCGAAGGGCGAGAAGTGGGTGCTCCGGCACTACGAGGGCAGCCGCGAGGTCGACCTATGGACGGAGATTTCGTTCCGTTGCCAGACCTCGCGCAACGCGAGCACGGAGATCCGCTTCTTCCTGCGGAAGGACGGCAAGGCGGAGGCGCGCCCCGCCGCCTCGGCGGAGGATGGGCCCGGGCTCGGGGTGCACCTTGCGGTGCTCGACGCGCTCAAGGCGGCACCGCGGAACCTCGACACGGTCCGCATGATGGCGCGGGTTCGGAGCGGCGGCTCGCGCGCGGGCTGGGGCGCGCTCGAGGTGCTGCACAAGGCGGGCAAGGTCTCGCTCGACGACATCGAGGCGGCCGCTGCTGCTTGGATCAACGAGGAACCGGAGGAGGACTGATCATGCCGATGACGAAAGAGCGGGCGGCCGAGGTGCTGGCCCTGGTGCGGAAAGAGGATGCCTTCGACGGCAAGGCGGTCGGCTGCCGCGAGGTGCTCGTCAACGGGCGCCGGCGCTGGATCACCAACGGCGTCACCGTCGAGGAGGACCAGGAGATCCGGGATCGGTGGTCCCGCGGCCCGGGCTACTGGACGTACAACATCGCCGCGCAAGCGGTCGCGGACGAAGCACAAGAAGGACCTGCATCATGATCAACTCAGCAATCATTGACGGGCTCGAGGCGATTCCGGTCGTCATCGAGGCGAAGCGGACGACCACGGGCGGGCTCGATATCGTCGGGATCACGAGCGAGGCGGCGCTGCGGGAGATCCGGGTACGGGTCCGGGCGTCGACCTACTCGGTGAAGCCGATCGAGCATGTGCAGCTGACGCTGAAGCGCCTGGACGGGCAGCCGTTGCCCAAGGCGTTCCGGTCGAGCGGGCTCGATCTGGCGTTCGCGCTCGCGGCGATGGAGGTGGTGGTGCCCCGGGAGAAGAATCTGGTCTTCTTCGGGGAGCTGTCCCTGGGCGGGCAGGTCCGGTCGGCGGTCGGGGCGTTCCCCGTGGCCGAGCTCGCGCAGAAGCGCGGGGGCGCTGCGGTGCTCTCGGGGGACACGGGGAACGGGCTGCCCGGGTACTTGCCGGTGTGGACGCTCGCCCAGGCGGTCGCGACCGCCCAGGACCCCGCCACGGGGCTCCTGACGCGCGACGAGGCTGAGGAGGCCTACAAGGTCAAGGGGGACGCCCCCATGGACCTCAGCGACTTCGTGGGGCAGCCCGAGGCGGTTCGCGCGGTGACGGTCGCGGCCGTGGCTGGGCTCGGGGTGACGCTCGTAGGGCCCCCCGGTTCGGGGCGCACGATGCTGGCCCGGCGGCTGACCGAGATCTTGCCCGAGACGACCCCGGCCGAGCGCCGGCAGATTCGACGGATCGCGAGCGTGGCGGGGCTGCCGTTGACCGGGGTGCGCCCGTTCCGAGCGCCGCACCACACGGCGAGCCAGGCGGCCGTGGTCGGGGGCGGAGCGCCCTGGCGGCCCGGAGAGGTGACGCTCGCGCTCCACGGCGTGCTGATGCTCGACGAGGTCACGGAGTCGCCCAAGGCCGTGCTCGCGGCCTTGCGCGAGCACCAGCGCAAGATCGGAGCTGGGCGGCCTTGGATCGTTGCTGCGATGAACCCGTGCCCGAGCAGCTCGAGCGCGTGCGGGCTGGCCGTGCGGCAGTGCACCTGCACGCCGATGCAGCTCGAGAGGCATCGCGACCGGGTGAAGGACTTCCGGGCGGAGCTTGCGCCCGTGCTCGTGCGCATGAGGGCGGGCGCGACCCGCGAGGCGAGCGCGCCGACCCCCAGCTCGGCGACGGTGCGAGCGATGGTCACCGAGGCGCGGGCGCTGATGCCCCGGCTCCCGAACCCGCGCACGCCCGAGGAGCAGGAGCGCGTGCTGGCCCTGGCCGTCGCGGCGCTCGAAGGCGAGACCAACCCCACCGAGGCACACCGCGTCGAAGCGCGAGGCTACCTCCGCCCGTTGTGAATACGGCGGGCGCATAGTACGTCAGGAAGAACGAGGAGAAGGAAGATGACCAAGCGAGTTTACGGTTCGAGGTACAACGAGGCCCTTCGCACGAAGGAAGTGGCGGAGATCATCCGCAAGGAGATTCGGCTCGAGGCGACGCTCGGGGTGCTGCCGAAGGGGAAGTGGTCGGTGACGAGCGAGTACAACTCGATCTCGGTGAGCTTCGCGCCGCTGCCGGCGGAGGACGAGCTCTTCGCGCGGGCGTACTGGAACCGCGACCGCGTCATCGACGACGTGGAGGGCAGGCACGTCCGGCACATGAGTACGCTCGCGTCCGAGTTCGGGCTCGCGTTGCGGGAGCGCATCGAGCAGAAGCTCGGGGACTTCAATCACGACGGCTCCGACCTGATGACGGATTACTTCGACGTGAAGTTCTACACGACCGTCAGCATCAGCCCGCGCACGGACCGGCCCGACATGATGAACCTCTATCGGGCGGGGGAGTGGCCCGAGAAGAAGCTCGAGGAGCTGAACGTGCTCTGGGCCTCGATGCTGCGGATCTGGCAGAAGGAAGCGGCCGAGCGGAAGGCGCAGCGGGAGACCGAAAAGAGGGCGGAGGAAGAGGTCGAGCGGAAGGCGCTTGCCGCCGAGCAGCCGGCCATCAAGGTGGGCGACACGCTGCAGCTCGAAGGGAAGCCGCCGCTGAAGGTGCTTCGCGTGTTCCCTCCTGCGGAGGAGCCCCCGAAGCTCCGCCTGATTCAGGGCGGTAGCCCCGAGCCTAGCCCCGAGCCTCTCGCCCTCGGCATGACGGTCGCGGCGCTCGCGAAGGCGGCGGGCGTGTCCGAGGCGGAGGTCGAGGCGGTCGTCGCCAAGTACAACGAGGCCAGCCCCATGATCGGGGAGCTGCGCCAGCTCGTCGCCGCGAACACGCGGGCGCGCCGGGCTTCGATCGCGGTCCCGGTCGTGGAGCCGGTGCCGCAGGCCCCCAACGAGGCGTGGCTCAAGCTCGCGATGGCGCACGACCTCCAGCTCGACTGGGCCATCCCCGGACTCGGGGAGCGGTCGTGACCCCCACCGAACGACACGAGGCCCTCGTCAAGTACGCGCTCGAAGCCTTCGACTCCATCGACGTGGTGGATATGTCGAGCGCCCGCTTCGAGGAGCGCGTGCGCGAGCGCATGGCGCAAGCCGCGCAGCTCTGGACCGACGAGGTCGACGAGGCCGACGGGGCTACGGAGCGAGCGGACGCAGCCGAGGCGAAGCTGAAGGTGTTGGAGGAGGCGGGCAAGGGCGCCCTCGCGTTCGCGGGGAAAGCGGTCCTCAAGTACCTGGACGAGTCGCTCCGAGCGCGCGAAGAAAAGAAAGGCTGAGTTCGATGAGCGACACTTTCGACAGACGGCGGACCCTCCTCTTGCAGTTGGTCCGGGTCGTCCACCACGACATCACGACCCTCAAGGACATCCTCGAAGAGAAGCCTGCCAAGGGCCGAGGTGCTTTTCAGAAGGAGCACCAGGCAGCCATTCTCGAGATCAACGCCGGGCGCGGCTTCGGCGTGCGCCTCGCGCGGATGTTGTGCGCCCTGGACGACTTCGTAGTGACCATGCTTTCCGGCCGAAGAGGATATTGATCATGCGCATTGACGAGCACACGCAACGGATTCTCGAGAACCTCGAGATCAAGGGCACGGAGATCGTGATCACCGAGCGCCTCGACCGGCCCTCGTACAAGAAGGTGAACGACGTTCTCGAGGCTCTCGGGGGCAAGTGGAACACCCGGCGCAAGGCCCACGTCTTCGGCATCGACGCTGCGGTCAACGAGACCGAGCTGCGGGAGCTCGTCGAGGCGACGATCACGGGCGGGGTGATCGAGACCCTGCGCGACTCGCGGAAGAAGCTCGGGTGGTTTCCTACGCCCGCGATGGTGGCCGAGCGCTTGGTGGGGCACATCCCGCATCTGCCCGAGGAGCAGTACGTGCTCGAGCCGAGCGCGGGGGAGGGCGCGATCGTCTTGGAGCTGCTGCGCCAGGGCTACAAGGTGCTCGCGGTCGAGATCGACAAGGACCGGGCCCGGACGCTCGCGAAGAAGCTGCCGCAGAGCGCGCCCTACATCCTCTATCAGGAGGACTTCCTACTCTGGACGCCCCCCACGCCGCTACGCCCGATCGCAGGCCAGCCGGGGGTTTTCCGCGAGGCGCCTGGGGCCGCCGCCTTCAAGATCGGCGCGGTGGTGATGAACCCGCCTTTCATCGACCACCTCGAGCACGTGCGCCGCGCGTTCTCGTTGCTGGCGCCGGGCGGGATGCTGGTCTCGGTGCTGCCGAACAGCGTGGAGTTCCGGCAGGACAAGAAGCACGCGGCGTTCCGGGCGTGGCTGGATGCGGAGGACGAACTCCACCACTTCCACGCGCTCGAACCCCAGGCGTTCCGGTCCTCGGGCACGGACGTGAACACGGTGGTGCTGACGATGCGGAAGAGGGCGGCGTGACCCCCCGCAAGAAGAACCCCCGCAAGCACGACGAGGTGCTGAGCAAGAAGGACCGGGAGGTACTGGTCTTGTTCGGGACCCAGGTCCGCACCGCTCGGCAGAAGCTGGCCTTGACCCAGGGAGAGCTCCTCGAGCGGGTGCCGCTCAAGAGCACGGGGCATGCACAGGCGTGGCTGTCCCGGGTCGAGAGCGGGCAGTTCAACGTGTCTCTGATCGACATCGTGAAGCTCGCCCGCGCGCTCGAGACCCCGGTCTACGCGCTGGTGGTAGGATAGGCCATGACCACCATCAAGAGATCGAAGGTTCGGACCCGAGGCTTGCGGGACGTTGTCTGGGAGGGCCCCACGGTCGCGGCCACGCTCTACCTCGGGCGCAACCGCGGCAAGGAGGCTCGCAACAGCAAGGGCTTCTGCGCGAAGGAGCCCAAGAAGTACACGCAGGCGGCGCTCGACACGCACGTGCAGGGCATCCGCCAGCTGCTCCTGATGGATCGGGGGCTCACGGCCAAGCAGGCCAAGGCGAACGTGGGCGGCTCGCGCGTCGCGCAGAAGGGTTGGTTCCACGGCGACCCTGAGGCGAGCGCGGCGTACACCATCTTCCACGACCCGAGCGTCCCCGGCGAGGAGACGCTGCAGAAGTTCCAGGCCAGCATGACGCGCCTCGCGGAGCTCGCGGGCGGGGCGCTGTGTCAGGACGAGGTCATCGTGCAGTTCCAGAGCCCGGAGGGCAACAGCTCGAGGGGCGTCAAGGACAGCGCGGCGCAGCGGTCGGTCGTGCCCGCGCTCAAGAAGCAGTTCCGGTTCAGGTGAGCCAGAAGGAGAGAGGGAGTTATGTGGAGCAACGCAGCAGCATTTCTGATCGGACTCATCGCGTTTTTCCTGTATCCGCACGTGATGACGCAGGGCTGGGAGTGGTTCGTCGTGCCGCTCGGCGTGCCCGAGATCACGTACTGGCAGGCGATGGGCCTGGGCATGTTCATCTACTCGTTGACCCGCAGGCCGCAGTCGCTGGCAGAGGAGCACGCGCGGGCGAAGCAGACGGTCCGTGAGAAGGAGCAGTGGCTGCTCGTGCTGTCCCTCACCTCCCTGATCGCGAACCTGTCGCTCTGGGCCGTCATGGCAATCGTGCGCTGGATCCCGACGTGACCTGGCCTCGGACAGGCGCAGGCGAGGAGCGGGTCCTCGTCCTCGACATTTCTCTCGGCTCACCGCTCGCCATGCTGCAAAGGCTCGAGCTGCCTGAAGGGCACCACGTCGTCGTGTTCTCCCGCGACACGGAGACGCCCATCGTTTTGCGGGAGCCAGAGCCCCCACCTCCGCCGGGGTTCCCGGGACTCGCCAGTAACCGGCACGAGCGCCGGAAGCACGCGGCGGTGCAGCGGAGGAAGCGGTGAACGCGTCGCACTGGCAAGAGCGGGCCGCGGCCATCGCGGGCAACGCAGGCGAGCGGAAGATCTGGGCGGCGCGCCTCGCGGGGAAGCTGGCGGCCGACGGGCACACCTCCGAGACCAAGAGCACCAAGCTGCGCACCGCGTTGCGGCAGACGACGCTCCCGCGGCTCAACGTCGCGGTGCTGAACGCGATCGAGGACGACATCCGCACCGTGATGCGGGAGGTAGAACAGGCCGGCGCCGGTGCCTGGGAGGCGTGGTACGGCGAGCAGCCTGCCGACCCCACCGCTGCCATCTTGTGGGTGGACGCGCGGCTGCCGGACCGCCGAGTGGAGATCGAGAGGATGCTGCACGAGGTGGATCCGCAACGGCTGCCTTTCGTCACCGTCCTCGACATCCTGAACACGACGCAGCTCCTGCACCCCAGCGTTTTTCGGCATCGGTTCGCGACGAGGTTCTTGAGCACCTGCCGCGACCAGCGCCAGCGCGCACTGGTTCTTCGACGGGTCGCTTGACACGCGACTACAGATAGACTACGCAGCTACTACGACACGTCTCGGGCGGATAAAACGGTCACGGCTCCCTGCATCGGTTCTTCTCCTCTGCTGGGTCTCGTGTTTGGGGGGTTCGACTCCCTCTACGCCCACTCGCGCCTCTCTCACCACAACGAAGGGTTTCTTTCTCCCATGGGCTACGCACACATCGTCAACCTCTACCGCCCCGAGGCGCAGCACATCCTGCTCTTCAAGGAGTGCTATGCGCTCGAGAAGATCCACGGCACGAGCGCGCACGTCGTGTGGGTGGACGGGCAGGTGCGCCTGTCGAGCGGCGGCGCTTCGCCGGTGACCTTCGCCGCGCTCTTCGATGTGCCGACGCTCGCCGAGAAGTTCACCAAGCTCGGATTCGAGACGGTGACGATCTACGGCGAGGCGTACGGCGGCAAGGAGCAGAAGCAGTCCTGGCGGTACGGGCCGACGCTGCGGTTCGTCGCCTTCGACGTGCAGGTGAGCGGGGTGCCCGGGGGCTTTCTGTCGGTGCCGCAGGCCGCGAAGCTCGTCGAGGAGGTCGGGCTCGAGTTCGTGCACTACGAGCGGGTGTCGACGGATCTGGCTTCGCTCGACGCGCAGCGGGACGCGCCTTCGACGCAGGCGAAGCGGAACGAGGTGCTGGGCGATCACCCGCGTGAGGGCGTGGTCTTGCGGCCGCTCGTCGAGATGCGGCTGCCGAGCGGGGAGCGCGTCTGCGCCAAGCACAAGCGCGCCGAGGAGCGGGAGACCGCGCAGCCGCGCGTGGTCGGCAACCAGCTCGAGGTGCTGCAGGCCGCCGAGGCGATCGCTCTCGAGTGGGTCACGGACACGCGGCTCGAGCACGTGCTCAATCACCTGGGCGGCTCGCCCGAGCACGCGAAGGAGATCTCGACGTGCATCGAGCGGACGGGCGAGGTCATCGCGGCCATGCTCGAGGATGTCTTGCGCGAGGGCGCGGGCGAGTTCGTCGACAGCAAGGAAGCCCGCACCGCGATCCGCAAGCGCGCAGGCAAGCTCTTCAAGGAGCTCGTCACGAAGGTGACGCCGTGACCGTCTACGACATCGTGCACATGCCGCCGGACATGAACGAGGCGCGGGCCCGCTCGATCACGAAGGCGCTCCTCGACAGGCGCATGGAGGACGTGCTTCCGCTCGCGCCGAGGCGCCCGCTGCCGGCGGACGAGTACGAGCCGCCGGTTCTCAGGACGCACGTCGCGCGGACGAAGGTCCCGAGCGTGGTGATGCGCATGGACTGGCGCTACGGGGTGGCCTACCCGTCGTGCTTCGACAAGGACCGGGCGCCGGGCGCCTCGGGCTTCACGCACTGCCCCGAGACGTTCACGACTCGAGGGGAGGCGGAGCAGCACGCCTGGAAGCTCGCGCGGCGGTTCGCGACCACGCACGACTGGAAGTGAGCGATGGCGCGCCAGTACCACGAGGTCGATGCGCTGTGGTCGCTGCTGCCGTGGGATCTGCAGAACCGCCTCGGGTCGACGTCCAAGCTGCACACCGCGTTCGCCACCATGGACGCCACCCCTGCAGGCTCGGCGGCGCGGGCGGCCGTTACGGACCCGAAGGGATGTGTGGAGGGCATCCCTGTCGCGATGCTGGAAGTGCTGGCGCAGCCGAACATCGTCAATGCGCGGGCGTTGCTGCAGCGCATGCACGACAACATCAAAGCGAAAGAGGCGTTGCCGCCGCCGCCTCCGGCACCGACCTCGGAGGAGATCGATCGGAAGATCAATCAGACGCTCGAAACGCTGCTGAAGCGCTTCACAGAGAAGGCCATCCTCCTGCAGGCGGCGAAGGACTTCAAGGCCTTCTCCCCCGCGGACTACTTGCAACCCGTCAAACCCGTGCAGGGGCAGCCCGGCTGGTTCGGGACGTTCACAGACGCAGCGAAGGAGACCCCCGTGCCTGCATTGCAGTGGAAAGATTACACCCCGGCGGAGTGGACCGAAGCGCTGAAGCGCGCGTGCGCCGCCAACTGGGGATGGGGTATCGCCGAGAACGATTGGGTGCCGACTGTGGAGGGTATTCGGTACGCCAGCCAGAGCTTGCTCGTGCGCGCCCACGTCGCAGGGTACTTCCGAGTGCAGAACGGAGCAGCCGACTACAAGGGAGAGATCGATGTCACGCCCTACCTGCCGCCGCGCGCAGCACCCGTGCAGCGCGCCGTAGGGCTGACGAAGATCGAGGCCGATCATCTCTTCCCCACCGGCCTGAAGTGGGGGGACTACTCGCATCCAGCGTGGCGGTCCGCACTCTGCCAGGCCTGCCTAGCCCAGCACGGCGCAGAACCGTACCGCGAGAACGAGGGGCGTCCATACCAGTACGATCACGAAGGGCAGACCCGCCAACTCATCGCCGTAGCAGAGCGCCCCGGGTTCTACTACGCGGGCGACGATCGGAAGGTCCTCGACGTCCGTCGATACCTCCCCACGCACCCGAGCATAGCCGCGTTCGCGCCCGCGAGCGCGCCTCAAGAGGAGCCGAAGATGGCGCAACTTGTATACGCAGGACCACCACAAGCACCGGAGAAGACAATGGCAATCGAAACCGCAGCACCGAAGACCCGAACCAAGAAGACCGTGAAGGAGCAGCGATGGCGCAGGGCGTCGGCATGGGCCTGACGAACCAGGCGGGGGAGGTCTTGCTCGAGATGGCGAGCGCGCTCGCGCCCGGGAACAAGTACATCCAGGACGCGCTCAAGGACCCGGCCGGGCGCGAGCTCATCAAGGTGACGCTCGCGGTGCTGCTGCACACGGCATGCGAGAGCGGCGCGCCTTTGCCGGGTGCGGCGCACATCGCCACGGCCACGCGCTCGCAGGTGGCGTTCTCGAGCGCGATCCTCACGGGCTTCGCGCTGAAGAACCTCGGCGGGCAGCTCACGGCGCTCGCGAGCCTGGGGGCGCAGCTCGAGGCGCTGCCCGCGAACGCGCAGGTCGAGGAAGCGGACTTCGCCGACGCCGAGGTCGAGAGCAAGGCTGCGGCCCGATGAAGCTCGGCCAGCTCGCGTTCGAGACCACGCTGAAGGCGCTCGACAAGATCGCCGCCGGGCTCTCGCGCACGAGCGCGATGCTCGAGCTGCTGCACGTCGGCACGAGCACCTACGCGGAGGACGAGCGAGCGTTCTCGGACGCTGCGCGAGACGCGGCCCTGCGCGAGGGGGAGTTGATCCACCAGGCGCTGCAGGTGGAGCTAGTGGAGGAGGCGGCGGCCCGGCTCCGGCGCGAGGCCGCGAAGGAGAAGCGGCGCGTGGAACTCGCCCGGCTTCTGTGGTGGGCCCCTACGTCTTTCAGCGCTACGGACTCCCGGCACCGGGCACCGGGCACGCCGCAGTGGTGGAAGGCGTTGACGCCCGAGCTGAAGCTCGTCAAGCGCATGGAGCTCCGCGAGAAGCTCGGGCGCAAGGGCCCGCCCCCGCCCCAGCGCGTGCCCGGGGACTGGCAGTGGCGCGTGCACCTCGAGCGGCAGGCGCTGGCCAAGACTCGAGCAGGCCTGAGGGCGCTCGTGCAGTGCAACAACGGACCTGCCGAGCAGCAGAGTCCGGCGCTCCTTCGCGCGAAGGAGGAGTACCGCCACAGCATCCTCCGGCACGAGCACACGCTCGCGCAGCTGCGCGGGCAGCACCTGCGGCCTAGGCCCTACGACGAGGCGGCGCTCGAGGCGACCCGGGCGCACAACGTCGTGCCTTGGACGCCGAAGGAGGCTGCCGACCGCATCGTCGACGCCGTCCTCGCCAAGGCGGAGAGGGCAACGTGAAGCCCTGGAAGCACGCGCAGATCTCCGCGCACAAGTTCGGCGGCAAGCCGCAGGACTACATCGAGATCCACAACTTCTTCGACGAGTCGAAGGCGCACGTCGCCGACATGCGGCACCGGATCTTCCTCCACAACTCGTTCGGGATCTGGCTCTGCGAGCGGGTGTTCGGGACGGTCGTGGACGGGCAACGGCTGCCCTACATCACGAACAGCTCGGGGCAGATCGTGCAGGTCCGGGATGTCGGAGAGCAGCACGTCATCGACGACCTCGGCACCATCCCGTCCCTCGAGAAGTGCATCGCCGGCATGCCGCTCGAGGCGTGGATGGGAGGGCCCACCAAGAAAAGAACGGTCACCGTCGAGACTAAGCTCGCGGCGATCAAAGAGCTGATGTCGGGGTTCGACATCGACTGAACCAGAACGGAGAGGCACATGAGCGACGAAATCGATTTCGACAAGGGCGTGCAGGAGATTCAGGAAGCCCAGAAGCAGTACAAGGATCTGCTCGAGAGCAAGAGCAAGCAGGTGCTCGCGGCCGCCTTCTCGAAGATGTTCAAGGCGGACCCGCGCATCGAGCGCATCGAGTGGTCCCAGTACACCCCGTACTTCAACGACGGGGACCCCTGCGAGTTCGGGGTGTACGACAGGGAGTTCTTCGGAGTGGGAGGAGCCGAGCTCTCGACCTACAGGGGCAAGGGGCTCGCCCCCGCGGCGCTCGCGGTCGACAACCAGCTCGACAAGCTCGAGGACGTGTTCCTCGCCGCCTTCGACGACCACAAGGAGATCGTCGTGACGCTCGTGGACGGCGCGGTGCACTTCGAGGTCTCCGACAGCGAGCACGACTGAGTGATGAACAGCAAGCGCGAGAACATGGTTCAGATCACGCTGCCGGACGGTCGGCGCGGGTTGTGGCTCCTCTGCGAGCCGCCGATCCCTGACGAAGGAGGTGTCTTCCCGTTCACGAGCGTGCTCCTGTGCGCGGGGCGTGAGGGGGACGATGCGGAGGTGATGTTCAAGCTCGGCGAAGTCGTGACGGACAAGCAACTGCACGATCTCGCGGACGTGGCACTCACGCTCCGGTTCGCTTTCGAGCAAGCCGAGGAAGACGTGCAGAACCGGAAGGACGCAGCGTCGCGGCACGTCGAGAAGGCGCTCAAGGTGGCGCACCAGTACGGGGGCATCGACGGGGCGCACCACAAGACGTGGGTCATCGACCAGATGGTCCGGGCGCTGTGCGACGACCCCGAGACCTACGAGCGGTGGGTGGCGGAGCGCAAGGCCGGCGAGGACGGCCCCGAGACGTACGAGTGGGACGAGGGCATCGCGCCATGAGCAAGAAGCGAGCGGCCGTCGTGCGCTGCGTCGGGTGCGAGGAGCACGTCGCCGAAGCGGAGAAGGTCGCGGGGCTCGGCTACGTCTGCCCGATGTGCATGGAGGTCTTGCCGATCGTCTGGGAGACCGCGCTCGAGAACGTGCGAGAAGCGCAGCGAGCGATCGACAAGTTCATCGCGGAGCATCTTCCTGCAGCGCAACGAGTGCTCGCGCTGAAGAAAAAACGGCCTTGACACCCACAGAAGAACGTGGAAAAGGCACTCCGTAGTAGGCCCGTAGTAGGTCGGTAACTGTTATTGCCAAAAACAGTTATCTTGTTGGTAACATTGAGGATTTTGTTTGCCGCGACCCCTTGCCAAGAATGGGGGTTACCGGCAACGGGCCCAGATCTGGGTCCAAACGAGGAGCAAAACATGAGTGATTCCGAAGAGTTGGGCGTGAAAGAGCGCAAAGACACGGAGCTGCGCTTCCGAATGCGTGAAGAAGATGCGCTCGAACGTTTCCTCGACGCGTGGCGCACGTTGCCGCCGCTCGTGCGTGCTGCGGAAGCGGAGTACTTCCGGCAGCACGCGGCACGGCAGGCGGCCGCGCACCGGCGCGAGGAGGAGAACACGATCAAGACGGGACTGCCGCGCCGGGCCGCCGTGAACCGCGCGTTCGTGATCGCCGAGACGGCCCTGCACCAGCTCTGGTGCGAGCTCTGCAACGTCGCCGACGAGGAGGCCGACAGCTTCGGCCAGGGCCCGCTCGTGCGCGCCCCTGGGCTCGAGCACCCGCCGATCGAGCCGCTGACGGAGGAGGGCAAGGAGCGGCTCCTGGACGCGGCCTGGAACTGGGAGATGCAGAAGCAACCCCTCGTCGAGCCCGAGCAGCTGATCAACATCGCCGAGAGCCTCGGCGTGCCCCTGCGCGACCCCGCTGTGGACCCAACCGACAGGAGACACGATGACTGACGAACCGCAGACGATCGCCATGCCCGTCGAAGACCTCGCGTCCTTGGTCCGCATCTCGGTCCGGCTGGAGCGAGCCTTGTGGGAGACCGAGCGCGAGCGAGGGGGTCCGCGCCAGGAAGCGGACCGGCTCGAGGAGCAGCTCCTGCAGAAGCTCGCGAAGCTCCTGCAATGCGATCCGCACGAGGTGGTGCGCAAGATCGAACACCTCGTCGAGACGGAGAACGACCGCAAGCGCATCTACTACCTCTCGTCGCTGCTGTCCGGCAAGGAGGTGGTCGCCCTCGACGCCACGACGGGAGCCCCCGTTCGTTCCGAAGCCGTGCCGTGGCTGCGTGAGCAGCTCGAGCGCCTCTTCGCGGGCAAGGACAGCGTGGAGATCATCGCGCACGCGATCCGGGTGCACGAGGTGGAGCGGACCGCCCGCTACACCGAACTCGTCGCCGCGCTCGGGATCGATCCCTTGAAGGTGTCGGGGTCGCTGCACGAGGAGGCCGTCGCCACCGCAAAACAGATGCGCACGCACTACGAGAACAGGAACAGGAAGCAAGATGTCTACTGACCGAAAGCCCACTCCCGCTCGAGACCTGATCCAGCGAGCGTTCAAGCAGGTGTTCCGCGACGAGCCTGCGGTGCCCGTCGCCGCAGCCCCGTCGACCGAGCTCAGGACGGCGCTCGCGACGATCGAGGACTTGCGCCGGGAGGTCGCGACGCTGCGGACCGTGCGCGAGGAGGAGTTCAAGGCCACACGCGACGGGGCCCGCACCTTCGCGCAGCACGTGCGCGTGCGCGACGCGCGCATCGCCGCGCTCCGCCAGGCGCTCATGGACATCATGACGGGGAACGCCGTGGCCCCGGCGCCGGTGCCCGAGCCGCTGCTCAAGCTCGCGCACGAGGCCATCCGCGCGGACGACGCGGCAGCGAAGCCGCCGGCACCGCCGAAGGAGGAGCCGTGATCGAGAACCCCACACCCGGTATGAAGGTGGAGGTCCAGATGCACCCGCCGGAGTGGCGCCCCGGCGTCATCGAGGACGTGACCAAAGACATCGCGGGCCAACCGTGGTGCCACGTCCTGCTCGACAGCGGGGCGCACGACAACTACTTGGCCGCGAGCGCCTCCATCCGACCGGCGCCCCCGAAGAAGCGCTCGCCCCCGGGCCCGTCCGTGCTCGTGCGCGTGCGAGCGGAGATCGAGCTGGTGCTGCCGTCGCCCTGGACGGGCGAGGAGACCCACAACAACCTCGTGCCCATCGCGCAGCGCGAGGCGAGGGCGCTCCTCGAGAAGCACCTGCGCGAGCTGAACGCGCGGCTCATCAGCATCCACACCATCCAGACCGTGGTCTCCACGGACGTGAAGGAGAAGCCATGATCGAGAACCCCACGCCCGGCATGAAGGTGGAGGTGTACTACCGCGCCGCCTGGTTCAAAGGCGAGATCGGGATCACGCTCGCCGCCCCCAACGGCGAGATCCTCTGCAACGTGCTCACAGCGCACGGCATGAAAACCTTCCCCGCAAGCTCGAGCGCCATCCGCCCAGCAACCTCGCTGGCACCGCTGGCACCCCCGTGCCCGAAGATCGACAAGCACACGCTCCTCACCTGGGGCGGCAGGACGCAGACCGCCGAGGAGTGGGCTCGGGAGCCCCTCGTGTGGCTCCGGGGCATCACGCTCGAGGTGCTGCTCGCGCGGATCACGCAGAGCCCGGAGATGGGCCCTGCGTGGACCGACCAAAGCGCGCTCGAGACTGTCGTGCTCAGCGAGGGCGTCCACGAGCGCTGGCAGTTGCTTCTCAACCCGCCGAAGGGCCGCGAGGGCGCGGAAGCGCGGCGCATGCGCAGGGCCTTGATGGAGGGTTTGCCGCCGGTGCGCTGGGACGACGTGCTGGCCGACTCCAGTCGCGTCGCGCCCGTGCCTCTGTTCGTGCTGGAGCACCTGCGGGATGCGCTGGCAGATGAGAAGGCGCGCAACCTGCGCCTCGGGAAGACGACGTTCGAGCTGCAGGAGCAACGCAACTCGGCGGAGAAGGAACGCGACGAGGCTCGAGCGGAGAACGCGAAGCTCCGGCTCGCGGTGCAGCACCACGGCGAGCTCTCGGCCTTGTTCGGGTGGTGGCGCGCCGCCGGGACGGACGCGGCCCCCACGACCGTGGTCGGGTGCCGCGTCTACAACCTTCTCGAGAAGATGTTCAAGGGGAACAGCGTGCCATGACCGACTTTCAGTTCGCCCTCACGCTGGCGGCTCTCCTGTACGGCGGCTTGGCGCTGCTCATCTGCTTTTTCCGCGTAGCCAACGCGCTGGACGAGACGAACCGCAAGAAGGCGCGACATCACGCGCGCGAGGCCGTGCGGGCCTGGGCGTGGCCCTGGTACGCAGCGCGAGCGTTCGTGCAGGGCCTCCGCGACTTCTCCCAACTGCTGCGGGAGAACGCTGTCGAGGAGAAGGAAGAGAAGACATCGCGGGCCGTGCTGGAGCACGATCTCGTGTGCGCGCAGCGGGAGAACAAGCAGTTGAGCGCGGAACTCGATGCGTTGCGCCAGGAAGTCCGTGCCGCGAACCGAGGTTTCCGTGACTGAGCCCGTCGACCGGGACGAGGAGATGCGCCAGAAGCAGGCCGAAACTCGAGCGACTCTCGACCGAGGCCTGGCCAAGTACGGCTGGAAGCTCGGCAAGATCCGGGGGCGAGGCATCACCGTCGTGTACGAGCTCGTGCACCTCACGGACGCGAACCGCGTTGTTGCGGTCCCGATCGGGATCGAGGAGATCATGCAATGGACGCTTCAAGACGAGCAGAGCCCGGTGAGTGCGGAGCTGGCAGCCCTCGGGATCAGCACCACGAGCCTGCAGCTCTACCTGCGGCTCGCGGCGGCCGCCATACGGTGGTCGTGAGCCGCCCCGACGCGGACCTCGTGATGGCGTTCGCCGCGCTCGGGTGGGCGGGCTTGCTCACGCACCTGGCGCAGGCCCACATCGGGAAGTGCCTGCCGTGCGAGTGCCCCGAGTTCTGCCACAAGTTCTACGAGGTCGAGGTCGAGGACAACGTGCTGACCGACGAAGAGATGGGACACTGAGCCCGATGACCAAGAGCGCCGAACGTCTCAAACGGGAACGAGAGTGCTTGCCGAAAGATCTCGTCGTTCGCCAGCGAACGATCCGCATCCTCCAGGTCGACACGGGCAAGTTCATCCGGGAGGTGCCGTTTCACGGCAACGCCCTCGACGCGATCGAGCGCGCCACCGAGCTGTGCACCGACCCGCAGCACACCTGGGAGTTCTGAATCCGAGAACTTCTTCCTTGACCTGTCTGCCGCGCTTGAGTAGTCTCTCCTACTACGGACCCGATGAGCACCACGAACCCGTCAGAACACATCGCGAACATGCTCTTCTTGATGCAGGAGGTCGTGCGCGCGGACGCGATCGCGAGCGGGGGTGCGCCGAACCCGGTGCGGCTCTACGGCCAGGCGGTCGCCGCGCACTGGGTCGCGGCCCGCAAGGCGATGGGGCTCGAGGGCAAGTGGGCCACGATCGAGGAGACGAAGGCGGCCTTGCGCGCGGCCTCGGGCGGTAGCCCCGGGCTCGCCGCCGCGCCGCAGCCTAGCGCGGCCCTGGACTTCGACATGGCGGAGTGGGGCGGCCTGGGGAACATCTGCATGAACTGCCTCAGCCATCAGCCGCCGACCCCGCAGGGCACGTGCTCGACGTGCGGCGCGGCGATGAGCCCCGAGTAGAGCTTCAACGGCTTCGTGGGCCGGTTCATCCGCTGCGGGCCCGGTGCGGGAAGAAACAGGGCCACTCTTTTTCGATTGACCCAGGAGAGGGTTTCAACATGAAGGCGATCACTTTCACTGCGCGCGTGTCGCACAGGACGATCTGCGAGCACTTCGGGCTCGACCCGGAGGACACCCGGAATCGCGTCTCCGGCTTGCTGGAGTCCAAGCACAAAGCCGAGTACGGAGAGGGCATGGTCGTCTTCGGGCGCGGGCCCGCCGAGTGGTCTCCCGTGCTGCTGGCTACCGCCGTGAACTTCCTGCTGAGCGTGAAAGACCCGCAGGTGACCGCCGTCCGCTTCATCTACGAGTGAGGGTTTCAACATGAGCAACGAGCGCCCCATCGACGAGGTGCAGGTCATTCCTGCGCCCTCGGGCAAGAACGAGGACTACCTCACACGCGACATCGAGGTCGATCTCGAAAACGAGGTGCGCAAGCTGATCGACCTCGAGCAACGCCTTGCCGGCGTCGGTCGCCGGCAGGCCGCCCAGAACATCATCGAGCGCCTCAAGACGCTCGGTCGACTCCTCACACCCTGATTCCAACACCACATGCCGAAAGAGACCAAGACCATGTCCGACGAAACGACCAAGCCCTCCCCCGCTCCCTCCGCCAAGGCGGCCGCCGCTGCGGCTCCTCTCGAGCCCAAGATCGATCGCGTCGCGCTCCGCACGCGCGTGGCCTCGCACTGCTTCCCCCTCCGGGTGCAGCAGGCCAACGGTCTTCCCGAAGCCAAGCGCGAGTACGCCGCGATCGAGTCCGTGAAGGACGCGGACGCGCTCCTCAAGGCCCTCGGGTACTGAACTGTCAATCCGCGAGGATTTGATAGTTCGCTGACACTTCGCTTCTTCGACACCACCGACACCGAGAGAGGGAACCAATGGCAGGCACACAGATCATGGACGGCGAGGGCGTCAAGCGCGGCGTTCTCTTCAACGTCGACCCGGCGCAGCTCACCTACGACGTGGAGAAGGATCACCCTCTCTACGAGACGGACCGGGAGCGCGTCACCGTCATCGACGAGTCACTCGTGCTCTCGATCATGGCGGTGGGCGTGCAGGTTCCCATCAAGGTGTCGGTGGAGTCGGACCCCAAGCGCTACGTGGTGGCGGACGGGCGTCGGCGCGTCTTCAACGCGCTCGAGGCGAACAAGCGCCTCCGCAAGATCAAGGAGCCCGAGGTCACGGTTCCCGTCACCGTCGTGAAGGCGGACGAGAAGAAGCTCTCCGAGATCATGATCTCCTTGAACGAGCTCCGGGTGGAGCACGCGGTCATGGCGAAGGCGGAGAAGGCCGCCCGGTTCATGGCCCGGGTGAACGGGGACGTGGCCACGGTCGCCCGCGCGTTCGGGGTCCAGCCCCAGACGATCGGCACCTGGGTTCGGCTGGCCTCGCTCTCGACCAAGGTCAAGAGGCTCATCGAGGACGGCAAGATCGCACCGAGCGCGGCGGAGCAGTTCGCTGGCATGGCGCCGGCCGCCCAGCTCACGGCGGTCGAGGAGTTCATGCAGACCGCGGTGGAGAGCGGCGTGAAGCCCACGGCCGTGCTCGCGGCCGCGACCCTCAAGCAGCGCAAGACCCCGGCCGTCGAGGGCGAGGAGAAGCCCACGGCCGTGCTCCCGAGCCGGCGCACGCTGCGGCAGCTGGTCTCGCGTTCGGACATCAACGAGCACCTCGACCCGAACGTCATCAAGACCATTCGCTGGCTCTCGGGGGAACTCTCCGCGAACTCGATCGCGGGCTTGAGCAAGGCGCTCAAGACGCTGACCGAGGAGCGCGAGGAGAAGATCGCGAAGAAGGCGGAGCGCAAGCAGATCCGCGAAGCGAACAAGCAGAAGCGCGCCGAGCGGGCTGCTGCGAGCGCCTGATGGGCCGCAAGAAAAAGGTCGCGCTCGTGGTGGGGCCCGTGGTCCGGGACCCCCGCGAGGCTGCGCCCCGGGTCCTCTGCCCGGTGTGCGAGGCGTCGGTGCGCGAGGAGGAGCTCGTGCCCTACCTCGGGCCCGACGGGCTCGAGAAGCAGCGGTGCAAGGACTGCGACAGCACGGCCCGGGCGGACGCTGCGGGCTCTCCGAGGGGCGCGCTCGTGTTCATCGACGAGCCGACGCCCGAGCCCCCGAAGGAGAAAGTCCTCGCGGAGTGGGTGGAGACCCGGGACAACGCCGGGCAGCTCGTTCGGCTCGACACCCCGGCCCCCGCCCCGGAGAAGATCGACAAGCTCGCGGTCGTGACGGCGGAGCGGAACCGGCTCATCCGCATGCTCTGCGACTTGCCGGTGGTCGGGCTCCCGACGGGCGGCTCGATGGACGACGCGGCGACCGTGCTCGCGCGCATCCCCGAGCTCATCGACCGCAGCCGGGCCGCCGCCTCCGAAGCGGACCACTACGTCGAGCGCGTGCGCGAGGACCGGCTGATCCTCGAAGAGAGCCACAGCAAGCTGAAGTCCGCGCTCGCGCGGGTGCGCGACCTCGAGCTGCTCCTGGGCTTCGACGACCGCCCCACGAGCAAGACGCTCACGATCAAGACCGAGCCGTGGATGCTGGACATCGCGGCAGGCGCGGCCCAGAGCGCCCCGTCGCACCTCGACGAGCACGCGCTCGTGCTGCTCCTGACGGACACCATCCACCGGGCGTTCGCCCATCGCACGGTCGAGTCGGGGCGCACCATCGAGTCGCTGAGCGAGACCCCGGCCTGCGCCGCGCTCCTGGCCACGGAGGAAGCGGCCCGGCACGTGTCCGTGATCCTCAGAGGCACGCCGCTCCATCCCATCGATCTCCGCAAGGAAGCGATCACGGAGGCGTGGGAGGCCTTCCACGTGGCCCTCACCCGGGCCAGGGCCACGGTCGTGAACGAGATCAATCACCTGATCCAGCTCGAGCTGACCGAGAAGGAGCTGGCCCGGCCCAAGGTCGCGCCCCCGGGCGAGGGCCGCCAGTTCAAGGTCGAGAGGGAGCCGGAACCCGAGAACTTCGAGGACGAAGACGAAGACGAGGACGACGATGACGATCACGGCGAGTGAGAGAGTGGTGCTCGCGAAGCTTCTGCCGCACCTGACGTGGAGGCACCACGGCATCGGCTGCCTGCAGGCGTACGTGCGCGAGAACGTGGAGCCCGAGGTGCGCGTGCATCTCTGGCACCCGAGCCTCGTGCGCCCGGGCATCCGCGGGTGCGGGGACGTGCACGACCATCGGTTCGATCTCGAGTCGCGAGTGCTGCACGGGAAGCTGGCGGAGACTCGTTGGAGCCCGCCGGACGCGTACGATCTGCTGACCCGCGAGCAGCCCGAGAGCGTCGACATCTGGGAGGTCCAGAACGCGCGAGCCGCCGGCGCTGCAGCAGGGTTCGACGGGATGTGCGTGCAGGCGTACGTGGGCGTGCAGATGCACGAACGAGCGGTGCAGCACTACTCCCCGGACGCGGTCTACCAGTACTGGCTTCCTCGCGGCATGTTCCACCGGACGGTCGCCGAGGGGCTCGCGATCACGGTCTGCACCATGCACGAGAAGCGGGGCCAGGCCCACATCCTCGTGCCGGCCGGCAAGGAGCCCGTGCACGCGTTCGGCGCCCCTGCGGACGCTGAGGTGCAGTCGGTCGTGCTCGCGGAAGCCATCGAGGCGTTGTCATGACCTGGAAAGAGGGCGGCGGCAGCCTCGCGCTGTACTGGCTCGTGGATGTCGAAGAACGGCTGCCGAGCGGCGAGTGGGAGTCCTGCATCGTGCCTGCGGCGCAGATCACCTGCATCCGCATCGGCGCACGCAACATGCATTTGGCGGACGGGCAGGTGCTCAAGCTGACGCCCCAGGCGATGGAAGGCGTCATCAGCCTTTGCGGGTTTCGACGCAAGGAAGAGCCCCCCGGGGAGCAGCCATGACCGGGGGCACGGCCGTACTTCTGCACACCGGCGCCACGGTGATCTTGCTGCACGCTCACATCGCAGCCGTCCTGCCGGACAGCGACGAGGTGCTGATGAGCTGCGGCGTCGTCTACAAGATCAATCGCCTCGGCATGGACTTTCTGTTGGAGTCCGTCTGGGGCACGAAGCGCACAGAGAAGCGAGAGCCCCGTGGGCCCCGTGCGGACGATCAGGCGTGACCGGCATCCCCAAGAAGAACGTCCGGGACCCGGACGCGCTCGTGGCGGGGCAGGTGTGGCGGTGCATCGACAAGCGCCGTCCCCGGGAGATCAAGATCGACCGCATCGACATGCGCGACAGCCCGCCCACGGTCGAGTACCTGAGCTGGCAGAACAACTGCTGGCGCTCCATCCGGGTGCGCCTGGACGAGTTCGTGAAGCTCTACGAGTTCGTGCCCGAGAAGTCCCCGCCCGTGCCGGAGAAGAAGCTGTGACCCTCCCCAAGCCCATCATCGACGTAGTGGAGGCCGCTCGGCTCGTCGTGCACCGCCGCAAGGACCTGCACGAGGCCATCGCCTCGGGGGAGATCAACGACGCGGGCATCGAGAAGCGCCGGCGGGCGCTCAAGTCCGCCATCCGCGCTCTCGAGAAGGTCGTCGTCGAGCTCGAACGGCAGCTCGAGGCCGGCAAGAAGCGCGGAGCCGCGACTCCCGTTCCCTGGGGATCCATCTTCGGGGCCGTGACCGAGTTCGCGGGCCTCGTGGGGCGCGTGAAGGCGGGGGAGCGCGGTCCTGGCGTCATCGGCGACGCGGGGCGCTGGGCCGCCAAGCACGGCCCCGGCCGCAAGCCCCCGAGCAAGAAAGCGGTCGAGGACATCATCGACGGGGAGATCGTGGACGAATGACCTACCGAGAGAACGAACCGGCGCCGGAGCCCGCGCTCGGCACGCCCTCCAACCCGCACCCGTTCGGGCACGGGCGCTGGCGCTGCCCCAAGTGCGGGCAGGTGTGGCCGATCTCTCTCGCGGTGCACGTCACCACCGCCGGGCTTCTGCGCGTCGAGCACGTGCGCCCGTTCGGGAGCAACCGCGGGTGCTCTTGGCACACCGAGACGTACGAGCAATCGCGGCGGCTCGCGGCGCCCTCGCCCTGGGCCTCGCCCTCTGTCGAGCTGGTCGTGCTGTCGATCGTATTTTTCTCCCTCACCGTCATCATCTTCTTCGCAGGAACGCAATGAGCAACACGATCCTCAACCTCGGCATCGGCCTGGCCCTCATCCTCTTCGTCTTCGCGGTCTCGACGCTGCGGGAGTACCTCAAGCAGAAGTCGGCGCAGCTCGACCCTCCCGGCGAAGCGGACTGGCGGGACAACTACTTTCTCGGGCGGGAGCCCGGCAAGCTGCGGGTCTACGTTGCGGGCTCGAGCGCCGACATGCCCCGGGTCGACGCCGCGCTCGAGGGCCTCGGCAAGCTCAAGAACGTCGTGGTGACCTACCGCTGGATCGACGACATGCGCGCGTCCAGCAAGTCGGACAAGGACCTCACGTTGCCCGAGGCGCAGGAGGCGGCTGACCTGTGCCTCGACGGGGTCGAGACGGCGGACGTGTGCTGGCTCCTCTACCCGGCCCCGGGCAAGCCCACTCGAGGGGCGTGGGTGGAGCTCGGCTGCGCCGTCACCAAGCACCGCCAGGGCGACCTCATCCACATCATCGTCTCCCACTCCGCCGCGTCCATGCCCGAGGGCGCGTGCATCTTCACTCGCCAGCGCAAGGGCTGGAAGATCGGCATGCCGCGCTGGGAGGAGACGGGGAGCGACGAGATCGCTCTCGACCGCATCGCGATCCTCGCCAAGATCTACGAGGAGGCGAAGCCATGAGCCCCGGGGTGTTCCTCTTTCGCGTGGTGATCACGCTCCTCTGCGCGCTCGGTGCGATCAACGTCGCGGCGTTCTTCGTCGCGTACTTCCGCCCGGACCTGCTCCCGCGCTTCTACCAACTCTTCTTGGGGCGCAAGGTCCGCGTGCAAGCCGAGTACGTGGACGATGACGAGCCGGCGAAGGCCGTGGCGTACGCAGCCCCCGACATCAGCAAGAAGCTGCGGGTGTACGTGTCGTCCGCTGCGTACGAGACGGATGCCGAGGGCTCCCGACTCGACCGTGTGGTCGAAGGCCTCGAAGCGCTGGAGAACATCGAGGTGGTCGGCCCGGGCCTGGCCGACTTGCGCGAGGGGGTGGACGTGTTCTGGCTGCTTCGACCCCTCTCGGGGAAGGACTCCGACCCCTGGGTCGAACTGGGCTATGCGACGCGCATCTACGAGCACGGGGTGCTGCACGTCGTGGTGTCGGGGAACACCCCTCCAGAGTTGATGCCGAGCACCTACACGGAGCGGCCCCGGGACTGGCGCGAGGGCGATCCGGCGTGGATAGAGGTGGCGGACGACGATCTGGGCCTCGCTGCGGTGCAGGGTTTCGCCACGGCGCACGCCAGCCTCTTGAAGACCCTCGCGGAGACGAAGCCATGACCGGGCGCTACCCGGCGGTCGACGACACGGTGAAGCTGATGGGCGTCATCGGGCGCGTGACGCGCAACGACGAGTTCCACGGCGACGTGCGGATGCTGACCGTCGAGAGCTGGTGCCCGGTCATGGGCGGCACTCTCTACTGGGCGACCGCGCCCGCGCACCACGCAGTGCCCTTCATCCTCGACTTCTCAATCCCGGGACTTTCCGCATGACCTACTCCGTCCGCATCCTCGCCGACTCGATCGCCCAAGGCGTCCGCATCACCACGTTCGAGGCGACGTTCCCGCGCTTCATCCTTGCCGAGGTGAACACCCACCGCGAGTTCTCTCGCAACAGCGCCAGCAGCCGAGCGATCCCGGTCGAGCGCCGCATCGAGCAGGTGCGGGAGAACCCCTTCGTGCCCGAGACCTTCGGCAAGAACCAGAAGGGCATGCAGTCCTCCGAGGTGCTCCTCGATGCGGAGGCCCAGCACGCGCGCGAGAGCTGGCTGCGGGCCATGGAGGTGTGCGCGAACGAGGCCGACTACCAGAGGGCTCTGGGCGTCCACAAGCAGTACGCCAACCGCCTCATCGAGCTCTGGGGCTGGCACACGGCCGTGATCACCGCGACGCAGTGGAAGAACTTCTTCGCTCTCCGCACCCACAAGGCCGCTCAGCCCGAGATGCAGGTCATCGCCAAGCTCATGAAGGAGGCCTACGTCGCGGGCGAGCCCTCGCCCCTCGCCGTCGGGGACTGGCACCTGCCGTACGTGACCCAGGAAGAACTCATGATGCTCGAGGCCTTCCGGCCCCCGGCGGGCGAGAAGCAGGAGGCCTGGGAGACGCTGCAGCTCGCCATGGTGAAGAAGAGCGTCGTGTGCTGCGCCGCGGTCTCCTACGAGCGCCAACTGACCGAGCGCACCCTCGAGCAGGTCCAGGAGCGCCACGACGGCATGGTGAAGTCCGCGCACTGGTCCCCGTTCGAGCACCAGGCCAAGGTCGCGAACGAGGGGGAGATCAAGCGCCACGCGCTCTATCGCCACTACGACGACGGAGAGTGCAGCGGTTTCGAGCCCGTGCGCATCGGCAACTTCGCCGTGCCGTGGCTCCAGTACCGCAAGACGTTCGAGAACGAGGCCGAGTGGCAGGGGGAGGACTGACCGATGTACTACGGACTGGTGCTTTCGCACATGCGCGACGAGAACTTCGAGACCAGCTTCCGCCTCGCGGCGTGGGCCAGGACGAAGGAGGCGCTGCTCGCGTTCGTGGCCGCCGAGACGGAGCCGGGCGGGCCCTGGGTCGACGAGAACCCGAGCATGGCCAACCTCAACGGGACCTATCGGTACCACAAGGTCTTTCGCAAGGGCAGCCCGCTCGAGTGGTTCAACGCTCCCGACGAGCGCTCCTACGTCGAAGTCGCAACGCCGGACGAGGTCGCGGAGATCGCGCGGCAGCAGCGCGCGGCCCAACTGCTGAGCACCTTCCATGTGCGCTAACTGGATACTCAGCGACTGGGCTTGCCCTGAGTCCCGAGAGGAGAAAAAAGACATGAGCGAAAAGGAAGACGAACGACTGCGCCTGCAACAGGCACCTATCCCGGGTCCGGCCCCGCGACTGACCCAAGAAGAGGAGGCCGTGCTCGAACGCTCGTTGCCGAGGATGTTCGCGGACGACGAGCCGATCCTCCAGCACGGCATCCCAGTCTATCACCGGACCCTGAACAACGAGCGCCTCGCCAAGCACGACCACCCGGCCCACTACGGGGGCAAGGACAACCCGTACGAGGCGATCAAAGTGATCGAGGCGTGGTCTCTGGACTTCTGCCTCGGCAACCTCGTCAAGTACGTCTCGCGCGCCGGCAAGAAGGCGGGCGAGACGAAGCTCGACGACCTCCTCAAGGCGCGGTGGTACCTCGATCGCGCGATCTCCAACCTCGAGACCAAGAAAGAGCCCTCCGCACCATGAGCCTCCCCACGTACAAGGAAGTCCTGTCCCCCGAGACCTACGAAGGCCTGCGCAACCTCGTGCGCCAGACCTTCCCGGACCGCAAAGCGCCGGCGCCGTCCGATGGCCTCGTCGACATGGTGGTCGCGTCCCTGCCCGCCGAGGCCCGGGTCGCGCTCGGGATCGCCAAGGAGGTGGGGATGGTCGCCGTCTCCTCGCAGCTCGAGCTGTCGCAGGCGCTCGGCGAGGCGCGCGGTGTGGCGCAAGAGGACGCGCGGGGCACGGCGCAGTACTACGTCGCCAAGGCCACCCACACCCGCTACGGGCAGGGCAAGCACGAGTTCACCGCCGAGCTCCCCGTCGTGCGCATCCAGCTGCCCGAGAGCACGCCCACCGACTTTCAGACGGAGTGGGGCACCGTCTACGCGGGCGACCACAAGGTCCACACCGTCGAGCTGGTCCGCGACAAGTACGGCGAGTTCTTCGAGGCCGAGATCGGCAGCGTGTTCCTCACCACGCCCGCTCGCCACTTCGGGGCTCGCTTCGCCGCGATCGCCACCTACGAGGTGCTCGACAAGGCCGGCAAGCTCACGGGCTGGATCCTCGAAGCGGGCATGGCCACCGGCGAGGCGATGGTCCTCTACGCATCGCCGAACTGCGCCCCCATCGTCCGCCGGGCCTGGTACCAGCCCACGCCCTTCTCGAGCGACCAGAACTTCTACCGCGGCGACGCGCACTTCCGCCAGAACGGCGGGCCCCTGCTCCTGAACGTGCAGGTGTTCACGCCCGAGGAGCGGGGCGTCAAGACCTGCCACCTCGAAGTCTCGGTGCTCTACGACACCTACGCGAACCCCGGCGACAAGCGCCTCTTCCCTGCCGCCCTCACCGCCGAGGCCGCGCTCCGCGTCGCCGCCATCGCCGTCGCCAAAGGCTCGAGCGATCCGCTCTTCAACATCCTCGCGCCGTTCGCCTCGGCCCTGAGCTGGGTGCAGGCTCCGTGATGAGGCCCTTCCCCTCCGAAAGAGAACACGAGATGACCCTCAAGAAGATCGACCGCTCCAACACCCTGGCCGCCTTCACCCTCGCCCTGGCCCTCCTCGTCTACGGTGCCATCCTCGGCGCGCTCGAGGGCTGCCCCGTGCGCGTGGACCCCGCCACCGAAGACGTGTGCGGCTCCCGCCCGAACTGCGGCCTCTGCGCGAGCGAGGCCGTGTGCGTCTGGTGCCCTGGCTCGAACACCTGCGTCGGCCGCAGCTCCGGCCCCGACCGCTGCGACATCGAGACCGTGATCTCCCTCCCCGAGATGTGCGAAGGCGCCGTGCCGGAGGAAGAGCCGTGATCGAGCCGAAGCTACTGACGCCCAAGCGGCTGGCAGCGCTGCGAGCGCAGGCTGGTCTGTTCCACGACGAGGTGGCGGAGGTGTTCGCCCACATCGACGCGCTGGCCGCGCGGCTCGAGGCGTTGGTCACGGCGATCGAGGTGGAGTCGTCCTCCATCGGGCACGACATCCACCCGGTCGTGGCGAATCGCATCGCCGCCGCTCTCGAGGCTGCACGCAGAGGAAAGTCATGATCGAGTACGCCGCTGAGCGCCCTTCCGAGTTCCACGTCGAGATCCGCCGCACCGCCGACTCTTGGCGGGCGCCGCACCAAGACCCCATCGAGCGCAACTGGGCGCCTGCGCCCCGGCTGAGCACCCGTCGGTTCCTGCACGACGGGGCCTTCGTGACGCCCTCCCGCGCGGAGGCCATCACGTACGCGAACGCCTGCGACGACTTCGTGCTCGTCCGCATCCGCGAGGTGTTCCTGTGAGCCCGCACGGGTACTATCACGGCACGCTCCGCGACCTGGCCGAGCGCGTGCACGCGACCTCAGTCGCGAAGGGCTTCGACCCTCCCTCGTGGGACAACTTCCTCGCCAAGGTCGCGCTCGTCTACACCGAGGTGGACGAGCTCGTCGAGGCCATGCTGCTCAGCATCAACCTGGACGACACCGAGGCCGAGCTCGCCGACGTGGCCATCCGCCTGATGTCCATGCTGCACTGCCTCAGCGCCGAGTTCGGAGGCTGGTCCGACGGTCGCATCGTCGACGAGGTCCGGCCCATGCCCCGGTTCTTCGACCCGCACGCCGTCGTGCGCCCCCTCCGCGAGCACCTCCGCGGCGCCATCAAGAAGTTCCGCAAGGGCGAGCGCCGCGACGCCGTCATCCACCTCGAGCTGGCCCTGCTCGAGACCTTCCGCATCCACAGGCGGCTCGACGCGGACTTCGATCTCGTCACCGCCATCGTCGTCAAGAACAACTTCAACCAAGAACGCCCCTTCCGCCATGGCAACCAGGAGTCCGTAGGATGACCTCATTTTTCTCAGTCGACGTAGAGACCGATGGCCTCGGCCCCGGTGTGCACAGCCTGCTCAGCATCGGCATCGTGCACTACACGCAAGAGTACGCTCGGGGGCCGGAGGGTCTTGGGGACGGGCCTCTCACCCTCAAGAAGGTCGGCGAGTTCTCCGTCAACCTCGAGCGCGAGCCCGGTTACAAGGTCCTGCCCTCCACCATGGTGTTCTGGGACCAGTTCCCCGAAGCCTACGCCAAGACCCGAAAGCCCCCGCTTTCCTCTCCCCTGTCCGCTGCGACGACGCTCAAGAACTGGCTCGACGCCGTGTGTCCCGAGCGGCGCGATCGCGTCTTCGTTGCCGATCCGGCGTCCTTCGACTTCGGGATGATCTCGCACCTGGCGCACAAGTACCTGGGCGAGGACCAGTTCCACTACAAGACGATCGACCTGTCCTCGCTGCGGCACGGCCTCAACGTCTCGCGGGCGGACGTAAAGGAAGCGAGCGCGCACATGACCGAGACGCAGCACACCGCGCTCGGTGACGCTCGCATCCAGGGCGTCGAGTTCGAGTTCCTGTGGATGCACGGCATGGCGCTGTACGGGCAGCCGTGGGCCTTGCAGTGGTGACCGCGTCGCGCCGCGCCCTCCAGGCGCAGGCCCACGCTCTCTGGCTCAGGGAAGCGCAGGTCGAGGCCGCTCGCGTCCAGAAGGAGGTCCTCGACAAGTACGGCTGCGAGACCTCCCTCGGCCTGTGGGGCGGCGACGTGTACCTGTCGCTCAAGGAGCGCTGGATCTGGTGCTGGCGGTTCCGGGACCGAGAGACCGTCCCGGCCCCCGTCAACGACGAGCTCGTGCGCGGGCTCCTCTCCGAGAAGTGGAAGGACTTCTTGGGATGACCGACCGCCAGAAGCTCAACGCCCTCTTCGCCCAAGCCTACGCCGGGCTCAAGCGCGCACGCTGGCTCCTGCGCGACGCAGACCGCGCCGTGGGACAAGCCCAGGCACACCTCTCGAACGCCGTCTGGCTCGCGGAATGGGAGCGCCTGCGAGCCAAAGAGCGAGCGCACCTCCGCCTCTCGATGCAGCGCCTGATGGAAGAGGTCGAAGAGACGGAATGAAAAAGGGCGGGTCCTCGCGGGCCCGCCCTTCGTGTGCGCCGGTGCTTGGTCAGCGCAAGGTCGTGTCCGGGACCTCGACCTCGATCGCGATGCGGATGCTGCTCTGGTTGCCCTGGGAGAGCTGGAAGATCCCGTCCGCCGTGAAGAAGATGCGGAGGCAAAGCACGGGGATGCCCGTGTTCTGCTCGAGCCCCAACCCCGTGCCCACGGCCCCGTCGATCTGGATGAACGGAAAGAGCTCGTCGATGCGTGCGATGTTGGGGTTGGCGGCCGTCGCCGTCAGCTCCTGGGCGCGCACGCGGATGTTCTGCGCGTAGGTCTTGCCCTGTGGCACGCCGACCAAGGGCGGCAGCGGGACGCTGGGACCGTTGTTGCCCGTGTTCACGTGCGGCGAGCCGCCTGCGGGCTGGCTGTCGTCGTAGGCACTCGAGGGCAGGCGCCGCTGGAGGTTCGTCAGCGCCGTCATGTCCGCGAGCGCGAACTTGACGGTCGTTGCCGCGTCGGCGACGGCGCCCTGCGGCACCTCCCCGTTGACGACCTGAACACCGGCAGCGACCTGCTCGATCAACGGACCCATGAACCGCAGGACGTGGGAACTACCTGCGGGGCGATTTGCGGGCTGAATGGCCATGGTGCGTATCTCCGGTGTTCAGGTCGAAAGCGAGAAGAGGTTCAGCGCGTGGGGGCGTCGACGATCTCGATCTCGATCACGACCGGGACGCCCGCTCCGGGCGCCGCTGCGGTGCCAATCGCCGTGACGCCAGCCGCGGTGAACGCGAACGGGATGCCGACGACGGGCACGCCCGTGTTGCCGTTGAGCCCGGTGGACGCGGTGTCGACGTAGCAGAGCACGTTCAGCACGTCGATGCGCGCGATGAGCGGCGCCGCGCTGGTGGCGCTGTTCTCCTGCGCCCGAACGCGGACGTTCTGCATCCAGGTCTTGCCGGCGGGGTTCTGCGAGGGAAGCACGCCAGGGGTGCCCACGACGGTGTTCGCCTGGGGCGAGCTGCCGGCGGGCTGGTTGTCGTCGAAGATGCTCGCGGGCAAGCGCCGCGCGGGATTCAGCCGCGCGGCCGCGTCCGTCATGTCCGCGAGAGCGAACTTGATCTCGAGGGGGGTGTTCGCGGTGGGCGCGGCGGTCGCGGGGACGGTGCCGTTGAGCGTCTGCGGAGTCGCACCGGCGATGAGCGTGCCGACGAAACGGAGGGTGTGCGAGCTGCCAGCGGGACGGATTGCGGGCTGAATGGCCATGATCTGAATCTCCTGAAAGGGTCAAACAAGCCCCGGAACCGTTCGGGCGCTTTGGGACTCCACCGTACTATGCAGACCGCCCAGAAACAAGCCGCGTGCGCTGTAGTACATAGGTAGTTGCCCTGTAATCGTCGCGGGTTGCGCTGCTTCGGTGTAGACTCGGCGGACGATGCGCTACGTCTTCACGCAGTACCTCTTCGGCGGTGAGGTGTTCCCACCGTCTCTCATGGACGCGCGCCTCGATCCGATGCTGCGCGCTCTGGGTCTGACGCCTTCCCCAGCGCGAGTGGAACGCTCATGGGTCACTCCGCGCCCTCGCTTCGTGCCGGCCACTGCGGCTCGGGGTGCGTACTACGCGCTGACGGTGCCTGCTGGCGTGTGGCCTGTGCCGTCCTTGGCGACGTGCCAAGCCATCTGCGATGCTTCGGGTCGAGAGGCGGGAGGCTCTGCTGCGGAGGTCGCTCGCTGCCGGGCCGAGTGCGCGGACGCGGGCAGCCTCTTCGAGCTGCCCAACGACACGGACGCGGCCGAAGTGAACACGATCACCAAGGTCACCAAGGTCTTCGAGGGCGAAGTCCTTCCGATGCCCTGGCCTGCCTTCGTGTGCACTGCTTCCGGTTTCTCCCGCCCTTGCGCGCGGGCGGACGGTGCACTGCTGTCGTCCCTGATCTCGACCGTGCTGGGGCTGTTGAACGGCCCCAGCGGGGACTTGGCGAGTCGTTACGGCTTCTTCGCTACCGGCGCCCCTGGGCGCGCGGCCGTCGTCGCCGCAGCCCCCTCGAGCAACGGCGGCATCCTCGTCCTCCTCGCCGTCGCGGCCGGCTACGCGTACTACGCCACCCAAGCCAGCCCCCTCCGTGGTCTCGGGCGCGTGCCCGTCTACGTGAAGACCAACCGCCTCCGCAAGCTCGCCCAGCGCCGTCGCCACGAGGGTCGGTTCATGGAAGCGCGCACTCTCGAGCAACGCGCCAACCGCCTCAGCAGGAGTTCCTGATGCCCCTCGACGTTCAGCTTCTCCCGGCCTCGACCGATCACGCATCGCCCTGGCCGCCCGTCGGCGCGCCGTGCTGCGGAGAGCCCATCACCGATCGCGAGCCCGTCACCCCAGGCTGGATGCTCATGGGCGGCATGGACGGCATGGTCATCACCGACGAGACGGCGATGGATCCCGCCCTGCGCGGTCTGAGCGCGCCCCGGCCCTGGTCCAAGCGCATGGCGCCCGGCCCGCGGTTCGGTGATCTCGGCGAAGACTGCGGCTGCGGCGGCGGTGCCAAGCGCACCGCTCTGAGCGGCCTGCGCGGGCTCGGGAGCTTCCCCCCTTCGCTGCTCGAGGAAGCCGGGCGCACGGCAGGTGCGTGGGCTGCCGAGGCGGGCCTCACCCTGCCGCCCATGCCCCAGGACGTGGTCGCCGCCATCTACCAGCTGGCCCTGACCGAGCGCGACCTCGAAGTCCTCCGCCAGAAGCTCCGTGCCGTGCGCGCCGTGGGCCTCCCCCTCTCCTCCGAGGACGTGAGCGCCTACAACACCGCCGCCACGAGCTACTACAAGGCCGCGCTCGGGATCTACAACCCCGTGATCGCCCTCATCCGTCGTGCGGACCCCACCACCGCCGCGCTCATCCCGCCCGTCACGCGCCCCCCGGGCCTCGAAGCCCCCGACCGGGAAATCCCCTGGGTCCCCACGAGCGCCGATGTCGAGCGCATCCGCTCCGGCGACTTCGCCGGGATCACGGGCACCTTCGCGAGCTACGTCAATCAGGTCCGCGCCCGCGTGGGCGGGGGCGCCGGGGGCGCCGTGCGCGGGCTGCGCGGGCTCGGGGACGGCGGCATCGTCTCCATCCCCCTCGGCACGCTCATCCTGATCATCATCGGCCTGCTCTCCATCGTCGCGGTCGTCATCGCCATCGCCGTGCCCATGTACGCGCTCACCCAGGTGCTCGCGGCTCGCGCCGCGTCCGAAGCGGCTGCCGGAGTCGCCGAGCGTCGTCGCGCCATCTACGAGCGCTGCCTCGCCGCCAGCACGGGCACCACCGAGTGCGCTCGCCAAGCCGAGGCGCTCGCGCCCATGCCCAAGTACCCGCCCGGCCCCGGCCTCGAGCTCGGCCTCGGAGGCATCGCTGTGGGCCTTGGCCTCGCGGGTGCCGCCTACTACTTCCTGATGACCCCCGCGGGCCGCAAGACGGTCGGGCTCTCGAGCTTCAAGCCCCGGAAGTTCCGCGGCCGCCGCTGGTAGGGGCTTGGGCCTCGAGCCCGTCCAGCGTCTTCTGAGCCTGCTCCCGCGCGTCCACGGCGTTCTGCACGAGCGCGGGCTGGGACGCGTACCTGTTCCGCAGCTCGGCCTTGGCGAGCCCCCACGCACGCTTCACGAGCGGCGACATGCCGACGCCGTCGAAGTGCTCGTCCAGGTCTCGGATCACCTCGAACAACTGCCTGCGCGTCAGGGGCATGCTCATCGCGACCTCTTCGGGGGCGCCGGATAGCCCCCGGGCGGCGTCTTCATCCGTGCTCGGATCTCCGCGAACTCCGCGCGCGTGCTGCCGAACAGGTCCCCGATCTCCACCGCCAAGGCCTGCATCTCCCGGTAGTGCTCGACGACGGCGCGGCTCGGGACCTTGGCGGCCGTGGGCTTCTCGCGATGTTCGAGCGCGCTCTCCGAGATCAGCACGGCCAGCGTGGCGACGCGCGTCGCCAGCTCGAACTGCCTGCCTTCCATGCGCGCGACGCGCTCCTCGAGCGCCTCGAGCCGCTCCTTCCACTCTACGTTCATGACGTGGGCGGCTTCATCGCCAGGAAGCGGTCGAGCTTGCCATCGATCCTCTCGAACAGATCGAGGGCGCGCTTCATGTCCTTGCTCAGGACCTCGACCTCGCTCTTCGGCGCGAACGATGCTTGGTTCTCGGTCCGCTGCTCTTTGATCTTGCTGTCCATGTCTCGCTCCAACTTCGCGTTCAATGACCAGTAGATCACCGGCGCGACCACGAAGATGTGGACCAAAGCGGTGACCAAGACAGGAATCCAGTTCTCGATGCTCATCGGTACGACCCAAAGCCTCTCGGATCCCACGCCTTGGGGATCGGGCGCCCATCACGCCACGTGTCCGCGCATCGCGCCTCGAGCCCCAGCGATCGCTCGCCGAACTCGATGACGACGCGCTGCCAAATCTCTTGCCCCGGATCCGAGTCCCTGGTCCCGTTCGCCTGCCGGTGCGCCCAGATGTACTTGATCGGGCAGCCGAGCTTGCGGCCCTCCTCGACCAGAAACGCGAGCGCGACCCGGAACGTGGCGAGCGCCTGCGCGTCGAGCGGCGTGGGCTTGCCAGAGCCCCCCTTCCAGAACGTCTTCTCGTCCTCGCGCACGGGCGTGCTCGGGTCGTCGAGCAGCCCCGGGTACTGCCCCTCGAGCTCGAGCCCGAGCGTGAACGGGTTCAGCGCGTTGCCGTGGTAGAGTTCCCAGAGCAAGGGCGCGCTCTGCGCGTAGACGCCGTCCCGGAACGCGAGCACGTGCGCCGGCACCTTGAGCGCTCGCCGGTGGCGCTTCTGCGGGTCGTCGAGAGGCCCGAACACGCACGCGGTCTGGTGGATGCCGATCCCCGTGATGTCCTCGGGCTTGCGAACGAACGTGCGCCCGCCCACGACCTTGCTCGTGTTGACGGGTTTCCCGTCCGCCCCGATCTTCCGTGGGAAGATCTTCGGGTCCTGGTCGGGAACGAGGTTGAGGAACGAGGGGATCACGATGCCTCAGGCCGGGTCCGGCTTGGGCGGGGGCATCGAGGAGTCCAGCTTGCGGCAGAGCTCGCGAACCCTCTCGACACCCGCCTCGGTGATCGCCCGCGACTTCTCGAGGGCCACGTCGATCACGCCCGTGACCTCCTCGTAGTCCAAGTCCATCGGCACCTTGTCCTCGTGCGCCCTCTGCATGCGCACCGCCAACATGCGCGGCGTGGATTGCTTCGGATCTCGCTTGGGTCGCTGCTCGCTCATGGGACCTCCTACTTGCGTGCGCCGGTGGTGCGGTCAGCGACGCGTTCAACGGCGTCAGCCAACTGCGAAATCACGGTCTGCCACTTCTCCTCGCGCTCGAGGGCCGCTGCAGCAACACGCTGCGCGTCCGCGACCCGAGCCTCTTGCACCGCGTTGAGTCGTTGGTCGAGTCGGTAGTACGCCATACCGAGCAGCACGAGCATCGCCCCCGGGATGCCCGCGCCTGTCAGTGTACCGATCGCCTCTTCCATCCTCGGAGTTTACTCGACCGACGCGAGCGCCGCCAGAGCGGTCTCGAACACCGTCTCCTTGATCGGGTCCGGGTTCTGGTCGGGATGCTTCGGCAACACCGCGCGGTTCGCCCTCGAGCGCAAGCTCGGCGGGAGCGCCAGCGTGTCGTCCTCAGCAGTGACCACGATCCACCGCCCGCCCTTGACCTTGCGTCGGAGCTGCTCGGCGCCGCCCGCACCTCGAGCGAGGAAGAACCCGAGCTGCTGCGCCTTCTCTACCAATGCTCTCTTGTCGCTCATCGCTTCCTCCGGCGCTTCACGCCCTCCAAGGATGTCACGGAGCAAGGCTGCGTCACGCCGTAGCGCTTGCACGGCCACTCCTCGCCCGTCGGGCCCCCGGGCTGCGGCAGCTTCCGCATCTCCGCCGGTGAGAGCTGCGCGGTCGGGCTCATGAAGAACTGCCCACGACCCTTCTCGACGCACATCGAGCGGCCCTTGCTCGTCTGCTTGCGCCAGAACGCCTCCGCGTACTGGCTCCGCTCGACATCCGACACGAGCCGCTTGTTCTCCTTGCACGCGAGCTCGGTCGCGAACTCATACAGGCGCGTCCCCAGGCGCTGCCGCATGTTCTTGCTGTCCTTGACCGTGATCGATTCAACCACGAGATCCGACCCGCGCTTCCTCAACCCGAGGAACGCCTTGGGCTGGTTCTTCTCGTCGAGCGCGAAGTACAGATCCACGCCCGGCTCGTCGGACGGCGTGCAGTGCGCGATCACGTGCCCCGGGATCTGCTTCTTCGCGACGCAGCGCCTCATCGCCGCCGCACTCCCTTGAGCGTCGAGCCGTACGTCATGGCCTCCGTGTACGGCCCCAGCGAGACCGTAGCGCACCCGACTCGCCCGCCGCGCGAGGTGAGCGCGACGCTGCGAGTGCCCGTCTCGACGAAGCCCTTCCGCTTCAGGTAGGTGATCGCCAGGTCGATGTCTCGCGATCCGAAACCCTGCTTGCGGAGCAGCTTCTTGACCTTCCCCTTGTCGGCGGGCGGTGTGGCGCCTCGCGGCCATCTCTTGGACGGATCGAAGGCGTGCGACCGATCCGCTTTCGCATAGAAACGGATCGCGCACAGCAGTGTGCGATCCAACCCGACACGTTCTCTTGCCTGCTTCATCGCATCCTCCACAAGCGCCACGCACCGTACCCGGCCGCTCCGAGGAGCAGCAGCTCGAGGAGCCCGCCCCCGCTCTCCGCCGCGCTCAGCGCCCGCTCGGCGTACTTCCGGTAGTTGGTCGCCGTCAGGTGCACGTTCTCGACGCGCGCCAGATCACGGGTGAGCGGCTGGCTGTCGACGAACCGCAACGACACCCGAGCCCCAGGCACCTCGGCGACCGCGCGCTGCACAGCACTCGACCGCAGCACCGACGCCATCGCTCGCGCCGTGTCGGGGTGCTGCCGCGCGTTGCTGGGCTCGAGCGCGAACACCGGCCCGAACCACACCACGCTCAACGGCACGTCCGCCGCCGCGCTCTTGCGCGCGATCGCCCGCACGATGTCGAGCAACGTCTCCTTGTAGCGCTCGAACGCCTCCGGGGTGGCTAGCACGTTGTTGTCGTTGCCGCCCGAGAAGATCAGGAGCTTCGCGCCCGCAGAGGCCGCTCGGCCCAAGGCCGTGCCGATGGCCCCGTCCGAGAGCAGCCGCGCCGAGCCCCATCCCCGATGATCGTAGCTCCCGACGAGGTCCTCCCCGAGCAGCGCCGGCAAGGCCCCGCTCATGAGCACGCCCTCGGCCTGCGAGTCGCCCACGACGACGTACCGGCTCATCGCAGCCGCTCCAGCAGCCACACGACCGCCTCGAGCCACGCGGCCTTCTCCTCGTGCGTCCCCATGGACGTGGGCCGCCGCCTGCCGTAGTCGCGCCAGGCGATCGCTCTCTGTACCGGCGGAATCACCGGGACCTCTTCGGAGGCTTGCACGAGCGCGGAGCCCGGCCCCAGTTGCGCAGCGACACCGCGTAGCCGGGCGTGCACCCGTCCCGCTTCATCGCTCCGCTCATTCGCGCGTTGAAGCTCACGACGCGAGCTGCGAACGCGCAGTCCTTCTCCGTCCACTGGCTCGCGGGCTTCGCGCGCAACCGCGCGAGCGCGGGCAGCCGCGCCCTCGTGTTCGGCAACGAGAACAGCTTCGCCCGCGGGTCCTTGGCCCACGCACGGATCTCGGCCGGCGTCATGTTCACCGACCGACGGAACTTCTTGGCGTGCGCGCAGCTCATCGCCGCCGCTTCCTCGGGGCCGGGACCGGCGTGCCGCGGAGCCCACCGCGCTTGCCCCTCGAGAAGTACCAGACCGCGCCCGCAGCGGCGATGGCCGCGGGGATGAGCATGCCGCCCGTCTCGGTGCGCTCCCCCGGCGGAAGGATCTGCACGTGGTTCGGGGCCCAGCGCTGCGCGCCCGTCTCCGCCAAGTACCAGTTGCCGTCCTCGAGCACGATGCGCGTGCCGGGGTTGCGCTCGATGAAGCCTCGCGACACCGCAGGGTCCGCGAAGTCCGTGGCCCTCGGCACCGGGTTCGTGGTCTCGCCCAACGCCCAACGCGTGACCAGATCACGGATGCTCTCCCGAACGCTCGCCCACGGCAAGTTTGCCGCTTCGTCCCTCGTGTCGAGCCGGCTCGGAGAGCAACGGTCCGTGCCTGCGTACCGACCTCCGGGCCGGCAGAACTCTCCGTCCCTCCGCCACTTCGGGTTCACAGGCTGGCTGTGCATCTGCACCAAGCTCGCGAGCGAGTTCGTCCGCCGGTAGAGCACCTGCCGCTGCGCGTACGTCCACGCCGTCGCGAGGTTGTTCCCGCCCTCGTACTGCACCGATCGCGCGAGCCACAAGAGGTCGTTCGGCGTCAGCTGGTAGCGATAGCTGCTGCCGCCCACGATCGTGCCGAGGTTGGTGGGGATCGAACTCATCGCCTCGCCCAACGATACCCCAGGTAGCCGAGACCGCCCAGGAGCGCGAGCTTGCCCACCGAGGTCTCCGAACCAAGGTGCAGCACGAGGTAGAGCAGCGACACGTTCGGGTCGTAGTTGTCGAGGTGCACGAACCATCGCCCGTCCGCGTACTTGTACGCGTGCAGGCGCGAGCCGTTCTCGAGCGGATGCACCCAGTCCTCGATCTGGCCGTGGTTCTCCGTGGGCCCCGTGTACTGCGTGAACCCCGCCGAGGGCGGTGGCGGGATGTCCGTCGGCACCGGGACCTTCTCCCCGCGCTGCAGCGCAGGTCGAGCCTGCACCAGCCACTCGGCCCACGAGGTCACGTGCCCGACCTGCGCATGAACCGCCAGGGACCCGGGGGCGCGGACGCGAGCACCCACTTCGCCCCAGGCCACAACCAGAACGTGCTGGACCCGGGGGCGACGCGCACGACGAACAGCCCGCCCGGCACCGCGACCCGGTCCAACTCCGCCGCGCACCACGGCAGGTTGTCGACGTACTCGAGCGTGCACGAGACGTAGATCACGTGCGAGCTCGTCGGCATCCTCGGAAGGATCTCCTCGAGCGGCCCCTTCATCTCCCTCGGGCACGGCGAGCACCCGATGATGTCCGTGCACACGTCGCCGCAGCCGTAGTCCGGGCCGATCACGTTGTTGATGTACCCGGCCTGCGGGCGCCCGACGACCAGCAACGGCTTGCCCGTCGCTCGCGCCTTCTCGAGCGCGGCGCGATACGAGGTGCGCCGCCACCAGCGCCGCAACACGAACGCGTCCACCGTCTCGACACCGACGTACGCGAGCGCGATCTTGCCGAGCAAGGGCAGCATCAGCCCTCGAGCTCCTCAGCAAGACCCGTCGTCTCCGGCGGCTCGGGCGGGGGCCCGCTACCCGGCGGAGGACGCTGCATGTACGCCAGCAGCAAGAGCGCCAGCGAGTACGCCGGCCCGCACGCGAGCAAGATCCGCGCATCCTCCTCGAGCCACGCGTACCCCAGCACCCACAGCCCCGTGGACCAGAAGCACATGCAGATGTCGCAGGCCCAGGGCTTGATGCCTGCCACCACCCAGGCCTCGACCCGCGGCAGCGCCCTCACGGCGAGCACGAAGCCCGGGACCGTGAGCGCGACGAAGACCACGACGCACGCGATGTGAAAGAAGCTCATTTCCGTCTCCAGCGCTGCTGTCGCACCCACCAAGGCGGGGGCTTCGGTGCTGCCTTCCTGGTCAGCCACCACACCCCGCCCGCGAGAGCAGCCAGCCCGAGGACGAGAACGCCGCTCGAGGAATCGGGCGACGTGCCCGCATCGTATAATGCCGGCGGGTAGACCGCACGACTCGAAAGCTGCGTGCTCCCGAACCGCGCGTAGCGAGCCTGCTGCCGCCTCGGGTCCGCCACGCTCGCCAAGCCCGGCGCCTCGCAGCTCGAGTCCTGCAGAAGCCTCCCGCCCCACGTCGGCGTGCTCGTGTACGGCGTCACCGGAGGTCCAGGCACCTGCCCGCCCTCGTGCTGCACCCCGAGAGGCGCGAAGAAGTACCGCAGCGGCTCTAGCGGCACGGCGTTCACGTAGTCCATCCCGTCCCGGTCCCAGAGCGTCTGAAAGAACAGGAGCGGCCGACTGCCCGGCGCCCTGCCGCTCGTGCCCACGTACCCGACCAAGTCCCCCGCCGCGACCCGCTGCCCGACCCGCAACGGACTGGCGCTCCTCAGGTGCGCGTACCTCGTGGCGATCGGGCGCTGCCCCGCCTCCACGGCCCCGTGAGCGATCGCCACGTAGTGCCCAAGCCCATCAGCCCCCGGCCGAATCGCGTCCCCGTAGTCCTGCCTGCCGACCGCCACGACCGTCCCCGCGTACGGCACCAGCACCGGCGAGCCCTCGTCCGCCATGAAGTCCAAGCCCCGGTGCAACGCCAAGGCGCGCCCCGAGCCCGAGAAGTTCCCCCACCCCCACCCGAGCTGGGAGGAGGCCTGGTCGACCGGCGGAAGCGCGCAGGGCATGGCTCAACGACCGCAGCCGCAGAGCTTCTTTGCGTTCGCGACGGCGCTGTTCATCGTGCGGATAGCTGCCTTGCGCAGCTTCCTGCCAGCCACACCAGCCTCGAGTGCGTGTTCGCGCATCACGGCAGCATCCCCCACGTTCATGAGCGCGCCCGCGCAGGTGTTGTTCGCTCGAAGATTTGCGGCCGTGATCTTCTTCAGTTCCGCCGCTTGCGTGAGATGTTCGGCAGGCGTACCCCGCAGCCCGCTCTTCCGCTTTCGCTTCTTTGTCGCCATCGCCTACCTGCCCTTCATCATGCCCGCGATCACGATCGCCGCTGCGATCCCGCCGCCGATCCAGATCGCCGAGTTCCCGACCGCAGCCGCTCCCGCAGAAGCCGCAGCACCGGCCGCGGTCGCCACCGGCGAGCCCGAGGGCGCGTAGTCCGGGGGCATCACGTCCGCAGCCGGCGAGCCCTCGCGCGGGGCCTGCGTCGTGCCCTTGCTCGAGTAGCTCGTCTTGAGCCGCACCGGATCCACGTACCCCGCCGGCACCGACCCGAACGTGAAGCCCGGGAGCTCGCTCATGTACGCGTCGATGCCGCTCAAGTAGAACGGCAGGTCATGCGGCTTCACGCGCTCGACGCGCGTCCTCGAGTAGCCGAACGCAGCGAGCCCCGCCGTCGTCCTCGGGCACACCGCAGGTCCCGAAGGCCCGTCCGCGCGGATGAGCAACTGCCCGCCGACCCGACGCTCGATCTCCGTGCGCCCTCCGATCCAGTCGATACCGAGCCCGCTCCACATGAGATTCGGGTCGAGCGTGTCCCGCTCGTAGCTCCCGGGGAAAGGAACGCGCCGCAACTCCATGTGCAGGTGAGCGCCCATCCCCGGGAACTGCCGGTTCGTGGTCCCGCCGACCGTGCCGAGAAGCTGCCCCGTCGCCACCGCCACGCCCGGCGCCAGCCCCGGCCCATGCCCGCGCATGTGGTTGTAGCTCGTGAAGAACGGGTTCGGCAGCCCAGGCACCGCAACGTCGTGCCGCAGCACCACCGCGTTGCCGTACCCGCCCATCTGCCGGACCTGCCCTCGAGCGCCCCCTCGTGCCTGGTCCGCCGAGATGCGAGGCCCGTCGTCGAACGTCAAGAAGTCGACGACACCCGGCAACGGCGCGAGCACCGGCGCCCCGCCGCTCGCGACGAAGTCCATGCCCGCGTGCAGCTGGTCCCGGACGGTGCGGGCACTGTTGTACCCGATGCCGTAGCCGCGCCCGATGCGGACTTCGCTCTGGTCGAGCGGCGGGATCGCGCAGGTCATCGCCGACCTCGCCGCCGTCGCGCTCGGATCCCGCGCAAGCCCGTGCGCTTCCCCTGCGAACTCCAGTAGAGGAGCGCACCGACGACCACCGCCCCGACGACGAACAAACCCGACGACCCCTCGGCCGACTCTCCGGGCATCCGGGGTGGGTTGGTGAGCCGGGCGTACAGCATGTCCGACACACCCATCGTGTTGGACATGAGCAACGCTCCCGTGGGCACCAAGTAGCCTACCCCTCGCTCATAGGGCAGCACGTTCATGCGCGCGAATGCAGAGAGCGCAGCTTCCGTCTGCGGGCCCCACACGCCATCCTCTGCCACGGAGGGGCGCGCTCCCCATTGATTGAGGTACCGCTGAACCGCGAGCACAGGGGTGTAGATCATCGTCGGCCTCGGCTCTTGTCTCGCGAGTAGAAATAGAACACCCCGACGACCGCAGCGACCCCGAGCAACGGCATGAGCATGCCGCCCCCTTCTGCGGATCCGGCCGCGCCCGCGAGCGCCGCCTCGAGCGCGGTCGACACCGCGACTCGCGTCCGGTCCGTTGGATTCACCTGCGCCACGTACACGGGCGACGAGACCGGCTGCCGGAGCACCCCCGTGACGTAGGCCCGCAACGCCGCCTCGGTCTGCGGCCCCATGACGCCGTCCTCAGCAATCCCCGGACGGAGAGCGCCGCTGTTCAACTGCCGCTGCAGCCACACCACCGCGACCTCGGTCGCAGGGATGCGGGCGCCGGCAATGGGGCGCCGGGTCGGGTCCAAGGCCATGGGTGTCTCCTGAAAGAATGCGGAAGTGGCCCGGCCGGCTCACGCACGGCCGGACCACTCGAGGGGCGCCGCCGAGCTCTACGCCCGACGAGCAGTCCTCACTTGCAGGTGCAGTGAAGGGTGCGCTTGCTCCCCTTCTTGGCCCGCCGACGACGGGTGGTCTTCTTGCTGGACTTGCGAGCTCGCTTCGCCTTGCGCTTCTTGGCCATGGTCTTCTTCTCCTCTTTCTACCGCCTGGAAATCAGACGGATGCCTGCGTCAGAGCGCAGGGACAGGTTGCCCAGTGGGTGATCACCACGGCCTGCGCGTTCTTGCGCTTCACCAGCAGCCAGCGCCGCGAGGGGGCCGAGTAGTAGATGTGGCTCACCTTGGGGTTGGAAGTCTTGTCCGGGCGATACTGCGCACTGAGCTGCCGCAAGCGGTACTCCATGTGCGAGATCGGGACGGTCTCTGTGGCGATCGGATGCATGGTTGAGCCCCTCTCCAAGGTCTCTCAGCGACGCGCCCGACGGCGACGACGCGAACGAACGCGCCCGAGGCCGTTGAAGCGCGAGCTGTCCGAAGCCTCCTCGGCCGAGCACGTCGAGTTCACCTGCGTCTGCTTCTTCAGCAGGTCGCGGAACAGCAGCGCTCGCCGACCGGGCTTCAGCGTCTTCTCGTCCTCGGACGCGAGACGCTTGATCACGTCGAACGCTCGCGACTTCGCCGCGCAGGTCTTGGCGTTCTTGAACGCCTTGCGCGCTGCCGTGCTCGGGCAGTCGCACATGGGTGCGCCCGCTCGGGCCTTCCTGCTCTTCTTTTTGCTGGCCATCGTCTTCTCCTCGAGTTGGGGTTCTACGTCGCGGAGTGCGACGCGACGATGTTCAGGAGCAGCTCTTGCGCTTGCGAACGGTGACCTTCTTGCGGCCAGCGGCGCGCAGAGCGGCCGCCTTCTTCCGCGCGGAGGCCTTCTTCTTGTGGCAGGAGATCTTCTTCTTGCCTGCGTGGACCGAGTACGGCATGTCTTCTTCTCCTCAGGGGACTGTCGGAAAACCGATCAACCCTTCATCATGTACCACACGAGTGCAGCAGCGGGCAACGCGAACGCGACGATTCCGCCGCTCCCGCCACCCGAGCTCACACCCCCGCACGAGCACCCGCTCGCGGGAGGGCGCAAGATGTAGCAACGCGGCCGCGTGCTCGGCGCCGAGTAGAACGTCGCTGCGAGCGTCAGCGTGTTCGTCATCGCGCGGGCAGCCGCTTCTGCAGTCGGCATCGTGCCTCGAGCCGGGATCGGATTCCTGAACGCGAGCAGTGCAGTCTCCGCCGCGCACAGCTCGGCCGCCGTGCTCGCGTCGTTCGCCTGCGCGTTCGCGAGCGCGGTCGCACTCACGCCCGGCACCCCCGACAAGAACACCTCGACGTTGCGGCGGGCCGTCCACGCCGTCACCCAGCGCGCCATCGCCGCACCCACCGGCGTCACGGTGCTCTCGTTCTGGCAGCGGCCGCTGCTCGCGTCGAACACGAGTCCGGGACAGCAGCCCGCAGCCCCCGCAGGCACGTCGCCCGTGCCCGGCCGAACGCCCGCGCCCGCGCACGAGGGCGGCAACGAGGCCGGCGGAAACACCGTCGCCAGGTTCGTGCAGATGGTGTCGAGCGCCGTGATGATCCAGCCGAAGAGGCTGTTGACCACCTGAGGACCGACCGTCGCCGCCTCCCCGCCCGCGAGCGTGAGCGTGAGCGTGAGCGCCGCCTTGATGCCCATCACTGCCGCCTTCACGCCACCGTTCCAGGCGCCGCACGCACTGGCCATCAGCCGCAGGTCGTCCTCGCCGAACGAAGGCGACACCTGCCCAGCGATGATCAGATTCATCCAGCTGACCGCGCGGATGATCCCGGGGTCGTTCGTCGCCTGCGCGATGATCTGCGTGACGGGTCCGACGATCCCCGCCACCGTCGCGATGATCCCCGACACGCGCTGTCCGGTCGCGATCGCGCGTGCGTCGGGCGTGAGCCGCCCCGCCGCGTTCGTCAGATCTCGAGAGATGCGGGCGGAGATCGCCGCAGTGTCGATGTCGCCGAACGTCGCGAGCTGCTCGAGCCCGTTCAGCGCGTGGCGCGCTCCGGCGAAGTCCTGCCGCTGCGCAGCCTCGGCCGCTCGCAGTGCGAGCACAGCTCGAGCTGCCGCGACCTTGCGACGCGGATCGCCAGGTGCGTACCGCTGGACCTTGGAGGCGTAGGCTCGAGGAGTCTGAGATGCGTAGGAGAGCATGGTGTGTTCTACCTCGAACTGCGGGAGAGGAGCCAGAAGCCGAACGCGAGGGCACCGGCGCCGATCACGATGCCCGCAGGACCCTTGCTCGGGCCGGGGTCTTCGTCAGGAGGAGTCGAGGGCGGCGGGCCCGGGTCCACGACGGGCGTCGTGCCCGGGGCCGCTGGCGGGGCCGGGGGCTCGATCCACGTGCTGCTCCGGCACGAGCCCGCGAACACCCGCGTGTAGAGCGGCAGCACCGGACTCATGAAGGCGCCGCCCGAGGCCGCACCGCCGAGCTCCACGAGCAACGCCACGACGCCCGCGATCACACCGCCGATGATCGAGCCGACCACCGGGATCAGACTCAAGATCGCCGTCATCAGCCCCGTGGCCGTGTAGACCGCCGTCCGCAGCTCCGCCTGGATCCTCGACTGGATCGCGTTCGCCTGCGCCTGGGCGGCCGCGAGGTCCTCCCGCGGCACGAGCCCCGCCTGGGCCCCGTAGTCCAAGTAGGAGTTCAGGTAGAAGCCCGTCGTGCGCTCGAGGACCGCCGCCATGCTCAGCCGCGGATCACCGAAGTACGCCGCATAGCGCTGCGCGTTTCGGATCCAGGCGCCCACGTCCACCGTCACGTCATAGGCGCGCCAGCGACGGCGATCCGCATCCGCAACGTCCGCGATCCTCGTGCCGGTGTAGGGGCTGTCCGCGCTCGTGCGCGTCCACAGGAGCGCGACCTGCGCCTGCACCCACGCGAGGTTGCCGAACAGCCGCGTGTAGAGCGCCCTCGGCGAGTTGCGGATCTGCCCGTCCGCCGGTGTCTGCAACTCCACCTCGCCCGCGAGACCCTGCTCCTCGCCGAAGGTCTGGATGCCCGTCTCGATCGAGCCGTCCGCGTTCGCGAACCGCACGTCCTTGACGGTCCACCACATGATCGCCTGCTGCGTCAGGTACGCCCCGAGGAGCTCCTGGTATCCGCCCACGGGCCGAGGCGCGTAGTTCATCGCGTCCAGCAGCGTGACCGTCGCAGGCCTCGTCGGGCGCGTGTAGACGCCTCGCGACTGCGCATCAGACGCCAGGCCCTCCCGGTACACGATGCCAGCTCGAGGACCGCCGCTCGCTGCCGGCACGATGTCGAAGAACGCGCTCCGGTAGTTCGTGGCCTCGAACATCAGGCGCCGCGCCGCATGGATGTTCTTTACCCACGAGAAGATGTCCGCGCCCGGAGTGCCGACCGGAGGCGCCGCCGCGAGCTTGCGCAGAATCGCCTGCGCCGCCAGCCACACGTCGGGCCACGTCAGCAGGCGCAAGTCGCACGTGCCATCCCTCGGCACCGCGAACTCGCGCGTGACGTAGTTCGGATTCAGGTGGATCGCCCCCGCGACGAACGTGTCCTCCGCACGCCGCTCGACACCCTGCCTCCGCCTCGAGTCCGCGTCTCGCTGCAGCGCCGCGAGCTGCACGCCCGCCTCCTGCATCTCCCCGCGCCACCCCTCGACCGTGTTGAGCCACAAGCGCACGACCGGCCGAACCACCGGACGAATGGCCGTGCTCCCGGGCGCGAGGTCCCCCGCAGTCGTCACGGTCGGGCTCGGGACGGGGGCGGGCGCAGGAATGCTGTACGAGGGCGTCGCGAATCGCGAAGGCGCCTCCGTCAGCTCTCCCGCGAACTCCGCGAGATACGCCTCGACCCCGTGCCGCACCGCGGCCGCCTCACCCGCCGCAGTGCTGCGCCGCGCGCTGCGCGATGCCCCGGGCGCTCGCCAGAGGCATGCTCCGGCTGGCAGTCTGGAGCGCCGCGTAGTAGCTCACCGTCTTGGTGTTGCGCACGACGCTCGCAGGCATCTGCGTCATCGCGAGCAGCACCATGCCCGCCATCTGCTGCTTGGACATCGCCCGACCCGTGAGCCGGATCGCAGTCAGCACGCCGCAGTACGCGGCCCGCTCGAGCGCGCTGATCTCGCCGAGCCCGCGCAGGCCGCGACCGCGATAGCCGACGAGGCCCTGGCTCGAGATCTTCGTGGGGAACTCGGTCTTCCAGTTGGAGCCGCCCGTGTAGTTCGCACCGCCGCCGGGGACCGGCGTGAAGCTGCGCCCCGCGTAGCCAGGGACCTCTTCCATCGAGAGCGTGCCGGCCAGCCCCTCGCTCGAGGGCATCGTGGGCGTCAGGGGATGCCAGTTGCTTCCGCCCTGGTAGTTCGCGCCGCCGCCGGGGACGGGCGAGTAGCTCCGCCCCGCCCAGCCACCGCCGCTGACGGTCTCCATGCCGAGCGAGCTGGCCAGGCCCTCGCTCGAGGGGAGCGTGGGGGTCATCGGGTGCCAGTCACTGCCGCCCGAGCGATTCGCGCCGCCGCCAGGGACGGGCGTGAACTCACGAGGTCCATCGAACTCGGAGTAGTCCTGCGCGTACGGGTCGGACATGCCCAGACCGTTGATTCCATCCAACACTGCGATTTGCTCACGCATGGTTCTTCTCCTCGACTCCGCGATTCTACTCGATGATTCCGCTCGCGTCACTTCCCACGTTGCGTGAGGAGGTAGCTCGCAAAGCCCGCCGCTGCGAGGAGGGCCAAAATGGATCCGGTGGAGATCCCGCCGGGGCACGAACAAGGAGGACACGAGCCCGGCGCCACGTTCGTGGTGATCGCCGAAGGAAACGAAGGCGGGGACGGCATCGGCAGGAGCGTGGTGGCGTCCGGCGGCGGAGGCGACGAGGCGCCCATCGCTGGAGAGGGGGAGGGCAACGAGCCCCCCGCCGCCTGCGCCGCCGGAAAGCTCTTCGCAGCAGGTGCCGAGGTCGTCAGCATCATCGGCGCAGGAGCCCGGGCCGCCACCGCACGCGCACGCACAGCCGCCACGTACGCAGCCCGCTGCTTCGGCGCGAGCGCTGTCGGGTTCACCGACCGAGGTGCTGCCGCCGTGACGCCCTGCAGATACCCAGGCAGCACAGGGAAGGGAACGTTGATGTCGCGCTCCGACGTGCGGGTCGAGACGGGCGCGTAACCGCGGTCCTGCCCCTCCATGAACACCTGCACGTACGAGTCGAGATCGTTCTCGTCCATCTCAGAAGGTCTCCGTCACGACCGAGATCGTCGCGTTGCCCGCCACCGTGCGCACGTACAAGGACTCGCTCGGATAGAGGATGTGGTTGGTGACGAAGTTCAGCGACTGAGCCTGCGCGCCCTGGTTCGCCCCGTTGCTGAACAGCAGCGCTTGCAGCGCCGCGCTCGTGAGGCTCACCGCCACGTGCATCACCCGATCTTGGGTGTTGTTGATAGCGATCTGCACCGAAGCCGTGGTCAGCGCGAACGGCGTGGGTCGCCCGTTCGGCCGGCGCAGCGGGCCGACAACGGCAGCGACATACGCGCGGGCAATCAGCTTGCCGCGTTCGTCGTCACCGAAATCGACCGAGAACTTCACCGATCACTCCTGGTTGGGGTTGCACGCGATGTAGCTGCCGCTGACCGTCAGCTCGAGCCGCCGAGTGCCACCGACCAGCACGGGCCAGAGGGTCTGGTCCACGAACCACGTCACCTCGAACTGGGTGCCGGGGATACAAATGTACACGCCGCGCCAATCGAGCGGGTTGCTGCACCCCTCGACCAGCGTCGAGAAGCCCACCGGCCGCTTGAACACGTCGAAGTTGCGCCCCTGCTCCTTGAGGTTGAACTTCACGAGACCGGGCGCTGCGCCCGCGAGGTCGGGGCTCAGGATGGCGCCACGGACCGTCTCGAGAGCCAGGTTGTAGCGGGAGACGATCTGGATCGTCCCGTTCTGCGGGTCCTGGCTGCGGATCTGGCCGTCGGGCCCGATCGTCACGGAGAAGCTCAGCGTCTCGATCTTCACGTCCTCGGGACGAAGAGCGCCGCTGGCGAGGTCGCCGTAGTAGGTCAGCAGGTCGCCCGGCGGGATCTGTGCGGGCGTGATGTCTTGTCGGGCCACGTGCTCCTCCGTACTCTCTCCAGAAAATCTCTCTCAGAAACCAAGCGAGCCCCGGCTCGGGTCGAACCGGGGCTCGCTCTGGACCGCTTGCGCAGTCGCGGGCGCGGATGCCCCTCGCGAGCGATCAGCCCTTGCTGACGGCGGCGCGGATGAGGCCGTGCAGGAAGTTCGTCACGAGAACCGCCGCGTTCGCCGGGGGCGAGGTGGAGGTCTGCACCGTGATGACGGGGAGCTCGGTGCCTGCGGTCGCGAACGGCGCCGGGCCGAGCACGGTCGAGGTGAGCCACTGGCGCTGATTGAACATCAGCCGGCCGTCGAGCTCGTGGTTCTGGTTGAGGAGCTGCTTCTTGACGAGGCGAGCGGTCGAGGCGGTCGCGGGCACGCCGTTGGTGACGATGCCCTGTCCGTTCTCGTTGGTCTGACCGTAGAGGCCATAGCCCGAGGGGAACTTGATCGCGGGACCCTCGTCCTGGAGGATGTCGTTGATCTTCAGCCGGTAGAAGCTGTTCTCGAGGATGGTCTTGATGTCCTGAGGCGCGGGGAACGCCTGGCCGGTCGAGAGCCGAACGTGCAGACCGATCCGGTCGAGCACCATCGACTCGCCCGCCGAGAGCTTGCTCGAGGTGCGGAGGTTGGTGTCCACGCCCTGCGACTTGCCCTGCAGGTTGTTGAAGAACGTGAACTCGGTGCCCGCGGTGATGACGCCCGTCGGGATGGCGACGGTGTCGTACTTGTCGCCCTCGCGGAAGTCGCGGATGTTGACGACGCGATCACCCATCGGTGCGCCCGTCGCCTCGTCCACTTCGCGGAAGAGGCCCGGCTGGCCCTGAATCGGAACGAGAATGCTGCCCATGTTGTCTTCTCCTCTGCTGGGTCTCTTCCACGCCCACTCACTGCATGCGAGTGGGTTTGGCCGCCGTGATCCGCCCTACTACGAGGTGCGCGACGGCCTGAGTCTGTCTGCGAGTCGGGAGCGTCTGATGATCAGAAGCTCGGGGGAGGCGCGCTGCGGTCGCCCATGAAGTGGGTGTACGCGGCGATCTCTTCGGTGCTGGTCTCGGTGCTGCGCAGGGTCTGCTCCATCACGCTGGGCGAGGAGAGCTGCGCCGGAGGGGACCAGCCGCGCTCGTTCGAGGCGACGGTCGCCTCGAGCGCACGGATGTCCATGTCGCTGAGCCCGCCGCCCGCGAGCGCCACGCTCGGGAAGGTCTCGGGCGCCCAGCTGGCCGCCAGCGAGGCGAGCGACGCACCGGCGACGGCGCCGACGAAGCCCATGGCCGCGTCGCGGTTGCCGTACATGTAGATCGCCCGGCCGCCGAGGACGCCGATGCCGACGCCGATGAGGCTCTTGAGGCGGGAGTTCATCGCCGGATCGGCGACCATGTCCGCCGGCAGCTTGCTGAGCAGGAAGCTCGTGGCGAGGATGCCGACCGCGCCGGAACCCGACGCCATCAGCGCATCCTTGAGATCGTCGGCGGTCATGAACGCGCCGAGATCATCGCCGTAGCCGTACGTTCGGAGCCCACTCATGTTGTAGCGACCCATGTTCTTCTTCTCCTCGCCCATACATGAGGGCTTTCGATGTTTCTTCTTTTAGCGGATACGGGGTGTGTCGGTCAACCCTGCGCAGTAGTTACTTTTTTGTGGCAAAACGTAGTTGCTGCGTAGGTGTTGAGTAGTCGTGTGGATTACGGGTTCTCGCCCGCGATGAGAGCTCCCAGGGCTTTCCCCACTGCGAGTCCTTGATCGTCGTAGTGGATGCCGTCACCTGCGACGGTGCACAGCGGTGTTGGGTCGAGACCGAACGCACGGCCCTCCCACTCGGCGACGATCGCCTCTTCGGCGGCGCGGACTGTGGCCCGGAACGGGCGCGTGCAGTCGTCGTGCAAGTACACGATGATGATCCGGGTCCCTGGGCCGAAGTACCTGACCCATTGCTTGCACGATTCGCGGAGGTTGGTCTCGTAGTTGCCGGCCTCTGTAACATCGTTGGCGTCCTGCTCGCCCTGGATCCAGACCACCCACGGACGCGCGTTGGCGGTCTCCGTGGGCTGCGCGGCTCGCGTGGCCGCCACAAGATCGCGGAGCGTGCGCCAGTCCTCGCCCGGAGCCACGGCGGCATCAGTGGGCAGCCACTCGACCGCCAGGGCCGTCGAGCCTTTCGCGCGCATGATGATGTGCACACCCACCTTGCCGAAATCGTCGGTGAGGTCGATCGAGCACGGCATGTCGGGCCCCGTCCAGTTGTTGCCGGCGGGCTGATTCGGGCGCAGGTTTCCCCACGGCTGTACCACCGAAGTGGCTCCGATCGTGGTGTTCTTCACGGCCAAGATGTCGCTGCGGTCGGTCGTGTTGGAGTAGGGCGGGGGGTACGCACCCACGTTGGTGCCGAGCGCGTTCGACTGCCCGCACCAGATCAACTCGATAGGTCCGGCGAAGCTCATGTCACCCTCGTGATGGTGTCGGACATGCGGCCTCGCAGCTCGTTACCCCCGCCAACACGACCGCCGAATCTCGAAATGCCTGCGGCCCAAGTCCACGCCGTGCCGACGGGTCCGTCGATGCCCTCGATGGCGATGACGCCGTCCGCCGGCCTCACGTCCACGGTACCGATCAGCCCGTAGGACAGCCACGCGACCGGCACGCTCTCGGCCCGCAACACACCGCCCTGATAGGCGCGCACGCGCCAGACGGTCGTGTCCCACTCGAGGGAGAGTCGGTTGTTGCCGTCCACCGACCAGAGGTCGAATACGTTCGCCGTGTTGCGCTCTGTGTCGCTTCCGTCGAGGCTCACCTCGGGGATGCGCCACGAGCCGTCGAAAAGCATCGCGCCCTCGCCCGCCGAGAGTGTGAGGGAGTCCGCGCCCACGTCCGCGACAGCCGCGCCTGCGGTCCGCGCGAGCCGGTGCGGGAAGTACTCTCCCACGTCGAACTGGACGCCCCACATCCCGTCCCAGAAGCGCTGTGCGGTGCTGTTGCCGTTCAGCAAGCCGGCGGTGATGTTCCCCACGCCGACGCCAGCGGTGACGCCGTTGTAGTAGCGCGCCCAGTCCGCCGCGGAGGTCTTGTTGCCTGAGTCGATCGTGGTGCCGGCCTTGTTGATCACGCGGAAGCAGAAGATGTCCGCGGCCGCGTCCTTGACATAGGCGGAGATACACACGCGTGTGGAGTCGGCGATGGCCGCTCCGCTGCCAGAGAGCGCCTGCACGGCGCGGCACGCGGTCGAGGTACTAACGGTGTTGTTCGGGTACGCTTCGACCACGCCATCGGGCGCGGCGATCGCGGGCGAGCCCATGTTCCACGAAGTGAAGGTCCACGGCGCGGTGGGCGTCGTGCCGCTGCCCTGGATGCTGGACCGCTGGATCCACTGCCGGTAGCCGTCCTCGAAGCAGAGGAGCGAGCCCGCGCCGTCGCCGCGGTCCTCGTAGCATCGCGCCCCGCTCGCGTACTCGAGTAACGACGCTTGCGACCCGTCACAAGCCATCTTCGCGCCGGTGCGGCCGAAAGTCCCGACGACGCCGAGGTCAAGCGACGACTTGCTCCTTCGAGCACCCTGCATGGCCGCCGCCGCCGCGATTCGCAAGAGCGTGCTGCTCATGCTGCCTCGAGATCGCCTCGGATGAGCGCTTCGTTCGTGTCCAAGATCGTGACGACGACCGAGGAAAACTGCTGCGCGGTGGCGGCGTTATAGAACGCGGGCTTGCGGATGGTGAGGCCGCCCGCCCCGAGGATGGTGATCTGACCGACCCCCTCCTGGACGAACTCGGTCGTCGTACCTGCGGCCTGGGCGGGCTGCACGTTGACCGACACGGCCACGCCGCTCGAGCACCGCACGACGCGGTTCGCGTCCGCGCTCGTCATGTCGTACGAGGCGCCCGCGAAGTCGATCACCTCGGGGTTGAGGTCCGCGCCGCCGACGAAACCGATAAAAGTTAGATGGGCCATGCGGTCACCGTCCGATGGTGTGGTGAGCTTCGATCAAGATGTCCATCGACGCCGGGAAGGCGCTGATGTCCACGTTGACCTGGAGGATGGGGCCCGTGGCGTCGAACGTGACGGGAGTCGCGTTCAGGGCGACGTTCGACACGTTGCCGTCGAGCGAGCGCGCCGTGACGTAGAGCTGGTCCGAAAACCCCGGCACCGTCGTGACACTCCGCGCGAAGGGCAGGCGCAGGCGCATGAGCTGCGCCACGCCCAGCGCCGCGACCTCCCCGAAGCCACCGTAGTCGTACAGTGCTGTCCGCGACTACCTATCTACTACTGCGGCTTTGCCTTCGCGGCGCGCTTCCGGGGCTTGGGGGCGATCTTCGCCTCGAGCTCGACGATCTGGGCGCGCAGAACCTCGAGCGCTCGTTCCGAAGCGCGGGCCTGCTCCTCTGTGGCTTCGAGAGCCTGCGTCAGCTCCGCCTGCTTGCTCGCGAGCTCTTCCTTGAGGGCTTGCGCTTTCTCGACGTAGTGTTGCGTGGTCTGGCCGTTCTCCTCGAGCCGCCGCTCGTACGCCGCTGCGAGGTCTTCGGTGCGCTTCTGCTGCTCGAGTCGCTGCGCGTCCCACGCTGCCGCCCCCGCGTCCCACGCTTCCGCCCGCGCCTGCCAAGCGCCCGTCTCCGCCGCCCTCTCCGCGCGCTCTGCGTCGACCAGCTTGTTCCACGCCGCTCGCTCCGCCTCGAACGCCTGCTCGTGTTCCGCTTGCCGCGTCGCGTCGCGCTCTGCGGCGGCAGTCTCTTGCGCGGCGAGCCTCTCCTCGAACGACCGCTGTGCTTCTTCGAGTCGCTCCTCGAACGCCCGTGCAGAGAACCCCAACGCCTGCTGCGCGTCCGCGATGGCAGTCGCCCGCGCATCGCGCTCCGCGTCGATCTGCTCGTTCCACGCGGCTCGTTCCGCCTCGAGCGCCTGCTCGCGCGCGGTCTCGCGCTCGGCTGCCGCCTCCTCTTGCGCGACGCGCCGCTCCTCGAACACTCGCTGGGCTTCCTCGATCGCCTCCTGCGCCTTCACGTTCGCCGCCGCGATGGCCTTGCGCTCCGCCTCTTCGATCAGCGCGTTGCGCGCGGTTCGCTCCTCTTCGAGCGCCTGCCGGTGTTCGGCCAGAGCTGCGTCGAGCATCTCCTCGAGAACTTTCTCGTGCGCGGCCTTGAGCGCCTCCTCCCGCTCTCGTGCCTCGTCCCGCTGCGCCAGTGCTTCTTCGTCCTTCGCAGTGAGCGTGCGGGCGTGCATGGCCTTGACGAGCGCGTCCTCTTCGTCGCGCTCCTTGAGCACCGCCTGGAAGCGATCCTCGAGCCGAGCTGCCGCCTGCCGAGCGTTCTCTCGCTCCTGCTTGAAGCGGTCCTGCTGCTCCGCGAGCGCCGCGTCGCGAGCCTCCCGCACGGCCGCCAAGTCCTCGGCGTGCTGCTCCTTCAGCGCTTGGATCTCCTCGCGCATCAGCGCTTCGGCGGCGGCCAAGTCCTTGGCGTGCTGATCCTTCAAGGCTTGAATCTCCGCCCGCAACGCCGCGTCGGCCGCATCCGCCTGGACCTGCAGCTGCTCCGACTGCCGCTCGTAGGCCTGCGTCCGCTCCTGCAACGTCTGCTGGCTCACCCGCGTCTGCTCCGCGAGCTGCGCGGCCGCCGCTTTCAGATCTGCTTCCGCAGCAGCTCGAGTCGCCTCGTGCTTCGCGCGCTCCGCACGCACCTCGGCGACGAGCCCGAGAACGTCGTGCCGGGCGTGCGCGAGGAACACCAGCAGGTCCGTCGAGGGGGCGACGAGCTGCGCCAGCACCTTGTTGGCGTCCCGCGCCGACCGAAGGATGCGGATGTCGTGCCCCCCGCTGTCGTTCCGCCAGATGTCCGTGGCGGAGTCGACCAGCTCCGGCAGCGCCTTCGCGCGCTTCTCGATGTCCTCGATCATCAGAATGCTCATGGCACTTCCTCTACGGCATGGCCGTCAGCACTGCCTGCCAGTCCTGGATCACGTTCCAGAGCTCGTTGAACCGCTGCCGCTGGACCTCTTCGGACCGCAGCGTCTCCTCGACGGACACGATCGGGACCGCGTTGAAGCCGAAGTTGCAGTCCACCCTGTAGTGGTTGAGCCTCTGCGCCTCGCGCCACTCCCTGTTGAAGTAGAAGAACGTGGCCGCCACCAGGAACCGCCGGTGCGTCGGGTCCTGGAACGCGCGCGTGCTCGTGGCGTTCGGCACGATGATGGTCATCGTCCCGTTGGGCTTCAGCACGCGCCAGCACTCGTCCATGAACGCGAAGAGGAAGTCCTTGCCGATGATCTTCTCCCCGCCCGTGCGACCGCCCGCCAGGATGTCCCGCTCCTCGACCTCGCGCATGGGCAGGTGCTCGAGGAAGTGCGACGCGTGCAGCTCGTCTACGCTGTGCGACTTCCACGGGAAGGGGAACTTGAAGAGATCGACCTTGTGCTTGGCGTTCGGTGCGTAGAGGTCCACGCCCTCGAACCCCTCCTTCGGCGACTGCCCGCACGCCAGGTCGAGCTTGACCAAGGGCTTCTCTTTGACGATCTCGAGGACCTTCTTGCTGCGCTGCTTCTTCATGAATCCCTCTCAGTAAACCGTGTTCGTGTTGATGTCGAGATGCCCCACGCGTACCCGGAAGTCGACGCCGAACCGCTTCCCCTTCCGGCGCGCCTGCTCGCAGAAGTGGAGGTCCTGCGTGAAGGCCTTGGTGCCCTGCCCAGGGATATAGTCCGCGACCGTGACGAACCACGGAGCCGGGATCTCCCTGAACAAGTCCATGCGCCACAACGCACACCCCATCGCGATGCCGTTCACTTCCATGACCTGCCCGCGTGCGAGCGCCGCACGAATGTCCCGCGGGCGGAAGTCCAGAACTCCCGTGCGCGTGAACTCCTCGGGGTCCCCGTACGCCATGGGCATGTTCACCTCACCCTTGGTGAAGTAGATCCCGCTCATCGCATCCATCTTCGTGGCCTCGATCGACTCGAGCAGCCGGATGTGCGCGTCGGGCGGCGGCAGGTTGTCGTCCTCGAGCGTCATGAGGTACTTCCACTTCGACAGCTCGGGGTGCGCGAGGACGTGCTCGATCATGCGGTTGTAGGCCTTGCCGACCTCGTCGCCTACCGCGAACAGCATCGCCCTCTTCTGGTTCATGGGCCCGATCACGCCCTGGAGCGCCGTCACCACCCGGTGATGCACCAGACCCCGCGACGGCACGACGATGACCGTCGAGTTGTCCTTGTACGTCGTGCCGGGCAAGAGCGCGATGCGCTCGAACCCCAGGCCCTCGAGAGCGCCGAGAGCCTCCTGCGCCGGTACCATCCCGGTCTTGGTCTTGCGCTTCATCGATCGTCCTTCAGTGCTTGCAGCAAGATCTCCCGTACCACATCCGCCTTCGTGATCTTGACCCCGGGGCGTGCGGCCCTCTCCGCCATGACCCGCAAGTCCAACTTCAGCTCGAGCCCGTCCGAGATACGGACGAACAGCACTTTCGGGTACTCCGGCGGGGGCGTCACGAGGACCTACGGATACCTCGATAGCTTATGTCTGTCAACCGCTAGGTCATGCGTGTGACGAAGTCCGCCCAGGGCTGAAAGCCCACGTTCTGTGTGAGCTGCGAGAGCGTGACCGTGGCCTGCAACTGCGTCAGTGCCGCAACAGAGTACGAGCCTCCGAACGCCAAGAAGTTGCCGCCGAGCTGCCCCGGCACGTTCGTGCCCGTGCTCCACGCGGACGAGAAGCTGCCCATGGGCGCAAGCCCCGTGACCGTCTCGGTGTGCCCGAAGAACGACATGCGAAGCCCCGAGTTGAAGCTCGAGGAGGAGTTCCTGTGGTGCAAACCCAGCCAGTAGGCACCCTGGGTGAGCGTCGAGTTGAGCTTGAGCCACATCAGCTTGAAGCCGGTGTACCCCGACGAGATGTTGAGGCCCGCAGACGTGGTCTGCACGTACGAGTAGTCCGCGCTACCGAAGTTCGTGGTCGAGACCTGCGAGATGCTGATCGTCGAGTTGTTGTACGAGACGCCGTAGCTGAACGAGCTCGACCCCATCTGCACGAGCCGCGTAGAGTTGGTGCCGGTCTCGCGACTGTAGAGGCCCCACTGCAACGTCCCGGACTGGTTGTAGCTCGAGGTGCCGCCGGTCTGGAAGCTCATCGACACGACCGCCCGAAGCGCCTCGGCGAACACCGGCACGGGCACGTTGAACGGCAGCAGCGTCATGGGGGTGCTGGTGTTCGTGGCGAGCCCCAACGCGCCCGTACCCGTGTTGACGAACGGCCACGGCATGTAGCTCGACAGGGTGACGATCGGCGTCGTGATGCCGTTGTGGGACGCCGTCATGATCGAGCTCGCGCTCAGCCCGAACGAGATCCCGTTCTGATTCTTGAACTCGACCAAGCCAGAGTTCGCGGACTGCGTGCCTGCGCTGAGCGCGCTCACGCCTGGGTTCGCGGAGGCCGTGACCTCCGCCGTTCCGCTCATCCCGAACGTGACGTTGTTGCCGTCCTTGAACAGGATGGTCCCGCTCGTGGCGGTCTGCGTGCCTGCACCGATCGCTGCGATGCCTGCGGCAGCTCCCGGGACGACCGTCGCCGTCAGCGTGTTCCCGTTCATGCCGAACGTGATGCCGCCGCCATCCCCGAACACCACCTCGCCGTTCGTCGCTCGAGTCGTGCCTGCGCTGATCGACTTGATCGCGGCGAAGTCCGCCGTCATCCGCGTGCTGCCGCTGAGCCCGAAGGAAATCCCGTTGCTGTTCGAGAAGACGACCGTGCCGCTCGTCGCAGTCTGCGTGCCTCCTGCGATGGCGCCCGGGGCCGTACTCTGGCTGCCGGACACCCAGGCCGTATGAACGCCGGCACCTCCGGTGGACCCAGAGATCGTGATGTTCCCGGTACCCGCGATGACCCATGCGCCGTGCTGCGGCGTGGTGTTCCCGAGCGTGTTGCCGGTGTTGCTTCCGGCCGCCACATAGAACACGCCTGCGTGACGGTGGTCTTCCGGGGCATACCGGGTAACTGTGCCCGTCGAACCCGCTGAGCCGACATCATAGACCTGCGTCGCAATACTGGGGACGGTTGGCACCGTGTACGACCCTGTGATCGTGCCGGCGTTGAGCCCGAAGCTGAACCCGTTGGCGTTGCCGAACGTAACCGCAGTGGCGTTTGTGCTGGTGGTCCCGGCCGAGAAGTTCACCGCGCTGATGAGGCCGGCGGTCGAGGGCACCGTGTACGAAGCGGTGATCCTCGAGGAGCCCGACATCCCGAAGGAGATCCCGTTGCTGTCCGAAAAGACGACCGTGCCGCTCGTTGCGGTCTGGGTGCCCGCTGCGAGAGCGCCGAAGTTGCCGGTCGCGGTCGCTCCTGCCGCCACCGACGCCGTCACCGTCGAAGCATTCAGGCCGAACGAAACGCCGTTCGCGTTCGCATAGGTGAGGGCACTGAGGTTGTTCGACGTGGTGCCTGCCGATACGTTGACTGCGGAGATCAGTCCTGCCGTCGAGGGCACCGTGTACGAAGCGGTGATCCTCGAGCTGCCGCTCATCCCGAAGGAGATCCCGTTCGAGTCCGAGAAGACAACGGTGCCGCTCGTAGCGGTCTGCGTGCCCGCACCGAGAGCTCCGAAGTTGCCGGTCGCGGTGGCGCCTGCTGCCACCGACGCCGTCACAGTCGAAGCGTTCAGGCCGAACGAAACGCCGTTCGCGTTCGCGTAGGTCAGCGCAGTGAGGTTGTTCGACGTGGTCCCTGCCGAAACGTTGACGGCAGAGATCAGGCCTGCCGTCGAAGGCACCGTGTACGAAGCGGTGATCCTCGAGCTGCCGCTCATCCCGAAGGAAATCCCGTTGGAATCCGAGAACACGACGGTACCGCTCGTGGCGGTCTGCGTGCCTCCGGCGATGGCGACACCACCCGCTCCTCCGGGCGCGACCGACGCTGTGATCGTCTGCCCGTTGATCCCGAACGAAACGCCATTCGCGTTCGCAAAGGTGAACGCGGTCGCGTTCGTCGAGGTCGTGCCTGCCGAGACGTTGACTGCCGAAATGAGGCCTGCCGTCGAGGGCACCGTGTACGAAGCGGTGATCCTCGAGCTGCCGCTCATCCCGAAGGAGATCCCGTTCGAGTCCGAGAAGACAACGGTGCCGCTCGTAGCGGTCTGCGTGCCCGCACCGAGAGCTCCGAAGTTGCCGGTCGCGGTGGCGCCTGCTGCCACCGACGCCGTCACAGTCGACGCGTTCAGGCCGAACGAAACGCCGTTCGAGTTCGCGTAGGTCAGCGCAGTGAGGTTGTTCGACGTGGTGCCTGCCGAGACGTTGACGGCGGAGATCAGCCCTGCCGTCGAGGGCACCGTGTACGAAGCGGTGATCCTCGAGCTGCCGCTCATCCCGAAAGAGATCCCGTTCGAGTCCGAGAAGACAACGGTGCCGCTCGTAGCAGTCTGGGTGCCCGCGCCGAGAGCCCCGAAGTTGCCGGTCGCGGTCGCTCCTGCCGCCACCGACGCCGTCACCGTCGAAGCATTCAGGCCGAACGAAACGCCGTTCGCGTTCGCATAGGTGAGGGCACTGAGGTTGTTCGACGTGGTGCCTGCCGATACGTTGACTGCGGAGATCAGTCCTGCCGTCGAGGGCACCGTGTACGAAGCGGTGATCCGCGAGGAGCCGCTCATCCCGAAGGAGATCCCGTTCGAGTCCGAGAAGACGACGGTACCGCTCGTAGCGGTCTGGGTGCCCGCACCGAGAGCCCCGAAGTTGCCGGTCGCCGTGGCGCCCGCAGCAACCGACGCCGTCACAGTCGACGCGTTCAGGCCGAACGAAACGCCGTTTGCGTTCGCATAGGTCAGCGCAGTGAGGTTGTTCGACGTGGTGCCTGCGGATACGTTGACTGCCGAGATGAGGCCTGCCGTCGAGGGCACCGTGTACGAAGCGGTGATCCGCGAGGAGCCGCTCATCCCGAAGGAAATCCCGTTGCTGTCCGAGAACACGACAGTGCCGCTCGTTGCGGTCTGGGTGCCCGCACCGAGAGCTCCGAAGTTGCCGGTCGCGGTCGCTCCTGCCGCGACCGACGCCGTCACCGTCGAAGCGTTCAGCCCGAACGAAACACCGTTCGCGTTCGCATAGGTGAGAGCGCTGAGGTTGTTCGACGTGGTGCCTGCCGAGACGTTGACGGCAGAGATCAGCCCTGCCGTCGAGGGCACCGTGTACGACGCGGTCATCCGCGTGCTGCCGCTGAGCCCGAAGGAGATCCCGTTCGAGTTCGAGAAGACGACAGTGCCGCTCGTAGCGGTCTGCGTGCCTCCGGCGATGGCGACACCCCCACCACCGGCCCCGGCCACCGATGCCGTGATCGTCTGCCCGTTCAGGCCGAACGACACCCCGTTCGCGTTCGCAAAAGTGAACGCGGTCGCGTTCGTCGAGGTCGTGCCTGCCGAGACGTTGACGGCCGAGATGAGGCCTGCCGTCGAGGGGACCGTGTACGAGGCCGTGATTCGCGAGCTCCCGCTCATCCCGAAGGAGATCCCGTTCGAGTTCGAGAGCACGACGGTGCCCGAGAGCGCGGTCTGCGTGCCCGCTCCTATCGAAACTCCATCCGGTGCTACGAACAACGCCATTGTCTCACCTCACGCGTACTGCGCGCAGAACACGCCGGTGACTGCGGCTGCCGTGTAGGAGGTTTGGGTGGTGCTGAGCGCGACCGCAATGCCTGCCGTGCACGCGAGGTCCGCTTCCGAGAAGTCGTACTCTCCGACGCCGCCCGGAGGTATGGCCAACATCCCCCAGTGCCACGTGCCGGTCACGATGCCGGCCGTGTTGACCGAGTTGAACACCTGCAGGTACAGCGTCGCGCTGGGGCTGTTGTTGTGCGCCTGGACGCGCCTGAGGCGCCCACTCCCGCCCTTGATCAAGAGCTGCCCTGTGCCGCTGCCCGCCACAGGAGCCAGCACCGAGTAGACGCTCGTCGTCCCGTCCGCGATCGGGTTGGGCGTCGTCAGCACCGCGCTGCTCGAGGGCATCGCCCCGACCGCCACGATCATGCGCCCGTTCACGTCGAACGCCGCGTCCGTGCGGTCGTCCACCACCACGGGCGCCGCGAAGCCGGCCGCCGAGGGGGCCGCGCGTCCGCCGATCTTCACCGGGTAGTTCGCGCTCGGGTTCGTGTTGTCGGGGCTGTCGTGCGGCGTGTCGCCGAACACGCGCGCCCACAGGCGCCCGAGCGAGTCGCCCGCGACCTTCTGCACCGTGCCGTTCGCCGCCGCGATCAGCCCTGTGGCGGCGTCCGCCGACGCGATCACCTTCGATAGCAGTCCTGTGGTCATACGAGCGCCAGCCAGCAGGAGAAGTCAGCGGCGTCCAGCCCAGGGATGGCCGCGAAGGACACGAACAACACGTCAGCCGCCTGCAGGCCCGCCGCGAGCGGAGGCGCGCTGGCCGCCTGGAACTGGACCGTGTTGTTCAGCGACACGGTGCCCAGACTCGTTACCACACCCCCTCGGATCCGGTAGAACTCGACCGTGGTCGTGCTGGGCGCCGTGCTCGGGACCCTCTGCGTTACCCGGAGCGCCGCGATGGTCTGCGCAGCGAGCACCTGTCGCTGCCCGTCGAACGGACCAGGCCCCGCTAGAAGCGCGTTGCTCGAGAGGAAGCCGTTGAAGCTGCCGGCCTGCGGGTCGAAGGCAGGCAGGTCGCCGTTGGCGTTCCACTGGAAAACTTCGGCTGGACCTCCGCCACCGCCACCACTCCCCAACGGGATGAAGATGATTTGCGCCATGCAGTCACCTGCCTACCGAGTGGTGGGCTTCGAGCTGCATGTACGTGTTCGCGGGGTCCGCCGTGATGTCCACGTCGAGGCGCAAGATCACCCCCACGTCGTCGTAGACGAAAGGGATCGCGTTCAAGCGCACGTCGCTCACGTTACCGTCCAGGCTCTTGGCCAGGATGAAGAACTGCTCCTCGAACCCGACCGGGGTGTAGACCCGCGACTCGAACGGCAGCCGGAGCTGCATCAGTTGCCCGATGCCCAGGCCCACAACCTCGCCGAAGCCCGCACCAACCGTGATCTCGCCGGTCGCGATGGCATGGTGCAGCCCGTCGGGCATGAGGGTGACCGTCATCGCCATGACGATCACATCCCGTGGGGCATCAAAGATCCACCTGCGGAAGCCGCCATGGCCTGCCGCAGCTCGAACTGATCCATCAGCGACACCTGCGTCGCGTCCCCGCGCGGGCCCCTGGCCGAGCGCGTGAGGCCCCCAGGCTCGACGTAGAGCATCGGGATGGGCTCCCCGCTGACGCCCGTGCGGTACACGAGCCGCTGCGCCTGCGTCCGGTCCGCCAGCACCATCGCCGCGCGAACCGCCGCCGAGTACGTCTCGCTCGGGCCCTGCACGACGAAGTGGTTGGCGCCCGTGTTCCGGTACACCCGCTGCCACAAGGGCAGCACGGTGCCGTCCTGGACCACCGCCAGCCCCCGGCTCGTCGCGAGCGCGACGGGCGTGCCGCCGAGCGCCCGCGCGAGCGAGCCGTCCCGCAAGCCCTCGAGCTCCGCCGCGAGCCCTGGGCTGTTCGGGCTCCTCCACCCGCACTCCCCGCGCCCGCACCGCTGCCCCGCTCGAGGCAGCATGCGGTCGCGACGAATCACCCAGCACTTGCCTTGCTGCAAGGTGCAGGTGTCCGTCGCGACGCGCAGCGCCTTGCCGAGATCGAAGTACTCGGCGAGGTAGTCCGGCACCGGGAACACCCGGGGCACCAAGGCGAAGATGTCGCCCCGACCCCCGTAGTCCGAGGTGCTGTAGCTACCGTCCGCGTAGTTCTCGATCTCCATGAGCGCTCCTTTAGAGGACGACTTTCTTGGCGCTCTCGAGCGCGGCGTTCGCGATCCTGTCCGCGCCCGCGAGCACCTTGGCGAGCTTCGTCTTCTCGAGGATCCCCGCCGCCGCCTTGCGAAGCTGCACGCCGACGCTGAACTGCTGGGCCGGGTTGAAGCACTTGCGGTGCACGCCCACCGGCACCGAGGTGTCGATGTCGTTCTTCTTCTCGATCAGCGCGTACCGGCCGTCGTTCTGGTCGAAGGGCTCGCCGCACTGCCAGCACACGGGTACCCCGGCCAGCACTGCGACGACCACGATGTGCCCGCCATTCGGCGAGTAGATCGTGTCCATCGAGTCGAAGGTCGCTGCCTTCATCAATGCGGCTTCATCCAACTGCTTCATGTTCCCTCGTCTCTCCACGCCGCGAAATGCGGCGCCTCATTCGCAGATGGCTCAGCCGCCGGTGCGGACGAACCAACCCCAGGCGGTCATGACACCAGCCGAGGTCTGGACCGAGATCGTGGCGCCGCCGAGGCCCGAGGCCGCTCCGCCCAGCACGGTCTCGTTGAAGACCTGGACGATGCTCCTGATCGGAACCGCCACCGTCGTGACGATGGGCGTGCCGCCGGGCGGGGTGATCGTCACGGTGAGGACCGTGGCCGCCGCGTCCGCGTTGCTCACCCAGAGCGACAGCTGGTCCAAGAACGGTCGCCCGTTCGAGTCCCCCGCTTGTGCCGCGTCGAGGGTGTGGATGACAGCCGCAGCGGCCGGGGAGATCGGCACGGTGATGGGGAGCCCATTGACCATGCCGGAGAGAGTGCGCCTCTGTTGATCCATGCCCGACTTGTAGCCCAAGAAAGAACACGAGACAACGCCTACAGATAGACTATGTTTTGCCATCCGCAGTTACTGAGCTGCGTAGTCAAGACTCCTATTGAGCGACTACAAAACTACTACCGAGCAACTACCATGATCACAGTCTGCTCCCTCGCGAACCGGACCTTCCGCAAGAAGGAGTGCTGGTCGTTCTCGAACGACAAGCTGGCCAACGCCCTGGCGTTCGCGCGCATCGGCTCCCAGCACGGTCGCGTCCGCCGCGTGATGCTCTGCGGGCGCCTGGTGCGCGTGTACTCGAACGGCATCAAGGTCACTGGCGCCCTCCCCATGACGACCCTGCGCAAGCGCGCTCGAGCCTGCCGATGAGCGACGAGTTCTCGATCGAAAAGTTCTCGGCGCACCTGGGTCGCGTGAGGGCCGAGAACACCCGGATCAAGTACGTCGACGCGGCCAACCACTTCCTCAAGTTCCTGCAGGAGAGCCGGCTACCCTTCGACCGACTGCCCCCTCAGACCATGGGCAACTTCGTGGCCTGGCTGATGGCCAAAGATTTCGCTCCTCGGTCCGTGCACGTCTACAAGGCCGGGGCCTGTTACTACCTCCGCTGGTGCGAGGGGCACGGCCTCGTGCCCCCCGTCCTGCACGCCGACACCCCCAAGGCCGCCGCGCCAGTGCCCAACGCCCTCCAGGGGGAGTCCATCCTCGCGTACTTGAGGGCCGCCTCCAAGCTCGATGAGCCCTTCCGCACCGCGCTCTTGCTCCTGCCCTACACGGGCCTCCGCAGTAACGAGCTCGCCACCCTCTCCCTCAAGCACTCGATCCGCAAGGTGGCCCTGCCGGTAGCCGGGACGAATCGGCACCAAGAGCACATCGTGTTCATCATCCGGGGCAAGGGTGGGCTCGTGCGTCTCGTGCCGATCCTCATGGATGGGGTGCCCATCTTCCTCAGCTACATGAAGAACTGGCGCCAGCACGTCCACGGCGACTCGGACTGGGTTTTCCCGTCTCTTGCCGGCCACATCTCGACCCGAACCATGCGCCACCACTGCGCCGCGATCCGCAAGACCGTGCCCTCCCCCGGCAAGCTCACGCTGCACTCCCTTCGCGACACGTACGCCACGGCCCTCTGGAAAAATGGGGTCGACATGGCCACCATGACCAAGGTGCTCGGGCACAAGGACGTGAAGACCACCTACGCCCACTACCTCGACGTGCAGGACTCCGACGTGCTCGGGGCCATCGTGCAACGTGACGCTCGCCTCGTGCTCCAGGCCCCGAGCGCGGAACGCGCCGGCCAGGCCGTCGCCTATCTGCGGAACACGATCCCACGATGATGCTTTCCGCAGCATCACGCTGCTGCTACGGATCGTAGAATCTTGATGCTACGAATCGTAGACTTATAACGTTGCAGATACTAGGAGAGGCCAAAATGTCGCTGAATGCACTCGCTGGAGACTTGATTCGCAACCTGGAAACGACGATCTCGCCCGAGGTCTCGGGCATCCTCGAGCCGGCTGCACCGCCGGACGCCAACCCCCTCTCGCAACCTTTGGACCTGAACGCGTTCGCGCCTCCCCCGACGGCGCCGAGGCCCCGCCCGGCTGAGGTCCGCAGTTGGGATCGGGCCGCCCAGCAGCGCGAGGCCACCCTCAACTCCCCCGGCCTCCGCAAGCTCGGTTCGCTCGCCAAGATGTTCCCGGGCGCCGAGAAGGTCCGCGTGCGGCGGCTGATGCAGGACGGCGACTGGGGCCCCATCGGCGAATGGTCCATGCGCGCCATCGCCTCGAGCGGCGATGCCGAGTCCTTCATCATGACGTACGTGCGCCCGAAGTGGGGCGGCGGGCGCTACCAGATCTCCGTCTTCGATGCCACGAACCGCGAGACCAACGCGGGCGAGGTCAACCTGCCCGAGCCCATCGGCGGCGAGCTGACCGGCACCACGCCGGCCGCCACCGACACCGTCATGCTCAAGATGCTCGACCAGCTCCGAGAGAAGAACGCCATGCAGCCCGCAACCCCCGCTCCCGACCCGATCGACCTCATGCACCGCACGAACAAGCTGCTCACCGACCTCAAGGGGAAGGACAGCAACACGGAACTCATGGTCGCCATGATGCAGATGCAGGCGGCGCAGGCGCAGCAGAGCCAGCAGATGATGATGCAGTTGCTGACGCAACGGCAGGACCCCGAGCTGGCCGCCCTCAAGGCCGAGCTGGCCGCCCTCAAGGCCGCCCCGATGCCGATGCCGCCTGCCATGCCGGCCGCGTCCGAGATGAGCCCGCTGATGGAGAAGGTGGTCACGCTGATGCTGCCCGTCCTCGTCGATCGCGTGTTCGCCAAGCCCGAGCTCTCCACGCGAGACCTGCTCGAGCTGGCGCGCCCCCAGACCCAGCCCAAGAGCGATCTCGACGCCATGAAGGAAGCCGTGAACTTCCTCCAGACCGTCCAGGGCTCCCAGAAGCAGGTCTCCCTCATCGACGAACTCGAGAAACTCAAGGTGCTCAAGGAGGTGGCGACGAGCGTCGCCGGTGCCGACAACGCCGCGCCCGCCGGCGCTACCTTCTTCGACGCCCTCGGAGCCCTCTTCTCGAACAAGATGTTCGGCGATAGCCTCGGCAAGATGATGGGCGCCAACATCGACCAGCGTCGCGCTGCCGCGACCGCACCTCGCCAGCTCCCGGCGCAGGCTCCCGTCCACCAGGCGGCTCCCGTGCCCGCCCCGCAGCGCCCCGCCGTGGCGCCCGCGACCGCCCAGCAGCGTGCAGCCGCCGCTCCCGTCCAGTTCCCCTCGAACATGCGCGACCTCTGCGCGACCATGGAAGCCGCCGACTCCCACGAGAAGCGCATCCAACACACCACCGAGACCCTCTACACCCTGCGCAACATCCCCGTCTGGACCGCGTTCGTGGACTCGCTCCTCGATCACGCCGTCAACGACCGCTCCGAGCCCGCCCTGAACGGCCTCCGCGGCTGGCTGAAGATGCTGATCGACAAGGGCCTCCTCGACGAGCGCGCCGCCGTGCGCATCTCCGATTCCTTCACCGAGCACTGGATCTCCTTCCACACCGTGGTCCGGCAGCTCATGAACCTCGAGCCCCTCCCGGCCCCCGTGCCCGCGCCCGTCGTCCTGGCACCCCAGTCCGTCGCGCCTCCTGCCGCCGAGGCTCCTGCGCCCGCACCCGAGACCCTGCCGGCCCCCGCCGAAGACGACGGCGAGGACGATGGCGAGGAAGAAGAGGCTGGCGACGAGGGCGAGTGATGCTACGCTCCGAGCGCTGAGCCGACGTGCGGCGGTTATCTTTGGGATGACGCCCGCCGCGCAGAACCTTGTTCAGCACTACCCACCACGAAAGCCCGGCCTCGGTCGGGCTTTCGTCTTTTCATGCTACGCTCGGTAGCATGGATCTCTTCAGCCTCGCGCTCGGTGCTGTCTCCATCTACGGCGGCCTGTCCGCGCTCAACAGGGGCCTCGGGCACCTCAGCAAGGGCCTCGGGCGCACCGACGCGGGCGGGCCGCGCTCGCAGGTCGTCAAGCGCCGCAAGCGCAACCTGACGACCCTGCGGCAGGGGCCCCGCATGAACACCCCCAACGGGTCCATGCGCGTCACCCTCAAGTCGGTCAACAACCTCGACGACCGCCTCGAGCAGATCATCACCAACGCCGAGAAGGGCAAGTTCGACCCCAAGGTCATCGCCTGGACCCGCGCCGAGCTCTCCAAGAAGTGCCGCAGCGGCTGGAACGGCGAGCAGTGGTGCGTGCCCGAGAAGAACACCGAGGCCGAGATCTTGGCCATCTTCAAGGCCCTCCGCCGCGACGTGCGCTACACGTCCGACATCTCGGGCGCGGACACGTACATGCACCCGCGCCACACCCTCGGAACGGGTACCGCGGACTGCGACGACTTCAGCAGCCTAGGCTGCGCCGCGCTCATGTCCGTCGGCATCCCCTGCCGCTTCAAGGTCATCCAGACCACGCGCTCGAGCACGCCCGATCACATCTTCATCCAGGCCGGCACGCCCAAGGAGGGCGTCAAGCGCTGGATCTCCCTCGACGCCTCCGTTCCCATGCCCCCAGGCTGGGAAGCGCCCAAGAACATGGTCGCGAAGGAGTGGATCTACGAGGTCTAGAACGACGTGTTGCAGAGCCCGTCGTGTCCCGCCGCGAGCGAGCACCTCGGGCCGTCCGTCTCGCCTATGACGCACCGGCACCGCTTCTCGAGCACTTGGGGTTCATGCCCCAACCGCTTCAGCTCCTCGTCGACTTGGTCCGCGCCGTAGTCCCCGCTGCAGTGCCACTCGATCTCGTGCGCGAGGTCCGCGTACCGCTGCTGCACAGCCATCCAAGCGTCCGCGCGGGCCTCGAGCTCGTCGGCGATCTTGTTGATGCCCCGACGACGCATCTCCTCGATCATCGGACGCAGCTCATGGGGGTTCGCTTCGCCGGACATCATCTTGCTGAACAGGTAGTTGAACGATCCTCCGCTCATCGCTCGCTCCTCTCGCCATTTGGCATGATGATCAGCACCTTCTTGCCCTCCTTCACGGCGGCACGCACCGTCGCCCACGTGCCCGAGCGCCGCTCCTCGGGGCCCTTCGGGCACGCCAGCATCCGATCCGCCTGCAGCACGATGTCCCGGTTCCGTTCGAGAGGCGGGCGCGGAGGGTAGCGGATGGTGTTTCGGTTCGATTCGTACGCGCAGTCCGCGCGGTCGTGCTCGATGTCGCTGGGGTGAATCAACCGCCACGTGTCGTACGGCCTCTGCCGGACCAGTCGATCGAAGTCTATGTCCGCTCCAAAGCAGTCTCCGTGTGCGACGTGCGTCAGTGCTGGGCCCAGGTCCTGGAAGATCTTGCGCACCTCGCGTGCCTGCGCCGCCGTCATGCCCGCGCGCGTGCCCGTGAACCCGAGGATCACCGGCGAGGCCCGTACAGCATCGCGAAGAGCACACCCGTGGCGACCGCGCCCCAGCCGAAGCCGGTGCAGGCCCCGATCCAGTATGCCTCCATCTCCATCACCGCTTCCTCATCAGCCACTCGACGAACGTGGTGTTCGCGAGCGAGTTCGCGCGCCGCTCGCGAATCGTGCGCACGACGAACTCGGGGCTCGCGCCCTCCCGGATCAGCGTCTCCGCCACGACCAGCGCCGATCGGTTGCGCCCTTGCGCGCACGTGACGAGCACGCGCCTGCCGAACGCCCGGTGCATCTGCACGAGCTGGACAGCGCGCTCGATCTTCGGCAGCTCGGGCGCGAGCTTGTGCGTGTCGTCGAACCCGCAGTGCATGCTCGCGATGTGGTGCGAGGGCTTCGTCAGCATCGCCTTCTCGATCTCCTCCGCCACGTTCACGGCGAAGTCGAAGTTCCTCGCGAGCTCCGTGCCGAGCCCGTACGCACGCACCCCGCCGATCGCGAGACGCTCGGTGATGAAGCTGTACTCCCCGGTGGGGTTGATGATGGGGCTCATGTCGTCTGCGCCTCGCCCTGAAAAGTACCCCACCACGGCAACTTGCGCCGCTCCCATTCCTTGAGCGCGTGCCGCAAGAAACGACTCCGCGCAACCGTCAGGAAGAGCTTCGCGTCCTCCGGGCGCGCGAGCGAACGCTTGAAGCGATCGCCCATCGCCAGGCGCAAGAGCGTCTGGCGCAAGATGAGCTGCAGCACGTGCGCCAGATGCGAGTCCGACATCTGCTGTGCCCGCATCCGCTCCCCGAGCGCCGTCGTCCACCACACGCTCTCGTCCATCGCCTCCGGCGTCCCGAGCACACCGAACCTCGTCTCGTGCGTGGCGAAGGGGTTGCCGTCGTCCTGGGGCTCCTCGCGCGGTCGCACGAAGAACGTCAGCTCCTGGTGCCGGTTGTGGATGGGCCCCCGGAAGCGGCGCCCAAGCACTCCCACCTCGCTAATGCGATCCCCGGGCTTGAGTCCGTGCTCGAGGAACTTCGGCATCGCGACCTGGATCCGATAGGAAGGCCGGCGCTCGATCTGCACCGTGAGGAACCGATCCTGCACGTCCTCGACCTTGCCCGAGACGAGGAAACGGTGGGTGTGCGGACGGATCTGGTGCTCGAGAGGCAAAGCGCTGAGGTCCGGGGGCCAGCGCCGCAAAGAGAGCGCGGTGATGCGCGGGGTCGTCATGTCGGTGTCCCCTTCCTCAGCTTCTCGTTCTCGATGCAGAGCTCGCGGCAAAGCTCGAGTAGCTCTCGGATCGAACGCGCTTGCCCGCGCTCCAGGCGGCCACCTATGTCCGCGAGTTCTTGGCGGTACTGCTCGAGGCGCTGCTCGCGCTTCAGCCACGCCGGCGGCTCGCCGAGCGGCGGCTTCGGAGAAGTACCCTTCGGCGGCCACTCACCCCCGTCCTTGAGCGCCTCGAGCACGTTGCTCACGGTCATGATCGCCATCATGCGGACGCGCCGTTCCTCGTCAGGAACGAGCTGCAACGCCTCGAGCGCCTGCGCGGCCGCCCACTCGATCTGCAGCCTGCGGTTCCCCACCATGGCAGGGGAGCCCACATGCGCGTTCTCGGGCACGCCGTACTCCGCGAGCACCTTCTCGAGCAGCGCGAAGTGCGCCGCGTCCCGGGGGTTGTCGATCGCCTCGATGGCGAAGTGCAGCAAGCACTCGTCCCGACCCTCCTCCTGAAGCGCTTTGTTGATCTCCGCCATGTCCCGCACCTCCCCGTCCGGGGTTGTGTAGACGGCAGTGCTTGCGGCCTCCTCGGTCGCGCCCGCAGGCACGCTCTCGGTGCGGTCCCAGTGCACGCCGTGCTCGGCGTAGCCCTCGACGGCCACGTCGCACGCCGCGCCCTTCGCAGCACCGCACACGGGGCAAGCAACCAAACGCACCGCCCAACCCGAATAGAGTCCTGTTGCATCCCTGCTCATGATTGCTCCTTCACAGACACAGCGGCCCCCTCGGAGAAGCTGCGGGCAGCGCGACGCAGCGCCGCTCCGCGAAGAGCCCCACAGGCTGGCAGTTCCTCGTCGTGCAGTCGTCCGGGCTCGTGCACGGCGTGCCCGTCTCCGGCGGGTCCCCAGGCATCCCGTCGCCCCAGTACGGGTACATCGTCGCGTGCTCGAGCTGGCTCACCTGCTCGCACGACGCGTACGCGCTCTCGAGCAGCTCGAGGTACGCGGCGGCTCGATCGGGGTCGAAGTCCAAGGGGTCGTGCACCGCGAGCTCGCCCGTCGCCCGCATCGCAGGGCAGTCCCCCGCCGGCAACGTGCAGCTCGGGCACCTCGCCCACGCCTCGCAGATGAGCACGCCCGCAGCTCGAGCGAACCCCGCGGGCGTGCGGATGTCCGGCGGAGGTCCCGCGTCCCTCGGGCTCGGCACGTCGGCCGGCGGGCTCGAGGTGTCGCGGTCGCCCCCGTCGGCCTCGACAAGCACGCCCGCGTCGGGCGTCTGCGCGTCCGTGCCGCCGTCCGGGTAGGGCACGACCGACACGCACGCGGGGAGGAGGATGAAGAGCAAGAGGTGTTTCATGGGGTGGTCTTTCGTTTGAGGGCTTCCTCGCAAGGCTCGCACAGGTAGGCGCGCAGGGGGCGCTCTACAGGCCGGTGCGGTACAGGGCAGAGTTCGTGGTGTCGGCCCAGGCGTCGTGGGTTTCCACAGGTGTGGCAGATCAGTACGGAGGTCCTTCCTTGCCGCAAGGGCAGCCCGTCTCCCGGTGATGCTTGGCATGCATGGCGCGCTCGAGCCTGCACTTCTCCACCCGCGTCAGAGCGACCCCACCCTCCGCTTGAAGACGAGCGATGGTCCGAATGCGTCCGCGGATGTCCTGACGACGCCTGCGCGAGCTAGTCCGGTAGCCGGGCTCGTGGCGCTGAGGCCACTCCCTGCGGATCTCCCCGTACTGCCACTCGAGCCTCTGCATCAACGAGGGCGGGGTGTCGGCAGGTGCTATCTTGACCCAGTTGCGGTCGTGGTACAGCTGAGAGTTGACGGCGTGCCCGAACTCCAAGGTCCGCCCGCGCCGCCCCAAGCACTGGGGCTCGGTCCACGTACCTTCCTCGCGACCCCTCTGCCAGCCGTTCGCCTCCAGGTACTGGACCTGAGCGAGCGTGATGGCGCTGAAGGCCTCGCGGTTCACAAGGACACCCCCGCCGCGCGGAGGGCCCACACCACGACGCCGACGATCACGGCGATGAACGCCAGCTTCGCCAGAAGGACGCCGAGCAGCATCACGCTCGCGCATCCGCACCCGAAGATCGCATCCTCGCGTTCCTTCTTCACGACGGCGGCTCCTGAGGGAGCGCGGCGGCGCACCGGGCGGTGACTTGGTCGGCGGCGTAGGCCGCACCCCGGCGCACGTCCTCGCAGGCGGAGGCGAGGCTCACGGGCTCGACGAGCTGCGTGCGCGAGGCGACGAACGCTCCGACGTTCACGGCGAAGCGGTTGGCGGGGGGCCCGGCGGGGTCGAGGGGCCCCCGGGGTGCGGGCGGCTTCACGACCCCGACCGAGGCCATCACGAAGAGGACACGGCCCTCTCGGGCGTCCTGGGCGCAGGCGAGGAAGAAGTCGATGATCTCCTGGTCGGGGTGGACGGGGTGGACGGGGGTTTCGTTTTCGGGATTCGACGATTTCGTCATACCGGCGAGGTGTGCCCGACCTCCGTAGTCGCGTCAACTACAAAGCGACTACGAAAAAGGCGGGTGTCGAAATCGTTGACGAAACTTTATGAGAAAACGCAGTGCAACTATCGGGCGATAGGCCGTCCTATCAGAAGATAGGTGTAAAAGTACCGTAAAAGTGCGTGAGGATTTTCACAAAGCCGGCCGGAAAAAACTAAACTAAGCAAAACTAGCCCAAAAATGTGTGAGAAAAAGAATAAGTGTTTGAGCGCAGATGTAGTCAAAAAGGTGGAGAGGTTTCTCACAGCCAAAAAACTACCCCAAAAGTAGGTGGATGTAGGTATTTACAACCACACTGCGCGTTTTGTGCTCGCACGGTAGTTTTTGTCACCACTGTCACCACCTGAAATCGAGCGATGGTGACAGAGGTGGTGACAGGCAGACCCCTATAAACAGGCCTCCAAACCCCAATGTCACCACTGTCACCAGCTTTTTCTTCATATTAGTAAGGAGATAGAAAAACTACACCGAAAGTAGGATAATGTAGTCAAAAAAGTGTAGTACCCCCTATATGGTTTGAGACCCCCTTCTGCTGAAACAGTGGTGACAGTGGTGACAACGACCCCCGAACGGGCCCGGGAGCCCGTCGCGAGGGGGCGGGCGCCGATCGTGCTTGACGCCCTCGCTCTCGATCGGTAGAACACCCCTCGCACCACTCGCTCGCTCGAGGGTGCAGGCCAGACAGACGGTCGTGGTGGCGCAGACCTCCCCTTCTGCTTGGACACCCCGGTGCAACCTGTCCGGCCTGGCCTTCACCCTCGAGCGAACGAGAAACCCCCGAGCAGAGAGTGAAGGCGCCCGCCTCTTGGGGTGCCCTAGGGAGCGTCGTCTTGTGATCAGCGCCACGTGGTTTCCGAACGAGCACCCCACTGCGGCGCAGCGGACGGTGGCCCAGTACGCGAGCTTCCCTGAGCTGGTCGCGGCGCTCGGGCCCCCGCGGCCGTACCCGCGAAAGATGGGGATCCCGATGTTCTCGCCGTGCGAGTGGCCCCCGGGGACGAAGAAGGACCTGCCGAACGCCATGCGCGTGCACTTCGGGGTCTTCGACTACGACGACGTGCCCATGGACGACATCGCCGAGCTCCTTGGGCGCATGGACGTGCCCTTCATGTTCTGCTCGAGCTGGTCGCACGGGGACCCCATCAAGACCCAGGAAGCCCTCAAGGCGCTCCGGGCCTCGCGCAAGACGCCCGCGAGCACCCCAGACCGCTTCGCGTCCGCCTGGGAGCCCCAGGAAGGCCCCGAGCTGGTGCGTGGGCGCCTCGTGGTGCCGTTCTCCCGCCCGGTGGGCATCGACGAGTGGAGGACGGTCAGCCACGCCCTCCAGAAGCGCTACGCGTGGAAGCGGGCGATCGCCGACCGGAGCTGCGTGGACGCGACGCACTGCTACTTCGTCCCCGCGCATCCTGCGAACCCACCGGCCCAGCCGATCTACATCGACCAGTCGCTCGGGCGGCATCTTTGGGGCGGAGTGGTGCGCTGAGTGCAACTCGCGATCGACATCGACGAGCTGATCCGCACGGCTCCTCCTGAAGATCCGGCGTGGAACAAGGTCGCGGTCGCCTACCGTGAGATCAAGGGCCCCGAGCCCGCCCAGTACGATCTGACCAAGCACGAGCTGCGGGAGATCGCCAAGGTCTGGAGCCGGAGCAAGAAGCAGGGGAAGCTCGAGATCGTCGAGGCTCTCAGAGCGATCTGCGACGGGCTGCCCTTCGCCGCGCCGGGGGGCCGGGACACGATGCTGTTCCGGGTGTGCGCGACGATCGCCGAGAAGCACCCGTACGCGAGCCCCGAGAGCGTGGGGCAGCTGCTCGCCCCGAGCCTGCACCAGATGGGGATGGACGGCCCGAGCCTCGAGGACGCGCTCGAGAAGCTGGTGCGGCGCAAGCAGCAGGAGCGCAGCAGGACCGAGGTCGATCGGGACTCTCGGATCGCCGCGTACTTCCGCGGGCAGCGCGACACGCCCTACACCGAAGCCGAGATTCGCGCGTTCGAGGAGCAGCTCGAGGGGTCGATGAAGCGGCGCTGGATCATCCAGAAGGGCAAGAGCTTCTACCTGTTCGGAGGGATCTCCGACGAGGACGGGGTGTGCAGGGAGGGGAACTACCGGGGCCCCTACACGCTCGACGACATGGCGAACGCGGCGCGGAGCATCCTCGCGCCCGCCGCGAGCGTGGGCGTGTCGTTCGACATCACGACCGAGAAGGCGACGCGGGCCAAGACCTCGGCGGAACTCGTGCGCGAGTACGGCGAGGTCGCCTCGAGCATCGTCGCCGACCTGACGGCGAACTACTGCTACTTCGACTCGACCGCGAACGTGTTCACCGAGGCGCCGTGCCCGATCCGGGACATCCAGCCCAAGGAGCACCGGGACATCGATCGCTGGTTGCGGCTGATGGCGGGCAAGGAGTACCCGAGGCTGCTCGAGTGGATCGCGGGCGTCACGCTGCTCAAGGAGCCCTCGAGCGCGCTCTACCTCGAAGGACCTCCGGGCACGGGCAAGACGCTGCTCGCGAGCGGCCTGGCGCGGATCTGGAGCAAGTCGGGGCCCAGCAACTTCGAGGACGTGCTCGGGCAGAACTTCAACGAGGCGCTCTTGCAGTGCCCGCTGGTGTTCGGGGACGAGGTGGCGCCGAAGGACTTCCGAGGCCGCGTGCGCACGGGGGAGATCCGAGAGTTCATCCAGGCACGGCAGCGGCCGTTGAAGCGGAAGTTCTTGCCGGCCGCAGTGGTGAAGGGGAGCGTGCGGCTGATCTTGGCGGCGAACAACCGCGAGCTCCTCAGCAGCAACGAGCACATGACGATCAACGACATCGCCGCGCTCGTCGAGAGATTTTTTTACATCCACACGGACCAAGTCGCGGCTGCGTACTTGGAGGACCTGCGGGTCAAGCACGGGCAGATCGCCGAGTCGTGGGTGGAGCGAGATCTCATCGCGGAGCACGCGCTCTACCTGCGCGACACGATCGTGGTGAAGCGGCACTCGCGGCTCATCGCATCGGGCGGCGCGAGCGAGCTGGCCAGGTCGCTGACCACGAGCACCGGCATCAGGAGCGCGATCTGCAACTGGCTGGTGAGCTACCTGCTCGACCCGAGCAAGCTGATGGCGATGGAGAACCGGGCGCTCATCCGCGCGCATGAGGGGGCCTTGGCGGTGAACACGAAGGTGTTCGTGGACCACTGGGGCCTCTACCCGACGAGCACGCCGACGCCGACCTCGAGCCGCGTGTCGCAGGCGATCGCCGGTCTCTCGACGGGGACTCGAGCGCAGCTCCGGGACAAGCAGGGAAGACAGATCTGGTACCGCATCATCGACACCGAGAACCTGATCACGTGGGCCGAGGAGACGGGCTTCTCGACCGCAGAAGGCATTCGATCGGCAATCGCCGCGCTCGACATGCCGCTCAAAAAGACAGCAACGAACTGAAAGATCCTCATGAGCGACAACGAAGACAGCAAACACCGCGCGAGCACGTCCTTCTCCGACTCGGAGGTGCAGGCCCTCGAGACGATCTTCTGCATCGTGCGCAAGGGCGGGGACGCGCGCATCGTGGCGCGGCAGCCCCCCGCGGTGAGCGCTGCGCGGAAGATCCAGAACATGCGGCAGGGAATCGAGTCCGCGAAGCTCGGACGCGCCTTGACGAAGGGTGGCGTTTCGTAGTAGACACGACGACGCCGCGACTACGAGAGAGGGTGAACATGGCAGTCTTCAAGAACAAGCTCCGTCCGGTGCAGGCCAAGCAGCACGCGGAAATCGACGCGTGGCTCCGCCTGATGGCGGGGTCGCAGTACCCGCAGCTCGAGAACTGGATCGCGAACATCACGAACCTCGAGAAGGCGGACCGCGTCCTCGTTCTCAACGGGCCGCCGGGTACGGGCAAGACGCTGCTGGGGCGGGGCTTGACGCGGCTGTGGTCCGAGCACCCCGTCGGTCTGCATCTGGTCGCGCGGGCCTTCAACGGGGACTTGATCCACTGCCCGCTCGTGTTGGGAGACGGCGCGGAAGAGGCTGACCGCTTCCTGAAGGACGTGGGCCGCACGCGGCGCCTGATTCACAGGAAGTACATGGACGTGGCCTGGCTCGAGAACGCGATCCGCGTGATCCTCACCCACAACTCCGGCTCTGGTGCAGACAACGCACTGCGCATCATGACGCCCGCGACGAGCGCGCAGTACCTCGACGAGCGGCGGGTGCGGATCGAAGACTGGATCTACAAGGACCAGATCGCCGAGCACGCGCTCTTCTTGCGCGAGAAGAGGACTGGAACATGAACTTCGGAGAAGCACTCGCCGCGCTCAAGAGCGGCGAACGGATCGCCCGCGAGGGCTGGAACGGCAAGGGCATGTGGCTGGTGCTCGTCGTGCCGCACGGGAGCCTCGCGGACAGCAACGCGCAGGCCAGCGCGCTCGTCAGCCTGCGAATCACGCCTTCTGAGAAGCTGGTGGCAGCGGGGATCACGGCGATGCGAGACTGGCTCGGGGCAGGCCCGAAAGGGGAGGACCGCGTCGCGAACTCGCCGAGGCTCATGTCGTTCATCGGCATGAAGACGGCGGACAACGGGTTCGTGCCCTGGCTCGCGTCGCAGACGGATCTGCTCGCGGAGGACTGGGTCCTCGCCACGTGAGCGTTCACCTGCCAGTCCTCGCGGGCAGTCACGTGCCCGCGCCGCCCATGGTGCGGATGAGTGCGAGCCAGCTCGACACGTTCCACTCGTGCCCGGCGAAGTGGGGGTATCAGTACCTCGACGGCTTGCCGACGCCGCAGCACGCGTCGGCGAGGGCCGGGACGCGCACACACGAGGTGCTCGAGTCGTGGTTGAGCAAGGGCATTCCGCCGAACCGGGACGAGGTGCTCGTCATCGGGAACAAGGTCTACGAGATCGGCAAGATCGCCGAGTCGGGCCTGCACCATCTTCCGCCGCCCGGGCCGCACCACGATGTCGAGGGCGGCTTCACGGTCCCGTTCCTGACGCGCTATCCCGCCGTGTGGCGCGGCTTCATCGACTCGTCGTACCAGCGCGAGGAGCACGAGCAGCACGGCATGGGGCCCGTCGTCTACACGCTGCCCGATGGCTCGCAGGTGCTCGGGCGGGCGGTGTTCATCCCCGAGGTGCTCGATCACAAGACGACGAGCAATCTCGGGTATCGGAAGCTGCCGGACGATCTGCTCTACGACGTGCAGGCGCTCGTCTATGCGCACGTGGCGTTCACGAGGAACCCGACGGCTCCTCGAGTGAACCTTCGGTGGGTCTACTACAAGACGAGCAAGCCGTACAAGAGCGAGGTCTCGTTCCAGACGGTGACGAAGGAGCACGTGATTCGCGAGCTCTCGAAGTGGGAGGATCTGGCGATCGTCGGGCCCTTGCGCGCGAAGGCGCTGGGGATGCGGGGCGATCAGATGCCCAAGGATGTGTCCGCGTGCGGAGCGTACGGCGGGTGCCCGTTCAAGAACAAACCGTGCCGGATGACGGCACAGCAGCAGATGGAGGCAAGCATGAGCACGAGTGAAGATTTGATGGCGAAGATCGAGGCGACGAAGCAGGCGTTGAGTTCGGGGCATGTGCAGGCGGCACCCCCGCCGCCGGTGCAGGGAGGGCTGGTGCCGTTGCTCGGTGCGATGCCGATGCAGCAACCGCTGCATCCGTTCGGGGCGCCCTCGCCCTTCCCCGCACCGCAGAACGGATTCGGCGCGCCACCCCCAGTCGCGCAGCCGAGCTTCTGGGATCCGCACACGCTCCCGCCCCAGCAGCCGACGCAGAGCTGGCCGCAGCTGCAGCCGACGCCGAACGGGTTCGAGCTGAACACGCACGCGGTCCCTCCGCAGTCGCAGACGGTGCCTCCGCACTCGCAGACCTTCCAGGTCGTGGCCGCGCCCCAGCCGCCCCAGCCGCCCCAGGCACCGCCCGTCCGAACGCTGCCGGCGCCCTGGCAGGTGCACCAGGACCCCGCCTGGGTGTGGAACGGCGATGTCGCGGCTCCGCAGTTCCTGCCGAACACGGAGGAGACTTGGGCTCGTCTCTCCCCCCCGGCGCCGCCTGCTCCTCCTGCCCCGCCGCAAGCACCGCCCTCGCCGCCCGCGCAGAACCACTACCCCTCGAGCACGGAGACGTGGCCCAAGGAGATCCGGGAGGCGATCATCGGCGCGATTCGCGCGAATCACTCGAATGCGGAGATCGCGGAGCGGTGGTCGTGGGTCGCGCCGATGCTGACGCAGCTGCGCGCGGACTTGCGGACGATCGACGAGGTCAACATGCGCGTCGCGGTGCCGGCCACGCCGCCGCCCCCGATCGACCCGCAGTTGAAGGCGATGGTCCTCTACGCGCTGAAGCAGGGCGCGACGGACGCTCAGATCTTGGGCGTCTACACGGCGGCGCGGCCGTACCTGGATGAGCTGCGGCTCGAGGTGTTCGGCCCGCAGCGGGCGACGGGCATCAACGCGCCGGAGAGCGCGGGGCTCCCGGAGCTCGCGCAGCCGACGCCGGACGCGAACACGCCTGCGCCCGGCAAGGCACCCAAGGAGGGCGGCGACGCGTACGACGCGATGGACGCCAAGGCGCTGAGGGACCTCGCGAAGCAGCACAACATCGACGTGAAGGGCTTGCGCGAGGTGAACCTGCGCTCGACGGTGCGGAACGAGATGCGCGCGAAGGGCATGGCGCCCGCAGCCCAGGCACCCGCGCAGCAGCTCTCGGAGCAGGCGAAGCTCTCGTGGGACCCCGCCACGAACACCACGCACACCGCGCTCCAGGGGCCCGACGTGAAGATGTGGGACCCGCCCCCCCTCGAGCCGGTTCTCTCCGGCGTGGAGCAGATCCGCAAGCTCCTCGACGCGCACAACAAGATCGGCGACATCCTGCGGAAGCTGATCGGCGCGGACTGATCGGTCCTTTTGGAGCCCGGCCGCGCTCGTTGAGTCGGCCGGGCTTTGCTGTCCTCGGAGAACGAACACGTGGCTCGCAAGCGCGGAAACCCATTCCACAAGGACACGCCGTTCGGCGGCGCCCGTGCTGTCGACGACAGTGCGGAGCTGCGCCGCATCGCCGCGTTGCCGAGGCGGAAGTGGGAGGACGCGTATCCCGAAGTTCCGCCGATGCCCGCCGAGGTCCGTGCGTGGATGTACCGGGCGATCACGCTCAAAGCCACGGACGAGCAGATCTTGGGCGTGTACCCGCAGGTGCGACCGTACTTGCACGTGCTGCGGCTCGAGGCGTGGTTGCGGCAGCAGAACGGCAAGCAGGCCTTGCGCCCGATCCAAGTCGCCGCGTTGTTCGAGATGTACTACAACCGCGGGCTGCTCCTCTCGGCGAGCGTGGGCGCGGGCAAGACGCTGACCTCGCTCCTGGCGTTCCTGGTGCTCGAGGCGCGGCGCCCGCTCCTCTTGCTGCCTGCGAAGCTGATCGACAAGACGCACAGGGAGGCGGCGAAGTACCGGGTCGACTGGCTGATCCCGCGCGTTCGCATGGAGAGCTACGAGAAGCTCGGCAGGACGCAGAACGCGAAGATGCTCGACGAGGCGCAGCCCGACGTGCTCGTGTGCGACGAGTGCTTCCCCGGCAGCACCTTGGTCCATACGGACGCGGGGCAGGTGCCCATCGCGCGAGTGGTCGACGAAGGGGTCGGCAAGCACGTACTTGCCGCAGGGGAGAGCGGATTGCACTGGCGGAAGATAGTCCGCCGCGTCAAGAAGGAATCCCACAAACGGCTGGTCCGCGTGCACCACACACACGGCACGTTGACCTGCACGGAAGACCACAAGATCTGGACGGAACGCGGCTATGTACGTGCGCTATGTCTACTACGTGGAGATCACCTGCGCCGGGTGCGGGAAGCAAGCACGGGTCGTGCGGAGGGGGAAGCGAACCCCCACACACTGCACGCTGGCCTGCGCTTGCAAGGCCATTCAGAACAGACCCGAGGAGAAACAGCGCAGGAGTGGACCACAAGCACCTCGAGCGGAGACGGCTTGCCCGAAGTGCGGCAAAACGATCCGCGTCTTGGCGTCGTTGCAGAAGAACAAACCGCGCAAGTATTGCAGCACGTCTTGCTCGTCGGCGGCGCGCCCTCCACCGTCCGTCGAAACTCTGCAGAAGCGAAGCACAGCGATATCCAAAGCGCTCAAGGGGAAACCGCAACCGTGGCATTCCGAGAGGATGCGTTTGAACAACCCCACCAAGGACCCCCGGGTGTTGGCCAAAATGAGCAAAGCCTTGAAAGGGAGGACGTTCTTGGCGAGGGGCGGCAACGGGCAACTGACCGTCCCGCAGAAGATGCTGCACGAAGCGCTGAACGGGCACTGCCCTATGGAGTATCCGATCTCCACGAAGGGCGCGACAGGGCCCAGTCTACCCACGTGCTACAAGGTGGATCTGGCGGATGTGGAGCGGCGCATAGCGATCGAGATCGACGGCGCATCGCACAAATCGCGCAAGTGGAAGTTCCTGGACAAACGCAAGACTGGCATCTTGAACCAGCTCGGGTGGCACGTGTTGAGATTCTCGAACAAACAAGTGCGGACGGACCTGAGGGATGTGGTGCTGCAGGTGCTTGGGTGTATGATCTCGAGGTCGACACCGACCACAACTACTTTGCCGACAACACGCTGGTCTCCAACTGCCACCGCCTGCGAAACCCCGCCGCAGCCGTAACGAAGCGCGTGAAGCGGTATCTCGAGGGGAACGAGAACGTGGTGTTCGTGGGGATGTCGGGCACGATCATGAAGCGATCGATCCTGGACTTCTCGCACATGCTGCGGTGGGCGCTGAGGCCGACGCGAGCTGCGGACGGCACGCGGATCGCGAAGTCGCCGCTGCCCGTGACGTTCGAGGACGGCATCACGTGGAGCATGGCTCTGGACCAGAAGCGGGACGACGAGGGGCGCACGGCTCCCGGGGCGCTGGTGCAGTTCTGCACGCCCGAGGAGCGGGAGCATCTCTCGCGCGTCGCGTACGACGAGGGCCTAGGCGTGGTGCGACGCGCTGTGATGCGCCGGGTGATGGAGACGCCGGGTGTGGTCGCCACGACCTCGCCGATGATCGGCGCGTCGCTCCGGGTCGAGAACATCCGGCTGATGCTCGAGAGCGTGGCCAGCATCGAAGCAATCCGAGGATTGCGCGAGCGCTGGGATCGCCCGGACGGGGAGCCGTTGCTCGACGCCATCGAGCTGTGGAGGCACATGCGGTCGGTCGGGCTCGGCTTCTACTATCGGTGGAACCCGGCCCCGCCGCACGTCTGGCGCGAGAAGCGCACTGCGTGGTCTTCGTACATGCGGACCATCTTGAAGACGAACCGCTCGCACCTCGACTCTCCCAAGCAGGTGATGGACGCGATCGACGCGGGGCTCTACGACAGCGAGCCGCTCAAGCAGTGGCGCGAGGTGCAGGGGCTCTACGACCCCGAGAAGAACCGGGAGGCGGTGTGGCTCGACTCCGCAGCGCTGGACTTCTGCGCCCGCTGGATGAAGGGCGAAGCCGAAGAGGTCCCGAAGGACACGCAGGGCGGCATCGTGTGGGTCGAGCACACGGAGTTCGGCCACGAGCTCGCCCGGCGCACGGGCGTGCCGTACTACGGCCAGGGCGGGATCGACGCGATCACCAAGCGCTTCATCGAGCAGCACCCGCCCAAGCAACCCATGATTGCGAGCATCGCCAGCAACAGCGAGGGGCGCAACCTTCAGGCGTGGTCGACGAACCTCATCACGTCTGTACCGCCGAACGGCAAGCAGATGGAGCAGCTCCTCGGGCGCACGCATCGAGAAGGCCAGGAAGCGGACGAGGTCGTGTATCAGTTCATCACGACGGTGCAGGAGCAGCTCGACAGTTTCTGGAGAGCGTGCAGCGATGCGCGAGCGCTCACGGACATGACCGGGCAACCGCAAAAACTCACGTACTGCGACATCGTGATCGACGAGTTCGGTGGATCCATCAAAAAGCACAAGAAGGCCTAAAACAAGGGCTTGACCCGCGACTACGGATCTACTACATCGACAACGCGGCACACGCCGACACGAACAAGAACACGATCACGATCACGCTCTCGAACACGCTCAAGAGAAAGACGCAAGCACATGACGAACCCGTACCAGCCTGGCTATCCGCCGGGACCTCCTCAGGGATACCCGCAGGCACCTCAGCAGGGCTATCCTCAGCCGCCCCAGGGCTACCCGCAGCCGGTCGCGGCCGCGCCCCAGGGCTACCCGCAGCCGCCGCAGGGCTACCCGCAGTCGCCTCAGCAGGGCTACCCGCAGCAGCCGCCCCCGGGCTACTACGGAGGCCCGCCGCAGCAGGGCTACTACGGAGGTCCGCCTCCGCAGCCCGGCTACGCGGCACCGCCACCCCGCCCGCCGGCCAACGCCGATCCGATGGACGGCATCGAGAGTGCCGACCCCACCGGCTCGAGGCTGCCGCACTTCAACGCGGACCGGCGCTACCTCGTGCGCAACACCAGTGTCGTGTACTTCGAGGGGCGCAACGACAACTACGTGAACGCCGAGTTCGACATCCTCGAGTCGGACGATCCGCTGCTGCAGGCGGGTCGCAGCGCCAAGTACATGATCAAGTGGAACCAGGACATGAGCCTGCCCAACTTCAAGGCGATGATCGGCGCCATGATGGGGCTCACGGACAGCGAAGCGATCAAGGCGGCGGTCGACAGGGTGGTGGGCGCGGCGGCGATCGGCCCGACGCAGCCGCACAAGGGCTCGATCGTGGAGCTTCGCACCGCGTCGACGACGACGAAGGCGAACAAGCCCTTCACCATCCACAACTGGTCGCCGGCCCCGGGCGCGGCGCAGCAGGCTCCGACCTCGTGGGGCGGGCCCCAGGCTCCGCAAGCACCTGCTCCTCAGGCAGCACCGCAGCCCGTGCTGCCCTACCATCCGCAAGCCGCTCAGATGGGCGTCGGATACCAGCCGAACATGCCGCCCGCTCCCGGAGGCCCTCCCGCTCTCGGAGCCCCGCCGCCTTGGGGCGGAGCACCGCCCGTGCAGTACGCACCGCCGATGAACCAGGCGCCCGGGTTCGCGCCGATGGGAGCCCCGCAGGCCCCCGTCGCGTTCCCGCCGCCCGGCTGGTACCCGCACCCTTCGCAGCCCGGTGCGTTCCACAACACCAAGGAGATCAAGTCCGAGGCCGACCTGCGCGAGCTTCAGCGCATGGGCCGCGCCTGAGAGCGCGGAACGCACCGTCTCGCTAACGGTGCATTCACCCAGGTTGTGCCCTGACCTCAGCGAATAGGGCAGGTGGCGTCGTAGCTCAATCGGTTAGAGCGCTCGAGTCCTAGGCTCGAGAGGTGCGGGTTCAAATCCCGTCTTCGTCAGTGTGGCTTTTTGTTCCGAACGAGAGATCCGAATCCTGTCCTTCGCCTCCGGGGTCGGCGGGCTGGACCGAGGAGTCGAGCAAGCTCTCCGACGAGCAGGCTTCGCGCCTCGCGTCGTCTGCTACGTGGAGAGGGAAGCGTATGCAGCCGCGGTTCTGGTCGCGCGCATGGAAGAAGGCCGCTTGGACGCGGCTCCTATCTGGAGCGACTTCCGAACCTTCGACGGCCGCTGCTGGCGTGGCGTCGTGGATCTCATTGTTGGCGGCTACCCGTGCACAGACTTCAGCCACGCCGGTCGGCGAGCGGGGCACGAGGGCGACTCGAACCTCTGGCCCGATGTTGCTCGCGTCGTTGGTGAGATTCGGCCGACAGCAGTCTTTTGCGAGAACGTGGCCGCTCACACCACCCTGGGATTGCAGCGAGTCGTCGAAGAGATGGAAGGCTTGGGTTACGGCGTGCAGACGCTTGTCGCGCGAGCTTCTGATGTCGGAGCCCCGCACAAGCGAGAGCGAATCTTCTGGTTTGGGCTGGCCCACGCCGACGGCGATGGACAGCCGGTCAGCGGCGCGAGCGCACTACGACTGGGGCAGGCCGGGCGTGACGCTGACGGACGCGATGAGGGCGTGGCCCACCCCGACAGCGGCGAGGTTCAACGACGGGGAGGAGCCGGAGGCGTGGCGGGCGAGGCAGGCAGTGCTCGCGGCCAAGAACAAGGGCGTGAACGGGAATGGGGCGGGGGTGCCGTTGTCGATCGCGGCGAAGGAGTGGCCGACGCCGGTCGCGAGCGAGAGCGCGAACCGCACGACCAAGGAGCCGCCGCAGAGCATTCGGAACGGACATGGACGGCATCTCTCGGCGATGGCGATCTCGGGCTGGCCGACGCCTCGAGCGACGGACGGGGACAAGGGCGGGCCGAACGGGAGGGACGGGAGTGGGAGCCCTCACCTGCCGATGGCGGCGACGGGCTGGTCAACACCGACCGCGCAAGACGGGACTTCGGGGCCGGGAGTATCGCCGCAGCGGGAGGGCGGGATGAACTTGCGGACGCAGGCCACCCAGCATTCCCTCCCGGACCCGACGACACCGACGGGTGGCGACGCTACCTCGAGCGGCACCCGGGTACTGAACCCGCGGTTCGTCGAGGCGCTGATGGGCTTTCCTATCGGGTGGACCGGCTTCGAGCGCTTGGCAACGCGGTGGTCCCCGCCCAGGCCCAGCGTGCCTTCGAGCTTCTGGCCTTCGGACTCGGAGGCGTGAAGTGATCTACGACCACAGGCAGGTGCGGTTCACGCCGCACATGGACTACGTGCTGCGCAGCATCCGGCCCGGGCAGGAGCCCGTGGCGATGCACGTGCCGTTCGACTTCGAGACGTTCCTGATCCAGCCGGGGCGCACCGCACCGAAGCTGGTGTGCATGTCGATGAAGCCGGCGCTCGTCGAGCAGTCGCCTGTGCCGCCGCGCGTCCACGACCCGGCGCTCTACCACGCGAACTTCGACCGAGCCGAGCTGATGCACACGCTCTGGACGATGCTTCGGGATCCGCGCTCGCTGCTCTCGGGCGCGAACATCAGCTACGACTTGCTCGTCGCGGCGAACGAGGAGCCCGCGCTCTTGGCGCTCATCTTCGACGCGCTCGACCAGAATAGGATCATCTGCTGCCAGCTCGCGCAGATGCTCAACGACATCGCGACGAACCAGTACGACGGCATGTACTTGCCCGACGGCTCGTACATCAAGCACGAGTACAACCTCCAGGCGCTGGCGAAGCGGCACCTGAACGTGGACATGGACAAGGACACGTGGCGCTTGCGCTACGGCACGCTCTGGAACGTCCGCACGGAGCAGTGGGACCCGGGCGCGGTGGACTACTCGATCGGGGACTCGATCGTGGGCGGCGCGGTGTTGCAGTCGATCATCGATCCGTTGTCGCTCGGCTCGCGCGACACGGCGGTGCGCCACTTCGGGCAGCAACCCCAGCGCGTCGGGGCCGAGCTCACGTTGATCGACCTCTTCCGGCAGACTCGAGCGCAGTTCTGGCTGGCGCTCATGGTTGCGCGGGGCTTCCGTGTGGACCCGATGATGGTGGGGCTCTTGCGGGAGATCGTCGGCCGCGAGCGGGACCAGGTCTTCGCGCGGCTGCGGCAGGCGGGGCTCGTCCGCCCGGACGGGAGCAAGGACACGAAGGCGGCTGCGGCGCGCGTCGTCGCCATCGCCACGTCGCAGGGGCGCAAGCCCAAGACGACGCCGCACGGCGAGGTCGCGCTCGACGAGGAGGCGTGCATCGACAGTGGGGACGGGGTGCTCTCGGACTACGCGAGCTTCACGAGCCTCAGCACGATCCTGAGCAAGGACATCGGGGCGCTCGAGGTGCCGGCGCAGCTCGGCATGCCGATCCAGAGTCGCTTCAACGTGCTGCTCGAGACGGGGCGCACGAGCTGCTCGGGCGGCAAGAACAAGAAAAAGAAGGAAGCGCCGTCCGCGTACTCGTACCAGCTCCAGAACCCGAGGCGGCAGCTCGGCATCGATCGGCTCGCGAAGCTGGACAAGCACCTCGACGAGAAGCTGGGCGTGCGGCAGTGCTTCGTGCCGCGGGACGGGTTCTGGCTGAGCACGAACGACTTCTCGATGTTCGAGGCGTGCAGCTGGTGCCAGGCGTCCATCGACATCGGGCGGCCGGTCTACCGGATGATCGAGGCGCTGAACGCGGACAAGGACGTGCACCTCGCGCTCGCGGCGCGGTGGCTCGGCACGACGTACGAGGATGTCTGGGCCCGCCGCAAGGAGTCGGTGGTGAAGGAGGCTCGGCAGCGGTGCAAGCCCGGCACGTTCGGCTTCATGGGCGGCATGGGCTGGAAGACGTTCATCGAGTACGCCAAGAGCAACTACGGCATCGTGTTCACGCCGGCCGAGGCGCAGAAGATCCGCACGGCCTGGTACAACGAGTGGGATCCCAAGGCCTACTTCCGGTACATCAGCGATCTGGTCGAGCACGGCGGCGTGGGCGAGGTCATCCAGGTCCGCAGCCTTCGGCGCCGGGCGTGGTGCACGTACACCGAGTCGGCAAACAGCTTCTTCCAGGGGCTCGCGGCGGACTGCGCGAAGGATGCAGGGTACGAGATCGCTCGCGAGAGCTACCTCGGGGTGGATCGGGGCGGGCGGCGCTCGCCGCTCGAGGGGAGCCGCATCGTGGACTTCGTGCACGACGAGTTCCTGTGCGAGCACCCGGTGGACATCGCGCACGAGGCGGCGTACCGCGTGGCCGAGCTCATGGAGGAGGCGGGCCGCAGGTGGATGCCGGACGTGCCTCCGAAGGTGGTGCCGGCGCTGATGAAGCGGTGGATCAAGAGCGCCGAGGCGCGCTTCGACAAGAACGGGCGGCTCATTCCCTACGAGCCGCTTCTGGAGGCAGCATGAAGACGGACATCATCACGGGCGAGTCGAAGCAGGACCGGCCGGAGATCCGGGTCAATCGGTACAACACGCACATCGACGTGCTGCTCGACACGCTCTTGCTGGCGCGGCGCGACGAGGCGACGGGCGAGATCGCGTGGCACACGAAGATGGATCAGGAGGATCGGATCGCGGTGACGGCCATCCTCGCGAAGCTGCCGAGGAGGCTCGAGCTGAACCGGGCGCAGCGGCGTCGGATGCGGCACTACGCGAAGAAGGCGGGGCGTGGGAAGGTCTGAGAACACGTTCTCGGAGCGGGACTCGGTCGGCACTCCTCCGCGGGTGTTCGAGGAGATCATCCGCATCCTGGGGCCGATCGGCCTGGACCCGTGCTCGCATCCTGGGAGCTTGGTGCCGGCGCAGGTCCGGTACTACCTTGCGGCTTACGCGCCCGAGGGGATGCCGCACGGCGTGCCGCTTCCGATCCCGGCGCGGGGATTGATCCCGGCGCACGTGGCGGTGGTGGGGAGCGGGCTCGAGCTGCCGTGGGGCCCGGGGATGGGGCTCGTCTACGTGAACCCTCCGTATAGCGTTCTCTCGGAGGCGCCTTGGATCTTGCGCGGCGCGGACACGCAGCTCGAGTTCGACCGGATCTTGGGCTTGCCCGAGAAGGGAGAGCGCAAGAGGCACACGGCGGAGCGGGGAGCTCCTGACGAGATCGTCTGGCTCTTGCCGGTGCGCACGGCGGGCTCGTGGTGGCAGATCGACTTGTGGGAGGTCGCGGATGCGATCACGTTCTTGAACTTCCGGGTGCAGCACACGGGCGAGAAGGACCCGAGCCCGTTCCACCAGGCGCTGGCGTACCGTGGGCCTCGAGCGGCGCTTTGGAAGCGCGAGGCGGAGCGCACGCTGGGGCGCACGTTCCTGACGCAGGAGGCAGCATGAGCAGGTTCCCGCCGCCGCTACGGATGCCGCTCTTGTCGATCGACCCGGGCAAGAACGCGCTGGGCTGGGCGTACGCAGGGGACAGTGGGCACATCCTCTGTGCGGGCGTGGTGCGCTCGGAGACGCCGACGCAGGTCGGCGGTGACGACGTGGCGATGGTCGCGAGGCATGTGCTCGGGCAACTGCGCCTAGCGCTCGGGGGCTTGCCGCCCGCCGCGTCCCTGGTGATCGAGAAGATGCGGGTGTACCCGGGGCCTCAGGGCGCGAAGACGAATCCGAACGACCTCATCGACCTCAGCTACCTCTCGGGTGGGGTGCACATGCTGCCCGAGGTCCGCGCGGACGTGCAGGTGGTGCTCGTCGAGCCGCGGGACTGGAAGGGGCAGATCCCGAAGGAGAAGATGGTCGAGCACCGCATCAAGCCTTCGCTCTCGGTCTTCGAGCGGAAGCTGGTGGAGGCCTCGATGCAGCACGTGCCAGATCACTTGAAGCACAACGGGTGGGATGGGGTGGGGCTCAATCTCTGGGGCATGCAGCGATTGCGAGGACCGTCGTGAAAAGGCGAGGAGCAGACAACGTGACCGGATTTCAAAAGGTAGGGAGCGTCTGGGTGTGGGGCGAGTGGCGCATCGAGCCGTGGGCTGCGAGCTGGCGCCTCTTCCTGCACGGCCAGAAGATCGGGCAGTACCGGCGCCGCGACAACGCGATGCGCCGGGCGCAAGACAAGACTCTGGGACGAGCGAGGCGGTCGTGACGGAGATCGTGAACAAGGCAGAGGTCGCGGCGGAGGCGCAGCGCGAGAGTGCGGGGGCCGGCGCGGCCCTCGAGGAGATCCGCGGCATGGCGGCGATGGTGCGCTCGAGCGAGGACATCGCGGCGGTGAGCCCGATCTTGCAGCACATCAAGGGCGACATGAAGCGGCTCAAGGAGCGCAAGGAGCGGATCACTCGACCGCTGAACGAGGCGCTCAAGGAGATCCGGGACTTCTTCCGCCCGGCCGAGCAGCGGCTCGAGGAGGCCGAGGTGCTGCTCAAGTCGGCGATCGGCGCGGCGCAGAAGGCGATCTACGAGCAGAACCGGATCGCGCAGCAACAGACGCAGATGGCGCTGCAGCAGGGCGACGTGCGGCTCGCGGCGCAGGTGTCGGGCGCTATCCAAGGGACGGAGGCCCCGCAGGGCTTGTCGTTCCGCGAGCGGTTCTCGTACCGGGTGGTGAACGCGGCGATCATCCCGCGCGAGTTCCTGATGCCCGACGACAAGCGGATCAAGGAGCACGTGAGCAAGTACGGGATGGCGAACCCGATCCCGGGCATCGCGGTGGAGCCCGAGGTGCAGGTCGTGGCGAAGGCGACGAAGTGAGCTTCGAGGTGCAGTACCTGGCGCCCGCCGGCTCGATCACGATCGGGGAAGGCACCGCAGTGGTGGGGGCCTGGAAGCCCTACACGTCTCCGTTCGGGGGGACGTTGCGGATGACGCGGCTCGACCAGGCTCTGCTGATTGCGGCGGAGCGAGCGAAGAACGAAGGGGACACGACACCCACGCGGGTGGTGCGGGAGGCGGATGGGAAGGTGCTCGCGGTGTTCTTGTCGAGCACGGTCCGCCGCTGGATGTAGTCAGTGGCACGGTTGTTCTATCTGTAGTAGCATTGTAGTCTAGGTGTGATCATGGCAGCTACCCCTGCGACAGCGATGGACGAGATGGACGAGGACGGCGACAAGGCCATCGTTCGCAGCGTCCGGTTCAAACCATCCCAGTGGCTCACGGTGCAGACGCACTGCAAGGCACACGGCGTGAGGCACGGCTCGTTCCTCCGCAACGCGGCCTTGAAGGCTGCGGGGGGCACGACGGAGTCGGAGAGCACGAGGGAGCTCGCCGCGGCGTTGGACCGCTCCCTCGAGCGACCGGCGGCCGTCGAGCGGACCAAGCCCAAAGCCAAGAAGCGGCGGTGAGCGATGGCCTGGGAAGCACCGAAGACGGGGCAGTGGCGTTGCGAGCGCTGCGACAAGCACAGTGAGACGGCCGAGGGCTGGGTTCACATCGAGGTCACGGAGGCGGGGGAGGACCCGCAGACGTACGACGCGTGTGCGATGTGCAAGCTGCACGTCCGCAAGACGCTCAAGGCCCTGATGCCCCACACCCCCAAGGTGGCGTCGTAGCTCGGGAAAGGCTAGCATCGGGCCATGGCACATCCCTGCGCATCCAAGAATCCCCCGAGCTTCTGCACCCGCAAGGCGAAGAAGCGCAAGTCGGCGACCTCGTGTGCGTGTCCTGCGGGCTGGAAGTCCAAGGGGATCATGTGCGCCAAAGGTCGCAAGATGAAGCGCTCGAGCTGCGCGGCGACGCTGGGCGGGCGGAAGCGCAAGGCGAAGAAGCGCAAGTCGCGCTGAGGCTCGGATGACCGCGACGAAGGCAGAGCTCGAGACCCTGGCGCGAGCGTACCGAGAGGGCGTGGACGCGTTGGGGACTCCCGAGGCACGCGCTGCGATCGACGCGGAGGTGCGGCGCATCGAGGAGACGTTCGCGGAGCTGACCAAGAGGGTCGCCGTGAAGTTCGTCGCCAAGGATCCGTATCGCTCGTTCGAGGAGATGCGCGACCGCGTGCTCGGGGAGCGGCAGATGTTGGTGTGGACGGGGGAGAGCGACACGCCGCTCTGGGAGCCCGTGACGAACTGGAAGGCTCGAGCCATCCATGACTGGGACCACATCCAGCACGGGCTCGACTTTTCGATGGAGGGCGAGGCAGGTGCGTTCCGGGTGGCGGCCGCCCGCATGCCTGGGCTGGCGCCGCTGTACTTGTCGGAGATCGCGCTCCAGGCGGCGGTCTACAACTTCTACCGGACCTTCGACGCGCAGAAGCTGGTGATCCCTTCCCAGGACCGCGTCGAGCGCATCGTGCGGCAGCTGCGCGGGCTTCGGGGCGTCCCGAACCGGCAGCAGCCCCTCTACACGGTCTGGTTCGTCTACGGGCTCTACGAGCGCGGCCTGACGGACCGCGAGGTCATGCTGCACCTGGCTGCGGCGAACATCCCGGCGCAGCTGGCGGTCCCCATCGCGGCGGCCGGCAAGGAGCTGCACGAGGGGCGCAAGGCACCGCGGGGCTGAACTAGCTCCCGCTATTGGCGAGACGACCTTTTGCACAGGCCGTCTCGTTTCCGTTTTGGAGGCAGCGATGGAAAAGAAGAAGTTGGGGATCGTCTGGATCGTGTTCGGGCTGGTGCTCGTGTTGGCGGTCGCGTTGCTCGCTCGAGCCGCCAGCAGCCAACGGCGCCCGAGCGAGGAGCTCGTGCTCGCGCAGATCACGATCCACGAAGCGGGATGGGATGACACGGGCGATGCGGAAGGCATCGACGCGGTGCTGCGCGCCGGCGCAGCTCGAGAGGGCATCAGCTACCGGGCCTTTGCTCGAGCCTACAGCGGCCGCATCTGGACGGGCGAGACGAACAAGCGATGGGTGCGGCATCTCGACGAGAGCTGCACGGCGCCCGAGGAGTGGCCAGCTGCGACCGTGCGACGCGGCGTCGACAGCGCATCGGGCGAGGAGACCTATGTGCGGGTGCCGCACGCGCCGTGGCGAACGTACCGCGAGCGTTGCCTCGCTGTGATGGAGCGCGCACGAGAGATCCGCAGCGGCGTGCGCACGCACCACTGCATGAGCGAGCCGCACGACTGGGGCGGAGCGGTAGATCACGAACGCGCTGCACGACTAGGTTTGATCCCGATCGACTGCAGTGCGGGCGACGTCGAAACGCGGAACACGTTTTATGCGCGCCCTTCCCTGGTACGCGGCACGCTGTAGCACCTAGGGATCGCGCGCACGCGCGTGCCCCGGGTAGCGCTGCCCGCATATGGATCGCGCGCGTACGCGTACGCGTGCACGCCTTTGTGCGGACGGAGAAGAACGCGCGTACGCGCGCGAGCGCGCGTTTCCTACGCGTACGCGCGCGAGCGCGCGTTTACGCGCGCGTTTACTACGCGCACGCGCGGGCGCACCCCCAGGCCCCCTAAAGGGGGCCTGGGGGTGCGCCCAAGGGGAGGGCCCCGGCCAACCCCTTGATTTTATTGGGTTTTCTGGTCGTGTGAGTTTTCTCCGAATCCTTTGAATAAACCCCCTGGCCCTCCGTCTAAAGAGGGCGACCCAAGGGAAGCCGGGCGAAACCGGAAGCCGAGGGCCCCCAAAGAAAAAGATCGAATCTCGGAAATAAACAGAACGGGGCGAACGTCACACCCCCGCGAGAAAGGGAAAGAGGGAAAGAAGGCGAGGCGCTCCTGAGGCGCGGACCCAACGCTTGAGATCCGTCTCGAGATAGGTCCGGGACTGAGGAACAAAAAAGATTCAAGCAAGTGAATACGCGGGCCGAATGAAACGTCAACACCCGCGAACGAAAGAGAGGGAACGATGGAAGCGACTCCCCAGATCGCGATAGAACACGGAGCGGTCCCTAACCTGAACACGATGCCCGGCAAAGGCGGGTGGGTTGCGCAGGTGTGGAACAACGGGCGCGAGCTTCGTTCCCCTTGGCGGCATGCGTCGCTGGATCGGGACGTAGCGGAAGCGGAGGCCTTAGCCCTCGCGACGGAAGAGGCTGCCCGCTACATCGGTGACTGGCATGTCACGGTTGGCGCTCGCCCCAAGTGAATCGAGCCGCACGCTTGCGAGCGTGCCGCGCTCTCTCCTCTCGACGCGTGTCGAGGTGAGAGAGGGCGGAAGGCCCAAAGGAAGGCAACGATGGAAATCGAAACGATCTTGCGCGTCCTCGCGCCGCGCGGCTACCGCGTGAACGAGGACACTCTCCTCCGGCACGTGCGACTCACACCCTACATCGAAGGGAAGGGCCCCACGTTCGAACTAGTCACGTGGGACACAAACCGGCGCGCGAAGACAGGACAGTACGAGATCGGCTTTGCGCTCTTCTCGTCCGAATCCGAAGATCCGATCATTCATTCGGAGTACTGCGGCGTGCCCCCGTCGCAAGCGATCGACTCGGATGAAGCAACGCGCGGCGCCCTGCAGTGGGCCGTGCTCAAGCCCGGGGACACCGATGACGAGTATTTCGAGGAGAACGGGTACACCCCGGCCATGCTCGACTTCGCGAACACGCACGGCGAGGTGCTTTCGATGTTCGCGATGGAAGAAGACGCGGATCCTTGGGAAGATCTTCGCGAGCACTGACACGAGCCGCACGTTCTGCGCGAACGTGCCGCGCTCTCTCCTCTCGACGCGTCGAGGTGAGAGAGGGCGGAAGGCCCAAAGGAAGGCAACGATGGCACGCTTCAAAGAGCACGTTCACGTGCGCGCCGATGGCGCGATGGAGCTAGTGCTCCCGGATCGCGGGAGTCGGATTCACCTGCTACTGAGGGCCGGCAAGGTCACGGGCGCGATGGGTTCCGACCCTTCGCAGTGGCTCGGGCTCACGGAAGCCGAGGCGCGCAAGCGCTCGCGGCGACGCTGAAAAAGTTTTGAATACGCACGCCGCATAGTGCGTCGGAACAAAGAAGGGAAGGCAACGATGGACGAAAAAAACTTCGCCATTCTGGTCAACGGCAAGGTCGAGACTCACCCCCCAAAAGACTACGGGGATGATCAAGCGGAAGGCGAGGCGCCTGTCCGGGTCGGCGATTTCATCGCGGCACAGCTGCGCCTGCCCGAGAGCGAGCGGCGCACGGGCCTGGACGATCTGCGCAAGCTCCGTCCGGGCGAGTCGGACACCCGCAACGGGGTGACGATCACGCGAGTGGGCGGCGACGTGTGCCGCGTTGTGGACGTGACTTTCGACACGGTCTCCGAAGAGAGCGCGGCGAAAGGCGACACGGATCGGCGTGGGTGGAAGGACACGATCGTCATCACGATCGAAGATCTCGACGAAGACGATCCCTCTTGGGTCGACGCGACGATTCGCGCGATCCGGGATGAGAACCCCTCCGCGCTAGAAGCGGACTGCAGTAGCGGCGTACCGCGCTGGTTCGTCGAATGCGACGCCCAGATCGACGAAGAGCGTCGCGACTTCCACGTCGAGGGCGGCGGGTTCACCGACGAAGAGATCCTCGCGATCGCGAAAGGCCTGGGGGTCTACGGATATCGCTGAATCGAGCCGCACGTTCCTCGCGAACGTGCCGCGCTCTCTCCTCTCGACGCGTCGAGGTGAGAGAGGGCGGAAGGCCCAGATAGGAAGGGAACGATGGCACCACGCAAGCCCTCGCGGGATGCGGCGATCGCGGAAGCGAGCGCAGAGAAGCAAACCGCGCACACGAACCGAATGGCTGCGCTGTACTTGCTCTCGGGACGCGCGCCCGACGTAGACATCACGACGCACGGGGCGCGCGTGCGCGCCTGGGGACTGCATCGGCACGACGGAGGCGTCGTGATCGTCCAAGAGTCGGACGATCCTACGAGCGCGGATCTGGCCAACGCAGATCGCTGGTGCGAGCGCTGGCGTGGGCACGTGGCCGGGTATCCGCTCGGTGAGGACGGGCTGCGCTGGATCGCGTTTCGCGACGAGGTGTGCCCGGCGATACGCGCCGCGATGCGCGACCTGGCGGAACGCAAGGGCCTGTCTGGTTTCTGATTCGAGCCGCACGTTCCTCGCGAACGTGCCGCGCTCTCTCCTCTCGACGCGTCGAGGTGAGAGAGGGCGGAAGGCCCAGAAGGAAGGGAACGATGTTCCGCATTCAGACCGATCAGGGCTGCACGCTCGACGTGCGGCTCGTGCGCAAGGGCGAGCGTTGGGGTCGCGAGGATTGCCTCGTCCACGACAAGCCCGATCCGCTGGTGGAGTTCTACGCCCTGAGCGAGAAGCACAAGCACATCGACCCCCGGGGGTTCCTCGTGTCGCGGTACTACGCGAGCACGCTACTGCAGCGGCAGCCCGGGGGCTTGAGCCTCGACGGCCGTGCGCCGCAGTACGATGTGGACGCCGCTGCCGACGCGCTCGTGCACGGCTGGCTGCAGTCGCAGGTCTCGTTGAGCGTGCTCGACGATGCGGACGGCTTCCTGGTGGACCGTACGCCCGAGAACGAGATTCCGCGCACCACGCTCGCCGCGTTCCTCGCCGACAACGCAGAGGACGCGGAAACGTGCCGCAAGGTCCGCACCCTCCCCATCGGCGAAAGCGTCGACCTGGGCGGAGGAGCGTGCCCCGTCGTCCGGGTGACGAACCTCGGATTCGTCGAAAAGGTTTGAATACGCGTGCCGCATGGCACGTCAGAAAAAGGAAGGGAAGGTAACGATGGCAAAGCGAGCAGATCGATTCACGGTGCGCATTGCGTTGGGCAATGCTGCGATGCTCACGGGCTCCCAGATCGCGCGAGCGCTGCGCAAAGTCGCGGACGAGATCGAAGACGTGCGCAACCCCCGGCCGGACCACTCTCGCAGCATCCGGGACGTGAACGGGAACATGGTCGGCGAGTACGAAATCGAGGACGAGGTTTGACCATGAAAGCAGCGAAGGTGCTC
>JALHNM010000009.1 GCA_022843485.1 Fimbriimonadaceae bacterium | reverse complement strand
TCGTTCGGGACGATGAACCGGCAGATGCGGAGCGGGGTGGCGTCGTTGCCGCGGAGGCTCGTCACGTCACCGGCGTCCGTTCGGCCGCGCAGGCGGTTGAAGCTGGTCGGGAAGATCTCCTCGGGGCCCGTCGCGCCTTCGGGCGAGAACTCGACGCCGCGGAAGCGGGTGTTGGCCGCAGCCGTGGCGACGATCGAGAAGGCGGCGAGGGGGCCGTCGTCGACCGTGCGGACGAGCGAGTTGCCGCTAGTCTCGAGCGAGGTCGCCCAGATGATGTGCTGGCCGTTCGACTGCGGCTCGACGACCAGGCCTCGGACACCCGGGGTGGCGCCGGGGATGCCCGTGCTCAGCGTGTAGGTGAGCACCCAGTTCGTGCCGTCGAAGACCCACTTCTGGACGCCCGGGTTCGAGGTCGAGGCCTCGCTGGAGACGTACAGCGTATCGGTGCCGACGAAGGCGAAATCGTACGTGTTCTGCGGGCTGGCCGTGTTCGGGTCGAAGCCCGGGAGCAGCGTGGTCAGCGAGCCCGGGACCTCGGGGAGGCCGGTGCCGACCTGGTTGACGCCGCGGAAGGCGCCCGACATCGACGAGACGTAGAGCTGGTTGTTGAAAACCTTGACGACGCGAACGTTCGTCGGAGCGTCCGAGACGAGCGTCGAGGTCTGGCCGACGCCGAACGGGACGAATCGGGTGCCGGCCGTCGTGCCCGGCGTGCCGGTGCCCGCGGTCCAGAACTTGCTGCCGTCGACCGTGGCGGCCGAGCGGATGTTGTTCTGGTTGTAGGCGTCGAAAGCGGTGGTCGAGTCGATCGTGCCGTCGGCAGCGATTCGGGCGACGACGCGGTTCACGACGTTCGAAGCCGTACCGACAACGCTCGCCGTGCCCACGGCGGCGTCGTAGCCGACCGCGACGAGAAACTTCTTGTCGGTCGAGCGCTGGATGTAACCCTCGGAGGTCGCCGACCCGCTGTTGGTGACGATCCGGTTGTTGCCGTTGAGGGCGGTCGGGAGGGCGATCGTCTGAACCAGCACGCCCGCGGGGGTGAACTCGTCGAGGAAGACGGCCGTGGCGGCGCTCGTCAGAGCGGCAGAGCCGTCGCCGATGCGGCTGACGACGATGTTGCCGGGGGTGAAGGGGGCCGCGAACGCCGAGCCGGCGAACAGAGCGGCGAGGCCAAGAATGCTCAGTTTAGTGTTGAGGCGCAAGGTGGTTTCTCCTCTCGTGCCCGCCCGAGACCCCCACGAAGCAACGGAGGCCGAGCGATCCGAGTACCGGACGGCAACCCGCCCGACAAAAGTCAGGATACTTTACGAAACCGGAGGTCCTTCACCCAAGGGCCCGGGAGAGACCTACTCGCTAAACGCTGAGTGAAGGGTCCGGCCCTGTTGGACGTTAAGACTCCTTAACACTGTAAGCAAAACGAGTATTCTTACGGGTCGGACAACTCGAGAGTCGCTCCCGGGGTCCCCTAATGGGCGGTAGGTACACTCCGGCGCATGCCCAGGTCCACCCCCCTGAGCGCCCTCCTGCTCGCGACCGCGCTCGGCGTCTCCGTCCCGTCGGCGGCGCAGTTGCGGGTCGTCACGTTCAACGTGACGAACTACAGCAGCGGCCGGGTCGCGGAGTTCCAAACGATCCTGTTCCGAGAGTTCCAGGGGCGCCGGGTGGTGCCAGACGTCTTCATCGGACAGGAGTTCATCAACGTGGGCGGGGCCACCACGTTCCTGAACCTCATGAACTCGGCTCAGGGCAGCCCTGGCGACTATTCGCTCGCCAACTTCGTGGCGGGGCCGGACACGAACAGCATCCTGATCTACCGCCGGTCCAAGGTGACCCTAGAAGGGGTGACAACGGTCTCCGTCGGCGGCACCGCCCCCCGCCACCCGAGGAACATCATGCGCTACGACCTCGGGCTCGTCGGCTATACCGGCCTGCTCTCCAAGCTCTCGGTCTATAGCTCGCACATGAAGTCCGGCACGACCCAGTCCGATTTCGACCGCCGGCTGGTCGAGGCCCAGATCATCCGAAACGACGCCGAGCTGCGCCAGGGCCGGCCTTTCCTCATCGGGGGAGACTTCAACATCCAGAGTTCGGGCGACCTCGCCTACATTGAGCTCACGGGCAGCCAGGCGAACAACGCCGGCCAGTTCTTCGACCCGATCCGCACCTCGGGCAACTGGAACAACAACAACGGCTTCAGGTTCGTCCACACCCAGGACCCCGCGAGCGAGATGGACGACCGGCTCGACTTCATCCTCATGAGCCGGAGCCTCGTCGATTCGCTCGCGTTCGACTACCTCGGCAACCCGAACGTCGGCTACTCAAACTCGACCTGGAACGACCCCAACCACTCGTACCGGTCGTGGGGGAACGACGGCACGAGCTTCAACACCCTGCTTCGCATCACCGGGAACACGATGGTTGGCCCGGACATCGCCCAGGCCCTCGTCACGGCCGCCAACGGGAACGGGCACCTGCCGGTCTTCCTCGACATGCGGGTCCCGCCGAAGGTCCAAAGCCCGCCGGTGCTCGACTTCGGCCGGATCCCGGTGCGGAGCGTCGTCGGCCGTCAGTTCCCGATCCTGAACTCAGGCGACGTCGCGCTTTGGACGGCGAACGGGATCGCCCCACTCCGGTACACGCTCAGCGCGAACGGTGGGTTCGTCGCCCCGGCCGGGCAGTTCTCAGCGGCTGCTGGGGTCGAGAACCGCCATCTCATCACCCTCGACGCATCGACGCCGGGTTTGAAGACGGGCACCCTGACGATCACGTCGGACGCCCCCGACGAACCGGTCCGGGTCGTCCAGCTTCAGGCCTTGGTCGTCGGCGTCGGCTCGTGGCGAGACGTGTTCGGGATCGATTGACCGATCAGCCGAGGTTCGCGGCCACCGGGATCGGAGCACCGAGGGGCCGCTCGTTGGGGTCGCCCTCGACGAGGGCTTCAAGGTACGACCGCTCGGTGCGCATGGCGTCCCGCCTCGACTCCTCGCTCAGGTACTTCACGTTGCTGTACTCACTCGAGCGGTAGTCGGAGACCTGCCCGTTCTGCATCGCCTCGATGACCTGGCTCACGCCCCGCTCGATCGTCCACCGCGCGGCGTAACCAAGCTTGCGCTCGATCTTGGTGAAGTCGACCCGGTAGTTGCGCCGGTCGCCATCCACGGGGCTGCAGACAAGCTCTGCCTCCGGCACGAGTCTCTTGATCAACCGGCCGACGTCCCCGAGCGTGAGGTTCTGGTCGTTCGAGCCCACGTTGAACGTCTCGCCCGCGACCGCGGCGGTCGGAGCTTGGAGCGCAGCGACGACCGCGAGTGCGGCGTCGTCCACGTGGACGAACGGGCGCCACTGCTCCTCGCCGAACACCGTGATCTGCCGGTCGACGATCGCTTTGGCGGTCAGCAAGTTGACGACGAGGTCGAACCGAACCCGGCCGCTAAAGCCGTACACCGTGCCGAACCGCAGGATCGTCGGCTGGAATCGCTCCGTCGCCATCGACCGCAAGAACCGCTCGCAACCGATCTTCGTCCGGGCGTAGAGCGACACTGGGTTGAGGTGCGAGCCCTCGGTCAGGAGGTCGTCGCTCGCCCCATAGACCGAGCACGTGCTGGCGAAGACGAACCGCGGGACGCCGATGCCCTTTGCGCAGTCTGCGATCACCTTGGTCGCCCAGACGTTGACCTCCTTCGTGAACTCTTCGTCGAGGGCGCAGGCCGGGTCGCCCACGATGCCCCCGAGGTGGACGACGGCGTCGACCCCGTCCATCGCTTGGATCAGGCGGTCGAGCTGCCGGAAGTCGGCCTCGACGACCTCGAGGTTCGGGTGGTCGGCGACCGCCCCGATCGGCTCGCGACCGTACAGGAAGAGGTCCATGAGACGGACGCGGTGCCCCGCGTCGAGCAGCTTCGGCAAGAGAGCCGACCCGATGTACCCTGCGCCTCCGATGACCAGGATGTCCTGACGCAGCGGCTCCACGGCCGCGAAGTGGAGGTGGTGCGATTTCCCGTTCGTGTTCAAGCTCATGGCGCCGACGATCCTCGTCGTCTCCTGTCGTCCCATCGACCTCGGTGTCGATCACTCTCCGGCTCGAGGGGGCTTGGGGGCCCGCCCGTCACAAAGTAGGGACGTGACAGTGACCTTCAAGGTACCTCTCGGCGGAATCGGCTCAGTACTTAGGCCCCCGCCCAGTCGATCGCGCGGAAACCCGCCGTTTCGAACTGAGAACCGGGCTGGGGCGTCTCTCGCTTTACCCGTCCATTATACCTAGACGGACGAGGTCGCCCAGACGGTCGGGCCGCGGACGAAGTAGGGACGCCTCGTACAGCCGCACGTGGCGGTCGACGAACGACGCGAGCGAAAAGTGCGCTTCGGCGCGCAACCTTGCCGACCGCCCGTAGCGAATCCGCGTCTCCGGCGAGTTCGCGAGGCGGCCCATCGCTTCGGCGATCGCCTTCGCGTCCCCAACCGGCACCACCTCCCCAGTCTCACCCGGCACGACCAGTTCCCGGTTATTCGGGAGGTCCGTGACGATCGCGGGACGGGACGCCCCCATCGACTCGAGGATCGACATCGACAGCCCTTCACGCAAGGTGGTCGTGACGAACACGTCGATCGCACCGAGGAACGCAGGGACGTCGTCCAGATGCCCCAGGAACCGGCACGTTTCCCCGAGACCCGACTCCTCGGCAAGCGCCTCCAGCATCTGACGCTCCGGACCGTCACCAGCCAAGGCGAGCACGCCTGCGCCCCCCGCCTCGCGATAGCGGGCGAAGGCCCGAACGAGCGTCACGTTGTCCTTGACGTCGCTGAGCCGCCCAGCGTAACCGAACACCGGGCCCTCGCCGCCAGCGAGGAGCTGCACGCGCATGAGCTGGGCGCGAGCCTCGATCTCGGGGCCCGCCGTGCGACTCAGGTCGATCCCGTTTCGGATCACGGCGAGCTTGTTCGCGGGCATCCCGATCTTGAGCCCGGCGTCCCTCTCCGCCTCGCCGCAGCACACGCTGAACGTCGAGGCCCGGACTGCGGCCCACTCGGCGAGCCAATAGACCGCCCGCATCGGCCCCCGGGCGAGCGCCGTGTTCCAGCCGGCCTGGTGCTGGAACACGGCCGGTACCCCGGCCGCCCGCGCCGCCAACCGACCGACGACGCCCGGGGTCGAGTTGTAGGTCTCGACGACGTCATACCGCTCGCGCCGGCAGAGCCGGACGACCTCGACGAACGCGTGGATGTCGGTCGCGGGCCGAACCTCGCGGGGCAGCGGGATCGAGTCCACGATCCGCGCCCCGGGGACGGCGGCGAACCGCTCGTTCGCGACGGGGTGGTCCGAGAGGTAGTGGACTTCCCACCCCCGCTCCGCCAATCGGGTGCAGAGCTCGACGGACAGCACCGCCGCCCCGCCCCACCCGTTGCCCCCCATCAACTGGAGCGTCTTCACGCCTCGCCCCCCTGAGCCCGATGGTCCAGGTACGAGACCAGCGCGACGAACCCGATGGTGTTGAGGCACAGCACGAGCACCCCTTGCACGCTGTCACGAAGGTACGTCGCGCCCAGGATCGCGGTGAAGGCCCCGACGAGGATCCAGTCCGTGCGGCGCCGGGCGGCCCGTAAGAAGCGGGCGAGCACGTACCCGAACAGGCCCAGGTTCAAGACCGCCCCTGCCGCCCCGAACTGCCCGAACCCCTCGCCCCAAACCGTGTACGTGGAGATGTTGATCCCGCCGAGGGCGTCGAGCTGACTGCCCTGCATCTGTTCCGTGATGCGGTTGCTGAAGCTGGTCAGGGGCTTCTCTGGCCAGAGCGCACGCGGGATCGGCGTCACGAAGGTGTAGAGGTAGTTCAGCCCGTATTCGTAGTCGAACCGGCCTTGCTCCTCGGCCTCCCAGAGTTGCACGACGGGGTTGAGGAGGTAGGTCGGGGCCACCACGCTGCTGCCGGCGACGAGGTCCTCGACCTTGACGTCCTGCCCGAGACCGGCGAGACCCCCGCCGCGCACCAGGTTGAGCAGCGCGAGCAGCCCGACCATCGGCACCACGGCGGCCGCGAGCCATCCCACCGAGACCCGCCGTCGTCGGTAGTGGAGGTAGACGACAGGCAGGAGCAGCAGCACGATGAACTGAAACCGGGTCGTGAAGATGCAGAAGAGGCCGAGCACGATCGCTCCGAACCACGACCACCCCTCGACCCACCGGCCCTTCCGCCAGGCCGTCGCGACGGCGACCATCAGCACCGCCTGGCCGGCGAGGGCAACGTTCGACGCGATCGCGCCCGCGCCCCCGGCCGCCGCCGCCGCCGCCACGTCCGTGCGGCTGCCGAAGAGCCAGTTCGTCAACCCCCCCGCCAACTGGGCGCTCTGGGCCAAGACGACCCCGACCCCCGCCGCATAGCCGAGCGACACCCAGAGCAGGGCGCGCCGTGAGAGTTCGCCCGTGCCGAGCGAAGGTGAAGCCGTCCCCGCCTGGGCTCCGCCGTGCAAACCCAAGTACAGCGCCAACTGACCGGCCCAGACCATCACCCCGAAATCGAGGTTGCCCGTCATGAGGGCCATGGCCGTGGGGTCGATCGCCGTTCCCACGACGACGATCAACAGGAGGGCGGCGTCGAGGAGCGTCTCGACCGCGAACGGGTCGAACCAGCCGCGGCGCTGGTGGAGCCAGGCCTGGTGGATCAGGACGGAGATCAGGACCGCCCAGTGCACGCGCCCCTCCCCTCCGGCGTCGAACCCGCGATGGCCTCCTGGATCAGCCTCCCGAACTCGGCCCCCAGGCGCCGAGCCTCGAAGGCTTGGAGTTCGGGCATCGCCCTCCGGCCAGCCGCAGCCTCGCGCAGGGCCGGCATTCGGTCCGCCAGATCGGCGAGCAGGGCCCGAACCGACGCCTCGTCGTTCGGGGCCGAGACCACGCCCGGGAACTGCCGGAGCACGTGCCAGGCCGGATCCGAATCGGGGTCGCGCTGCGAGAGGTAGAGGATCGGCCGGCCGGACGCTAGCGTCACGAAGACCTTTCCGGGGACCTGCATCGGCCCCTTGTTCCCCACGATGACGAGAACGTCCGCAGCCAGTGTCGCGCGAACGGCCTCGTCGTAGGGCACGCGCTGGCGGATCTCGGTGTCGGTGAGCCCGAGCCGGGCTGCCTCCTCGTCGAACGCCCGGCTGTGATCACCGACGATCGCGACCCGGTACCGGCCCCGGTGCTCGGCCACCGCCCGCAGGAGCGGGAGGAGCGTCCGGTTGCCCAAGTACGCTGCCCCGATGTGCGCAAGCGTCAGCTTGCTCCCCGAGGCCGGGCTCTGATCCAAGCCGACCGTCGGGGGCTGAGCCGCGAAGTCGGCCTCCCGGTACCCGTATGGAAGCACCACCGTCCGGGGGCACTCCCCGCCGAGCCAATCCTGGTAGAGCCTTTCTGTCGCTTCCGTCGTGAAGACGAGGGTGTGGGCCTGCAGGACGACCTCGCGCTCGACTCGCTCGCTGCGGTCGGCGAGCAAGGGCCGGTGGTCGCGGTCGACGAAGTGCCACGGGTCGCCGTAGTCGGCCACCCAAGGGACACCGAGGCGCCGAGCGATCCGTGCCGACGCGAGGTGGGCTGTCGCCGAACCAGACGCCGACACGACTACGTCCCACGGACCGCCGACTCGCTCCACCAGGGTCTCCGCCTGTCGATCCCAGCCAGCCTGGACGTCCGGGAAGGCCAGTCGGTAGGCGGCGTTCCGATAAAGCCAAGCGAGACGCCGCCCCAACGGCAGCCGCTCCAGCGCCGCCGCCCGTACGTCGTAGACCACGGGTGGCGTCTGGTGCACCCGGGCCCCTCGAGGGATCAGCCGGTCGAACTCAGACGCGCCGCCCCCTTTCACGGACCCCGCAGTCACGACCGTCCACTCCCACTCGGGGTCCTCGAGCCCCTCCATAAGCGTGAGCGAGCGGATCGCCTGGGAGTCGGCGTTCGGGGGGAACGACGTCGATAGGAAGAGGACTCGGACCGGTCGGGTCACGCCACCCCTGCCTGGCCGAGCACGGCCTCCATCGCCGCCTTCATCGCCTCGGGCCCGAACTCGGCCCGGTACCGGGCCCGCGCCCGGGTCGAGAACGCCTCCCGCTCGGTAGGCCCCCACGATGCGAGCCGGGCGAACGCCGCCTCGAGCCCCGCATCGTCCCCGTAGTCGACCACCTCGCCGAGCCCGTGCTCGCGGACGACCGCGTCCATGCCCGTCCCTTCGGCCACCACCAGCGGCTTGCCCAGCCCCATCGCCTCGAACAGCTTGTTCGGACTGGAGTACCGGTGGTTCGGGACGGCGGGGTCGTAGAAGGCCACGAGGGCGTCCGCTCCCGCCATCAGTTCGAGCGCCCGGGAGTAGGGCTTGACCGCCCCGAGGAAGGTGACGCCGGGGGCCGCTTCTGCCGCCGCCCCCAGCTCAGCTTCGAGCGCCCCGAAGCCGCCGATCACCAGCCGCCACTCCGCCCGGCGAGCGAACAGCTTCACCAGCTCCGGTAGCTTGCGCCAGGGGCCGAGGATGCCGATGTAGACCACCGTGAACGGGCCCGCCCGATGCACCGGTTCGGGGAGCCAGGCCGGGCTGTTGTAGACGACGCCGAAACGTTCGGGAGGGCGCCCCTGGAACTGCGCTGCCCGGCGCGGGTCGCAGAGCACGACGGCCCGTGCCCGCCGGGCGATCGCCGTTTCCCAACGGGCAACCCAGCCGCGGGCGAAGGACGGCACCCCTCGGCTCTCCGCGTAGAAATCGGCGATGTCGTAGACCAGCGGCACCCCGGCCCGGTCTTGGAGGCGCAGCGCCGGGACGACCGTGTCCAGGTCGATGGCCACCGTCAGCTCGAGCTCGCGGCGGCGGGCCCAGAGCCACCCCCAAAGCGCTCGCTGCCACCGCAGCAAGGGCCCCAGGTTGCGGAGCCCATTCCCGTAGCCGGCCGCCACGGGCAGTCGCTCCAGAGTCACCGCCCGCCCGCCGAGTTCGACCATCTCGCGATGCGGGAGCGAGGCGGTACGGTCCCACCCGAGCACGGTCACGTCCCAGCCGAGTTCGCTCAGCAAGGCGGCGTGCTTCTCGGCCCGCGGGTCAGGGGCGAGGTGCGTGCCCCGAATCACGACCGCCCTCCTCATCCCCGACCCTCCGCGACCCGTCGGCAGGTCGCGAGGAGGCCTTCGGCCACCCGAGCCCACGTGTGCTCCGCAGCGTACACCCCAGCAGCGCAGCCGAGGGCCTCGCGCTCCTCGTCCGAGTCGAGGAGGGCGCGGAGCCCGTCGAAGAGGCTATCCGGATCCTCGCGCTCGACGATGCGGGCGAGGCCCTTGAGGTCCTTGTTGTTCGGGACGTTCGAGACGACGACCGGCTTGGCCCGGCCGAGGGCGTGGTGGACGGGGCCGCTCGGGCCCCAAGTGCTGCTGTAGGCGGCCACCACGACGTCGGCGGCGGCGAACAGTCGTCCCCATTCGTCCCCGTCCACGAACCCGAGACGCAAGTCGGTGACCTGCGGGTGCCGGAGCGCGGCGTGCACCGTACGGAGCTCCTCGGCGTAGGCTTGAGCCTCCGGTCTCAGCGCCTCGCCCGCGATGACGATCCGCACGTCCGGGTACCGCTCGGCAAGGCGGTCTGAGGCTGCGAGGAGGGTGTGATAGCCCTTGACCCGGTCGACGAACCCCATCGCCACCAGGAGGCGCTTGCCCTCGTAGCCAAGGGCCCGCTTGGCTTCGTCCCTCGCGGCTGGCGAGACGGGCGCGTGGTCGCACGGGTGGGGCTCCGGCTCCCAGGCTCGCGGTCGAAGTCCGATCTCGCCGATGGCGTCGCGCGGCGTCTGGGGATCACGGCCGCAGGCCAGCAGACGGAGGACCGAGGACGCCCGCGCCGTGCGGCGGTAGACGCCGTACGTATACGCCAGCAGCGCCGGCCCCGCGAACCCGGGCAGGCCCTTCTCGGCCGCCAGCTTGACGATCTCCTCGCGCGGGGCGAAGTTGTGGACGGTGTTCACGACCGGCACCCCCCCGTCCATCAGCCGCTCCATGAGCCAGGTCGCGGGCTCCCCCGCCATCAGCCCGCCGTACACGGGCTTGGACGCCGCCTGAACGTGCACGCAGTCCGGGCGCCAGACCTCGATCTCCGGTTCGAGGGCGAGGGTCCGGCGGGCCCGTTCCCAGCGCCCCACGTCCCCGCCGGTGCGGTAGGCGACCGACAGGTTGGGGAGGACCGTCTCCTCGGTGCCGCGGTCAGGGTGGATATGGGTCCAGACCCGCACCTCGACGTCGTGTGGGTGTGCCTCGGCAATGGCGCGGACCAGCCGCCCGGTGTAGTGGGCGTCCCCGTCCTTGTGCGGCGGGAACGGGCCCACGACGCCGAGGCGGAAGGGGCGGGCCATCGTCAGGCGAGGCCTTCGAAGCGCAGGAGGTCGGCGAGGCCCTCGGGGATCGGCCGCGTGGGCCGCCACCCGAGCGTGGCCTCGAGGAGGGTGAGGTCGGCGGTCTGGACGAGCTTGTCCGCCTTCCGGAACCGGCTGGGGTCGGTCTCGACCCGGATCGGTCGACCCGTGAGTTCGGCGATGAGGGCGATGAGCTCTTCCATCGACCGCGACTCGCCGCCGCTGAGGTTGACCGTCCGGAGCCCGCCCGGCACCGACGCAGCCAGGCGGAGGAAGCCCTCGGCCGCGTCTCGGACCTCGATGAAGTCCCGTTTCGGGGCAATGTTGCCGAGCCGGAGCACGTCCGTCGACCGCAGCTGGCCCAAGATCTCGGGGATGATGTGGGCGTTCGTCTCGCGGGGGCCGTAGACGTTGAACAGCCGCACGGCGGTCACGGGCATGCCTGTCTGCTCGACGGTCAGTCGGCACAGGCGCTCGGCGAACAGTTTCGACCAACCGTACACATCGACCGGCTCGGTCGCGTACTCCTCGTGCAAGGGGTCGGGGGAATCGGAGTAGACCGCCCCGCTGCTCGCGACCACGACGTGCCCACACCCCGCGGCAGCGGCCGCTTGGAGCACGTTCTGGGTGCCCTCGACGTTCACACGAAGCGTGCGTGGCGGGTCGCCGTTGCACTCCGGGATGTAGTGGATCGCCCCGAGGTGGACAACCGCGTCCGGTTTCACCCGCATGAGGGCGGCAGCGACGGCCGCACCGTCGGCGAGGTCGCACTCCTCGTGCGGGACGCCCGCGATGTCCTCGATGCAGGGCGCGACCCGGTTCTTGTTGTCGAGGACGGTGACGGCCAGGCCACGGGCAAGGGCTTGGCGTACGGTCTCGTTCCCGACGAACCCGTAACCACCGGTGACCAGAAGCTTTTGCATGCGGCTAGGGAAAGGACGCAAGGGCCCCGACGGGCGATTCTACCTGGGGCGACCGGCGCTTCCGACTCACGCCGCTCTCCCGGCGGGCCCCCGGGCAAGCCCCATGTACGCAAGGCACCAGACCAGGTGCAGCCCGGACGACACCCCGTACGCGATCGCCAAGCCGAGGGCCCCGGGGCCGGCGAACCCGAGGAGCGCGACGGTGAAGGCCACCGCCCAAAGCGCGTTCACCCCGGCCGCCAGCCACATGTGACCCAGGGCCGACATCCACGAACCGACCGCCGAGGCCACCCCCGTCGCGACGGCGGACAGGGCGAGCACCACGAGCACGGGGACACCGGCGACGAACGCCTCTCCATAGCCACCCATGAGAACCGGAGCAAGAAGCGCCACCCCAACCGCCGGGACGAGACCGGCGACCGCGGCCACGCCCACCCCCGTCCAGGCCACCTTCCGGGCCCGAACCGCCTCGCCGTGGCCCAACAGGTTCGAGAGGACGGAGACGAACGGCTGGCCGATCACGGTCGGGACGAACAGGATGGCCATGCGCCAGTTGTTCGCTCCGCCGAACAGCCCGAGCGCGGCGTCGCCCCCGGGCTGGGCCCGCAGGTGGGCGGCGCCGTACACCACCGCCACCGTCGAGACGAGCGCCGTCACGACTGTCGGGGCCGAATAGGTCGTCAAGACTCCCCGCTCTCGCCACGCCCCCGCCCAATCGACCGGCACCTCGCACGACCTGGCCGACCGCGAGATGGCCCAACCGGCCGCGAGGCAACCGGCGAACCCTCCTATGGCGAGCCCGGCCACCGCCCCGATAACTCCGTTCGACCACGCCAGGGCCACCATGGCGGGGGCTGTGACGAACCCGCGGACGAGCGCCACCCCAGTCACGGCCCGGAACGCTTCGAAGCCGGCGAGCGTCCCGATCTGGCAGCCGTTGAGCGACCAGAAGAAGAGCGCCGCCGCCCCAACGGTGAGCGGACCGGCGAGTCCGGGGGCCCCGAGCGCGCCGGCCGCTAACGGGGCAAGCGCCACCAGTCCGACCGCCAGCGCCAACGCGAAGGCGAACGCTGCCCCCGAAGTCACTGCGAGCACCCGCCCCGTCCGGTCCTTGTCCTGGTCACGCAGTTCGGCCACGTACTTCGTGGCCGTGAGCCCGATCGCCGGACCGACGATGCCGGAGACGGTCAAGACGACCTGCTGGACGAGCGTGAAGTCGCCGTACGGCCCGACACCCAGGGCCTGTGCGATCGGGTAGTTCGCTCCCAGGGCCAGCGCCTGCGCGATCGCCGACCCGAGGGCCGACCAGAACACCCCGCGGCCGAGACGGGCGAGGAGCTCGTTCCGGGTCAAGCCTTGCGCGGCCGTAGCCCGCCGATCAGCCATCCCATGATCCCTCCCGAGACGAGGCCGAGGAGGGCCGGGGTGAACAGGCCCTTGTTCACCGGTTCGTCCCAGACGAACGGGGGGACCAGGACGCTCCACCGAGTCTCCCCGACGATCGCGGCGAGAACGGCCTCTTCGTACCGCAGCCGGACTTGGCCGTAGACCCGGTTGGCGAGTTCGATCTGCCGGATGAGCTTCTGGACTTCGGCCGACTCGACGGGCGCCACGCTCGCGACGGCCCGCGCCTGGCGGAGCACCTCGCGGGCCACGGCGCGCTTAGCGACGAGCTCCGCCATGTCGGGGTCGACGTCGGTCTGGACGGCCAGCACGGCTCTGCGAACCGCTTCGCGGAACTGGGCCTTGGTCTGTTCGTACTCGTCCTTCGCCTTCCGGTAGCGAGGGCTCTCGGGGGTGAACTCGGCCCGGGCCTGCCGGTACTTGATCTCGGCCTCGTCGAGCGTCTTGCGCCAAAACTCGGTGCCCCCCGCCGACTCGGGGAGCACCAGTTCGGACTGGCCCGATGCGGTGGCGGCCCGGCGCTTCGCCTCGACCGCGGCTTCAGCCACAGTGACCTCCCGCTGGGCCTCGAACAGAGCCCGGAACGCCTCGGCCGCCACGTACGGCGTCTCGGGGTTGATCGGGCTCGTCGCGTCGCGCTGGAGGCTCACGATCTGCCGCTCGAGCCCCTTAAGGTCGTTCTCCTTGGCCGCGACGGCAGCTTTCAGGTTCTTCGCCTGTTCTTCGGCGAGCGCAAGCGTGATCTCCCGGTTCAACGCGGAGAGGTCGGTGAGTGACTTGGTCACGAGCCGCTGGGCCAGGTCACGATCGTTATGCTCGACACGCACTTGGATCTGGTTGGAGTTCGTGAGGGGTGTGACCTTGTACATCCGCTCGACGACGGCCACTCGCAAGCCGCTTTCCTTGGCGAGGCCATCGAGGGTGCGCCGGCTCTGGAGGAGGCCGGCAAGGAAATCGAGCGGCGTGGCGCCTCGTTGCAGAAGGCCTCCGCTCGCCGGCGTCAACTGTTGGGCCGCCCCCGGGGCCGCGCCCAAGGGGAGCACCAAGTTCGCCTCCGCTCGGAAGACCGGAGGTTGGAGGCGGACGACGAGGATCGCGGTGAGGGCGCCTACGGCCGCGATCACGGCGGTGAAGGTCACCCGGCGCCGCGCGTCAGGCGGGGGGGCGATGGGGCCGGGCGCCGTAGGTTCCGCGTACATCGAGGGGCCGACCGGGGTGTCCGGGTTGCCGGGCACTATACCTGGGCCTCCCCCCGGGCCCATCGGAGCGTGACGGACGTCGAGACCGCCCGGAACCCCGCGTTCTCATAGAGCCGGAGGGCGGCGGCGTTGCTCGCCTGAGTCCCGACGGTGACGAGGGCGCAGCCTTGGCCCCGGAACCACTCGACCGATGCCTCGACCAACCTCCGACCGACGCCGCGGCCCCGAGCATGACCCGCAGTGGCCACGAGCGCGATCGTCCCGATGCGGACGTCGCCGGGACAGTCGCGCAGTTGACAGGTAAGGAACCCTTCGACCGCCCCACCCGCTTGGCCCTCGGCGACCAAAACCTCGCGTGCGGCGAGGCCGTGGAGCGAGTTCCGAGTCCACACGTCGTGAACACGGCGTGACACGTCCGGCCCCAGCACCGGGTCGGTCGCGAACCGGCTCTCCTCAAAGCTCTCCCGACCGATGGCGAGGACCTCGTCTCGATCCTCGGGCCGGTGGGGCCGGACCCCGTCGACCGGGGCTGGGCGAGGGGTTTCGGCGAAGGTCTCGAGCACATCCACGACCCTCCAGCCCAACGCTTCGAGGGCCTGAAGGGGTGCGACGTCGGCCGCGGGTAGGCGGCAAACGACGTAGTCCAGCACAGCCGCCCTGACCGAGTCGGCGACCCAGGCCCCGAACGCGGCTGCTTCGGCAGACGGGACACCCGGGGCCGCCCAGAGGTCGACCCGTCCGCACGCGCGACGGAGCACCTCGCTGTCCCAGTCGTCCCGGCCGAGGGTCGCCATTGCCGAGGAGCCGACCCACTCGCCGAGCGCCGTACGCCTCCGGCCCGCGATCTGGGCGGAGACCACCTCGCGGGCAGCAGTCTCATGCCCGAACGCGGCGAGTGCTGGATCGGGTCGGAAGCGTCCGGCGAGGGCGGGATCGAGCCCGTCCAGCGTCACGTTCTGGGCCCTCCGGTCGTCTCGCCGCCCGCCCCCGGTGCGTTCACCCCTCGCTGTAGCAGTACGTAGGGCACGGTCCGCAGCACGATCGAGGCGTCGAGGATCAACGTGCGCCGATGGACGTACTCGACGTCGAGCCGCTTGCGTTCCTCCCACGAGATCGTGTTCCGCCCGCTGATTTGGGCGAGGCCGGTGATGCCGGGCTTCACGAGGAGCTTGGCCCTCTCCTCGTCGCTGTAGTACTGGATCTGGTCGACCTGGTCCGGGCGTGGTCCGACGAGGCTCATGTCGCCGAGGACGACGTTGATGAACTGGGGGAGTTCGTCGAGGCTGGTCTTGCGGATGAACCGTCCCACCTTCGTGACCCGGGGGTCTTCGTCGCCCGAGAACGCGGACCCGTCGGCGTTGCGCAGGTCGGGCGCATTGGTCACCATGGATCGGAACTTGTAGATGCGGAACGGTCGAGCCCCCCGCCCGAGCCGGGCCTGACGGTAGAAGACCGGCCCTGGGGACGAGAGCTTGACTGCCATCGCGACCGCGGCCATGACCGGCGAGAGCACGACCAGCGCGGCCGTCCCGAGGACCAGGTCGGCGGTGCGCTTAAGGGCGTCGTGAGCGGATCCCATCGGTCACCTCCGGAAGACGGCGTCGACGACGAGGAACGTCGAGATGATCCGCGACACCTGGTCGAGCAAGTTCTGGCGGGCGGTCGAGACGAAGACGAAGTCTCCGGGCAAGACCTCGGGGTTGGCCTCGGCCTTTCCGTCGCGGTACCACAGGTCGAAATCGACGGGGATCGTGACGTACTTCCCGCCCACAGTGGGCCGGACGATCGCCATCCGTCGGGGTGTTCCCAGGCTATCGATCCCTTGGGCCAGACCGAGGGCGTCGCTGAGCCTATAGGCGCGGCCTTCGAGCATCGGGAACGCGCCCGGCCTTCCGACCCGGCCGATCACGTAGAACTGATCCTGGTTCTGGGGCACGAAGACGACGTCGCCGTCTTGGAGCGCGAGTTGGGCCGCCTCGAGCCGGTCATCTTTGACCGTGGCGCTCGCCGTCATCATGTCCGAGCCGCGGAAGACGAGCACCCGACTCGCGGCACCCGTCTCCCTGACCCCGCCTGCGAAGGCGATGGCGTCGGCAAGCTTCGACTCTTCGCGGATCCGGGCGTCGGTCACCCGGTTCACCCAACCGAGGACGCTCACACGGATCAGACGCGGGATGCGGGCGTAGACGGTGTCTCCCGGCTGGACGACCTCGGTGGAGTCTTCGGTGACGGAGGTCTCCGAACCGTCGGCCTTGCGGACCGAGAGGCGGATGTCGGAGACCGGGATGTCCTCGGGGAAGGTGAGCCCCCCCGCCGAGGCGACCGTCTGCTGGACGGTCGTTCCCGGTCGCACCCGGAGGAGCCCGGGCTTTGCGACGGCGCCGACCACCCACACGGGCACCGACTCTCGGGAGAGGACGACGACGACGTCGTCCGGTTCGACCCGACCGTTCCACACCTCGGGGTCGCCTTGGAACAGCCGGTCCACGGGCACCATTTGGATGGCCTTCCCCTCGCGGAACACGGTGGCGACGAGTTCGTCCGGCTTCCCGCGTAGCCCGGAGCCGGCAAGGACGCCGCGAAGGTCACGGGAATCCGGGATCTCGACCTGGTTGACCGTCCCGTCAGGGCTGTGCACGGCGACCGAGCGCTTGCGCTGCTCCTTGATGAGTACGGAGACGCTCACCCGCCGGAGCTGTCGGAGGAGGCGGCGTCGGACCTCCGCTTGGACTTGGACTGTCGTCCGGCCCGCGACGACGAGCCTCTCGACGATGGGCGCATAGATCGACCCGTCGGCTTGGACGATAAAGTCGCCGCTGTACTCCTCGTAGCCGTCTACGAAGACGGTGAGCGTGTCCCCGACGCGGACGGTCGCGGGCACCGGTTGGGCGGGGGCCAATCCCGACCCAACCCACACCAACGCCAAGACCGCAAGACTCCGCATCGATCGACCCCTGATTATACAGGGACGGCCCGAAGGCGCCCGGCGACGCGGTCTGGGGGTCAGAAGCGACCGATGTCCGCGCGCCGTTGGGCCCCGTCGAGCCGGACGGCGGCCACCCCGGCATAGGCGGCCTCGCGGGCGGCCTCGAGCGTGGGCCCGACGGCGCTGAGTCCGAGCACCCGCCCACCCGCCGACTCGAGCCCGGCTGCCCCTAGGCGAGTCCCGGCGTGGAACGCGACGACGCCGTCCGGGAGCGAACCGATCTCGACGGGAAGACCGGTCGTCGACGTTGCTGGGTACCCCGGGCTCGCCACCACGACCGTGACGGCGGCCTCGGGGCGGGTTTCGACGGGCGGGATCGGCTCGCCCCGGGCCGTCGCCAGGAGCGCCTCCAGGAAGCCCGCCCCGCACCGCCGAACCACGGTCTGAGTTTCCGGGTCGCCGAACCGGACGTTGTACTCAAGGCACATCGGCCGGCCGTCTACCACCATGAGGCCGCTGAAGAGCACTCCCCGGTAAGGCACGCCAAGGGCCGCCACGACCGGTGCCACAACGGTGCGCTCCGCTTCGGCCACCAACTCGGGTTCGAGCCATGGCACGGGCGAGGCGCTGCCCATGCCTCCGGTGTTCGGCCCCTCGTCCCCGTCGCCGAGGCGCTTGTAGTCCTGCGCGACGGGGAGGCTTTGGAAACCTTGCTCGTTCAAGAGGGTGAGGAGGGAGAACTCTCGGCCGACGAGCCGGTCTTCCACGACGACCTCCCGCCCAGCTTCGCCCAGGTCGCCGGCCACGAGCATCGACTCGACGGCGGCGAGCGCGGGCTCGAGCCGGTCGCAGACCACGACGCCCTTGCCGAGTGCGGCCCCGCTCGCCTTGACCGCGACGCCGACACCCTGGTCGAACCGTGCCCGTACGTAGTCGAAGGCGGAAGCCGGGTCGGCGCTCGTGAAGGTCGCCGAGGCCGCAGTCGGGACGCCGGCCCGGAGCATAAGGGCCTTCGAGAACGCCTTGCTCGCCTCGAGCCGGGCGGCCGCCCGGTCGGGGCCGAGCACGGTCTGGCCTGCGGCCCGAAGAGCGTCGGCGAGGCCGTCGATGAGCGGGGCCTCCGGCCCGACGACCACGAGGTCCGGCTCGATCCGGCGGCTCAGGTCGACGATCCCCTCCGTCTCGGCAACCGCGACGGGGTGAGTCTCCCCGAGACCGGCCAGGCCGGGGTTGCCGGGGGCCGAATGGACGTCCGCCTCGCTCGCTAAGCGCCACCCGAGGGCGTGCTCTCGCCCGCCAGAACCCACGATGAGAACCCTCACCCGGACAAATTACCTTGGAGGCCCCGTTCGAGCCTGCCCGACCCGTGGTACCGGAGGGCCTGGCCCAGTGGGAAAAATGTTAAGGTTGTGTGAAGCCCGCGCCACTTCCAGGCTCCAAATCGTTTACAATGGTGTCGGTGAGGAACTCTACGCCTGACCTGGTGAGCCGAGTGCGTCCGCCCATGTGGGCGGACACGATAACGCGCCGGTCTGTGTCCGGCCCTCGCCGGGGCCCGCATGCTTGTGCGTGCGGGCCCTTTTTCTTACCGACACGTCCCCTCGGACCCCGAACCTCCCCGGAGCGTGACCCATGTCGATACACGACGTCCTGTTGTTGAACGCGAACTATGAGCCGCTGAACGTGTGCAACCTACGCCGGGCCGTGACGCTTGTGCTTCTCGGCAAGGCGGACGTGCTCGAACAGTCCGAGCGCCCGGTGGCGACGAGCAGCGGCCGGTTCACCGCGCCGTCGGTCGTGAAGATGCGTTACCAGGTGCGCCGGCCGATGCCGCAGCTCCGGCTCTCACGGCACTCGGTTCTCGCCCGGGACAACTACACCTGTCAGTATTGCGGGTCGCGCAAGGACCTCACGATCGACCACGTCGTGCCCCGCTGGTGCGGTGGGCCGCACACGTGGGACAACCTCGTCGCGTGCTGCCGAAGGTGCAACCTTAAGAAGGGCGATAAGACGCCGACGCAAGCGAACATGAGGCTACGGACGAAGCCGCGGCGGCCCCACTATGTGCCGTACCTCTCGCTCCCGAAGTACCTTCGCGCCCGCCAGCGCACTGACTGGCAGTTCTACTTGCCGATCTTCGAAGAGTTCGACACGGTCAACTGACCCGCCTAACGCGGTCGGTCGAGACGGTACTTCTCGATGATGGCGATGGCGTCGTCGCGGTCCTTCCAGCCTAGGATCTCGACCTGCTTGTTCTCAAGCTGCTTGTAGACCTCGAAGAAGTGCATGATCTCCGCCAAGGTGTGGGGGTTCATGTCGGCGAGCGTGCGCCGGGGTGAGAACCGCGGGTCGCGGGTCGCCACACAGATGATCTTCTCGTCCGGCAGCCCGCCGTCCCGCATCTCGAGCACGCCGACGGGACGGGCATCGACGATCACCCCCGGGTACGTCGGACGCGAGACGAGGACGAGGGCGTCCACTGGGTCGCCGTCCTCGTAGCGGGTTTGGGGCACGAACCCGTAGTCCGCCGGGTAGTGGAGCGGCGAGAACAGCACCCGGTCCAGCCGCATGATGCCGAGGTCCGGGTCCATCTCGTACTTGTTCTGGCTGAGGCGAGGGATCTCGATGATCACGTTCACCTCTTCGGGGGCGCGCAGGCCGATCGGCACGTTCAGGAGGGACATCCCCTCGATGCTACCAAGGCCGTCGGGTCACCGACCGGCCTTCTGCCTGCGGAACCGTGCCCGTCTCACGATCGGGACCAACGCGATGACCACGCCGCTGCACGAAAGGCCGAACAGGCCCACTGCCACGACCGGGAGCAGCGTCTCCCGCAAAACCGGGTGGAAGAAACGCAGGTCGTGAATGTTCTCGAGCAACTGGTCGTTCCTCTGACCGGTGGCCAGGACCCGGCCGGTCCCTCCGCAAACCTGGACCTCCCGGTACCCCTTTTTGCTGTGCACCTTGAACACGTTCTTCGAGGCGTGGTACTCGACGCGGTCGATGTCGTCTCGCGAACGCAGCTCCGGATATCCCGCCCCGAAGGCGGCCTCGACCACCCGGGAGACCGGGACGATTTCGGCGAGGGAGCCGACCTCCGACCCGGTCTGCGTGGGGGGGCGGATCCAGTCGAAGCGGGACTTGAGGGCGAGGAACAGGCCCGTCCCCGAAATGATCAGGAGGAACAGGGCGCAGACCAAGCCCACCCAGCGATGGAGCGATCGGAGCCGATGGTACACGGTGTCCCTACGTCCGTTCGGCGGCGAGCTGCGCCAACCGGTAGAGAATGTGGGCGTAGATCCTGCTCATCTTGAAGAGGCTCTCGACCGCGCAGCGCTCGTCGGTCTCGTGAGCGTCCCCATCGCCGGCCCAGCCGGTGCCGATGCTCACTGTGTTCGCGACGGCCCGGGCGTACGTGCCTCCGCCCATCGTCCGCGGCTTGCCGCGCTCGCCGGTCTCTTCCTCGTAGACGTCGCAGACGGTGGCCACGAGGGGGTGGTCGATCGGGAAGTAGAGCGGCGGGGAGTCGTCGAACCGGGCCAGGCGATCGCCCTCGCCGAGGTCGTCGAGATGGGCCTCGCACCGGGCCCGGAGGCCCTCCCCGGCCCAGGTCACTGGATAGCGGACGTTGCATTGCATCCGCACCCGTCCCTCGGTCGTCGCCACGACGCCGACGTTGTTGGTCAGGGGCCCGCTCTCGGGATCCGACCCGGCGATGCCGAGCCCCTCGCCACCGATGTGGGTGAACGAGAGGAGCCGTTCGAAGGCCGCCTGGTCGTTGGCCGGGGCCACCTCGCGGAGGAAGCGGAACACCCGGGCGGCGGCGTTGTCGCCCAGGTGGGGCATCGAGCCGTGCGCCGCCTTGCCGGTCGCCTCGATGTGGAGCGTGTCGGCGTCCCAGCGGGCCCGGACGTTGCGGTCCCAATGGCCCGCGACTTTGGCCTCGACGTGGGGTCGGGCGGCCGGTGTCACCCGGGCGAGGGCCCGGCACGAGTCGATCACGATGTTGCCGCGCTGGCCTCCTTCGACGCTCAGGAGTTCAACCTCCCCTGCCGGAAGGGGCGATTCGACGAACAGGTTGGCTATGCCCTTCTCACCGTGGTAGAGCGGCCACCCCGAGTCGGGGGCTACTCCGAAGGTGGGGGCCTCCTCCGTCTGGTTGTAGCGCTCGACGCATCGGAAGCCCGACTCCTCGTTACAGCCGAACACGGCCCGTACCCGCACTCCGGGGTCGCCCACCACCGCCTGGAGGGCACGGCACGCGTAGAACGAGGCGATCGTGGGGCCCTTGTCGTCGACCGCACCCCTGGCGTAGACGTACCCGTCCACCAGCTCGGCGCCGAACGGCTCGTGCGACCACCCCGGACCCACCGGCACCACGTCCAGGTGGCCTAGGGTCATCACGAGTGGAGTGCCGGAGCCGAACTCGGCGTACCCAGCGTAGCCCTCGAGATCCTTAGTGGCCATGCCCCAGCCCTGGCCCAGCTGGAGGACGAAATCGAGGGCGTCCCGGTTGGCCTGGCCGAACGGTGCGTTCGGGAGTGGGTCGGCCTCGATCGAAGGGAACCGGAGGAGCGTCCGGTAGTCACTGAGGAGCTCGGCCTCATGGGCACGGAGCCACTCTTGGAGGCTCGCGACGGTGGCGTCTGGCACCGCCTATTCTAGCCCGTTCGTACCGGAGGGGGGAGTGGCGCAGGCGATCCGGGCGGCGACTGAGGACCGCACCGCGCCAAGAAGAATGTTCCGCCATTGATGCCAGGTGGCCCCGTTAGGCTTACCGGTCTTCCGGGAGTGGCGCACAATGGGAGGGCTTGCTTTCCCTTGACGATGCCTTTAGCGCGAGATTTTGTCGCGCCGGCGAAGCGACGTCCTTCTGCCCCGGTCGGGTGAACCTCATCGGTGAACACACCGACACGAGCGGGGGGTTCGTGTTCCCGGCCGCCCTGGGCCAGGGGATTACGGTCGTGGCCGCCCGTTGCCCCGGCCCGACGACAGTCACGAGCGCCCACGGGGACACCGCGAGCTTCGAGGCCGCCACCGTAGCCCCCGGGGACGTCGAGGGGTGGGCTCGGTATCCGGCCGGGGTGGCCTGGGCCCTGCGGGGCCTTGGGGTCACCGTGCCGGAGGTCCAGGCGTTCGTCTCGAGCGACTTGCCGATCGGGGCGGGCCTGAGTAGCAGTGCGGCCCTCGAGGGAGCCTTCGCGTTGGTCTGGTCCGCCCTCGGAGGTTGGAGCATCGACCGCCGGACCCTTGCTTTGGCCTGCCAGAGGGCCGAGAACGAGTTCGTGGGCGTGCGGTGCGGGGTGATGGATCAAATGGCCGCCTTCTTCGGGGAGGAGGGCCACGCTTTACTCATCGACACGACGTCGCTTGACGTGCGGCCCGTACCATGGCCTTCGGAGTGGACACTCGTCGTCTGCGACACGGGCCAACGCCACGACCTCGCCGCGGGGGAAGAGTACAACGCCCGCCGAGCGGACGTCGAACGGGCGATGGCGGCTATCGGGGTCGCGAGTCTGAGGGACACCACGCCAGAGGAAGTCGAGGCCCGGTCGGGCGAGATGGGGCCGGTCGCCGCTCGCCGGGCACTCCACGTGACCACGGAAAACCGGCGCTGCCTGGCCATGGAAGCGGCGTTGCTCGGGCGAGACCGGGCCCGGGTCGGCGAGCTTATGGCGGCCGGTCACGACAGCCTGCGGAACCTTTTCGAGGTGACCACCATCGAACTGGACAGGATGGTGGAATCGGCGCTGGCCTCGCCAGGGTGCATTGGCGCCCGGATGACCGGGGCAGGCTTCGGTGGATCGGTGGTCGCGGCCGTCGAGACCGTCCTTGCCGGCGAGTTCCTCGCTTCAGTGGACGCGAGGTACCGGGAGCGTGTTCCCGGGAGTCGGCCCTCGTTCCTACTCACTCGACCTGGAGCCGGTGGCTCAGTGGGCGTCCCGTCCCTGGAGGCGGAGAGCTGAAATGAGACTTTCCTGGGTCGGATCTCAAATTCGCGGGGCAGTGTGGAAACACCACCACAGGCGGCAAGACAAGAGAAAGCGAGGGATGGGTTAATGGCAATGCCAGGTACGAGCAGATCAAGCGAACAGCCCCGAGGCGTGCGACTCACGCCGACGGAGGTCAAGGTTTTGAGCCTCATCGCTCAAGGCCACAGTAGCCAGGAAGCGGCCGACCGTATGGTCGTGTCGAAGCGGACGGTGGATTTTCACCTTGCGAACATCTACCAAAAGCTTCAGGTCAACAACCGAGTCCAAGCGCTCCGCGCAGCGACCCGGCTCGGCCTGATTCCGTTCGAGCCGTTCTTCGGCCACACACAGGGCGAGTCGTAAGCGACTTCTCCACCACGACAGACCGGGGCTTCGCCGAAAGGCGGGGCCCTTGTCGTTTTCGCCGGGGCACAATCGGGCGATGCTTCGGCTGGAGGCGGCCCTGGACTGGTTCTTCCCCCCAAAGTGCGCCTTGTGCGACCGGATCGACCTCCCACCGATCTGCCCCGAGTGCCTGGGCGAGATGCGACCGAGCCCGACTGGCCTCGGCGCTGTCCAGGAGGACTTGGACTGGTCCCTGACCGCCTTCGAGTACGACGGACGTGCGGCTCAGGCCGTGACCAGGCTCAAGTTCGAACGGGCCACGTCGCTCGGGCCCGCGATGGCGGACCTCATGCGGCCGATCCTAGCCGCCAGTCCCCCGTTCGACGCCGTCGTGCCCGTCCCGATCCACTGGCGGCGGGCCTTCGTGAGGGGGTTCAACCAGTCGGTGCTCCTGGCCCAGGCCGCTCCGCGAGGCAGCGTCCGCCCCGGGCTGCTCGTCCGGCACCGGGCCACCCGCCCGCAAGTCGAGCTGACCGCGGAGGAGCGGTCGATCAACCTGCTCGGAGCGTTCCGTGCCGACCCTGCGGTGCGAGGGCTGCGGATCGTGCTCGTCGACGACGTCCTGACGACAGGGGCCACGGCCCGGAGCTGCGCGAGCGCCCTGAAGGCGATGGGGGCACCTCAGGTCGGGGTCGTCGCCTTCTGCGGGCCGCTTCAGCCGGCCCGCCTAGGGCTCGAGGAAGGGGATCCGGAACCCGCTGATGGCTAGCCCCGCGGTCGCGATGAAGAGGATCACACTGCCCCAGATGTGGGGGTCGCGAAAGAGGACGTCGGCCGGCTCCCCGCCCTCGTCGAACCGGAAGACGAGGAGGAGGTAGCGGCTGATCCCGTACAGCACGAGCGGGGCGGAGACCAGCATCGCCGGGTGCGCCTGGGCGGTCTTGCTCTCGATCGAGTAGACGCCGTAGCACATCGCGGCCCCGGCGGCGAAGATCACGACGAAGGCGTCGAGGGCCGGGCGAGTGTAGCTCGCAAGGCTTTCCCGGCTCTGAGTCCTCGCCTCGCCCATGGTGACGAACTCGTTCCGCCGCTTGGCGAACCCGAGCATTAGGGCCAGGGAGCCCGTACAGAAGAGGAGCCACGCAGAGATGGTCACGCCGAGCGCCGTCGCCCCGAGGACGGCCCGCATCACGAACCCGGTGGCGATGAAGAACACGTCGAGCACCGGCACCGCCTTGACCCGCCAGTTGTAGAGGCCCTGGAGCACGAAGTAGGCGAGAACGAGGACGAGGCTCGTGCGGTTGAGACTCGCCGCCAACCCGGCCCCCGCGACCGCGAGCCCGATTCCGAGGCCGACAGCCATGGCGACAGGGACGGCCCCGCTCGCGATCGGACGGGTCTTCTTCTTCGGGTGGGCCCGGTCGCGCTCGACGTCGAGCACGTCGTTCCACACGTAAACGGCCGAGCTCGCCAGGCACATCGCGGCGAAGGCGATGAGCACTTGACGGCCGGCGTCCGGGTCGGTATAGCGCCCGGCGAACACCCACGCCGCAAAGACGAGCAGGTTCTTCGCCCACTGCTTCGGGCGGAGGAGGGCGACCAGGTGGGTCAGCATCCGTCCCCGTCCATCACGGCTGGGGAGTATAGCCCGGAGGTATCCTCCCCCACGAGGAACGGACGTTCCCCTTCGCCATGCCCGACGCCCAAGAGAAGCGGAGCCTGAAGTCGAGGCTCGTCCGCAGCGTCGCGGCGAACAGCTTCAGCCAGGGCGTGACGCTCGTCACGCAACTCCTCAACGTCCCCCTGTTCGCCCACTTCTGGGGCGTCGACCTGTGGGGCGAGTGGGTCCTTCTCAGCACGATCCCGGTCTACTTGGCGATGTCGGACCTCAGCTTCGGGGCCACGGCGGGCACGGAGATGACGATGCTCGTCGGTCGAGGCGATCGCCCGCGGGCACTCCAAGTGCTGCAGAGCGCGTGGTTCGTCGTCACGGGCCTATCGGTCGGGCTGTTCCTGCTGTTCCTCACCCTCACGTTCGTACTCCCGCTCAACGACCTCCTGAACCTGTCGCTTCTGACCCGCGGGGAGTCGACGGCGATCATGGTCGTGCTCCTCTGCCAGGTCTTCGTCGCCCAGCAGGGAGGGCTCATCGAGGCCTCGTACAAGTGCGACGGCAACTATGCCTCGGGCGTGTTTTGGATGAACGTGATGCGGCTGACCGAGTTCGCGGTCGGGGCGCTGTTCCTCTTTCTCGGGGCGGATCCGTGGACATACGCCATGGCGGCCGTCGCGGTGAAGAGCGCCAGCTACTTCCTGTTGTGGTCGGACGTGACCCGCCGCTCGCCTTGGATCCGGCTGGGGTGGTCGCACGTGGACCTCGGGCTCGCGCGACCGCTCCTCGGCCCGGCGATTACGTTCAACGCCTTCCCCCTGGGCTATGCACTGAACATCCAAGGGTTCACGATCCTCGCGGGGATGGTGGGCGGCGGGCCGGGGGCGGCCCTGTTCTCCACGATGAGGACGTTGGTCCGGGTGGTGTGGCAGGTCGCGAACGGCATCGCCCTCTCAATATGGGCCGAGCTCTCGAAGGCGATCGGAGCGGGCGACTACGAACTTGCCCGGAAGATCCACCGGCGGGCCGGGCAGGTGGCCCTGTGGGTGGTCCTGATGGGGTCCGGGGTGATGGCGGTGTTCGGGCCTTGGGTCTACGAGGTCTGGACCCGGCGGGTCGTCCCGTTCGACCCGGTGCTCTTCGGCTTGCTACTCCTCGCTACGATCCTTGGAAGTCAGTGGGTCGTAAGTTATACGGTGGCCCTCGCGACCAACCGACACAAGCGCATCGCGGGGGAGTTCATCCTCTGCAATGCGGGGGCGATCGGGTTGGGGGCACTGCTCGTACGGCCGATGGGGATGCAGGGCGGAGCGCTCGCACTCGCGCTCGGGGAGCTCGTGATGCTCGGCCTTGTGCTCCGGGACACGATGGGTATCCTGAAGGAGGATTGGGGGGGCTACTTGCGCTCCATCGTGGTCCCGCCCGCCGATCTGGTCCAGAAGGGTCTCCGGCGACTCCGGCGAACTTGACGGCGAACCGACCGATGATTCCATAAGCCCTTGTGCGAGCCGTCCTGACCGCCCCATCGAAGTTCCACTTTTTCGAGCTCGGCGCTCAACTCGAGAGCCGGGGCTTGCTCGAGGCATTGGTCACTGGCTACCCGAAGGGCCGGGTGTCGCGCCTCGGGGTCTCGCCGGACCGGATCCGGAGCCGGCCGCTCTGCCACGTCCCCTACCGAGTCCTGCTCAAGCTCGGGCTCGAGTACGAGGTGTTCGACAAGACCACGTTCGACTGGATCGTGTCGAAGACGCTCCCCCAGGCGGACGTTCTGATGGCGATGGCCGGCTCTGCCCTTTGGACCGGCACCGAAGCCCAACGGCGGGGCATGGGGTTCGTTCTCGACCGCCCGTGCTCCCACATCGGGGTCCAGAACCGGATCTTGATCGAAGAGGCCCGCCGCGAGGGCATCGCCTTCCCGGGGATCCACCCGGTCGTCGTCTCCCGAGAGCAGGAGGAGTACCGACGGGCCGACCTAATCACGGTGCCGTCGAGCTTCGCGCTCCGGTCGTTCCTCGAGATGGGGTTCGACGAGAAGCGGCTGAGGTTGATCCCCTATGGCGTCGACCTCTCGAGCTTCTACCCGAGCAAGACCCCAGCCCCAGACCGGTTCGACGTCGTGTTCGTGGGCTTGGTGGGGTTGCGCAAGGGGGTCGTGCACCTGTTGCGGGCTTTCGAGAGGCTGAACCACCCACGGAAGCGCTTGCTCATCGTGGGGCACGTCCAGCGGCCCCTTGCCCGCATCCTCGCGGGGTTCCGGGAGCGGCTCGAGATCGTGGTGACCGGGCACGTGACCCACGCCCAGGTCCGAGACTACATGAGTTCGAGCCATGCGTTCGTCCTTCCCAGCGTCGAGGACGGGTACGGGGTCGTCATGAGCCAGGCGATGGCCTGCGGCACGCCCGTCGTCGCGAGCACGAACACGGGGGCGGAAATGCTCTACCGGGACGGGGAGGAGGGCTTTATCGTCCCCGTGGGGGACGACGACGCCCTCCTCGACCGGCTACAGCGCTTGGCCGACGACCCGGCCCTCATCGATCGAATGTCGAAGGCCGCCTTAGCGACGATCCGAGGGGTCGGAGGCTGGGACACCTACGGCGACCAGGTCGCGGCGATGCTGGCGGAGTTCAAGTGACGGGGGCTTCCGTCCGAAGTAGTAGAATGGAGTGCCGATGGCTGAGTTGACGTTGGGTCGAGAGAGGGTCGCCGAGCCCGTACCCGGGAGTTCGCCTCTTGGGCTATGGATCGGGGTGACGGCGCTCTTCGTGATCGGCCTCTTCGTCGCTCAGATTCTGACCGGGACTTCGCTCGAGTTCGCCTCGCTGGTCGCGCTCTTCATCTCGTTGACTTCGGCGACGATTCGAGTCGTCGGCGGTCTGTACAACCTTTTCGGGCTCAGCGTCGCCATTTTGGCCATGCAACAGGTCGTGGTCGCCTGTATCGCGAAGGCGGTGTTCCTCTCCCCTGCGGACGAGCCGCTCCAGCACCCGATCGCGACGATGACGGTGTTCTGCGTCGGGATGTTCGGCTTGCTCGTCGCGGCGACCGTGTATCAGGCGCTAGGGATTTCGCGGGCGAAGCCGCTCTTCGCCCCAGTCACGGACGCCCGGACGCTCTACACGATCGGCTGGATCCTCACGATCCTGGCCCTTGCGAGGTTCCTCTATCTCGCCCGTTTCGGGGTGTTCGAAGGGGCCGGAGGCGGCGTTCTCATCGGTGGCCTCGTGGGTCCAATCCGTACGATCACCTTTCTCCCCGCCCTCGCCGTCGCGTTTAGCACGGCCGCGGTCATCGTGGGCTCGGGCGGGAAGCGGTGTGTCGGCTGGGTGAACGGGTTCGCGATGCTGGGGCCGGTCTTCTTCGGGATCTACGGGGCCATCCGGGCAGACGCGGCGAGCGCGATCATGACGTTCGCGTTCACGTTGTGGGCGCTCAAGTTCAAGCTCCACCTCAAGCACTACGTGGTCGCCGCCGTGACGGCCTACTTCTTCCAGGGCATCCTCTTCCCTTACGCCCTGTACGCGAGAGGTGAAGGCGACGTGCGGGTGGGCACTTTCGAGGAGCGGGTGGGCAAGGCCGCCGGGGCCCTCGTCGACGTGGCGATCGACCCGCAGAAGTACGAGGTCAAGGCGACTGAGCAGAGCCCGCTGCTCCCCTGGGACGTCCAGCGGCTCCAGTACTACGAAGACCCGATGCCGACGCTTCAGCGGTACTCGAACATCGTCTATGTCGATGAGATCGTCGATGCGACGATCAAGCGGGGCCACACAGGGTGGACCACCACGATCGCGGGCTTCGAGTTCCTCATACCGCGGATGTTCAACCGGGCCAAAGAGGCGTTCGGGACCTCCAACTGGATCGCCCGCCGCGGGGACGGGATCGTCGGGGGAGGCGACTTCTACACCCAGATTACGCTGTGCTTCTTCGTCGACGCCTTTTTGAGCTTCGGGATGACGGGCGTGTTTTTCGTCTCCATAGTGATCGGATTCGCCTTCTTCACCGTCTATTCCCTCATGTTCAAGGGCACCCTCTACCAGAACGTCTACACGGCCTCGCTGGCGTTCTCGGCGACGTGGGTGTTCTCGGAGGGAACGATCCAAGCTCAGATGGTCAACGTGATCCAGAACCCGATCTACATGATCCTGATCGTTCTGCCCATCTTCATCCTGGCCCGGACCCTTACGAAGCCCCACGTGGAAGGCCGCTTCATTTTCGACAAGAGGACGCCCCAGCCTGAGGCCGGGGCAGACCCAGCCTGATGCGGGTCCTGCTCGTCGGGAACTACGAGCCCGACCGTCAGTTCAGCATGCTGGGGTTCTTCGACTGCCTCAGGGCCGAACTGCCCGCTCGCGGGGTCACCGTCGGGACAGCCCAACCGATCGCCCGGTTCGGGGCCAAGCCCGGAAGGTTCCAGAAGTGGCGGGGGTACATCGATAAGTTCGTCGTCTTCCCCGGCCTGCTCCGGCGCCTCGCCGCCGGGTACGACCTGGTGCACGTGTGCGACCAGGGCAACGCGATGTACCTCGCCGAGGGCGAGGGCCCGAGGAAGTACCTCACGTGCCACGACGTCCTACCGCTACGGGCGGCGAGGGGTCAGATCGAGGCCTGGAAGGTTCGCGCCTCGGGTCAGCGGCTCCAGGAGTGGATCGCCTCCTCGTTCCAATTCGCCGACCACGTCGCCTGCGTCTCCCACGCCACGCTCGAGGACGTCCTCGCGGAGCGGCTGGTGACCCCGGATCGAACGTCCGTCGTCATGAACGGGTTCTACCGGCCGTTGCTCGAGATGACCTGTGACCAGGCCTCGCGGCTCGTCGACGGGCTTGGTCTGAACCTTCCGAAAGACGGCCCGGTGCTCCTCAACGTCGGTAACAACGGGCCCTACAAGAACCGGAAGGGCCTCCTGGACATCTGGTCGCACCTTCGGAAGCACGCCGGGTTCGAACAGGGGGCCCTCGTGATGGCCGGGCGACCCCTCTCCGACGACGTCTGGGACCATGTGCGAAAGCTCGACCTGACGAGTTCAGTGCGCGAGGCGGCCCGGCTCCCGGACGAGGCGATCGTCGCGCTGTACCTCACCTCAGACGCGCTACTGTTCCCATCGATCTGCGAGGGCTTCGGGCTCCCGATCATCGAGGCGCTCCACTACGGCTGCCCCGTCTTCACGACCGGCCGGGCCCCGATGACGGAGGCCGGGGGCACGGCGGCTGTCTACTTCGACCCCGACGCCCCTGAAGAAGCGGCCCTGACCGTCGCCAGGGACTGGGGGCGACGGGCCGACCTGCGGGTGGCGGGGCGACAGCAGGTGGAACACTTCAGGACCTCGCGAATGATCGACGAGTACGTGGAAAGTTACCGGAAGACCGTGAATATCTAGATTCATTCGTATAGGATGAGCCCCAGAGGCCTTTCTTTCTGGACTCGGTGGACATCACAATACGCCTTAGGCTCGAGACATGTGCGGTATTGCGGGGGGGTTTGCCTATCGGGGCGGAAGCGGCGTGGAGTGCGACGCGATCGCCCGGATGTCGGCGGCGATGGTCCCTCGAGGCCCGGACGGTGATGGGGTCTGGGTGGACGACGGGGCCCGAGTCTGCCTTGCCCACCGACGGCTCGCGATCATCGACCTCAGCCCGCTCGGCGCCCAGCCGATGGAACTCGAACCCGCTGGGCTGTCGATCACTTTTAACGGCGAGATCTACAACTATCGCCAGCTCCGAGCCGACCTCGAGGCGAAGGGCCGCGTGTTCCGATCGCACTCGGACACCGAGGTGCTCCTCCACCTGTACGACGAGTACGGCCCGGAGATGTGCCGGCATCTGCGCGGGATGTTCGCGTTCGGGATCTGGGACGCTCGTAGAGGCGGGCTCTTCCTCGCCCGGGATCACTTTGGCATCAAGCCCGTCTACCTGTCGGACTCGGGCGGCGTGCTCCTCTTCGCCTCCTCGGTCAAAGCCCTTCTCGAAAGTGGCCGCGTGCCCACCGACCCCGACCCAGCGGGTCACGTCTCGTTCTTCCTCTGGGGCAACATCGCCTCGCCCCATACCCTGTACCGGGCGATCCGGCCGCTTCCGGCGGGCTGCTCGGTCTGGGTCGACGAGCGGGGAGTCGGCGAACCGGTCCGCTACTTCTCGATGTCGCAGGAGTTGGCCGAACTCGAAGGCACCGCCCGGCCGTCCAGCCAAGCCGAGACCAGGGAGGCGCTCGCTAGTGCCCTCCGGGAGAGCCTGGCCCACCACTTCGTCGCCGACGTGCCGGTCGGGGTGTTCCTGTCAGCCGGGCGTGACTCCAGCACGATCCTCGGGCTAGCGGCCGAAGTGACGGATCAGCCGCTCGTCGCTCTCACGCTTGCGTTCGAAGAGTTCGCCGGGACGTCGGAGGACGAGGCCCCGCTAGCGGCCCAGATCGCGGCTCACTACGGGGCTAGGCACGAGCTCCGAACCGTTCGAGGCGCCGACTTTCGTGGCGACCTGGACCGGATCTTTAAGGCGATGGACCAGCCGTCGGTCGACGGGCTCAACACGTACTTCGTGAGCAAGGTGACTCACGAGTGCGGGGTGAAAGTGGCCCTGAGCGGGCTCGGGGCGGACGAGCTCTTCGGGGGCTACCCGTCCGCCCACCAGATCCCGAAGCTTGTCGAGAGCTTGAAGGGCGGGACACGGCTCCCATGGCTAGGGAGGGCGTTCCGGGTCGTCTCCCAGGGTGTCCTGAAGCGCTTTACGTCCCCTAAGTACGCCGGTTTGCTCGAGTACGGCGGGACGTACTCGGGAGCGTATCTCCTGCGCCGTGGCCTCTTCATGCCGTGGGAGCTGCCCCACGTCCTGGACCCCGACCTCGCGCGGGAGGGGTGGGGGAGCCTGCGGGCGCTGGCCTCGCTCGACGACCTCGTGGCACCGCTCTCGACGGACGAAGCGCGGGTCTGCGCCCTCGAGTCCCAGGTCTACATGCGGAACCGCCTGCTACGCGACTCGGACTGGGCGGGGATGGCGCACTCGCTCGAGATTCGAGTCCCGTTCGTAGATATCGGGCTCTTCCGGGCCATGGCACCGTTCATCGGGGGGGGCCACTCGCCGACGAAAGCGGACATGGCCCTCTCGCCGAGGAAGCGACTCCCGGACGAGGTGCTGAACCGGCCGAAGACTGGGTTCGGCGTGCCCGTGCGCGAGTGGCTCTTGGGTGAGAACCCCGGTGCGGGCGGAGAGCGGTCGTTGCGGGGATGGGCCCGGCTCGTCTACACCGAGTTCACGGGCCGTTAACGCCGTCGAGGCCGTGCCACAATGGGCTCGCGGCATGAGAATCCTGCACGTGATCTGGTCGGTTAACCCGGCGGGGGGCGGCCCGATCGAAGGCGTGAAGCAGCGGGCCGCTGTCCTGACTCCCCAGGGCCACACCGTTGAGGTCGCTTCGCTCGACGACCCGGACGCGAGTTGGGTCAAGGACTGCCCGCTGAAGGTTTACGGCCTTGGACCTGGAAAGGGCACGTATTCCTATGCGCCGGGGGTCGTCGAATGGCTCAAGGAAAGAGCACACGAGTACGACGTTGTGATCGTCAACGGGATTTGGCAGTACCACAGTTACGCGGTCTGGAAGGCATTGCGCGGGACGAAGACGCCGTACTACGTGTTCACGCACGGCATGCTCGACCCTTGGTTCAACAAGGCTTACCCCCTGAAGCGGATCAAGAAGTCGCTTTACTGGCCATGGGCCGAGTACCGGGTTCTCCGAGACGCTCGCGCGGTGTTCTTCACTTGTGAGGAGGAAAGGCTCCTGGCTCGTCAGTCGTTTTGGCCCTACCGGGCGAACGAGATCGTCGTGAACTACGGAACGGCAAGACCAGACCTTGACCTTGAGGCGGCGAGGGCCGGGTTCCTTGACGCTCACCCGGAGTTGAAGGGCGCTCGAGTGCTCCTCTACCTAAGTCGCATCCATGAGAAAAAAGGGATCGACTTACTGATCGACGCGTTCGCCTCGGTGTCGCCGGAAGGGCGAGGACTGTTCTTGGTCGTTGCGGGGCCGGATAAGGACGGGCTGACTCCACACCTTACGGAACAAGCCCGACGACTAGGGGTGGCGCAGCGGGTCCTGTGGCCGGGGATGCTGACAGGTTCGACGAAATGGGGGGCTTTCGCGTCTTGCGAGGCGTTCGTGCTGCCTTCGCACCAGGAGAACTTTGGGATCGTCGTCGCGGAGGCGCTCGCCTGCTCGAAACCTGTCTTGATCTCCGATAAAGTTAACATCTGGCGTGAGATCTCCGAGGCAGGGGCGGGGTTGGTCGAGCCGGACGACGGGCCGGGGACGAAGCGCCTGCTCGAAGGTTGGCTCGCAAAGGGGGAGGGAGAGAGAAAGGTCATGTCAGACCGGGCCTTGGCATGCTTCTTGGAGAAGTTTGAGATCAGTAAGGCGGCCGACAGTTTGATCGCAGCGATCGAGAGGACCCGATGACTACTAACGAACAAGACGTCATCCAAGGGAGCGACTTCTTCACTCAGCCGAGCTTTAGCCTGGAGAACCGGGTCAAGCGCGGGCTGTGGATGGTCGCCTATCTACTTCTCTTCCGATGGACGCCTCGCCAGCTTAAGGGGTGGAGGATCGCGATCCTCCGACTCTTCGGCGCCAAGATCGGTCAAGGGTGCAACGTCCGTTCCCGGTGCAAGGTCTGGGCGCCTTGGAACCTCACGCTCGGCGATCAGGTCGTCGTCGCGGACGACGTGAACCTTTACTCGATGGCGATGATCACGCTTGGGAGCCGCTCGATCGTCAGTCAGGGTTCCCATCTTTGCGCCGGGACCCATGATTTCACGTCGAAGAACTTCCAACTGATCGCTAAGCCCATCACGGTGGGAGAGCAAGCATGGTTGGCGGCCGAGTGCTTCATAGGCCCCGGCGTCACTGTCGGCGAAGGGGCCGTGATTGGCGCCCGTGCCGTGGCCACGAAGGACATGCCTGCTTGGACGGTCTGCTCTGGAAACCCCTGCGTTGCCCTAAAGCCACGGGTCATGAAAGACTAACGGCCCCTTGTTCGACAAGGGGCCGTTGTGATCATCCGAACTGTCAGCCGTTAGGGTTGTACCTGTCGTCGGTGGCCGATCGTTCGTCCGTCGATGAAGGAGTCGGTCATGACCCCGATCGTCCGCAAGCGGATCGTGGTGAAGCCCTTCGACGAGAGACCGGACTCCCGGCGGGGGGTGAAGTCACCCTGCTGTTCGGCCTGGAAGGGGTCTGCCGTCGTGATCACGTTGTTGCGTAGCTCGAGGTTTTTCGGATCGGCGTTGACGCCCCAGATCTCGAGGACCTCCCAGATCCGCTTGGCGTTCGAAGTCGTCGATCGGAGGAAGACGTTCCCGATGAACTGGTTACCACGCGGGGTGCGAATGTCCTGCGCCGAGAGAAGCCGGAAGACGTTAGGGTAGCGGCGGCGCCAAGCAGCGCTCTCCCACGGGACCCTGCTTGCTCGTTCCCGGATCCACCACTCCCACTGGGGCCCCTGGGTCACGCCCCTATCGTCGATGCGGATACCACCGACGCAGTCGACCATAACGTTGAAGGCGACGCGGTTGTAGTGGCCGCTGCCGATCTGGATCGGCTGCTCGACGTTACGGAACACGTTCCGTTCTGTGCGCACCGAGCTGTACATCTCGTCCTGGTAGTACCCGTGGACAAGGTGGTACACCGGAATGCGCTTGTAGACGTCGTAGATGTAGTTCTCGCGGATGACTACGCCTGCAGCCTCGGTGTAGTCCTTCCACCCAGCGTAGATCGCGGCGGTGTCGGCCGTGTCTTTGCAGACGTCGAAGATCTCGTTCCGCTCGATGAAGTGCTCGTTACCGCGGTAGTGGATGCCGATATGGTCGTGGTCGTGGACGGTGTTGTTCCGGGCAAGGTTGCCTAGACCCCAGATGTCGATCCCCGGTCGATACGTGGGGTTGTTACGCCCGACCTCCCAGATGTGGTTGTTGATCGCCCGGTGGTTTCCGCGGACAAGGTTGACTCGGTCGCCGCCCTCGAGGTGGATGCCGGTCTCTCCCGCGTGGGTCACCCGGTTCGAGCGGAGCTCTACGTTGCTCCCACCCTCCACCCGCATACCGAAGAAGCCGACGTTCCGGACCGTCCCGCCAGTAAAGGAGACGTGGTTCGAGTTGAGGACGCTCAACCCGTCGTGGCGCCCGTTCTGGACGGTGAGGCCGACGAAGCTGAGGAAGCTCGCCCCGCGCACGTCGAGCACCGGACCGGTCGTCATCGTGACGGCGACCTCGGCGCTCTGCACCGGCGAAGGCGGGTAGAGGTATACGACGTTGTTCACCCGGTCGAAGTAGTACTCACCCGGCGAGTCCAGCTCCCAGAGCGAGTTCGTGAGCTTGATCCGGCCTCGGTCGCCGAGCTGCTCGCCCGTCCTGCGGGCGGGGTCCTCGACGGCCCCCGACTCGAGGGCGACCCGCACGTCGCCGGTCGCCGGGTCGAAGCGGCTCACCTTCTCCCAGAAGTGGTTGAACATCCGGTAGTTGACCGAGCCCCGAACCCAGAGGTCTTCGCCGACGCCCGGGTTGCTGTCGCGGTCGAAGAGGGGGGTCTTGACTCCGGCCGTGTTGACTCGGACCGTCGGGGTCGACCAGCCGTCGCCGTTCCCGGTCCCTTCCACCCAGGCCCATCCGCTGTTCGGCCACTGAGCGAGCACCAGGGGCTCATCATTGAAGACGAGCTCGGCGTGCTCCGGTACCTGCGGGTAGTTCGGCGCACTGTGGACGATCCTTCCGGTCTCGGCGATCCCGTTCGCCGTGAGGTCCGCGGTCACGACGAACGGGCGGACGGACGGGTCGACCTTGTCGAGCGGGGCCCGGTCGATCCCGGTCTGCCACTGGGTGACCCTCGCACCGCCGTCTAGGACGACCGTGCCGGGCCGTTCGGCCCGCCAGGTGACGCGGGACGTCCGGGTCCCCGAATCGGCAGCGGTGAACGTGAGGGGCTGGAGGGCACTGTAACGGCCCGGTCGGACCACGACGGTCAGGCCGCCACGGGGGAGCCGGCCCCCGGCGATGACGGCTCGGACGGCGTCCCTCGCCCCTTGGAAGGTGCGCTTGGGCCCGTCGCCCTGTCCGTCCGGAGTGGCGCGAGTCCCGCTCCAGGCGTCGTTGCCTTCGGGGGAGACGAAGTAGCGGTTCTGGGCCCCGGCCGCAGAGGCCAGGGCCAGCAGGGCGACGCAGACGAGCGAACCCTGCCAGGCTCGATTGACTCGGCTCATGGAGGGCTCTTTCCACCTGGATGGCGGGCAGCCTCATAGGAACCCTACGAGCCCCGGGCCTTATGACCAAGGCGTCGTTGACCCTCCTGGACCGGTCGAGTGCTATACTAGTATCGACCCGTTCGAACCCATTGGGTTGAGAGGCCACGGATTCAGGCCGATAACGGGAAGGGAGATACGGAGAGCATGAAGAGACAGTCGTACCAGACCATGACGGTCACGGACCTATCGCTCCGCGAGATCCTCGCCCTGTTCCGTCGGCGGAGGGGCCTGATCCTCGGGATCCTGCTGACCTGTCTGGCCGTGGGCGTCGTACTCTCGCTCGTGCTCCCGCCGGCTTTCGAGGCCCAGCGGGTCATCCAGCTCGAAGGGCGCACGCAGGCGAACCCGAACAACCAGCCCACGGACATCGTGGGCGTGCTCGCCCAGTCGGGCTACGACTTCGACGTCCTCACCCAGATCCAGGTGCTCGAGAGCATGCGGATCATCTACCCTGCGCTCGAGAAGATCGGCTACCTCGACGACAAGGACTGGGTCCGCAACAAGAACAGCATCACGCGTGACGACTTCGACCGGTTCCCGAAGGTCTCCGTGCAGCAGATCCAGACCACGAACAACGTCGTGATCACGGTCGAGCACCAGATCGATGACTACGCCTTCAAAATGACGGAGGCGATCAAGGATACGTACAGCGAGTACATCGTCGGGCTGCAGCGGGGCAAGCTCCAGGACGCCCGCACCTTCGTGACGGCCCGGTTCGACGAGGAGCGCAAGGCCCTCGAGGACGCTGAGCGCGAGTTCGCCCAGTACCGAGCCGAGAACCAAGTCGCGGACAGTAAGACGGAGAGCGACGTGCGGATCGGCCAGCTCGCCGAGGCCCAGCGGAAGCTCTCGGAGGCCGAAGCTGACCGGGACGCCGCGATCGCCGCCCTGGCCGAGATTCGGTCCGCGTTCGCGGCGACGCCCGCGACCATCAACAACCCGACGGTGATCGCGCGCGTGGACGTCATCGAGCGGATCGAGTCGGACCTTTCGGCGCTCGAGACCCAGCGCGAAGGGCTACTCGTCAACAACTTCCCCGACAGCGAGCGGATCAAGCGGGTCGACGCCCAGATCGCCGAACAGAGGAAGCGCTACGAAGAGGTCAAGAAGAACCGGAACCGCGAGGCCCCGAGCACCGTACGAAACCCGGCGAGGGACGAGCTCCAGAGGAGCGTCCAAGGCTCCGAGGCCGGCGTCCGAGCCTCGGAAGCTAAAGTCGCGGCCCTCAAAGCCGTCGTCGCCGAGCGGGAAACCCTGGTGCGCGAGTTCAGCGGCATCCTCCCCAAGCTTCGTGACTTTGAGACCCGGATCGGCGAACGACAGATCACGATCCAGCGGCTCATCGAGACGGTGAACGCCATTCGGCTTCGGGACAACGCCCTTGTCTCGCCGGTCGAGGACATTACTGGTGGCATCCCGGCCCGAAAGGTCCGGCCGAGCTGGGCCGTGAACTTGATCCTCGCCACGCTGGCCGGTCTTGTTCTCGGGCTCATCGCCGCCCTCGTCCGCGACCAGCAGCTCGACAAGGTGAACACGACTTCCGAGGCGGTCGCGATCTCGGAGAAGGACATCCTTGGCCGGGTGCCGATGCGCTCGGCGGCTCGAGACCCGCTCATCGCCGACCCTCAGAAGGCCCGGGCCTTCGAGGCGTACCGGGTGCTACGGAACAGCGTCATGATCGCTGCCGGCCAGAACGGGCCGCGAGCGTTCCTGGTGACCTCCAGCGTGCCGAAGGAGGGCAAGAGCACGGTCGCGGGCAACCTTGCGATGGCGCTCGCCCTCGAGGGACGCCGGGTGATCCTGGTCGACGGCAACCTGCGTAGCCCCTCGGTGCACAAGCTCTTCAAACTCCCGCGGGAGAAAGGCCTTGCCGAGGTGCTCGCGGGGACCCTCTCACTCGACGAAGCGCTCAAGGGCACCAACGTCGAGACGCTGAGCGTCGTGAGCGCCGGGGCCGATGCCCCGAACCCGACCGAACTCGTCGGCGGGCCGAAGATGAAGGAGGCCATCGAGGCGCTGAAGGCCAAGGCGGACGTCGTGCTCATCGACGGGCCGGCGTCATTCGGCCTCGCCGACGCACAGTCGCTCGTCGCCGCGGCCCAAGACGTGCTCTACATTGTCGAGGCCGAAGGCCCGAGCAAGTCGCAGATGCAGGAAGCGGTCGGCATGATCGACTTCGCCGGCGGCAAGATCCTCGGCTTGGTCGTGAACAAGGATCGCATGGCGACCCAACGCGCGAAGCAGGCCCGCTAGCTGCAGCACGGGGCCCCGGGAGCGGATCCCCGGGGCCCTCTAGCTTTGGGAGAACCGGCGCACGTCCTGGCTCCGCTCCTTCGGGCAGACCATGACGACACCGTCCGTGACCACGACGACGAGACCCTCGACCCCCAGCAGGCAGACCTCCTGCCCCGGGCCGACGTTGTAGACCACGTTCCCGGCCCCTTCCAACACGCGAGTCGGACCTAGGTTGACGTTCCCAGCATCGTCGCCTGGGTACGAGCGGGCGAGGCTGTCCCACGATCCCAGGTCGTCCCACTCGAACCCGGCCTCGACCACGAACACACGCCTCGCCTTCTCCATGAGGGCGTAGTCGATCGAGACGCTCGGCAGGGCCTCGAACGCGGCCCGGGCCTCGGCCTCGCGGCCGGACCCCAGGTAGCCCGCGATCTCGCGCACGGCCGCGCCGTAGCCGGGATCGGCCTGCTCCATCTCTGCCACGAATGCGGGCAGGGTCCAGAAGAACATGCCGGCGTTCCAAAGGAAGCCCCCGGAGGCGAGAAAGCCCTGGGCGGTCGCCAGGTCGGGCTTCTCCCGGAACCGACGCACCGCCGAGGCCTCGCCGTCCGGTTCGCCCGTCTCGATGTAGCCATACCCCGTCTCGGGCCGGTCGGGTCGGACACCGATCGTGACGAGGCCGCCTGTCCTCTCCGCCGTCTCAAGCGCGCGGCGCACGGTGTCGTGGAACGCCGCTTCCGGAGCGATCCGGTGGTCTGCGGTGAGCACGGCCACAGAGGTCTGGGACCAGCCGTCCGGGTCCGAGGCGATGAGCTGAGCCGCCGCCCAGACAAGGCACCCGGCCGTGTTCCTTTTGCACGGCTCGGCCATGACGTTCGCTTCGGGCAGGTTAGGACACTCCTCCTTGGTCGCTTCGACGAGGTGCTCCCCGGTCACGATGTAAGTGGCCTCGTTCCCGAAGAGGGCCGCCGCTCGATCGACCGCCTCTGTGATCAGGGACCGGTCCGGCGAGGAGAGCCGTAGGAACTGCTTCGGCTTCGTGCGGGTCGAAACGGGCCAAAACCGCTCCCCGGCCCCGCCCGCCATGATCACGCTGACTCGTCGATAGCTCATTGTTGCCTCCGATACCCACCCGCCAGGAGCCCATCGCCGGTGAGGACGATCTCGTCCTGCGACTTCCAGGCGACTTGGAACCGCCCCGCCCCAAGCCTGTTCAAGGCCCGTCCGTCGAGCCCGAGTTCGACTCCTGCCTCCCCGGCCACCTCGACCTTCGGGCGGTCGAGGACAAGGTTCGACCCGTCCAGCCGGTACTCGCCCCGGGCGACGAGGGCCTCGACGAGCGGGGTCGTCACGGTGTACCTGCCCCCGGGCTCGAAGGTCAGGACGATCGGTCGGACTCCGACGGCCTCCCACGCCCCCTCGAGCGAGCGCCGCTGGCACCCCGACGCGAGGACCCCCGCGAAGAGAAGTGTCAGGGCGAGCACGGACCTCATGGCCGGGGAGTGTATCCTTCGACGCATGGCAGCCCCCGTGAGACGGCGTCCAAAGGCCCGCGCCCGCCGTCCCTCGGTCGATCCAATGCTGGTCCTCGAGACCCTCGAACGAGTCCACGGTCGCACCCGTGAGATCCCGCGGTTCGACCCCATGGAGGAGCTTGTGAGCTGCATCCTGAGCCAACACTCGGCGGACGCTAACACGTTCCCCGCCTTCACGCGGCTCCTCGAGCGGTACCCCTCCTGGGGCGAGGTCGAGGCGGCGGGTTGGGAAGAGGTGGCCGAGGTCGTACGGAAGGCGGGGCTGGCGAACCAGAAGGCAAAGGCGATCGTGGCCTGTCTCGGCCGGATCAGGGTCGAGTTCGGTGGTTACACGCTCGAGCCGCTCCGGGCGAGGGCCCTCGACGACGCGCTCACATGGCTCGAGTCCCTCCCTGGCGTCGGACCGAAAACTGCGGCCATCGTGATGGGCTTCTCCTTCGGCCAGCCCGCCATCCCGGTCGATACGCACGTGTACCGGGTGTGCCAGCGTTTGGGCCTAATCGGAAGCGAGACGGACGAGCGGGCCGCCCATCGCGAGCTCAGGCGGATGATCCCACCCGAGGCCGCGTTCCGGTTCCACACGACGTTCATCCAGCACGGTCGCAAGGTGTGCCGGGCCCCGATCCCGGACTGTAAAGTCTGCCCAGTCGCAGACCTTTGCGTCTGGCGCCGGCGGGTGGGGCCGGACAAAGCTAGGGCCGCTGCGGCTCGGAAGCGCAGCAGCGCTAGGGTTCGGGGGGCCGCCTGAGCACTTTTCGCGACCAGGAGGCTGCGACCCGGGAGCTCGCGGCCTTCGACCGGCTCGGGCCGGGGACATGGGGCTCGAAGGTCGAGGCGTGGTGTGGTCACGCCACCGACTCGGACGCAGCGCTAGCCAACCTCGGTCGGTGGCTTCGAACGGTTCCCTCTCCGCTGAAGACCCTCGCAGCCCTCGAAGCGACCGAGGGGGGTGGGGCCTGGGCCGCGGTCGTCGCCGGGCTCACGCCCGAGGTCGCGCGGCACTTTGCCCATTCGCCTGGCCTGCTCGGCGGCGTCCTGGCCTCGGTGACTGGCGGCGACCGACTGGCCGACAAGAACCCGGCCCTTCAGCGCCTAGAGCGACTCACCCGCACCTCGCCCGCACTGTTCCCGTTCCTCGTCCGTGACGTCCCGGGGCTTTCCCAGTGGACCGACAGTCCGGAGTCGGCTCGGGGCTGGACCTTGCGGACGGCGACGTGGGCTCTCGACCCCTCCTTCGACCTCGCCGCTGAGTACTCGGCTTCGCTCCGTCGTGCCCTTTCGGCCAGCAAGGAGGGAGGGACCTTGATCGCAGTCGGGCGCTTTGCGGCGGATGAGGCGCTCCCGCTCTGCCCGGCCGAAATCGCAGTGGCCAGCGCGGGAGGCGGCTGGGACGAGCTGCCGAGCGCACTGGCGAGCGAGGGGGTACGGTCTCTCACCAGGGTCGAAGCGGGCGGCGGAGGACTCACTGCCTGGCTGGCGGGCCCACCACCCATGCCGGGGCCGGAAACCGAGGAACGACTCTGCCTCGCACTCGCTCGGAGCGCCGTCTTGGCTGGCAAGCCGGTGGACCTTGGCCCGTACCTCGCGCCCTCCACTCGGCCCTTGGACGACTGGCTCCACCTCAAGCGTCATCAGGACGCTTCGCTCGCCGTTCAATACCGTCGTCGGCATGTGAACCTGCACGAATTGGACTGGCTGATCGATCTGGCCCTCCTTAGGTCACCGGTGATCGCCCGGCCGCTCCGGACTCCCGACCGCCTCCTCGCCTTACGCGATGCGGGCTTCCTGAGCCCTATTGAGCGCGAAGCCCTGGAAGACGCCTGGCGGTTCTTGACCGAGACTCAGGCTCGCCTGGCCCTCCTGGGCTGTCCGGACGACGTGGTCCCCGAGAACCCGGATAAACTCGCCCGACTGGCTGAATCCTTTGGCATGACGGAAGGCAACGGGTTCTTGGCAGCGTTCGAAGGGTACCGCGACGTGACACACTCGATCTTTCAGGAAGGGATCCAACGTCTACACTGAGGAGAGACCTTGATCCCAGTCCTTCTGTACTTCACCGCTTACCTTGTCGGCTCGATTCCGTTCGGCGTGCTCGTCGCCCGTGCGAAAGGGGTGGATCTCTTGTCATTCGGGAGCGGTAACCCTGGTGCGACTAACGTGGCTCGCGCCTTGGGACCGAAACTCGGGGTCTTCGTGTTCCTGCTCGACGTCGTCAAGGGGACCGTTCCTGCTGCGCTCGGCGGGCTCTGGTTCGCCTCTCAATCACCATCCATCTGGAGCCTCGACGCTCGGGACCACTCACTCTTCCTGGGATCGCTTGCCGTGATCGGGCACTCCCTCTCTCCGTTCTTGCGGTTTCGCGGGGGCAAGGGGATAGCGACCGGCCTGGGGGCGCTCCTCGGCACTGCCCCCGTTGTCGGAGTCGCCGGTTTCTCTGGCTTCATAATCCTATTCTTGCCGACACGCATAGTCAGTCTTGCGAGTTTAGTGGGAGCTACTCTCGTACTCGTCGCAGGCTACGTCACGAAGCAGAGCCCACTCTTTCTATGGGTCTACGGCGTACTTGTCGCTTACGTGTTCTGGAAGCATCGCGAGAACATCGGCCGCTTGCTCAAAGGACAGGAGAAGCCCCTCCGTTTCGGTGCGAACGCAGATTCTAGCCAGACCGAGGCAACGGCCACTAAGGAGGCCCCTTGAACTTCCAAGACCGAGTCATCGAAAGTCCTCTCGGTGCCCTCGCCGCCTGCGTCGTTTGGGTTCCCCTCGCCATATGGATGATCGCCGTTATCGGATGGATCGTCGCAGGCGAGATCGAGACTGGGCCAGGGATCCTTGCGGTTGGTGTCGGCCTCACGCTTGGGTACTTGACGATTGTGCCTCCAGCACCACACCTCGGCATCCTTTCCTTCCTCGCCATCCTCCTGACTATCATCCTTTTCCCTGTCTATAAGGCCGTGGCTCACCGAACGGCACTGAATGCTCTTGACTTTGAGCAGTTGGAGAAGCTGGATGAGACTGCCCGTCTTCGCCCCGACAACGTTTATGCCATCTATCGTATGGCCGTCCTGGTCTACGATCGAGGGTTTCCAGGGCATGGTCTCGCGCTTCTAAGCAGGGTCCTTCCGTCCATGCCTGAGTCTCACTTTCGGCAGGAACACCAAACCTACCGGGTCTGGCGGAGCAACCCGTTACCGCACGCAGCGATGAACCCCACGCCTTGTCCCCATTGTGGGCGAACGAACGACCTGGGCAGCCTCGATTGCGGCCACTGCGGACGACCCTACTTGAAGGATCTTGTCAGAGGACGCTGGCTAGGAAAGGGATACGTCAAGCCCTTCATTTCGGCCTGGATCGTGATCGTCCTTGCCGTCGTCGGCCTCCCGACCGCGGCACAACTCACCCAGACGCACCCGGCCCTCGCAATCTCGCTCATCGCCATTCAGCTTGCAGTGGGGGCTTGGCTTCTACTACGATCCTTCACGAAGCGTTGACTCTGGACATAATGAAGAGACTTGATCGCTACGTCATCCTTGAACTACTGATCCCTCTCGTGATCGGAACTGTCCTCATCGCGCTCCTGTTCGTCGCAAACGACATGATAGCGATCTTCAAGTCCCTAAACGTTGACGCTATCCCCGGGACAGCGATCCTTCAGCTCTTACTGCTCAAGCTTCCTCAGTGGCTCAGCCTTACTCTGCCGATTGGGGCTGCCTTGGGCACGAGTCTCGCCCTTTCCAGGCTTGCCAGGGAGAGCGAGGTCACTGCCATGCGGGCGAGCGGAATCCGAGTCATCCGCGTCTGCGCCCCCGGGCTCGTTGTCGGCCTCCTTATTGGTGTGCTCAACTTTACGCTCGTCGAACACGTAGTCCCTCCAGCGCTCAAGGAGTATCGTAGGCTCGCCGCCCAGATTGGGGTTCTAGGGACCGTACCCCAGTTCCGTTCGAACGTGATCCTACAAATCGACCGGTTCACCGCTAGCCTCGGGACTGTCTCACGCGGTAGCGGACTTACGGTCAACCTTACCGACATCGTCCTGTTCGAGCGCCCACGGCGCGGCGAAACAGTCATATACACAAGTCCGAACGGCGAGTATCGCGACGGGGTTTGGACGATCAGGAGGCCCACCGTATACCGACTCCAAGGTGCGACTCTGAACACCGTAGTGTCCCAGGACTCCTTGTCGCTAAACGAACCGATTCGTTTGATAGACCTCTTTACCCAACCCCTGCCGGAAGAGGAGACCGTCGCCTCGTTAAAAGCAGCAGTCGCGTCTCTAAAGAACGCAAGGCAACCTACTATTCGCCAAGAGGTGGCCCTTCATCAGAAGTTCGCCCTTCCGTTCTCGTGCTTCATCTTCGCCCTCAACGGAGCGCTGTTGTCCATAAAGCTTTCTCGCAGCGGACCTTTCGTGGGTGTCCTCTTCAGCCTGTCCGTCGTTTGGATGCACTTCAACCTTAACGTCATCAGCTCAGAGATCCTAGGAAGGCTTGGCTGGTTGCCCCCCGCACTAGCAGCGTGGACACCAAACCTCTTGTTCTTCGCCCTGGCTATCGGTCTCCTTCGGAGCATTGAGTGACCCTGCTGCGCGCTTCGGTGTTGGCAGGCTTCTCTCTTGGAGCACTTTCGGCAGCGATAGCCCAGTCAGGGACAGCCTACTACGGCTTTCGAATCATTGCATCGAAGTTCAAAGCAACGCCAAGCATCGACGTGGCCTCCAGCAACCAACGGAAACCGAGTTCCTTGAAGGTTGTCTTCGCTAGGACAGTGCGTCGCCAGGGTAGCAATGTCATCCTGGACGGAGGTTTTTCGGCAGACCTGAGTGGAAGGACCGTCAGCGGGCAACGCCTCTCGATCGACCTTGACACTGAAGACTTCGAGGCTTTCGGATCCATCGTATACCGAGACGGAGAAGAAACCGTCACTAGCGAAGCCTTAACCTATCAGTCTTCCAATGACGTCTACACTTTCCGAAGTGGTCGCGCAGTGTTGCCTCCTTCAAGGACCGGACCGGACGTTCGTGGGAATCTCTACGTGACGACGAGCACTGGAGTAGGAACTCCGCGGGACTATCGCATGGAGGACTCTACCATAACGACATGCGACTTAGATTCGCCTCACTTCGGTATCTCCTCGGAGTCCTCCCGAATTCTTCCGGGACGACGAGCTGTTCTGCGTAAGACCCGCGTCCGCGTGCTGAATCGAACGCTGTTGACTCTCCCCTATCTCTCCATTCCCCTTACCATGCAAAGCGAGAGGTACTTACCGGAAGTTGGGGAGTCTCCAGACGAGGGCTACTTCGTCCAAGGAACCTTCTCCACCCCAATCCGAGGCGAGTCGATTCTGGACACGACGCTACGCGCGATGACGAAGAAGGGCCTGTCGACTGCGCTTCTCCTTCGCTACGACGACGAGCTCGCCTCGGGTGCTATAGGGGCCAGTTACCTCCTTGGCTCGAACTCCTCCGTCGTGTTGCGCGGTCAACACGAACAGGCGCTCGCGGGTGGGCGACTTGCCCTGAGCACGACCTACCAGAGGGCAAACTATCTCACCGCTCCTGATAGCACACTGTGGGCGACGTCGAGCCAGTTCCTTCTTCCGATCCAAGGGCGCCCACTCCGGCTAGGGTTCTTTCGCTCTTCGAATTCCACGACCGGGTTTTCTTCGGTAAGTCAGTCCGTATCCGTCTCAGACTCTCGCCCGATAGCAGGAGTCCAGAACCGAGTCGATCTGTCGCTTAACCGAAGCGAATCTTCAGGGCTTAACCAGAATCCAATTGCGTCAGAGCGGCTCGAAGTTCGCTACAGTGGAACTCTCGATTCAACTCTCTTGGACACGGAGCTTGAATACATTCGAAGCGTTCCTGTGTCCGGCGAGACCCGTTCCCCTAGTAGCACGGACTCGACGCCGACGGTGACCGTTAGGACGGACCTTCGACGACTACTCGGGAGCCTCCCTGGGCGAAGGGGCTCCCCTCGCCTCGCACTTAGCCTTGGTGAGCGAGCAAGCCCTGCGACGGGGTCGCGGATCGGTCGATTCTTCTTCGAAGCAGATAGCTCCAACTCGATCGGGAACACCTTCAACACCTTTCGGAGCAACCTTCGCTTCCGACAGGGTGTTTACAGTGACGGTACAGCGCAGTACAACCTCTCAGCGCAACTCGGAGCGCGGTACAGAGCTTGGTCCGCGACAGATTTGCGAGTCGACTACACTTACTTGCGCCTTTTCGGTTTCACGCCCCTTTCGATCGACCAGACCGGGCGTTCGGACGGGTTCGGGTTCGGGCTGGAGACGCGACCGCTTCGGGCTGTAACTCTTCTTGCCGGGACTGGATACGATGTGGTCTCCAGTTCGCGCGGGCAGGTAGGTTGGCAGACCGGCACACTTCGAGCGCAGTGGCGTCCGGGTCCCAGCATCGATGTTTCATCGTCCGCGGTCTACGACCCTAATCGAAGCGTTTGGTCGTCGCTTCGCCTTGATGCGCGTCTCACCAAAGGATCGACCGCCCTGCGTCTTGGGACGCGATATGATGGGGTTAGATCGACGTGGGGTAGCGTGTTCGCCGATGTTCAAGGGCTGAAGATAGGACGCACCTCGGTGAGCGTCTTGCTCGACTATAATGGCTACCGAAAGGACTTCGATACGCGACACATCCAAGTTCTTTACGACTTACACTGTGTCGAGGCCGCCCTCCAGATCATTGATAACCGGGTAGGGTTCAGGTCGGGACAGACGATCGCGTTCTTCCTAAGGATCAGAGCGCTCCCAGGTGATTCTCCATTCGGGACTGGCAGACGTGGCCAGGCGGTAGGTTCAGGGGGTAGCCTAATCCCCTAGGCCTAGGAACTGGCGCTCGTGTAGTGCCTCATTGCGAAGTTCCAGATGAGGCGGGCCGCGACGAACAAGCCAAGAGACCAGGCGAGACCGACGAGGACCATGGCGTAGTCGATCTTTCGCACGAGCTGCGAGGCTGGCACGGTAGCAAGGAAGGCGAGAGGCAGAACGAACGTCAGGGTCCGTTGTACGAGTGGAGAGTAGATCTCGATCGGGTATCGAGCCACCTGTTGCACAGTCTCTCCCAAGACCCAAAGATTGTCCACCCGAACGAGCCAGATTCCGAGCGTCATAAGAATGAGCATGAACGCATAGTAGAGTGCCGTCGCGCAAACCAAGAGAACTGAGTATGCGACCCAGTTCGGGAAGTCCGGTTGGGCACCACTCGTTGCGACCCCGTAGCCCAGGAGAACAAAGCCGGCGACGATCGCTCCAAGCTGATCGAAGTTGAAGCGCCTGAGAGAGACCCAGAACTGCGAATCGATAGGCTTTGTGACGATGAAATCGAGCGTTCCTCGGCGAACTTGCTCCGGGATCTCGACGAGCGAGAAGAAGAAAGCTGAGGAGAACGAACCTAGCAAGAAGATCGTTGCTGCCAGTACGAGCGCGTCCCCGCGATCCCAACCAGCGACGGAATCCGTGTTCCTATAGATTACGACTACTATAAGTAAGAAGAAGACGATCCAGACCACGTTATGGAGCAGCTTAGCGATGAAGTTAGCGCGGAACTCAAGCTCTCGAGCGAGCGAACTCACGAAGAACTCACGATAGATGCGCCAGTACCGCCCCATGTCGCTGCGATCGTACCGTCATAATCGGGTCGATGCTCGGGGCCTTGCTGACGTTCATGTTTGCGACAGCGGCGACCGTCTGCACCCTCGCGGCGCTCCGGGGGCCCCTTGCTCGACTCGACTCTGCTGAGCGGGTTGGAGTCGCGGGGATGCTTGGGCTTGGGCTCCTCGGTTTGGTGACGCTCATCCTCGGCGTGTTCCCTGGAGGTCTTCGCTGGGGACTTTGGGTACTTCCCGGCCTGCTCGTCTTGGGCGCTGCTACCGCTCTCCGTACATGGACCAAGGGCGCCCCGCGACACCTGGGCGCAGAGGGCGTCGCCGCAGCGTTACTCGCTGGCATCTTCGGCACGATCCCACTCGTCGCGGCTCTCGCCCCGAGCGATCCCCGCGACTGGGACAGTCTCGCATACCAGCTGGCCGTCCCAAAGCTGTGGCTTGCTGAGGGCCAGATCGGGTTCGTTCAGAACATCCATCACAGTAACTTCCCGTTTACGTGGAACAACCTGTATGTTTCGGGTCTCTGGTGGGGTGGTGAGGCAGGGGCCAAGGCGTTCAACGTCGTCGCGTTCGTTCTTGGGAGCGCGTTCGTCTTCGGGGCGGTTCGGCGTAAGTACGGTGGGACGGCGGCTCCGTACGGTGTCCTTGGGTTCGCTGGCGTCCCCGTGATCCTTTGGGGCGCAGGCACAGCGTATGTCGATCTTGCTCACGGTCTCTTCGCTGCGATCGCCTTGCTGTACACCGTTGAGACTCTGGTCGCGACCGAGTCGACGGGTCCAAGCCCATGGCTGCTTCCTGGGCTTGGGCTCGGGTTATGTCTAGGTACAAAGCATACTGGGCTACAGGTAGCGGTCGCGATTGCCGCCTTTCTGGTATGGAGTCTTTGGCGATGGAATCGCGGGTCCGCGGACCGGCCCGTTCGGGCGGCATTGCTCGCTGCGATCGTTGCCCTCGCGGTCGCCGCACCCTGGTACGCGAAGTCGGCCTTTTACACCGGCAACCCTGTCTACCCGTTCTTCTACTCGGTGTTCGGCGGACGTGAATGGGATGGTTGGAGAGCGCAAACTTACTCACACGAGCAGTCCACCTTTGGGGTCGGGAAGAGCCCTAGCGGGATAGGCCATGCCGTCCTCGGGCTCGGATACCAGCCCGGCCGCTACGTCAACCCGGGCCAGACGCTGGGCCTCGGGTTCCCGACCGGGTCGATCGGCTTCGCGGGCCTCGTCGCAGCGCTCGTGTGGGCCGCGTCGGGCCTGAGGGGTCGGTCGGACCGGCGCTTCGAGTCGGCGATGCTGGGTTGCGTCGGTCTCATCTTCCTCTCGTGGTTCCTGCTGAGCCAGCAAAGCCGCTACTTGGCCATCGCAGCCGTCCCGCTCGCGATCGTTGGGGCCGGCGCGGTCTCCCGACTGAGCTTTGGGCGTGTGCTCGCAACACTCCTTGGAGCTCAGGCTGTGTACACCTTCTTCCTATTGGTGACTCAACAGACGCTTGGCCAAATTCCCGTCGTGCTCGGTAGAGAGGATCGAAACGAATACCGGCTCCGGACAATTCCGTTCGCCCGCGCTGCCCAGGTCATCAACACATCTGGCCCGGGGGGCGAGCCGCTCATACCGACCGGGCGCCGAATCGTTCTTTATGATGAGGTCTTCGGATTCCTACTTGACTGCAACTATGTGTGGGGGAACCCGGGCCATTCAACTTGGATCCCCTACGAGCGATTGGAGAGCGGCGAAGACCTCGTGGACGCGCTCACGGAACGAGCGATCACCCATGCGTACGTCAACCTCGATCCTGGGCTCGTCGACCGAGGCTTTGGAGACCGCTGGCTCGGCGCGTCGGGGCTAGTTCCTGGGGCCGAGCCCTACCTTGTCACGGAGCGAGAGACCATGCGCCGGGACCCCAACCTTTGGTGGCGCTGGCTACTCGCCGACTCAATTCGGAGCGGACGGGCCCGCCCGATCCAGGTGTTCGGCTCCGTCGGGGCCAGGCCCCGCGCCCTCCTTTTCGAGCTCACCAGGTAAAAACTAGGCGTGCTTTACCGGCGGCTTGGAAGGTCAGGGGTCAAGGTCAGCGAAGTCGGGCTCGGGGGCTGGCTCACCCACGGTCGGTCCCTCGACGACTCAGGGACGGCGGCCATCGTCCAGCGGGCGTACGACCTCGGGGTCAACTTCTTCGACACCGCCGATGTGTACAACAACGGCAAGGCAGAGCGCGCTTTGGGCGTAGCGATTAAGGGCCTCCGAAGGCAGAGCCTGGTGCTCGCGACGAAGTGCTACTTCCCCATGTCGGACTCACCGAACGACCAGGGGCTGAGCCGCAAGCACATCGTCGAGTCGTGCAACGACTCGCTCCGACGACTCGGGACAGACTACATCGATCTGTACCAGTTCCATAGGTTCGACCCAAATACACCGCTCGAGGAGACGGTGCGCGCGATCGACGACCTCGTCCGGCAGGGCAAGGTGCTGTACTGGGGCGTGAGCCAGTGGCCGTCGACTGCGATCGTCGATGCGGCCCACACGGCGGCGAGGGTCAACGCGAACGCACCAGTCAGCAACCAGCCTGCGTACAACATGTTAAACCGGGACATTGAACAGAGCGTCATCCCGGCAAGCTTGGCGCACGGGCTGGGACAGGTCGTGTACTCGCCGCTCGCGCAAGGGGTGCTGAGCGGCAAGTACCGGCCCGGGGTACCGCCCCCGCCGGGGTCGCGTGCCTCCGACGACACGTCGAACCAGTTTATGGGCCAGTACTTGACCGAAGAGAATCTGGTCAAGCTCGAGAAGGTCTCGGAAATCGCGAAGAAGGCAGGCGCGAGCCTTGCCCAATTCGCGCTCGCCTGGTGCCTGCGGCTGAGCAACGTGAGCTCGGTGATCGTAGGCGCGACCCGGGCCGAGCAGATCGAAGAGAACGCGAATGCGTCCGGGCTCGAGGTCGATCCGGCCCTCTTCCGCGAGGCGGAGGAGATCCTGAGCGCGTGAACCTTCGAGACCAGGGACCCTTCCGACGGCAACTGACCCGAGAACTCGATTTAACTACTGTCAGTGAGACAGAGTTCGAAAAACCGAGGGGCGTGAACCGGGTTGAAGTCAGGCCAGGCTATCTGAGCGCCCGGGTCCTTCTCGGTTCGGCGGACCCAGTCACGGAGCGCCTCCGCGTGCTTGAGGGCGTCTCGGAAGCGGGGATCAGCCTGGACTTCCTGAAGTTGACTCCAGAAGGGGTCTCATTCCTGGTCCCGACGGCCGCGGAGGGTGCCGTTCGGCAGACCCTTCAGGAGCTTGGCGCCCGCGCTGAAGTCAAGACCGATCGGTCGGTCGTTCTGGTCCACGCGGTGAACATGCGGGACGAAGAGGGGTTGATCTCGAGGATCGTGGCCGCCGCTATTGGAAGCGGCGCGGAGATCGACCATCTCGGCGACATGCACGATCGAGTCCTGATCGTGACCACGGCCACAGACGCCGAGCGGCTCCGGGCGACCTTCGAGAGCGGATCGACCACGCAACCCCCCGCGGAGACGAGCCGATGAACATCGTTGTGATGAAGTTCGGTGGCACAAGCGTGAAGACACGCGACGCCAGGGCGACTGCTGCTCTGCGAGTGATCTCCGCCCGAGAGCAAGGCGCCCTGCCGGTGGTCGTCGTCAGCGCCATCGGACGGAAGGGGGAACCGTACGCGACGGACACGCTCATTGGACTCCTGAAAGAGATCGACCCCGCCGTGGAGCCTGAGCCTCGCGAGCTTGATCTGTTGATGAGCTGCGGTGAAATCTTGTCCAGTGTCGTCTTCGCCCACACGCTCAAGGCACTCGGCCAACCCGCCATCTCGCTCCGCGGGGGCCAGGCCGGGATCCGAACGGACGGCGTCTACGGCAACGCTCGGATCCTCGGGGTCAATCCCATCGGGATCTACGAAGCCCTGCGGCAGGACCTCATCCCCGTCGTCTGCGGGTTCCAAGGCGTGTGGACCTCGGGCGGACTCCCGGGAGCGGAATTGACGACGTTAGGCCGTGGAGGGTCCGACACAACGGCCGCAGCCCTCGGCGCAGCCTTACGGGCCGACCGGGTGGAGATCTACACTGACGTTGACGGGGTCAAGACGGCCGACCCCGACTTCGTGCCACAGGCCCCAACCCTCCGGAACGTCACCTATGACGAGGTGGCCGAGATCGCTCACCTTGGCGCAAAGGTGTTGCACCCTAGGTCGGCGGAGATCGCGATGCGGTTCGATATCCCAATCTGGGTGAAGAACACGTTCAGCGAGGACGAGGGAACCGAAGTCGTCACTCGAGAGCGCTTCCGGGGACGTCGGGTGACCGGTGTGACCCACGCTGGAAAGCTCGTCTACGTCCAGGCCGACACCGGCCCGATCGACCCCTCTCACCGAGTCGCGTTCGCGTCGCGCCTTTACGATACGTTAGCGAAGCACGGACTGAACCTCTACATGATTAACCTGAGCCCGACAGGCGTCGGGTTCGCCGTGCCCAGGGAGCAGTACCCTATTCTCCGCGACGTCTTCGACGGCCTTGTAGTCCCCCTCGACGGCGACCAACGTAGAATCTATATAGTCCAAATCGGCACAAAGCCGAGCCAAGCCGCCCAGAGCCAGATCGATCTGCTCCGACCACTGGGCGAGACAAGGGTCGTGACCCTCGTCGTCACGGAGGGGTGCACGATGGTCTCCCTCGTGGGTCACGAGTACATGCAGCAACCGGGTGTGTACGCGCGGGTGCTCCGAGAACTGCACGAAGCGCAGATCCCCGTGTTGCAGACCTCCGACAGCGACTACTCGCTCTCGGTGCTCATCCCTGAGTCGGAACTGCGGCGCGCCGTCCACGTGCTTCACGACCGGTTCGGCCTGACCGAGGCCTCGTGAGCCCGCCTGTCACACTCCCGGGCGACCGGCCCGCCGTCATGGGCATCCTCAACGTGACGCCGGATAGCTTTAGTGACGGAGGCCTTTTCTTCGACACTTCAGCCGCGATCGACCGAGGCCTCGCGATGGTCGCCGAAGGGGCGGACATCGTGGACGTCGGCGGGGAGTCCACGCGGCCAGGAGCGGAAGCGGTCCCGGCTGAAGAGGAAGCGCGACGAGTGCTACCGGTCATCGCCGGTCTCGCCGACAAGGGGGTCATCGTGAGTGTGGATACGGCCAAGGCACACGTTGCTCGCCTTGCACTCGAGGCGGGTGCCCGCATCGTGAACGACGTCACCGCGGGAACCGACCCGAACATGCCCCAGCTGTGGGTGGACGCGAAACCGACCGTGTGTCTTATGCACATGCTGGGCACGCCGCGCACGATGCAGCAAGACCCGCACTACACCGACGTGGTCACTGAGGTGCTCGACTACCTGAACCAACGGGCCTCCCTCGCCGAGGGGCATGGCATCGGCCGAGACCAAGTTTGGATCGATCCTGGCATCGGTTTCGGAAAGACCGTTCAGCACAACTTATCGTTACTGGCCGCGATACCCAGGTTCGTGGCAACCGGCCGCCCGGTCCTCGTCGGTGTAAGCAGGAAGTCGTTCATCGGCCGGATCCTCGACGGGGCCCCGCCCGAGCACCGCTTGGAAGGCACTCTAGCGGTTCAGGTGCTCGCCCAGCAAGCCGGGGCCAAGGTCCTTCGCGTCCACGACGTCCAGGCTGCCTTGAGATCGGTTCGCGTCGCCGCCGCCGTCCTTGCCGCCGAGACGGGTATCACCTCAGCGTGACCGAACCTGGGACGACCCCCCACGTCCAGCCAGGAGTGCCCGTGCCGGGGGCGTTCAACCCTAACTTCCGGCCCCCGCCCCCCGACCCGCTCCCCGACCCCGAGCTGCTGTTCGAGTCCCTCGCCGCTGGGAACCGCCGCGCCCTCGCCCGGTCGATCACGCTCGTCGAAAGCGCACGGCAGGAAGACCAAGAGCTCGCGGGACGTCTGCTCGACCTCGCACTCGAGCACGAACCGGACCACGTCCGAGTCGGCGTCACCGGCGTGCCGGGGGTCGGCAAGAGCACGTTCATCGAGACCCTCGGGATGAGGCTGGTCGAGGACGGGCACCGGCTGGCCGTGCTCGCCGTCGATCCGACGAGCGAGTCCACCCGGGGCAGCATCCTCGGCGACAAGAGCCGTATGGCCCGATTGGCGAGCGACCCCCGCGCGTTCGTCCGGCCTTCCCCGACCTCGGGGGCCCTCGGCGGCGTCGCGCACCGTACTCGGGAGGCCGCCCAACTCTGCGCGGCGGCCGGTTTCGACGTGGTCTTGATCGAGACTGTCGGGGTCGGCCAGTCCGAAGTCGCGGTGCGTCGGATGGTCGATGCCTTCCTCCTCCTGCTCCTGCCTGGATCGGGCGACGAATTGCAGGGTATCAAGCGGGGTGTGATGGAGACGGCGGACGTTCTGAGTGTGACCAAGTGCGACGGTGACAACCTCCAGCGAGCGGAGGCGACCCGGGCTCAGGCCGAGTCCGCCCTCCGACTCATGGCCTTCGGGCCCGAGGGGCGACCCGCGACGACGGTCTGTTCGGCGCTGACGGGCGACGGCGTCGCCGAGGTATGGGCCGCCGTTGAGGGCTTCCTCGACCGCTCTCGACGCGAGGGCCGGTTCCTCGCCAGGCGTGCCGAGCAAGCCGTCGCCTGGATGGACGAGCTCGTGCGCCAAGCGGTCGAGTCGAGATGGTTCGGAGATTCCGCCGTTCAGGCCCGTCGCGCCGACCTCGCCGCCGCCGTCCGCGAGCACCGGCTCACCCCCCGCCGGGCCGCGGCCACCCTCATGGAGGGCCTCAAGTGAAGGGCCAAGAGAAGGCAAAGATCCACTGGACCACCGTCCAAATCCAGCTCGGCGAGTGGCGCTCGCGCGTATGCGACATGGCCGACTTCAACGTGCCGATGGACCACGACGACGTCGATGCAGGCCCCTGCCGCCTGCGGATGGCCAGAATCAAGGGCCCCGAGAACGGTGCGACGCCAGTCGTCTTCCTCGCCGGCGGCCCCGGCGACTCGGGGATCGACGCCATCCGCCACCTCCCGTTCTCGATCGCCTTCGACCGCGTGGCCCAGGATCGGGACGTCATCCTGCTCGACCAGCGGGCGACCGGAGACAGCGAGCCCCAAATCCCCGAGGCACGGATCCTCTGGCGCGAGGACGTCCTGTGGAACGTGTCGAGCGCGATGGGGATGCTCGCGGACGCGGGACGGCGCACGGTCGAGGCCATGCCCCCGACGTTCCGGCCGTCGATGGTCACACCTTGGCAGAGCGCCCGCGACCTCGCCGTCCTGGCCGAAGTCCTCGGGTACGAACGGATCCACCTGTGGGGCTACAGCTACGGGACTCACCTCGCGATGGCCGCGATGAAGGCCATCCCAGACCGCATCGACCGGGTGCTCCTTTGCGGCTTCGAGGGACCGGACGACACCCTCAAGCTCCCGGTCCGCATCCGCGAGCAGGTACGACGGCTGGCCGACCTCGCCCGGGAGGTCAAGTTCGACGAAGACCTAGAAGGGCGGCTGCACCGCGTGCTGGACGACTTCATGGAGCGGCCCCGGCCCGTAGGGCTTGGCCGGGGGACAGTGCAGGTCGGTCCGGGCCTCCACTGGCTCCTCTCGACCTGGGTCGGGAGCTCGAGCCGCTTCGTCAGACTGCCGAACTTCCTGCGAGCTATGGAGGAGGGGCGCGACGAGGAGCTGGCCAAGGCCGTCCGCGGGTTCGCCTCGAAGCTCGACCAGCAGGGCGGGGCGTACTACCTCTGCGACGCGGCATCTGGGTGCTCCGCCTCCCGCTGGGCCGAGATCGCCCGCCAGGCCGAGGAGTACCCCTTCGGCGCGGCCATCAACTTCCCCTTCCCCGAGGTCGGGCGGGCATGGAACCAGATAGACCTCGGCGACGCCTATCGCCGGCCCCCCGCCACGGATCGCCCCGTCCACGTCGCCACCGGCACCCTGGACGGGTTCACCCCGACCGAGAACTTCCTCGAGGCACGCCACGGGTTCCCGAACTCGGTCCACACCCTGGTGCGGTACGGGGCCCACAACGACCTCCTCAACTCGGCGGAGGCCGTCGAACGAATGGCCCTCTTCCTCTGCGAAGAGAGCCTCCAGGACGGCCAGGTCGAATTGCCGGTGCCCGAGTTCGACAAGAAGGAACCGGCCTGAGGCCCTAGATCGACGTCGGAGCGTGGCGCAGGTGGTGCGCGAGGCTGAAGCACTCCTCGAGCTCAGCCGCTGAGAGCCGCGACGCGACGTCGGGGTCGGACGCGACGGACGTCTTGAAGTCCACCCCCTCCCAGGCCCTCGCTGCGTGCCTTTGGGCGACCTTGTAGGCCCCTTCCCGGCTCATCCCTGCACGGATCAGCGCCACCATGACGTGCTCGCTGAAGACGAGATCGCCCATCTGGCGAAGGTTGCCGGCCATCCGGTCGGGCATCACGACAAGGCCCCCGAGCACCCTGGCCGTCCGGTTCAGCATGAAGTCGACGAGTTGGAACGTGTCGGGGAGCACGATCCGTTCCAACGAGGAGTTCGTAAGGTCGCGCTCGTGCCAGGTCATGACGCTCTCGAGCATCGCATGGGCGTTGCCGCGTACCACCCGGGCCAGCCCGCACACCGTCTCACTGTTCCACGGGTTGCGCTTGTGGGGCATCGCGCTGCTCCCGGTCTGCCCGGCGGCGAACTCCTCCTGGACCTCGAGGATCTCCGTGCGCTGAAGGTTACGAAGCTCCGTGGCGATGCGCTCCAGGCTCCCGGCGAGCACGGCCAGGACGCAGAGGAGGTTCGCCATCCGGTCTCGGGCCACGATCTGGGTGCTGTTCGGATCCGGCCGCAGCCCCAGCCTCTGGCAGACCGAAGCCTCGATGGCCGGCGTGACGTGGGCGTGGATCCCGACTGCCCCGCTCACCTTGCCGACCGCGACCTCCTCACGGGCCGCGACAATCCGCTCGCGGCTTCGAGCAAGTTCGTGCGCCCAACCCTGGATTTTGTGCCCGAACGTGACCGGCTCGGCGTGGATCCCATGGGTGCGCCCGATACACGGGGTCGATCCGTGCCGGTCGAAGAGACCCTCGACGACCTCCCGAAGTCGGTCGATCGAGTCCAACAGGACGTCGCACGAGTCGCGGAGCATCATCCCGAGGGCCGTATCGATCACGTCGTAGCTGGTGACGCCGAAGTGAACCCAGCGACTCGGGTCGCCCTCCCTCGACTCGACCTCCGGCGAAAGGGCATCGACCCCGCTGATCGACTCGCTCACGTTCCGGACGAAGGCCATGAGGTCGTGGCGCGTGACCCGCTCGATCTCGTCGCAGCGAGCAAGGTCGAACCGAGCCGCGGCCTTGATCCGGGCGAGGTCGTCTGGGGGGACGACACCGGCCTCGGCCCACGCCTCACAGACGGCAAGCTCGACCTCCAGCCACCGCGCGGCCTTCGCCTCCGGGCCCCAAAGGGCCGTCATCTCGGGGGTGCAATAGCGCTCGATCACGAGGGCCGAGCGTACCTTCGGCCGCCCGAGCCGTGGCCCGCCCCCTACGGCTCGAGCGTCTTACCCCCGTCCCCAACTTGCCTCCGATACCGCAAGTCGATCCTTCCGGTCTCCGGGATCCCCTCACTATAAAGCTCGTAGTCCTGGCCCCGCAAGCGGTAGACGAACGGACGGCCCGTCAGCGGGTCGTTCGGGTCGATCCCTGTCTCCGCCAACCCGGTCGGAAGGCTCCCGTGACGCCAACGGTAGGCCACGATGGCCGCGTGCACTCCAAGCAGGCGTCTCTGGGTGCGCTCGCGAACCGTAATGACGGCCACCTGGCCGAAGACAGGGAAAAGAAGACTAGCCAACACCTCCGGCAGGGGCCCATCCGAGCCCGTCGTCTCGTCCAGCGAAGCAACCGTCCCAACCCACTCCCGCTCAGGGGCCGAGAACGCGGCCAGGACGGTCTCTCGCCGTGTGAGTGCGACCGCCTTCGCGGCACGGAAAGCGGCTGCGCGCTGGTCAGGGCTGAGCGCCGCCACTCGAGCCAGCACAACGTACTCACCGCCCTCCTCAGGCGGGCCCAAAAGCTCCTCAATGGCTTTTTTGTCGGCACGATCGAGGAATCCGAGGACGAATTCGAACTCGAGCCCGATCACGTCGCAGACGGCAGGAGGGCGGTTCGACCACTCTCCGACCCCGGCGACGATCGTCTCCGCCCCGGGGAGCGCGACGTGTCGCAGGTTCGAGTCCGCTTCTGCCAGCAGGATCGATGACAGTGCCACGCTCACGAGGTAACCGATGAGTGCTCCGACCCGGCTAGACTCCTCGGCGAAGGCCAACCCATCGAGCAACGTCGCGACCCCTTTGTTCGGGTCTCCGGACGTGAACTGATCCCGGGCGGTGATCGCGAACAGCTGGGCGAGCGTCCGGAAGGCCCCGAGCTCTCGGAACGGGGTATCGAGGGACACAACCCTTCGCGGCGGGGCCACGCCTTTCTGCGTGCCCTGAACGACCAACTGGAGCGCCCGGGCGTACTTCCGCGTCGCCTCCCGCCGGGCTTCGAGCCCTTCGAGCCCGGGCTGGAGCCCCCGTGAGATCAAGTCTTGCGCCGCCTTCGACTGGACGAGCGTGGCCGCCATCAGGTACTCCTCGTAACCGTTTCGCCCCGTCGGGCGGCCGATGACTTCGGTAAGAAGGTCGATGTCTTGAACCGGCCCCATGGACAGAGTCAGCACTAGTGAAAGCGAGGCGAGCATCCCTTACTCAGACGCCGTCCGATCGCCCCATGACTCACGGCAAGAGTCACGGGACCGCAACCCTGGGCCACGAAGGGGCGTCCTTGATCGACATGGTTCCTGACGTCCTGGAGACCGACGAAGGGGCGCGCCGCTCGGCCGCCCTCATGCACCTTGCGTCGATCCCGTGGCCGATCGTCGCCCCGATAGTGGCCTTCGTGCTGTGGCGTCGGTCCGCCCCGTTCGTTGCCTCTCACGCCCTCCAGGCCCTTCTCGAGACCCTCGCTCTGAACGTCCTGCTCGCCGTGGCCGCCGTGGCTTCCCTGGCCTATACGCTCTGGACCCTCTGGGGCCACTGGCAGACGGGTTGGGTGGACTTCTCGATCTGGCCGTTCCTCGCCCGGTTCGCCCTTGGATTCCTGGCCCTTGGGCTCCTTTGGGCGATCACGACCGTCGTCTCTCTGCGTCAAGCGGCCAAGGCGTGGCAAGGGGTCTGGCCCCGCCAGGCCGCGCTTGTCAAGAGGCTCGCTGGCCGCTAACGGCCCTCGAGCACGGCTGGGAGGTCGGCGATAGAGTCGATGACGGCGTCAGGTCGGCAATTCGGCTCGCTCTCTCGGCCGTAGCCGGTTCGGACGAGGACGGCCATCGCGCCGATGCGACGGGCCAACTCGACGTCCGCGGGCTTATCCCCCACCACCACGGACTGGGTGAGGTCGAACCCGAGGTCGCGGGCCGCGTCGATGGCCATCCCCGGCTCGGGTTTGCGGTGGGTCGAAGGCGTACCGGGGGCGTCCGGGCAGCTATAGACGCCGTCGATCTCCGCCCCCGCCTCGCGCAACCGCCGGACGACCTCCCGGTTTACCGCCGCCGCCGCCGCCGCGGTGAAGTAGCCCCGACCCACGCCGGACTGGTTCGTGACCACGACCGCGCCCCACCCCCGCTCCCGCAGGGCCGCGAGGGCACCCGCCGCCCCCGGCACGAGCTCGACCCCGTCCGGATCGGCCAAGTACCCCTTCTCGACGATCAGGGTGCCGTCCCGGTCGAGCAGCACGTAGCGGTGAGGCATTACGCCGGAGTGTGGCCGGACCCGCGGTCGGGGCCGGGCCCGGCCCGCGTACCGCCGCGGAGGGCCTTCGGGAGACCGGGTCTTGCCGGGTCGCATACGACTCCCCTTGTCCGAGTCGGATTGACCCGCGCCCCCGAAGTTGTGCCATCCTGCCCCAAATGTCTCTCGCCGAGTTCCCAGTCCGTTCGCAGTTCGTTCCCTTCGCGCCGCCCTTGATCGGCGAAGAGGAGATCGCCGAGGTCGTCGAGACCCTCCGGGGCGACTGGTTGACGACCGGCCCGCGGACGCGGCAGTTCCAGGCGGAGTTCGCCGACACGTTCGCCGCCCCGGCTGCGACCGCCGTGAGCTCTTGCACCGCCGGGCTGCACCTCGCCCTCGCCGCGCTGGGCGTCGGGCCCGGGGACGAGGTCGTCACGACGACGCTCACCTTCTGTTCGACCGCCAACGTCGTGGAGCACGTCGGTGCCCGGCCTGTCCTCGTCGACGTCGAACCGGACACCCTCAACATCGACCCGGCGGCAGTCGAGCGGGCCCTCTCCCCCCGCACCAAGGCCATCGTCCCCGTGCACTACTGCGGCCACGCCGTGGACCTCGACGCGATCCAGGCCATCGCCGACCAGCACGGGGTCGCGGTCATCGAGGACGCCGCCCACGCCGTCCACGCCAAGTACAAGGGCCGCTGGATAGGATCCAGCCCGAACCTGGCCGCGTTCAGCTTCTACCCGACCAAGAACATGACCACTGGCGAGGGAGGGATGGTGACCGGCGCCCCGGACCTCGTCGAGCGCGTCGCCTTGCTGAGCTCCCACGGGATGAGCCGGGACGCCTGGAAGCGGTTCGACCGGGCCGGGTCATGGCGGTACGATGTCGTCGCCCCCGGGTTCAAGTACAACATGACCGACATCCAGGCGGCGCTCGGCCTGCGCCAGCTCGACCGCCTGGGGGCCATGCAGGCGCGCCGCCGTCAGCTCGTCGCCCGTTACGACGCCGGGTTCAAAGGCAACGACCAGGTGCAAACCCCGACCGAGCGGCCGGAGGTCGAGAGCTCTTGGCACATGTACGTGCTCCGGATCAACCTCGAGACCCTCACCATCGACCGCGACCGGTTCTTCGACGAGGTCAAGGCGCGGAACGTGGGGCTCTCCGTGCACTACATCCCCGTCCACACCCACCCCTACTATGCCGACAAGTACGGGTACCGGCCGGGCGACATCCCCGTGGCGAACGAGAACTTCGAGCGGATGGTCACGCTCCCGCTGAGCCCCAAGCACACGGACGACGAAATCGACTACGTCGTCGAGGCGGTCACGGACGTGCTGCGGCAGTCGAGGCGCTAAGGTGCGGCAAGAGCGACTCGGCGACCCGGTCCGCGATCGCCAACGACGCGGTGGCGGCCGGGCTCGGGGCGTTCACCACGTGGACCGTCCGGTCCCCCGTGCGGAGGACGAAGTCGTCGACCAACGCGCCCGCCCTCGAGACCGCCTGGGCCCGCACGCCCGGGTCGATGGGGACGAGGTGCTGCCCCTCGACTGCGGGCACCAGCCGCTGGAGGGCAGAGACGAAGGCCCCCTTGCTCGCAGACCGCCACGCCTCGCCCGCCCCGTGCCTCCAGTGCCGGAGGGCCAGCCGCCAGAACCCCGGGAAGGAGAGCGTGTCGACCAGGTCGGCGAGGTTCACGTCAGTCTTGCGGTAGGCCTCGCGGGCAAGGGCGAGGACCGCGTTCGGTCCGCACTCCACCCCACCGGTCACCATGCGGGTCAGATGGACGCCGAGGAATGGGAACTGCGGGGTCGGGGTCGGGTAGATTAGGTTCCGGCACAGGTGCTCGGCGTCGGGTGTGAGCTGGAAGTACTCGCCACGGAACGGCACGATCCGTTCCGGGCCGCCCTGACCTGCCGCCCGCGCGACCCGGTCGGAGTGGAGCCCTGCGCAGTTGACCATGAGGCCCGCCTCGAAGTCCCCCTGAGTCGTCTGGACGACCAGCCCGTCTGGCCTCGACTGGAACCGCTCGGCCCGGGCGCCGAGGACGATCCGCCCGCCCCTCGATTCGATCTCGGCCGCCAGTCGGTCGCACATCCGGACGTAGTCCACGATGCCCGTCTCGGGAACGTGGATCGCCGCGACTCCGTTCGCGTGGGGCTCGAGCTCGCGGAGTTCCTCGGGCCCGATGAGCCGGCAATCGACGCCGTTCCCTTCCCCGTTGGTAAGGATCCGCGGCAGGTTCGCCCTCTCGTTCTCGTCCGTCGCGACGATGACCTTGCCACAGCGCTCCCAGGGGACGCCGTGCTCCGCGCAGAAGGCCTCGAGCTGGGCCTTGCCGTCGCGACAGGTCAGTGCCTTCAGCGACCCGGGACGGTAGTAGATCCCGGAGTGCACGACGCCCGAGTTCCGCCCGGTCTGATGGGCGGCGAGCCTGTCCTCCTTTTCGAGCACGGTCGCCCGCAAGCCCGGCCGCGCGACGGCGAGCTTGTAGGCGACGGCCAGCCCGACGATCCCTCCCCCGACGATGACGACGTCCGACCGCAAGGCGCACAGGCTACCTGCCAAGAGTGGGGAGGCGTCTAGGGGTACCCTGTGTCGATGCGCCGAGTCTGGCCCGTCGCGCTCGGGCTCTCCCTTTCCCCCGCGCTCGCCCTGGCCCAAGAAGGCCTTATCGGCGACCAACGCTTCCCGAATCTCCGCAACCTCGGCGGTCTGCCGGGCTCCGGCCTGCCCGTGACCCCGGAAGGCGAGGCCAGTCCTTCCGGAGCCCTCACCTACTCGACCCCGGTCGCCTATAGTTTCGCGCCGAGGCGGTGGGCGGGGGCGGGTTCCGTCCTGAGCTACCAGAACACCCTGAGCTTCACCTTCGAGGGCGACCGGGACGTCCTCGGCCGGGGCAACGGCACGGGGACGCTCCAGACCGGCCTTGGGCTCGGCTCGTACGGGCGGCTCACGGTCGGGGCGATGCTCCTCAGCGGGACGCTCGACAGCGCGTTCAACTTCCACTGGGAACCGTTCGAGCAACGCGGGCCGATCCGCTACGCTGTGGGAGTCCAGGATCTCCGAGGGAACGCGGGGGCCTCCGGCGACACGCTGCCCGGTCTCGACGACCACACCGCGACCTCGCCCTACGTCGTCGCAACGGGCCAGGTCGCCCCTGGGGCGCATGTGAGCCTGGGCGCCGGTGTCCGGCGGTTCAAGGGGGTCTGGGGGAACGCCAGCGCCGACCTGGTCCGCGGGGTCAAGGGCATGGTCGAGTACGACGCCTTCAACTGGAACTGGGGGGTGGGTCTCGACCTTGGAGAGGTGAAGGGCGGCGAGCGTTTCAGCCCCAGCCGCCGGACCCCGCGTGCGTACGCGATGGTCGGGTCCGTCCGGGGCAAGTACGCGTACTGGAGCCTGGCCGTCGCCTTTTGACGGGCCGGGCCGGGGACAATAGGGCATGGCCCCCGTGCTGATCGCCGCCCTGGCCCTCCTCGCCCCGTCGCCGGACGTCCCCCAGACCCGAGCCGAGCGCACGGACTTCGCCGAGACGTCGACCCACGCCGACGTGATGGGCTTCCTCGACGAGCTCCAACGCCAGGGCGCCCCGATCCGCGTCGAGACCATGGCGACGAGCCCGAAAGGCCGGCCGGTCCCCCTCGTCATCGCGTCCCGACCGCTCGTCTCCGGCCCGGCCGAAGCCAGGCGGCTAGGGCGGCCCGTGGTCTACGTTCAGGCCAACATCCACGCGGGCGAAGTCGAGGGCAAAGAGGCCGTGCTGCACCTGCTCCGTCGGTACGCCCTGACGTCCCCCGGACTCCTGGACCGCGTCGTCCTCCTGGTCGTCCCCATCTACAACGCCGACGGCAACGAAGCGCTCGGACCCCAAGAGACCAACCGCCCGGGCCAGAACGGCCCCGCCATCGTGGGCCAAAGAGCGAACGGGCAGGGGCTCGACCTGAACCGGGACTACATCAAACTCGACGCGCCCGAGACGCGGGGGGCCATGGAGCACGTCTTCACCACCTGGGACCCCGAGGTGTCGCTCGACCTCCACGCGACCGATGGCACGCGGCACGGGTACCCGGTGACCGACCTCTTCCCTCTCAACCCGAACACCCCGGCGACCCTACGGGCCTGGAACGAGTCGACCCTCGTGCCGCTGATCCGAGCCAGGGTCCGAAAGGAGGCGGGGTTCGAGACGTTCGACTACGGCAACCTCGAGACCCGCGGCGGCCAGGACGGGTGGTACGTCGTCGGGCCCGAGGGTCGCTACAGCACGCACTATGCGGGGCTCCGCAACCGGATCGGGGTGCTCGTCGAGGCCCTCGTCTACCTCCCGTTCAAGGAGCGGGTGCGCATCACCGAGGCCTACGTGGACGCGGTGCTTCAGATCGTGGCCGATAGGGGCCCGGAAGTGATCGAGGTGGTCCGGGCCGCCGACCGGGAGGCCGCCGGGACTCCCGGGCGCGACATGGGCACCCGCTTCGAGTTCGCGAGCCGGGGGGAGGAGGCGGTCCTCCTCGAACGGCCGGCGGCCCCGGGCCAGCCCCGGCGCACGGGGGTACCGACCGACATCGAGCCCCGGACGCTCCCGATCTTCGACCGCTTCGTCCCGACGCGGCGCTCCCCACTGCCGGCGGCCTACTTGGTGCGAGGGGCGCACGGGCCGGTGGCCGATCTGCTGGACCGTCACGGGATCGTGGTCGAGCGGGTGAGTCAGGGTGGGCCGGTGCAGGCGTCCACGTTCCAGGTCACGGAGGCGACCGTCGCCCCCCAACCGTTCCAGGGCAGGCGACTCGTTCGGTTGGAGGGCACATGGACTGAGGAGGCCGCCAGCGCCGAGCCGGGGGACTTCCTTGTCACCACCGCCCAGCCCCTCTCGACCCTCGCTCACCACATCCTCGAGCCGGAGAGCCTCGATGGGGCCGTAGCCTGGGGCATCCTCGGACTCGACTTCACAGCTGGGTCTAAGGTCGGAGTGCTCAGGCTGACAGAAGGCCCGGCTCTGCCCCGGGAACGTTACCGTCGTACCATTCAGAGCCCGCAAAGCTACTAGCTTTGTGCGGTCGTTGAACTAGAGGCGTGAACAAAGTCCGCAGGAACTTTTCAAAGTCTGGCCAAGACCGGGCTAAATCCTATATAATCCGTCTATGGCCGTGGTCGTCGCAAACCGTTGGGAGCGCAAGACTCCACGTGTCCGGATGGGACGCATGAAGAAAGCTGTCTGGCGTTGGACTCATCTCGCTTCGATCCTGATGGCCGCCGTGCTTTGGCGGGGCGAGTCGCAGGAACTGTAACCGCTAGGGCCCTCGGGGGAGGGTCCAGGGACACTCGGTATAGAGGGGCGCCTCGGGGGGAACGGACTCTCCCCGGGGCGCTTCGTACTTGAGCACCCCGTCACCTTCGGCCAAGAGCGGCCCGCTGCTCGTCGACGGCTCGAATCGCCCCCCGCAACGCCTCGAACATCGCCTCGCACGCCTCGATCGGCGACCCCGAAAATGGCCAGACGAACTTGTCCTGGGCCATGAACGCCTCCTTCCGACCCTGGGTCGCGATCGTGAAGACCCGCGGCGAGTGGTCGGAGTCCTGCCGGAACGTCACGGCGAGGCGGCCCTCACGCCCGTCCACCTTCTCCACTTGGAACTCCCGGGCGGAGATTCTCAGGTGCATAACTCGGGTGGCGGCCTCAACCTCGGGCGGCACCCGACCGTAACGGTCTTCGACCTCCCCCCGAAACTCGGCGATGGCCGCATGGTCGCGGGCGGACATTAGGGTCTGGTAGTAGAACAGGCGCTGCCCCTCGTCCTCGATGTAAGTCGCCGGGATCAGCGCCTTGACCGGAAGGTCCACGGTAGGCAGCGGGGCGAGACCGGCCAGCGGGTCCGCGAGCGGGGCCGGGGCCTCGCCGTCGGCGTATTGCCGAAGGAACTCGGTCTCGCTCTCGATGAGCTGCGTGTAGAGGTCGAACCCGACCGCCGACATCTGCCCGCTCTGCTTCGCGCCGAGCAGGTCGCCCGCCCCCCGGATCTGGAGGTCGCGGAAGGCGAGCGAGTAGCCACTCCCCAACTGGCTGAACTCCTGGAGCGCCTGGAGCCGGGCGGCCGCGTTCTCGGTCAGCGACTTGACCCCAGCATAGAGGAAGTAGCTGTACGCCTGCCGGTCGCTCCGGCCGACCCGGCCACGGAGCTGGTAGAGCTGGGCCAAGCCGAACCGGTCGGCGTTCTCGACGATGAGGGTGTTCGCGTTCGGAATGTCCAGGCCGCTCTCGACGATGGTCGTGCTCACGAGGACGTCGATCTCGCCCTTGACGAACCCGAGCATGACGGGCTCGAGCTCCTTGAGGTGCATCTGACCGTGCCCCACCGCGACCCGGGCGGTCGGGATGAGGCGCCGGATCTTCTCCGCGACGTGGTAGATCCCGTCCACCCGGTTGTAGACGTAATAGACCTGGCCACCACGGGCCAGCTCGCGCAGAAGCGCCTCGCGCACGACCTCGGTGCTGAACGGTCGGACGAACGTGCGGATCGGGAGGCGGCCCGGAGGCGGGTCGTTGATGAGCGACATCTGGCGCACGTTCATGAGGGCCATGCTCAGGGTCCTCGGGATCGGCGTCGCGGAAAGAGTGAGGACGTCGACGCTCACCCGCAGGGCCTTCAGCGCCTCCTTGTGCTTCACCCCGAACTTCTGCTCCTCGTCGATCACGAGCAGGCCCAGGCCCTTGAACTCGAGGGTGTCGGTCAGGAGGGCGTGGGTCCCCACGACGATGTCGATCGAGCCGTCCGCCAGGGCCTTCTTCACCGAGGCCTTTTCGGCGGGCGTGCAGAACCGGTTGAGGATCGCGAGGCGAGTCGGGAACCCGCCGAGCCGTTCACGGAAGCTCCGGTAGTGCTGCTCGCTGAGAATCGTCGTCGGGCAGAGCACCGCCACCTGACGCCCGTCTTGGGCGACCTTGAACGCGGCCCGGATGGCGACCTCAGTCTTGCCGAACCCGACGTCGCCACAGACGAGCCGGTCCATCGGGAAGTCGGTCTGCAGGTCGCCCTTCACGTCCTCGATCGCCAAGAGCTGGCTCGGAGTCTCGACCCAGGGGAACGTGTGCTCCATCTCGGCCTGCCAGGGAGAGTCGGGCCCGTAGGTCGGCCGTTCGACCCGTTTGCGTTCAGCGTAGAGGCGGATGAGCTCCCTGGCGTACTCACGGGCCTCTTCGCGGGCTTTTCCCACCGTTTTCTGCCACTCCCCGCCCGTGAGGCGGTTGACTTTCGGTGGGACGTCGTCGGGTGCCAGGTACTTCTGGACCCGGTCCAATTGATCGGCCGGGACGAAGAGCCGGTCCGGCGCCTTGTAGTCGATGTGGAGGAACTCCTTCTCCACCCCGTCCTGCAGTCGTCGCGCCAGGCCCCGGAACACGCCGATGCCGTAGCTGATGTGGACGACGAAGTCGCCGGGCTTGAGGTCGAGCACCGTCGTGATCGGGATGCCCTCGCTGAACCGTCGTTGGGGCAGCTTAAGGCGTCCGACCCCGAACAGCTCGTGGTCAGTGATCAGGGCGAGCTTGGCCCCGGTCAGCGCGAACCCCCCGGCCAGGTTCCCGTCGATCGCGTAGAGACCCGGGGATTCAGGACGGGAGCCGGGCTCCAGTTCGACCGGGAAGAGGTCGACCTGGCCCAGCATCGACTTGGCCCGGGTCGGCTGGTCGGTCGAGACCCCAATCACCATCCCGGCATCGATCCAGGTCTGAAGCGTCTTCGTGAGGACGGCGGGTTGGCTGCGGTAAGGCTCGAGCGAGGCTGCGTCCAGGTCGTGCGCGGGGCCGGACGGCATCCACCGCGGCCGGCCCGACCCCGCCCCGACGGCCAACAGGCGAGGGGCACGGCCAAAGTGGTCGGGCGGGAGCATGAAGTCGAGGGCCGTGCTCGCGAGGATCTCACCCCGCTCGGCCCGGTGCGCGAGGGCTTGTCCGAGCTCCTCCTCTGCCCGCGCCGCGACCGCCTCGAGCTCGAAGGCCTCGTCCAAGACCAGCCACCCGTCCTGTCCGAGGAGGTCGACGGCACACCCGGAGTCGGGGTGGACAAGGGGCCGGTAGAGGTCGAGCCGGTCGAAGAACACGCGGCTCTCGAGGGCGGTGCTGTCCGCCTCGACGAGTTCGCGCAGCCGCTCCCCCGCCTCCCCCCCGAGCTGGGCCGCCTCTCGCTCCAGGGTCAGCCGGATGAGGTCGACCACCCCTGACTCTGCGGTCGGCAGTAGGGTCTCCCGCGAGAGCGCTACGTCGAGGCCGGCAAGATGGCCGAGCGAGCGCTGGCTCATCGGGTCGAACGTACGGACGCTCTCGACCTCGTCCCCGAAGAAGTCGAGGCGCACTGGCCGCTCGTGGCCCATTGGGAAGACGTCCAGGATGCCCCCCCGCCGAGAGAACTGCCCAGGCACGCGCACCGGGTCGGCGAGCTCGTAGCCTAGCGCCTGAAGGACGCCCACAACCCGATCCATCGCGAGCGCGCCCCCTTTCTTGACCTTGAGCCCGGTCTCGAGCAGCGCCTCCGCCGGAAGCGTTCGCTCGAGCGCGGCGGGGGCGGTCGCGACGACGACGACCGGCTCCGAGCCGCTCAGCGCGGTCAGTGCGCCGATGCGGTCCGAGAGGGCCACCGATTCGGGGGCCGAGTCCTCGAACAGGAGGCTCTGACCGCTGGGCAGGAGTCGGATCTGGGCCGGGGGCACTCCGCAGAGCCCGAGCCGGGCCTGCCACTGAAGTGCGCGGTCGTAGTTCGAGGTCACGACAAGTGTCTTGACCGGGCGGCGTTGGTAGGCGGCGGCGACGAGTAGCGACCGGGCCTCGGGGGCGACGTTCTCCCACGTCGCGCACGCCGCGGTCTCGCCGAGCGCCTCGGCGAGCTCGGGCCGGCCGCCGAGCCATTGGGTGAAGTCAGAGAGACGCACGAAGCCTTCAGTCTACTGGCCGTCGCGCCGACCGGTGGGCACCATCCGGTAGGTGACGACGGACTCGGCCGACCGCTGGCCCGATCGCTCGGACACGAGGACCAGGCGTCGCTCCCCGGGCTCGAGGGTGACGGTCGTCGTCCACCGGGAATCGGCCGAGACCTCGGTCGAGGCGATCGTCCTACCGTCGAGGGTGACCTCCACCCCGGCCCCCGGGTCGCCCCAGCCGAAGAGGCGCACCGTCTCAACGGTGACTTCGGCCCCGTCCGGAGGGTACGTCACCGACGGCGCCCGCGGGGCGGAAACGGCCGGGGGCGGCTCGGCGGCAGGCCGCTCCAAAGGCGGTGGGTTGGGCGAGCCACCGGCAGCCGGAGCTGGGGCGGGCTCGGCCGGATTAGGGCGGCGGCCGCGATCCAGCAGGAGGAGCACGACCAAGGCGATCAGGGCCAGCAGGGCGACGCCGACTTTGACGAGGTCAGCGCGACGCTGGGGGTCCGGGGCGCTCACGCCCTTGGGCTCACGGCAACGCGGCGGGAGTCCGCCACTCGGGCCGCGGCCTGGACGTCGACGGCTCGGGCCAGGGCCTGGGGATCGGCACCACCCGGGGCCGGGGACAGGGCAACGGCGAGGGCGTCGACGTCGAGCGACGCGACGTCAGCGAAGGTTCGGGCGCCAAGGTCCCATAGGCGCCGTCTCGTGTCCTGGCCGACGCCCGGCAACTCCTCGAGAGGGTCCCGCACCGGTGCGACCACGACGCACCCGACGTCCTCGTGCCCGGGGCCGGTCTCCAGATCAAAGGACATGGGGGGTGCCGGTGCCCTGGACGGGTCCGGAAGCGGGACGGTCACGGCGGCGAGGCCGGACGGCTGGGGGTCGACACGAGTGGCGGCCAACGCCCGGGCTAGAGTCTCGTGGTCGTCCTCGCGATGGCGCGAGAGGTCCTCCTCAAGCGCGGCGACGCGCGCCCGGGCTTCGGACACAGCCTGGCGGAGCTCCGTCAGCTCGGCCCGCATCGCATCGACCTCCGTGGGGGTCTCGGGAACCGCCGAAGGCCTCGACCTCGACACAACGAGATCGACGCCCCAGTGCCCAAGCCAGCCCACCAGGAAGCCGCCAAGAAGGATTGTCCACTCCATTCAAGTGATTGGCGAGAAACCTCGCCGAACCCCTAGGATATTCTCTAGGGCCCGCCAGGGGATAGACGTCTCGTGTCGGTCTGTTCTTCGCGACGTCCTGCCCTGTATGGGACCAGAACAGGTGAGCTTACTGGGTTCTTCCGTCTAGTAGAAGACTCGTTATAGGTCGTAGCTGTCCCCTTGTCTGGGTATGGCGACCTCCCATCCGAGCTCGCTCTGGATCCGGACGGCCAAGGCTTCCTGGGCCTCAGGTTCCCCATGGACCAGGAAGGTCTTTCGCGGGGGCTCCTTGAAGCCCCGGAGCCAACGGAGGATCTCGTTCGAGTCGGCGTGGGCCGAGAGCGAGTCGAGTTGCTCGACCGAGGCGCGCACCTCGACGTCGTGGCCCAGGATGCGGACGGTGGGGGCGCCCTCAAGGATCTCCCTCCCCATGGTGCCCTCGGCTTGGTACCCCGTGAAGAGGACGGTCGTGGCCGGGTCGTCGAGACGGTGCCGCAGGTGGTGGAGGACCCGCCCGCCACTCACCATCCCGCTTCCCGCGATGATGACCATCGGCCCCCCGGCGTCGTTGAGTTCCTTCGACATCTGGCGATCGCGCACGAAACGGACGATGTCCTGCGCGAACGGCGAACGGCCTTCGCTCATGTCGAGCTTGAGGTCTTGGTCGTGCTCTTCGGTCTGCTGGACGGTGAGCAGAGTCACCGAATTCGCCATCGGGCTATCGACGTAGATCGGGACCCGCTCGAGCCGCCCTTCTTCGTAGAGCTCGTGCACGTACCAAAGGAGCTCCTGCGTGCGTCCGATGGCGAACGAGGGGACGATCACGACCCCGCGCTCCTCCCACGCTCGTTTGAGAACCCTGGCGATCTCCTCTTTTGGGTCAGTGTCGGGGTGGACCCGGTCGCCGTAGGTGCTCTCAACGACCAGGTACTCGGCGTACTCCATCATCGTCGGGTCCTTGATGATCGGCCGGTCCCACCGCCCGAGGTCTCCGCCCATAAGGATGCGCTCGCCGTTCGCGAAGTAGACCTCGGCGAAGGCCGAACCGAGGATGTGCCCGGCCGGGGCGAAGCGGAAGGTGGCCCCACCGGGGAGCTCCTGAAACTGGTGATAGTGGACGGGGCGGAGGAGCTTGATCGCCTCGTAGGCGTCGCCCTCGGTGTAGAGGGGCTCGGCCGGGTTGTGGCGACTCGTCCCGTGGCGGTTATGGTAGCGCGCGTCCTCTTCCTGGATGCGCCCGCTGTCCGGCAAGCTGATGCGGCAGAGCCCGATCGTCCCCGGGGTCGCGTAGACCGGCCCCCGGTAGCCTAGCTTCACCAGCCGCGGGAGCATGCCGATGTGGTCGGTGTGGGCGTGGGTAAGGACGACGGCGTCGAGGCCTGCGGGGTCGAACGCGAAGTCCATCCAGTTCAGTTCCCGTAGCTCGCGGGGGCCCTGGAAGAGGCCACAGTCCACAAGAACGGTGTGGCCGTCGAGGGTCAAAAGGTGCTTCGATCCCGTGACCGTCCGGGCTGCGCCGTGGAACGCAATGCTCTGAGGCATGCGGGCCAGTATGGCCGACGGTATCCTCGCCGCGTGGTGCGGGCTGACGTCGCGGTGATCGGGGGCACGGGGATCGGGGAGCGCTTGGCCGCTTTGCCGGGGAGGACGGTCGTCGTGCCGACCCCCTACGGGCCCTTGCGAGGGCGGCTCGCCGACCACGAGGGGGTCGCGGTCCTCCTCGTCCAACGGCACTCCGCGGGACACCGCACCCCTCCCCACGGTGTCAACTACCGGGCGGTGGCGGACGGGCTTCGGAGGCTGGGGGTCAGGGCGTGCTTCTCGAGCGCGGCGGTCGGCTCGTTGCGGTCCGACTGGGGACCGGGCACGGTGGCTTCGGTCACGGACTTCATCGACCTCACCGCCCGGCGCCTGACGATGTGGGACCGCACGGTGCGACACGTCGACTTCGAACGGCCCTTCGACGCGGGCCGCTGGCTGGTGGAGGCGTCGGGCGAAACTTGCCCGCTCGAGCCGGAAGCCGTCTACGTCGGGATGGACGGGCCGCGGTACGAGACCCCAAGCGAGATCACGATGCTCCGGCGCATTGGGGGCGACGTGGTCGGGATGACGGCGACCACGGAGGCGGTGTGCCTCACCGAGGTCGGGATCACGTACGGGTGCCTGGCCGTGGTCACCAACCTCGGGTGCGGGCTGCAGGACGGGGGTTTGGGGCACGAGGACGTCGAACGGGTCATGCGGCGCTTGCAACCGCTGATCGTCGACGTGCTCCTTGGGGCGGCGGTCCGGGCCGCAGGGCGGTGACGCGGTGGTCGCTCGGCGGACGTTCGCGCTGGCGCTGGCGCTGACCCCTGGGGTCGGGGCGAAGACGGTGTCCCGAGTGCTCACGAGGAACGACCTTCTGGGTCGGAGCGTGGACGAGTTCCTGCGGCTCGGGGCCGAGGCGTTGCGCGAGGAGTACCGGTTCACGGCCAAGTCGGCTCTGGCGTGGACCGAGTCCGTCGACGCCCGGATCGACGAGGCGGAGGGGCTTGAGAAGCGCCTCGTCCCGCTCGGGGTGAGCCTCGTTACCTCGGCCGACGCCCACTACCCTCGGCGCATCGAGCAGATGGACCCCGACCCCCCAGGTGTCCTCTTCCTCTACGGGAACGCCAGGCTGCTCGAGGCGGACACGTTCGCCGTCATGAGCAGTCGAAAGACTACGGCCGAGGGTCTGGCCCTAGTCGAGCGGTTGACGGAAGAAGGGGTGCTCGGGGGGCGAGTCTTGGTGGCCGGGCACGACACCCCGGAATACCGGCAGGCGGCCGTCGTGCCCTTGCGTTGGGGGGCGCCCAGGGTCCTCGTCCTCGACCGGGGGCTGACCCGGGCTCTCGGCGAAGACCTGCGCGAAGAGCCGTTCCGCGCGGCCCGGCTGTGGCGCCATCAGTTCGACGAGCGCTCGGACCTCGCGGTCTCGGTCCAGAACCCCTACGGCGACGTGCACCGGAACGCGAACCGGCTCCGGGACCGGTTGGTAGGTTCGCTGGCGATGGCCTTGGACGTCGTGGAAGTCCGCCCGGGAGGGAACGTCGAGCGGCTCGCCCAAGCCGCATTGCGCGCGGGAAGGCCGGTCCGGGTGTGGGAGCGGGCCGAGGCGGCCGCCGCCCTGCAGCGGATCGGTGCCCGGCCGTTCGCCTAACCAGAGGGCCTGTGGGTCATAACGGGAGGACAAGTTCAGGCCCCTCCGCCCGAACGTTGTTGACGGCGGGGCTGACCCGGTGGAGGTGGGTGCGAGCGGCCGGGAACGGGGCGAGGAGCCGCTCGGGCAGCGGCGCTTTAGGATCGAGCCAGGCGTCGAAGTCCGGCCGGTCGACGATCACCGGCATACGATCGTGGACCTCACTGACCGCCTCGTTGGCCGCGGTCGTCACGACGGCGCACGTCTGGAGCAGCCCGTCCGGCCCTTCCCACTCCTCCCAGACCCCCGCGAGCCCGAACGGGGCGGGTTCGACGGTGATGAGCCACGGCTGCTTGGCCCCGGACTCGCCCGACCACTCGTAGAACCCGTCCGCGGGGAGCAGGCACCGGCGACGCCGGGCGGCGTCACGGAAGGTCGGCTTTTCAAGCAGCGTCTCCGCGCGGGCGTTCACCAGCGGGGCCCGGCCGAACGGGTCGCGCGACCAATGGGGCACGAACCCCCAAAGGAGTGGGCGCACTTCGCGACCGGAGTCGGCCGCTACGACCACTGCCACGACAGAACGGGGGCCGATGTTGTAGCGCGGCTTCAGATCCGGCACGGCGGGGACGCCGAACACGTCAGGGATGACCTTACCGCTGAAGAAGACGTAGCGGGCGCACACGGTTCGAGTCTGGCCGGAAACGAGCGCGTTGCGGGGCTCAGGCCGTCGGGACCGGCACAACCCCGGTGAGCTGATCGAGGTGGAACACGTCGTGGCCCAGCGCGAAGGCGAGTTGGTCGATGACCGTGACCTTTCCCCGGTGGGGGCAGAGGACGAACCGCTGCATCTCTTCGTCGGTCAGCCCTTCGACGTAGCGGCAGAGTTCGGTCCGCATTTCGGCGAACCGGGCCAGCTGGACGGCTGGGTCCTGAGTCGAGTAGGCGTGGTCGCGGGCCATCTGCATCGCGTCCGGGACCTCGATGGAGGAGCCCGACTCAGCCACGGCGAGCTTGACCCATTCGAGCGTGAGCCTCTCGTTGTCGGCCAGGTGGCCGAGGACCTCGCGTACGGTGAACCGCCCGTCGCCGGTCTGGACGTCCAGCCGGTCGGCGGGGATAAGGGCCAGGACGTTCCGGAACGCAGGGGTCGAATAGCTCGCGAGGTACGCGAACACGCGCGAAGTCATCGCACCGCTTTTACCCCGTTGCTCCCAGGTCCCGAGCGACGACCCCGGGCCTTGGACCGTCTGGACTCTCGGATGAGCGCAGCGGAGACGACCCGACCGATCGACGTCGACGAAGCCCTCGCCATGGCGATCGAGCAGTTCGGAGCGATCGCGTGGCAGAAGCTTGGCCTCCAACCGGATCCTTTGACCGGCCAGACCTCTCGCGACCTCCCTCAAGCGCGGGTGGCGGTGGACGCCGTCGCCGCGCTCGCGGGCGTGCTCGAGCCACGGCTCGACGATGAGGACCGGCGCCAGGTCCAGAACCTTGTCCGCGACCTGCGCGTGAACTACGTCCAGAAGGCCGAGGAGGCGAAGGCGTGAGGGCCGACCTCGAGACCTTCAGGGCGCAGCACGAGGCGTTCGTGGGACTCGTCTCGGACGCGCTGTCGTACGGGCCCTGCCCCGGGCTCGACCAAGCCTACCGACGGCAGCGAGCCCAGATGCAGCGGGAGTACGAAGGTGTTCGGGCTGTCCTTGCGCCCTACCTTGACGGTACAGAGGACGGTAGCCACCTGGGCAACCGGACGGCCGACGCGCTCGAGAAGCTCATGGAGCCGCCGACCCTGGTCCAGGTGCTTCAGGGCGACCCAGGGCGGATCCTGGCTCGGATCGCCTACACGCGCGAGGCGATCGCCCTGTGCGCCGGTCACGAGGTCCCTGCCGTGGCCGGGGCGTGACCGAGGCGCTCTGCCTGTGGGGGCTGACCTATTCGGGTCGGTTCGCGGTCGATGCGGGGGATCTGAGCTGGCGCACGTCGGGGCACCCACTCGCCCTCCCCGGCTCGGGGGCGGTCGCCGAGGGGGTGTGGCTCTGTCTCAAGGCCTCTGCGAGCCCGCGGCTCTACCCAGGGCAAGACCCGAACCGGGGGCACGTCTCGGCTCTGGCGTTCGAGGACAGTGGGGCGGCGGTGAGGGCCCTCCGGGAGGGCCTCGACCTCCTGGCCATCGCTGGGTTCGAGAGGGCGGTGTTCGGGATGGACGCGGACCACGTGTGGCCAGGGTGCCCGATCGACCACCCGAACGTCGAGGCCGTGCTGGCCGAAGCCGGGTTCGAACCCGGGGGGGAGTGGTTCGACCTCGAGCGCGACTTGGGGGACTATCGCGTGCCGGATCGGGCCGCCCGGGCCCTCGCCGACTCGGGGTTCATCGTCCGACGCCTGGATCCGGCCGACATCGGGTCGCTCGATCAGTTCCTACAAGAGGAGTTCCCGGGCCGGTGGAGGGCGGACACGCTGCGCAAGGCCAAGGACGACGGTGAGCCTGAGGGCGTGTTCGGGCTGCTCGACGGCGACCGGGTCCTGGGGTTCGCCTTGACCCAGGGACCGACGTGCCGGCGACCGATCGGCGGGGCGGTCTGGCGGCTCAGCCTCGGGGAGCGCTGGGGGGCGCTCGGGCCAATCGGCGTGGCGAAGTCGCTTCGGGGCATGGGCCTTGGTGGAGCCTTGTTGGCCCACACCCTCGACGGGATGCGGGCCGCCGGGGCCCGTCGCACGATCATCGACTGGACGACGCTCGGCAGCCTCTACGGGGCGCACGGGTTCGAGGTCTCCCGGCGGTACCGAGGCTGGGAGGCGAGGACCTCCCGCTAGCGGGGGGCGGAGCCGTCGGGGTCGCCCCGCGGGAGGGCCGGTACAATGGGCCGCTCATGAAGCTCCACGAATACCAGTCGAAAGAACTCCTCGAACGCTTCGGCGTCGTCGTCCCCCGTGGCGAGGTGACGAGCGACCCGGACGAAGCGCGGCGGATCGCGGCGGGGTTCGGCGGCAAGTGCGTGGTGAAGGCCCAGGTGCTCATGGGCGGGCGGGGCAAGGCAGGCGGGGTCAAGCTGTTCGAGAGCGCCGACGACGCCGCCACATTCACGAAGGAGCTGATCGGTAAGCGTCTGGTCTCGATCCAGAACCCGGCGGGGATGGTGGTCGAGAAGGTTCTCGTGGGCGAGCTCGTCGATATCGCCGAGGAGTACTACCTCTCCGTGCTGCTGGACCGGGCCGAGCAACGGCTCGTGGTGATGATCAGCAAGGAGGGGGGTATGGACATCGAGGAGGTGGCCGAGAAGCACCCCGACGCGATCGTCCGGCTCCACGTGGACCCGGCCTGGGGGGTCGCGGACTTCGAGGTGCGGGACGCCGTCATCCGAGCCGGGATCCCTGGCCCGGCCCAACGGCAGATGGTCGCCATGATCAAGGGCCTGATCAAGGCGTACGAAGAGTCGGACGCGGACCTCGTGGAGATCAACCCGGTCGCCTGGACCCCGGAGGGCAAGCTCATTGCGGCCGACGCGAAGGTCTCGATCGACGATAACGCCCTCTTCCGGCACGCGGACTACGAGGCGACGAAGGACGATTCGGCGGACGACCCGCTTGAGGCCGAGGCGACCCGGCTCGGGATCGCCTATGTCCGGCTGGGAGGCGAGATCGGGGTCATCGGGAACGGGGCGGGGCTGGTCATGTGCTCGCTCGACGAAGTCTCGGCGGCCGGAGGCAAGGCCGCGAACTTCCTCGACGTGGGCGGTGGCGCCGGGGCGGAGCGGGTGAAGACCTGCGTCGAGCTCGTCCTGAAGGATCCGAACGTCAAGGGGCTGCTCATCAACATCTTCGGCGGGATCACGCGGGGCGACCTTGTGGCAGAGGGAATCTTGGGGGCGTTCGAGCAGTTGGACGTGCAGGTGCCGGTCGTCGCACGGGTCGAGGGGACGGCGGCGGATAAGGCTCTCGAGATGCTGGCGGGCAGCAAGATCGTCGGGGCCCAAACGATGCAGGAAGCCGCCCAGAAGATCGTGGAGCTGACCCGGGGTTAAGCCGGGCCGTCCCGGTCTCCCCACCTTCGGGCTAGCGCTTCTCGGCGGGGAAGATCTCGGCGATCATGCAGCGGGCGCTCCCCCCGCCGACGCGCTCGATCGTTGGGATCTCGACCGGCACCAAGCGAGCGTGCCGGGAGAGGGCGGCGACCTGGTCCAGCCCGAGCGATTCAAGGGCAGTGCGGGAGAGGACGAACACCGGCCCGGTCGGTGAGGCGAGTTCGAGCCCGTTCGCGGCGAAGCGGGCGAGTTGGGCCCCCGTCACAGGCACGACTTCCCTCCCGCTTGCCTCGAGCGACCGGCGGAGGGCGTCCCTGTCACCGGGGTCGACGGCCTCCTCACCGACCACGGCGAAGCTGGTGCCGACGCTGAGCACGACGTTCGTGTGGTAGAAGGGGACGCCCGCCGGGTCGGCGGCTCGGAAGACGTGGGGACGGTAGCCGAACCGCTCGCACCACCCATGGACGAGGGCTTCGTCGGTGCGGCGACTCAGCGAGGCGTAGGCGACCCGGCCGACTCGGTCCAGCACGAGGCTGCCCGTGCCTTCGAGGGCCCTGCCCTCGGATTCGTGGCCGGTGAAGTCGTGTACGCGGTTCCCGAAGAACGCTCGCAGGGCCTCGCGGGCCGGGCCGTCGCGCTCGCTGCGCCGGGACGAGGTGAGCATCGGGTAGAGCACGACGCCGTCCGCCCCATGGGTCGAGAACCAGTTGTTCGGGAAGACGGCGTCGGGGCAGGGCGGGTCGTCCGGATCGGCGGCCACATGGACGGCGAGGCCTTCTGCCAGGAGCGTCTCGACCGCTCGGTCGAACTCGGAGACGGCGAGCGCGGCGAGGGAGTGGGCCGGCTCATCGGGAGCCGCCTGGAAGGCGTTCGTGTCCGCCGTCTCCGGGTCGTAGCCGAAAGCGGAGGGTCGCACGAGCAGCACCGTGTCCGTGGTCTGGGACGACATGGCTTCGGGTAGGCACTGACGATACCCGGAGCCCCGACCGGCGGGAACACAGCGAGGCCGGGGGGAGTAGAGTCGGCGAGATGATCGCGCTCACGGTCGCCGCTCTGATCGCTATGGACACACTCGACTATCCCAAGACGAAGACGGTCGATGTGGCGGACGTCTTCCACGGGGTGCGGGTCGCCGATCCTTACCGGTGGCTCGAACAACCTGCGTCCACTCCCGAGGTGAACCAGTGGATCGCGGCCCAGAACCAGCTGACCTTCGGGTTCCTCGATCGGGTCCCGCACCGTGACGCGCTGCTCGCCGAGTTGCGTCGGCGGGCGGACTTCGAGAAGTTCTCGGTCCCGCTGCTCAGAGGCGGGCGCTTGCTGTACCAGCGGAACGACGGGCTCCAGAACCAGTCGGTGCTCTATGTGGCCGATTCGCTGGACGGCGAGGGGCGGGTGCTGCTCGACCCGAACTCGTGGAGCTCGGACGGGACGGTCGCATTGGTCGGACTTGACCTGAGCCGAGACGGCAAGACGCTGCTCTTCGCGAAGTCGCGGGCCGGCTCGGACTGGACCGAGTGGCGAGCGATGGACGTCGATAGCGGGAAGGAGAAGCCGGACACCGTGAAGTGGTCCAAGTTCGGGGTTGGGGGGTTGGACCGTGAGGCGAAAGGGTTCTACTACCTGCGTTACCCCGAGCCGAAAGCGGGCGAGGCGTTCGTGAGCGAGAACAAGGACCCGGAGGTCCGGTACCACGAGTTCGGTACGCCTCAGAGCGAGGATCGACTTGTCTTTTCGAAGCCGGACACGCCGGAGTGGCTCGTCTGGCCCAGCCTCGACGCCGAGCGGGAGACGCTTTGGATCACGATCGGCGAACCAGGGTCGGTCAATAACCGGCTCACGATGCTGGACCTCACGGAGCCGGGTGCGAAGCCGGTGGCGCTCTTCACGGAGAACGACGCGGACTACACACCGGTCCACCGCGAGGGCAAGAAGGTGTGGGTCGCGACGACGAAGGACGCCCCGCGGGGCAGGGTCGTCGTCGTGGACGTCGACCGCCCGCAGCCGGAGCACTGGGAGACGGTCGTGCCCGAAGGCGAGGACGCGCTGCAGGGCGTGAGCTTCGTCGGGGGTCGGTTGTTCGCCCAGTACCTGCGAGACGCTCGGTCGGCCGTCGTCACGTTCTCGCCCAGCGGCGAGCCGCTGGGCGAGGTGGCCCTGCCCGGCCCGGGCACGGCCAGCGGGTTCGGAGGGGAGGAAGGGGACGCCGTCACGTTCTTCTCCTACACCGACCTCGCGACGCCCAGTACGGTGTACCGCTTCGACATCGAGGACGATCGGGTGTCGGTCTACCGGGCGCCGAAGCTGCCCTTCGACGCGACGGGGTACGAGACGAAGCAAGCGTTCGTGACCAGCAAGGACGGGACGCGAGTGCCTGTCTTCTTGGTCCACCGCAAGGGGCTGAAGCTCGACGGCACGAACCCGACCCTGCTCTACGGTTACGGCGGGTTCGGGGCCGCGATGCAGCCCTGGTTCAGTTCGTCGCGCACGGCCTGGATGGACAACGGCGGGGTGTGGGCTCTAGCCTGTATCCGGGGCGGGAGCGAGTACGGCAAGGCTTGGCACGAGGCGGCGATCAAGACGAAGCGGCAGAACGCCTACGACGACTTCATCGCCTGTGCAGAGTGGCTCATCGCCCAGGGGTACACCTCGCCGGGACGGCTGGCGATCCAGGGCGGGTCGAACGGGGGCCTGCTCGTCGGGGCGTGTATGACGCAGCGGCCCGACCTGTTCGCTGTCGCCATCCCTGAGGTCGGGGTCATGGACATGCTGCGGTTCAACCAGTTCACCATCGGGCGGGCGTGGGAGGGGGACTACGGGTCGCCGCAGAACGAGGACGAGTTCCGGTTCCTCTATCGGATCTCGCCCTACCACGCCTTGCGCGACGGGGTCCGGTACCCGGCGACGCTCGTCACGACGGCGGACACCGACGACCGGGTGGTCCCCGCGCACTCGTTCAAGTTCGCCGCCCGGCTCCAGGCGGCTCAGGCGAAGGACGGCCCGCCCGTGCTCATCCGAATCGAGACCAGTGCGGGGCACGGGGCCGGGAAGCCGCTCTCGAAGCAGCTCGAGGAGGTCAGGGACGTCTACGCCTTTACCTTGAACGCGATGGGCCAGCGGCTCCGCGAGCGGTACTGAACGCAGGTTCAGTTGAACTGGGGCTAGGGGGCAGGCTGGGCATCGCGCCCGGTCTGCCCTCTTGAACGTCGGGCGCTGACCGACGTATAATAGTAGACAAAGATGCACTCTCTGCTCTACGTGTCCCTGGACGGGTTCTATGCCGCCGCGGCTCTGGCGGGGCGGGCGGACTGGGGGGGGCGGGCGATCGTGGTCCACCGGGACGGTGCGGTCCTCGACTCCGGCCCCGCCGCTCGAGCCCGGCGGGTCGGGCCTGGTACCCCGTTGAGCGAGGCGAAGGCGATCCTGCGCGAGGACGGGGTGTACCTGTCTTACTCTGAGCAGGAGACCCGCGCGGCCCGGGACGCCTGGCTGGACGTGTGCGCTGCCTTCAGCGAGACGGTCGAACCGGGGATGCCCCACGAGGCCTGGGTCGATCTGAGCCTTCACCCCGACCCGATGGGCACCGCGAACGAGCTCCTGCGGGAGGTCGCTACACGGACGGGGCTGCTAGTCCGGGCGGGGCTGGCACCGGGCAAGTGGCTGGCCCAGTTGGCGGCGCAACCTTGCGAGGCGAAGGCGTTGGGGTTGGGGGTGCCGGTCCTTGAGGCGGTGACCGACCCGGCTGGGTTCCTGGCCCCGCTGCCCACGGGGTGCCTCTCCCCGGTCGAGCCTGCCCATCGCGAGCGGCTGGAGTTCCTGGGCTACCGGCGGGTCGGCCAGGTCGCGGCAGCGCCGTTGCGCCTGCTCACGGCCCAGTTCGGCCGGTCGGGGCCGCTCATCCAGCAGGCGGCGCAGGGACGGTGCCTCGACCGGGCGCGGCCGCTCTACCCTGCGGACGCGGTGAGCGAGCGGGTGGCCTTCGAGGGGCCGGTCGCGGACCGGTCCGTGCTCGAGGCGGGGCTCACCGAGTTGGCGACCCGGCTGGCACAGGCGCTCTGCGCGAGCGACCGGATCGGCGACCGGCTCGAGCTGGTGGTCGAACCGGAGTCGGGGGTGCCGCTCGTGAGACGGCGGCAGTTGGCGCGCCCCGTCCAGGCGGCTCGGCCGTTGCGGGTGGGGTTGGGGGCGCTGATGGGCGACGGCCCGCCGTTCGCGCCGGTCGCGGTGCGTGGGGTGATGCCCGGTCTGCGGCCGGCGCCGCGCGTCCAACGGAGCCTGGCGACCATGGAGACCCGCGACGAACGGGAGCACACGGCGGAGACGGCTTTGCGGTCGGTACGGGCGGCGTTCGGGGACGGGGCGGTCGTCCGGGCGAGCGACGTCGTGCTCCCGCGACGGCTGCGGGTCCTGCGGGCGTGGCGGGAGGCGACGGGGTGGCATTGAGCCCGCCGCGACGGCCGGAAGTCCTCGCTCGGTGGCGCGAGGCCGGGGCCTGGTGGGAGGGCGAGCGGCCCCGGGAGTTCGTCCAATGGCGCGACGCCCGGGGGGTGCGGCGTGAGAAGGACCGGGAGCTGCCCGCCCTGACGGGCCCTTACACACCGGCGACCGCTGTCGAGGACCACCGCGAGGACTATGCCCTGCGGCCGCGTAAGACCCGCGACGAGAAGGTCGCCAAGGCTTGCGGGCTGCTAGCCGAGAGCCCGTCGCTTCTGACCGGGCGGTCCGCGCGGGGGGCGACGCGGGCGGGGGTGCCCCTCCACCTGCTGTCGGGGTACTCGTTCGGACGGAGCGTCCTCTTAGCCCGCGAGATCCCGCGGCGTTGCGCCCTCCTCGGCCTTCCGGCTGCAGCGTTGGTGGATCGGTTCGCCCTTACGGGGGCGGTCGAGTTCGCACGGGAAGCCCGTGCCCACGGAGTCAAGCCGCTGATCGGTGCCTCGTTCGAGATGGCCGAAGGGGGGGAGGTCGTGCTCATCGCCCGGGACGCCTCGGGCTATCGCTCGCTCTCGCGTCTCGTCACGGAGTGCCACCTCTGTGAGCCCCGGCTCTACCCGCTGTGCACCGTCGAGCGGATGGAGCAGCACGCCGAGGGCCTCGTTTGCCTCACCGGCGGAGACGAGGCGCGGCTGGCCCGGCTGCTCCTTGCGGGCGACCAGGAAGGGGCGATGCACTGGCTCGACCTTTTGGTGGGTCTCTACGGCCGCGAGAGCGTGTTCGTGGAGGTAGAGCGGAGCCACCTGCCCTGGGGGCTTTCCCTCGAATCGCGTCTTCTTGAGGTTGCCGAACGTTTCGGTCTTCGTGCGGTCGCGGGAGGGGCGGTCACTCACGCGGACCCGTCCGACTTCCCCACCCAAGACATCGTCGTCTGTGCGGACACGCTGTGCGTGGTGGACGAGGTCGTGGGACGCAAGCCGGTGCGGCACCCGACTCAGCCCCAGGTGGCCGATCGACCGGCACGCGCACTAAACGCCGAGCGGTATCTGCGCCCGTCGGAGGAGACCGTCGCCCTCTTCGCCGACCGGCCGGACTTGGTCGAGGCGACCCATCTGGTCGCCGAACTGTGCGACGACGACGTGCTTCCTGGGCGCACCCGTCTTCCCGCTCTCGCCCCCGACTCCGGCGCCGCACTGCGCGAGGCGGTCACCGACGGGGCGAGACAGTTCCACCATTCGGTGAGCAATCGACATAAGAAGCGGCTCGACAACGAAGTCGACCGCATCGTACGCATGGGCTACGCCGACCATTTCTTGGTCGCTTGGGACATGTGCCGGTGGGCCCGGGGACAGGGCATCCTGTTCAGCGGTCGCGGCTCGATGGTCGACTCTGCGGTGGCCTATTGCCTGGGCATCAGCCGGGTCGACGCCTTCCGCCACGACCTCCACTTCGACCGGTTCCTCCCCGAGGACGGCAGTAAGCGGCCGGACATCGACATCGACTTCGAGGCCCGCCGGCGAGAGGACGTCCGTCAGTACCTCATCGACACCTATGGCCAGGATCGAGTGGCCACGGTAGCAGCGGTCGGCGCCTACTGCACCCGGGGCATCGTCCGCGAGGTGGGCAAGGCCCTGGGCCTCTCGCAAGAGGCGATCGGGTTCCTCGCCAAACGGTTACACGGTGGGGTGCGGCCTGACCAATTGGAGGAGGCCCTGGCCCGCAAGCCCGAGCTGAGAGCGAGCGAGATCCCGAAGGAGCGTCTTTTCTGGCTGTTCCGGCTCGCCGACGCCCTGGCGGACGTCCCGCGCAACATGCGGGCCCATTCGTCCGGCATAGTGGTCTCGGACCGCCCCCTCGCCGACACCGTCCCCGTGCAGTGGGCTGGACCGCAGCCACCCACCACCGCCCGGGACGACGACGAGGACGAAGGGGCCCCGCTCAAGATCGTCCAATGGGACAAGCGCAGCGCGAAGCACTACTTCGACAAGTTCGACGTGCTCTGCCTGCGGGGCCACGACGCCCTGTCGGGGGCCCAGCGGTGGCTCCGCCGCTCGGACCCCGACTTCGACGTCGATGCCCTGCCCGCCGAGGCGGAGGAGAACTTCCGCACCATGCGGTCGGGCGAGCTCATCGGCATCCCGCAGTCCGCCTCCCCCGCGATGCGCCAGGCCCACATGCGGCTCCAGACCACCGACCTCCACGACGCGAGCCTCGTCCAGGCCGGGATCCGGCCCGGAGTGGGCGGCGCGGTCAAGATCAACGAGCTCATCGCCCGACGCCGAGGGCTGAAGCCCTACTCGTTCGAGCACCCCGATCTCGAGGGCATCCTCGGCATCAGCTACGGCATCGTGGTCTTCCAGGAGCAGATCGATCAGCTGCTCCAGGTCTTCGGCGGGTACGGCAGCGGCGAGGCCGAGGACATCCGCGACGCGATCCACAAGCGCCGGCGGGAGGACTACGGCCAGACGCTTCGCGAGGAGATCCTAGGACGGATCGTCGCCCGCGGTTACAGCCAGGCAGTGGCCGAGCACGTATTCGAGCTCATCGCCGGGTTCAAGGGGTACGGGTTCGCGCAGGGTCATGCCCTCGCGTTCGCCGAGATCTCGCTACGGGCCGTCTATTGCCAGCAAAACTTCCCCGCGCCGTACTTCGCCGGTTTGCTCGATGCCCAACCGGCGGGCTACTACGGGCCGTGCACCCTGGTCAACGAAGCCCGTTCGCGAGGCATCGTCGTGCTTCCGCCGTGCGTGCTTCGGAGCGACGTCGGGTACCGGGTCGAGGACGTGCAGTCCTCGATGGACCCCCGACTCTTGGTGCCCGGCGGGGGGATCCGCGTGGGGCTCTCGTCGATCGCCGGGCTCGGGCGGGCGACGGTTGAGCGCACGGTACGCGAGTTCCGACAGGGGGGTGAGGATCGCGGCCGAGCCGGGCTCGCTGCACCGTCGTTCTACGAGTTCGTCCGCCGCGTCCGGCCGAACCGGGACGAACTGGAGGCCCTCATCCTTGCGGGGGCGCTGGACACGGTCAGCCCCAACCGCCGTGCCCTGCTCTGGGCCGTGGCCCCCACCCTGGAAGCGGCGGACCGCCCGCAAGGGGGGCTGGGGTTGGACGAAGCCGCGCCCACGATCGACCCGACCGTCGCCGACTTCACCCCCGCCGAGAAGGCCGTTCGCGAGCGGATCGTGCTCGGGCTCGACGTTGAACGGCACCTCATGGCCTTCGAGCGAGAACGGGTTTCTTCGCGGGGAGGGCTCACCACCGCCGAGGTCAAGGGGTTGCCCCCGGGACGCCGGGCCATCGTCGTCGGCAACCCGATCCGGCTACGGTTCCCGCCGACGCCAAGCGGCAAGAGGGTCGTCTTCTTCGACCTCGAGGACGAGGCCGGGCTCCTGAACGTGACCTGCTTCGACGCGGTCTACCAACGGGACGGACACGCCATCGTCTGCGAGCCGTACCTCACCTTGATCGGCGTCACCCAATGGCGCGACGGGCACACCGCCTTCTTGACGAAACGGGCCTTCCCCTACGAGCCGACCATCAAATCCCTCATCGACACGAGCGAAGAACTGCCCATCGTGCGGGCCGACTTCCTCGCCCGTTAACAATCATCGAGTACAGTGGAGTTTCGGTGTTGTCGCTCTTTCTTTCACTGTTGGCAGCCCAGGGCCAGGATCCTGCGCCGCCGTTGGCGGTCTATGCCGAGCCCTCTCCAAGGGGGGCCGTCCGCTTCGCGCGCCCGCTCATCGTCTGGCCCATCCGTTTCGCTGGGTCGGTGGGAACACCGAAGGTCGAGGTCAAGCTGAACGGCCGACCCGCCGAGGCAGCCTACGACCCGGTGCTAGGGGCGGTGGTCTACCGACCCCAAGGCCCCCTACCCGCGGGTAAGAACACGGTGGAGTGCATCGTCAAGGTGCCGGAACAGGTGCCGTTCGTCCGGGAGTGGACGTTCGACGTGCAGCCCGGGGCGGTCGAGGGACCGCCGCCACCGACCCAGAGCCAGGTCGAGGCCCTTGAGCTCGTCAACGCCCTCCGCGGCCACCACCGGCTGGAACCGGCCCTCCCCAGCCCCGAACTCGTCCTGGCGGCCCAGGCCCACGCCGACTACCTGGCCGCCAACAAGGATGTGACCCACGACCAGACCGCAGGCAAACCACGGTTCCTCGCGGCGACCGTGCCCGAGCGCCTTCGTACCTTCGCCTACCCCTGGCCTGCCGAAGAGCTGGTCGGGTTCGCGACCACCGACGTCCGAGACTCGGTCGTCGCGATCTTCGGGTCGCCCTATCACCGGATCTACTTCATGACCCCTGGCGAACCGGACCTCGGTGTCGGGGTCAACGGCAACTACGTCTGCCTCCTCTTCGGCCCCGAGACTGAGAAGGTCGCCGTGCCTTCGCCGCCGGACGGGGTGGGCGATGTGCCCCTCGATTGGCCCGGGGGGATGGGCTTCCCCAAGCGACCCAACCAGCCGTACGGCTATCCGATCCTGCTCCGACACGGCCGGGACGAGCGCGACGTTCGCGACCTGACCGTCAGCATCAAAGCGGGGGGCAAGACCATTGCCGCCATCGTGCGCGACGGGCGGACGGACACGCACATGAAGGGCGGGGTCGTGGCCGTCCCCGAGAAGCCCCTCCCGCCCCGGATCGAGGTCGAGGTCAGAATCACCCTGACCACCAGGTCCGGCCAGACCCTCGAGTTCCCCTGGTCGTTCAACACCGGATCCTAGCCTCGCGGGGACTGCACGCGCACATCGCTATGGGCCCAAGGGCCCATCACCCCCCAATTCACACGAGCTTGAGAATGCGGCGGAGCCCCGGCCGGCACGAGACCGGGGCGGCGGGCCGCTCAGCCTATCGTCGCGACTTCGTTGGCGAGGAACTCGCTGAGTTCCGCGATCCGTTCGACGTCGTGGGCGAGAACCAAGGTCAGGTAGTCCGAGACCGTGTAGGTGCCGTGGCCATCCAGAGTAACGGTCTTTTGGAAGTCGTCGGCGCCCATACCCTCGAGGTACTCGAGCGTGGTCTGCCGCCGGCTCTCGTAAACCTCACCCTCGTGGAACGGGTCTTTCTCGGCGTAGTGCTTCTCCTTGGCGCGGACCGTGGGCTCGTACCACTCGACGACGCTCCCCGGCTTCTGGTTGGCGGTGCGGATCCGGTCGAGGACGACCTGCTCGGAGTCGGCGAGCAGGGCCACGATCTCTCGCGAGGTCAGGCTTTCGAGGTGCGGCCGTTCGTCGAAGCGGTCGCGGGGGTATGCGCGGAGGATGCGCTCGACGATCTTCGGGGCGGCCGTCAGGGCCTGGAAGCGGTGGTCCCTCATACACCCCTACTTTACACTCCCAAGGGCCGAGGTGTTCGATCCCGAAGGCCCTGTTTAGCCCAGAGACTCACCATGATCCTGAACGGGGCTGGGCCCGCGTGGCACAAGGCCACCGAGAGCCCGTAAGATGGAGGGGAGACCATGGAACCGAAACTCGTCGCCGTCCCCGAGGCCGTCCCGGCCAAGTGCCATACGACCGAGCGCGTGGGCATCAGCAAGGCCACCCACGACAACCACCTTACGCTCTGGAAGGGCTACGCGAACAAGACCAACGAGATCCGCAAAGCCCTGCACGAGATCGACGTCGACCCGGCGAAGGCGAACCAGATCTACAGCCCGATGCGGGCCCTGAAGGTCAACTACGCCTTCGCGTACGGCGGGTTCATCAACCATAACGTGTACTTCGAGACCCTCGGTGGAGAGGGCGGGCCGGCGACGGGCGAGGTCGCCAAACTGATCGAATCCGCCTACGGCTCCTTCGACCACTGGGCCGCGGACTGGAGGTCGACAGGCATGGCCGGCCGGGGATGGGTGTTCCTGGGGTTCGACCACGCCGAACAGCGGGTCCACACCTACATCGGGGACGCCCAGGACACCTTCCCGACCTGGGACCACACGCTCCTGCTCGCGATGGACGTGTACGAGCACGCCTACTACCTGGACTTCCAGACGGCCCGGCTCAAGTACATCGAGGCCTACATGCAGGTCGTCGATTGGGACGCTGTGAACGCCCGGCTAGCAAAGGCCCTTCGCTAAAGCTGCCCCCGGGGGCTTGGGCCGGACGCTCAAGCCCCCGAGATCCCAATGCGTCAGGCCCGGCGGCGTCGGGCGAACCAGGCGAGACCGGCTCCGAGCGCGAGCATCGTCCCGGGCTCCGGCACCGCGGACGACGTGAACGAGGCGGTGTAGGTCACCTTGCTGCCGGTCATCTGCATGTTCGCGAAGCTGAAGGAGAACTGCTCCTGGCTGAGGCCACCGGGGACGTTCGGACCCGAGAAGTCGACCATGAAGCCGCGGAGCTCGCTCGCCCCGGCGACGAACGGGTTGAGGAAGTCACCCCCGTTGAAGGTCATCGTGAAGAACGGCGTGGTCGGGTCGGTCGTGTAGAACTGGACGCTGCCCGCGCCCATAGTGTAGAGCTGCCCCGGCAGCACCTCGACGAGCGACACCGGCCCGAAGACGAACCGGGTGTCGTCGACGGCACCACCGCCGACGAAGCCGGGGGTCTCAAGCTTAAGGCCCGGGACGGTCCAGGAGCCCGAGAGCGTCTTAGCGGCCATGTCGAAGGTGAACATGACCTCGGCGGCCGAGGTGGTCGGGTCGGCGAACGTGGCGACCGTGAAGCTGGCCTGGGCGGCGGAGGCCCCAGCAAGGACGAGGACGGGAAGTAGAGTGCGACGGGTCATGACGGTTCCTCGGAGTGACGAGGCCACGTATGGGCAAGCCCACCGGGCACAGTCGCTCCGAGGATCTGTTCGTCCAGGGGCCAGAAACTGTGACGGAGGAGATACGATTTAGGGCAGTATCCGGAACGTGACCGCCCGCGACCGACCTCCCTTCGGTCCCGGGTTCACGAAGACCAGGGAGGCCTCGCCCGGCTGCTCGAGCAAAGTCGAGCTCACGTCGACCACGACCTCGGTCGCGCTCACCCACGTCACCGGGCGCTCCTGCCCGTTCCACAGCGCGATCACGTCGCCTTGGAAGTTCCGGCCCCGGACCGTCACCTTGATGCTCGGCGAGCCCGCCTGGACCGACCCCGGAGTCAAGCTCCGCACCCCGGGTGCGAGGGCCCCGGTCGGGCCGAACTGGGACGTGTCAAGACTGGCCTCAGCGGCGGTCTTTGCTCGCTCCAGGTTCCCGACCAGGTCGCGAGCCCGGCTGTAGAACGCGTAGGTGAAGCCCTGCGACCCGTCGTAGACCGCCTGACCCGCGGCCGTGCGTTCGAGCCAAGGCACGAACCGGCCCCCGTTCACGCTCACGTAGACGTCGAACGACTCGACGCCGCTCCCTCCAAGGTCATCCTCGGCGGTCCAGCGGACGAGGAACTGGGCCCCGGTCGCCCCCGTGATGGGGGAGACCCGGGAGGTGGGTGCCACGTCGTCGGACGTGTTGCTCCAGCGGTTGGTCTGGATCGCCGCCTCCCGGTCGAACGCGATGGTGGCCTCGTTCTCGACGATCGTCCCCGTGCCGCCCTTCTTCTTGCCGACCTGGAGGCTCACGCTCCCCTGGCCGCGCCCAGTCCCGTCCTCCGGCTGGAGGAGACCCCGTGTCGCCTCGGTGGGCAAGTCGCCCGTCCGTTCGTCGATGGCCGTGAACACCCAGCGGACGGTGCGCGTTCGCAGGTCGATCCGTGCGTCCACTTCGACGAACAGGCCAGGGTCAGACAAGAGTCGTTTCCGACCCACGAACCGCGACGAGTTAGGCGGGACTTCGATGACGGTGTCGGCGATGCGCATTGTCCCGAGCCGGAGCGTCCGTTCGTCGATCAGCGGGTCGAGCGGGTCTTCAACCACGATCCGCGCCACCGCCCCCTGGGCTTGCGGCAGGTTCTCGAACTGGACTTCGTAGGGGATGCGGTAGACCGGACCCACGAACTGCGGTCCGAAGACCCCGGCCGGGCCGGACTTCTGGTTCGGGTCGACCGGGACGAGCGGGTCGATGCACGCCCCCCCGCCGCCAGCACCAGACCCACCGCACGAGCCGCCGCCGCCACCCCACTCTTCGCCGGAGAGGCCCCGATCGCGCCCCTGGCGCACCCGAGACCAGCCCCGACCCTCGTCGCGACACTGCTCCTCCGGCTTGCAGCAGACGTCCTTACACTTCATCTGATCCCACCACAGCTGCTTGCGGCACTCCTCGGCAGGCCTCTGTTCGATGCGGCACTGCACGAACCGACGGTTCGCCTCCTGGATACAGGCGGGGTCGGGCCTGTCGCCGTAAGGACAAGAGTCGCCGCCGCCGGACATCGGCGGGTTGGGCGTGACGCGGTCCAGGTAGCCGTTCTCGACGTAGTACGCCCTCCATGAGGCCCACCAGGCCTCGGGGTCGGCGAGGAGATCGCGCAGGTCCACCGGGGGCGGGTCGGGCAGGCTCAAGAGACCCTCGCGCCAAGCTAACGCCTCGGCCCGGAGCCTGGACTCGAACTGGGCCTCGGTCTGCGGGTTCGCGAGCACAAACGCCGAGACCTTGCCCCGCTCGAACCCGGTCACGTTGAGTTGGCAGACCCTCGTCCCGCCTGGTTCCCAGTCGCGGACGACGAACTGGGCGTTGGTCGACTGGCCTTCGAACCTCGCGGTTGGGTCGTCGAAGAGCCAGTTCGCGCCCGGTTCGAGCGACCGTGGCGGGAGCGAGTCGGCCGGGCGGTCCCAGCCGAGCTTGACGTCGTCGAAGAACAGGCCTTGCACGTGGACGACCTCGGCGTCGACGTTCCCGGTGTTCGTGATCGTGGCCACGGCCGTGAGGGTCGTGCCCAGCCTCGGCTTCGTGTTCCCGACCACGACCACGTCCATTCGGGCGGGACGGGCAGGCTCGACGACGACCGGCGCGGGTGCGCGAACGGCCTCGCCGGGGCGTCGCAGTTCCAAGGCGTATTCGCCGAGAGGCACATCGACGAGGTCGAACTGCACCCGGGCAACAGCGCTGTTCACGACCGTCAGCTTCCGGGCCGCGATCTCCCGGCCCTGGCCGATCAGGAACGCCCCCGTCGCGCTGCGGAGCCGCCCGCCCTGGACTGTGAGGGTGACCCGCCCCTGGTTCCCTATGAGACGGGGTTCGAACGACTCGGCCGAGAAGGGCACGTCGACGGCGCGCACCCGAACCTCGGCCGGGGCGAGCGCTTCGAGGCCGAACAGGCTGAAGTAGGTGGCGGCCCTCGTCTCAGGGACGGTGGCGCTGTTCTCCTGGTCGTACAACCGCTCGCTTCGGACGTCGAACGCAGAGCGGCTCACCGCCGCGTCCGCCCGGGCCCGGGCGTCGGTGTTCGAGAGGACGTCCTCGCTCCGGGTCTCGAGCCTGAGGGTGAGGTCGCTGGGCGCGGGAGTCCGGAAGAACCGGTCGATCCCGGGCTCCTGGGTGAAGCTCCTCGACTCGCCTATGGGGAGCAAGGGGACGTCGATCTGCGTCGTCCGGCCCGACGTGCCCGCGTTGTTCGTGAAGTCGGACTCGCGCAGGGTTCGGCCGACGTTCGTCCGAGCGATGACCCAATAGCGACCCGGGACGACGGACGGCAACCGATCGACGACCGATTGGACGTACGCCTCTCCCGGCCGGACCCGTGCCGACCGTTCGTAGCGCGCGACCAGGACGTCCTCGGGGTCCCACGTTTCGTCTTGGCTCAGGTAGACCAGGTCGACCCAACGGCCGTTCGCTTCGGTCTGCCCTTGGTTGCGGACGGTGTACGAGACGTCGGCCCGTTCACCGACCTCGCCGGTGAGCGGGGCGGAGACGCCTTCGACGGCGAGATCCACGGGCGGCGGGAGCGAGATCTGGACCCGGGTGAAGGGCCCGACGTTATCGAACTCGTCGGTCTCGGGCACACCGTTGGACCAGTCCACGACCGAGGACACGTACCAAGTGCCGGACAGGCCGGCCGGGATATCGACCTCGAGGTCGGCCGTGTAGACCTCGCCCGCGGCAAGAGCGCCGTTTCGAACCTGGGCACCGACGACTCGGTCGTTGCTGTCGAGGACCTGGTCACGGGAGAGGACGACGCGATCCGTCCAGCTCGTTTGGAACGTGGCGTCGGAGCCATCGTTGACTACGGTCCATGTCACTCTCATCGCCTGGCCGCTCGAGGCTTCGGCCGGTGCGGTGACGGTCGTGGGCCGAAGGTTGACTTTCGCGATGGCGACGGTGGCCTGGGCCGAGACGACGTTGTCCCCCTCAAGGGCACCTTCGAAGACCTGGCCATAGGCATCGGTCCGTACGAGGATCGAGTACGTTCCCGGGGGCAAGTTGGGTACCACGCCGACCGCCCGCGCGGTGTAGGCCTCGCCGGGGGCGAGCCGGCCGAGACGCTGGAAGCTGGACACGGGGACGGCCCGAGCGAGGGTGCCGTCCGGCGAGAGGTAGACCACGTCCCACCAGGCCGAGCTGGGGGTCGCAGTCGAGCCCACGTTGGTCACCCGCCACTCGACGGAGATAGGGCCACCGACTTGGAGGGTCGACGGGGCTGAGAGGAGCGTCGGCACGAGGTTGGCGGCGGCGTTGGCGACCAGGATCGGGCCGGTCGCGGCCTGGTTGTTCAGGAGGGCCCCGCACTCCTCGACGGACCGCCCGGCGTCCGTTTGAATCACGAGGTAGTAGCGTCCGGCGGCGTCCGGAGGGATGCGGACCTCCTCGTCGCGCCGGTAGGACTCGCCCGGGTCGAGACCGCCCGAGCGCGCGAACGTCCCGACTGCCACAGCGTCCAGACCAAGGACCGGCTCGCGACTGAGCCACACGCGATCGACCCAGCCGGAACCGCCGGTAGCGGCGCGGCCCGTGTTGGTCACTCGCCAGCTGACGCGGACGGGGTCGCCCGCCGCCCCTGACCCCGGCGCCTGCGCCTCGCCCACGGCGAGGTCGGGGGAGCGCAGGTTCATCAGGATCGGTTCGGGCCCGGCGAGGTCGTTCCCCGTGCGCCCACCCTGGGCCACGCTCGACCCTACGTCCGCCCTGACGAAGACATAGTGGCGCCCCTCGGTGCACTCTGGAAGCTTGATCGGGGCGTCGAGAGTGTAGAAGTCGTCCCTTTCCAGGTCTTGCGAGCGGCCGAAGAGGCCGACGACGACGGCCGCCTCGTCGAAGGTCGGTTTCGTAGAGAGGTAGACCGCGTCGGTCCACGGCCCGCGGGCGGTGTCTGGGCCCTTGTTGGTCACCTTGAAGCGGACGAGGACCGTCTCGCCCGATCTGCCCCCAGGCGGGACGCCGATGAGGGCGGCTTCAAGGTCGGCGACGCTCCCATCGATGTCGATGGTCCGGCTGGCGGCACCGACGTTGTTCTCCCTCGTCCCGAACTCGTAGACGCGCTGCTGGGGGTCCGAGACGACGACGATCCGGTACAGGCCAGGCGCGAGGTCGCGGGGCACGACGAGCCCCGCGGCAGCTTGGTTGTACAACCCGCCCGGGTCGACCACCTGCGACCGGGTGACCTCGCCGATCAAGCGCACCGCGTTGGTGGTCTCGTTCCGAAGGTACACGGCGTCCACGTAGGGTAGCTGTCCGGGCGGGGTGCGGGAGTCGCCGATGTTCTGGACCGTCCACTCGACCGGGCCCGGCAACGGCTCGCCCGCGATCGCGATCCCAGGGCCTCGGACATTGGAAACCGCCAAGTCGGGGAGCGGCGGCTTGAGGACTTGGATCGGCTTGGACAAGGAGTTGTTCGTCTCGTCCGTCTCTTCGACCCTTTGATCGACGTCGGCCGTGGCGAGGACCTCCCAGGTCCCGACGGTCCCTCGGGGGACAACGAACGAGAAGGTCGCCCAATAGCGCTGTCCAGGTTCAAGGAACTCTGGGTTGACGACCTCGACTTGTGCGGCCCGTTCCTGGCCACGGACGAGCGCGACTCTGTCACGCCATCCGCTGGCGTTCGTGGCGCCTGCCCCGGCGTTCTTGATCAGGGCCCGGACGATGAGCCTCTCGCCGAAAAAGACGTCGGAAGGTGCTTCGATTTGTTCGACGATCAAGTCCGGCTGTTCACCCTGGATCACGATGGTCAGCGTTGCGTTTCGGGCGGTCTCTGCACACTCCGCCAGGATCACGGCGGGCGTGGTCCGGAAGACCTCCTCGGTGGTGACGGTGAAGGTAGCGGAATCCCTCCCTTCTGGAATCGTGACCGAGCTCGGGACGGAGGCCTCTTGAGCCGAACTCCTCAGCCGGACGTTCACGCCTCCGATGGGGGCGACCATATCGATCTTGACCTCCCCGGTAGAGTTCTCCAACCCGCCCCGGACACGGTCCGGCGTTAAGGTGAGCGCGGTCAGGACGGGTGGCTGAACGATCAAAGTTCCTGTCTTCGACGACTCGCCAAGGGTGGCGGTAAGCACCACGGACTTGGTCGCGTCCACGAGCTTCGTCTTAACCTCTACCTGTGCCGAGGACTCACCCTCCGCGATCCTCACCGTGGCGGGGAGAGTGGCACCGCTCTCGTCCGAGGATCGTAACTCGATCAAGAGTCCGCCCGAGGGTGCTGGCGCATCGACGGTCGCCGTCAGCTGGGAGACTTGCGCGCCGCCCTTCACCGTGGGAGGGACGAGGACCACCGACGCCATCTTGTACGGCTCTACGACGATCCGGGCTTCCGCAGTCGATGACCCGAGCTTAGCCGATAAGAGAATGGGCTTCTCGGTCGTGACGCTGAACGTAGTCACATCGGCCTTTGCTGTCGTCTGGCCCTCGATGACCGTCACTTGACCCGGCACTCTTGCGGCCGCCGGGTCGGAAGACTCGAGGGTGACCTCGACCCCTCCGGTCGGAGCAGGGGCGTCGAGGGTCACAGTCAACTCGGCCGGCTTCCCACCTTTGACACGGTCTGGGGAAACGCTCGCGCCGAAAACCTTGTAGGCTTCGACGGTCAGGTCGGCGCCGACCTCGCTGGCGTCGAGACTTGCGCTGACGCGAACCGTACGATCCGCGACCTGACGCCTGGTCGTCACGTCTACCGCCGCGGACGATTGCCCTTCGAGCACAGTTACGGTGTTCGGAACCTCGGCGACCGCGGGGTCGGAGGACGACAATGTGAGGGTCAAGCCCCCAGTCGGTGCCGGGGCGTCCGTCGTGACCGTGAACACCGCGGTCTTACTCCCCTTTAACCGGTTGGGTTCGACCCGCGCTGACACGAGTTTGTACGCCTCGATCTTAAGGTCTGCGGTCACCTCCGACTGGTTGAGGGTCGCGGTGATCCGTGCCGTCGTGTCTTGACCGACTCTTCGCGTCGTCACGTCGAACTCCACAGAAGCGGCTCCCTTCGGGACGTCGAGCGACTGCGGGACTTCAGCGGCAGGATCCGAAGACCGCAACAAGACTTTCACCCCCGCCGGAGCAGGTGCGTTCAAGGAAAGCTTTCCGATCGATGTGTGACCCCCCTTGACCACGTCCGGCGTTAGCGTCAAGCCCGTCACCTTGGGAACCCTGTACAGGAACATCCGGCTCGCTGGGGTCGGATCGACGTTAAGGTCGAGGTCGCGGGCGCGCACTTGGAACGTGTACTCGCCTTCGGCGAGCGTGGCAAGAGTCGTCGACGTATCGCCGCTCCATGCGCTCCAATCGTCCTCGTTCAGCCGCCAGCTGTACTGGAGCTGGTTCGTGGGTGTGTTGTCGTCCGTGCCGGACCACGTGAAGGCCGTCGGAGGAACGACGTTCTCTCCTTCTAGCGGACCAGCTGTGATCAGGGTGACCGGGGGCTCGTTGTCGAAGGGATAGGGCTGGAGCAACGCCTTAGCCCAGTTATCGGTCGCAGCAAAGTGATTGCCGCCCATCGTTTGGATGAGCACCGGCCGGTCGGCTTCTAAGCGGAAGGACTGCCTCTCCCGAATGGTGATGAACTCGTCTTTGTCCTTCGTATAGTTTTCTGTCGAGACGACGTTACCGTTCGTATCGTAGAACTTGATCTCGATCGACGTACGATCGGTCCCCACGAACACGTGGGTCGGGAACGTCTGGCTACGAAGGTAGAAAATGCGACCGCCCTGACCCTGGTTAAGCGTGATGTCGTCGCCCATGTCGTCGATCGTCACGCCCCCTTGGAGGTCTCCGGCCCAAACCGCGACGTTCCCTGTCGCCCGGAGCACGAACCGGTTTCGATCCAGGTTCCCAAAGAACCTCGGGACCCCAGGTCTCACGGACGCCCCCGGCTCCACGACTTGCCCGGTGTCGATGTTCGTTAAGGTGACGACGGCGTCCTCGTACGCGAAGACGGCTGCGCCGCCTCCGCCTTCGTTGTACGTGGCGAAGAGGAATTGCTTCCCCATGTCACGACCGTTCGAACTCGGGACGTTCGCGTTCCCGTTCGCACCGTTACTCTGAATCGCAACGTCGCCCGTGCTTGACACTGAGTAAGGGACCCCTTGGCTCAGCGGCGAGCCCGTCGTCAACCACCTTTGCCCTGCGCGGAGGGTCTGCCGAGTCACGAGCGCACCGTCGCTGACCCGTCTTATCTCGAACGTAGCGTCCTCGTGGGCGAAGACGACGAACTCGTTCAGGCTCGAGAGGATCGGGATCGTGAGGAGGAAGTCGCGACCGACGCGGGACGGGCTGGCCTTTACGGGATAGAAGAAGCTCCCCCCTCGTGTATCCCCCGAATACTGCAGGACGGCCGATACAGGCTCGCTCGCCTCCAGTTTGAAGCGGCGACCGTTTCTGAGCGGGCCCTGGGTGAACGTGAACACCCGGAGTTGTCCCAGGTCTACGACCCCTGAGACGAGCACCGCCTTGGTCTCAAGATCGACGATCTGGTACTGGGTCCCGTTGACTTGGCCGGTCAGTTGGACGAACGCGTTTTGGCGGACGCTAAAGCCGTAGTACACATACGGGAACGCGCGATGGCCGGACGCAGCAGCAACATAGGATTTGGAAGCGAACGCGAACGCGATCAGGGCGAGGACGGCGAGGACGATCCTAGAGAGAAGGGGTTTCATTTTCGATCAGAGAGTGGCAATCGTGGGGACGTGGGGCGACAGAACGGCTAGATCAACGAGGTGAATCGAAGGCAAGGGCTGTATGCCAGGTTCGAGCCCGACATCGAGGGCGGGAACGGTGACGTAGGTGCCCTGGTACACGACCACCCACTTCTCGGGGTCGTCAACGCCGTCCGAGCCGACGTTCGGCCCGTCCCACCGGCCCTCGCCTGCCCTGGAGAGGTCAACCGGGGCAATGAGGGTCGCCGACAGGACCGCGAGGGGACGGGTGCGAAGTGTCGTCATCATTGGGCCGTCACGGGGGTGTTGCCTGGGGCGTGATCGACGGGCGGGGGCCACGGTCAACCTCCCCAGTCCAGCCCGGCACCGCCAGACCCGGGCCGAACCGAGGGGGATTATGCGACCGCCCCACCGTCCGGAGCGTTCAACTTAAGCTCCTGAGCGTGCAAGATAACGAAAAAGTCCGGCTCAGTTAGGCACCGCGGGCGGGGTTGCCCGTATCGATACGGGGGTTCGCGGCTCGCTTCGTGATCGGTGCGACCGTGGCACGGCCAACCCTCGGGACGGGGTTGCGGGTAGATGGCGGGAGTTTGTCGTCACTGGACAGTGACGCCACGCAGTCAGGTCGCCCCAGAAAAGCCAGCCGCTCACCCCGATCCCCCCGGTGTACGGAACGGCGGCGCTCGCCTTGATCCCCCATGCTCGGCCTCTTCCCTTCCAATATTCCACTTGGTGTCCGTGCAGTGTCCGTTCAGTGTCCGATCAGTCGAGTGCTCGGATGCTGGAGGCTCCCAGTGGGGGACGGCTGGGAAAAAGCGGAAGAGGAGCCGAGAATCAAGGCTAGGATGGCGAGGACGGAC
>JALHNM010000008.1 GCA_022843485.1 Fimbriimonadaceae bacterium | reverse complement strand
GCCGCCGGGCGGGGCGGGGCCGCTGCCACCGGCGCCGGGTCCTTCTCCTCGCCATAGGCCTTAGCCGCCTGCTCCCCGTAGAGACCAGCCGGCTTGCCCTTCTTCGGGGTGAGTCCCGGGATCGTGACGATTCCAGCGAGCGCCGCGCCCACGACACCCCCGCCGACCACGATCGGGAGCAGGATCGCAAGGATCAGCAACCCCTTCTTGCCCCCCTTCTTCCCCGCTTTGCCTACGGCACACCTCCGGCGTTCGCCCGGGTGAGCACCCGCTCGACGTAGGTCTGTGTCTCAGCGAACGGTGGGACCCCGCCGTGCCGCTGTACCGCCCCGGGCCCGGCGTTGTAAGCAGCCAGGGCAAGACGCACGTCGCCGCCGAACTGCCTCATCATCTGCGACAGGTACTTCGCCCCGCCTTGCAAGTTCTGCCAGGGGTCGAACGGGTCCGTCACGCCAAGGCCCCGGGCCGTCGCGGGCATGAGCTGCGATAACCCCATGGCCCCCGCGGGGGAGACGGCCTGAGGGTTGAAGTCGCTCTCGGCTGAAACGAGGGCTTCGAACAGGCGAGGGTCGATCCCGTTCTGAACCGCCGCTTGCTGGATCATGGAGAGGATCTCCGGGGCCGGTGTCGAGACCCGTAACGTGGCCCCCATGCCCATAGGGTTCATCGGCTGGAACCCGTTCGTGATCGTCCCCTGGAGCCGGCCGGGGTCCGGGTTCGGAGGCGGCTCGGGCCGAGCCTGGCGCATACGCTCGAACCGAGCGCGCAGCTCGTTGTAGCGCTTCTTCGTGACGTCGTAGCCCTTTGGTTCGATCTTCACGCCGCCCTCCTCATCGAGGCCCACTCGTCCATCTCGCCCTGCTCCTTGCGCTGCTCCTCGTAGAGCCACTCGGCATGGGCCTTGTCCTTGAGCTTCACCAAGGCCTCAACCTCTTGGTGAGCCATCGCCCAACGCTGACGCGCTTGCTCCTCCTCGTCGCTCAACAGGGCTACCAGAGACTCCTGGGCCCTCTGCTCGTCGTCGAGCCTCTCGAGGTACCGCTCGTTGGTCACCCGATCGGCGAGAGTCTCCTGCGAATGGCAGAGCAGCGTCTGGCGCCTTTGGACGATGCCATCGACGTCCCCTTCGGCTGCAACCCGTCGCGCCATCGCCTCGAGATACGCGGCCTTCGCCTCATCCTCGGCCGCCCGTCGCACTCCCAGCAACGTCTCTAGCCTGAACTTAAACTTACCCATCGACCACCCCAGCAAGTGTCCCGAGCGACTCCTCAAACAGGGCGGACTGATCCTTGCCCTGGCGCAAGAGCGCGTTGATGTCGTCCCACTTCTCGATCGCGCGGTCTGCGAGCGGTTTCGTCCCGGGCTTGTAGGCTCCCACAGAGACCAGATCCTCCACATCGACGTAGGCCGAGACGAGCTCGCGGAGTGCGTTCGCCTGCCGAACGTGGTCTGGGCTCACGACCATCGGCATGACTCGGCTCAGACTCTGCATGACGTCGATAGGAGGATAGTGCCCGCGGTTCGTTAACCTTCTGGTCAGGACGATGTGCCCGTCGAGGATCGAGCGGGCCGCGTCGGCGATCGGTTCGTTCGTGTCGTCACCATCGACGAGGACGGTGTAGATCGCCGTGATCGCCCCGGCCTCGCCGCAGCCGGCACGCTCCATCAGCCTGGGCAAGAGCGCGAAGACACTCGGCGTGTACCCCTTCGAGGAGGGCGGCTCCCCGATCGCGAGCCCGACCTCCCGCTGCGCCATCGCGAAGCGAGTTACCGAGTCCATCATGAGCATCACGCTGAGGCCTCGGTCTCGGAACGCTTCCGCGATCGCGGTGGCGGTCAGGCTCGCCTTGATCCGAACCAGAGCCGGCTCGTCGCTCGTCGCGCACACGACGACGCTTCGCCGCATCCCCTCTTCCCCGAGGTCGTTCTTTATGAATTCGCGAACCTCTCGACCCCGTTCCCCGACCAACGCGATCACGTTGACGTCCGCGGTCCCGTTTCGGGCGATCATCCCCATCAGCGTCGACTTCCCGACCCCCGATCCCGCAAAGATCCCAACCCGTTGGCCCTCCCCCATGGTAAGCAGTGAGTCGATCGCTCGAACGCCTGTCACGAACGGGGCCTCTATCAACCTTCTGGTGAGCGCGTTCGGTGCCGAGGCGACGCTGGGGTAGGTCTCGCTTGTGGGGACTGGTCCTCGGCCGTCCATAGGCCGACCGAGACCGTCGACCACTCGCCCTAGGAGAGGGTCACCAACCGGGACTCGCAGGCACTCACCCGTCCCGCGGACCAGACTCCCGGACTGAACGCCCATCATCTCCCCCAGCGGCATGAGGAGCACCCTCTCCCCGCGGAACCCCACGACCTCGCACGGGATCGGCTCGCCGGTCCCCTCTGGCTCGACGAAGCACAGGTCGCCCATCTTCGCCGCTGGCCCATCTGCCTCCAGTACCAAGCCAACGACTTGAGCCACACGGCCGAGGTTTTCGAACCGACTCGTCCCTTCTAGAGCATTCCGCACGGCCACGAACCCTCTCACGCTGCCCGCTCCTGCAGACGGTTAAGGAAGGTGCTGATCCTACCATCGATCACGCCTCCGGTCGTTTCGATCTCGCACCCACTCTCAATCTTTAGGTCTGGCACAATCTCAATGCTTCGCACGTTGGCCACTTCCGCGATGAGTTGCTCTCGACGGCCGTAAAGAACGCTTACGTCAAGAGGGTTCAAGCGGACACGTACCTCCGCCCCCACTCTCAAACACTCGAGGGCCTCTTTTACGATCTCGTAGACCGACTCCCTCGACTGCTCAAGCTCCCGGCAAATCGCGCGTTCGGCGATCTGGACAGTAAGGGCGGCTACCTCGTCCTCCGCACGCATGTACCAGTCATCGATCGCGACTTCTATCCGCGAGACAAAAGCTTCTAGCGCATCACGAAACTCTTGGAATGCTTCTGAGTGGGCGGCCTCAAATCGTGCGAGTCCAATGGCCTCCCCCTTAGCGAGTCCATCCTGATACCCGACATCGAACCCCTCATCCAAGCCTTTCTTGTACGCTTCTTCCGTGATCGCCTTCAGCCCGATATGGAGACGCGACGATTGCGCGCGCTTAAGAGACTCTCGTTGGGACTCGGTGAGCGGCTGGATCGCCTCCCTGAACGACTTCGTTTCCTTGCCGCTTCCCTCTACGTACTTAGACAAGGACGTCCTCCTCGCCTCTGCCGATGCTAATGTCGCCAGACTCTTCAAGCCGTCGGATCGCGGCGACGACCTTTTGTTGGGCCTCTTCGACGAGCCTGAGCTTGACCGGCCCCATGTACTCCATATCTTCTTTGAGCATCCCTACGGCTCGCTCAGACATGTTCCGGAAGATCTTGTCCTGCACCTCGGCACCGACGCCCTTGAGAGCGGTGGCAAGGTCCTTGACGTCAACCTCCTTCATGATCGACTGTACCGCCCGATCCTCGAGCTGCACGATATCCTCGAACACGAACATCATGTTCTTGACGCTGTCCGCCATCTCTGGGTTGTTCTCACTCAACGACTCGAGGATCAAGCGCTCGGTTTGTCGATCGACTCGGTTCAAGAGGTCCACCAACGCCTTAGGCCCACCCGCCTTGCTCATCTCTTGGCTCAGGATAGCCGACATCTTCTTCTCAAGAACCGTCTCGACACGCCGGATGACTTCGGGCGGAGTCTGCTCCATCGCCGCGATCCGCTCTGCCACGTCCCCCCGAAGCTCCTGCGGGAGCTTAGTGAGGATCATCGCCGCCTGGTTGATCGGCATCCAGGCGAGGATGAGCGCGATCGTCTGGGGGTGTTCGTCCTGGATGAACGAGAGCAACTGCATCGGGTCGGTTCGCTTCAGGAACTCGAACGGCACGATCTGCATCGCGTTCACGACTTTACGGATCATGAGGTCGGCCTGTTCGTCACCGAAGGCCTTCTCAAGCACTTTTCGCGCGTGGTCTACACCGCCCTCGGCAATGAAGTCTTGCGCCTGGGCCATCTCGTGGAACTCATGGACGACCTGTTGCTTCAGTTCCGGGGTGACCTTGTCGAGTCGCGCCACCTCGAGAGTCAATATCTCGACCTGTTCTTCGGTGAGGTGCTTGAGCACTGCGGCCGAGACGTCGGCCCCAAGCACAGCGAGGATGATCGCTGCCTTTTTTCTGCTCGTCAACTCAGTAGGTGGCTTCCTCACCGGCGCTCCTCCATCAACCAGCTCTTAAGGAGCATGGCCATCGCCTGCGGACGCTGCCTACCCATCTTTCTTATCTGCTCTAGCGGCACGTCAATCCGAGAACGGATCGCCTCGACGTCCACGGAGTCGTCAATGGTTTCGACACCCATCTCTTGAAGAGCCTCCGCGATCTCAGGGTCTGTCTTGGCCAGCTCAGCGATCGTCTTGGCCTTGCCGTCTTGAGAGGCTTCGCCCGAAGAGCGCACGACCGCACCCCGATCGTCCATCGTCGACGAATCTATGGCTGAACCCCTAACAGTCATCGTGCCACCGTTAGGTATCGCCATGGTCAAGGTCCGCCCGGGAACCTTCCCAAGAGCCTTTACGACCATGAACCCGACGATGAGGAGTGCGACGACGGGTAGAATGCTCAGTACCTGCTGCATCTGAGCCTGGGACGCAGCGGACGCCGCAGCTTTCTGGTCAAGTTCTGATTGGGTCTTATCGAACTCGACAGCCTGCACTGCAGCAGAGAACCCCTCTTCACCAGCGTTACCCCCGAGATACGAGTCGATGAACGCCTGGACGGCCGTCGAGTCGGTGACCTTCTCGCTGTTCACAAGAACAGAGATCGACATTCCCGTTAAAGTACCTGCTGCTTTCTGCGTCGTGACCCGACGCTCTGTACTGGGATACTTGTTCGCGACGACTTCGCTAGAGTACTTGAGGCCGGAGCCCGCCGCCCCTCCGCTGGAAGCGCTAGTCCCCGGAGTGTTTGGTGTGAGTCCGGTTGGACCAACCGCTGCCCCTGCCGCAGCGTCCGACATCGACTCAGTGACCTTGTCCGTCACCTTCTTATCGCCCAACTCCGTCGATACGGATTCCTCGCTTACCGAGTCCATATTCAGTTGGACCTGAACCGTAACCTTGGTGTTGCCCGGACCGAACGCAAGGTCGAGGGATCGCTGTAGTTCGATTTCGCGTCGCCTTGACTCCGCCACTTCGGCTTCGATTTTTCTGCTCGCCGAACCGCCCGGGGCCGCCGCTTGCTCACCGTCGAAAATGATCCGTCCGGTAGAGCTGATGACACTTACCCCTTCAGGCCTAAGGCCTGCGACGGAGTTTTGGATTAAGCGCGCGATCGCCTTCGCTTGGTCTTGGGTGAGCGACTGCCCGCTCGTCTCGATGACGGTAACGACCGCGGACGGCGGGATGGTCTCTTGCCCGAACGGGGACTCCTTCCCGAAGTTGATGTGGACGTTCGAGGACGACACCCCCTTCAACGTATTGACGCTGGCAGAGAGTTTGGCCTCAGTTGCTGCCTTGATCCGTTCTCGTTCCTGAGCCGGTGTCGAGAACGAGTTAATGCTGTCCAGGAGGTCAAGGCTCTGAGGGCCCGCAGCCGGGGCCTTACCCGACATCGCCAATCGCATAGCAGCCTCTGGTAGCTTCTCGGAGGGCACCATGACCGATCCCTGGGCGTTCACTTCGACCGGGATCCCCGCCGCCCGTAACTCCTCCACGACGGGTCCTTGTTCGGCCGGGCTCAATCCCGCATAGAGCGGTTCAAACCTCGGTCGGCTCGCGAAGAACCCGGTCAGGCCGAGGATGACCACGAGGAACAAGACCCCGAAGACCGTGACCGACCGTTGCGTACGGTCAGCCCCCTCCCACCAATCCTTTACCCTATTGACGATACCACCCATGACGCAACTACACTGCGCCGGGCGAGGCCATCACGAACTCACGGTAGGACTTTACCTAGACCTGCATGCGGCTGATCTCTTGGTAAGCCTCGAGGAGCTTGTTCCTGACTTGAAGCGTCAGGGCCATTGCCGTGCTCGACTTTTCCACCGCGAACATCAGTTCGTGATACTCGACCGGTTGACCCGCTATCATTTGGTTCTGGATCTCACGCGCGTTGGCTTGAGACTCGTTCACCTCACTGATAACGTCCATCAACATCCGGCCGAAGTCTTCGCCCGACTCCTGTGCCTTGGCTGCGGGGGTCGGCGTCGCGCCACCGAGCGGCAGGTTCGATCCGATCCTCATTCTCTATTCCCTCGATTACGCCTTGCCGATCGTCAACGCAGCCCGGATCATCGCCCGCGTACTGTTGAACGCAGCGATGTTCGCTTCGTAAGCTCGTTGAGCACTGATCATGTCGACCATCTCGATGAGGGGCTCGACGTTGCTGTAATAGACCATCCCGTTCTCGTCGGCGTTAGGGTTCCCTGGCTCGTGAGCCATCCGGAAGTCGCTGCTGTCCTGGACCAATTGCTGAACCTGGACCCCATCGTCCGAGGACTCGAGTACGACCACACGCCTACGGTAAGGGTCCTGCCCTCCGACCCGAGTCGAGTTCGCGTTCGCAATGTTCGACGAGATCACGTCCATGCGAAACCTTTCCGCGCTCATCCCCGAGGCGCTCATCCGGAACCCTGCGTTAAGACTAATGCTCATCGACCTTCTCGGATCACGGTCTTGAGGCCGCTAAAGTGTCGGCTGGCCAAGTCGGCGAGGGCCTGGAACCGAAGCTCCGTTTCCGCCAGCGCCACGACCTCCTGCTCGACGTCGACGCTGTTCTCGTCAACCCGGACACTGCCTTCGGAGGTCCGCACCCGGTCGTTGACCCTCTGGGCCAAGCTCGTGTAGCGGTCTCGCGCCGGGCCCTCGACCCCCTGGATCGCCACCCCAAAGTCCACGTCCTGCCGCTTGTAGCCAGGCACGTTGACGTTCGCCATGTTCGTCGCGATCAGCCCTTGACGCTGCGTGGTCCGACCCATCGCACGCTCCAAGTTCGCCGCGTGCGACCCAAAGATTTTGCCGAGTATCTGCACGGTGGTGTCCCCGCGCCTCCCTGCTCGATCCACGCCCCGGTCCATGGGACGTCAGACCGTTTCCGGCCCGTGGATAAGGGTCGGTCACCGAGGACCGTCGTCTCAGGGGGGCCGGGCCCTTCTCCGAGCCCTGGGGGCCCAATTCTCCGTCCCATCCCCCGTGCACCCTCTGCTCTTCGCCCTCGCCGTACCGACGAGCTGGACGCTCCTCGCCGGCGGAGACCTCATGCTCAATGCGATCCCCCCCGGCCCCAAGACGCTCCCGACCTTCGAAGCAGACGTGACCTACGCCAACCTCGAGATCCCTCTGACGACCTCGAACACGGCGACCCGGCGAAAGACGGCAGCCGAGCTGAGAGCCCGCACCCAGTTCGTCCTCAAGGCCGACCCCGGCCACGCCCCCCATCTCGCGGCAGCGGGTCTCACCCTGGTCAGCCTCGGCAACAACCACACGATGGACTACGGCCCCGCTGGGCTCAGCGAGACCCTCGACGCCTTGACGAAGGCCGGCATCGCCTTCGCGGGCGCGGGCCCAGACCTCGCCGCCGCTAAGCGACCGGCGGTCGTGACGCTACCGTCGGGTCTGCGGGTGGGCCTGATCTCGGCCCTCGCCTTCGTCACAGACTCCGCCCTCGCGAAGTGCCATCCCGCGACGGCCAGTACCCCCGGCGTGTTCGCGCTATCGCTCGGAGGCCAAGTCGGGCCCCGACAGGCTGAGCGTCTCCGGCGACTTGTCGCCGACGCCCGCCAGCTGGCCGACGTGGTCCTCGTAGCCCTCCATTGGGGCGACGAGCGAAAGACCAACCCCAAGCCCTACCAAGTCGCCCTCGGCCGGGCGTTCGTGGAGGCGGGGGCCGACGCCGTACTCGGGGCCCACCCCCACGTCCTCCAGCCGGTCGAGGTCTATCGCGGCCGCCCGATCCTCTACAGCCTCGGCAACCTCGTCTCCCCCCTCCCGGGCGACACCGCGCTCTACCGGGTCGAGTTCAAGGGGCGCGTCGCCGGATCGATCACCGTGATCCCCGCCCGGATCGCCGGGGGCCGTCTCCGACCCCTTTCGGATCGGGCGGCGACCAAGGCTCTGGCGAGGATCCAGGCCCTGGGGCCCACCTTCCAACGAACCTACCCACACCCGGAGAGCCGCCTCCCGTCCCTTCGCCTTGCCCCACTGAACCCAGCGGTCGCCCGATAACGGACCATACTCCCCGTTATGGACGCGGAGGCCCTTCGCGCGCGAGTCGTCGAGCAGTACGCCCAGCACGTCAACCCCGGGCTCGCCAAACTCATGCAGTTCGCCGGGTTCGGGGTCGAAGTCCGGGCCGAAGGCTGCGAGCTGATCGACCAGGACGGCCGGCGCTACCTCGACTTCCTCGGCGGCTACGGCGTGTTCGCACTGGGCCACCGTCATCCGCAGATCGTCGAGGCGGTCCACCGTCAACTCGACGTCCAGCCCCTCAGCGGAAAGACTTTCTTCAACCCTCTCCTCGGCGAGCTTGCCGCCCGCCTCGCCGCCATCGCTCCCGGCGACCTGCAGTTCTCGTTCTTCTCGAACAGCGGGGCCGAGGCCGTCGAGGCCGCCCTCAAGTTCGCGAAGGTCGCGACCGGGCGCACCAAGATCGTCGCCACCGAAGGCGGCTACCACGGAAAGACGCTCGGCGCCCTCGCCGTCACCGGCCGTGAAAAGTACCGGAAGCCAGTCGGGCCGCTCATGCCCGGCCCCTGCTTCGTCCCGTTCGGCGACCCCCATGCCCTCGTCGCGGCCGTCGACCATGACACCGCGGCCGTCATCATCGAGCCGATCCAGGGCGAAGGGGGCATCCATATCCCGCCCGACGGCACTCTGCTGGCCCTCCGGGAGGCCTGCGACCGCAACGGGGCCCTACTCATCTTCGACGAGGTCCAGACCGGCATGGGCCGCACCGGCCGGATGTTCGGCTGCGAGCACGAAGCCGTGGCCCCGGACATCATGACCCTCGCCAAGGCTCTCGGCGGCGGGGTCATGCCGATCGGAGCGACCCTCGGTACCCCCGCCGTCTGGGAGCGAGTGTTCGCCCAGAACCCGCTCATCCACACCTCGACCTTTGGCGGGAACCCCCTGGCCTGTGCCGCTGCCCTCGCGACGCTCGACGTCATCGAAGGAGAAGGCCTCGTCGCCCGTGCCGCCGCCCTCGGCGAGCGCATCGTGTCCGGCCTCCGGGACCGCCTCGACGGGTGCGAGTTGGTCGCCGAAGTCCGAGGGAGGGGCCTCATGATCGGCGTCGAGTTCCGCCTCGACGACGTCGGCGAGCTCGTCATCGCCCAGATGGTCAAGCGAGGGCTCGTAGCCGCCTACACCCTCAACAACCCCCGCGTCATCCGCCTCGAGCCCCCGCTCACGGTCACAGACGCCCAAGCCGACTTCGCCGTCGCCACGGTCGCCGCGGCCGTCGAGGAAACTACCGACCTCCTCGCCGCCCTCCTCTAGCGCCGTGCCCTAGAGTAAGCGAACCGCGACCTCGTTGAGCACGTGCCTCCCCGCCGGCGTGAGCGTCGCCCGACCCTCGCCGAGCGTGAGCCACCCCGCCGCGACGCACCCCGAGAGCCCCGACTCTGAGACAGCCAGCCCATCCAGCTCCAACCCTTCGTTCAGCCGCAGCCCCAGCATCAGGCGCTCCGTCCGTAAGGCTTGGTCGTCCACGTCCTCGACCTCGCAGGCGAGCTCCGCCCCGGCCTCCACCGCCTCGCAGTAGCGCACTGGGTGCTTGGTGTTCGTCCACCGCCGACGCCCGACCCGGCCGACCGCCCCGGGTCCATAGGCCGCGTACTCCTCGGCCCGCCAGTAGCAGAGGTTGTGGCGACTCTCGAAGCCCGGCCGGGCAAAGTTCGACACCTCGTACTGCCGGAAGCCCGCCCCCTCGCACGCCTCGACCGCCCGGTCGTACATCGCCACCTGCGCCTCGTCGTCCGGCAGGTCCAGCATCCCTTTGAGGTGGTACCGGTAGTACCGGGTGTTCGGTTCGATGGTCAGGCAGTACAGGCTCAGGTGCTCGGGCCCCATCGCCAAAGCGAGCCGGAGGTTCTGCTCCCACCCCCGCATTGACTGCCCCGGCAAAGCGAACATGAGGTCGAGGTTCAGGTTCTCGAACCCAGCGTCACGGGCAGCCTGCACGGCCCGACCGATGTGGCCCGGTTCGTGGACCCGGCCAAGGCGCAAGAGGTCGGACGAGTCGAACGACTGCGCCCCCAGGCTCACCCGGTCGAACCCCATGGCCCGCATGTCGCGGAACTTCGGGATGTCCACCGTCCCCGGGTTCGCCTCGCTCGTGACCTCCGCACCGTCCACCGGCGGGTGGGCAGCCACGACGGCGAGAAGGATCCGCTCCAACTGCCCCGCCTCGAGGAACGTGGGCGTGCCCCCGCCGAAGAAGACCGTCTTCGCCGGGCGACCCCGCCAGGGCGAGCGTTCGATCTCAAGGACCGTCGCCCGAACCGTACGCTCGACGATCTCGCCGGTCATCGCGTACGAGTTAAAGTCGCAATACCCGCACTTCGACGGGCAGAACGGGGTGTGGACGTAGACGGCGATCGGCTCCACCGACCCCATCCTACGCCATCAGTCCTTCCGAGCGGTGAGCACGGCGATCAGCCCGACGAGGGCCCCTGCGACGACCGGCACCGCCGGCGTCCTCGCGCTCATTCACCCGGACTCGCACGCCATCATCATCCAAGCGTAGAGCCCGCCCCCGGCCGCCCCGAGGAGCGTGCTGAGAATCGCCTTTCCGATCATCCCTGCCGCTCCTAACGCCGCCGCAAGCGCCGTGGTGCCCTCGGGCCCAGGGTAGCGCCGTCAAGGGCCGTCACGGGAGCCACGCCGGACGGATGAAGAGCGACCTCGGCAGGGTCGCCCGGAACGCCTGGACGTTCCGTTGGGGGTCGATGCCGATCCCGCTGACCACGACCTCGGACGGCAACACCGCCAGGCCCGTCGCCCGGATCAAGACCCAGCCCTCAGTCCCCGGAGCCCCGACTCGGCGGAGCGCCGTAAGCAAGTCCTCCATGGGCCGCCCCGGACCGGCGACGAACGCGCGGAAGTCGCCGATCGCGGGGTCGAGGTACTGCCCCGTCAGAAAGGTGCCGCACGCCGAGAGCCGGTCGGCGGACGCATAGTCCCACTCGGGTGGACGCACGACCCGCACCGTCCTCGACGCCACCCGGTCGAAGAGGTACACGTCGGACGAGGCGGCGTCTGTGCTGTAACCGAAGAACAGCACGACCCGCCCGTCCGCGCTGACGTCCATCCCGTAAGCGTTGTTGACCTGTCCGGGCGCCCTCCCGATGTCGTTTACCCTGCCGCGGGCGTCCCACCAGACCGCGTGGGTGACCGGGTCGCCGTTCACGAACCACTGCGACGTCCCGACCGCCACGGACCCGTCCGCCGAGACCGCCGAGGCCCAATCGTAGGGCGACGCCGAGAGGCTCTCTAGAGTCTGTGTCCCGCCCGACGGGGTCCACCGGAACCCCTTCCACCGCGTGTCTGTGATCCCCTGGTACCCGACGACGACCGTCCCGTCCGCCGAGACGTCCTGAGCGGCGAAAGTCTGCACCCCGAAGCTCGGCGGAACCCGGTCGATCCCGCCAGGACCGAACCGCACGGCCGCAAGCGTGCCCCCCGCCGAAGACCCGACGACGAACGCCCCCGTCGCGTCCGTGCCGTAGGCGGCCGAGGATCGCACCGTGCCCGGCAGCGACCCGAGGTCCTGAACCCCTGTCGCCGCCGTCCACCGAAAGCCACGAGTCCGCATAAAGCCCGCGCTCCAGATCCGGGTCCGCCCGACGACGACCTTGCCGTCTCCACTCAAGGCGTACGCTTCCGTGATCGACTCGCCGCCCGGGGCAAACCCGAGCCCGACGAACGTCGCCTGGGCCGATGCCGTGCCCGACCCGAGAACGCCTACCGCGAGGACAAGAAGGAACCGTCTCCCCACACTCTGAGAATACGCCAGAAGTCCCGTCGCTGTGGCGCGTCAGCCCGTCGGCGCTTCCCGATCCATCCGGTCGGGCGCGCTCACACCGAGCAGATCCAGAACCGCCCGTAGCGAGGCTTGGGCCACCTTGCAGTACCCGAGGCGCCTCCGGCTCGTCTCCGGGTCGGCCTGGTCGACCACCCGGCACGCGTCGTAAAAGTGGTGGTACGTCCGGGCCAGCTCGATCGCGTAGGTCGCCAACCGGTTGACCCCGTAGTCCTCCGCGCACCGGAGCACCTCGTACGGCAGGTCCAGCGCCTTCAACACCAGCGCCCGCTCCTTCGGGTGGAGCTCCGGAGCCACCCCCTCGTTCTTGCCCAAATGGCTCGTGCTAGTCGACTCCGAGGGGGTGGATTGGGGGGCGGCCGCGGTGAAGCCGGCTTCTTCGGCCTTGGCGATCACGCTGCAAATGCGGGCATGGGCGTACTGGACGTAGAACACGGGGTTCTCGTCGCTCTGCCGCTCGGCCAGGTCGAGGTCGAAGTCGAACGTCGTGTCGTGGTGGCGCATCAGATAGAAGAACCGGGCCACGTCCTTCCCGGCCTTGAGCTGCTCCTCCTCGGGCGCGCCCGGCTTGACCTTCTGCCCGATCTCTCGGACCAGGTCGATGAGGGCGTAGATGTTCCCGTCCCGCTTCCGCATCGGCGCCGGCTTGCCGTCCTTCAGGAACCGCACGAGCTGGAAGATCTGCACTTTGAGCCGCCCCTCGCTGAGGGCCCGTGCCGCCCGGCACGCGTCGCGCCATTCCAGGGTGCCGTAGAGTTGGGCCTCCCAGTCGGCGAGGCCGGGGGCCCCTTGGATTGCGGATTGCTGGCTGGTGGTGTTCGGTTCGGATTCCGAGGCACCCGCCCCCTCCGCCTTCCGCAATCCGCCCTCCGCAATCAAGTGTGCCGCCACGACGGCGTGCAAACGCTCGATGTAGCCGTGGTGGTCGGGGCCGAGGACGGTGATGAGCAGGTCGGCGTTCTCGGGGCGGTTGAACTTGTCGGCGTGGTACGCCACGTCGCTCGCAATGTACGTGAGCCTCCCGTCCGCCCGCTGGAGCACCCGGTCCATGTCGTCGCCGAAGAGCGTCGACCTCAGCCACAGGGTCTGGGTGGATTGAGTCTCCGGAGCCCCCTCCTCGTTATTACCGGGATGGTTCGTGCCCGGGGAAAATGAGGAGGGGGTTGGGGGTGGAGATCCGGGCTCGTCTTCCTCGACCGCACCTGCCTGATCCTCGAAGACGACCTCCTCGACCTTCCCACCCTTGCCAAGCTTGAGCTTCGTACGAACCGGCCGCCGATCCGCGACACCTTTCTCCTCAAGGCTCTCGATGCACCGAGCCACGACTCCCGACACATGCAGCGACTCCTCGCTGAACCAGGTGTCGAAAGACACCCCGAACGCGTCCAAGGCCTCCTTCTGGATGTCGATCATGAAGTCCTTCGCACGTTCGACGAAGTATTCGGGCCCCTCGGTGGCGTCCTGTCCCGCGGAACACTCAACGATCCAGGCCGCGACCTCTTGGACGTAGTCGCCTTTGTATCCCCCTTCCGGGAACCTGAACCCGGGGTCAGGGTTGTCGAACCCGGCTTGCACCGCTTGTTGCAGGGCGTAGTAGTAGACCGACTCCCCGAACAGCCGCATCTGCTCGCTGTTCACCCCGTCGTTGATGTAGTACTCCCGGTGGACCTCGTGCCCCGCCGCGGCGAGGACGTTGCAGAGCGTCGAGCCGTACGCCGCCCCCCGGCCCGACCCGATCGTGATCGGCCCGTTCGGGTTCACCGAGACGAACTCCACGTTGATCCGCCGCTGCTCGGACTCGGGCAGCCGTCCACGGTTCCAGTCCCGGATCCCTTCGGCCCCCAGCGACCCCGCCTCCTCGACCCCGGACGCCAGGGCCCCGTCCGTCAACCGCACGTTCACGAACCCCGGCCCTGCGACCTCCACCGATGCCACCCGGTCATCCGCTCGCAGCTCGGCCGCCAACGCCTCGGCCAGCTCCCTCGGGTTCCGGAACGCCCCTTCGCCCCCCGCCGCGACCGACTTCACCGCCACCATCGCCCAGTTCGTGGCGAAGTCCCCGTGCGCCGGGCCCTTCGTGTCCATCACCTCCGGCTCCGGCCAGCCCGAGGCAGGGAGGCGACCGGCCGCGACCAAACGGTCGAGGGCCGAGCGGAGCGCAGCGGCGAGAAGGGCACGAAGCATGGGCGTGGGGAAAAGGGATACCAGAAAAGCCCCGAAGGCCCCGAACGAACGGCCCCCGAGCCTCCGTCCATCCCACGACGTCCAGACCCAGCGAGACCTGCCGATAAGGCTAGAATAGCCAACGCCGCGAGTCGAGCCGTAGCGCCGAGACCGGAACGGTGGGGGAGTCACCGAACCGAGCGAACGCAAGGCAGCGGCAGGGCCAGGACCAGGGAGAGTCGAGAGAGATATGGCACTACCGCGCCTTCCGATGGCGGAGTTCCTCGTACAAAGGGGGTACGTCACCCAAGAACAGGTCGAGGAAGCGAAGCAGGTCTCCAAGCAGACCGACAACCCCGACCTCGGACGCGTGATCATCAACCTCGGGTTCGCGGGCGAGCGCGAGGTGCTGCACGCCCAGGCCCAGGAGCAGGGCGTCCCGTTCGTGGACCTCGACCGCGTCCAGATCGAGGCCGCCGCCATCGCCGCCGTCCCCGAGCGCATCGCCAAGCTCCACGGGATCGTCCCCGTCAAGAAGGAGGGCACCGTGCTCTGGATCGCCATGTCCAACACGAGCAACCTCCAGGCCCTCGACGACGTGCGCCTCGCCAGCGGCCTGCTCGTGAAGGCCGCCGTCGCCGTCCCCGGAGCCATCGAGGACGCGATCAAGAAGAGTTACCAGGCCGCGATGACCGCCGCCGCCGGAGAAGCCCCCGCCGCCGCCCCGGCCGCGCCCGGCGGCGCAGGCGGGTCCAAGATGACCTCCGACCTCCGGGCCGTCATGGCCCAGGCCCAGGCCACGCGCGACGTCTCCGAGAAGGGCGTCAAAGAGGACCAGTCCGACGAGGAGATGGCCGAGCAGGCCCCCATCATCCGCCTCGCGAACGCCGTCATTCAGCAGGCCATCGTCGATCGCGCCTCGGACATCCACGTCGAACCCGGCGAGCGCGCCGTGCGCGTGCGCTACCGCGTGGACGGCGTGCTCTCTGAGGCCATGACCGTCCCGAAAAACCTCCAGGCCCCGCTCGTCTCGCGCCTCAAGATCATGGCCGAGATGAACATCGCCGAACGGCGCGTCCCCCAAGACGGCCGTATCGAGGTCCGTAACCTCGGCAAGGACTACGACCTTCGCGTCAGTAGCATCCCCACCCCGTTCGGCGAAAAGATCGTCATGCGTATCCTCGACAAGGGGAACGCCATGGTCGGCCTCGCGAAGCTCGGCTTCACGGCCGAGAACCAGGCGAAGATCGAGGAGCTCGTCAGCCAGCCGAACGGCATGTTCCTCTGCACCGGCCCCACCGGCTCCGGCAAGACGACCACGCAGTACTCGGTCCTCAACAAGCTCAACACGACGGAAGTCAACATCATCACGGTCGAGGACCCGGTCGAGTACCAGCTCGGCGGCATCGCGCAGGTCCAGGTCAACCGAAAGGCGGGCCTCACCTTCGCCACCGCGCTCCGCGCCTTCCTTCGTCAGGACCCTGACATCATCATGGTCGGCGAGATGCGCGACCTTGAAACGGCCGAGATCGCCATCGAAGCCTCCCTCACCGGCCACTTGGTCCTCTCGACCCTCCACACGAACGACGCCCCCTCCGCCACGATCCGTATGATCGACATGGGCGTCGAGCCGTACCTCATCTCCGCCACCGTCATCGGCGTCCTCGCCCAGCGACTCGGGCGCCAGATCGACGCGAACAGCAAGGAGCCCTACACGGTCAAGGCCATCGACCTCCGACGGTTCGGGTTCCAAGTCACCGACCCGGACGAAGAGGTCCAACTCTACCGGGGCATCCCCAGCGAGACGAACCGCATGACCGGCTACAAAGGCCGGAGCGGCTTCCACGAACTGATGGTGATGAACGAAGAGGTCGCCGAACTCGTCGTCCGACGCGCCCCCCTCGGCGACCTCAAGGCCGCGGCGAAGGCGAACGGAATGAAGGAGCTCCGCGAAGACGGCCTCGCCAAGGTCCTCATGGGGGTCACGACCCCCGAAGAGGTCATGCGCGTGGTCTTCACCGCCGGTTTCTAAAGGAGCGCGGGCCCGTGGCCCGCTCCCCGGACGCGGGGTCCCTGACCCCGTGCGCACGGCGAACGGCATGATGGAGCTCCGCCAAGACGGGCTCGCCAAGGTCTTCACGGGCGTCACCACGCCAAACGTCGGCATGCGCGTGGTCTTCACCGCCGGCTTCTAGGGCCCGGGAACGGCCTCGGTAGGCTCCTCGGGCCTCCTGAACGAATGGGCTACAATGGACGTCCAACAGGGGCATTCCCACTGTCGTGGTCGCCATGAACGAGAACCAGCCGCCTTCGCCCGGAAGCCCGATCCCGCCGAACATTGTGAACCCGTCCGGGCCGCCTCCCGGCTCGCCGCCGCCTGTCGCGCCCCCGGTCGCGGGCCAGGCCGCCGAGGCCCCCCGGCCCGGTGCTGGCCAGCCGAAGCCGCTGGAAGACCTCCACATCGACGAGCTTCTCCACGTCGTCGTCGACCGCAACTGCTCCGACCTTCACATCTGCGCGAACAGTGAGCCCGTCATCCGGGAGGACGGCGCCCTCAAGCGGCTCAACTACGAGAAGTTCAGCCCCCAGCAGAGCCAGCGGATGCTCTACGAGATCCTCTCCGACGAGCAGGTGACCCGGTTCGAGCAGACCCTCGAGCTCGACTTCTCCTACCAGCTCCCCCGCCGGGCCCGGTTCCGCGTCAACCTCTACCGCGACCGGGGCTCCGTGGCCGCCGCGTTCCGACTCATCAGCAGCCGCATCCCCACCACCCGCGACCTGAACCTCCCGACGATCCTCGATCAGCTGACCGATAAGCCCCGTGGCCTCATCCTCGTCACCGGGCCCACCGGCTCCGGGAAGTCCACGTCGCTCGCGGCGATGATCAACTTCATCAACACGAACCGGGCCGTCCACATCATCACGATCGAAGACCCGATCGAGTACCTGCACCCGCACAAGCAGTCGGTCATCAACCAGCGCGAGCTGGGGAGCGACACCAGGAGCTTCTCGAACGCCCTCCGCGCCTGTCTCCGCGAAGACCCGGACGTGCTCCTCGTCGGTGAGATGCGCGACACCGAGACCATCGCCCTCGCGATCACGGCCGCGGAAACCGGCCACTTGGTCTTCGCCACGCTCCACACGAACAACGCGGCCGAGTCGATCGACCGTATCATCGACGTCTTCCCCCCTGGCCAGCAGGAGCAGATCCGGGTCCAGCTGTCCAACAACATCGTCGCGATCGTCGCCCAACAGTTGCTCCCCCGCGCGACCGGCCCCGGCCGGATCCCCGCGAACGAGATCATGATCGCCTCGCCCGCCATCCGGAACCTCATCCGTGAAGGCAAGACCCACCAGATCCCCTCGAGCATCCAGACCAGCGCCAGCCAAGGCATGATGTCCATGGACCAGTGCCTCCGGGACCTCTACATGAAGGGCATCATCACGCTCGAAGAGGCCCTGACGCGCTGCCAAAACGTCGAGGAGCTCAAGAAGATGATCAACCTCACCGGCCCCGCCGCCGGCGGCCCCCCGCAGCGCGGGCGGTAGGTAGAGGCATGGGCTGGGCGCCGACGGGGCGCCTAGCCCACGTTGCGATCGGAAACGGGAGACAACTGCCTCTTGACAGGCACCGGAACTCTCCGTCACAATCGCGTCATTGGCGTTCAACACAGTTCCGTAAAGTTTTCGCCCCCCCCCCCCGCGGCACCGGGCGGATCCTCGTTGCTCTAACCGCCGCCTTGACGCTGCTGGCCCCCGCCATCGCGCAGACCTATGACCCCCTCAACTGGGACTTGACGGTCACGAACGTCCAAGGGAGCTGCCAGGGCAACCGCTGGCGGTACGACACGAACGGCCTCCCCAAGTCAGAGAGCGTGGCACCGGGCATCACGGACAGGCGGGGGCCCTCCGGGTACCTCGGTCAGATGCTTCAGACCAGCAAAATCGAGCCGAACGCATTGACGTCTCGTCGAAGGTGCTTTTCGTCCGCGTCGGCATGCCCCCGTCGCCTGGGGGAGGTCAAGGTGTCCCGAACTGACCTTAAGCCTTGCATCTCGGCCGTGCTGGCTCTCTGCCTCCTTACCGCTCCCTGGGCACAGGCGAGCCGGAACCATTGCCGCTGGATGGACGACCGATGGGTCGCAGCGAACGATAGGCCGTACCGCCCTATCCGCGAAGAGCTTGCCCGGCGGGTGAAGGGGAAGGAGGACGGCACGGCCCACGGCGACCCGATCACTCGGGACGCCGACTCCGCGTGGAGAGAATGGTCGCTCGACCGCAAGGACCCGGTCAAGCTCTACCGGGCCACGCTCTTCCTGCTGAACGCAAGGGTCGTCGACTGGAAGTACGCCCCCGGCCTCATCGAGGATCCGCGATACAAGGCCCTGTTCGACGCCTGGCTCACGATGCCGAGCCAGAACTCGTACGAGTTCACCCGGGTCGGATACATGTTCGTGGGCACGGCGGACGTCACCTTCCTCCTCGATCCCGGTTCTCCTTGGATCGAGCCGGCCGATCTCGGCCTCAGACTCGTCGAGCGGAACTCGGCTGACATTGGGGCGAACGCGACCTACGTTTGGGTCGTCTCGATGGTCTCATCCGACGCGAAACACCGCAGGCGAGCGGTCGATACTGCCGAAAGGCTCCTCAAGGAGAACCCGAAGCGCTGGGGTCTGCTCTCCCTCGCTGGCTGGGCGTACGACTCGCTCTGGCGCGGATCGAAGTACACCGACGCGGAGGCGCTCGCGACAGCCATCCGCTACCAACGGCGCTTCATCGCGGCCGCGCCAGAGGGTTTCCCTCTGGGGACGGCAAAAGGTATCCTCGCCGACCGGGTCGAGTGGTACCGGAAGTACCACAAGAAGGAACCGCCGAAATGACCGCAGTTCCCCTCTCGCAGGCGTCGCGAAGGATCCAGCCCGTCGACACCGACGGGTGGGGTCTTACCCGGTACCTGGGCCAGGTCTTCCACAGCAGCGCGGTCCAACAAGCCCCTCTCTCCTCAAGGCGCCGCTATCACTTCCAGCGCGAACGAGAGCAGATCGGCGGACCGAACCCGGGAGGAGGCGGACATGTTCCCAACTAGCCTCTTATGCGCAGCGCTCTTAGGCGCTAGCAGCAATGCGGCGTTCAGCCACATCCCGGGAGCACAGTCGGCCAAAAGGCTCTACTGCGTATGGCTCGACGACTCCTGGAACAAGGATCGGGACCGACCCTTCCGGCCAATCCGGGACAAAGTGGCGGATTGGGTCGAAGGGAAGGTGTATGGAGTCGCGTTCGACCACCCTCTCCCCAGGGAGGCCGACCGAGCGATCGCGGACTGGAAACGGGACAAGGACGACCCCGTAAAGCTTTACCGTGCGACGCTCTACGTCCTCAACGCCCGAGCGGTGAACTTTCGCTACGCTCAAGCCTTGATCGGACACCCGGACCGCAGGGCACTCTTCGATCAGTGGCTCCGCATTCCTTCACAGAACTCTTACGAGTTCACGCGGGTCGGATACATGTTTGTCTCCGTCGCCGACATCTCTTTCATCCAGAGTGCGAGCGGCGCCATCGATGCGGCCGATATCGGTTGGAGGCTCCTGCAACGGGAGCCCAAAGATCTCGGCCTCACCGCGGCCTACATCTGGTCAGTCTCGATGGCAAGTTTACGACCCGAACACATCGAGAGGGCGGTCAGATTGGCGAATGAAGCGATGCGGCGCGACCCGAGGCGTGTCGGCTTTATCTCCCTCGCCGGGTGGGCCTACAACGCCAAGTGGCGGGAATCGAGGGTCGGACAAACGCAGACGTTCCGCGACCCCGAGGCGTTAGCGGAGTCCATCCGGCTCCAGCGCCGGTTCATCGCCTCCGCCCCCGAGGGCTTTCCCCTCGACGGGGCGAGAGCCATCCTCGCCGACCGGGAGGACAGCTACCGTAGGATCCACAAGAAGGAGCCGCCCAAGTGATCCGGGCTCGCCCACGCATTGACGGGCCCGTCTAGCGCAAAACCCCCCGCTGAGGCTGGGAGCCGAGGGTCCGGGGCCGACCCAAGCCCGAAGGGTAACGTTCAACCCCTATGGCCACCGTCCGGCCCTTCCACGGTCTCCGCTTCGACGCGGCAGCGGGAGACCTGAAGGATCTCGTCGCGCCTCCCTACGACGTGCTCAGCCCGGAGGAGCGCGACGCCTATGCCGCGAAGAACGCCCACAACGTCGTCCACCTGACCCTGCCCGAGCAGCTCCCCGACGACCGGTCCAAGTTCGTGAAGTACGCCCGGTCGGCCGCTCGACTCGAGGAATGGCGCCGGGACGGTAAGGTCCACCGCGAGGAACGGCCCGCCTTCTACCGTTACAGCCAGGACTTCACCGTCCCTGGGACGGGACAGACCTTCCACCGCACCAAGCTCATCGTCCTCCTCAAGGTCGAGCCCTACGAGAACGGCGTGATCCTCCCCCACGAGCAGACCTTCCCCAAGCACAAGGAGGACCGCCTCCGAATCCTCGAGGCGACTCGGAGCCACCTCGAGTGCATCTTCGGGCTCTACGAGGACGACGACACCAGCGTGCACAACCTCGCGACCGGTGTCCCGGGCCAGGACGTCGCCGCGTTCTCGACCCCCGAGGACGGCATCCACCACCGCCTCGAGGTCGTCGACGACGAAGAGGCCTGCCGGGCCCTCGTCACCGCCCTCGCGACCAAGCGCCTCTGGATCGCCGACGGCCACCACCGCTACGAGACCGCCCTCACCTTCCGCGAGATGCAAGGCCAGAAGCCGGGCGAGGTCGCCGAGGACTTCATGATGATGGCCGTCTGTAGCATGACGGACCCTGGCCTCGTGCTCCTTCCGACGCACCGGACCCTCAAGACCCTCCCCGTCGGCCCCGACGAACTGCGCGCCCGGATGGCCGCCCACTTCGCGATCGCCGAGACCCCGAACACCGCCCTCATGACCGCCATGGAAGACGCGAGGGCGGAGGGCAAGACCGCGTTCGGAGTCGCGCTGCCGGGCGGCACCGGGTTCGTCGCCTCGACCGCCGACGCCGCCGCCCTCGCCGAGCAGATGGAAGGGCCAGGCAGCCGTCGGCTCAAGCAGCTCGACGTCTCGCTCCTCCACGGTTTCGTGTTCGAGCGCCTGCTCGGCCTCACCGGACTCGACTTCTTCGGCTACACCCGAGCCGAGCAGGAGGCCGTCCAGTCCGTCGAGAACGGCGCGCCCGCCGCCTTCCTCATGACCCCCCCGACCGTGGAGGACATGAGGCTTATCGCCCTCGGTGGCGAGAAGATGCCCCAGAAATCGACCTATTACTACCCAAAACTCCTCAGCGGACTCGTCGTTTGGTCTCTGAAAGACCTCTAACACCGAGATGGTCGTCCACCTCTTGGGCACCGGCGGGGCGGAGGGAATCCCCGCGATCTACAGCGAGAGCCGGGTCAGTGCCCACGCACGGGCGCACGGAGGCAAAGACGTCCGCAGCCGCACGTCCGCCCTCGTAGACGGCAACCTCAAGCTCGACCTAGGGCCCGACACCTGGGCCCAGATCCAACGCGAGCGCCTCGACGCCACCGACTGGTCCGCCGTACTCTTCACCCACAGCGACGCCGACCACTTCGCCGTCGAGGAACTCCAGTACGCCCTCTACCCCTTCAACCCCTACGAGGTCGCCGGGTTCACGGTCTACGGGAACGACACGATCGCCGAGGCGATCGCCGTCCGGTACCCGGACTGGCCACTCGACGTCGTGCGTACGAAGAGCTTCTGCCCCTTCCACCACGCCGAGTACACCGTCACCCCGATCCGCGCCAACCACGGCTCGGGTTTCGAGGACGCCCAGAACCTCATCGTGAGTGACGGCCGATCCACCCTGCTCTACGCCACCGACACCGGCGTCTACCAGCCCGAAACCTGGGCCTTCCTGGAGGGCTGGCGTCTGGACTGCCTCGTCCTGGAGTGCACCGAGGGCTTTGTCCTCACCCCCTACAACGGCCACCTCGACCTCGAGGAGTTCAAGGACGTCCTCGCCCGGCTCCGGTCCATGGGCGTCGTCCACGAGGGCACCAAGGTCGTCTCGACCCACCACAGCCACAACGGGGACGCGACCCACGCCGAGCTCGAAGCCGCCCTCCGCCCCGTAGGCGTGACGGTCGGGTACGACGGCCTGAAGGTCGAGTTCTAGGCCCAGTCACAGGGCAACTACCGGGTTTCGGCCCATGCCTTTCACAAATCGGCACGGTCAGTGCAACTCCTCATCGTGCCCCGGCGCCCACCGGGTCACAGCGAGAGAGGCAATGAAGAATCTGACCACCATGATCGTCGCCCTGTCGCTGGCTGCCACCGCCAGCGCCGACCTGATCCGCTACGACAGCACCGGCCGCGGCCGGAACATCGACATCGTTTACAAAGGCAACGGCCAAGGCGTCTTCGCCGGCGAGCTGAACTTCACCAACCTCACCACGAACAACGCCCTCCTCACGATGTGCGTCGACCTCGACAACCGCATCAGCGGCGGCCAGACCTACGAGGTCACCTATCGCCCGACCGTCCCGCTCCCGGTCTTCGAGCAGGCGGGCTCGGTCTACGCCCTCGGCGTGTCGAGCGTCGTCAACGACGTGACCGCCACCGCCCTCCAGATCGCTGTCTGGGCCGCCCGCTACGGTCTCGACCTGACCACCAACACCGGCGGCACGTTCCAGCTCGCCAACAGCTGGTACCAGGACGGCGGCAACTCGGCCATCATCGCCCAGGCGATCACCTTCCGCAACGCCGCCGTCGGTAACCCGACGAACGCCTTCTACCTCGAGCCCAACCCGATCAACGCCGGACAGGGCCAGCTCACGCCGGTTCCGGAGCCCGCCACGCTCCTGGCCGTCGGTGCCGGTCTCGCCGCCATGGCCCGCCGCCGCCGCAAGTAAGCGCCCGCACGACCCCAGAACCCCTCGCGGCCCGGCGCTCCCCAGCGTCGGGCCGCTTCTTGTACGCCCCTCGGCCCTCCCTAGGGCGCGCGACTTTGCCGGGGGCTGCCCCGTCCCTACTTGTGCCAAGGAAAGGCGGGCGAGCGGCTAGGGACGGCCTACTCCCCTCAAGCGGCCGGGCGATGAAGACGATCCGTGGGAAGACCCCTGTCCGCCGGCTCTGGAAGGAGGCCAAGTCCCTCCATCCCCCCCAGCGCGAGGTCGCTTTCCTGCTCCAAGACTGGGACGACGCCTACAACGTCGGCGGCATGTTCCGGGTCGCCGACGGCCTCGGCGCGACCCTCCTTGTGATGACCGGCCATACGCCTGTCCCGCCCGATCCGATGATCAGCGTCACCAGCCTCGGCGCCCACCGGAGGGTCCCCTGGGAGCGGTTCGAGAAGCACGAAGAGGCCGCCTTGGCCGTCGTCGCCGCCGGATGGAGCCTCGTCGCGGTCGAGATCGCAGAAGAGGCGGTCTGCTACCTCGACTACTCCTTCCCCGACCGCGTCTGCCTTGCCCTCGGGAACGAGGCGAGCGGAGTCTATGGCAACGTGCTCAAGCATTGCGAGGGGGCCGTCTATGTCCCGATGCTCGGGAAGGGGCGCTCGCTCAACGTCCATGTCTCTGCGGCGATCGTCGGGTACCACGCCCGGCTCGACACGGGTACAACTGAACCGGGACAATGAAGTTTCGAAGGATTTACTGGGTCACCGAGCAGCTCGGTCGGCAGGGTCACTCTCACGTCGCTGGCGTCTACACCAGCGTCCACGACCTTATCGAGCGGGGCCTCGTCTACATGGACGGCCTTGATTCCGGAGGGGGGCTCCGCGTGAGCCTCGTACAGCTGGACTCGGCCACGAGACCGCTCGGCACCTGGGTGTCCCCCGACTTCGCCGGGCTTGAGGAAGACCTCCGCGAGTTCGTCCAGTCACAAGAGCTGAGCGCCCAGGAGTGCGAGTCTCTGGCCTCGAGCCTGCGTGCCTTCGCCCACTGACACGGGCTTAACCCCCGCAACGAACTAGGCCCCCGAGCACGCCGTGCTCGGGGGCCTAGTGACTACCAGTCCGGGACGTTTAGTTGCCGGTCGTCCCGCCGGGGGTCGATGCGCCGCCCGGGGTGGTGGCGCCGCCAGGGGTCGACCCGCCGGTCGCTCCGCCCGTCGCGCCCTGACCGGCCATGGCCGAAGCCCGGGCCGCCGCCTCGGCTTGCGCCTTCAGCTGCTCCTCGAACCGATCCCACGACTCCTTGAGGGCGTCGCGCTTAACCTCGACTTCGCTCTCCCGCACCCGGTCCACGATTCGCTGGCGCAGGTCGCGGGCTCGCTGGCCCCGCTGCGCCGCGATCTGCCGCCGCACAGCCTCGAGCCGCTCCTTGGTGACTTCGATCTGCTGCTCGGGGTTCTTCTTGATGACCTGGAACTTCGCGAACCCTTCGGTGAACTGGAGCCAGCCCGTCTGGCCGTTCTCACCCAGGTTCTGGATCGCCGTGCGAAGCGCCGGCGGAAGGGTCTCGACGGCCACCGCGCCACCCTGGTACCGGCCACCCGCCTGCTGGGCGTTCGGAGCCTGGCTCAGCGTCGTCGCGGCGTCCCGGAACGCCTTGCCGGACGTCAACTCCCTCTGGACCTGGTCGCGCCGCTGCGGCGTCGTCGCCAGGACCCAAAGCATCTCGACCGTCGCAGGCCGAACGAACGCCCGAGGGTTGTCCTTGCGCCACTGCTCGATGTCAGCGTCGGTCACGGTGACGCCCCGAGTCAGCAACCGCTCGGCGGCCAGGTTCAATCGGGTCTCCTCGCGGATCTGGCCGATCTGGAGCCCACGGCCCTGCTGTCGCCGGATGAAGTCCGGGTCGAGTGCCTTCTGGAACTCGATCTCCTTCTTGACGTCCTCATCGGTCGGCATCACACCGTCGTCCTTGGCCAGCTGGTACGTCACAGTCCGCTGCACGAGGTCCTGCATCGCCTGGAAGGCCAAGGTGTCGGCCACCGGCAGGTCCACGGTCTGGTTGTTCGCCAGCACACGGACGGTCTGCTTGACCCCGAGGTAGTCGTTGAACTGGTCGATCGTGATCGGGTCGTTCCCGACCGTAGCGAGGACGTCGGTCGAGCCGGCGGGCCCGCAGCCCCCGACCACGAATAAGGCCACCAGAGCGGCACTTGGCAGGATGAGTCGCGTCATTCTCATGGTTATCGGAGGGGTGAGACGGAATCTTCGGCGGCTATCCTACCCGCTCAGGCCCTTCAACGCGAGCCAGAGGCCGAACCGTTCCTGACGGGGTAGACCACCAGGCCCACCCCGCTAGAACTCCCGGTCACGCGACGTGGACGGTTCCCTGCTCTCGAAGAAAGGACCGGAGGCGGCCGACCGCCTGGGTATGGAGCTGGTAGACCCGGCTCTCGCTGACCCCCAGCACCTTCCCGATCTCCTTGAACGTCAGACCCTCGAAGTAATACAGGGCAATGACGAGGCGCTCGCGGTCCGGGAGCCGGTCGACCCCGGCCGCCAAGATCCGGCGGAGCTCCTTGCCCTCCACTTCGCCCAGCGGGCTCGCTTCCTCGTCCACGATCATCTCGATGAAGTGAACGTTGTCGTCTCCGTCGTACGAGTTCCCGATCGTCTCGTCCAGGCTGTACACGTTCGTCCGGCCCGCCCGGACGAAGAGGTCGTTGACCTCGTCCTCGGGGAGGCCCATGGCGTCCGCGATCTCGCGGACGGTGCCGGGACGGCCAGTGCTGGTCTCCAGGGACTGCTGCACCCGCTCAAGGGCCCGTAGCTTCTCCCGGACCGAGCGCGGCACCCAGTCCTCGTCCCGGAGCATCTCGAGGATCGCCCCTCGGATGAGGGCGATCGCATAGGTCTCGAACTTCACGTCGCGTGACGGGTCGAACTGATCGACGCTCTTGATGAGCCCGATCACCCCGGCACTGACGAGGTCGTCGCGGTCAAGTCCGTTCGGCACGTTCGCAACGAGGCGACCGGCCGTGATCTTGACGAGGTACGAGTAGTGGTTGATGAGCTCGACGCGCGCCTCTGGATCCTTGTACACCTTGTACTCGATCCAAGTGCGCTGCAAATGATCGCGGGGTATCGACATGATCCTCCCTTCCCGAACTTAGGCGGCGACCCGTTCCTCGTGGCCCTCGGGCTCCGCCTCTCCCTCTTGTCCAGGCTCCGTCACAAGACCGACGTGATCGATCGGGAAAAGGGCGCACCAAACGCCCGAAAGCACCCTCCCCACCACGTACGCCCCCAAACCGTAGGCCAGGCTCTCCAGCGGCGGTGACTGGGCGAGGAGACTCCCCCCCAACGCGAACACCGCCATGAGGCCCGAAACGATCTGCGTCGTCACCGGAGTGCCCTTCCGTTTCACTTCGGAACCCTCACCGTCTAAATCTCGGACGACCCGGTAAGATTCCTTAGGTGAAACGTCCAGGAACGTCTGAACTTTACTGGATGTTCAAGCTCCATTCCTAAAAAGGCACTCTAAGACCGTCGTAGGCTAGGGCCATGCCGGACGGAAGCGTCGCGTTCGTCTCGTGGTGGTCGTAATCGTCGCTCAGGTGCGTGAAGTAGGTCTGCCGCGCGCCCAGAGCCGCCGCGATCTCGACAGCTTTTTCGAAGTGGAAGTGATTAGGGTGGGGCCGGTACCTTACTGCGTCCAGAATGAGGGTGTCGAGACCCTGCAGCTGATCCCAGGCCGACTCTGGGATGTGGCCAACGTCCGTGACATACGCAAAGTTTTGGACCCTAAGACCTAGAACTAACAGCGGGCCGTGATGGACCCAGAACGTCCGAAGCCTCATTCCGCCTAGGTCTAAAGTCTCTTTTACGTCCCGAAGGCCGAAACGCGGGACGAACACGCCCGGCGGGAAGTCCGCGAAGGCGTAGGGGAACACCCTCCGGATGTCCTCCTGGTACCCCGGGCTCGTGTAGACCGGGATCTCCCGCTGATACTTGAGGCACAGCGACCGGAGGTCGTCCATCCCCATGATGTGGTCGGCGTGGGTGTGGGTGATCACCACCGCCTCCAGGTCCGCCACCCCCTCCCTGAGCAACTGGAGCCGCATCTCAGGCGAGCAGTCCACAAGGACGTTCCCAGTCGGCCCGAGGAGCACGATCGACGCTCTCGTCCGGTGGTTCTTCGGCTCGGCGAGGTACTCCGGCGGGTAAGCCTTGCCCAAGGTCGGGACCCCGTTGCTCGTCCCCGAGCCGAGCACGACCGCCGTCCCGAGCGCCATCACCCTTCGAACGACCGCTCGAGCACCTTCACCGCGACCAGGGTGCTCGGGATCTCGGAGTACTGGCTGATGCGCTCAAGGCACCGAGCATAGTTGCGCTCGGCCATCTCGTCGGTGATCGGCGTGTCCTGGAGCGCCCGGGCCACGATATCGACCGCTTCTATGAAGAACCGGGCCCGGTTCTGGGGGAGCGACCGGTTCGACGTCTCCGCGAACTTGCGGCTCAGCTGCTCGTAGACGCCCTCCCAACTCGAGGTCGACTGGATCTGGGCCCGCGCCCGGGCAAGCGCCTGGTCCTGGAGACGCCGCCGCTCCTCGTCTCGGCGCTTCTCGGTCTCCCAGTCGGCCGTCGTCACGCCGTCGATAACGCGGAGGGTGATCGGCTGTTCCATCAGCCGCCCGACTTCGGACTCGATGAGCCGGCGGGTCTGGGCGAGGCGAAGGTGCCCGGCCAATTCGCACTCACTCTGGGGTAGGCCGAGGATCAGGGTGCCCTCCTCGACCGTCACCGGACGGACGGCGTTGAGCGCGGCCCAAACGCCTACGCCCGTCACACCCTTCCGGATGTCGGGCAACACCTCTGCCCACACTTCGGCCAGGTCCGGCATCGAGAGCCATTATGGCAGGGCCCATCCGACACCGAGTGGGGCACCCCCGGCGCCCGTCCCCGCCCCCACTCGGAGCACGACCCATAATCGCGACAGGATGTCGGAACTCAAGCTCAGGGCGGCCGTGTGCGAGGTCGGGCGTCGGCTGTGGCAGCGCGGCCTCGTCGGGGCCGCAGAAGGGAACCTGAGCGTCCGCCTCAGCCCCCAACGCATCCTCTGCACACCCAGCGGGCTGAGCAAAGGCCACCTTCGGCCGGACGACCTGGTCGTCATCGACCTCCACGGCGCCCCCCAAGACGGAAAGGCCCCGAGCAGCGAGATCAAGCTCCACCTGCGCGCCTACGCCCGGCGGCCCGACTGCCAAGCCGTCGTCCACGCCCACCCGATCGTCGCGACCGCCTTCACCCTCGCCGGCGAGGAGATCCCGGACAACGTCCTCCCTGAAGCCGGCTATGTACTCGGCAGCGTGGCGAACGTCCCCTTCGCCTTCCCCGGCACCGAAGAGGTCCCCGACGCCATCGACCCGTTCCTCGAGGATCACAAGACCTTCCTCCTGAGCCACCACGGCGCGGTCACCCTCGGCAACGACGTCTACGACGCCGCCAACCGCATGGAGACTCTGGAGCGAGTCGCCGCCATCCTCAAGGCGGCCCGGGAACTCGGCGGGTGCAAGCCGATGCCGGAGAAGGCCTTCGACCGGCTGCTCGAGGTCGCTCTCACCGGCAGACTGTGAGCGCCCCCCACCGCGCGGCGTCCACGCCCGGGCGCAGCCTCAAGTATCCTCCCCCCATGGACCCCCGGCGGCACCTCCAAACAACGCTCGACTACGACCGCTGGGCGACCCAGAAGTGGGAGGACGCACTCGACGCGTGCCCGTTCCGCGACCGGGCCCGTGAGGTGCTCGACCACATCGCCGACGCCCAGGCCGCCTGGATCGACCGCCTGGGCAACGGCCTCGGGCTCCCCGCCCTCGCCGCCGGGGACTCGCATGCCCGGCTCAGCTCGATGCTCCTCGACCAACCGCTCGACCAGCGGTTCGAGTGGGTGCGCAAGCGCACGGGCGAGACACGGACGAGCAAGGTGATCGACGTCTACACCCACCTCCCGCTCCACGGCACCTACCACCGCGGCCACCTGCGGGGGCTCGCCCAAGCCGAGGGCTGGGCCGGGTTCCCTGAGACCGACGCTGTCGCGTTCCCGAACTGGCCGCTAGCGGAGGCGGGCGCCGAGGGCCTCGACCTCATGTCCCGCCGGTTCGCCCACGACGCCTGGGGGTGGAGGCTCTGGGCCGAGTCGATCCCCAGTGGCCCTCTGGCGACCGAGTTCGAGCGAGTGTTCGCCCACCACGCCGGGTGTCCGGCCGGGTGGGGGAGCGCAGCCGCCGAAGCCCTCGAAGTCGAGGGCCCCAGCGGAGACCGTAAGGACCCCGCTGGAGCGCTCGCAGGAGCCGTTGCGTGGTGGCCCAGGTTCCTCGAGGCCCATGGCCTGGACGCCCTCTACACCTGGGAACGGCCCGTCAAAGGCGACGTCTCGTTCCCGCTCGAACAGCTCGCGTTCCACGTCACGAACCACGGGGCCTATCACCGGGGTCACCTTCGGGGCCTCGCCGAGGCCGCCGGATGGGACGGCTTCCCGGACACCGACTACGTCTTCTTCACGCCCTAGCCTGGCCCCCCGGTTACCGGCGGCCTCTCACGCCCGACCGGCGAGGAGGGTGGGGAGCCCCCCCGTGTGCCAGAAGAGCACGTGCCCGGAGACCTCCCCCGACTCGAGGAGGTCGAGCAGGCCGGCGAAGGCTTTGGCCGAGTAGACCGGGTCGAGAAGCAGCCCCTCCCTCCGGGCCGCGACCCGGGTGGCAGCCTCCCCCGCCTCGCTCGGCACGGAGTAGCCCCGGCCCACCCAGTCGTACCGAAGGTCGATCTCCTCGGGGCGGATCCCCTTCGCCTCGCCCGCGACCTCGTCGATCCCCGCGCAGAGGCGGGCCACGTCGTCTCGCAAGTCCTCCTCCGGGTCGCAGGCGATCCCGACCACCCGGGTCGGGGTGCCCGCGAACGCCCACGCGAGCCCGGCGTGCGTCGAACCGCTGCTGCAGGGCGTCACCACCCAGTCCCAACCCTCGCAGACCTCCTCCGCCGCAAGGGCGAAGGCATAGGCCCCGAGCGGCGAGCTCCCCCCGATCGGCACTTCGTACACGGTCTCGCCCGTCGCCCGCAGCTCCCCCGCCACCCGGGCCGTCTCTGCGAAAAGGGTCTCCCAAGGACCGTCCGGTACCAACCGGAGGTCGACCCCGAACAGGGCGTCCAGCGTCTCGTTCCCCCCTCCGCCCGGGATCGGGCCCTCGGGCTGCCCGATCGTGCCCTCGTAGGGCAACCGCATCACGACGGCCGTGCACGCCACGCCGTGCACGGCGCAGGCCGCCCCGAGCTGCCGCACGAAGTTGGACTGTAAAGACCCGCAGGACACCACCCGAGTCGCTCCGGCCTCGAGGATGTCGTAGATGAGGAACTCCAGCTTGCGCCCCTTGTTCCCCCCGCCCCCGAAGCCGGTCAGGTCGTCCCGCTTCACCCAAAGGTCGACACCGTGCTCTTGCGAGAGCCGAGGGAGCGGATGGATCGGGGTCGGGAGACAGCACAAAGGGACACGCGACGGCACGGCCCCATTCTATCGCCGACAAGCCGCCGGACGCCCCGTTTCAAAGGGATGGGCCTGGCTTGGGCGAACGTGTATACTCCACCGACCTCATTGAGGCACCCATGAAGCGCTTCTTCGCCTGGCTCCGGGCCCTGTTCGGCCGTACGATGGACAAACTGGAAGACCCCGAGATCATGCTCGACCAGGCGCGTCGGGACATGCAGACCGCGCTCGTGGCGAACCGGGAGAAGGCCGTCCAGGCCATCACCCAAAAGAACAAGCTCCAGGCGATGCTCGACGAGCAGTCGAAGAAGTCGGCGCAGTACGAGCAGCAAGCCGCCGTCGCCCTCAAGGGCGGCAACCGCGACCTCGCCCGCAACTTCCTCCGCGAGAAGGCCACGACCGACGCGACGATCGAGACGCTGAAGTCGACCCTTGCGCAGGCAGTGGAAACGGTCGAGGGCGTCAAGGTCGCGATCAAGCGCCAGGAAGAGGAAGTCCGCCGCAAGACCGCCGAGGCCCTCGCTCTCAAAGCCCAGTGGAAGCAGTCGCAGATCCAGACCTCGATCACGAAGGCGCTCGAGGGGCTGACGTTCGAGAACGAGTACGAAGGCAGTTTCGCCGCCGCCCGCGAACGGATCCAGGAGAAGCAGGCCGAAGCCTCCGCCCGCCAGGAGATGTTCGGCGGCTCGATCCAGGGCAAGATGATGATGATGGAGGATCAGGCGATGGACGTCGCTGCCGAGGAGGAGCTCAAGAAGCTGGAAGAGAAGCTCGGCATGGCGACCGCGCCCCCTGCCACCAACTCGACCTCCACCACCGACGTCGAGAGCGAACTCGACGCCCTCGAGAAGCGCCTCCAGCAAGGCCAGTAGCGCCGCCTCTCCGCCCGACGGGCCCCCATGACCGCCCCCCGCCTCGCCATCGAAGGGGTGACGAAGACCTTCCCCGGCGTCACCGCGCTCGACGGGGTGAGCTTCAGCGTGGCCGGCGGCTCCGTCCACGCCCTCTGCGGCGAGAACGGCGCCGGGAAGAGCACCTTGCTGAAGGTGCTCAGCGGCGCCCACAAGCCCGATGCGGGCCGGGTGCTCCTCGACGGCCGGCCCTTCCACCCGGCGACCACCGCCGACGCCCTCCGGGCGGGGGTGGCCGTGATCTACCAGGAGCTCCAGCTCGTCGACGACCTGAGCGTGGCCGAGAACGTCTCGCTGGGGCACTTCCCCGTCCGGGCGGGCCTCATCGACCGGAGGCGACTCGAGGCACGGGCCCGTGAGGCGCTCGGAGCCTTGGGGGTGGACATCGACCCCAACGCCCGGCTCGGCGACCTCCCGATCGCCCTCCGCCAGACCGTCGAGATCGCCAAGGCCCTCACCTGGGACGCCCGGGTGCTCGCGCTCGACGAGCCGACGAGCAGCCTCTCCGCCCGCGAGACCGACGCCCTCTTCACCCTGGTGAGGCGGCTAAGGGACGACGGCCGGGCCGTGGTCTACATCACCCACCGGCTCGCCGAGGTCCGCGAGGTGTGCGACGCCGTGACCGTCCTCCGCGACGGCCGGCATGTGCGGACGAGCGACCGTCTCACCGACGTCACCGACGACCAGATCGTCCTCGACATGGTCGGTCGCGAGGTCGGGGAGGTCTTCCCTTACCGTCCCCGCCCGCTCGGCGAGACGGCCCTCCAGGTTCGGGGGCTCACGGGGCCGGGCCTTGCGGCTCCGGTGAACCTTTCTGTGCGCCAAGGCGAGATCGTCGGGGTCTTCGGGCTCGTCGGGTCAGGTCGGACCGAGCTCCTCAAGGCGCTCTTCGGCTGGGGCCGGGGCGAGGTCGAAGTCGGGGGGCGTCCGGTCTCCCTGCGAAGCCCGGCGGAGGCCATCGCCGCCGGGATCGGCCTTTGCCCGGAGGACCGGAAGGCCGAGGGAATCGTCGCCGGGGCAAGCGTCACGGAGAACGTGAGCCTGGTCGGGCCCCGCGGGTTCTGGGTGGACGACCGAGCGGAGCGGGCCCGGGCCCAGACCCTCGTCGACCTGCTCCGCGTGCGGACCCCGAGCCTCGACCAACCGATCGGCCTGCTCTCCGGGGGCAACCAGCAGAAGGCCGTCCTTGCCCGTTGGCTCGACCGGGGCCTCGAGCTGCTTCTCCTGGACGAGCCCACCCGTGGGGTCGACGTCGGGGCGAAGGCGGAGGTCTACCGCATCGTCCACTCGCTGGCCGAAGCCGGGACCGCCGTCCTCCTCGTGAGCGGCGAGATCGCCGAGGTGAGGGGGGTGGCCGACCGGGTCCTGGTCATGAGCGAAGGCAGGCTGGTCGCCGACGTCGATCGGGCGGAGGCCACCGAAGAGCGGCTGATGAGGCTCGCCCTGCCCGCAGAACCGACCGCCGGGAACGCCCAGCCTGGTAGTCTGCGTATGGAACCAGATCAATGAGCCCCGCGTTGTCTCGGGTAGGGCGTGTCGCCGACCGACGCAACCTCAGTGGGCTCAACGGTGTCGAACCTAAAGTACAAGGGTCCCCATGAAACTTAACGTCCGGACTGTCGTCGTCGCCTTCCTAGCCCTCATGGCCGGGGTCGCCCATGCCGAGGAGTTCGCGGCGAGCAAGGTCACCCTCTACAAGAACTTCCCCCCGTCCGAGTTCGGCGCCCAGTCCGGCAACACGGTCTGGGGCTACGTCTCGCCCAGCGGCCGCGAGTACGCCCTGATGGGCTTCAACACGAACATGGCCGTGTTCGAGGTCACCGACCCGAACAACGTCAAGCACATCGGCTCGATCCCCCACAAGCCCGGGCTCTGGGCCGACATCAAGGTCTACAAGCACGCGGCCTATGTCGTGACCGAGACCGCCAACACTGGGATCCAAGTCGTCGACCTCAGCCGGGTGGATGAGGGCGAGGTCAAGCTCGTCAAGACGGTCATGTCGCCCGGTCGGAGCCACACGATCGCCGTCGACGAGGTCAGCGGCTACCTCTACACCTGCGGCAGCCGGGAGGGCACGGGCACCACGATGGCCTTCGACCTCAAGAAGGACCCGCTCGACCCCGTCCAAGTCGGGATGAAGACCCTCACGCCGGTCTACCAGCACGAGGCCCAGGTCGTCACCTACACGGAAGGGCCGTACAAGGGCCGACAGATCTTCTTCGGCGGCGGCGAGGGCCGGGGGCTCGAGATCTGGGACGTGACCGACAAGGACGACTCCAAGCTCGTCCGCCGGGTCGCCTACCCGTTCGTCGGGTACTGCCACCAAGGCTGGCTCAGCTCCGACAAGAAGTACTTCTACGTCAACGACGAGTTCGACGAGACCACGAGCAACTTGGCGACCCGCACCCTGGTCTTCGACGTGAGCGTGCTCGAGAACGCCGAGTTGGTCGCGACGTACACGACCGGCAAGCCCGCGGTCGACCACAACCTCTACCTGCGGAACGACTTCGTCTTCCACGCGAACTACACGACCGGCCTCTGGATCTACGACGCTAACGAAGACCCGCTCCGGCCCCAGCTCCGCGGCTTCTTCGACACGCACCCCGAGTCCGACTCCGCCCAGTTCGAAGGGGCCTGGAGCAACTACCCGTTCCTGCCGAGCGGGACGATGCTGATCAGCGACATCAACCGCGGGCTGTTCGTGGTCAACACCATGGCCGCGACCCGAACGCCGGTCCCGTTCAAAGCGTTCAAGGCCACGGCGGGTAAGGCGACGGGCGGCAAGGACGACCAGCCGATCCAAGTCTCCGGCAACAAAGTCGCCCTCGAGTTCGACGGCGTCGGCAAGTGGAAGGAGCCGAGCCGAGTCGGGTTCTCGTTCGTGCCCAAGCTGACGAAGGGCTCGGCCACGACCACGGTGGAGCTCTACGACTACACCAAGAAAGCCTGGGTCGCGGCGGCGCAACAGGACGACGGCGACTTCCGGCCGGAAGGGCGGGACATCGCCCGGTTCCTCGAGCCCGGGACGATGGCGATGCGGGTGCGGGTGACGATGACCTCGAGCACCCCGCTTCAGGGCGAGCTCGACCAGCCCTCGTTCGTGCTCAACCCGTAATCGCGGGGAGATCCGGGGCCGTCACGCGAGCCGGGCGGCCCCGGACTTGACGGCCCTGACCATGTTCATCAGGCCGAGGCTCTTGCCCATCGAGAGCTCTCGGCCAAAGAGCTCGAAGACGATCTCGTCCGGCACGTCCTGAGCGCGGGCGGCCGGCTCCCCCTCCAGCCCTTCTTTCAGCACGACCGCGAGCGCCATCGCGCTCAGGCCTTGAGGGTTGAGCACGGCGAAGTCCAGTCGAAGCCCGCCGCCCTCCTCGCCGACCCACACGAACGCCTCACTCTCGCACCCCGGGACGCGGTGGGCCTCCTCGTAGGGCGGGGCCGCGGTCTCGGTGGGCACGGGGCGGAACCGCTCGGCGACCGAGACGAGGGCCTGGACCCGCTCGGCGCGGTCGGTGAAGAAGGCCAGGTCCTCCAGGGTCGAGGCGAGTCGAGGGGGGAGCGCCACGGGCCGACTACCTCTCGATGGGGACGCCGACGCTGTTCCCCCACTCCGTCCAGCTCCCGTCGTAGTTGCGCACCCGGGGGTACCCGAGGAGGTGGCGCAGCACGAACCACGTGTGGCTGCTCCGCTCGCCGATGCGGCAGTAGGTCACCACGTCGTCCCCCGACTGGAGCCCAGCGCCCTGCTCGTAGATCTCGCGGAGCCGCTCCGCCGGGAGGAAGCACCCTGACTCGGGGTCGACCGCCCGCGCCCACGGGACGTTGGCCGCGGTCGGGATATGGCCCCCGCGCAGAGCCCCCTCGTTCGGGAAGTCCGGCATGTGGACGAGGTCGCCCTTGAACTCCCCCGGGCTCCGGACGTCGATGAGACGGCCACGGTCGGCCAGCAGCATCAGGACGTCCTCGCGGAACGCCCGCTCGGTCCGGTCGTCACGCTCGGGCGCCTCGTAGTCCGTGGCCAGGGTCACCGGCCGCTCCTGCGTCATCGGCCGACCCTCCTGCGACCACTTGATCCGCCCCCCGTCCATGACCGACATCCGTGGGTGCCCGAACAGCGAGAACACCCACAGCGCGTAGCAGGCCCACCAGTTGTTGCGGTCGCCGTAGAAGACGACGTGGGTGTCGCGGGCGACCCCGATCCGGGACATGAGCGCGGAGAACCCGTCCCGGTTGAGGTAGTCCCGCATGAGCGGGTCGTTCAGGTCGCGAGTCCAGTCCACCTCGACCGCCCCCGGGACGTGGCCGCTTGAGTAGAGCAACGGATCCTCGTTCGACTCCACGATCCGCACCGCGGGGTCTGTAAGGTGCTCGGCTACCCAGTCGGTAGAGACCACCGCCTCAGCGTTCACATATCCCCCTGCTGCCTTATCGTACAAAGCCATATCACTTCCTAGTATACGTGATTGGGGGGCACCCCTCGGCGGAGGGCGGGATAGAATGCGCGCTATGCGCCGGGTCCTTGCCCTCGCCCCTCTCCTCGTGGCCCTCGTGGGCTGCCACACCGCAGTCTCCACTACCGAAGTCTCGTCCGAGGGCGGGTTCAAACGAACGGTCAAGTACTCGATCGCCAAGTTCGAGCTCGGCCCCGACACCGAGGCGCCCAAACCCGCCGAGGCGATCGCGTTCGACGACCCGGACACCTGGACCGTCAAGGCCACCGAGTCCGACCGGGCGTCCGAACTGGAGGCCACCCGAGAGGTCGCGCCGGGCCAAGCCGGGGGAGGGTACCGGCTCCGGAGCAAGGGCGAAGACGCCCTGCGCTCGACCGTGACTGTGAACGAGCGGGCCGACGGGACGCTCGAGTACGTCGAGACCTTCACCCTGTTGCGACCCGCGTCCGCCCCGCCCTCGAACGAGGGCTTCCGCAAGCGGCTCGGAGCGGCGCTCACCCCGTTCTCCCCGACCGAGGCCGAGCTCAAGGCGATCGACGAGGAGACCGGGCGGTCGGTCATGTGGGCGGTCTTCGGCCCGCCCGAGCCACGGCTGGGCTTGCTCCTCACGAACCCAGAGGGGGCGCTGCGCTCGATCCGCGTGGCCTCCGGGCAGGCCCTGACCGGGGCCCTGCGCACCCACCTCGGCGACCGGCTCAACGACGCCCAGCGCCGGGCCGTCGTCCGCGAGACCCTAGCCGAGCTCACGCAGGACGAGCTGTTCGACCCCGAGGAGCGGACCGGCGGCGTCGCCGGGGCCCCGCCCTCCGAGGGCGAAGACTCCAGCCCACCGCCGGTCGCGATCACCGTCCTCGTGAAGGGCCCGGGCGAGCTGGTCGAGACCAACGGCATCTTCGACCCCGTCACCGGCGAAGTGTTCTGGTCGCTCTACGACTCCTCAACCGAAGTCGGCACCGTCACCCTCCGCGCCGTGTTCAAGCCCTGAGCCCGTAGCCGTGGGCTGTGGCCGCAGGCCACCCCACGGCTCGAGGACTCAGGGTCGGTCGGCGCGGGGTCGCTCCGCGACAGCCCGCGGCTCCGGCCGGGAGGCCGGGCAAGGGGGCGGCGTGCGACGGCCCGGGGCTAGCGGCGGGAGCGGACGTGGCCGATGAGGAGGGCGACGTCGGCGGGGCGGACGCCGGGGATACGGGCGGCCTGCCCGATCGTCGACGGGCGCACCCGACCGAGCTTCTCCCGGCTCTCGTAGCTGAGGCCCTTGAGCCCGTCGTAGTCGAACCCGGTGGGGATCGCCGTCTCGTCGAGTCGCCGGGCCTGGTCGGCCTCGTCCTCCTGGCGGCGTAGGTAGCCCGAGTAGACCGCCTCGATCTCCAGCCGCTGGCGGGCGGTCGGGCCCGTCGCCCCGGGGTCACCCCCGGCTGCGGGGAGGTCGGCCGTGTCGAGCCCCACCTCGCGGGCCAGGTCCTCGATGAGGGCCAGCGTCACCCCGGGCCGCTTGAGCAGGTCGAGCAGCGACTGCTTGTTCTTGACCGGGGCCAGCTCCCGCCTGTCCAGGGCCGGGTTCTGGGCCTCGAACACGAACGACCGCACGAGGAACGCCCGCCCCCGTGCGACGGCCTCTTGCTTCTCCTCGAACCGGCGGCGGCGGCGCTCGCAGGCCGTGCCCAGCTCAAGGCCGAGCGGGGTCAGGCGCTCGTCCGCGTTGTCGTGGCGGAGCAGGAGCCTGTGCTCGGCCCGTGCCGTGAGCATCCGGTAGGGGTCCTCCACCCCCTTCGTCACGAGGTCGTCCACCATGACGCCGATGAAGCTCTGGGTGCGGGCGAGCACGACCGGGGCCTCGTCGCGGACGTGCCGCACGGCGTTGACCCCGGCCACGATCCCCTGCCCCGCCGCCTCCTCGTAGCCGCTCGTGCCGTTCAGCTGGCCCGCGAGGAAAAGGCCCGGCAGGAGCTTCGACATGAGCGTGGCGTCGAGCTGGGTGGGGTCGGCCATGTCGTACTCGACGGCGTAGCCGGGGCGGAGCATCTCGACCGACTCGAGCCCGGGGACGGTGCGCAGGGCCTGGAGCTGCACCTCGGCGGGCATCGAGGTCGAGAAGCCCTGGACGTAGACCGACTCGCTGTCCCACTCTTCGACCTCGAGGAAGACCGGGTGCGAGTCCTTATCGGCGAACCGCACCACCTTGTCCTCGACGCTGGGGCAGTAGCGGGGCCCGACGCCCTCGATCGCGCCGCCGTACATGGCGCTCTGGCCGAGGTTCGTCCGGAGGACGTCGTGGGTGGCGGCTGTCGTGCGGGTCTGCCAGGTCGGCAGCAGGGGCCGCAGGGGCGAGGGGCGGTCGTGGAGGAAGCTGAGGGGCCCCGCCTCCGGCTCGCTGGGCATGGCCTCGGTGCGGCCGAGGTCGAGGCTGGAGAGGCGGACTCGCGGCGTGGTGCCGGTCTTAAACCGACGCACACGTACCCCGAGGCCCTGGAGAAAGGCGCTGAGCCCGACAGTCGCCCTGTCCCCTTCCCTCGCCGCGACGGTTTGGCGGTGCCCCTCGTGGCACAGGCCGTTGAGGAAGGTGCCGGTCGTGACGACCACGGCGCGGGCCTGGATCGTCTCGCCGTCCACGACGACCCCCGCCACCCGGTCGCCCTCCACGAGCACGGTCTCCACGTGCCCCTCCCGGACGGTGAGCCCGGGCTGCGACTCGAGGGCCTCCCGCATCGCCCGGGGGTAGAGGGACTTGCAGACCTGGGCACGGGTGGTCTGGACGGCCGGGCCCTTCCCCGTCCCGACCCGGCGCAAGTGGGTGAGCGTGCGGTCGGTGACGACCCCCATCTGGCCTCCGAGGGCGTCCACCTCGCGGGCCATGTGCCCCTTCGCGGGGCCGCCGATCGAGCAGTTGCAGGGCAGGTGGCCGATGCGGTCGAGCCGGAGGGTGACGCAGAGCGTCCGGCAACCCATGCGGGCCGCGGCCAGGGCGGCCTCGATCCCGGCGTGCCCCGCCCCCACCACCACGACGTCGAAAGTGCCCACGACCGTCTAGGAAGTGTAGCCCCTGGCACCGTCGCCGGGCGGGTCGGCCGCCCGGCTCGGAGCCAGCCTAGGTCGCGTCGCCGGTCGAGAGGCCTTCGATGACCTTGATCAGGGGCAGGAACATCGCGATGACGATGAACCCGACGATGAACCCGAGGAAGAGGATCAGCAGCGGCTCGAGGGCGGCAGTGAGCGAGGCGAGGGTCGCCTCGACCTCGGCCTCGTAGAAGTCGGCGATCTTCTGGAGCATGAAGTCCAGCGAGCCAGACTCTTCTCCGACGCCGATCATGTGCACGACCATCGGCGGGAACATCTTGCTCGCCTCGAGGGGGTCGCCGATCCGGTCTCCCTCTCGGATGCGGGCGCGGGCGTCGAGCACGGCGTCGGCCATGATCGTGTTCCCGATCGTGCCCGCGACCGTCTCCATGGCTTGGAGGATGGGGACGCCCGAGGTGAGGAGGGTGCCCATCGTCCGGCTGAAACGGGCCATGCAGACCTTGTGGTGGAGCTTGCCGAAGACAGGGATGACGAGCTTGACCCGGTCGGCGGCCCGGCGCCCGAAGCGCGTGGAGACGAACAGCTTCCACCCGAAGAACACGGCCACACCGACCAGGATGATGATCAGGGCGTTCTTCTGGAGGTTCGCCGAGAGGTCGATCAGGAACTTGGTCGGGCCGGGGAAGTCGGTGTCCTTGAGCCCGATGTCCTTGAAGAGCTGGGCGAACTGGGGCACGACCCAGGCCACGAGGAACGTCACGATGCCGATGGCGGCGATGAGGACGAGCACCGGGTAGGTGAGCGCCGACTTGACCTTGCGCCGCAGGGCCACGTCCGCCTCGAGGAACTGGCTGAGGCGCTGGAGGGTCTCCTCGAGCACGCCGCCGACCTCGCCCGCCCGGATGAGGCCGATGAAGAGGTTGTTGAAGGTCCGCGGGTGGCGCTGCATGGCCCGGGAGAGCGACTCGCCGCCCTCGACCCGCTCGCCGATGTCGATGAGGATCTTCTTGAGCTTGGGGTCCTGCGTCTGGCGCCCGAGGACGTCCAGGCACCGCACGAGCGACACCCCGGCGTCGACCATCGTCGAGAACTGGCGGCAGAACACGGCCAGGTTGGCGAGCTTGACCTTGCCCGTGCGCTTGGCGGTCGACTTGCCGGTCTTCTTGATGAGGGTGACTTCGACGAGCTCGAGGCCCTGCTCGCCGAACCGTCCCCTCAAAGCCTCTTCGCTATCGGCCTCGGCCGTCCCCTTTTGGAGGCCGCCGCTCACGTCCTTGAAGGTGTAGCTGTAGACTGGCATCTCGTCAACCGATCGGCTCTCCGCCGATTCCCCGTTGGACGCATAGCTTAGCCCATTCGTTCGCCCCTCTGCCCGACCCCAGACCCCGTCCTGAGTCGCGGGGACCGTCTTCTCTTGTGCACGGTGCGACGGGCGGGCCTGCGTCTTCCGAGCCGTCCATCCGACCCAGAGCAAGTGCCCTCTGGCCAGGCTTTCGCAGGGTCCTGACGGAATTCTTCCGCCGTTCGGCGGCCCTTCACACGATGGGTACTCACTGCGGCGTAGAAAGCAGTGTGCAGAACTACGACTACGCCGAACCCCGCGGCGGCCTGGGACTCTCCTCTTTCCTGATCGGCGCCGCAGTCGGCGTCATCGGGACGTTCATCTACGCCGTCAGCCGCCGGCGCGAGTTCGACCAGGTCGTCGATAAGGTGAGCGACGTCGCGGGCAAGGGTTCCGCCGTGGTGAACGACTTGAAGCACCGGGGCCGTGACTTGATGGATCACGTCTCGGACCACGTCGAACACGACGCCCGCGAGATCAAGCGTGCGGTCGACGAGACGGGCCGCTCGATCGCGAAGGGGGTCACTCGACCCTGACCCAGGGGACACCCCGTAACCTGAATCGGGTGTCCACCGCGCTAGAATGAGGGTGTCCGCCGGAACCCGGCGGGGCGAGGATCACCCGTGAACGAAGACACCACCCCCGAAACCCTCTCTGACAAGGCACAGGACGCGACAGCCCACGCAGCCGACACGGCCAAGGACGCGGCCCACGACGTCGCCGATGCGGCCCACGGCGCGGCCGAGACGGTCCAGGACAAGGCGGGCCAAGCCCTCGAGACCGCCAAGGAGGTCGCGGGCAACGTGGCCGAAGCCGCGGGCGGGCTCTTCGCCAAGGTGAAGGACGCCGCCGTCGGGGCCGCCGAGAACCTGACCGGCAAAGACCTCGACGGTGACGGCGAAGTCGGCAAGTGACCCCTGAGTAGACCCCTGAGTAGCCGCGGGCTGTCGCGAAGCGACCCCGCGGCGATTCGACCACTCACCGCGGCGAGCCGCGCGCAGGTGAACCCGCGGCCCGCGCACGAACGAGACCCAGCCAGTCCCTGGCCACGGGGACTGGCTGGCGACCGTCAGTGCCTCAAGCGCGGGTTCGCGAGCGCCGGGTACTGGGCGAGGACCGTCATAGGCTCGGGGCCATATTCGCCGCGAAGACCCAACACGTAGGCCCGGCCAGTCGGGTCAAAGGCAACCTCAGAGGCGTGGGAGCTTTCGGCGAAGGCCAACCGGCTCCGGGCTCTCAGCACCCCTTGGGGGCCCAAGACACCGACGCTCCAGTCAGAGCCGGGTTGGGATCTCTCGGACCCCGTCAGCCAAAGGTTGCCGAAGCGGTCGATGGCCTTGACACTGACCGAGGCGTCAAACGGAGGGCCGGCCAGAGACCAGACCAGGTCGAGGCCGCTCGTCAGCCTTTCGATCGGCCAGGGCTTGTCAGCATGGCCTGACAGGACGGTGCCTCCGAACGGGTGGGACAACGGCTTCGGTGCCCAGAAGCGCTCGCGGTCGAGCAGGTCGCGGCGGGCGAGGACGGCTCCGTCAGAGGCCCGAAGGCTGACCGCCTCCATCCAGTATTCGTCGGGCGCCGGATAGTCCTTGTAGGCGCCCATCGTCGTGACGACGGTGTCCCCGTTGACGGTCGCGAACTGTCCGGCAACGTCGCCGATCCGGTCGAGCCCTACGCTGACCGTCCGGCTCCAGACGAGCGACCCCTGAACGTCGAGCCTGTAGATTTCGAACGTTGGCGGTCTTTCCCAGGATAGTGAGCCCCAGTAGGACTCTCCCCCGGGCCCGAGCGTGAGGAGCCGACCTCGGACGGAGGGTGAGGTCTCGACCACCACTTCGCCCGCCGGGCCGAGGCGGAGGTAGTGGTTGCCCCGCGAGGACCACGCGACCGCGAGCCCGCCGTCCCCCAACGGCTGGAACTCGAGACGAGGGTCGGACGCATTGACCTCCCGCTGGACGTTAGCCAGCGTCGTGCCCAATCGGTCGATGCGGCGGAGAACCAGAGTGGAGTCCCGGCTCTCGCGCATGACGATTGAGGCCAACCAGACCGAACCGCCCGCGCTTGGGAAGCTCCAGCTCCCGGACGCCCAAGCACTCCCCTGAAAGTCAAAGTTTCGCGTCCAGAGCAGTGTGCCAAAGTCGTCGTACCGACGCACCTGGGTTCGGGACGTCGTGTACTGCCCGATGACCGACTGTTGGACCTGGACGCACACGCCGTCTGCAGTCGCGGCGAGCGATGGGAAGAGCTCTAGCCACCCCGGCTCCGAAGACTCCACGACCCAGTTTGGATCTATCGTCTGGGCCACGGCGAAAACCATTCCTGCCGCGGTAAGAGCCGCCGTCAAACATGCCCGCAATTGCTGCATAGGACAAGTATACAACTCTTCGGAGAAGATTGGCCAACGACCATGTGGAAAAGTACAGGTTCTCGTACGGCCCCTACGCCTCGCCGAAGCGGCCGCGGTAGAGGCCGAGGGCGCGGCGGGCTTCTACGGTGACGATCCCGCTCTCGGCGATCCACCCGTGGAGCCGTTGCTGCGACCGGGCGGCGGCGTCCCGCTCCCCGAGCTGGACCAGCGCGCTCAGCCGCACCGTCTCGAGGTGCGCCGGCACCGCCCAGACGTCGGGCAGCTCCTCGGGCAGGAGCCGCAACGCCCGTTCCGGATACCCGGCCGCCTCCCAGCAGTCCGCCGAGTAGGTCATGGTGAGCTCGGCCTGGTGGGCGTCGTCCCCGGCCTCGCGGTCGGCTTGGGCCAGCGACCCTTCCAGCCGGTCGACCCGCCCCTGCTCGGCGTAGAACCGGGCCAGGAACAGGTGCAGCGACCACCGCTCGTAGCCCGTCATCGGCCGCTCGAAGCACCGCTCGAGCCGCCGCAGCGTCCGGTCCATCCCGCCAAGTCCGACCGTCCCGTACTGCACCCACGCGAGGCACGACTCGGGGACGTGGCTCACCAGCCGGGGGGCGTCGTAAAACGGTAGGTCGCGCGCCTTGGTCGCGGACCGCCGCACCTCGGCGACGGCGAACGTCTCGCAGTGCGCCCCGGCCCGGACGTTGTAGTACTGCCCCAGCAGCGCCGCCCCGCGGTCGTCGTGTTGGGCCAGGCGCCAGGCCTCGGCCTCGAACCCCGCCGCCTCGACCTCGTTGACCCGCCGCTCCCTCGCCAGCCGGTCTACCAGCCGCTCGAGCCAGGCCACGAGCCTGTCCGGCCCCTCCGGCCCGAGGGGCACGGGGAGACGGCGTTCGAGGAGGGCCGCCCGCTCCTCGGGCCCCGCCCCGCACAGCTCGGCCACCAGGGCCAGGTCGCGCGAGCCGGGCATGCGCTGGCCCGTCTCCCAAAGCCCGAGGGTCGACCTGGCCACGCCCACTCGCCCGGCCAAGTCGTCCGCCGTGAGCCCGGACCGCCCCCGCAAGGCCCGCAGCGCCGACCCGAAGACCGGGGCCGACACCCCGATCTCGCCGAGGTCGCGTCCCTCGCGCCGGTCGAGCTCGCGCAGGGCCCTCGCCCCCCGCGGCGCCCGGAGCAGGGCCAGGGCCTGCACCGTCCCGGCGGCGTCCACCCCGAGCGCCCGGAGCACCTGGCGTAGCGGGACCACGTCCGGCTCCGCCCGACCCGCCTCCCAGCGACTCAGCGTGCTCTTCGCCACCTCCGCTCGCCGGGCGAGCTCGGAGAGGGACAGCCGGGCGGCCAAGCGGTGCCCCCGCAGGAACCCGCCCAACTCCCCGACCCCGACCTCCTGCGCTGCGCCCACGTCCACCACCAGGATACGCCGTTCCATTTTCTGAAGGAACGGGGGCCCGCCGGCCGCGGGGCCTTAGGCTGTGTCCATGCCCGACTCCGGACTGAGAGGAGGGCCAAAGGACAGACAGCCATGACAAACGTCACTCGAACACTCGCCGTCGCCGCGCTCGCGGCCCTGACCGCCGGGGCCCACGCGATCTCCGGCCTCGACTCCAAGAAGGACTCCGACTACGTGGACTTCGGGAAGACGTTCACCTCGGTCGGCAAGCTCTCCGGCAAGGACAGCTTCGGGAGCGGGACCCTGATCGCCAGCGAGTGGGTCCTGACCGCCGCCCACGTCATCAAGGAGGACGCCGGCACCGTCGCCGACTTCAAGTTCACCATCAACGGCGCCGAGTTCCTCGCCGACAAGATCGTCTTCCACGACGCCCTGCCCTGGGACAAGGACAAGAAGGGGGAGGGGCGGGACATCGCCCTCGTCAAGCTCAAGAAGGCCGTGACCGGCGTCACGCCCTCGAAGCTCTACTCCGGTAAGTGGGACGCGAAGACGCTCCACGGTACAGAAGGGGCCTTCGCGGGGTTCGGGTTCTTCGGGAACGGCAAGACCGGGGCGATGAGCGACCCCGACGGCACTAGGCGCGCGGCGACGAACGCCATCGACGCGATCGACCTCAAAGACCCGAGGAACAACGAGTTCGTCGTCAAGAACACGTTCATGTTGGACTTCGACGACGGGCAAGAGGCGAACAACACGATGGCTCCGTTCGAGGCGCTCGGCGGCAACAAATCGACCAAGACCCCGACCACGCTCGAAGGGGCAACCGCGCCCGGGGATAGCGGCGGCGGGTTCTTCATCAAGGTCGGCGACGAGTGGCAGGTCGCGGGCGTGGCCGAGAGCTCGAACGGCTCGGTCTACGGCAAGATCCCGTTCTTCACCGCCCTGCGCGACCATAACGACTGGGTCGTGAAGACGGTGCCGGAGCCGGGGTCCATGCTCGCGCTCGGGGTGGGGGTCGCTGCCCTCGTGGCCCGGCGCCGACGCCCCTGAACTGTGCCTGAACGTGACGGGGGGCGGGGCTCGGCCGCCCCCATTCCGCCGTATACTCAAGGTGGCCCCGCCGCTTTGGGCGGGGTGACCGGAGAAGGACACACATGAGCACACGCACCGCCTTGACGATGGCCGCCTTGGGCACGCTTGCCCTGGGGGCCCACGCCCAGACCGCCTCGCTCTACGCCGTGAACGCGGACAACTGGCTCTACCAGATCGACGCGGGGACGGCCAAGGCCACCCGCGTGGTGAAGCTCCAGGACGACGCATGGGGGCTGCACATCTGGTCCGGCGGCCCGGTCGCCCCCACCGGCAGCGTCTGGGTCACGAACGCGAAGGGCGAGCTGCGGCTAGTCAAGGACCTCGCGACCGGGGCGCTCGATGACGTGCTCTTCACGGTGAACGGCTCCGGGGCGCCCCACCTCGACGGAGGCACCCTCGACGACCGACAGACCAACAAGATCGAGGAGGGGCTGGTCGCGAGCAGCGGCCCGGGTGCGCAAGACGCCGCCGTGACCTTCACGAGCTTCGTCCGGGGGCCGATCAAGATCATCCGGCCGAAGGTGAACAGCTTCGACGCCTTCGCGGTGAAGGACAACGCGTTCTATGTGCTCAACCAAGAGTCCGGCGACGGCCTCACGCAGTACGTCTACAAGGCGACCTGGGAGGACAACTCGAAACAGCTCGTCGGCCAGCTGGACAGCCTCGACGCGGCGATCACGGGCATGGTGTACGACGGGAACGGGTTCTACGGGCTCGACAGCCTCGGGACGCTCTACTCGATGACCCTCGACGGCACCCCCTCCTTCACCAAAGTCGGCGACACCGGCCTGAAGGACTGGCGGGACATGGCCTACGGCGCCCCCGTGCCCGAGCCCTCGACCATGGCCCTCGGCCTCCTCGCCCTCGCCGGCTGGCGAGCCTCCCGCCGCCGGACCGCAGGTCGCTGAGGTCTCGAACCCCTCTCGGCAGGCTGCCGAGAGGGGTCTTCTGCGGGGGCTGTGTGCTTCAAACGTGCTTCAAACGTGCTGCGTACGTGCTGCAAACCGGGGTTTGAAGCACGTTTGAGGCACAGTTGAAGCAGGTTTGAAGCGAGGATGTTCCGGTCGTGTCGCCGTTCAGGTCGGGCCCGACCCGGCGGCGAGGGCCGCAGATCCTCCCCTTCCCTCGGACGACCGGGGCCGGGGATAATGGCTGGGTGGTCACCTGGACGACGTACTTCAGCATCCACGGCCCGGAGCGGTCTTTGCCCGGCCTCGTGCTCGACCCCGACACGTTCGGGGGGGTCGAGGTCCAGGGCGAGAGGGTCAACCGGGTCCAGCTCGAAGGCCTCGTCGGGAGCGACGTCTTCGCCGACGGAGCCGACCTCAGCGAGTTCTGGAGCGTGGCGGCGTCCTCGCTCCAGCCCTGCGCCGAGGCCGGCGGGCCTTGGACGGAGATGCGGCTGAACGTCCGGGCCGATTCGGGGGCGGTGGCCGCCTTCCTCGTCGACGGGGCCGACGCGCTGGCCCGGTCCGGGGTGCTGGTCTGCGCGATGGTCGAGTCCATCGAGGCGGCGGCAGCGGAGCTCCCCTACGCCGACGAGGACCCGGAGGGGTTCGACGTGGCCAACCGGGAGCTTCTCGGGCGCGTCCGCGACGTTCTGCTTTCCGCGGCGGCCACGGAGCCGGGCCGCTCGAGCCTCGGCACCTTCCGCTCGGCCACCGGCCTTCCGGTCGTGATGGACTGGTACGGCGAAGACGACCCGGCCACGTTCGTCACGGTGGGCTGACAGCGGGGGTCAGCCCCAGCCGACCGGCGGGGCTTCGTGGGTCGCCGACTGCCACCGCGGGCGCCTCGTCCATGGGGGATAGCCCAGCAGAGGACCGGAGCGCGTGGCCGGAGGGGTCCCTGCTCCCGGCCTGCCCTACGGGTCAGGCCGGGCCACCCGCCCGGTCGTGGCACGTCCGTCCCGGACGTGGGCTCTGGCGCGTCCTGCCCCAGGGCCTCCCCTGGCATGGGCACGGTACTTGCGGGCCAGGAGGCCCGCGGACCGGGGGGCGGGCCGGGAGGCCCGCGCTCCTTGGAGGTGTCTGGGTCGGGGGTCGGTACGATGGGCGGTGTGGGGCGGGAGCGGGAGGCGCGGGAGGGGGTCGGGCGGGCGATGCCGGGGTGGGAGCTCATGGGGCTCGAGCCGATGGCTGGGGGGATGTCGGCGGAGATGTTCTTGGCCGACCTCGCCGGGCCGGGGGGCGAGCGGCGGCGGGTGGTCGTGCGGTTCCCCAGCGCCTACGTCCGCACCCTGATCGCCGACCCGGCCGCCTACGAGGCCCGGGCCATCGGGATCGCGCGGGCGGGGGGCGTGTCGGCGCCGGAAGTGCTCGGGCTGGGCGAGGCGGAGGACGGCCGGTTCCTGGTGCTCGAATACCTCGAGGGCGCCCCGACCGCGGCCCCGGCCGACCCCGACGGGTTCGTGGCGGAGGCGGCGGCGATGCTGGCCGCGATCCATAGTGTCCCCGTGCCCGACGGGGCGCTGATGGCGACCAAGGCTCTCCAAACCCCGACGGACGGCCCGCTCAACGAGGACCTCCGCGAGCCGGAGGTGGTGGCGGCGCTGGCCCGCCTCAGCCCGCCGAGCCTGGAGCCGGCCGTCTTCCGCCACGGCGACTTCTGGCCGGGCAACTGGCTCTGGCAGGGCGAGCGGCTCACCGGGGTCATCGACTGGGAGAACGCCCTCACCGGCCCCGCCCTCGCGGACCTCGCGATCAGCCGCCTCGACGTCCGCTGGATCCTGGGGCGCGAGGCGATGGAGGCCTTCACCCGCCGCTACCTCGAGCTGCGTCCCATGCCGCTCGACGACCTCGTCACTTGGGATCTCCGCGCGGCCCGGCGGCCGATGGCCAACCTCCCCGAGTGGGCCGGCCCCTACGCCGCGCTCGGCCGCCCCGACGTCACGTTCGAGTCCCTCCGGAGCACGCTCCTGGAATCAGTCGACGAAGCGTTGGGGCGCTCGTGATCGGCACGGTCAGTTCCGACCTCTGCGAGCTGTGCTGCGAGTGCCCCTGAGGTCTAGGATGAAAGGTAAGATCGCGGCCCAAGGAACCTGGAGTCCCGGTGAGCGAGCTTTCCACTTTTCTGCACCATCATGGCTACCAGCGGGTGCCGCTGGCAAGAAGCGCCGTCGGGCACTTCCACACGAAAGGCTCGTTGAACGGTCGGCAGGTAGAGTTGCTCGTCGATACCGGTGCTTCTTGTACGTGCGTCTCGATGTCGCTCGTCGAGGAGCTTGGGCTCGCCTTTTCCAATGTCGACATCGCCGGAGGCGGGGCTGGTGGAGCTCTGGACCAGTTCCTCATTGAAGGAGCGATCCTCGAAGTCGGACCGGTCGTTCCACGGCTCGGCCAGTTGGTCGGCATGGACTTTGGGAGCATCAACGAACACCTCCAAGCCCACGGCTCGTCAGAGGTCGATATGATCCTTGGAGTCGATGTGTTCGACGGGCATCAGGCGGTCATCGACTTTGCCACTCAGTCCCTCTACTTGAAAGCAGACCTTGACGGATCCGAAGGCCAGCCGTAGCCACTCCTGACTCACGTCCTCACAAGCGTGGGTGGCCAGCCGGTCTGCGTTGCACTTTCCCTGTGCCACACTCTGACCGTCATGACGACCACGACCGGAGTCGACGCCCGCGCCGCCCTTGCCGGATGGGCTACACTGCAGCAATGACTTTGCCCCTCCTCGCCACGCTTCTGGCCTCTTCCGCCTTGACCGGTGCACAGCCGCCCGTCCAGTCGGTCTCAGCCAGCTTTCCCGGAGACTTCGAGGGGCGTTGGATCGGCGACCTGGTGTTTTCGCGGCCGGGCCAGCCCGACTACCTAAAGCTCCCCATGTCGCTTCGCATTGAGAAGCTAGAAGAGCCACAAACCTACACGTTCGAGCTCAAGTACGGCCAACAGCCGGTCCGGCCTTATGTCCTGGAGCCGGTCGACCCCGCGCTCGGCAAGTGGCAGATCAACGAGGGTGGCGGCGTGCTGCTCGCCTCGCAGTGGATGGCCGACCGCTTCACGTCGATTTTCGGCATCGGGGTGCAGAACGTCTCGCTCGACATGTGGCGCGAAGGCGACAAGGTCATCTACCAACTCACTTCGTTCACCTTCAGCGAGCCCGGCCCGGGCGGAGTCTCGTCGCACGTCGTGACGGACGTCCAAAGGGGCACCCTGAAGCGCATCTCCAAGAAGCACGGTCCCTAGACTGGCGGCCCGGTCTGGCCCGGAGGGCAGAGAGCGTGGTCAAGAGTCTGCGGATCTTGGCCTGTCGCCGCAGCGACGGGGCCAGGCCACCCGACCCCGCCTACGCCGCTGATCATCATCGCCCACATCGCAGTGAGCCACCTTTGGTACCACGACGGCCAGTTGAACTACATCCAATGCCTGCTCGGCGACGAGAAGGTCCACTGGATGGAGTGAACGGCTAGGGAAGCTGAGTCCGCGGGCGCATCTCGCGCACGAACAGCAACCCGTCGAAGCCGTCCGGCCAGACTGTCTGGACCGTGAACGGGTTCTGCCGGTCGATGACGGCCTTCCAAGGTCTGCGCAAAGTGTGGCCGGTCGGGGCCGACCGCAGATCGACGAACCCGAGGCCCGGGAAATGAGACGCCAGCGCGGCCTCGAGCGCGTCCGGCTCAGCCGGGGCGAACTCGATCGGATCGCCGCCTCGCCACGACCACCGGCCCCCCAGGGCGACCACACCGATCGACCGCACGTTGTCTCCAAGGCGTTCGGCGAGGATACGGCCCGTCGAGTCGAGCTCGGTCGTGCCTTTTCGGGGCTGGGAACGGTCGCCGGAACCCGGCAGACCCTTGAGAATGTGGACGTTGTGCGCCCAAACGATGAGCTTCTTGCCCCGAAACCGCTCGTTGGCGAGCCAAGTCAGGTTGTCTGCGTTCGCCCGTTCCCGGTGGTTGTAGCTCGACGCGAAGGCCTGCGTTCCCGCGCCCGCGAGCTTCAGCATCGCCCCGTACCTTGAGCCGACACGAAGGGCCTGCACCCGGAACGCAGACTCCTTGCCCCATTCTCGATCAAGCGTGCACCTCTGCCGGTCGTACTCGCGGCGCAAGATGTCGGGGATCCGGTACGCCTTGGCGTAGGCGGCTTGAAACGTCTCCGGCGTCGCCGTCCGGACGGATTCGAGCAGGGCGTCGACCTCCTTCCGGCCCCTCGGGCTCATCCGGTCGCCGAACCACCCGATCATCTCGGGCAGCATCCAGTTCGAGGCTGTGCCCGAAGGCTGGATGTCGAAACCGGCCATCCGGAGGGGACGGTTCGAGCCCTGGGACGAGCGGGCGTACTCGAAGACCGGGAGCGACTCGGCGGCGTGGCTCCAATGGTCGAACACGCCAAGCCTCGCGACCTCGCCGATGGGCTTGTCCCCACCAAGCTCGCGGTCCATCTCGGCGCAGTCGAAGAAGCCGGACTCCCAAACCAGCACGTCGAACCCCATTTCGGCGTGCAGGAACTTGACGAGGCTCGTCTTGAGCGCGAACGATGTCCCGTCGCCGTGGGTGAGTTCGCCGAGCATGACGATCCGGGCGTCGCCGACCGACCGCCTCACCAGGGCCTTGGCGAACGGCCCGATGTCGTCTTGTGACGTGACCTGGGCCGTGAGCCCCTGAAGGTCCACGGCGGTCAACGGCTTCGGTTCTTGACCCGCCAAGGCGGCGATCAACAAGGACGCGGGAATCACGATCTAGTCTGGCATCACCGAAAGCCGCGCGTCCCTGCTCGAGTTGGTCGAAGAGGCGCTGGGGCGGGTTTCATGCCTCAACCCTCGCAGGCTTGGGGCTACGGAGCCTCGCCAGCCAGCCCTTTCAAAGTCGGGATAGACCGCGATTGCCTCAACCCCTCGAAGGTTGAGGCGTGAAAGGCATGAAACGCTTGCTGACTCCCACTGAGGCGCAGGTCATCGGGTGGCCGTGCGGTCGGTCGCTTGAGACTGGGGGGCGGCGCCTCCACCGTAATTCCACTAGGCTGTGACAAGGCGAAGTACAGGGTTACGGAACGGAATTTTACCTGAACTCTAGACGATCGTCATCCCTCGGCTATAAAAGTGTGATATGATCTGTACGGCGTGTCTTGTCGCCACCTGGAGAGAGATGAAGAGCTTAACCCTTCTTGCCACCATGACGGCGCTTTGCGCCCCGATCATCGCGAGCGCCCAGCTCGTGGACTTCGAGGACCTGAACAACAACGGCACCGGCGGCTTCACGCTGTACGGCGACAATGTCACCTCCCGTGGCTTCAAGTTCACCGAGACCGTCCACCCCGGTGACCCGCAGGCGATCGCCTCCTGGACCTCCGGCTTTCCCGGGTTCTATACCGGCACGGTCGCGATCTTCGCGAACTACTTCGACGGCTCGATGACGATGACCAAGGTCGGCGGCGGTGCGTTCGACGTCTTGTCGATCGACATGGCCGACGTCTTCCTGGGGGGTCCTAACCAGACCGTGACGTTCGTCGGCAGGCGCGCGGACAACACCCAGGTGACGGAGAGCGTCCGGCTCAACCCGAGCAACGTCCTCAAGACCTATTCGCTCAGCCTGATGACGAACATCGTCAGCATGGACTTCCAGGACGACCCGAGCAACACCTTCCAGTTCGACAACATCAACATCGTTCCGGAGCCGGCGACGCTCATCGGTGCGGCCGTCGGCCTCGCCGCGTTCCTGAGCCGCAAGCGCAAGGCCTAGGCGCTACGGAGATGCCTCGGCACGGCTTGTGCCGAGGCATCGACCCCCCCACTAGACAGCCGGGAGGGCAGCCGAAGCGGAGGGAGCGCCGGCCGCCCCGTGATGGTCTCCACCACGACAACCTGCTCCAACGGTGCCCGCACCGAATCGAACTCCACCGCCGACCTCGGCCGCCCCGTCCCCTGGCTCCCGGCGAGCCTCGAACCTCCCGAGAGGCCTCTATAGTGCCTCAACCCTTGCAAGGTCGAGGCTACGGAGCCTCGCCAGCCAGCCCTTTGAAACTCCGAGTAGTCCGCCAGAGCCTCAACCCCCCGGGGGTTGATGAAAGACAGAACTCGGCTGGAGATTCAAACGGCGTACCCTTCATGTCGATTCCGGCTTCTTTAAGCTTATGGAGTCGCTTCAGGCAGCGAGCCCTTCGGCCTAAACTTCGGAAGAACGTGACGGGCGGCCCCTGTGCGTTTGTGTTCTCGCACTCGCAGTTCGCAGCGGCTGGCCTAGTTATGGCCCGGCCCGCCGCGGCGTGACTCTGCTGGGTTCAGGGCCATAGCCCGGGGCTCGCGCACATGCGGCCACGTGAGTTGCGACTCCCAGAGAACCGGGCTGCACAGGCACAATCCATCTTGCTCAACGGTCACCCGGCCGCATAGGGCATTCTTTTGAGCGATGCGACACCCCGCCATAACGGACCTATACCTGTACTCTAGGTCGAACCTTTCGCCGCTGTCGGAGAGACTCGAACGCCAGGGCCTGGCGCTGATCGCTAACCAGCCGGCCGGCCGCTGGTATCTTCAAACACTTCGAGAGTACAAGAGGCCGTTGACTGCCATCGAGAAGATAATCCGCGCGCTGGACACCCTAGAGCCTCGCTACCTAGCCCTATGGAACAAGTGCTCGCGACGCGTCCTTGACCTCGGGTTCGTAGAGAACGACGAAACGATGGTGGTCTCCTTGAGTCCGTCCCTTCTCGCCCGATTAGCGCAGTATCGAGTCAAGCTCGACATAACCGTGTATCGAACGACTCTCGACCCTGGCGGGGCGTCCGAGCTTCGGCCAGGAAGACTTGGGGCAAGAGGGGCGTAGGGGCAGGCGGTTGGCCCGGTTGTGGCCCTGCCCGTGGCCGGGTGACTCGGCTGAGACCAGGGCCATAGGCAGGGCCTCGAACACTCGCAGCACCGAGGGTTCGAGTGTTCCGTGCGAACCGGGCTGAGCGGGCACGATCCCTCCCGCTCAACCCGGCCACCCGCCGCCCAGGATGGATCTCCCGCTGCCTCCTAGGGGTTGTTCCCGTCGGGGAGGACGTTGATCCAGCCCTGGTTCGTCATCTCGCCTGGGCGCACGGCCGTGAAGCTTTTCGGGATGCGGACGGGCCCAGCGGCCTGGAACGCGGTGAACTCGGTGGCTTTCGTGACGCCGTTGGGGTGGAACGTTTGGAGACGCTCGTTCCCGTCCTGGACAAATACCGTGTTCTGCGGACCGGCCATCAAACGCTGGATCCCCCCAACGACCTTCACCCTCACCGTCCGGCCAACCCTGCGGTTCCCTTGCCGTGCCAAGGTCGTCCATTCCTGCTGGCCCTGTTCGGCGATCATGTAGTTGCCGGTCGCCGAGTCGATCGCGAAGAGCCCCTGACCGGTCGCGATCCGCACCGTAGGCCGGGCCGGGGCAATCAGGACGAACGCCTCGCGGCGGCTCGTCGTGAAGTCGCGGTCGAAGGCGGTCGCGCCCTGGAGGTCGGAGTCGAGGGCCACGACGCCTCCCGTTCGGTCGTCGACCTCGATCGCGGCGGCCTTGCCCGGGAGGTTGATCGACTGGGGCCGGCCTCCGTTTTTCGGGATCCGGCTCACCGAGTCGAAGAACGTGCCCTCGCGTAGGACGTACACGTCCTGATCGTGCCCGCCGACCGCCACCTGCCGCGCGGCTGCGCTCGTGAGGACCGTGGTCTCGGCCTCGGAGGCGATATCGACCTTCTTCACCTGCCCCGCCGTGTTCAGGAGAACAAGCCCGAACTCGCTCGGGTCGAAGCACCAATCGACGATGGAGTCGGTCGTGGTCACTGTGTACGATGTCGGGAACTGCCCCATCGTCGGCGGTTGGGGCATGTACTGGAACCGGATGTTCAGGTTCGTCCCGTCTTGGTTCGCTGCCGGCCATCCCGCGTAGACCGGCATGAAGCTCGTCATGCTGTCGACCATGGCGCGCCTGTTTCCGCTGTCCCCGGTCCAGAACGTGTAGCGGGCGTGAGTGACCGGGCCGTGGTCGTCCGTGTTCAGGGTGATGTTGGTCGTGTCCTTCTGTTCGAAGACGAACGAGCTCTGCCTCGTGTTGTCGCCGTCGTCACGGGCCGGGTCGGTCACGAGGAAGTACCTTTGCGACCCTTGGATGCCGAATCCGCCCATCGTCACGCTATGGCCGCCGGTGCGGAACCACGTTCCGTTCACGTTCGTGTACCGGCCATAACCGATGCGGACGAGGGCCCCGCCACGGAACTGGCCCATGACCGCGTTGAACCCCCATGTGCTGGAAGGGCCCCAAGCCCCCATGAACACCAACTTACTCGTCTTGGAGTCGACCCAAGCGAACTCGGTCGGCCATGACCCCCTTGTCCCATCCTCCGGGTGGGTTCCCATGAGGAACCCCATGAGGAAGATGAGGCCCGTCATCTCGCTGTGGCTGTTCGGGTTGCTGCCGTCCAGCATGTTCGGCATCCCGTAGTTCCGGAAGTAGCCGCAAATGTTGACGAAGCTGGTCGGGACGCAGTACATGTTGCCGTTGTTCGGCAATCCGGACCGTCGCTGGTCGAAGTCAGGCATGTCCGCGCGGAACCGGAACTCGTCGGCGAGGGCCGGGGCTGTGGCTGAAGCAACGGCGAGGGTCACCCAAGCCAGCTTCTTCAGTGAGGTGCGCATCCCGCCACAGTACCGTATTGGAGCGACCGATCCGTCGCTTGTCGCGAGAATCGCCAAGGAGTTTTCCGGCGCTAGGGGCGGGCCAGGCTCCCAAGCAACGCCCAAGCCACCGTTCGCGGTGTCGCGTTTCGATGCCTCACCACTCGCTGTTCGATGCCTCAGTCCTCAAAGGGTTCGATGCCTCAACCTTTGCAGGGTTGAGGCTTGCTCAGGTCTCACGGGACACGTGCAGGCAACGGCCGGGGTGCGAGACGGTACACGAGTCCCCTCGATGGCGGCGGGCAAGGATGGAGCCTCAACCTTGCGAGGGTTGAGGCATCAAAAGGCATGAAACGGGGGACGACCACCCCAGCAGCGAGGGCTAGCGTAAACTAGCGGCACCATGCCGCGATACCATCGACTTGGGCAGCTGCCCGCCAAGAAGCACGTCCAGTTCCGCAAGCCCGACGGCTCGCTCTACTCCGAGCAGCTCTTCAGCACCCACGGGTTCAGCGACATGATGAGCACCATGTACCACATCAACCTGCCGACCGAGGTCGCGGGGTGGGAGGACATGGGGGCGGTCGCGCCGACGTACCTGAAGGACGAGGCCCTCCGGCACCGCCACTTCAAGACCAGCCGCATGAAGCCCTGCGGCGACGCGATCACCGGGCGCATCCCGCTCATGGGCAACAACGACGTGGTCTGGAACCAAGGCCTCGTCGCCGAGCAGATGGTCGACTTCTTCAAGAACGCCCAGGCCGACGAGATCCTCTTCATCCACGACGGCAGCGGGACGCTCGAGTCGATGTACGGCGACGTGCCGTTCAAGCCGGGCGACTACATCGTGGTCCCGCGCGGCACGATCTGGCGGCTCCGCTTCGACTCGCTCCCGGTGCGCATGCTCACCATCGAGAGCTACGGCCCCGTTACGATCCCCAAGAACTACCGCAACCAGTACGGCCAGCTGCTCGAAGAAGCCCCCTATTGCGAGCGCGACGTCCACCCGCCGGTCGAGCTCAAGACCTACGACGAGGCGGGCGACTTCTTCGTGGTCGTCAAAGCACGTGGGCGGCACACCAAGTACCACTATAAGTTCCACCCGTTCGACATCGTCGGGTGGGACGGCTACGTCTACCCGTGGACGTTCAACATCAACGACTTCCAGCCGATCGTCGGCAAGCTCCACCTGCCCCCGCCCATCCACCAAACCTTCACGGGCTGGAACTTCGTGGTCTGCTCGTTCTGCCCGCGGGTGCTGGACTTCCACCCCGAGGCCATCGCTATCCCCTATAACCACTCGAACGTGGATAGCGACGAGGTGCTCTACTACTGCAACGACAAGTTCGGCTCGCGCAAGGGCATCGAGGAGGGCTCCATCACCATGCACCCCCTCGGCATCCCCCACGGCCCCCAGCCCGGCGCCGTCGAGCGCTCGATCGGCCACACCAAGACCGAAGAGCTCGCCGTCATGCTCGACACCTTCCACCCGCTCTGGATGACCCAGGAAGCGGTCTCGATCGAAGACCCCGAGTACTGGAAGAGTTGGCAGACACGATGAGCCAAGCGCGTTCCTTCCTCCTGTTCGGATAGATCCCCCTGACGCTCGCGCTGGTGGCCTCGGGTCCGTCCTCTGTCGGCTGTGCTCCACCCGAAGGTCGGCCGAGTGCCGCCGACGTCGAGAAGGTGAGTGGACGGTGGTCGAACCGGTTCCCTGGCGCTGCACTTGGGTCGTTCGAAGCCGACATCGCCGTCAAGCGGGACGGGACGTTCCTGGCTCTCGAAAGACTGACGGCGCAGACCAAGTACGTCCCGCCGATGGCGACCGAAGGGACATGGCGACTGACGGCCAAGGGGCTCGAGCTCACGGTCGCTCGGGCTTACTGGCTCTATGAGGCGGGGGACTCGGACAAGCGCCCCTACTGGGAGGCCGTCACCAAGGTGGTCGTCGCGTCCTGGAGCGGAGGGGGAGGGCTCGATGTGCCGCTCAGGCTCGTCAATCCCTTCGGACTGACAGACGTTCGGCCGGTACGGTTCCAGCGGGTAGACGGGCGAGCGGCACTGGCCAAAGAGGAAGCCCTCGTCAAGACGTTGAGCCGCCTGCGGGAGCAACCCCGAGGGTATCGGGCCAGCACGTAGCGGGCCGAACGGGGGCCCTGCCGGTGCCGTGAGCCCGCGGCCTTAGCGACAGCTCACCGAACCCAGAGCGGACCCCGGAGTGCCGGACTTGAGTCCGGCCCCCGGAGGCGCGCTCAAGCCCGCCTGGTCGAAAAATCCCGCACGAATCATGCGCGATCTTGGCAAGAACAAGCATAAAACGCAGGTACACTTAAGCCTCCAGGGCTAGGCCCGAGTGACTATCATGAAACTTGCGTTAGGAGATCTTCGGCGTGTGTTCGCACTCGCCTGCGTCGCCGTTGTCGCGTGTGCGTCGGCTCAAGACACCCCTTGGGTGCGGTGGAGTGGGAACGGGAACTGGTACAAGGGGGTGCTCGTCCCCTCGGGCATCGCCTGGAGCGAGGCCGATGTGGCAGCCCGCCAACAAGGCGGCTACCTTGTGACCCTCACCTCGAGCGCCGAGAACGCCTTTGTGTTCGACTTGATCCGGGACAAGCGGTTCTGGTCGAAGAACCTCTTTAACGGCGCCAACGTGGGCCCCTGGATCGGGTTCTTCCGAACCGGGAACGACCCCGACCCGACCAAGAACTGGAACTGGCTCACCGGCGAGACCAGCACCTTCCGCGCCTGGTACCCGGGCGAGCCGAACAACTCCGGAGGCGACGAGAACCGGGCCGCCTTCTACAACTTCGACAGCAACCCCATTGCGGCCTGGAACGACCTCGCCATCGGCGCCGTCCCGCGGATCAACCCCCAGGTCATCGCCTATGTCGTCGAGTCCCCCTACCCGCCCACCGACTGGGTGCAGTGGACGAACGGCAAGTGGTACAAGCCCGTCTCCGCACCCATCGGCATCAGCTGGAAGGACGCCGCCGCCGCCGCCGCCGCCCAAGGCGGCTGGCTCGCGACCCCCTCGTCCAGCCAGAAGAACAGCTTCCTCTTCAGCCTCTTCAGCGACTTCAACCGGTGGTTCGCGCTCGACACCTTCGGCCAAACCTACCTCGGCCCTTGGATCGGCCTTTTCCGCGTCGGGCCCAACCAAGACCCCAACGTGGGCTGGACCTGGACCAGCGGTGAGACGTCCTCCTACCGCAACTGGAAGGCAGGTGAGCCGAACAACTTCCTCGGCATCGAGAACGTTGCCAGCTACCGCTTCCCCGTCGGCCAACAAGCCCCGATCTGGAACGACTACCCCAACGCCGGCTACCCCGAGAACCAAGTCCGCGGGTTCGTGATGGAAGCGAACGCCCGGCCCAACCAGGGCCTCTACACCCTGCGCGACCTCGGCAAGCCCCAAGGCTTCACCGACATCTCCGCCAACGACGTCGGCAACGACGGCAGGGTCGTCGGGCGGGTCGGGCCGAGTCAGACGGGCCGCGGCTTCGTGTGGCAGGGCGGCAACTTCAGACTCCTCTCGCCCCCCGCGAACTTCGTCGGGGCCGAAGCCCTCGCCATCTCGAACAACGGCACCGTCGGAGGCCAGTTCTTCGACAACGTCGGCCGCCGGGCCTACGGCTACTGGCTGTCCGGCCAGTCGGACCCGACCACCATCGCCTTCGGCTTCTTCGGGGGCCTGAACAACGTCGGCCGCGTCGTGGGCTCGGTCTTCGACGGGCAGACCAACCGCGGCCTCGTCACCGACATCGGGGGCTCCGCCTTCGCCACCGATCTGCTCCCCGGCTTCGACCGGTTCCAAACCATCGGCGGCGTCGCCGACACGGGCGAGTTCGTCGGTACGAGCTTCAACGACAACCTCAACCAGAACCCGAACGCCATCGGCCGCGCCACCCTCTTCGACGCCCAGGGCTCCCCGATCAACATCGGCGTCCTCGGCAACGACGACCGCAGCTTCGGCGTGGACGTCAACATCAGCGGTCTGGTCGTCGGGGATAGCGGCAGCCTCTTCGGCCGCCGGTCCTTCGAGTACCGGCGCGCCGGCACCCCCCAGCAGCTCCCGCTACCGTCCGGGTTCGTCGGCTCGAACGCGATCGCCGTCGCCGACTCGGGCTGGGTGCTCGGGCTCGGTCAACGCCAGGACAACACGACCGACTTCATCGTCTGGACGCCCGACCGCCAGACGAGGGTCGTCGACGAGAACGTCGGCAACATCGGTCGCTACGTCATCACGTCGCTACGAGGCATCAACTCCAACGGGCTGATCGTCGGCAACGCCACGCTCGACGGCGACCCGCGGGGCATCGTGCTCGAACCGGCCACGCTCTCCGACCGTGTCCGACCCGCCTACTACTCCGTCACCCGGGGCCTGCCCGTCAGTGGTGACACGGCCAGTCTGGGCACCAGGGACGGGGACTATTCCGCCTGGGCCCCGGGCCTCACCCGGAACCTCAACGAAGCGCCGGTCAACCTCACCGTGACGGCCTTCACGCCCTACCAGTCCGCCTCCTTCCTTCGCCTCTCGATCACGACGAGCGCGAACACGGTGGGCATCACCGAGAAGCTCGAGGTCTACGACTGGTCGCAGCAGGTCTACGTGACCCTCGACGAGCGGAGCGTGAGCCGAAGCGACCGGCAGTCGCTTTACACGCTGAACCTGCCGCAGAGCTTCGTCAACCAAGACACGCGGGACATCCAAATCCGCATCACAGCCCGCAAGACCGGCCCGACGACGGTAACGAACTGGCGCTACTTCATCGACGAAGTGTCGCTCGAGTCCCAACCCTGACCTGCGAGCGGGGTGGGCCCGAACCCTAGGCCCACCCCGGCCCCCCTTCCCCGTCCACCACCGTCCGCCCAGTCCACCCTGCTCACTCAGTCCACCGAGTCCACAGGGTCCACCCCTCAACCCACTCCCAGGACCCCCAGCCGCAACACCGACGACGACTGCCCGCTCGCGACCCGCACGAAGCGCACCGCCGTCGCATAGCGCCCGCTTTTGACCGGCACCGACACCGCCGCCCCCGCCCCCGAGAACGCCGCCTGCCCCAATGCCCGGAAGTCCCGGTCCCGCGGGTTCGCGAGCCACGACCGCACCCGCACCCCGAGCAGTTCGGTCACGATCCCGGCCGCGTTCGCCCGGTCAGGCGAGTAGACGAGGGCCCCCGGCGCCGCCGTCGCCGCCACCGCGACCGCGTCCCCCGCGAACGGCGCCGCCGGAGGCAGCTTCGGCGGCGTGCCCATCGGGTTCACCGCGAGCCAGCGCACCGCGAGCGACACATACGCCCGCACCGCCCCGTCCGCCCCCGCAAAGGGGTCGCTGAGACGGGCCCACGCGAGCCAGGAAGCCTGCTCCTCTCGCGTGAGCCCGCCCCACGAGCCGGCCGCCCGACGGAAGGCCTGGCGCGACAGGGTCTGGGCCCGCGTCGGGCTCCCCCGCCAACCCGGCCGCTCGCGCACGATCACCGTCCCGTCCCGCAGCGTGGCGAAGACCGCCCCCCCGCTCGTCCCGCTCAGACCCCCGAGCCCGATCCCTGGTTTCACGACCGCCATACCTAGTTATCGTCGGTCGCGCCGCCCGCCGTCCTCAGGCCCATCTCGGCTGCGCCGCGGCTCCGCCCGTACCGCTCCCGTGCCGACCCCGTGCCGAGCCCGTGCCACCGCTTGCATTTCCCCCTCAGAACCACCGTGGGACCGCCGTGCTCGCCCAGCGCACACGCCGGGCTCCAAGGGCGAGGTAAGCCCGCCTCACCGACCCAGCCCCGGCCCTAAAAACGCGACGACAAGGGGGCGGTCCCCACAACCGGCTTGTACACTCCCTGCGTAGGAACATGGCACGGGAGACCCCGATGAGAACACCCCCGTCCTCCGGATCGTGCCGGCCCCTGGCTACCCTGGCCCTGGCCCTTCTTGCGCCCTTCGCCACTGCGTAGGAGGGCGGGTGGGTGCGTTGGTCTGAGAACGGGCCGCTGCGCGTGTTGCAGCGGACGCACGTACGTGGGTTCTTGACCATGAACGCCTCGGGCTGCCTCGCTGATGTGATCGCCGAGGTCGCTGCGACGTGCCGAGCCGGCGACTGCGTCGCGATGAAGCCGCTCGTCCTGCACGCAAGTTCCCCCGCGACCCAAGTCGGCCACCGTCGTGTAATCCACTTGGAGTTCGCCACCGGCCCCCTGCCGGGCGGCCTCGCCTGGCACCTGAGCGCTTTCCAGTGAACGACCGTCGCGCCTCGCCCGTCGCATCCGGCGACCGGACGCGGCTCGCACCTACGGCCCTCCCGCAGAGGTGACCCGCAAGACGGGCTTTCGGACGAGTGCGCCGAACAGGTAGTCAGGGGAGCGCGGGCTTGTGGCCCGCGCTCCAACCTGGTACCTTCAGCGGCCGAACCGAGGGAAGGCCGGGGTGGGCCGCTTCTTCGGCGGGTTCTTCTTGAGCTCGTTCAACAGAACCTCGATGCCCTTGTCGAGCACGGGGTCCTTGCCCTGGGCGATGAGGTCCGGGCGGGCGTCGACTTCGATGTCCGGGTCGACGCCCGTGTTCTCGGCGATCCACTTGCCGGTCTCACGGTCGTAGATGCCGAATGCCGGGGCTGTCACCGAGCCGCCGTCCACCAGAGGTGCGCCACCGGTGATCCCGACGAGCCCGCCCCAAGTCCGCGTCCCGATCAGCGGCCCAAGCCCGTTACGCTTGAACAGCCACGGGAGCATGTCGCCGCCCGAGCCCGCGAACTCGTTGATGAGCATCACCTTCGGCCCCTCCGGGTGACTCCCGGGGAGCGGCACGTCGCGGCCGTGGCGCGGGCGGAACACGGTCAGCGACTCTCGCATGAGCGCCTCCACGAAGAACGTCGGGATGAACCCGCCGCCGTTGTAGCGCTCATCGACGATCATCGCGTCGGTGCCGGCCTGGGAGTAGTAGCCCTTGACGAACTCGATGATCCCTTGGACGCTGGTGTTCGGGACGTGCATGTACCCGATCCGCCCGCCCGACTTCTCGAGGACGTAGCGGCGGTTCGCCTCGACCCAGCTGATGTAGCGGAGCTCGGACTCGTCGCCGATCGGCCGAACGGTCACCTTCCGGGCCCCTTCGAGCGACGTCGTGGAGTTCACGGTCAGGACGACCGGCTTATCCACGCGGTCCAGCAGATGCTCGTGGAGGTTCCGGTCCCCGGTCACGGGCTTGCCGTCGATCTCGAGCAGGTAGTCGCCGTCGTTGACGCTCACGCCGAGGCCTCCGAGCGGGCCCCGTCGGTCCGACTCGAAGTTGAGGCCCTTGTAGACCTTCTTGATCCGGACGTTGCGCCCGACGACCTCGTAGTCCGCCCCGAGCTTGCCGACCGGGGCGTTCGGGACCTGGAAGTTGGTCTCGCCGCCCTGGACATAGGCGTGGCCCGTGCCCAGCTCGCCGATGAGGAGCCCGAAGAGGTAGGAGAGGTCGGCGCGGTTCGAGACGTAGGGCAGGAGCGCGGCGTACTTGTCGCCGATGGCCTTCCAGTCCAGCCCCATCATCTCGGGGTCGTAGAACTGGTCGCGCATGTAGCGCCAGGCCTCCCAGTACATCTGGGTCCACTCGTCGCGCGGCTGCCAAACGGTCGCCACGTCCGTCACGGGCACCCGCCCTGCGGCCGGGTCGATCCCGGGCCGGACGTCCGCGATCCCCAGCACCCCGCCCGCGAGGTAGGCAATCTTGTCCCTCTTGGCCGAGAACGCGAGCGCCGCCACCCCAGGCAGGATCGTCTGTGACTGGCGGGACGCCATGTCGAACCTCACGAGGCTGCCGCCGGAGAACGTGAAGACGCCGTTGTCAGCCCCCGCAAGGAACCCGTAGGAGGCGGGCGGCCATGGGAGCGCGATCACCCGGTCGGCGAGGCCGTCAAGGTCGACCTTCGTGCGCTTCTCTTCCGCAGGCTTCGGGTCGGCGGGCTTCGCCTCGTCCTTCTTCGGCTCCTCCTTCTTGGGCTCTTCCTTCTTGGGCTCTTCCTTCGCCTTCACGGGCTCTTCGTCCGAGGCGATGGCGAACGGGTCGGTCGTGTCCTTGGCCAGGGCCATGGCATAGACGCGCTGCACGTTCTGCTGGTGGAGGCCGATCTCGAACGGGCTGAAGTTGACCCCGTACGTCCGCCCAGAGACGAAGTACAGGAACTTGCCGTTCATGTCGAAGGCGACCGGGCCGTCGTTGTAGTAGCCCTCCGTGACCTTGTGATGGGCCTTCGCCTTGACGTCGTAGAGGTAGACCGCGCTGAACAGGTTCGGCTCGACCTTGGTGTAGGCGACCCAATCGCTGTTCGGCGCCCAGTCGAACTGAACCGAGCCAGAGGCGTTCTCGACCACGAAGGTGCTCGAACTGGACTCAAGGTCGAAGAGGTGCAGCTTGTCGTCGTACGTGACGTAAGCGACCGTCTTGCCGTCCGGCGACCAGTTGAAACGGGAGACCTTGTGGTCCGCGGGCAGGCCGAGTTCCTTTGCCTCACCGCCCATTTGCGGTTGCGTCCAGACCCGCCACTCCCCGCTCTGGTCGCTCAGGTAAGCGATCGTTTGGCCGTCCGGCGACCACGACCCGGCGCGCTCGCGCCACCGGGGGGTCGAGGTGAAGGCCCGCGTCGGGCCGTTCTTGGCCGGCACCGAGTAGAGGTCCCCGCGGCCCGTGAGGACGAGACGCTTGCCGCTCGGCGACAGACCGAAGTCGTTCACCGACTCGCCGAACCGACGGAACCGCGGCCGGGCAGCGACCTCGTCGTAGGCGATCGTCACCGAAACCGGCTCGACCTTCTTGGCGGCGACGTCGTACATGGCGAGGGCACCGATCCGCTCGAACACGATCCGCTTGGAGTCGAACTGCGGGTTCTTGATGTCCCCATCGTCGAAGCGGGTGAGCTGCTCGAAGCGCTTCGTCCGCGGTTCGTACGACCAAAGGTTCAGGTTGTTCTGGGCCCGGTCTGAGAGGAAGTAGACCCGGTCACCGATCCACATCGGCCAGTAGTTCTGCTCCCGGCCCGCCGGAGCCTCGGTGTAGGTCTCCTTCTCGAAGTCCCAGAAGCAGAGCCGCCCCTGCGTGCCGCCGCGATAGAGCCGCCAGGTGAAGACGTACGAGTTGTTCCGGTTATAGACGAGCTGTTTGCCGTCCGGGCTGAACGAGCCGTTCGTAAACTCGACGAGGTCGGTGCGGATGGGCATCCCGCCGTCCGGGTCGACCATCCACATCCGGGTCGTGAACGGGTTGCCGTAGGCGCTCGCGTAGACGATCTTGCCGTCCGGGGTCCAGTTCGCGACGATGGCGGACTCCGATTCGAAAGTGAGCCGCTTCGGCGTCCCTCCGTCGGCGGGCATGACGTAGACCTGCTGCACGGCCGAGTCGTACTGGCCGCTGAAGGCGATCATCGTTCCGTCGGGCGAGAACCGTGGGGACACTTCGGACCCCGGGCTCGAGGTCAGGCGACGGGCGAAACCGCCGTTGAGGTCGGCCGTCCATATGTCACCGGCGTAAACGAAGGCGACTTTGTCGCCATGGATGTCAGGGAACCGCAGAAGCTTCGCGTCTTGGATGACGCTTGGGGCTGCCGCAATGGCGACAAGGGTCGAAAGGAGCATAGGCACGGTCTCTACCGGCGGGCCTGCGGTCAGGGTTCCGTAGGCCTATCGGTGCTTTGCACCTTACCTGGCCGGCCCGAAGGCCCGGCGGGCGAGGTCGCGGACGCCGAGTGGCCCGGGGACTCAAGGCGGCGGCCGCCTCGGGCCACCGAGGGCGAGCGGCGACCCGGGCGATCCCGACGTCCCTTAAGCACCCGGGCTCAGGCCCCGGCCATTAACCGCGGACGGTCCAGACCGCCCTGTCGAGGTCGATGCACCAGGCGGCCCCCGCCACGGGCCCGGTCGGCCGGACGTTGATCCGGATCCCGACGAGGCCGTCGCTCCGGGTCGCGGAGATCGCCCGTCGGCTCGACGTCTCTCAATCGGCGCTCCTCAATTGGTTCCAGGCCGAGCACGGGACGACGGTCCTCGGCTTCATCCGCCAGACCCGAGCGCGCGAGGCGTGCCGCCTGCTGGCGACCACGACCCTCAAGGTCAAGGAAGTCGCGGCCCGCGTCGGGGTTCCCGACCTGCACCGGTTCAACAAGCTGGTCCGGAGCCATGCCGGCCTCTCGCCGCGGCAGTACCGGGAGAAGTCAACCTAGCTCACCGCACAGACCCGCCGGTCAGATTCGCGCGAGCGAGGCGACTTTCAGCCTTGGTTGGGCGCCGTCGCGGGCTTTCGGGCTTCGACGGTGACGGTGACCTCGGCCGTACGCCCGTTCACCCAGGCTGTGACCTTGCTCCGCCCCGGTCGGAGACCGCGGAGTCGCCCACCCTGGTCGATCCAGGCGTCGCCCGAGGCTGCCCAGACCACGACCGCGTTAGGGACCGTCCGACCCGACTCGTCGACCACCTGGTACTCCGCCGCGGAGCCCACGGTCACCCGAGCCGAGCCCTTCACGACGAACTCATCGCCGCGCGGGGGCCACCCTTCCCCGGTCGGCGCGATGAGGACGGAGTTGGCGATCGGCCTCTCGGACCCGTCGCTGGGTCGGTTGACGACCATTCCCCTCAGCGCGATCTGGCTGCTCCCGCCCCCGTCGAGGTTGATCGCCTCCGTGCACCCGAGCCGGAGCATGAGCCGCCCGAGTTCGTCGAGGGTCGCGCCCGCGCTGTGACTCTGCCGCCCTTCGACCACGACCAGCCAGACGTCGCCCGACGGGGTCGCGCCGATCGCCGTCCGGGGGTGGCGCCTCGTGGCGAAGTCGTCGCGGAAGTCCTCGGCCGTCCAGGCCTGGATCGGCTTGCCCCCGGCCACGATGACCGGCCCGCCGCCCACGACCTGCGGCCACTTCTCCCACTCCAACCCCGTGACCGCGACCCGGACCGTGACGCTCTGGCCCCCCTCCAGCTTCCTGAGCGCTTCCGCTTTCGGCCCAGAGGCAGTCAGGGCGAACTGCCCCTTCCCGACTGGGGCCCGGCGCAGGTTCTCTTCGACCGACACGACCTTCCCCACCCAGGAGCCCTTGGGCGTGAGCGGGCCATCGACCGCGAGGTAGGCGGTCACCGAGTCCGCGGCCGAGACCGCGTTCCCGCCGGTGGGCGTCGTGAGGACGAGCATCGTCCGCCCGACCTCCTCGTTGAGCCCATCGACGCTCAGGGAGGTGCCGTCCGGGAGAACCGCCTCGGCCGTCCAGTTCAGTCGGCTCACCGTCGTCCCGCCCGGCCCCCAGGCGAACACGCTGCGCCCACGGAAGGGTCGGCTCACCAGCTCCCCGTCCCGCACCATCGCCCCGAGCGGGTCGCCGGACCAGGGGAAGAAGTCGGCGTTGACGCCCGCAAGGGCACCCGTCCGCTGGACCGTCTGGCTCAGCGGGGCCCGACCTTTGGCCTCGTCCTCGCCCGCGAACACCTGGGGACGGGCCAGCTGCGGGCGGGCCGTGACCGTAGCCGCGCCGCGCGCGAACCGGAGGGCGTGGACCACCCTCGGCACGTTGCCGTCGACCTCCATGCGGTAGACCACGCCGGGGACGAGGGGCTTCTCCCACCGTTGGGGCGTGGCCAAACCCGGGGCGAGCAGCGCAAAGAGGAAGAGAGTCAGGCGCATAGCGGTTCGAGCAACGTGAGGGTACCCAGGTCGGCGTCGAGCCGGACTCGGACGCCGAGCGGCAGGCTCGCCATCGCCCGGCAGTGTCCGAACGGGTACCCGACGACGGTGGGGACGCCGAGCGGTTGGAGGCGGTCCGCCACGATCCTGCGCCACGGCCAAGACCCGATCGAAGGGTCGCTCCGCGTGTCGGTGCCGGTCATCTCGCCGACCACGATCCCCGCTGCGCGCTGGATCTGCCCGGCGTTGAGCAGGTGCGTGAGCATCGCGTCGACCCGGTGGGGGTTCTCGTCGACGTCCTCGATGAGCACGACACGGCCTTCGCAGTCGAGGGCGTCGGGCGTCCCTAGGCTGTCACAGAGCAGACACAGGCAGCCACCCGTTAGGGCCCCCTCCCCACTCCCAGGCACCAGGGTCTCGGCGGCCGGCACCCCGACGGCGACCGGGTCGTCCCCTCGGAGCGCGGCGAGGAACGACGCCTTGACCCATTCCGGTCGCTCGACCGAGAACGAGAGGGGCATGGGGGCGTGGAGCGTCGCGAGGCCCCGCCGGTTGAGGGCCAAGTGCAGGGAGGTGACGTCGCTGAACCCGACGAAGAACGTGCTGCTCGCCGCCATGCGGTCGAGGTCAAGGAGCCGCAGCAGCCGGGCGCACCCATAGCCCCCGCGAGAACAGACCACGGCGGCCACGGCCGGGTCGTCGAAGGCCTCCTGAAGGTTGGCGGCCCGGTGCTCGTCGGGCCCAGCGAGGTATCCGTCCCGAGCGAAGGCGTGTTGGCCGAAAGTCACGCGGTAACCCGCGCTTTCGAGCAGAGCGACCCCGGCCGCCACCTTGTCCGGCTCGACAGCGGAGGCCGGGCTCACGATCCGTACCTCGTCTCCCGCCCGTAACGGGCGAGGCTTGATCGAGAGGGGCATCGGGCGGAGACTACCCCCGCCCGATCAGGGGGCCCTACTCCGCCGGTGCGATGACGACCCGGCGGTTCGGCTCCTCGCCTTCGCTGTAGGTCGTGACGCCGTCGATCTCGCTGATCGCCTGGTGGACGATCCGTCGCTCGAAGGCGGGCAATGCCTCCAGCACGGCCTCCTCGCCTCGGTCGAGCACCGCCGCGGCGATGTCCTGGGCGCGCTTCGTCAGAGTCTCCGCCCGCCGGTTGCGGTAGTCGTCGCCGTCCACCACCACGCGGATCCCATGGCCCAGTTGCCGGGCCGAGACCACGTTCATGTAGTACTGCAAGGCGTTGAGGACCTCCCCCCGTCGGCCGACAAGGTAGCTCGTGTCGTGCCCACGAAGCTGGACGTTGACGTACTTGCCCTTCACCTCGCTAACGGTCGCATCGACGTTGAGATCGGCGGCTTCGAGGATCTCGGCGAGCAGCCCGACCAACTGATCGGCGTCCTCCGCCGTGGCCTCGACGGCTTCGTCCTCACCCTCTGGGCGCTCGAGGGTCGCGACCGCGGCCGCCGCGGGCTCCGCGTCAACCTTCTTGGTCCGGCCGCCCCGCTTCTTGGGCGCCTCGGCGGGGGCCCCGGCAAGGGCCTCGGCGGGGTCTTCGGCCTCGGCTTCGACCGGTGGTTCGGCCTCCGGCTCCGACGCCTTTCTCTTCGCAGCGGGCTTGGCCTTGGCCGGTTTGGCCGCCTTCGCTTCCGCCCTCACGCGGACTTGACCGCGCCCGAAGAGGCCTTTCGTCTCCTCGACGACCGTCGCGTGGACTTCGTCGGCCGACACCCCGAGTGCAGCCGCCGCCTTCTCGACCGCCTCGTTCAGCGTGGCGGCGGTGATTTCGATCGTTTCCATGGTGGTTGGGTCTATGGCCCCCCGAGGGCCAATCCTTTACTTCTTCCTCTTCGACTTCCGCGGCGAACCGGTCTTGCCGAAGAACTCCGGGTCGACGGAGCCGTTCGAGGCCCCGTTCCCATTCCCGTTCCGGCTGAACCCGTCGACCGGGATCGCCCCGCCCGTCGCCGTGGCCACCTTTTTGAGCGGCTCGATCGGCATGCGGTACACCCAAAGTGCGTGGGCCGTCGCTAGCACGTTCGCGAACACCCAGTACAGGACGAACGCGCTCGGCACCGGGAACATGAACATGAAGACCGTCACGATCACCGACATCACGACCGCCATGATCCGCTGGGTCTTGATCTGGCTCGGGTCGCTCGCGGGGGTGAGGAGCATGCTCGCGATCATCGACACTGCGTAGAGCAGGACGAGGATGTGGTCGACTTGGCCCAGGTTCGGGGCGATCTGGAACGGGCCGAGGTTCTGCGCGCCCGGCTGGATCCAGAGGAAGGTGCCCTTGGTGAACTCGAACTTGTAGAGGAGCATGCAGTTGTACACGCCCAAGAAGAACGGGAGCTGGATCAGCGCGGGCAGACACCCGGAGAGCGGGTTCACGCCGTACTCCTTATAGAGCGCCATCGTCTCCATCTGGAACGCTTGCGCCTTCTCGGGCGGGACCTGCTTCGTCTTCTTGTCCTGGAACTTCTCCTGGATCTCCTTCATGTAAGGCTGCAGTTGGCCCATCTGCCGCCCCCACTTGAACTGCTTCATGGCCAGAGGGAAGACGGCCAGGCGCACGACGAGCGCGAGCAGGAACGCCGAGAACCAGTAGCTGAAGCCGGGGATCGAGCCCGTCGCTTTGATCAGCGAGTCGATAAGGTGCCAACCGCGGAACAACCCGAACACGAGCTGGTCCTTGTTGCGGACTTGGAGATCCTCGACGTAGGCCTGGTAGAGCCGGTCCGGTGTGATCGTCGCGCCCTCAAGCCCGAACCCGGGCGACACCGGTACTGGCGTCTGCCAGAGAGTAGTGCCGCGGTAGCGGTCGAACTTGGGTTGGAAGAGCGTGTAGCCCGCCGTGATCTTCTGGTGCCCCAGCACCCCGTCCTTCTTCTCGTTCGCTTGGTAGAGCCCGCTCTTGAGCTTCGTGTGCGCCACCAGCACGTTGGCCTCGAGGACCTTTTGATCGACCTGGGCCTGGGTGAGCTTCTTCTGCCCCTTCTCTTCGTCGAGCTTGCGCTGATAGTCCGCCAGCACCCGCGCGATCGTCACGTCCCGCCCATCCGCGTTGAGCTTCTGCATCTCCGTCCAGATCTCAGCCGCCGAGCGCGTGTCGGTCGGACGCGGGGGGAAGAACAGGAGCATGCCCGTGTACACCACGACCCCGAACAAGAGGTACGTCATCAACGGGTTCCGGGGCTTGGCGGCGGCGCTCATGGGTGCAGGGGAAGCGTCTAGTCTACGGGACGGGGTCGTGCCCACCGGGTCGGAAGGGGTGGCAGCGGCCGATGCGCTTGAGCCCCAACCAGGACCCTTTGATCAGGCCGTACTTCTCGACGGCCTCGAGGGTGTACTGCGAACAACTCGGCGTGTAGCGGCAGCTCGGGGGCATCCACTTGGTCGTGCGTTGGTAGAGGCGGATCAGTGCGACGCCGATCGTCCGTCCCATCGCCCTCGCGCTTCCTCCAGGAGCGCCGTTAACTCGTGCTGCATCGTTTCGAAATCCATCGTCAGGGCGCTTTCTCGGACGAACACCACCACGTCCCAGTGTACGTCCACCAGGCCAACCTCGTTGAACGCGGCCCGGGCCCGTCGCTTCGCCCGGTTCCGGCGTGCGTGGACGCCGATGGCTCTGGCCGTGGCGAACCCGACCCTGCCCTGGCCCGGCATCGCGTGGACACGGAAGGTCTGCGAACTGGCCCTCCCGCCCTCGCGGAAGACTTCCTCGAACCGGGCTTTCGAGAGTCCGCTCAGTCCAATCAGGCCGCGATGCGGCGGCGGCCCCGCAGACGGCGGCGCTTGAGTACGTTCTGCCCGTCCGTAGTCCGCATCCGGATTCGGAAACCGTGGGTCTTGTGTCGCTTGCGATTGTTCGCCTGGAAAGTCCGCTTCATCCGTCAGGCCCCCTTCGAGGATTGAGCCTCACACTATACCCGCCCCGTTTTCCAGCCTTGGGCCCGGCGAACGCACGGTCAGACCAATGTCCGGGGGTCGGTGAACGTGCCGGAGACCGCGGTCGCTACGGCCGTGACCGGGCTCACGAGGTGGGTCCGCGACCCCGGGCCCTGGCGGCCTTCGTACGGTCGGTTCGACGTCGAAGCCGACCGTTGGCCAGGCTTGACCACGTCCCCGTTCATGCCGAGGCACATCGAGCACCCCGCCCGGTGCCACTCGAACCCGGCCGCCTTGAACACGCCGTCAAGGCCCTCTCGTTCGGCCTGTTCCCGAACCGAGGCGCTCCCCGGCACGACCAGGGCCCGTACCCCCTCCGCGACCTTCCGGCCCCGGGCCACGGCGGCCGCTTCCCGAAGGTCCTCCAGCCGGGCGTTCGTGCACGAGCCGATGAAGACCGTGTCGACCCGGAGCTCGCTCATCCGCACGCCCGGCTCGAGGCCCATGTAGCGCAGGGCCCGCTCTTCGCTCCCGTCCCGCGGTTCTGGCACCGCACCGTCGATGTCCACCGTCATGGCCGGGGTCGTGCCCCAACTCACTTGCGGGGTCAGGCTGTCCACGTCGAGCGTCTCGACCCGGTCGAAGGTCGCCCCCTCGTCCGATTTCAGCCCCCGGGAGTACGCCTCTAGCCTAGCGAACGCCTCTCCCTTCGGAGCGAACGGGCGATCCTCGGCCGCTACGAACTCGAGCGTCGTGTCGTCCGGGGCGATCATCCCCGCCCGAGCACCCATCTCGATGCTCATGTTGCAGATCGTCATCCGCCCGCTCATGGGGAGGGCCCGCACCGCCTCACCCCGGTACTCAACGACGTAGCCGGCCCCGCCGCCCGCCCCCAGCTTGCGGATGATCGCCAGGATCACGTCCTTCGCGGTGACCCCCGGGGCGAGCCGCCCGGTCGTTTCCACGGCGAGGGTCTTGGGCTTGGTCGACTGGCGGAGGGTCTGGGTGGCGAGCACGTGCTCGACCTCGGTCGTCCCGATGCCGAACGCCAGCGCACCGAACGCCCCGTGCGTGGAGGTATGGCTGTCACCGCACACGATCGTGAGCCCCGGGAGCGTGAGGCCAAGCTGCGGACCGATGATGTGGACGATCCCCTGGCGCGGGTCGTCGTAGCCGAACAGGGGCACCCCGAACTCCCGGCAGTTCCGGTCGAGCGCCGAGAGCTGTTTGCCCGAGAGGGTGGCCCCGTCGATGGGACGCCCATCGGTCGGGACGTTATGGTCGACCGTCGCGAAGGTCAGGTCCGGCCGGCGCACCGTCCGCCCGGCCTCGCGGAGGCCGTCGAACGCCTGTGGCGAGGTCACCTCGTGGACGAGGTGCCGGTCGATGTAGAGCAGCGCCCCACCCCCCGGCAGATCGGCGACCTTGTGGGCGTCCCACACCTTCTCGAACAGCGTCGTTGCCATCCCGCTCGATTGTAGCGTAGCACCGGCTTCCAGCCGGTGGTGTCCCAGGCTTCCAGCCTGGCACACGGGGCCAAAGCCAGGGGCAGCACCGGCTTTTCGCCGGTACTGCCCCGTTGACACGGCGTCAGTCCTTCGTAAGGATCAGCGTCGAGTACGGCGCTAGGTTGACCGTCCCGGAGAACGGCAGCCCGTTCCACGCCTGGGCGTCGGCCTGGAAGTTCGGGCTGAACTGGTTGCCGAACAGGGGCGAGTACCCGTTCCAATCGCTGTTCAAGGCAACCGTCCACCCGCCCCCGCGGGGCAGGCCGACGCGGTAGTTCGTGTAGGTCTGGTTCCGCCAGTTCTGGACGACGATGACGTCGTCCCCAGAGCCGCCGTCCTGCCACCGGTGGAAGGCGATCACCTTGTCCGCGTTGTTGACGAGGAAGAGGTTCAGGTTCTGGCCGGTGAGCCCTCGTGACCGTCCGTCCAGGTTCCGACGCAACGCGATGAGATCCTTATAGAGCCGGTTGATGCCGCTGAACGTGGTCAGCTTAGTCCAGTCGACTGGGTCAGTGTCCTGGAACCAGCCGTCCTCGAGGATCTCCTGTCCCTGGAACAACTTCGGGATCCCGGGCGAGGTGAAGACGAGGGCCGCGCCGAGCGTCGAACGCTTCTGGGCCCAGTAGCTCGCCGGGTTCGCCGAGTCGATCTCGCTCGGGGGCCGCTGGCGGCCGTTCGCGTTCTCGTCGTGGCTCTCGGTGTAGATCACCCGCTCGAAGGCGTCGCCGTTGAACCGCTCCGTGATCGCCCAGGCGAGGTCGTTCATGTCCCGGCCGGTGTCGCTCGGGCTGTTCATCTGCCTTCGCACCGCGTGGACGAACCCCGACCACTGCGCGTCGAACCCGGCCCCTCCAAGAGTGGTGGCCCGAGTGATCCACGAATCGCCCTGAAGGTCCTCGGCGATGTTGATCTTCCACGGTTGGCGGGCGTCGAGGTCGTTGTTGAGCCACTGGAGAAGGCTCCACCCGTCCCCGTTGTCCCCCCGGTTCGTGCGCCGGATGTTGAGCGTGCTGTCCCAGCGGAAGCCAGAGACGCGGTACTCCTCGGCCCACATCCTTTGGTTGTCGACGATGTACTGCCTCACCTCCGGCCGACCGAAGTCCGGTCGGGTGTTCCCCCAAGGGGTGATGGCCCGGTCGTCGTTGTAGAAGAACACGCCCCCGTACGAGCCCTGGAACCAGCCGTCGAACCGCCAGAGGTCGAGGTCACCGGGGCCGTAATGGTTGTGGACAAGGTCCATGAGGACCGCGATCCCCCGGGCGTTCGCCTTATCGACGAACGACTTGAAGGCGTCCGGCGAGCCGTAGGCGGTCTCGACCGCGAACTGGTGCGACGGGTTGTAGCCCCACGAGAAGTCGCCTGGGAACTCCTGGACGGGAAGGAGCTGGATTACGTTGACCCCCATTTGTTGGAGGTAGTCGAGCCTCGCCTCGGCCAACGCGAACGTGCCCGGGCGGCCGCCGGCCGTGTCGTTGAACGTACCCATGTGCATCTGGTACACGATCATCTCGTTCCAGGCCGGGGTCTGGAAGTTCGACGTCTGCCACTGGTAGGCAGAGCCGTCGTGGACGATCGAGTTGCCGACGGAAGTCGTGAGCACCCGGGCCCAGGGGTCGTTCTTCCAGATCACGTTCGCGCCGTTGCGGAGGACGAACTTGTACTGCTGGCCTGGGCGAGCGTTACGGTAGTCAACCGAGTACCAGCCCCCTCCCTCGCTCACCAACGGGCTCGACGAGTTGTTCCAGCCGTTGAACTGACCCGCGATGTGGGCCGAGTTGGCGAACGGGGCCCAGACCCGGAACGTCACCCCGCTCGGGTACGGGGTCGCCCCGTTGCCGAGCCGGTTCGAGCGCACCTGCCTCGCCCCCCGCGCCAAGCGGAAGGACGCCGGGGTCCGGGCGTAGACGCCGATGTGCCACACCTCGCTCGTGAGCGGGGGGCTGGAATCGTTCGTGACCCGGACCTCTTCGACCCCGGTCGGGCCTGTGTCGGCATAGTCGAACTCGGTCAACGTCGGGCGCTGGCCCCTCCGGACATAGAGGTCGACGTCTCCGAGGAGCGGGCTGGCCGTGGCCTCGAGCACCGCCTCCCAGTCCCGGGGCTGAACGGTCGCGTAGAACCACTGGCCCTGCTGGAGCACCGTACCGCCAAGGCCGCGCACCGGCACGGTCGGGGGCGTGACGTTCTGCTCGTCGGCAAGGACGACCAAGGGGCACGCGACGACAAGGGCAAGGAGGAAAGACGGCAGTGTCTTCATGGGGCGAGGGGCCTCTGGCGATATTCTACGCCAAGAATACGAATTTACAGCCTGCCTGGCAGGAAAAAGCCGAAAAAAGTCGAGGAAGGGCCCTGAGGGTCGTCCGGGACGACTCAGGGGCGTCCGGGGGTTGACCGACCGGCCAGCGGGAGAGCCTTTGGTGCGCGGGAAAGGACTCGAACCTTCATGCTTTGTGGGCGCTACCACCTCAAGGTAGTGTGTCTACCAATTTCACCACCCGCGCACAGGGAACGGCAAGGTACCCGGAGCCGCCTGCCGGGCGCAAGGGCCGCCCCACTGCCCTTCGGCCGTGCGCCCCAAAAGCCCCACCGCCCTCCCCCAGGGCTCGGCGGTGGGGAGGGCGGGGCCGGGGCTCAGACCGTCCCTTCGGGGAACCAGAGCGCGAGTTCCCGGGCGGCCGCCTCCGGGTCGCTGCTACTGTGGGTGAGGTTGTCGTCGATGGTCAGGGCCAAGTCCCCCCGCACCGTGCCTGGCGTCGCCTCGAGGGGGTTGGTCGCCCCCATCATCGTGCGGATCGCCTTGACCGCGTTCGTGCCCGTCACCGCCATCGCCACGATCGGCCCGCTCGTCAGATAGTCGCAGACGTCCTTGAAGAACGGCCGCTCCCGGTGCTCGTCGTAGTGCTGCTCGACGGTGCCCCGCTCGGCCCTGACGAGCTTGAGGCCGGACACTCGGAGTTGGCGGGCCTCGATGCGGCGGGTGATCTCGCCGATGAGGTTGCGGCCGACGCCGCCCGGCTTGATGAGGACAAGGGTGGTCTCTTCCATAGGCGCCGCGAGGATACCGACCGCCCCCCCAAGGGCCTAGGTGCCCCCGGAGCGCGGAGCTCCCGCTCCGCCCCCAGGTCCGCGGTGCTCCGGCTCCGCACGACCCCCGAGCCCGGACCCCCGACCCCCCAAACCTACCGGCCGTCGTCGCCCGCGATCCGCCCGCCGCACACGACCGTCTGGCCACGGTACGCCACCGCGATCTGGCCCGGGGTGACGGCCTTCGCCGGCTCCTCGAACTCGAGCCTGAAACCACTTAGCCCCGGTGCACCCGCGTGGAGCGTCGCCCGCTGCGGGGCCATGTTCGACCGGATCTTGGCCGTCACCCGCATCGGGGTCGCCTCCGGCCCGTACCCGCTCCAGTGGGCCTCTCCGACCGTCACCTCTCGCTGGAGGAGCTCCTCTTCCCCGCCCACCCGCACTTGCCGCGAGGCCGGGTCCAGGCCGATCACGTAGAGCGGCCGCCCCATGGCGACCCCCAAGCCCCGCCGCTGGCCGACCGTGAAGTCCGCGACCCCGGCGTGCCGTCCTACGACCTGGCCGTCCGTCCCGACAAGCTCGCCCTCTTCGAACATCTCCGGCCGGGCCTTGCGCAGGAACTCGCGGTACCCCCCGGCCTCGCTCACGAAGCAGATCTCCTGCGAGTCCGGCTTGTCGGCGACCGGAAGGCCTGCCTCCCGCGCCAAACGTCTCGTCTCCGCCTTGTCGCCCAGTTCACCGAGTGGGAACCAGACTCGCTCGAGTTGCGCCTGGCTCAGGCCGTACAGCACGTAGCTCTGATCCTTGTGCCCCCCGCGGGCGGCCAGGAGCCGGTAGCGGCCCCCGACCCTACGCACCCGTGCGTAGTGCCCCGTCGCCAGGGTCTCGCAGCCCAACTCACGAGCCTTGTCCAGGAGGGCGTCGAACTTGACCTTCTTGTTGCACGTCACGCACGGGTTCGGGGTCCTGCCCCGAGCGTACTCGTCGACGAACTCGTCGATGACAGCCTCGCGGAAGGCGTCCTTGAAGTCGATCACGTAGTGGGGGATCCCGACGATCCGGGCGACGCGTCGGGCGTCCTCGACCGCACCGAGGGAGCAACAGCCGGCGTGGCGAGGGTCGCGCTGGCTCTCTTGCCAGATCTGCATCGTCACCCCGACCACGTCGTGCCCCCGAGCGCGGAGGAGGGCGGCGACCACGCTACTGTCGACGCCGCCGGACATGGCGACGCACACGGTCCGGCGGCGGCTCACCGACCCTCAGCCCCCCTGCATCACAGACCGGTACGGCGGGCTCTGGAGCACCTCGCCGAGCCTGGCCGCGGTCACGACCTTGGGCGGGAGCCCCTTGGCGAGGACGACGAACGTAGGGGTGCCCCGAATGTTGAGCCGCAGGGCCAAGTCGAAGTCGGCGACGACCGACCGGGCCTCCGCCGACGTCTCGTCGAGGGCCTTGCGGGCGGCAGCCGCGTCAAGACCCACGTCGTTCGCGATCCCGATGATCCCGTCGACCGTCTTGATCCGCTGGTCGTTCGAGGGGTCGAACGCGGCGTCGAAGAACTCCCAGAACCGCCCCTGCGACGCGGCGTACTCGGCGATGACCGCCGCCTGCATGCTCGTCTCGTGCCCGGGGATCTGCACCAACGGCACGTGCCGGAAGGCGTGCCGGGCCTTGCCCCCGGTCGCGGCGAGCACCTCGCGGATCTTCGGCTTCGACGTCCGACAGGCCGAGCAGTTGAAGTCGGCGAACTCGATGACCGTCACCGGAGCGTCCATCGCCCCCCGGACCTTGGCCGTCGTCGGCACGATCTCGGCCTCGCTCACTGCCGAGAGCTTCACGTCGCCCATCACCGCGTCGGCCGCCCCCTGGACGTAGGCACCGTAACCGCCTATGCCCCCCACGGCCACGAGGAACCCGGCCATCGCCACGAGCCCGTCCGCCTGCCGCGACCAGCCGCCCGGCGCCCCCATCTGGCTCATGAAGAGCGTGAGCAGGAACACGACCGTCATCGTGGCCGCCGAGGCGAGGCACCACGAACAGGTCTGCTGGATGACCGCGATCGACGTGTAGGTGAAGTAAAGGCTGGCGGCAAAGCCGAAGGTGGACCCAGCAAGGCTCACCTTCGTCAGGAGGGGCCACCGGTCCGCCGGGCCGTAGGCACGGGCCAGAGCGAGCCCCGCCAGGAGAAGGTACCCGGCCAAGCCAAAGTAGGCGACGGGCAGTCCGAACCATTTCGAGCTCGCGTGCATCGAGACCGCGTCGCACCCCGCCGCCGCTCCGCACGGGATCGACTTGCCGGTAAGGCTCGAGTACGAGAGAGCCCCGGCGATGAACGCCCCGACGAAACAGAGGAAGAGGATCGCGCGGTTGAGCCCCACCGCCGTGCCAGGGCGAAGGGCCGTACCGGTCTCGGACGACGCTGGGTTCACGCAACGATTATGAACGTATGCGAGCGCCCCTCCGTGCCCGCGTCCTGGAACCCGCCAGGGCGGCGGACGACCCTGCCCGCACGGGGCCCGGCCGAAGAATCGGGAAAAAGTCGTAAACTTCGAGAAAGTGGTGTAACCGCGTCTTCCGCGGGGCCCGTCGTATTATGAGGAGACAATCATGATTTCCCGCTTAATCCCATCATCCTTCATTGCCCTGAGCCTCGCCGGGGTCGCGTACGCGCAATTCTCGGTGTTCGACCCCAATCTGAACGGGTTCACCCGACCCGGCCTCGCGTTCGGGGACTACGACGTGGACGGAGACCTTGACGTCGTCCAGACCGGGTTCTCGGGCGGCGGCCAGTTCGGCTGGCTCGGTACGCGTATCTTCCGCAACGACGGGAACGGCCGGTTCTCGGTCACGACCGACACGTTCACCGGTCTCGTCGAGTCGCAGGCCGCTTGGGCCGACCTCGACGGCGACAACGACCTCGACTTGGTCATCAACGGCTGGGAAGGCACGAGACCCTTCCTCGAGGCCTACGTCAACGAGAGCGGCACGTTCCGGAACGCCCGGCTCGGCCTGACGGGGGCCTGGGGCGGAGGCCTGAACACCTTCGACGCCGACGGAGACGGTGACCAGGACATCGTCGTGAGCGGCAACCTCCTCTCGGCCGGCGCCAACGACCCCGTGCTCATCGTCTACCGCAACGACGGGAACCTGAACTTCGTCGACACCCGCCAGCAGCTCGAAGGGACCAGCCTGGGCGGCCAGGCCGTGGGCGACCTCGACGGAGACGGCGACGTCGATATCGCGGTCACCGGCGAGGACATCTTCCGGAACACCACCCTCCGCGTCTTCACGAACGACGGCACCGGTCGCTACACCCAGTCGGCGCTCCTGCCGGGCCTGAGTCAGGGCCGCGTCGAGTTCGTCGACATCGACGGCGACAGCGACCTCGACCTCTCGGTGAACGGCGGTCAGTCCACCATGGTCTCGGAAGGCTTCACCCGCGTCTACCGTAACGATGCCGGTGTCTTCACCGAGGTCGGGCTCGGCCTCCCCGGAGTCGTCCTCGGCGACGTGACCTGGGCCGACTTCGACAACGACGGCCTCGTCGACCTCGCCTACTCGGGCGGCAGCCGCAACTTCAGCAACGGCAACAACCAAGGCCCGCCCACCGTCCAGGCCGTCCTCAAGAACCTGGGCAACGGCCAGTTCTCGACCGTGGCCGCCCCCCTCGTCACCGGGTACGACGCTCGCCTGGCCTGGGTGGACGTCGACGGTGACCTCGACCTCGACCTCTTCCAGAACGCGTTCGTGTTCGGCTCCGCGACCGTGACCCAGGTCTTGAAGAACAATCAGGGTCGGTTCTCAGGCGCCGCCCCGAGGAGCGGCTCGATGACCACCGGCACCTGGGTGCGGGGCACGGCCATGACGACTCGGTTCAGCGACGACCAGCGGCTTGCCGGTCGCTCGGTGCCGGCCGTCCGGCCCGGGGCGCCGAACTTGGCGATGGAGTTCACCAGCCGCCGGATCAGCGCGAGCCCGTCCGTCCTCGACGTGACGGTCGAGGCCCGACTCGAGACCCCCGCGGGCATCGCCCCGACCCAGTCGGTCGAACTCTTCGACCGCTCGGCCGGCAAATGGGTGCTCGTCGGCACGTCGAGCCTCACCACGCGAGACACCGTGGTCAACCACCGCGTCTCGGCCTCCCCGGCCCGGTTCGTGGACGCCAACGGCGAAGTCCGAACCCGCGTGAGCTGGGCCAGCTCCAGCGGCGGCTGGACGGTCAGCGTCGACCGCGTCAACTGGACAGGCTGGCGCTAAGCCCTCGCCTCGGACAGTCCCAAGGTGGCACCGCCGATTCGGCGGTGCCACCACTGCTTTGGACTCGGACGTGTCGCGTTCGGTGGCCTCAAGGGATGGACGCACCCTCACCCGACAACCGAGTCTCTCCTGCAGCACACCAAGGGGTAGCCTTCCTGCATGCATGGCCGGATCCAGCGGCTCAAGGTGGAGGGCTACCGCTCGATACGAGACCTCGACATCGACTTCTCGGACGTGAACGTCGTCACCGGACCGAACGGGTGCGGCAAGAGCAACCTCTTCAACGCCTTCCGGCTGCTCGCCGATGCGGTCAAGGGCAACCTTGCCGAGTCTCTCGCGAGGGAAGGCGGGTTGGAGTCCGCCCTGTGGGCTGGACCGCGTAAGAAGGGACCGGTCGAGCTCCTTCTCGAGGTGGTCTCGGAACCGTTCGAGTACACGCTGAAGCTCGGCCTCCGTCCGTGCAGCGAGCTCCCGCTCTTCCCCCTCGACCCACAGGTCAAGCACGAGGTGCTCAAGCTTGCCGGTCGGGTGATGGTCGATCGCAAGCGATCCTACGCCAAGCTTCGCGGACTCGAGTCCGGAATCGAGGAGCGGGACAACCTCCAGGACTCCGAGTCGATCTTTTCCCAGGTGATCGACGTCGAGCGGTACCCCTTCCTGAGCCTCTTCCAGGATCTCGTGCGCAAGTGGGCGTTCTTCCACGAGTTCCGCACAGACGCTGACTCGCCGCTCCGTCGCCCCTCCCTCGCGACCTATCCGCGGCGGCTCGCGGAAGACGGCTCGAACTGGCCGACCGTGCTCTTCGTCGTGGAGGCCCGAGGCGACGGGGACTCCCTGCACGAGTGCCTTGCCCGGGCGTTCCCCGATTCGGCGTTCACCTTCGAGGCGACCGCCGCAGAGATGCTCGTCGAGGGGCTTCAGCGCCCCGTCCGACCGCAAGAGCTCTCCGACGGCACCCTCAAGTTCCTGTGCCTGGCCGCCGCCTGCTACCAAGTGCACACCCCTCCGATCATGGCCTTCAACGAGCCCGAGACCAGCGTCAGCCCGGCGGCCATCGAACCGCTCGCCGACATGCTCGCCCACGCATCGACCGGTTCGCAACTCTGGGTGACCACCCACTCCCTCGCGTTGGCCGAAGCGTTGGGCGCCCGTACCGGAGCCACCCCGCTCAAGTTGGACAAGGTAGACGGCGAGACCACCGTCCTCGACCGGCCGTTCTACAAGAAGAAGCGGCCGTAGCCAGGCCAGGGGACTCCCGCTCCCCTCACGCCCCGTCGATCAGAGGACGGCGGGTCGGCACCCGAAAGGTATCCTTGACCGTCAGCGCGAAATGTCCTCGACCCTCCTCCAACCCGGCCTCCTCCCCGACCGCGCGAAGACCGTCCGTGGCACGTACTTCGTGCAGACCTGGGGGTGCCAGATGAACGAGGAGGACAGCGAGCAGATGGCCCTCTACCTCGAAGGGCTCGGGTTCACCAAAGCCCCCAGCCCCCGCGAGGCGCACGTCGTCATCCTCAACACCTGTAGCGTCCGGAAGAAGCCGGAGGACAAGGCGTTCAGCTTCCTCGGATTCCTCCGCGAGATCAAGCAGAGCCGCCCGGAGATGGTCGTCGGCGTGGCCGGGTGCATGGCCCAGCTCCGGGCCGACGAGATCAAGCGCCGTAACCCGTTCGTGGACTTCGTGGTCGGAACCGCCCACGTCCACGCCATCCCCGGGCTCGTCGAGGAGGCCCTCCAGAAGAAGCGCTTCGCCAAGCGGCTCGAGCTGCCCGAACGGCGCGGGGCGGTGGTCACCGACGTCCCCCAGCGCCACCTCGAGCGACGCGGCAAGCTCAAGGCGTTCGTGCCGATCCAGTACGGCTGCGACAAGTTCTGCACGTTCTGCATCGTCCCCACCACCCGCGGGCGCGAACGGAGCCGCCCGACCGAGCACATCGTCGAAGAGGTCCGTCGCCTGGCCGAGCTCGGCACCCGCGAGGTCACCCTCCTCGGCCAGACCGTCAACTCCTACGGCAAGAACCTCGCCGAGGGGAACGTACCGTTCAGCAAGCTCCTGTGCCTGCTCGCCGGGGTGCCGGGCATCCAGCGCCTCCGCTACACCTCGCCCTACCCGCGCGACTTCAAGGCCGACCTCGTCGAGACCGTCCGCGACGTCCCCGAGGTCATGGAGCACTGCCACATGCCCCTCCAAGCCGGCCATGACGACCTCCTCCGCCGGATGAAACGGGTCTACACGGTCGAGTCGTTCGCCGCCATCGTGGCCTCGCTGCGGGAGGCGGTGCCGTGGATCGGGCTCACGACCGACGTCATCGTCGGCTTCCCCGGCGAGACCGAGGAGGAGTTCGAGGGCACCCTCGCCGCGATGGAGCGGTTCCAGTTCGACGGGGCCTTCATGTTCAAGTACAGCCCCCGCCCCGGCACCCCCGCCGCTGAGATGCCGCAGGTCGACCCCACCCTCGCCGACGCCCGGCTCCAAAAGCTCATCGCCACCCAAAACGCCATCACCCTCGCCCGCAACGCCGCCTGCGTCGGCCGCGAGTTCGAGGTGCTCGTCGAAGGCCCCTCCCCCAAGAACCCTGGCCTCTTCCAAGGCTACTCGCGCTGCTTCCGCATGCTCCACTTCCCGGCCAAACCGGAGTGGGTCGGCGAACTCGTGACCATCAAGGCCACAGAAAGCCACCTCTGGGGGCTCCAAGGCGTCTCGTGCTGATCTTCTGATGGGACGAGGCCAAGGCAGAAGCCAACTGGGTCAAGCACGGCGTGTCGTTCGAGCAGGCTACGGAGGTCTTCGCCGACCCCCTCAGCCTCACGGTTCCCGACCCTGACCACTCGTTGGACGAGGAGCGGTTCGTCACACTGGGCGCGACACACAACGCCGTGCTCGTCGTAGTCGTCCAACCTGAACGGGACGGCCGCCTCCGAATCGTGTCGGCTCGCATAGCGACGCCAAGAGAGCGGAAGGACTATGAGTCAGCCTGAAGAGACCCGCAAAGAGTACGACTTCTCAGGGGGAGTGAGGGGCAAGTACGCCGCTCACGCCCGAGAAGGCTCCAACGTCGTCCTGCTCGACCCCGACGTCGCAGAAGTGTTCCGCGATCCAAAGCTCGTCAACGACCTCCTGCGCTCGCTCTTGCCCATCGTTAGGGCCGAGAGCGAGGCAAGCTGAGCGGGCCTGTGGGCTGAGACGAGGGGGTGGGGGCGAGGGCGCTGTGGAGTGGGTGGACGGGGTGGACTCTTTGGACGGGGCCGGGCGTCCACCCCGGCCACCCAGTCCACAGAGGACGCACCCCCAGTCCACGAAGCCCACTCTCCACGCCAACCGCCCTTACGGGCGGATGAGCCAGATCGCTTGATCGAGGTTGAAGCACCAAGCAGGGGTGCCTGCGGGGCCGGTCTGCCGGATCCGGTAGCGCGCCCGCACCTGGTTCGACGAGCCGACAAACCGGCCCACCGGAGCGTTCGCCCCGACGCCAGCGGCGCGGAAGGTGGTGCCGATGGTGCTCGTCGTCACCGCCGTCGGGCTGAAGTTCCCCAGGTTCCAATCCCAGAGGTCGAGCGTCTGCGAGAACAGCCCGGACGCGTTCATCCGCCCGTAGGTGCGGAAACTCAGCTGGCTGGGAGAGGGGATCGGGGACGTCCCGTTGACTTCGACTGTGATCGGGGCGACCGCTTGGTTCGGGACGATGAACTTGCACACCCGGAACACTTGGCCGTCGATGTCAGCGATCTCGGCGACGCTGCCCGCGTCGATACGGCCGAGCCGGACCGTGACCGAGGTCGGGTTCGCCTGCACCGTGCCCGCACCGCGCGAGACCCACTCCATGACGTTGCCGAGCAGCCTAAAGCCCAGCGGGTTCGTCATGAACCGCTCGCCGACGGTCTGCGAGAACTGGGCGACCCTGCCGCTCCCGTAGTCCCAGCCGGACAAGCCGACGAAGGGCCCGTTCCGCGTGGTGGTGTAGAACTGTTTGGCGCCCGCCTTCACGCCTGGGATGTTCGTCTCGCCACCCCCAGCGAAGTCACCGTCGAGCACAAAGCTCGCCGGCATCCCGGAGTTGACCGTCGGATCGGCGTCGATCTGCTGGAAGGTGTGGGTCGTGTCGTTGTTGTAGCTGGTCGTCTCGATCGACGGGAACACGTCCCGCAGAGTGGGCAAGCTCCCGGCTGCCGAGAGCCAAAGCACCCACTCTGAGGTGACAAGCCCGCCGCCATCGCTGACGTATCGGACGAGTTGGGCCTCGCCCGCCTCGGGCATCGACCCGGAGAACCAGTTGTAGTTCGCCTGGAAGAAGACGGCGTCGTAGCCGGTGAGAGGCACCGTCCCGTCGAACTCCCAGAACTCCACCCCGATGACCGAAGTGTGCCCGGCCCCCGCGAGCGAGGCACGGACGACGTCGTCGTGGGTCGGGTTGCCGCTCGAGAAGACGTAGACGTTGGCAGCGTCAGCAAAAGGGGCGAGAGCCAAGAGACCAAGAAGCGGCCCGAGGGCCAAGTAATTTCTCATATCTTTCCTGTACCGCGAGGTACACGCCGAGTATGGAGCCCGGCGCGCCCCTCCCCCTGCGAGCCGCGAGAGATTCGAGCGAAAGTACCGGGCCCGCCAGGGCCGTCAGCCTGCCCCACGCCGAGCATGGCCGAGAGACGGTGCGGTCGAGGGATCAGCACCGGGGGAACGCAGTCGTTGGCACGCGGTTGGCACGCGGTTGGCACGCGGTTGGCACAGGGTTGGCACACGCCGGAGTGTGCCACCCAAGCCCCGACCAAGCCACCACCGAGCACCACCCCGAGAGTAGAGGTCTTACAAGCCCCATAGGATCCACGAACCCTCCCTCACCTCGCCACTAGTTGTCCTTCGTGGCGTGGCCCATGAGGTGCCGGGCGCTGTAGGCTTGGCCAGTGTGGTAGCCGACGTGGAAGGCCATGTACTTGACGAGGTCGCCCCAGGTCGCGCCGTCCCACATCCCGACGATCCCTTCGCCGGGCTTGTCCTCGCTGTCTGGGTCGGCCTCGCGCACCACCTTCGCGGCCGCCGCATGGACCGCGCCGAGCTGGGCCGCCGCCTCGGCCACCCCGATCGGGAGCACGACCGGCTCCGGCACGGACGGGTCGTAGTACCGGAACCGGGCGTCCACGAGGGCCCCGCGGGGGTCGCCCTCGACCACCGGGCCGGTGAAGCGGGTCGCCTCCCAGTACGCCATGTGCCCCATGAGCTCCCCGATGCTCCAGAGCCCAGGCGCGGGGCGACGCCAGAGGTCGGCGTCCGCGAGCCCGTCGAGAGCCTCGCCGAACTCCCAATGCCCCATGTCCCACGCATCGACCACAGCGATCAGGCTGGCCATAGCCGAAGTCTATCTGATCGCCACGCCGATGCGGGCTGCGGAGCGTCGCCCCTCTTCTGAAGCTGCCGAGCCTGGCCTGTGTGTCCGTGCTGCCCTTGTCCTCGGTCGTCCGATGTCAGGGCTGCCCGTCGAGGGGTCAGACTCCGAAGTCCAGTGGGGACGCCTTTCGAGCACCGTGCGGCGACTTAAGCGGGCCCGGTCTCTGACGATGCAGAGGACCGGGCGCCGGCAGAGGACCTTTCTGGTCGGGTGCCTTGGCCTCGGGCGATCCCGCGGCTCGGCACCGCACCGGCCCATGCCCGGAACCTGTGCGCGACCTCCGATGGGCCCTTACGGCCGCCCACCCCGACCCGCCACATCGGCGAACGGGCAGGGGGGCGAGCAAGCACTAACGTCGGGACTGTACACCGGCAGACCCCGAAAATCCGGTCAAGATAACGGGGTTCGCTTATCTTGAACGGTGCAGTTTAGGCCCATACTGAGGCTGCAAGGTACACTTAAGGTCGTTTGATGGGGACTAACCCTTCGCGTCGGAGGGCACGGGCCGCCCGTCTCACCGACGAAGCCGTCCTTCTCTTGGAGGAGCGCCTGCGGGCCGAATGGGCCGCAGGGGGCGGTCACGGTGAGATGACGAGAGCGGCCCGGGCCGCTCTGCTAGAGGTCAGCCTGGGCACGGCGGATCGGATCCTGAAGCAAAAGGGGAACGACCGTAGCGTGCTGCGGGGCGCCTTCGAGGCTCTCCGGTTACCCTGGAAGGACGAGTACTGCGCGTCGCTGTCCGCTCCCGAGCCCCTGCCCCCCCCAGCGCCCGCCACACCGGAAGCCTCGACCCTCGACGAGGAGCCTAGCTCGGTCCCTGAGCCAGACGTCCAGGTCGAGACGACGAAGCCACCACGACAGGCCCGCTGGGCCTGGGCGGTCGGGGCGTTGGCCCTCACGGGGGCGGGGGCCGTTATCGCCGTCAGCCTCCTCGCGGGCTCCTGGTCCGCTCCGGCCCTCGCAACGGGCAGGCAATCCCGCCCGTTGGCCGAACTCGAAGCGAAGCTCGCCGCAGACGGAAGGGACGCGTACAACCGGGGGGACTATGGGAGCGCGCTCCAGTTCGCGGCGTCCTCGCGACGGGAGGCTCGCGTGTCCCGTTCGGCCGACGGGCTCGCGAGCGCTCTCCACCTCGAAGGGGACGTCCTCGCTGCTCAAGGCGACCTGGAGGGCGCGGCCGAGCGCTACCGACAGTCGCTCCCGTTCTGGGACGCCCTCGAGCACTCCCACGGCCGTGGGGTCTTGCTCGAGGTACTCGCGGTAGTCGAGGCCCGGCTCGGGCGTCTGGACGAGGCCGAGCGGCACTTTCGAGAGAGCATTGCCTTGCGCCGGTTCAACCCGCCCGTCGAGCCTGCAGGCCCCTTGAGAGGGCTGGGCTCCGTCGCGGCGGTGCGCGGAGACTTCGCCCAGGCACGGTTCTGGTACGCCGCCGCCAAACGACGCATCGGCGACGACCCTGGCGGGGCCATGCGCCTCGACCTCAAGGCTCTCGAAGCCTTGACCAAGCGCGACGAGGGCCGGTACTCCGAGGCGCTCCGAGACCTTCAAGAGTGCCTTGCGGGCTGGGAGGCCCATGGGCACGATCGTTGGGTGGCCGCGACGCTCGTCCAGGTGGCGTCCGTGCTCATCGCTTCGGGGGACAGCGCCGCCGCGGGCCCTGCGCTCCAACGCGCGCTCGCCCTCTACCAACGGGTGGGGGATCGCAAGGGGGCTGAACTCGCCGCCCAGATGCTCCGCCGCCCGGCTGGCGCCCGGCCCTCCCGCACCCAGCGTATCGAGGAGTACTTCTAGCTTCCGGCACCCGTCACGGCGAAAGCGGCTCCCGCGGCGGCGCATGAACCCGCCGTCGGGTACACCGGCCGGGTGATGACTCTTGCCGTGGCCACTGCTTGGGCGCTGGGGACCCTCGCGAGCCCTCCCCTCCTCGTCCACGTCATGCCCTGGTTCGAGGCGAGCGAGAGCACGATCGGTTGGCACTGGCGAATGAACCGCACCGTCGAGGAAGCCAGGGCCTCCGGCCGAGCCGGTTCTCACTTCCAGCCCCTCATCGGCCTCTACGACTCGCTCGACCCCGCTGTGATCGAGCTCCAGGTCGGCTGGATCAAGCTGAGCGGGTTTGACGGCGTCCTCGCCGACTGGTACGGCGCCCGGGACGCGATCGACTACGCGATGATCCACGCCCGGACGACCGCCCTCTTCAAGGTCGCGACCCAGGCGGGGCTCACGATCGGGGTCGTCTACGAGGACCAGACCGCCAAGAAAATGGTCGAGGCGGGGCGGATCGAGGAGGGGGACGTCCCCGCCGTGGCCCGCGAGACCGGGGCCTTCCTCGCCGGGGGGTGGATGCGGCAGGAGAACTGGTTCCGGCTTCGTGGCAAGCCGGCCGTGCTCGTCTTCGGCCCCCAACGGTTCGGCGAGGCGGAGTGGGGGGCGTTCCGCGAAGGGGCAGGGGAGTTCCAACTCATCACGCTCCACCGACAACACCCGTTCGCCCAGGGCGCGTTCGACTGGCCGATCCCCCGGTATGGGATGGAGTACACCCGGGCCTACCCGGAGCGCTCGCGAGAGTGGGGACTCCGGATCGCGACCGCCTTCCCCCGGTTCCAGGACTTTTACGAGGAGGGGGGCGTCCCGGACGCCCACCCCGACCTGCCGGACGCGGAAGGGGCCACCTATCGAGACACCCTCGCGGCGGCCCTCGCCTCCGAGAGCGATGCGGTGCAGGTGGCCACGTGGAACGATTGGCAGGAAGGCACCCAGATCGAGCCGTCGGTCGAACACCGGTTCCGCGACCTCGTCGCGACCCAGGACGAGAGCCGGAGACGCGACCCCTCCTTCCGGTTCCGAGCAGCGGACCTCGAGCTTCCCCTCCGCCTGTTCACGCTACGCCGGGCAGGGGCGACGGGAGGGGCCGTGGAAGCTGCGGCCAAGGCCGTTCTGGCGGGCGACGTCAAGAGGGCGGCCCGGGAGCTCACCCGGGCCGAGAAGGACGCGAGCCGAAAGATCGAGAGCGCTTCGAAGGGGTAGTTGCGGCGCTGCAGCCTGCCCCTAGCTGAGGCGACGCGACTGCGCCCGCCACCACTCGGCCGTGTCCCGGCAGGTGTCCTCGAACGGGCGGCACCGGAGACCGGCCGCGACGGCCCGCGAGCCGACGATCGACAGGAACCGGTCCGCCTCCCCGGTCAAGGGCGGCAGCAGGGGGTGCGGGAGGTCTTCGGGGACGCCTTGGACCTCCGACGCTGACCCGAGGGCCGCGACCATTCGCTCCAGCCCCTCCCGGAAGGGCATCGACGGCGAGACCGTGTTGAACACGCCGGTCGTCCCCTGCTCGACGAGCGCGAGCATGAACGCCGCCAAATCCCGACCGTCGACGGTTTGCATCGGCCCGGACGACCCGTCTGGGCGAACGGGGCAGGAGACCGGCTCGCCCCGCCCGACCCGGTCGATCCAGTAGGCGAACCGGTCGGTGTGGTCATAGGGGCCGACCACATAGGTTGGGCGCACGAAGGCCACGCGCGAGAACCCCCGGCGGGCCTCTTCCTCGCAGAGCGCCTTCAAGCCTCCGTAGGTCTCCCCGGTCACCGTCTCGGTCGTGGGGTCTTCGAGCGTGGCGAGCGGGCTGTCCTCATCGATCTCGTCCGAACCGTCGGCATAGACCGAGATCGTCGAGACTTGGAGGCAGAACGGAACCTGGTCCGCAAGGGCTTCGGCCGCCATGCGCACGGCCCGGGGGACGTAAGCGCAGACGTCGATCACAGCGTCCCAGTCCCGACCCTCCAGGCCCGCGAGCGACTCGAGCCGGTCGCCGAGGACGTGTTCGCAGTCCGAGAAGAGCCCCGCGCCCGTCTTGCCTCGGTGGAACAGGGTGAGCTCGTGGCCGGCGGTTCGTGCCGCTTCGACGAAGTGCCTCCCGATGAACTGGGTGCCGCCAAGGACGAGCAGTCTCATCGCTTCGGGGCAGCGGCCTCCAACTCGCGCTTCAGGACGGCGATTTCGGCGGGGGTGATCTTGGTGGAGGACTGCACCGCCGTCAGGAACCAAGCGACCTCTTCATGCGCCGCCGGGTAGCCGACGTTGCCGAGCCGTTTGCCCGACTCGACCCGCCGAGAATCGGCGGCGACCGAGCCCGTCGAGGTGAGGAGCGCGAAGAACGGGAGCCCCTCGCCCTTGCCCCCGACCCGCTCGAGCCAGGACGCACCGCCTGGGTTTTCGAGGGCCTTCTTGTCCTCCGACTCCATAACGGTCAGCCAGACCGTCACGAAGTGCTTCTCCCAGACGGGCTTGACCGCCGGCCGCTCCAGCCACGCCTCCAGCCGCTTGCACCACCCGCACCAGGACGCGTGGAAGGCCAGGAACACGGTCTTCTTCTCGGCCTTGGCCCGAGCCTGGGCGCGGGTGACCATGGCGTCGGCAGGCTCCGGGCCGAACGCCCACCCGGAGCCGGCGAGAGAAGCGAGGGTCAGGACGAGCGCGAGACGTCGCATGATCCCCCTATCTACACCCCGGGTGACCGGCGGGGTTCCGGGTTCAATTCAGAACCGAAGCAACGGCGGCAGGGTCGCAGCCCGGCGTCCCAGCCTGCTCGTGAGGGCTAGCGGCCCTTGAAGAGGCTGCCGAGGAGGCCGCGGACGACTTGGCGGCCGATCTGCGTCCCCATCGACCGGACGGCGCTCGTAGCCATGGCGGTGACGACCTTGGCGACCGGGTTCTCGGGGGCCCGGGCTTGTCGACGGGCCGGCGGAGCCTGCTCGGCCTCGGCGGCGGCGGCGTCGGCCCGCTTCGCGAGCACCTCGAAGGCCGACTCGCGGTCGACCGGGGTGTCGTAGCGCCCCCGGACGGGCGAGGCGTCGATCGTGGCGCGCCGCTCCTCCGGCGTCACCGGCCCAAGCCGGGAGACGGGAGGCCGCACCAAGGTCCGCTCGACGACCATCGGCGTGCCTTTCTCCTCAAGCATCGACACCAGCGCTTCACCGGTCGCAAGCTGCGTGATCGCGTCCTCGGTCTTGAAGGACGGGTTCGGGCGGAACGTCTCGGCGGCGGAACGGACCGCCTTCTGGTCGCGCGGGGTGAAGGCGCGCAGGGCGTGCTGCACCCGGTTCCCCAGTTGGCCGAGCACGGTCTCCGGCACGTCGATCGGGTTCTGCGTGATGAAGTAGACCCCGACGCCCTTCGACCGGATCAAACGCACGACCTGCTCGATCTTCTCCACCAACGCCTTCGGGGCGTCGGTGAACAGGAGGTGGGCCTCGTCGAAGAAGAACACAAGCCGCGGCTTCTCGGGATCCCCGACCTCGGGCAGTTCCTCGAAGAGTTCCGAGAGAAGCCATAGCAGGAACGTCGCGTAGAGCCGCGGGTTCTGCATGAGCTTGTCGGCCGCCAGGAGGTTGACGTGCCCCCGGCCGTCGAGGGAGGTGCGAATGAGGTCGCTCAGGTCGAGCGCCGGTTCGCCGAAGAACCTCTCGCCCCCTTGCTGCTCGAGCACAAGGAGCGAGCGCTGGATCGCGCCGACGGTGGCGGAGGAGACGTTGCCGTAGTTCGCTCGGAGTTCTTCGGCCCGTTCGGCCGCCAGCGCGAGGAGGCTGCGAAGGTCCTTCAGGTCGAGCAGCAGCAACCCTCGGTCGTCGGCGAGCTTGAAGACGATGTTCAGCACGCCTTCCTGTGTGTCGTTGAGCCCGAGCAGGCGGGAGAGGAGCAGCGGGCCCATCTCGCTCACCGTCGCCCGGATTGGGTGGCCTTGCTCGCCGAAGACGTCCCAATAGACGGTCGGGCACCCCCGGTACTCGAGCGAGAAGCCGATTTGGGCCGCGCGCTCCTCGACCCGCTTGTTGCCCCCACCCGGCTGGCCGATCCCGGCGAGGTCGCCCTTAACGTCGGCCATGAAGACGGGGACGCCGATCGACGAGAAGCCCTCGGCCAGGGTCTGGAGGCTGACGGTCTTGCCTGTGCCCGTCGCGCCCGCGATCAGCCCGTGACGGTTGCCGAGCTTGGGGTCGAGGGAGACCTCCCGCGACTCGCCCTTGCCGAAGTAAATCCCGCTCATCGTCGTGGCGCCGAGGGTACCCGGGCGGGAGTGGGTTCCGACGGTCGACGGAGGGCGGTCACGATGGCCTCCGCGTACCGGTCGCTTGCCCCCACATTCTGCCGGACAAGGGCTTGGGCGGCGTCCCCCATGGTGCGCCTGCGCTGGGGGTCGTGGAGGAGGCTGGCGAGGGCCTCGGCAAGTTCAGCCGGAGTGTGGGCCACGACCGTGCACCCTGCCCGGGCCGCCATTTCGGTCGCATCGCGAAAGTTCTGCATGTGAGGCCCGTGGACGACGGGCTTTCCGTGGGCAAGGGGTTGGATCAGGTTCTGACCCCCGAGGCGGTCGAAGCCGCCCCCGATCACGACGACGTCCGCCACCGCGTAGACCTGCGCGAGCTCGCCGTAGGTGTCGAGGATCGTGACCCGCTTGCGGGCCCCTTCCGAGCGGAGCCCGGCATCCGGGCCCAATCGGGCAGCGAGGGCCGGGACCCTTTCCAGGTGCCGGGGTGCCCAGACTACGCGCGCGCCTTGGAGACGCGGGTCGGAGAGCGCGGCGGCCACGAACTCCTCCTCCCTCTCTCCCCTGGTCGAGCCGACGACGATCACCTGGTCGGTCGGGGCCATCCCCAGCTCGGCCCGCCAGTCCCGGCCCCCATCATCAATTCCTTCCACCGCTTGGTCGAACTTGCAGTTGCCGAGAACACGGGCCTCGGACGCCCCGAGCGACCGGATCCGCTCGGCGTCGGTCTCCGACTGCATGAGGGCCTCGTCCACGTAGTGCAGCAGCTCGGCATAGAAGAAGCCAAGCACACGAGCCCGCGGGTACGACCGATCGCTGATCCGGCCGTTCACGAGCAGGGTTTGGGCCTTCACCAGCCGGCACGCCCAGAGGAAGTTGAGCCAAAGCTCGGTCTCCATGATCGCGACGGCTCGAGGGCGCACCCTGATCATCGCCCCAATCGTGAACCGAGGGACATCGATAGGGAAGTAAACCAGATGGTCGAATAGTTCCGCCGCTTTCTCACGGGCCGCCTCGTGCCCGCTACTCGTCGTGACGCTCAGAACGATCTCTGCTTCGGGCGCACGGGCCCGCACCGCCCGCAAGACCGGGAGCGCCGCGACGACCTCTCCCACCGAGACCGCGTGGAACCAGAGCCGCGGCCGGTCCGGGCTCGGGCGCGGGAGTCGGTAGTCGCCGAGCCGCTGCGCCCAGTCCACCTTCCCCTTTCGCCGCCCCGCTCGGATCAGCATCCACGGCACCCAGAACGGGCTCAGGAACGTGACGAGGATGTTATAGATCCAGATCACGCGAGCTCGGACCGCCCCGTCACGCGCCGGAAGGCTTCGACGTACCGCTCCCTGGTGGCCTCGAGCACCTCCTCCGGCAGGCGAGGCCCGGGGGGGCGCTTGTCCCAGCCGCTCGCCTCAAGGTAGTCCCGAAGCGGCTGCTTGTCGAAGCTGGGCTGGGGTCCGCCGGGCCGCCAGTGCGCAGCCTCCCAGTAGCGAGACGAGTCCGGCGTCAGGGCCTCGTCGATCCAGACGAGCCCGTCGTCCGTAAGCCCGAACTCGAACTTGGTGTCGGCCAAGATGAGCCCGACCGACTCAGCATGAGCGGCGGCTTGTCGGTAGAGCTGGAGCGTCCATTCGCGAACCGTCTCGGCGACCTCCCGGCCCACCAGATCGACCGCCCGGGCGAACGGGACGTTCTCGTCGTGCCCCTCTTGGGCCTTCGTCGCCGGGGTGAAGATCGGTTCCGGGAGTCGGTCGCCGTCGCGGAGGCCATCCGGAAGGTCAAGCCCGAGGGTCCGTCCCCCTTCGGCTCGCACCTGCTTGTAGAGCGACCCGGCGATGAACCCCCGGGCCACGCATTCGATCGGCAAGGGCCTGGCTTTCCGGACCACCACCGACCGGCCTTGCAACCCCGGCCCCCACCCCGGCACCCGCCCGCGCAGCGAATCCTCGTCCGTCGCCAGCAGGTGGTGCGGGCACACCCAAGCGAGGCGGTCGAACCAGAACGTGGACATCTGGGTCAAGACCCGACCCTTGTCCGGGACTCCGTTCTCCATGACCACGTCGAACGCTGACACTCGGTCCGTCGCGACCAGAAGGTAGGCGTCGCCCAGGTCGAAGGTGTCACGGACCTTCCCTCGGTGGACCAGGGGGAGCGAGGGGCACTCGGCCGCCAAGACTACGGGCATAGACCCGATTATGGCGGCCGCGGGCTTACTTCGCGAACGGGTAGGCGGCCCGGCTCCGGGCGATGATCTCTTCGTAGGCCCGGATCTGGGCCCCGATCTCGTCCGGGTTGCGACCGGCGTAGTGGAGCGCGGATCGAAGTTCGGCTTCGCTGAGACCCGGGAACGCCCCGCGCATCGCCGAGACCGACCCGGTCCGGCGGTATTCACGGACGACTTCCCAGACGGTGACGTGCTTGCCCTCGATCCGGGCGACGCCGTTGGCGTCGATCTCGACGGAGTCCATCGAGGCCCCTTCGGCAACGGCCTTCCGGTAGGCCTCGAGACGCAGCGCCAGCGAGACGGGGTCGGTCTCGAGCGCCGCCGCCGCCTGGGACTCGTCGAGGTCCCCGTGTTCGAGGGCCATCATCACGAGCTCGGAGTGGAACTCGGGGAGGCTGTGCCGGACGGCGTCGAGAAGGGCCTCGACCTTGCCGGGCTGAGTTCGCGCCAACCGCTCAATTTGCGGCAGGAGCCAGTGACCAAGGGCTGCGTTCATGCTTCGGTGTCCTGCGAGTCCGTCCTCGCCTCCATGAACGCCCTTGTCCACGAATCGACTTGGAGAGTACCCGCAGGTATGACGCAGGCCAACTGACAGATGATCCAGTCTTAACTAAGATTTAGCATTAGCCCCTGGGACTCGAGGAATTCGACGACTTCGGCCAGGTAGCGCTCCGGTTCGTGGAACCGGCCCTCCGTGTGGCCGCTCCGCTCGAACCAGACCGCCCTAGCCCTGGGACCTGCCTGGGCCAAAAGTCGCTCGGCGGAGGCTCTCGGCGCGAGCGGGTCCTTGGCGCCGAAGAGGAACAGCACCGGTCGGCCCGCGACCCGCTCGAAGGCCGGCCCCGTCTGGACAGAACGGGGGTTCACCCGGGTGAAGACACGGCCGATCCACGAGACTGGTCGCAGGAACGGCTCCCACCGGCCCTGGTCCAGGTACTTCCACCAGCCACGCGTCGCCTCGTCTAGGGTCGCGTAGGGGCTGTCCAAGACCAAAGCGTCCGCCGGCACCCCGTCCGCCGCCGCGAAGACCGCGGCCGCCGCCCCCATGCTCGAGCCGAACAGGACGATCCGGGCGTCGGGCCGCCGCTCGCGGACGAAGCGCACCGCGGCCGCCACGTCCAGGTGCTCGGCCGCGCCGAAGAGGCTCTTCCGCCCCCCGCTCCAGCCATGGGCCCGGAAGTCGAAGAACAGGCACGACGCCCCCCGCCGCGTGAAGAGCGAGGTGAGCGGGACGAACTCGCTGCGGTTGACCAGGTAGCCGTGGCAGAAGACGACCACCGTCGACCCCTCGACGGGCACCCACCAGCCCCGCAGCTCGACCCCGTCGTCGCTCGTGAACCGGACCGACTCCTGGGGCTCGCCCATCATCCCCGGCGACGAGAAGATCGGCACCCGGAACGGGAACACCATCGCGTACGCCACGACCAAGAGGACGAGGGCGTACAGGGCGAACAGGCCCGCCAGGACAGAGACGATCACCACCGGTGGGAGCCTGTGTACCGCATGTTAGGATAGACTATCGGGCCGCAACCTCATGTTCGCCCTCAACTTCTACTCCGAGCTGTACGACGAACTGCTGATGACGAACCGGAAGACGGCCACGATCCGGCTCGGGGACAAGGGCGACAAGTACGGGACCGGCCAGATCGTCTGGGTCACGGTCGGGCCCCGGTTCGGACGACGCCGGAAGCTCTTCACCGCCATCCTCGACCGCGTCGAAGTCAAGCAGATCGCCGAACTCTCCCCCCGGGACGTCGAGCGAGAGAACCCCGAGCTCCGCAGCCAAGACGACGTCATCGCCCTCCTGACCAGGATCTACGGAGAGTTCATCACCCCCGCCCACCTCGTCACCGTCATCTACTTCTCCCGCGTCGACGAGTGAGACCCGGTTGAGGGGCCCAAGGACGCAGCTGGCTCGTCGCGGCGTTACCCGTTGCGACTGGCCCATGCCCCGATGACAGCGAGGAGTGCCTCTCGGATCGGATCGTCCGCCATCTCGTTGGCGTCGAGGCCGGCTACTGTCCAGTCGATCCCGGGCCGGCGGTACTGCCCGCTGGCTCGCTCCTGTTCGAACACTTCCAAGACCCGGCTCCAAGTGTAGGCCAGTTCCGCGGCACGAGCGGCCGTCGAGGTTCGCCTATACGGCTGGATGACCGATTCCAGAAATGGCGGCTGGTATGGGATCGTCGTGACGACCGTCCGTGCGAACCCGGCCTCTTCCAAGCGAAAGACGTTGGGGACGTTATACTCGAGCCGGACTCCATAGATATGCGCGACGCGCGAAACGCCCTCCACACACAGGTCGAACGTTGGCTCTGCGGTGACCTCGACCCCTATCCACGGGTCGGAAAACGTGTCCGTCCATGATCTTGGAGCCCATTCGGGGAAGTGGAACACCACCTGCGCTTTCCTCACTCCTTCGGTTCGATCTGCGTCGGCCCCTCCAGTCTATCCTGCTCGCGGCCGGGCGATGTCTTGTGCCACCCCGGGGCCCTCGTCGGCTGTGTCCAGCCCAGCAGCGGCGAGGGTAGCCGCGCAGCGCCGACCTCCGTGCTGACCGGGCATCGTCGGGTGGCCTTCTCGGGCCGAGGATGTAGGATCGTATGGTGCGAGTTTGTCAACTGGCACGAGCGCCCTTACTTCCAGCTCAGTCGAAACTTTCCACTGAGCGGTCGGGCAGTGAAAGCTCAAGAGTCCCGCGCCCGAAGGGTAAGCAGTGCTCAGGCATGATCGGATCGGCGTCGCGCCCTACATCAGTCAGGAGCACAAGATTGACGGGTATCGGGTCCTGGCTCACCTCCTCGAGCTTCACCGCTGCGTAGCGAGTGTTGACCGAAAGGAGCCGATGGCCGCTGTCGGCTTGCTCAAGGATCAGGACCGATTGCCCAGAGACGTTCCGTCGTACGCCAATCACGGTGCTGTGCAAGACAGCCTCACTGTCGTCATTGACGAACGTTACTCTCCTACCGATCAGGTCTGGTAAACGCACACTCTTCTGCAGAACACGGAGTTCGATGGGGTAGAGGTCGATCCTGGTAGCGCAGTCGGGCGATGACGTTGAGCGGGTCGAACTCACAGTTAGCATACCTGCTAGGGCCGCCTAGGATCAGTGGGCGGGACTGGGAACGGCGGAGGTCCGGGGCATAGGTTTGCATCCCGGCGTCCTATGGCCAGCTCGCCATAGGTGCGGAGCCTCATTGCGATTGTCTCCGAGATTCCCGGGTCCGGGCTAGCCGCCTAGCTACGAGTTCAAGGAGTGTGCGGAACGGAGCATGCCGCGCACCGCTCGAATCGTTAGCCTCCAGCTTGAGGCCTATGTCGCGACCGGGCGTCCCGCAGGCCTTTCCGGTATCTCTCCTCGTTCTCCGGGCCCGCCTGTAGACCGACTTCGTAGAGCCTTCCGCGCTCGGTGACGTGACGCGCTTGCTCGCCTGGCAAGACCCGAGTGGGATAGAGGTTGGCCCTTCCTTGATAAGCCGCCGTCAAGACTTCCCGCGCCGCTCCCAGCCCAATCGCCTTCGTCCAAGGCAACTTGAGCTGCAATAACACAACCGACCCCGACTCAAGGCCGAAAGCCTCCGCGAGCGAAGGCTGCTCACTGGTCTCGGCGCAGAGGACGGCGGCCAGCCAACCTTCCGGGAGTGGCGGCTCGGCCGAGTCCGCAACGGCGACGTAGAAGCCGTGTGAGTCCCGGACGAAGTCGTCCGGCGCCGAGACCCACAGAAGATCCGTCGTCAACGTGTAGCTCGTAATCTCCATCGCCTTCCCCGAACATTTACCTCAGGGTCACCGGAGGGGCGGACGAGGGCCCGACCCGGTCGGGGAGCGATGGGGTGGGCACGAACGGGGGTTCCTGCTCCCGGCCTGCCCTCCGGGTCAGGCCGGGCCACCCGCCGTCTCAGTCTTTCGGAGCGGTCTTCTTCCCGAGCGGCGCAGGGAGGGGGCGGAACACAGCTTTGCGCTCTGGGCCATAGCCGACAGTCCATACGCCACCTCCCTCGTAGAACGCGAGGGCCCCCGGCGTGTACCTGTAGCCCTGCGCGACGCTCCCATCGGCGATCCAAGCGACGGGGCCGGCCGCGACGCGCCTGAGGCGCTTGCGGAACTCCGCCAGGAGCACCTCGGGCTCGTTGCGACCGTCCGGCAAGGCCACCCAGTTCTCCCGCTTGCTCTTCGTGTACCAGGTCTCGGCCAGGAACGTGGGCGTCTGGATCGGCAGGTCGATCTGGAGGCACGAGGGCACGGTCTCAAGTCGGCCGCACGGCCCCTCGAGCTCGGGCTCAAGGCCCAGCAAGCGCACGCTCAGCCGTGAGGGGATGGGCCGTTCAGTGCGCGCCTCGTACCCTCCTGGGTGCCACCATAGGGCTTCCTCGACCGACCCGCCTCGCCCCCACACCACCACGAACTTGTAGCTGGCCATGTGGACAGGCCAGTGCTCAAGCACCCAGAAGAGGTCCAGGGCCTTGCACAAGTCCGCGACCACAGACCGGACCTCTTCGAACGTGGCGATGACGTAAGAACCGGACATCCCTTTTCAGCCTACCTGTACGGGACCCAGAAGACCGACCCCGAGTTGGAGAGGTCGCCTCCCGCATCCAACTCGCGCCCGACCGGCCACCCCTTCGAGTCCGTCCTGCCGATCTGGAAGAAGACGTTGTTGCCGTGCTCGTCCACGAACCACAGGTCTGGATAGCGGCGGGTGGCATGGCTTTGGCCCGTCGGTGTCCGTAGGCCCCGGCCAGTCTGGGCCTCAGGGCCATAGCCATGGGCGCTGGCCCTTTCACGGCGCGTGGCTGAGCCATGACCCCACCCGTGGCTGGGTGGCTCTTCTGCGTCCAGGGCCATCGCCAGATGCTCGGGCACCTGCCTCCCTGCGGGTTCGAGAGTTCCCTTGGAACCGGGCTGAGCGGGCACGATCCATCCCCCTCAACCCGGCCACCCGCCGCCCTGCACTATCCTTGGCGGTCTCTGCCCTAGAGCAGGAGATCCATCCGCCTGCACACTGGCTTACAAGCCTTGATCGGGCGTTCAAGGCCAGGACGGTAGAATCGTACCATGAGGAAAGGTGTGCGAAGGCATGCCCTGGCCCTTGGTGCCATCGTTGTAACGCTCGTGTTCGTCACGTTCCTCCCCTGGATGTCGCACGCTCAGAAGCCGACCGCCGAGAGTCTTCGGGCAACTCTCCCCGAGCACCTTCGCCCCGAACCGATGCCTGCGGTGAGCGAGAACGGGTGGCTCGTCTGGGCCCGGATGGCCCCACCCGAAGAGGTTCGCGATCCGGGGGCTCCCTCGGAGCCGGTGCCAGCCGACTTCCTCGCCCCGGGCAGAGAGGACTTCGACCGCGCCGAAGCTCGCCGAGTGGTGGCGCGGTACAAGCCCCTCATCGAGCTGATGGACGAGGGGATGGCCCTCCCCACAGCCCGTCAGCCTCTCTCGGCGTCACCCGACGAGACCAACGCTGAGCTCCTGGCATGGACTAGGGCGGTGCACGCACGGCACTTGCGGGCCGTGCTAGCCCTCGAGGACGGGCGGCCGGACGCGGCCGCCGACGACCTGATCGCATCGGCCCGGTTCGCGGGGCGGGTCGTCGACGGCGCTTCGACCGTCATCTCCCTCATCATCGGAGGCGGGCTTACCGCGACCACGGCCGACCGGACTCGCCAGCTGCTGGCGTCCGGGCGTCTCGACGCCCAGGCCGAGCGGATCGCCGCTGCCTATGCTTCGCTCCCGGACGCCCGGGACGGTGGGCGGCGGGCTCTGCGGGGCGAAGTCGGCGGGTTCTTTGTGGGCTTCATCGCCACACTCGACCCTCGCTACCCCGACTTGGCCGTGCTGGACGACGGGTTGTTCACCGATGCGAGGCGACCTCAGGCGGTGCGCGCCGCTCTATGGGCGCATCCTCGCCCTTACAATCCTCACCAGACGGCCCGGGATATCGGCCTCTTGGCGGATCCGCTTTACCGCGCCTTCGACTCCCCGTGGGTGCCCGAAGTCGCGCCCGCCCCCGAGGCCCGGGCTTGGGCGAGCCGGTGGTCCCCGTTCCCAGCGACCTTCGCCGAGGGTGAAGGCACTGTGCCGCCGGGGGAGGTCTTGCGCGTGTGGTGGCGACTCCGGAGCCTGCCGAACCCCCTCGGTCGCCTGTTCGCGCTCCAAGCTAGCGAGGCGCATGTGACCGCTCTCAACGTGTCCTTCCGAGCCCTGGCCCTGCGCGAATCTGTGCGGGCGGTCGCTTTGTACCGGGCGTCCGGGGGCGTGACCTTCCCGGCGACGGTCGATCCCTATAGCGGGGAGCCGTTCCGAGTCGACCTGGAGGCGGGGAAGTTCTGGAGCGTCGGGCCGGACGGGGTGGACGATGGAGGCGACGGCGAGCCCGAGCGAGCTGGACCCGACGACAAAGACTTCGTCTTCGCCCTGCACCCTTTGCCGATGGGGCAGGGTTCGCCGGGTTCTCGGCCGTAAGGCGGGGTGCACTCGCACGCGCCCGACCCCCGGGGCGACCTTTGCACCCCGGCACCCTCGGAAAGCGCTCAAGCCAGCGCTGCAGCGAATGTGCTCCTCGCTCAACTAGTCAAAGACGGCGGGTGGCAGATGCTGTCTCAAGTCAAGTGGCCTGGGTCGAAGGGCTTTCGGTTCTTGACGACGCCGTAGCAGATCATGAGGAGTTTCCTCTCGCAGGCGACGAGGGCGGCCTTCT
>JALHNM010000007.1 GCA_022843485.1 Fimbriimonadaceae bacterium | reverse complement strand
GTTTCCCCCGACCCCCGAACCCCGAACCCCGAACCCCGAACCCCGAACCCCGAACCCCGAACCCCGAACCCCGAAACCCGACCCCCGAGACCCGAACCACCCCCAGCTCCGCGCTCGCCGTCGCCTGCCCCGTCTGCTCGAAGAGGAACCGCGCCCCGACCGCCCACCACCGTCAGGGTGTCAGGTTCCGTCGACCCACGCCCGCCATTCGGCAAGGGCCCTCGCAGCGGCCCTCGCCCGTCGCAGTTGGGCGCCCACCCCTATGGTCTCGGCTGCGTGGCGTTGTAGGTGGTCGGCGATGGCCGCCTCCGACGCGCCGTCCTGAAGCATCGCCAAGACTTCGGGGACGTACGAGCGATACTCGTCCCTTGCCCCAGGCTCCCCGGCGACGCCGATCGGGTCCCAAAGATAGTGCAAGACCTCGTCACACCGCAGGCCCAACTCGGCGTCCTGCTCGCTCTCTCGCGCACCCATCTGTCCTCCCAGCTGGTCGTCCACTGGGCTCAAGAGTGGTCACTCTCGAGCTACGACGTGAGGTGTGTACCCAGATTGGCCGATAAGGTGAGCGCACCCGCGCTTTCCGAACCCTCCACCTCCCGGGCCCTCGTGCACACGAAACGCCCCGACCTTTGGTGGCCGGGGCGTTGATAGATCGGGCTCAGCGCCTAAGGGAACGTCAAGAAGTCGTCCAAGTAGCCGAAGGAACCCTTGCACGGAAGCCAGCGGCAGATGCCGAAGAACGAGCTGTCCGAGAAGACGTCTCCACTCATGTTGATGAGTGAATAGGAACCGGTCGTCTTGATCACCGTGAACAGGAAGGCATTGTCCCCGCTTACCCCAGCTAAGAACTGTTGGTAAGAGTGCTCGAGGTCGTTGATCTCACCGTCTCCAAGGCCCATCAGTCCTGCGAACGAGTAGGTGCCACCAAAGCTGCGACGCCAGAGACGATGGGCCGGGGCCGGGCGGTCGACGATGAAGAAGTCGACCCCGTCCCATCCCATGCCGTCATGGTCAACGTCGCGGTTGAGGCTCAAGGCAGTTATCTGGGCAGTCGAGTCGTTGATCTCGCCAAAACCGTAGCCTCCTCCCCAGCCTGGCAACCCATAGCCGACGTAGATGTTCCATGGGTCGGCCGTGAGAGCTTCGGCTTCAGAAACGGCTGTCGTCCCAAGTTGGACAGGGCTACCTCCGGCGAAGCGCCCCGCCAGCAATCCGCCAGTTAGGAGCTGGCTGAACCTCCAAACCCCGGTGACCTCGTCGAAGTAGACCGCGTACGGAATGCCCTTGAACCAGGCCAAGTCCGGGTTGCTGATTTCCGGGCCTAGTGGGTTCGGGAACCTCTTGACGACTCCGGTCGACGAAACGGTGCAAGCCCAGTCGTAGCCGTCATCGATCGTGATGTAGGTGGGCCAAGGCTTGTTCGGGTTGGGGAGAATCGAGAGGCAACGCGCCTCGGTGTTCGCGATCCCATTCAGGCGCCAATCGAAACCATTGTCCAGCGTGATCAGGCGCGGGCTGCTCCCGTTGCTGATCGGCAGCGCGCACAGGAACCGTCGCTCCGCCGGACCTAAGATCTCGCCTGCGCCGTGTTGGACTAGGTCGTCCAAAAACTGGTTCGGCGGGATGACCGGCCAGTCCGTCGTTTGCCACGTCGTCAAGTTCAGCCTCTTGGCCACACGGTTGGCTCCGCCGATCGTGTCGACCGCGAAGAGTTGGTTGCCAACCCGACCCATGCCGTCGGCATCGACCAGCGCCATGGTTTGATTCCGAATGAAAGCCTCGGGCGTGATCGCACCCGTGAGCAAGTTGAGGACGCCGACCTCGTTGGACTGGGTCGAACTCGTCGGACTGAAGCCGACGCGCAAGACGTTGCCGTCCGTCGAGATCGAGTCGGCGACCCCGACAGGCAAGCCGTTGACGTTTAAGTCCGCCGCATAGACCGCCGTCCCAGCGAAAATCCCAGACGTGACGATCTGGTAGCAGCGGTATCTTCCGCTGACAAGGGCCGTCATGTAGAGGTGGTTGCCGTGGAGCGTGAGGTCCGCGTTCGCAACGTCGACTCCCAACGGACCGACCCGGGTAGCGGTCGCCGTGGAGCCGGTGACCACGAGCCTCACGAGTTGGTCGGTATCGACGTCGATCGAGTAGTAGGTGCCGCTGGTCGTCGGCACCGCTGTGACCCGCATAGAGTTCACGAACTGCTGGTCGGCTGAGTTCCCGTTCGCGCCGTCCCCGATGAACCCGATCCCTTCGACCGCGTTGCCGCCGGTCGAGCCCGTCCACGCGAACGTAGAGTTGGTCGAAAGCTGCGTGAGGTTCGCCGCATAGGTCGAGGGCGAGGTCAGTGTGAAGGTGTACCGGTAGCCGCCGTCATAAGCGGGCAGCGGGATCGAGATGGGATTGACAGAGCCGGGCTCTGCATGGAGGATGCCTCCTGCTTGCGTCATGCTGAGGAAGGTCACCCCACCCCCGCTGTTCGTCGTCAACAGGCCAAGTCTGCTCGTTGAAGTCCGAAACGATGCGTCCAAGTCGATGGTGATCGATTCTCCGACCTGAAGGGCACCGACGATGTTCCTCCCGGCCCCTCCTCCCGCTGTCGTGCCTTTGCCCCAGGCGCGTCCCCCCGTGTTGATCCCCGGACCGCCGAGGAGGCCGTTCGAATTCGAGTCGGCAACGAGAAAGGCTGAGCCGGACAGGTTCCATGGCTGCCAACCGAAGCCGCCGTTGTCTCCCGTCTGCCACCCGTTGCTATAGGCGCTCTGGGCGGCGTTGTCAGACGCACGCTGAGCCAGACAAGCGGTCGTCCCAATCGCAAAAAGGAGCAGCGAGACCAGAGCCAGCCTCCGGATCCTCACTTCTGCGCCCCCGCTCGCTCGGCCGGGACGCCCGTGCGTTGCTGGCCCGAAACACTCAGGTCGGTTCGGTGCCGCGAGAGTGCGCAGCAGTCGTTCGAATTGACGTGTCTGAACTCAATGCCCTCAGCGTTGTTGAACGCCGTTGTCAGTACTGGTCTCATAGGTTCTCCAAGCAGACTCGTATAGCAAGTCCCGATCGAGGCTACCAGTATTCTCCCCGGGGAGATTGCGGGCGCGGATTAGAGTTCGCTGATCCTAGACGCCGAAGCTAGATGGAGTGCGCGCGCCCCAATCGACGCGTGGTGCGTTGCTGGGTTGATGTCTCTTGCACCCCGGTTTCTCTTCGGACGGATCGATGAGTGGCTTCGGGCGCCGTGCGCCCGAGAGGGTCTGCCATAACAGGGGGGAGCCAAGGGGTCAGTGGTTTCCCCCGACCCCCGAACCCCGAACCCCCCTACCCCGACACCCTCACGACCCCCAACTCCGCCAGCCCCGTCGCCTGCCCGGTGGCGGTGAGGATGAAGCGGGCGGCTATGGCCCAGGTTCCGGGGTAGGCGGGGAGGTCGAGGGGGCCGGGGGCGGTGAAGCTGAGCACCCGGGCCGTGCGGTAGCGGGAGAGGTAGGTGCGGCAGTTCGCCGAGCCCAGCCGCTGGAGCAGGAGCTCGGTCACGACGCCCGGGGTGTTCGGGCCGGAGGCCACGACCCGCACCGCCCCCGGCCCGGGCCCGGCCGTCAGCCGCACCGAGTCGCCGAGGAAGGGGGCCCCCGGGGGGTCCAGCGGCAGCGGCCCGCCCGCCATGAGCGCCCGCACCCCGAGCGCGCTGAAGAGGGTGTTGGCCCGCGGCGGCTCGCCCCCCGGGCCGGGAGGCTGGGCCAGGGCATAGCCCCGCCAGGCCGCCACCCGGGCCGGGTCGAGGTCGCGCCAAGCCCGGCCGACCCGCCGGATCCGGTCCCGCGCCGCCACCTGGGCCGGGGTCCGCGGGTTCACGAGCTGCGGCATCGGCCGGATCTGGGTGCCCAGCGGCCCGCTCGCGAACACGACCTCGCCCAGCTTCCCGCTCAACCCGCCCACGATCGGAGCCACCCGCGCCCGCGCCATACCCCTCATGGTCGGCACTGGCCCCCCATTTCTGCAGGGCAGTCCCGGAGGCTTCCCCGGGCGTCCGAACGTTCCGACGCTCGGACTATGCTCGGACTATGCTCGCACTATGCTCGGACTAACGGCACACAAGCGTCCCAGGAACGGCACCACCAGACCCCACCCCCGCTCCTTCGGCGAAGGTGAGGGGGCAGGGGGTGAGGTCTCGGCCAGCGTCCGGACTTTGAGAGCGGCGCCCCCCACCCGCCAGTGAGCGTTGACAACCCCCGTCTCGTGCGGTATAAGTTTGCGAGGGCGAGGCCATCGCCAAGGGCACGCAAGGGCAGAGACGGCATGGGAGGGCAGGTGAGGGAGCACATCCTTGATACGGGTTCTGAACAGACACTGCAGGGAAGTATGACTGCGCCTTGCGCGCTCCCAGGATCCCAACGAAGTATGAGTAGGCCATTGCGCTTTATCGACCTCTTCGCCGGCCTTGGTGGGTTTCATCAGGCCCTGACGGCTCTGCATCATGAGTGTGTCCTCGCTTGCGAAAAGGACATCGTACTTAACGCCCTCTATGAGAAGAACTACGGTGTAAAGCCACACGACGACATACGAACCATTTCCAGCAGGGACCTTCCAGATCACGATATCCTCTGCGCTGGTTTTCCGTGCCAATCGTTCAGTAAGGCTGGGCGTCAGGAGGGACTCGAGTGCAAAGCCAACGGTGACCTCATCAACTATGTCCTAGACATCATCGAAGAGAAGAAGCCGGGCTATTTCATCCTTGAGAACGTGCCAAATCTCGAACGGCACTTGAACGGCGAGACGCTAAAGGCCATTCTGACGCGGCTCGCAAGATTGTACGATGTTAGGTCTGGCAGGCTATCTCCGCACCTCTTTGGTGTACCACAGATCCGTGAGCGGCTGTTCATCGTTGGTGCTCGTGATGGACTTGGATTGTTCGCGTTCCCGACACCAAGGGGAGTTAAGCCATGCCTTAAGCCTTACCTAGAGGAGTGGCCGGCCGACGCCAAGCCCATCCCAAGGTATCTCATCGACTGCATCGAGGTGTGGCAGGAGTTCGTCGAGTCTTTCCCCAGGGCCAAGGAACTCCCATCGTTCCCCATCTGGGCTATGGAGTTTGGAGCCGATTACCCGCTGGACGGATTGCCTCCTCTGTCTCGAACGCTAAAGGAGATGCGCCAGTATCGAGGCTCGTTTGGCCGGGCCCTGGCAAGCTGCACAAGGTTCGAGCAGTTGGAGCAGTCGCTTCCTCACTACGCATTGGAATCGGACCCATTTCCGGAGTGGAAGGTGCACTTCATCCAGCAGAACCGAGCGCTTTACGAGGAGAACAAGGACTGGATAGACGAGTGGCTTCCAAAGCTGGATAGGTTCCCTCACAGTCTCCAGAAGCTGGAGTGGAACTGCAAAGGCGAGGAGCGCAACATCTGGAACTACGTGCTGCAGGTTAGAGCCAGTGGCCTGCGCGTGAAGCGCTCGACCACGGCTCCGTCCCTTATCGCCATGACAACGACTCAGGTGCCCATTATCGGGTGGGAGAAGCGGTACATGACGCCCAGGGAGTGTGCCGCACTTCAGAGCATGGACATCTCGAAGGAACTGCCGACGTCACCTGCTCGGGCATACAAAGCGCTTGGCAATGCGGTCAACGTTGACCTTGTCAGGATGATTGCGGAGCGACTCCTGCCGCAAGACCCGAGGCCTCAGGACAGCTTGGAGTGCAAGCGCCTCGAGGCAGTGTAGCGGAGGACCTATGCCTCAGCAAGAAACCATCAACATCAGGCCCGAATCAGGCATCCTCGCTATCCTCAGCTATCTTAACTACAAGCCTTGGTTCGCCCTTGCCGAGTTCGTTGATAACGCGCTGCAGAGCCACTTGTCCGAGCGCAACAAGCTGCAGGCTCTCGACGGTTCCAAGCCCCTGATCGTCAAGATAAAATTCGACCAGGGAGCCAACCGGATCACCATCAGCGACAACGCCGGCGGGATAGCCTGGAAGGACTTCCCGCGCGCCTTCAAGGCCGCTCAGTTGCCTCCAGACCGCACCGGCCTGAGCGAGTTCGGACTCGGCATGAAGACGGCGGCCTGCTGGTTCGCGCGGAGGTGGAGCGTCCGCACCACGGCGCTAGGCGAATCCGTTGAACGCAACGTCTGGATCGACGTTGACGAGATTCGTCGGACTGACTCAGAAACTCTCACCGTCATTTCTACCGCGGCTCCGTTGAACGCCCACTACACAGTCATAGAGCTCGATGGGCTGTACCAAGGCGTACCAAAGACGAAAACCCTCTGGAAAGTCAGAGACCACCTGCGTGACATTTACCGGTGTTACACCAGGGACGGCATCCTCGAGCTCTGGCTTGGCGAGGATATGCTGACTTACGAAGAGCGACCCGTTCTTGTGGCTCCAAAGTACGGCCGCAACAACCTACCTGTAGACTGCGATGACCTGACGTGGCGGAAGCCCATCGACATACAGTTCGGCGAGAGTTGCCGAGCCCATGGGTTCGCCGGGATTCTTGAGAAGGCGTCCACGGGCAAAGCGGGCTTTGCCTTGTTCAGGAGGAGGCGTCTCATCGTGGGCAGCGACGACGAGTCCTACCGCCCGCACGGAGTCTCCGGCGGCCCAAACGACTACCAATACCAGCGGCTCTTCGGCGAACTCCACATCGAAGGTGTCCAGGTCTCTCATACGAAGGATGGCTTCCGTTGGGGAGGCTACGAGGAGGAGTTCTTACAAAAGCTCAAGGAACAGGTTGACGATGAGCCTCTGGCACTAATCAAGCAGGCAAACAACTTCCGTAAGCATGCCAAAAAGGGCACCAACGACGAGGCAGAACTCAGGAAGGCCACGGAACAGGCGGGTAGGAAGGTGGAGGACGCGGTCGAGGGAGCGTCTGAGGAGCTGACCAGTCAGGCGGAGGCGACTGAGCCGGATATCGAAGTGCCTGCGAACCTGGAGCCCGCAACCGTCCTCGTCTCAGAACGAACCTTTGACGTGGAGGTTGCGGGCAAGAAGTGGACCATCAAGCTCCAGTTCGACAATGACCCGACGAACGGGAACCTCATCGAGGTCGCCGACCAGCCGACTAGCCCAGGCTCACGAATCCTAAGTTACCGCGTGGGCCTCGCGCATCCGTTCGTCCGGTCGTTCGTTGGGGCAAACCTCGAAAACTTAGAACTTATCGCCTTCATGGCTGCCGCCCTCGCTCTCGCGGAGAAGACGGCACAGCTTGGAGGCGTCGAAGGGCAGGCGGCTCGGATGAGGGTGAACTTTAGCAACACCTTAAGAGCCATGGCGCAGGCCCGGCAATGAGCTAGCTAAATGAAAACGATGACGATAAATAACTCAGGGCCTGACGACAACTGGAATCCTTTTAGAGGAAACTGCTTCAATGCCGTCGAGGCGCCAACGCCTCAGGTCAAAGAGGAGGCGGCCGGAGTCTTGTCGCGCTGCGTCAACCCGTTACTCACGGACGGAAAGAAGACCGGCTTGGTGATCGGCTACGTCCAGAGCGGAAAGACTAGTTCGTTTACCTCCGTTGCGGCTCTAGCACGCGACAACGGCTATCGTATCGTCATCGTGGTGTCCGGCAGCTCCGTCGCCTTGTACAAGCAGTCCGCTGACCGCGTCGAGTCGGTTCTCGGTAAGGCAGAGCCCAACGGATGGGTTCCTATCCGGAGCGGCGATATCAAGCGGCAGAACAAAGATCACCACATCCAGATGATTCGACAAGGACTCGAGTTCTGGCGAGTTGAGGGAGGACACGATTCGCTAAGAAAGACCGTGCTGTTGTGCACTATGAAGAACGCTTCGCACTTGGATATAGTTCTGGAGGTTCTGCGCGGGGTTAACCTCGACGGTGTAAAGGCACTCGTTATCGACGACGAGGCCGACCAAGCGTCAATGAACTTCGCCAAGGTTCCTGGCAAGGAATCCGGAATCTACTCTCGCCTCAACGGGCTCCGGGAACTGCTGCCGCACGTCACCTACCTCCAGTACACGGCGACTCCTCAGGCTCCTCTGTTAGTGCGCGTGGACGACGTCCTCTCGCCCGAGTTCTGCAAAGTCCTGTCTCCCGGCCACTTCTACTCCGGCCCGCACAAGTTCTTCGACCAGGACGCGACGCGCCTTACTCGTGAGATTGCTCAGTCAGACATGGAAGCGGCACAGCGAGGCGAGGCCCCAAAGGCACTCCATCGAGCCATGGCCTTCTTCTTCCTTGGCGTGGCCTCTCACTTCCAGAACCCTCTGGAGAGCGGAGAAAGGAACCGGACAATGATGGTTCACCCTTCTCAGAAGACGATTGGCCACGAGGACTATGATGCGTTCGTCAACCATACTATAGACCATTGGAGGATCGCCCTCGCAGGCAGCGACGCCTCGGAGAGATCCGCGGTGCAACGGGTTTTCCAGGAGGCTTTCGAAGACCTTCGGCAAGGTGTCGAGGGCGTCTCGTTCGATGAACTATGGGGCCGCGTTCCGCAGGTGCTTGGGCTGACAACGGTGGTCAAGATGAACGCCACGGCAACGGGCACGAAGCAGGTTAACTGGCACAACCCCTATCACATCCTCATCGGCGGCGCTATGCTCGACCGGGGGTTTACGGTCGAAGGCCTGACCGTAACCTACATGCCGCGCGAGCTCGGTGGAGGCGCCGCTGACAGCATCCAGCAACGGGCTCGTTGGTTCGGCTACAAGGAAAAGTACATCGGCTACTGCCGGGTCTGGCTGCAGAGCACGAGCATCAACGCCTACAAGAGCATTCTCGACCACGAGGAGAGCATACGTGAGAGCCTCCGGTCGCACGTCGGAAGCCTTCGAGTCTGGAAGCGCAGGTTCTTCCTCGAAGCCGGGCTCAAGCCAACCAGAGACCAGGTTGTCCGGCTGAACATGGTGAGCGGCAAGTACGGTGGCAACTGGTTCGAGCAGAAGGCGCCGAAGGGCGTCGGCGACGACTCGCCGACCGATAACAACCGTGCGCTCGTGAACGGTCTCTTCGAAGGAGAGTCCTTCACCGCCTACGGTCGCCCGGACTGGACGCCACGGCAGCGCAGCGAAATTGCCCGAGACGTTCCCATCGCGAAGATTCGGGAGTTCTTGCTTTACTTCACCCCTGAGGATCCTTCTGACACGCCGAAGCTCATCGGGCTCACGATGCAGATAGCGGCTTATGCGGAGATGCACCCGAACACAACCTGCGCCGTGGTCAAGATGGGCTATTCTCACGGCACGTGGACGGAGCTCAGCCGCTTGAGAACTGACAGGCTCCAGCAGGGCCGTACGAACGCGACGGCGACCAATCCTAACGCCTATCCCGGCGACAAAGAGCTAAGGGAAGACTGCCTAACAGTACAGGTCTTCAAGATGGACAACGACGTGCCCGCTATCGCCGTCTACGTGCCGTCGGACATGGGCAAGCAGTGGCGTGTAGAGAACCGATGAGCCTGCCCGCTGCGTTCGCCCGATTAGTCGCTCAAGCGGGCGCGTGTCCTGCCCACTGCTACTTGGTGGAGGCAGTTCTGGCGGCGCAGGAGACGTACGTGGCTGCTTCAAACGACGGTAGACCCGCTCTGTTTCTTGCTGTCGCGAGCCAAGGAGACAGCCCGGGCATCCGCCTCAGGAACCTCGAGTTGAGACACGGAACGCGAGGAGACCTCAGAACCGCCGACGGTCGGTCTGTGGGCGGAACGTACACGCTGGTCGAGTGCCTCAGTCATGACGCCCGTCTCCATCAAGCATTCTTAGAACTCGCTTCCGAAGTGTTGACACGCTCCACGGCCTGGTTAGACACGTTGGATCTGGAGCGAAGCTTCACTTCAATGGTGGAGCTGTTCCAAGCGGTCTCCTTGCCGTCACCGTCCTCTTGGATGGGCGCCTGGGGGGAGCTATTCCTTATGCACTCCTCTCCCCGGCCCGAGGACTTGCTCGCGTGCTGGCACGTCGACCCGCTGAAGCTACACGACTTCGCGCTGGGCCCCGACCGGCTAGAATGCAAGACGACAAGCGGGCAAGCGCGTATTCACGAATTCAGTCTTCGCCAGCTCAACGAGGCGGACCGGGCAGTTTACGTGGCCTCGGTCGTGACGCATGAGACATTTGGTGGAGTCTCAGCCCTGGCTCTATATGACGAGCTCCGGGGCCGTGTCCGAAGTTCTGAGTTGCGAGTCCACCTCGACAGCATCATCGTCAAAATGCTTGGCGAGAAGCTCAACTCGGCTGCGGCGCCGAGTTACGACTATGAAGAGGCGCGTCAAACCATGAGGGTGCTCGCCGCGTCCGCTGTGCCGGCTCCGGTAAACCCGTTCCCGAACTTGGTAGACTCGGTCAGGTTCCGTTCGGATGTCTCACAGTGCGAGGCGACACCACGGAGCTCTCCACTGTTGGAGCTCGTTGGATAGCCTCTGCTCAATGGACAAGGAACGGTCGCGGGTTGTGTTTGAGACCCCAAGTCTCACGAACGACAGGGAAATCTTGCCCGAAACGAATGCGGCCAAGATGCCGAGGGGCGACGCGGTTGGTGCCCACCCGCCCTTGTGCAACCCCTGCCAGCCGACGGAGGCGCCGGGGGAGGACATGCCGTTCAAAGACTATGGGCGGACGCCGAAGTCGTCGGCTGCCTTTGCGGGCATCCTCCACGCGTTCCTCTACCGGAAGGACGGCGGCATGACTACAGTCGTCCGGCTCCCCGGAAGTGGCGTTTCTGGTCTGGCAGGGCCGCACACTGGACGAAAGGGCGTTAGTACTCGCTGGGTGCGACTACGTGGGGCAAAGGCTCATCAAGAGAATCGTGGGCAAATCCCTAGGCCCTCCCTGTAGATCCTGCCAGGAGGTGCCGATGGATCTCTTGAAAGGAGCCTGGTTGGTCTGGGCTTCTCAAGGAGAACTTAGAGTGGCAAGATTACGACTTGCGCCCTTCCTTAAGGGCATTAGCGGACGGATGGCCAGCGTGGTGTACAAGGTCACCAAGTTCGGCACGGACATGGCGGAGTTCGAAGCTCCGAGCAACCCGAGGACGGGTGGGCAAATCGCTGTGCGTGGGGCCTTTACCAAGGCGACCAAGCAGTGGAAGAACCTGACCCGGGTCCAGGCGGACGCGTGGCGGGCTTATGCGCAAAGGCAGTTCCTTGAAGAGCCGATCGGGCAGAACACTTACCGCCCGCGAGGGTTCAACGCTTTTGTGGCTTTAGCGGCCAAGTACTTCGCGGTCAACCCGACTGAGGCGGCGGCCCCGGCGAACCCGCCGACGGCGCCCTTCGACGGCGACGTCATCGGCATCACGGTGGCCGCGGGCCTCGGTGGGACGGTCGTCTGGACGGCCACGGCACCGAACTCCGCCTCCGTAACCACCGCCCTGCTGGTGCAGAGGGTGCCGAACGGGAACGCGGACCCGGTGGACGGGGCGTACAAGATCGCGCGGTTCAACCAGTTCCAGACCGGGCAGCTCCAGGCGTCGGTGCAGGTCGGGCCGGGCTTCTACGCGGTGGGCTACCAGTTCACGAGCCGCACGACGGGCCAGGTCTCGGAGCCGGTCTACCAGGCGACGATCGTCGGCCCGGTGAGCTTCGGCGAGGCGGGCGGCCGGACGAAGAAGGCGGCCTGACGGCCGGTCTCCTGTTGTGTGGGCCCCTGGGCTTCGGCTCGGGGGCTTGTTTGGTTTCGGGGGTCGGGGGTCGGGGGTCGGGGTTCGGGGGTCGGGGGTCGGGGTTCGGGGTTTGGGGGTCGGGGGTCGGGGGTCGGGGGTCGGGGGTTTGGGGTCGGGGTTCGGGGGTCGGGTTTCGGGGGTCGGGTTTCGGGGGTTTGGGGTCAGGTCTCTCGCTCCAGGGCTTCTGCGAGCGGGGAGCACTGGCAGTGGGCTCGGTGCGGGCAGGACTCGGCTTGGTGGAGGCCTTGGCTGGCGTACTTGGAGAAGCCGTCGGCGAAGACGGTGACGACGGTCTCGTGGCGTTCGCGGAGCTGGCGGGCGGCGAGGTAGTTGGCCCCGGAGGAGACGCCGACGCACCAGCCGTGCTCGAGGGCCAGGTGGCGGGCGGCGGCGAGGGCGTCGTCGCTGGCGACGACGATGACCTCGTCGATGATCGGGTGGAGCCCCTCGGCGCCGTCGGAGGCGAGGGCGGGCACGAAGCCGTCGCCGATGCCTTGGATGCCGTGGGGGCCGTTGGGGCCGCCGGTCATGACAGCGGCCTCGGCCGGTTCGACCGCGACCACCCGAAGCCCGGGCCAGGCCTCGCGGAGGGCTTCGCCGACCCCGACGAGGGTGCCGCCCGTGCCGACGCCGGCGACGAAGGCCTGGGTGGGGCGGGGGGCCTGCTCGACGATCTCGCGGCCGGTGGTGAGGCGGTGGCACTCGGCATTGAGCGGGTTGGCGAACTGGTCGGGGTTGAACCACCCGCGCTCGGCGGCGAGGCGGTCGCGGATGTGGGCGGCCTCGGCGAAGGAGCCTTCCTTGGAGCAGAGCAGGAGCTCGGCGCCGAGGTTGCGGATGGCGGCCTTGCGCTCCTCGGTCATGTGCTCGGGCATCACGACGACGACCGGGTGGCCGAGGCTACGGGCGTGGTAGGCGAAGGCGATGCCGGTGTTGCCGCTGCTCGCCTCGACTACGGTCTGCCCTTCGGCGAGGGCTCCAGTCTGCCGCGAGCGCTCGAGGATGTAGCGGGCGATGCGGTCCTTGACGCTGCCGGTCGGGTGGACGCACTCCAGCTTCGCGAAGAGGCCGGGCTCGACTTCGACGAGGGGGGTGGGGGACATGGTCGTAGCTCGACGACGGGAGGTTACCTTCGTGCGGCCCGGTGGGGAAGGCAGAGAAGTGCACCGTCGCAAGGAGACTTCGGGGGGTGAGGAACCGAGCCGGGCGGTGGCCTGCCAAAGCCAGGCAGAAACCGACGCGGGCCGCCTGGTCGGGAGGAGTTTCGGAGTATCTTCCACGCGACTCCTTGGAGTCGAGCTCCCCATGGTCATTGGACTTTCACTCAGCTTGGTCGCGGCCTGTGCCCTCACGAGCCCGGCGACTTTTTCTGCCAGCCGATTCCCTGTGACCGGGTTGGTCGTCCACCGCACTTTGGGACGCGACACCCACACATGCGCGGTCTGCGCACCGCCCTCCACTGCGACCCTTGCGGGAGGGCGCCTGGCCGCGCCTGCGCCCGCACAGGACACGGTCAAGACAGGCGTGTTCACCGTGCGGCAGACCGATGGCAAGACGCTGTTCGAGGTGCCGACCAACCTGTTCGGCCGCGACTTCCTGTGGCACGTCGAGCGGGGGGCTCTGTCCGCGGGCCTGCCGCAAGGGTCGGACGAGTTCGCGTCGACCCTCATGATCCGGCTGGAGCGCGCAGGGAGCCAAGTCTTCATCCGGAACATGACCCCGTCGATCACGCGACGCTCCAGCGACGCGCCGCTCGGCCAAGACCAACCGACCTCGGACCAGAAGATCCCGCCGATGGCCCGTGCGGTCGCCGAAGCATCCCTTGCTCCCATCCTCGCGGCCATTCCGGTGGTGTCGTCTGCGGCGGGTACGGTGGTCTTCGACGCCTCACCGCTTTTCCGCCAGGACTACCCGGAACTCGGCACGGCAGCGGTCTTGCGCGGAGCCCAGTTCGACCCAAGCCGCAGCTACATTGAGAGCGTCCGTGTCTTTCCTCGCAACTTCGTCATCGGAGCTTTCGTGACGGCCGTTCCGGCCAACGGCGGCCCGTCCGCTTCGGCGATCTTCAAGCACAGCTGGACGCTCCTGCCGGACGTTCCGATGCGCCCGCGCCTGTCCGACAACCGGGTTGGGCTCTTCACCGTCGGCTTCCAGCAGTTCAACCCCGACAGCAACATCGGCGTGCAGGACATAAGCTACGTCCGTCGCTACCGGCTCGAGAAGAAGGATCCCAACGCCGCCCTGAGCGAGCCAGTCAAGCCGATCGTCTATTACATCGGTCGCACCGTCCCCGAGAAGTGGCGCCCTTACTTCAAGCAGGCGATCGAGGACTGGCAAGTCGCGTTCGAAGCCGCCGGCTTTAAGAACGCGATCGTCGCGAAGGTCGCGCCTAGCGAGGCGGAAGACCCTGACTGGGATCCCAGCGACACCCGGCACTCGGTCATCCGTTGGGTCGCCAACCCGATCAAGAACGCGATCGGGCCGAACATCGCGGATCCCCGTACGGGCGAGATCCTTTCGGCGCACATCCTGATCTGGGAGAACGTGTTGGAACTCGCCAACGACTGGTACTACGGCATGTGTTCGGCCACCGACAAGCGAGCCCAGAAGCTGCCGCTGTCGGACGAGCTGACCGGCCGAATGCTGCGCTACGTCGTCGCCCACGAGGTCGGCCACACACTCGGGATGCGACACAACCACCGCGCGAGCACGGCCTACACGGTGGCCCAACTGCGGGACCCCGCCTTCACGGCTAAGCATGGCTCGACCGCCTCGATCATGGCCTATGGGCGCATGAACTATGTCGCCCAACCTGGCGACGGCGTCGCACCGGAGTCCCTCATGCCGCGGGTAGGCCCGTACGACTTGCACGCAATCAAGTGGAGCTACGCCCAACTCGACCCCAAGACAGAAGCCGAGACTCTAGACGCTTGGGCCGACGAAAGCTTGAAGAATCCTTGGCTGGCCTTTGGAGGCGAAGACTTTGCGTCGCAAGTCGACCCGAGGGTGCAGACCCAAAACATTGGCCTAGAACGGGTTGAAGCGACGCGTCTAGGCATGGAGAACTTGAAGATTGCGGCCGCGAACTTGCTCCCCGCTTACAAAGCGGGCGCGTCCAACTTCGACGGTCTCTACTTCCGCTGGGACGCGCTCCTCAATGTGCGCTACGACTACCTGGCCTCCGTTGCGAAGGAGATTGGGGGCCGCGAGGAGACCAGGACCGACATCAGTTTTGAACCCCAGTACAGGGCGATCTCTGCGGAGCGTCAACGCAAAGCCCTGCGCTACATCCTTGACGAGGGCCTCCACTACGACCCGGTCTTCTACTCGAACGGCGTCCTTGCTAACGCAGTGCCGTACAACGTGAGCGGCGACCTGCGCAAGTACCAGAAGGCCACGTTGATGACCCTCTTCGACCCGATCCGGCTCGTGCTGCTCTCCGACGCACTTCTGGACGAGGATCACGAGGCTCCGTTCACGCTGGTGGAGTACTTGGACACCATGGTCGAGGGCGTCTTCTCTGAGATCGCCGCTGGCCAGCGGCCGAATCTTCTTCGGCGCGCCCTGCAGAGGGACTTCTTCGAAACGGCCGCTTCGGTGCACCAAGTCAGTCCGTCGCTCTGGTCGGAAGCGTTCAGAGAGGGCGGGGCGCCGAGCTTCCTCGTGGAAGGGCTCTCATCATCCCTGGGCACCGACACACGGTCTGCCCTGCGCGTCGCGCTCCAGGATCTGGACACAAGGTTGACCGATGCCATCGCGAAGGAGAAAGACCCTCTCACCAGGGCGCATTGGACGGAGTGCCAGAACGCCGCCCGCCGCCTGCTCGCCCGCTAGACACTCATGGCAACGACCAGCCAGGTTCATAGGCGTGGGCGCAGTGCGACCGTCGGTTGGCCGCTTGCGCTCGCGCTCCTGACCTTTGCCGCTGCGCCCCTTGGCGCAGCGGCACAGACGCTCCCGCCCTACGACGCCAAGGCAGCCATGATGAAGGTCGGCCCGGACCCTGAGCGACCGGACGCCGAGATCTTCCACATCGCCTACACCATGAAGGGCGCGGACCCTGCGAAGCGCCCGGTGACCTTCGTGTTCAACGGTGGGCCCGGCGCGGCCAGCATCTACCTCCATATCGCGGCCATCGGGCCGAAGACGATCGCGTCAGTGGGCGACGGGAGCCTCCCGTCGTCACCGGCCCGTTTGGAGACCAACCCCGATAGTTGGCTCATCTTCACCGACCTCGTGTTCGTCGACCCGGTCGGCACCGGCTATAGCCGGATGTTGCCGGGCCCTGACGGCGCGCCGCGTGACCCTCGGCCCTACTTCTCGATCGAGGGTGACGTCAACGCCCTGGCCGGCTTCATGCGCCAATGGCTCACCACGAACAAGCGTTGGGGCTCACCCAAGGCGATCGCCGGTGAGAGCTATGCCGGGCACCGGATCACTGCCCTCTCGAAGGTGTTGGCCTTCCCGTACGGCATCAACCTGAACCGCGCTATCCTGATCTCGCCCGAAATGAACGTCCCCACGCTTCGGAACGTGCGTGGCTACGACCTTCTCCACCCGATCACGCTGCTGCCTACCCAAGCCGCGGTTGCGGCCTACCATGGCCTGAGTTCGGTCAAGAACGACGCCGCGGGCCGCAAGGCGGCAGAGGACTTTGCCCTTTCGGGCTACCTGACCGGCCTCGCCAAGCTTGGCCAAATGGACGAGAAGGAACAGGCCGCCTTCTACGAGAGGGTCGGCAAGTTGATCGGTCTTGACCCGGCTCTTGTCGCGCTCCATCGGGGCCGTGTCCCAGAAGAGGTCTTCGCGGCAAACCTGCTCGCCTCCAAAGGTAAGTTCCTCGACACGTTCGACGGGACGCAGGCATCCGACAATCCCAACCCGGAGAAGAGAGACACGATTGAGAACGTTAAGTCGATCTCCGTCCTTACCGGCATCCTCTTGGCACCCTTCATGGACTACATCCAGAAGGACCTTGGCTATCTGACGGATCGGCCTTACAATGTACTGGCCCTCGAAGTTTCCGCAATGTTCGACAGATCTGAGAGGGAACTCGGCGGGCCGGAAAACCTTGCGGTCTCGCTGACGCTCAATCCCGACCTGAAGGCGCTCGTGCTCCACGGCTACCATGACATCGGGGCGAACTACTTCCTGTCACGTTACTTGCTGGAACAGACCGTCCGCTCGGCCTCGGCCCGGGAAAGGCTCTCATTCAAGAACTACGTCGGCGGGCATATGTTCTACTTCCGCAAGGACAGCCGTTCACAGATGGCCGTCGACGTCCGCCGCTTCTTTGAAGACTAGCCTGGCTTGAACCCAATCCAACAGTAAGACCCATGAACCTGAAGAACCTGCTCCGCCTAGCCGCAGCCAACGGCCTCCTCCTCGTCGCCGCCTTTGCGTTCGCCCAACAGCCCAAGGTCATCCCCGTCAAGTTCGGGGCTGGCCAGACGTCGAAGACGATCAAGGGTCAGCTAAGCGGCAGGCAAGACCTCGACTATGTCGTGACCGTCGGTGCCGGCCAAACGCTTTCGGTCACCATGAAGGCGTCGAACACAGGCGCCTTTTTCAACGTCCTGCCCCCGGGCTCGGAGACGGCCATGGTGGTGGGCGACCTAGTGGAGAACAAGACGAGCCGTCGTGCTCCCATCGAAGGTCAGTACCGCATCCGGGTGTTCCTGGTACGCGCGGCCGCCCGCCGGGGCGAAAGCTCCAACTTCACGCTCAACATCGGTGTCACGGGCCAGGCGATCCCTGCGCTCAGGGGCGGCTCGGACACCCTCGTCGAGGGCACGCCCTACCACGCCACCGCCACGGCCGAAGTCGAAATCGACCTGTTCCGCGACCTCAAGACCTGCGACGCCGGGGTTATCCGCCGGGGCCGAGACGGCACCGGCACCGTCGTGTTCACCTACAAGGGCCAGCGGCGCGCCTTGCTCTTCGTCAAGGGCAGCCTTGCCGCCTGGGACTCGACCGAGCGCGCCAAGTCCGTGACCGAGAACGGGTTCATCAAGGTCACGGTCGGCGAAGGCCAGGAGCACTACCGCTTCGCCGAGGAGCTCCTGACCGGCGGCTAGCCGTCACCGCGTGGACACGGCCGCCCGGCCTCGGGTCTGGCCGTGTCCCGTGCGCGTAGCCAGCGGCGTACTCGGCAAGAACGCTTCTGTGTACTCCCGCTGGTAGTCATAGAACCGCTCTCGGGTCTCCCCCGGCCGTTCCCCGAACTCCTCGCGGTACAGTCTCTCCAGGGCGCGTTCGCCGCTGAGCCCGAACCGGCGGGCCAGACCCTCGAGCCCAAGGTCGGCTTCCAGATCAAGAGTCTTCACGACCTCTTGCCGGATCAGCTGGAGCTTCGTCCTCACTTGGTAGTCGCTGGGACTCGTGCCCGCGACCTCATCGAACGCCCGATAGAGCTGGCGCAAGCTGCAGAGCCCAGCCCGTGCCAGGTCTTCGGCGGTGTGCCGCTCCGGAAGGGTCGAGCGCAGGTAGCCGTCCACGGCCAGACAGATACGCACCATCTCCGGGGTGGGCTCACTATGGAGCCCGGTCATACCCTCCACGACCGCCATCGCCCGCGCCCGGAGAGCCTGGCCCAAGACACGGAGCTGCGTCGGGTCCCCCACCACGCCTCGCGACGTCAACCGCTCATGCTCAAGACTCAAAAACTGGGACAATCGCACAAGGTCAGAGCACTCGGAGTCCGCAAGCCGGTGCGAGAACGACTGCAGTTTGCGGTGCGGCCAGGCTCGGAGCCGGAACAGCGTCGCGTCGTCAACCGGAATCCGTGGGGTGAACCCCTGCACGTCGGTTCCCGCTTGCACATTGAGCTCGCCGGGAAGACGGAGGCATCCCTGGCCCTCGAGGAGCGTGAGGCCCTCGTCGTCATAGCGGACGGCGTATTTCCCGGACGTGATGAGCGCGAAAGTCACCTCCGTCGCGAGACTGGTCGCGACCCGGACGTAGCTTCCCTCGATCTCGGTGTAGTACAGCTGAACGCCCGCGATGTCTAGCCGGGCCATGCAGAACGCGGCCGACTGAGACGGATCGACCAAGACCTCGGTGCTCGCAAAGTCGGACGAGACGTACCGCTGAAACTCGGTTGAAACACCCGTCCTAATGGTCGAGGCGGACTGCAGATACTTCATCGGCTCTCCCACCGCACAAAGGCATGGGCTCCCCTTCTGTCTCTACGGCCAAGAGGCGGGCATGGTCGCTCCATTTGGCGCCGCCCTAGGAACGCAGTCGCGTCACTTCAGTCTCTGTGGCTCGAGGCTGGGGTCAGACCCCTTGCTTGCGGATGCGGCGGCTGGACTTCTTCTCGGTCAACTTGCCCGCGATCGGCTCCGTCGGCGCCCCCGACGCCTGAGGGTTGGCCTTCAGCTTCTCGACGGCGGCCCGGATCTCTTCCTTAGTCGGTCGCTTCACGCCTCAGTCTACCCCCCGGTGCGCTCGGCCACGCAACACGCTTTCCACGCCGTCCACGAGACCGCCGGGGTGTACCTCGACTTGCCGGGGTGATGGCTCGTGCACCCCCGCTGAGTGCGTCTGCTAGCAGACGGTAGGGTTTAGCGAGCTTGCTCGCCCTGGGGGGCGCCATTCCGCCCGGACGCCCCGTCCGCCGAATCCCGCTTGGGCGGACAGATCCTCACCCCGGCCCACCTCGCCCTGTCCCCTTGAAGGCCGATAGTGCGAGCATGATCCGAGCATAGTCCGAGCATAGTCCGAGCATCGGAACCCTCGGATCCCGATCTCATCCTGCCTGGAGCCCCGGCGCACAAGCGGAGCTGTTGACCCCCGAGCCCCTCCCAAGCCCATCGACAGGGCAGTGTGGCCGGGGCGGGCCACGTGCCCCCTTCTGTCGACAAGTTCCGTAGCTGACCGAGTCCCGAAGAAAACCGGGGAGCAAAAGACATCACCCCGGCCACGCACCCCCTCAGGAGAGTGCGCAGGTCGTGGGGGAGGCCGGGTCACGAACCCGCGCTCCAGGGGCGCCGGGGTGATGCCGGCTTCACCCCGAGGAGACCCGCTTCAGCCTTTCAAGGACGAAGGGGGAAGCCCCAGGGCTCGGCCCCATCTCGACACAGGGTCGTCAGACCGGTACCAAGTGTCCCCTAACTCCCTAGAAAAGCTGATCCACCTCACTTTCGAGAACTCACACACTCTCAAGAACCCTATTTCAGTCCCGCTGAATCTCCAGGAAATGACTACTCGGCCGTTGCCCTTGTTTAGGCTATACGTGCCTCGTAGCACACCCTTAGGTGTTCTCAGCACCACCCGCTGTCCAGTGTCGAACGACAAGAACCCCTCTAACAGTGACCGTTCGTCCTTTGTGAAGCCGAGCGACGAAGAGGATCTGCCGTACCCGTCCGTAGGTACGAACTGGCGAGAGGTCAAGAGGGAGTGGGCCGAGCTCACGGTTTGGCGAGTGTCAGTTGTCCACGGTTCGCCATCTACCGTTACAACAGAAGACGGCAATGGTTCGAAGTGTCGAACAGGTTTGAACCCGGACAGGCCGTTCTGTAGCAGGATCTCCAGCCATCCGGACAACCTGCCGGACTTCGAATCACGATGCAGTTTCCCCGTGACGAGCTGGCCTTGGCTCACCACGGACTCAAGCTCTGGCCCCCCGGGGTAAGCTCGCATCACTCCTGGCTTCACTGTCGCCCAAGCAAAGTACGCTTCATCGAGATCCTTTGAGTTAGGGGCCTGGGTAGATACCAGATAGGTACACAGAAAGGATGTGATCACTCAGTTTAGAGTACCACAGCGATTCCGAGTGGCACCAGCGTAGGTGTCTTGTGTCCCCGTCGCTTGTGGTGCCCTGCGTCTGTCCCACGGGGCACACGACGGGTGGCCGGGTTGAGCGGGATGGATCGTGCCCGCTCAGCCCGGTTCTCATGGAACACTCGAACCCTCACTGCTGCAAGTGCCCGAGCCCCTGGCTATGGCCTAGAGCCAGCCGCGTCACCCTGCCACAGGCAGTGGCCATAACCAGGCCACCCGCCGGGGGGGCACAAGACATCACCCCGGCCACGCGCCTGCGTGCAGCACGTTCTGACTCTGGTGTCTTCGAGCGCCGGGTGCCAAGGGACTGGCACCCGGCGAAGCGAGATAGGCTTTAAGGAAGACTGCGCTGGGGCTCGATGCCCCGGCTTCGCAGCATCTGCACCCTCTCGTTCCATAGCCGCTGACGGTCAGGGGTGTTCGCGGGGCGGTCGGTCCAGGGACGCTCGACCTTATAGTCTTCAAACCCGCGGCGAACCGCCTTCACTTCCCAGTCGAAGCGGTAGGATCGACTCCCCCCGCCGACTTCGCGCACCACAAAGCGGCCGCCCTCGATCTCTCCTGCCCAAAGCCCGCGCGCCGAATCGCCGCGCGGGGTCAGGAGAACCGTGTCCGACCCTTCCGCCATCATCTCGACGAAGTGGGGCGGTAGCGTCACGACCGCCTTGCCCCCGACCAGCCGGGCACGGCCGCGCGTGTACATCGCCGCCTCCGGGCCCTCCAAGGACGCGTACCAGTAGTCCTTGGTGGCGTCCGAACGCGAAGGCTCGACGAAGTTCTTGACGTCCGCGAATATCGCGGCACGCTGCTCACTCGCTCGCCACAAAAATGCGCCCCGGGCTTGGCCGGTACCGGGCGCGGGCACGCCAACCACTCCGGAACCTGGCTCGCCGGCGTTACCAGTGATGTAAGCGAGCTGCCTCAAGTTCTGGTCGAAGACGCTGAGGTTGCCCATCTCACTGTTAGGGAACAAGGCGACGCGTCCCCTGACAAAGTCGGCGTTACCTTGAACACTCAGCGGGTTGACCGGATTCTGAGTCCCGATGCCGACGTTGCCGTTGGGAGCGAACCGCATGTACTCCTGGTACCCGCTCAAGCCGAGTGCGGTCTCTGCGCCGAACCGCATCGGTGCACCTGCGTTCCAGATCAGCGAGTGGCCGAAGGTGGTCTCGTCCGAGCCCATCAAGTAGGCCCAGCCGTTGCCTTGGGTGACCCCGATCGTGGGCCGGCCGTAGCCGATGGTGGTTGTACGGCCCTCGACGCTCAAGCGTGGGCTGACCCCGTCGTCGCTCCCCATGACCTGTCTGGCACTGGACACGCCCGAGACGCTCGAACTGCCGGTCTGGGTCGTTCCGGGAAAGGAGGGCTGAAGCTGGACGAAGGCTGGCAGCGTCCCGCCGACCTGGCTGACGGCGGGCGAGGCCAGCAACGCGGCCGGCCCCACCAGAGCCAGGCCCGAGACGACGACGACGGTTTTGGGGCGAAGGGGTTTCATGCGGATCTCCGCCCTCAGTATAGGGCAGGATCTGGCGCACCCCCGACTTGGGCCACCCAGACGGGGTGCACGAGACCTCACTCCGGTTCTCGGGGAACCCTCGGACCCTTGTTGCGGTAAGTGCTCGTGCCCCTGGCCACGGCCTTTGACCCAACCACGAGCCGGGCCACAACCGGCCCCGGCCACGCGCCGGGCCATAACCAGGCCACCCGCCCGGAGCACACAGGGTTGCCAGTGGCGAGCGCCTGGCCCGTGGCTCGCGTCCAGGGAGATGGCGCGTACCCCCCCGGGGCCCTCGCGGCTCCAGTCCACCCAGTCCGGGCCATCCGCCCCAAGTCCAACCCGGCCATGCGCCCTGAAGGTCTACGGTTCTGGACCGTTAGCGCCAGAGCAGGAACCAGAACGGCGGCCGGAGGCTTTATCGCTACATGCTCGTCCCCTGGCAGCCCAAGATCGCCGTGACCACTCCGACCGGTCACATCGGCACCCATGTGACCCGCCACTTAATCCGAGCGGGAGTCCGGCCGATGCTTTTGGTCCGCGACCCGGCCAAGCTTGACGCCGACGTTCGAGAGGCAGTCGATGTCCAGGTCGGTGACCTGAGCGATCTCGACTTTGTCCGACGGGCCACTGAAGGGGTGCAGGCTGCCTACTGGGTTGTGCCGTCCAACTACGTCGCCCCCGACCCCATCGGTGAGATTCGCGCTAAAGGTGAGGTAATGGCTAACGCCGCACGAGCGAACGGCATCGCGCACAACGTGTTTCAGAGCAGCATCGGCGCCGGCGAGCCCGACATGGGCTTCATCGGTGGGCTTGGCGAGGTCGAGCAGATGTTCGATGGGCTGCCGGTCACCCACCTGCGGCCCGGCTACTTCTACACTAACTTGATGATGAACATAGAGGCGATGAAACAAGGGGTCCTTCCCACCAGCGTCCCTCTGTCCGTGGCTGCGCCATGGAACGACCCGGCGGACATCGCCGCCATGGTCGCCGGCCGGCTCTTGGGCCCGGCACCAAGTGGCACTCAGATCGTCAACCTCGGCGGGCCGCGCGATCTCACCTTCGCCGACGTGGCCGAAGCCGTAACCCAAGTGACTGGTCACGCCGTCCAAGCCGTGGTCGTGACGGATGAGGAGGCCAAGGCCGCCATGCTCAAGGCGGGTCTTTCCGAAGGGGCGGCGGACGCCCTCAACCAGATGTCGGCCGGCATCGCCCGTTTGAGCCGAACGAGCCCCGGCCCACGTAAAGCGGAGAACCTGCTTTCAACACCCATCGAAACCTGGATCTACCAACACCTCCGCCCGGTGCTCGGCTGAGCGACCCCACAGTTTTGGACAAGGCGCTTCGGTTTGTGACGCTCGAAGGCCACCCGCCGCCGGCCACGCGCCGACAAGCACCCCCGTGCGACACCCTCTGATGTCTTGTGCACCCCGGTTCCTCCCGAAACCTTGATCGAGGATACCACGACGGGTGGCCGGGTTGAGCGGGAGGGATCGTGCCCGCTCAGCCCGGTTCTCGGCGAACACTCGAATCCCCGTTGCCCCAAGGGTTCAAGCCTCTGGCTGCGGCCCTGGACTGAGCCTCGAGCGGGCAACACCCAGGCCACCCGATCACCGTGGTCGCTAGCGGATAGCTCACTCGGGGGGAGCGTCTTCGAAGAGCGAGCCGAGGCGGCTGAGGAGTTCGGGCGGGAGGGACGGCGCGGACTCGCGGGACAGGAGGCCGACGTCGATGAGGTCGCGGAGGTGGACGCGGTCTTTGTCGCGCCAGGCGGTGAGCTTGACGCGGACGAGGGCGTCGAGGTCGATGATCCGGAAGCCGTCGGCCTGGGTGCTCTCGTCGACGTCTGGGCTCGGCAGGGCCTCGCCCGCCTTGACGATCTCGTTCGCGAACACGATATGCACGGCGTCGCGGGCGCTTGCCCCAGGGCCGTCGAGGAACAGGTCGATCCCGGCCGCCCGCCGGTGCACAAACCCCGCTCCCTCGAGGGCCACTTTGGCCGATTCGAAGTCGTCCCGGCGAAGGAGGACGTCCACGTCCCGCGTGTTGCGCACGGCCGCCTCGTCCACGGTCGTGACCCAAGCTGCCACCGCGTTCCCCCCGAGCACGGCATAGGGCACGCCCGCCGCCTCAAGGGCCGCCGTCGCCGCGAGCAGCCTTCGCCGAACCTTCTCCACAGCGTCGATCATACGCTGGAGGGAGAACCGTCCGTTGTCCGGGAGCGCCATGGTCGTCCCCTGCCCCTTGCCCCCCTCCCCCGCACTGAGGGAGAGGGGGAGCCTGGCCTCAGAGCGTCGTCAACCCCTGCGCCATCACGATCTCCCTCGCATGGTTCACCGTGAAGGCGACCCGGTGGGTCAGGTAGTCGAGCGCCGTCTCCGCCGCCGGGTGGCCGTTGCCGCTGGCCTTGACGCCGCCGAACGGCAGGTGCACCTCGGCGCCGATCGACGGCAGGTTCACGTAGCCCAGCCCATAGTCGGCGTGGTCGCGGACCCAGCGCCACTTGCGGTAGTCCTCGGTGATAACGGCCATCGCCAGCCCATAGTCGGTGTCGTTATAGATCCGCACCGCGTCCTCCATCCCGTCGCAGCCGATGATGCAGGTGTGGGGGCTGAAGGCTTCCTCGCGCAGGCAGAAGGTGTTCTCCTTGTAGTCGCGGAAGCGGTACACGAACGGCGTCACGAAGTTCCCGCGGGCGAGCGGCCCGTCGGTCACCTCGTGCCCCTCGACGAGCACCTCGCCGCCCTCCTCGACCGCCATCCGGTTGTGGTGGTGCCACTTCGCCACGCCCTCTTGCGAGATGAGCGGGCCCATGAAGGTGTCCTCCTCCAGCCCGTCGCCCACCTTGATCCGCTTGACCTTCTCGACGAACCGCTCCGTGTAGGCGTCGATGACCTTCTTATCGACGATGATCCGGTTCGACGACACGCAGCGCTGGCCGCTGGTCTTAAAGGCGCTCAGCACCCCCGCGTTCACGGCGATGTCGAGGTCGGCGTCCTCGAGCACCATGACCGCGTTCTTGCCGCCGAGCTCGGTCGCCACGAACTTATGGGTCTCGCCCGCCACCGCCGTGCGCTTGATGAGCGAGCCGACCGCCCGCGAGCCGGTGAAGACGATGACGTCGACGCCTTCGCTCCCGGTCATCGCGGCGCCGGTCTCCTCGCCGTTGCCGTGGACCGTGTTGATCACGCCCGCCGGGAAGCCCGCCTCCTCGAAGAGCTCGGCCAGCTTATGCCCCATGACCGGAGTCTCCTCGCTGGGCTTGAAGACGACGGTGTTGCCGCCGAGCACGGCCGGAAGGATGCCCCAGAGCGGGATGGCGAAGGGGAAGTTCCAGGGGGTGATAATCCCGACCACGCCCTTCGGCTTGCGGATGATGTAGGCGTCCTTGGCCGCGATCTCGCTGCTTATGACCTGGCCGTAGGGCAGCCGCCCGTGCCCGGCCATGTACTGCGCCATGTGGAGCGCCTCGACCACGTCGGCCCGGCCCTCGTTGATCGGTTTTCCGCACTCGATGGTCACGAGCCGCGAGAGCTGCTCGAGGTCGCGCTTGATGAGCTGGGAGAGGTTGTCGATGTACTCGGCGCGCTTCACCCAGCTCAGCTCGCGCCAGGACGAGAAGGCCCGGCGGGCGGCGGCGACGGCGGCCTCGACCTGCTCCTTGCTCGTCTGCGGCACCGTGGCGACCACGTGGTCCCGGTTCGCCGGGTTCAGGCTCTGGAACGTTCGGTCGCTCCCGACCCATTCGCCGTCGATGCAGTTCTTGACCGTCAACCCGGTCTCGGTGGGGTGGATGAGGGTAGCGCTCATGGTTCGTTGACTCCTTCGTCTGGAGTCCATTGTACAGCCCCCACCGGCCCCCGGCCTGGGAATGCGACCCGGGCGCCCCGGAGCGCGGGCCTCCGGGCCCGGATCCCGGTCCGCGGGCTTTCAGCCCGCACCCGGGAGCCTATCCGAAGAGCCAACCCCCAACCCGCCCAGAGTACCGTCGAGCAATGGACCCGGCTCTGAGCCAGGGCGAGCTGGGCCTGGGTGACGGGGGCTCAGGCCGACTCGACGCAGACCGTGATCCCGTAGGCGTCTGTCACGAACGTCTCGCCCTCGGTCTCCTTGATCACCTTGCCTCCCGCCTCCAGCATCGCGCGGACGGTCGCGGCGGGGTCTTCGGCGGCGTAGGCGAACATCCCGCTTGGCATGCCGTCGTCGCAAACGAAGAACCGGAAGGGACCCGCGAGCAACTCCGTCCAGTGCTCACCCTCGCGCCCCAACTGAAGACTGAAGACCTTTCTGTAGTAGGCCACCGCCTCGGCCCGGTCTACCGCGTTAATCGAAACGTCGGGCAGGAACTGTCCCACGTCCCAATTGTGGCGCGAAACGGAGCCATGAAGCTCCCCCAGAAGCAACCCGGAGCGCGGGCCTCCCGGCCCGCGAGCCTCACTCCCCCGTCGTGCGGAGGAACGTGAGCTCTGAGACGGTCCACCCCAACCGCTCCTCCAGCTTGAACGTCCCCCCCAGGGCACGGCTCAGGCCCTCCACGATCTGCAGCCCCAGCCGCCCCGTCCGCGCGTCGAACGGCTTCGGCAACGGGTCCCCGTCGTTGCTCACCCAAACTCCCACGAGCCCTTCCCGGTCCTCGATCGTCACGTGCACCTCACCCTCGTCGCTCGTGCGGAACCCGTGCGTCACCGCGTTCTGGATGAGCTCGTTCAGCACGAGTGCCACCTGCGTCGCCTGGGTCGTGTTCAAGAACACGTCGTCCCCCCGCACCGAGAACCCCACCTTCTTGCCCGGCGGGAGGAACGACTGCTGCTGGTGCTGGACGAGGGTCTCCGAGACCGAGCGAAGGCTCACCAGGTCGAGGTCCTCCCGGCTCAGCAGCTCGTGAACGGCCGCGATCGCCTCGATCCGCCCGAGCGAGTCGCCGAGCGCCTCCTCCACCGACCGATAATGGCTGTGCCGGATCTGGAGCCGCAGCAGCGACGCGACCTGCTGCAGGTTGTTCTTCACCCGGTGGTGCATCTCCTGCATGAGCGTGTCGCGGACCTGGAGCTTGGCGTGCTCGATGCTGACGGCGGCCTGCTTGGCGATCGTCTCGAGTGTCGCCAACTCGTCCCGCGGGAACTCCCGCACCTCCGCCGTGTAGCAACTCATCACCCCGACCGCCCGGTTGTAGAGCTTGAGCGGGACACAGACCATGCTCCTCAGCCCGTGCTCGACGGCGAGGTCGTGCCCGATGAACTCGGCGTCGGTCTGCACGTCCTGCACGACCATGAGCCGCCCCCGCTGGATGACCTTCCCCGCGATCGACTCGCCAAGGGCGATCACGGGACGCTTGGGATAGGCTCGCTGCGTCGAGTACGCCGCCCTGAGAACGAGGTGCTGGCGAGGGGCGTCGAGCAGCCGGAGGCTCACGACGACGTAGTTGAACCGCCGGGCCGTAAGGTTGACGAGGTGTTGCAGGATCTCCTCGAGGTAGGGCGTCCCCGTGAGCGTGTCCGTGACCTCGGTGAGGACGTTGAGACGGTCGTTGTGCGACCCCGCGTCGAACGCCCCGCGGTACACCCGCCAGGCCAAGGCGAACTCAAGCGCCGAGCGCTCGAGCAAGGCCACCTCGCCGGGGGTCGGCACCCACTTATGCAGACGCCGCACGAGCAGCGCCCCCATCGACCCGCCTCCGTTCGCGACCGGCAGCCCGATCGCAGCCAGGTAGTCCGGCTCCCTCAGCCCGGGGGGCAGAGCATAGCGCGGGTCGTTCCGCAGGTCGCTCGGCACGACCACCGCCCGAGCGAGTTCGAGGGCCTGTCCCGTGACCCCCACCCCTCGCGCCATCTGTAGCCGCCCTTCCAGTTCCGAGTGCGCCGTGCTCACGCGCAGCAGCAGCCCCCCACTCGGCTGCCGTTCGAAGAGGTCGCACGCATCGGCCCGACTCCGGGTCGCGATCCACCCGACCCCGGCCCGCAACGCCTCGGCCTCGTTCGGGGCGGAAGCGAACGCCTCGTCGAGCGAACGGGGCTCGGGGGCCGGGCGCATGGGGCTAGAACGGCCCGATGGCCGTGACTCGACGGGCCTCCGGGGCGAACAGCCGCCGGGCCAACTCAGTCACCTCGCCGAGCGTGACCGCCTCGATCTTGGCCAGCGTCTCGCTGAGCGGGATCTCACGGCCGTAGTGGATCTCGCTCCGGGCCATGCGCATCATCCGGCTGCTCATCCCTTCAAGTGAGAGGGCGAGAGTTCCGGAGAGATAGCTCTTGACGCGGTCTAGCTCCTCCTTGGTCGGTCCGTCCGTCGCGAGCTGGGCGAGCTCGCGGTCCACGACCTCCTGCACCTCCGGCCAAGTCTTCAGGCCCGTGCCGCCGTAGACGGTGAACGCGCCCCCGCACGAGTAGAGAAGGTTGTAGCTCCCCACCGAGTACGCCAGGCCCCGTCGTTCGCGAACCTCCTGGAAGAGCCGGCTGCTCATCCCGCTGCCGACGATCCCGTCGAGCAGCGCGGCAGGGAAGAGGTCGTCGTCGTGGACCCCCACTCCCTCCGTGCCGATGCAAAAGTGGACCTGCTCGACCTCCTTCGCGATCAGGTCCCGTCCGGGCCGGGTGGCCGGGCGGGGAAGCTCCACCGAACCGTTCGAGGGAGAGAGACCCGCGAGCTTCTCCTCCGCGAGCCGCTGCACGGCCACGGGGTCGACGTTGCCCGCCGCCGCCAGCAGCACGTTCCCGCCCGTGTACCGGCGCCCGATGTAGCCCGTCAAGTGGTCGCGTTCGAACGAGCTCACCGACTCCCCGGTCCCGATCACCGATCTCCCGAGCACATGGTCCGGCCAAAGGCCCTGGAGGTGAAGGTCGTGCACATGGTCACCCGGCTCGTCCTCGCCCCGCTTGATCTCCTCGAGCACCACCCCCTTCTCCCGCTCGAGCTCCTCCGGCGCGATGAGCGAGCCCGTCATCATGTCCGTGAGCACGTCCACCGCCACCTCGACGTCCGAGGCCAGAACCCGGCAGTAATAGCAGGTCTGCTCTTTGTCGGTGAAAGCGTTCAGGTTCCCGCCGCGCCCCTCGATGGCCTCCGCGATCTCCCTCGCGGTGCGGCGGGCGGTGCCCTTGAAGAGCATGTGCTCGATCAGGTGGGTGATACCGGCTTCAGAAGGGGTCTCGTCGGCGCTTCCCGTCCGGCACCAGAGGCCGATACTGACCGAGCCCACGTGCCCGACCGGTTCAACGAGGACGCGCACGCCGTTCTCAAGTGTGTGTTTGACCATAGGTGAGGGGACTCCCCCGGACCGATTCTATGCGATCCGACCGACGAGCGTCCCGAGGGGTTCGACCGTGACCGCGATTTGGTCGCCAGGGAGGAGCGAACGTCCCAGCGCCGTGGTGTCGAGACGGGGCTTGTCGAAGGCAGGAGCCGCCAGCAGTTCGCCCGACCTGAGCTCGGCCGACTGGCTCGCCGTGACGATCATGTCCGCGAACGACGCCACCGGGGTCGGTTGGCCCGTCCAGACGACCTCACCGTTCACTTTCGCCTCGACACCCCACAGGAACCGGGTCTGATCGCCCCCCACGACCGCCTCCGTGAGGTCGTCCGGCGTCACGAGGAACGGCCCGAAAAAGCCGCCGAAGTCGCGGGCCGGCGTCTCCGTGCGCTCTTCCAGCCTCGCCGTGTCCACCCCCTGGGGGTCGTAGAGCTGCACCAGGACCGAATAGCCGATCACCGCCCTGGCCGCCTCGTGGGCGTCGAGCCGTCTCCCACCGTCGTGGACGATCGCGACGACCCGGGCGTCGAAGTCCAGAGACCCGTCGTAGTCGGAGAGGTCGATCTCCGCCGTCGCCCCGACGAGCGTCGTCGGGTTGGCGTATTCGTACCCAAGGGTCAGCCCCCCGTGGACGTCCCATCCGACCGTGAAGGTGCGCAGGGTCGGGGCCGTCCCGATCGGCGTCAGTAGCCGCACCGCCCCCGGGTCGTGCACGCCGATCGCGTTCTCGCCGTCGGTCTCATAGAACCGGCCGTCGTAGTACACCCCCGATCGAGTCGTCCCAGGGTCGGATCGGAGTTCGAAACGGCAGAGTTTCACCCGACAAGGGTACCTAGCCCGCCCCGGTCCGGTATGCCGGGGGCGATGGGTCTCGAAACTCGTGGGCACTCGGGGCGTCTAAGGCGGTGTACTATGGTCGTCAGGAGCGTATTGAGGCTAGACCTTGGGACCCGGACCGAGAGCATCGCCGGCGGGGCGACCGATCGCGACGCCGACGTCTCCCTCGTGCGCCAGGCGAGGGGCGGCGACTTCACGGCGTTCGAGCTCCTCTTCCAGCGGCACCGTAACCTGGTCTACCGGTTCGCCTTCCAAATGACCGGCAGACGAGACGACGCCGAGGACATCGTCCAAGAGGTCTTCGTCCGCGCCCACCAGAACCTCGAGCGCTACCGCGACGAGGCCAAGTTCACGACCTGGCTGCTCCGCATCGCGTCCAACCTAACGACCGACCGGGCGCGAATGGCCCAACGCCGGGCAAGCCTGGAAGCCCAGGAAGCGAAGGGCGCCCTGTCCTGGATGACGGTCGGCTCCGTAGACGACCCCGTCGAGAACCTCGAACGCGACCGGCGGCTCGCCGCCGTCCGAGAGGGGCTCCTCGCACTCCCGGACCACCACCGCAACGTCATCGTCCTCCGCGACATCGAGGAGATGGACTACAAGGACATGGCCGAGGTGCTCAAGTGTACGGTCGGGGGCGCGAAACTCCGCGTCCTTCGGGCCCGCCGAGCCCTCCGCGACCGAGTGGTCGCGATCCTCGGGGAGGCAGGTTCGTGAGCGACCGGCTCTACCGGATCGCCTTCGACGACGAGCCGGAGCCGACCAGCGGCCTGAACGCCGCCGAAGCCCAAGAGGTCGAGGCCCTCCGGCAGCTCAAGGGCGACCTTGCCCACCTTCGTGAGACCCCCGACTGCCAGCTCTCGACCGCGCACCTGCGGAACGCCATCCTCCACCGCAGCATCCGGCCCTCCCAGCGGCCGCTCACATGGCTGTGGGCCGCGGTCCCGGCCTTGGCCTGCGTTGCCGGTCTGGCTATCGTCATGGCCCCACGCCCGGAGACCCCTGAGGGCCTGGTGGCGGCCGAAGTCGTGCGGTCCGCCCCCCTGGAGCGAGTCGCTCAAGCCACCGACCGGCCCGCCGACCCCCCGCCAGTGACAACGGCCACGCAGACGCCTGCCGTCACCACCGTCGCCCCCGAGCGCCCCCGAGTCCAGCGCCGAACCCGCTTCGTCCGCTCCGCCGGTGAGCTCGTCGCCTCCCGCACCGATGGGCCGCCCGTCATCGCGCTCACGGCCCCCGCACTCCGATCCGAGGCGACCGAAGCGCCCGCCGCCTACGCTGATGCCGTTGTTACGGAGCCGGAGCCCGAGCCCGTGATCGTCGTCTACGACGCCAACGACCAGAGGACTGGCGTCCAGATCGCCACCGAGAGGCCAGATGCTCAGCTTGTCGCCGGTTTTTAGCCTGGCCCTCGCCCTGCTTGGCCCCCAAAGCCAGGCAGCGGCCGAGAACCCCGGGTGGGGCACGGTGGCCCCCTCCGTCGCCTTCCTCCTCGCGGGGGGCACCCCCGTCGGGGTCGCCGCCCTCCTCGACGACAAGGGCCACTTCCTCGCGTTCCAACCGAATCTCGGCGACGGGCCGATCGTCGGACGCCTCGCGACCGGCGAGACAGTGATGCTCAGCCTCGTCGCGACCGATCCCCAGACCCAACTCGTCCTCCTCCTGGCGCCCGCCTGGTCCCCGGGGCAACGACCGCCGGTCCAGGTCGCCCCTCGCGCGGTCGTCGGCGACCGGCTCCTCGCCGTCACCCCCGGCGGCCCCGCCTTCGGACAGTTCGCGGGAGACGAGCGCTTGGGCATCGTCCGGCCCTCGCTGCGCTACGCCCTGTTCTCCGAGGTCCGGATCGAGGCCACCGGGCCCCTCGGGGGCGCGATGGTGTTCGACAGGCAGGGCCGACTGGTCGCCGTCCTCGGCGCCACGCTCACACCCGAGACCCCGGGCGAAGGGCACGAACGGCTGGCCCAGACCCAACGCCTCGGGAACGCGGCCCCCGTGGCCGTCCCGAAGCGGTCTGTCCCGGACTACGGCCCCCAAGGCATGACCGTGGCCTACTCGTTCTCGCCCAAAGTCCTCGCACGCGTGGTCGACGGCTTCCTGAGTCCCACCCGTAGCGTCCAGCACCCGACGGTCGGGTTCCTCTTCCGGGCGGCCGATCGTCCCGGAGCCCTCGTCGAGGTCGTCCGGCCCGGCCTCCCGGCCGCCGTAGCGGGGGTTCTGACCGGGGATCTCGTGGTGAAGGCGAACGGCAAGGACGTCCGCTCCCCACGCGACCTGGCCCAAGTCCTGCTCGCCCTAGACGTGGGCGACAAGCTCTCCCTCATCGTCGTCCGCGACGGCGAGGAGCGGACGCTCGAGGTGACCGTAGGCGCTCAGTCGCTGCTCGACTGAACGTCGACCACGGTCCACCGAAAGTCGCGCCGCCCGTTCCAGACGTTCTCCTCGATCCGGAACGCCACGTCGACCTGTGCCCCCGGTTCCATCCGGTTGACCCGCTCGCCGATGCCGAACGCCATCCCCGTCCGCGTCCCCGCCTCGGTGTCGAACGTGACCCGGACGTGCTCGGGCTTACTCGTCGGTGCCACCATCTTGAGCCGGACCCCCCGGACCGCGAACAAGGGCTCCGGGTTGGCCGTCCCGTACGGTTCGAGGCACCTGAGCGCCTCGATCGCCGCTGGCCCTGCCTCTTGCGCCGTGACCTCGGCGTCGAGGGCCAACCGGGGGCGGAAGACCTCCGCCGTGACGTGCCGCTCCGCGTAAGCCTCGAGCGCCTCGGCGAACCCGGCCACCTTCGACTCTTCGATCGAGAACCCAGCCGCAAGCTCGTGACCGCCGCCGGAGAGGGTCCACGACGAAAGCGCCCGTAACGCACGTCCCAGATCGAACCCCGGGAGCGATCGCGCCGAGCCCTTCGCTACCCCCCCTTGCACGGTCACGACGAAGGTCGGGCGGCGGAACCGCTCCGTGAGCCGCCCCGCGACCAGGCCGATCACGCCCGGGTGCCAGTCCGGGTCGGCGACCAGCATCGTCAGCCGCTCCGACAGGCCCCGTGCCTGAACCTGCTCGATCGCCGCGTCGACGGACCTCGCCTGCTCCTCACGGCGAAGGTCGTTCACCGTCTCCAACTGCCGGGCCAACTCCCGTGCCCGCACCGGGTCCCGGGTCAGCATCGCGTCGAGCGCGATGCCGGAGTCGTCGAGCCGACCGACAGCGTTGATCCGGGGCCCGATCCCGAACCCGATGTCCCGGCTCGAGAGGGAGCGGCCACCCAGGTTCGCCGTGTCGATGATCGCCCTCAGGCCCTGTTTTTGGGTGCGCTCAAGCTCCGGCAGGCCGAACTTCGCGATGACCCGGTTCTCGTCGATCAGCGGCATGACGTCCGCCACCGTCCCGATCACGGCGAGGTCGAGGAACGCCCGGTAGAACCGGTCGACCGGATAGACCAGTTCCGCCGTCAACCCGGCGCACAGCTTGAACGCGACCCCGACGCCGCACAGCTCAGCGAACGGGTACCGGGAGTCGTTCCGGTGGGGGTTGACCACCGCCGTCGCCCCCGGCAGCGTGTCCGGCACCTGGTGGTGGTCGGTCACCACGACGGTCATGCCCGCCTCCTGGGCGGCCTTCACCTGGTCGTGGGCGCTCACGCCACAGTCGCACGTCAGGAACAGCGAGGCCCCCTTCTCCTTGGCCCAGCCGATCGCGTCGAGATGGATCCCGTACCCCTCCCGGACTCGGTGCGGCACGTGGGGGACCACGGAAACCTTGATCGACTCCAGGAATCGGGTGAGCAGGGCCGCGCTCGTCACCCCGTCCGCGTCGTAGTCTCCATGGACGTAGACGGTCTCGCCGCGCTCCCTCGCCGCCAGGATCGCCCCGACCGCGGCCTCGTAGTCCGGCAGGAGCCGAGGGTCGTGGAAATGGGAGAGGGAAGGGTTGAGGAACCGCTCGGCTTCGGCCGGGTCGGTCGTTCCCCTGGCCACGAGCACCGCCGCGACGATCGCAGGCACCCCGAGCTCACGGACGAGAGCCTCCTCGGCCGCTGGGTTCCTGGCCGGGACCGTCCAGATCGGGGCGTCTAGGGGAGTAGCGACCATGGGCAAACGGAAGGACGACCGGGGCGGCGCGAAGGCCTCAATCCCAGTGTACGGCCTGGCCCTCGCTGTCGTACCGACCCATAATCCCCCCGTGCCCGACTTTAGCCGCGTCAAGGCGGTCTACTTCGACCTCGACGACACGCTCTGCGGGTATTGGGACGCCGCCAAGGGCGGACTCCGGGCCGCCTTCGAGCTCCACCCCGTCCCGGGCCGGTCGCTCGAGGAGTCCCTCGCCGCTTGGGCCCGAGAGTTCCGGCGCTTCGCACACGAGCTCAAGACCTCGCACTGGTACGAGATCTACCTCACCCAAGGAGGCGTGACCCGGACGCAGTTGATGAACGAGACCCTCCAGAGCCTCGGAATCGAGGACCCCGAGCTCGCCTGGCGCCTCGGCGACGTGTACGGCAGGGAGCGCGACGCCCGCCTCCGCCTCTTCCCCGAGGCCCGGGACGTGCTGGAGGCCCTCTTCGGTCGCTACCCGCTCGGGCTCATCACGAACGGGCCCGCCGACGTCCAGCGCCAAGAGATCGAGACCCTCGGCATCGGGGACTTCTTCGAGCACGTGTTCATCGAAGGGGAGATGGGGCTCGGGAAACCCCACACGAGCGTCATGCGCCGAGCCGAGCTGGCCGTGGGTCTCGAGCCGGCGGAGATCCTGTTCGTCGGCAACAGCTACGCCCACGACATCGTCCCGGCGAGCGAAGCCGGGTGGCGGACGACCTGGGTGCGCCGGCCCAGCGACGTGCCCCCGAGTAGCTCGACCGGGAAGCCCGAGGAGAGGCCCCCCGACGGGCCCGTCCCCGACCTCGAAGTGACCACGCTCCTCGACGTCCTCCAGCCCCTCGGCGTCGCCACCGGCGGGCTCGCGCACCAACCGTGACGGACAAAGACACGCTGTCTGCTTAACCGTTACGGAAACGCCTTCTTTCGTTGCCCGGGCCCTGGTAAGAGGGCCCAGAGATCATCGGGCGCTAACGTTCCCTTAACGCGAGGACAGTACACCGTGTCGCGTGGTCATCGGTCAGGGTGACCCGAGGAGAGACATGAAAACGATTTTCGCGCTACTCGCTGCAGCCCTCGTGGCCGTCGCGGGCGCTCAAGCCCCCGTGAGCGCGTACCGGTTCGATAACGATCTGAACCCGTACCTCGACAACAACCCCCCCTACGTGGGCCCGGCCACGCACCGCACCGGCTCGCTGCCGACCCAGCCGTTCAGCCCGACCGTCTATGCCGCGGACACCGTCGGCGCGACGAACAAGAACGTCGTGACCTACCAGGCCCCGCAGTTCTTCCGCGTCCAGCACGGGATGAACGCCAACGGCGGCCAGTACGTGAACAGGTACTCGATGGTGTTCGACGTCAAGTTCCTTGACCCGGTCATCGGCGAGTTCCACTCGTTCTTCAACACGACCCTCGACCAGGGCAACGACGGCGACTCGTTCGTCCGCTGGGACGATGACGGCGCCGGCCAGCCGATCGGCCGCCTCGGCATCAGCGGCGTCTACGCCGGCGACCTTCGCCCGAACACCTGGTACCGGCTCGTCATCGCAGTCGATTGCACATTCGACAACGCGGGCGCCAACACGACTCGCATCACCTACTTCGTCGACGGCACCCAGGTCAACCAGGTCCTCGCCGGCTCGGGCATCGACGGCCGGTTCTCGGCCTACAGCTGGGACGACAACGACCCGGACTCGGACACGATCGACATCTTCGGCGACAACGACGGCGACACCGGCAGCGGCCGGCTGAGCCTCCTCGCCTTCTTCGACCGCGAGCTCAACGCCACCGAGGTCGGTGGACTCGGCCCGGTCGGCAGCCAGATCGGCGGCCCGGCCAACGAAGAGATCTTCCCGACCAGCTTCAACCGCCTCCGCGGCCGCGTTGACGCCGGTGACGTGAACAGCCTGCGCGGCGACGACAACAACCGGTTCCGCGTGTGCCGGTTCATCGTCCCGAACGACCCGGCCCGCATCATCGAGGTCGACTACCTCGGCGCCACGACGATCGCGGCCCCGACGAGCTTCAAGCTCGACGTCCGCAGCCGCTCGACGGTCGGCGGCCTGGTCCAGCAGACCCTCCAGGTCTTCAACTACCAGACCAACGCCTTCGACACGACCGACTTCAACCAGGTCAACCTCAACACGACGCTCACGACCCGCACCGTGAACGGGACGGGCTCGGTCGCCCGGCTCGTCGGCACCGCCGGTGCCCTGCGCGCCAAGCAGACGATCCGCATCGTCGGCCCCGTGCCGAACCCCAACGTCTGCAATGAGACCACCCTCGTCCGCTGGACGATCGGCGGCTGACGCACCGAGCCTAGTCGGTCGCTTCCCAAGGCCCCACCCCACCCGGGTGGGGCCCCGTCGTGCCGACCCGGCTACAATGCGGTATGGCCTCCGCCACGAGAGTCGGCGCGTTCGTCGTCGGGTTCGCGGCCCTGCTGGTGTTCGCCTTCGCCCTCCTGCAGCGCAGCGTCTTCGAACCCCCCGTGGCCCGCTACGTGGCCGAGTTCGCCGATGCCGGCGGGGTGACGACGGGCTCCCGCGTGCTCCTCGCCGGCGTCGTCGTCGGGAGCGTCGAGACCGTCGGACTCGCCGAGGACGGCAAGGCTCGCGTGGGCCTTGCGCTCGAGCGGAGCGTCAAGGTGCCCCAAGGCACGGTCGCCGTCCTCCCCGCCAGCTTCGTCTCGATCGGTGACCAGCGGCTCCTCCTCGTCCCTCCCTCGACCCGGCAGGGCACCCTGGCCCCAGGGTCCGTGATCCCGGGGCGGCTGGGGAGCCCGCTCGACAGCCTCGCCCCCGAGAGCGGCAAGCTCTTCGACCAAATGAACGCCACCATGGTCGCCCTCCAGAAGCTCCTCGAGGACCGCGAGCTTCGCCAGGGCACCACCGACCTTCTCGCCTCCGCTAAGCAGACTTCCGACCAGTTCGCCAAGTTCGCCGGGAGCCTCGATTCGGCGCTATCCCAGAACTCCGGCCAGCTCAGCGCCATGCTCAAGACCACCTCGGCGATGCTTCAGAACCTCCAGGTCGTGAGCGTCGAGGTGAGACGGCTCGTGGCGTCCGGCGAGCTCGAAGGGAAGGCGAATGCCCTCCTGGACAACCTGAACGAGTCGGTGGTGGCAGGCAAGGCCCTCGTCCAAGACCTCCAAGCCTTCGTGACCGACCCCGAGCTCAAGGCCGGCCTGAAGGGCACACTGGACAATGTCAAGGTCATGACCGACTCGGGCGTCAAGGTCTCCGGAGACTTCGAGCTGATCGCTCGGAACGGGGTCGCGGCGAGCGAGGAGACCGTCACCCTCCTCAAGAAGGCGAACCGCCTGGCCGACGAGGTCGGAGAACTCATCGAGAAGTTCAACCGGACCGTCGGCGGGCTCACCGGGGGGGGCAAGGGCCTCGCGGAAGGGCTCGAGATCGAGGCGGGGATCGCCCGCGAGTCCAACCCCGGCCGCTTCCGGACGGACGTCAACGCCACCCTCCCCCTCGAGGGCCAGAAGGTGACTTTCGGCCTGTACGACGCGTTCGAGTCCAACAAGCTGAACCTGCAACTCAGCCGGGAGATCGGCCCGAAGGTGGGCCTTCGGTACGGAGTCTACGCGAGCAAGCCCGGACTTGGGGTAGATTACGCCGCTACGTCGAAGCTGGGCTTCCGTACCGACCTGTTCGGATTTAACGAGCCCCAGTTCGACCTGCGCCTTCGGTACGACTTCGGCGACGGGGTCGGAGGCTGGGCGGGAGTGGAGGAGTTCCTGGGACGGAACAAGCCCGCCGTCGGCGTCACCGTGCGCAGGTGACAAGCGAGGTTCGGACGATGAAAGTCATTCTTAAGCAGTCGGTGCCCAAGGTCGGGAAGGAAGGCCAGGTCGTGAACGTGAAGGACGGGTTTGCCCGGAACTACCTCTTCCCGCGAAAGATGGCTGTGATCGCCGACAAGGCGCAACTGGGTGTGCTCGCCCGGCGCAACGCCAAGGCCGAGGCGATCCTCGCCGAGACCAAGTCGGACGCCGATGCCCTCCGCGAGAAGCTGCACGGCCAGGTGATCCACATCCCCGGCCAAGTCGCCAAGGAGTCGACCAAGCTCTTCGGCGCGATCACGAACCAGGACGTGGCCGACGAGATCAAGAAGGCGTTCGGGGTCGAGCTCGAGAAGAAGGTCGTCCTGCTCGCCCAGCCGATCAAGCAGCTCGGTAACCACGCCGTCGAGATCGACGCCCACCGGCTCGTCGATATCCGGCTCACCGTCCACGTCTACAACGCCGAAGTCGGGCTCGAGCTGGCTCAACCCGAAGAGCCGGTGGCCGAAGAGCCGGTCGCCGAAGCCGCCGCCGACGGTGCGGAAGAGACTTCCGACGAGGAGTAACCCCAAGCAGGGACGAAAACGGGCGGCGGGCACCATGGGTGCCCGCCGCCCTCTTGTTCCGACCAGCTTCGCACGCGAAAAAAAAGGCCGGCATCCAAGATGCCGACCGATCGTCTTGTGCTTGTCGTCTTCTCGAGGACCGGTGTCCGGTCACTCCTCTGGAGTCGCCTTTCGGCGTTACGGGAGATTATGCGGCTCGCATCAGTAGGAGTCAATGGAGTCACGCCCTAGGTATTGTCCACTTTGGAGCAAAGTTGACGGTCTCGTCGAAATTGTGCGCCGAAGGGGGCGCGAGGCGCGACGAGCGGAGCAAGAGAGGTTGGTCGAGGCGACAGGATTCGAACCTGCGACTTCGTGCTCCCAAAGCACGCGCTCTACCAAGCTGAGCTACGCCTCGAAGCGCCTAGAGTACCCGCCCGTCGGTTAGGTCGGCCCCGGCGTGAGCCCCATCATGCTCAAGAGGGCCAGGGCTACAAAGTCGCACCAGGGGATCCCCTACGCAAAGATCGCCATCCGCAACCCCGCCGAATCGATCTCCGGCGGATCGGGCAGGCTACGCGCCGAGCCCGCCGCCACCCGCCCCGCCGACCAAAGCACCGCCAACGCGTCCAACACGTCGTCGTCCCCCGCCTCTCTTCGGCCGACCTGGCCACGCACCGCGCCGAACGCCCCCGGCCCGAACACCTGCTCGACCAACCCCTGCCGGACCGCACGCCCCGCCTCTGACCGCTTCGACTCCACCAGCCCCCGGCCCTCACTGAGCACGGCGAACGAGACTTCAGGGTGCACCTCGAAGACCCGCTCTGCGAGCCCGGGGTCGGCCCGCAAAAGCCCATCGACCTCGTGAGCCTTGGCATAGATCGCGAAGTGCTGGGCGCCCACCCCCCGCCCGGTCGCCGCCCGCGTCAGCTCGCTCGCCGCCGCCCGCCCGAGGCCGGCGGTCTCCCGCAACGGGGCAGGGAAGACAGAACTCGCCCGCCCGCCGCCGAGCACCCGCCGCGCGAGCCGGTCAACCTCCCGGGGCTCCGTGGCCAACGGGTCCCCCACGGACCGCAGCCCGATTGGCACGTCGATCCCGAGCACCGTCCAGGGCTCCGCCATCAACGCGCCCGCCGACCCGTAAACCCGGGCGCAGAGGCCGCCTTCCGAGTCGAGCCAGACCGCCACCCAACCGCCCGGACACCCGTCCGCACCCCCGACCATCGGCGACCTCAGCGAGACGCCTTGGACGGACTGTTCTTAGGTCGGACCGCGTAGACCATGATCCCCACTGGGTCGCCCAGCTTGCCCCAGGTGTGGCACGAGAGGCAGTCCCGCTTGCTCATTCGAACCGCGCGGGCCTCGACGTACCAGCCGTTCACTTTCCGGCTGCTCCGGCCCAAACGCGTGATCTCGGCGAACGACCCCTTCGCAATCCCCGTGTCCCAGTCCCTCGGGAGCCCCTCCTCCCAAGTCAGCACGTCCTTCGACATCGCCGCCGGGTTCAGGGCCTTGCCGCCGTTGTGGAGACACGAGACCATGACATGCCATCCGCTCCGGACTCGGGCCAGACGCTCCCGCGCCGGCCGGTCGCTCGCATGGGCACCGAGCAGCCCGTGGCCCTTCAGCGCCGATTCCACCCTCGTCACTCCGAACTCGGGCTTGAGGGCGACCTCCCGGTACGTCCCGTCCGGATTGCGCACCTTCATCTTCCGAGGCTTGGTCTTCGAGACGTCGGAAAAGATGCTCTGGAACGAGAGGTCGAGGTCGGCGACCGCGGCCTGTTCCGGTGGCAGGGCTGCACGTCTCGGGGCACTCTGGGCCTCGACGGGCAGCGGGGCGAGCAGGGAGGCGCCACCGACGACGACACCGGTCACGGCGAGTAGGCAAACAAGAGATCGATCCATAGGGTCTCCGTAGGTCTAGACGTCCCGCCCCTGGACGCGTCACCCCGGTTCCAGCCTTCCCGGAGCGGCCACGGGTAACGTAAGCGCCATGCCCCAGCCTTCCCGTCGGCTCGAGAAGATCCCGCCCTACCTGTTCGCCGAGATCGCCCGCGTCAAGCGCGAGGCGATCGCGGCCGGAGCCGACGTGATCGACCTCGGCATCGGGGACCCCGACCTCCCGACCCCGCCCGCCGTCCGCCAGGCCCTGACCCGAGCCGTCGAGAACCCCGAAACGCACCGGTACGACGAGACCGCCCGCGGCTGGCTCCCGTTCCTCGATGCGGCCGCCCGGTTCTACGGCCGCGAGTTCGGCCCTGCCCTCGACCCCGCGACCGACCTCGTGCAGGTCATCGGCAGCAAGGAGGGCCTCGCCCACCTCGCCTGGGCCTATGCCGACCCCGGGGACGTCGTCATCGTGCCCGACCCCGGCTACCCGGTCTACAAGGTCAACTCGCTCATGGCCGGGGCCGACGTCCACGAGGTGCGCCTTCGAGAGGAGGACGGCTTCCTCCCCCGGCTCGAGGACATCCCCACGGACGTCGCTCGCCGCGCCAAGCTGTTCTACGTTTGCTATCCGAACAACCCGACCGGGGCCGTCGCCACGCCCGAGTTCTATCGCGACCTGGTGGCGTTCTGTCGCGACCACGACGTCCTCGCCGTTAACGACATGGCCTACGGGACGGTGTGCTACGACGGGTTCAAGAACCCGACGATCCTGCAGGTCGAGGGCGGCAAGGACGTCGCGATCGAGTTCCACTCGCTAAGCAAGATGTACAACATGACCGGCTGGCGGCTGGGGTTCGCCTGCGGCAACCCGGACGCCGTCGCGACGCTCCAGCGGCTCAAGTCGAACATCGACAGCAAAGCGTTCCCAGCCATCGCCGAAGCGGGGGCCCACGCCCTCGACCACGTTTCGAACGCCGAGACCGTGGCGCTCTACCAAAAGCGCCGGGATAGCCTGGTCGATGGGCTCCGATCGATCGGCTGGCCCGTCGAGAAGCCCAAGGCCGCGTTCTACGTTTGGGCGCGGGTGCCGCAGGAGGGGATGTCCAGCACCGAGTTCGCGGCCGCGCTGCTGCAGCGGGCCCACGTGCTCACGATCCCTGGGGTCGGCTACGGGCCGGGCGGGGAAGGGTACGTGCGCATGTCTCTCACCCTCCTCGGCGACCGAGATGGGGAGCGCTTCGCCGAGGCCGTCCGCCGTATCGCCGCCTCCGGCCTCGTGCCAACGTAGCATCGGCTTCCAGCCGATGGTGCCCCAGGCTTCAAGCCTGGTCCCCGTCCGTCCCGCCCTAAACCTGCAGCGACGGCATCGACGTCTGACGCTCGGTCAAGAACCGGCACCCGTCAGCGGTCACGACGACCATCTCTTCGATGCCGATGTACCCCCGGCCAGCCGGCGTGACCCCGAGCTCGAGGGTGTAGACCTCACCCTCCTCCACCGGCGTGACCGGGGTGTTGCCGTACCGCTCCCACCGAGGGCCAAGGATCGCGCCGCCGTCGTGCGCGACCCGTCCTACCTGGTGGCCGACCGCGTGGAGGTACTCCGGGTATCCGGCCGCGACGACCGACGCCCGCGCCGCTGCGTCCACCTCCCAACCCTGGACGCCCGGGCGTAGGACCGCCGCCGCCGCCGAGATCGCCCCGTTCACCGCCTCGAGCCCCAGCCGCACGTCCTCCGGTACCGAGTCCCCTACGAACCAGCACCGCTGCACGTCCGAGCTATAGCCGTCCATGGTGAGGCCGAGGTCCACGTGCAGGACGTGACCCGGCTGGACGGTGATGGTCGAGCTCGGCACCCCGTGGCCGATCATCGAGTCTGGCCCCGTGTTGACGATCGGGTCGCCCGCCGGGTCCCATGAGAACGTGACCCCCCACTCCGACGCCAGGGCATGGACGTGGTCGTAGATGGCCCGCTCGCTTACCCCGACTCGGGCGAAGCGCTCGATCTCGCCGAACATCCGGTCGCCCGCTTCGATGGCCCCCACGATGCGCGCCAGTTCGGTCGGCGTCTTCCGTCCCCGCAAAGGCTTCACGATCGCTTCGGCGGACTCGATCCGGCCCTCGAAACGCGTGCCCTTCACGATCCCCTGCAGCACGAGCCACATCCCGTGCGAGAGACCGTCGGCCTTATCGTCGTTCGTCGAGTAGTTGACCGCGACCCGCCCTGCTGGCCCCGCCAGTCGATCGAGCTCGGCGAGCAGTGGCTCCCGAATCGACTGGACGTACGGCACGACTTTCGTCCAATCCCCGCTCGCGAGCAGGGGATCGGCGTCGTAGTTGCCCACCACCGCGACGCGCTCACCGGTCGCCGCCACCATCAGCGCGCTCTGCCACGTCAGCCCGCCCTCCATCAGGAACGGGAGCACGGGGTCGCCGCCGCCCGCGGTCTCGCGGACGAACGTCAGCCACACGTCCACCCCGGCCCTTTGCACCAGTCCGACGGCCTGGTCTAGCTTCTCTCGCGTCAATCGGGGCCCATTCGTCATCGGGACCCCGCGAGAGTCCGGCCGAAGAGACAGTCAAAGGGGTGAAGGGTCAGGGGCCACATGGCGACTCTCCTATGTTGGCCCCGACGGCCCTGCCCCCGCTGAGGCCCGGCCGACGCGAAGGTGCCCACATCACAGGCACGCGGTAGCCATAATCCTGGGCGTGCGCCGGACGCTCGCCCTGGGCCTGACCGCTCTCTGCCTCACCATGGCTTCCGGCTGTGAACGGGGCCCCACCGTCGAGACCCAACAGGAGCTCGCCGACGTCTCGCGGGTCAGCAACCGTCCCGTCTTTCCCGTCCCCAAGGCTCTCACCGACCTCGAGGCGATGTCTGTTCCATACGTGCCGGGCTCCGAAATCAGGGCGGACGACGAGCTCAACGCCGTGTCCGACCGTGGCCAGGTTCGCGTCTACACCGTCCGCCTCTACGCGCCCGGGGATCTTAGCGAAGTCGGGCCCTTCTACCTGCGGTCGCTCCAAAGGTCGAAGAACCTCAGCGGCACGGGCGACACGCTCCACATCCAAGGCGCCAACCAGTTCGGAGACGCGATCGAGATCCGTCTCGCCCCCGCCGCCGACCCGAAGAAGACCCTCGTCCTTGCCTTCGTCAGCGTTCGAAAGTAGCCGGGTCGCGGAGCGTCCAGTCACCCCGGTCGCGATCGTCCCAGTTCCGAACGTCCCCAGAAGACCGCGCCTTGGCGAGGGCGTCGAAGTCGAGCTCGGCCCGGGCCACCCCCTCTCCGTACCCGGTCTCTGCCAGCACCGCCTCTTCGGGGAACGGCTCGACGCTCGGCGCGATGACGGCGCTGGTGCCGTAGCCTTGGGGCAACGGTTCCCGCCCCAGGCCCCCGACGAGCGAGGCGTGGACCACGAAGACCTGGTTCTCGACTGCCCGGGCCAAAGCGCACCAACGCACCCGCTGGAAGCCCCGCCGGGTCTCGGTGTAGGCGGGCACCGCTTGGACCAGCACGCCCGCCTCAGCGAGGGCTCGGCCGGACGCCGGAAACTCGGAGTCGTAGCAGACCGTCACGCCCACCCGCGGGTCAGGGAGGCGCCGCAGCCCACGACCCGCCTCGACCCCCCACTCGTGAAGCTCGAACTGGGTCATCACGACCTTCGGGATGTCGACGATGAGCCGCCCGCCCGCCGTTGCCCACACGGCACAGTTCTGCACCCCCGTCCCGACCGGCACGAACTGGGTTCCAAAGAGGACGTCCTGCCCCCGGCCCGACGCCTCGAGCCGGAACCATTCGCTGTGCTCGACGAACCATGCGCCGAGTCTCGCCGGGGCCTCTCGGGGGGTCACCCCCAAGAACCCCGGGGCACCGAGCAGCTCCAGGCACACGCACTCCGGGAAGACGACCAGGTCCGCCCCGTCCGTCGCGTCGAGTGCCCGGCGAAGGTGATCCAGGTGGTCGCCCTCGCTGTGGATCGGGCCGACTTCGAAGTTGACCGCTGCTACGGTCACGGCGTCCACTCCAACAGGGCAGCCGCATCCCCCGACTCCTCGTCGTCCATGTACCCCTCGATGACCCCCCGGTACCGGAGCCCATACCGAAGGAGCGGGGTGAGCGTCCGGTCCCGCGCTTCACCGCGAACGACCGCGAGGGCATAGAGGGCCTTCGTCGAGTCCCTTCGGGCCAACGCCCACTCTCGCCAATCGGGCAGGCGACACGCGGTCCCATACCGGGCCAGACCCCGCTGACGGACAAGGTCGAACCGAGCCTCGTACAGCGCCCGCCCGACCCCCCGACCCCGCAAGTCCGGCCGTACGCTCACGTCGGCGCCGTAGAGCGTCTTGCCCTCCGGGTCGTGGGCGGCGAAAGAGTGCCCCCCAGTCGTCGTCTCCCAGTCGGTGTGGGCGTCCCACTGGGCGTCTCCGATGAGCAGGGCGCTTGCGCTCCCCACAACTTCGTCCCCGACCAACGCGACGAACTGGCCTTCCGGGAACACGGCCAGATGCCGGACGAGGTGCTCGGTCCGCCAGAGCAACTCTTCCGGGAACGGCTCGGGGTAGCAGGCTCGCTGCAAGCCCACGACCCCCTCGACGAAGCGCCCCTCCAGCGTCACCACCGTCATCGCCCCCAGTCTAGACCGGACCCGGTCAGGCGGGTGCAGACTCTCGCCGTGGATCGCTTGGTACACTACGCGCCCGATGCGACCCGACGGACGAGCCCCCGACCAACTGCGACACGTAACCATCGAGAGGGGGGTGGCTAAGTTCGCCGAAGGCTCCTGCCTCATCAAGATGGGCGACACCCACGTCCTGGTGACGGCCACCGTGGAGGATCGGGTGCCGCCGTTCCTCAAGGGCACAGGCCAAGGGTGGGTGACGGCGGAGTACGCGATGCTCCCGCGCTCCGGCCGCGACCGGAACCAACGCGACAGCAACCGCGGCCCGAACGGTCGGTCGATGGAGATCCAGCGGCTCATCGGGCGGTGCCTCCGGGCGGTAGTCGACCTCGAGGCCATGGGCGAGAAGTCGGTCCTGATCGACTGCGACGCGATCCAGGCCGACGGCGGCACGCGCTGCGCCAGCATCACCGGCGCCTACGTCGCCCTCCACGACGCCATGACGCACATGGTGGGCCGCCGCATGATCAAGAAGCTGGTCATCAACGAACCCCTCGCGGCGGTCAGCGTCGGGATCGTCGGCGGCCACGAGGTGCTCGACCTCGATTACGCCGAGGACTCGAAGGCGAACACCGACATGAACGTCGTCATGACCGCCTCCGGGAGGTTCGTCGAGGTGCAGGGCACTGCGGAGCACTCCCCGTTCACGGCCGAGTCGCTCGGCAAGATGCTCGCCCTGGCCAAGAAGGGCGTGAACGACCTCCTGGCCCTCCAGGCCGAAGCCCTCCGTTCGTGATGCGCCGGCTCGTCGTCGCCAGCCACAACCGGAAGAAGGCGGGGGAGATGACGACGATCCTGGGCCGTCGGTTCCCGGGGCTCGAGGTGATGTGCCTGGCCGACTTCGCCGGGGCCCCTGAGCCCGACGAGACCGCCGCCGATTACGCCGGGAACGCGGCGATCAAGGCGGAGTCGGCAGCCCGGTTCACGGGCGAATGGTGCGTGGCCGACGACGCCGGGCTCGAGATCGACGCCCTCCCCGGGGAGCTCGGCGTCCAGAGCAAGCGGTTCGCCGGGGCCGATACTCCGTTCGACGAGAAGATCCGGCGGGTGTTGGAGGCGCTCGACGGGGTGCCGGACTCTGGCCGTGGGGCTCGGTTCCGGTGTTTCGTCGCGGTGGCCCCGCCAGGGATGGAGGGGTCCGAGGCTCTGGGGCCCTGGCCGCGACTCTTCTCCGCCGACCTCGAGGGGGTCATCGCCCGGGAACCCCGGGGGACAGGAGGGTTCGGCTACGACCCCGTGTTCTTCGTCCCTGCCCTCGGCCGGACCCTGGCCGAGCTGACCCCGGACGAAAAGCACGCCGTCAGCCACCGCGGGAAGGTCCTTGCCGCTGTCGGGGACTGGCTGGAGACCTCGGGGCTAGCGCTGAGCGACTCGGCCTGACCCGTTCACGTTCGACTCGACGGACGTTGCACTCGCATAAGACACGTTGCCTGAACCGTCGATCTCGACCTTGAGCGAGTCAAGCTTCCCGAGCTTGGTGTCGCCCGAACCCGCGGTACGGATCTTCGCGTCCTGGGTGGAGAGGCCGGTCGCGTCTACCCCGCCCGAACCCTCAATGGTCACGTCGAGTTCCTTGGCCTTGCCCACCAACTTGACGTCGCCCGAGCCCTCGATCTCAACGTCAAGGGGGCCCGTGTCGAGGCCGGACAGGCTCATCTTGCCCGAGCCCATGATCCTCAGGCGCTGAGGTTGGGGCCCGCTGACCTTGGCGGTGACCACGCCCGAACCCGGGGTTCCGTCCTCGAACCACAGCGCGACCCCCCCGCCCTCGAGGTTCTGCCGGGCCCGAGCGACCATCTCACTGGGGCCCGTGAACTCGACCTTGTTCGAGTCGCCAGGAGACCACACGACCTCGACCGGGCCGCTGATCACGATCTCGCCCTCGCTCGCCGAGTGGCCGACCGCGTCCTTGATCGCCGTCTTGACTTCGGCCATGAACGGATCCGCTTCGTTCCGAAGCGCCGCGATGCACATGAACGGGACCGCGACGATCGCCACGAGCACTCCGACCATCGCGAGAAGAGCGAGCAGGCGGCCAGGCTTCATAGTGGCAGTTCTACCGAAAGGCCCGGGCCCGGGTTGCGGGCGCCGGGCCTCTCGGTCCGCAGATGGGCGGAGTCAGGCCGACTTGCGGCGTCGCGCCGCGATGGCGGCGAGACCTGCACCGAGTGCGAGCATGGTCGCGGGCTCCGGCACCGGGGCGAAGTTATCGACGTACTGGTTCAGGTCGCCGAGGGCGAGGAAGGGCCGCGTGATCCGGGCGCCGGCCGTAAGGCTGCCGCCCCCCCAGTTGAAGGTGTGCGTGACGCTCCCGCGGATGGTCTGGCCCGGGTCAATGCCGCCCGCCGCCTGAGTCCCGAACGCGCTGCCGTTGATGACCATCGAGAACACGCCACCCTCGGAGTTCCGCGCCGCACGGGTGTTCTGGACGGCCCAGTCGAACCGGAAAGTGTAAGTGCCCGCCGCCAGGCTGAAGGTTTGCACCAAGTCGATGCCCGCCTGCTGGCCCGAGACGAAAGTCACCTGGCCGACACCGAATCTCGCCGCGTTGGACGCGCCCGACCCGGTGACGTCGAACGGTACAACGCCCTGGCCGATGGTTTGACCGTTGGAGGTCGGGACGACCGACCAGCCCGCGAGGGAGCCGGTCGAGAAGTCGAAGTTCGTGAAGCCCTGCGCAGTGGCAACGACCGCGAGGGCCGCGACCGCGAAGGTCGTGAGACCGAGTTTGAACTGAGACATGTCTTGCTCTCCGTGAGACGGCGTCCAGCAAAGACGCTAGACACCCACTAGTATAGAGGCGTTTTAGCGAACTGGACCACTATGGCCCAGAAAAGCTAAACAACACGTAATTTTACGAGGTTCAACGGTAGTTGGTGAACTCGACTGGGAACGGCAGGTCCAGCCCCTTGAGGAACGTGATCGCCTTCTGCAGGTCGTCCTTGGACTTCCCCGAAACGCGCACCGCGTCGCCCTGGATCTGGGCGTTGACCTTGACCCCCGAGTCGCGGACCTGCTTGGTCAACGCCTTAGCCTGGTCCTGCGGGATCCCCTGCTTGAATGTGACCTTCTGCCGGACAGTGATGCCCGCCCCGGGCTCGACCTTGCCGTACTCAACGCTCCTGGCGTCGATCCCGCGCTTCACGAGCTTCGAGAAGAGGATGTCCCGGACCTGCTCCAGGCGGAACTCGTCGTCGGCGGTCAAGGTGAGCTCCTTTTCGTCGAACTCGATCTTGGCGGCCGTGCCCTTAAGGTCGTAGCGGTTGGCGAGCTCCTTGTCGGCCTGGTTGAAGGCGTTCTTGACCTCGTTGAGGTCCACCTTGGAGACGACGTCGAAGCTGAACTCGGTGCTTGCCATGGCCCCGTAGCCTGGCCCAATTGGACGGTCGGGCTCAGGACCGGCCGGGCCACCACCGCCGGAAGGTCGGGCTCCGGTATCCTGGTCGAATGGCCGACGCCAACGATGTCGCCGCGACGAAGCGGCTCAGGAGCGAACTCGGGAAGAAGTTCATCGACGTGTCCCAGGCCGACGTCCGCGTCATGCACGGCGTGGCCTACATCCGCGGGGTCGTCAAGGCGGTGCCGGGAGGCGACCAACCGGACGTCAAGCAGGCGCTCAACATCGTGGCCCGAACCCTGCGAGAGAAGGGCCTCGTCAAAGACGTCGTCATCGACTGTAGCTTCCGGGGTTGAGGCTCGTCTCACCCGAGGAGGCTGTCCGGCTGGTTCGGAGCGGCGACCGCGTCTACGTCGGTTCGAACTGCGCCCAACCGGTGACCCTCTGTGAGGCCCTCGTGGCACGGGCCGCAGACCTCCACGCGGTCGAGATCGTCCACCTCCTCACGTTCGGCCCCGCCCCCTATTGCGACCCTGGCCTCGAAGAGTCGTTCCGCCACAACGCGTTCTTCATCGCCGGGAACACAAGGCAGGCCGTGTCCGAGTGCCGCGCCGACTACCTCCCCGTCTTCCTGAGCGAGGTCCCCGGCCTCTTCGCAAGCGGGCAGCTGCCGGTCGACGTCGCCCTCGTGGCCGTCAGCCCGCCCGACCGGCACGGCTACTGCTCGCTCGGCGTGAGCGTCGATATCGGACGGGCCGCCTGCCGCCACGCCCGGGCGGTGATCGCCGAAGTCCAGCCCGGCATGCCCCGCACCCACGGCGACTCGCTCGTCCACGTGAGCGAGTTCGCCGCCGTCTGTGAGGCCCGGCACCCCATGCTCGAGCGTGCGCCCGAACCGCCGGACGAGACGAGCCGGGCCATCGCCCGCCACGTTGCCGGCCTCGTGCGGGACGGGGCCTGCGTCCAGACCGGCTTCGGCCGCCTCCCGAGCGCGATTCTAGAGGGCCTCGCCGACAAGAACGACCTCGGGGTCCACACCGAGATGTTCAGCGACGCCCTCGTCACGCTCGTCAACAAGGGCAACGTGACCAACCGGCGCAAGTCCGTCCATCCCGGCAAGGTCGTCACGACCTTCGCCATCGGCACCCGGCGGCTCTACGAGGCGGTCGACGACAATCCCGTCTACGAGTTCCGTCCCACGGAGCAGGTCAACGACCCGTTCGTCGTCGGTCAGATCGACGACGTGGTCGCGATCAACAGCGCCGTCGAGGTCGACCTCACCGGCCAAGTCGTGGCCGATTCGATCGGGGCACGGCTCTACAGCGGCATCGGAGGGCAGGTCGACTTCGTCCGCGGGGCCGCTCGGTCGCGGGGTGGTCGCCCGGTCATCGCCTTGCCGGCCACCGCCCTAGGGGGCTCGGTCAGCCGGATCGTGGCCGGGATCCAGCCGTACGCCGGGGTGGTGACCTCGCGCGGTGACGTTCACTACGTCGCCACCGAGTACGGGGTCGCCTACCTCCGTGGTCGCTGTCTGCGGGAACGGGCCCTCGACCTCATCGGCATCGCCGCCCCCGAGCACCGCGACCGCCTGCTCGAAGAGGCCAAGGATCGGGGGCTCGTCCCCCGCCACCAGCCCAGCGTCCGTCACGACTATCCCGTCCGGTGGTCGCACGACGCCACGCTCAAGGACGGCCGCACGCTCCGCGTCCGGGCCATCCTCCCGAGCGACGAGGACGCCCTTAAGCGCCACTTCTACGGCCTGAGCCCCGAGGCCGTCTACCAGCGGTTCCACCATGTCATCCCTGCGCTGTCGAACAAGTCCGTGTCGGAGCTCGTCAACCTCGACCATCGCACGCACGTCGGGTTTGTGGCGTGCGACGGGGAAGCCGTGATCGGGACGGCGCGGTTCTACGCCGATAGGTCCCGGAACGAGGCGGAGATGGCGATGGCGATCCTGGACGAGTGGCAGGGGCTCGGCCTGGGTGGTGCGCTCCTTCGGGCGCTGATCGCGGCCGCTCGCGAGCTCAAGCTATGGCGTCTCGTCGCCTACGTCCTGCCGGGGAACTCGGCCATGCTCGGCGTGCTGCGGGCGAGCGGACTCCCCGTCGTCCAGACCAGCGAGGGCGGGGACCTCAGGCTCGATCTCGACTTGCGCCCGGCGGTGCCACGCGAACCCCTGGACGCCGAGAAAGACCGCCATCCCGAATAGGTCGAGCAGGAAGTCCTGAACCGTGCCGGTCCGACCGGCGCTCGAGAGTTGGGTGAGCTCGTCGAACGCGGCCAGCGGCACGGCCCAAAGCAGCCCGACCCCGACCGCCACGCGCGGGCTCCAACCCGCCGCCCGCGCCGCCCGGCAAGTCAACCAGGCCAGCACCCCGTAGCCCACGAAGTGGAGCCCCTTGCGACCGAGGAAGGTGACGGCCTGGGCAAGCTCGGGGTCCATCCCGACCGTCTCGATCAGGAAACGCAGGAACCGGCCCGGGCCCCCGACCGCGCCGCTCACCGTCGAGAGGCTCAGCCCGATCGCCGCCGCCCCGGAGAACCACCTCCCCGGTGCGCCGCCTAACCAGAGTGCGCCCGCCACGACCGCCATGCCCGCGAGGAGCTTGAGCCACAGTGCGGGGTCCGGCGGGGTCTGACCAGCGAGCCGGTGCAGGCTCAAGAACCCGACCCAAAACGCCAGCAGCGCGGGGAGGAACACCGATCCGCGTTCCCGTCGCGACAGCAGCAGGAAGACGGGTGCCGCCGCGACCAGGGGGATGAGCCATAAGACGTCTTTCATCGGCGGCGGCTCCGGGCCCTAGTATGCGGCAAGGGACAGCGGCGGTAACCTGGTCGCGTGCGCATCCTGGTGACGAACGACGACGGCGTCCATGCCGAAGGGATCCGGGCCCTCGTCACCGTGGCCCGCGAGTTCGGCGAGGTGAAGGCGGTGGCGCCGGACCGCGAACGGAGCGCGTGCGGCCATGCCATGACCATGCGCGACCCCCTTCGGGTGACCGCCTCCCGTATCGAGGGGGTCGAGGCGTACGCCGTCAGCGGCCTCCCGGTCGATTGTGTGAACGTCGGCCTGACGCTGGCCTGGCCGGACGGGTGCGACCTGGTGCTGAGCGGGATCAACAACGGCCCCAACCTCGGTTTCGACGCGACCTACAGCGGCACCGTGGCGGGGGCCATGGAGGGCACGATCAACGGCGTCCGCTCTGTGGCTGTCTCGATGGCTGTGTTCGCCGACGGGGCGCCCTACCACTTCGAGACAGGAGCGACCTGGCTCCGCGAGAACCTGACCTGGCTGAGCACCGTCGACCTCCCGCCGCTGACGTTCTTCAACGTGAACGTCCCCGCGATCGCCTACCCCGAACTCGAGGGACACCGGGTCGTCCCGATGGGCCAGCGGGTCTACAAGGACCGCGTCGAGCGGCGCGAGGATCCCTGGGGTCGGCCGTACTACTGGCAGGGTGGGGTGGTCGTCATGCGGCCGGACATCCCGGACACCGACGTGTGGGCGGTCTCCTGCGGCCACGTCGCCGTCACCCCGATCACCCTCGATTGGACCGACCACGCCACCCTCGCCCGCCTCCGGTAGCCCCGGTCAGAGCGGCCGGATGCGGACGTTGCGGTACTGCACGGGGTCGCCGTGGTCTTGGAGCACGATCCGCCCCCGGGTGTTCTTCGCGAACCCAGGCATCGAGGCGAACTTGCTCGCGGCTACGAGCCGCTGGAACTCGGCCGAGGCCGCGTCGTACTCGACGACCTTGACGCCGTTGAGCCAGTACTCGACCTTCGTCCCCCGAGCCACGATCCTCACCCGGTTCCAGACCTTGGCCTGTTCGACCACCGGCGCCGACCGTGCGATGAGCCCGTAGAGCGAACCCGCACTCGACTTGGCGTCGCGCCCGTCGGGGTGCTTCGCGTCGTCGAGCACCTGCATCTCCGGCCCGGTCTCCCAAGGTGACCCTCGGTCTTCGGACACCCGCGTCATGATGCCGCTGTTCCCGCCCGGGGCCACCCGCCAGTCCAGTCGGAGCTCGAAATCCCCGAACTCCTCGACGGTGGAGATGTCGCCACCGCCCGCGCCCGGGGTGAAGGCCAGCGCCCCGTCGATCACCGACCACCCGCTCGGGACCTCATCGCGCCGGAAGCCCTTCCAGCCGCGAGTCGTCTCGCCGTCAAACAGAAGCCGGAACCCCCCCGCCCGCTCCTCGGCCGAGAGCGTGTTCGGCCCCGGGCGTTGGTCGCGTCGCAAGGTCGCCGCCACCGGCCGCCCGCGCGGGACGCGGTTCATCGTGTACCACCCCTCGGTCGACCATAGGTAACGGCCGCCCGCACTTCGGAGTGACGACGAGAGGCGCACGTAGACCACGTGCCCGGGCTTGATGCCGTCCACTGCCAGCTCGGCCCGGCGTCGGTCGGCCGAGACCGTGACGCCCTTTATGGCCAGATTCTCCTCGTCTACCTTCGGCCCGCCGTACTCGATCGTCGGTACGTACCGCCATTGCCTGACCGACACGTCCTCCGGGTTCAGGCCGCCCTCCCCGAGCGGCTCCGTAAAGACAATCTCAAGGCCGTTCGACCGCGCCCGAACCTCGAGCATCTCGAATGCGGGCTTCGCTTCGAACCGGAGCCGCTGGAGCCCATGAAGGAGCTTGCCTTCTTGCCCCCAGTTGCCCGCCGAGCCGATCCCGCCGACGACGAGCGAGCCGTCCGGGGTCCAGTGGATCCGGTTGACGCCCGCCTCGAGGCCCTGGGTGAACCGGAACACGCAGCCCTGCGCAACCCCGTCGACCTCTTCGACGAACACGCGCTTGAGCCCGCCGTGCGTGACGTCGCCGTGGATCATTTGCCCCTTCCACTGCCCCACATCGAGGGGGGCGGGCTCGCTCGGCGAGTTGCCGATCTCGCCTTGCGGAAGCCAGACCACCGGGGGCGTCTCGGGGGTCTTGGCCTTCGCGACGGGCTCGACCGACCGGTTCCCGAAAAAGTCGCCGCCCTTGACGACCACGAGCTTCGACGAGGGCAGCCAGTCGCCTTGGTTGTCGGTGACGTAAACGTCCCCGCCCGCGCCGAACCCGATGCCGTTCGGCGTCCGCAGCCCTGCGGCCACGAACTCGTAAGCCCCGGTCTTCGGGTCGATCCGCACGACGCGACCACGGTCAGGGTTCTGCGGCTGCGTGCTCCGACCGCCCGGGTCGATCGCCGTGGCCAGCGCCCCGTAGAACCGACCGCCCCGGTAGACCAGCCCGAACGCGAACTCGTGGAAGTTGTCCGTCACACCCCACCCCGCGCTCACGCACTGGTACTCGTCGACCGTGCCGTCCTTGTCGCGGTCGACGAGACGAGTCAGTTCCTGCTTTTGCAGGACGTAGACGTCGCCGTCGACCACGACCAGGCCGAGCGGCTCGGCGAGGCCGGCCGCGATCCGGCGGACCTTGACCGCCTTCGGGTCGCCCTTGCCGGGGTCCTCCACCGTGTAGACGCCGCCGTCGGGCTCCCAACAGCAGACCACGACGCGGCCGTCGGCCATCGTCCCGATGCCGCCGACGCGCGGCTTCCAGCCATCCGGCCGGAGTTGGGTGAGGGTGAACGAGGGGTGGACCCCGTCGAGCGGCCGACCGTCGCCGGGGCGGCCCCAATCGATCTCGTCGAGCACGAGCTTCTTGCCCGGCGACGTGACCTGGACCTCGCCCTTCTGGGTCGTCAGGACGTCGGGCCCGGCCACCCGCCACGTGGCGGAGCCCTCCCGCCTCCACTCGAGCCGTAGCGCACTGGTCCCCGCGTTCTCGAAGTAGCGGACGCGGAACGGGTTCTCCCCGGCAGCGAGCTCGGCCGAGCCGACGACCGGCTCGGGGCCGTGCAACCCATCGTTCAAGACCACGACCTTGCCTTTGACCGTGAGTTCGGACCCGTCGTCGCTCGTGAGGCGGAACTCGTACCGACCGCGCTCGGGGGCGTTGAAGAACCCGGTGACCTCGACGTAGAACTGGTCCTCAGGGCCGCCGAAGGACTTCGTCGTCCAGAAGTCGACCCGCGGCACGACGCGCGACACGTTCGGCGTCTGGTTCGGGACGAGGCGCGGCAACCGGGTCATTGCCTTCTCGATCTCCCAAAGGTGGTAGGTCGCCCCGGGCTCGCGGGGGGCGGCTTGCTGAGCAGCGGGTGGGTTCTGGAGGGACGCGGGGGATCGGTCGAACCAAGTGGTGACCGTGGACTCCCCGTCTCCCGGGAACTCGGCGACGAGGCCATCCTCGTCCTCCAGCCTCCCTCCCGTGATCGTCGTGGTCGTCTTCTTGGCACCAGCGAGTGCGAGCGTGACTCGCACACCCTGGGGGACACCCTGGAGCCTGACCCGTCTCTCGAGCCCCGCCCGGCCCCCGGGGCCGGAGACGTACTCGGGGGACTCGCTCACGCGGACGAGGCGCCTAGGGCCGAGGTCGAGGTCGGACTCGATCACGAGTCGGCCCCGGTCGAACCGGTAGCCCCGGTACCGGACGGACGCCGAGTGGCCCTTGCCCCCCTCGACCCAGCCCCAGGAGGGCTTGCCCGGGGCCCACTCCGCGTCCGGTCGGCCTTGGCTCGTGGGTTGGGGGCCGTGGACGGTCGTATAGACCGCACCGTTGAACTCGACGCCCCCCTTCCAGGCCTTGTAGAGGCTGGCCGTGGTGGCGTCGTAAGCCACCCACAGCTCATCGCTAAGCGCTGCGGTCAGCATCCGGGCGTGCTTGTCGAGCACGCTCCGGAACACCCAAACGTCGCGCGGTCGTTTCGGCCCCCCGACCGCGATCGGCGAGCGAACGACCCCGTCGTCGACCGGGCTGACGGCCGCCGCGGCCTGAGCTCGGTGCAGTGCCCCCAAGGTTGGAGCTTCGACTCGGGCAAGGGCAAGGGCGAGCGCGACGGACGCGACCATGCGCCGATTGTCTCACACGCGCTCCCTCTGCCGCTTCCCACCCACCCGTGGCACGTCCGTCCCGGACGTGGTCCCCTGGGCGTCCCGCCCGAGGGCAGGGTTCAAGGGGATCCCGTGCATGACCTGCCCGACCCCAAGGTCTAGACCCGGCGTGGTCGAACGGTGAGTTCAGGAACTCGAGGTGGGCCTGCGGGCTGGAAAGCCCGCGGACCGGGGTGTGGGCTGGAAAGCCCGCGCTCCGGGCGACCGCCGAGGGGCCTTGAGGGCTAGCCCGCGAGACGGGGCCGGACACCGGTCGGTAGACTGAGGGAAGAGAGATGCCAAACGTCACGAAGACCGTTCCCCAGCCCAAGCTCATCTTCGAGAAGTCCCGCAAGGGCCGGATCGGGTGCAATCTGCCGGAGGCGAACACGCCCCAGGTCGATATCCCGGCTGCCGTGGGAGCCGTCCGCGAGGGCCTGGCGTGGCCGGAGGTCAGCGAACTCGAGGTCGTCCGGCACTTCACGAACCTCAGCCACATCAACTACGGCATCGACACCGGCTTCTACCCGCTGGGGTCCTGTACCATGAAGTACAACCCCAAGATCAACGAGCGGACGGCGGGCCTGAGCGGCTTCGCCATGCTCCACCCGCTCCAACCCGAGTCCACCGCGCCCGGCGCCCTCGAGGTCCTCGCCGGGGTCTACGACTTCCTCCGCGAGATCACCGGCTTCGACGAGATCACCATGCAGCCGGTCGCCGGCGCCCACGGCGAGCTCACGTGCCTCATGCTGATCAAGGCGTACCATGAGAGCCGTGGACAGGGCAGCACGCGGACGGTGGTACTCGTCCCCGACTCGGCCCACGGCACAAACCCGGCCAGCGCGGCCCGGTGCGGCTACGACGTCAAGACGATCCCCACGGACGCCGACGGGAACACCGACCTCGACGCCCTCGCCCGGAACCTGGACGAGACCGTGGCCGCGTTCATGGTCACGAACCCCTCGACCCTCGGCCTCTTCGAGCCGAACATCGCCCGGATCTGCGAGATGGTCCACGCCGTCGGGGGCCAGGTGTTCTGCGACGGGGCCAACATGAACGCGATGGTGGGCACCACCCGGCCTGGCGACCATGGGTTCGACTGCATGCACCTGAACCTCCACAAGACGTTCAGCACCCCCCACGGCGGAGGCGGCCCCGGCTGCGGCGCGATCGGGCTCAAGGCCCAGCTCGAACCGTTCCTTCCCGCCCCCGCGCTCAAGAGGCGGCCCGATGGCACACCGTTCTTCGACCGCGAGCGACCCCTGAGCATCGGCCGGGTCAGTACGTTCTTCGGCCAGTTCCTCATGGCCGTGCGGGCCCTCACCTACCTGCTCGCCTACGGCAAGGAGCGGCTCCCGCAGATCAGCCGGTACGCCGTCCTGAACGCGAACTACGTGAAGGCCCGCCTGCGCGACCACCTGCCCGCCGCCCACGACCGGCCGTGCATGCACGAGTGCGTCCTGACCGCCACCCCCTACAAGAAGCTCGGCGTCCGTGCGCTCGACATCAGCAAGCGGCTGATCGACTACGGGTTCCACCCGCCGACCAACTACTTCCCGCTGATCGTGCCGGAGGCCCTCATGATCGAGCCGACGGAGAGCGAGTGCAAGGAGACCCTGGACGCCTTCTGCGACGCCCTGATCGCGATCTGCGAAGAGGCGAAGGTCAACCCAGACGCCCTCCACGCCGCGCCCACGACCCAAATCGTGGGCCGCCTCGACGAGGCGGCCGCGGTCAAGACCCTGGATGTCCGCTGGTATCCCGAAAGGGCCGGCGTCACAGCCTAGGGGAGCCTGAGGGGGGGCCCTGACCGAGCCCCCCGCCTGGCGCTAGTCGCGGACCGTGGTCGTCCGCTTGAGCGTCCGGGCCGCCCGGAAGAGCGGCAGGTCGCTGCCCTGCATGAACGAGAACCGGAACGGGGCTTGGCCCCGGTCGAGCTGTCGGGTCGTCCGGCCCTGACGTTCGCGAACGAGGACCGTGTACGGGTCGAACGTGTAGCAGACCTCCCCGATCGAGACCGAGAGGTCGCTGTCCACCACCGTGAACATCGGCCCGAGCCGACCGGCGGTCGTCGTGTAGCACAGACCCCCGACGATCTCGGACCTCGCGCCGTTGAGGGACTCGACCAGGGTTCCGCCGCGCTCCGTCTTGAGCCCGAGGATCCAAAGCGTCCCGCCGTCGTTCGTGATCTTCGTCCCCTCAGTCTCGGTGTTGAGCTGCCGGGCAGTCAGGCGTTGGCCGGGGGTCAGGACGAAGCGGTCGCCGACCACGTTCTCGACGAACACCGGCCCGGTACCCGTGCTGACCACCGAGGACTCAGAGTCCGAGACCGCCAAGGTTCGAGACCCTGCGTTCCCGACGTTCAGCCCGCGGAACTGCTCGAACAGCACCGCCGGGTGGACGCCCGCGCCGAGCGTCACCTTGGCGTTGTTGAACGTCCGATAGACGCTGAAGAACCCCACGACGCGCCGGACCGACCCGCGAAGCTCGACGTCGGAGAACAGGTCCACCGTGACCCCGGAAGGGAAGTAGACCGTCTCCGCGCCCGAGTCGACCGCGCGCTGGAAGGCGAGGGCCTCGTCCCGCTCGGTCGTCAACCGGAAGTCCCGGACGTTGGCCCAGTTCCCGGCCGGGTCGGTCGGGAAGACCGGGGACACCGGGACGTCCAGGTTCAACGACCGAGCCGGGCCGCCGAACAGCGAGAGCACGGGTCGGTTCGAGACGTAGTCCCCGACGATCGATTCCGGGGCGTTGGGCGCGTTCCCGAACTCGTTGCGCAAGCCCAGGCCGAACCCCTCGACCTCGACGTTGCGAGCATAGAAGTACTCGCCGTTGAGCATCGCGGGGAGCGAGCCCGCCGCGCCCGACCCCGTCAGGCGTGAGTCGACGATCGCCACGTGTCCGAAGTTGCTCCGCAGGGCCTCGACCGTCCCGTTCGTGACGAGCTTCCGGATCGAGACGCACTGGCCCTCATTGAGGAACGCGACCTGGCGCTGGTCGTTTAGCGTGATGTCGTCGAACACGAGGCTGTTGACGGTCGTGGCGGTGCGGACCCCGATGTCGAAGCCCTCGACCCGAAGGCCTTGCACGAGCAGCGGACCGTTCTTGTCGACGTGGCCCAGCTCGAGGCCGACCCGGCCCGCCCCGTCGCCCGAACGGATCACGACGTCGCGCAGGCTCCCCGTGTTGTTCGAGAAGAACTCGATCCCCTTCGCGCCCGGGTTGTTCGACCCCGTATCGATCGTGAACCCGCGGATGTTGTTGTTGAACCAGTCGGCCGTCGTCTCCTCGAACGATCCGTTGAAGAACGAGAGGTACCCGTTGAAGAGGACGGGCTGCGGGTTGTTGACGTCGGTCAGGACCCCGTCTCGAAGGCGGAGCGTGGTGCGGCTTGACCCCGCCCCGAAGAGGTTACTGAACCCGAAGAACGAGTTGCGGTCGTTCGTCGAGTTCGTCCGGTACCGCAGCGGGGAGCCCAAGAGGTACGTGCCCTCCGGGATGTAGACGATCCGGCCGCTGCCTTGCCAATCGAGGATCGCCCGCTGGATCGCCGGCTGGTCGTCGGTAACGCCGTCGCCGACCGCGTTATAGGGGGCGTCCTTGACGTTCACGTACCCCGAAACGCGAGGGAAGGGCCCGGTCTCGGGGCCCGGGTCACCCGGCGTCCCGCCTTCGAAGAACCACACCCGGCCGAGGCCAGCGACGTCCGGGTTGCCCCCCTGGCGCCAGGTGCCGTGGCAGTTGAAGCGGATGAACTTCGTACGGACGGGGAAGGGGAGGGTGAAGCCTTGCCCGAAGTAGAAGTCGCCCCCGCGGGCCTCGTCGAACACGTACCGCCGGGGGAACGTCTTCCACCGGACGCCGTCGTCGCTGTACTGGACCGCGACCTCGCGGAAGCCGCGGAAGGTCCAGCCGTTGTTGTTCCACACCCAGAACCGGTCGATCGTCCGGGGCTGGTCGAACTCGAAGTGGATCAGGGGGGCTTCGTCGTTGGGCGTCCCGTAGTTCGCCGTCCAGTCGAGCGCACTCGTCAGGAAGCGGTACCGACCGCTGCCGGGAGGGTCTTCGACCAGCCCTTGGTCGGTGGCGACGATCGTCTGGAACCCGGCGAAGAAGGACGACGTCGCTTGGACGTCCGCGACCGGGACGCGGGTCTGGGCGAGTGCCGCCGCGCACATGGCGGCGGCAAGGGTGAAGGTAAAGGAACGGAAGGAACTCAAGTAGCGGGTCATAGCGGTGTCTCCGATCACCAGCGAGAAATAGTCTACACGCACTTTCGTCAGTCTCCAAGCATGGCTGTCAAGATTGCCCTCAGAACGGTATAAACCGGGGGATGGACGACGTCGTCGTGTTCGGTCGGGCGCGGTTCACCCAGGTCGAATACGACCTCATGAGGGACATCCAAAGCCAGGTGATGGAGCTCATGCAGACCGTGCCCGGCTTCGTCTCGGTGAGCCTTTGGGAGGAGACTGCAGACCCCTTCTCGTTCTGCACCCTCTCGCACTACGCGACCGAGGCGGACGCGGTGTACGCCTGGAACACGCTCATCCGGGCGGACGTCTTCGAGGTCATCTCCAAGCTCCTCTCGACCCCGCCCGACCTTCTTCGGTTTCGGGTCCGCTCGGTCGATGGCCTCCGCCTCGAGTCCACCCCTCCCGGCACGTTCCTCTCGAGCAGCGTGCGCATCGCGGACCTCGGCTACGAGGAGTCGATGATCGAGGAGATGGTCCGCATCTTCGAGGAGCTCAAGGTGATCTCCGGCTGTCGCGGCTCGATGGTCGGCCAACACGTCGAAGTCCCGCAAGAGGTGGTCGGCTTCGTCTTCTGGGACTCGCGACACAGCTACGAGAAGAGCCTCCCCAAGCAACCGATGTACGACGTGGACCTCTTCCAGCGGGTGCTGTGACGGCCGGAGGCGGGGGGCTCTCCAAGGTGGGCGAACGGCTGGACGACGGTCTCCACGATGGCCCGACGAACATGGCCCGTGACCTTGCCCTCCTTGGGGCCGGGCGGGTCGTGGCGAGGGTCTACGGCTGGGACGGGCCCTGGGTGAGCCTTGGGGCGAGCCAGCGGCCGGAGCGGGTGCTCCTACACGGCGTAGGCGTGCCCTCGGTGCGCCGGACCACCGGCGGCAAGGCCGTCCTACACGGGCACGACGTCACCATCGGCCTCGCCGCCCCGCTCGAACGTCTCGGCCTCGCCAGCGCCCAGCACCGGTCCGTCGTGATGGTCTATCGCCGCATCGTGCCCTGGCTCATCGCCGCCCTCCGCGAGTGCGGGGTCGATGCCGCGCTGGGTGAGGACACCCGCTTTGTCGGGACCGACCGCCCGACGGCGGACTGCTTCGCCCACGTCTCACCGAACGACGTGGTCGACACGGCTACCGGGATCAAGGTGTGCGGGTGCGCCCTGCGACTGACGGAGGGGGCCGTCCTCGTCCAAGCCAGCGTCCCGGCTGGGCCGCCGCTCGTCGATCCGGCCCAGGTGTTCGCCTCGCCCGGGCCGAACGGATGGGCCTCTGTCTCGCGGCCCCAGTTCGCGACGGCCCTGGCGCGCGTCCTGGCCTCGGTCGGATCGGACATGGCCGCCGAAGACGTACAATAGGCGCACCATGTCGCGTTCCCTCCTGGCCGTCGTCTTGCTCGTTTCGGCGTCCGTCGCCTCACTCGTCGGCTGCGGCCAGCAGGGTGGGTCGACGAAGCTCGAGCCGGTCACCGCGCGACGGGCGAGCGACGCCTTCCCGGCCAGCACCGACGCGCCCGCAAGCCCGAGCGCCTCGGAGTCGGCGACCCCCGCCCCGACGGAGAGCACGGCCACCCCGGCCCCGGTGACCGGCGAAACGGCCACTCCGACGACCGCCCCGGTCACGGCCAGCGCCGCCGCCGCTGCCCCGGCTGCCCCCGCATCCGGCCCGGTCACGCTAAGGTTCCGCTTCCAGCCCGGGTCCGAACTGCGGTTCGCGTCGACCACCCAGACCACCCAGCAGATGCGCGGCCGCCAAGGCACCGAGGCACCCCGGCCCGTGACGAGCAGCCTCGAGGCCGACATCAAGGTCCGTGTCCTCGCGGTCGAAGGGGAGCGGACCAAGGTCGAGATCGGCATCGAGAAGGCAGCGATGAACGCCGACGAGAAGCAAGCGGCCGCCGCCGTCAAGCAGGCGAGTGAGGCAATGGAGGGCGTGACCATGGCGGCCACGTTCGACTCGCTCGGCCGACCCATCGAGAGCAACGTCACCAAAGGCTCGATCCAAGAGGCCACCGCCGCTGGGATCGCCTCTGACATCGGGTTTATGGGGGTCCGGTTCCCTGAGGGCCCGGTCGACGAGGGCGCGAAGTGGACCACGACGCTCGACTTCGCCAAAGTCATGTCCCGCGTCATGCCGCTCCCGAACGCGACGTTCACGAACCAGAACCTGCCCGTGAACTTCCGCCTCGCCCGGCTCGACCGCTGGGCGGGGACGGCGACCATCGAGATCCAGATCGCAGGGAAGCCGGCGATGAAGGTCAAGATGCCGGACCCGCCGCCCGGCGAGACCAGGGCCACGAACGTCCCCCGCGAGATGAACGCTGCGTTCAACGTCGATCAGAAGGGCACCGCCGTCGTCGAGATCGGCACCGGCATGATCCGCGAGCTCACGATGGGCGGGAACGTCGGGATGAGCGGCTTCATGGGCATGACCATGGACCAGCGCATCACCTCCACGCTCCGTAGGAAGTGAAATCCCCCCGATTCCCGCTTGGAATCCTTTGGGCGCTGTGATAGACTAATTCCGAGTCGTGACCATAACGACTCTGGATTAGGAGCTATGACCCGCACTGCACTTATCCTCGCCACCATCGCGCTGGGGTCGGCGGCGTTCGCCCAGACCGCGGTTTGGCGGACGGCCGATGCCCAGACCAACTCATTTGGCCCGGCCGGCCCGACCGGCAACTTCCTCGGGCAGCCGCCCGCGACGCAGTGGACCCGGTGGCCGGAACGGGGCTCGGGCGTCCGCATGGCAGGCCCGCGCGTCCTCACCGAGGTCTCGTTCTCCTACCTCGCCAACTTCGCCGAACCGCCCCAGGGGACCGAGAACGTCGTCTTCCGCATCTACGCCAACGACGGGGCGATGGTGACCGGGAGCAACGGCACGTCTCTGCGCGCTCCCGGGACTCTGCTTTACGAAACCAGCCCGATCCGCGTCCAACTCGAGGACGAGGTGGTACGCCTCCCGCTCCCTTCCGTCTCCGTACCCGCCGACTTCACCTACACCCTCTCCTTCCAAGGGGGGTTGCTCAGCATCCCACCGTTCGACCCGAACGACCCCCTAACCCAAAATCTGGCCGGTGCGCGGATCGCAGGGAACGTCACCATCGGCCAGCCCCAAGGGCCAACCGGGGTGCTCTGGCGCCGGGTCTTCACGGGCAGCGGGCCGAGCGCATGGGGGGGGCAGGAGCGCCCGGGGACGTTCTCCTACCCCGTGTTCACTACGACCGCCTCGTTCTGGAGCGGCCCCGTCGAGCGGATCGCCGTACCCTACGACTCGGAGACGCTCGACGGCCGGAAGGCAAAGGATCTCGAGTTGTTCCCGCTGGGTGTGGGTTCCGGGCTGGACGAGATCGTGGTGCCGCTCAACATCGAGGGTCCGGATCGAACTGTCCGTCGGCTCCGAGTCCCACTGCTCGCAGCGTACGACGCAGGCTCAGGAACGCCCGTTGGGTTCCTTCGGCTCTATGCGAGCAACGTGCTCGGGTCCGGGGCGCTGAGGGTGTTGTGGTCGAGCGGTCCTCTGGCCCTCCCCGTTCGAGTCGGCGACCCCGTCCTTCGGATCCCCGGTGCATTCGCCCTCACGGCCGACGTCCCGTCCCTCGACCTGCCGACGGACGAGCGGGTGTTCTGGGCGGTGCAGCTGCAGGGCCTCCCGCTTGGGGCAACCGCCGGCCTCACCGTTCACAGGACGCCCTTCACCCCCGGGTTCCCTCCGCTGGACGCCCTTCTGAGCGACGGGTCGGGACAAGGCGTCGGTGCCAGCTTCCTTGCGGAGCCGATCCCGCCCGGACCGTCGCAGCTCTGGCTTGCCCAACTCCATGTCCTCGGCCGCGCCCAGGTGGCCCGGGTCGACCGGTTCGCGGTGCTCCAGGGCCGGGTTCAGTCGGGCAACCTCGCCTCCCTGCGCGAGTTCGATCTCGACGTGCTCCGGGTGTGCCGCTTCATCCAGGCCCAACCGGCGCCGCCGGTCCAGGTCGAGTTCTACGGCCAAGCGCCCGTGCTCAACCCGAGGAGCCTGCGGCTGGAAGTCCGGTCGCGGACGACTGTCCAGGGGCAGTTCGACGGCCGCGTCGAACTGTTCGACTTCTTCGCGGGCCGCTTCGACCCGGTGGACGTTCGGATCGTACCGCTCGGGGAGGACGCGCGGACCATCGTAGTCGAGGCGACCGGCGACGTGACCCGCTACATCTCGTCCGCCGGCCTACTCCGCGCCCGCGCGACCCTCACCCGCACCGGCCCCGCGCTCAACTCCGAACTCTGCCAAGAGTTCGACTACGCCCAATGGATCCTCGGCGACCCACAGTAAGCGCCGACCGATCACCGCGAACGACGAACCGGGCGGGAGGACTCTCCCCCCGCCCGGCTCATTCTCGCTCGGCCGTGTCCGTTAGTTGTTCACTAACTCGACTTCGGACTTAGGCGTGCCTTTGCCGCCGTCCTTCTTGCGGAAGACGACCTTGTCCTCGTCTTCGACTTCGGCCACGATCGTGTCTCCCGGCTTGAAGACGTTGAGCAAGAGCTCTTCGCTCAGCGGGTCCTCGATGTAGCGTTGCACGGCGCGGCGCAGCGGTCGGGCGCCCATGTTCGGGTCGTAACCCTTGTTCACAAGGATGTCCTTCACCGCCTCGCTCAGTTCGATCGTGATCCCGATCTCCGCCGCCTGCTTGTTCACCCGCTTCAGGTACAGGTCCGCGATCTCGAGGATCTCCTCCTTGCGAAGGTGCTGGAACACGATGACCTCGTCGACGCGGTTCAAGAACTCCGGCCGGAAAGACTTCTTCATCTCGTCCAGCATCTTGTTCTTCATCGCCTCGTAGGTTTTCGGGTCGTTCACGTCCATCGAAGTATCGCGGAAACCGAGCCCCTTTTCGAGCTCGATCGGCCGCACTCCGACGTTCGAGGTCATGATCACGATCGTGTTGCGGAAGTCGACCGTCCGGCCCTGGCTGTCCGTCAGCTGTCCGTCCTCCATCACCTGCAGGAGGATGTTGAACACTTCCGGGTGGGCCTTCTCGATCTCGTCGAGGAGCACGACGCAGTACGGGTTCCGCCGCACCTGTTCGGTGAGCTGACCGCCTTCATCGTAACCGACGTACCCAGGGGGCGCGCCGACGAGCCGGCTGACCGCGAACCGCTCCATGTACTCCGACATGTCGATCCGCACCATGTTCGACTCCTTCTCGTAGAGGTACTCCGCGAGGGCCTTGGCGAGCTCGGTCTTGCCGATCCCGGTCGGGCCGAGGAACATGAAGCTGGCGATCGGCCGCTTCGGGTCCTTGAGGCCGCTCCGGGCGCGGCGGATGGCGCGGGCCACGGCACTGACGGCCTCCTTCTGGCCGACGATGCGCCGGTGCAGGTCCTCCTCCATCTTGAGGAGCTTCTGCTGCTCGCCCTCGACGAGCTTGGTCACCGGGATGCCCGTCCAACTCTGGACGATCTGGGCGATCTCGTGGTCGCCCACCACCGCCTTGACCTTCGGCTCGGCGTTCCAGGCCTCCTCGCGCTCGACGATCGTGTTCTCGAGCTCGTCGATGCCCGATTCGAGCTTCTTGAAGGCCTCGCCGTCCGGATCGTGGCGGCGCAGGTGGTCGAGCTCGGCTCGCATCTTGACGAGCCGGGTCTTGTCCTGGCGCACCTCGAGCGGCGGGAGCGACTGCTGCAGCCGCACCCGGCTCGCCGCCTCGTCGATCAGGTCGATCGCCTTGTCCGGCAGGCTCCGGTCCGTGATGTAGCGCTGGCTGAGCGACACCGAGGCCGAGATCGCCTCGTCGGTGATCTCCACGTTGTGGTGAGCCTCGTAGCGCTCGCGCAGGCCCTTCAGGATATCGACCGCCTCCTCCTCGTTCGGCTCCCGGACCTTGACGGCCTGGAACCGGCGCTCGAGGGCGGCGTCCCGCTCGATGTACTTGCGGAACTCGTCCTGGGTCGTCGCCCCGATGCACTGGAGCTCGCCCCGGGCCAGGGCCGGCTTCATGATGTTGCTGGCGTCGATCGCGCCTTCTGCGGCGCCCGCGCCCACAAGCGTGTGGAGCTCGTCGATGAAGAGGATCACCTGTCCCTCGGACCGGCGGACCTCCTCCATCACCTTCTTCATCCGCTCCTCGAACTCGCCGCGGTACTTGGTGCCCGCCACGAGCCCGGCAAGGTCGAGCGCGACCAGCCGCTTGTTCTTCAGCAGGTCGGGGATGTCGCCGCTCACGATGCGCAGCGCCAAGCCCTCGGCGATCGCGGTCTTACCGACCCCGGGTTCGCCGATGAGGCACGGGTTGTTCTTCGTGCGTCGGGTCAGGATCTGCATGACCCGCTCGATCTCTTGCTGCCGGCCGACGACCGGGTCGAGCTTGCCCTCCCGGGCCAGGTCGGTGAGGTCCCGGCCGAACTCGTCCAGCGTCTGGGTCTTCACCGCGCTCGCGCCGCCGTTCTGGCTCGTCGCGCGCGGGCTCGACCCCCGGTTCTGGGTGTCGTTGTCCTGGAGCGCCATCACCTCGCGGCGGGCTCGCTCCAGTTCGACGCCGAGCTTGGCCAGCACCCGACCCGCCAGGCCGTCGCCCTCGCGGATCAGGCCCAGCAACAGGTGCTCGGTGCCGATGTAGTTGTTGTTCAGGTTGCGAGCCTCGTCGTAAGCGAGGTCGATGACCCGTTTCGCCCTCGGCGTCAGAGTCATGTCCTGCGTCTGCTTGGCCTCGCCGCGCGGGAGCTGTTTCTCCACCTCGGCGCGGATCCGGCTCAGGCTGACGCCGAGGCGCTCCAACACCCGGGCCGCGACGCTGTCGGTCTCTCGGACGAGACCAAGCAGAAGGTGCTCGGTGCTGACATAGCCCTCACCGAACTTCTGCGCCTCCTCCTGGGCGAAGAAGACGACCTTCCTCGCGCGTTCCGTAAAGCGTTGCCACATGTGCTCAGTTCTCCTCGGTCTTGCCTGCCCCTAAGGGCTCGTTCTCTCTGTCGTACCCGACCGGGCTCCCGCTCGGCCGGGAAAGGCGGTTACCTTCCATCTTGCTAGACGAGGACAAGGCCTCCCAGGTGCCCCTGGCCCGCTGATAGTCCCTGTCTCGACCCGCACTGTCCGGTCTCGTCCCGTGGGGGACGTCAACTTGACTCTGCACAGGGCCTTGAAGTTCCTGTTCCACAGATATGTTCCGGAGCCCCACAATCATGAGGGCCCCTGGTTGGACCAGGGGCCCCAGCGGAGGGGGGATGGAACGGAGGCCTAGGGGCTGCTGCCGAAGACGTCGTCGGCCGTAAATCCGACCCAACGGCCGACAGGACCATCGGGAGTGTTCACTGGGGTGAGCTCGAAACCGATGAAGACCCGTCGATCGCCGGGAGCGAGCGAGACCGTCACGCCGGCAAGGGCGTCCCGCAGGCCCGCCGTCCCGAGCGCCCGAATGTCGAGTCCGAGCTCTCGGGCAAGGAACGATGAGTTCTGGAGGAGAAGGTCTTGCAGCTCCGGGGGCAGGGTCTCGAACGCAGTACCAGTGGCACCGGTGATGGTCTGAGCTTGCGGGTGTTCGAAGAGGGCATCGAAACCCTTGGCGATCCGGTCGAGAAGTGCCTTCTCCTGGTCCAGGCGCCGTTGCCGGAGCCGCTCCTTGACGAAATCGACGTACCGCTCGAACTCCTCAGGGGTGAGCCGGCGAGAGGTCGAGACCGCGAAGGCCTCCGTCATGAGACCGTAGAGCTCGGGACGGGCAACCGGCGACTCCCTTTCAGTGCTCTCGTCCTCTTTGTCTCCGTCTGTCTGCTGTTTCTCGGGAGCTGTCTCAGCTGCGTCCCTCCGAATCTCGGACAGCAGCTCCTGTGGGTCAGTGGGATTCAATACAGCGACCTTCTCGCCCCGAAGCGCGGCGGCAAGGGTGGGGGCCGCGACCGGGAGGCGGACGACCTTAGAGCCCTGGCGCAACTCAAGAACCGTATCCCAGCTCGTAGAGACTCGAGTCAAGCGAGCGGCCTGCATGTCGGCCCCAAGCTGCCCCCCGACGCCGGTCGTACGAAGGAACCTCTCGAAGTGCCGTCTGGTCGCGACGTCAAGACGGGCGGCGTCGATCTCGCTGTCGCTTCGCCGACCCGGTTCGGGCAACTCGAGGAAGTTCAGCAGCATGGCCCCCAGGTCTGACGACCACGCCGGCTTCGGGACGAAGACCGTGACCCCCTCGCCGGTGAACACGTCGTAGCCGAGCCTCTCCGCCCGGGCCTTGGTGGCCTGTTCGCTCGCAGGCGCCAGCATCCCCCGGGCTTGGACGTCGCCTGTGTGAACCAGGATCCGGAGGGGCGGAGGGACAGCCTGAGCCTTCGTCTGGACGGCGACAGCGACCGTAAGTCCGGCGAGCCCGACGAAGAAGACCACCCTCGCGCGAGACATATCCACCATATCGTCAAGTATTGTGAGCGTTCCCAGCGACGTAGGGGGCGAAAGCCTCAAGGGAGCTGGCATAGCGGTCTCCGGCGGACGGACGGCCGGGGCAGGGAGCGGCCGTTCCGCGCACCCCAGAGCGGCGACGGCCCTTACAGTCCCCATCCGCCCGGCGGTTCGGGTAGCATTCAGCCCGCCGCGCAGAGCGGCCCTAGGTGAAAGCTCGATGCCGCCCTTGAAGATCCTCGTCTGCGACGACGAAAGGCATATCGTCCGACTCATCCAGGTCAACCTGGAGAAGCAGGGCTACCAAGTCGTCACGGCCTACGACGGCAAGGAGGGCCTCGAGAAGATCAAGGCCGAGAAGCCGGACATGTGCGTCCTCGACGTCATGATGCCCTACATGGACGGCTTCGAAGTGCTCAAGTCGCTCCGCCGGGAGCCCGAAACGATGGACCTCCCCGTCATCATGCTCACCGCGAAGGCGCAGGACAAGGACGTGTTCGAGGGCTACCACTACGGTGCCGACATGTACCTGACCAAGCCGTTCAACCCGATGGAGCTCGTCAGCTTCGTCAAGCGGATCCTCGGCGGCGGGCCGGGCGGGGCCGACGGCCCCAAACGGTACGACCTCTAGAGCCTCTCCCGACCCATGGACATCCGGATCACAGACTTCTCGCCGCTCCTCGCCCAGTCCGAATCGGGCCGATACGAGAACCCCCAGCTCTTCCTCTACGCCATGGTGCCCTTCATCCTGGCGCTGATCGTCTTCGCGATCTGTCTCAAGCGCGAGAGCTTCGGGCTCGGCAAAGGGGTCAAGTGGGCGGCGCTCATCCCCCTCGTCATCGGCGCGATGCTCGGGCTCGACCCCGCCCGCAAGTTCTACACCGACCCGCTGTACGTCGATATGTTCGGCGGGGGCGGGTTTATGAGGGTGCTTCACACCCTGCCGATCGCCACGCCGGTGATCGGGGCCATCGTCCTCTTCGTTTGGAGCAAGATCAGCGAGCGCTCGGTTAGGTCCGAGGACATTTAGCGGACCCCTACCTTCCGGCGGCGGCCTTCTTCTCCTGGAACCACTCGTCGACCCAGATCGCCCGGGTCGCCATGTTCACGCACACGTCCTCGAGCGTGTCGGGGTGGTAGAGGGCGTTGGGGAAGAACGTCCGGTAGGCGAGCTTGCCCCCGTGCTCGCACCACGAGCCCAGCATGTGGCAGCGCTTGTACTCGGCCTTCTCGTAGGTGTTGAGGTCGAGCACGAGGTGCCCGATCGCGGCGGCGGAGAGCGCCATCGGTACGGTCAACGTGGCGTGGAGCCCGTTCCCGAGGGCCTTGTGCGGCTCGTCCGTCCGCACCTCGAGCGCGATCGCCCCCTCCGAGCAGCCCCAGTCGAACGAGGCGGAGAGGCCGGAGCGGCGGTCGGTCTGGAAGGTCCGGGCCTCGCGCTCCATGATCCAGCCGGCCCGCTCCCAATTCGGGTCGTCGAGCCACCGGGAAGGCCGGTCCCCCGAGGGGTGGAAGAAGTGGGCGGCCTGGTCGATCACTGGGTCGTGCGACGCTCGCAGGCCGTTGGTCGGGTGCTCGCTGGCCGCCGGGATGGCCCGGAACCGTTGCCCGAGCCGCCGGGACATGTCGTAGGCCTCGGCGACCTGGAGGGCCACCGCCGCTGCGAACGCCTTGCGGAGCCAAACCGCCTCCTCCAGGTTCGCGTAGACGCAGCAGTAGAGCCGGATCGTGTCGCTCCCGGCGTCGTAGACCGGCCCGCTGAACGTGCACTCGTCCATCTCGTGCTCCAGCGCCTCCGCGAGCTCGCCCATGTGCCCACGACCCTTGAGCATGTCGGTCTCGGCTGTGACCCGGAACAGGCACTGCGACTGCCGGAAGACGCCCTGGTCCGTACTCACCCGAGTCGCGAAGTCCGCCGACCACCAGGTGAACCCGTTCGCGTCGCAGACGGTGTAGTGGTCGTCGACGCGCAGGAGGTCGTGGGCCTCCTTCACGTACTGCTCGCCGAGGCTTCGACCTTCTCGCCAACTCATCGTTAAGACCTCCGTCTCAAGATCATAACCTAAAACGCCCGCCCCAGAGAATGGGGCGGGCGGCTCAGGGAGGTGCTTCGGGTCGGTCATGCCCTGCCCGAGGACGCCATGCCGGTGCCGGCGCCTCGCTAGTCTAGTCGAGTTGAAAACCCAATGCCGACCACTCGGCCTGGGCTAACTCAAGGGTCGACCCTCGGACTCGAAGGTCGGCCCTGATGAGTCAGCCCAGACTCAGTTCGTCGTGACCGTGGCGCGGACGAAGTCCGAACGCAGGTTGTAGCTCGTCGAACCGGACCGGGCTCGGTAGAACCCGACTCGCAGCTCTCCGCCAGTCGAGACGTAGTTCGCGGCGCCCGTCGTCACCGTGTAGGTGTTCGACGTGTCCCCCGTCCCCACCGACTGCCCGGCGACCAGTACGTACTGACTGGTCGAGTAGTTGTAGAGGTACACGTTCAGCGTGCCGCTGATCGTCATCTGGTTCTCGACCGTGAGGTCGATCCGGGTCACGCCCGAGCCCCGGTTGACGCCGGTCAGTATCGCGTCGTAGTCGACGTACCGGGTCGAGCCCGTCGTCGTGCTGCGCAGGTCGAAGCGGACGTTATCGCTCGTGGCGAGGCTCGCCGACGAGCCTCCGACGACCGACCCGCGGAAGACCTGCACGCCGGAGGGCGAGTAGCTCGTCGTCGAGCCGCCACCGCCGCCACCACCGCCGGACCCGAGGGCGCGGGCGGCGTTGATCCTGCCGTAGGCGACCCAGGTGCCGACGTTGTCGCAGGTCGTCTCGATCTGGCTGCGGATGGTCGAGGCGGAAGTCGAGAGACCGTTCTTCGCCCAGAGCAGGCCGGCCAGGCCCGCGACGGCCGGGGTGGCCATCGAGGTGCCGCTCAGAGTGGCGTAGCGGTTCGAGGGGTAGGTCGAGAGGATGCTCGTCCCCGGCGCCGCGACGTCGACCCAGCTCGCACCGAAGTTGCTGAAGCTGGAGCGGGCGTCGTTCTGGTCAGTGGAGCCGACCGCGATCGTGGCCGCATATGCCGCTGGGTAGCTCAGGGCGCTCGTGTTGCTGTTTCCCGCCGCCGCGACGATGACGACGTTACGGCCCGCAGCGTAGTTGACTGCGTTCTCGAGGGTCGAGGACCCCGAGGAGCCGCCCAGCGAGAGCGAGATGACGTCCGCCCCGTTATCGGCGGCCCATGTGATCCCGTTCGCGATCGCGCTGAAGCTGCCCGACCCGCTGGCCCCAAGCACCTTGACGCCCATGATCCGGGCGTTCCAGTCCACGCCGGCGATGCCCACCGCGTTGTTCGTGAGCGCCGCGGCGATCCCGGCGCAGTGCGTGCCGTGGCCGTTGTCGTCGTTCGGGTTAGAGTCGTTGTTCACGAAGTCGTAGCCCGGGACGAGCTTGGCCGCGAGGTCCGAGTGCCCGGTGTCGACGCCCGTGTCGATGATCGCGATGACCACGCCCGTGCTCCCCGTCGTGACCGTCCAGCCCGTCGGAGCGCTGATGCGCTGGAGGCCGTACTGGCTCGAGTAGCTCGGGTCGTTCGGCGTGACCTGGAACGTCCGGCCGATGTAGTTCGGCTCGGCGAACTCAACGTTGGGCAGGCTCCGGTAGTAGGACACCGCGTCCGTCACGGAGACCCAACCCGGGAGGGCCACACGCTGGACGTCTAGGCGGCGAAGGGTTTCCCTCGACCAAGCGCCGAGGCGGGCGTGGGCGGCCGAACTCGAAGGGCCGCTCGACGACGCGAACTTGACGAGGACTTCGCCCGGCACGTGTTCGGCCAGAGGAGCCGCCGTCGCTCCGACCGCGACCGCGGCCAGAAGGGGGAGGATGAAGCGTTTCATGGCAAGAAGACCCAGTCGGAAGGCCTACTGGGTCTCGCCATTGTAACCAAAGACACGCCCGTTTGCAACCTTTCGGGCGAACTTTTCTCCCCCGATTACCCGCCGCTCAGACCTAGCCGACGCTGGCGTCGGAGGCTTGTGTGCGGGTTTTCGACAGGTGCCCGGCGGCAAGGATAGCCATCACGATCACCGCCAAAGCGAGGTTCATGACCGGCATCATCGGCGATTTTCCCGCGGCGGTCACTTCGGTGAACCGGAACACCCAGAACCCCGCGAGGCCGAGGGTCACGAGCCCTGCGACCCGGAAGGCGGGCCCCGGCTTCGTCTTCGCAAGGACGCCCAGGCCGATCAGGGTCAACCCCGTCAAGCCGCCGACGATGAGCGACATCGGGCTCTTGGCCATGACCATCCCGATGACCCCGCCAAGGATGTTGATGACTCCGTACACGAGAACGGTGGCGCGGTACAGCACAGAAAGATGCTACCAGCGCCGCAAAAACGCGGGCCCCTCCGTCCCGGGGCCTAGCGCCAGCGGTCCTGGGTGCTGCGGAAGTACACGATCTCGTACCCGCGGCGTCGCTCCCGCAATCCGAACACGTGGCGTTGGGAGACCGAGCGCCCCCAGGCGTCTCGGAAGGTGTGCCGGGCTTCGACGGTGGCCTCGTTCCGGTCGCGCCAGACGTTCAGCACTCGGTAGTCGACCGTCCGAGTGCTCTCGACCACGTCGCGGAGCATGTCGTAGAAGTCGTCGCCGTTCACCTGGTACCGGCTTTCGCAGTCGATCTCGACCGTCACCCAAGACCCCCTGGGCAAGAGGGCGTCGAAGTAGTCGGCGTCGCCCCGCAGGAAACCTGCCCGGATCTCGTCCACCGCCTCGCCCAAGCGACTCCGCGACGAGTCCCACCCGTACGAAGTCGTGCACGCTGACCACCCGAACGAGCCGAACCGGACCCGGTCGTACTGCAGGTACCCGGGGACGTGGCCGTAGTAGTAGAACGGCGACGTCAGGCACCCGTCTCCGACCGCGAACCCGTAGTACGGGTACCAGAACCGGTCGTCGCGCCAGCCCCGGTCGTAGTGCCAATACCCGCTCCGGTACCCGGTGCTATGCCCGGCCCGGACGCGGTCCTCTCGGCCGACCTCGCGCACGATCCGCCCGTTCGAGCCGACCGCCGGGGCGTTCGTGATGACGACGGGCTCGCGTCCGGGAGCCTGGTTGTTCGAGGACCCGTACCGGACGGTGCCGCTCCGAGACCGGCCCTTACTCGTGACTGAGCCCGAGTTCGGGACGGGTCGCTCCTGGCCCAGACGCCCATCGTTGACCCGGGAGGGCCGACCTTCTTGAGGCGCGCCTCGCCGGGGGCCCGCTTCTGGTCGCGGCCGACTCCCGGGGGCGTCAGAGGTGCCCTTGGGCGCACCCCCCCCGCCGCCTTTCTTCCCGAGGACGCCCTCCTGGGCGAACCCGGACGTTCCGAGCAAGGCGAGTGCGGCGCAAAGGAGGAAGGAGCGTACCATCGCTGTTCTCTGCCTTCTTAACGTACCAGAGGGGCCTTCGTTTCGCTGTGCCAAGATCGGAGGGTGGCGGGGCTCAGGGTGCTGGTGACAGGGGGGAGCGGCATGCTCGGCCGTGACGTCGTGACCGAGTTCGCCCGCCGCGGGTGGACAGTCGCCTCACCGGGCCACACCGACCTCGACGTGGTCTTCCGGCCCCACCTCGAAGCTCTGGCCCAAGGGGGCTACGGCCAGTACGACTGGGTCGTGAACTGCGCCGCCTACACCGCGGTCGACCGGGCCGAAGAGGAGTTCATGGCCGCGACGCTCCTCAACGGCGTCGCCCCCGGGTCGCTTGGCTTCGCCTGCCACCAGAACGGCTGGAGGTTCCTCCACGTGGGCACCGACTTCGTGTTCGACGGCGAGGCGGGCCCCTACGAAGAAGGGGCCTTGCCGAACCCGGTCCAAGCCTATGGGCGGACGAAGCTGATGGGCGAGGACCATGCCTTCCAGTTCTGTCCCGACGCCGTCGTCGCCCGGACCTCCTGGCTCTATGGGGCTCACGGCAAGAGCTTCCCCCGTACGCTGGTCGAGGCGGCCCGGGCAGGGAAGGCGCTCCGCGTCGTCGCCGACCAGACCGGGACCCCGACGTCCACCGTCGACCTCGCTCGTACCCTGGCCGACCTCGTCGCGGCCTCGGCCCCGGGGGGTGTCTATCACACAGCCGGCCCAGAGCCTATGACCTGGCACGCCCTCGCAGTACGGGCGATCCGGGCGGATCGCCGGGCTCAGGGACTCACGGACGAACCGTCCGTCGAGCCGATCACGACCGCCGACTGGCCGACCCCGGCTCGGCGCCCACGGGACAGTGCCCTCGTCTCCACGAAGCTCGGGGCCCTCGGCGTCGCTCCCATGCGCCCGGTCGACGAGTCGCTCGACGAGTTCGTCGCCCGGCTCTCCGCGGTGCCGCCCGCGACCGGCGGACTCGCGTAACGAAGCGGCCCGGGGGCAGGTAACCCCCAGGCCGCGGCTGGATCCACGGATCAGGTCAGCCCTTGGGCGCAGGGATCGCCTTGGGGGCGCCCACCGGGGGCTTCGACTTCGCGACCGTGCCTTTCGGGTCGGCCTTCATCGTGCCCAGGCACCCCGGGCAACAGATGTAGTAGCGGGTGCCCTCGACGTCGAAGTACGCCACCGCATGGGAATAGGCGTCGATCTTCTCGCCCATCACAGGGCAGGTCAGACTTTCCTTCTCGGGGGCCTTGGCGAACTTGGCGGGGTTGGCGTCGAACGCCTTCCTGTTCGCCTCGCTCTGGAACACGTAACGGACGCCCTTGTAGTCGACCTTAGCCTTGGCCGCCTTCTCGGTGATGCGCTCGCCGGAGACCGGGTCGAACAGCGACATGGCGACCGTCGAGCTGCCTTCGAGGGCTCGCTTCATGAACTTGCCCGGCTCTTTGGCGAAGGTGCGGTCACAGCCCGGGCAACAGAACGGGAGGTAGAGCCCGGCGAATTCCACCGCCCTGGCCTTGGCGGGGACCGGCTCGCCCATGACGATGCACTTGAGGGCGCCGTCGTCGGTTGGCGAGGCGAGGACGAAGGTGAGCACGAGTGTTGTGAGCGTCATGATCGTCTCCTTTCGAACCTAGTATGGCCGGTCCAGGGTCGCTGAGTACGGTCGCGCACCCTTTGCGGAGCGGACGGCGTCACTTAGGATGGTGTTGCCGAGATCCAGGCAGTGCCGCCCGAGAGGAACCCATGCTCAAGGAGTTCAGGGACTTCATCGCTCAAGGCAACGCGATCGACCTCGCCGTCGGCGTCGTGATCGGAGCCGCTTTCGGCAAGATCGTCGATTCGCTCGTCAAGGATCTCATCATGCCGCCGATCGGGCTCTTGCTGGGCGGGGTTGATTTCGCGAACGCCTTCGCCGTGCTGAAGGACGGCGCGACCCCCGGGCCGTACGCTAGCCTGAAGGCGGCCCAAGACGCGGGCGCGAACGTGCTGGCCTATGGGTCGTTCGTGAACACGGTCGTACAGTTCCTGATCGTCGCCTTCGCGATCTTCATCGTCGTCAAGGCCGTCAACCGGATGCGAAAACCCGCCGAAGCTACGGCCGCGGCTCCGGCGGAGGACGTCGTGCTCCTCGGCGAGATCCGCGACCTGCTCAAGTCCCGCTAGACCGCCTTCGTCTGCTCCAGAGTCATGCCGAACTTCCGGTCGCGCCGTTGGTAGGCGAGCACGGCCCGGATGAGCTCGTCCTCGCCGAACTGCGGCCAGGTCGCCTCGGTGACGTAAAGCTCGCAATAGGCGGCCTGCCAGAGCAAGAAGTTGCTCCAACGCATCTCGCCCGCCGTCCGGACCATGAGGTCGGGCTCGGGGATGTCGGGGCAGTAGAGCCGGGCGGCGATCGCCTCTTCGGTGACGTCCTCGGCGGGAGTGCCCTCGTGGATGAGGCGGCGCACGGCGTCCACGATCTCCGCCCGGCCGCCGTAGTTGATCGCGAGCGTGAAGACGATCCCCGTGTTGCCCCGAGTCGAGTCGATAAGCTCGAGCAACGCGCCCCGGGTCGGCTCGGGCACCTCGTCGATCCGTCCCGCCACTCGGGCCCGAACGTTGTTCTCGACGAGCCCCCGGAGTTCGGTCCGCGCCGCCTGCTCGATGAGCTTCCAGAGCCCGCCGACCTCGTCCTCAGGCCGGCGCCAGTTCTCGACCGAGAACCCGTAGACGGTCAGGTACTCGATCCCGAGATCGCTGGCACCGAGGAGGACCTCCTTGAGGGTGCGGTACCCCTCGTAGTGCCCCTGAAGGCGTTGGAAGCCGTGCCCCTGGGCCCACCTTCCGTTCCCGTCCATGATGACGGCGATGTGGCGAGGGAGCCGGGCGAGGTCGACCCCGGCCGCGCTCGCCCGATCCCTAAGGCCCGGCGTCTGGCTCACCCCGGCCTCTCTCAGACCTCCATCAACTCTGCGTCCTTCTTCTTCTGAAGGGCGTGCATCTCGTCGACGTGCTTGTCCGTCATCTCTTGGATCTTCTTCTCGAGCCCCTTGAGGTCGTCCTCACTGATCTCTTTGTTCTTCTGGAGCGCCTGGAGGTGGTGCAGCGCGTCGCGGCGGACGTTGCGGACGGCCACGCACCCTTCCTCGGTCCGATGGTGGACCTGCTTCGTGAGTTCCTTACGGCGCTCTTCGTTCATGGCCGGGAAGTTGAGCCGGATGTTCACGCCGTCGTTGTTCGGGGTGACCCCAAGGTCGCTCTTAAGGATCGCTCTCTCGATGACCCCGAGCATGCTCTTGTCGAACGGGGTGATCATGAGCTGCCGGGCCTCGGGCACGCTGATCGTGGCGACCTGGTTGACCGGCGACTCGGCCCCGTAGTAGTCCACGTGGACACGTTCGAGCACCATCGGGTTCGCCCGACCGGTGCGGATCCGTTGGAAGTCGTGGAGAGCGGCCTCGATGGCCTGCTTCATCCGGTGTTCGGCGTCCTTCATGATTCCGTTGACGTCCATGTTATTCTCCTTCGACGAGCGTACCGACGGGCTCCCCGCGCACGGCCCGCACCATCCCCCCCGCCTCGTGCAAGTCTAACACGATCACGGGCAGGTTATGTTCCCGGCACATCGTGAACGCGGTGATGTCCATGACGGCCAGTCGCTTGGCGATCGCCTCGCTGTAGCCGAGAGTCCGGTACTTGACCGCGTCGTCGTGCTTCTTGGGGTCCTTGTCGTAGACCCCGTCGACCTTTGTCGCCTTGAGCAGGCACCCAGCCTTGATCTCGAGGGCACGGAGCACCGCGGCCGTGTCGGTCGTGAAGTAGGGGTTCCCGGTACCAGCGGCGAAGATGACGACACGCCCCTTCTCGAGGTGCCGCACCGCCCGGCGCTGGATAAACGGCTCGCAGACCTCGGCGACGGTGATCGCGCTCTGCACCCGGGTGGGCACCCCCGCCCGCTCGATCGCCCCTTGGAGGGCGAGGCCGTTCATGATCGTGCCCATCATCCCCATCTGGTCGGCGACGGTCCGGTCGATACGCCCCGTCTCGCTGAAGACCTCGCCCCGGAGGAAGTTGCCTCCACCGACCACGATCGCGACCTGGGAGCCGAGGTCGCGGACGGCGCGAACCTCGTCGGCGATGTAGCTGAGCGTCGCGGCGTCCAGACCGAAGCCTGCCGGACCGGCCAGCGCTTCGCCGCTGATCTTGAGGAGGACACGGGGATAGTGGGGGTCAGGCACGAGTGCCCGCTATTGTGACCCGAACCGCCGCCGCTTGGTCGCAGGAGGCCCTCATGCCGCCATGGCCACGCCCGAGACCTGGCCCACGAACTCGACGTCCGCCTTGGCCGCCACCTCGTTGTAGGCCATCACCGGGAGCTGGGGCACGTGCCTCTCGAGGAGCTTGCGGAGTGCGAGCCGAACATGGGCCGAACACAAGAGGACCGGCGAGTGCCCCTCCGCCACCGCCGACTCGAACTGGGCCTGGACCCCCTCGAGCAGGCGCTGTTGCACCGATGGCTCGAGGGCGAGCATGAGCCCTCCTGCCGTCTGTTGTACACCTTCCTGGAGGGTGCGCTCCAATCCGGGCTCGAGCGTGAGGCAGTGCAGTCGGTCGAAGTCGTCGGCGTACTGCCGCGTGATCGTCCGCGTCAGGGCCGAGCGGACCATCTCACCAAGCTGCTCGTTGTCCTTGACCCGCCCCGCATAGTCGGCCATCGTCTCGAGGATCGTCACCATGTCCCGCACCGGCACCCGCTCGCGAAGGAGGTGCTGGAGCACCTTCTGGACGTCGCCGAGTTGGACGACCCCTGGGATCAGCTCGGTCACGACCGTCTCGTTGACCTGCTTTGCGTTCTCGACGAGCGCGGCCACGTCCTGGCGACTCAGCAGCTCGGCCGCCATCGCCTTGACCGTCTCCGCCAGGTGGGTCGCCACCATCGCGGCGGGTTCGACCACCGTATAGCCGTTCGCCTCGGCCGTCCCTCGAAGGCCTGGGTCGATCCAGAAGGCGTCCAGCCCGAAGACCGGTTCCTTCGCCGGCGCCCCCATGACTGGCCCGACGACGGCCCCGCTCGAGATCGCCATCAGGGCGTCGGGGTCGGCCGAACCACGGGCCACCTCCTCCCCCCGGACCCGGATCGCGTACTCGTTCGGGGCCAGGAGGGCACTGTCCCTTATCCGTACGGTCGGCATGACGAACCCCAGTTCGGTGGCGATTTGGCGTCGCGTGGCAGCGACCCGCTCGGGGAGATCGCCCCCCACCCGGGAGTCTGCGAGCTTCGTCAGGCTGTAGCCCACCTCGATCTCCAAGGCGTCGACCCCCACCAGCGGCATGACCGTCTCGGGGCCTGTAGACTGAGGCACGGGCGGGGCCGCTACCGGGGCCTCCTCCTCCTTGCCCACGTCCTGCATCATGCCCGGGTTGTCCTGTCCGATCCGTGCTACGACCGCGAGCACCCCGGCCACGCCGAGGAAGATGAGGGTCGGGAACCCAGGGATGAAGGCGAACAGAGTGAGCGCACCGGCCGTCGAGAGCAGGACGCGAGGTTGGCCGAAGACCTGGCCGATGACCACGCCCCCCATCGCGCTGTCCTGCCCGCTCCGGGTGACGAGGAGGGCGCTCGAGGTCGAGATCAGCAGGGCCGGGATGTTCGAGACCAGGCCCTCGCCCACCGAGAGCATCGCGTAGGTCGAGAGGATGGTCGTGATGTCGCCCTCGCCTCTCGAGAACCCGACTGCGAAGCCGCCGATGATGTTGACGAGGATGATGAGGATGCTCGCAATGGCGTCGCCCTTGACAAACTTACTGGCACCGTCCATCGACCCATAGAAGTCGGCCTCGTTCTCGACCGCCTTGCGCCGGGATCGGGCCTGGCCCTCGTCGATCAGCCCGGCCGCGAGGTCGGCGTCGATCGCCATCTGCTTGCCGGGCATCGCGTCCAAGGTGAACCGGGCCACGACCTCTGAGACCCGGGTCGCGCCTTGGGTGATGACGATGTACTGGACGATCATCAGGATGACGAAGGTGATGAACCCGACGATGAAGTCGCCGCCCAGAACGAACTCGCCGAACGTGCGGATCACGTGCCCGGCGTCGCCCGTGCTGAGGATCAGCTTGGTCGCCGCGATGCTGAGCGAGAGCCGGAACAAGGTCGTGACCAGCAGCAGGGAAGGGAAGATGCTGAATTGAAGCGGGTCCTTGACGTTGACGGCCGTGAGAAGGATGATCACCGACATCGTGATCGCGACGACCAGGCCCACGTCGAGCACCCAGTGGGGCAACGGCAGGATGAGCATCGAGACGATGACCAGCATGCCGGCCCCGATGAGGAGGTCCGTGTGCTTGAGGATCTTCTGGAGGGCGAGCATCGACGGGCAGGGGCGGGGCCCATCGTCATTGTCGGCCGTCACGGCCCTGGCACAAGGGCGGGGGAGCCACAGGATCGGGCGGCCGGGTCTATCGCCTCCCAGAGGTGAGCCCAGAACCCAGGCTTAGGCACCGGAGCCGGGGCGACGGGGCCCGATCCTTGTCCGTGCTCCCTAGCCCTCGACGGTCAGTCTCCGACGCCCGCGAAAGCTTCGCTGAGGGGGACTTCGACCTCGAGCGACGGTATGGAGAGTACGCCTTCCTCGGTCTGGCGAGGCCCCTCGGTCCAGGCTCCCTCGGGCCCCCGGTGCCAGACCACGGCGAACCGCTCTTCGACCGAGAGGAACAGCACCGCTTGCAGCGAGGGGATCGCCTTGTACTCTTCGAACTTGAGGCCCTGGTCATAGGTCTGGGTCGAAGGGGAGAGGATCTCGATCACCACCGTGGGGTTCGTGACGACGTCGTTCGAGTCGTCGTACGTCTCGAGCGGACCGCAGACGACGGTGAGGTCGGGGTAGAAGAACGAGCCCCAACTCGTGACGCCGACCATGAGGTTCGAGTCGAAGACCCGGCACCGTCCCCCTTGCAGGCGTCTCCCGAGAGCGATCGTTAAGTTCGCCGCCACAAGGCTGTTCATCGGGCTCCCCCCGGACATCGCGTACACGATGCCGCGGTAGCACTCGCTCTTGTCCTCGGCCGCCCGTTCGATCATCAGATACTCACGGGGGCGCAGGCGCCGGGCCTGCGGGAGGGCGCTCACCGCCCCACCGGTTTGAACTCGGCCTCCCCGTGGTGAAGGCAAATCTGGGCCCGCAGGAGCTCGGCCTTCTTCTTCGGGATCCCGGTGAGCAGCACGACCGGCGCCTCTTCGAGGATCTGCTTGACCTGGTTCCGGTTCAAGGCGAGCATGTGCTGGAGGCACGACACCAGGTCCTCGCTCTTGGCCCCACCCCCGGTGAGCACGAGCTCGTACGTCTGCTCGTCGTCCACCGTGGCGTAGGCGCTGAAGGCCGCGCTGGCTTGCCTCCCTTCCTCGACCGCGATCGGGATCACCCGGTTACAGTCCTCGCAGAGCAGGCCGGTGCTCTTGCTCGTGTAGTGGTTCAAGGCGTTGCAGAACCCGCACCGCACCTGGAAGACCTCCATGACCTGCCCATTCTGGATCGGTACCATCCGGTTGCACTCTTCGCAACGCACGTCGGACTCGACGGCCGCCACGAACTCGTTCTTGTGGCTGCAGAAGGGGCAGAGCACCGGGAAGCTCCGAACCTTGCGGAGTTGGACGAGCTGAGCGGCCCCATAGCCACCCGCCGCGACACCGATCGCGAGCAAGACCCAGCCGAGGGGCGTCCACAGACCGGGATAGGAGGCCATCACGGCCCCGAGCACGATGAGCACAAGGCCGGGGACTATCGAGAGGATCGACCGCTGAAGGATCTCTTCGCGGATGTTCGAACTGCGTTCTATCGTCGCTGCCATGGCTTTATGACCGCCGCTATGAGGCTACCCTCAGTATAGCGACGGTCAACGGCTTTGACAAGGTGCGCTTTAGCGGAACCGCCAAATGATGCGGCCGAACGAGTTCAGGGCGTTGGCGGCGAACACCTTTGCGCTCCCGTCAGCGAAAATGATCGGGGTTTGCCCCCCACCTTTCTGATCGGCCCGGAACCGGGCGAAGATCGGCTTGAGCCGGCCGGGCGAGAGGTCCGGTGAGTTCGGGTAGTTCCGGTCGCCTCGCGTCGTGACGAGGTCGCGGTCGGCGATCATCGGGAGCCCGTTCGCGTAGACGCCGCCCGGGTCGTTCAAGCCGTTGTAGGGGTTGAAGACGTAGCCTCGGTGCTTGGTAGAGTTGTTGCCGATCGGGGCGCCGGGCGTGACGGCGAACAGGGCCGTGCGCGAGACCTCTTCGGCCTGGGCGAAGTTCGCCGCCGAGCTGAACCCCTCGCACCCGGCGACCGCGGCGCCGGGGGTGCAGCCCGTGCTCGTCCGGTCGATCCCCGTCGCGTCGCTATAGCCGACCGTCTGCTGGCGGCGGCCGTCCCAGTTCGGGGCGAACGCCCCGCCGCTCCCGACCGCGATGAAGATGTCCTTGTTCTTGACGTACCCCAGGAGCCCCTCCGTCCAGATGATCGGCGTCGGGTTCTCAGGCGACCGGTTCGAAGCGGGGACGAAGTTGTCGTCCGCGTCACCGGAGTACATCATCACCGCGAGGCTGAGCTGGCGCATCTGCGACAACTGCTGCGTCAGCTTCGCGGACTCCTTCGCCTGGGCGAAGACGGGGAAGAGGATCGCCGCAAGGATCGCGATGATGGCGATGACGACCAGAAGCTCGATCAAGGTAAAGGCACGGCGCATGGGCTTGGGCTCCGACAGCACGCCTCATCAGGGCGTTCTTAATGGACGTATGCATGGTACAGCCCAGTTCGAGGCCGCCGGGACGAAACGCCCTAGAACTCGGAAAATGAGGGGGAAGGCCGAGTCAGCGGTGGGTCGTCGGGCGAGAGAACCCGTGGCCCTTGACCTCAACGGGACGGGCGTTCTGGTCGAGGGCCGGGATGATCAGGACGCTCCGGTCGGTCTGGGCGAAGGGCGTGAACCCGAAGTTCTGGCCGAGATCGGTCAGGGCTTCGATCGCGCTCACCCCGGTGTACTCGGCGTCGATAAGCGGGTCCTCAAGGCCGGGCGCGATCTCGAAGGTGTAGCCACCCTGGCGGGCGATCTCCCCAATGACCGCCGTCAACCGGATTTTCGTGACGCGGACGCTGACGATCGTCGGCAATGCGGGTTCCTCGGGCTTGGGCGGGGCCACTTTATCGGTCTCGCACTCCGCACTGTCGGTGTCCGGGAGCGGCGTCGTGATTCCGGACTCGGCGAGCACTTGAGAACCGATCTTGAGGGGCTTCCCGGACGCTTCGGGGCCCGGGTCGATCTTGACCTCGGGCTGCACGAAGTTGAGCGCGACGAACGCCCCGCCGGCGAGGGCCGTACCGGCGATCACCGTCGCGGCCAGGAGCGGGACCCAACGCCGTCCGCCCGTTTGGGGAGATCCACCCCGGCTAGGGACGAAGAGTCCAGCCGGCACAGTGGGACGGGCGGAGCGAAGGGCACGGAGGGCCCGCAACCGTCGGGCCATCTCCGCTTTGTAAGTCGGGTACCTACGGGCGAAGTCGTCGAGGGCCGCCTCGTCCTGCGACTCGGCAAGTGCCCACATCAACTCGTCGATCTCTCGGGGGAGTTTCACGGTCTGTCTGCCTCCTCGAAGTGCTTCTTGAACCTCTCCCGGGCTCGGAAGAGTCGGGTCTTAGCGGCGTTCGCCCCGCAATCGAGGGCGGAGCCGATCTCGTCCAAAGAGAGGTCGTCCCAATAGAAAAGGGTCAGAACGGCCCGGTCGGACGGGCTGAGTCGTCCCATAGCTTGGCCGACGCGGGGGTCTTGCGAATCCGTGGGCTCGGCTGGGGCGGCGACGTCGGTGTCCGGCCCGAGCGGGACGAACAGCCGGCGGACTCGGTGGCGACGGGCCTCTTGGACACAACGGTTCACCGCGACCCGGTGGAGCCATGTGCTGAACCGAGACCGCCCGTCGAAGCGGCTCAGGTTGCGGTACACGAGGGTGAAGACCTCCTGCACGGCGTCGCGGGCCTCCTCGCGATCCAAGAGGATCCCACGGGCGATCGCCGAGACCCGCGGATGGTACTTCTCGTAAAGCTTCTGGAACGCGGCCGAGTCCCCAGCGACGCTCCGTTCCACGAGGATCCCATCCTCGTCGAACGGCTCGCACTTGGACTGATCCATGAGGGCCGTGACCATCGGCTCATTCTGATGCATCGAGACTCCTCAAGGTTACTGCCCGGGGTCCAAAGGTTGTTCGCTGGGCTCAGAGTCCGCTGGCGCCGCCAGGGCCTTCCTGACTAGGGTCTCGAACTCTTGGCGCAGTCCACTGGGCATCTGGTCGAGCGTGAACTGGGGCACCGAGCGGTCCACCCTCGTCTCCGAGAAGGGCACTCTCAGCGTGTACGAACCATCGATCGCGAGCACGAAAGTGTAGTCCGCATGCCGCCCGCTCAGGTAGAGCAACGAGTCGGGCGGAACCGGCTTGCCCTCGGTTGCTCGGATCACCTGAGCTCGCTGGACGGCGAGGTCCCAGAGGGTCTGCCAGTTCACCCCCCGGCCGGACTTGATGCCAATTCGGGGCTCGACCTTCGATTCCAAAGCGACCCAACCTTTCAGAGGGAGACCATTCGGAGCGAGTTCGGTGGGTTCCAGGGACTCACCCCGCCCCGGGGGGCTAAGTCGGTTGAGCAGGGTCGGGCCCGCTGTGCCGTACAGGAGCCGCGAGAGCACTGCGCGCTGCGCCTCCGTAAGCGCGCTGATCGACACCCTCGCTCCTCTGCCAAAGCTCTGCCGCTGGGCCGCGGAGAGCGTGCCGAGAAAGGTCAATGCCTCCTCGCGACCGTCGGGTGCAAAGAACCCGACCGCATCGCCCCCTTCCACGGCACCGACGTAGAGCGTCTCGAGCAGCCCGGTCGTGCTCGAGCCACGGGTGGCCAAGTAGTCCGCCTGGGTCTCGATCACGGAGACGGGTCCCTCTCGGAGCGCTCGCAAGAACTGCCCAAGACGAGCCCGATCGATGAACGTGGACTCGGCTTCGTCTGGGTCGCTCGGGCCGATGACGATCGACGTCGGGGTCTTGGCGACGACCCGCCCGATCCCCTTCAGGAGGACCTCGTCGATAAAGGAGGTGTCGAGCCCGCCGACCTCTTGGAGTGCGGCGAGGACCACCGCCGACTCGGGTAACCATGCCACGACGTCTAACCCCTTTGTCCTCGCGTACGCCTGGACTACCTCCGACGGCGCCAGGCTCAGCGGCTCCCACCGCTCCGGGAACAGGTGCACCCACTCCTCGATCGGGGGCAGCTTTCGCTCTTGCTTCTGCGTCGACCCGGTTGGGTTAGGCGGCTCGGCGGGCGCGGTCCCTGGCGATTCTGGAGCTGACGACGACGATTCGGCGGAGGTGGTCCCCTCATCGGCCGAACTCCCGCCGGACTGCATGAAGAGCTTGATCTGTTGCTTTGCCTCTGGGCTCCACGTGATCTCCATATCCGACTTGCGCTGGCCGCTGAGCATGGTCATCATCGACAGGATCGACCCCGCCCTGACGAGGGCTTGGCCGCTCAGCATGACCCGACCCTGAGCGTCTAGCAAGTCGAGCTGGGCCGTCACCGCTTCTATCCCGACCATCGTTGGGTTCGATACGACGAATCGGGCAGCGACGACCGCGCTGAGGTCGGCCTGCTCCATGGGGTTGGCGTGCCGGGCCTGCTCCTCGGACCGCATGAGCTTTACGGCCGCATCGTAGACGCCTTGGTCGGCCTCAAGGTCGGCCACGAATCGGTCGAGCGGAATGGGGAAGAGGCGCTGCGTGGGCGTCTTTCGAGTGGAGTAGACGACGCGAGTCCCCGGTCGGATCGAAGCGGTCGCTGCCGGACCGATGGCTCGCAAGGTCCGGTGCATGGCCCGACCTACCGGCGTCAGGCTTTGGAGAGCGGTCGCGCTGGTGAACGGGTTGAAAACCGACTCGGGGGCGAGTTCCTGTCTTGCCGTCTCTGCTTGGAGGGCGCTCGCCAAGTTTGCGGCCGTGTACTCATCGCGCGAGGCCGTTAGGAGACGCTCGAGGTACTCCCGTCCCTCCTCCACCTTGAGGGCCAAAGCGGCCTCACTCGAGGCGCGGCGTCGGTCGGGGTCGGCTACGAACCGCACTTTGTCAGCGTCGTACTCCACCCGGGCGTCGGCGGCGAGGGCCACCATCTCGAACACGTCCCGCACCGGTCGGTCCGTCACGTGGACGAGGACGGCACGCCGGGCCAAGGCCCCTTCGGCCTCGACTTTCATGCCGGTCTTCTGGCCGAGCTCCACTGCCAGAGCGGGGAGTGGCTTCGCCGGGAGGCTCATGGTGACCCGAGCGTCCAGGGCCGTCTCTTGAGGGCCGGGGCAGAGCAACACGGCAAGGAGGGGAATGATCGTCATGGGGGCTGGCCGTCTCGTCCAAGATACGTCGAGAGGTCGGGCGGGGTTCTAGGGCCCTGTCCGGGCGGCGAAACCGGCCTGGACAACCCCCAGAGCGTACCAGGACAGGAGCGCCAACCCGGCGCCGAGCCCGAGCCAAGCCCACTCCCGCGCCCGCCCCGCCGCCCGGCACGCCCCCGCCCCCACGAGCCAAGCCATCGGCCCGACCGCCGGATAGAGGTACCGAGCCTGGCCCTGGAAGTACTGGGCGTTGAACCGGACGAACAGCAAGAGCACCACCCCCAGGAGGACGGCAGAGAGCAGCGCAGGGCGCCAGGCCGGTTCGCCCTTGGCCTCGCCCCGGGCGTCGCCGGGGAGGCACCAGTTCACGAGCCCCACGACGGCCAGGGCCCCGAGCACCACGAGTAAAGCTGAGTAGAGCGCCGCCGCCTGGTCCCGCCGGAGAGAGTCGAACAGGAACACGTCCATGTAGCCGAAGACCCCGACCAGGCTCCGGCCCGTCCACCAGGCGACCATGTTGCCCCAGTAGACGTTCGCCCCCAGGCCGTCGATGAAGGTGCTCGCCTGGGGCGACCCGACGAACGCCGCGTTGAACGCCTTCAGGGCGAACGGGTCGCCGTAGAGACCCACGTTGCGCCACCACCACGGCGCCGCGATGAGCAGCGGGAGGGCGAGCGCCGCCGCCATCCCGCGAACGTCGAGCCTCTTTCCCTTGGCGGGCCGGAGAACTACGGCGACCACAACGAGCGGAAGGAGGGCGAGGGCCGTGGTCTTGGTCACCAACGCGAGCCCAGTGAGGACCCCCACCCCCAGCCCCAGGGCCGTCGTCCACCCCTGCTGCACGCCCTTGAGAGTCAGCGCCGCCACCCATGTCATCAAGGCGAACAAGAGCGGGTCGTTGCTCACGGCGCTGTTGAGGGCGATGGACATCGGCATGAGCCCGAAGGCCGCCGCCGCCGCCCCGACCTCCGGACGCCCAGTGGCCCACAGGCCGCCGCAGAACAGCGCCGCCAAGGTCGCGAAGCCGATCAACGTGTTCAACCAGCGCAACCGGACCCCGTCGGCCGGAAGGGTCGGGTCGAGCCCGAGGGCCCGGCACCACCCGGCGGCCACGATGTAGTAGAGCGGCGGCTGGTGGGCCTGGTAGGTCTCGTACAGGTTCGGGTCGCCCGGCTTGAGGACGGGGAAGCCCTCGCCCCTGAGCAGCGTCGCGACGTAGTTCGCGTGTTGGCGCTCGTCCGGGGCCCCGACGTCGGGGACGGCGATCGGCTGGCGGTTGGCGTCGCGTTGGTTCAGCAGCACGCCCGGCTTGCGGTACGGCGTGGCCTCGGCGAACGCGAGGCACAGGGCCACGAAGGCGGCGGCGACGGCGAGCAGGGGGAACCAGGTGCGCACGGGGTCTCGGGGTCTTCGCCCTTGCGCCGTTGCGGCGGGCGGGGCTAGGATACAATAGCAGACGGACGATCTCCGGAGTGGAGTGCCCCCATGAACAAAACGATCCTCCTTTCGACCCTCGGGCTGGCGACGGCCGTGCTGGCCTTCGCCGCATCGAGCGACGTGTCGCCCCGCCTCCGTGCGTTCGGCGACGCCCTAACCTCGGCCCAGTCCCTCTCGGCGACCTACACGGTTCAGCCCCTCGGTGGCAGTGCGAGCTCGGTCTCGCTCGCCCTCGCTAAGCCCAACAAGGCTCGGATCGAGACGGCGACTCAGGTCATCGTCGCCGATGGGACGACGGTGACCGTGTTCGACAAGGGCGCCAACAGCTTCTATAAGCAGCCCCAGACGGCGGAGTCGCTGGCCCAGCACTTCTCGTCCCACGACCTCAGCCTGTTCCGCGGCTTCTTCGGCCCTGCGCCGGGCTTCGCGGTGAGCCAGGACCAGGGCACCCGCGAGCGCGGCGGCCGGCGGCTCGGCGTTGTCCGGGCGCAGGCGGACACCAAGGGCGACGTCACGATGACGCTCTACTTCGACTCGAGCGACAGCCTCATCCGCCAGGGTGAGATCGTCGTCAAGGGGCTTGGCCGCGAGACGCGGACGATCATGAACGTGACCGACATCCGCCCCGAGGCCGGCGCCGACCTGTTCGCGTTCAAGGCCCCGGCCGGGGCGAAGGAGGTCGATTGGGCCGCCATGCAGGTCGGGAAGTGGTTCACCGACTTCGAGGAGGCCCGCAAGGTCGCGAAGGCCACCGGCAAGCTCATGCTCGTCGACTTTTACGCCGTCTGGTGCGTTCCCTGCAAGCAGATGAAGGCGGAGGCCTTCCAGGACGGGAACTTCAAGAAGATGGCCAAGGACTTCGTGCTCGTGATGATCGACGCCGAGAAGCAGGTGCCGCTCGCCCAGCGCTACGGGGTCGACAGCTACCCGACCGTCAAGTTCATCGACAAGGACGGCAAGGTCGTCCACGAGTTCGTGGGCTACGGCGGGGTCGAGCAGGTCCTCGGCGACATGCGCCAAGCCCTCGTCGCCAAGGGCTCCTGAGGCCCTGAACGCAACGAGCCCCGACGGCGAATCCGTCGGGGCTCGTTCGGCCCGGCCCTAGACGGGCCGGTCGCAGACTTAGCGAGCGTAGAACTCGATGACCTGCTGCTCTTGGAAGAACTTCGGGAAGTCTTCGCGCTCGGGCAGCGAGACGACCTTGCCCCGCATCTGGGCCACATCGACGTCCAGGTACGGCGGCACCGCGGCGCCCTCGTAGCCGTTGCGCCGGGCGATCCCCTTGCTGGCGTCCCGGTCGCGGACCTCGATGACGTCGCCGACCCGGCAGGTGTAGCTCGGGATGTTGACCATCTTGCCGTTCACAAGGACGTGGCAGTGGCTCACCATCTGGCGGGCCTGTTCCATCGTGCGGGCCCAACCGAGCCGGTAGACCTGGGTCTGGAGCCGCATCTCGAGCAGCCGCAGGAAGTTGAGGCCCGAGTTGCCGTGCATGTTCGAGGCCTTCTCGAACGTGTTCCGGAACTGCTTCTCGAGCATGCCGTAGTAGCGCCGGATGACCTGCTTGGCCAGCAGCTGCTCGCCGTACTCGGACATGCGCCGCTCGCGCATGTTGGGGCCGTGTTGGCCCGGGGGGTAGGGGCGCTTGGAGCTCGGGCACTTGGCCTGGCCCCACAGGTTAAAGCCGACCTTGCGGCAGATGTCTGATCGTCGTCCTCGGTATGTCGCCATGCTGTATAGAGCCTTTCCGTTGGTTTCGCTTCGCGCCTCGTGCCGAATCGCTCGGGCCGACTCGGCCTGGCACGGGCGGGCGCAACCGGGCATTATGCGCGGACCAGGGGCTTAAAGGCAAGGGAACGGCTCCGAACAGGCCCCGAGTCCCGGGACGTGGGCCTTTGGCCGGGGGCTCCCCCGGGCCAGTCCTGAGGGCGGTCCCCTCCCGAGGGACATACTTCAAGCTCGCCGGACTGGGGCGCTGCGCCCTGCGTCTGGACCTCCGATCCGAGGACGAGACACTATGCCCCGTTCCCACCCACTAGAACTCATCCGCAACATCGGCATCGCCGCCCACATCGACGCCGGGAAGACGACCACGACCGAGCGCATCCTCTACTACACGGGGAAGACGCACAAGATCGGTGAGGTCCACGACGGCGCGGCGACGATGGACTGGATGGAGCAGGAACAGGAGCGAGGGATCACGATCACCTCGGCCGCCACCAGCTGCTTCTGGCGGGGGAGCGGGCAGGACAAGCCCGAGCACAAGATCAACATCATCGACACGCCCGGTCACGTCGACTTCACGGTCGAGGTCGAGCGGTCGCTCCGCGTGCTCGACGGCCTTGTCGCTGTCTACTGCGCCGTCGGCGGCGTCCAGCCGCAGTCCGAGACCGTTTGGCGCCAGGCGAACAAGTACCAAGTCCCCCGGATCGCCTACGTGAACAAGATGGACCGGCTCGGCGCTGACTTCTACGCCGTCGTCGCTCGGATGCGGGACCGCCTCGGCGCGAACGCGGCCCCGATCGTGATCCCGATCGGCGCGGAGAGCGACTTCAAGGGCTACGTCGACCTGCTCACCATGAAGGCGACGGTCTATACCAGCGACGACGGTAAGACGTTCGAGATCACCGACGTGCCCGAGCACCTGGTCGACACGGCCGCCGAGTACCGTGAGAAGCTCATCGAGTCGATCTCCGACTTCGACGACACCATCATGGAGCGGTTCTTGAACGGGGAGGACATCCCGCTCGCCGACCTCAAGAACGCCCTCCGAGCGGGCACGATCGCCGGCTCGGTCGTCCCAGTGCTCTGCGGTTCGAGCTTCAAGAACAAGGGCGTCCAGATGCTCTGCGACTGCGTCATCGACTACCTGCCGTCCCCGCTCGACAAGGTGGACGTCAAGGCGCTCGACCCGGACACCGAAAGCGAGGTCATCCGCCACGCCGACGACTCCGAGCCCTTCACGGCCCTGGCCTTCAAGATCATGTCCGACAAGTTCGTCGGGCGCCTCACCTTCATCCGCGTCTATTCGGGCGTGCTCAAGAAGGGCACCCAGGTCAGCGTCTGCTTCCGCGAGCCCCAGACCAACGAACTGCGGGTCCGGACCGAGCGCATCGGCCGCATCATGGAGATGCACGCCAACAAGCGCGAGGACGTCGACGACGTGAGCGCGGGCGAGATCGTCGGTGTGATCGGACTCAACGACGTCCGCACGGGCTACTCGATCTGCGCCGGCGACAACCCTGTCGCCCTTGAGTCGATCAAGTTCCCCGAGCCGGTCATCCAGATCGCGATCGAGCCGAAGAGCCGGGCAGACCAGGAGAAGTTGGGTACCAGCCTGCAGCGGTTGGCCGAAGAGGACCCGACCTTCCGGGTCTTCACCGACCCCGAGAGCGGCCAGACGATCATCAGCGGCATGGGCGAGCTCCACCTCGAGATCATCGTGGACCGCCTCAACCGCGAGTTCGGCGTCCAAGCGAACCAGGGCAAACCCCAGGTCGCCTACCGCGAGACGATCAGCGCCCCCGCCAAGGCGGACGGCAAGTTCGTCCGGCAGACGGGCGGTTCGGGCCAGTACGGGCACTGCGTGCTCGAGATCGCGCCCCTCGAGATCGGCCAAGGCTTCGTCTTCGAGAACAAGACCGTCGGTGGCTCGATCCCGAAGGAGTACATCCCCGCCATCGAGAAGGGCGTCAAGGAAGCGATGCTCGCCGGGATCGTGGCCGGCTACCCGGTCGTCGACGTCAGGGTCGCGGTCGTGCACGGCAGCTACCACGAGGTCGACTCGAACGAGAACGCCTTTAAGCAGGCCGGGATGATCGGGTTCCGCGAGGCCATGAAGAAGGCTAAGCCGATCCTCAAGGAGCCGATCATGCACGTCGAGGTCACCGCTCCGGAGAACAACACCGGCGACGTCGTGGGCGACCTCAACGGCCGGCGCGGGCGGATCGAGAAGATGGACAGCGCCCCGGGCGGGGTCTCGATCATCTCGGCCCATGTGCCGCTCAGCGAGATGTTCGGCTACGTGACGACCCTCCGGTCGCTCACCCAGGGCCGGGCGACGCCGAACGTGACCCCCTCGCACTACGAAGAGGTCCCGCGGAACATCGCCGAAGAAATCATCGCCAAGTCGCAGACCGGCGGCTGATCTTTATCCCCTCTCCCTCGCCGAGGGAGAGGGGGCCAGTTGCTTTGAGCGAGCGCCTGAAAACGTTGGCTAAAGGTTCACGCGTCTCGGCTGCGCGTCCGGTGCGGCCCCCCATCGACCGACCGACTTAGCCGAGAGCGTGCCCACATCGCGAGCAAAATTTGTCCCCCGTCTCGAACGCTTGCCCGCACTCGGTGCAAAAGCCTGCCGCCTCCGTATCGATCCCGGCCGATTCCATCACGTCCGAAAGAACCCCGCCCGCGGCGGCCGAAAAAGGCTTGAAGTCTTCGCGAGCCTGGGCGGGGTCGAGGACGACGCCCGAACCTGCCCAACCGAACCGTCCCACCCGCATGATAAACGCACCGAGGCCGACGAGACCGCCGCCCAGAAGCATCATACGGATACTGCCCAACGCGTCGTCGAACGGATCCGGCGCGTTCTCTTGAACCCACCCGTCTCCCCCACCACTTGAGAACGACCCGGGGATGACGCCTTGCCCGGAGTCCCGTTCCGACACGGCTTGCTCTATCAAGCGGACTTCGAGGGGGACAGGCACAGGAGCGCGGGGCGGGCTGAACGCGTTTAGCATCGACACCACGAGCAAGAGGCCGCCGAAGGCGGACAGGATCATCCCGGAGTAGTAGAGGACCTGCCTCTCCGCACTGATATCGCCGGTCCGCCGTGTCTTCACCCTGACATTATGTGCCATTTGGTGGACGGTTTTCGACGGTCGGTGTTTTCGTCGGGCCGGGCAGATCGATCGAAACCCCAGGGGCCTCGTCGTCTGTTCGAGTTTGAGACGCATAGTCCGCGCGAGTTATAATGAGCCATGACAGCCGTGTTGCGGAGCATGATCCATGAGAACGACGCGGGGCGGCTCGGCTTTTTCCCCCTCGGCCCGCGCGCGCCAGGGTACGACGTCACTGACGTGGGGCTCGAAGGGGTCGAGGAGGTCGTTGATCAGCGGGGCTTGCGTGCGTCGTTTTCGATGTGCGGAGCGAGCGTGTTAATCGGCTTGGTTTCGGTTCTGGTTGCGTTCACAGGCGCACTACTCCAAGGCCCGCGAGCCCAGCAGCTAGCCTTACTTAGAGAACCTTCGCTGTCCCAAATGGGAATGGTCGTTATGCCGTTCTTTGTGGTCGGGCTTTCTCTCTGTGGGATCGCGATGTTGATCATGGCGTTTGCGTGGCAAAACATTAGGTGCGAGTTGTGCGACCTCCCCTTCGAACCCTTGGCGAAACTGAGTCAGAGGGAAGTGCGGAAGTGTGCGAGAGCACGCCTTTCTCGACCGCTTCCGCGCTCGGCCTACTTGTGCCTTGGGGCCCTATGGCTCTGGGGGCTTCTCCTCACCGTTCACCTTGCACTGGCCCCAAGCGTTTCGTCCTTCCTGCCGATTTTCTTCGCGCTCGTATGGACCCCCTCGGTCATCACGTGCTGGCCACGCTAACAGGCTCTGTTCGGTTCCCTTGGGCGGGGCCCCCTCATGCTCAGACCTCTCCCGGGGGTTCCCGCGGCCCACATGCGGTCGCTAGCCCTAGGCCAGGTTGAAATTCGGTCGGCCGACCTGCGAGAATCTATCGCCCACTCGTGGGCGCCGGTTTTTGGCGTCGCGAGGGGGCGCACTCTCAAATCCGGCCTTGGGCATCTGGCCAGGGTGGCTCTGCGGAAGCGGCTTTGCTGCAAGCGGTAAAAACCGGTGGCGAGAACTCTAGGGACACACTAAAATGGCCAGAGCAAAATTCGAACGAACCAAGCCGCACGTCAACATCGGCACCATCGGGCACGTTGACCACGGTAAGACGACGCTGACCGCCGCGATCACCGGCGTCCTCAGCGAGAAGGGCCTCGCCAAGAAGCGGGCCTACGACGAGATCGACTCGGCGCCCGAAGAGAAGGCCCGTGGGATCACCATCAACATCTCGCACCAGGAGTACGAGACCGAGACCCGCCACTACGCCCACGTCGACTGTCCGGGCCACGCCGACTTCATCAAGAACATGATCACCGGCGCCGCCCAGATGGACGGCGCGATCCTCGTGGTCGCCGGCACCGACGGTCCGATGCAGCAGACCCGCGAGCACATCCTCCTGGCCCGCCAGGTCGGCGTGCCGTACATCGTGGTCTACATCAACAAGGTCGACCAGGTCGACGACGCCGAGCTCCTCGAGCTCGTCGAGATGGAGATCCGTGAGCTGCTCAGCACCTACGGCTTCGACGGGGACAACACCCCGGTCATCATGGGCAGCGCCCGCAAGGCACTCGACCAGGTCGAGGCCGGCAGCGTCGACTTCGAGGACAAGCACGTCAAGTCCATCCTCGACCTGATGGCCGCCGTCGACAGCTTCATCCCGACCCCCGAGCGCGACGTCGATAAGCCGTTCCTCATGGCCGTCGAGGACGTGTTCACGATCACCGGTCGTGGCACCGTTGCCACCGGCCGTGTCGAGAGAGGCACCCTTAACGTCAACACGGACGTCGAGATCGTCGGGATCCACGACACCCGCAAGACCGTCTGCACCGGGATCGAGATGTTCCGCAAGCTGCTCGACTCCGCCACCGCGGGCGACAACTGCGGCCTGCTCCTGCGCGGCGTCGAGCGCAAGGACATCGAGCGCGGCATGGTCATCTGCAAGCCGGGCTCGATCAAGCCGCACACCAAGTTCGACTCCGAGGTCTACGTGCTCTCGAAGGAAGAGGGCGGCCGGCACACCCCGTTCACCACGGGCTACCGACCCCAGTTCTACTTCCGCACGACCGACGTCACGGGAACGCTCCACCTCCCGGAGGGCGTCGCCATGGTCATGCCCGGCGAGAACATCAAGATGACGGTCGAGCTCATCGCCCCGATCGCCATGGAGCAAGGCTCCAAGTTCGCGATCCGCGAAGGCGGCCGCACCGTCGGCGCCGGCACGATCTCGAAGGTCTACGAGTAAGAGCCCACCGACCCCGACCAGGCAAGGCCCAGCCCGAACACGGCTGGGCCTTTGCCGTATCCCCCCCCTTAGCCGCAGGCTGTCGCGGAGCGACCCTGCGCGGGCACGGGACCGGCACCTTGTCCTGGCACCCCATGGGGTCGGCCATCCCGTGATCAAGGTGCGGGTGTCGTCGCGGGGTCGCTTCGCGACAACCGGCGGCTACAGGCGGGGACGGGCCCAAGCGGTGGGGGCCGGCGGCCCGGGGCCGGGTATCCTCCCAAGTCCCCGAGAGGTTGGGGCGGGCTCTGCCGCTCGCCTGGAATTCACGGGGGCTAGGACACACCCATGGCAGGACTCAAGATTCGCATCCGCGTGCGGGCGTACGACCACCGCATCCTCGACCAGAGCACGGCCAAGATCACCGACACCGCCCGCCGCACCGGCGCCCGGGTGTCGGGGCCGATCCCGCTCCCGACCAAGCTCCGCCGCTTCTGCGTCATCCGCGGCCCGCACATCGACAAGGAGTCGATGGAGCACTTCGAGCTGCGCACCCACAACCGGCTGGTCGATATCCACGAGCCGACCAACAAGACGATCGACGCCCTCATGCGCCTCGACCTCCCGAGCGGGGTCGATATCGAGATCAAGACCGTCTGACCCCCACCCCGGAGCGACCAAGGAGCGCGGGCTTTCCAGCCCGCACCCCGGTCCGCGGGCTCTGAGCCCGCACGATCCCAACCCCCGGGGACAGGCCCCGACAGCTCTCCCCGGAGGGCGACTCTCCGCGGCGCCCCCGCCCGGAGACGGTGAGCCACGTGCCCGCCCGGGGAGGCACTAGGCCGCCCGCTTCTTCGAGGCCGGCACCGAGCCGCCCTCCTCCACCGAGAAGGTCACCGTCTGCAGCGGCAGCGGCTCGATCTCGCTCGCCTGGCCGGTCGCCACCCGCACGAAGCGGTAGGCCACCGCGTAGACCCCAGGCGTCACCGTCGCCACGAAGTCCAGGTTCCCCGTGCCGAGGGCCTTGAAGCCTGCGCTCACGTAGCCGTTCGGGTCCGGCTTGCGGTTCCGGGCCGGCAGCCGCTGGACAAGGAACTCCGTAGTCACCCCGAGGGCGTTCGGCCCGGACCCGCTGAAGAGGACCTGCCCGACCCCCGCCGTCGCCGTGACCGTCACCGTGTCGCCCGAGAACTCCGTGTTCGGCGGCCCGAGCGGGATCGTCCCGTTCGGCTGCACCTGAAGGAACTTGATCGCCAGCTCGACGAAGGCGTTGATGCCGCTCAAAGTATAGGTCTTGCCCGTCACCGGGTCAGTCCGCTGCTGCGTCTCGCCGTAGGCGTTCCACAAGGCCGCCTGGGCCAGGGAGAGGCCCTCGAAGGTCTTCGCCGACCGCGAGAGGTACTTGCGCACCGCACGCTGGGCATTGGTCTTCGGGTTCTTCACCGAAGACTTGATGCGGAGAGAGGCCCCGTTCCGGGCCTCGGAGAAGACAACGGTGCCGACTTTGCCGCGGACTTGCTCCACGACGGCACTGAATGAGAGTTTCGCCATTTCTTTCACCTTGCGGCCACTGGCCCAGCCCGGAGCCGGAGCCGGAGGGACTAGAGACGGCGGCCCACTAGGGCCCTTCCACGTGCCCCCGGAACCCCGTGGGACTAAGGGCCCCGCTGGTCACCCTCGAGACCCCCGCGCCCGAGTCCGGAAAGGCCCTGCCCGCCGCGACGTTTCAATGCTCACCCCCCCGGGTGGGGGGGTGCGACCAGTCGCGGATGCGCTTGCGGAGGTAGAGCTGCATGTTTCAATCCTCACCCCCCCGGGTGGGGGGGTGCGACGGTACGCGGCGAGAGGACGCTGCCCGCGACTGTGATGTTTCAATCCTCACCCCCCCGGGTGGGGGGGTGCGACAGTCCGGCTCACTGAGACGCTCGACTACGAAGAGGCGTTTCAATCCTCACCCCCCCGGGTGGGGGGGTGCGACGTGGCTCTACCCAGCTCTCGACCGAGACGAGCAGGCCGAGGCTGTTTCAATCCTCACCCCCCCGGGTGGGGGGGTGCGACTCGGACATGCGCGACCCGTCCCCGCGCACCCTCGGCTCGTTTCAATCCTCACCCCCCCGGGTGGGGGGGTGCGACCGACACGTCGAAGGATCCCGTGACGGACACCCCCCAGTTTCAATCCTCACCCCCCCGGGTGGGGGGGTGCGACCTGCCTACCGGAGCGAGACGCCCCGGGCCAGATTCGAGTTTCAATCCTCACCCCCCCGGGTGGGGGGGTGCGACGTCGATGACCACGAGGTCGGGCGCCCGCCCGATGTTTCAATCCGCACCCCCCCGGGTGGGGGGGTGCGACGCGGCACCCCCGGCCCCGTTGCCGTAGCGGCGGTCCCACGTGTTTCAATCCTCACCCCCCCGGGTGGGGGGGGGCGACTAGGGTCTTCAAGACGGATGGTCGCACGAATCTGGTTTCAATCCTCACCCCCCCGGGTGGGGGGGTGCGACGCGAGCCGCTGCTGGACGATCACCTGGGCAGGCTCGTTTCAATCCTCACCCCCCCGGGTGGGGGGGTGCGACCAGGATCCCGGGGGATCGGAGGTCAAGCGGGCCCTGTTTCAATCCTCACCCCCCCGGGTGGGGGGGTGCGACGCGTGGTGGGCCTCGTCCACGACGATCAGGGTGGGCCGGTTTCAATCCTCACCCCCCCGGGTGGGGGGGTGCGACTCCGCCGCGCCCGCCTGGGTCGAGAGGTCGACCGTGTTTCAATCCTTACCCCCCCGGGTGGGGGGGTGCGACGTGGGATCAGCATGACGTCGACCATGCCCTCTGCGCCACGGTTTCAATCCTCACCCCCCCGGGTGGGGGGGTGCGACCCCGAACCCCGCCGGCGAACCCGAGTCCAGCGTCGAGAGGTTTCAATCCTCACCCCCCCGGGTGGGGGGGTGCGACGTGGATCCCGTCCTCGAACGGCGAGCGCTTGATCTCGTTTCAATCCTCACCCCCCCGGGAGGGGGGGTGCGACGAGTGCTCGTCATCCTGCCCGCCTAAGGACATTACTGGTTTCAATCCTCACCCCCCCGGGTGGGGGGGTGCGACCTCGAACCGTTCTCGAACCGTTCTCGACACCCCCTGGTTTCAATCCTCACCCCCCCGGGTGGGGGGGTGCGACGTGCTGAAAGGCTTCAAGCTCTCCGTAGCGCTCTGGTTTCAATCCTCACCCCCCCGGGTGGGGGGGTGCGACGGCCGAACGTGATGGACATTCGGCATGCGACCGATCCGTTTCAATCCTCACCCCCCCGGGTGGGGGGGTGCGACTCGATGAGCACCGGCAGGTCCCCCCGCACAGTGGCGGGTTTCAATCCTCACCCCCCCGGGTGGGGGGGTGCGACCACGACGAGCGGAGCGGGGGCACTGCTCCTGTCTAGTTTCAATCCTCACCCCCCCGGGTGGGGGGGTGCGACGGCCTGGGTCGCGTCGTGGGTTGCGGTTCCCTTAGAGTTTCAATCCTCACCCCCCCGGGTGGGGGGGTGCGACGCCAGGCCCCGAGCGCCCCCGCGTCAAGCTCTCCCCGTTTCAATCCTCACCCCCCCGGGTGGGGGGTGCGACCCCTGGTCGATCAGGCCCTGGGCCTCCTTGCCGTAGTTTCAATCCTCACCCCCCCCGGGTGGGGGGGTGCGACGGCAAGCACTTACCTGGTGACCGTCGGTGATCGACGGTTTCAATCCTCACCCCCCCGGGTGGGGGGGTGCGACACGCCCAGCAACGACAGGTTCGCGTTCAGGCTGTTCGTGTTTCAATCCTCACCCCCCCGGGTGGGGGGGTGCGACGACACGCCGTAAGAGTCGGCCGAGGCCTGCGCGTTTCAATCCTCACCCCCCCGGGTGGGGGGGTGCGACCCTCCGGGGTCCAGGTCAAGTCCTCTACGTTGGACGTGTTTCAATCCTCACCCCCCCGGGTGGGGGGGTGCGACGCCAGTGAACGCTTTCGCCCGCGTCTTGTCCATCGAGTTTCAATCCTCACCCCCCCGGGTGGGGGGGTGCGACGGGAGGTGCGGCAGGTGGTGGGCCGCCTCGAACCGGTTTCAATCCTCACCCCCCCGGGTGGGGGGGTGCGACAGGCGACGAACCGGCCGTAGTCCTGATCGACTCGGAGTTTCAATCCTCACCCCCCCGGGTGGGGGGGTGCGACCCGAGAGCGCCGCTTGGGCTAAGGCCACGCCGGGGTCGTTTCAATCCTCACCCCCCCGGGTGGGGGGGTGCGACTCGATCGGCCGCTCCATCATCCCGAGGTACCCGGATCGTTTCAATCCTCACCCCCCCGGGTGGGGGGGTGCGACGTCTTTTTCCCACGCTTTGATCAGCGTGAACAGCAGGTTTCAATCCTCACCCCCCCGGGTGGGGGGGTGCGACCCGATCGATGCCTGCGGTGTGCTTCCGCAACCTTGAGTTTCAATCCTCACCCCCCCGGGTGGGGGGGTGCGACACCGTGAAGTCGTAGTTGTTGACGTTCCCGGTGATGGGGTTTCAATCCTCACCCCCCCGGGTGGGGGGGTGCGACCCCCGTTCCCGAACCGCATCGTCCGGAGCCACAAGATGTTTCAATCCTCACCCCCCCGGGTGGGGGGGTGCGACGGCGAAGAGCCTGTCCACGGCGAGCGGCATGTAGGGGTTTCAATCCTCACCCCCCCGGGTGGGGGGGTGCGACACGGGAGGCTCCGTTGCCCCGACCTCGACAAGGAGAGACGTTTCAATCCTCACCCCCCCGGGTGGGGGGGTGCGACGGTCGCCCACCGGCTGCTTGAGCAGGTGGGACAGGGTTTCAATCCTCACCCCCCCGGGTGGGGGGGTGCGACCGCCTGAGTAGTGGCCGCTCGCGGCCGGGTCGCTACTGTTTCAATCCTCACCCCCCCGGGTGGGGGGGTGCGACGTCAGGATGAGCGCGACCAGGTTATAGGCCCCGCTGTTGTTTCAATCCTCACCCCCCCGGGTGGGGGGGTGCGACGGGCCTGTACCGGTCAAGCGGCCCTCACAAACGCTTGTTTCAATCCTCACCCCCCCGGGTGGGGGGGTGCGACCTCGCGCTGGGGCACACGCCGGGCCCGATCCGCAAGGGTTTCAATCCTCACCCCCCCGGGTGGGGGGGTGCGACCCCAGAAGGCGCGCCCGGAGACGTCGTATGACCTTGCGTAGAGGCGTTTCAATCCTCACCCCCCCGGGTGGGGGGGTGCGACCCTGCAACCGGCGGGACTCGGCCCGCTGTTCCTGGTGTTTCAATCCTCACCCCCCCGGGTGGGGGGGTGCGACAACCGAGAGCCGGAACGCGAGCCTTACGCAGGTTCGTTTCAATCCTCACCCCCCCGGGTGGGGGGGTGCGACGCCGCTCGAGCCCCTCCGCCACCCCGACCTCGGGCGGTTTCAATCCTCACCCCCCCGGGTGGGGGGGTGCGACGAGGCGAATCCGATGGGGATCTCAGCCGAGCGGTAGTTTCAATCCTCACCCCCCCGGGTGGGGGGGTGCGACACGAAGGCGTGGGGGGCCAGAACCTAGCGACGGTGTTTCAATCCTCACCCCCCCGGGTGGGGGGGTGCGACGTGGCCGACCAGTAAGGACATGAAAGAACCCAAAGAGTTTCAATCCTCACCCCCCCGGGTGGGGGGGTGCGACTACCCAGGGGGTCGTGTGCCTGACCTGCCTCACCTGTTTCAATCCTCACCCCCCCGGGTGGGGGGGTGCGACCCGCCCCCAGCTCGGGTCGAACCGGTTCGAGAGCGTGTTTCAATCCTCACCCCCCCGGGTGGGGGGGTGCGACGGGTCGCCGGGCGACCGGATGTCGTTGACCGTGTCGTTTCAATCCTCACCCCCCCGGGTGGGGGGGTGCGACTCCATCACGACCACGGACGGCCGCTTCAGGTTGTTTCAATCCTCACCCCCCCGGGTGGGGGGGTGCGACGCGGCGACCCGTCGCCCATGACCCCGACTAGCCTTTGGTTTCAATCCTCACCCCCCCGGGTGGGGGGGTGCGACCCTCGCGGCGTCCCTGGAGACGGTGAACGATTGGACGTTTCAATCCTCACCCCCCCGGGTGGGGGGGTGCGACGGTGCAGGACGGCGACGTAGCCGCCCCTCGCCGTCAGGTTTCAATCCTCACCCCCCCGGGTGGGGGGGTGCGACGTTATATTTCGGGAATGTCTCTGAAGGGCCCTATATATGTTTCAATCCTCACCCCCCCGGGTGGGGGGGTGCGACGCCCCGTCGGCGGTGGCCTGGGTGGACGAGACATGTTTCAATCCTCACCCCCCCGGGTGGGGGGGTGCGACCCTTATCTCTCGAAGGGCTGCACCGCTTAGTCCTCCGGGTTTCAATCCTCACCCCCCCGGGTGGGGGGGTGCGACGGCGCTCCCGGAGACTCGCGACGTCCACCAGCTCGTGTTTCAATCCTCACCCCCCCGGGTGGGGGGGTGCGACGCCGACCGGGTGCTCGGCCAATCGAGCAAAGCCTACGAATGGCTGAAGGGTCGGTACCTGCCCCTCATCGCCGAGTGGGCCAGGGGGCTCCTGACCGGCAAGCGCAGGAGTATCGACCTCCTCGGCGGCCGCTTCTCGTTCCGGGCTCAGGCCGACTCGGTCGCAGTGACCGACGCCCCGGCCTTCTGTGCCTGGGCCCTGGAGAATCGCCCCGACCTCGTCAAGGTCGAGCCGAAGAAGTCCGCCGTGAACGATGCCTGGAAGGCCGGGCTTGCCTTTGAAGACGCCCCCGGCATCGAGCACCGCCCAGGCGTCGAGAAATTCTCGGTCAGCTTCCCTGGCATGCCGGAGGAGCAGGACGCGTGAGAGAGGTCGTATCGCCCTCTGGCCTGCGCGTGGCCGAAGGACTGGACTGCGACGGCAACCCGTTTGCCGTGCGACCCAGCGACGTCGCGGGGGTCTCCTACGAGAAGTCGGACGTGACCGTCGTCCGCCTGCGCAACGGGCCGCCGATCCGGGTGCCTCTGCCGTACTCGACCGTGAAGCGCGTGGTCTTCGGGCCGATCGACGAGGAGGACGGCGCGTGAAGCTGAGCGACATCACGACCCCGCAGGGTGCGGCGAGCGCTAGGGCCAGGGACGCCCGGCTCCTCGCCAGTGGAGGCACAGTGAGGGGGGGTGACGCCCCGGGAGCCTGGACCGCTGTCCGTAGGCTCGCTCCCCTCAGCGTCGCCTTCGCGCTGGGCCTAGCCCTCGGGCTAGGGGCCGGTGCGGGGCTGCTCTCCGAGCCGAGCCTGACATCGGACGTCGTGCGGGGGGTGCACGAGTGACGACCCTCGCGCTCGCCTTGTCCCTCGCCCTCGAACCCCTGCCGCTAGGGCGGACGATGAGCGTCTACGCCGACCGGTACGAGGGGCGGACGATGGCCAACGGCCGGCCGTACCGGGCGGGGGCGCTTACCGTCGCCTCCAACGAGTGGCCGCTCGGCACCGAGCTGGAGATCGCTCTCGGAGACCGGTCCCGCCGCGTCCTCGTGACCGACCGCATGTGCCGGACCCTCATCTCCCCGTCTCGCGGCGCGAGGTCTCGGGTGGACGCAAGCCATCGCCTCTGGAGCGAGCTCACCGCGAACGCCCCGCCCGGCCTCCGCCGGGTCACCGTCCGCAAGGTCGGAGCCAAGGGGGTTCCCCGTGGGGTTTGAGATTTTCATGCCGAGGCGGACGAGGAGCGTTAAGGCCCAAGACCCGATCGTTCGCACTTACCCCGAGAAGGTGATCCTGAACGAGGCGGCCTACAAGGCATTAGGGGCTAAGCCGGGCGACAAGTTCAGCCTGTACATCGACCGTCAGTCCAAGCGGATCGGGTTCGAGGTCACGCCTAAAGGCCTCTACACGTTCTCGAAATGGTCGTGCGGCCCGCTCCACTCGGCGCTTAAAGAGTTGGGCTGGTCGAAGAGGGGACTCCTCCGCCTGGAACCCGTGCCCCTCCCTCCCGTCACGCACCAGGTCTGCCTGCCGATGGCCCCGGACGGAGGGAAGGGCTCGTGACGTTCGTCCCTCCGTTAGACCAGATCGCGAGCCCAGGGGTGCGACGGGTCGTTCAAGCGTTGACGCGCCATGGTTGGCAACCTCACGGGTTCACGCG
>JALHNM010000006.1 GCA_022843485.1 Fimbriimonadaceae bacterium | reverse complement strand
CGAAGCCGGTGGCCGTGGCGGCCGGGGCGGCGCGCGCGGCGGCGGCCAACGGGGCGGCGGATAGCGGGCCCAGGCGGTGAGCGTCGCCTTCTGGCAGCGGGTTCTCGCCGCCGAGGCGTCCCCCGAGACCGTCCGTGAGGCTGTCCGCGGGGCCTTGGAGTCCCCCGACCCCGAGGCCTTCCTGCTTTCGGGCGGGTGGGGCACCTCGGCCGAGCGGTCCCGGGCGGAGGGGGCCGACGTCCCCGCAGCCCTCCGCGCCGAGCTCGCCGGGGCCCAAGTCGTCCCCCACGACGCGTTCCCGCAGACCCTGGCCAAGGCACGCAACGCACCCCCTGCGCTCTTCGTTCACGGAGACGCCGCCTGCCTCGCCCGGCCTCTCGTCGCCGTCGTCGGGACCCGGGGGGCATCCGCGTATGGCCTTGCGATGGCGAAGTGGTTCGCGGGGGCGCTCGCCGAGGCTGGGGTGACGGTCGTGAGCGGCGGTGCGATCGGCATTGACGCGGCGGCGCACGAGGCGGCTCTAGAGGCAGGGGGTCGAACGGTGGCCGTCCTTCCGGGTGGGGTCGATGTCGCCTACCCGCCCCGCCACCGCACGTTGTTCGGCCGGATCCGCGAACAGGGGGCTCTGGTCAGTTCGTACGCCTGTGGCTCGAAGCCCGGGAAGCACCGGATCCCCGGGCGGAACCGGTTGGTAGCCACGCTCGCCCAAGCGCTCGTGCTCGTCGAGGTCCCCGCAGAATCGGGGGCCTTGATCACGGCCGCCCTCGCAAAGGGGGCGGGGCGGGCGCTGTTCGTCGTGCCCGGGCCAGCGAACCAGCCGTCCTTTCGTGGGTCGCACGCCCTCGCCCGGCTGGGCGCCGTCGTCGTGGACGACCCGGCGCTGGTGTTGCGGGCGGTGGGGGTCTCGCGAACGGAGTCGGCCAAGCCCCCGCTGCCCTCATCCGGCCCCGAGGGGAAGGTGGCCCGGGCCCTCACCGGACACCCGACGACGGTCGAGGCCCTGGTCGACCGCACCGGGCTCTCCGCCTCGGACGTGCTCATGGCCCTCACGATGCTCGAGATCGAGGGGGTCGCGGTTCGGGCCCCGGAAGGGTACGCTCTCTCTCCGTGACCGAGGTCGTCCTGGCCGTCCACGACGAGGGGTTTGGGCCTTGCGAGGCCGTCTGGGGGCCTGAGGGGCCCACCTTCACCCCGACGAGCGCCGCTCCAACGGGCCTGGTCGCACCGGGGCTGTTCGATCTGCACGTCCATGGCGGTTGGGGGGTCGATACGATGACCGCCGCCGCCACGGACTGGCGCCATTGGCTGAGCCGACTCTCGGACTGTGGCGTCGAAGCGCTCCTGCCGACGACGGTCACGGCTTCGTGCGACGAGGTGGCGCGGGCGGTCGCCGGCCTGCCCGACGATCCGCGCGTCCTCGGGTTCCACCTTGAGGGTCCGTTCCTCAGCCCCAGGTACCCAGGCGCCCAGCCCACCGACGCGATCGTGGACCCTCCGGACGGCCCTTCGCCGTGGGATGGGCCGCTTGACGACCCGCGGCTGCGACGGGTCACGCTGGCCCCCGAGCGGCCCGGTGCGCTCGACCTCGTCCGCCGCTTGTCCCGGCGGGGGGTGCAGGTCTCGATGGGCCATACCGACGCCACGGCCCGGGACGCCGCCGCGGGGGTCGAGGCGGGGATCGGGCACGCGACCCACACGTTCAACGCGATGCGCCCGCTCCACCACCGGGAGCCGGGGGCGGTCGGAGTGGCGTTGGCGGACGACCGGGTCGTGGCCGAGCTCATCTACGACGGCCAGCACGTGGCGCGGGGGGCCGCGGAGGTGCTGCTCCGGTGCAAAGGGCTCGACCGGGTCGTGGCGGTGAGCGACGGGACGGCCGCGGTGGGCCTCCCCGAGGGCTCTCGGCTGACGATGTGGGGCCAGTCCTGCGTCGTGACGGCAGGGACCGTTCGGCTGGCGGGGTCTCCCCACCCATCCCCCCCCTCAGTTTCGGAGGGCAAAAACCATTCCCCCAAAGCCGAGGGGGGGGCTCCGGAACCGGGGGCGTTGGCGGGGAGCACGGCCACCTTGCTCGACTGCTTCCAGAACCTCGCCGACGACTTCGGGCCAGAGACGGCCGTGCGCCTCTGCAGCCTCAACCCGAGGCGGGTGATGGGGGCGAAGACGCGGCCGCGGGTCTGGCTGCGGTTCGACGCCTCGTACCGGCTCCTCGACAGGGTCTCGTGCTAATATGGCTCATGCGCCCCGGGACGGCCGGGGTGCGCTGATGTCAACTCTCACTCGCCTCAAGCACGCCGTCTTCGGGAAGCCGATCGCCACGAAGCACGCCCATACCGAGCGCTTGCCCAAGCGGGTGGCACTCCCGGTGTTCGCATCTGACGCGCTCTCCTCCGTGGCCTACGCCACCGAGGAGATCATGCTCACGATGGCGAAGTTCGGCGGGATCGCCCTCGTCGCGGTGACGGTCGATTTCGCCCTCGCCATCTCGATGCTGATCTTCCTCGTGGCGATCAGCTACAGCCAGACGATCCACGCCTATCCCCAAGGTGGGGGGTCGTACACGGTCTCGAAGGAGAACTTGGGCACGTTTTGGGGCGAGCTGGCGGGGGCGTCGCTCCTGATCGACTACGTCCTTACCGTCGCGGTGTCGGTCTCGGCGGGCGTCTTGGCGATCGTCTCGCTCGCGCCGTCGACCCAGCCCTACATCGTCCCGATGGGGATCGCGGCCGTCGTGGTGATCGCAACGGCGAACCTGCGGGGCGCCCGCGAGAGCGGGGCGCTATTCTCGGTGCCGACGTACGTCTTCATAGGATTGGTCGGGGCGATGATCGTGGCGGGCATGATGCTCCCCGGTACGCCGATGCCTCCGGAGATCGCCGAGGCGAAGCCCCCGTCCAACCCGGCCTTGTTCGTCCTGCTCATCCTGAAGGCGTTCTCGTCCGGATGTACCGCCCTCACGGGGATCGAGGCGATCTCGAACGGGACGCAAGCGTTCCGCGAGCCGGTCTCCAAGAACGCCTCCACCGTGCTCTTCGTGATGGCCGGGATCCTCTCCGCGCTCTTCCTCGGGATCAGCCACCTAGCCTCGAAGTTCCACACGTTGCCGATGGAGATCGGGGAGTCGGGCTTCAAGACGGTCACGGCGCAGATCGCGGCGGCGACCTATGGCGAGGGGCCCATGTTCTGGGCGATCCAGGTGTTCACGGCTGCGATCCTGCTCCTCGCGGCGAACACGGCCTACGCCGACTTCCCGCGGCTCGCGAGCCTCATCGCCAGGGACGGTTACCTCCCGCGGCAGCTCGCGTCGGTCGGCGACCGGCTCGTCTACCAGAACGGCATCATCGCCCTCACCATCATCGCGATCCTGCTCATCGTCGGGTTCCAAGGCGACACTCACAAGCTCATCCCGCTCTACGCGATCGGGGTCTTCCTCTCGTTCACGCTGAGCCAGGCGGGGATGGTGCGCTACGCCATCACCCATAGGACAGGCCGGTTCGGCATGGTCGTGAGCGCGATCGGGGCCGTGGTGACTGGCGTTGTCCTCTGCGTCGTGGCCTACAGCAAGTGGGGGGACGGGGCCTACATCGTCCCGTTCGCGCTGGTCGGGGTCATGCTGATGTTCACGGGGATCAAGCGGCACTACACGTATCTCGCGAAGGCCCTGAGTGTCGGCCCCGAGGACCGTCCGCTCGCGCTCGACACCACTGCGCTCCTCCTCATTCCGAGGATGCACCGCGGCGTGCTCCAGGCCATCGCCTACGCCCAAAGCCAGACCAAGGACGTCCGGGCCCTCCACGTCTCGCTCGACCGGGCCTCGACCGACCACCTCAAGCAAGAGTGGGCCAAGTTCGGGGCGGACATGCCTCTCGTGATCTTGGAGTCGCCATACCGGTCCTTGATGGACCCGCTCATCGAGTACATCGACGAAGCGCTCGCCGAGAAGCCGGAGATGATGATCACCGTGATCGTGCCGCAGGCCGTACCGAAGCGGTGGTGGCAGGGGCTGCTCCACTCGAACGCGGCCGTTGCCCTCAAGCTCGCCCTCGCCGGGCGTAAGAACGTGGTGGTGACCAACGTGAGGTACTTCCTGACATGATCGTCGAGTCGTACGAGGACGTCGTCAAGCTCTCGGGTCGGTTGCGGTCGAACTTCTGGGAGACGATCCACACGGCGATCGCGCTGACGCTGAGGCGACACCCGACCGGGGTGATCGTCGATTGCAGCGGGATCGACGAGGTCACCACGGAGGGGGCGGATACGTTCTACGACGCGATCCGGTTCGTCGGCGAGCACGACGAGGCCCGGATCATCCTCGCCGCCGTCCCGCCGCACATGGCCGAGGTGCTCAAGCACGTCCCGAACGTCCGGTCCCAGCTTCCGGTCGTGGCGACGGTGGAGGAGGCACGGCGCTCCCTCGACCTCCTCCTCAAGGGCGAGACCGAGGGCAAGAAGAAGAAGAAGGACGTGCGGCGGGAGTACGACCGCCTCATCATCGCTTGCCTCGCCGGGGACGCGGGCGACGCGCACCTCTTCCGGCTCGTGGTGGACCTGATCGACACTGTGCCGGCCAAAGTCCTCCTGCTCTACCCGATCCTGGTGCCTCGGGACAAGCCGGTGACGGCGCCCCTGCCCCAGGACGAAGAGCGCGCGGCCGCAGCCCTCGAAGCGGGGGCTACCTGGATGACGGGGCGGGACATCCCCTCTGAAATCAGGATCGATCGGGGGCGCGACCTGGCGACCGTCCTGAACGACGCAGCCGAGGAGACGGGCGCGGTGCAGGTCGTCCTCTCGGTGCCGGAGCTCAAGGACGGGGACGACCATTGCCTCAAAACGGTGGCGGCCGTCATCGAACGGGTGAAGGCTCCCCTCGTCATGGTGCGGGCGGCGCGCGGCTAGGCTGGCCATAATCGGGCCGATGAAGGGGCTGATCCTCGCCGGGGGGAAGGGCACGCGACTGCGCCCGATCACGTTCAGCATGGCCAAGCAACTCGTGCCGGTGGCGAACAAGCCGGTCGTCGAGTACGGGCTCGAGGCGATGGCCGCGGCTGGGATCCGGGAGTTCGGGGTGATCACCGGGGACACCGGCCCCGAAGTCGAGGCCGCTCTGGGCGACGGGTCGCGTTGGGGGGTCTCGATCACCTACATCCCGCAGGACGCCCCGCGGGGCCTGGCCCACGCTGTCCAGACCGCCCTCCCTTTCCTAGGCGAGAGCGACTTCTTGATGTACCTCGGGGACAACCTCATCAAGTCGAGTCTGCAGCGGCTCGTCGACGAGTTCCAGGCCCACAGACCGGCGGCCACGATCCTCCTGACCCCGGTCTCGAACCCGAGCGACTTCGGGGTGGCCGAGATGGAGGACGGACGGGTGACACGGCTCGAGGAGAAGCCCGCCGAACCGCGGTCGAACCTGGCCCTCGTCGGGGTCTACCTCTTCGACCGCCGCGTCCACGAGGTGATCCAGCGGCTGAAGCCGAGCCGCCGGGGCGAGTACGAGATCACGGACGCGATCCAGGGCCTCATCGACGAGGGGCACACGGTGCGCAGCCATATCGTGGACGGATGGTGGAAGGACACGGGGACGGTCGAGGCGATGCTGGAGGCGAACCGGCTGATCCTTGAGGATCTGGTCGGCCGCCTCGACGGGGAGGTCGATGAGCGCAGCTCTCTGCACGGGCGGGTCGTGCTGGGGGCGGGGAGCCGGGTGCTGAACTCCGTGGTCCGTGGCCCGGTCGTGATCGGGGCGGGGTGCCACATCGAGGACAGTTACGTCGGTCCGTTCACCGCGATCGACGACGGGAGCCGGGTGGTGCGGACGGAGCTCGAGTACAGCATCGTCATGCGGGACTGCGTGCTAGAGGGTCTGCCGCACCGCCTCGAGGGTTCGCTCCTCGGCCGTGGGGTCTCGGCCACCGCATCGACCGCCCGGCCCCGAACGCTCCAACTCGTGATGGGGGACAACAGCTCGGCCGTGATCCCTTAGCGGGCGGCTGAGTCAGCGGGCGACGGTGCCGGTCGGCTGCATTCCGGGGGCCTCGATCCGGACCTCGACCGTCTTCTCCGTCTTCTGGAGCACCGGGTTGAAGAACCCGATCAACGCGAGGATCCCAAGGCCGGTGAGGGCAACGAACGAGAAGGCCGCGACCTTCCCCATCGTCGCCTGGGCCTGGTCGCTGATCGTGATGCCCCAGCGGATGCAGAAGTTCCAGATGCCGTACGAGAAGTGGTAGCACGAGGCCACGATGCCGACGATGTAGACGAGGAGGATGAGGTACGGGATCCCGAGCACGGGTTCGCTTAGCTTGGTGGCCCAGTTCTGGTACTGGATCGTCTTCTCGACGCCGTAGAGCTTGCCGAAGACCGACGTGGTCGTCATGTGGTAGCAGAGGAAGAAGAACGCGACGATGCCGGAAACCCGTTGCAGCGTGTAGTAGCGGTTCTCGCGGTACTTGTAGGCGGCGGCGCTGTAGTTCGGCTCGGCCCGGGCGGCGATGAAAAGGCCGTAGACGGCGTGGAAGATCAGCGGTAGCCAGATCAGGGCCTTGAGCCCGAGCAGGAGGTGGGTCGGCATGCCCTCGAAGAACCCGATGACCCCGTTGAACTTGTCCGCACCGGCCAGGCTGAACGTGTTCAGGGTGAGGTGCTGCACGAGGTAGTAGCCGACCGGGACGATCCCGCTCAGCGAGTGCAGCTTGTGAAGGGTGTAGTTCTCGCGCATCCGACCGCCTGATTCTACTCACCCTCCGGCCCTGGTCTCTCGCGGGTCGGGGTCGGGGCCCCCAGGACGAGCCAGCAGGCGGCCCGGTGTCCATCGGGTGTGGGGAGCAGTCCTGGCTCGGCGTCGCACCGGTCGAAGCGATTGGCGCACCGGGGGCCGAACGCGCACCCCTCGGGGAGGGAGCCGAAGCGCGGGGGCTGGCCCGGGATCGAGTCGAGCCGGTCTTGGCCGGCCCGGGGAAGCGAGGCGAGCAGCCCTTGGGTGTAGGGGTGCTCGGGTGTGCGCAAGACCCGCTCGGCTCGGCCCGCCTCCACGATGCGGCCGGCATAGAACACAGCGACGTCGTCGGCCACCGACCCGATGACGCCGATGTCGTGCGAGACGAGGAGGACGGCGGTGCCCTCTCGGCGCTGAAGGTCCTGGAGTAGGCGCAGGATTTGGGCTTGGAGGGTGACGTCGAGGGCGGTGGTCGGCTCGTCGGCGATCAGGACCTTCGGCCGGCTCGCGAAGGCCATCGCGATGACGACGCGTTGGCGCTGGCCTCCTGACATCTGGTGCGGGTACTTCCGGGCGGCCTCGGCGGGGCTCGGGACGCCGACCCTTTCGAGTTCGCCGACTGCCCGGCGGGCCGCTTCAGCGGCTCCCGTGCCGTGGTGCAGTCGGAACACCTCCGCGATCTGGGCTCCGACCCGCATCATGGGGTTGAGCGAGGTGAAGGGATCCTGCATGACCATCGAGACCTCCTGGCCACGAACCTTCTGCCAATCGCGCTCCGAGAGGTGGGTCACGTCGCGACCGTCGAGGGTGACGGTGCCTCCCTCGACGCGGGCCCCGGGGGGGAGCATCCCCATGAGGGCGAGGCCGGTCAGGCTCTTGCCGCACCCCGATTCGCCGACGACCCCGAGCGTCCGGCCCGCCTCGAGCTCGAACCCGACGCCCCGCAGGATCGGTACGCCCCGGATCGAGACCCGCAGGTCGGAGACGCTCAGCACGGCCACGCCGGACATTATGCGTGGCGGCGTGTTATACTCGCGCCCATGTCCACTACGATCCGCGTGGTGATCGCGGACGACGAGCCTGGGTACCGCAACGCGATTCAGCGCACGCTGACGCTCATGCCGGAGTGCGAGGTCATCGGCGTCTGCAAAGACGGTCAGGAGGCCCTCGACGCCTGCCTCGCCGACCCGCCCGACGTCCTTCTCACCGACATCAACATGCCTCGGCTCGACGGGATCGAGCTGATGCGTCGCGTCCTTAAGAAGGAGCGGGACGTGAAGGTCGTCGTCCTCACCGTGAACGAGGAGGAGGAGGTCGTCTTCGAGTCGATCCGAGCCGGAGCGATGGGGTACCTGTTGAAGACGTCGACACCGCAGGAGGTCATCGACGGGATCCGGCTCGCCCACCGAGGCGAGGCCAAGCTCACCCCGAAGATCGCCACCAAGATCATCGAGGACTTCCGCAGGGTCAAGGACGACGACGAGAGCGACGACAGCGAGCTCTACGTGCTGAGCGACCGTGAGACCGAGATCCTCGAGCTCATCGCCAAGGGCATGCGTAACAAGGAGATCGCCAACCACCTCTCGATCGCCGAGAAGACGGTCAAGAACCACGTCTCGAACATCCTCAAGGCGCTCCAGGTCAACTCACGGACCGAGGCGGCGATGAAGGCCGTCCGGGCCAAGCTCGTTCAGGGGTCCTGACCGGGTCAGCGGTCGCCCTCGGCCGAGCGGTCGCGGGCGACGGCATCGAGCCATGCCGTGGCGAGAGCGACCGAGCGTTCCGGGAACGTCTCGACCGGGGAGGCCGTGACGCCCGCCCACACGAGGGCGAGCGGCTCGGCCACCCGATCCTTCCCAACGACCGCCACGGCCTCGATACGCCCGCGGTACTCGTAGTGTAGGCGGAGACGTTCCCACGCGCCGCTCGGCCCCCAGCCGATGAAGTCGTCGGCGACGACCAAGACCCGGATCGTCTCGAAGCGCTCGAACATGCGCTGCAGCAACCATCGGATCTCGGTGTAGTCCTCGGCCTCGACCAGGCCGGACACATTGACGGCAAGAAGGTCGCCCCGCGACTCGGGGCGGATGCGGATGTTCCGGGAGGGCGTTGATTGGACCATTTGGAGTGCTCGTCCGCCTCGTCTCTGGGCCGGGAGGCTCTGGCGGCTCGTGTGGGTCGAGACTAAACGGGGACGGTGGCTGTTCCCAGGTCCCTGGGGCCTTCGGTGGGAAGACCTATCCGGCCGCGGGCGTTGGGTTCGGCTCGGGGGCCCGGGCCATGACGACGAGGAGCAGGCTCCAACACGCCTCGACGAGCGCGGCGAGGGGGAACTGTAGGCTCAGCGGCAGGGCATAGACGGCACACAGGACGGGGATCCAGACGACCCAGTTCATGACCTGGATCGAGAGGACACGGTCCCGATAGAGGGACCAGGAGAACAGCTCGCGGACGGCCGACAGGCGCCACCTGCGCTCACGCCAGAGGAACATCCCGACCGTGAACGGGACGAAGACGAGGGGGGCGGCGAGGAGCATGTCGACCGCGACCTTCTTCGCGATCGTGGCGACGTCGGTGCCGTGCCCGAACCAGACCGATTGGAGCCAGTAGAAGGCGTCGACCTGGAGGCCGACGACCCCGTAGACCACCCCGACGAACACCGTCTCGCGTAGTGCCTCGGAGCCGAACCGGGTGCGCTCGCGTGAGACAAGTCGGGCGATCTCGGGGAGCACACCGCCTGCGACGAACCCCGCCACGAACGCAGCGAGCGGACCTCCCCTCGCTTTGGCCTCGCCGATGGCGAGCGTCCAGGCTTGAACCTGAGATGAGGCGTAGAACGCGACGGCCAAACCGATGGCGATCGCTTGGATCAGCCCGATCGCCCGCCCGCTCTCCCTGGCCGCCGCCCACCCCGACGCGAGGGCCCCCCGCAGCGTCCATGTAGGGCCGGGCTCCTGGACCATGGGGGTGATTCTGTCGCCCGCGGCACGGGGCATCCCAATAAGTCCTATAGGCCCGATAAGTCCTATTGGCCCCATCAGTCCTATCGCTCGGGCCGTCTCGTTCCTATAATCCCCGAAGTGACGGAATGAACGACGTCGTCCTCTTCGGAAAGGCCCTTGCCGACCCCACTCGGGTGCGAGCCCTGCTCGCGCTCATGGAGAACGACCTCTGCGTGTGCGAGCTGAGCGACGCCCTCGAGTTGAGCGTCAGTACGCTCAGCACGCACCTGCAGACGATCCGTCAGGCTGGGATCGTCGAGACGAACCGGCGGCATAAGTGGGTCGAGTACGCGGTCTCCTCAGAGGCCCGTCCCGTCCTGGACGCCGTGTTCTCGGCGAACCGGGCGGCCCTGCTGGCCGACCGCCGGCTCCAGCGCGACGCCGACCGTATCCGCCAACGTTTGGCGATGCGCGTCGACGGCGTCTGCTGCCACGGTCCCGGTCAACTTGCCCCTGCCTCGAAATGACACGGAGAACAACACAATGAACAACGAGACCACCTGCTCCTGCGCTTGCACCTGCGGCTGCGAGACCTGCGCCAACGGCACCTGCACCCCCGGCTGCGGCTGCTGCGCCTGCTGCAAGGCCTGAGGCCGAACGCTTAGGTTGCGGATTGCGGACTGCGGATTGCGGATTGCGGATTGCGGATTGCGGAGCCGGAGGGAAATTCGGGCGTCGTTCGTTCTCCGCAAATGTAAATCGTAAATCCGCAATCCGCACTCCGCAATCCAAACAGTCCCCATGCGCCTCTCCCTTAGTCTCCTCACCCTGCTCGCCGCGGCTGCCGTGTGCGCTCAGGAGGCTCAGCCGCCCCGGGTCCAGCAGCGGCCCACCCAGGTCCCCACGTGAACGGGGTGACCCGGCGAAGGCCAGTTCCTCGGTTCGGGGAACGCACAAGGACAGGCCATGCTCACGGTCCGCTACGTGGCCACGGACGCCGAGCGGCCGCGGTGGCGGGTGAACGCAGCCTACGGCCTCACGGACCGGATCCTTGTCGGGGTCGAGTACAACCCGGCCGTCAAGGAGGTCCTCCCGACCCTCAACTGGGTGATCAGCCCGGAGGGCCACGGCGCCGCGCCGCTCGTGTCCTTCGGCACCTCGAGCGACCGGATCTTCTCGCCCGAGGGCACGCGGTCGTACTTCGTGTCCGTCGCGAAGACGATCCCGGGCACCAACCTCGCCCCCTACGTGTCGCCGACCTATTCGGAGTGGGAGGATCGCATCACGCTCCCGTTCGGAGTGAACGCCAGGCTCGCCCCGAGCTGGGACTTCCTCGCCATGAACGACGGCACGAACTCCCACTTCCTGCTCACCTGGAAGTCGGAGCAGTTGTCCACGAGCCTGCTCCTCGTCAAGGCCCGCTTCTGGGGCCTCAGCCTCGGCACCCGGTTTTGAAGCCATGACACGCACCCTCACGACCCTCGTCCTCGCCCTCGCCGCCAGTCTCGCCCTCGCCCAGGACAAGCCGCTCGACGTGCCGAAAGACAAGCTGCCTTCGGCGAAGGTGGAGTGCGTGGTCTGCAAGGCCCGTGGCGCCGGCCACGGGCCGGAGCGGGCCGTCGCGGGCGTCGAGTACCGGGGCCGGGCCTACTTCTTCTGCAACGCGAAGGAGGTCAGCGAGTTCAAGGCCGACCCGGAGGCGTTCATCCCCCTCCCGTTGCCCCGGCCGATGCCGAAGTTCGACCTTACAGACCTTTCGGGCCAGGCGTGGGGCGCGGAGGCGTTCAAGGGGAAGGTCGTGCTGATCGACTTCTGGGCGACCTGGTGCGGTCCTTGCCGCCAGATGAAGCCGGTGGTCGAGAAGGTGCGGGCCAAGTTCGCCGACCGGGGCTTCCGTGTGCTCTCGGTCAGTACGGACGAGAAGCGGGCCGACCTGGACAAGTACCTCGCGAAGAACACGTTCCCCGACCCGGTGCTCCACGACACCGAGGGCCGCTTCGCCGATTGGCGAGTGAGCTCGATCCCGGCCTTCTTCCTCGTCAAGGACGGCCAGATCGTCGCCGAGTGGCGCGGGGTCGTCAAGCAGGGCGAGATCGAGAAGGCGGTCGAAGTCTCGATGAGGTGAGGGGCCCATCAGGGATGGGACGGGTGCGGCTCGTTGCACACGTCCATCAGGAAACCTGCAGCGCTCAGCCCGGAATCGCCGGTCCATCCGCTGAGCCGACCTGTCTCGAGCCCGCGGTGTCTTCGAACCGATGAACCCCGACTGTTCCCCGACTCGGAGAAGCGTTTTCAAGGCTATAGCTTGAGGGTATCGAACCTACTTGACTCCTCCACCGTGTACGATGGCGCAAGGATGACGAACGAAGATCCGCCCCAAACCCAACCCTGGTTCTGCCCAGACTGCGGGGCCCTCTCGAATGAGCCCGCCTGCCCGCAATGCTTCCGTGAGGCGCCGCTGGCTGGGCCGGACGGTCCAACGCCAGGTTCGTACGGGTCGATCGTCGGGCTCCCCCGATCGACGACCCAGGCCCGAGTGATGCTCATTGTCTGGCTGATTCCGATCTTGCTGACTCTTGTGGTCGCTACCGTTCTGTCCGTGCTCCCGAGTCTCACGGGCCGCTGAGCTCGCCGTCCATCGCCGTCCCGGCCAGAAACGGGTCGAGGGCGACTCCTAGTGCTCGGCCTGCGTCGGGACAGCACACGTTTGCGCCGCCACTCCGTCTCGGCATCGGAAGACGGGGCAGCTCAGTGGCGAGTGGGCCCCTGCCGCCCTGGGCGTTGCGGCGGCGTAGAAAGGGAAGGACGAACTTTCACCCACGGCTGAAAGTTCGTCCCGGGTACCCTCGGAGGAGAGCCCGGTAGGATCGAGAACACGCCATGCCCATCGCCCCCGAACGCATCGTCCCGGCCGACCTGATGGACGTCTACGCCAAGGTCGACCAAGGTCAGCGGCTGACCGTCGAGGAGGGCGTGCGGCTGTTCGAGCACCCGAACCTCACCGCGGTCGGGTACATGGCGAACCTGGTGCGCGAGCGGCGGCACGGGGCGCGGACCTACTTCGTCCGCAACCAGCACATCAATTACACGAACATCTGCAACAAGTTCTGCAAGTTCTGCTCGTTCTACGCCAAGAAGGGCGGGCCGGATCCGTACGAGATGTCGATCGAGGAGGTCAAGCGCCGGCTCGAGTGGCACCGCGACGTGGACGTCACCGAGGTCCATATGGTCGGCGGGATCAACCCCCGGCTTCCGTACCAGTACTACATGGACCTCGTCCGGGCGGTGAAGGAGACCTTGCCCGGCGTTCACGTGAAGGCGTTCACGGCCATCGAGATCGAGGAGATCGCCCGGCAGGGCAAGGTCAGCCACGAGCAGGCGCTGCGCGACCTCATGGACGCAGGGCTCGACTCGCTCCCCGGGGGCGGGATCGAGGTGCTCAGCGACCGGGTCCACCGTGAGCTGTTCGGCCGCAAGATGGACGGCGAAGGGTGGAAGTCGGTCGCCCGGGCGGCGGCCAAGCTCGGCCTCAAGCAGTACGCGACCCTGCTCTACGGGCACATCGAGACGGACCTCGAGCGGGTCGACCACCTGCGCCAGCTGCGGGAGCTCCAGGACGAGACCGGGCACTTCGTCTGCTACACCCCGCTCAGCTTCCACCCGGAGGCGACCGAGCTCGAGCACGTGAAGCCGCAGACCGGCTACACCGACCTCCGCAACATCGCCGTCGCCCGGCTCATGCTCGACAACTTCGACCACGTCAAGAGCTTCTGGATCATGAACACCCCCGAGATCACCCAGGCCGCGCTCTGGTACGGGGCGGACGACGCCGACGGATTCGTCCACGAGTACGAGATCACCTACGCCGAAGGGGACTTCGGGAACAAGAAACAGGTTCTCACCTACTCGCGGATGACCGACATGATCCTCGAGGCCGGCCGCGAGCCGATCGAACGGGACAGCCTCTACCGGGAGATCGTCCGTTCGGACGCCGACCACGCGAAGTCGCGGTCGAGCAGGTTCACGCCCTTGGCGATGGCCCGCTAGCGTCTTGGCCCGGGGAGTGAGGTGCAGCATTTCGAAGGATACGCAGCCCTGCATCGATCAGAGGTGTCCCCCTCACGAATGAAGGGCACGCCTCTGACTGAAACGGCTAGGGGCTGGAGTAGATATTCTGGTTGTCTGTGAACAAGGAATAGAAGTAGAACGCAGTCGAGACATAGCCGGTCTCGGGGATCGTTCTGACGCGGAACTTGAGGGTCGGGCGTTGAATTGAGCCATCCGAGCGGACTCGGAGGTATGAGCCCATGAACAACATCGTACGACCCAAGTCACAAGTCTCCCTGACGGTAACGTTTCTATCCCCGTAGACTCTCAGGGCCAGGAGGCCCGGATTTGGGTCGTACTTATCGATGAGCTCCGAATACCTGCGATTCATTGATCCAGCCTTGCCGTCGTCGAGCGACTCCCACGAGACGGGGGATCGGAGTCCTTTACTCCCACCCCGGCATTCGTTCACTGCGCGGCCAAAGCCCTGAGGGAACGGGTCACCCTGGGCAAAGAGCACGGATTCGTCCGAAAGCAAGCCCGCCGGCGCGATGTTCGTCAATCCAGAGTGAGGGAAACTCCCATCGGACTGTTCCCGATAAAGGCTTAGAGCCAAGTGGATCTGGTGGCCGTTGGATGTAGCCGCTCCTCGTCTCCCCTCCCGTCGTGCCATCTCGAGCACAGGTATCAGGAGCCCTATGAGGAGCCCGACGACCGCGAGGCAAACGACGACTTCGAAGAGAGTTAAGCCCGCGTGGATGCGTCGGGTCATGCGAAAGCCTCCGTATCGTGCAATTTTGACCGAAGCCACCTGGCTAGCACCGTCCCAGCACCGAATGCGAAGAGGAGGAGAAGGCCCGCGATCACAGTGAGGCTCTGCCAGTTGGACGGCGAGGTCGCGGCCCCGAATAGGCTGATCGCGAGGAGGCCACACGGCCATCCGACGAGTGATCGGGCCGACGGGACGCGAGTGCTGAGGAGAGTGACGAGGAAGATCATCGGAAAGACGATCAGCAAGACACTCGTCAAGTTCGAACCAGCCATGGAGACCATGCTCCCGAGCCCCCGGAACCGAGATGAGACCAGGCCGCCCGCGTACCAGAGGACGAACCCCCCGACTGTGCCGCTCAATGACGCGACGAGTGCCCGCAGCAAATGGCCGCGCATGAAGACACGCCGTGCTTCGCCCTTAAGAGCCACAAGGTTGCTCATTGTTGTTCCCGAAACAGTTCGAGGGCGGACGGTCACCCCCCGGCCCACCGTACCAGCAACAGTCCCCAGTATGTTGCCAATTGGTACACTCTACTCTAGTTGCGGTTCCTCCCCCAGGCATGATGCACTTGTAGTAGGTGATGCGTCTTCGCCAGACGAACGAGGTTTGATGGAAGATGATCGTGAAGCAGGTGTAGTCGTCCGGCCGGCAGATGTCTTGGTTGTCTTCGCGGTCGTAGATGCACGTTTCACCGCACGAGGTATTGAGGGGTCCTTCCGAAACCTTCGGATCGAGCTTGTTGTCCTGAGGCTTCAGGGACTCGCTCAAACTACTCGATAGACGGCCGGTACTGACCCTCGTCCTCAGGGCACAAGGGCTTTGGTAGCCCTCTGGGGCGGTCGACGGCTGCAGGGACGGCGTCAAGTAGAGTGCTAGGTTCCCGACTAGCAAAGGGAACAGAGTCAATGCCTTAGTGAGAGGCTGCATGGCAAAGTCATCATACAGATCAGTTGCTTGATTTGGCCCCCCCACCGAAAGCCGGGACCAAAGGCCCAATTCTGCTCGAAAGATCATGCCGCTGCCCGTGAAGCCTCCCCGGGATTGGGGGTCTCAGAGGGGTCAAACGTGGCTTTGGTTCCGAACGTCCAGACCGGTCGCGGATGGCCTTTTACTGAGGGGTGCAGCGCGCTGCCAATCAAGGCGCGCAGCAGCCCAGTATCAGATACCGGTTCTCGCCCGACGGCCCGGGCACGGGAACGCGTGGCCGGGGCGGGCTGTTGCACGGTGCGGCAGGTACCATCCGAACGATGCTCTTCCGGCGGGCAGACCCCAGACGGGAACGCTTCGAGAGGATGGCCGAAGCGGCCTTCCCATCCTTGTTCGGGACCGCGTTGCGGTTCACGAGGGACAAGGAGGACGCCTCGGACCTGGTCCAGGAGACGATGGTCCGTGCCTACGAGGCGTTCGACCGGTTCGACGGTCGGAACTTCAAGGCCTGGGCGCTGAGGATCCTGACCAACCTGTACATCAACCGCTACCGCAAACGGCAGCGCGAGGGGCAGACCGGTTCGCTCGACGACGAGCACGCCGCCGAGCCCGTCGCCCCGGCGGACGAGGCGCCCGACCGGCGGCTCTTCGACGGGTTGCTGGGAGGGGAGGTCGAGGAGGCGCTCGCGAAGGTGCCGGACACGTTCCGCACCGCCGTGATCCTCTGCGACCTCGAGGGGTTGACGTACGACGAGATCGCCGAAGCCACCGACGTGCCGGTGGGGACGGTCCGATCGAGGATAGCCAGGGGACGAACGATTTTGAGGAAAGAACTGATGGACTACGCGACCGAACAGGGGTACATCCGCCCATGAAGGAGGCGATCGAGAGGGCCCACGCGCTCGCCGACGGGGCGCTGAGCCCGGCCGAGGCCGAACAGGCCCGCCGCGAGGCCGCCGCCGACCCCCGCCTCCAAGCCGAGCACGATTGGGCCCGCACCCTCAAGGCCGAACTCGCGAAGTCCCCTCCCCCCACCCCTGACCCTCACCTCTGGACCGCCGTCCGCGACCGACTGGACGCCATCGACCGGTCCCGCACCGCCGAAGGGTTCGTCGGCCGCTACGCCTGGGCGTTCTGCGCCGTGTTCCTCCTGTTCATCGTCGCCGGGGCGATCACGTCCCGCCTCGACGGGGCCCGGCCCCTCGCCACCTCCCAGGTCGCCGGGCTCTTCAGCGGGCTCACGCCGGTGGCGGCAGGCAGCCCCGACCAGGCCGTCGAACTCGTCCGCGAGAAGGTCGGCTACGCCCCCACCCGCATGGTTGGGGCGCCGGTGCGGGTCCTCGGGGCCGCCTACGGCCTTATCGACGGACGCCGGGCCGCTCGGATCGTAATGGCCGACGGGGTCGGCGAGGTCCTCCTCTTCGTCGTCGAGCGGACGAACACGGTCGAAGGCATCCCCTACGCCGCCAAGGGCTACATGGCAGGTTCGATCAACCGGACGCCCGCACTCGCCTGGTGCGAGGGTGGGGACCTCGTGATGCTCGTCGGTCCGCGGGACCACGGTGAGCTCCAGACGCTCGCCGAACAGATCCGGTCGGCTCAGTAGGCCTGCCCCGTCAACAGACAATGGCAGGGGCGACAGGATTCGAACCCGCGACCTGCGGTTTTGGAGACCGCTGCTCTACCAGCTGAGCTACACCCCTGCGGGACGATGAGGTTATACCGCACCCGAACCGGATCGCAGACCCCTCCTGCCCGCCCGCCCCACCGCCCCCGGGCGGTCGTTGGGCACAATCGGCCCATGCGCCCGATCGGCCTCGTGCTCCTGACCCTCCTGCTCGCCGTGGTGGGGTGCCAACCGCCGGTCCCGGACATCGGGGGACAGAACAACCCGGCGATCGTGCGCAAGGTCGTCAGCCTGAGCCCCAGTACGACCGAGGTGGTCGGCCTCGCCCGCGGGCCCGTCCAACTCTCGGGGCGGACCTCAGCCTGTAACTTCCCGTTCGAAGTCAAGGACGCCCCCATCGTGGTCTCGGGCACGAAGCCCAACTACGAGATGATCGCGACGATCAAGCCGGACCTGATCCTCTACGACAAGGCCCTCTACAGCGAGGCCGACCGCCAGAAGATCGAGCAACTCGGCATCCGCACGCTGGCCATGGAGGCGAGCACGATCGACGGGATGCTGGACTACACGCTGAAGGTCGGGGCCGCCGTGGCGGGCGAGACCGCCCTCTCGAAGGCCGTGGACGAGGTGGTGAACGCCCGGGCCCGCGCCCAGGCCCAAGCCCTCGAGCCTAAGCCCAAGGTGATCGTTCTGATGGGGACAGGTGGCGGCGGCGAGCTGATGGCCCCCGGGACGTCCTCCTACCTCGCCGACGTCGTACGAGCCTCGGGCGGGGATTACGTCGGCCCGGACGGCACCGCCTTCGTCGCCGTCTCGCCGGAGTCGCTCATCTCCTGGGCGCCAGCGATCGTCTTCGTGCCTGGCCGGGGCGACGCCCTCCTTCGCGACCCGCGTCTCGCCACGCTCCCGGCGGTCCGCGCCCGCGCCGTGTTCGAGGTCGACCCGGACGTCTTGCTCCGGGCTAGCCCCCGGGTGAAGGATCTCATTGAGGCGATGGCCTCCCAAATCAAGCTCGTCGGCACCAGGTAAAACCCCGCCGACATGGGAATCGCCGAGATCGGGGTCTTCGGGGGCTCCGGCTTCTACAGCCTCCTGGACAACGTCACCGAGGCCAAAGTCGACACCCCGTACGGCCCGCCGAGCGACTCCTTGATGCTCGCCGAGGTCGCCGGGCGGAAGGTCGCCTTCCTGCCACGCCACCACCGGAACCACACGATCCCGCCCCACAAGATTAACTACCGGGCGAACGTCTGGGCCATGCACCGGCTCGGCGTGAAGGCGGTGATCAGCCCGTGCGCGGTCGGGTCGCTGCAGCGACACATCGAACCGGGGAGCTTCCTCGTCGCCGACCAGTTCGTCGATCGCACGAGCGGGCGGGCGGACACCTTCTTCGACGGCCCCATCGTGAGCCACGTTTCCGCCGCCGAAACCTACGATCCGACCCTGAGGAAGCTCGCCGTTGAGGCGATCCAGGCCCAAGGGATCACGGCCCACGACGGCGGGGCGGTGGTCGTCATCCAAGGGCCGCGGTTCAGCACGAAGGCCGAGAGCGTCTGGTTCACCCAAATGGGCTGGCAGGTCATCAACATGACCCAGTACCCAGAGGCCCACCTGTGCCGCGAGCTCGGGATGGCGGTCGTGAACATCTCGCTGGTCACGGACTTTGACAGCGGCGTGGTGGCGGGGACCCACGCGGTGACCGCGCACGAGGTGCTGGAGGTCTTCAAGCAGAACGCCGAGAACGCCCGTAAGGTCGTCCTCGACCTGATCGGCAGGATGCCCCGCGACCTCGACGCGCTCGGCGCCCGGGACGCTCTGACGTTCACGCGGGGCGACGGGCACGCGGTCTCGGACTACGACGTCCGCATCTTCGAGTAAAGTCGAGCGATGCTGGCCGTCCTCGCGGGCCTTCTCCTCGCTGCCCCGCAAGACACCCTGCAAAGCCCGCCGGCGGAGACCGTCAGGCTCGCCGGTCGCGAGGTGCCGATCGTCTTCCCGACTGGCCCAGTCTCGGTGCCGCCTCTTGCCCGCACGGTCTCGGTCGGGGCTCGAACCTTCGCCGTGCTTGAGGACGGCCAAATCGGCCCGCTGCTTGACCCAGACGGCTGGTCGGCCGTAGCCCGGGCCTACGAGACGTCAAAGGCCGTCTCCGACCGCGCTCCGTTCGCGGTCAAGGTCCTCGTGTTCACCCGGTCTTTCGCGATGGATCGCGGGGCGGACGGGGTCGTCCACCAACGCCGGGCGGCCCTGACCGACGAGGACACGACGACCGTCCTCGGTTCGGTCGCCCTGTTGAAGGCCCTCACCGAAGCGGCGACGGGAGGCGCACTGGCCGTCCGGGTCGACGTCGAGATCGACGAGGACCCGGTCGTCGACCTCATCGACCCCTCCGAAAGACCCTGGACCCCAGAAGCCCGGGGCTCGGGCCGCCCGGTCACTCTAGCGACGCCCCCGGACTCCGACTTCTTCGGCCCCGGTTTCGTCGCGCGGGCGGTGGCGCCTCGCATCAACGACGGGCCTTTCGAGGCCGACGGTGGTTCTTACGTCGGACCCTACGACTCGGTCATCGTCGTCCACGCAGGCATGACGCACGATGCCCCGACGTTCACGGTCGATTCGCTGCCGGTCACGCTGATCCCCTTCTTCGGATTCTCTCGACGCACAGCAACCGAGGCTCTGCCCGTCCAGCTCCTCGAAGTCGTGAGGCACCACATCGGCCTTAGGGCGGGGGCGTCGTTCCAGCCGGTGCTCACGGGCGCGGCCCTGCCCCTGACCCCCGGCTTGGGTGTCCCCGCGGTTCTGGCGAGCCTCGCCCGTCAACCGCGGGTTGGCCCCCTGGTGTTGAGCCCCGTCGCGCGCGGTGCCCTCACCCCGGCTCAGGACGGACGGGTCGATGTCCGCGCCGACCTCGCCCTCGCACTTGGCCCCGGCGAGGCCCCGCAGTGGGTCCCGGGGTCCGATGGGGTGCGACTGCGTCGGCCCACGTTGCCTGAGGACACCCTGACCGCCACAACCCAGGCGGCCCGGCAGGCGGGACCGCTGGCTGTCGGCGACCTGGCTTGGCGGCGGGTCGAGGATGCCCAACGCGGGCCGGTCGACCAGGTCACGAAGTCGGCGGGGGTCGCTCGGGGCGGGGTCGCCCTACCGTGGGAGGGGCCCTCCGAAGCTGCCGGCCTAACCCTCCAGGCCTGGGTGCGGGTCGATAAGGACGAATCCTGGGCGTTCAACGTGTACGACGCCCTAGGGGCTCTGCGGACTTCGGTCGTGATCAGCGGACGGTTCGGCGTGCCCGCGGAGGTCGATCTTGGCCAGGGCCGCTTCGTCCGGTCCCCCGTGGCCGCTGCGGACGAGTGGCGGGAGGTGAGCGTGCCGCTCCTCGAGGGCGGGCCGGTCGGTCGAATCGAGGTCGGGGCCCCTGCGTACGGAGACCGTCGCGAACGGACGACCGCCGGCGACGCGTCGATCTGGGTCGCGGGGCTGACGATCCGCCCGACGGACGCGGTCTCGACCCCCGAACCCACGCCGAGCCCCCTCGCGCCGCTCAAGGCCTTCACCGAACCGCTCACCGACGAGCAGTGGGGCGACGTCGAACGTGTCCTCCGAGCCACCGAGAACGAGACCCGGCTGACCGGTCTCAGCGTGTTCTGGCGGGTTCGAGACCCTCGTGCGCTGCCGATCCTCTCCGAGTATGCGGGCAGCGGGTTCCCGAACTTAGCCTGGTCGGCCGTCCGCGCGCTGGACCACCAAGGCACCCCCGAGGCTCTCGCCCGCTTGCGGGAGATCGTGGAGCGGGGGCCGTTCGAGACGAACCGACGGTTCGCAGCCGAAACGTTCGTCCGCAGACCCGAGCCGGCGATGGCGGCCTCGCTGCTTCTGATGACCTCGCCGAGTTGGAACGCCCGGTTCGAGGGGCTACGGGCCTTGGGCGCGATCCCGGCGACCAACGCCCAGATCCTCCTGAGCGCGACGCTGACCACCGAACCGGACGCAGCGGCCCGCGCGCAGGCCTGCCGATCCGCCGCGGCCGACGTCGAGATCGTGAGCCGCAAGCTGCTCTACCTCGCCGTCAACGACCCGAGCCAATGGGTCCGGACGATCTCGCTCACCAAGCTGGTCGATTCCAAAGTCGAGGCGGTCCGGGATGAAGCGCTCCGGACCCGCGACGAAGCCCCTTCGGTGCGGCTCGCCCTGATGGCGCACATGGCGGCGTCGCCCAAGGAGCACTACCGCCCCGCGTTGCGGCTGGGCGTCGCCGACCCAGAGCCCGCCGTCCGCGCTGCGGCCCTGACCGCCCTTGCCGCCGCCCCCGGGCCGGTGACCGTCGAGGAAGTGGCCAACGTCCTCCGAGACCCGGACCCTGCCGTGAAGTCGGCCCTCCGGGCTTTGGCGGCGAAGAAGGGGCTCACGCTGCCGTGAGGCTCGCCCTCGCCTCCGACCACGCCGGGTTCGCCCTCCGCCAGGCCTTGGCTGAGGAGGCAGGGCGACTGGGCCATGAGGTCGCCCACCACGGGGCCCCGAGCGAGGACGCTTACGACTACCCCCACGCCGCCGACGCCGTCGCGTGTGAGGTCCTTGAGGGCCGAGCCGACCTCGGGGTGCTCGTCTGCGGTTCGGGGATCGGTGTGAGCATTCGGGCGAACCGGTTCCGGGGGGTGCGGGCGGCCCTCTGCCACAGCGAGGAGTCGGCCCAGCTCGCCCGACTGCATAACCATGCGAACGTGCTGTGCCTCGGGGCCCGTCTCATCCCCGAGGCCCGAGCGATCGAGTGCCTCCGGGCCTTCCTGTCCACCGAGCCCGATCCAGCCCCTCGACACGAGAACCGGGTCCACCTGCTGGACAGGAACGCCTCGTGTCCGGGAATGGTAGATACTGAGGACTGAGATGCCGTCGATGTCAAAGACCGTGCTCCTGACGGGGGCGGTGGTGAGCCTTGCCCTCTCCTTCTTGGCGGGGGGGTCGTTGCGTGCGGCCCGGGACATGGGGCCGGTCGGTCGCCAGGCGAGCCTGGAGGTCTCGGGAGTCGTGGCCTCGACCGGCCAAGCCCAGACCGTTTCGGAAACCCGGTTCTTCTACGAGCTGATGCAGCTCCTAGAACGGGAGTACGTCGATCCGATCTCCGATGAGCGCAAGCTTGCGGTCGGCTCGGTTCGGGGCATGATCGGTTCGCTCCTCGACCCCCATTCCCAGTTCATGGACGCCGAACAGGCCGTTGAGCACGAGAAGTCCCTCCAAGGCGAATTCGGCGGCGCCGGGATCGAGGTCCGGTTCGACTTCGACGAGGCGGAACTGAAGAAGGCCCAAGAGAAGGGGCGCCCGGCCGACCCGCTGCTCCTCCTCCCCGAACTCCGGGTCGCGATGGTCGCCCCCGGGGGCCCTGGCGAGAAGGCGGGGCTGAAGGTTGGGGACCGCATCGAGCGCGTCAACGGGCGTTGGCTCATCGCCTCGGCCGAGATCAAGGCTCTGCGCGATCTCCAGAAAGCCACGGTCGAAGGCAAAGGGGACACGCCCGAGGCCGACCGGATCCGGTCCGAGTTCCAGGCGAAGGCCCGGGCCACGATGAGCCCAGGTCGGGCGCGCGAGGTGCTGACCTCGGGGGCAGGGAAGACGGTCGAACTCGAGTGGTCACGGGGGGCCGAGAAGTTGAAAGGGAGCCTCGTGACCGCCCTGACCAAGGTGCCGACGGTGCAGGTCGGGGCCGACGGGACGGTCTCGCTGCGACTCTTCAAGGGGGCGGCCGACGCCCTCGCCAAGGCTACGAAGGACCGGCCTATTACGACACTCGACCTTCGGCAAGGGTCTATCGGCGACTCGTCCGAGGTCAAGGCCGTCCTCGCCCAACTCGCCCCGGCGGGGACGTACGGAGTGCTCGCCAACGACCGGGTCGGGGAACCTCGGACGTTGACGCTGCCTGAAGGCGTATCGACCCCTCGCCCGCTGCGGGTGCTCGTGGACTCGAGCACCCGGGGAGCGGCGGAGATTTTGGCCCTCGCCCTCGCCACCGTGCCGGGAACGACTTTAGAGGGCAAGACCGCGGGCGAACCCGTGTGGCTCGACCTCGTCCCATTGCCGGACGGAAGCGCCTACACGTTGGCGACCGGTGTGTTCCAGGCCAAGGGGGTCGCGCGATGAAGACCGTGCTCCGTGTGGCCGCGTTCTTGGCCGTCCTCGGCGGGACGTTCGTGGTCGGGTTCGCGTGGCGCGACATTGTCGCCGGCCGCTCCCCGAGCCCGATGAGCCTCCAGGGTCTCGTCTCGAGTTCGAGGGCGCCTCTAGAGACTCCGACCGAGATCTTCAAGGCGAACTATTCGCTCATCCTCTCCAACTACCGCCGTCAGATCGCCCCCGACCAGCTCAAGTACGCCGCGATGGAGGGAATGTTCGGGGCGTTAGGCGACCCGCACACGAACTTCCTGCAGCCCCAGGACGCCGCCCAGCTCAAGCTCGAGACGAAGGGTGACTTCGTCGGCATCGGGGCCCGGCTTGGGGCGGACCCGCTCGGGGCCCGGATCGGGAGCGTCTTCAAGAACGCCCCTGCCGACCGGGCCGGCCTCAAGCCGGGCGACGTCATCATTGGCGTCGACGACAAGGTCACGGCGGGCATGGACACGGACGACATCGTCTCGCGCATCCGCGGCAAGGAAGGCACGGACGTCCGCATCAGGGTCGTCCGCTCTGGCACCCCGAGTCCGATCGAGGTCGAGATCAAGCGGGCCGTCGTCGTGGTGCCCACCGCGGAGGGCCGGATGCTCGAAGGCACCCGGATCGGCTACGTCAACGTGAGCCAGTTCGCCCAGCCCACCCCGGCCCAATTCGACCTCGCCCTCAAGGAGGTCTCGGCCCAGCGGCCCCAAGGCCTCGTCATCGACCTGCGCAACAACCCCGGGGGCCTGCTCGACGCGGCCGCCGAACTCGTCGGTCGGTTCGTCGAGGACAAGGTCGTCGTCCGGATGCGCATGCGCGGCGGGAACGAGCAGTTCGTCACGAGCCCGGGAGGCCGGAGCGCCAAGCTCAACGTTCCGGTGATGATCCTGGTCAACGAGGCGTCGGCGAGCGCGGCCGAGATCTTCGCCGGGGTCATGCAGGAGTACAAGCGGGCCACTCTCGTCGGCGAGCACACCTACGGGAAGGCGTCCGTGCAGAACGTGTTCACCCTCCTTGACCTCTCGAGCGCGAAGGTCACGATCGCCAAGTACTACCTGCCCTCGGGCAAGGACCTCAGTCGCAAGGTCGACGAGGACGGCGAGTACGTAAGCGGCGGGCTCAAGCCGGACGTCACCGTGACGCCGGACCCGCTCAAACCGATGGTGTTCGGTGACCCGGAGAAGGACCCCCAACTCAAGAAGGCGATCGAGCTCATCCGTGACCGCGCCCGGCCGACGGCCTTCCTCGATCCAGCCCCTGCCCCCGGCCGCCCCGTCGCGGGGGGAGCCGGCGGCGGCTGGACGGTCTAGCGCGAACGGGGGTCGGCGAGCGTCCGCAAGCCGTCGCCCACGAAGTTGAGCGCGAAGATCGTCGCCGAGAGCAGGAGGCAGGGCCACAGGATCAGAAGGGGGTGGGAAACCATCTCTGGACGGCCCGCGTTGATCATGCTCCCCCAGCTCGCGTCGGGAGCCTGGACGCCGATCCCGAGGAAGCTCAGCGCGCTCTCGGCGAGGATCGTGCCCGCGACGTCGACCATCGAGACCGCCAGCAGGATGCCCCAGAGGTGGGGAAGGACGTGGCGCAGGACGAGGTGGTGGGTCGGGGCCCCGAGCGCTTGGGACGCCACGAAGAACTCCCGGTCCTTGATCGAGGCGACCTGGGTGCGGACCAGCCTCGCGACCGCGGGCCAGGCCGTGATCGAGAGGGCCACAACGACCGGGAGCAGACCCATGCCGACCGCCCCGACGATGAGGATGGCGAGAAGGATATCGGGGAAGGCGAACATGGCGTCCGTGAGCCGCATCAAAGGGCCCGCCACCCACCGGGGCCCAAACACGCCGAGCACCCCGACGACCACGCCCACGAGCAGCGAGACGGCCTGCACCGTGAGGCCGACGATGAGCGATACCCGGGCTCCGGCCGCCAGCCTCGCGACGATGTCGCGCCCCTGTTGGTCGGTCCCAAGCCAGAACTGGGCGGACGGCTCCAGGAACGGCCGTCCGACCGGCGTGTTGGGGTCATAGCGCAGCATCGGCCCGAAGACCGCGAACAGGACGAGCAGGGTCAGGTAGCCCACCCCCGCCCAGAACAGCCAGTCCCGCCTCAAAGCTGTGACTCCCGGACCCGGGGGTCGAGTAGGGGCGTGACGGCGTCGACGATGAGGTTGACGAGGATGAAGAGCGCCCCCGTGACGAGGACGATGGCGAGGAGGACGGGCGTGTCGCGCCGCTGGATCGCGTTGATCGCCTCGCGCCCAAGCCCCGGGATCGAGAACGCGGTCTCGGTGATGAACGAGCCGGTCAGGAGGATCCCGAACGAGCTGCCGACCGCCGTCACCACGGGGAGGATCGCGTTGCGCAGGGCGTGGACGGTGTAGAGCCGCCACTTCGGGACGCCCTTGGCCGTCGCGAGCTTGACGAACTCCTGCTGCAGCGTCTCGATCATGCTCGCCCGGGTGAGGCGGGCCAGCATCGCCATGGGCCGGGCCGCCATCACGACCACGGGCAGCACCAGGTAGTAGATCTCCGGCGCGGGGAGACGGGGGTCGTAGTCGAGCGGCAAGTAGTCGAGTTGGAGCGCGAAGACGTACTGCAGGATCGGGATGAGGACGAAGTTCGGCACTGTAACGCCTAGCGTGCTGAGCGAAAGTGCGGCCCGGTCGACGAAGCGATGCTCGTAGACCGCGGCCAGCGTGCCCAGAACGATCCCGACCGCGGCGGCGAGGAGGATGGCGAGGGTCGCGACCTTGGCCGTCAGCGGCAGGGCCCGGGCCACGATGTCGGCGACCGGCTCTCGTGTGCCCTGGTAGCTGCGGCCGAAGTCGCCCCGGGCCGCGTCGGCGACGAACCTCACGTAGCGTTCCGGCCAGGGTCGGTCAAGGCCCATCTCGACCCGGATCCGCTGGATCGCCTCGGGCGTGGCCTTGTCCCCGGCCCGGGCCATGGCGGCGTCGCCGGGGGCCAGCTCGCCGACCAGAAACGTCACGAACGAGACGAAGAGGAGGCTCAGAAGTCCGGCCAGCAGGCGTGAGAAGACTTGGCGGAGGGCCTTGACCGGAGGCGAGCCGCCCATCAGCCCCGGACGATCGAGACGTCGGTCACCACGTCCCCGAGCTGGATCGCCCGGACCACGTCCATCCCCGAGACGACCCGGCCGAAGACGGTGTAGCTGCCGTCCAAGAACCGGGCGGGGCCGAGAAGGACGTAGAACTGGGAGTCGCCGGAGTCGCGGTCGTTGGGAAGCGTCGAGAGCCCGACCATCCCCTCGTCGTTCGGCAAACCGGTGTCCTCGTAGGGCACTCGTTGGCCGGTGCCCCCGCCTCCGACCTCCTCGAGGGGCCGGCTGCGTGAACCAGGGTCTCCGACCTGGACGAGGAACGGCTTCGGCCGCGTGACGACCTTGTGGAACCGCTGGCCGTTGTAGAACCCTTGGCCCACGAGGGCGATGACCCGGGCGGTCGTCTTGGGGGCTTTATCCGTGTACAACCGGATCGCGACCTCGCCCCGGTCCTTCACCCGCACGACCATGAACGTCTCGCCGGGGCCTGGGCGGGCCTGACCGAACGAGACGGCGGCGATAAGGAGGGTGACGAGGAGGAAGAGCCCGTGGCGCATGCGCGTCTGAATCCTAGACGGTCCGGGGCCCCGATTGGAACGAGGGCCTCAGTCTCCGAGTCGCCGACCGTAGCCGTCGTACTTGACCCCGCCCGCCAAGATGTAGATCCCGTCCAGGATGGACCAAAGGAAACCGACGCCGCAGAGGAACGCGGTCACCATCTGGAGGGCCCCGTGGGCGGCGTAACCGAGGTAGAAGCGGCCGACCCCAGGGATCAGGTTCAGGAGGCCCGCCATCGTGACGTTCTTGTCGCTCTTGGGGATCCCCGCTTCGATCGAGCCCCAGCCGTAGGGTTGCGGCGGGGTGAGGGGTTGGCTAAAGCTGCCCGGGACGCCCATCGGCCCGGGGCCGTAGGCACCGAGCGAGCCCACGTCGACCCTCGCCGCAGCCGGTGTGACCGGTGGTACCGGCCCCGGGGAGAGGGGCTGTCCGGCCCGCCGGGCGGGCGGCGGAGGCGGCGGCAAGAGGTTCGCCTCGCTCGCCTGGAGGAACCGCCTTAGCTCGGCGACCTCCACGGCGGGGAGCCAGTCCCCTTGGTTCGGGCGCCACACGTACGTGTCGGGCATCACGACCCCGTCCCGACTGAGCTCGGCCATTTGGTCGGTCGTGAGCGGGCCGAGTTGGCCGTAATGGCCGACGTAGTACCACTCCGCGGTCTGGGGGTCGTTCATGGCCGGTCGTCACCCACTGATGACGCCTTATTCTGACGGACGGTTGCGGCGAACGTAGGCCGCGGGCCCTGACGGGCCTAAGCGCTCTCGCGCATCGTGCGCTCGAGGTGCCGGCGGGCGCCAGCGATCGAGAACATCTCGTCCCTTAGGAGGCGGCGGAGCAGGAAGACGGTCTGGATGTCCTCGGGCCGGTAGCGACGCTGGCCGCCGGAGGTCCGGGCCGGGTTGAGGATGCCCTCGAACTCGCGCTCCCAATAGCGCAGAGTGTGGACCTCCACCCCTGTGATGCGGCTCGCGACACTAATGCTGACCGCCCGCTCCGCTCTACCCGTGCGCTTGATGTCTCCCATGGTCCCGTTGAGTGGGCGTGCCCCAGCTCGCGCCGCGGCTCCCTGGGGAAGTTATCGGGTCTCGCCCCCGCGAACTTCAGGGGTTCTAGGGTGGAATCCCCGCTCAGAACGGGACCCTCGGGAACCGTCGGCGAACCTGGGGCCCTAAGTCGGTCACGACAGCCGCCCTGGTGTCGTATCGTAGGGGGCGGCGCACGTCGCAGTCCCCGCCGATGGAGCCCAACTGTCCTTCCCAGGTCGAAACGCTGAGCGAGCTCGAACGGCTCGCCCCCGGCGTGCCGTGCCTGGCCCTCGGCCAGACCGTCTTCTGGGACGAGCCGATGAAGGCCTCCGTCGCCCTCGCCCTGCGGAGGACGGGGTCGAGCCGGGCGTTCGTGGCGGGCGTCCACGACACCGACTACTTCGCCAAATCGACCGCCCGTGGCGAGAAGGGCGGGTTTAAGTCGCTGCCCCACAACGACACGACGACGAAGGGCCTTTGGAGCGCGGCCGGGGAGTTCTCGTCCCTGTTCGGCTCGGAGACGGTCGTGACAAGGGAGGCCCTGCAGGCGGCCGGGGCGAAGCTCTCGCGAGTGCAGTCGGAGCGGCCGGGGTATCTGGACGAGGTCACCGAGGCCTATGGCTGGCGGGGCGTCGTCTCGCTGAACCCTCAACCCCGCGTCACGGCCGAGAAACCGCTCGCCCCGCTGTTCCCGACCCTGTTCGGCACCCTCGAGTGGGCCGTGAACGAGAGCCTGAGCCTCCTCTCCGGTCCCCGCCGGGCGGCTTCGGCTGCGGCCGCGGAGCGGCTGCTCTCGATCGCGTGCGACGCGGCCGAGGGGCGGGAGTCCCTGACTCTGGGGGACTACTACCGGCGGCTCTTGCCGGCGCTCTACGACCATACGGCGGGCGAGCCGGTCGGGGTCGAGACGACGGCGACCACGGAGCTCCTGCGCCTCTCTCCGGAGACGGCGGGCAGGCCGCGGTTCCGGTTGCTCGAACTGTTCCTCGACCCGGTGAGTGGGCCGGCGGCCCGGGCGGCTTACGACCGGGCCATCGAGGGGTCCGAGATCTACCCGCTGGAACGGTTCGGGGTGGGGGCGTTGCCGTTCGACGTCGTCGTGCCTGGGGTCGGTCGAGGGACGCTCCGGCTCGGGAGTCGCGGTGGGCTCGTCATGACCCCCACGCCGGTCGGGTTCTCGTACAAGACCCCTCCTCGGACTGCGGCCGAGTTGGCCGCAGTCTTGGAACGGCGGTTCGGCCCTGGGTGCGTGGTCGTTGGGAAGGCGGTGACCCTGATCGGGATGCTCGCGGCCGAGTTCGTGTTCGTCTTCCACGAAGGGGCGAGCGGCTACGTCCACCGGAGCCGGGGTCTGCACCGGGCCCTAGCCGAGGCTGGCTACCCTGTATCGGTGCACCCGATCCTGCGTGTGGGGTACGAGCCTTGGGACGCCCTCGCCGAGTGCTGCGCTTGGTTCACGTTGCCGGAGCCGCTACGGCGGCCGTTCGGGGTCGACGAGCTCAGCGGCTGTAGTTTCGCCGACCGGTGGCGGGAGGTCGCGGCCGACCAGAAGGCCCTGCTCGACCGGCTCGCCGAGCTGCGGCGACCTCTGGACCTGATCCGCTTCTTGGACTCGGAGCTGGGCGGCACGTGGAGCTGTCTGGCGTCCCGGTACGAGGCCCTCCACGAACAGGTCGGTCGGCTCAACGACCGGATCGCCGAGGTCAAGGCCAGAAAGCGGGAGGTTAGCGCACGATTGAAGGCGATCGCGGCCGAACGTCAAGCCCTCGAGCGCGAGAAGGGGGAGCACTGGAGGGCCCGCATCTTCGAGCGGCAGCCTTCGGAGGATGACCGGCAAGAGCGAGATCGGTTGGCGGCCCAGGTCGCCGACACTCTGCGACGAACCGCGGCCGCACGGGAAGAGTGGCGGTCGCTCCAGCGCGAGCAGGACGCCATCGCGAGCTCGCCCGAGGCCGACCAGGGCCGGAGTCTGCGCGGGACGATCGCCTTTGAGGCGGAACTCGCGCGGCTCAAGCTCGTCCGAAACGCCGTGGTCGCCTCTCGCGGTCTCGAGAAGGCGGGCCACCGCCCTTCGGCGTGGTGGTTCCCGCTCGTCTGCCCGGACGGGGCGTGGTTCCGGGCCACCGCCCGAAGCGCCCACTTCCGATTGGAGCCCTTGGATTGATCAGCGTCGAATTCTGGAAGACCGAGACGATCGGGAACGACTTCGTCCTCGTGGAGGCGGGGGCAGTGCCGACCGAGCTCCTCCCTGAGTTCGCCCGCCACGCTTGCGAGCGGCGCTTCGGGGTCGGGGCGGACGGGCTCCTCGTCGTTGGCCGGGCTGGCGCCGCCGTCACGCTTCGGATGTTCAACCCCGACGGCACCGAGGACTTCTGCGGGAACGGCCTGCGGTGCGCCGCCGACCACGCGCACCGGCAGGGGTGGGTGGGGGCAGAGTTCACAGTCCTTCACGGGGGCCGGGACGTCCCTGCCCGGGTCGGACCCCAAGGCGAGGTGACGGTCACGCTCCCCCCGGCGGACTTCCGGCCCGAGGCCGTGCCGGTGCGGTCCGATGCCCCTTGGCTCGACCGACCGGTGCAGGGCGTGACGGGCTCGGCGGTGAGCACCGGGAGCACCCACTTCGTGGTGCTCGTCGACGCGCTCCCCGGAGACGACGCGTTCTTCCAGGTCAGCCCGCTCGTGGAGCACGACCCGCACTTTCCGGCCAAGACGAGCGTCGTCTATGCCTGTCCCGAGGGTGACCGGCGGTTGCGGCTTCGCATTTGGGAGCGGTCGGTGGGCGAGACGCTCGGGTGTGGCACAGGGAGTGTTGCGGCGGCGGTCGTTTGGGCCCGGAAGACTGGATTGAGCGGCGAGTTCGAGGTGGGCGGGGCTGGGGGGGACGTCCGCGTCGCGTTCGACTCGTGGGAGGGGCCGGTGTCCTCGACGACGTTGCCCCACCGGGTCTTTTCGGGCCGCTTGGCCTTTGATCGGGCCCGGGCTGTCGTCCGGCTCGGTGACGCGGTCGCAGGTACAGTCTCGGCGTGATCTGGGCACAGGGCGCCGTCTGTTTCGTGGTCTGGGTCGCCTACGGGCTTCTCTTGCGTCGTCGGGCCACTCGGTGGGCGGCAGGCCTGTCCGGGGCGCCTCGCGGGTTGCTGGTGTTCTTGGCCTCCGGGGGCCTCATCGTTCCTGCTGGGCTGCTGCTGGGGGCGCTTTACCTCATCGGCCGGTCGGGGGGACTTCAGGACGGGGCGATGACCCCATGGGCCATGGTTCTCGTGACCCTCCTCGGGGTGGCGTTCGTCCACTGTCAGACCGCCTCTGCGCTCGCGATGGCGCTGCTGGTGAGCCGTCCCGAAACGGGCAAGCGGGCCCGGCCGTCCCAGTCCTCGGAGACCAGTACCCCATGAGCCCTCGCCTGCCTGCCGCCCTCGCCCTCCTCCTCGCCGCGACGCTCGCGTTCGGACAGGCCAAGCCACCGGCCCGGCCCGCTGCCGAAGCTGACCGCATCCTCGTGGACCTGCGGCGACTCGACCTCTACAACCAGATCCTCCCGGTGCTCATCAAGCCGGAGCAGGCGAAGCGGCTCTTGGCGCAGGTCGAGTCCGCCCAGGAAGCCGAGAAGCGGCACCTGCGCGACGAACTCGTGGAGATGCGGAAGCTCGACCCGACGATCGCCGACGCCCTCAAGGCCGCGCGCGACAAGGGCGAGGTGCCGAGCCGTGAGGTCATCACCGAGTTGATCAAGGCGTTCCGGCTCCTCGACGCCAAGCGCCAGGTGATGGTCGGCGAGCAGACGGAGAAGGTCCTCACGGCGGTCGAAGAGACCCTCGACGCAGGGCAGATCAAGGCCGCGGCGAACGCCCTCGACCCCCGCATAGGCAACCCCGGGGCCGACCCGGCCAAGCTCTCGGACCGCGAGCGTCTCCGGGCCTGGGTGCGGGTCGTGCTCATGGACCCGCTGGCGTACGAGATCTTGCTCGAGCTTTCGAAGAAGCCCACCCGCCCCCCGACCGACCCGAAAGACGACCGATGACACGCCTCTTCCTCGCCCTCACCCTTCTCGCCCTTGCCGCCCTCGGGTGCGCCCCGACCGGGTCCACCGCCGTCGACGCGACGAAGGTCGCTCAGACGCCCTCGGTGCCATCGACCGAGGCGGCTCCCGTCGCTGACCCCTCCCCGGAAAGTGACCCCGCTCCGGTCGGAGAGACTGCCACCGGCGACGGCCGAACCACCGAGCCGGAGAAGGAGGCGAAAGGTGAAGAGGGGGCAAAGGAGGCTGGGAAGCCCGCGACGGGTGGGAAGCTCGCCGTTCGGATCGTGCCGACCCTCGCCGCGGCCCGACAGGTCGCCCAAGCGGAAAGGAAGACGATCGTGCTCAAGTTCGAGGCCGAGTGGTGCGCCTTCTGTAAGCTCATGACGAAGGAGGGGTTTAGCGACCAGGAGGTCGCCGAGCGGCTGAAGGACGCGGTGGTCGTGCCGGTGGACGTCGAGAAGAACGACGGGAAGGTGCTCGCCCAGAAGTACGAGGTGCTGAGCGTGCCGTCGCTCGTGTTCCTGAACCGCGACGAGACGCCGTTCGAACTGCTGAAGGGCTATGAGGACGTGCCCTGGTTCCGTGCCCGCTTGGCGCAGATCATGGCGAAGCGGGGGGCGTAGCGCCCGGTGTTCGACGAGACCTCGGCGGAGGCGTGGGAGCTTCGGTACGGGGTTCCCGCGCCGGAGGGGCTCCCGAACCTCGGGCGGGCCTTGAACCATCGCTCGGTTCGGTCCTTCTCAGATCGAGACGTTCCCGAGGCGTGGGTGGCTGGGCTCGTCGCAGCGGCCCAGAGCGCGGCGACGAGCAGCAACCTCCAACTCTGGACCGTCGTGAGCGTCCAAGACCCTGCCCGCCGGGCCGTCGTCGCCGAGCTCTGCGCGGGCCAGGCCCAGGTGCGGCAGGCTCCTTGGTTCCTCTGCTTCCTCGCCGACCACCACCGGTTGCGCCGGGCAGCGGCGGAGGTCGGTGAGACCGCGCTCGGGCTCGACTACAACGAGTTCTACACGATGGCGGTGGTCGATGCGGCGCTCGCGGCGGAACGGATGGTCTGCGCCGCGGAAGGCCTCGGCCTGGGGGTCTGTTACATCGGGGCGTTGCGGAACGACGTGGACGGGGTCGCCGAGGTCTTGGGGCTACCGGACGGGGTGGTCGGGCTGTTCGGGCTGTGCCTCGGCTGGCCCGCGGACGGGTTCGACGGCGCCGTCAAACCCCGGCTCCCCCAGGCGAGCGTGTGGCACCGGGAGCGTTACGACCCGGACGCGGGGATCGGGGACTACGACGCGAGGATGGCGGCGTTCTACGAGGCCCAGGGGATGAAGGGCGACGTGACCTGGTCGATGCGCAGCGGCCGCCGGGTCGATGAGCACCACCTCTCCGGCCGCGAACGGCTGCTGCCGTTCCTCCGAGAACGGGGCATGGATCGGCGGTGAGGGGTTCGGGGTTCGGGGTAGCGGGGGTCCCGGTGGAAAAGATCGTGCGGCTTCGGTCGGCGGCGGGGCGTCCTGACCTGTGACCGGCCTCTCCCGAAGGGGGCGCGGCGGGTGTGGGCGATGAGTCGGAAGAACCTGTTCGAGGCTATGGCAGTGATCAAAGTTGTGGGCGTCGGTGGGGCCGGGTGCAACGCGGTCGATCGGATGATCGAGGCGGGGTTGCAGGGCGTGCAGTTCGTGGCCTTGAACACGGATCAGCAGGCGCTCGAGCGGAGCCTTGCGCCGACCAAGCTTGCGCTCGGTTTGAACGCGACCCGCGGCCTCGGTGCCGGCGGCGACCCCGAGGTGGGCGCTGTCGCCGCCAAGGAGAGCGAGCGCGAGGTCATGGACCTGCTCGAGGGGGCGGACATGGTGTTCGTGACGGCTGGGATGGGCGGTGGGACGGGCACAGGGGCGGCCCCGATCGTGGCTGACCTCGCCCGGCGGCTCGACGCGCTCACGGTCGGCGTGGTGACTCGCCCGTTCGTCTTCGAGGGCCCGCGGCGCAAGAAGGCGGCTGCGACCGGCCTCGACCGGCTCCGCGAGCGCACCGATACCCTCGTCGTGATCCCGAACGACAACCTGCACAACGTGGTGGACAAGGCCACGGCGCTGGGCGATGCCTTTCGGATCGCGGACGACGTGCTCCGGCAGGGCGTCCAAGGGGTGAGCGACATCGTGCTGCGGCCTGGGCTCGTCAACCTTGACTTCGCCGATGTGCGAGCGGTCATGAAGGATGCGGGGGTCGCGTTGATGGGCATCGGGTCTGGGGTCGGCGACCAGCGGGCGCGGATGGCGGCCCAAGCCGCGGCCAACTCGCCGCTGCTCGAGACGGCGATCACGGGGGCGAAGCGGATGCTCGTCAACATCACCGCCGGGCCCGACTTCGGGCTTCACGAAGCCCACGAGGCGATGGAGTACCTGCTCCAGCTCACCGACGCCGAGGACGCGAGCATCTTCATGGGGCAGGTGATGGACGAAACGATGGGCGAGACGGTGAGCGTGACCCTGCTGGCGGCGGGGATGACCGAGCAAGCCTCGCGGCCGCTCGACCTCGACGTCTTCAAGGCCATCGACCCGGCCCCCGGTCGCCGTGACGACGCGAGTGCCCGACGCGAGGACGCCCGCCCGATCGAGGTCGAAGACCTCGACCTTGACATCCCGTCGTTCCTCCGCCGCCAACGCAGCGGCCTGTAGCACCGCCTTCTAGGCGATGGTGTCCCAGCCTTCCAGGCTGGGAACGCTTGGAGCGGGTCGCGGATCCGCGCTCCAGGAGGGGCCTTTGAGCTTGGGTGTAGACTTTCGGCGATGAGCGCTCCAGGGTTTCGAGGGGTGTCGGTCGGCGAGTTCCTTCGCCGGGAGCGGGAGGCGTCTGACCGGAGTGAGCTCGTAGGCGGTGAGGTCGTCGCCATGGCCGGTGGGACTTACGAGCACAGCCTGGTCGCGGCGAACCTTGCCCGGTGTCTTGCCGACGCTCTTGGCACGCAAGGTTGCCGAGTGACGACTTCGGACCTTAAGATCGCTGTCCGGCAGGCGGGGTCGGTGTACTACCCAGACGTGAGCGTGGTCTGCGGGGAACCGGACTTCCTGGACGAGCGGCGGGACGTGTTGCTGAACCCGTGGCTGCTGGTCGAGGTGCTCTCGCCGAGCACCCGGGCCTTCGACCGGGGCACCAAGCTCTTCGACTTCTTCGCCGTGTCCTCGCTCGCCTGGGCTTTGCTCGTCGAGGTGGAGACCCCGCTCGTGGAGGTCTGCCAGCGGAGGCCCGAGGGTTGGCTGAGGAGCCTGGTGGTGGGGCTCGAATCGACGTTGCGGCTCGAGGGCACGGCGTTTGACGTCGGCCTCAGCGCGCTCTACGACGGCCTCGCGCTCGACTGAGGCCGTGCGCCCGCTTCTGGCCGAGTTCCTCGGCGAGCGGGAGCACGGCTCCCGGGTCCGGGGAGCGGGTCGCGGACCCGCGCTCCGGGGGCCTGCGGGCGAACTCTAGTCTTGGGGGAGGATCGTGAGGGTCTTGGTCACCTTGTGGTCGCCCATCGAGACGGTCACTTTGTACTCGCCCGGTCGGCAGTGGAACTTGTTCATGAGCGTGTCCTCCCCCCCGTCCGGGAGGCGCAGGTGCTCTTCCGGCTGCAGGTCCCAGACCACGCGGTTCCAGCCGGGTGCGCCAGAGCCGGTCAACTCGCGCACGACCACGCCCTTGGCGTCCTCGACCTTCACCTTCACCTCCTCCCCGGTGTAGGCCGAGACCCAGTAGTCGATCCTGGCCCCCATCGTGGGGTTCGCCCCGCGGAAGGCCTTGTGCGTCCAGACCCCGTTGTAGCTGAGGCGTTGGCGGGGGCGTCGGGGGGCGACCTCGAAGACGGTGAGCGGGGCGGCCAAAGCCTCGGGGGTGAGTTGGCCGAAGAACGAAGCGTCGTCCAGGATCCAGATCGAGCGCCCGTGGGTCCCGAGCACCAGGTCGCGCTCGCGGGGATGTTGCTTGATGTCGTCGACCGGGGTGGGGGGGAGGGCCTTGCCGTTCATGCGTACCCAACTCCCGCCCCGGTCGATCGAGACGTAGACCGCGTTCTCGGTGCCGCAGTAGAGCACGTCCGGGCTGCCGAGGTCCTCCCGGACGACCTTGACCGAGCGCCCCTTGGGTAGGTTGCCGGTCACGTCGGTCCAGGTCTTGCCCCAATCGTCGGTCGCGAGGACACAGGAGTCCATGTCGTCCGAACGGTGGCCGTCGATGCTGACGTAGGCCCGGCCCGCCGCGTGGGCACTCGCCACGATCCGCGAGACGTACCGCCCGCCGACCGCCTTAGGGGTGACGTCCTTCCACGTCTTGCCGCCGTCGCGAGTGACGTGGATGAGGCCGTCGTCGCTGCCCGCCCAGAGCACGCCCGCCTTGAGGGGCGACTCGTCCAGGCTGACGACGGTGCAGTGGGTTTCGGCGTTGCTCCCGACGGTCTCGATCTTGGCGGTATCGGCCGTGGTGAGGTCGGGGCTGACGCGCTCCCACTTGTCGCCGCGCTCGTCGAGGCGGAAGACGAAGTTGCCCGCATGGTAGAGCACCTTGGGGTCGTGGGGGCTGACGAAGAACGGGCTGTTCCAGTTGAACCGGTGTCGGGGCTGGCCTTCGCGGGCCTCGGGGGCGATGAAGCGACGCTCGCCGGACTCGAGGTCGATGCGGGCGATGTTGCCGCCCTGCCACTCGGCATAGACGACGTCGGGGTCCTCTGGGTCGAACTCAGCGTGGAAACCGTCGCCCCAGAAGACGTACTTCCAGTCCGCGTTCGTGATCCCGAAGGCGGGGGTCTTGGCCGCTTTGTCCTCTTGCTCCTCCCGGTTGGTGGCGCTGGGTCCGACCCAGGTGCCGTTGTCCTGGAGCCCGCCAATGATGCGGTACGGGTCGCCCATGTCGAGGCTGACGTTATAGAACTGCCCGGTCGCCATCGTGTTGAGGAAGTCCCATGTGGCGCCGCGGTCGAAGGACTGGTAGACGCCACCGTCCGTGCCGATGACGATGTGATCCGGGTCGTCGGGGGCGACGATGACGGCGTGGTGGTCGGCGTGGAGCAGATTGGCTTGGAACTGGCGGAACGTCCGCCCGCCGTCCTCGCTCACCTCGCAGGTCCAGCCGAGCATGTAGACGCGCTGGCTGTCCTTCGGGTCGAATCGGACCTTGCTGAAGTAGAACGCGCGCGGGCTGCGAACGCTGAGGCGCTCCCAGGAATCGCCCCCGTCCTGGCTCCGGAAGACCCCGCCACCGCGCATCCGGTCGTCCCGGATCGAGTTGGCCCCTTCGTCCGTGGACTCGACGACGGCGACGATGACCTTGGGGTCGCCGGGGAAGAGGTCGAGGCCGATGCGGCCGGTCTGGGCGGGGAGGCCTCCGGCGAGCTTGCGCCAGGTGTTGCCGCCGTCGGAGGTCTTGTAGAGCCCGCCCTCCGGCCCCCCGCTCGTGTAGCTCCAAGCCGTGCGGCGTCGGTGGTACATCGCCGCGTAGAGCGTGTCGGGGTCGTTGGGGTCGATCGCGATCTCGCAGCACCCGGTGTCGGCATCGATCTGGAGCACGGGGGTCCAGGTCTTGCCTGCGTCGGTGGTCTTGTAGACGCCACGGGTCTCGTTCGCGCCCCAGAGGTGGCCGAGAGCCGCGACGTAACAGACGTCCGGGTCCCGCGGGTCGACGGCGAGGCGCGGGACGTCGTGGCTGTCCTCCAGCCCGCAGTGGGTCCATGACTTACCGCCGTCGTCGCTGCGGTAGATCCCGTGGCCCCAACTGCTCGAGTTCCGGCCGTTCCCTTCGCCGGTGCCCACCCAGATCCGGAACGCCGCTTCCTTCGACTCGCCCGCCGGGTTCGCGGCGAGTCGGACGACCGCTACCGAGCCGATCGAGGAGGTTTCCAGCACCTTGTCGAACACCGGCTCGAACGTGGTGCCCCGATTCTTGGTGACCCAGAGCCCGCCGCTGGCATAGCCGACGTAGAACGCCTTCGGGTTGCCCGGCTCGAAGCAGACGTCGCTCACCCGGCCGCCCATGATGGCGGGGCCCACGCACCGCCACGGGAGGCGCTTGAGGTCGTCGGCGGTCAGGGTCCGACCCGTGGCGGGGGCTTCGGTGGGGGTCTCGGCGTCCGGAGTCTTCCTCTTCGGCATGGGCTCCAGTATAACCGTGGCCCGCCCGTCGGCGAGCGTGTCCGTGCGCGGGCGGCGACACCGGCCCGGGCAGGTACAACGGCGGGGCGCTATGGGCAACGGGTGGGCCCTGCTGTTCGACTTGATCGTGACCTTGACGGCGGCCCTTGTCCTGGGCGTGCTCGCGGAGAGGGTGCGCCAGAGCGCGGTCATCGGCTACATGATCGCCGGGGTCGTCGTGGGCCCGAGCGTGACGGCGTGGGTGCAGGAACCCCGGTCGGTGAGCGTGATCGCCGAGCTCGGCGTGGCCCTGCTCCTGTTCACGATCGGGCTCGAGTTCTCGCTCCGGCGCCTCGTGTCGCTCGGCCGGGTCGCGCTCGTGGGGGGGACGCTCCAGATCGCCTCGGTGATGGGGGTGACGGCCTTGGTCGCGCTCGGCTTCGGGGTCGAGTGGCGGGGGGCGGTGGCGCTCGGCGCGGTGGCGAGCCTGGCCTCGACCGCCGTCGTGATCCGCTTGCTCACCGAGCACCAGGCGATCGACGGCATGCACGGCAAGTCCTCCGTCGGCGTGCTCTTGCTGCAGGACGTGGCCGTGGTGCCTCTCGTCATGCTCATGACGCTGCTTTCCGGCACGGCGGCGGTGGGGAAGGGGGCCGTCGCCCCGGGGCAGCTCCTGCTGAACACCGGGCTCCTCATCGCCGCCCTCTTCTTCTTGGTGACGCTCATCCTGCCGCGGCTGCTCGACACCGCCACGTTCGGCCGGAACCGGGAGTTCTCGATCCTGCTGGCGGTCGGCACGTGCGCCGCCGCGACTTGGGGGGCCCACGCGGCCGGGCTGTCGCCGGCTCTCGGGGCGTTCTTGGCCGGGATCCTTCTCGCCGAATCGCCCTTCGCCCACCAGATGCGCGCGGACGTCCACCCGTTCAAGACCCTGTTCGTAACGCTCTTCTTCGCCTCCATCGGCATGGTGCTGGACGCTCGATTCTTGCTGGCGAACCTCCCGCTCGTGCTCGGGGTGCTCGTGCCGGTCATGGTGCTGAAGGCCCTGCTCACTGCGGTCTCGGTGCGGGCGTTCTTGCCGTCGTTCGTGACGAGCTTGGCGACCGGGCTCGTGCTCTCGCAGGTCGGGGAGTTCTCGTTCGTGCTCGCCAAAGTGGCCCGCGACGGGGGGCTGCTCACCGACTTCCTCTTCCAGCTCGTCGTGTCGGTGACGTTCTTGACCCTGGTGGCGACTCCCTACGTGGTGCCGCGGGCCGTCCCGTGGGCGAAGTGGGCCGCGCTCCGGCTGTTCCCGGCGCGTGAGGTGGCGGCGGAGGAGCGGGCGATCCGGCCCGCCCGGGAGGGGCACGTCATCGTGGTGGGCTACGGCATGGCCGGGAGCCGGGCCGCGGCGACGGTCCTGGGTGCCGGGACGGACGTACTCGTGGTCGACGTCTCGCCCGCCGCGGTCCGCGATGCGGAGGCGGACGGGTTCGAGGCCATGATCGGCGACGCCGGGCAGGACACGATCCTCACCGGCCTGGGGCTGCCGGACGCGGCCTGCCTCATCGTCACCGTCCCCGAACCCTGGGCCTGCGCTCACATCGTGGGGCTCGCCAAGACGGTCTGCCCCCACGTCCGGGTCGTCGCCCGCGCCCGGTACCACCTCATGGCCTCGACGATCCGCGCGAGCGGCGCCGACGCCGTGGTCGACGAGGAGACCCTAGTCGGCGAGAGGCTGGGCGAAATGATCCGCTCGAGCTGACACGGGGTTCAGGCGAGGGACATCGTGCGTTGCCGCCGCCTTGCCGCACGGTCGGCCGTCGGATCGGCCCGCGCGAGTGGCTTGGGGTGGGAGTCGGACGCGAACGCCTCGCTGGGCACCGGGTGTACGGACTAGCCGCTGTTGGGGATTCGAAGCTACTTTTCTCGATCACCGAGGTCGTCTGCTCTACGAGCACCCTACTCGGCCTGCCTCCACTCGAGGGAGGAACGAGCCGCTACCGCACCAGCGACGATGCCGCCTAAGCCCCAGCCTCCCCCTATCCCTATTACGAAGAACCCTAAGTGGTCGCTGTAAAAGAATCCGAGGGGCCCGAGCAGGACGATGATGGCCATCCCTGTGATCTCGACCCAACAGTCGGACAAGATCGCTCTGGCCTTCAGCGCAAGCTTGCGTCGTTTCACTATGCCGTGTCCTCCTTCACGTCGCCCCGTTTTTCGTTCGCATCACTGAGGTCTTGGTGAGAGGTCACGTCCGACCTGACGACTGAAGATCGAGACGATCTGACTACCGTTTACCAAGAACCCAAAGGAGCACCCCACAGGCGATCCCTACGAAGAGCATGACGAGGCACCCAATCCCTTCGCCGATGAGCGCATCGATGATCTCCCCTAGGAACGAGAGCTTTCCGTCTGGCTTCCGAACTGGCATCTGCTATCGAACTCTCCAACCCCGGCCAAGATTATAACACAAGAGTGTTGCGGATGGAGCCCTCCGCCACTCTGGCTATCGATCCGTCCGGAGGGTGGCCGGGTTGCGCGGGATGGGTCGTGCCCGCTCAGCCAAGTTCCAAGGGGGCCCTCGAACCGTCGAGGTCGCCTGTGCCCGGGCACCTGGCTATGGCCCTGGGTGCAGCCGAGTCAGCCGGACAAAGGCGGGGCCATAACCAGGCCACCCGTCGCATGTAGACGAGGCCGCTCTCGGGGTCTTGTCTATGGCCTAGGTTTGCGCAGTATCCTTGTTGCGGGCCGGGTTGGCTACCGGCTAGGGGCACGCCCCAGGGGTCGAAGTCCCGTTCGCCTACGGGCGTGTAGGCGGGCACGGTCTGGCCGCCGGGGGGCGTGAAGTCGAACCGACGCACTTTGCCGACCCCGTTGCCGTGGGTGTCGTAGAGGGTGTAGCCGTCGTCGACCGTCGCCCACGACCCGCCGACGAGCGCCTTGTCGCGCACCAAGGTCCGCTCGACCCCCCGCGCCCCTATGGCGTAAGCGGTGTCCTCCAGGCGCAGCGGGGCGCCCGGCGCGGGGCGGTAGGTGAGGTCCTCGTCCGCGGGCATCTGACCATTATAGTAGAACCGCGTGGTCGGCATGTCGGTCGATAAGGCGTCGTAGTACCCCGACACCTGCCCCTCCTCCGTCACGTCGTACCCCAAGGTGAGCCCCGTCACCTTCACCGCCCGCATCCCGTACGACGCTCGGGCCAGTCCAGTCTTGGCGCGGAGCAATCGACCGAGAAATGAGCGCCGGAGATGTGTGCGGAAACGGTCACCGATCATGAGTCTTTGGCGGCTACTGGCTCATCTATCGCGCCGACCAAGTTTGGTGATGGGGCTAGGGCCGTTGTCTTGATCGCTCATTTTTCGCCACCAGATAGACGACGAGGCCGATGGTCGCCGCCATGAAAACGGTTGCTATGGACTGTAATGGCTGTACCTGAGGAAGTAGCCGAACAAGCGCGATGGCGAGGACAACGAGCCCAGCGAATACGAGTCCGGCAGTGAAGTTCAGGGATTGCTTAGCCATTTCAGCACCCGTTAGAGTCTTCCGCACCCTTCCGTTCCTGGCCAGCACTGCCTAAACGGGCTAAGATCGACGTTCTCACGGAACCCCTCGAGTTCCATGGCCGCCAACTCCCAGAGGACTTCGCCAGCGCGCATTCCTAAGTAGAAGGCGGCAGCGCCAGCGACGCCTGTCAGTCCAGTCTTGAAGACAGCGGAAAAACTCAGCTTGTTGCCCGCTTTCTGCCAAACCGCATGCATCGCACTGGCCAGGACCGTCCCTGCTACCGACTCTGCTACTGCCCATCGGATCTCCGTGAAGGATAGCTGCCCGTCCTCAAGTGCACGACTCATGCTAACGAAGAAGCCTGCGAGCAAGCCGATCCAGGCGGGCGCATCTATCTTCCCCGAGAAATCCGACTTCGTTGTTGGGCTGTTGGTGGAGTAGACGTACCAGTTCCCTCCGTCCCGCGCAGGATCCACACTTATGAACCGCCCCGTAGTCGGCTCGTAGTACCTCGCCCGCATGTAGACGGGGCCGCTCTCGGAGTCCGCCCTGTGGCCTAAGGACGAACAATACCCTTGCGGCGTCGAGGTTTGGCTACCGGCTAACGGCACGCCCCAGGGGTCGAAGTCGCGTTCGCCGGCGAGGGTGCCGTCGACGCGGACTTTGGCGACGTTGTTGCCGTGGCAGTCGTACAAGGTATAGCCGTCGTCGACCTCAGTCAGCGTCCCGCCCGTGAACTGCTCCTGCACTCGCGTCCGTTCGATCCCCCGCGCCCCGACCACGTACATTGTCTCCTCGACCCGGTCAACGACCGGGTTGGTCGACTGACGTATGCGGAAGTCCTCGCTCACCGGCATCTGCCCGTCGTAATAGTACCGCTCCGTGGGCTTGTTCGTGGCGTCGAAGACGTCGTACCACCCGCTCACCGTCCCTTCCTCGGTCACGTTCACCCCGATGGGGTTCGTGCCCACCTTCGACACCCGCATCCCGTCCGCGCGGTACCGGTAAACGAACCCGTCCTGCTGCCCCTGCACCGAGCGCATCCGGCCGAGCACGTCCCAGGTGTGGAGCCGGAACAGGCCGCCGTTCTGCCAGTCCGTCTCGGTCCGGTTGCCGAGGACGTCGTGCCGGAAGCGCCGCGCCCCCTGGGTCACGACCCGGTCGAGCGCGTCGTACGTCCCGTCAGTGCGGTTCCCGGTCGGGCCGTACTGCCACGACTGCCCCGTCCACCCGGCCCGCCGCTAGGAGTCCTTGCGGTTGAACTTGTCCGTAATCTCTTTCATCGCGCCAGGTAGGGCCCTCATGTGCGGGAAGAACCACATACAACTGAGCGCGATCAGATACAAGGCACCAGTGGTCGCGTAACTCTGCAGCGCAAAGATCGTCGAGAGCGAAGCCTGGACGAGGAACATCACGAACGCGACCGTGATCGTCGGCCTCGCTTGTGTTCGAACCCCAACGACGTGGAGCAGAACCAAGGCGAACGCAACGGTTGAAGGCAACACCCATGCCAGGAGAACCAGCCAGACCGGCACGGCTACAGTTCCTCCCCTATCGAATAGAGGAAGACGTCAAGGATCAGGTTCGAGATCACCATGAACATCGCGATCTTCGCCATGATGCTTCCGACCCTTAATGCGGCCCCCGCCGTCAAGAATGCCGCGCTCAAGCCAAGCTGCCCTCCCGTTGCAGCGGCCCCGGCGGAACCGTAGGCGACTCCAGAAGCCATGAGGGCAAGTTTTCGGGCTTCGTTTAGGCCTCGCAGGTTGTCGTACGCCTGCTTGATCTTGACTACTAGCTCGAGGGAGTCGTTTACGTCGTAGGCCGTGAATGTCTCGACCCACCTGATGAAGCCGTCGATACCGTTGGACAGCAGGAGAGACACCCAAGAGAAGCTGGCCCGTCTCCCATCAGGATCCGCGAGATTACTGGGGTTGTTGCCTGCGTAGACGAACCAGTTCCCCCCGTCGCGAGCCGGATCCTCGCTTACGAACCTCCCCGTACCCGGTTCGTAGTACCTCGCCCGCATGTAGACGAGGCCGCTCTCGGGGTCTTGTCTATGGCCTAGGTTCGCGCAGTATCCTTGTTGGGGGCCGGGTTGGCTACCGGCTAAGGGCACGCCCCAGGGGTCGAAGTCCCGTTCGCCTACGGGCGTATAGGCGGGCACGGTCTGGCCGCCGGGCGGGGTGAAGTCGGACCGACGCACTTTGCCGACCCCGTTGCCGTGGGTGTCGTAGAGGGTGTAGCCGTCGTCGACCGTCGCCCACGACCCGCCGACGAGCGCCTTGTCGCGCACCAAGGTCCGCTCGACCCCCCGCGCCCCTACGGCGTAAGCGGTGTCCTCCAGGCGCAGCGGGGCGCCCGGCGCGGGCCGGTACGTGAGGTCCTCGTCCGCAGGCATCTGACCATTATAGTAGAACCGAGTGGTCGGCATGTCGGTCGATAAGGCGTCGTAGTACCCCGACACCTGCCCCTCCTCCGTCACGTCGTACCCCAAGGTGAGCCCCGTCACCTTCACCGCCCGCATCCCGTCCGCCCGGTAGCGGTACCGTGCCCCCGCCTGCGTCCCCTGCACCGAGGCCGCCCGCCCGAGGTCGTCCCAGGTCATCTTCTGCGCCGTCGCCGGGCGGTTGTTCGTGCGGTCCCGCCACAGCCGGTTGCCCAGCGCGTCGTTCTCGTACACGAACCCGCCCGCGCTCGCCGTCATCCGGTCGAGCGCGTCGCACGTCGCGTCGCTGCGGTTCCCCGTCGGCCCGTACGACCACGTGGCCCCAGACCCCCAACCCGACCCCGACTCGTAGGTGACCCCGGTCAAGAAGTCCCGCTCGGCCTCGTAGGCGAACGCCTGCCCCCGGGCCGTCGGCGCCCACGCCTGGCCGTTCCCGGCCTCCACGTCCACCGCCGACTTCAGGCCCCACGGCAGGGTGTAGGCCGCGCCGTAGGCCCGCAGGTTTGCCTTGGCGTAGGTCTGCCCGTTGTCCTGGGTGCTGTACCTCGCGTACTCGATCCGCGTCGGCCGCCCGCCCGAGTCGTACGTGTAGTCCGCGTGGACGAACGACAGGGCCTTCGCCCGCTCCGCACCGAACGGGCCGGCCTGACCGGAGTCGTCCCAGCCGGGGAGGTAGGCCTGGCCGCTTCGGGGCTGCGCCGCGAAATCGACGTCCAGCAACCGGCCGGACGGCGCGTAGTGGTACCAGTACCGGTCGCCCGTCTCGACGAAGTCCGTCGTGCCGTCCACGGCCAGCCGGTAGTCCATCGTCCGGAAGACGCGCACCGGCCCGTCCGGACCGCCGACCGTGGTGTAGTCGCGGTAGTCCGTGCGGTACCGGCGAACGGTGTCCGCCGTCACGCGGACCGTGTCCGACGTCTTGTCCCCGGTCAGGGGGTCGTACTCGTAATCGACCCGATAGTTGCGGTTCGTCGTCGAGGGCCCGCCTATGGGGGCCTCGGCCGTCCAAGCGACCTGCCCGGTGGCTGGCACCGCGGGTTGGCCCTGCGGGACGTAGCCGAACGTTTGGCGCACCCCGCCCACCGTGTCATCGACCTGGAGAAGCTGCCCGTTCTCGACGCCCAACGTCCCGTAGGTGTAGCTGAGGAGCGTGGTGAGGTTGCCGGGTGCGACTTCCTTCTGGACAGAAGTCACCTGACCGTCAAGATCGTAATTGGAGACGAACTTTCGCCCCATGGCATCCACGGTGGTCGTTGCTTTCCCTGACCAGTGCCAGGCGAGGGTGGAGGTGGTACGGGCGATCGCGGTACCGGCGGCTTCGGTCACGGAGCTTGCCGCACCGAAGGCGGGGGCGCCGTGGCCCTGGTAGGTCGTCGTGGTCTTCGAGTACGTCGCCGGGGGGCCGTTGGCGATGAGTTTCTCGACCTCGACGGGCCGTCCTTGGGAGTCGTACTTGAACCTCGCCGACTCGAGGCTCCCGCTCCCGAGGGCGACGCTCGAGCGCCATTCGGCCCCGGGGTCGGCGGTGATCTGTCCGTACTTGGCGTCCCGGACTTCCTTCGTCATCCCTCGCGCTGCCCCGTTCCCGGTCTCCGAGGAGGTGTAGTAGTCGGTGTGGGAGTACCGCCACGGCGTCCCGTTCCCGAGCGCGCCCGGGCCGAAGAACCTCGTCCGGACTGCCCGCTGCTGGAAGTACTTGTCCTGGCCCCAGTAGGCGTACTCGGTCTCAGTCCGACGGACCGGAGCCCCGAGAGGGCCTTCGAAGGTGACTTCGGAGAGGGGGGCGCCGAGGAAGTTGTACGTTTTGGCGCTCTCGGAGCGGAGGACGAACGCCTTTTCGTTCACAGTCGTGACCTCGTTGATCAGGGCAAGGCTGGTGGCATCGTAGGTGCGGGAGGTCACCGTGTCCTGCGGCTTGTTCGGTTGACCGACGGTGGCTCGATTATAGGCGTGCACCACCGTGTTCACGGTACCTGCGGGCGACCCTTGGAGGTACTGAACGGACCGTTGCGCGTAGATGTCTGCAGGAAGGCCCGAAGTCGACTCGAGGCACGTTCGGCCGCTGAGGTCGAAGAACCACGCCCCTTGGTTCGGTGAGAAGAGCGAGCCCGCAGGCTCTGTCCAGTTAGGGTAGCCGACGACGTTCGTGCTGAAGCTGGTCTTCTGCCCCCCAGGGGCGACGAGGTTCGCAACGACTACGGCCCGGACGAACTGGGAGGGCGTGTTCGGAACCTCGAGCCAGGAGCCGTAAGCGACGTACTCGATGGTGGTCGTCAGTCCCCGTGGATCCGTGACACTCGTTAGGAGCGTAGGCGCCCCTCCAGGAACGTACGTGTCCTCATCGGTGCTGACCAGTGCCTGCCCGTAACCGTACGTCGTGGTCTTCCCACCCGGGGTCGTGACCGACGTGAGCCGGTACGGGGCTTGGGCGGAGTAGCCGTACTGGACCGTCGCCATCGGCGGAGGGCTTGTGCCGGGGTCGGCGCCGAGCACGTCGATCTTGGTGACCCGCCAGCTCTGCGGGTCACCTGCGTCCTTCTGCGCCCAGAAGAGCTTCAAGTACCGGCCCTCGGCCGACTTGACCCACGAGAGCAGCCGGCTCGTCTCCAGCCCGTTCGCGGTCTCGAACTGCCCTTCTTGTTCGTCGTAGTGGTACTCCACGACGTTTCCGTGGCGGTCCTTAGACTCCACGAGCTTGAGCACGGAGGACCTCGAGTTTGGTAGGGCGATGCCCGTCCGCCAGTCTTGGGTCCCACCCACGTACTCTCCCCGCGTCTCGTACCGGTTGCGGGTGCCTTCGGGGGTGATGACGGTCACGCCCTGCAGATCCCATTGGCCGTGCGCGAAGACCCAGTTCGCGCCCTCGTAGACGTTGGCGTCCCAGCCGGGAGGCGTGAGGATGCCGTCCACGTCGCGCTCGACGGTCTCTTCCGTCCCGCCCGCGTCCTGGGCGAGGAAGGCGTCCACCGGCTCTTGCCCAGCGATCGGCTCGACGGTGGCTTGGTTCACCGGCCTTCGCTTCATACGCACGGGGGTCGAGCGCACCGGAGCGCCCGGGCTCTTGAGCAAGCCCCCCGCCGACGACCGGAGGTCGAGGCCGAACGTCCAGCCCGGGCCGAGGGGGCCGACCTCGAGCGAGTTCGAGCTATAGGAGCGGGTGACCGAGACGGGGATCCCGAACCCGCCCTCGAAGCTGATGTCGGTCGCGCTCATCCCGAAGTCCCCCGTACGCGTGTTGACGCCCTTGTAGACGACGTCGTACTTGGCCTGGCCCGAGTTGTAGGGGTTGCCATAGGCGTCCGTGATGCGCTGGCCGCGAAGCTCGGACAGCTCCGCCCTGGTAAGCGGGCGTGACTGGGCGTCCGGCGCGACAGGCGCCGCCTCGACCTGCCCCGGAAGCGCAAAGGCGTAGTACGGCACGTACATGTTCGCCAAGAGGAAGGCCATCAGCCGGGCCACGGGTCGGACCCAACGGTGGGACGTGTTCGAGAGGTGTGCGTTCACGGATGGACTCCTAAGCGTGAGTGGGAAGCGTGGGAGGCGGGTCGGTCGACCCGCAAGACGAGGACGTCGGCGGTGAACCGTCCGTCCGAGTAGGGGGGAAGGCCAACGGTGGACTCGCCGCCCGCGTTCGGGTCGTAGACCCGTGCCCGGTCGCCGTCCACCCCGAGGATCAGGACGAAGTGGTCGCCTCGAAGCCACACGGCGGGAGGGGAGAGGCGCGCGAAGTCGGCTCGGTTGAGTCGGTGCCCCTGGGCGGCGACCCCGGCACGGGCGAAGGCGGCGGCCATCCCTGCCATCGTCGTCCCTTCGCCGCCGGTGCCGCACCACTGGCGTACCGTCTCGACCGATGGGGCCGGCCGGTGGAGGCGTCGCAGCGCCTCTCGTACGACCAGCGGCCCGCAGGCGGACTTCGCCTGCTTCGCGTGCTCTGAGCGAGCGTCCAGGGCCCGCTGCACCAGGCGGCCGTCGGGCTCGGCCGACCCCGGGTCCAGCTTCGACAGGCGCCGGGCGACGGCGTGGACGTAGCGCCCCGGAACGGCCTCGGCGAGGTAGGCCCGATAGGCGGAGAGGGCCCCCGCCTTGTCGCCCTCGGCCTGCAGGCAGACGGCGGCTTGGTAGCGGGCGCGGTCGGCGTAGTCCCAAAGGGCCCGGTCGTCCTCGGGGGTGGCGGGAGCCTGGAGAGTGACGCGCTCGAAGTGGGCCCGGGCGCGCGGGAAGTCGCGCTCGTCGGCCGCTCGGTAAGCGAGCGCGGTGCGCAATGCGGCGGCTTCGGTGCTCGCTCCCCGTGCCTCGAGCGCTTCGGCCCGGTTCAGGGCCTCGTTGGCGGCGGCGGGGGAGGGATCCTTTCGGAGCCAGTCCAGCGTCAGGGTCGTGGAGCGGCTGTCGTATCGGGGGTGCGGGCTACAGGAGAGGGCCGCCACGACGGAGAGTGCGGCTAAGCACCAGAGTGCAGGAGCCTTAAGTCTCATTGCCAAGGCCCCCCGAACGAGAGCACATAGAGTCGGGGCGCCGCGTCCGTGTGTGGGAATGGGAACCCCTGCGGATTCGTGTAGCGCTCGCTGGCGAAGTACCGCCACGAGAGACCCGTCGTCGTCCCTCCCGGGTTCTGGTTCTCGCCGGTCGCCGCGTCGTTGTAACGGAGGCCGATCGCGTCCGCCTCGCCAAAGATCGCCACGAGGATGCCTCGGGTGTAACTCGGCGTGAAGCGACGCATGAAGCCCTCGGGGGTCGTCGTGCGGGTGAGCGGGAGAGTGCGGAGTTCTCCGAAAGCCGATTGGGAAGCAGTCACAGCCGTAAGCGTCGTCGAGCTCGTGGCCTGGTTCGGGTGCCAGTTCAAGTAATTCTCGGGGTCCACCATTGTGCTCGAGGGATCGATCCCCCATCGAGTCGCCCAGGTGAACGTGTTCATGGGCACCGAGAGGTTCTGGGTGCTCTCTCCGGCAACGTAGCTGCCTAGCACGGGGCTGCCCGGCATGACCGGCTCCTCCCCGTTGAGGGCGTAAGGTTTGGCCCCGAGGTCTAGAACGCGCAACGCCGCGAAGAGGGTGTCGTCGTTCGGCGGGGCGACGCCCGAGACGTAGAACTGCATTCGGGCCGTGCCGCTCCGATCGGGGGAACGGCCGTCGCCGGGAGAGGTGTAGGGCATGTTCCCGACGAACAGGCCGCCGTTGAACGTCCAGGTCGAGAAGTTGAGGCTTTGGAGCGTCCAGTTCGCGTCGGGGACGACGCTTCCGGCGGCGTTCGGGTTCCCGTAGCTCCGGCGGGTGTCGATCGAAGCCCCGGAGACCGGGTACGCCGCGACGTTCAGGAGGCGCTGGTTGTTGCCGACCTCCAGCACGCACTGCGTGCCCTCGCGCCGGTAGCGCTGAGACACCGTCACCGTCTTGAACACGCGGGGCTGTCCAATCGCTGGGATCGGAACCAGGACGACGAACTCCAACGGCCCGCCGGAGGAAAAAGCGATCACCGGCATCGTGCCGTACAATGCGAAGTGCTGGCTTGGCGTACCGTTCTCGACCCCGATCCCGTCGGCGAAGAGCACGCTGTAGGAGGCTGGGGCGTACAGTTCCCCCTGACACTCGGGGTCGTTCTTCAGGGTGGAGGCTCCCCACGCGCACCGCACTCGGAGGACACGGCCGGAAGCGGGTGCGCTCTGTCCCGTCCCGGTTGGCACCTGATAGCTGTAGTTTTCGTCTTCGACCAGTTTCCCGACCTCTTCGACACTCTTGACGTACCACGACGCCAGCCCGGTCGAGGGCAACAGCGCGAGCGCCGTTACGAGTGTTGCCAGCAGCCTGAGAGAGAGTTTCATCGCTCTATGCCTCCATCTCAACGTATCACAAAAATCAACGGAGATGGTTATGGCTCGGTTAAGGTTCTGCTGACCTAGCGAAAAGGGGCACCAGGAGCGCAACGCTGGACGACTCCGAAGTCACTGGTGCCTCACAGGCCTCTTGGGCCTTAAGTCCCAGGGCAAGCCCCCCAGGTCTTTCGAGCCTGAGGGGCAGGGTTGGGGGTCAGGCGGCCTTCTTCGCCGTGCCCGTCTTCTCGAGGGCGAGCGAGACGGTTTGGACGGTGAGTGGGACGATCTCGGTCTGTTGGCCGGTGTTGGCGTTGACGTACCGGATGGCGCAGGCGTAGACGCCCGGCGTCACGGTGACTTCGGCGGAGAGGGACCCGGTGGCGAAGGTGGCGAAGCCCCGGCTCAGGTACTTCTTGGCCTGCGGCGTGCGGTTGCGGCTGCGGAGGCGTTGCACGAGCAGCTCGGTACGGGTCCCAAGGCTGTTCGGGGAGCTGGCGCTGAAGGTCAGCCTCCCTGCGGAGGGTGTCACGGTGATCGTGAGCCGGTCCCCGACGAAGTCGCTGGTCGGCGGGGCGGTGGGGAGGGCGGCGGTCGGCGTCACCTGGAGCAGCTTACTCACGAGGGCGACGTAGATCGCGATGCCGGTCGGGTTGTAGGTCTCGCCGGTGATGGGCTGGGTCTTGGTAATGGTCTGGCCATAGTCCTCCCAGGTTTGGGCTTGGGCGGGGGTCAGGGCCTCGTAGCCGCGGGCGGCTCGGCGAAGGTTGTCGCGGACGGCCTCTTGGGCCGGGGTGTTGGGGTTGGCCGGCGTGCGGCGCGGCCGGACGATCGTGCCCTGTTTCGTCTTGACGTAGACGACGGAGCCGGCCTTGCCGGACATCTCATCCAGCATGACAGAGGGAGTGACTTTAGCCATAAGGGTCTCCTGTTGTGTTCCTAGTCTTGTCGGCTCGGAACCTGTGCGGTCCGGCCTGGTGCATGCTTCGGCAGGTGGCGGCGGGGACTGGAGGTCAGCCCCACCGCCCGGGTCGGCGAGGGGCCGGGACCTACCGAGTTGGGCGGCTGTTTGGCGTGGCGGCGGGGCGGCGTGGGGGTGGGCCGGAGAAGTAGGTAGACTTGACAGACACAGAGTGAAGGTGTTTTCGGCCCTCGCAGCGGGGTGTTACCACCGATGTACCACGCTGTCACCACGCTGTCACCACGGATGGCACGTCTTAGGTTCAAAAACCTCGAGTGACCGGTTGGGGTGTGTCTGCTGGTTTTGGGGGTGTGGTCCGGGTCGGTCGTGCGGAGCCGGAGCTCCGAGGACCGAGGGGCGGAGCGGGAGCTCCGCGCTCCGGGGGGCTCGCGCACAGGGGGCGGCCGCCGAGCGTCGGCCTCCGGGTGGGATCGGTTCAGAGGTCGACGGGGGGGCGGGACTCCCAGGCGCCGCGGGTGAAGTCGGGGAAGAGTTGGGGGGCGCCGCCGGCGGCGTTCGAGGCTTCGCTGAGCGGGGTCGGGGCGCTCCAGGCGGCCGCGTCGTAGACGTCCATGTCCGGCGCCTTCCCCTCCTTCATGCACTCGACGAGGCGGAAGCTCATGATGTAGTCCATGCCCCCGTGGCCCCCGAGCTTGCGGGCGGTCTCGCCCTCCTTGGTCCAGAGCGGGTGCTCCCACTCGGCCTTGAAATCGCCGAGCGGGCGCCAATCGTGCCCCTCTTGGCCGTCCAGGAAGACGCGCGCCGGGTAGTCGGCGAACGTCCCCTTCGTCCCTTGGAGCAGGTTCAGCCGCGAATAGGGCCGCGGGGTGACGACGTCGTGCTGGAGCAGCACCGTGCGCCCCCGGGTGGTGCGCAGGATCGAGGTGTTCATGTCCCCGCACACGTAGCGCTCGGCCCGCTTCGGGTCGCCCTCCTCGAACCTCTGAGCGACCCACTCGCTGAGGGCGGCCTCGCGCGAGCTCAGGGAGACGAGGGTCGCGAACCGGTCGCCGCGGTTGGCGTCGAGATAGTTCGCGACGGGCCCGAGGCCGTGGGTCGGGTAGAGGTTGGCGTCGCGGGACGTGTGGGGGGCGCGGCGCCAGAGGGCCTCGCCCTCGCCCACGGTGAGGATCTCGCGGAGGTCGTGGATGTAGGCGGCCTCGGCGTGGGTGAGGGTGCCGAAGAGCCCGGCCCGGGCCATCCGCAGCACGGCGAGCTCGGAGTAGCCGTAGCAGCAGTTCTCGAGGATGACGCAGTGGCGGCGGGTGGCCTCGCTCGCGTCGACGAGGGCCCAGCATTCTTCGAGGGTGGTGGCGGCGGGCACCTCGACCCCGGCGTGCTTGCCGTCGCGCATGGCCCGCACGGCCATGGGGACGTGCCACTCCCAGGGGGTGGCGATGTAGACGAGGTCGAGGTCGTCGCGGGCGGTGAGCCGGGCGTAGTCCTCGGGGCCGCGGTCGTAGGCCTCCGCCTTGCCCCCTCGCTTGGCGACGGTTTCGGCGGCCCGGGCGGCGCGCTCCGGGCGCACGTCGCACACGGCACGTACCTCGACCCCGGGGACGTTGAGCAGGTCGCCCAGCAGCGATCCGCCCCGCCCGCCGCACCCGATGAGCCCGATCCGCACGCGCTCGTGCCGCTCGAAGGGAACGTCGGCCATCGTCTCCCCCTGCCTTGGGGGGGTCTCAGGGCGTGCGGCAGCCGCTGCCTGTTGGGGCAGCCCGACCGTCGCCCCCACCGTCGCCGCCATGCCCGCCGCCACCACCTCGCGCCTCGTCAACCGTCCGCTCGCGTCCACGCCCCCGATTCTGACCGATACGCGCCTGCGCCCGTCCTGTAACCCCCGGGTGATGGGCGGCATCTATCAGGGTGGAGTGATCACTAGACGCTCCGCACTCCTTGAGAGGTACTTACAAAATGAAGAAGACTCTTCTCCTCGTCGCTGCGCTGTGCGCGGCTCCGGCGGCCTTTGCCCAGGTCAGCCTCATCACCGACACGGAGGTCGCCCTCCCGACGATCGGCGAGCCGCCGCTCGACATCGTGGCCCTGCAGTCGCGAGACTTCACGACCTCGACGCTCAGCGGCACGCTCATCTCGGTCGTCGCCAAGACGGCGGCCTTCGGCGACAACCTCATCTTCGCGTGGGTCTTGGTGAACAAGGCCGACTCGACCGGCAACGTCGGCCGGGTCACCGCGAACGGCTGGACGGGCTGGCAGGCGACGGTGGCCCAGCACTCGACCCAGTCGCTCCTCAACAACCCCGGCGTCTCCGCGACGACCGCTGACCGGACGGTCGAGGGCACCCTCGGCTTCAACTTCTCGAAGACGAGCCCCAGCAAGCTCGCTCCGGGGACGAACTCGACGGTGTTCTGGGCGCTCTCCAACGCGACCCAGTTCACGACGAGCACGGCGAACGTGATCAACGGGTCGGTGGGCACGGTCGAGACGTACGCCCCCGTCCCCGAGCCCGCGACGATGCTCGCCCTCGGGGCAGGCCTCGCCGCCCTCGCCTCCCGCCGGCGCCGGTCCTAAGCGACGCCCGACCCCCCGGCCCTGCGGGATCCCTCTCGCAGGCCGGGGCCCTTGGCTAGCGACGGGCGCTATACCAACGGGCCGGCGGGTTCGGGATCGGCCAGGTGACGGTCACGCGGGTCCAGCCGGGGCGACCTGGCTCGTCTCGAGCCGCGAACGACCCGGTCGCTCCGGGAGGCTTGAGGGCCACCCCGCCGTCGTCGAGCCGCCACAGCTGGGCCGACCCAAGGCGGACGGCTGCGCGCTCGACCCAAGCCGCTCGTTGCCCATGTACGAGGGTCTCGATGCTTTCGAACGACCGGGTCTCGGTGGAGCTCGTCTGATCGACCCATCGCCGCGCCGCGACCCGCCCCTCCAGCGGAACCAGTGGTCGCGCCCACTCGGGCGGGTGCAGGTCGAGCGGCTGTCGGCCCATGGGCGGCCACGACTGAGCTGTGCGGCGGTCGGTCGGACGCTCGGTCACGACGACGGCAGTCATGGGTGCGCTCTGTCGGGCGGGCGTCAAGGGGGCGAGGGGGTCCCACAACGGAACCCCGGAAAGTTCCGACCAGAACCGCACGTCTACCTCGACCCCGTTCCGGTCGCGGCGGAAACCGGGCCAGCTTGGCACGAAGCCCTCGTCGCGTAGGTGGAGCTCGACCTCCTCGGCCGGCATTGATGTCCGCAACTGCCAGTGGAGGCCCCGCCGCCCGTAGCCCTCAACGTGTGCCAACCCCGGACCGGAGACCCGTACCGCGGCGACGGACGTCGGGTCGAAGGCGATCGGAGCCCGGGGCACCGCTGCGATCGCGACACAGAAGATCGAACTCAACACACGTGTTCCGCCCCGCCTGGGGGCCCTCTGTCAAGACTACGCCACCGGGCCCCGCCCCGGTCTCCCGGCCCCGGACCTTTCGGGGAGCGTCGGTATACTCGCCGCCAACGAACCAGGCTCCGCCTGGCCTCAGGATCCACTGCGCATGGCAACCACTGGCACCGTCGTCCAAGTCCTCGGCCCCGTCGTCGACTGTCGCTTCCCCACGAGCGGCCTGCCCGAGATCTACAACGCGATCGAGATCAAGGACGCCGGGCGGGGCATCGACCTCACCTGCGAGGTCGCCCAGCACCTCGGCGACGACATGGTGCGGTGCGTGGCCCTCAGTTCCACCGACGGCCTTAAGCGCGGCATGGACGCCGTCGATACCGGCTCGGCGATCATGGTGCCGGTAGGCGAGGCGACCCTCGGCCGGGTCTTCAACCTCCTCGGCAAGCCGATTGACGAGCGCGGGCCCGTCGACGAGAGCAAGAAGCTCCCGATCCACCGCCAGCCCCCGGTCTTCGCTGAGCAGAACGTCAAGGTCGAGCTGCTCCAGACCGGCCTCAAGGTCGTCGACCTCCTCACCCCATTCAACAAGGGCGGTAAGGTCGGTCTCTTCGGAGGTGCGGGCCTCGGCAAGACGGTCCTTATCCAGGAGCTCATCCGCAACATCGCGGTCGAGGCCTCGGGCGTGTCGATGTTCGCCGGCGTCGGCGAGCGCACCCGCGAGGGGAACGACCTCTGGCTCGAGATGCAGCACACGAAGTTCAAGGACAAGGACGGCGTGGAGAAGGCGGTCATCGACAAGACGGCCATGGTCTTCGGCCAGATGAACGAGCCGCCGGGTGCCCGACTCCGCGTCGCCCTCACTGCCCTGACGATGGCCGAGTACTTCCGCGACGAAGTCGGCAGCGACGTGCTCATCTTCGTCGACAATATCTTCCGCTTCGTCCAGGCGGGCTCTGAGGTCTCGGCCCTCCTCGGCCGCATGCCGAGCGCCGTCGGCTACCAGCCCACGCTCGCCACCGAGATGGGCTTCCTCCAGGAGCGCATCACCTCGACGAACAAGGGATCGATCACCTCGGTGCAGGCCGTCTACGTGCCCGCCGACGACCCGACCGACCCCGCCCCCGCCACGACCTTCCAGCACCTCGACGCCTACGTCTACCTCGAGCGCGCCATCGCCTCGAAGGGTCTGTACCCGGCCGTCGACCCGCTCGCTTCGACCTCGAAGAACCTCGACCCCCGCATCGTCGGCGAAGAGCACTACGCTGTCGCCCTGCAGGTCCAGCAGATCCTTCAGCGCTACCGCGAGCTGCAGGACATCATCGCGATCCTCGGTATCGACGAGCTGAGCGACGACGACAAGACCTCCGTCGCCCGCGCCCGCAAGATCGAGCGCTTCTTCAGCCAGCCGAACTTCGTCGCCGAACAGTTCACCGGCAACCCCGGCCGCTACGTGACCGTCGACGAAACGGTCGCCGCGTTCAAGGAACTCGTCAGCGGCAACCTCGACGACGTCCCCGAGCAGGCCTTCCTCTACTGCGGCGGCCTAGACGACGTCCGCGAGAAGGCCAAGAAACTGGCGGCCGTCTAACCTCCGGAGCCCCCTCCTCGGTTTTGAAGGGATGCTTCGTGCCCTTCGAAACCGAGGAGGGGGCTCGGGGGAGGATCGAGTTCGCTTCGAGATGGTAAAGAGTTGGCTAGAGAAGGCGAGGACACTCCACGACATCGGGGCGTCTCTCGACACTTTGAGCTACCGCAAGAAGCATGACTTGATTTGCGAAGAGCGGTATGAGAGACGCTGGCGCCAACTCGGCCGACACCTGCCAGTTTCTGAAGACCTCCGACGCTACTTCGGGTCTTACCTCCACGACAGCTCGACGATCGGATTCGACCGCAAGGGCGACTCCGCGACATTAAGCCTGCACTCGGTTTACGGGGACCAGTTCGACTGGACGTTACGAGCGATCCAACGGGTCGACCACCTCCGGACAGGCCCCCCGGAGCACCTGTACCGGATCGACCTTCAGTTCTCTGGAGTGCACTACTGCACGACGAAGGAGGGGTATCTCAACCGCGACTTAGTCTACGGGCGGTGGCCGGGCCCGAGCTCTTTGGATCCTGAGAAGGGCGACGAGCTGCTCGACGACTACTTCTTCACCGAGGACGACCGACTCCAATGGGTTGCCCACATTTGGAGGCGTGAGCCCACCTCCTCGAGAAGATGGAACACCGTCTACCTTCTTATCGACTGTGAATCCGTGAGCGTCGTCGATCTTCAGGCGGAAGCTGCCGAGCTCAACTTTGGCCCGTTCGCGAGGACTCTTTGGGACGATGTTTGGACCGGGGTCGATGCGGACGTCGCTAGTCTCTGGGTCGATGACGGCCTACGGATCTACCTTGAGCAGCGCGCCGACCACCATGGGATCGACCTTGCGAACGGCTGCTGGAGGACTGACGGACGATGACCTGAACTCGCCCTCGCCACTGTCCTGGCTCGGCTACCGCCTAGGGTTGCCGGCTGACCTCGACCTGGTCGACGAACGGGCCGTAGTGCCCGGCCGTGGTCGAGGCGAGGGTGATGCGGGTGTCCTCGGAGTCGGCTTTGAACGTGAAGCTGTGGCGTTGCCACTTCAGGTCGGTCGGGATCGCGCCGAACTTGGAGGTGTCGAACGAGAACCGGCGGGTGGTCTTGCCGACGCGGACCTCCATGGTCTTGAGCGGCGGCCCGTCCGGGTTGCCCGAGAGCCAGAAGGTGAGCAGGTACTCACGGCCGGGCACCGTCGAGATAGTCTGGGCCACCGCGCCGGGCTGGTCCCCGCTGAGGTCGAGGCTCCGGCTGCCGTCGTAGGCCCGGTAGTAGCCGCCGTTCCAATCGATGTTCCCGGAGACCACCCGCCACGAGTCCACGTTCGTGAACCCCTCGCCAAGGCGGACCGCACGATCGTGGGGCCGGGGGTTGTCCCCGAACTCGAAGCTCCCGTTCTCGACAAGGTTGCTGACCAGGGGCTTGGACTGGACAGAGAGGGCGAGGAGGGTGAGCGTGGCGAGCATCGTCCCGTAAAGGACGTCGCACCGGCGTCTGCGTTTCGAGTCCAGAGTGCGGCCCGTGCGTTGTACTGGGCCAGGAAGCACCGGTGGTCCGGAGATCCGCCACGGCCGGTCTCGCGGCCCTACGCAGAGGAAGTCGACTTGGGGGACGCAGTAGCCGGGGCAGATCGGCACTTGCCCAGCTTGCCGAGACCGACCGGTCGGGGTCACCGGAAGCGCAGGGCGGTGACCTCGGCCTCGAACATGGCGCGTTCGTGGTCGGAGCCGTCATAGCCCCAACCCGCGACGACGCGCCGCGGCACGCTGATCCCGTCGAACTCGCCCTCTTCGGTGGCGACCCCGAACGGGTAGTGGCCGAACGCCCGGCCATCCGGATTGCCCCACCGCTCAATCTGGCAAAAGCCCAGCGCACCCGACTGGTCGATCCGAAACCTAAGCGGAACGGATTCGACGGCCGTCTTCACCACGAGCGGCTGCCAGTCCCCCTCCGGCTCGCCCCAAGTGACGTCCGGGCTCAGCAGGGCGCCGGGTAGCCAGCAGAGCTCTCCCGCGAACCGGCCCGCCGCAGACCGCGAGACGTCCGGCCCTCGGGCCGTCATCATGGGCAGCAACCCGAGAAGCCGCCAGCACATCTCGCCCTCGGCGTTAAGGTATCGGTCGTACCCGGCGACCGGCAAGCCGCCCACCCGAGTCTTCGCCGCCCACACAAAGCCGCGCGGCCATTCCATCACCTCCTCGGCGACGAAGTCGGACCAAGCCTTCAGCTTGATGCGGCCCGTCATGGTCAGCCGTACCGCGCTCGCCGGAGTAGTACCCGAAGGCAGCGCGTGAGACAGATACCGGCGGGCAGGCTCGGGCAGCCCCTCCAACGAGACCGCGCCGCCAGGGGCCACCGCAGACGGCGGCGAAGCCCACAACTCCTCCAATCGATCACCGCGAGGCATCGCCAACTCTGACAGATTCTGGTCGGTTTCGATAGTGGACTCGCGAAATGCGGGACGTGACACGGGAACGGCGCGGCTCCGCCGGGCCTGGGCGGCTCAGAGCCTTCTTGACGCACGGTCGAGCTTCGGCGGGTTTCGCAGAACGCCCTCCAGGTGCCTCAAGTGCTTCTGCGCACCAAGCCGGAGCTCCGAACCTTCCTTGAAGACCACCATGTACGCCTTCCAGTAATCGATAGCCTTCCGGACATACTGGAGATCCTGCGTGGTCGCGAAGAGGCTAAAGTACGCGCTTGAGATGTCGCCGTCCCAGCGGGGCCACTTCGGGCCCTCCTTCTTCCCCCGCAAGAGGAGTTCGACGATCCATTCTCGTTTCTCGCGGCTGGCCCCGTGCCAGAAGGAGACCTGGTCGATCGCCGCGAAAATGTCCCAGTCGTCCTCATCGACGCGAAGGAGACGGTCACCCATCGGCATCAGGGTCTTTCCCGGCTGGTTGCGAGCGGCCATGAACCAGAAACGCACTCGATCGACCTCATAGCTCGGCTCGTACTTGATCCCCTTCCAAGCTGCAACAAGCTCGGCCGCTTCGTCCCCTGCGCGGTATCCCAAGTTGTAGCGCCGCGCGACGAGGAACCAATAGGTGCACCCGTAGAGCTTAAGGACGCTCGACTTGTCGGCTTGCCACCGCTTCTTGGCTGCTTCGGCCCGGTCGACGACCTCTTGATCCGACCCGTACCAGGCTTTGTCCCCGATCACTCGCTCGATCTCTCGACGCATCGTGCGATACGGTCCATCGTCACCCGTCCAGGGCTGTGAACACCAAGGCTCTGCTTGCTCGATCGATGCCCCGGTAAGCACGAGCGCGACGAAGCAGACGATCACTTGGGCGCTCCCTTACCGCCCCCTGACAGCGATAGAAACGGGCGCCTGGGCACCTGGCCTGCCGCCGCCGGTGGCGCCCATCTTTGGGCCCGATCATGGATCCTCTCAGAGTAATCGGCATCGAAAGCGAGTTCACGACTCCTAGCTACTAGGCTGGGTGAGACCTGCTGGAAAAGAAACTCCTTGACGGGTCGGTAGCAATCGCACACAGCCTCCTTATACCCGCCCGTTTGAACCTTAGTGTTCCCCGAACGTTCCTTCCCGGAGCCCCATTAGCGTCCCAACGTTGTTCGGCCCCTCCGTCCGGTAACCTCTCGGCGTGGTGCCTGTGCTGCTCGCCCTCGCTATGCCCGCCGGCCAACGGCCGGTCGATTCGGAGTGGACGGTCATGACCTATAACATCCGGTTCGCCACCGCCCCCGACGGCGAGAACTCCTGGCCGAACCGGAAGGAGGCGCTGCTGGACCTCGTCCGTAGGCACGACCCGGACGTCCTGGGCGTCCAAGAGGCCCTAGCGAGCCAGGTCGAGGAGATTGCCGCCGCCCTCCCGGGCCACGACGTGCTCGGTGTGGGCCGGGACGACGGTCTTCGGAAGGGTGAGTTCAGCGCCGTCTTCACCCGGCGGTCCCGCCTGGGGCTGCGGGAAGGCGGCACCCGGTGGGTCAGCGAGACCCCCGACCGGCCGGGCTCGCTAGGGCCAGGGGCCCGGATCCCACGCGTCTTCGTCTGGGGCGAGTTCTTCACGGATAGCGGGCGCCGGGTGCTCGTCATGAACGCCCACCTCGACCACCAGTCCGCCGACGCCCGCCTCCTCGGCGGTCGGGCGATGCGCGCCTGGGCCGATGCCCGGCCCGGCCGCCCCGCCCTCGTCCTCGGCGACTTCAACTGCCCACCCGACGCCCCGCCCGTCCAGGTCCTGACGCAAGGCGATCGGTTCACCGTCGCCACGCCCCCATCCGGCCCCCTCGGTACGTTCAACGGCTTCGACCCCACTCGGACCGGCGGGGACATGATCGACCTCGTCCTCCACTGCTCGGGTTGGAGCCTCGTCGAGGCAAAGATCGACCGGACGCTCACCCCCGAAGGCCGCCCGCCCAGCGACCACTTTCCGGTCGTCGCGCGGCTTCGGCTCGACTGACGGCCTACCCAATGCAGGGCCCCGGCAGGAACGCCGGGCCAGGCTCGGTCGTCTAGGGTCACATGGCCCGTCGCCACTGGTTGCTCGCCCTTGCCGCGCTCCCCGCAGTCGCCTTTGCCCAGGGCACTGTCTCTGGCACGGTGACCTACCGGGAGCGGATGGCGCTCCCTTCGGACGCCCGGATCGTCGTCTCGCTGGACGCCTTCAGCCCGAACGGCGGCCAGAAGAACCTCTCCGAAGTCACCTTCTGGTCGAACGGCCGCCAGGTGCCCTTCGCGTTCAGCCTGCCCTACTTCCTCGGCGACCCCGAGCCGGGGGCCACCTACGGCCTCCGGGCCCGCATCGAGGTGGGCGGCAAGCTGCTCTTCGAGTCCCCAAAGCACTCGGTGGTCAAGCTGGACGGGAAGGGCCGCGCCACGCTCGGGCTCGTCCGGGCGCAGCACGGTGACCTGTGGCCGCTCGAAGGGGTCGAATGGCGAGTGATCGAGATCGAGGGCCAGCCCTTGCCGTTCAAGGACAGTCCGCCCACGCTCGAGTTCGACGCCGGGGAGGGCCGGATCAACGGGTTCGGCGGGGTCAACCGGTTCAGCGCCGCCTACGCGTGGAGCCGACCGGGGGCGCAGATCGACCCCGGCCCTATGACCCTCATGGCCGGCCCGCCGGAGCGGATGAAGGTGGAGAACGACCTCGTCCGGCTCCTCTCGCTCGTCAACCGGCTCACCATCGAAGAGGGCCAGCTCATGCTGTGGCGCGGCGAAAAGCTCCTCCTCCGGCTCGACCGGGCACGGACTTAACGTGTTCGTCTGCGCAGGGGCCGCTTTGCGACTCCCTGCGCCAACGAGAACGGCCAGCGGTTACTGGACCCGGATGGCGCGGGTGGCGGTGTAGGTCTGCCCGAACATGTCGGTCGTGCGGACGTGGAGCGGGTAGGTGCCCGTCTTCAGCGTCCCCGTCAACTGCCCGCGCCACAGGTGGGTCGAGTTCCCCGGGGAACTGAGCGGTCGGAACGGGGCCTTGAGCTCGCGATCCCGCTCCCACATCTGCACGAAGAGCGGGTCTCGGTCCACCGTTCGAATCATCGGCGTCCACTCCGACCCGGCGAAGCTGAACTCCACCTTGCTGCGTTCGCTCCCCCCGAAGACGTTGGCGTGGAACCGCACGTCGAGCGGAGCGTCCGCCTGCACCACGTCTGGGGCGATGACGTTCATCTGGTAGTCGGCCGGCCGGCGGGCCGCCCGGAACTCGATCGAGTACTGGTTCCCGTCGAAGGTGAAGACGCTATACCCGTGGGGGGCCCCGTCTCGCATCGTCGAGTGGGGCACACCGCGAGAGTCCGGCGCGCCCGTCCACCAAGAGCCGCACGCCGTCACGTTGATCACGTGGTGGTGGGGCTCCGCCTTCGGCCAGCCGTCCTTGTCCGTGAGGAACCTGTGCTCCTGCATGTGCGTGTGCGCGCTCACACTCAGGGCGTACGGCCTCTGGGCGAGGATCGCGAAGAGCTCGGCCTTCTCCGCGATCTCGGTGATCGGGATGTGCATGAGCAAGACGACCAGCTGGTCTGGCCGGGTCTTCTCGAGGTCGCGGCGCAGCCACTCAAGCTGGGTCTTCCCGAGACCCGCCCGGTAGAACCCCCCTTGACGGTTCGGATCCGCCGCCTTCGCGTTCTCGGCGCCGGTCCAGACGACGTCGTCGAGGACTACGAAGTGGGTCGGGCCGTGCTGGAACGAGTAGTAGTTCGGCCCGAAGTGGGCGTGCCAGGTCTCGTCCGAGTCCGCGTCGTCCTTCGCGTCGAAGTTGATGTCGTGGTTCCCTAGGACGTAGTACCACGGGATCCCGATCAGGCCGATCGTCTGGGTCAAGGGCTCGAAAACCCGGAGGTCGTCGAACACGATGTCGCCCAGGGTGACGCCGAAGTCGAACTTCTCCTTGCTTTGCACCAGCGGCTCAACGATGTCCCGGGAGATGTAGTCGACCTCCCGCACGTCGCGCGGCTGGGTATCGCCGAAGAAGAGGGCCCGGAACGTGTCGGACTCCTTCCTCCGGTGGAGCGGGAAGTCGATGGACGCCGGCAGCGGCCCGGTCGGCCGTACCCCGGCGAAGCGCATATCGGGCGGCGATCCGGCGGGCTTGTGGATGTAGAAGAACACCGGCTTGTTGTGGTGGTCGACCGGCGTCATCCAGTCCCGGGGCTTGACGACGTAGAACACCGTGTCGTCCCAATGGGGCAGTTCCCAGCGCCCCTCGCGGTCGGTCTTCGCGAAGTCCCGCTGGTTGCTGACCCACACCCCCGCGATCCCCTTCTCGCCACGGTCGCGCGCCCCGTTCTTGTTCCGATCCTCGAATACCACCCCCCTCGCCGTGCCGACGTCCGGCCCCGGATCCCGAGGCTGGGCAAGGGCGAGTACCGGCGACAACGCGAGCAAGAGGCAAGGGCCAAGCCTGAGCATGGGACGAATATGATAGGCGAGGGTTAACGCAAGGTTAACTGCGGCAGGGCCTCTGAGGCACGGGCTGTGGCGGCGGGCTACCGCGCGCGGCCTAGTGGTCGCGTCGAGTCTCACTGTCGGCATCCCCGAAAGTCGAGTTCGGAGCCGAAGCTCCGCGTTCCGAGCGGGAGCGGTAAGATTCGGGCCGCCATGACCTACCAGGAAGCGCTCGTGCCCCTCATCGAGTCCGCCTACGAGGACCTCTTCAAGAACGCGGAGCGGCTCAAGGACAAGCTCGACTATAAGGCGGCCGAGAGCAACCGCACACCCATGGAGATGGTGGTCGAGTGCGCTACCGTGCCGCCGTTCCTGGCCAAGACCATTCGCGACATGGCCGTCGCCCCGATGGACGGCGACGAGCCCCACGCGAGCGGCGGCATGACGCTCGAACAAGCGAGGGCGGCCTACGAGTCCAGCAAGGCCGACCTCTTCGACGCGATCCGCAACTTCCCCGCCGAGAAGCTCGAGGAGAAGATCGAGACCCCCTGGGGCACCTTCGCCTGGCGCGACTTTATCAGCTACGCCTACTGGAACCCGATGTACCACGTCGGCCAACTCGCCTACATCCAGATGATCCACGGCGACACCGCGATGGACTTCTGAACGCAGTAGACTGCTTCCAGCCATGTTGGTCGCGCCGATCGCTATCGCTCTTCTCGCCCAACAGGGGCGGCCAGACCCGCTCGTCCTGCCGGTTCGCACCGAGCAGGTGCAGCCCATACGCAACGCCTCGTTCGACAAGGGCGGGAAGGCGAAGAAGCGGGTTCAGGGCGGGAACCCGCGCACGGTCGGGGGCGTGCTCCTGTTCGAGGGGGCGCAAGACGGAGATCGCCAGGTGGACCCCCAGGTCGCGGTCGGGGGCGGCTACGTCCTCCACGCCACGAACCTCGGGCTCACCATCTACGACAAGAAGGGCCAGTACGTCGACGGCGTCCCCCAAAGCGAGTTCAACGGGGGGATCGACCCCAAACTCGTCTTCGAGCCGAACTCACGCACGTTCGTGTTCAACCTGTGGACGTACTGGGACGACGAGAAGCGCAAGCCGGTCAACGTCTCCGTTTCGGAGACCGCCGACCCCCGTGGGGCGTGGAACACGTATCCCGTCGCGGCCCCGGCCGGGGTGGACGGTGGAGCCATCGGGGCGAGCCGAAAGTGGGTCGGCTATAGCTTCCCCGGCGGCGACGAGCGAACGTTCGTCATGCGGACCGCCGAGCTGAAGGCCGGCCGCCCCGCGACGGTCTGGCACTTCGCCGGCAGCCTCGGTCACCCCGTCCTCTCCCAAGACGCGACCGACGACCTGCTGTTCGTCGCCCTCACCGACAAGGAGATCGTGATCACTCGCCTCGGGGACGACGGGCAAGGTGGGCCCGCGGTGCTGAGCGTCGTACGGGCCCCGCACCGGTTCGCGCACTTCGCTTGGCCCCCCGCCGCGCCCCAACCCGGCACGGACAAGACCGTCGCGCCCGGCGACCGGAACCCGAAGAACCTCGTCCTGCAAGGCGGGCACGTCTGGTTTTCCCACACCGTGAACGTCGACGGGCGGGCCGGGGTGCAGTGGCACCAGGTTCGCACGGACGGTACGTTCGTCCAGAGCGGCCTTCTCGCCCATCCCACGAACAGCTTTGTCCAGACCACCCTCGCCGTTAACCGTCGGGGCGACGTCCTCGTCGGGTTCCAGGAGGTCGGCCCGGGCACGTTCGTCTCCGGGCGGGCCGCGGTCCGCCGGGCGAGCGACCCGCCGGGGACACTCCGTCCGACGGTCGCCCTCGCCGAGGGGAAAGCGGCCACCGAGGGCGGGCCGTGGGGCGATTACAGCGGGAGCGCCATGGACGGGGATGACGGGCTCTCGCTCTGGACCGTCCAAAGCGTCGCGACCGCCGCCGGCCGCGGAGGCACCGTCATCGCCCGCTTCCCGGCCCCTACGAATCGAACTCGACTCCGGGCCGGAGGTTGAGGCCGGCCCCCGCACCGGGGGAGGAAACTTCGGGCCCTCCCCGGCGTGTACAACACGCTATGGCCTTCTCGTGCCTCGCCCTCGGACTCGCCCTTGCCCTCCAATCGACCCCCGACCCGGACACCGTCTCCCCGGACGCCACGATCAAGGCCCTCTACGCGGTGATCTCCGGCCCAGCCGGACAGAAGCGCGACTGGGCGCGGTTCCACAAGCTGTTCGCCCCCGGGGCCCGCATGGTCGCCGCGGTCAAGCAGGGTGAGAAGGTCGTGATGGTCGCGATGACGCCGAAGGACTACGAGGCCAGGAGCGGCCCCTTCCTCGAGCGCGAAGGGTTCGAGGAGGTTGAGATCGGTCGCCGGGAAGAACGGTACGGGGCGGTGGTCCATGCCTTCAGCGCGTACGAAGGCAAGGTCGGGGGGAAGCTGTTCGACCGCGGAGTTAACTCGATACAACTCATGTCGGACGGCGCGCGCTGGTGGCTCCAGTCGGTGGTCTGGTGCGGCGAGCGCGATTTCGGGGCCCTCCCCGCCGGGCTCGTCTCGGACGGGGCGTGACGTCCCCCCGAGGATCGCGGGTATCACCGTGATATGGTGGTCAACGGCCTTCAGTGGGCGGTCGGGCTCGCTTGTGGCCTCTTCGCCGTCGCCTTCCTCCAGTCCGGCATCGACAAGGCGACCGACTGGAACGGCAACCTCGAGTGGCTCAAAGGGCACTTCGCCAAGACGTTCCTCGCCCCGGTCGTGCCTTTGCTCCTGGCTGTAGTCCTGGTGCTTGAGCTTATCGTGGGGGCCGTGTGCGCGCTCGGGGTCTACGAGGCGTTCACGGGCGCTGGGAGGTTGGCCCCCATTCTTGGCATGGTCGGCAGCTGTGTCGTGCTCCTCATGCTGTTCACCGGCCAGCGGGTGGCCAAGGACTACGCCGGGGCCGCCGTCCTCGCGTCCTACTTCGGCGTCGCCCTGCTCGGCCTCTATCTAGCAAGCCTCTGGACCGGCCCCTGACCCGGACCGCGAGAGCGTGCTCTCGCTATGGATTCGACCGACCAAGGGGACTGCGAGAGCTCGCTCTCGCTCTGGATTCGTCTGCTTGCAGACGAGACCTCCCCCTACCGTCGCCGCCGCCGCCGCAACAACACCGGCACAGCGAGCAGTGCGAGTAGCGTCGCCGGCTCCGGCGCGGCCACCGGGTCGTCTGGGGCCGAACCGACGAACCCCTGCGCGAAGCTGAGCCCGTCCCACGACCCGTCCACCAATTGACGTCCGGACAGCCCGACCTGGGCCTCGCTCCACGTCCCCAGCGTCGAGCCGGACGCGAGCCAGTACCCCCAGAACCCTGTGTTCCAACCCTCCACGTAGCGGTCACCTGCATCGAGCGCGGTCGCCCCGTCCGAAGGGGAGCCCGGGAAGAGCAACCCGTTCGGAGGCCACGCGGTGCCGTCGCTGAGCGGCAGCCCGTCCCCGTCAGTGTCGTAGCCGATGCCGTTCACCGCGATCCCGAACGAGAACGAGAGGGCCTTGCTGAAGAGCAGCGGGTCCGAGGTCACGACGGCCCTGAACATGTCCTCGCCCGTCGCGACCCCGTCCCATCGGAACCCCCATGCGAGTGACTTCGGCTCGGCGCCGTCGTTCCAATCGATCACGAGGGCGGCGCGGTTCGCGCCTGTCCCAGTCCAGAAGGTCAGGTCTGAGAACGAGAACGCCTGTGCGGCGGAGCAGGCGATGGCGAGGGCGAGTGTGGTGAGTGTGCGGGTCATGGCAGTAACGGCGAGACGGGGACGGTCAGGGCCCGAGCGGGGGCGGTGCGACGAGACACGCGGGCGAACCCGTCGACCTCACCCCACGCCCCGGAGACCCGGACGTAGCGGACAGAGGGGAACCCGGTGCCCGCGAGGGAGAAGGCGGTCCCCCCTGCCGAGCCGCGGAAGAGGTCGACCGCTTCGGCCACCGTGAGCCCGGCCAAGCGCTCGCGCCGGAGGTCGGGGGGCACCGGGCGAGTCCAGTCAGATTCGGCCCCCCAGCCCCTGCGCGCGGCGTCCCACCGGAAGGCTTGGGTCGGCCAGTACCCGTCCGCGGCCGAGTACGGACCGACTGGGTACGTGTACCACCGGAGCCCGTCCGGACTGACGCTCACCGCCGAGGGCTCGAGGAAGTCCCCGGTCGCGAGCACCCGGGCCAGGCTGGGGTTGGTGTCCCAGCGGAACGTCGTGTCTGTCGCGACGAGCGGGTTGCCGAACACGATGAAGTCTTGGCCGTGCCAGTTCTCGGGGTCGCGGCGCAGCGGGGGGTCGAACTCGACGGTCAGCCACCCACCCGGGCGCACCGTGACCAGCAGCGGGGATCCGTCCGGCCCCACGTTCCAGGCCGGGTACCCGATCGAGGCGGCCACGCGCTCGTCTGGCCCCCCGTTCACGGTGTCTCGGACCCATGTCGTGGGCTTGCCGACCGCGGCGGCCGGATTCCCGTACACCCCAGAGCCCAGACCCACCGCCTCGACCACGCGGACCGCGAACCGGGAGTCGGGGGTGGCGAACCCAAGCGCAGAGATCGAGGCGACAGCAAGGGCGAGCAGGGGTCTAATCGAGGTCATAGGCGGAATCGTCGGCGGACAAGGCCCCGGTGCCGGGGCGGTCGGTGGCGGCGTGGAAGGCCCGCCGGGCGCGGCTCGAGTGGCCATCGGCCCAGACGACGTTCGCGCCGCCGGAGTGGCGGAAGTGGACGGTGCCCGCCACGAAGAGCGGGTCGCTCGGGGCCCGGAGGAAGTTGTGCCCGCGTATCGGGGCCCCGTAACCGGCGTCGGCGAAGAGCGCGGTGCCCGACGGGTCGGCGATCTGGCCGACAGACGCAGGCGGCACCCCGGTTAAGTCTTCGCCCCCGATGTAGGTGGCGTTGTAGGCGTAGCCGCTGTAAGGCCGTCCCCAGGCCTCTCCTCGGAAGTCCGGGCAGGACTGCACCTCGCCCGACCGGACGTAGGCACCGACGAACCCCAGCCCCGTCACCCTCCGCTCCGCCCAGTCGAACGCGAAATCCCAGGCGGTCTCGTACCGGAAGGTCGGGTCGTAGCGGTAGCTGGGTGCCGCCGTGTCGTCCGCGTCGGTCGCGTAGAGCGTCCAGGCGAGCCCGAGCTGGCGGAGGTTGCTCAGGCAGGCCGCCCCTCGAGCGGCCCCTCGGGCCGAAGCGAACACGGGCATAAGCACCGCGGCGAGGACGGCGAGGATCGCCACGACCACGAGCAGCTCGACCAACGTGAAACCACTCGGGGCAAGGGTAGTCGATTCGCGTCCGGGCCGGAGGCCGTCAGCCTTCGCCCCGCGAACCGAACCCATGATCCAGCTAAGCGTCCCCATCGTCGTGCTCGTGACGACGAGGGACTCGTGAGTGGGGTCGGCCGCGGACAGGCCATCGCCCGTCTTTGCCCGCCCCTGCTCGGAGGCGACTCGCCATCGTCGACCGAGCGGGCATTCGGGCTCGACCCTTGCAGGTCACACCGTTGCGGCACAGCGCCGGATTCTCACCGGACTTCCCCCGTTCTGCTCGGTGAAGACCACCGAGCCTCGGACGCCATGAAGGTACCCCCGGGCCATCGGGATGTCAAGAGGCATCGGCCGCACCAGGCCGATTCCCTTAGAAACGGCCCAGTCGCTGGTCATCGGTCACCGGCCGGCGGCCAGCCAGACCGCCGTGAGCCCTGGGCCGAACTCCGAACTCCGAACCCCGATCCTGGCGGGCCGCCATACGGCCAAGTAGAACCACGAGCGGCCTCTCCTTGAACGACCCCGATAAGGGCAGTTCCCCGAGACTTAGCCGAACGCTAATCCTTTGCACCCGCCCGGGCCTTCAAATCTGAACCGAATCGCGCCCTGCGGGGACCCGTTCGCTCCCTTGGCCGTATCGAAAAAGTACGATGACCACCGTGTCCCGTCGCGAACTGCTCTTCGGAGCCCTGGCCCTTGGTGCCTCGCCCACCCTCGCTCGACTCTCCCCGGACGAACCCCAGGACGACGCAAGTGCCCCTCGCCCGGTCTTCAGACGCACGGCGATCGGTGACTTCGAAGTCTTCAGCCTTCAAGACCTCACGATCGTCCTCCCGGTGGACCAGGCGCCCTTCGTCCCTTCCGTCGACCGCGAGGAGGTCTCCCGTGCCCTGGCGGCGCAGGGGCTACGGACGGGGTCGGTCGGCCTGGAGATCAACGTGCTTGCCTTTCGCAAGGGGACGGAGGTGACGTTGATCGATGCGGGGCTTGGCCCCCAAGCCGGCGCCCAGGCCGTCCCCGCGCTCGCCGCCGCTGGGATCGACACTAAGGACGTCAAGGCCGTCCTCGTCACCCACGCCCACCCGGACCATATCGGTGGGCTCCTCAAGTTAGACGGCACGCCCGCCTTCCCTGAGGCCGAGGTCTTCTTCCCTGAACCGGAGCACCGGTTCTGGAGCACGCAGCCTTCCGAGACCAACGTCGCTGACGAGGCCGAGAGCGACCGGCGTGTCCGAGCCCGCGACGTCCAACGGACTCTCAAGGCCCTCGGCGAGCGGGTTCGCGTCGTCGAACCGGGCAAGGTCGTGCGACCGGGGTTCGTCTTCGAGGGCGCGTTCGGTCACACCCCCGGGCACTGCCTCGTCCGGGCGGAGTCCAACGGCGAGCAGGTCCTGCACGTGGCCGACACGCTGCACCATGCCTTCCTCATGACGGAGCGTCCCGACTGGTGCTATACGTTCGACGCCGACCCGGTCGCCGCGGTGGCCACCCGGAAGTTCGTGCTCGACATGGCCGTGGCCGACGGCCTCCGCCTCTTCGGGACCCACACGCCGTTCCCAGGCTTCGGCCGCGTGGAGCGGGCCGGGCAGTCGTTCCGCTACCGCATCGAACCCTGGGTCTACTGAGACCCTCCGACCCGGCCGCCAGGTCAGGCCACAGAAAAGTACGGGTCTTCGGGGGTGGCCCGGACTCAAGTCGGGAGAACGGTGCGAGCAAAGCGAGTTCTTGTTCGAGGACTCTGCAGTAAACTATCGTCGGCCGAGTCCTTGGTAGGCCGGGAGCGACGACATTGACGACCCTCGAACTTCGCACGCAGGACTCCCCGATTCCTCGTGCCACACTTCGCGACCCGAACGCGTCTTGGGACGTGGCGATCGACCAGGCGGCTTGGGTGAAGAAGTGAGCTCTAGCGGACGGCCCCGGACGAGCGGCCCTTGGCTCGCGTTGGCGACCGGCCTCCTCGCCCTGGCCCCGGCCGGGGCCGTCCGCTACCGGCTGCAAGAGATCGGACCGGAACCCCCGCCACGGTATGGGAGCAGTGCCCTCGGCCTGAACGACTCGTCCCGGGTCGCCGGGAACCTTGGCAGCACCCGCGCTTGGGTCTGGGACGCGGATCTGGGTCCGCGGTACATCCCTTAGGCGGCCAGAGCATCATCCATAGTGTGCAGCCCCTCGTCGTCACCGATGATGGGTCGGTGCTGGGCAACTGCCGTCCCTTCAGCGGGGCGGTCGATCGACTTTTTCGCTGGACTGAAGCAGGTGGCGCACAGTTCCTCCTTCGGCTCGAGCGGTACCGGTACTTCGGGAACGGGGCGTCCGGGGACGGTCGGGTCACGGGGATCCGGACGGTCGTCGTGAACGGCCGCCACCTTTCGCGGGCGATGCTCTTCGAACCGGATCGAGGCTACACGATTCTCGGCTCGCACTATGAGCCGATCTCTTCGATCGGGCACGGGGTGAACCGTCGCGGTGACGTCGTCGGCCTGACGACCCGCGAGACCGGGTTCCCCCGGACGTACTCCTTCGTTTGGACCAGGGATCGGGGGTTCACCGACGTGCTCCCTCTGGCGGGGTGGGACGTTCTCGCGTTCCATGACGTCAACGACGACGGCCTCGTTGTCGGCCACCTCCGCCGCTTCTCCAACGACGAAGCGGTCGGATGGACGAGGGAGCGGGGCCTCTTCTACCTCGGGCTCCCGACAGGCTTCACGACCTCGGGTTCGATCGCGGTCAACGACGTCGGGCAGGCCCTGCTCTCGGTCGGCAACCCCCAGTCGGGCCAGCCCGCCCTTTGGTCGGAGGCCACGGGCACTCTCCCCCTCAATCCCATGCTCGACGAGTCCGCCCGCGGGTGGAAGGTCGCGGGTCTTCAGGCGATCAACAACAAGGGCGAACTCGTCGGTGCTGGCCCAGGGCCGGACGGGGCATGGCGGGCGATCCTGCTCACTCCCTACACCGGCTCGTCGCCGATGGCCTGGGTCCGGGCCGATTCGGGCCAGGCCGAGCGCCGCGAGGGGTCGGTGCGGGCCACGCCGGGGGCTTCCGGCTCCGTGTCCCTCTCCTTCGGCGGGTCGGTGGGCCCGGTGCCGACGAACCTCTGGGCCGAAGCCCGGGTGACCACGGACCGGCCGGGCCGGTACTGGGTGCGGGTGGAGCTGTTCGACCCCACCACCGGCACCTGGGACGAGCGCCCGGCCCGCCTCCTCGAGCTCGGCCCGAAGGCCCGCACGGTGGAGTCGGTGGCGCGGGGACGCGTGGCGCGGTTCCTCGGCCTCGACGGCTCGGTGCAGGCCCGCCTCCACGTCTGGCCCGCCTCGCCGCTACCGGGGGGCTACTCGGTGACGCTCGAGGGAACGCACTTCGAGTACGTCTCGCCCTGAGCCCGGCCGCCGGGTCAGGCCTCGGCGGCCCGGTGGCGGAGGGGGACGGCGGGGAGGCGGACGCTGCCTTCGTCTGAGGTGCTCACCCGCAGGAGCTTTTCCAGGGTGACCTTGATGGCCCCCGCGATCGGGTAGGCCACGAGCATGCCCGGGAGGCCGAAGAGGGCGCTCGCCGAGAACACGACGAACACCGCCACCAGCGGGTGGAGCGCCACCGCGCTCCCGACGATCTTCGGGTTGATCACGGCGTCGTAGGCGAAGCCGACCACGAAGAGCACCCCGACCACGGCGGCGGCGTACATCCAGGGCTCGCTCAGCGCGAACCCCGCCACGCTCCCGGTCTGCTGGCTCAGCAGCAGCACGAGGAAGACGATCGCCGAACTAAAAAGACCCCCCAGAACGGGGATGAGATAGAAGAGCCCCATCACCGTCCCGAGCACGGCGAAGGCCTTCACGCCCAGGAGGTACATGACGAGCGTCATCAGCGAGCCGTAGATGAGGATCGTCGTCACGAGCCCGCGCAGGTAGCTCTTGAAGATGCCGCTGATCTCGGCGATCGTGTCGAGCGTCCCCGCCCGGATCGAGGGCGGGATCCACGTGGCGATGCGCTCTCGGAACAGGTCCATGTCCATCAAGAGATAGAACACGAACAGGGGAGTGAGGACGAGCAGGAACACCTGGGAACCAGCCGAGAGCAGCCCCACGACGCCGCCCGTCAAGAACCGCTGGGCCGTGGCCGTGATCTGTTCCTGGTTCGGGGTGACGTACTTATCGACCAGCCCTTGCCGGGTGGTGGGGAGGTTGAACTGCTCTAGGAGCCCCGCGTTCTGGGCGATCAGCCGATCGACCTGGGCGAACGGCCCTTCCGGCCCGTGGGTCGTGAGCTCGGCGTAAGTCATCTCGACCCGCGCCGCCAGGCCGCCAGCCTGCGCGGCCACGAACGGCGAGGTGAGGGCGATGATGCCGCCGAGCACCCCGAACGCCCCGACCGTGAAGACGACCGCGGTGAGGGGACGGGGCACCCCGACCCGGCGCATCCTCGTCACGATCGGCTCGAGCACGATCGCGACCACGAAGGCGAGCACGAACGGGAGAAGGACCCCCCGGACGGCCCAGAGGAAGGCGACGACGAGGGCGACGAGCCCGACCCACAGAGAGATCCGCCACCAGGACACGCGATGACGTTACCAGGTTCTCGGTGCGAACGTGAGCCCGTACACGAGAGAGCGACGGGGGCCCGGGCCGCACGGCCGGGCCCCCGAACGCCGCTTGGAGAGGGGGAGGGTCAGGCCCCGATCTCTTCGGGGTCCTTGACGGTCAGCCGCTTCGCCCGTTGCTCGGCGATCCACTCCTCGGTCTTGCCCTTGAGCTCCTTCACCCGGTCGGCGATCTCTTCGCGAGTCTCCGTGCCGGTCTTGGGGGCGAACAGCAGCCCGGCCAGGGCCCCGATCAGCGCGCCGAGCCCGAACCCAGCGAGCAGGTACACCAAAGCGTTCTTGTCTTCCGAATTGTTCATCGTGTCTTCTCCCGACTGGAAGGCGCGGGGAGCGCCTTACGGTTCGCCTTCCCGCTCCAGTATGACCGAATCAGGCGGCTGCCGATGAATGCGACGGTGGCGAGCCATCCCCGGTTGCGGACCCGCTGGACGGCGTCTAAGACACCGATGAACGGATCCTCCGGCCGCTCGGCGAGTCGGGCCCTCAGGCCGTCGAGCGCCGCTTGCTGCCGGTCGAGTTCCTTTTGTAGGCGCACGATCCGGGTGTCGAGGTCCCGCACCGACTGGCGGAGGGCCTTCACGGTCTGCCCGACGAGCGCCGCCCCCAGGGCGAGCCCTGCGAGCAGCACCACGATCACGACCAGCAGCACCGTCTCCATCGGTGGCCCATTCTAGCCGGACCGTGGGGCCGGTGCCCGCTCGCCTCAGCGTCCGGGCGCCCGGCGGCCCGGCTGGGCCTCCGGCAAGCGTCCGAACAGGGTCCCGAAAAGCACCCGGTACACGTCCGTGCTGTCGAACCGGGCCGAGAAGCGAGTGGTCAGAAGCTCGGCGTTCAGCCCCGCCGCACGGCTCAGGACCCCCCCAGCCACGTCCGACCCACTCGACCAGAACACGCCGAACCCGTGGGTCTGGCCGAACTGGTCCGGCATGGACGAGAACGCGACCGTCCCCCGACCGTACACCCCGTCTAGCGGGTTCTCGACGTTCGGGAGCCCGGCAGACTCGTTCGTGCTCGCCGCCCCGACCGGCTTGCCCTCCTCCTGGTCGTCGAGCTGCAGGCCGCTCGCGTCGCTGTCCGCCGCGGTGAGCACCAGGGTCTTGGGGTTGGCCTCGATGAACTCGAGGATCGCGCCGATCGCCTGATCCGCCCGGGCCATCGCGGTGAGCGAGCCGATCGCGTTGTTGTTGTTCCCGAAGTTGTCCGTGCTCTCCGGCTCGACGACCAGGGCGAACGGGCGGCTGGCCTTGGCAGCGTGGCGCTGGAGCACGGTGAGGGCGACCTCGGTCATCTCGGCCACCGTCGGCGGGTCGAAGCTGGGCGAGGACGGGTTCGGCGAACCGAAGAGCACGAGGTTCGAACGGCGGTCGTCACGCGGGACGGCAGGGTTGACGAAGCCGTCCGCGATGAGCTTCTCCTCGCTCTCGTCGTTGAACGTGTGGAACCGGGCGAAGACCCCGAGCACCCGGGGCGTGAAGTCCGGTTCAGCATCGAGCCGTGCCTTGAGCGCTGCGAGCTCGGCCCGGGTGCGCACGACCTCGTAGCCGTCCGCTCGCACCGTTTCAATGAGGTTGAGCCCGTCCTTGCGCTTGCCTGGACCGTGGACTCCGGCCACGCCCTCCGGCAGCATGGTCTCCTCGCCGCCGCCCATGATGACCTCCGGTCGCCGGTCCTCTGCCCCGGGGCGGCCGAGCAGGATCTGCTTCGTGATGCCCTCCCAGTCCCGGCGGCTGCCGACCTCGGCCAGGAACGCGCCAGTGCCCGGCTCGCCGATGTGGCCGTCGTTCACCACGCCGATCGGGTGGCCCTTGGCGGCCGCCTCGCGCAGGAGGCTGCCGGAATAGCCGCTCAGCGACTGGATCGAGCGGTCGGTCGGGGGGTTCAGGAGACCGTCCCCGTCCTTGCCGAAGCTGCCCGGCCCCGCGACCTTGTAGCCGAACGCGTGGACCGTCGCGCCGCCGTTCGAGGTGCCGACGATCTGGTCTCCCATGTGCCCGCGGTACAGGGCCATGTGCGGGAGTCGGTCCCAGTTCATGACTGCGTCGGGCCCGTACCAGTACATCCGGGCCGCGGCCCAATGGTTTGCCCCGGTGCCGTCCGGGTGGAAGAACACGACGTTGCCCGTCGGGAGCCGGTCTTGGGCGATGGAGGCCGGCGCGAGGGCGAGGAGGAGGGCGAGGGTCGGGAGCGTTCGTCGCATAACGTCAGGTCAGGGCCCGGCGGGCTACCGGCTATTCTGACGGGGCGAGTGTTAACATTACGTTAATGTCCAGGTCTGAAGACCGAACGCCCACTGGCCGCCTGTGCTCGAAACTCCGGTGCCTTTTGGGGGCGAGTTGAGTCGGTGTGGGGGCCGTCTGGCCCGAAGAACCCGGGAGGGGGACGGGTCGGGGGCGAGAATGGGGCATGGCGGGCGAGCACGTCCATGTGAGCGGGGAGACCGATGCGGAAGCGCGGGCGGTCCTCGAGCGGACGCTAGCAGGGCGGTGTGGGCTGAGCTTCGGGGCCCCGCCCCCGGCCGTCACGACGTGGCTGGTCGACGGGCGCCCGGGTGACCTCGAAGCGCTGCACGGGCTGCGCGGGCTCATCGTGCCGTGGGCCGGGGTCGGGGAGCGGACGCTCGCCCAGGCGCGGGCCCGGGGCGTGCCGGTCTACAACCTCCACCACAACGCCCAGGCGACGGCGGAACTGGCGGTGGGGTTGCTGCTGGCGGCGGCGCGGGCGGTCCCGCAGGCCGACCGGGCCCTGCGGGAGGGGCGCTGGTTCGGCCGCGGCGAGGGCGCGCCCCCGTCGGTGCAGCTCGGCGGCAAGCGGGCGGTCGTGGTGGGGCTCGGGGCGGTGGGCGAACGGGTCGGGGCCGCGCTGCGGGGGCTGGGTATGGAGGTTGTGGGCGTGCGGAGGCGGGCCAGTCAGGGGGCGGTAGGCGCGGACGGACTCGCGGGAGCCCTGGAGGGGGCGCACGCGCTGGTCGTTTGCTGCCCGCTCACGCCTGAGACCCGGGGGCTCGTCGGGGCGGCGGAGATCGCAGCCCTCCGGCCGCCCCGGCTCATCGTGAACGTGGCCCGGGGGCCGGTCATCGACGAAGAAGCTCTGTACCTCGCCCTCCTCGACGGCACCGTCACCGCCGCCGGGATCGACGCCTGGTACGTCTACCCGGGGCCGGACGGCGGGCCGGTCCACCCCTCGGCCTGGCCGTTCCACGAGCTCGAGACGGTCGTGATGTCCCCCCACGGGGGCGGCCACGTCGACGAGGCCGAAACCCTCCGCTTCGCCGCCCTTGCCACCCTACTCACCGCCTTGCTTGGCGGCCACCCGCCCCGCCCGGTCGATCCGGAGCTCGGATACTAGCCCTGTCATTCGGGCAAGGTCTAACTCGATCTGAGACATTCGGGAGGATAAGGGCGACGCCTGATCGGCGCTCCTTCGAAACCAGGCAGGCTTGAAGGGGGATCTTAAGGTCAGGGGACGAGGGTAAGGCAAAGTGGAGGATAAAGTGCTGTCGATCGTGCTCGCGAGGACAAAACGTGTCGTATACTAGAAGTGCCTGGAGTCCAGGTAGTTAATGCAACAATGACCCGTATCACCCCCCCCCCCGAGGCTGATCCTCTGTGCGATCGTTGTGGTCGCCCTCGTCGCTCCCGTACTCGCCCAATCGAGAACCATCTATAAGATTAGGGGTGCAAGCAACGTTCCACAGCCTTACGTCAGCGTTGCTCCGTACCGGATGGGCAACACCTCCATCGTCGCGTTGCGGCTGCTCAACTCCATCGACGTGCCGCGCTCCGCGGCCGGGAGGTACCAGCTCGACAGCAACGCGAACGAACCGATGCCCCCGGGGTGGAACAACGGCGGGGCTCTCGACGTGAACGCGGCGGGCGTGTCGGTGGGATTTTCGAACGGCGACGGCCGGACCGTCCTCTCCCCGGCCCAATGGTTCCCGCTGGGCTCCTACCAGTTCCTGAGCTCGGATCAGGACCTGCTCGGTGAGGCGCGCGCGATCAGCGACCCCGGACGGATCGTGGGGTGGATTCGGCAAGACGGGCGGGACGAGCCGTTCTGGCTTCAAGAACTTGATTCCTTTAACCTTCTCGGCGACCTGGATCTTGGCGGCCGTGCGCTCTGCGTCTCTGAGAGGTTGTCCCCGGGCGACTCGGCTTTCGATCCCTGGATCGGCGGCTACGTCAACGGGTCGGCGGGCAAGCTCCCCGCGTACTGGCAGCCGGGAGGCACTGGGTACACCCTGAACGTGCTGCCCGGGTGGGAGGCGGGCCGGACCGGGTTCGTCACCGGAATCACCAGGAACGGGATGACAGGGGTCAGGGAAGCTAGCACGACGAGCCCGGCTGATGTGTTCGTGTACCGATCCGGCTGGTCAACTCCCGTGTTCCTCCCCAGCAGTTTCGGTCCGACCGTCGAGATGGGTGTCGCAGACTTCGACACGGGCGGTGACGTCGTGGCGGGTAACGCAACGTTCCCGTACCTGTGGCTGAACACGAGCCAGCCGGGGAGTGGGGCCGCAATCGACTTCGCCGCGCTTGTCGAGCCGCGAACCGACCTGTCGTTCGCGACGCTCTCGGGCATCGCGAACGCGAACCTTTTCGAAGAGACCCCGCCGCAGTTCGCAGGAGCGGGCGCGAACGGCTGGCTCGTGTTCAGCACCGACGTGAGCGAACAGTACAGCCGAATCGCTCCGGACTCGGCCACCGTCGTGACCGGCGAGAGCCCGATCGGCAACGAGATCCAGATCCGGTACCCGGACGCGGATTGGATGACGGTGACCAGGCAGTCCGGCCCGGTCACTCAGCTATACCCCGTCCGGGTGCAGATCGACGGGACTGTAGGGGCTGTCCCTACGGAGCTGTGGGTGCGGGCGACGGTCCGGACCCCGTCCGGAGGGGCGTTCCGGGGCGACATCGAACTCTTCAATTTCCAGACCTCGACCTGGGACAATGGGGTGGTGGACGGCACAGGGGCTCCAGCCGAGTTTGCCCTCACCACCGACTTCCGCACCCACGACCGCCGCACGCCGAACGGGGTGCCCGTCTCGCAGTACGTGAACTCGGGGACCGTCCGCGCTCGGGTCGTAGTGAGGTCGCTCATCCTCACCGACCCGAACGCGTCGTGGGCTGTGGCGATCGACCAGGCGTCCTGGGTGAAGAAATGACAGTGAGCGGGCGGCCCTCGCTCGGAAGGAGTTCCACGGCCCTCGCGGTCGTCCTCCTCGCCCTCGCGCCAGCGGAGGCCGTGCGGTACCGCCTCGTAGTCGTCGGGCCAGAGCCGCCGACCCAGAGCCAGACGGTCGGTACCGCGTTGAACGATTCGACCAGAGTCGCTGGGCACCGGGGAACTGGGGGGCGCCCTTGGGTCTGGGACGCCGATCTGGGATCCCGCTCGATCCCGTTTGGCGGTCAGAGCGTGATCCATAGCGCTCGACCGATCGCCGTCACGGACGACGGGGCCGTGCTCGGGAACGCCCGCCCGTTCAACGGGGCCTTCGACCGTCTGTACCGATGGATTGAGCCAGAGGGAACCCGGTTCCTCTTGCGGTTCGAACGACACCGGTGCTTCGGGAACTCGGCTTCGGGTGACGGCCGCATCACTGGGCTGCGGACGGTTGAGACTTTTGATCGCCACCTCTCAGGGGTGATCCTGTACGAGCCCGACCGAGGGTACACGTTCTTCGATGGGCATTACGAGCCGTACTCCTCCCAGGGCTTCGGGGTCAACCGACGTGGGGACATCGTGGGACAGGTCACGCGCTCTTCCGGGGCTCCCCCTCGCTGGTACTCGTTCGTCTGGACCCGGGGGCAGGGGTTCACAGACGTGCTCCCTCTGGCGGGGTGGGACGTTCTCGCCTTCATCGACGTGAACGACGACGGCCTCGTGGTGGGCCACCTCCGTCGTGCCCGGAACGACGAGGCGGTCGGGTGGACGCGGGACCGGGGCCTCTTCTTCTTGGGGATGCCGCCCGGCGTGACCTCGTTCGGCTCCAACGCGGTCAACGACGTCGGCCAGGCCCTCCTCGGGGTCAACGGTCCCTTCGTCGGGACCGCGTTGTGGTCGGAGCCCACGGGGACGGTGCTCCTTCGAGACCTTCTGGACGAGTCCGCACGGGGCTGGAAGATCGAAGTCCTCAAAGCGATCAACAACAAGGGCGAGCTTGTGGGGGCGGCCCCGGGCCCGGACGGAGTGTGGCGGGCGATCCTGCTCACCCCGTATACAGGCTCGTCACCGATGGCTTGGGTGCGGGCCGACTCTGGGCGGGCCGCTCGGGAGGGGGCTTCGGTGGTGGCCTCGCCGGGGGCGTCGGGCTCCGTGTCGCTCGCGTTCGGCGGGTCGGTGGGTCCGGTGCCGACGAACCTCTGGGCCGAAGCCCGGGTGACCACGGACCGGCCGGGCCGGTACTGGGTGCGGGTGGAGCTGTTCGACCCCACGACCGGCACCTGGGACGAGCGCCCGGCCCGCCTCCTCGAGCTCGGCCCGAAGGCCCGCACGGTGGAGTCGGTGGCGCGGGGCCGGGTGGCGCGGTTCCTCGGCCTCGACGGCTCGGTGCAGGCCCGCCTCCACGTCTGGCCCGCCTCGCCGCTACCGGGGGGCTACTCGGTGACGCTCGAGGGGACGCACTTCGAGTACGTCTCGCCGTAGGGTCGGGGGCTAGAGCCCGACCAGGAGTATGTCGGCCCCGTCGCCGGTGGTGGCGAGGGGGCCGGGGCGGAGGGGGCGGACGGCGGCGGGGGGTGCGGCTTCGGCCCGCCACCCGAAGGCGTGGGCGGGGAGGTCGCTCACGAAGTCGAGGTACGGCTCGACCAGCCCCTCGACGAAGACCAGGTTGAACCGGGCCTCGGCGAAGGCGTCAAGGAGTCCCCGGTCCAGCTCCAGGTAGTGGCCGCCGTACTCCATCGGCGTCGTAGCGGCGGGGTAGGCGCCGTCGAGCCAGTAGGCGATCCCGTCCGCGCCACGGTCGAGGGCCGCCTGGGCCTCCTCGCGGGCCTCTTCGACGAGGGCACTGAGCTGGGCCTCGCCGGTAGGGGGGTCGTCGTGGAGGGTCTGGGTGAGGCCGAGCTCCCGGCCCAGGGCGCGGGTGAGGGGGGAATCGACGCGCACGAGCACGGCGGCCCCCTCGTGCTCGGCGAGGGCTTCGGCGAGCTGGGCGAGGGGCACGACCACGCCGTCGGCGTCCGGGTGGGGGCCGAAGGCGATCACTGGTTGCCGCGGGGCTTGGCCGCCCCGCGCGATGGCCACGAGGGCCTCGCGGCCCTTCATCTCGGGCTGGGCTCCTTGGGTCTTGGCTGCAAGCAGCCTAATCCAGAGCGACTGCTAGCAGTCGCGCTCCGGGGGGGAAAGTGCGTGGTCATCGAGAGGCGAGCGGGGTCGGCGCCAGGCTCGCCTCGGCTGGCCTCGGCGTCGACTGCGGCGGCAGCGGGTTATGGAACCGGGGCGGGGCGACTTGGCCGAGCACGGTGTACTCGCCCGTCGCGGTCCCGAACGGGCGCGGGGCGACCCGCACGAGCGAGCCGTCGCGGTCGATCTCGAGCGACGTGTCCTGCCAGGTCGGGCGTTCGCCGGGCGGGTTGACCGCCATCATCCGCACGGCCCCGACCGCCTTCTCCATCGGGTGCAGGAACGTGTTCGGGTAGAGCCCGCCCCAGAACATGAACGCGACGAGGGCCAGGACCATGGCGACCTCGGCGGGCTTGATGTCCTTGATCCGCTCGAGCATCGGGTTCGTGACCGGGCCGTAGAACATCTTCTGGAACATCCAGAGCAGGTAGACGGCGGCGAGGATCACGCCGACGGCGGCGATGAACGGGAAGGCGAGCGTGAGCCCGAACTGTCCAGTGGCGGCCGCCTCGAACGCGCCCATAAGGGCGAGGAACTCGCCTACGAACCCGTTGAGCCCGGGAAGCCCGACGGAGGAGAGCATCGTGATGAGGAACAAGGTCGAGTAGACCGGCATCCTCGCCTTGAGGCCGCCCATGTCCTTGAACATGCGGGTGTGGGTGCGCTCGTAGAGCAGCCCGATCATGAGGAACAGCGCGCCGGTCGAGATGCCGTGGTTCAGCTGCTGGTACGCCCCGCCCATCATCCCGGTCTGGTTGAGCGAGAAGATCCCGAGCATGACGAACCCCATGTGCGCCACCGAGGAGTAGGCCACGAGCTTCTTGACGTCCGGCTGTACGGCGGCCACCACGGCCCCGTAAATGATCCCCGCCACGGCCAGACCCATGATCCAGGGCACGGCGGCCTGGGTGGCTTCGGGGAAGAGGGGGAGGCAGAGGCGCAGGAACCCGAACGTGCCCATCTTGAGCAGGACGCCCGCTAGGATGACCGAGCCCGCGGTCGGCGCCTCAGTGTGGGCGTCGGGCAGCCACGTGTGGAACGGGAACATCGGGCACTTGACCATGAAGGCCAAAGCGAACGCCCAGAAGAGGAGGGTCTGGAGTTGCATCGCCCCCGCCCAGAGGCTGCCGTTTGCGGAGGCGGCTTGGAGGGCGACGAGGTCGAACGTGAGCGTGCCCGTCACGGCCGCGTGTTGCTGGGCCAGGGCCACCATGCCGACGAGCATGAAGATCGAGGCGAGGAAGGTGTAGACGAAGAACTTGACCGCGGCGTAGTTGCGGTTCTCGCCCCCCCAGACCCAGATCATGACCGCCATCGGGATGAGGCTGGCCTCGAAGAACGTGTAGAAGAGGATCAGGTCGAGGCTCAGGAACACCCCGAGCATCGCCGAGAGCAGGATGAGGGTCATCACGAAGTAGGTCTTGACCCGTTTCGTGACGGTGAAGCTGAACCAGACGGCGATGACGTTGAGGAACGTCGTGAGGAGGACGAGCCAGAGGCTGACGCCGTCGATCCCGAGGCGGTAGTGGATTCCGAACTGGTTGATCCACGGCATGGCCTCGACCATCTGCATATGGTAGGTGCCGCCGTCGAACCGGCCGAGCACGGCCAGGCTCACTCCGAACGTGAGGAGGCTCACGATCATCGCCCCGCCCTTGATGGCCTTCTCGAACTGGTTCGGGATCAGGGCGAGCATCACCGCCCCGAGGAGGGGCACGGCGAGCAGGAGCGTCAGGATCCCGAAGCCGGTGGGTTCGATGTTCATCGGGTGGGGGCCTCCTCAGGGGTGTTCTGGCCGTGCGGTCGGACCCCAGGCTGGAAGCCTGGAAGGCGGTGCCACGTCACCGGGCACCCCCCGCGCTCACGATCTGATAGAGCAGGTAGCCCACGATGGCGACGACGCCGATCTCCATGAGCAGGGCGTAGCCACGGACATAGCCGGACTGGGCCTTGCGCACGACCCCGCCGAACAGCCGCCCGAGCCCCCCGACGAGGTTGACGAGACCGTCGACGACCCAGCGGTCGAACGCCCAGGTCACGCTCCCCACCGCCGCGCCCGCCTTCACCGAGCCGTCGCCCAGCACCTCGTCGATACCGAACTGGCGCTGGCTGGCCTTCTGCAGGGGGTTCCACTTCGAGAGGTCCCAGCCCTCCCAATCGGGGAGGCGCCTCCAGTAGAGCCAGAGCCCGAGGGCGATCCCGCCGAGGGACGTGGCGAACGAGAGGGCGATGAGCATCCAAGTCGCCACCGGGCCATCGTGGGCGTGTTCCGCCGCCTTCTTGGCGGCGGGGAAGAGCCAGTACTTGAGCTTCCACGCGGAGTTCTCGTAGAGCAGCGCCCCGACCCAGCCGAGCGAGAAGACGGCGAGCACGGCGAGCGGCAGCCACATCGTGACGGGCACCTCGTGCGGCTTGTGGTGGGCGTCCAGCTCGTGGTGGTGCTCGTGGGGCTCGGCGGCGTGGGCGGCCTCGAGCTCGGCGTCGGTCATGAAGTAGCCGTGCTCGTCGGCGTGGGCCTCGTGGTGGTCGTGGCCGTGGTCGTGACCGTGCGCGTCGTGGCCGTGGTGGTCGTCATGACCCGAGTGGGCGGGGAGGAGGCGCCACCGTTCGGGCCCGCTGCCGAAGGTGAGGGCCATCATGCGGGTCATGTAGCAGGCCGTCATGGCGGCGACGAGGAACCCGACCCAGCCCGCCCACTGGCCGACGCTGAGCGGACCGAGCATGACCGCCTCGGTCTGGTTGACGGCGGGGCCGAGGATGGCCTCCTTCGACCAGAAGCCCGCGAACAGGAACGGGATACCCGCGATGGCGGCCCAGCCGATCCCCATGGTGGCAAAGGTGATCGGCAGGTAGCGCTGGAGGTTCCCGTAGTTGCGCATGTCCTGGTTGTGGGCCATGGCGTGGATAACGGCGCCCGAGCCGAGGAAGAGGAGAGCCTTGAAGAACGCGTGGGTCAGCACGTGGAACATGCCCGCGTAGAAGGCCCCGACCCCGCAGCCGATGAACATGTATCCGAGCTGGGACACGGTCGAGAAGGCGAGCACCTTCTTGATGTCCGTCTGGCCGAAGGCGGTGGCGGCGCCGATGAGAGCGGTGAGCGCCCCGACCCCGGCCACGATCGCCATCGCGACGGGCGAGGCGAGGAACCACTCGCTCATCCGGGTGAGGAGGTAGATGCCGGACGTGACCATCGTCGCGGCGTGGATGAGGGCCGAGACGGGCGTGGGGCCGGCCATGGCGTCCGGCAGCCAGATCGCGAGCGGGTACTGGGCGGACTTGCCCATCGCCCCTATGAACAGGAGGACGGCCACGGCCGTCGCCCAGCCCGGGTACATCGCGAGCAGGTCTTTAGCGTAGGGCAGTATGACGTCGAAGCTCATCCACCGGGCGTCGGTGATCCCCAAGGAGTCCTTGTTCGCGGCCATGAGGACCACGATGCCGAAGATGCCGAGGGTGAAGCCCCAGTCGCCGATGCGGTTGACGATGAACGCCTTGTTCGCCGCCTTCGAGTTGGCGACGTCCTTGTACCAAAAGCCGATGAGCAGGTAGGAGCAGAGCCCGACCCCCTCCCACCCGATGAAGGTGAGCACCAGGTTGTTCCCGAGGACGAGCACGAGCATCGCCGCCACGAACAGGTTGAGGTAGGTGAAGAACCGGGTGTAGTCACGCTCCTCGGCCATATAGCCGGTGGCGTACAGGTGGATGAGGGCGCCGATCCCGGTGATGATGAGCACCATCGTCATCGACAGCGTGTCGACGCGGAGCTCAAAGGGGACGTTGACGCTCTGGAGGGTGATCCAGTCGAAGAGCGTGACGACGGCCGTGCGCGACTCGGGTGGGAGTTGGGCGAGCTTGATCGTGAGGTCGAGCCCGACCGCGAACGCGGCGGCGATCGGGAGCACGGCGAGCGCCCCCATCGCGGGCCGGCCGAACCGGGGCCCGAGCGTCTGGACGACCTTCCCGCCCAGCAAGGCCTGGACGAGGAACCCGATCAGAGGCAGGGCGACGATGAGCCAGACGTTGGCGAAGGGGCCGGTCATCGCCCTTCACCCCTGCGGCCTAGAAGGCCGCGGACCGGGGTGCGGGCTCGACAGCCCGCGTTCCGGCGCGCTCCGCAATCCGCAATCCGCAATCCCCTCATCCTCGCATCGTGCTCATATCGTCCAGGCCGGCTTCGTTCTTGAGTCGGAAGATCGCCATGATAATGCCGAGCCCGACCGCGACTTCGGCGGCGGCGACGGCCATGACGAAGATGACCATCATCTGGCCGCTCATGGCGGCTTGCAGGGCCGCTTCGGGGGTCTGGGCGCTCGCGATCTGGTAGCGGGCGAAGGCTAAAAACGTCAGGTTCGTCGCGTTGAGCATCAGTTCGATGCACATGAACACGACGACGGGGTTACGCCGGACCACGACGCCGATCCCGCCCATGACGAACATGAACAGGGCGGTGACGAGGTACCAGACCAGCGGGATATCGGTGCCCATCTCGTGTCAGAACTTCCTTTTCGCGAGGAGGATCGAGCCGACGATCCCGACCAGGAGCAGGACGCTCGAGATCAGGAACGGCCAGGCATAGCCGGTGAAGAGCACCTTGCCGATGGATTGCGGGGTGCCGAACGTATCGAGGATCGGTGAGCCCGTCACGCCCCCGAGCGGGGCGAGGACGGCGGCGCCGACGGTCATGAACATGGTGGCCCCGAGGAGCCAGGCGATCGGCCCGCGGCCGTCCGACTCGGTGGAGCGCAGGAAGGCGCTCTGCTGCTGGAGCATCATGATCACGAACAGGAAGAGGACCATGATCGCCCCGGCATAGACGAGGATCTGGCTGATGCCGAGCAGCTGGGCGCCGAGCGTGAAGTACAGGAACCCGAGCACGAAGAAGTTCAGCACCAGGAAGAGGGCGGATCGCACCGGGTTGTCGCCGAACACGACCACCCCGGCCGCGCCGATACAGGCGATGGCCGCGAGGACGATGAAGACGATCTGGTTGCCGCTCATGCCTTGTTCGGGTCCACCATCTTGACGCTGCGCCTGGGGGAGGGGTCGACCATCGTGACCCCGCGCCTCCCGGTCGCGAGGACGGACGCCTTCGTCGCGGCGGCGAAGTTCATGTAGAGCACGCCGAGGACCGCGAACGCCCCGAGCATGGCCGCCCATCCGCCGAGCGGCCCGTAGACCTCCGTCGCGACGATCCAGAGGCCCACGACGATGAAGTTGGCCACCGCCGCCGGCAGCAGGACCTTCCAGCCGAGGGTCATGAGCTGGTCGTAACGGAGCCGGGGGAGCGTCGCCCGGAGCCAGATGAAGAACGTGATGCCAGCCGCGCACTTGGCCAGGAAGGCGAGCGGTCCGAGCCAGTAGTTGACCCACGCCATCCCCTCGAAAGCCCCCCGCGCGGCCGGGTAGGCGTCGGCCAGGTAGGCCCAGTTGACCGGCATCAGGTTCGGGCCACCAAGGAAGACCGTCGCGAACACACCGGACAGCACGAACATCGCCGCGTACTCGCCCATGAAGAACACGGCGAACTTCATGCTCGAGTACTCCGTGTGGTAGCCGGCGATGAGTTCGTTCTCGGCTTCGGGGAGGTCGAACGGGGCGCGGTTCGTCTCGGCGATGATACAGATGAGGAAGATCACCGCCGCCACGAAGCCGAACGGCGTGAACAGGAACCAGTTTTGGACGGCGGGCAGGCCCCCCCAGAGCGGTTGCTCCTGGGCCCGCACCATCTCCGTCATCTTGAGCGACCCGACGGCGAGCGCGACGCACGCGAGCGAGACGCCCATCCCGAGCTCGTAGCTAATGACCTGCGCGGAGGCGCGGAGCCCGCCCATGAGCGAGTACTTGTTGTTGCTGGCCCAGCCGGCGAGGATCACCCCGTACGCCCCGAGGCTCGAGATCGCGAGCACGTAGAGGATGCCGATCTCGACGTCCGCGATCGGGGTCAGGATGTGGTAGAGCCCCCCAGCGATCTCGCTGAAGGGCACGTGGCTCGCGCCCCAGGGCAGCGTGCCGCCCAGCGCGAACGCGGGGAAGAGGGCGAGCGCGGGGGCGATGAAGTAGACCTTCCGGTCGATGGTCGCCGGGGTGATGTCTTCCTTGAAGAAGAGCTTGACCCCGTCCGCGATCGGCTGGAGGAGCCCGAACGTGCGGATCTTCCGGTTGTGGAGGAACTTGGGGAGGGGGATCTCGAAGAACCGGAAGGCGATCTTCGTCCCGAACGTGATGGTGCCCGTGCGGTTCGGCCCGATGCGGTCCTGCATCCAGCTGAGGAGGCGGCGCTCCCACCAGATGAGTCCGGGTACGAGGGTGAGGACGGCGCCCACGACGAGCATGACCTTCGTGACCGCGAGCACCAGGGGGCCCGGGATCCCGAGGGGCCCGGCTCCGCCCGCAGCCCAGCCCTCTACAATCGCCTGGACGTTCACCGCCGCGACTTTACCCGGCCGTCAGGCCTGTCCACCGACCATTGCGGGCTCGTCCGGCGTATCCAGAAGGTTGCCCCCGAGGACCGTTCCCTCGGGCCCGAGGGCCTCGTACCGGCACCCGGCGAACGCGGGCACTTCGGCCGCGATCGCCTCCATGACCTCGCGTGGGTTAAAGAGGGGTGTTTCGGGCAGGGCGCGGAGGAGGCACTCGCTGAAGACGCGCCAGTCGGGCTTGCCGTCGCCTGGCGGCGGGACGGCGGGTTGGACGCGTTGCACCCGGCGCTCGCAGTTCGTGTACGTCCCGTCCTGCTCGGCGGGTAAGGCGGTCGGGAGCACGACGCTCGCGTAGGCGAGGGCCTCGCTGCCCACCGGGCTCTGCACGACGAGGAACTCGACCGTCTCGAGGGCCCGCTCGACGAGCGCCCGATCCGGGTGCAGGGCGAAGGGGTCGGCGGCCACCAGCCAGAGCGCCTTGACCCTCCCTTCGGCGCACGCCTGGAGGGTCGCCGTCGCGCCCTCTCCGGCGAGGCCCAATTCGATGGCCCCTTGCTCGTTCGCGCCGGTCGCCCAGCACTCGGACCGGCCCCCGGTGGCGCGGGCGATCCCGGCGAGAGCCTCGACGATCTGGGGCCCGTCGGAGAGATCGTAGAGGCCCTGGCTCGAGAGTGCCGTCCCGCCCTCCTTCAGCACCTCGACTGCCTCTCGTAGCCGGTCGGCAGGGACGCCGGTCTCGGCCTCCACCGCCTCGGCCGTCGCGCCGGTGCCCGCCAGGAGCCCATGAAGGCCGCGGGCCAGGGCGAGTTCGGAGCCGGGCCGGTAGTGGAGGCTCACGGCGGCGAACCGGTCGACCTCGGTCGGCCGGGAGAAGGCGTTGACCACCCGGGCCCCGGCGTTCGTCGCTCCCTTGCGCAGACGAAGGTGGACGATCGGCAGGTCGTCGGCGAGCGACGTGCCGAAAACGAGGACGGGGCCCCCGGACTCAACGTCCGCGATTGTGCCCTGGACGCTCCCCGACCCTGGAGTGCGCCGCCAGTTCGAGGACACGCGAGCACTCTTGAACGCACGTTCGAACAGCCGACGGAGCAGGAAGAGCGCCTCGTTCGACACCCTCGGCCCGACGAGGGCGGCGACCCGATCGCCCCCTTCGGCGAAGGCGGCGAGGACCGGGTCGTACGCGCCGGACCAGGACGTCGGGGCGAAGCCGTCGCCCTGGCGCACGAGAGGCTGGGTGGGACGGTCGGCGGCGTTGTAGTGCTCGTGGCCGAACTTGCCCTTATCGCACGTCCACTCTTCGTTGACGGCTTCGTTGGCGCGGCCGTTGATGCGGACGAACTTGCCGGCCCGGTGGTCGAACCAGACGTTGCAGCCGTTCGAGCACACCGTGCACACGCTCGGGGTCGTCTCGAGGTCCCACGGGCGGGCCCGGAACCGGTACTTGGCCGACGTGAGCGCCCCGACGGGGCAGATCTCGATCACGTTCCCGCTGAACTTGCTCTCGAAGTCCGTGAGCTGGAAGGTCGAGGGCTGCATGTCGGCCCCGCGGAACCGGAAGGCCAGGTCGTGGTCGCCGCTGATCTCCTCGGTGAACCGGACGCACCTGCCGCACTGGATACACCGCTCCAGGTCGAGCGTGACGTACGTGCTGAGGGGGAAGGCCTTGGGCAGGTGGCGCTTGAGCTCGATGAACCGGGAGGTCGAGGGCCCGTAGGCCATCGTGTTGTTCTGGAGGGGGCACTCGCCACCGCGGTCGCAGATGGGGCAGTCGAGGGGGTGGTTGATCAGGAGGAACTCGAGCACGCCCCGGCGGTCGGCGTGGATCGGCTCGGTGTCGGTGTAGACGACCATGCCCTCGCTCGCGGGGAGCGTACAGCCGGCCTGGGGCTTAGGCATCTTGCGCACCGAGCCGTCTTGCTGCTTGAAGCCGACCTCGACCAGGCACATCCGGCACATCCCGACCGGCTTCATGCGCGGGTGGTAGCAGAAGATCGGGATCTCGAGGCCGAGCCGCTTGACGGACTCGACGATGAGCTCGCCCTTCGGGACCTCGATCTCGACGTCGTTGATCGAGACCTTGACGAGTGGAACGTTCGCGACCGCCGCCATGAGCACCTTCAAGTCTAGCCGAATCGGTCTACGTCGGGCGGGCGGCGCGCCTCCGCGACCACCCAGGACGGCCCACGCCGCACTGGGCCACGCTACCTGGTTTCCGATAAGAATCCATTGATCTTAACCCCCTCTTGACGGACTGGGAGATATCCTATCAGTGAGATTAATCGGGTTCCGAACCCAATTCGGGACCGTTCGGGTCTCACGTACACGGTCGGTGCGGCCGAACTTTGACGTAAAGCCGGCCACCGAGGACGGTGCCTTTTGACCATGCGCAGATCACCCTTCACTTCGTCCCGCGCCGGATTGGCGCTACTTTCTCTCGGGGTCGCTTTGGCGAGCCCGCTCACGGCCTCTGCCCAGGCCGCCCCTCCCGGATTCACCCTCGGCGAGCGCGTCCAGGTTGAGGGAGGCATCACTGTCAGCGTGGAAGAGCTCCTTCGCCAAGACAAGGCCTACACGTTCCTCCAGGAGATGGTCCGAACCATCCGGAACTTCGGTGCCGAAGGCGACGCGATGAGCCACCGCAAGGTGGCGAACCCGGACGCCCTCCCCGGTGGCCAATACCCCTACGTCCCGGGCCAGGAGGGCAAGAAGCTCACCCTGAACCCGGCGGCCCCCCAGCGGGTCGGTCGGGCGTTCGACACGATCGGTTTTCAGAGCTCGGTCCCGCCGGACACGTTCGGCTCGATCGGTCCGACGCAGGTGCTCACCGTCACGAACGACCGCTATAACTGGCGCGACAAGAACGGGACCAACCAGCTGACGATCAACGCCGGGACGTTCTTCGGCTCGGTCGGCGGCGGCGGCGGCGACCCGCGAGCCACTTACGACCGGCTCACCGGTCGCTGGTTCATCGCGGCGTTCACGTTCAACGCCCCGAACCGTCTCCTCCTGGCCGTTTCGAACACCTCGACCATCACGGCCCAGTCGAACTTCACGTTCTACTTCGTCCAGGTCACGAACGCCTTCGCCGACTACCCGTCGCTGGGCGTCGACGCCAACGGCGTCTACATCGGCGAGAACACGTTCAACACGGCGCTCTCGGCGTTCCTCGGGACGAACGTGACCGTCATCCCGAAGGCCCAGGTCATCGGCGGCGGCGGCGGCTCGATCGCGGGCTTCCGCTTCAACACGGGCGGTTCGAGCGGTGTGGGCGTCGACTCGCCCCGCGGCGTCGACAACGACGACCCGAACCCCCCGTTCGGCTACATCGTCGGCGTCGACCTCCAGTTCTTCGGCCGCTTGACCCTTCGGCAGATCTCCTGGAACGGCGGTGTCCCGTCGATCTCGGGGAACATCTTCGTCAACGTCCCCGCTACGACGAACCCGCTCACGGTCCCGACGCAGGGCAGCACCCGGCGCCTCTCGCCGGTGAGCGACCGCATCTTCCACGCCCAGATCTGGCGGAACCGCAAGACCGGCGTGCGCACCCTCACCGCCGCGCACAACATCGTGACGTTCGCCGACGGCAGCGCCCAGAGCGGCCTCGGCGACTCGCGCAACTCGATGCGGTGGTACGAACTCGAGAACCTCGACAGCGCTCCCACGCTCCGTCAGTCGGGTACGGCCGTGGACCCGGCCCTCACCGGCCCGCTCTTCTTCTGGATGGGCAGCATGGCGATGTCGGGCCAGGGCCACATGGCGCTCGGCTATAGCAGCACGAACGCCACGACCTTCACCCAGGTCTCGACGAGCGGCCGCCTCGCGGGCGACCCGCTGGGCTCGCTTCGATCCAACCTCGTCGAGCGGACGGCCACGGTCGGCTACAACGACTTCGGTACGAACCCGCAGCGATGGGGAGACTACTCGGGCACGTACGTGGACCCGACCGACGACCAGACGATGTGGACGCTCCAGATGTACGCCGGGAGCACCGGCCGCTGGGTGACTCGCGCCGTCGAGCTCCTTGCCCCCGGGCCGTGCCCGGTCGCGAGCGTTTCGCCGAACGTCCTCTCGCCTGGCCAGACTACGAACATCACGGTGACCGGCAACCAGCCCAACGGCGAGGAGTACTACGACACCGACTCGACCTACCCGCAGCGCCTTGAGGCCATCTTCAACGGTGACATCACGGTCAACAGCATCACGTTCAGCCACTCGAACCCGACGCAGATCGTGCTCAACGTCACCGTGGCCGGCAACGCCGCGGCGGGCCCGCGCAACCTGACGATCACCAACCCGGACCGGCAGGCGACCACGGCCAACGGCGCCGTCTCGATCCAGACCGGCGGCGCGGCTCGGGTGAACCCCGACAGCGTCGCCGTCCGGCTCGGCCGGCTCGACGCCGGGAACGCCGCGAGCCTGGCGAACGTGGACGGTAACGCCCTTCGCGTCTGCCGCTTCATCATCCCGAACCAGCAGGTCGCTCCCGTCACCGTCGAGGTGAACGGCACGGCCCCGTCCAGCACGGCGTCGGCCCTCGAGGTCGTGTCGCTGAGCCGCATGACGGTCAACGGTCTGTTCAGCCAGACCCTCGACCTGTTCGACTGGTCGATCGCCGGGTTCAGCCCGGTCGATTTCCGGACGGACAGCATCAACACCACGTACCAGACCCGGTCGCTGAACGCGACCGGCAACGTCAGCCGCTACATCGGGGCCGGCAACGCCCTCGTGGCCCGGTACCGCATCCGCCAGACCGGCCCGGCCGCGAGCCCGTCCTGGTGCTCGGAGCACGACCAGTTCGTCTGGAACGTGACCCCGTAAACTGACCGGCATTGAGCCGAAGCCGCCTCCTGGCCTCGACCGGGGGGCGGCTTTTTTGCGCTTTGGGCCCCAAGAATCCCGGGTCTCGGAGGTTAAGTCCGTGGCAAACGGAATAGACTAGTCGGCGGTCGGGGATTCCCCGAAGTCGGTAACCCATGCGTCGAACACCCTCCTTCTTCTCGGGGCCGTGGCTCCTCCTCGCTGCCTTTGCGGCGATCGCCGCACCGGCGGTCTCCCAGACTCCCCATCCCACCGTCCAGCGACGGGTCGAGGTCGTCCTGAAGCCGGGCCTTGACCGGGTCGAGACCGCCGCCCGCCTTGCCCAGGGCATCGGCCGTGTCGAGCGGTTCTCCGGCGACCGTCGGTTCGAAATCCGGCTCGACGGCACGGTCACGTTCTCCAAGGCCCTGGACCGCCTCAAGGGTCGGTCGAGCGTCGCCGAGGCTACGGCCGTGCTCCCGATCCTCCCGAACGACTTCCGCCAGGCCGGCTCCGTCTCGACCATCGAGCGGGTGGTCAAGGAACTCGAGACCGCCCACGAGGACTACGTGGCCGCGACGGGGCCGGACGCGATCGTCGACAAGCCCCGGGTCGGGGCCCTTCGCGGTTACCTCCACTGGCTTCGCATCCGGGCCTACCCCGAGGACACGATCGACCTGAGCGAGTACCGGAAGGTCTTCGCCGAGCGGCTCCAGACGGACGGCCAGGTCAGTGTGCAGAGCGGGCCCCAATGGGAGTTCGTCGGGCCGACTAACCTCGACATCCCCTACCGGATCTACTACGGGCAGCGACCGAACAACGGGCGTATGACCGGCATCGCCTTCCACCCGACCGACCCGAACACCTTCTACTCGGGCGGGGACGGCGGGGTTTGGAAGACCACCGACCGCGGCGTGAACTGGACCCCGCTCAGCGACGGGTGGCCGACGCTTGAGGTCGGGTGCGTCGAGGTCGACCCGAACAACCCGAACGTGGTCTTCGCCGGCACGGGTGACTTCCACTACTCGACCTTCGGCGGCATCGGGATCATGAAGAGCACCGACGGCGGCCAGACGTGGGCCGCCAAAGGCTTCTCCACCTTCGGGCCAGGGCTCATCAGCGACATTCTCGTCCACCCGGACGACTCGAACGTCGTGTTCGCCACGGTGTGCGGCTTCGGCGGCTCCCGGAACCAGGTGTTCCGCTCGACGGACGGCGGCGAGACCTGGGCCGAGGCCTGGCCTTGGTTCGACAACTGGCAGGGTCTGGCCGTGACGGTGCCGAAGAACGGCGTGCGCTCGGTCTACGCCATCGGTCGCGGCAACCCGCCGACGCTCCTGCGCACGGACGACAAGGGGGCCACGTGGCAGGTCGTCACGATCACAGGGCTCTCGGGCTACAACGGCACGACGGACATCGCGGCCTCGAAGGTCTTCCCGGACACGCTCTACGTCCTGGCGGGCGGGTCGCAGCGAATCGTCAAGACGACGAACGGCGGCGGCACCTGGTCCGACGTGACGAACAACTTCCCGGGCGGCTACAACTGGAGCCAAGCCTGGTACGACTACGCGATCGACGTGGGCGTGGCGACGGTGGGCGGACAGCCGCAAGACATGGTCCTCGTCGGCCTGATCGACATCGCGGTCTCGGTGAACGGCGGCCAGAGCTGGAGGAACACCGGCGGCGAGAACTACACCGCCACCTATAACGGCGCGGCGATCGTTCACAATGACCAGCACGGCGTCCGAGTGAGCCCGATCGATCCGAGCACGTGGATCTCGGCAGGGGACGGTGGCGTCTACCTCGGCCGCTACAACGGTGCGAACGACACCGTGAGTTGGGACATCCTAAACAAGAACCTGGGCGTCACCCAGTTCTACACGATGGCCGCCCACCCCACCAACCCGGACATCCTGAAGGGCGGGACGCAGGACAACGCGACTCCCCACTCGTTCGGCGACCTCCAGAACTGGCGGAACCCCGGTGCGGGCGACGGTGCCGGTTGTCTCATCAGCCCGGAGAACCCGAACCTCCAGTTCAACAGTTACCAGGGCCAGAACATCTCGCGGACGGACAACGCCTACGGGAGCCAGCGCAGCGTCACCCCGAACTGGAGTGGCCACAGCGTGCCGTTCATCGGCTACCTCTGGTTCGACCCGAACACGTCGCGGTACATGTACGCGAACACGAACTTCCTGAACCGCTACGACGTTCAGACGGGGCAGTGGTCGCTCCGGCTGGGCGGCCAGCCGCTCGGCAACATCGTGCTTACTTACGACGCCGCCCGAGGGGACAGCAACCGCATCGTCGTCGGCACAGGCGACGGCCGGGTCCAGCTCTCGAGCGACTTCGGCGCGACCTTCACCCGGATCGACCGCCAGGGCCAGCAGGGCGGACTTCCGAACCGCGCCGTCACCGGCGCCTCGCTCAGCCCCTCCAACAAGAACGATGTCGTCGTCGTCATGAGCGGGACGAGCGGGCCCAAGGCGTACCGGTGCTTCGACGTCACGGCCGCGACGCCCCAGTGGGTGCCCGTCAGCGGGTCTGGTGCGAACGCCCTTCCTGCCGTGGGCGCGAACTGCATCGTCCGCGACACGACCTCGCCTGAGACCACCTGGTACGTGGGCACCGACGTCGGTGTCTACATGACCAGGGACGCGGGCGGCAGCTGGAGCGAGGTCTCGGCGAGCCGGGGCAAACCGCGGGTCCCCGTCTACTGGATGACCGCGATGCCGGGCACCGGGTACGTGACGGCCTCGACCTGGGGCCGTGGGATGTGGCGGCTCCGCATGCAGCCGCCGCAGACGCTCGTGCCGCCGACCGGCTTCCAGGTCGCGCTCGGGCGGCGCGATGCGGGCAACCTCGCCAGCCTGACGACCGTGGACGGGGACGCTCTGCGGGTCTGCCGGTTCGTGGTTCCGAACCAGCAGGTCGACCCGGTGAACGTCGAGGTCACCTCGACTGCGCCGGGCAACACGCTCAGCGAGCTCACGTTCCGGTCGACGTCCCGGGCGACGCTCAACGGCCTGTTCGGCCAGAGCCTCGACCTGTTCGACTACTCGCTCAACCAGTGGAGCGCGACCGCGACGCGGACCGACGCCCTCACCACCGGCTACCAGACCGTTGACCTCGTGGTCGGCACCAACCCGGGCCAGTTCCGGGGTCCGAACAACGAGCTACGGGCCCGGTACCGAGTCCGGACAACGGGTCCGGTCGCAAACCCGGCGTGGTGCGTTGAGACCGACCAGGCCACCTTCCTGGTCCGGCAGTAACTGCCGATAGAGCCCGGCCCCGCAACTTCTGCGGGGCCGGGCCCCTTTCCCTGTGGAAGGGGTTGGGCCTAAGGTCCCACTCTACTCCGGGAGAGCGCGGTGCCTTCGTGCAGCCCCTGAGTTCAACAGCGGCGAATCCGGCAAAAAAGCGGGCCGAAGAGTGCCTGCGGTTTGTTGTGCCGGGCGCATCTCTGATGTACCATGTGCTTGAAAATTCGTATTCTCAGGACTGGCCGGTGACGACCCGCCTGGGGACTCAAAGAGGAGAAGACATCATGACCAACACCACTCGCCTGATCGGGCTGGCTCTTGCGGCCGCCCTCAGTGGGGCCGCCCTTGCGCAGGTCCCGACCATCGACGGCCAGCGCGACGCCCAGTACATCAAGCTCGGCGCCCAGAACACCCAGACCAACTTCGGTGACAACAACCTCGGCGTCATCGACCTCTCGAACGGTTCGGAAGCGGACAACATCTACTACGTCCGCACGAACGACACGCTTTACCTCTTCATCGGCGGCAACCTCGGGGCCGACGCGGGCGTGTTCAACAAGTTCGCCCTGTTCTTCGACACGGGCGCGGGCGGCTACAACCGGCTCCCGGCCGGCCTCCCCGACATCGACTTCAACCGCTTCCAGCGGATGGGCGACGACGGCACGGGCAACGGCCTCACCTTCGACACCGGCTTCAACGCGACGCACTTCATCGCCTTCGTCGCGGGCGGTAACCCGGTCGGCGTCTTCGTGAACTACTCGCAGGTCGAGACAGTCGCGAACGGCGGCACCGCGGCCTACCTCGGGATGTCGAGCCCGGGTAGCGACGGCACGCTCATGGGCGGCAACAACCCGAACAACGTCCGGGGCACGATCAACAACTCGAACATCGCGGGCGTCGACGGCGGCACCGGCACCTTCGACCCGAACGTGGCCGACCTCGTCGCCACGGGTATCGAGATCGCCATCCCGCTCGCCCAGATTGGCAACCCGACGGGTCCGATCAAGGTCAACAGCTTCGTCTTCAGCGACGGCTACGACTTCCTGTCGAACCAGGTGCTCGGCGGCATCGGCGGCGGCGATAACCTCGCCGACCCGCGCCTCGTCAACTTCTCGACGATCGGCGACGACCAGTTCTTCACGGTCCCGCCGCTCGCCTCGAACGAAGAGATCTTCCCGACCAGCTTCAACCGCTTGCGCGGCCGTGTGGACGCCGGTGACGTGAACAGCCTGCGCGGCGACGACAACAACCGACTCCGCGTGTGCCGGTTCATCGTCCCGAACGACCCGAACCGCATCATCGAAGTCGACTACATCGGCGCGACGACGATCGCCTCGCCGACGAGCTTCAAGCTCGACGTGCGCAGCCGCTCGACGGTCGGCGGCCTGGTCCAGCAGACCCTCCAGGTCTTCAACTACCAGACCAACGCCTTCGACACGACGGACTTCAACCAGGTCAACGTCAACACGACCCTCACGACCCGCACCGTGACGGGCACCGGTTCGGTCGCCCGCCTCGTCGGCGGCGGCGGCGCCCTGCGCGCCAAGCAGACGTTCCGCATCGTCGGCCCCGTGCCGAACCCGAACGTCTGCAAAGAGACGACCCTCGTCCGCTGGACGATCGGCGGCTGACGCTAGGCTAACGGCCAGTCCAAGGGCCCCCTTGCGATGCAGGGGGGCCTTCTTCGTGAGCCCGGTCGCCTGGGCCCCGGGGCCGCCCGGGCCTGACGGGTACAAACGAACCAAGACCGGACAGGATCATCCACTTTCCGGCCACTCCCGCGTAGAACAAGGTGCCCATGCCGCTGACCGACCCCACGAACCCGGCCCTCGAGGCCAAGACGGACGACGAACTGCTCGAGCACTACGCCGACCGGGAGTACGAGTGGGGCTTCGTGAGCGACGTCGAGTCCGACACCTTCGCGATCGGGCTCAGCGAGGACACGGTCCGCGCGATCAGCGCCAAGAAGAACGAGCCGGAGTGGATGCTCGAATGGCGGCTGAAGGCGTTCCGCCACCTCCAGACGATGCCCTACCCCAAGTGGCCGAACGTCGAGTACCCCCAGCCCGACCTCCAGTCGATCAGCTACTACTCAGAGCCCAAGAAGAAGCCCGTCCTCGACTCGCTGGAGGACGCCGACCCCGAACTCCTGCGCACCTTCGAGAAGCTGGGCATCCCGCTCCGCGAGCAGGAGATCCTCCTGAACGTCAAGGGCGCGGCCGAGGCCCATGCCGGCGGGGCAGCCCCCAGCGGCGGGGTCGCGATCGATGCGGTGTTCGACTCGGTGAGCGTGGTCACCACGTTCAAAGACGAACTCCGAAAGGCGGGTGTCATCTTCTGCTCGATCAGCGAGGCCGTCCAGGAGCACCCAGAACTCGTCCAGGAGTACCTCGGCTCCGTCGTCCCTTATAGCGACAACTTCTACGCCACGCTCAACAGCGCGGTCTTCAGCGACGGCAGCTTCGTCTACGTCCCCAAAGGCGTGCGCTGCCCGATGGAGCTCAGCACGTACTTCCGCATCAACGCCGAGAACACCGGCCAGTTCGAGAGGACCCTGATCGTCGCCGAAGAAGGGGCCTACGTGAGCTACCTTGAGGGCTGCACCGCCCCCAAGCGCGACGAGAACCAGCTCCACGCCGCCGTCGTCGAGCTCGTCGCCCTCGCCGACGCGACCATCAAGTACAGCACCGTCCAAAACTGGTACCCCGGCGACAAGGACGGCAAGGGCGGGATCTACAACTTCGTCACGAAGCGGGGCATCTGCCGCGGCGAACGGGCCAAGATCACCTGGACCCAGGTCGAGACCGGCAGCGCCATCACCTGGAAGTACCCCAGCGTCATCCTCAAGGGAGACGACAGCGTGGGCGAATTCTATAGCGTCGCCCTGACCGCCCGGAAGCAACAGGCCGACACCGGGACCAAAATGGTGCACATCGGCAAACGCACCCGCTCGACCATCGTGAGCAAGGGCATCTCGGCCGGCAACGGGCAAAACACCTACCGCGGCCTCGTCAAGATCAACGCCGGCGCCGACGGGGCCCGGAACTACAGCGTCTGCGATTCCATGCTGATGGGCGACCGCTGCGGCGCCCACACGTTCCCCTACATCGAGGTCAAGAACAGCACGGCGAAAATGGAGCACGAGGCCACGACCTCCAAGATCGGCGAGGACCAACTCTTCTACCTTGCCCAACGCGGGATCAACGAAGAGGACGCCGTCAACATGATCGTGAGCGGGTTCTGCAAAGACGTCTTCCGCGAACTCCCCATGGAGTTCGCCGTCGAAGCACAGAAGCTGCTGGCCGTCAGCCTCGAACACTCGGTGGGCTAAGGGGCCAGAATGCTGCAGACCTTCGCCGTCTTCGCCGTGATCGGGGCCAGTGCGAGCTGGGGCGTTCCGGTAAACGGTGTCTCGCTCGGGCTCGCGGTTTGGGAAGAGAGGCCCGGAGTTTTCGCGATCTCTGTCCTCATGAAGAACGGGTCTCCCGATAAGCGTAGGGTCTGCATCGGTGACGCCCTGTCCGGGCACAAGACCCCATCGTTGGTGTTTCGCAAGTCTCCGGAAGACTGGAGTATTGCGGGCTTGGGCATGCCTCTCCCCCGTGCGCGCCGACTCTTCGCGGCCGGCAGCGACCCACCGCTCCTCGACACCCTCTCGCCCGTCGCGACCAAGGTTTTTTACCAGATACGAATGTCCCTGCCGGTCCCGCCAGGCCGCTACGTCGTGTCGGCCGAGTTCGAGCCCCATAAGCACGGCATGGTCTTGGCTGACGATCCGGCGAACGTCACTTCAACCCTCGAGAGTGGCACCGTCACTATCGATATCAAGGGATGAGATCGGGCAAGGTCTCCTGTCCGAGGTGCGCGGGTTGGGAGGCGTGGCCGCGAACGACATGTACCCTCCAGTGGGTTGGCTTTCGGTCAGACTCAACCTGGAAGTGATCGTTCCCCTCGCGGCAGGCTGCGCGAGAGTCATGCGGGAACCCGATCTACCGCCGCCGAGCCACGGCGATCGATGCCGGCCCCCCAGGGGTTTCCTGAGGGGCGTGGGAGCGCTAGGACGCCGGAGTGGCGATCTGGCGGCGGAGGGTCGCGAGTTCCTCGGTCAGCACCTGCGCCATGGGCCGTTCCCGGTCGGCGTAGAACCAGGTCGTGAGGGCGCCGATGCAGAGCTCCTTGAGGTAGGCGAAGGTGAAGCCCTCGGTGCCGTCGGCGAGGGCCCCGAGCTGCCGCTCGTCCGGCCGGGACCCTTCGCCCCAGCCCTCCGTCTGGCGGCGGAGGAACTCGAGCCGCAGCCCCCGACCGGGGGGATCGAACGTGACCTTCCGGTCGAACCGCGACGGGCGCTCGACCAGGGCGGGGTCAAGGCGCTCGGGGTGGTTCGTCGTCGCGATGGTCAGCACGCCCGGGTTCGGGGCGAAGCCGTCCAGCTCGTTCAGCAGAGTCGAGAGGGCGGTCGGCGGCACGAGCGAGTCGAGGTCCTCCATGACGATGACGCACGGGGCCACTTCGCGGGCCCGCTCGAAGAGCGCCCGCACGTTTTCCGCCGCCTCGTCGTCGCCGTCGAAGTCGCGGACGTAGAGGCACGGCCGGCCCGCGGCGTTCACGACCGCCCGGATCGCGTGGGTCTTCCCGTTGCCTGGGGGCCCGAGCAGCAGGACGCCCCGGCGCCACGGCACCCCGTGCGCCTCGTAGGTCTCGCGGGCCTCGAAGAACCCGAGGCACGACCGGGCCAGCTCGGCCCGCACGTGCGGTTCGAGGACGAGGTCGTCGAGCCTCGCGGTCTGGATCGCCGCCGCCAGGCGCTTGTCCCGGTCGAAGTAGCCCGACTGGAGGGTCTGGACTGCCCCCTCGCCCGCGGTCTTCCACGTGCAGACCGCGGCGAAGAGGGCGTCGACGGCCGCCTCGGACTCGCCGCCGACGTACCACCGTTCCCGACCCTTCAACCCGACCGAGGCGTTGAGCACCCGATAGCGGGCGCCGCCCCAGGCGACCTCGAACAGGGCGGTCTCCGGGTGCGACACCAGGCGCCCCTCGCCCGACTTCCAGAACTTGGTGAGCAGGGGGGCGAGGGTGTCGATCAGGAACAGCGAGCACCGCCCTTCCTCGGCGAACGCGAGCAGGTCGAAGTCGCAGTCCTCGGTCTCGAGCAGCGCGAGGGGGCCCCACTCGGCCGCGACGACGCGGCTGAGGAGGTAGGCCCCGGCGGGGTACGGCATGTGGAGCGCCCGTTCGAGCGCCTCGGTGATCTTGTACATGGTGAGGTGGCTCCTTACGGTCGGGCCGCACACGCGAGCGTGCGCAGGGGGGCTGGGAGTGGGGCCGCTCAGGGCGGCGGGGTCACGGGGTGGGGACGTCCGACGACGGGGCCCGCCGCTCTAGGCGGAGACCGCTGGGATATCGTGCCGTCGGAAAAAGAGTCCCATGTGACGAGCCGCAAGTATTGCAGAGCGGACCGCAAGACCTGGGTCGTTGGGGCGCCCTGGGGCCCAGAGGCCGCGGGGCTGCCGACGACGCCGAAGCGGGCATCGGGAGCCGCCGACGGGAGTATGATCCGGGCGTGGTGACCAGGCGCGAGGTGTTGAAGACGGCGGCGATGGGGGCGGTGGCGACGGGGCTCGCGACGGGGCTGGCGAAGGCAGGCCCCGGCGAGGCAGACTCGGGGGCGATGGCCGCGCCTCCGTTCCGACTCAACTACGCCCCCCACTTCGGCATGTTCCGCGACTCGGCGGGCGAGGGGCTCGTCGAGCAGCTCGAGTTCATTGCCGACCAGGGCTTCCGCTCGCTCGAGGACAACGGCATGGCCGGGCGTTCCGTCGAGGAGCAGGGGCTCATCGCCAAGACGATGTCACGGCTCGGGCTCACGATGGGCGTGTTCGTCGTGAACATGGGCACGGCTTGGGGCCCCACCCTCTCGACCGGCAAGGACGACGCCCGGGACAAGTTCGTGGCGGAGTGCCGGGCCGCGGTCGAGGTGGCCAAGCGGGTCAACGCGACGTGGATGACGGTCGTGCCGGGGACGGTGGAGCCCCGACTCGAGCCCGCCTACCAGACGGCGAACGTCGTCGAAGCGCTCCGGCGGGGGGCCGAGGTCTTCGAGCCGCACGGACTGGTGATGGTGCTCGAGCCCCTCAACTACCGTGACCACCCGAACCTCTACCTCACCAAGATCGCCCAGGCCTACCAGGTCTGCCGCGCCGTGGACAGCCCGGCCTGTAAGATCCTGTTCGACCTCTACCACCAGCAGATCCAGGAAGGCAACCTCATCCCGAACATCGATCTGGCCTGGTCGGAGGTGGCTTACTTCCAGGTGGGCGACAACCCGGGCCGCAACGAGCCCACCACGGGCGAGGTCAACTACCGCAACGTCTTCCGCCACATCCACGGGAAAGGCTTCAAGGGGGTGCTCGGGATGGAGCACGGCGTGGCCCGTGGGGGCAAGGAGGGCGAAGCGGCGCTCATCGAGGCCTACCGGTGGTGCGACGGGTTCTAAAGGCCCCCAGGCCGGGCGTGGTCGTGTGAGGAACGGCTCGGCCGGGCGTCTGTAGAAGTGTCAATGAGGACGGCATGGGGAGACGCATCTCAGGGACGGGGCGGTTAGGGGCGCTCGCGGTCGCTTTGGCCGCGGCGGGAGCGTCGTCGGCGCAGTTCTCCGAGCAGGAGCGGGCGGCCGTTCAGGAGTACTGGCTCAAGCAGGGCTCGATCCGTCAGGAGGTGGCGGGGGCGGTGGGCGAGCAGTGGGTCGCCCGGCTGACGCCGGAGGGCTCGGTCTACCTGCGGGAGTTCTACCGGACGTTCACGAACGCGAAGGTCGTGCCCACCGCTGACCCCACCGCCCCGACGGCCGAGGGCCAGGCCTGGCAGGGGTGGCTGGACGCCCGGATCGCCTTCGACGACTGGGCCGCCCGCCGGGCGGCGGCCGAACGGAACGCGGCCGACGCCGGACGCCCGGCCCCCGGGTTGGACCCCGGCCCACCCGACCCCGGCCCGGCCCCCGGGGACATGGCCCTCCGGCTCGGCGAGCCACCCCGGTTCGCGGGGGTGGTGCGGCCGGTCCGCCACACCGTGCGGTTCCACGATGGGACGGAGTTCCGTTACCTCGATCATGTCGCGGTCCGGCCGAAGTACGCCTACTACCGGTTCCACGAGGGCGTGATGGCGGCGGGGACGCCGGTGGTCCGGCTCGCGAGGGAGGACCTCGAGACCCTGTTCGACGAGGCGGGGGTGGACCGCGACGCCCGGGTCGTCATGGCGGCCGTCTCGCTCCTCGAGGGCGGCTTCGACTCGGTGAACACCTACGACACCGGGTTCGTCTCGGTGGGGTTCATCCAGTTCGCCTCGCTGAGCCAGGGCGGGGGGTCGCTGGGGCGCATGATGCTCGTCATGAAGGAGGACGCCCCGCAGACCTTCGACTCGGAGTTCCGCCGGTTCGGTGTGGACGTGGGCCAGGACGGGCTCCTGGTCGTGGTCGACCCCTCGACCGGTGAGGAACTGGCTGGGCCGTCGGCGAACATGGCGATCATCCAGGACAAGCGGCTGACCGCCGTCTTCCAGCGGGCCGGCGCGGCGTGCCGGGCGTTCCGGGTGGCCCAGGTCAAGTCCGCCTACCGTTCGTTCTACCCGGCGGACGACAGGGTGACCGTCGTGTTCGACGGGGTCGAGACGTCCGTCCGGGTCGGGGACGTGTTCCGTTCGCAGGCGGGGATGGCGACCCTGACCGACCGGAAGGTGAACACCGGCAACCTCCGGCCGCTCGCGGAGCGGATGCAGGCGGTCGTCGATCAGGCGGGGCTGCGAACGGTCGCCGAGTTGGCCCAATACGAGCAGGAACTCGTGCGGGCGATGACGTACCGCAAGGACTATCTCCTGGTGGCGAGCCTCCGCCAGCCGCGCACGGTCGACGCCGCCTCGGCCGACCGACGGGGCACCCGGACGGGCCGGGGCTCACAGAAGCCGCCGGAAAAGCGGCGCCGGTAGGTAGGTCGCGGCCATCCGGAGTCGGCTCTGCCAGCGCCCCGGCGCGAGCCGTAGCGACTCCCGGTAGGCCCGGCGACCGGCGGCGGGGTCGCCGTTCAGGGTGCGCACGGTGCCGAGGCAGGCCCAGTTGTGGGCGAGGGCGGCGTCGAGCTCGGCGTCCGGGTAGCGGCCGCGGTAGGAGGGCGAGCGCTCCACGAGCCACTCCCTGAGCCGCTCGTCATCGCGCCAGATGCGTTCGAGCTTGTGCGAGGCGTTGGCGCCGTGGACGCGGTAGAAGGTCAGCGGTTCGTCCACGTAGCCGACCGCCCACCGCTCGGCAACCCGGAGCCACATCTGCCAGTCGCCGGAGCCGAAGTACGCCTCGTCGAAGACCCCGACCTCGTCGAAGCACTGGCGGCGGACGAGTACGGCGCTCGCGATGATCTTGTTCGCGCCGATGAGGGCGAGCAGCACGTCGCCGGTCTCGGTGCGGGGGAAAGCGAACCCGAGCGGGTTGCCCTCCGTCCTCCGGCCGTCGCCGTCGATGAAGTGCCCGTCCGTGTGGACGAGGCCGACTTCGGGGTGGGCGTCGAGCATCGCGATCTCCCGTTCGAGCTTGGTCGGGGCCCAGAGGTCGTCGTCGTTCAGCACGGCCACGAACTCGCCCGTGGCCAGGCCCAGGCCGACGTTGAGGGTCCCGTAGGTGCCGAGGTTGCGTTCGTTGAACACGATCCGGAGCGGGGGCCGGGGGCGCCCGGAGTCTCCCCCCCCAACCCCCCCCTCAGTTTCGCCCGGCACAATGCATCCGGGCAAAACCGAGGGGGGGGCTCCGGACGTGAGCCACTCGCGGGTGCCGTCGGTCGAGCCGTCGTCGAGGACGATCACCTCGAAGTCGTCGAACGTCTGGGCCCAGACAGATTCGAGGCAAGCCGGGAGGTAGGCCAGGTGGTTGTAGCAGGTGAGGAGGATCGAGACGCGGGGCACCGGGGGCTCCTACGGCAGGCGGAGCTCGACGCTCCAGTCGCTGATGTCAAGGTCCGGGTCGGCCACGTCGCCGGTGGGCTCGATGTTGCCTTGGTTCGCGTTCGTGAACGTCCGGTTCTGCCGGGTTTGGAACTCGAGGAAGGTGTTCACCTGCCCCGCGTCGCGTCCGTCGCCGAGGGCGTCCCACAGTCGACCGGAGCCTTGCGGGTCTCTGTTGTTCATCGTGAGGACGTTCACCTGGATGCTCTGGATCGAATCGACCTGGTCGCGGGCCACGAGTTGGGCCATGTCGAGTTCGAACCGGAGCACGCGCTCGCCCAGGAGCGGCTCGACGAAGTTGATGGGCGTCCCAGTCAGGAACGACTCGTTGAGGCTCGCGTCGCGGAACTGGTAGATCTGGTACGCGGGGCTGGCCAAGGGGTTGTAGAGGACATAGTGGGTCGCGTTCCCGGCGACGAAGCCGTTGCCCCCGGGGACGACGACCGGCAGGGGCCCGTCGTCGATCGGGTCTGGGTCCGTCGAGAGCCGGAGCGCGACGATGTAGATGTAGGGGAGCCCGAGGCTGCCTTCTTCGCGCCCAGTCCGGATCTTGCCGTCGACGGTCACGGTGAACAGGAGGCGCTTGGTGAACTGGCTCGACCCCTGGTCGGGGAACCGGGCGCACCCGACGGCCAGCAAGGCCAGGGCGAGGGCGGCGACCGCGCGCGTCATGACTGTTGGAGACGGAAGAGGACGCGCCGACAGTTCTCGCACGGGGTCACACGGTCGGCGACGATGAACTCGAACGCCTTCTCCGGCACGTGCATCCCGCACGCCTCGCACCGGTGTTCGTCCGTAACGAGCGCCATCCCGGTCCCCATCTTCTCGCGCAGCTTTTCGTAAGGGTCGAGCACGGGGCGGGGCACTTTCGGCAGTAGGGGCCCCCGTTCGGCCGCCTTCGCCTTGTAGGCGGCCTGGAGCTTCTCGTGCTCGGCCTTGGCCGCGGTCTGCTTCTTAACGATGCGCACCTTGACCGCCTTCAGGGCTTCGGCAGCCCGGTCGGCGACCTCGCGGGCGGCCGGGGCTTCCTCGTAGAGGGCGAGAATGCGCTCGTCGTGGGCAGCGGTCTGCTCTTTGATCGAGGCCATCTCCTGCTCGATCGTCTCGGCGTCACGGGCCCCGACGAACCCGCCCCCGTAGAGGTCCTTGTGGAGCTTCTTGGCGCGGTCGCCCAGGCGCTTGTTCTCCGCCTCGAGGTCGGCGAGTTCCTTCTCTAACGCGGCTGCGGTTGCGTCGACGCGGTCGAACTCGGCCTGGGCGTCCTGAAGGTCCTTCCGGTCGGATTGCCCTACGTCCAGGTTGGCCGCCCGCTGCTTGATCGCGAAGAGTTCTCGATCGACTAGGTGCAGCTTGTAGAGGGCGAAGAGTCCTGAGTCGGCCATCAACGGATATTATGGGGGTCAACCCCGGGCAGAGGTCTGCCACGGGCCCGGACGAGGCGCTCCCGATGGTCGTTGAACACACAGATGGCCCGCAGGCCCAAAAGGTTGGCGACGTCGACCGCCTCGCCCCACCGATGGGGGTTGACCTTGCCGTCCCGACAGGCCCGGCCCTCGGGGTCGAATCGCGGACAATCTGGACAGTGCATCGTCTGAAACCGTAATGTGGAGCCTCGCCCTTCTCGGCGCCGCGCAGGCGCAGGCCGCGACCCGACTCACCTTTCAGGACGGACAGTTCATCCTATCCGGTCCGGGGGCTCCGGTGGTCGTCCAACTCGAGGAGGCGGGATCGGAGGTCTCCGTCGAGAACGGTCCGACGGAGGGCCGGGCCACGGCCCGAGGGGTGACGCTCGTCGCGTCGGCGAGGGGGCTGCGGATTCAGACGGCCGAGGGCTCGATCCAGACGACCCTTGCCGAGATCCCGGTGAGCGGCCGGATCGCGACGAAGGCGTCGAACGAGGCCCTCATGAAGCGGGTGCGCGCCGGGGAGCGGTCGCTCACCGTGACGGGGCTGTCCGGGGTCGCGGTGCTCGGCCCCGACGTCGCCTTCGTAGCCCGCTGGGCGGACCGCGATGGGGTGACGTGGCTCGAGGCGCTCATGAAGCTCGACCCCCGGGAGGTGCGGCCGAAGCCGGTGCTCGTCGGGCGCGTCGAGGGGACGACCACGGCCCGGGGCTTCGTCGATTCGGTGGTGACGGTCCGGGCGGGGAGGGTCGCGATGCCCGTGAACCGGGAGGACGGGCTGACCCTGCTCGAAATCGCCCCGGACGGGACGGGGATCGGGGTGCGCCTCGGGCCGCGCGCGGAGCGCGCGTTGCCGTCGGAGGACGGATCGAGGGTCTTCACGCTACAGCGCACGCCTCATGGGACGGTGATGGTCGGGGTGGCCACCGTTCCCGCCGAAGGGTCGCACCGCACGGTGGCCGAGGTCCGCGGCGCCCCGCTCGGGTTCATGGCCCCCTCCTTCTTCCGCTACCGCCGGGGGACTGAGACCGTGCTCGTCAACCTGAACACAGGAGCGGAGGCCGCGCTCCCCGCGGCCAGCCGCCAACGCGCCACCCCGCTCGGCCTGCTCTCCTGGCAACCGGCGTCGACCCCGACAACGGCCACGCTCTACGACGGGAGCTTCCGGGTCCTGGCGAAGTGGACGGCCCCGCGCTCGGTCCCACGCCCGGCCCCGGTGGCGCCCCGCAGGGCCCCTGAGTGAGGGTCTTCTTCTCGGCGGGCGAGGCGAGCGGGGACGCCTACGCGGCCGAGCTCGCCCGGGCCTTCGTGGCGGAGGGCGTCATCGACCCCGACGAGGTCGCCAGAAAGCTCGTGGAGGGTTGCGTCGCCGACGCTCGGGGCTACGTCGAGGGGGACGGTGAGCCTGGGATCGACGACCTGCGAGCGGGACTCCGGGCCTGGCACCCGGAGTTCTTGCCGGTGGTCGAGGGTGCGCAGACGCTTGCGGAGGCCGAAGCGGCGCTGGCCGCGGCCAGTCGGTGCGGTCACGGCCCGCTCTGGGGGGCAGACGACACGGGGGCCGTCGGCGTCGGCGCGAGACGGTCGCGCGACGCGGGGATACGGCTCATCGCCGATTCGTCGCCCTGGGGTGCGATCGGGATCCTCGAGTCGCTCAAGGTCGTGCCTCGGGTTTGGGGCGGCTACCACCGGGCCCTCCGGGAGCTTCGGTCCGGAACGCCCGGGCTGTTCGTCCCGATCGACTTCGGGTACGTGAACGTTAGACTCGCCCGCGAGGCCAAGCGCCGTGCGTGGCGGGTGCTCTACTTCAGTCCCCCCGGGTCTTGGCGAAGGGACAAGCAGGGGGCGGACCTCCCGGCTGTCACGGACGCGATCGTGACTCCGTTCCCATGGAGCCGCGACCTCCTCCGGGCCGCCGGCGCGGACGCCCACTTCTTCGGGCACCCGCTACAGGCGATGGTGGCCCGCGTCCCCGACCCACCAGAGCGCACGGGGGTGGCGGTGCTTCCCGGGAGCCGGGAGCACGAGGTCCTGCGCAACCTCGAAGTGATCCTGCCGGCAGTGCAGCGGACCGGGGGTCCTGTCCACTTCGCCGTCGCCCCGACCCTGGACGGAACCGCGCTCCTCGAGGCCTGGCACCGGGCGGGCGGGCCCCCGGCCCAGGCGTACGACGGGGCCGCGCCCGCTCTGAAGGCCGCCCGCGCGGCGGTCGTCTGCAGCGGCACGGCGACCCTCGAGGCCGCACTCTGCGGGTGCCCGACGGTCGTCGTCTACCGGGGCTCGAAGCTCATGGAGCTCGAGTTCCGCCTGCGCAAGCCCCGGTTCGAGTACGTGAGCCTGCCCAACATCCTCTTGCGACGCCCCCTCGTCCCGGAACTGCTCCAGTGGGAGGCGACCTCGGACCGCATCGAGGCCGAACTCAGCCCGCTTCTCGTCGACGGGTCCGAACGCGAGGCGCAACTCGCAGGGTTCAGGGAGCTCGCACTGGACCTTGGCGGCCCCGAGTGCTTCCGTCAAACCGCCGACTTGGCCCGCCGATTGACGAGACCGTGAAAAAAAGTCCTGGAGGTCCCAGTTAAGGGAACGTAAACGACCCCTCGTGCTGTCACTATCTACGATCCTCCTGAGAAGAGAGTGGCCCCCTCGAAGAATCGAGGAAAGTGAGCCGCTCCGAGAAGTCAGGCGAAGCAAGAGAGAACAAGCGAGTATGGTGCCGAGCACGAGGGTCATACCATCGGCTCGGCCACTTTTTTGCCCGCATTCGACGTCTTCAGGAGAAACGTGGCTCTATCAGGCCTTCAGTTCCGGCGAAGTCTGCCGATCACTGGAGTACATAAGCCTTCGGGTACCGGGTCGGCTTGACTACCGGGCACCGGCGGTGAGAACCACAACGCAAGCAAGTTAGGCCTGTTCGGATCTGTCCTCTCCGTCCGAGCGGGCCTTTTTTATTGTCGACCGAGGGCGACGGCCAAAGCGGCCGATCGGATACGGACCTACCTATCAGACCGTGGCGAGGACATGATCCGCCCCATGGGGCTCCGGTTCGTAGTCAGCGACACCAACGATAGCGTCGGCCAGACGGCCGATCATCGTCTTCGGGCCAGAAGCAAGCTGGGCAACGAACTCGACGCGAGTGGGACAAGGAGCCTGGGCGGACGCGCCCTTTAGTGTTCGTATGGCGCACGGTTGGGAGGGCGACTTGGTCCGGCTGGTACCGCTCGACGCCGAGCGGCACCTTGAGAACGCCCTGCGCTGGGTGAACGACCCCGAGGTGACCGGCTGGCTCCTGATCGGCGACACTCCGATGGCCCGCGGTGCCGAGCGCGAATGGCTCGAGGCGACCGCGGCGGAGTCGAGCCGGATGGGCGCGACCAACGTCGTGTTCGCGATCGAGACCCTCGACGGCGCCCACATCGGCACGAGCGGGATCCACCACATCGACTACGCCAACGGGGTCGCCCACACGGGCAGCTACATCGGCGAGAAGGGGCTCTGGGGCCGGGGCTACGGCACCGACTCTTCCCTGGTGCGGGCGGCGTACTGCTTCGACGTGCTGGGGTTACGGCTCTTGTGCTCCGCCTACCTTGAAGGAAACGAGCGGAGCCGGCGGATGAGTGAGAAGGCGGGCTACCGCGAGGTCGGGCGCTGGCCGAAGCGGTACTGGAAGCGCGGGGCCTTCCGCGACGAGGTGCTGCTCGCGCTCGAGCGGGAAGCCTGGGAAGCGGGCCCGGCGTACCGGTTCACCACCTGACGAGGTTCGCTTTGCGCCGGAAGCCCTCGTCAGCTCTTGTTGCGGATGTGGAGCAAGTCCCCGTCGGCGACCACGTACTCCTTGCCCTCGAGGCGCATCTTGCTCGCCTTGTACGCCGCATCGAGCGAGCCGGCCTCGAGGTAGTCCCCGTACGCGACGACCTCGGCCCGGATAAAGCCCTTGGCGATGTCGTTGTGGATCGTGGCCGCCGCCTTGAGGGCGCTGGAGCCTCGGCGGAGCGGCCAGGCCCGGGTGTCGTTCTCGCCCGCCGTGAAGAAGGTGATCAGCCCGAGCGCGTCGTAGACGGCGCGGACAAGTCGGTGGCTCGCGGGCTCCGTCAGTCCGAGCGACTCGAGGAACTCCGGCTGGTCCGCGGCGTCGAGCCCTGCGATCTCCTCTTCGATCGTCGCGCAGACCGCGAACGCCTGCGTGCCCCCGGCGGTGAGAACGGCGACTCGATCCGCGACGTGAGCGGGCGGGGCCGAGGCGTGGGCCTCGTCCACGTTGAAGGCCACGACGGTCTCCTTGGCGCTCAGGAACTGGTAGTTCTTGACGACCTTCTGCTCCTCCTCGTCGAGGTCCATCGCCCGGATCGGGGTCCCGCTCTCGAGGGGCTCCTTGATCCGCTCGAAGAGCGCCTTCTCCAGGTAGTCCGGGTGACCGCTGGTCTTGACGTTCTGCGACTTGGCGAGGCGCTCGAGCCGGTTCTCGAGGATCTGAAGGTCGGTCAGGATCATCTCGACTTCGACCGCCTCTTGGTCGCGGGCGGGGTCGATCGTGTCGTGGTAGGGCGCCATCGGGCTGTCGAAGGCGCGGACGACGTGGAGGAGCAGGTCCGCCTTGCGCGCCTCGTCTAGGAAGCGCTGGCTGAACATCTTGCCGCTCCCGCCGGCGACCGGGTCGAGGCCGTCCTGGAGGATGACGGTGGCCGGAGTCGCCTTCTTCGGCTGCACTTGCTGGACGATCGTGTCGAACCGCTCGTCGGGCACGGGCACGGCCGTGACCTCACCCTTGGCTTGACCTTGTGCTGCGGCCCGGTAGAGCGTGCTCTTCCCCGCCTGACTGAACCCCACGACCGCGACTTTCATCGGACTGAACCCTCGAACTCGACGTGCACCGGGTCGCGCTCCCATTGCCGCGGCAGGGCCCAGAAGAGGAGCGCCGTCGCGACGAGCAGCAGGAGCGGTACGAGCACCCGCCAGGGGCTCTTCGGCGCCGGCCGGTTCACGGCTCCGGATTATGGCCGCTTCCGGCCCCTTGCCCCGGGCCACCTCGGCGACGGAGTGTGTAAGATGGCGGCCCGGTGCGCCCGCTCTTCACCCTGACGATCTTCGCGAGCTCGGCGCTCCTGTTCGTGATCCAACCGATCGTCGGGCGGATGATGTTGCCTGCGTTCGGCGGTGCGCCGGCGGTCTGGACGACGAGCCTCCTGTTCTTCCAGGTGCTCTTGCTCGCGGGCTACGCCTACGCCCACTTCAGCCTGAGGCGGTTCGGTCCTCGCGTCCAGCCGTGGCTCCATGTCGGGCTCTTCGCCGGTGGGGTACTCGCGTGCGCCCCCTTGACGGTGCGACTCATCGGTGGGGCGGAGCGGGGCGAGGTGTCCGTCCTGTCCGTTCTGGCGACGCTTGGGCTGGCGGCGGGGCCGCTCTTCTTCGTGCTCGCGGCCGGGTCGCCCCTGCTGCAACGGTGGTTCGCGCTGACGGGCGACCGCGACGGCGGCGACCCCTACTTCCTTTATGCCTCCAGTAACCTCGGGTCGCTCCTTGGGCTCCTCGCTTACCCGTTCGTCGTCGAGCCCCGGTTGACGCTCGCTGAGCAGGCGAACCTTGTGACCTTCGGGGCGGCGGCGGTGGGCGTCCTCATGGCTCTCTGTGGCCTGGCCGTCGCGCGGCGGCCGATCCCGACCGAGGAACCCCCGCCCGCTTCGACCGAGTCGGGCTCGGCCCGTGAGCGCCTGCTTTGGGTAGCTCTCGCCGCGGTTCCCAGCAGCCTGCTCATGTCGGTCACGACCTACTTCACGACCGACCTCACCCCGGTCCCCTTGCTCTGGGTCGTGCCCCTGGCGCTGTACCTGCTCACGTTCGTCGCGGCGTTCGCCCGTCGCACCCTAGTGGGCCCGGTGGCTGTGGCACGGGCCGTGCCGTTCCTCGTCGTGGCGTTGGGGGGTGTGCTGCTGACGGGGACGACCAAGCCGTTGTTCGCCGTGGCTGCCCTTCACCTCGCCGTGTTCACGGGCCTCGCCCTGGCGCTGCACCTCCGCCTTGCCTCCTTGCGACCGCCGTCGGGGCGCCTGACCGAGTTCTATCTGTGGCTCTCGTTCGGCGGGATGCTCGGGGGCGCGTTCAACGCCCTCGTCGCCCCGCTCGTATTCCCGACCGTGCTCGAGTACCCGATCGGGCTGGGCCTTGCGTGCCTCCTTCTCGCGCCTGGGCCGCGCTCGGGCCCCGCGGATCGGTGGGACGCCCTCGTGCCCCTCGGGATTGCGGTGGCGACCGCGGCGCTCCTCTTCGCGTTCCAGGTCTCCGGGGTCGAGTCGGGCCCGCTTCGCACCGCGTTGGGCCTTGGCATCCCGGGGGCGCTGGCTCTGCTCGCGCTCGCTCGGCCCCCTCGGCTCGCGTTGTCCCTTGCCGCCGTCTATTCGGTCACGGTCTCGTTCGGGTTGCCCTCCGATTGGGGACTGCTAGAGGTCGGCCGCAGCTTTTTCGGGGTCCACCGGGTCAAAAGGAACGACGACGGCACGATGCACTCGCTCCTCCATGGGGACACGATGCACGGGCGCCAGTGGACCGACGAGGCGCGGCGCCGCACCCCGCTCGCCTACTACCACCCCACGGGGCCGATCGGGCAGGTGTTCGAGCGGCTCGCCGAGACCGGGCCGCCCCGTGAAGTGGGCTTGGTCGGCCTCGGCGTCGGCTCCCTGGTGGCTTACGGCCGCCCCGGCCAGAGGCTCACCGTGTACGAGATCGACCCCTACGTCGTGACCCTCGCCCGAGACCGGGGATGGTTCTCCTTTCTGCGGGACGCCCGCTGTCCGGTCGAGATCGTGATCGGCGACGCCCGGCTGACCTTGGCCCGGTCCCCGCGGCGGTTCGGACTGCTCGTGCTGGACGCGTTCACCTCCGACTCGATCCCCGTTCATCTCCTGACCAGGGAGGCGTTCGAACTCTATCGGAGCCGCCTCGAACCCGGGGGGATCCTGGCCGTCCATGTCTCGAACCGGTTCCTCGAACTTCGCCCGGTCGTGGCCTCGATCACGGCCAGCCTCGGGCTGAGGGCCTGGGTGAACCGGGACGTCGGGCTCTCCCCGGGAGACCTCCTTGACGGCAAGACCGCGTCGGTGTGGGTCATCGTCACCGAGAGGGAAGAGGACACTCGCGGGCTCGCGACGGCCCCGGGGTGGGAGCCCCTGCTCCCCGAGCCGGGCCGCCGTCCTTGGACCGACGACTACGCGCCCGTGCTCACCGCGATCCGGGGCTCGCTCTAATCGATCCCCTTCCGCGCCTCGGCGAAGAGCCCGTCGGTAGAAAGCCCGTAGACTTGGCGCAGGGCCTCACCCGCGTAGTCCTGACCCGTCAACCGCAGCGCGACTTCGGTCAGGAACGAGTTGTCGGCGAAGGCGTCGAGGAGGGCTCCCAGCTTGGCGGGGCCCCCTCGCCCGACGAGTGTGGCCCCGAGCGCCGCGGCCTGCCGGTAGGCCTGGCGTACGACCTGCGACCCTTCCACCGACTCCCGGTCCTCGCGGAAGGCCGCGTCGAGGTCCCGCGGGCCGCGCCAGGCGGCGTGGCCCGTCGCAAAGTCGCGGAAGGAGAGGTCGGCCCGTTCCGCCGTCATCGCGACGGCCTCGTCCAGCCACCGCGGGCACCGGCCGGCCGTGCGGTGCCCCGTCATGACGTGCGCGTACTCGTGGCGGACGGCCTCGGCCAGCTCCTCCCGGTCGCCGGTGAGCGCCACTGGGAGGCAGATCTTCGTGAACCGGTTCTTGTCGATGCAGTAGCCGTGGCGGGTCGGGAGCCACGGGCCGTCGACCTCGGCGGTGAGGAACGTGACCCAGGTCTGCGGGCCGTGCCGCCAACCGAACGTCTCGGCGACGTCGTCGCAGGCGTCGAGCACTTCGGCAGCGAGGGCGGGCTCATCGAGGACGGACTCGTTCGGCGGAGATTCGACCGTGAGCCACTCGGCCGCCCGCCAGGACCGGCTGACGAGCCTGGTCGCTTGCTCGGCCTCGATGACCCGGTATTGGCTGAGGTAGGCGCCCATCGCGGCCCCGGCGAGTTCCTCGGCCGCCCGCAGCGCGGCGTCGAGCCGGTCCTCGAAGTAGAAGCGCATGGCCGCGTCCCAGGCCACGGCCTCGTCGATCCGGCCGTACCGCCACCGCTCTACCCAAGCCTCGGGCCCTTGCGTCCGCATCCAGCGCCATTGTGGCAGAAGGCCCCATTCCCCAGGTCGCAACGACGGCCCCCGTGGACGGCCTTGCCACTACCGGCAAGCGGGCGTCAGGCGGCCTCTTCGGGGGTCTCGATGGGCCTGCCCTCCATCGTGGCGACGCAGGCGGCGATGGTCATGTCGCCGACCACGTTCAGCGTCGTCCGGCTCATGTCGAGGATCCGGTCGATCCCGAGCACGAGCCCGATCGCCGTCCCGGGCACGCCGAAACGTACGATGATCGAGGCGATCATCGGCCACGCCCCGCCCGGCACGCCCGCCGTACCGATCCCGGCGACGATGCTCAGGCCCATCACCGCGAACTGGTCGCCGAGCGACATCGGCACCCCGAAAAACTGGCAGAGGAACAGGATCGTGATCCCTTCGAAGAGTGCCGTCCCGTTCTGGTTCGCCGTAGCGCCGACAGTCAGGACGAAGTTGGCGATGTCTCTCGGGATCCCGGCCTCCTCCTCCGCCACCTTGAGCGCCACGGGGAGCGTGGCGTTCGAGGAACTCGTCGCGAAGGCGGTGAGGATCACGGACCGCACTTGCCGGAAGAACTGCCACGGGTTCCTTTTGGCCACGAACCGCAAGGCCAGCGGATAGGTCACGAACATGTGCACGGCCAGCGCCGCGAGGACTAGGAGGACGTACTTGCCGAAGGCGGCGAGGGCGTCCACCCCTAGGATCGAGGCCGTCCGGAACACGAGTGCGAAGACCCCGAGAGGGGCGAGGGCCATCGCGTACTCGATGATCCGGAGCGACACCGCGAACAGGCCCTCCATCAGCTGCCGCAAAGGAAGGGCCTTCTCCGCCTCGATCTGGCTCAACGCGATCCCGAAGACGAGGGCGAAGAACATGAGCGGCATGATCCCGCCGCTCAGTGCCCGGGTCGCTTCGAGGAGCGGGTTCCGCGGCACGATCCCCAGCACGGGTGGGTCCTGGGGCGCGGTCTCCAATGCCCCTCGCTTGGTGGCCTCCCCCTCGTCGATTTGGGCGAGGAGTTCCTGGCGGGACTCGGGGGAGAGGCCGTCGCCCGGGCGGACAAGGTTGACCCCTGCCACCCCGATCCCTACGGCGATCGAGCTCAGCACCACCGTCAAGACCAGGGCCCGAATGCCGATCCGACCCACCTTGGCCGCTGTCCCGATCTCGGCCACCCCGAGCACCAGCGCCGAGAACAGCAGGGGGACGACGATCATGAAGATCATCGTCAAGAACACGTTCCCGACTGGGGTCATCAGCGTGTCGTTGACCCACTTGAGACCGGCGTTCTTCGACCCGTCGGCGAGGAGCACCTGGCACAGGCCCCCGAGGACCGCGCCGAGAACCAGGCCGATGAAGACCTTGGTGTGGAGCGGCGTCTTGCGGCGGTCGGACATCGGTCCCATTATGCCGGTCCGGCCGATGTCTAGCAATCTTCCCGTGCGCGAGGGCGGCGGTCCGACCGACCCTCAAGGAGGGGAGGGGACGCATGCTACAGAAGCGAACGGAGGCGGGCAAGCTGGGGGCCGTCCTGCTGGCGAACCGGTTGATCACCGAGAGCCAGCTCGTGGAGGCCATCGAGCTCCAGAAGACGGTGCTCAAGCCGCTCGGCCGGGTCTTGATCGACAAGGGCTGGCTCACCGAGCGCCGGCTCTTGCAGGCCCTTGCCGCCCAGATCGGGGTCTCGGCCTGGTACCTCGAAGAGGACTCGCCCGACTTACGTCTCGCAGGGCTCGTCCCGATCGAGGTCTGCCGGGCGCACTACCTGATCCCGCTCCGCCGCCAAGGGAACCTTCTGACCCTCGGTATGGTGCAACCGCACGACACCGAGGCGATCGACCTTGTGCGGACGCTCACCGGGAACCGGATCGAGCCGGCCCTGGTCGACCCGCGTCTCCTAGCCGAGCGGCTCGACCAGCTCGAGGAGCAGGTGGTCAGTAACCGGATGCACGGGGTCGAGGAACTGGTCCGGGAGGCCGTCGAAGGGTTCGGTGAAGACCACGCTCGCCTCGCCGAGCGCCCCGACCTGGACGAGGCGGACAGCCGGCCGGTCGTCGAACTCGTCAACCAGATCATCGCGACGGCCATCGCCCGCCAGGCCAGCGACGTCCACCTGGAGCCCCGACTCGACCGGGTCGAGGTGCGGTTCCGGATCGACGGCGAGCTCGTCGGGGCGATGGACGTGCCCGCCCGCCTGGCCCCGGCGCTCACGACCCGCGTGAAGATCATGGCGGAGATGGACATCGTCGAGTACCGCCTGCCGCAAGACGGGCATATCACGGTCGAGGTCAAGAATCGGGAGGTGAACCTCCGGGTCAGCTCGATCCCTACCCGGTACGGCCAGCGGATCGTGATGCGGGTCCTTGACAAAGCGATGTCCCTCCGGCCGTTGCCTCGACTTGGGTTCGATCCCGACGCTCTCGCCCTTTTCGAGGGGATGATCCACCGCCCGCACGGCCTCGTCCTCGTGACGGGTCCGACCGGTAGCGGGAAGACGACGACGCTCTACTCGGCGCTCGCGCGGGTGCGGACCGGCCGGAACAACGTCATGACCTGCGAGGACCCGATCGAGTACGACGTCGACGGTGTCAACCAGTCGCAGGTCAACGAGAAGGTCGGGCTCACGTTCGCGGCCCAGCTCCGAGCGATCTTGCGACAGGACCCGGACGTCGTCCTAGTCGGAGAGATCCGCGACCGAGAGACGGCGGAGACTGCTCTTCGCGCCTCGATGACCGGCCACCTGGTGTTCTCGACGCTCCACACGAACGACGCCCCGTCCGCCGTGCCGCGGATGCTGGACATCGGGGTCGACCCGTACCTCCTCTCGACCTCGTTGGTCGGGGTCACGGCCCAGCGGCTCGTGCGGCTGTGCTGCCCGCGGTGCCGCGTCGAAGGCGGGGGCACCGCCGGTTGCTCCACCTGTCAAGAGACGGGCTTCCGGGGCCGCCGGGCCGTCCACGAGGCGCTCCCGGTGACCGAGGAAGTCCGACGGCTGATCGCAGCCCGCGCCCCCGTCGACGAGATCGCGGCGGCCGGGGCGCGCGCCGGGTACCGCCGGATGCTCGAGCCTGCCCTTCGCTTGGCCCAGTCGGGAGAGACGACGCTCGAGGAGGTGCGACGGGTGATCGGGCTCGACCCATACCAAGGCGGCGAGGGCCTGTCGCTCGCCGCGTAGGGCCTTGCTTTGGGATTTGAATCGAGGAGTCGGCCTGTAAGCCGGATTCTGTCTTTGTGCGGCGATTTCTCTGATGCGGCCTACCCGGGGGCTCTCCGGGCCGGGTCACTGCCCCCCTATTCGGCCTTGCTTCCGGCGGGGTTTGCCAAGCCGCCCCGGTCTCCCGGGACGCTGGTGGGCTCTTACCCCACCGTTTCACCCTTACCCTTGCGGGCGGTCTGCTTTCTGTTGCACTTTCCGTCGGGTCGCCCCGCCCTGGCTTGCGCCAGGCACCGTGCCCTGTGAAGTCCGGACTTTCCTCCCCCCGGCCGAAGCCGAAGAGCCGCCGCCCGGCCGACTCGAACCAAGTATGGGCTCTCGATAGGACAGATAGGACTTATAGGGCCTATCTGTCCTATCAGTCGAGGGGGCTGTGGCTCCGCCGGTACCCTATCGATTCGATGCCCCCTAGCGAGTTCAAGCTCTACGACACGCTGAGTCGGCAAGTCAAGCCGATCGAGACCGCCGAACCCGGCCACTTACGGTTCTACACCTGCGGGCCGACGGTGTATAGCTACGCCCACATCGGCAACTTCCGATCGTTCCTCGCGGCGGACCTGGTGGTGCGGACGGCCCGGGCCCTCGGGTGGCGCGTGACCTGGGTGAGCAACATCACGGACGTCGGCCACCTCACCCAAGACGACGTCGCCGACGCGGGCGGGGAGGACCGGATGGAAAAGGCCCTCCACAGCAAAGAGGGCGAGCAGTTCGCTAACGTCTGGGACCTTGCGGAGTACTACACCCAGGCCTACCTCGAGGACTGGCAACGGCTGAACCTGACCGAGCCCGAGGTCCGCCCACGGGCCACCCAGCACGTGCGCGAGCAGATCCTGATGGCCCAGGCCCTCGTCGAAAAGGGCAACGCCTATGAGACCCCAACCGGCGTCTACTTCGACGTCGAGAGCCAGCCGGACTACGGCAAGCTGAGCGGGAACACCCGCGACAAGCTCCAGGAGGCCGTGCGCGACGTCGTGCTGGACGAGAACAAGCGCCGCCAGGCCGACTTCGCGCTCTGGAAGAAGGACGACAAGCACCTCATGCAGTGGTTCTCGCCTTGGGGGTGGGGCTTCCCGGGGTGGCACATCGAGTGCAGCGCGATGGCCCGTGCCTATCTGGGCGACACGATCGACCTGCACAGCGGCGGCGAGGACAATGCCTTTCCCCACCACGAGTGCGAGATCGCGCAGAGCGAGGCCTTCACCGGCAAGCCGTTCAGCAACCACTGGATGCACGTGCGGTTCCTCCAAGTCGAAGGGGAGAAGATGGCCAAGCGGGCGGGCAACTTCTTCACCGTGCGCGACCTGCTCGAGAAGGGGTTCGACCCGCTCGCACTTCGGTTCGCGCTCATGAGCGTGCCGTACGGGAAGCCCATGAACTTCACGCTCCAACTCCTTCGCGACGCCCAGGGGCACGTGGAGCGGTTCCGGGAGTGCGAGCGGCGGGTGGCGGTGGCAGGCGGGTCTACCCCCCCCTCAGTTTCGCCGGGCACGAACCCCTTCGAAGATACCGAGCGGGTGGCCCTCGGAGACGAACTCCAGCGCCTCTACGAGGGGGCGCTCGACGCGATGGCGAACGACCTGAACACGTCGGTCGCGATCGCGAAGTCCCTCGAGGGGGCGAAGGCGATCCTCCGCGAGCCATCGCTGACCCCGGCGCAAGCCCGGGCCGCCGCAACCTACCTCGACCAGGTCAACGGTCTCCTCGGAGTCGTTCGGAGCGAGCACGAGCCCTCTGGGCCGCCCCCCGCGGCTGAGACACCGACCGTGGACGGGCGGACCGTCGACGCGTGGGTCGGCTTGCGGGACGAGGCGAAGCGGGCCAAAGACTATGCCGCGGCGGACGCGATCCGGGCCCGGCTGGCCGAGGCGGGCGTCGAACTGCGGGACAGCCCCGAGGGCACGACCTGGGCGCTCCGGCCCGGCGGCTAAGGCCGGGCGAGCAGTTCGCGGGCGTTGGCGAGGGCGGACTCGCCGACCTCCTCGCCCGCGAGGAGTCGTGCGACCTCCTGGAGGCGCTCGTCCGGGTCGAGGAGGCGGACGTCGGTCCGGGTGCGCCCGTCGGCCTCGGCCTTTTCGATGCGGAAGTGGGCGTCCGCCTGGCCCGCGATCTGGGGGAGGTGGGTGATCGCGAGGACCTGGTAGTGCCGGGCGAGCTCGGCCAGCTTCCGGGCGGTCACGGCCGCGGCCCGGCCGCTGAGCCCAGAGTCGACCTCGTCGAACACAAGGGTGGGCACCCCAGCCCGGCCCGCTGAGGCGACCTTGATCGCGAGCATGACGCGGCTGATCTCGCCCCCGCTCGCGACCTTGCTGAGCGGCCTGGCGGGTTCTCCTGGGTTCGCCGAGAACATGAAGGCCACGGTGTCGGCCCCGTCGGCGCCCACGGGCTTCGGCTCGATCTCGACGGAGAACACGGCCTTCTCGAGGGCGAGTTGACGGGCCTCCGCTTGCACCAACCCGGCGAAGACCCCTGCACGCTCCCTTCGGAGGTCGGTCAGCGCAGTGGCCCGGGCGGAGAGGACACCCTCGGCCTCTTCGACCCGCGCGGCGAGGGCCTCTTCGTCCTCGCCGTCTCCGGTGAGCGCTTCGAGGTCGGCCTTCGCCCGGGCCAAGAACTCGAGCACGGCCTCGTCAGTGTCCCCGTACTTCCGGGCGAGTCGGCGGAGGGCGTCGAGTCGTTGGGCCGCCCGCTCGAGGGCCTCCGGGTCTGCCTCGAGGCCCTCGAGGTACGCCCGCAAGCCTCGCGCCCCCTCCTGCACAGCGATGAGCGCCTCCCTCAGCGACGTGAGGATGTCCTCAACCGTTTGGTCGATCAAACTGACGGTCTCGAGTTCTCGGACAGCCGCCCCGAGTTGGTCGGTGACGGAGCTTTCGCCATCGGAGACAAGCCCGAGGGCCGCCTGCGAACTCATGATGAGTCGTTCAGCGTGCTTCAGCCGTTCGATCTGGGCGAGCAGTCCGTCAGTTTCGCCGACCAAAGGGTTAACCGTTTCGATGTCCTCGACCTGGAACCGGAGCATATCGACCCGCTGCTCTCGCTCACGGCGAGATCCCCTCAAGGCGGCGAGGCGGCGGCGTGCGGCCTCGGCGGCCGCCCAGGCCTCGGCCACGTCCGCCAGAGCCCGCCGAGCCTCGTCGCCGATCCAGGAGTCGAGGAATTCGACCTGGCGCTCGGGCACGAGCAGGGCCTGGTGGTCGTGCTGGCCGTGGAGATCCACGAGCAAAGCGCCGATCTCCCGCAGGACCCCCACGGCGGCCGGGCGCCCGTTGAGCCGGACGGTCGAGCGGCCTTCAGCGCTGACGTCCCGTTGGACGGCGAGTTGTCCGTCCTCGACGTCGACGCCGAGCTCGGCGCACCGTGTGAGGACCGCCGGGCACCTCGAGACGTCGGCGAGGAGGGCCACCGAGCCCTTCGCCGCCCCCGCCCGGACGAGGTCTGAGTCCGCCCGCCCGCCGAGAGCGAGTTGGATCGCGTCGACGAGGAGCGACTTCCCAGCCCCCGTCTCGCCCGTGAGGGCGGTGAACCCCGGGCCCAGGGACAGCGCGGCCCGATCGATGATCGCGACGTTCTCGACGGTGAGTTCGAGCAGCATCCCACATCTCTTGACGGCCGAGCGGTGCCAGAATCGCCGCAATGGGCACGGCGGACCCGTCCCGCACGGCGATCGCGACGCGAGCGGCCACGGTCTCGGTCGTCTCGACCGTGGTCGTGGTGGCGTTCAAGCTTGTCGCGGCCGCCCTCAGCGGGAGCGTGGCCGTGCTCGCCGAGGGCCTCCAGTCGCTCCTCGACGTGGTCCTCTCGTTGGCCGTCCTCGCGACCGTCAGGCTCGCGGCGGCTCCACCCGACCCTGACCACCCGTGGGGCCACGGTAAGGCCGAGCTGCTGCTCAGCGCGCTCCAGATGGTGCTCGTCGTTCTCACGGCGGCGGTCATCGCGTGGCAGGCCGCGCTCCGGCTCCACGACCCCCGACCGATCCAGGCCGATTGGGGGCTCGCGGCGATGGGCTACGCGGTCGTGGCGAACTTGGTCGTCATCTCGATCCTGCGCCGGGCGGCGGCACGCACGGAGTCGGCGGCCCTGACGGGCGAGGCCCAGCACCTCATGGGCGACGTCCTGTCCTCGCTCGGGGTGTTCGGGGGCCTGCTCGCCTACCTGGCGACGGGGTGGGCACCCCTCGATCCGCTTGTGGCCCTGGTCTTCACCGCCCTCGGTGCCGGGTTCGCGATCCGGCAGCTGACGAGGGTCGTCCACCCGCTCATGGACGGGTCGCTGCCGCCGGAGGAGATCGAAGTGATCGAGCGCACCCTGGCGGCACAGCCGGAGGTCCGCGGGCACCACAACCTGCGAACCCGCTTCACGGGCCAGCTACGGATCGTCATGCTGCACGTCCTTCTGGACGACGACCTGACCTTCGTCCGGGCGCACGAGTTAGCGGAGGAAGTGGAGGCAGACCTGAGCCGAGCCCTGGGTGGGGCCGTCGTGACCGTCCACTACGAGCCCTTCCAGGCCGAGACGGAGCACCGCCGTCGGGTGCACGGCGACCCTGTCTGAGCATCCACGCCGCGCCACCGGGCTCACAGTTTCCAGCAGTTCGCCCTACTGAGGGGGTCGCCACCGGCCCTGGGGTTGGCCGCTGGCGGCCTGTGCTGTCGGCACGGACACCACGGACGAGGCGCTCAAGGCGAGTGTCGGAGGCTCGGCAGGGCCAGGACGCCCGGGCCATACTCTTCACCATGAGCACCAGTGCGCTCGAGCCCACCGCCGCTGTCGGCGTCAACTGGGACCTCTCCGCCCTCTTCGCCGGCCTCGACGACCCCCGGATCGAGGCCACCTGGGCCGAGGCCCATCGAAGGGCCGACGCCTTCGCCACCGCCAATCGCGGCCGCGTGGCCACCCTCGCCCAGGACGGCCATGCCCTCGCCGGGGCCATCCGCGAGTACGAGTCCCTCAGCAACGAGGCCTCGAAGCCCGTCCACTTCGCGAACCTGGTCTTCGCCGCCGACGTCTCGAAGGCCGAGCACGGCGCCTTCCTCCAGGCCCAAATGGAGAGAGCGAGCGAACTCCGCGTCAAGCTCATGTTCTTCGAGCTCGAGCTCCAGGAGCTCGAACCCGCCGTCGTCGCCGCTGCCCTCGCGAGCCCGGACCTGCAGGCCTACGCCCACTTCCTCCACACCCGCCTCGCCTACCGCCCCCACAAGCTCAGCGAAACCGAGGAGGTCTTGCTCGAAGAGGTCGCCAACACCGGGAGCCGGGCCTGGCAGCGCCTCCACGAGGAGGTCTACGCGAACCACACCTTCCACTACACCGACCCGCACACCGGCGAAGTCCAGGACCTCTCGATCGAAGAGGTGCTCGACACCATGAAAGGCTCCGACCGGGCCGTCCGCAAGGCCGGGGCCGAAGCCTTCACCGCCGGGCTCCAAGAGACCCGCCGGGTGAGCGTCTTCCTTTACAACACCCTCCTCGCCGACAAGCGCCTCGAAGACCGCCTCCGCAAGTTCGAGCACCCCGAGAGCAGCCGACACCTGGCCAACGAACTCGACAAGGAGACCGTCGACCTCGTCACCGGCCTCTGTCGCGACCGGTCGGACATCGTCGCCCGCTACTACCGGGTCAAGCGAGAGATCCTGGGCGTCGACCAACTCACCGAGTACGACCGTTACGCCCCGCTCTTCGAGGCCAAGCGCAAGGTCGGGTGGCCCGAGGCGCAGACGATCGTCACCGAGTCCTTCGCCCGTCTCCACCCAGACATGGAGACCCGCGCCCGCGAGTTCTTCGAGAAGGGATGGATCGACGCCGAACCGAGGCCAGGGAAGTCCGGCGGCGCGTTCTGCAGCTACAACACACCGGACACCCACCCCGTCCTCCTCCAGACCTACCTAGGCTCGATGGACGACGTCATGACCCTCGCCCACGAGATGGGCCACGGCGTCCACGCCTCCCTCAGCCGGTCGCAGACCCCCTTCAACTTCGACGGCACCCTCCCCCTCGCCGAGCTCTCCTCGATCTTCGCCGAGATGGTCACCTTCGAGCGGCTCGTCTCCGAGGCCGATGACCGCGACCGGCTCGCCCTCTACGCCCAAAAGATCGAGGGCATCTTCGCCAGCGTCAACCGCCAGGCGGCCATGTTCCGGTTCGAGCAGCGCTGCCACGCCAAGCGCAGGGAAGAGGGCGAACTGAGTGCGGAGGACTTCGAGGCCCTCTGGCACGACGAGATCCAGTCCATGTTCCTCGACTCCGTCGCCCTCGGCGAGGGGCACCGGTGCTGGTGGCAGTACGTGGGCCACTTCGTCTTCGCGCCGTTCTACGTCTACGCCTACGCCTTCGGGGAGCTCCTCTCGCTCGGCGTGTACGAGAAGGCCAAGGCAGAAGGGCCCTCCTTCGTCGACCGGTACGTCGAAGTCCTCCGGCTCGGTGGCAGCAAGACCCCGCACGAGCTCATGGGCCTCATCGGCATCGACCTCAAGGACAAGGCGTTCTGGCTGGGCGGCTTCGCGGTCATCGAACGGATGGTCGGCGAGTTCGAAGCGCTCTGGGCCCGGCAGAAGGGGGCCTGAAAAAGGGTGGAGAAGAGCAAGGACGGACACTCGGACCCCGCGTGTCCCGCCGGTATAAAGAGGGTGCCATGAGCACCTCCACCGCCTTCGACCTGGCCGCCTCGCTCGCCCACCGGGCCGAGACGATCCTCCAGATGTACGTCGCCGACATGGGCCACCTCAGCGAAGAGCAGCTCGGCGCCTCGCCGATGGGCTGCGCCCGCACCGCCCTCGAGTTCACCGCCGAGGTTGGCTGGTTCAACGGCATGGCCGCCCGCCTCGTGAGCGGGGAGACGGTCGCCATGCCCAGCACCGAAGAGCGCACCGCCGCCTATGCCGCGATCGACACCAAGGACAAGGCCGTCGCCCTCCTCAACGAAGGCACCCACGCCCTGATCGCCGCGATCAAGGCGGCCGGGACCGAGGGCCTCCAGGACACCACCACCGCGCCGTGGGGCGAGGCGATGCCGAAGCACGCCCTCGCCGAGATGGCCGTCTCGCACATGTGGTACCACGATGGCCAGGTCAACTACCTCCAGAGCTGCCACGGGGACGGGAAGTTCCACTGGATGGAGGACTGAGCGCCCCACCGCCCGCTCCCTAGAGCCTAGAAGACCTACCAGTCCCCGGCGTCGTCTCCCGGGGAGGTACGACCCCGAGCGATGCGTCGCCGAACGAAGATCGTCGCCACGCTCGGCCCGGCTGTGGCCTCGGCCGAAAGGGTCGAGGCCCTCGCTGGCGCGGGCATGAACGTCGCCCGGCTCAATTGCTCGCACGGCGATTGGGACGGCAAGCGCGACTTAGTCCGATGGGTGCGCGAGCTCAACACGGGCCTGTCCCCGATCGCTGTGCTCGCGGACCTGCAGGGCCCCAAGTTCCGCATCGGGCAGATCGAGGGAGGCTTCGTCGAGCTTCAGACCGGCGACACCCTCACCATCGGCCACGGCCACGGCGCGATGCTCCCGATGGCCGACGACGAGGTCTGGGCCGCAATGGCCCCCGGCGACCGTGTGCTCTTCGGCGATGGGGACGTCGAAGTCCGGCTCGGCGATTGTAACCACGGTGTCTTCAAGGCCGAGGCCCTCACTGGCGGCAAGGTCAAGTCTCGCCAGGGCGTAACCCTGGTCGGCAAGTCGTTCGACGCCCCCGCCATCACCGACAAGGACCTCGAGGACGTCGAAGAGGCCGTCCGCTACGGGTGCGACTACATCGCCCTCAGCTACGTCCGCCACCCCGACGACATGCGGCGGCTGCGGGAGATCGTCGACCGGCTCGACCCGACCGTCCGCCTCGTCGCCAAGGTCGAGACCCCCGAGGCGCTCGACCTCATCGACGACGTCATCGAGGCGAGCGACGCCGTCATGGTCGCCCGTGGCGACCTCGGTCTCCAGATGGATATCGAGGACGTGCCGATCGCGCAGAAGATCATCATCCGAAAGGCCAACCTCGCGGGCAAGCCCGTCATCACGGCGACGCAGATGCTCGAGAGCATGATCGTCAACGCCCGCCCCACCCGTGCCGAGGCCACCGACATCGCGAACGCCATCCTCGACGGCACCGACGCCCTCATGCTGAGCGGCGAGACGGCGAGCGGGGCCTACCCGGTCGAGGCCGTGCGCACCATGGCCCGCATCGCCGAGAAGACGGAATCGACCCTCGACCCGAACGAGCGCCTGGCCGACCCCGAGGAGAACCCCGACCGTGGGGCCCCGACCGAAGCCGTCGCCCTCGCCGCCGTGACCATCGCCAACACCCTCCGCGTCCGGGCGATCCTGACGACGTCGGCGAGCGGCACCACCCCCCGCCTCGTGAGTAAGTACCGCCCCGCCGTCCCCATCCTCTGCGCCGCATGGGACGAGCGCACCCAACAGCAGATGGCCCTGGTCTGGGGGGTCGAGTCCGTCCGCATGCCCCCGACCACCAACACCGACGAGGCCGTCGCCTTCCTGGTCGAGAGCTTCCGCCAACGCGGCGTCCTCAGCCCCGGCGACCAGTACGTCGTCACCGCCGGCTACCCCACCGGCAGCCGCGGCAACACGAACATGATCCTCGTCCTCCGCGCGTAGCCTCGACCCGTAGCATCGGCTTTCAGCCGATGGTGCCCCCAGGCTTCCAGCCTGTTCCCCTCCCCCCGAAACGCGGTCCCGACCGCCCATTACCGCCCCCACCACCCCCCGGAGCGCGGATCCATCGCCCGCTCCCCGGACCCCGGAGCCGTGCTCCGGCACCCCCGCCTCGGTCGCACCGGCTCTCCTCCCCCCGTCTCTGCGTCCTGACCCGATCCCACGCCCCTTGCCGACGCCCTGTCCTCACCGACAGGTGTAGCCGCCGTCGATCACGAGCTCGGCGCCGGTGACGAACTTGGACTCGTCCGAGACCAGGTACACGATGCCCCACGCGATGTCGTCGGGCTCGCCGACGTGGCCGAGCGGGTGCCGGGCGTCCAGGCCCTTGCGCCCTTCGTCCGTCTCCAGCCCCGCCTCGGTCAGGAACCCCTCGACGAGCGGCGTCCAGATGAATCCGGGGTGCACGGAGTTCACCCGGATCTTGTCCGGGGCGTAGATCAGGGCGTCGGTCTTGCTCATCGTGCGGACGGCCCCCTTGCTCGCGTGGTAGGGCGGGATGTCGGGGGCGCTCACGATCCCATAGATGCTCGAGACGTTGACCACGCTCCCCCCGCCGGCGGCCTTGAGCCAGGGCACGGCGTGCTTGGTGCAGAAGAAGACCCCCTTGACGTTCACCGCCTGCACGCGGTCCCATTCCTCTTCCGTGATCTCGTGGGTCGGCTTGTTGGCCCCGGCGATCCCGGCGTTGTTGACGATGGCGTCCAGCCGCCCCCATCTGGCGACGACGTCGTCGACGACCCGTTTGACTTCGGCCTCGTCGGAGACGTCCAGCCTCCAGAACGACCCGCCGATGGCTTCGGCAAGGTCCATGCCCTCTCTGACGAGGACGTCGGTGACGGCGACCTTGGCTCCCTCCTGAGCGAGCCTCTCGCAGGTGGCTCGGCCGATGCCGAGCGCCCCGCCGGTGACGAGAACGACTTTCCCATGGACCCGGTTCATAGTGCCTCCTTGAATCGGCGCCGGGCCAGGCTCTGAGTCGGGCTCGACGCCCAGTGTCAAGAATACCGTGTGTAGGGGCCGCTATGCCGTCGCCCGGTGGCCCCGGGGAATCCTTCCCGACCAGGCCCGCGCCCGAACCCGGCGACCCCGCCTACCCCCCAAACCCACCCGCCCCCCCGGAGCGCGGCTCCATGACCCGCTCCCCGGACCCCGGAGCCGTGCTCCGGTCGCCTGGCTCCTCCCACGCACCCCCAGCCCAAAACCCCCACCCCAGGGTCAGGGCCCTAGCCGACCCGGGTCGAGGTGGCGCGCATGAACTCGTGCCACCCCCCGTCCGGCGTCTCGACCGTCGAGACGAGGGTGCGAGAGGCCCCGTCCAGCGTGATCGTGTCGCGGTAGATGGCCGTGCCGGGCTCCCCGTCGAACCGCGGCCCCAAGGACTCCAGCGTCAGCGTGTCGCCCTCTCGCCAGCCCTCGTAGACCCAAAGGCTCGACATCATCGAGCTCACGAACGACCCCACGTACCGACCCTTGGCGTCGTCGAACCCGATCGTGAAGACGTACCGGTGGGTGCCCTCCTCGGCCGGCCCTTCGCCCTCGATGACGAGCCACCGGCCCTCCAGGCACCGCGCCGTCTCCCGGGCCTGCAGCCCCTCGCCGTCCGCCACCCACTCCCCCGCCAGCTGCGCCAACCACGCGTGGTCCGGAGTCAAACCCGCCCCCTGCACCCCCCAATCCTACCCACCCCCTCCCGCTAGGGAGCCTTTCTTCATCCCGACCCTGCCCCTTTCGCTCACGGAGTCCGGTCAGACTCGAATCGGTTGTCCCGGTGCCACCGGAGGCAGGCGGGGTCAGGGAAGAACCTGGCAGGTGGCACGATCCTCTGTCCGTGGTGGGTGGCGACGCACTCGGCGACGGACTGATCCTTCGAGTCCAGCAGCCGCTGGCTCACGGTGAGGGTCAGGTCATCCTGGATCGTGAGCAGGCCGCGCTCGAAGAGCCGGTCGAAGGTCGCCGACATGCAAAGACCGTTGGTCGGATCCGCGCGGCGGCTTTCGTCCACGCTCCAAGGCACGATGTGGCCGGCGACCAAGCACTCCACCAGCGGGAGGCCCGTGACACAGCACCGACCGTTGTAACTGCTCAGGACGGCCTCTCTGAAGAACGTTTGGTGCAACCGCCGTTTCGCTACTGCGGCCGTCTCCGATGGCCCGCCTGGAGCCGTGATCGGACGGGGGTCTCTCCGATCCTCGTCACGCGAGCGCCGTAGCTCGTCGGCGAGGACGCTCAGGCTGTTCCAGTCGGCGTGAAACGTGTCCCAAACCTCCCGGTCGAGTTTGCTCCCATGCGTCAAACCGGACACGGTCCGGGCGGCGAGATGGGGGTCGAAGGCCCCGAAGTTGCCGAGTTTTCGGGCGACGGACGCTGGAGTGCGACCAATGAGCGAGGCCAGTTCCTGCACCCGCGGTTCGTTCGCCTTGGTCCGGCTGAAGGGGATCCGGCAGTACAACTCGAAGGCCAGGATCAGGTCATCGCGGCCCCAAGGGAGGCCGTCGTTGCCAGGACGCAGGCTCATCCGACTCCTCGCTCTGCTCCGCCGTTCACAGCTTGAGGGGCGCAGAGCGTCCCATCATAGCCGACTCTTGCCCAAAGGCGAGGGCTCCGGGCCGATTCCCAGCCCCACCGAGGCCGAAACTAGGAGTGTCCGTGCGGTGTCCTTGCGGTGTCCGTGCGGTGTCCGTGCGCTCGACCCCACGCACAGGGCCGGGAGACGGGGGGGAGAGGGCAGGGTGCCCTGGCGTTGCGGCGTCGTTCCGCCTCCTGTTGCGGCGAGGGAAGTCCGCCCGGGACGCCCCTGGGCGTGAAGAGACGAGAGTGAGGGGCTCCGGATCAGGTCACATCCGAGACGACCCTGCACTTCCTTGGGACAGCGAGAAGGTACCGATCCGCGACGCAGACCCCCACAGGTACGCCCCACCCCGGCCTGCCCTCCGGGTCAGGCCGGGCCACCCATCTTGGCTAGCGCATCCAGCAAGCCTGAGCTGCTCAGGCGTCAACGCTGAATCATAGCGTAATCAGAAGCGGCCTTTACGCGCTTCTCGACTGCTTCATCGCTCCCAACCCAGCTGCGCAAGTTAAGACTGTAGAGAACCCTCTTGACGACCTGGCGCATGGTCGCGTCTGGGTCGAACCCCTCCGGAAAGTAGAGATCCTCGGAGATCTCGCAGGAGTCATCGATCGGAGAGCCGGGTACGTTCTCGTGGACCCCGTTACCGTAAGGGTAGTAGACCACTGGCACGACCCTTATCGAACGCAACTGCAGAAGAACGCTGAACTGGGTGCCCTGAGCTCGCCCTGAGTACCACTTCGAAGCTAACGAGATAAGCAGAAAGAGTTCGCCTAGCAACGATGAAATGTCGATCCCGAAAGGGTTCTTCGCTCCCCTAGCGTTAGCGGGCGAGTCCTGACGTGATAGCGACAGTCCCATCGAGATTTGGCCCGTCGTTGCGACTTCGATCAAGCGACGGAGGTAATGCTCACGCGTGTAGATGATACTTTGCACCTGAGAAGCGGCGTCCGACCTACTGCCAGGGTAAGACTCACCGCGCGCGATGAGAGAGGCCTCCTCGACCGACTTCAACAGATCGACCTCCGCACACACGTCATTCATCGGGTACATCGGGGAGATCGAGAATGTCAGGCGTGGCTCCGTGACCTTATATGGTGTACCTGGCACCTCCCCGAAGAAGTGATCCGCGCGAGTCAGAAACCGCTTGTAGGCCGCGTGCTTTCTCTCTAACACGGCCTTGCGGCGATCTACCATGCGGAGCAGTTCGGAGTGCTCAGCCAGTGACGTCTGAACCTGCCCCGACGTCTCCACCACTCGAACGTACACTCCCTTCCGGCCAACGAGGAAGTGAGGAGCTAGAGGGCTCTCCGGTACTCGAATCACGTAAAGGAACCTCTCGTCTCCATCGGAAGACGAGGGGTTGGGGATAGCAGGGCTCGTCTCACAGCGCAGCCACGGATCCAAAGAGGTCGAGCACCATTGCTCGACCGTCTGCGGATAGTTCTCTTTGAGCGGGACTCCGGGTAGCCCTGACAGCGTCCCACGCTGTTCTTCAGCCCCTACGATGAGTACTCCTCCGAAGGCGTTGGCCATGCCGCTTACCTTTTTGAGGAGTTCGTCTCGGCTCGGGGGCAGGCTCTTGAACTCTAGGCGAAGGTTTTCGGTCGCCCCCGTGTCGAGCAAAGCCCGAAGGTCATCGTATTCGATCTGCTCGATCGGTTTGCTATAGATCGAAGCCATTCAGGCTCAAACCCGCTCAAGCAGCACCGCCGTCGCCTCCCCCCCACCGATACAAGGGGTGGCGATGGCGTGGGTGGCGTTGCGGCGGCGGAGTTCGTGGAGGGCGGTGAGGACGAGGCGGGCGCCGGTCATCCCGATGGGGTGGCCCAGCGAGACGGCCCCGCCGTTGACGTTGACCTTCTCGTGCGGCAGCCCGAGCTTGCGCATGGCGAACATCGGCACGACCGAGAACGCCTCGTTGATCTCGAACAGGTCCACGTCGCCCACCGCGAGCCCGGCCTTCTCGAGCAGCTTCTCGATGGCGAAGGCGGGCGCGGTGGTGAACCACTTGGGCTCTTGGGCGTGCTGGGTATAGGCTTTGATATGTCCTATAGGACTTATACGATGGGAGGCGGCCCATTCGGCCGAGGCCACCACCAGGGCGGCGGCGCCGTCGTTGATCGAGCTCGCGTTGCCGGCGGTCGTGACCCCCTCCTTGCCGAAGGCGGGCCGGAGCTCGGGGAGCTTGGCCGGGTTGCCTCGCCCGGGTTCCTCGTCGGCGCTGACCATGACGGGGTCGCCTTTGCGCTGGGGCACGGCCACGGGGGCGATCTCGGCGCCGAGCCAGCACTCGGCCTGGGCGTGCAGGGCCCGGCGGTAGCTCTCGGCGGCGTAGGCGTCGACCTCTTCGCGGCTGAACTTTTCCTCGGCGGCACAGAGGTCCCCGCAGTTGCCCATATGGACGTTGTCGTAGGGGTCCCACAGCCCGTCGTGGATCATGAGGTCGACGGCGGTGGCATGGCCCATCCGGAAGCCCGCGCGGCCGGTCGGGAGGGCGTAGGGGGCGTTGGTCATCGACTCCATCCCGCCCGCCACGACGACCTGGGCGTCGCCCGCCTTGATCGCCTGGGCCGCCATCATGACCGTCTTCATGCCGCTGCCGCAGACCTTGTTGACGGTCGTGCAGGGGACGCTGTCAGGGATGCCCGCGCCCTTCGCCGCCTGCCGGGCAGGGGCCTGGCCGATCCCGCCCTGGAGGACGCAGCCCATGAGGACCTCGTCCACCTGGCCGGGCTCGACCCCCGCCGCCTCGAGCGCGGCCTTGATGGCGACGCTGCCGAGCTGCGGCGCCGTGAGCGAACCGAGGGCGCCTTGGAAGGCCCCGATGGGGGTGCGGACTCCGGAAAGGACGACGACGTCGGGCATGGTGCCTAGAGTTTACCGGGGAGGGTGGGGGAGGTTCGGGGTCGAGTGGACTGGGTGGACCGGGGTGTGGTCCAGGGCTTACGCGCAAGGTGGCCTTAGAGGACCGGGCGGAAGGTGCGAGTCTGGGCTGGGGGGGACGGTACTCTGAGGTCGTGCAGTCGGAGACGGGAGGGGTGGCGGTCTGGGGGAGCCCGGTCGATAAGGACGCGGTGCGGCAGATCCAGACGTGCGCCAAGGACGAGCGGGTGGCGGGGGCGGCGTTGATGGCCGACCACCATGTCGGCTATTCGATGCCGATCGGCGGCGTGGTCGCCTACCGGGGGGCGCTGAGCCCGAGCGGTGTGGGCTACGACATCGCCTGCGGCAACAAGGCGGTACGCCTGGACCTGCCCGCGGAGGAGGTCCGCAAAAACATCCGGACGATCATGGACGACGTGTTCTCGCAGGTCAGCTTCGGGGTCGGGAGGCGGAACGAGGAGCGGGTCGACCACCCCCTCTTCGACGACCCGGCCTGGTCGCTCCACGACCAGAGCACCCGCGACACCGCCCGGAACCAGCTCGGCACGGTCGGCAGCGGCAACCACTACGTGGACGTGTTCGTGGACGAGCTCGACCGGGTGTGGGTGGGGGTGCACTTCGGTTCGCGGGGGCTGGGGCACCGCACGGCGACCCGGTTCATCAAGGAGGGCGGGGGCAAGGACGGGATGTTCGTCGACCCGGTCGTGCTGGACCTCGGCACCCCGCTCGGGGACGACTACCTCGCGCTCATGGAGCTGGCCGGGCGCTACGCCTATGCGGGCCGGGACTGGGTGTGCGGGAAGGTGGCCTCGATCCTCGGGGGGCGGGTCGAGGAGGAAGTGCACAACCACCACAACTTCGCCTGGCGTGAGCGGCACGGCGGGGAGGACCTGTGGGTCGTTCGCAAGGGGGCGACCCCGGCGTTCCCGGGCCAACGGGGGTTCGTGGGCGGCTCGATGGGCGACGTGAGCGTGATCCTTGAGGGCGTGGAGTCGGAGGAGTCGCAGCGGGCGCTGAACTCGACCGTGCACGGTGCGGGGCGGGTGCTCAGCCGCACCCAGGCGGCAGGCAAGCTCAACCGCAAGACCGGCGAACGGACGGGCGGGACGATCACCGAGTCGATGATGAAGAGCTGGGTGAAGCGGGTCGGGGTGGAGCTGCGCGGGGCGGGCACGGACGAGGCGCCGCAGTGCTACAAGCGGCTGCCGGAGGTGCTCGAACACCACGGGGCGTCGGTGCGGGTGCTCCACACCCTCACGCCGATCGGGGTCGCCATGGCCGGGGCCGACACGTTCGACCCCTACAAAGACTGACCCCGACCCCAAGCGAGCCCCCGGGCACCTAGGCACCCGGGGGCAGAGCCGTCGCCTTACTTGCGGCGGCGGCGGGCGGCGAGGGCGGCGAGGCCCGCGCCGAGGGCGAGCATCGTGCCCGGCTCGGGGACGACCTCGATCCCGCGGAAGCGGGTGTTGGCGGCCGCCGTGGCGAGCGTGGTCCAGCTGCCGAAGCCGGAACCGTTGTCCACCGTCGAGAGGATCGTCGTGCCGTTCGAGGCGGTGGCGTAGACCTTGCTGCCGTCGAAGGCGACGCCGGAGATGCCGGTACCGCCCAGTCGGTAGGCCTCGACCCAGCTCGTGCCGTTGAAGGTCATCTTGATGAGGCCCGCGCTCCCGGTGCTGGTGGCGACGTAGAGTGTGTTCGCGTCCACGACCACGAAGTCGCGGGCACTGGCGCCGCCTGGGGTGGCGAAGAGCTCAGTCACGGTCGTGCCGTCGAACAGGGCGAAGCCGTTCTCGCCGCCGAACGCGTTGGAGCCGTTGAAGATGAACCCGTTGCCGAACGCCTTGATCGTGCGGGTGCTGTAGGCGGTCGAGACGACCCGGCTCGGGGAGCCGGGGAAGTTCCCGCGGAGCACGCCCATGTCGCCGCCCGTCAGAAGGTAGTCGGTCCCGTCGTTCGACCAGACCGCACGGACGCCGTCGCCGCCGTTGGCCTGGAAGGCAGCGCCGACCTCGACGTTACCGTTCATGTCGACCCGGCCGACGGCGCGGTTCGTGGTGATGGTGTTGAACCCTGCACCGCGGACGGCGAGGTCGTAGCCGCCGATCGTGAAGTACCGGCCGTCGCCGCTGAGCGAGAGATTCGCCTCGCTCGTCTCGCCGTAGGTGGTCGTGATGTTGCGGCCACCGGCGAGGTTGTTGAGGCTCAGGTCGCTGCCGACCTGCGAGCCGGTCGTCGTGTACTGGCGGATCGAGACCGCCATGTTGCTCGTCGTCGGGGTCTGGCCGTCGCCGACCACGGCCACGGCGAGGTTGCCCGCGGAGAATTGGGCGAAGGCGGTCGTGGCCGAAGCCGCGAAGGCGAGGAAAAGAACGTTTCGCATAGTGTGTGTCCCTCTCGAGACCAAGACCGGCCCGAATGGGGGCCCGCTTGGGGTCATCTCCTCTTCGCGCCAGGGGGCCCGTTTGAGATTAAGGGAACGTTAACCCAGCCACATCAGGCAGTTTTACGTGCCCACCCTTGGACGAACGCCCCTCTCTCCCTGCCTGCTCCCCCCGTTGGGTTGCCCGGCCAGCCCCGAAGGGCAAGTAGGGTGGCCCGGCCTGACCCGTAGGGCAGGCCGGGTTCCCGGGCCACCCGGCCTGCTCCTCGAGTCCAGCCGGGCCACCCGTCACTCCCGTTCCCGGCCTGCTCTTCGAGTCAGGCCGGGCCACCCCCTTCACTCCCGGCCTGTTCGTCTAGTCCAGCCGGGCCACCCTCCTGCCCCGTGGCCGTCGCCGTCACGCTCTCGTCACGACAGGTGACGCAAACGGGCCTGGAAGGGGCCGGATCGGTGACGGACTCGTCACTCTGGGGCCTGTACAGTCCTCTCGTCGGGCAATGGCCCGGCCGCCAGGAGGAGGGAGCCAGTCTCCACCCGCCGGGTGCACCGAGAAACGCCATGAACACTCACATGACTCTCAAGACCCTAGTCACTCTCGCCGCCGCTGCCCTTGGTGCCGGTGCCTCCGCCCTCGTCACCGACCCCAGCTATGAGACGCAACCGCTCGACACCTGGGGCAACGTCCTCGGCAACTGGATCCCCAACACCTGGGGCGCTGAGCAGGGCGCGATCGTCGGAGCTATGTCCGGCGTGACCCCGGCCCAGGGTGTCCAGATGCTCAAGCTCGACCGGATCGCCGGGGTCAGCTCGCAGGCTGGGCAGGTCATCGACCTCACCGCCTACAGCGCCCTCATCGATAGCGGGCAGGCCGTGCTGAACCTCTCGGCCCTCTTCAACATCGAGGCTGGGTTCGCAGGGGCCATCGGCGGCGTCGGCGTCTACACCTTCACCGGGCCGAACCAGTGGGGCAGCCACACGGACTACTTCGCCGGGAGCGTCACGCTCGACGGCAGTGCTCCGAGCTGGCAGGCGGCGCAGGCGTCGAAGACGCTCCTGGCCGGGACGCGCTGGATCGTCGCCGAGGTCTACTACGTGAACCAGACTGTGCCCCAAGGCGAGTTCGGGTTCGTCGACTCCGTCCGGGCCGAGGTGGTGCCCGAACCGGCGACGCTGCTCGCCCTGGGCGCGGGCCTGGCCGCCGTCGCCCGCCGACGCCGCCTCCGCGCCTGACACCCCGCACCGTCCGCTTGTCCTCTCTTGCTTGACCCTCGCGGGCCCCCACCGGGGCCCGCGCCTTTTCGTGCCCCTCTCGCCACCGAAAGGGAGGGTGGGCGGTGAGGAAGGGGCCAGGGCCGGGCGGCCCGGCCTGACCCGGAGTGCGAGTAGGGTGGCCCGGCCTGACCCGGAGGGCAGGCCGGGGGCTCGGTGCGGTTCAACGAGGGCAATCTGGGTAGGCAAGGAAGCCATGTAGGGTGGCCCGTCCTGACCCGAAGGGCAGGCCGGGGAGCAGGGCGTTAGGGCAGTCAAAGAGGGGAAAATCCTCCCGTGAGACTCAGCCCCAGTGGCAACCGCAGATTCGAAGACCCCAACGGCATTCGGTTCTTGACGTTCGGCTGCGACAGCCGGCTGCCGCTCCTGGCCGATCCGTGGACAGCGGACATGGTCGTCGATCACTTGGCCCAGACGAGATCTCGGTTGGGCTGCTGGCTCTTCGCATGGGTGCTGATGCCAGACCACGTTCACCTCTTGCTCGCACCAGACCACTCCGTCGCGAGCTCGCAGAGGATCCTGCTCGCCCTCAAGACGCGGACGGCGACGAAGGCCCTCGCGCGCCTCCGCGGGTGCGGTGCCGCTCCTCGGGCGTTCTGGCAGGCCGGCGGGGGCTACGACAGGAACGTCTGGTCGGAGCACGAGTTCTCGGAGAAGCTCTCCTACATTGAACAGAACCCCGTCCGAGCCGGGCTCGTCGAACGCCCCCAGGACTATCGATGGTCGTCCGCCGGGTCGAAGGCGATCGAGCGAGACGTGTGGTAGGGGCCCCCTTCCCGGCCTGCCCTTCGGGTCAGGCCGGGCCACCCAGTGCAGTGACTCTAAGGCACCCAGAGACTCAAAGCAGTTGGGCGAGGGCCGCTTGCATCTGGTGGGCGGGGTCGCCGTGGGGGTCGATGGCGACGGCCTGCCAGCCGGCGGCGAGCGCCCCCTCGACGTACCGGGGGACGTCATCGAAAAAAAGGCACTCGTGGGCATCGACACCCGCCGCCGATTCGAACGCCCGATAGATCTCCAGCGACGGCTTGTTGCAGCCCACCAGGTGCGAGGCCACCTTCACGTCCAGCCCGACCAGGGCGGGGAACCGGCCGTTCCAGACGAGCTCGTCCCAGTGCAGGGCGTTCGTGTTGGAGAGGCATCCGGTGACCAGACCCGCCCGCCGCACCGAGTCGACCACGTCCTCCGTCGCCGGATAGGGCTCGACGAGGATGTGGTTGTGGGCCTTCCGCGCGTCCTCGACCCCCGCCACGCCCAGGTACGCCGCGAGCCCTTCCAGATAGGCCGCTTCCTCGACCTCGCCGCCCTGGTAGGGGTCGAAGAGGGGGAAGTCCTGCAGCCGGCCGAGCGGGCGGCCCGGGGCGGGGAGCCCGGCCTCGGCCAGGGCCGCCTCCCAGGTGTGGCAGATCCGGGCCATCACGCCCCCCAGGTCGAACACCACCGCCCGCACCGCCACACTGCCCTTATACCAGGGCCACCCCCAGGCCCCCCCAGGTAAAGTTCGGGCGTGCGGGCGCTGGTCACGGGGGGAGCGGGCTTCATTGGCTCCCACCTCGTCGAGCGGCTCCTCCAGCGCGGGGACGAGGTCGTAGCGCTGGACAACGAGGTCACCGGCCGGTGGGGGAACCTGCCCGACCACCCTCGGCTCACTCGGCTCCATCAGGACGCCGTCGCGCCCTTCGACGTGGACGGCCCGCTCGACGTGGTCGCCCACCTCGCCAGCCCCGCCTCCCCCATCGACTTCCTGCGCATCCCACTGGAGGTGCTGCGGGTCAACTCTATCGGCACCGAGAACGCCCTCCGGCTCGCCGAGCGCAAAGGCGCCCGGTTCCTGTTCGCCTCGACGAGCGAGGTCTACGGCGACCCCGCCGTCTCGCCCCAGCCGGAGTCGTACTGGGGGAACGTGAACCCGATCGGCCCCCGGTCGCCCTACGACGAGTCGAAGCGCTACGGCGAGGCGCTCGTCACCGCCTGGCACCGGGTCACCGGGCTCGAGGTGCGTACGGTGCGGTACTTCAACACCTATGGCCCCCGGATGCGGGCCGACGACGGGCGGGCGGTGCCGACGTTCCTGGTCCAGGCGCTCCGGGGCGAGCCGCTGACGGTGCAAGGCGACGGCCAGCAGACCCGGTCCTTCGCCTACGTGGACGATTCGGTCGAGGGCACGCTGCGGCTCCTGGCGAGCGGGGTCGAGGGGCCGGTCAACGTGGGCTCCGACCATGAGGTGCGGCTCATCGATCTGGCCCGGGCCGTGATCCGGCTGACGGGGTCGAGCAGCGAGGTCGTCCACGTCCAGGCGGCCGAGGACGACCCCCGCCGCCGCCGCCCCGACCTCACCCGCGCCCGGCTGGAGCTGGACTACGAACCGACCGTGCCTCTCGAGGACGGTCTCCGACGCACGATCGCCTGGTTCCGCGCCGAGGGCCTGGCCTAGCCGTCAACGCTTCGGCCGGTCGACGAACTCCTTGAACGCCTTCATCCGGCGCGAGAGGAGCCACTTTAGCGACTCCGCCTCCTGATACCGGACACCGATGACCCGGAACTCGAGGTCGTGCTTCTTGTAGTGGGTGTAGAAGTGGAACCCGGTCCGCTCTCCCTTCTCGTCGAGGAGGTGCGAGAACGCGCTCCGCTCCCCCCACTTGAGGAACTGGTCGTCCCGCTTGCCGACCACTCCCTCGCCGTAAGGGTCTTTGCCCCCCTTCAGGATCGCGGCCGTCTCCGCGAACTCGTCCTCCCTGGTCGCGAACAGGCCGCCGTACGTGACCTCGCTGAAGATCCAGAGGTCAGGGCTGTCCCAGGTGTACGTGGCGATGTGGTGTCCCGTCCGGTCGACGACCAGCGTCTGCTCTCGCTCTCCCGGCTCGACGGTCCCGCCCGACCAATCGTCCACGTCCTTCTCCGTGAGCAACATGGCCTTGACCTCCCGTGGCATCTGGATCGTCCGCTCGCCGGTCACGATGAAGGCGACGAGGGCCCCCAGGGCAATCACGACGACGAGGGCCAACCCGAGGAGGGCCAGAACCACGATGACCCAGGTCTGCTTCGGGGCCTTGGCGGGACCGCTGCGCGGGACACTGGGGAGCGGGGGAGGGACGACGGGATCCATCTGGATAGGTTCGTAAAGTATACACTGGCCTAGGTCGAGGGTTGTCAAGGGACGCTTTCCCAGTTCTGTGTGCCGGTCGCCCCAGGGCCGTCACTCCGAGACGAAAACCTCGCCCGTCACCCGCTATAACGGGACTGGGGCGGGGCCACCGTCCCCACCCAAGGCGAACAACGCCTCCTCGACCGTCCCCGCCCGCTTGACCTGGTCGAAGCGGTCGAAGTCGCCGTGGCGGTGGGCGAGGCAGAGCCACTGCTTGACCCGCTTCAGCCGGAACCCGGGGGAGGGCGGGAAGTACCGGTCCGTCCACGCCAGGAACCGGGTCAGGAGGCAGGGCCAGTCCGTCTCTGGCACCGGCCCCTCCCGCAGGCCGAGCTCGCGGGCCACCCGGTAGGGCAGGGCCGGGTCGGCGAGGGCGCCGCGCCCGATCATGAAGTGGCGGCAGCCGGTCACGTCCTGGCACCGCCGGAAGTCGTCCAGCGTCCAGATGTCGCCGTTCGCCACGACCGGGACGCCGAGCCTCCGCAGCTGGCCGATCGGCTCCCAATAGACCGGCGGGGCGTACCCCTGGGTGCGGGTACGGGCGTGGACGGTCAGCCAGTCCGCGCCCCCCTCGACCGCCATCGCCGCGTTCTCGTCGATCGCCGCGATGTCGTCCCACCCCAGCCGCAGCTTCGCCGAGACAGGCACCCCTCCCGGCACCGCCTCCCGCACGGCCCGGACGATCTCCCGGATTCGGGTGGGGTGCTTCAGCAGGGTCGCACCGCCGTCGTGGCGGTTCACGGTCGGGGCCGGACAGCCGAAGTTGAGGTCGACCCCGAGTGCCCCGCACTCGACCGCCACCAGGGCCGTGGCCGCCAGCCGCTCCGGGTCGCCCCCGAGGATCTGCACCTGCACGGGCAGCCCGGTGGGCGTCCGCGCCCCCTCCGCCAACTCCGGCACGTCCCGTAGGAACACCTTCGCCGGCACGACCCGGTCGCTCACCCGCACGAACTCGCTCACGCAGTGGGTGAAGCACCCCGTCGCCCCCATCAACGCCCGCATCGGGGCGTCCGTCACCCCCTCCATCGGGGCCAGCACCAGGGACGGTCGGTCCGCGAACAGCATCCTCAAGGCTATTGTGCTCTGGTTTTGGTTCGAAGTCGAGAAAGACCCCCTCTCGGCTCCGTGGCGATTGAAGGTTCATCGGGCGGCCCCTCTCTTCGGGGCCTGAAAGGGCCCGGGGGGATCGGGGTAGGGTGATGGGGCGCAGGGCGAGGCCGCAATGGGGCCGCCCCGGTCTGGGCCGACCCGGTATGGAACCCCCCGTTATGCGCCTGCTTTTCCTGAGCGTCGAAGTCGAGCCCTTCGCCAAGGTCGGTGGCCTCGCCGACGTCATCGGGTCTCTGCCCCGGGCCCTGCTCGAGCTCGGCCACGACGTCCGGGTGGTCATGCCCGCTTACGGCATGGTCGTCCGCGACCCGCGCTGGGGGGCCGAGCTCGTCCGGGCGCAGTTCCCAGTCGCCGTGAACCCGAAGACCACGGTGCTCGCCGACCTCTACCGGGTCGAGCACGAGGGCGTGACCCTGTGGCTCATCGACGGCGACGACTTCTTCGGGGGCGTCGAGCGAAGCCAGGACGTCTACACCCCCGGCCGGGACGCCTACCTGTTCTTCTCCCTCGCCGCCCTGACGGCCTGTGACCTCATGGACTGGCGGCCCGACGTCGTCCACGCCCACGACTGGCACACCGGGTTCGCCCCCGTCTTCGTCCGCGAGCGCATGCGAGGCTGGGACGCGGTCGGCACCTGCTTCACGATCCACAACCTCGCCTACCAAGGCGAGTTCGCCAAGGACACCCTCGCTGCGGCGGGCCTCCCGGAGAGGCTCTGGAACGCCCACCAACTCGAGACCTGGGGCGGGGTCAACTTCCTCAAGTCCGGCTGCGTGTTCGCCGACCAGGTCAACACGGTGAGCCCGAACTACGCCGAGGAGATCCAGACCGAGGAGTTCGGGTGCCGCCAGTGGGGGCTCATGCGGTTCCTGGCCGGGGAGGGTCGGCTGCGGGGCATCCTGAACGGGATCCACACCGAGAACCACGACCCGGCCACCGATCCCCGCCTCCCGGCCCACTTCACGGGAGAGGATCTCGGCGGCAAGGGGCGGTGCCGTCAGGCCCTCGTCACCGAAGCCGGGCTCGAGACCGGGCCCGACACGATGGTCATGGGTGTCGTCAGTCGCCTGAGCGACCAAAAGGGCTTCGACCTCATCGTCGCGGGGTGCGACGGGATGCTGTCGCTCGACACGGCGCTCGTCGTGCTGGGGACAGGGGACCCCTGGGCCGCCCGCGAACTCAGGCGACTCGAGACGAAGCACCCCGGGCGGGTCCGGCTCTTCGAGAAGTACGACGCCGACCTCGCCCAACGCATCTACGGCGGGTCCGACGCCTTCCTGATGCCGAGTTCGTTCGAGCCCTGCGGCCTTGGCCAGATGTTCGCCATGCGTTACGGAACGGTTCCGGTCGTCCGCCGCACGGGCGGGCTCGCCGACACCGTCTTCGAAGGGCGGAACGGGTTCGTCCTCGAGTCGCGCAACGTCGGCGACCTCGTGGCGGCCGTGGCCCGGGCCGTGATGGCCTTCCGCGACCGACCCCGCTGGACCCAACTCGTACAGGCCGGGATGCGAGGCGACTACAGCTGGCGTCACCGCGCCCCCGAGTACGTCGCGATGTACCGGGACGCCGTCGAGGGGCGGCGGCTTCACGTCGCTAGAGCCGAAGCCTAGCGGGCCGCCCAGACGCAGCCCCGACGGAGCAACTCGCGGGGCACGCCGGACTCGACGACCCGTCGCTGGTGGCCGAGGGCCGAGTAGAACACCCGTCCCCGCCCGTACCGCCGCACCCAGACCTGGGGCATGGCGCACGGCTCGACCGGCACGTTGACCTCGGCCGGGAGGGTGGGGTTCGGGAACCGCGTCGTCGCGAGGACGGTGTTGGCCGGGTCGGTGTGCAGGTAGTACTGCTCGCTCTCGACCTCGAAGTCGGCGAGTCCCGCCGTGACCGGGTGGTCGAGGCCGGGCACGATCTCGACCGTGTAGCGGACGTTGTCGTTACCCGGGTGCGCCACCCACTGGCCGCCCGTCATGAACTGCCACTCGGTGTCGGTCCGGAAGGCGTCGCACATTCCCCCGTGGCACCCGGCCAAGCCCACCCCATGGTCGCGCACCGCGCTCAGGACGGGGTCGCGCTGGTCGGGCGCGATCGTGCCCATCGTCCAGATCGGCACGATGAGGCTGAGGGCGGTGAGGTCGTGCTCCTTGAAGGCGTCGAGGGTCGGGCTCACCGTGACTGCGAACTCCTCGGCTTCGAGCAACTCTCGGAAGAGGTGGGCCACCCCCTCCGGCTCGTGGCCGTCCCACCCGCCCCACACGATCAGCGCAGACCTCATGCCGGGGGTGAGTTTACCGGGAAGTCCCGGTGCGGGCGCTGCACCGGCGCGAGAGACTGAACTCTTCGACCGCCTCGGCGTCTAGCGGTTATGAAGGCACGAGGAGTCGTGCCGATCGGATAGGAGGAAAACATGAAAGGTTTACGATGGAGCGCCCTGCTGCTGACCCTCGTCTTCGCTCTGGGGTCGTTCGGCCAGGCTATCGCTCAAAACAACCCAACTCGCGGGAAGGAGCAAGGGCAAAAGATCCAACGGCCCGCGCCGAGGTCCGATTCCCAGCGCGAGAACGCGGCGATGGTCGCCGCCCGCCGCTCGACCCAGTCCGCGATCCGTCACATGCAGCGGGCCTTGCCGATCTACCAAGGCCACCGCGTCAACGCGATCGGCATCTGCCGGCTCGCCGTCCAAGACATCAGTTTAGGGCTTAAGTACGGCAAGTCCACCCGACCGCAAACCGGTATGCAAAGCGCCCAATCCCTCGTCGCTCAAATGCCGAAACAGACCGAGAACCCGGCACGGCGTTACACGCAAGAAGAGGTGAACGCGAGCAACAAGCGCATGAGCGCCGCCCTTGAGGACGTGCGAAAGGCGAAGACCGCCCTCGCCCGTGCTCCCCACGACTACGGCGGCTTCCGAACCCGCGCCCTGCAACTCCTCACTCTGGCCGAACAAGAGATCCTCGTCGCCTTACAGACGAAGATCGAGCCGGCCTCGCGACCCTGACCTCCGCCCCCTGGGCGTCAGCCCAGGCCCCGACTTGCCTCTGACGGCCCCTACCCCCGGGGCCGTCCTTCGTGACTGGGGTCCGGTCACAATGCCGGGGTGACCGACCGGGCCGAGCGAGTGTGGCGTTGGCTGGTGCCGCTCGCCTGTCTCCTCCCGTTCCTCGGGTTCTGGACCTACGGCCTCTTCGACCTCGACGAGGGGTTCTACGCCGCCGTCGTCGTCGATATGCTCCGCCGCGGCGACTGGGTGACCCCCACCCTAAACGGCGTACCGTGGTTCGAGAAGCCGATCCTCGCCTACTGGCTCGCGATGCCCAGCGTGCTCGCGTTCGGGGAGTGGGTGGGCCCGCGGCTGCCGAGCGTCCTTTGCACCCTGGGCACGGCGGCGGTCCTCGCCCGGTTCGTGCGGGAGCGGTTCGGCCTCCTCGCCGCCCGGTTGACCGCGCTCGTCTTCTGCGGCAGCCTCCTGGTCGTCGGCGTCGGCCGGCTCATGATGACCGACGCACCTTTGGTGCTCTGCCTCACGCTGGCCCTCCTGGGGGCGTACCGGCTCATGGAGCGGCCCGAGCCCGACTGGCCACTGGCGGCCGGAGTCGGGGCCTGCCTCGGGCTCGGGGTCCTGGCGAAGGGGCCGGTGGCGGGGGTGCTCTTCATCGGTAGCGTGGTCGTCTTCGCGCTCGTGGGCCGGAGCCGTTCGGCCGCTGACCGCCCCCGGCCCCAGCGGTTCGGCGAGTGGGGGTTCGGACTCGTGGTCTGCCTCGCCGTCCTTTCGGTCTGGTACGTGCCGTGCTACCTGGCGAACGGGCAGGCCTTCGTCCAGGGGTTCCTCATCGAGCAGAACGTCGGTCGGTTCGCGGGCGGTGACCGGGCGCACGCGGTCCCGTGGTGGCTGCACCCGGTCTTCTTCCCGGCGGTGCTCGCGCTGGCGGTACTCCCGTGGCTCCCCTGGGTGGCGAGGCCAGTCGTCGGCGCGGTCGGGGCCCTCCGTGGTGACCCGGAGGGCGCGTGGGCTCTCCGGTTCCTGTGGGCGTGGGGGCTCGTGCCCCTGGCCTTCTTCACGCTCAGCGGGTCGAAGCTCGTCCACTACGTGTTGCCCTGCATGCCCGCCCTTGCGGCGCTCGCGGGGGTAGCTCTTGCCCGGAGGTGGTCCGATGGCCGAGCCCTCGGCTGGGCCTGCGCCTGGTGCCTCCTCGTGGCTGGGCTCGCGAACGCGGTGTTCCAACTCGACTGGCAGAACCGAATGGCCGACGTCCAGCGCAAGGCGATCTGGGTGCGCGACCGGCCCGAACCGCTCGTGGTCTTTCGCATCGGCCGGGGCGACGAACCCATGGAGATCGGGACCCGACTCCAAGACACGAGCCACCCCTCTGTCCTGTTCTACGTCCGCCGCCCCGCGGTCCAGACCGAGACGGTCGCCGGGGCCCTCGCGGCGGGCGACCGGTTCTGGATGCTCAAACGTGCTGGGCGCCTCGCCCCGGACGACATCGACGCGCTGGCCCGGGCAGGCTACTCCGACCAGACCCCCGCAGAAGCCCCTCGCTCCGCCCGCTACGAACTCATCCTCTGGGCCAAGGGACCGCCCCCAGGTAACGTGCGGGGATGACCGCGACGGGCGTCGTCCACCTCAAGAAGGGCAAGGAGCGGAAGGTCCGCAACTTCTACCCCTGGATCCAGCGCGGCGAGTGCCGGGCCGAGGGGGTCGAGGACGGGGCCCTTGCCCAGCTCGTCGACCACGAGGGCAAGTTCCTCGCCTGGGGGCACTACAACGCCAAGAGCCGCTTCCACTTCCGCGTGCTCTCCACCGCGAACGAGCCGATCGACGAGGCGTTCTTCCACCGACGGTTCCGCGAGGCCCTCGCCCGGCGCGAGGGCCTGATCGAAGGGACGGACTCGCTGCGGATCGTCCACGGCGAGGCGGACGGTCTGCCCGGGCTCATCGTGGACCGCTACGACCGCTGGCTCGTCGTCCAAGTGCGGTCGCTCGGAATGGAGGGGATGAAGGCGCTGTGGCTTCCCGCGCTCATGGCCGCGACCGGTGCCGAGGGGGCCTACGAACGGTCGGAGATGGCGGGCCGGGAGGAAGAAGGCCTCGGGCCCCAAGCGGGGCTGCTCGCGGGCGCCGTCCCGCCCGAGGTGACGATGCACGAGGACGGGCTCAAGTTCCTGGTCCCCCTCCACACGGGGCTCAAAACCGGCTTCTACCTCGACCAGCGGAACACCCGCCGCGCCCTCGCCGCCCGGATCAGGCCGGGACAGAAGGTGTTCGACGGGTTCTGCTACACGGGCTCGTTCGCCCTCCACGCCGCCCGGGCGGGAGCGACCGTCTACGGGATCGACATCAACCGGGACGCGATCGAGGTCGCCCGCCGCAACGCCGCGGTGAACGGGCTCGAGGCCGTGTTCGTCGAGGCCAACGCCTTCGAGTACCTCACGACCGACGCCCTCGGCCCCTACGACTGGATCGTCCTCGACCCGCCTGCCATCGCCAAGACCGAGTCCAAGCGAGACTCGCTCAAGTGGGCGATCTGGCGCCTTGTGCACGAGGCGCTCCCTCTGCTCAAGCCGGGCGGGCGCATCGTGGTCTGCAACTGCTCGTACCAGCTCAACCTCAATGAGACGATCGAGGTCTGCCGCTTGGCGGCGAGCGACCGGGCGCGCCCGATCTATCTGGAGGGCGTGACCCTCCAGGATCTGGACCACCCCGCCCTCGCCCAGTTCCCCGAGTCGCTCTACCTCAAGTGCGTGTGGCTCCGGGGCTGAGCGCGGCTTGGCTCACCGTCCGAACCGGGCCTTCGCCTCGTCCAGGGTGATGCGCCCGTCGCCGTCGGTGTCCGCCTCTCGAACGGCCCCCCACATCGTCCCCGCCTCGGCTTCGGTCACCCCGCCGTCGCGGTCTCGGTCAAGGCGGCGGAAGGCCTGTTCGACTGCGGCCGCCCCCATCCGTCGGCTGCGTCGGAGGTCGCCTTCGCCCGAGCCCGGTCGCTCGCCCGGCACCACGTACTCCAGGTAGCCGAGGTGCATCTCGTCGGTCGTCTGCAGCCCCCAGCCGACGCGGCGAGTCGGGTCCGGGTTCGAGGGGTTCTTGGCGCTGTTGTCGTACCAGGCCGTGTAGACGATCTCGCTCCCCTCCTCGACCCGCTTCGGTTCACGCAGGATGTACTGGAGCTGCCAGTTGAAGTCGTACCGCGGCACGTCGAGGAGCGTCGTCCGCGACCTGTCCGGGGCGATGAGCTCGTACCGGGCCCCCGCCCCGCGGACGTGCATATGGGGCAGGTAGCTGAGGATCTCGACGTCGAACGGGACGGCCAGCCGGCCGACGACCGGGTGGCGCTCTGCCCCGGGCGGGATCGAGAACAGCAGGTTGTGGACGGCCGTCGTGTGGACCTCCTGGCGCACCGGGCCCTTCGCGAACACGAGCCCGATGCGGGTGCGGTCGGTGGTCGCCGTCCCATCCGGGGTGTAGTGCAACTGGAACCGAAGCCGGGAGCCCTTCGGGATGCGCTTCGCCCGGCCGTCACCGTAGACCAGCGCGCTTGTCCCCGGGACATAAGCGGCGAAGAACCCGTCCAACTCGTCGAGCCCTCGGCCTTCACCGGGCGGCACCGCGAAGACGAGCACGTGGTGGACGACTTGGCGGGCGCTGGGGAGCACCTCGACCGCCTCGACCCATCGATCCTCCGTGAAGCCGGTCTCGACCTCGACGTCCACGTACGGCATGACCCCGCTCGCCGCGACCGACACCGGGCGGGGGAGCGCGAAGACCTGGTCCGGCTCGCCGATCGACCACTCCGCCGGGAACGTGGGCGCGGGTTTGGCCTCCGCCGGGTCACCCTGGGCCATGCCCCCGTCGATCCAGGCCAAGAGGGCCGCCTTGTCCTCGGGCGAGAGGGAGCGGTCGTTCTTCCAAGGGCTCGGCCCCGAGCCGGACTTCGCCGCGAACCAGGGCGGCATGATCCCGTCTTCGACCACGTAGCGGATCATCGGTCCGCGTCGCTTCACCTGCTCGTAGCTGTCGAGGGCGAACGGGGCGACCCCACCGTCATGGTGGCAAGGCAGACACGCCCGCTGGAGGATCGGCTCGACGGTCCTGTGGAACGTCAATGTGTCCCCGGCCCCGGCCTCGAAGTCGCCGAGGAGACAGCCCGGGGCCGTCGTCGCCGCGACTTTCGGCTCGCGACCCGCGAGGACGGCCCCGAGGGCGTCCGCCAAGTAGCGGTTGCGAGGGGACGGCAGGGCAGTACCGATGCCGTATTGGTCGTCCACGGCCCCGCGGTAGACCACTCGGCCCCGACCGTCGAACACGAACGTCTCCGCCGTGGTCGTCGCCCCCAGCGCCCTAGCCCAAGTTCGGTCCACGGCGAGCGCCCCCTTGAGCCCCAGTCCAGTGGCCATGGCCCGCAGGTCCGTCCCGTTTGCCCCCTCGGCGGCGTCCACGAGTACGAACCGGACGCCCTTGCCTGCGTACTCTCGCTCGAGCCCGGCGAGGGTGGGGCCATACCGCTTCGAGACGGGGCAGTCCGGGCTCGTGAGGGCCAAAACAGTGGCCTTCGACCCTGGCCAGGGGATCGAGACCGGCGACCCGTCGATGCCCGAGATGGCGGGTAGGGTGGGCGTGCGACCGACCCCGGCCGACGCCGGGTCGACCGGCTGAGCCGTCCGATCGTCGCTCGGGCCGGGGACGAGCACCCCCGCCGAGATCGAGGCGACGGCGAGGAGGGGGAGGGCACACTGAGCGAGCTTCATCGGGTCACGTCCGCTAGGGAATACGCCGCCCTCGACCGGTCAGTTCACTGGGACGGCGAGTCCGAGCCGGTAGGCCCAGACCGGGGAACTCGGACGCCCTGGAGCAGACTCTGCGGGGCATGACCGAGCGCGGGCCGATGGCGGAAGGGGCGGGGCTGAGCGAGGCCGAGGTGCGCACGCTCTACGTGACGGCGACCGAAGCAGGACGCGCCTTCGCCGACGAGGTCGAGGGCCGCACCCGGGCGCTCTGGGGTCGGATCGACCTCGGACTGTGGCTCGTTGGAGCGGCCGTGGCCCTTGGCCTCGGGGTCGTTCGGGGGCCGATCGCGTTCGCCCAGACCGTTGCGCTTCTCGGGCTCGCGATCTGGGTCTCGCTGGCCGTGCTGGGCGTCTCCGGCCCGGCCGGGCTGTTCGGGAAGCTCGGGCTTGCCGGGGAGTTCGGCGAGGCCGCCCAGCGCCAGGTCGACCCGACCGACCCCGAAGTCCTCATCGCCGTGATCGACCACTTGGCCCACGGCCCGCTGGACGAGGGTCGGGCGATCGTCCAGCGCTTGGCCCGGGAGCGACGGGCCGTCGGACGCTCGCGCGAGGCCCTGCGGCGGGTCCAGGCCGGGTTCGAGGAGGAACTCCAACTCGCCACCGAGGCCGACCTGAGGGCCGCGGTGTCGAGCCGTCTCGAACAGGCCGGGGCTGCTGCCCGGGCCCTCGAGGCGCTCGAAGCGGATCTGATCGCGCTCGAGATCGACGTCGAGGACGCTCTCAAGCCGCTCCAGGCCGCGTTCGACCGGTTCGACCGGCTCCGGGGCCTGACGGACGAACTGGCCGGGTTGCAGCGCGACCACGGCCTGGCCGAGCCCACCCCGGCCACGCCCGCCGAGACGAGGGCCCGGTTCGACGCCCTGGTCTCCGCCGGGCGGGAGGCCTCCGCCGCTCTGGTCGCGCTCGAGGACCGCTCCCTCGCCCTCACCGCTCGGGCCGAACGGGCCGCCGCCCAGGCCCGCACCGCCGCCCGGGCCGACGAGTGACCCCGGGTGGGTAGGATCGGGCCGCGATGGAGATCGTGGACAAGACCCACCTGCTCGGTTCGAACCCGATCGACCTGAGCTACGGCGTCACGATCCAAGACTTCGACGGCGACGGTGAACTCGAGGTCTTCGTGGCCACGCAGGGCGGGGCCAACCATCTGTACAAGCGCATCGATGGGGTCTTCATCGACGTGGCCCCCGAAGAAGTCCGGGACGAAGGGTGCAGCGCGATCGGCGTGTGCGCCGCCGACATGAGCGGCAACGGCCTCCCCGACGTCTACGTCGTCAACACCGGCGTCTTTATGGGCCCGATCACCGAACCGGACCGGCTCTACGTCAACCACGGCGGGTTCCGGTTCGAGGACGTCATGGAGCCCCACCCCGACCGGAACATCGGGGCCGGGCGCAGCGCGGTCTGGACTGACCCGCTCGGCACGCTCCGCCCCGGGCTCTATGTCTGCAACTACGGGGCGCCGAACCGGCTCTTCGTGAACGGCGGCGGAGTCGGGTCGTTCCGGAACATGGCCGCCGTCGGCCACGGGCTCGGCGTCATCCTGGGCGGTCGGGCCGCGGTCAGCCAAGACCTTTTCGGCAAGGGCTCGATGGACGTGTTCGTTCTCAACGAGAACGGCCCGAACCTGCTCTACAGGAACCTTGGCGACGGCCGGTTCGACGAGGTGGCGGCCGAGTTTGGGCTGGACGACCCGCGAGAGCACGGGCGGGGCCTCCAGGCCTGCGACCTCGACCGCGACGGCCAGATGGAGCTCCTCTGGGCGAACTGGGAGGGCCCGAACCGTTGGATGCGCCGGGGGTCGGGGGGGGCCTTCGAGGACGTGGCTGGCGACGACTGGGCCCGGCAAGCTAAGGCCCGCACCGTCGTGGTGGCCGACATCGACAACGACGGCTGGGAGGAAGTGTTCCTCAACACGATGGAGGAGCCGAACCGGCTCTTCCGAATCGTCGAAGACCGCCTCGTCGAGATCGACCCGGGCCCCTTGCTGCTCCCGGACGGTGCCGGGACGGGGGCGAGCTGCGGCGACCTCGACGGGGACGGGTTCCTCGAAATCTACATCTCCCACGGCGAGTCGATGCCCCAGCGCAACCGGCTTTTGGGCTGCTCGCGCAACGGCCACCACTGGCTCCGGGTCCTGCCGCTTACCCCGGCCGGGGCCCCGGCCATCGGGGCGAGGGTGCGGGTCCTGGCCGACCGCCCGATGACGCGCTTCGTCGACGGGGGCAGCGGCTACCTCTGCCAGATGGAGCCCTGGGCCCACTTCGGTCTTGGCCTCGAGCAGACCGTCCCACCGGTCGAGGTCTGGTGGCCGGACGGATCATTTGCCCGGTTCGACACCCTCGAAGCGGACGTGGCCCACCGGATCGCCCACCCGACGTCCGCCGTCGTCTGAGGCGTGGGGTAGGTCTAGGGCTCGGGGGTGGCTTCGACGCGGATTCCGATGGTGGAGATGATCTCGGCCACGCTCTGGCACTCGTCCTCGTCGGCCCGGTGGACGACGCACTGCCCGAAGTGGTCGATCTCCCACGCCTCGATGTAGGCCTCGTCGGCGGTGCAGCCGGTCGCGATCATCACAACCGTCATGACCTCTTCGTAGGTGTTGACGTCGTTGTTGTAGACCGTCACGATCCAGTGGACCCCGTGTCCCGGCTGGGCCGTCGTCTCGCGCTGCGGGGCCTCGACCCCAGCGTTGAACCACCGCAGGTCAGTCATCCCACTCCTTGCGGACGTCCGTCCTCACACCGATAGATCGGATGGTTCGGGCCGCCTCTTGACACCGGGCCTCGTCGGCGAAGTGGACGTCCGCCTGTCCGAAATGGTGGGCCTCCCAGGTCTCGATCGCCGCCTCCTCGAGGTCGCAGCCAGTCGCCTGCATGAGGATCGTAACGACGTCCGAGTACGGGGTGACGTCGTCGTTGAAGATCACGACGCGGAAGCGCCCGAGCTTCTGCCCGGTTTCGACCAGATCCGGCGTCAGGACCGGACTTCTTTCGACGCTCGCACTCATCGCACCCGCCATTCTACACCTTTTCTGGGCCTATTGGTGCGACCTTGCGCCCTGCCCCGATCCTACCGACGAGGATCAGGGCCCCGACGGCGCATAGGGCCGCCGCACTCAAACCTGCCCCTAGCCCGAGCCCGGGGGGCAAGTACTGAAAGGTGACCCTCCGGGACCCTTTCGGGACCATCACCGTCCTCCACAACCCGGCGGGGAGTGGCACCGGCCTGCCGTCGATGCTCGCGACCCAGCCGGGCATGTTGCGGTCGCGCACGGTGAGGGGGCCCGAACCGGTGACCTCGACGCTGAGCCGGTCGAAGCGGTCCTCGACGATCCGCGCCGTCCCGCCGGGGAGGCTCGCCCGGCCGGGGCCCGAGAGGGCGTGCACCCACACGCCCCCCGGTCTTGACTCGCCTGGGCCGAGCCCTTCGAGCGGCTCTCGCGACCAGACCTCCGTCACCCCGGCCCCGCTGAGTCGCACGGCGTCGAACCCGGGCTTGACGAACATCATGTTGCCGTTCACGGGCGGCGCGGGGTCGCGGCCGTTCACCGACTTGAGAAGGTCGACCGTCTCCCGGTCCACGAGCGAGTCGTAGCCCCCGATCTCCGGGACGCGAAGGACGGTCGATGCGTTCGGGGGCATCAGGGCCGGCGCAGGGCGGAAGATGTCCCAGGCGGAGTTCACGTAGGCTCGCCGCACGTTCGGGTCAGTCTGACCCTCGCGGGCGAGGAACACCTGCCCGGTGGTCGCGGCCCCGAGCGGCCCGCAGGCCAGCGTGGCCGCCAGGAGACTCGCGAGCGCGAACCCGTGGCGGCCCCGACTCGCGAGCAGGGCCGCCACCGCCACGAGCACCCCGCCCGCGAGGACGGCCGGCATCGACTCGGAGAATTGGGCCGACGCAAAGTCCCCGATCGGCAGGGCCCCGGCCCAGCTCGACGACGCGGGGGCCAGGGCGAACACGCCGAGCAGGGTCAGGGCGAGGAGGATCGCAATCCCGATGCAGGCTCGCCTCGCCGCCGCCTCGTCCCTGGGCCAGGCCAACCCCGCGAGCACGGCCGTTGCCAGGACCACGAGCACCCCGGCCCGGCCCGGACTCCCGGTCGCCGCCCAGCCAGGTACGCCGAAGTAGAGCAGGGCACTCAAGGGCCCTAGCGCCAACCCCAACCCGACTGCGAGCACGGCGACGAGGCCCCAGAACCCCGCTGCCCGCGCGTCCAACGACGCCTGCCCCTCCCCCTGCCGCGGCTCGGGACGAGGGCGGCGCAGCGCGAAGAGCAGCCCCAGAGCCGGTCCTATCCCAACGGCGGCTTCCGCGAAGTTCGCGCCCCGCTTGGCGTACCCGGGCCAGTAGCCGGGCAGCCGCTCCTCCGGGGCCGCCGCCAGAGGCTGGCCCGGGAGGCCCGTCACCACGGGGAAGGCGACCCCGACCAGCTCGATCGGACCGAAGGCCCCGGCCGAGTAAGCCTGCCACCCCTCTGCCGTCGGGGGCGTGCGCCGGTGCGACTGCTGACCGTACTGCAGGACAGGCACGACCTGGACTGCTGCAAGCGCGACACCGAGGCCCACCCCCGCCGTGGCGAGCGCGAGCCCACGCCCAGCCCGCTGGGCGATGGCGATCGCCCCGGCCATGACCAGGAAGGCGCCGAGCGAGTACGCCGCGAACTGCAGGTGCCCCCCAAGGAGGGTCATCGCCGTCGCCGCGGCCAGCCCCGCCGTCGCCCTCGCGACCGAGGAAGGGGAGCCAGCCGAGGCCCCGAAGAGCCCCAGGGCCGCAAGAAGCCCCCAGGGCAACCAGGCGACCGTCGAAGGGACGCTCCCCAAAGCCGCCCAGGAGACCAGGAACGGCGACACCCCGAACAGCGCCCCCGCGAGCACCGCGCCCTCTTCCGGTGCCCCGAGCCGCCGAGCGAGGGCCCACGCCCCGATCCCAGCGACAGCGAGGTGGAGCCAGGCGAGGAGCGTGACCCCCGGGGTCGTTGGTATCCCTAGGGCGCCCAGCAGGATATGCGGTGGGTAGAAGCCCCCGCTCTGGGAGTTCGCGAGCAGAGGGGTCCCGGCGAGCGGGTACGGGTTCCAGAGCGGCAGTTGCCCGGTCCGCCAGGCCTCGAAGACGAGGTCGCGCCACGCATAGGTCTGGAGGACCCCGTCCGCTTGCAGGGCGTCCCAGGCGCCCGGGGCGGGGGGGCCGTTCCAAGGAGCCATCTGGCGCACCTGGTCCCAGGGGCCGAGCCCTTCGCCGAGAACCACCGCCCGCCACAGAGGCAGCGCGGGCAGCAAGGCGAGGAGGAGCACCGGCCAGAGCCGAGCGGCGCGGGACATGCGTGCATTCTGTTCGGAAACCCCCCGCAACTTCCCGCCCTCCTCTTCCGTGCAGCGACTGCGAGCCGTCGCCCCGGAGTGCGACTGCTCGCAGTCGCTCTGGAGTAGCGAGCTTGCTCGCGACACGCAGAGAAGTGCCGCCCGCACCGAGGAGCCCCGCAATGTCGGGGGTAAACCTGCGGGGTGGTGACCGCTGCCGTCCTCGCCTGTCTCGTCCAGACCCGCCCGGTCGAGGGCACCCGGTTCGAGCACGCCGCTCCGTTCCCGGCCCTGGCGTGGGTGCGCGTGGACGGCAACGTGAAGCCCCGAGGGTTCGCCCAGCACGAGGCCCGTCGTCTTGGCCTGCAGGGCCGGGTGCTGTGGATCGACGCAACGGCCAACCTCACTGCCGTCTCGACCCCCGAGCGTATCGAAGCGCTCATCGTCAAGGTCGCCGATGTCGGGTTCAACACGGTCGTGTACGACGTCAAGCCGATCGTGGGCCGCCCTGTCTACCCGACCGACCTCGCGACCCAGATGACTCGTTGGCGCGGGCAGACGCTCCCTGCGGGCTACGACCCGGTCGTGATCGTTGCCCGCGAGGCCCGGCGGCGAGGGCTGTCCTTCCTGCTCGCCATGAACGCCTTCAGCGAGGGCCACTCGTTCGCCAAGCGCGACGAGGGCAAGGCGGACAGCGAGTTCGGCGACCCGGGGTGGGGGTACGGGCGCCCGGACCTCCAGACGGTCCGCGCCGTCCCTCGGCCGACCATCACCGGCCCCGGAGGTCGCGTCCGGCTCTCACCGCGCGTGAATGCCCCAGTCCCCGGTGCCCCCGCGACGCTCTACGACCGCGTCCCCGCCGCCGCCCGTGAACCCGGCATGGTCTACGCCGCGGTCGGGGCCGATGGCCGGGTCGCCGACTCGGGCCCGACGCCGTTCGTGGGCGAGGCGACGTTGCTTGTCCTCGCCCCACCGGAGCACGCGGCAGCCCTCTCGGGGCTCGTCGGGCGCCGGTTCCAGATCGGCGCCGAGCACGAGTTCCTCCCGGCCGCCGTCGAGCAGGACCAGATCCCGCTCATGATGAACCCCCACGACGAGCAGGTCCAGCAGCGTGCCCTCGCCTTTGCCCGGGAGGCGGTCTCGCGGTACCGACCAGACGGCTTCCTTTACGACGACCGCCTGCGGTTCGGCGGGCTCGACACGGACTTCAGCGAGCCGACCCGGGCCCAGTTCGAGAGCCGGGTCGGGAAGCCGCTCCGGTGGCCGGACGACGTCTTCGCGTTCACCTTCACCGACCGGCTCGTCCGCGGCGTCCGCCCAGGCCCCTACTACGACGCATGGCTGGCGTTCCGGGCTGAGACGATGGCGACTTGGGTGGCGCGGGCGCGGCGCGAGGTCCAGGCGGCGGCCCCGGGCACCCTGTTCGGGGTCTATGCCGGATCCTGGTTCGGCGACTATCCCAAGTTCGGGGTCAACTACGGTTCCGACGCGCTCGACGCGGGGTTCCCGTTCTTGACCCGGGCCTACCGGGCAGCCGGGTTCGCGAGCTCGCTCGACCTTCTCGTGACCGGGTGCTACTATCGGTCGGCGACGATCGTCGACGCGATGGAGCGCGGGGCCCCGCCCGGGCAGACGGTCGAGGCCGGGGCCGTCGTGAGTACCCGCGTGGCCCGCGACCAGACGTGGGTCTACGCTGGGATCCAACTCGCCGACTACTGGGGGCGGCCGCAGGACCTCGAGCGCGCGCTCCAGGCCGCCGCCGCAGGGTCGCAGGGCGTCATGGTGTTCGACCTGTCCCACCGGATCGACGAGGTCTGGCCCATTTTCGCCCGTGCGTTCAAGAGCCCTGTCCGCCCTCCCCACGCCGAGCCCGGGTTGCTCGAACGGGTGCGGACGCTACGCCGAGATTGGGACGCCCGTGGGGGGCGTGACCGCCCCTTCCCGATCCTCGAGGGCCTCCCCGGGGCGGGGTTCTAGCCGGGCCTCAAGGGGCTTTGGGCACGGCGAACAAGACCTCTTCGCCCGATTGGACGGTGAGCCGACCCGGCGCGGCACGGAAGCCGAGCTCGCCCTTGGCGTCCCTCACCTCGAGACTCGCCCCGTCCTTGCCCACGGCGGTCGCGAACACCGCCTGGCCCGCACGGTCGTACATGGTGAGCCGTCCGCCGTCGGGGGTGCCGTCCAGCCGGGCGGTCGACGTGTTGCGGGCGTCGGAGAGCGTGAGCCGCCCGCCGTCAGGCCCGGTCGTCGCGGTGAAGGATTGGCCGAGGCGGACCGTGCTCTGGGCGTCCGTGACCTGCAGGCGGACGGCAGTCCGCTCGCCCTGGCGCCCGAGCCGCAGGGTCGCCTCGGCGGTCAGGTTGACGTCGAGCTTGCCCCCGGGCCCGGCCTGCAAAAGGACGGACGGCTGGCCGCCGCCGTCGAACAGCACGAGGCCCCCGCTGCCGCCTTGTTCGAAGAGGACCCCGATCGTACGGTTCTGCTCGGTGACCATCCGGAGGCCCCCGGTCGGGACGAAGAGCACGTCCTGGTTGACGACCCCTGGGATGCGCTGGCGGCCCGGCGGGACTTGGGCGTGGGCCGAATCGGGGTGTAGGCGGGCGAGGTAGGTGCCCCCGAAGCACCCGGCGAAAGCGACGGCGAGAAGCCCGAGGTAACGACGACGGCTCATGGGAGATGGACGTTCGGGCGGGGCGTGCGGGACCACCGGCCCGGGCGTGCGCCGGTCCTCGAGATGGGGCAGCGAAAGGTTAGGGCACCGGTTCGAGGGCGTCGAGGCGGACGACGAGGGCGGTCGCGTTATCGCTCCCCCCGCCAACGAGTGCCGCGCCGACGAGCTTCCAGCACGCCTCGGCCGGGCTGTGGCCGGAGAGCAGGTCCCGGATCGCGGCGTCGTCCACGTGGTTCGTCACCCCGTCGGAACAGAGCAGGAAGGTGTCGCCTTCCTGCAGGGCGAACGTGAAGACGTCCGGGTCGGCGGCTTCCTCGGCCCCAAGGGCGCGGGTGAGCATGTGCCGGTTCGGGTGGACCTCGGCGGCCTCGCGGCTGAGCGCCCCCATGCGCACCATGTCCTCGCACCAGGTGTGGTCGTGGGTGAGCTGTTCGAGCTGACCGCCTCGGAGCCGGTAGACCCGCGAGTCGCCCACTTGGGCGATGTAGCCCTGGCCCTGCACGAGGAGGAGGGCGCTCAAGGTCGTCCCCATCCCACGGCGCGAGGGGACGGCCCGGGCAACGTCCAGGACGAACCGGTTCGCGGCCGCCACCGCCGTCCGCAGCGCGAACTCGACGTCGGTCGAGGGCAGGTTCAGGTAGACGTCCAGGAAGGTCTTCGTCGAGAGTTCGCTCGCGATCTGCCCGGCCTCGTGCCCGCCCATCCCGTCGCAGACGACGAACGCGAGCCCCTTCGCCGCGAGCCTGGCCTCGTCCTCGGGCAGGAAGAACTCGTACTTGTCCTCGTTGTTCTCACGGACGCGACCGAGGTCGGTCTTCGCGGCGACGGTGACCCGGGGGCGGACGGTGAGAGGGACGCTCGGGGCGAGCGTGGAGACTTCGTACTCGGCGGTGGTGTCGTCCATGGCGGGGCGGTGGCTCTAGGGGGTCCGGAAGCGGAATCGGATCTCGACGGCCCCGAGCTTGACGACGTCGTCCGGTCCGAGCTTGGTGCGCACCTGCGGCACGAGCTTGACCTCGTTCAGGACGGTGCCGTTCGTCGATCCGAGGTCGGTCAAGAAGACCCCCTCGTCGGTGACGTCGATCTGCCCGTGCCGTCCGCTGACGTAGGGGTCGGCGATGACCACGTCGTTCCCGTCGCGGCGGCCGAAGACGACCGATCCGAAGGGCAAGGGGACTTCACGGTCCGGGAGCACGAGCCAAGCGACGGTCTGATCGACCGTCGGGGGTGCGGCGAGGCTCGTCGTGCGCCCGCCCATCGCTTGCACGGTCCGGCTCGCTTCGCCCGGCAGAACGAGTGCGAGCTCGAACCCGCCCAGTGAGACCTTGTCCCCGGCGCCGACGGGCCTCTTCTCGCCCACGCCGAGACGTTCGCCGTTGACGCTGGTCCCGTTCGTCGACCCGAGATCCTCGACGGTGATCACGTCAGGGTTGAGGGTGACTTGGCAGTGGCGGCGGCTCGCCCGGGTGTCCTCGACGACCACGTCCCCTTGGCGTCCGACCACATTGGCGCCGGGTCGGAGTTGGTGCTCGCGGCCGCCCGGCTCCATCAGCACGGGGAGCTGGACAGCAGGGGCACCGAAGGCGTTGCCGTCCAGCGCCAGCTCGAAGATCAGGCCGCAGTCGTTGCAGAACATGAGGCCGGGGGGGTTGAACGACTTGCAGACCGGACACTGGACCGGCTTGATCGTGACGGTCGTGTTGAGCGACGGGGCGGTTCCCATCACGGTGCGGTTCGGGTCGGCGACCGGGGCTCCGCCGAGGACGGTTCGGTTCGGGTCGTTCATCGCAAAGTCAGGGCCTGATGACCCCTCTGGTAACCGTACCCGCTAGGCCACGTTTGGAAATCGTGGTGGGACCGGCTATACTGGCCGAGCACTGCTTCGAGTCTGCACGTTCGCTGGGCCTAGCCGACGACGCTTTCCCCTTCTCCGAATCCCTCAGCTCCGAGCCTTGTAGGTCGCGCGGCGCCTTCAGAAGTCCGTCCAGGAACATACACAGAATGGCAACGAAGTCCCTTTACGTGGGCAATCTCCCCTATTCGACGACCGAGTCGGCTCTGATCGAACTCTTCGCCCCCTATGGCGGCTCGAACGCCCGGATCATCGAAGGTCGCGGCTTCGGTTTCGTCGACGTCGAAGGGGATCACCTCGAGGCAGCGATCGAGGCCACCCACGGCAAGCCCTACGGCGGTCGGACCCTGACCGTGAACGAGGCTCGCCCGCGTGAGCCCCGAGCGGGCGGCGGCGGTGGAGGCGGCGGCTACGGCGGTGGCGGTGGCGGCGGCCGGAGCTACGGTGGTGGCGGCGGTGGCGGCTACGGCGGTGGCGGCGGCTACGGCGGCGGTGGCGGCGGCCGGGGTCGCGACGAC
>JALHNM010000005.1 GCA_022843485.1 Fimbriimonadaceae bacterium | reverse complement strand
CCGCGGCGTAGGGGCAGGCCATCGACGTCCCGGTGAGGAACGCGTAGCTGGCGTTGTTCGAGTTGCTCGTCCAGATGGTCGAGAAGATGTTGTCGCCCGGCGCCATCACGTCGATGAACAGGCCGCGGGCCGAGAAGCCGCTCAGGCTGTTGTTCGAGCTGATCGAGCCGACGATCGTGACGTCCGCCCAGTCGCTCGAGTTGTACGTGCCACCGTCGTTACCGGCCGCCCAGAACCAGAGCGCGTTGAAGTTGTTGCGGAGCGTCGTACCCGTGGAGCCGACCGAGCCGTTCTGCACGCCCGAGTAGCTGGTGCTGATGATGCGCGAGCCGTTCTGGGCAGCCCAGGTCGCGCCGCCGATGAGCGCGGAGAGGCTCGAACCGCCGCCCGAGCTGTTGCTCACGCGGATCGGCATGATCTTCGTGCCCTCGATGTTGACGCCCGTGACGCCGCGGCCGTTGTTGCCCGTGGCGGCGGCGATGCCGGCGCAGTGGGTGCCGTGGCCGTTGATGTCCTGGACGAGACCGCCGTCGACTTCACGGATGTTGTTCACCGAGTTGAAGCCGGGGACGAACCGGTTGTTCGGAAGGTTGAACTCCTCGTGGGTCTTGTGGACGCCGGTGTCGGTGATGGCGATGATGACGGCTTCGTTCCCGCGGAAGATGTCCCAAGCGTTGACGGCCTGGTTGTTCGTCTGGCTCCACTGGCTACCGAGGTTCGGGTCGTTCGGGGTGAACGTCGGGAAGACCATGTAGTCCGGCTCGACGATCTCGTAGTTCCCGGTCTTCATGAGCTCCTGGGTGTACGAGTTCTCGGTGTGGCCCTTCGGGACGTTAACGACGTAGAAGTCGACGACCGGGATGTAGCTGACGGTCTCGGCGGCGATGGCGACCTCGGCCTGTCGGCGCTTGGCGTCGATGGCGAGCTCGTTGTAGCCGAGGCGGCGCATCGTCTGGGCCGAGACCGGCTTGACGAGCATTCGGCCGGAGAACTCTTGGACGCCGGCGATCTCAATGTGACGAAGAGTGGTCGCCATACCAGTGGCGGCGACGCGGCCGTCAGCGAGAGCGACGCTCGCGACGGAAACGAGGGCAAGGGCAGCTAGTGTGTTCCTCAACGGTGTACTCCTGGCAGACTAGACGGCTCCGGAGTCCGGAGCCGTGAGTCCTATCATATCACGAACGGGATCGAGAAATGCCCGTAATTGCTGTCAAAACGGCATGTTTCGTGCCTCTGGGCCAGGGAAGTGAAGGTGATCTCTGGAAAACTTGCACATATACTGGTACCCTTAACGTTCGGCCTCCCCATAAAAACCGGCAATAGTGCGAGGGCCAGGGCTTGGAGGGGGCTTCGGTCCCCGCCCCAAGTATGGGGCGGGGACCAGGCAACCTAGTGTCCGTTACTGGGTGGCCTTGAGGGTGCGGACGTTGATCTGGTCGAAGTCCGCGATCCAGTTGTTGAGGCTGACGGGGCCGGTCGTGAACACCTGGGTGCGCACGCGGACGATGCCGCCGCTGATGTAGTTGGTCGGGTTGGTGGTGGCGCTGACGTCCTGGACGCCGTAGCTGGTGCCGATGCCGGTCTCGCCGAGGGTGTCGTACTGGTTCGTCGCGAAGTTGAACAGCTGGACCCGCCGTCGGATGGCGCCGCTGGTGTTGACCCGGGCGGTGTTCATGACGTTGATCTCGCTGTAGTTGGCGAAGGTCGCGACGTTGTGCTCGGTGACGACCTGGACGGGGGCCTCGCCGGCGTTGACCGTGATGCCCTTACCGACGCGGAGCGCGCCGCCGTCGACCCGGTAGAGGTCGGCGAGTGCGCCGCCCTGGGCGGTGCCCCGGAACAGCGTGAAGCTGTTCGCGACGCGGCCCATGGCGTTCCAGAAGTTGACGCGGCCCCAGCCAACGGTCGCCGGAGCGTTGAAGCTGATCGAGGTGCGCTCGAGGATGTCCTCGACGCGGCCCGCGGCCAGGTTCGGGTTCATGCCGAGGATGGCACCGGCCACGCCCGCGGCGTAGGGGCAGGCCATCGACGTCCCGGTGAGGAACGCGTAGCTGGCGTTGTTCGAGTTGCTCGTCCAGATGGTCGAGAAGATGTTGTCGCCCGGCGCCATCACGTCGATGAACTCGCCGCGGGCGGAGAAGCCGCTGAGCGAGTTGTTCGAGCTGATCGAGCCGACGATGGTGACGTTGGCCCAGTCGTTCGCGGCGCCGTACGTTCCTCCGTCGTTACCGGCGGCGTAGAACCAGAGCGCGTTGTAGGTGTTCCGGATCGTGGTGCCGGTGTCGCGGATGATCGTGCTTTGGACACCCGAGTAGCTCGTGCTCACGATCCGGGCCCCGTTCTGGGCAGCCCAGAGGGCGCCGTTGGTGAGCACGGAGTACGAGGTGCCGCCGCCGTTGTCGATCTTGACCGACATGATCTTCGTGCCCTCGATGTTGACGCCCGTGACGCCGCGGCCGTTGTCGCCCGTGGCGGCGGCGATGCCGGCGCAGTGGGTGCCGTGGCCGTTCGTGTCGCCGACGAAGCCGCCCGCGGCCTCTGTCTGGTTCGTGAGGGCGTTGAAGCCGTTCACGAAGCGGCTGGTCGGGATGTTGAAGTCCTCGTGGGTCTTGTGGACGCCGGTGTCGGTGATGGCGATGGTCACGCCCGCGTTCCCACGGAAGATGTCCCAAGCGTTCGTGGCCTGGTTGTTGGTGACGCTCCACTGCTGGCCGAGCGAGGGGTCGTTCGGAGTGAACTGCGGGAAGACCCGGTAGTCCGGCTCGACGATCTCATAGTTGCCGCTCTTCTGGAGCTCGCGGCCCAGGGTGGTCTCGTTGTAGCCCGCCGGGATCTGGAGGACGTAGTAGTCGAGGACGGGGATGTAGCTGACGGTCATCGCGGCGACGCCGACTTCGGCCGCGCGGCGCTTGGCCTCGATGGCGATGTCGTTGTAGCCGAGGCGGCGGAGGGTCTCGTAGGTGGCCGGCTTCACGATCAGGCGGCCGGTGAACTCCATTTGGCCGGGGATCTCGACGAACTTGATCGAGCTGACGGCACCGGTCTGGGCGGTGGCGACACCGGCGACGGCAAGCAGGGCTAGGACGGAAAGTTGGGTGCGAAGCATAAGTGTCTCTCGCGCCTTGGCCGGCCTTGCCAACCCCATCGGGCAAGCTGACGGCTCGACACTGAGGCGCAGAGCCCTTTATAACACAATCATTCCCCCGAAGTCCACGTCCGATCCACCCGTTTCCGGTGTTCGGTCCGAACCGGGCACTCGGCGAACCGGCAGGCGAGCCCGGCTCCTGGGCCGGGCTCGCGATCGAACTTTGGAGGGGAGGTCAGGAGCAGCCGCTGGTCGCCCCGCAACTTTGGCACTTGAGGCAGACCCCGTTGCGCACGAGCGTGAACGCGCCGCACTCAGGACAGGGGTCGCCCTCGTAGCCCTTGATCCGGGCCTCCCGGATCTTTTCCGTGAGCGTGGCCATGGTCGTGGCGACGGTCCGCCGGGCGGCCACGGCGACGGCCCCGGAGGTTGGAGCGGGTTCACCGTCGAGCGTGGCCGAGTTCTTGACCGGGGGCTTCCACCCGTCCGGCCACTGTCCGGCGGGGGCGGGCGCCTCGTCCTCCTCCTCGAAGTCGAGTCCCGGTTGGGTGGGATCGCCGACCGTGTCGTGGCGCACGTCCTCGGGCGAGACCTGGACGAGGTCGTTCCGGCCGAGGTAGTTCATCGCCAGCTCCCGGAAGATATAGTCGATGACCGAGGTGGCCATCTTGATGTTATCGTGGCCCTGGACGGGCCCGTTCGGTTCGAACCGAGTGAACACGAAGGCCTCGACGAACTCCTCCAGCGGCACCCCGTACTGCAGACCGAGCGAGACGGCGATCGCGAAGCAGTTCATGAGCGACCGGAACGCCGCCCCTTCCCGGTGCATGTCGATGAAGATCTCGCCGAGGGCCCCGTCGTCGTACTCGCCGGTTCGAATGTACACCTTGTGGCCTCCGACCCTCGCCTTTTGCGTGTAGCCCCGCCGCCGGGACGGCATGAGCCGCCGTCGGGCGATGTAGCGGTAGACGAGTTTCGCGGCGGCTTGGCTGACGGCTTCGTTGGCCGAGGGCGCCGTCTCGTCGCGCAGGGAGGCGGCCAGTTCGCCGAAGCTGGCCTCCGGCCTGTCGCCCACCGCCGACTCAAGGCTGGCCTCCAGGATCGCGGCGGCCGCGTCGTCCGTACTCGAGTTGAGCGGCTGGCTGAGCTTGCTGCCGTCCCGGTAGAGCGCGTTGGCCTTGAGGCCGAGCTTCCACGACGCCATGTAGGCTTCGCCGATGTCCTCGATGGTGGCGTGCGCGGGCAGGTTGATCGTCTTGCTGATCGCCCCCGAAAGGAACGGCTGGGCGGCGGCCATCATGCGGATGTGCCCGGTGGCGGCGATGAACCGCTGACCCCGCTTGCCGCACTTGTTGGCGCAGTCGAACACCGGGTAGTGCTCCGGCCGTAGGTGGGGGGCGCCCTCGATCGTCATCGTGCCGCAGACGTAGTCGTTGGCGGCCTCAACCTGATCCTTCGTGAAGCCGAGCGCGGAGAGGAGGTCGAACGACCAGTCGTCGAGTTGGGCGTCGGTGAACCCGAGCGTCCCCTTACAGAACTCCTCGCCGAGAGTCCACTTGTTGAACACGAACTTGAGTTCGAACGCCCCTTCGAGCGCCGCCTCGAGGCGTTCGAGGGCCTCGTCCGTGAAGCCCCGCTGCCGGAGCGACACGTGGTCGATGCCCGGCGATCCTTTTAACGTTTGATGGCCGACACTGTACTTAACGACGTCGTCGATCTGGGACTCGGTGTACCCGAGTCGGCGGAGGGCCGGGGGCACCGACTGGTTGACGATCTTGAAGTAGCCTCCGCCGGCGAGTTTCTTGAACTTCACCAACGCGAAGTCGGGCTCGATGCCGGTGGTGTCGCAGTCCATGACGAGGCCGATCGTCCCGGTCGGTGCGAGCACCGTGACTTGGGCGTTCCGGTAGCCGTGGAGTTCCCCCATCTCGAGGGCGTCGTCCCATGCCCGGCGCGCGGCGGAGAGGAGCCGAGGGGGGCAGTGGCTGGGATCGATCCCTACAGGTTTAACGCCTAGCGATTCGTACTCTTCCGTTGGCGCGTTGTAGGCGGCCCGCCGGTGGTTCCGGATCACGCGAAGCATCGGCTCCCGGTTCCGGGAGTACCCGGGGAACGGCCCGAGGGCCCTCGCCATCTCCGCGCTCGTCGCATAGCTCTCGCCGCCTAGGATCGCGGTGAGCGCCCCGGCGATCGCGAACCCCTGCTCGCTGTCGTACGGGATGGCCATCTGCATGAGCAGGGCCCCCAGGTTCGCGTAGCCGAGGCCGAGCGTTCGGTAGTCGTGGCTCAGCTGGGCGATCTCTTGGCTCGGGAACTGCGCCATGAGCACGCTGACCTCGAGCACGATCGTCCACAAGCGGATGGCGTGGCGGTACCCCTCGACGTCGAACTCGCCGGTCTCGGAGTCGTAGAGCGTGACCAAGTTGATGGAGGCCAAGTTGCACGCAGTGTCGTCCAGGAACATGTACTCCGAGCACGGGTTGCTCGCGTTGATCCGGCCGCTCCCTGGGCAGGTGTGCCAGTCGTTGATCGTCGTGTCGTACTGCGTGCCAGGGTCGGCCGAGGCCCAAGCCGAGTAGCAGATGTCCTCCCAGAGCTCCTTCGCCCGGACTGTCTTGAGGGTCTGGCCGGTCGTGCGGGACTTGAGCGCCCAGTCCGCGTCCTTCTCGACCGCTTCGAGGAACTCGTTCGTCACGCGCACCGAATTGTTCGAGTTCTGACCTGAGACCGTAACGTAAGCCTCGCTCTCGTAGCCGGTGTCGAAGACCGGGAACTGGAGGCTCGTGAACCCTTGGCCGGCGAGCTGGAGGGCCCGCTGGATGTAGTTCGGGCTCACGCCCGCCGCTTTCGCCTCGGCGATGGCGTGATGGAGGGGCGCGTTCGCGCGGGGGTTGGTCTCGACACCGCCTTCGGGGGTCCGGCACGATCGAATCACCGCGTTCAGGTGGCGCTCGTTGAGGAGCGACCCGGTTACGAGGGCGGCGACCTTCTGTTCTTCGACCACCTTCCAGCGGACGAACTGCTCGATATCCGGGTGGTCGACGTCCAGGCAGACCATCTTCGCCGCCCGCCGAGTCGTACCCCCGCTCTTGATCGCCCCTGCGGAGCGGTCACCCACCCGGAGGAAGCTCATGAGCCCGCTCGACTTGCCGCCGCCGGAGAGCCGCTCGTTCTCGGCCCGGATGCGCGAGAAGTTCGTGCCGACCCCGGAGCCGTACTTGAAGATCCGCGCCTCCCGGGTCCAGAGGTCCATGATCCCGCCCTCGTTCACGAGATCGTCCTTCACGCTCAGGATGAAGCAGGCATGGGGCTGCGGCCGCTCATAGGCGTTGACGCTCCGTTCAAGTCTGTGCGACTTAGGGTCGACGTAGTAGTGGCCCTGGGGCACCCCTTCGATGCCGTAGGCGAAGTGCAGCCCGGTATTGAACCACTGCGGGCTGTTGGGCGCCGCGATCTGCCGCGCCAGCATGTGGCACAGTTCGTCGTAGAACGCGTCGGCGTCCTCGATCGTGTCGAAGTAGCCGTGCCGCTCCCCCCAGCTTCGCCAGCAGCCGGCCAGGCGGTGGAACACCTGCCTCGAGTCGGTCTCGTGGTCCGTGCCAGGCACCCCCGCCTTTCGGAAGTACTTTTGAGCGAGGATGTCGGTGGCCACCTGCGACCAGTGCGAGGGCACCATGACCTCCTCCATGCGGAACACCACCGAGCCGTCCGGGTTCCGGATCTCGCTCGTCCGGGGCTCGAAGTTGAGGCCGGCGTATCGATCGTGCCCGGGCCTTGTGAAGTATCGACTGACTTTCATGACTGCTGACGTCCTTATCCTAGGTTACTCTTTGTCTACGTATCGTGTCCACTGCCGGGTTCCCGCGCGCGGCGGTCTTAACCCAGGAGCAGGCGGTTGTGCGGGTCGAGGACGCGATCGACCGAAGTCCCGTGGACTTGGGCCGCCCTCACGCGCTCGACCAGCGAAGTGAACTCGTCCAGGCTCGAAAAGTCCTGGTACACACTGGCGAACCTGACGAAAGCGACCGGATCGATCGCAAACAGCTCCCTCATGACCCGGTCACCGACCGTACGGCTCGGCACCTCCGGGACACAGAGGTCGAAAAGGTGTCTCTCGACTCGCTCCGCGGCCTGTCTCATCTCCGGCACGCTCACGGGCCGGCGACGACAGGCGACGACAAGGCTGTGCATGAGCTTCTCGCGGTCGAACTCCTCCCGCGACCCGCCCCGCTTGACGACGAAGAGCCGGGGGCGTTCCGGCTCCTCGAACGTCGTGAACCGCCGACCGCAGCCCGTACACTCGCGGCGCCGACGCACGGCCTCGCCGTCTCGCGCAGGGCGCGAGTCGAGGACGCGTTGGTCGTCGTGACCACAGTAAGGGCAGCGCATCGTCGTCTCGGACTCGGGGCGCCGCCGCTCGCGCGCTGGGGCCTTCGGGTCATTGCACCCCAAGATGTAGGGGCGCAAGGGTAGGGACGGCGCATTCCCTGGGAAGGGCGCAGGATTTTCGGGCGTCGTTGTCCGGACGCCTTTCCCCCGCCTAGCCTGATGCCTGGGGAAAATCCCTGGGCGTAGCCTCTCGTTCCCGCAATCCCGCTCGATAATCATCGATAACCGTGGGACCTTCCCACGAGCCTTCGCGTATCAGGAAAGAGTTATGCGCCGTTCCACGTTCCTCCGGGCCTCGGCCTTTGTCGCCGGCACCATCGCGGTCCTCCCTGGAGCGGCCCAGATCGGAAGTTTCGTCCTCGCCGACCGCGTCGGCGACGATGCGTCCACCTTCGAGCACCGCGAGCTCATCGGCCACCGCGAGTTCCCCTACGCCGGCCAAGGCGCGACCTATAGCCTCCGCCAGCGCAACGAACTCCAGACCTGGTTCTGGTACCGGACCGAGTACGACCCGCGCGAGTACGCCTTCTCGGCTCAGACCGCGGGCTGGGTCGGCGACACGACCGCGTCTCTCACCCACGACGAGCTCGTGACGGGACAAGGGGGGCGGCCCCTGCGGTTCACCGTCGACTATTCGCTTACCCACATCTCCCCGGGACGGTCCCTCGTCGAAACCGCGTTCACGCTCACCCACCGGGGCCAGGGTTCGCTGACGATCGATCTGTTCAACTTCAACGACATCGACATGTTGGACACGCAGTTCGACGACTCGGCGCGGTACGTCGGGGCCAACGCCCAGACCCACATGGTCACCGACCCCGAGGGTGCGGTCTGGAGCGCGACGGCGTCGACGGCGGGCCTCACTGGCTCCGTGATCGATTCGGCCGGCATCCTGAAGATGGACATGTCCGACGCGTTCACGAACGACTACGCCCTAGGGGGTGACCCGTTCCTCGACGGCGACGTTGCGGGGGTCTTCCAGTGGACGGTCACGCTCCAGCCGGGCGAGTCCTTCCGGGGCTCCGTTGTCCAGAGGCTGGACGTCGTGCCCGAGCCCGCCACCCTCACTGCCCTCGGGCTCGGTCTCCTGGCCGCCTTCCGTCGCCGCCGACACCGGTAATCCGACGCGGTAGACGGGTCTCCCTCGTGTAAACTACAGGGACTCGCCACGCTGGTGGACGAGGCCTTTCGGTGAGGAAGACAACCATGAGACACCCCTTGCGCACCTGCGTGGCCATGCTTGGCTGCGCCCTCTCTTCGTGGGCCCTGGCGGCCGACTTGGAACTCGTCGACTTCGACTCTCGCTACAGCATCAACGGCCTCTCGGGCGGGCGGCTGGGCTCAGACGCCGGGCTCGGGACGTTCGAGACAGGCGGCCTCGCCAGCACGAGCCAGACCTGGTTCTGGTTCCGGGCAGGCGACGACTCCCGCGAGTACGCCCTTAGCAACCTGACGTCGAGCACGGTCAGCGGCAACACCGCGACCCTTGAGTACACCGAGACCGTCGCTGGGTTCAGCGAACCGGCCATCAAGGCCACCCTCCAGTACGAACTGTTCGAGATCGCCCCCGGCCGCGCCGAGCTCACCATCGCCTTCGGGTTCCAGAACCTGACCGGCACCTCACTGCCGATCCAGGTCTTCGGCTACATGGGGATGGACTTCCTCGGCACCCCCGGCGACTCGACTGCGGAGGTCTCCGGCACGGACAGCAACGTCATGACCGTCGATCACGTGAGCGGGAGCAAGCTGACCGCCACCGCCTCGAACCGGGGTCTCGCGGCGTACCAGATGCAGTCTGCGTTCGGTCTGCGCGACCGACTGACGGACGAGTTCGCGGATGGCCTCGACAACTCGGGCTCCCCGTTCGGCCCGGGGGCGTGGACGGGTGCGTTCCAGTGGGGGAGCGTCGTCCCGCCCGGCGACGGGGTGTTCGTCGGGTTCCTGCGCCAAGAGCTCGAGGCTGTCCCCGAGCCCGCGTCCGTGGTCGCGCTCGGGATCGGTCTGGTCGCGGGCGTCCTTCGCCGGCGCCGCCGCTAAGGCCCAGCCTTGGCCCCCGGAGCGCGGCTCCGGGGGCCGGGGCGTCAGGCCTTGACCGGGGCGGGGCGCACCATGAGTCCCATCTCGTCCCACTGCCGGGCGTCGATGTCGCTCGGCGCCTCCATCATCGGGTCGAAACCCCCGCCCAGCTTCGGGAAGGCGATGACCTCTCGGATGTTCTCGTCGTCCGTCAGGAACATGATCATCCGGTCGATGCCCGGCGCGATCCCCCCGTGCGGCGGCGCACCGAAGCTGAAGGCGTCGAGGATGTGCCCGAAGCGCGACCTCTGCTCCTCCTCGCCGACCCCGATGAGCTGGAACATCCGGGCCTGCACGTCCGGACGGTGGATCCGGATCGACCCGCTCGCCCATTCGACCCCGTTGCAGACCACGTCGTAGCAGTCCGCCCGGATCCGGCCCGGGTCGGTGTCGAGGTAGACCAGGTCTTCGAACTTCGGAGAGGTGAAGGGGTGGTGCGTCGGGTCCCAGCGCTGCTCTTCCTCGTTCCAATCGACGAGAGGGAAGTCGAGCACGAACGCGAAGTGGAGCTTCCGCCGGTCGCGCAGCCCGCACCGGTCGCCGACGTGGAGCCGGAGTCGGCTGAGCACGTCGCACGTCACTGCCCACGAGTCCGCGACGAGGCACACCAGGTCGCCGGGCTCGGCCGCTGCCGCCGCTAGGATCGCCTTCGCCTCGTCCGGCGAGAGCGCCTTGGCCGCGGAGCCGCGCAGGAACCGCCCGTCGCCGAGGTCCACCGCCCCTTCGACCGCCTCCGTCCCGACCGAGACCCACGCCATCCCCTTCGCCCCGAAGCCCTTGCAGAACTCCTCGACCTCGCCGACCTCCTTCCGGCTCAGCGACCCGCCGCCCGGATAGCGCACGCCCCGCACCTTGCCGCCCGCCTCGACCGCCGATCGGAACACCCCGAACCCGGACCCTGCCACCGCCTCCGTCACGTCGAACAGCGGCAGCCCGAACCGCAGGTCCGGCTTGTCGTTCCCGTAGAGCCGCATCGACTCGTCGTAAGACAGCCGCGTGAACGGCGCCACCGGATCCTTCTCGAGCGAGAACTCCTCGATCAGCTCGTTCACCACGCTCAGCGTCATGCCCTCGACCAGGCTCAGCACGTCCTCCTGCGTCACGAACGACATCTCGAGGTCGAGCTGAGTGAACTCGGGCTGGCGGTCGGCCCGCTGCGCCTCGTCGCGGAAGCACTTGGCGATCTGGTAGTAGCGCTCCACCCCTGCCACCATGAGGAGCTGTTTGTACTGCTGCGGGCTCTGGGGGAGGGCGTAGAAGTGGCCGGGCTCCAGTCGGTAGGGCACGAGGTAGTCCCGTGCGCCCTCCGGCGTGCTCTTAGTGAAGATCGGCGTCTCGACCTCCACGAACCCCCGCTCGTCCAAGTAGCGCCGCAGCTTGCCCACCGCCGCCGCCCGGAGAGCGAGCCGCTTGTACATGGACGGGCGCCGCAGGTCGAGGTAGCGGTGCTTGACCCGCAGCTCCTCGTTCACCCGGAGCATCTGGTCCTCGTCGCTGACGGGGAAGGGCAGGACGCCGCAATCGTTGAGCACGGTCAGACCCGTCGCCTTGACCTCGACCTCGCCGGTCGGGAGCTTGGCGTTGACGTTCGCCGAGGCGCGGGGCTCGACGATGCCGGTCACGCTGAGCACGGTCTCACTGCGCAGGTCCATCTGGCCCTTGACCTCTGGGGCCAGCATGAGCTGCACGAGGCCCGTCCGGTCGCGTAGGTCGACGAAGAACAGACCCCCCAGGTCGCGGATGCGGTGCACCCACCCGTTCAAGGTCACTTCCTCGCCGACGTGCCCCCGCCGGATCTCGCCACACCAATGCGTCCGCTGGACAAAGCTCATGGGAGCCCCGAATCATACCGCCCCCGCCCCCCGGCCCCCAGAGGGTGGCCCGGCCTGACCCGAAGGGCAGGCCGGGTTCCGGAGCGCGGAGCTCCCGCTTCGCACCCCGGTCCGCGGAGGTCCTGCTCCGCAGGGCCCTCAGGCCGCCTTGCGCTTGGCGTTCGAGCCCTCGCTCGAGAGCGCCAGCGTCACCTGGGTCACGCCGATCGGCACCAGGTCGGTCGCCTGGCCGGTGGCGAGGCTCACGAACCGGTAGGCCGCCGCGTACCAGCCCGGGGTCACCGTGACCTCCGAGGACAGCGAGCCGCCCGTGAAGTTCACGAAGCCCCGCGTGCGGTAGTTGCCCGGCTGCGGGTTCCAGTTCCGGCCTCGGAGCCGCTGGAGCAGCAGCTCGGTCCGCACCCCAAGGGCATTGGGTCCGGAAGCCGAGTAGACGACCCGGCCCGGCGTCGAACTCGCCGTCAGCGTGATCGTGTCGCCGAGGAACGGGTTGGCGGGCGGCGTGACCGGGATCGTGCCCCCCGGCTGCACCTGGAGGAACTTGATCGCCAACTGCATAAAGGCGTTGATGTCTTCCGGGTTGTAAAGCTTGCCCGTCACCGGGTCGCGGAACTCAAGGGTCTCGGCGTATGCCTTCCACTGCGCCACCTGCTCGGGAGTCAGCGCCCGGAAGGCCCGAGCCGACCGACCGAAGAAACCACGGATCGTCTCCTGGGCGTTCGTGTTGGGGTTCGTCGGAATGACGTAAGGCGTGAACACAGTGCCGAACTTCGACCTCCGCGCCACCACCTTCCCGTCCTTGCCTGCCATCTGCTCGATGGCCATGCTGGTGAGGATTTTCATGTTCTGGGGTACTCCTAGCCCCACCCCACCCCCAAGCTCCGCCCGATGGCAAGGAAAGGCCTGAGACAATTGTCGGCAGCCCCCACGCAGCATCTCACCCCCCCCCCCGACGGCGGCACTCCCGGAGAAGAGGGGCAAGGGCGGTCGGGCCGCCTCTTGGAGCTCCCGAGTTCCCAACGAGCCGGGGATCCGCGTCCCGCCGCCGGACAGGTAAACCGGTTCATCCCCACGGGTGTGGGGCGGTTGGGGCGGCGCTCGGCTCGAGCTACTGCGCGTGCGGTTCATCCCCACGGGTGTGGGGCGGTAAGCGAGAACGGGTCTACCGTGGGGAGGGCTACGGTTCATCTCCACGGGTGTGGGGCGGTTCTGACAAGACAGAGCACAAGGCGGTTCCGGGCCGGTTCATCCCCACGGGTGTGGGGAGGTTTCGGTAGTGGTCGTGTTCGGGAGTATCGTGCTCGGTTCATCCCCACGGGTGTGGGGCGGTTACGCTCCCAGGGCTCGTCAAGGAGATCGACCTCGGTTCATCCCCACGGGTGTGGGGCGGTTACGCTCCCAGGGCTCGTCAAGGAGATCGACCTCGGTTCATCCCCACGGGTGTGGGGCGGTTACCAGACTGTTGGTCGACACCCACACCGGCGACGGTTCATCCCCACGGGTGTGGGGCGGTTGACCCAGAGGCTCAGTGCCCGCGGTGGGTGTCCGGTTCATCCCCACGGGTGTGGGGCGGTTGGGACGTTCTGGTCTCGGAGTTCGGGCCAAGCCGGTTCATCCCCACGGGTGTGGGGCGGTTGCCGATGGCCGAGTTGTGGGCATCGTGGCGCACGGTTCATCCCCACGGGTGTGGGGCGGTTCTCACGAAGCCGATGTACTCGGACGTCCCCGACGGTTCATCCCCACGGGTGTGGGGCGGTTGCCATCGTGAGGGGCGAGGACGGCATGCCCCCAGGTTCATCCCCACGGGTGTGGGGCGGTTCTCGGCGAAAACGTCGGACTCGGCGCGGCTGAGGGTTCATCCCCACGGGTGTGGGGCGGTTTCCAAGTCGCGCAAGCAGATCCGGATGGCCATCGGTTCATCCCCACGGGTGTGGGGCGGTTGAGGACGGGCTGCGCTCCGTGCCGTTCCGGCTCGGTTCATCCCCACGGGTGTGGGGCGGTTAAGCCGATGTACTCGGACGTCCCAGCCTTCGTCGGTTCATCCCCACGGGTGTGGGGCGGTTGGCGGGGCCCGAGCCGAGAAGCGGTTTCTCGTCGGTTCATCCCCACGGGTGTGGGGCGGTTATCCGCGACACCCCGAAGTAAGGGGCCGACTCCGGTTCATCCCCACGGGTGTGGGGCGGTTGGGTGTGATTCTCCGCGCCCGAGGGCCCCTCCCGGTTCATCCCCACGGGTGTGGGGCGGTTAACAGCCGTCCGACGCTGAGCTCCTCGATCACCGGTTCATCCCCACGGGTGTGGGGCGGTTCTGGCCGAGTTCATGTCGGACGTCGGCGCGGTCGGTTCATCCCCACGGGTGTGGGGCGGTTAGCGGCCGTGAGGGCCAGGCGTCGGCCAGCGGCGGTTCATCCCCACGGGTGTGGGGCGGTTTCCTCGGGGCTCCTTTCCGTCGATGACATGGACGGTTCATCCCCACGGGTGTGGGGCGGTTTATCCACCTCATAGGGACCGAAGCTCCCGGGTCGGTTCATCCCCACGGGTGTGGGGCGGTTCCGATGGCCCTAGACGACGCATACGCACGGTTCGGTTCATCCCCACGGGTGTGGGGCGGTTAGGACGGTGGCCCCGGTCTTCCGGGACACCTACGGTTCATCCCCACGGGTGTGGGGCGGTTGCGCCGACCGTGCTCGGCGAGAGCGCCCGCCACGGTTCATCCCCACGGGTGTGGGGCGGTTGCCATCGCCGACGACAACGGGGGGCGCGTCCTCGGTTCATCCCCACGGGTGTGGGGCGGTTTCAAGCGGCTCATGGTGTGGATGCCGCCTCGCCGGTTCATCCCCACGGGTGTGGGGCGGTTGAGGTTCGGGCGGATCATTCTCGTTCCGGCCTCGGTTCATCCCCACGGGTGTGGGGCGGTTACGTACCCCTTGCCGTAGGCCTCGGCGACCGCCGGTTCATCCCCACGGGTGTGGGGCGGTTCCGGGCAGAACCTTCGGCCCCGTTCGCCTTGACGGTTCATCCCCACGGGTGTGGGGCGGTTCCGCGCCCGCCGCGGGATCGCCAGGGCCCGCTCGGTTCATCCCCACGGGTGTGGGGCGGTTGCGATAGCGAGCGATATCGTATTGGGGCAAACCGGTTCATCCCCACGGGTGTGGGGCGGTTATGCTAAGTCGTGTCTGGCGGCAAGGCAAGGAGCGGTTCATCCCCACGGGTGTGGGGCGGTTTCGAGCATCTCGTCCACGACGTCCACCTCGTCCGGTTCATCCCCACGGGTGTGGGGCGGTTGACTCTGCATACTCGGCCTCGTGGTCGCCGTCCGGTTCATCCCCACGGGTGTGGGGCGGTTACAGGGGACTACCAAAGGCTCGCCAAAGCGGACGGTTCATCCCCACGGGTGTGGGGCGGTTCAGGACGAACGGGACGCGCTGCGGGATCGCTTCGGTTCATCCCCACGGGTGTGGGGCGGTTCTCTACACGTTAGGGCAAGATGTTTCCGGGGCCGGTTCATCCCCACGGGTGTGGGGCGGTTGGGTGCCCGAGGTCGTCCGTCCTCGCCGGGCCCGGTTCATCCCCACGGGTGTGGGGCGGTTCCGGACTCCTAACGGACGCAGGCTATGACGAACGGTTCATCCCCACGGGTGTGGGGCGGTTGCAAGCATTACACCGGCGAGGTCCGGGACGACCGGTTCATCCCCACGGGTGTGGGGCGGTTGACGTCTCCCCGGCCTCGTCGACCCCGAGGAGCGGTTCATCCCCACGGGTGTGGGGCGGTTTGATACCCGTGTCCCAGGTCGAGGCTCACCCGCGGTTCATCCCCACGGGTGTGGGGCGGTTTACACGGAGCTTGAGGGCACGAGCTCAGAGGACGGTTCATCCCCACGGGTGTGGGGCGGTTGACGGCAGGACGTCCCTCCCGCGATGGACAGACGGTTCATCCCCACGGGTGTGGGGCGGTTCTGATGCTCCGGCCGTCGTTCGCGAGGCTCGACGGTTCATCCCCACGGGTGTGGGGCGGTTCGTCCTCGTCGGGATCGACGCGTTCGCGCCGACGGTTCATCCCCACGGGTGTGGGGCGGTTTTCTTGCAGAGCAGCTCGGCGACGGGGCTCCACGGTTCATCCCCACGGGTGTGGGGCGGTTCGTCGAAGAGGCAGGTGATCGTCCATGAGAGACGGTTCATCCCCACGGGTGTGGGGCGGTTTCCCAGTGGCGCGGAGGCGAGAGGAACAAGGTCGGTTCATCCCCACGGGTGTGGGGCGGTTCCCGGCCGCGACGCCGCTCGGTGTGCGTCTGGCGGTTCATCCCCACGGGTGTGGGGCGGTTTAAACCCCGAATCTTCCTAACTCCTCCCAACCCGGTTCATCCCCACGGGTGTGGGGCGGTTACTACGAGAACCCCTTGAAGTTACACGAATCCCTTTGGCGTTGTCAAGGTGCTAGCGCTTCTTGCGCTCGAGGCGGCGGCGGATGAGGGTCAGGCCCTCCCAATCGACCGGCACTCGGCTCCGGTCGCCGTGGCAGCGCACGGCGAAGCCTTGTTCGGTGCGGGCCGAGTGGAGGAGGACGGCCGAGCCCTCCTTCACTTCCCGCTCCACCTTCTCCCACAGTTTATCCCGCACCCGCGCCGGCAGGTTGCCCACGAACACCCCCGCTTGGGGCTCGATCATCCACCGGGTCAGCTCCCCTCGGAGCCCCGGCTTGACGGCGGTCACGATGAGGACGACGATGGCCCGTCCTCCTCGCCATAGGCGACCCCGCCTTCGACGCCGCCCACGAGCCCGCCGGGCCGCGAGGGGTCTTCGTCGTAGACCTCGGTGTCCTCTTCGTCCGGCCCGAAGATCGCCATGAGGTCGTCGGCCACGCGGGCGAGGAACCTCGTCTCGCGGAAGCGGTCGCGCAGGGCGAGGCGAACGCGGCGGTCGATCTCCTCTCCCCCTTCGGCGGCGGCCGCGAACGCCACGGGGACGCTGAGGTCGAGCTTGTAGAGGTCGGCGAGGTCATAGACGAAGCTCAGCTGCTTGCCGGTGTGGATGAACCCGAGCGCGGCGCTGAACCCCATGCTGAGCACGGCCGCGTGGCACACGCCATAGAGGCAGGCGTTCGCGGCGCTGAGGGCCCGGTTCACGGGGTCGGCCCCCTGCCACTTGTTGCGGTCATAGCTGCGGCCCTGCCACTCGACCCCGTACTGCTCGGCGGCGAGCCGATAGGCCTCGCGGACGCGGTAGCCCTCCTTGCCCCGGAGCTGCTCGATGGTGACGTCGGGATCGGTCGCTTCGGGGAACCTCATCCCATAGAGCCGGCGCACGGTCTGGAGCCGGAGGGCCGGGTCGGAGACCATCGCCGCTTGCTTGAGCAGCCGGGCGGACGAGTGGGTACCGCCCGTGCCGAAGGCGTAGAGCCGGACGCCCTCCTCGCCCGTCCAGGCGACGAGGCAGTTGTTGCGGGCGAGGACGTCGACCGCGGCGTGGCTGAGCTTGGTGCCGGGGCCGAGCATGAGTAGGGCGACGTCGCAGACCGGCACCTGGGTCATGCAGGGCTCGCCGTCCTCGTCCTGGGAGTAGAAGGCGATGCTGTTCGCCTCGCGCTCGACGACGGCGTGCTCGGCGTAGAGGTAGGTCAGGCGGTCGCGAAGCTTGGGGACGAGGTGGAGGTCGGCGGGCATGGCGACTTAGTTCATTGCAGTCATGACCGCCATCGGGTGCCAGGCACGGCACGGACGACAGACTTCCACCCAACCCTCACGGCCGCACATCGCCTTCCACGTCCCGTCGTCGCTTCTCCAGTGGAGCCAGACGGTGGATTGGCCACAGACCGGGCATGGGCGTGGCTTCCGCTCGGGCGGACTTCCTTTTGCGCCGAATGGCCGGACCCGCCCTTCCAAGACGTCTTCGACCTCGGCCCAAGAGTACGGCGGTCCCCCCGTCATTCGACCCTCGCAAGGCTGAGGAGGCCAAAGCCGTAGGCCTTCTGTGGGCCGATGCCGTTGCGCACGGCCTCACGGAGCTGATCTGGGTCGGTGACGACGAGGACGCCGTCGAAGCGGACCGCTGAAAAGGATCCCCCCTTCTCGCGCGGTGATCGATCGGACTTCACGGCTGGCACTGAGAGGATGGTGAGCCCCACGGATTCGACGGCAAAGCCGTGGTCCCCAGATTTCCAACGCAACCACTCAAGTCGCTCCTCATCATCCCGACAGTCGATTCGAGGGCCCGGCTTGCGCTTACCAGTGAGACTGTCGCGGACGTCCCCGGACTTGCGAATGGAGGGCCTGGCAAGGAGGCGGAAACCTAATCGCTGACCCTGGGTGAAGCTGGGATCGAATTCCTTTGTAGCCGGGGCCTCCCGGAGGGAACGGGGCGCCAACTCAAGGGCCTCCCAGTCTGGCGCTGAGGTGCTCTGAACAAGGACGATCGGGCCGTGGTCGCTGACATCGACACGGAACAGGATCGCTCGTTCGCCGTCCAGCTCGGGCTTTGGAACGAGTGGGTAGAGCTTCGCGTGCAGGGCTTCCGGGTTGGCCGCGAGCTTGATCGCGGGGGCGAAGAGAGGGTTGAGGGGGATGCGCGACAGATACAGGCTCATCCGGATGCCTCTGTCGAACTTATATCGCCCCGAACGAAGCGGACGGAGTACTCGCGGTTCAACCTGTCCGACCACTTCTTTGGAACATCTGGGCGCATGTCTCCATCGGTCGATCCCTTTGGAACCTCCCAAACGAAGCGCGCCCTGTCTGGTGCGTTCGCGCGGAGCGCCGCTTCCGCAGGTCCCTCGACCAGACCAACGTAAACGCCCTTGGAAGGAGGACATCCCTTGCGACCGAGGGAAAGCGGCCATACCGGGTCCTTCACGGCTTCGGCCAGCTGACCGAGCAAAGCGGCGTCCCCTTCTACGGCGACGAGAAAGGAGGCGTCCTGCAGATAATGCTTCTGTTGGATGACCGCGTTCTTGCCTTTGCCTCCGGAGCTCGTCGGCGCGAAGTAGTCGCGGCTCCCTCGGAACATGCCGGCGCCTGCGGTATGGAAGTCGTTCAGGAGCGATCCCTGACGGTCTACTCGGACGTGCATCGCCAGCTCGGCCAGGTCGTCCGGGCTTTGCGATCGGTCTCGGCCGAGCGCGCAACAGAGGAGGCCGATGACTCCGCTCTTGGTCGGCTCGAGGCCGGTGTCCCGATCAGAGAATCGGGAGCGGTAGCCCCAGCTCTGAAGCGGTCCCTCGAGGCGAAGCAAGAGGCAAGCCATCAGAGAGCCTCCATTACACACTTCACGATCTCGCCATAGCCGACCTTCTTGTCCACACCATCGCTCTCCGGATCGACCGGTAGGGCATGGGCGTAGCAATATGCCGCCTCGTCAATCGGTGCCATCTGTCGCATGCGCTTGAGATGGTCCATCAGGGCAGCCGCCGATGCGGTGCCGACGTCCTTGCCGCCCTTGGCACGAACGGGATCAAGGAACGCGTTCGCGAGATTGAGGGGCATCCCCTTAGTCCGGACGACGGCGAGAGCGAAGAACGGCGGATTGAAATGGGCGTGGCCGTTGAGTTTGCCGGTGGGGATGGCGTCGTAGGCGGCGAGGAGGAAAGCTTGGACCGTTTTCTTGACCATCTCGTCGTCGCCATTCAGGTTACCGCTCAGGATCGGCAGGCTGACACAGGCGTAGCGGTAGAAGGTCGAGGCGTTGAACTCGGCCGTGCCAAGCATGCCTGCCCCGGCATCTTCCCCTCCGCTGGTGTCCTTCAGGTCGTCGGCGGCCGTCCAATAGTCCATCTCCTGGCTCAGGCGATGGGTTGAAATCGCGTGTGCCACCTGCGCGGCTGCATCGACATTCAGATCGGTGGCTTCCGCGAGCATTCGCCCAAAGAGTGCCACATCGGCAGACTTCCGCCTGCCCTTCTCTGCCCACTTTGAGTCGCCTTCTCGATGGGCATCTAGCAGTGAGAACAGCTCATCGTCTCCGAAGTAAAGGCCGACCGAGGTCTGATTTGCCTTCTTGTCGTTCTTTGCGAGCTCCACACGGAAGGCATCAGCCGCTTTTTCAGCCTCTGCTTGATCTAAATCCTTGGATAGCAGGTATGGGACGAGCTTCTTATCGCGCATTTGCTTGGAGCGGGTAGCGATCTCCTCCCCAACGGTCTCGGCGAAGGATTCAGCCTGCCTGATCGCACGCTTCAGGCACTGGCTTGAGATGCGGGCGCGACGAACGTCGCCGAACGTGCAGTCCTTTGGCGAGTTGTTGCCGTCGCGGTTCACGCAGGATGGCGGGAAGCTCTGGAGCAGGTGAAGCTCTACGGTTTTAGCGTTCATGGTTGAGTGTCCTCCTCCCCGTTATGGGAGGTATTGTCCCTTTTGAACCCGCGCCAATACGCGATGGCCCAATCTCTCTTCACCTCGTCACGGACCAGCTTGTTGGCGTCCTTGTTCCGGGTCCAGTCGCTGAGCAACCTCGCCACATCGCCGTGAAACTGGTGCCAGTCGATCGGCGCGCTCGCACTTTTACAAAGCGACACCAGACCTGCAAGGTGGCGGGGCAGGTCTTCCGGATCGGCATCGAGTGCGGCAGCAAAGCGGGCTTCGACCCCCGCCTCGCCGTGCTTACCGTTAGGGTTCGCCTCCCGCTTCGTGGCTCGCCAAAGGGAAGCTCCCAGGTTGCCGATCTCGGCGTGCTCAGGATGGCTGGCGAAGAGGGCAGCGGTGAGGAACGCCGCCTGCGTGCTCGGCCCGTCGTTCGAGTGCAGAAACGGCGCGACGATCGGGAACATGCGGGCGGCGGTGCCGGGCGGCTTGCCAAGGCCGGTGCGGAGTGCGGCAAGCGCGCCGCGATCCTGCCTCTCGTTAAGGGCCAGCAGCATCTTGACGAGGGGAACCTCGTGCTTCTTGTCTGGTTGGGTCGGTGTCTCGGTCATACGGTGGCTTTCTCCTTGGTCTGAGTGCGGGAGTATTCGGCGCGGAAGCGTCTCGCGTCCGGAGGGAGTCGGTCAATGGCCCTGCGGAACGCTGTATCGGAGGCTGTCTTCAGCAGCTCAACCCAGCGGGCCTCGTCAAAGTCATCGCAGGCAATGCGCTCGCCCATTGGTGCGAGCATTGACCAATAGTCTTGTAAGTCGGGGGAGAGCTCATCTGCGAGTCTTCCGACGTCAGCTTTGTCGGGCTTTGCTTCCGCGCCATTCTGCAGATAGCGGGCAGCGAAGGAATCGATGCGGTTTCGGGTGCGTGAAGCTTCGTCTTGCGCATTGGTAATCGCTCTGCGCAAATCCGCGGCTCGTTCCTGGTCTCGAAGGAGTGACTGGCCGAAAGACAGAGACTCGTCTCTCCAGAAGTAGTGCTTTGCTTTGCCCCTTTTGCCACGTATCCCAATGAGCCGCAGGGTCACCTCTGATAGATCGATATCATAGCGGCGGGATATTCTGCCGATTTGGTCTATGATTCTGAGTGGTTTCTCTTCATTCGCGAGGAGGACGTTGGCAGAACGCCACAAGGCGACCCCGGAGTCAAGCTGAAACGCATAGTAGCCCTTTGTGCCCTTCGCTTGAGGGATCATCGGATCCTCTTCCGAATCGCCAGAATCGAAAGGTGCACCACTTGTAATGAATGCCGAAGTGCATTTACGGCCATCGTCTGATGGGAACAGCAGTACGGTTCGTTGCGGCCGCGTGTAGTTGTCGGCCAAGCCGGAGGAAGGAAGCCGATCCCGTGTGCGGGCGGTCTCTTGGAGCCACCCAGGGGTGCCTAGCTGAGCGCCAGCGATCAGATTGAGCACCAGCGTTTCGGATAGAGATGTTCCCTCTACGAAACAAACACAGCTTTGAGCAGCGATCGAGTCGGAAGAGAACTTGTCGAGGTCTTTGCCACGCCGAGGAATCAGTGGATTTGGAGTACCCATCCCGCCCACGCAAAACAAATTGAGGGCAAGAATGGCACGCGCCGCTTGATCAGAAGGCAAGTGGAGTGACTCGTAGTAAGCACTGTGATCGATATGAGGATCTCGCCCACTTTTGGAGCGGTCGAGGAAATCTGGATCTAGTGGTGATCCCTCTTGATCTCCTAACTCGCTGCACTGCAAGAATGGCTTATCGCTCGAGTAAAGATCCCAGAATTCCACGTTGTCGCCGACGTAAGCGGCAGCGCGGTCAAGAGCGCTCGTCCGATCGGTCCACGTTCGATGCCACGCGTCCAAGCTTCCGGCAGGGCAGCTGATTTGCACTATTGCCTGGAGTAGACGCATGATTCCCGTTACTTCGAGCGGTGATCCGCCGATCCGTGCAATGGCTGTTGCATCGGAAAACACTCGACGGAGAGTCACTAGTTCTGCGCGTCCGTCCCGCCGCACTACCGGGATCCAGGGTTCCTTATCAAGTCTAAAGCTCGGCATTCATCTTCCTCCAGTCCAATCCCTGTTGGGAGTCATAGAACAGATCGTAGTCTCCGATCTTGGCTCGGCCATCGGCTAGCACCAGCGGGCGCGCATGGGCGAGCGACCCTTTCCGGTGCCACTCAGGGAGCGGCTCGATCTGCATTAACGACTCCCAGAGCGGGTACGGCGGCGAACAGCTGACGCAGGCAAACAGGCCGGCGCGCAAGTCCCTCACCGAATCGCCGTGAACGGTTGTCTTCGCATCATGAAGCAAGGCGACGGTCACCGACGGCCGATCTTCGAGTCGAGTCCGCGCACTGAGCCGGGAGTTGGCCCGCTCGTCGTTCTCGTCAAGGTCGAGGAAGGCCTCCACGATGAGGTTGTCAGGATCGTCAACTCGACCAATGGTCGCCCGGTCTGCTTCTCGGTGCTGACGAGCGCCTTTTGTCGCGGCCTTCGCCTCCAGTTCGTTAAGCCTGGACATCCAATCGGCCGTGACGGCGGCACGACCCTCTTCAGAATAGACTTCCTCAATGGCCGTGGAGACTTGGGCCGGCTCCCGAATCACGAAGGGGCGCCTTAGCAGGTGAGCGGTTCGAAGAAGGACTGCTCGGCTGTAGACCGGATCATCCATGTCGGGCGCGTCCCCCTCTGTTGCATCGGGGACGAGGACGAGAAGCTCTGGGTCGGAACGGACGTCGGCTCCTTCATTTCGCAGTTGGCCGTCGGCCCCGCGAGAGTGGCGGTGAAGCCGGCCAGCGCGCTGGATCAGCAGGTCAATGGGTGCAAGTGCGGTGACCATGTGGTCGAAGTCAAGGTCTAGACTCTGCTCGACGACTTGAGTCGCGACAAGGATCCTCGGGCTACCGCGAGGCCCTTCCTTGCCATAATCCTTAAGAACCTGCTTCTCAATACGGTCGCGGTCATGGGCGGTGAACCGGGCGTGGAAGAGGTCTAGCTCGACCTCCCCCAGTTCCAGACGGGACAAGTAGTCATGAGCCGCCTGGGCGTCTCGCACGGTGTTGAGGATGAGGGCGCCAAGTCCACCGCCCTCTCGCACCCGCTCCAGGATCACCTCCGCTCCCGCCTGGTGAACTGGACGGTCCTCGACGGCCATCGGGGTCATGTTAAGCGGCTTGCGGGGCGACACCTTGAAAGTTCGACCCTTCGCGTGACCATCGGCCTTCACCCAAGTGATGCAGGGGTACTTCGCTTTCTGCTGTTCGCCTTCGAAGCCCCACGCCTGTAGCAAGGCTGTACGCCGCGCCTTCGGGAGCGTGGCCGACAGCATGACGACCTTGCAGCCGAGCGCCTTGAGCCACCCTAAGAGGACTTCCAGCAAGTCTCCCATGTACACGTCATAAGCATGCACCTCATCAATGACGACCACCTTCCCGGCCAGTGCGAATAACCGGACGAAACCGTGCTTCGCACGCAGAGACGCTATCAGTGCCTGATCGATCGTCCCCACGCCGTAGGGCGTCAAGAGCCCCCTCTTGGAACCGGCGAACCAGTTCTGTGCCTGCGCCTCCTGTTCCTCGCCCTCACTGTCTGGGTCGCGGGCGGTCTCCATCGCGTCTCGAAACAACCATGCCTTGGAGTGCAGCAGTCGTGCTTCCAGGTCTTCGATACCAGTTGCTCTCCTAAGGTAGGTCTCGACCCTCCCGTGCAGGCCATTCGCGGTCGCCATCGTTGGTAGGGCGAAGTAGATACCCGTCCCTCGGCTCCGAGCCGGTTCGGCTAGGGCGAAAGCGGCCTCTGTTTTGCCTTCGCCGGTGGGGGCCTCCACGACTGCAAGCGTGAAGTCATTTGCGATCTCGGCAGCCAAGGTCTGGAGAGGCTTTGGCGTCGCTGGCTCGGGCAGCAAGTCCTTCACCGTGAGTGCAGTCGTGGGCATAGGCTTACCCCATCCGAGGTCGCACATAAGCTCCCTCGCGCGCTCGCGGGCTTCGTTGTAGTACTGCTCAAGATCAAGTTTGCCTTCATCCCATACCGTCATCCGCTCGTGAGAACCTAGCCAGTCAGCAACACTTACGAAGCCGGCCAGCCATCCAAGGAACGGATTAAGTGGGCGCGGCACCGAGATTGCCTCGTTCACACTGAGGATTCTCGCGACCTCGTCAAGGAGTTGCGCGCCAGTGGTTCGCCAAGGTTCATGATGAACTTCGAGTGTGAATGTCGAGCAATCGCTGAAGAATGTTCCGTGGTGACCACCAACAGCCTTGGCGACGCATTCTGCCTCAAAGTTGGGCCAACTCCATCGATCCCGGAGCCACGGAGCGAGGAACGCACCGGTCGCCTGGCCATGGCGCACTTGCTCCTCAAGTTCGCCCAGGTGGAATCCGAGTTTCTCTAGCCTCAGAGCCTGCCGGCGATCCTTGCGCTGAAAGAACCGATTGGCCTTGCCCACGTCGTGTGTGGCAGCAAGGAAGACAAGCAACCTCGGGTCGACGCCCGACAGACAACACGGAACGACCTCGAGTAACGCTTTGGCGCAAGCTGCTACATCTAGGAGGTGGTTTGGGAGTGGGTGCCATCGTCGCTCCCTATCAGTTTTTGCCCACAGGAGCGGGAAGGTGGGTTTGACCGTCGTCATGGAAGCACCTGGCAGTGTTCGCCGCTCAGGTCCGGGCGGGCTCCAGTCTCCGTGACCACGCATAGCGTTAACATTAATGCAACTGGTTCCAGAGTCAAACCCCTCTTCCGTCGGGCGCTGATCCGCTCGCAGCACTCGGTCACCCAGGCAGGCAGACACGCCCAAAGCGGATGGAACGGGTTGCTCTTCGCCCACAAAGCCCGCCAAGCGTCCGGCCGAACGGGCGCTTCGTTGCCCCCTTGCTCCCTCACGTCTCCCATTCGTGCCACCCTCAGCTCGCCTCCTTCAGCCCGTTCGTTGGGTCTTGGGCTCTCGGCGGGCGGGCGCGTCGCCCCGTCGTCTGAGCCTTGACATTCCTCTTCGCAGGAGACTCGGGAGAAGTATACACACCTTACTCTCCTGCGTCAAGTGTCTGTGTCCTGACTTGTTCACAACTGCTGGGCTTGCAGGCAACCGACGGGTTCGGCGAGCCTCAGAGGCCCCTGGGGCGTGCCAGAGCTCGGAACTTCTGGCTGATAGTCTGCCATAGGCGGGGCAAAATCTCAATCGATTGACTCTCAACCCTGGCGTGCCCTTCGAATCGGCGGCACATTGTCGAGGCTGGCCTGTCCGACAGAAGACGGTGGCCGGTTCGGCAGGGATCGTTCGGCCGTCCCTCCTCCGGGTCAGGTTGGCCGAGCCATCTGTTTCCATAAATCCTGATAGATCGAGTTGCCGGAAAGCAGATCCAGAGTCTTCAAGTGCCCGCGGCGGCCCCGCTCGGGGTGTTCGTGCTTCATCTGTGCCTCATCTGTGCTTCAAACGTGCTTCATACCCGGGTTTGAAGCACGGGTGAGGCAGGGATGAGGCGGGGATGAGGCGCAAAAATGCCCTCTGGAAGGGCTTTCGTGGTGCCGATCATTGGGAGGGAGCGGCGCGGGGTCGCTCGCAGGAAGACGAAATGGCACGAGCACGTTTAGGGATGGCCCTTCAAGATTTGGCGGGTCGAATCGGGGACGACCAAGTCCTGTTGCGCACGCTGGCGGGGCTCTCTGTGCGGCGGATGCCTCGGTACCGCTACCCGGTGGCCCCGGGGATGCGGGCTTCGAGCGAGCGCCTCAAGGCGGTGACGGAGGTGTGGCGGGGGCTCTCGCTGGCGGAGGTCCAGGCTTGGCGGGCTTGGGCGGCGACCCAGCGGCGGCGCGACCCGGTGACGGCCAAGGTCTACTCGCCGAGCGCGAAGAACGCGTTCGTTGGGCTGGGGGTGAAGGTGCTCCAGGTCGACCCCGAGGCCCCGGTGCCGACCCTGCCGCCGACGAGCGACTACGCCGGCGACGGGGTGCGGCTGACTGCGGCGGCCGCGCCGGGCGGCGTGCTCTTCACCGCCGACCGCCCGAACGGGTCGGGGTCGGTGACCGAGCTGCTGGTGCAACGGCTGGCCAACGCCCGCCGCTCGCCGACCGACCGCTACACCTCCGCCGCCTTCGCCCGGTTCGTGCCCGGTGGCCTCTCGGCCTTCCTGCCCCTGGAGCCGGGGGTCTACGCCCTCGCCACCCGCCCGGTGCTGGCCACGACCGGCCAGATGAGGGGGCTGACGGTGCTGGGGGTCCTGGAGGTCGGGGGGTAGGGGGGCTCGCTCCCTTGACGGGTCTTCGGACGGGAGACTACAGCGCGGAACAAGCCGTCGGTGCCGCGAAGGGGCTAGCGCCCATGGCTATGGCCCTGAGGCCTAGGCTGGCCGTGGCCTACGGACAGCGACGGGCCATAACGATGCCACCCGCCGGGGTCAGCTATTCCCAGACGGTCAAGAACGCCTTCGTGGCCCTGACCGCGAGGTTCCTCCAGATCAACCCGGGGGCGGACCCGCCGCTGACCCCGCCGGCCCGGGTCTACGGCGGGGACTCGGTCGAGGTGACGGTGGCGGCGGTGCCGGGCGGGGTCGCCTTCGAGGCGGGGTGGCCGAACGCGGACGGCTCGGACACCAAGCTGCTGTTGCAGCGTCTGGCGAACCCGCGCCGCGCCCCGGGACCGCAGTACAAATCGGCCCGGTTCGTGCGCTTCGAGACGGGCTCGCTACGGGTGGTGCTGCCGGTCGAGCCAGGGGTATGGGCCTGCGCGACCCGCTTCGTCGCCCCCGCCACAGGCGAAGCCGCCGGCTTCGCCGTCCACGGGGTCGTCGAAGTGGCCTGATCCCGCAGAAGCCCGCGCCCTTCGGCGGGACGCCCCAGGGGAGCATGCCCTGGACGGGCCTGCCACGAAGTGGCTGAGGGCCGAGGGTGGCCTGGGCAGCTGGCAGAGGAGCGAGGGAGTCGGGCACTTCACCGGAGAGTGGGGCCGGGGGAATCTTTACCCTTTAGTCCTATCGCCCTTGTCGGAAGCCGATCTCCTCGCTATCATACGGGTGGCCATGTAAGGTGACACTTATGTCTATTCGCACCAGGCTCGCCCCGTTCGTCCGGTTCGGTCTCCTCGTGGGGGCCCTCGCCGTCGGTTTCCAGACCGCCTTCGCCGGTGCCTTCGCGCTGGCGACGACAGTGACGCACGCCGCCCAAGACGGGTTGCGCTCCTTCGCCCCGGCCTACACTTCGCCCCCGCCCGCCTACGTCCCCCCCAAGAACCCGGGTCGGGACACCCAGAGGCTTCGGGTCTTCTCCCCGGCCCACAGGGAGGCCATGGCCCGGCTCGACCGGCTGTACGCGGCGATGACCGGCACTGGCAATGGGGGTTCGCAGGGCATCGCCGGTGGCACGGGCGGAGGGATTACGGCGGGCGGCACAACGTCGGGCGGTGTGGGCCAGGGCGGTCCGGTGATGGGGGGTGAGTCCGCGTACGTCCTCACCCAGAACAAGGTCGAGGCTGGCGGGGCCCCTAACCAGAACGGCGGATCAGGCAAGAACGGGGTTGTAGGCGAAGCGAACACCGCGAACGGCAACTATCAGACTTCGGTGCCGCTCACGTCTTGGCGTAGCCGGGGCAGACTGTCGATGGGCCTGGAACTGCGGCATAGCAGCCGATCGGAGGCAAACCTTGGCTGGGGCACCGGTTGGATTCACAGCTACAACATGGTCGTTACCACGGGGCCGGGAGGCGTGGCAACGGTGCACTACGGCAACGGGTTGGCCGTGCCGTACACCAAGCCCGGGTCGGTCTGGGTGCCGTCGACACCGGGGTACTTCGATCGCCTGGAGGAAGTCGTGGTCAATGGGACGACTGTCGAATGGCGCCTGACCCAGCACAACCAGACCACCTACGTGTTCTCCACGGTCAGCGGCGCTGCGGTGCTCACGTCGATCCGGGACCGGAAGGGGAACACGATCACGGTCGAGCGCGAGCCGAACAACCCGCTCCTGGTGCGCCAGGTCACGGACGCAGACGGTCAGCGCTGGATCCGGTTCGGGAACGTCATGCACGAGGCGGCCACCGAGTTCGAGCCCGCGAAGTGGCACGTCGCGTGGGTGGCCCGGGGGACAGGAGCGAACGACGAGAGCGAGCGGTGGAGCTTCACTTACACCTCTGACTACAAGGACCTTACCGTCATCGCTTATCCGGCCACCGAGGTCGGGGGCGGGTCGGGGCCTTCGAGGAGCTTCACGTATGACTCTCGGAGCAATATCGTCGCCCACACCGACCTGCGAGGAGCGGTCTGGCAGTTCGACTACTACTCTGGCGACCCTTCGGAAACCCCCCCGGGCCCAGGAGACGCGATCCGGTCGGCGACGCGGCCGTCGGCGGGCGAGGCCGTCTGTGGTAGTGGGGTCGGTGCGTGGCCTTGCCGGCAGCGCACCACGTTCTACTACAACGTGCCTCCGCCCGGAGTGGTAGGCACGGTGCAGGGCAGGACGTGGATCCAGCTTCCCGCCCATTCGGTGACGAACGGCGTTCCGCAGCACCATCGGATCCTCCACCAGTACAACTTGGCGGGCGCAGAGCCGACGACGCTCTATAGCGTGACGGACGAGGCCTCGTTCACGACATACTACGATTACGACGCAGAGCACCTCGTGTCCCGGGTATTCGACGCCCGGGGGTTCGACCAGTGGTTCCAGTACGACGTGAACGGCAACCTCCTCCAGTACACCGACCAGCGCGACCGCGTCTGGAAGTGGGGGTACGACCTCGACGACAACGACCTGCTCTGGTCGATGACGCCAGAGGGTGAGGCGGCCACGCCGGACAAGAGGACGGAGTACACCTACTATTCGGACACTCACTCAGACGTGCGGTTGCGTGGGCTGCTCGAGAAGGTCGTCGATTCCACCGGGCGGACGCTGCTGCAGATCGAGACCTACGACGACTTCGGCCAACCCGAGTGGGTGAGAGACGGGCTTAACCGGCTCACACAGTACGACCTCGACGGGAGGGGGAACCTCCTCTCCGTCACGGACCCGGCCGGGCACCAAACCGTCTACACCCACACGCCGTTCGGTCGGGTGGAGACCGTGACGGAACCGGGGGCAGTCGCGACCTCCGTCGTGTACGACCGTTGGGACCGGCCGGTCTCCATCGTCGAGGGGGCGGCCACGACCAGCATGGTCTATGACGGCGAGGGCAACGTGACCTCCCGGACGTGCCCGCGCGGGTTCACGACGGACTTCGTCTACAACCTCCCAGGGTGGCTGACGGACCGGCTGACCCCTTGGAACGGCACCCCGCCGCGGTTCACCCAGTCCTACGGTTACGACCACATGGGTCGGGTGGTCTCGGTGACGAACGGCAACGGGTACACGCGCACGATCCAGCGGGCGGCTCGGGGCGAGGTGTACCGGATGTTCATGCCCGTGGGCAGCGGTCTCGGTACGGAGACGTATCGGTACCTGCCCACCGGCGAGCTCGCGGAGTACGTCAACGGGATGGGTCAGCGGATCGAGTACCGGATCGGTGGGGACGGCCGGCTCGCCATCGTCCGGTTCCCGGACAAGGCCGATACCGTGTACACCCGCAACCTGGACGGGGAGGTCACCCGGATGGTGGACGCCAGCGGGACGACGGACTTCGAGCGGGACCTTGAGGGTCGGGTGACGCGGATGGTCTCGCCCGTCGGGGAGCTGACTTACGGCTACGACGCGACGGGGGCGCGGACGACGATGACGGAGGTCGGCTATGGGACGACGACCTGGGCCTACGACGCGCAGGGCCGGTTGGACACGGTGACGAACCCGCTGGCCGAGGTGACGGACCACGACTACGACACGGCGACGGGGCGGCTGTGGCGCCTGGTCCACGGGAACGGCACGCGGGAGGAGTACGGCTACGACGGTCGGGGCCGGGTGAACGCCATCACTCTGCGCCAGTCGGCGGGGGGCGCGGTGCTTCGCTCGCAGGGGTACACGTTCCTGGCCGACGGCCGGGTGCACACCCACACGGTGGACGGCGTCGTGACGACCTACGGGTACGACGGGGAGGGCCAGCTGCTCACGGAGTCCCGGCCGGGGTACTCGGGGAGCTACACGTACGACGGGAACTTCAACCGGTTGACTCGGACGGTGAACGGGGTGACGGACACCTACCACTACGCGGCGAGCCAGTTGGACCCGCACGGGGACCGGTTGCTGAAGGTGACGCGTCTGGGGTCGGTGGACCGGGTGTTCGAGTACGACGGCGCGGGCCGGACCTTGCGGGAGCTCGCGGGGGCGGGGGGCTCGGTGGTGCGCTCGTTCGCCTGGGACTCGGAGGGTCGGCTGACGTCGGCCACCGGGGCTTGGGGGACTCGGTCTTACGCCTACAACGGGGCGGGGGCGCGGGTGCGGGAGACGGGCGGCGCGGCGCAGCGGGACTTCTTCCGGGCGGGGGCGTCGGTGTTGGCCCCGGTGCTGCGGGACGGGACGGGGGCGGGGTCGTTCCGGTACACGCCGGGGCTCTCGGTGCGGGCTCACGGGGCCCCGTCGAGCCGGTTCGCGCACACGGGGCTGAAGACGACGGACTCCCAGACGGACGGCTCTGCCGGCCTCGCCTCGACCTTGACGTACGACGCCTTCGGCTCGCTGACGGGCTCGACGGGGTCTTGGCAAGGCAACTACGGCTACGCCGGGGGCTTCGGCTACCACGCCGATCCGACGGGCCTCAAGCAGGTGGGGCACCGCTACTACGACCCCGACCTCGGCCGCTTCCTGTCGCGAGACCCGATCAAGGACGGCCCCAACTGGTACGCCTACTGCCTCAACGACCCGGTCAACCGGGTGGATCCGAACGGGCTCCAGTTCATGCAGTTCCTCCGATTCGGCGCGCCCATGTTCGGGAAGGGGAACCTCTTCTGGTTCCGAGGCATTCGCTTTGATCGAAATGGGGCGGGTGGGAGCAAGACCTACCGGGAGTTCGTGAAGCATTGGCGAAACAACCGTGAAGCGCGAAAGGAGCTTGCCGATCTGTACGGCCAGCTGAGGAACGCAAAGAGTCATCGGGAGAGGGTTCAGTTGCGGGAACGCATTGGAAGGCTAGAGAGGGATATTCGCGGGCATGAGAAGGAGATGGACGAGAAATGGGGTTCGGGTTGGCGCGACCATAACGATTGGGGAGACGTCGAGCCCCCGATGCCCTCGATCGGTCCACCTGCCTGGTGGGAAGTGGAGGGGACGACGATCGGATGAGCCAGGTGCACGACGTGTACGGAGATGCACCTGTCGGGTCACGCATGGCTCCAGAATACATAGACTGGTACCTTGACGAGGACAGCGACGGGAACAAAGGGGACGAAACGGTGCTCCTGGAGCGGTTGGAGAAAGTGCTAAGGGGCCCAAGGGACTACAACCGCGAATTCGCCGCCCTCTGCGCGACCACAGTGCGCAGCTTCGACGAACTGAGCCGTGAGGGCCAGGCAAGACTACTGGAGCTCCTTCGTTGGTATGTGCGGGTCCGGAGACCGAGCGAGGCCGACCACATGTTGGCTGACGGAGTCGTCCGCGAGTACAGGATGGAGCTCTCCCTCGCCCTCCTCCAGGAGATCATGGACTCTCGGTGGCACGACCGCGTGTCGAGATTAGGGCACCATCTTGAGTTCCTGTACAGTCGAGGTGCCGACCCTGAAGACCCTGACGGTTTGCAGCGGAGAGAGGTTTGGGAGGCGATGGCTCACTCTGTGCGGGAGCAATGGCCAGGGGCGACGCCTCGCCGACGGCGAGCCCTCTCTGCGGTGCAATCAGGCCTCGCCAAGGTCGGCTTCGGCGGGTACCCGGGTTGAGGGGGATGGATCGTGCCCGCTCAGCCCGGTTCCAAGGGAACTCTCGAACCGCATGGGTGCAGGTGCCCGAGGACCTGGCGATGGCCCTGGACTCAGACGAGCCACCCAGCCGTCAATCGGCGAAAAACGCTGCCAAAGGAACTTCTGGGAAGGCCGTACGAGACAAGTCCGTCAAAGGTCGCCTGGGTCACTACCATTCGAGCGACCGTAAGAGGGATCGGATCCACTATACGTGGGAGGCAGAGGCGGACAGGGCCGCTCGGGAGACCCCCGAGTGGAAGAACTGGAGGAAAGGGGGAGCGGTTGTCCGTTCGTAAGAAGAGGCCCGCGAGAAGTTGCGTCCAGTACGACGAAACGTACGGCGAACTCGTCTTCTTCGGACAATTGCGCAAGCGAATCGAGTTTACCGAGTTACTAGAGTTCCTGGGAGTCCAGGATGGCGAACCGGTCGAAGCGGAGGAGCTCTTAAGGATCAGATGCGCGTCGAACCAGAGGTTCTGGAGGAGGGAGCACGGCCGTCTAGTTCGTTGGACCGGCTGTAAGGACGGCCCCTCGAACGACTATGAATGGAGCTACTTCCGCGAAGGCGTGAACGTTTGGGGGAGCCGCGTCGCGGACATCGTTCCACTCGAAAGATCCAGAAAGTACTTGGTTTACCCCGACCGATCAAGTGAAGGAGGGTGGTTGACTGACGGGAAAGCGCTCAAGGACGCGAGGCTCTTTGTCGCCGCAGACGCCTACGTTCGTGCCTTGGAGGAGCCAGATTGGATCATCGCCATGACTCACGAGTGCGAAGAGATCGGTGCTCTTTTGGTCACGGGACTCGCGGGCGAGACACTGTGATGGAAAGTCAATCCCTGACCCACGGGGTGCCTCGGTTCACGACCGCCGCTATCCTCCTCATGAGTTTGGTCATCACGGCGACGACGGCGACTTTCTTGGGCTTTCCCGCCTTGAGGAGCCTCTGGTAGAGGTCGCGCGACTGGTGCTCGCGAGGTCGTTCTCCTGGGACTCGGAGGGTCGGCTGACGTCGGCGACCGGGGCTTGGGGGACGCGGTCGTACGCCTATAACGGGGCGGGGGCCCGGGTGCGGGAGACGGGCGGGGCGGCGCAGCGCGACTTCTTCCGGTCGGGGGCGTCGGTGCTCGCGCCGGTTCTGCGGGACGGGACGGGGGCGGGGAGCTTCCGCTACACGCCGGGGCTCTCGGTGCGGGAGCACGGGGCGTCGTCGAGCCGGTTCGCGCACACGGGGCTGAAGACGACGGACTCGCAGACGGACGGCTCTGCCGGCCTCGCCTCGACCTTGACGTACGACGCCTTCGGCTCGCTGACGGGCTCGACGGGGTCCTGGCAAGGGAACTACGGCTACGCCGGGGGCTTCGGCTACCACGCCGATCCGACGGGCCTCAAGCAGGTGGGGCACCGCTACTACGACCCCGACCTCGGCCGGTTCTTGTCGAGAGACCCGATCAAGGACGGCCCCAACTGGTACGCCTACTGCCTCAACGACCCGGTGAACCGCATTGACCCGACGGGGCTCAAGTGGCACGACCCGACCATCGTGGTCGTCGCCCCGGGCTTCTCAGGTAAGGTCACGGCCTACGGGGACTTCCCCTGGATGAAAGGCGACTCGTGGAGGGACACGGAAATCTCGCCCGGTCACATGTCTCACATCGTGATGGACGTGGACTACATAGTGGTCACGGATCGAAAGGGTCGCACACGCCGCTACTTCCTACTCGGTGCAATCCCGAGGGGAGACGGGAGGACCGTGAACGGCGTTTACGTCGTCGATGCGGACGGCAACGTCACCAACCATAACGGCGCGTTACCGGCCATCGAGGTTACGGGTTTCGACATACCGATTTGGAGCGGGTGGAGGACCGAAGCTCAGGAGACTGGCTTCCCTCAAGGTTTCGAGCCTCTCCCGACTCAGTGGCGGGGTGGCACCGGGAGGGGCATGTAAAGCGTGTTCAAGACCGTTCTCATGTTAGCGGCACTGATCTCGAACGACCTGGGTTCGGTCGCGTTGGCGACGGTCTTCGCCGCCCTCATGGTGCCCTTCACTTTCCCGGCCGTACTGAGCGCCCTGTTCCTATTCGGCAGATTGAAGATGTACCCGCGCGGTTGGGCACTCCACATCGTGGTCGTGGCTTGCGCGCTGCCATACGTCGTCCCTTATCGCGCGATTCCTGGACCCTATGTGGTGTACGCCTTGATTTCTTTGCTAGCAGCTGCCATTATGTCCTTCGTGGCTCTCAGCCTGTTGGTCGCTCGCGCCGAGCCCCGGGAGATCAGTCGCCAAGAGCGCTTCCTCCGCTCTGCGCTTGGGCTTGTCCCGTACGTTCTGTTCTTGACGAGCTACACTTACTTCTACGCGTCTTCCAGCCCTCCATGGCTAAAGTAACCCGGCGGGTGGCCGGGTTGAGGGGGATGGATCGTGCCCGCTCAGCCCGGTTCCAAGGGAACTCTCGAACCCGCATGGATGCAGGTTCCCGAGGACCTGGCGGTGGCCCTGGACGCAGACGAGCCACCCAGCCCCGGGCGGGGCTCTTTCTCAGCCACGCGCCGTGAAGGGGCTAACGCCCATGGCTATGGCCCTGAGGCCTAGGCTGGCCGGGGCCTGCGGACATCGACGGGCCATAACCGTACCACCCGCCCGGAATCAGGGGGTCGGCGGCGGGTGCTAGGGCTGGTGTGATTTGGGCCGGAGCGTCGACTTCTCGGTCCCGACGTCCTCGCGACCATGCCGGGCTCCGCTGAAAAGGGAATGACGCCCCGGCGAGGCCGCTGGTACGCTCGCCAGCGATGCTATTCGGACTGGCTGTGGCGCTTGCTTTGGGGGTGCTTATCGCGTACGGGACGGGCGCCCGCACTCGGGGGGCTGGCCCAGAGGACAACGCTCTCGGCGCGGTGGGATCGGCGATGCTCGGACTGCTTGGTTTGCTGCTCGCATTCTCCTTCGCGGCCGCGTGGCAGAGGTTCGACCGGCGGCTCGAGCTCGCGATCGACGAGGCGAATGCGATCGGCACCCTCGACATCCGCCTCTCGGTGCTCGCTCGGGGCCAGGAGGGGGCAAGGTCGAAGCTTCTCGACTACGTCCGCGAGCGGCAGGCGTTCCACGCACGGTTGTCGAGGCCGTTCGAGGGAGAGGCCTCCGATGTCACGCATCGCCTGGCGGCGGCGGGGCTCCGCGAGGCAGTGCTGGAGGCGGCCGTCGGCGCCCGCGACGCTCCTGACCGAGTGATGGTCATCCAAGCCTTGAACGAGACGCTCGACCTGGGCGACCAACGTCGGGTCGAGGCCCGCACCCATGTCCCGCTGCCGATCCTCGCCGTTCTGGGCCTCACGGCGTTGGTCGGCGCTTTCGTTGCAGGGAGGGACTTGGCCCGATGTTCGATGGCCGCTCGCCGAGTCGGATGGGCGTTCGCGGTGTGCGTAGCGGCCACCCTTGTTACCGTCTTCGACCTCGAAGACCCCCGTGTCGGGCTGATCCGTATCGACCGAGCCGATGCCTTGCTCCGCGAAGTCAAGGCCGGTCTTGAGCGGGGTCGCTGAGCCGGCCCTGATGCTTGGCTGCGGAGGGAGCCTCGGCCGCCTTGCGCGAGGCGCGCGGCGTCATTGACGACCTTATTGACGGCCCTTTTGACGACCTTACGGTCGCGACCAGCTTTGCCGAGGGGCGCGGTCCCGGGCGGCTCAAGGCGGCGACCGAGGTCTGGAACGGGCTTCCCACTCGGGCGCGCCGCCCGAGGGGCCATCGGCGGGCCGCCTGTGCCACAAATCCCGGCCAGATGCGGCCGCCCGTGCCGTCAGATGCCCAGCATCCGCAACAGGAACGCGGTGTCGAAGGCTTGCTCCCGCAGGGCGTCGTATCGGCCCGACGCGCCACCGTGGCCGGCGTCGAGGTTCACCTTGAGGAGCAGGGGGTCGTTGTCGGCCCGCAGTTCGCGCAGACGCGCGACCCACTTCGTCGCCTCCCAGTACGGCACCTGGCTGTCGTTGAGCCCGGTGCGCACCAGCATCGCCGGGTAGTCGAACCGTCCGATGTTCTCATACGGGCTGTACTGGCGGAGCCACCAGTACTGGATGGAGTTCTTGGGGTTGCCCCACTCGAGGAACTCCTGCGTGGTGAGGGGTAGCGATTCGTCGAGCATGGTGTTCACGACATCGACGAAGGGGACGTAGACCAACGCGACCCGCGCCACGGTCGGGCGAAGGTTCATCACGGCGCCCATCGTGAGGCCACCTGCGCTTCCTCCTGTGATTCCCAGCCGGGCATGCGTCGTGTAACCCCGCCCGACCAGCCACTGGGCAACATCGACGAAGTCCGTGAAGGTGTTCATCTTCCGGGCCATCTTGCCAGCGTCGTGCCAGCGTTCGCCCATCTCGCCGCCGCCGCGAACGTAGGCGGTTGCGGTGATCACTCCGCGGTCCCAGAGGCTGACGGTCGAACTCGAGAATCCGGGCGACATCGGTGCGCCGTAGGCGCCGTAGGCTTGGAGGAGCATCGGCTGCGGGCGTTTGCCGCGCAGGTCGCGCCGGTATGCGATCGAGACCGGGACCCGGGTGCCGTCTCGCACCGTGGCCCAAACGAACTCGGTGGCATACCTCTTGGGGTCGTAGCCTCGGACAGCCTGCCGTTTGAGGCGAACGAGACGCCGGCTACCGAGCATGTAGTCGTAGACAGTGCTCGGAGTGATCTCCGAGGTGTAGCTGAGCCGGAGACGGTCGGTACGGAACTCAGGGTTCTCGCCCAACCACACCGACGAGTTCCGCTCTGGAAACACGACCGTGTGCGACTGCTTCGTCCGGAGGTTGGTCACGACCAGCTCGCTGACGGCATCGCGGAGCTGCCGCACGATCATCCAGCCCTGGAAGAGGTCCAGGTCGGCAAGCTTCCCATTGGCGAGGGGCGGGAGGAGGGTCTTCCAGTTGGCTCGGCCCGGGTTGGCGACGGGCGCGGTCACGACCTTGAACTCGGGCGCGCCGTCGTTCGTGCGCAGATAGAGGAGCCCATCCCGGTGGTCCGGGTAGTACTCGAGTCCCGTCCGTCGCGGCTCGATCAACCGGGGCGCGGTCCCGGGTCGATCCAGCGGAATCATCCGAAACTCGGTCGTCTCGCTGCTCCCCGAACCGATGAACAGCATCTCGCGGTCGCGCGAGGCGCTCGCCCGAAGGTTGAACTGCGGCGACTTCTCCTCGAGCAACAACCGGTTTCCGCCCGCGAGGTTGCGCCGGAACAGCCGGAAGGGCCGCTTCGCCTCGTTTTCTGTCACCGTAAAGAAGGTCCGGTTGTCGTTCGCCCAGGTGAACCCGGCTACCTGTCCCCACTCGTCCTGACTCGCGCCGGGCTGCCGCAACCGTCGTCCGGTCCGCAGATCCTTGAAGAAGAGCTGGTATCGGCGGTTGCCGGTGACGTCGGTCGTGTAGGCGAGGATCTGGTTGTTCGGACTGACCTCGAAGTCTCCGAGGCCGAAGTAGGGCTTACCCTCGGCGAGCAGGTTGAGGTCGAGCAAGACCTCCTCCCGCGCTTGCATCGAGCCCTTCCTTCGCACGTAGATGGGGTATTGCTTGCCCTGGACCGTCCGCGTTGTGTACCAGTACCCTCGTCGGTAGACGGGCACCTGCATGTCGGTTTCCTGCATACGCCCGACGTACTCCTTGTACAGCTTGTCGACCAAAGCCTGGTGAGGCTTCATCACGTCGAGCGAGTAGGCGTTTTCGGCTTTGAGGTGGGCCATCACCTGCGGGTTGTCGCGCTCTCGGAGCCAGAAATAGGGATCCTCGAAGCGGTCGCCGTGCAGGTTGCGCACGTGCTCGACTTTCATCGCCTTTGGCTCGGGCGCCACCGTCCCATCGATCTGGGCGAGCGAAACGGCGGAGGCGACGACGAGCAGGGCGCAAGCAGAACGGCGCATGCGGTGAACACTACCCGCTACGCCGTTCGACGAGCGCTTCGGCTCCGGAAAGCTGGCCACGAGATCCGAAGTCGCAAGGGCGGTGGAGCCTGGCGGCGGGGGGCGTGGTCTTCACCGCCGACCGCCCGAACGGGCTGGGGTCGGTGACCGAGCTGCTGGTGCAGCGGCTGGCCAACGCCCGGCGCTCGCCGACCGACCGCTACACCTCCGCCGCCTTCGCCCGGTTCGTGCCCGGGGGCCTCACGGCGTTCCTGCCCCTGGAGCCGGGGGTCTACGCCCTCGCCACCCGCCCGGTGCTGGCAACGACCGGGCAGATGAGGGGGTTGTCGCCTTTGGGGGTCCTGGAGGTCGGGGGGTAGGTGGGCTCGCTCCCTTGACGGGTCTTCGGACGGGAGACGACAGCGCGGAACAAGCCCTCGGTGCCGCGAAGAGGCTAGCGCCCATGGCTATGGCCCTGGCGCCCAGGCTGGCCAGGCGTTACGGACTTCGACGGGCCATAACCATACCACCCACCCGCCCACCTACCGCTACCAAGGCCACCCGCTGCCCATCAGATCCGGGTGGGCCACGCGAGAGCCCCTATGCCCGGCCTGCCCTCCGGGTCAGGCCGGGCCACCCGCCAGCGACGCCTTCGTCCCCCGCCCATCGTCCTGCGACTTGGCCGGGCCACCCCTCGCAGCGGCCCGGGCATCTCGGTGCAGCCCTGAGGTCGAAGCTCCGCTGCGACCCTCGCCGCTGCTCGGGTGGACACAGCCAACGAGGGCCCGGGGTGCCCAAGACATCACCCCTGCCAAGCGCCGTACAGGGGCTAGTGCCCATGGCCATGGCCCTGAGGCTCTGCCTGGCCAGGGCATACGGGGTTCGACCGGCCCTAACGGCCGCACAGAGCGGGTTGGGTGGGACGTCATCCTTGTGTGGACTACCGGGCCTTCGAGGTTGGACTGATTCCAGGGCTGCTGGCCAATGGGGGGACGCCGTTCATTTGGTTCGGGCTCCTGTGGCTGACCGTCGGCAACCTCGCGATCGCGGGGCTCGAAGCCCTGGTGTTGGCGAGAGGGTTCGGCGTGCCTTCGAGCGAGGGCTACCCCGTCCTTGTCGCGGCCAACTTCGGCACCGCCCTGCTCGGATACTTGGTCGGGCCCTGGCTGCTCGGGTGGTCCGCGTGGCTCGCCGAGGTGGGAGCAGGACGGGAGGTTATGGTCGTCGCCCTCGCTTGGTTCGTCACGTTCGCGGCCACGGTGCTCGTGGAGGCGGTCGTCTTGCGGGGTTTCTTGCGAGGCATCGACCGGTGGAGAACGGCGTTCAAGGCGTCCTTAGCGGCGAACGCGGTCAGCTATACGGTGTTGGTGCCCTTCGCACTCATGATCAGCGTCTGGGACGGGCCAGTGCTGCTCCGACAACTCGATACCGTGGGGCAGCTGACCCGGACGCCACCCTCAGGAGTCGTGGTCTACGTCGCTGCTTCGAACACTTCGATCCAGAGGCGACCGCTGAACGGAGGCCCTCCGAAGGAAGTCGTGGCGCTGAATACGAGCTTGGCGTCGAACTGGTGGGATGCCCTGTACGTCGCCGTCTCACCGACCGGTCGCAGGCACTTGAAGTGGTCGTCGACGCCGGAGCCGACAACGGACCCGACCCTGATCCTTGACTTTCTGCCGGGCGGAGTCACCGAAGCCACCAAGCTTCGAGCGGACGGATGGGAGGCACCAATCGTCAACGATAGCTTTGCCCGGAGCTTCCCCGGATCGGACCGCTATCGCGTCTTGACCATGCGGTGGCCCGGTCATAACTTTGAGGTCTTCGACAAGCTCAAGCGTCGTTCGTTCGGGCTTGGGTTTCAGTCCCCCTTCTTGGCCTGGTTCTGGTCGAACCACACGGTGCTGCCCGACGGGTGGTGCGTTGCCGAACGAGGCGGGAAGGTGCTGTTGATCGACCTCGACCGTTTGGAGTCCGCCCCGCTCACGCGCGGCCACGGAGCCCTGGTGGTGCTGAAGCCAACACTCTAGGACGGGTGGCCCGGCCTGACCCGGAGGGCAGGCCGGGAGCACGGGCCCCTCGACCACTCGATCCGCGACGAGGCCGGGCCTCCCACCAAAGCGGCGGGCCCCGGCAGTCCGACGAACGGGTCGGGTCGGGGGTCTGTGGCGTGCGTCAGGGCGAGCCGCCCTGGGGACCAGGGGCGGGCCGCCCCAGCCAATCACCTTCCTGGCGGGTGGCCCGACCTGACCCGGAGGGCAGGCCGGGAGCACGGGCCCCTCGACCACTCGATCCGCGACGAGGCCGGGCCTCCCACCAAAGCGGCGGGCCCCGGCAGTCCGAAGAACGGGTCGGGTCGGGGGTCTGTGGCGTGCGCCAGGGCGAGCCGCCCTGGGGACCAGGGGCGGGCCGCCCCTGCCACTCGCCTCCCTGGGGCGGGACGCCCTAGGCGACCGTGCCCGGGACGGGCGCGCCACGCTTCCTCGAACACTCGGGGCGGGTAAGTTCGGGGGGTGGGACTTCGTGCGTTGGCGGGTGTCGCGTTGACGGCCCTGTGCCTCGCGGCGAGGGCGCATGGGGGGAAGGACGTGAGGATGGAGTGGTGGCGTGAGGCGCGGTTCGGGCTGTTCATCCACTGGGGCACCTACAGCGTGCTCGCGGGCGAGTGGGCCGGGAAGAAGACCCACGGCGAGTGGATCCGGGACACGGCCCGCATCCCGATCGAGCAGTACACGCCGGTCAAGGACAGGTTCGACCCGGTGAAGTTCGACGCCCGGGCGTGGGCGCGGATGGCCAAGGACGCAGGCATGCGGTACATGGTGATCACCACCAAGCACCACGAGGGGTTCGCGCTCTTTGACTCCGCCCACAGCGACTACGACGTGATGGCCACGCCCTTCCGGCGGGACGTGATGAAGGAGCTGGCCGAGGCGTGCGCCGCCGAGGGTCTCCGGATGGGTTGGTACTACTCGATCATGGACTGGCACCATCCCGACTACCTGCCCCGGCGGGGGTGGGAGCTCGGCGAGAGACCGGCCGAGGGGGCGGACATGGACCGGTACGTGGAGTTCATGCACCGCCAGATCGAGGAGCTGCTGACCAAGTACGGGCCGATCGGGGTCATGTGGTTCGACGGCGAGTGGGAGCCGACCTGGAACCACCGGCGGGGCCAGGCCCTCTACGACCATTGTCGCCGGCTCCAGCCGGACGTCATCGTGAACAACCGCGTGGACGTGGGCCGCGGGGGCATGGCGGGGATGAGCGACGCCGGGTTCGCGGGCGACTTCGGCACGCCGGAGCAGGAGGTGCCCGCGACGGGTCTGCCCGGTATCGACTGGGAGACCTGCATGACGATGAACGATCACTGGGGCTACAACCGGGCCGACCTGAACATGAAGTCGACCGCCGAGTTGCTCCAGACCCTCTGCGACGTCGCGAGCAAGGGCGGCAACTTCCTGCTCAACGTCGGGCCGACGCCGGAGGGCGAGTTCCCACCGGAGTCCGTCGAGCGGCTGCGGGAGATCGGTGAGTGGATGCGGGTCAACGGCGAGGCGATCTATGGCACCCAGGCCGGGCCGTTCGAGTCACTGCCCTGGGGGCGGTGCACGGTCCGGGGGTCGAGCCTGTTCCTACACGTGTTCGACTGGCCGAAGGACGGGCGGCTGGTCGTGCCCGGTCTCGGGAGCGCGGTGGAGTCGGCTCGGTTGCTGGGGTCGGGGGACTCGCTCGCGGCTCGGCGCCAGGGCTCGGACGTGGTCGTGACCCTACCCGCCACTGCGCCGCACCCGGCGGTATCGGTGGTCGAACTCCGCGTGGAGGGCACGCCCGTGGTCTACGCCGCCCCGAAGGTGTCGGCCCCTGCCCTGATCATGGTGCGGCCGATGCCGGTCCGGGTGACGGTCGGGCCGGGGTTGGAGGCGCGGTACACGGTGGACGGGAGCGACCCGACCGCGTCGTCGCCCGTGGCCTCGGAAGTGGTGGTGCTCGATCGACCGGGGACGCTCAAGGTGCGGGGCTTCCACGAAGGGTCGCCGGTGACGCCGGTGGTCGAGACGACGGTGGCCGCGGCCGAACTCTTGCCTGCGGTCGATGGCGTCGGGACCGAGCCCGGGCTCGTCGTGACCGAGTGGAACGGCGACTTCGACCGGGTGCCCGACTTCGCGGCCCTTGGCCCGGGCTCCAGGACCACTGCATCCACGGTCACGGTGGCCGACATCCAGGACAAGGAGTATGTGGCGCGTGTGTACTCGGGGTTCGTCGAGGTGGACAGGGACGAGGTGTACGTCTTCGCCCTGCGGTCGGACGACGGCTCGCGGCTATGGGTGGGGGGGCAGCTGGTCGTCGACAACGACGGTCTCCACAGCCCGCTCGAGAAGTCCGGGGCGGTGGCGCTAGCGAAAAGGCGGCACGAAATCCGGGTGGAGTGGTTCAACAAGACAGGCGGGCTCGACCTCGCGCTCCGAATGGGCGCGGCGGGCGAGGAGCCGAAACCGGTGGGGCCTGAGCGGCTCTCTCGACAAAGAGACTGAGCGATGACGACACGGGCTCTCTGGTGCCGACCGGGCGACTTCGGCCTGACCCGCGAGAACGCGGACGACTTCGTCGCCCAAGCGGCCGGGGCGGGGTTCAACCTGTTGTTGCCCGAGGTGAAGGGCTGCGAGGGGCTGCGCTGGCCGAGCGAGCGGCGGCCGTGGGCGGTGGAGCGGCCGTTCGACAGCTTCGACCTCTGCGAGGCGGTGGTCGACTCGTGCCGACGGCGGGGGGTGGAGTGCCACGCCTGGTTCTTCGATTTCTTCGAGGGCGAGTCGAGCCCGGTCATGTTGCGCCACCCCGAGTGGGCGATGCGCGACGCCCGGGGGCGGCCGACCAACGAAGAGCAACTGCGGGGGGAGCGGTTCACCGGCCTCTGGGCCTGCCCGGCCCAGCGCCCCGGCTACACGGACCAGTGGCTCGTGCCCATCCACGCCGAGCTCGTCGAGCGGTACGGGTTCGAGGGCGTGCACCACGACTACGTGCGCTACCCGGGCGACCTCGCTCCGGATCAGTACTGCTTCTGTGACTGGTGCCTGGAGGAGCTGCCTCGCTGGGCCGGGTACCTGAACGAGGCCTACCCCGACGAGCCGTTCGACCACGAGCTCTACGACCGCGAGTACCTCGAAGCGCACTGGGAGCAATCGCCACGGGTGCTCCCGGCCGGCTGGGACAGGTTGAACCGGGCCGAGAAGAGCCGATTCCTCCTGGAGGGGTCGTTCTTCCGGTACGGGCGAGCCGACCTCGACACGTTCTTCTACCAGTTCCGGAAGGAGGCGGTGCGGCGTTTCGTGCGGGAGGTGAAGGAGGCCGTGGACGCGGTGCGGCCGGGGGTGCGGGTGAGCGCGGCGGTGTTCAAGAACCCGGTGCACAGCGGCCGGTTCATCGGCCAGGACTGGCGAGAGTTCGTGCCCTGGGTCGACACGATGATCCCGATGGACTACCGCGACCACTTCCCGGGCACGTTCGAGCACTACCTGGGGCTGCTCGAGGAAGCGGTGCGGCGGCAGCAGGGGTGGGCCGAGGGGTGCGAGCGGCTCCTGGCCGGGTTCGCGATCTGGCCGCTGGTGCGGGGATCGGAGGACGAGGGGGCCCGCCGCGAGCGGTTCGTCGAGACGCTGCGGCTGCTCAAGCGGACGAACCCGGCTGGCTACTGCATCTTCTGCGCCTCTGACCTGACGAAGTGGGGGCTCTGGGACGCCATCGAGTGAGGCCCCCTCAGCGCGACCCCTTCACCCGCTGCACGAGCAGGGTCCCGACGACGAACAGCACCCCTGCCGTCCAGATCGCCGCGACGTACCCGGAGCCGAACTGGACCTGGTTGAGGTGCTGAATGACCGCTCCCGCCCCCCCGACGAGGACCTGGACCGCCGTCTGGCTGCTCGACCAGAGCCCCATCTGGGCCCCACCTTGGTCTTTGTCCGGCACGATGTCGCTCGCCATCGCCCAATCGACCGCCCCCCGGATCCCGCTCCCGACCCCGAACACCAGGGCCATGAGCAGCAGCGCCGTGAAGTCCCGCACGAGCGCGAACGGCACCATCACCGACCCGATGATGAGCCCAGACCAGAGCACGAGCACCTTGCGCCCGACCCGGTCGATTTGGCGCACCGCCGCCAGCGCCCCAAAGCTCGCCGTGAGCGAGAACAGGACGGCCAGGACCTGGGTCGCGGTGGCCGCGTTGCCGAGGTCGACCCCGAACGCCAGGTAGCTCGGGAACATGTCGTCCAGGTAGTTGAGGAAGTAGTTCGTGACCAGGTACGCCGCCGCCGAGGTCAGGAGGCGGGTGAACCACAACAAGGCGAAGTCGGGCGACTTCCAGGGGTCGACCCACACGCGGTACCAGGGCAGTCGCGGCCGGTCCGGCGGCACGGGCGCGGGGCGCAACCCTCGCACCGTCCAGATCGTCGCTGCAGCGCAGACAACGTTGACCACCGCGATCCCGGCTAGGATGAGCTCCGGCCGCTGGAGGACGAGGGCTGCGACGGCCGTCGAAACCTCGGCCACCCGTTGCAGGACGGTCATGATCGCGCTCGAGAACCCCCGCCGGTGCTCGGGGACGATCTCCGGAACCATCCCGCCGTACGGCCCCGTCCCCACGTCGTCCGCGACTTGCAGAAGAAGGTAGGCCACGGTCAATCCGACCAGCGTGGTCGCCGACCCAACCGCTCCCATCGCTAAGACGGTGAGGGCCGCCCCCGCCGCGATGAACGGTTGACGGTGGCCGAACCGGCTGCGCGAGCGGTCGCTCCACGCCCCGAAGAGCGCCGGGCCAAAGATGGCCCACACCGCCCCGATGCCGTAGACCATGCCCCAGGCGCGGTTCTTGTCCGCGTCCCCCACGATCTGCCCTACCTGGTAGGGCAGGCTAAAGAAGAGGAGGATGAACCACTTGTAGCTCGTGGCGAACCAGTAGGCGCTGAAGCCGACGTTCCAGAGCCAGGTGTCCCGGTAGACGGGGTGTCCCGTCGCAGGCGTCGCCGGACTCGGCTCGTCGGTCTGCACGGGGGGCATGTTACTCCCCGGGGCTGTCCGCGCTTTGGGGGCACGGCGGTCACGTCGCGACCTCCCTATCCCAGCCGTGACCTAGCGAACGGAGGACGGGCGTCCTCGACAACCGGCCCTTGGCAGGGGCGCCCTAGCCTCCGGCACCCAGCCGCGAACCGAGCTGGTACACCGCCACCGCCGCGACGTAGGCGAGGAGGGTCATGTACCCAAAGGCGAACGCGGCCCACTTCCACGACCCCGTCTCCCGTTGGATCGCGGCCAGCGTCGCCATACACTGGGCGCAAAGGGCGAAGAACACCATCAGGCTGGCCGCCGTCCAGACCGTCACGAGCGGCCTCCCGTCGGGCCAGGTCGCCTGCTTGAGGGCCTGGCGCAGGTCGGGCGATTCCTCGTCCGCCTCGCCCCCAAGGTCGAAGATGATGCCCATCGCGCTCACGACGACCTCGCGGGCGGGGAAGGCGGCGAGGATCGCGGTCGTCAACCGCCAGTCGAACCCGGCGGGGACGAAGACCGGCTCAATGGCCCGCCCGAACTGGCCGAGGTAGGAGTCCCGAGTCGAGCGCATCTGGAGGTAGTTCTCCTCGGTGACGTCCCCTCGCTGGGTGGCTGCCAAGGCCCGATAGTCCGCCCGGTACCGCGCCTCCATCGCCTCCGAACGCGGGAACGAGAGCAGGGCCCAGATCGCGATCGACATGACCAGGATGATCGTTCCCGCCGTTGTGAGGAAGACCTTGGCCCGGCTGACCACGGTGAGGACCACGTCGCGAACACGGGGCCACTGGTAGCGGGGGAGCTCCAGCACGAAGGGGAGCCGCCGCCCCCGGGCCACGCGCCGGTTCAAAAGCGCGACGACCGGCACCGCGAACGCGAGGCCGACGAAGTGCATGGCGAAGAGCGCCGCCCCCGCCCACCACGCCCCGTAGACCGGTTCGACGAACGCCCCGATGAGGAGCACGTACACCGGGAGCCGGGCCGAGCAACTCATGAGCGGGGCGACGAGCACAGTCAGCAACCGCGACCGGGCGTCCGGCATCACCCTGGCCGCCATGATCCCAGGGACGGCGCAGGCGAACGAGGAGAGCAACGGGATAAAGGCTCGGCCGCTGAGACCGCACCAGCCGAGCAGCCTGTCCATCAGGAACGCGGCCCGGGCCAGATAGCCAGTCCCCTCCAGCACGGCGATGAGGGCGAACAAGATGCAGATCTGGGGCAGGAACACGAGCACCGCCCCCATGCCCGTGAGGACGCCGTCCACCACCGCCGACTGGAGCAACGGGGCACCGGCGAGCATCGGCGAGACCCACCCTTTCACCGCCCCTACCCCCGCCTCGATGATGTCCATGAGCGGTGCGGCGAGGGTGTAGATGCTCTGGAAGACCAGGTACATGAGACCGACGAACACGACGAGCCCGAACACGCGGTGCGTCAGCACACGGTCGATGGCGTCGGTCGTACGGCGGTCGAGCTGGCCGGAAGTCGCGAGCACCTCCCGCCGGATCCGTCCGGCCCAGGCGTAACGGGTCTGGGCGTCGATGGTCCGGCCGTCGGCGTGGGCGCCGAGGAGCCGGGCCCGCTCTTCGACGAACGCCTCGACCATCTCCGGCAGGTTCGCGAGCTTGTCGTTGAGGGCGGCCCCCTCGTCGAGCAGCGCCTCGCGGACCTCGCTCCTCGTCACGTCGACGCCGGCCCGGGCGAGCCGGTCGTGGAGGCGGAACACCGGTTCGCGGACGGCGGCGGGGAAGCCGAGGTCGATATCGAGGAGCCGCCGCCCCTCGACCGCCCGCCCTATCGCCGCCTTGAGCTCCAGGAGCCCCTGGCCCCGGTGCGCCACGACGGGCACGACCTCGACCCCGAGTTCGCCGGCCAGGCGGTCCACGTCCAGGGAGTTGCGGTCGCGCTGGACGACGTCCACCATCGTGAGCGCCACCACCGTCGGGATCCCCGCGCCCGAGAGTTGGCTGAGGAAGTAGAGGTTCCGCTCCAGGTTCGTCGCGTCCACGACGCACACGAGCACGTCCGGCCTCGCCTCCCCCGCCCGTCCGACGATGACCTCCGCCGCCACGGTCTCGTCCGCGGAGACCGGCCGCATGCTGTAGAGGCCGGGAACGTCGATGATCGTGATCGGGCCATCTGGCCCCTGGGTGCGCCCCGAGACCTTCTCGACCGTCACGCCCGCGTAGTTGCCGACCTTCTGGCTCGAGCCGGTAAGGGCGTTGAAGAGGCTCGTCTTCCCGGAGTTCGGGACGCCGACGAGGGCGGCGGTGAGGCCCCGCTGGGCGACGGTCCGCGCCACGTCAGCCCACCCTCTCGAACGTGAGGTCGGCCGCTTCGGACCGCCGCAGGCAGAGCCGACTCCCACCGAGGTCGACTTCGATCGGGTCGCCGAGAGGGGCGACCTTGGTCACCGTGAACTCGGCCCCCGGGATCATGCCCATCTCGAGCAGTCGTTCGGGGCAGACCCGGCCGTCCCGAACCCCGAGCACCCGGTAGCGGGCGCCGCGTGGGGGTCGGCCCAGACCAGCGATCGGCTTTGAGTCCACGTGTAGGGAGAGTGTATCCGCTCGGCGGGCCCTACCGGACGACAGTGAACAATTCGGGCTTGACCGGGGCGTCGATCTGGAGGTCGACCGACCACTGTCGCGACGCGGACAGGGCCCCCGCCCCTGGCAGCTGCTCGATCACGTACCGACGCAGGTCGCCGTCCTTCGTCACGAACAGGCCGAAGTTGGCGCTCACCGGCTCGACCGCGTTGGGCCGCCACTGGCCGACGATCCGGTAGAGCGTCTCCCCGCCTTGCTCGACCGTCCCGGTGAGGTCGATGGTCGCCCACTGGTCGCGTAGCAGGGCCATGTCCCGGGTGTCGGCGACGGCGAGGTCGAGGACGATGGACCGCTCGGCCAGGCTCCGCGCCGCCGCCCGATAGACGTCGCCGAGGGTCATGTAGGGGAAGTGGGTCTCGATGAGCCGGGACGACCGGTCGGCGTCGATGGCCTCCGTGCCCACGGGCTTGCCGTAGCTGAAGGTCTTCCCGTCGCCGACGAGCAAGAACACTCGCCCGTCCTCACGCACCGTCTGTCGGATGTACACCTTGTTCGGGCGTTCGACCTGCAGGTCGGTGGCGATCGTGATCACCGTGTCGCCGACCGTGATCGTCGAGACCGCCGTGCCGACCACGGTCTTGGCGCCGTGGTAGCGGGCGAACAGGCGGCTCATGACGTCGGTGGCGGTGGGCAGGGCAGGGGCGGCGTCCTGCGAGAGGAGGGCCAGGCAAAGTGCGGTCACGCTCATCGGTCTCTCGTCCAAACGGTCTCGACGGCCCCGGCGGTCTGGTTCGCGCTCCGGGCCGCGGTGAAGAGCCAGTCCGAGAGACGGTTCACGAAGGCCAAGAGTTCGGCGCGGACCGGACGGGACTGGGCCAAGGCGACGAGCTCGCGCTCGGCCCGGCGGCACACGGAACGGGCCAGGTGCAACTGGGCGGCCCCCGGTGCACCCCCCGGCAGGATGAAGTTCTTGAGCGCCGGGAGCTGGGCGGTCAACTCGTCGATCGACGCTTCGAGTTCGAGCGTGAGCCCATCGACCTTGGCTTCGGTGAAGTACGGACTGTCAGCGGGGCAAGCGACCTCGGCCCCGGCCTCGAAGAGAGCCGACTGGGCCCGATGGAGCGTCGCGTCAAGGGGCCCGCCCCCAAGGAGGGCGCGTGCGAGCCCGAGGGCACAGTTCGTCTCGTCGAGCGAGCCGACCACGGCGATGACCGGGTCGTCCTTCCCGACCCGCGCCCCGCCGATAAGTCCGGTCTGGCCCCCGTCCCCGGTTCGGGTGTAGATTCTCACCGCCCCTCCTTCAGTACAAGGCGCACGAAGCGGGGTAGGAGGCGGACCTTGCCGATCTTGGACGGGTTAAGCGCGAGCCGCCAGAGCCACTCGAGCTTGAGGGCCCGGACGAGCCCCGGGGCGCGCTTGACCCGGCCGCTGAAGACGTCGAACGATCCGCCGACCCCGACGCCGACCTTTGCCCCGGTGAGCGCGAGGCACCGGACGATGAAGGTCTCCTGGCGAGGGATGCCCATGGCGACGAAGAGCACGTCCGGCCGCGAGGCGGCCACTTCGTTGGCGACGAGGGCGTCGTCGTCGGCGGGGAAGTAGCCGTGCCGGGTCCCGACGATGTTGCACCCGGGGTGTCGCAGCCGCAGCCGCTCGGCCGCCTCTTCTGCCACCCCCGGCGCCGCGCCGAGGAAGAAGATCCGGACGCCGGTCTCAGAACTGAGCCGACACACCTGGTCGACGATATCGACGCCGCTGACCCGCCCGATTCCCGGGTAGCCCTTGCGCCGGAGGGCCCAGACGACCCCTTGGCTGTCGGGCGTGACGAGGGCGGCCGTTCGATAGGCTTCGGCCAGCGCCGGGTCGTCCTGGGCTTGCACCATCCCGGCGGCGTCGGCGGTCACGATCCATCGCGGCTGCCCCGCCTCGACCAACCGGGCGACGGTCTCGATCGTGGCCCCCATGTCCACCAGCGAGACCGGGAGGCCGAGGACGGTCGTCGACGGGAGGTCGGTCACGGACGCCTGGCCGGTCATCTTCCCAGGAGTGTACTCGTTCCCCCTTCCAGACCCAGGTTCCCCCTCGCCCCGGCGCCGGCAAGCGTGCCCGCTCGCTGGAGTGCGCGAGCTCGCTCGCGCTATGGATTAGGAGTGCGCGAGCTCGCTCGCGCTATGGATTAGGCTGCTTGCAGCCTAGCCCGCGCGAGCGCCGACCCCCCGCCCGTCCAGGCCCGCCGGGTATAGACTCCCTGTGCCAAGCCCCGTCCGGATGATCGCCGTCGATTTGGACGGGACCCTGCTTCGCCGGGACCGCACTCCGCACCCGGACTCCGTCGCAGCCCTCCGCAAGGCTGCCGACCAGGGCGTGACCGTCGTGCTCGCGAGCGGCCGCGCCATCGGCACGATGCTCCCGTTCGCCGAGGAGACCGGCCTCCGCGGCCCGATCGTGAGCTGCAACGGCGCTTACGTCGTCGACCACGAAGGCCGCGAGGTCCACCACCATACGCTCTCCACCGACTTACGGGACGAACTCCTGCGGTACGCGGGCACGCTCGGCCTCCACGTGAACCTCTACAGTCGGGGCGAGGTCTACTTCAGCCACGACGGCGCCTGGGCGCAGGCGTACCGGAGCCGCATCCGCGGGGTCGTGCCGGAGGTCGTCGGCTACGAGGGCATGGCCCGCGTCGACGCCACGAAGCTCTTGATGATCGACGAGGCCCGCCGGATCCCGCTCCACGGCGCCGTCCTCGGCCACCTCCAGGACGACGGCCGGGCGCACATCACCGTGAGCGAGAGCGAGTACATCGAGTTCCTGCCGCCCGGCGTCCACAAGGGCTTCGGCGTCCAGGCGGTCGCGGGCCTGCTCGGGCTTGGGCGGCACGAGGTCGCGGCGATCGGCGACTGGACGAACGACCTAGAGATGGTGGCCTGGGCCGGAGTCTCCGGTGCCGTCGCGAACGCGGCCACAGAGGTTCGAGAGGCGGCCCGGCACCGCGTCGCGTCCAATGAAGAGGGGGGAGTCGCGGAATTCGTCCGGCTCGCCCTGAGTGAGTCGTCCTGACCGTCCGAGGAGTCTATAGGGCGGAGAGGATATAATGAAACCCATGCGAGCCATTCGGCTGGTGGCGGTCTGCGCCCTAACGGCCTTCGGGGCGGCGGCCATCGCCGCCACCTTCACCGTGACTTCGCCGACCGACGGCGACTTCCTCGGTCGCTCGAACAAGGTGAACTTCAACGTTCGGGGCGCAGTCCGTGAGGTCCGTGTCACCGTCCGGGCGACGAAGGTGGACGACCCGAACGTCAGCGTCCAGATCGAGCGCCGGTTCAACCCGAACCAGAACGGCGAGATCAGCGACAGCATCGACCTGAACTTCGCGGAGTCGACCCCGGAGGGCGAGTACCGGATCGAGGTGACCCCGGTCGAGTCGGGCAACACCTACGACCCGATCCCGCCCGTCAGCGTGACCGTCGACGTCGCGGCGCCGAGGTTCATCAACCTGAACCCGATCGACGGCGGCTACGTCCGCGGCGTCGTCCCGATCTCGGTCGATCTGAACGAGCCGAACGTCGACACGTGGCGCGTCCAGATCAACCAAGCCGACATCCCCGGGAACTCGGGCAACGCACAGAGCTTCGTGGTCAACTGGGACACGCAGTCGATCCTGCGGGACGGCCCCGCCCGGATCACCGTGAACGTCGACGACCGTGCGAAGAACAACACGAACCGGACGGTCAACGTGACGCTCGACCGGCTCCAGCCGAACAGCAACATCGTCACCCCCCGGCCCGATACCCCCGTCCGCCCGAACCAGAGCGTCCCGGTGTTCGTCCAGGTCAACGACCAGTTCAACGGGTCGGTCTCGCTCTCCGGCGTCACCGTCGTCGCTACGACGCTCGACGGCCGGTTCCTGGCCCGGGTCTCCCGTCGAGGCTCGGAGCAGAACGGGAACACGCTCAGCTGGTTCGGCCGGCTCCGGATCAACAAGGGGCTCCCGAGCGAGTTCAAGATCGTCGTCCAGGTGACAGACCGCGCCGGGAATCAGGCGGTCGTCCAGGAAACCCAGGTTAAATTCACAGACAGAGGGCGCGAGAGCGGGGACCGGTTCGGGAGCGGCGGCCGAAAGGGCTGACGACGACCCACCGAGAAGTCCGCACCAAACCCCTGAACAGGACGCAAGGAGAACACGTGCACCAAGCAAGGACGCGAATCACGATGGCCGCCCTCATGGCGGTCACGGCAGGCACTGCCTCGGCCCAGATCCCTGACCTCCTCAACGCGCTCGACGCCGGAGGGCGGTCGATGGGCGTCGCGGGGGCGACGCAGGCCACGGACGGGAACACCTTCTCGACCTACTACAACCCGGCCGGGCTCGCCTTCCTCCAATCGCCGGTCGCGAACGTGACCTTCAGGAACCTGCCGGAGTCGGACACCGTCCTGTCCCGGCGGTTCGCTAACCCGGACTTCTCGACGGACCGGCGGGTCGGCTCGCAGCGACTCTCGCACGTCGGCTACGCCATGCCGATGAAGGGCGGGGTACTCGGGGTCTCGTACACGCTCGGCGGGTTCGTGCGGGACAACCGGACGGGCTCGAGCCTGGCGAACGGCGAGACTCAGGTCAACAACCTCGTCGAACGGCTCCAAGCCCAGCTCGACTACTTCACCGTCGCCTACGCCCGGCAACGTGGGGCGACGAACTATGGCGTCGGGATCGTCGTCGTGAACCAGTACGTCCAGAACACGGGTAACTACGACCTGTTCGACGCGAACAACAACCTGGTCGGCACCGTCCGGTTCAACAACAGTGGCAACTCGACCGGGGTCGGCCTGATCGCGGGCGTGCAGCGGGTCTCGGGCGACGGGTCCAGCGTCATCGGCGCGAGCCTTCGCACTCCGATCAGCCTGTCCCGCGAAACGTCCACCGACGGGTACATGCGCCGAGTGCCCGGCCGCCTCTCCGTCGGCTACGCCGCCCGGTCCGGGTTCCTGCAGCGCGGCAAGGACTTCCTGGCCTACGGGGCGCAGCTCGACTACTTCTTCGGAGGCCAGACGAACGCGATCCTCGACCGGGACAACACGTTCGCCGGATCGTTCGGGGCCGAGTACAACCTGCACCGCGGTGGGGCCCGCATCCCCGTCCGGATCGGCTACGCCTTCGTCCCCGCCGGGGGTGACGCCTTCAGCAACCGAGACTCGCTGGCCTTCGGCATCGGCTACCGGCCCGATTCGAGCCCGATCTCGGTCGACATCGGGTTCGCCATCCCCTCCGGCGGGGGTAGCCCCGACGCCGGGCTCTCGCTGACCTACCGCCTTAAGTGACGCCAACGGGACCAAGATCAAGGATGAGACTGAGACTCACGTTCGTACTCGCACTCACGCTCGCCGCGCTGAGCGCCGCCTTCGGCCAAGCGTGGAGCGAGGCCTATTCCAAGGCGCTCGACGCCGTCCGCGCCGGGGAGTGGGATGCGGCACGGGCCGGCTTCACCGCCGCCATCGCCGCCCGTCCGGAAGACCAGTCGAACCCGACCACCCTCCCGGGGTCGGTCACTGAGCCGGTCCGGTGGCGCGACGGGGCCCCCTATTCGCCCAACTTCGGCCTCGCCTATTCCAGCTTCCGACAGGCCCAGGCCGCACCGGACGCCCAGCGGGCCGAACTGCTGAACTTCGCGGCGACCGGGTTCGAGACGCTCATCGCCAAGAACCAAGGCAGCACCGCCGCCTTCTTCTTCCTGAACAAGGTCTACGGGCTCCAAAACCGCCCGGACAAGCAGCGCGAGCTCGAGACGTCGATGCGCAACGCCAACGCGGGTTGGAAGGTCGATTCGGCCGTGCTCACCCCCGAGGAGAACGCCGAGATCGCCTCCCTGGGCGGGACGTCGGCAGGTGGGCGCCCCCAGACCGAGGTCATCCGCGCCGGCCAGGGCACCACCCCGGGTGGCATCCTGAAGCCGGTCGACCAGGCGACCCAGACCACGGCCGTGGCCGGACGAGTCCCCATCGTGGCCGACAAGTTCGCCCTCGTCATCGGCAACAGTCAAGGCCAGATCCCGAACGCGAGTCTCCCGTTCGCCGCTAGCGACGCGATGCTCGTGCGCGACGGTTTGGTGCAGAACGCCGGGTACGACGACCGCAACGTGGATGTCGTGGTGGACGCCACCGCCGACCAGATCCTGATCGCCGCCCGAGCCCTCGCTAGCCGGATGCCGAACGACGCCCGGGTCTTCGTGTTCTTCAGCGGCGTCGGGGCGAACGTCGACGGCAAGGATTACTACGCTGGCGTCACCGCCGTCTCGACGGCCGACATCAAGAACATGGTCGCCAAGGACGAGCTCTTCCAGACGTTCTTCTCAAAGGGGGCCCGCGTGTTCGCCTTCCACCAGGCGAACCGGCCCGTCATCGAGGGGCGCTACTTCGGGATGGAGATCCCCCTGATCGGGAGCGTCGCCCAGATGCACGCCGTCATGCCCGGCAGCGCCTGCCTCGCCACCACGAGCGAAGGCCGGGTCGTCGGGATCTTCACCAAGGCCCTGCTCGACGTGATGTCGCAGGTGCGATCCAACACGCTCGCCGTCACCGAGTTCGGTTGGCAGGTGTTCAACAGCATGCGCGGCGGTCGGCTCGGCGTCGAGGGCGGTGGCATCGTCCAGGTACCCACCCTGCCCGTCGTCCGGTACATGAGCCCTAGCTCGCCCTTCTGAACGAGCGAAGATAAAGACATGGGACCGAGAGGGGAACGAGAGCCCTCTCCGCCGCTCGACCCGCTCGTGGTGGGCGTGATGCGCAAGCTCGCCACCCACATGGCCGAGCGGTACGCGCACGACTTCCTCCTCGGCCGGTTGCGCCGGTCGATGGCACTAGGTACCGACGACCTCGAGACCGTGACTGCGGGTCTCGAGAACCCCTACTTCGCCCTCCGGGCGTTCTTCGGTCACTACGCCTACGCCCGCCGGGGCAAGGATCGAGACGAGATCGCCTCTCTGAGCAACGAGGCGCTGAGCCGGCTCGTCTCCGAACGGGGCATGGACGACGTCCTGACCGCTCCCGACGGTGTCGCCCTCTGGACCGGGTTCGAGACGCTGTGCAAGGAGCGGGGCAGGAAGAGCCTCGAGGCCCAGAACCGAGGGCCGGTCCAGGGCATGCTCGAACTCGCCCAGGAGATCCACCGCCTAGGAGGGGGCCTCTCGCTGGCGACCTGGGTCGTCGACGGCGTCGAGCGCACCGGGCGGCTCGAACCCCAGCATTTGAGGATCGTCGATATCCGGGGCGTCGGCCCCAAGAGCGCATCGACGTTCCTCCGCGATATGGTGTGGCTCTTCGACGTCGAGGAGCGCGTCGATCCGTCCGACCGGATTTTCTTGCAGCCAGTCGACCGCTGGCTCCGCGCTGTCGTCCAGTACGTCGTGCCGGAACCGGACCTAGAGGAGCCCGCCGATTGGATCGTGGCGGGGAAGATCGCCAAGTACACCCGCCGCGCTGGTGTGAGCGGGGCCGGGTTCAACATGGGCGTCACCTACTTCGGGCAGAGGGTCGTCGGCAAGCCGGAGGCGTTCGCCGATGCCCTCCGAGCCCTCGCGAGCGCGAGCGCCCGCCCGCCCTACGAGTGAGCCATCAGCAGGGGCCATGCGAGCCGGAGCCCTTCGAGCGTCAGGTTCGCGTCGTAAGCCTCGATCACAGGGCAAAGGCCATGGAAGACCGACCCGAGCCCGCCCGTCGCGATGACACGTGCGCTGCCCCCGAGTTCGCCCTTGATCCGGCTGGCCACTGCCTCGACCCCTCCGGCATAGCCGAGCACGACCCCCGACTCGAGGGCCGCCACCGTCGTTCGTCCGATCGCCCTCTCTGGGGCTCGGAGCGCGATCGTGGGTAGCTTCGCGGTGTGCCGTGAGAGCGCGTCGACGGACAGCTGAATCCCCGGCATGATAGCTCCTCCCAGGTACCGGCCCTCCGCGTCGATCGTGTCGAAGGTGGTCGCCGTGCCGAAATCGACGACGATGACCGGCGTCCCGTAGGCCGCGATGGCGGCCAGGGCGTTCGCGATCCGGTCCGCCCCCACCGCGTGCGGTGGGTCGTAAGTGACCTCGAGGCCGACTTGTGACCCGGTCCGGAGAAACCGATAGGGCACCCGGAGCCACTCCTCCGCGAGCCGTCGCCAGGACTCTTCGGCCGTCGGGACGACGGAGGCGATGACCATCCCCTCGCCTCGGAACTCGAGCCCGGCCATACCGCAAAGCGGGGCGAGGGTCGCCGCTAGCTCGTCCTCGGTGCCCCGCCCCGTCTCTAGGCGCCACACCGCGTGCCAAGACGACCCGTCGTGCCGCCCGACTACGGTGTGGGTGTTCCCGACGTCAATCGCCCAGAGCATAGGTCAGGTCCACGCGGCTGTAGACCTCGCCGCCTAAGTCTCCGATCATCGCCGCAACCACCGAGTCGGCGACCCGGTCTCGTAGGGCCTCGTCGTCCGCCTCGACCATGACCCGCATCATCGGTTGGGTGCCGCTCGGCCGAACGTTGAGCCGCCCCCGCCCGGCGAGGGCGGACTCGGCCTCGGAGAGGGCCCCCGCCAGGCCGGGCCGCTCTTGCCAACCCTCCTTCGACCCCACCGCCACGTTGACGAGGAGCTGGGGCCACGACTCGTAGTCGCCGAAGCAGTCCTCCGCCGTCCGTCCGTCCCGCTTGAGTACACGCAGCACTTCGAGCGCGGTCACCAGACCGTCGCCCGTCGGCAGGTGGTCCGGGAAGATGATGTGGCCGGACTGTTCGCCGCCGATCCGTCCGCCTCGCTCGGTCAACCGGGCGCTCACGTACTTGTCCCCGACGTCGGTCCGCTCGACTTCGACCCCGCTCTCGCGCATGTACCGCTCGAAACCGCCGTTCGTCATGACCGTGCCGACGACGAGGGCGGGGTCGAGGCGGCCGTGGCGGCGCCAATGGGCGCACCAGATCGCCATCGTCCGGTCGCCGTTGATGAGCCGCCCTTGGGCGTCGCTAAAGACGGCCCGGTCGGCGTCCCCGTCGAACGCCACCCCGATGGTCGCCCCAGTCTCTTGCGTCACCCGCTGGATCGTGTCGGGCTTGGTGGCCCCGCCCTCGGCGTTGATGTTCATCCCGTCCGGGTCGGTGCCGACGGCGACGACCCGGGCCCCGAGCCGCTCGAACAGGGCGGGCGCGAGCTCATAGGCGGCCCCGTTGCCCGCGTCGACGGCTACAGTCAAGCCTTCCAGACCCTCAGGCACGAGGGACGCGAGCCAGTCCGTGTAGCCCGTGACCTCGCTTCGGTCTTGGACGAGCCGCCCGACCTCGGCGCCCGTCGGCCGGGGGTCGGGGATGGTCTCGAGGTTCGCCTCGACCCACTGTTCGGCCTCGGTGGAGAGTTTGCGACCGTCGGCCGCCATGAGCTTGATCCCGTTGTCCGGGGCCGGGTTGTGGCTCGCCGAGACGACCGCCCCGAGCGCGAACTCGGCACCTCGAACGATCGCGCTGACCGCCCCCGTCGGCACGACGCCGAGCACCAGTGCCTCGGCCCCAGCGGAACAGACCCCGCTCGCCAGGGCGGCCCCGATCATGGGCCCGCTACGGCGGGTGTCCCTCCCGATCGCGACCCGGCGGGGCAAGCCCTGCCCTCGCGCCCACATCGCCGCCGCACGGCCGATCTGGAACGCGAGCTCCGGGGTCAGCGTCTCGTTCGCGACCCCTCGCACACCGTCCGTCCCGAAGAGCCTCTTCACGACGGCCTCTTGGCCACCCGAACCCGGGCCGGTCGCACCACGCGGCCGTGCATCGTGTAGCCGGCCTCGATCTCGTCCGTCACGGTGTCCTCGGGGTGGTCGAGGGTGGGGAGCTCGGCGAGGGCCTCGTGCACGTCGGGGTCGAACGGGTGGCCGACAGACGCGACGCGGACTACGGAGACCGCCTCCAGGGCCCTGCGAAGCTGACGCTCGACGCCTCGGACGCCTTCGAGCAGCTTCTCTAGGCTCGCCCCGGCCTCGGCCGCCTCCAAGCTCCGGTCGAGGTTGTCGAGGACGGGGACGAGCTGCTCGACGAGCGGGAGGGCGGCGAACTTTCGATCCTCCTCGGCCTGGGCCCGAAGTCGCTTCTGGACGTTCTGGGCCTCGGCCATGACTCTGAGGAGCTGCTCGCGAAGGGCGTCGCGCTCGGCGGTGAGGGCGGCGATCTGGCCGTCGCGCGGGTCGTTCGGCGGGCCCCCAGCGGCGTCGGGGCTCTCGACCACGGCCTGTTCGGCGGCCGGGCCGGAGGCGTCGCACGGGTCGGCCTCGTTCACGGTCGTCGTGTCCATGTGTTCCACTTCGGCGAGGAGGGTACCTACCCGGCGAAGGGGGGGGCCGGGCTCGGGGGAACGGCCCCGAGCCCGGAGGCGGGTGCGCTTACTGGACGCTGAAGGTCACCCGGTCGTAGGAGATGCCGAAGCGAGACTGGACGAGCGGGCCGCTGTACGTCGTGGCCACGCGCATCTCGATCTCGCCGTTCGCCGAGACGAAGTCGGCGGCCGGGGCGGTCGCGTTGAGCGTCGTGAACGTGCCGGTCAAGTTCCCGGTCGTGACCTGGACGAACTGGTTGGTCGCCCAGTTGCGCAGCTCGATGCGGGTCGGCACCGAGACGGCCTGATTGACCCGAGCCTGGACCGCGAGAGTGAGCGTCGTTCGGTTCGCCACGTTCGTCCGGCCCTTCACGTTGATCCGAGTCGGCCGGTTCGGGTCGGCGAAGGCACCGAACGGGGTGACGTCGAGCGTCCGGTTGTCCGAGAGGACGAGCGACCGTACCTGGCCCCCGGTGAAGATGCCCTGCTCTCGAGCGGTGCCCGTGAGCCAAGTCGTGTCCGGCCGGTTCATACGGTAGATCGATCCGCCGTAGTCCACAACGAACATCTCGCCCTCGGGGTCGACTCCGAACGAGGAGACGTTGCCGAGCACGCCGCCGAAGTCCGGGGTGTGGTTCCGGAAGTCGCTCGACGTCGCCTCCCCAGTGACAGGGTCGATCGTGAGGGCGACCGAGTAGACCGTCCCGAGCACGAAGTCACCGAAGAAGTACCGGCCGAAAAACTCGGGCCCGAGTTGGAGGCCCCGGTAGACGAAGCCGCCAGTGATGGAGGCGCCGAAGCTCCGGTTGTAGGCGAAGATCGGGGGCTGGTGCGGCTGGTAGGCGAGGTTGCCGCCGATGATGCTCTGGAAGCCCTCGAACACGCGCCAGCCGTAGTTCCTGCCGCCGCGGTTGGCCGGTTCGTAGCTCACCTCTTCGAAGGCGCCCTGGCCGACGTCGGCGATCAACATGGCACCGGTGCCGAGGAGCGCGGGGTCGTCGAAGCTGATCTTCCACGGGTTCCGAAGGCCGAACGACCAGATTTCGGGAAGGGCCGTGATCGGTTGGCCATCGACGAACGGGTTGTCGGCGGGAATGCGGTAGTTGCGGTCGGGGTCGGCGGGGAAGTCGTCGCCGCTCGGGTCGATGCGGAGCATCTTGCCGAGGAGTGTCGTCGCCGTCTGGGATCGGTTGCCGGGGTCGTTGCCGCTGCCCCCGTCACCGGTGGGGAAGTAGAGAAGGTTGTCGGGGCCGAAGGCGACGACACCCGCGTTATGGTTCGAAAACGGCCGGCTCGTCTGGAGGATTCGAAGCTCGCTAGCCGGGTCAGCGACGAGTGGGTTCGAGGACCGGGTGTAGCGCGAGAGCTGCATGAACGGCCCGGATCGAGTGTAATTGATGTAGAAGTGGCCACTCGTGGCGTAATCGGGGGCGAACGCGAGGCCGAGGAGCCCTCGCTCGGACCCTGTGAGCACGGACCTGGTGAGGAACGGGGTCGGGAGGACCACGCCGTTCTGGACGACCCTGATCGTTCCGCCCTGTTGGACGACGAACTGGACGTTCGGGTTGGTGGGATCCTGGTAGATCCCGACGGGCTGAGTAAAGCCGCCCGCGAAGAGCGAGATGCTGAGCGTCTGGGCGTACGCGGTGGACGAGAGCAGGGCGAGGCCTGCGAGCGCAAGGGAGTGCTTCATGGTCACTGACTCTCTCTGGGCGAAGAGTTCCGCCGGCGGTCGTTAGACGCACGCCGACCTCCCCATGATACGCTAGTTGGAACCCGACTCTCACCAGGGAAAATGCCAGGGAACGGGCTGGCTGGCGGACTAGGATTCGAACCTAGACAAACGGCACCAAAAACCGTGGTCCTACCATTAGACGATCCGCCAACGGACCGATTGTACATCCGCGGGCCGCCAAGGGTGGGGCGGTAAGATCGAGCGCATGGGCCCTCGGCCGATGGAAGGGTCGATACACACCGACCTCGCGGACCGGCTGGACTACTCCGGCTACCTGATGCTGGATCAGCTCCTCTCGTGCCAGCGGCCGCTCTCGGACCCCCCGCACCACGACGAGACCCTCTTCATCGTCCAGCACCAAACGTCCGAGCTGTGGCTCAAGCTGGTCGTCCACGAACTCCGGGCGGCGATCGGCTTCGTCCAGTCCGACTCGCTCGAGCCGACCTTCAAGATCCTCGCGCGGGTGAAGCACGTGCAACGGATGCTGTTCGAGCAGTGGGCGGTCCTCGCGACGCTCACGCCGACCGAGTACATGGAGTTCCGCCACGTGCTCGGCCCGGCGAGCGGGTTCCAATCGCACCAGTACCGGCTCGTCGAGTTCCTGCTTGGGAACAAGGACGCCTCGTCGACGCGGGTCTTCCGCCACAAGCCGGAGGTGCTGGCCGAGTTGGAGGCCACGCTCGCGGCCCCGAGCCTTTACGACGAGTTCCTCCGGCTCCTCGCCCGCCGGGGCTATCCGGTCCCGCCGGAGCGGGCCGACCGGGACTGGTCCGAGCCGTACGAGGGGCACCCGGGGGTGGTGGCCGTCTTCAAGCAGGTCTACGACCACCCGCACGACGCTTGGGACGCCTATGAGATGTGCGAGAAGCTCGTGGACGTCGAGGAGCAGTTCGCCATGTGGCGGTTCCGGCACATGAAGACGGTCGAGCGGATCATCGGGTTTAAGACTGGGACCGGCGGGAGTTCGGGAGTGCCGTTCCTGCGGAAGGCCATCGACATCCGACTCTTCCCGGAGCTCTGGGACGTGCGCACGGAGATCGGGCGGTGACGGAGGGCGCATTCACCCTCGAAGCCCAGATCGCGGCGCTCGGCGACCGGCCGCTCGACCGGGCGGCCGTTGACCGGCACCTCCGGCCGCTCTTCTCGCGCGCCCTGGCCGCCGAGGCGGAGCGGGGCGAGGTCTACCTCGCGAACCACTCGTTGGGCCGGCCGCTCGACCGAACGGCGGACGACGTCGCCCGGTGCTTGGCCCTTTGGTTCTTCACGATGGACGGGGCTTGGGGCGAGGGCGGGTGGTTGGACGAGGCGACAGCCTTCCGGGCGAAGGTCGCGCTCCTGCTCGGGGTTCGGAGGCCGGACGCGGTCGTCCCCAAGGTCTCTGCGGGACAGGGCCTGCGTGCCGTGCTGAACGCGTTCCCCCAAGACCGCCCGCTCCGTGTGGTGACGACGACGGGCGAGTTCGACAGCACCGACTTCATTCTGAAGACCTACGCGGAGCAGGGCCGGGCACGGATCGAGTGGGTCGGGCCAAGCCGGGTCGAGGACGGAGTGGAGCTCTTCGACGGGACTGCGGTCGCTGACCGCGTCCTCAGCGGCACTGACCTCGTCGTCGTGTCCCAGGTGATGTTCCAGACCGGGCAGGTGCTCCCGGGGGTCGCGGAACTCGTCGAGCGCGCTCACCGGGCGGGGGCGGTGGTCCTTGCCGATACCTATCACTCGGCTGGCGTGATCCCGGTGGGGTTCGACGACCACGGCTTCGACTTCGCGGTCGGTGGGTGCTACAAGTACCTGAGGGGCGGGCCGGGCGCGGGGTTCCTGGCCGTGGATCCAGGGCACCTCGACGGGAGCCGCTTCCGCACGCTCGACACGGGGTGGTTCGCCAAGCGCGACACGTTCGGCTACGGCCGCTCTGACCGAGCCGAGCTTGCCGAGGGGGGCGACGCCTGGCTCGAATCGACGCCGGCGGTGGTCACCTCGTACCAGGCCAGCGCCGGGCTGGACTTCACGCTCGGGGTAGGGGTGGCGCGGACACGCTATTACGCGCTGGAACTCCAGGCCGGCCTGCGGGAGGCGCTGGGCCGGGCGGGTGTGCCTGTCCATCGTCCGGCCGACCCGGAGGCGTTCGGCGGGTTCGTGCTCGTCCCGCACCCCGACGCCCCGTCCGCTGCGGCGAGGATGCTCGAGTACGGGGTCAACGTGGACGCACGCGGGGGAGCGGTCCGGTTCGGGCCCGACCTCTTGAGCACTCCGGAGGAGTTCGGAGCGGCGGCCGAAGCGGCTGCCCAGGTCTGGCGGCTCTAGCGGCCCAGGCCAAGGGCCGACGGCTGGGGGACAATGGCCGCCGTCGTCCCATGTTCTTCTCGAAGTACCCCTACCCCGCCAACTTCACCTTCGTCGAGTCCCGCGACCCGGTCTCGGGGCGGGCCCAAGCGGGGCGGCACGCCTTCGACCTGACCGTCCAGCGGTTCGAGGGCGGGGTGTTCGAGATCCTCGCCCGCGACCCGCAGACATGGCGGCCGGACCCTTGCCTTGTGCCGCTCCTGATGCCGGAGCCGGGTGGAGAGGGCGAAGTCAAGGTGGAGGGAGCGTTCGACCTGACGCTTCACGACCCGGCTTCGGGCCAGACGCTCCAGACCGTCCCCGGTCAGGGCTTCGGGCTGAGCGGCGAGGGCCACATCGTCCAGTTCCTCGTCCCGCGAACGGCGAAGTTCTATGGCATGGGACAGAAGTTCTTCGACAAGCTCGAGCTGTCGGGGGTCCGTACCAAGTTCTGGAACACGGACGTCTGGAGCGACTTTCATTGGAAGCAGTGGACGGACGAGCCGAGCGACCCCCCGTACTTCTCGACCCCCTACGTCGCGATCGATACGGGTTCCGGTTGGGTCGGGGTTCTCGTCCAGAACCCGGGCACGAGCTTCATCTCGACCCCCGGCAACGACGAGACCCGCGTGTTCATGGAGTGGCAGCAGACGGCTTCCGCGCTGGTGGTCGGCTCCGAGCAGGGCGAACCGAGGGTGATCGTGATCTTTGCGGACTCGCTCGCGGCGTTGACCCGCAAGCTCCAGCGGTTGGTCGGGATGACCCCCCTCCCGCCGATATGGGCGCTCGGATACCAACAGTCGCGCTGGGGGTACGGCGGGGACGCGGACCTGCTCGACCTCAACGCGAAGTTCGACGAGTACGAGATCCCCTGTTGCGGGCTCTGGCTCGATCTGGACTACATGGACGGGTTCCGGATCTTCGAGACGAGCCGTGAGCAGTTCCCCAAGGGGGTTCGGGCGACGGCGGAGGTGCTGGCGAAGTCTGGCCGACGGATCGTGCCGATCATCGACCCTGGGGTCAAGTTCGAGGCGGGCTACCGGGTGTACGACGACGGCCACGCGAACGGGGTCTTCTGCCAGAACCCGGAGGGTCGCGAGTACATCGGCCTCGTGTGGCCAGGGGAGACCGTGTTCCCGGACTTCACGCTCCCCCGGGTGCACGATTGGTGGGCGGGGTACGTCAAGGAGTTCCGCGAGTCCGGGTTCGGGGCGGCGTGGGTCGACATGAACGACCCCTCCACCGGCCCCGTCGACCCGGCCGGGATGCTGTTCTTCGAGGGTGAAGACGCCCACGCCCTCCACCGGAACCAGTACGCGCTCGGCATGCAGATGGCGACCCGGCAGGGCTTCTTGGAGGCGTTCCCGGACGAACGGCCCTTCGTCCTCAGCCGGAGCGGCTTTACCGGCTCGAGCCGGTACAGCGCGATCTGGACGGGTGACAACGTCTCGAACGAGTGGTACCTCCGGTCGTCGATCCCCACGGTGCTGGGGATGTCGCTGAGCGGGCTCCCGTTCGCGGGGCCGGACATCGGGGGGTTCGGCGGGGACGCGGGGGACGAACTCATGACCCGTTGGATGGAGTCGAGCTTCCTGTTCCCGTTCTTCCGCAACCACGCGACGCTCAACAGTCGGCACGAAGAGCCCTGGGCCTACCCGGCCGACACCCGCGAGAAGCTGGCCCACTCGATCCGGCTGCGGTACCAGTTCCTGCCCTACCTCTACCAGCTGTTCGTCCAGCAAGAGGCCGAGGGCGACCCGATCCTGCGGCCGCTCATCTACCACTACGGTGACGATGGCCTCGAGACAGTGGTGGACGAGTTCCTGGTCGGCCCGGCCATCCTCCAGGCCCCGGTCCTCAAGTTGCGGACGGCGTTGCGCGACGTGCTGCTGCCGGGGACGACGCCGTGGTTCGGGCTCCAGGACGGGGCGTGGCACGAGCCGGGCACGCACGAGGTCCGGGCAGAGATCGGGGAGTCGCCGGTCTACGTGGCGGCCGGGTCGATCGTGCCGCTCCAGCACGATCTGCCGCGGACGGTGACGGTGGACCTGCGGCACCCAGCGTTCCTCGTCGTGCTCCCGCCCGTCGGGCCCGGGTCGGCCGAGACCGTGTACCACGCCGACGACGGCCTGACCTTCGGCTACCAGCGCGGTGAAAGGAGCACGGTGCGAGTCAGTGCGACGAGCGACGGGGCGACCGTGCACCTCGATTGGTCACTCGAGGCCTACGGGTACGGGGCGGTGACCCCACGGTTCTGGCTGACGGACGACACGCGGGCCGTGGTCGTGAACGGGCAGGCCGCCGCCCTCAACCCGGTGCCCCGGACCTTCACCGGCAAGCCCCTCACGCTTTTCGAGGTCGTGGTCTAGACCAAAGGTCCTACGCTTTTCGTGAGGCCGCTCGGCCGGCCGGGATTGTTAGGTTCACCGCAAACCCGGCTTGCCAGTAAAATTACGGTATATTGCGCGTATCATCGAGAATATTCTCAAACGGCCGCAGGTCTTGTATACTGTGAATACGAATTTACAGGCTGCCGACGATGGTGCGCCTGTAGACGAGGGAGCCGATGAGGGTCACCCAGCAGGACATCGCGAAGTACGCCCAGGTCTCGCAGGCCACGGTGTCGCGCGTGTTGGCGGGTGACGAGCGGGTCGAGCCGGAGATCCGCGAGAAGGTCCTCGCGGCGATCGAGCGCCACAACTACCGCCTAGACGTTCGGGCCCGGTCGCTCCGGACGCAGTCGACGGGTCTCATCGGTCTTGCGATCCAGCGGCCTGAGGGTGGGCTCGTCGGGGACCCGTTCTACGCGGCCCTGATCTCCGAGATCCTGGACGGCCTGGCCGCCGGACCCTACCACCTCTGCCTCGACACGATCCCGCAAGGCGAGAGCCAGTGGCAGGTCTACGACGAGCTCTTGCGCACGCGCCGGGTCGACGGGATGATCCTGGTCGAGTCGGCGGCGGACGACGAGCGGCTCGCCCGGCTCCAGCGTGACAAGTTCCCGTTCGTGCTCATCGGCAACCCGATGGGGAGCGACGTCTACTCGGTGGACAACGACAACGTCTACGCGGGCCAGATCGCCACGGAGCACCTGTTCGCGAGCGGCTACCGGGACGTGGGGTTCATCGCCGGGCCGCGCGGGATCACCGTGTGCGACGACCGGATCGAGGGCTACGAACGGATCGTGCGGCAACGGGAAGGCCGGGCGCGGGTGTGGCACTGCGACTTCGGGCTCGAGGCGGCCCGGCAGGTCGCCTGCGAGGTCCTGAACCTGCCCGACGCCCCCGAGGCGCTCGTGGTGCTCGACGACTACATGGCGATGGGGGTCGTGGTCGCGGCTCGGCGGAACGGCCGCCGGATCCCCCAAGACCTCGGGCTCGTGGGCTTCAACGACAGCCCGCTCTGCCAGATGCTCGACGTCGGGATGTCGTCGGTCAGCCTCGACATCCGTCGGCTGGTCGGAGTGGCGCTGGAGACGTTGACGACGTTGCTCGCCGGAGGCGAGCCTGAGGGGTCGAAGCGCACGATCGTCCCGTCGGTGCTCCAGGTCCGGGGCTCGTCGATGCGGGTAGGGGGGCTGTTGTGACTCTCGCCCTCCTTGCCCTTGCCTTCCTCTCCGACGTCCCCCACACGTTCAGCTACGTCGCCGAGCCTTCCGTCCAGCGGGTCTCGGTCGCGGGGACGTTCAACGCCTGGAACCGAACCGCCTCGCCTCTGACGCGGGGCGCGGACGGGCGGACGTGGTCGACGACGCTCGACCTTCCGATCGGGCGGCACGCCTACAAGTTCGTGCTCGACGGCGAGACCTGGGTCGCCGACCCGAAGGCCAAGCTCAGCGAGGCGGACGGGGCCGGGAACGTGAACTCCGTCATCGTCGTCACCCCACCCGACTACGACACCCCCGCCCGGCTCGGGGACGGGCGGATCACGGCGAGCGCCCTTCGCCACACCCAGGAACTCCCGAAGTTGAACTACGACCGGGGCCGGCTCCACCTCACGCTCCGGGCCCGGCCGGAGGACGTGCAGAGCGTCGTCCTCGTCACGAACCGGGGACGGCTCCCGGTGCTGCTCTCGGGCGCGGACGAGGTCTACGCCACGTACCGGGCGGAGGTGCCGTGGGACCGCAAGACCGACCTGACCTACGCGTTCAAGCTCAACGACGGGCCGACCGAACGGTGGTTCGGGCCGGACGGGCTCGGCGAGGAGAGCGGGGTGGGACGGTTCAGGATCGACGCCAAGGCGTTCAAGCCGTTCACGCCGCCGACGTGGGTCGAGCGGTCGGTTCTCTACCAAATCTTCCCGGACCGCTTCGCGAACGGCGACCCGAGCAACGACCCGGCCGGCACGGTGGCCTGGACCGCCGAGCCGACCTGGTTTAGCTGGTTCGGCGGCGACCTGGCGGGGGTGCGGCAGCGGCTCGGTCACCTCACGGGCCTCGGAGTGGGGGCCGTCTACTTCAACCCGGTGTTCCAGGGGCCCTCGAACCACCGCTACGAGACCAGCGACTACCGTCTCATCGACCGGCGGCTCGGTACGAACGATCAGTTCAGGGACCTCGTGGCCGAGATGCGGCGGAACGGGGTGCGGACCGTGCTCGACGGCGTCTTCAACCACGTCGCGGTGGACTACCCGCCGTTCGCCGACCTCCTGGCCAACCAGCGGCAGTCGAAGTTCCGCGACTGGTTCTTCGTGAAGTCGTGGCCGGTGGCCGTCCGACAGAACCCGCCGTACGAGGCCTGGTTCGGGTTCGAGTCGATGCCGAAGGTCAACCTGGACAACCCCGAGGCTCGCGAGTCGATGCTGAGCGTAGTGGACTTCTGGGCGGAGACGGTCGGGGTCGACGGGTGGCGGCTCGACGTGGCGAACGAGGTCTCGATGGACTTCTGGCGGGTGTTCCGGCCGCGAGTGAAAGCGCACGGGGAGGACACGTGGATCCTTGGCGAGAACTGGACGGACTCGAGCCCGTGGCTTAAGGGCGACCAGTGGGACTCGACGATGAACTACCTGTTCCGCGGGGCGGTCCTGGACTTTGTGGCCCGCGACCGGTTGACGCCCACCGCGTTCTGGCGACGGCTGATGCAGACCTACGACGCCTATGGACCGCAGGTCTCCCGCAACGCGATGAACCTGCTCGGCAGCCACGACACGCCGCGGATCCTGACGGAGTGTCGCGGGGACGGGCGGCTCGCGCGGCTCGCGGCCATGGTGCAGTTCACTTGGGTCGGGGCGCCGGTGGTCTATTACGGCGACGAACTTGGGATGGAGGGCGGGGCCGACCCACAGAACCGGCGCGGGATGCGCTGGGACAAGGCCACGCCGGACAACGAGTTCCTGTCGCTCTACCGACGGCTGGGGCAGGCTCGCCGGGCCTCGCGGCCGCTGCAGTCCGGCGACCCGCTGTTCCTGGACGCCAACGACGGGGAGGGCTGGCTCGCCTTTGCCCGGGTCTTGGGGAACGAGAGCACGATCGTCGTCGTCAACCGCTCGGAGCGCGCGATGGAGGTCAGGTTCGAGGTCCCGGACGGGGTACGGCCGCCGAAACGGCGAGGCCAGCCGCTCCCGGTGCTCCACGACGTCCTCAACGGCGGCACGGCCCGGGTCGACGGCGAGGAAGTCGTGGCCCGTGTGCCCGCCCTCGGCGTCGCCGTCCTCGAGCGCGCCCCCCTTTCCACATCGGTTTCGACCCGCCACGACGGCCCCCCCGCCCTGGCGAACTCGCCCCGCCGAGGGGCCCTTGCCGCTACGCGAGCCGAAAGCTCGCCCGACCTCATCCCCTACCCATCATTCAGGTGAAACACATGCCAAATCGAAGGCGATTGGGCTTTACGCTCATCGAACTCCTCGTCGTCATCGCGATCATCGCGATCCTCGCCGCCATCTTGTTCCCCGTCTTTGCCCAGGCGAAGACCGCGGCCAAGAAGACGGTGGCCATTAGCAACATGAAGCAGTTGGCGCTCGCCGTGCAGATGTACGCGGGCGACTACGACGACACGGCCTCGCCCCGGTACCGACTCGGGTGCGGCCCCCACTCCCGCGGCGGCGACGTCTCCGACGGGATGAGCTGGGAGATCCTGATGTACCAGTACGTCAAGAGCTTCGGGGTCATCGAGTCGAACGCCGACGGCGGTCCGAAGTACCAGACCAACTACGGGCTGGCCCGGCGCGGCTACGGCGGCGCCAACAACTTCTTCCGCGGCTACCAGGGCTGCGGCGCTTATGCCCGCGCGAACTCGTTCTCGACGCCGTCGATGGGCTACTTCCCGCAGCCTTCGGACACGATCGTGATCGGTGAGCAGCGGATGTTGAACTGCAGCGACCCGAACCCGAACCGGTGCTTCCTGAGCGCCAACTGGGCCGCTCGCGAGTTCAGCCCGAGGGTCGCCAACGCTACCTTCGATAACACCCGCAACTTCACGCTCGCCAGCCCCGGCAACAACAACTGTCGCCCGAACAAGATCTGTAAGGCGTGGGCGTTCATCTCGAACGACTACGGCGACGGCGCCGCGTGGGGCATGGCCGACGGTCGAGCCGTGTTTAAGAAAGGCACGGGCAAGACGAGCGACGGCTTCAACAATGGGACTCCGTTCGACGGGTACGAGAACCGTGTCGCGACGTGGGACGTGAACGGGGCGAACTTCCCCGAGTGGACCCGCGGCGTTGCGTGCACCGACTGGAACCTCACGCCGTCCGACAGTGGGGTCGGCTGCACGGTTCCCGGCGAGACCCGCTAACGACAGAGCCATGAACAAGATCGAGATCCCTCCCGCTGTCCTCGCCGTGATCGGAGTCCTGGCGCTCGCCGGGCTGGTCTTCGTCGCGCTGAACTTCTTCAACGCCCCCTCGGGCGGCGCCACGCCTCAGGACATGGCGGACATGGAGAAGTACCGGTTGGAGAGCGCGGGCCGGACGGACCCGCAGACGGCACAGAACCAAGGCGGTCAGCCTGGTCTGAACGCCGAGCAGCAGGCACGGGGAGCCCAAGGGAACTAGGCTCGGGGACGAGCGGTCGACCGGCGGCCCGGGAGGTGACTCCCGGGCCGCCGGTTTTCGTTTGTCAGGGTCAGCGCAGCCGAATCGGGTCGCTGTCGGCAACGGGGCCGTTGAGGCTGCCGCGGCGGAGCTCCACCCGGCCGCCGTTGAAGAGCGGCTGGGCGTTGTACACGGTGAGCCGGACGCGGGTCTGGCCGTCCGAGAGGCGTTCGACGCGCTCGACGAAGATGGGGCCGTCCCACCCGGGCCGGAAGCTGCCGATCGATCGGTTGAAGAGCGGGGCGCCCGTGTTGGCGAATACGACGCCGACGTCCGCGGCCCGGCCCGTGAGGGTCCAGCCGACCTGGCCGTTGAGACGGCCCGCGATCAGGTCTTGACCCCCGCCGAGGGCCGACCAACCCTGGACAGGGATCTCGCTGGCGAGGGCGGTGCCCCCGAGGGCGAGGGTGCAAAGGAAAAGTGTCTTTTTCATGGGTCGTCCCTTTGCGCCCGGCCGGTGGGCGGGCGCACCCATGAGTGAGCGCTGATCGGTCTTGACCTCACAGGGGGAGACCGGGGTTCTTCCAGGCGGTCAGGGCCGGGGGAGTCGGTCGAGGACGAGGCGTTCGACTTCGGCGACGGTGACCTCGGCCTCGGCCCGGTGGCGGTTGCGGGGCGAGGGGAGGTCGCGGTCCGAGAAGGTGGTGAGGCCCCACTCGGGCGGAAGGTCGTAGGGGATGTCGTCGTCGAAGGGGGTCCGGAGGAGCGTGAGGACGGCGGCCACCCACATGCGCGGGACGGTCGTCATGTCGTAGCCCCCGCCGCCGAGGGCGACGATGGGGAGGCCGGTGTCTCGGACGAGGCGTACGGCCTCGAGCCACTCCTGGGCGACGAGGTCGAGGTGGCCAAGGGGGTCGAGGGTGTGGGCGTCCGTCCCCATTTGGAGGACGACCGCGCCGGGCTGGTATCGCTCGAGGGCGGGGAGGACGGTGCGCTCGAACGCCCAGAGCCAGGTGTCGCCGGTGGTGTGGGGTTCGAGGGGGACGTTGAGCGAGGTGGCCTCCGCGCCGGTCTCCTCGACGAACCCAGTGCCGGGGTAGAGGGTGCGTCCCGTCTCGTGGACGCTGCACGTGAGGACGGTGGGGTCGTCGTAGAACAGCCACTGGACGCCGTCGCCGTGGTGGAGGTCGATATCGACGTAGGCGACCCGTTCGTAACGCTCGCGCAGGACGGTGAGGGCGATGGCGCAGTCGTTGAAGACGCAGAACCCGCTTGCTTGGCTCCGTCGTGCGTGGTGGAGCCCGCCGGCGATGTTGAAGGCGAGGGGGGCGCCGTCGCGGACGAGCCGGGCGGCCCGCACCGCGCCCCCGCAATAGGCGAGGGCGGCTTCGTACATGCCGGGGAACGGGGGGTTGTCGCCGCCGAGGAACCCGGACTCCTGGAGCAGGGAGTGGGGGACCCGCTCGCCGCAGGAGAGGCTCTCGACGACCCGGACGTAGCCCTCGTCGTGGACGCGGAGGAGGTCGGCGAGGTCGGCGAGGCCGGGGTCGAGGGCCTCGACTTTGGGGGCGACCCGTTCGAGCAGTGCGATCGTCCTTCGGAGGCGTTCGGGCCGCAGGGGGTGCTTCGGCCCGAACTCGTACCCGGTCATCCGCGGGTGGTAGAAGAACACCCGCCGGGTTTACCTCGGGGGAGCGGGGTCGGTGTTTCGGGTGACGGCCTCTCTATCGAGGCGTCGGGCGTCCGGAGCTGGAGCTCCGGGTGTGGTGCGGAGCGGGAGTTCGGCGCTCCGGGTCGGGCCCGGTTCGGGGGCGGCGCGGCAAGTATGCTGGACCAGTAACCGATCCGACTTCCCGCGTACCGACGGTGCTAGGCGGCAAGGACGGCTTGGCTCCGAGGACAACGATGAGCGACAAGCGTGTCTACCTGTTCCGCGAAGGCGACGCCAGCATGAAGGATTTGCTCGGCGGCAAAGGGGCGAACCTCGCCGAGATGAGCAACATCGGCCTTCCGGTCCCCCCCGGCTTCACCGTCACGACGGCGGTCTGCAACGACTACTACGCCAGCGGGCGCCACTTGCCTGAGGGGCTGGTCGACGACCTGAGGGCTGCGATGGCCGACATCGAGCGCGACCTGGGCAAGACGTTCGGTGACCCCGCGAACCCGCTGCTCGTTTCGGTGCGATCGGGTGCGAAGTTCTCGATGCCGGGGATGATGGACACGATCCTCAACCTCGGGCTGAACCAGGAGACGCTCCAGGGCGTGATCGCTACGAGCGGGGACGCCCGGTTCGCCTACGACGCCTACCGCCGGTTCGTGACGATGTTCAGCGATGTTGTTCTCGACGTGCCGAAGGGCAAGTTCGAGCGGCTGTTGGACGAGAAGAAGAAGGAGAAGGGCGTGAAGCTCGACACCGAGCTCTCGGCCGAGGACCTCAAGCACCTGGTGGCGGACTTCCTGGCCCTCGTCCTCAAGGAGACGGGCCAGAGCTTCCCGACCGACCCGTGGCAGCAGTTGACGCTGGCGGTGGAGGCGGTGTTCCGGTCTTGGAACAACGACCGCGCGATCGTCTACCGGCGGACGGAGAAGATCCCGGACGAGATCGGGACGGCGGTGAACATCCAGGCGATGGTGTTCGGGAACCTCGGCGGGGACTGCGGGACGGGCGTGGCCTTCACCCGCGACCCCTCGACGGGCGAGAACCTCCTGTATGGCGAGTACCTGATGAACGCCCAGGGCGAGGACGTCGTGGCGGGGATCCGGACGCCGGTCCCGATCAGCCGGCTCGCCGAGCAGAACCGGGCGGTCTACGACGAGTTCGTCGCGATCTGCCACCGGCTCGAGGGGCACTACAAGGACATGATGGACCTCGAGTTCACCATCGAGCGCGGGCGGCTGTTCATGCTGCAGTGCCGGGTGGGCAAGCGGACGGGTCCGGCGGCGGTGCGGATGGCGGTGGAGATGGTCCAGGAGAGCCTCATCGAGAAGGAGGTCGCCCTCCAGCGCGTGACGGCGAGCCACCTCGACCAGTTGCTGCACCCGCGGATCGACGACGTCTATGTCAGCGACCGGGGCATCTCGGCCGTGGCGACGGGCTTGGCGGCCTCGCCGGGGGCCGCGGTCGGTAAGGCCGTGTTCGACGCCGACACCGCCCAAAAGCGGGGCGAGTGGGGCGAGAAGGTCATCCTCGTCCGCGACGAGACGAACCCGGACGATGTGCACGGGATGCTGGCGGCCCAGGGGATCCTGACGGCGCGCGGGGGCAAGACCTCCCACGCGGCGGTCGTGGCCCGCGGCTTCGGGATCCCGTGCGTGGCCGGGTGCGAGGCGATCGAGGTGGACGAGCACCACCGGCAGTTCTCGGTGGACGGCGTCGTGGTGAACGAGGGCGACCTGATCACGATCGACGGGTCGACGGGCCGGGTTTACAACCTCGAGCTCGCCCTGATCCCGCCGGACGTGAGCGGGCACTTCGGGACGCTCATGGCCTGGTGCGACGAGTACCGGTCGCTCAGGGTGCGGACGAACGCCGACAACCCGCGGGACGCGCAGCAGGCCCTCGAATTCGGTGCCGAGGGGATCGGGCTGTGCCGGACGGAGCACATGTTCTTCGAGCCGGACCGGTTGCCGATCGTGCGGGACATGATCCTGGCCAAGAGCGACGCCCAGCGTGAGGCCGCGCTCGCGAAGCTCCTTGCCGTTCAGCAATCGGACTTCGAGGGGATCTTCCGGGTGATGAACGGCAAGCCGGTGACGGTGCGCCTCATCGACCCGCCGTTGCACGAGTTCCTCCCGTCGTTCGACGAGCTGTTGCGCGAGGTCACGGAACTCCGGCTGGCGGTCAACATGACCCAGGGCAAGGCGCTCGCCGCGATCCTAGAGGAGCGGGAGGGGATCATGAAGGCGGTCGAAGGCATGCGCGAGGCGAACCCGATGATGGGTCTTCGCGGCGTGCGCTTGTCGATGGTCTTCCCTGGGATCGTCGAGATGCAGACCCGGGCGATCGTGCAGGCGGCCTGCAAGCTCAAGGACCAGGGGGTCGACGTGCAGCCGGAGATCATGATCCCGCTCGTGGGCCACGTGAACGAGCTCCGGGTGGTGCAGGTGCAGCTCGAGCGGGTGGCGAAGGAGGTCATGTCGGAGCGGGGCCTGGACGTGCCGTACCTGTTCGGCACGATGATCGAGATCCCGCGGGCCGCTCTGACCGCGGGCGAGATCGCGGAGTACGCCCAGTTCTTCAGCTTCGGCACGAACGACCTGACGCAGATGACCTTCGGCTTCAGCCGGGACGACGCGGAAGGGAAGTTCCTTCAGAAGTACGTCGAGGACAAGGTGTTGCCGGTGAACCCGTTCGAAACGATCGACCGCGACGGCGTGGGCCAGCTGATGCGGATCGCGGTGAAGGAAGGTCGCGGGCGTCGGGAGGGGCTGAAGTGCGGGATCTGCGGCGAGCACGGGGGTGACCCGGAATCGATCTACTTCTGCCACGAGCTCGGGTTGGACTACGTGAGCTGCTCGCCGTTCCGCGTGCCCATCGCCCGCCTCTCGGCCGCTCAGGCTGCCATCCGAGACCGCGTTAAGGTCACTCTGGACAAGTAAGGGGTGGCCCGCCCCTCTCCCTTGGACTTGGGGGAGGGGCGAGGGCCGTTGCGAGTGCCCGGGGATCGGGGGTGCGCTTCCGGATCCCTAAGCTTGCGTCGGCCTGCGGGCTGGAAAGCCCGCGAACCGGGGTGCGGCCTGGGAAGGCCGCGCTCCGGGGTTCGCTGGTTGGGGGCGTTAGGGCTTGACGACGAACTTCTTCTTGGTCTTGTCGAACCCTTGCTCGACCTTCTTGGCGTCGTAGTGCCAGACCGGCGAACCGGATCGCTGGTAGAAGCAGACGTAGCTGCTGAGCAGGGACGACAGGAGCCGGCGCGAGGTGCGTCGGACGACGTTGACCTCCCACAGGATCGTGAGGAAGTCGGCGCCCTTCGGCCAGTGGGCCATGACTTCGCGGAGGACGTCGAAGGTCGAGAGGGCCTCTGACCGGGCTGCGATCTCGCGCAGTTCCTCCATCCGCTGGTGGCTGATGTAGACGACGGGGTCGGTCTGGTCGAGCCAGGCGAACTCGAGCACGTTCGGCTTGGCCGTCTTCGTGAGGCTGAACACCGCGCCCGACTCGACCGGCTGGTCGAGCCACCAATCGAGCAGCCCGAAGATGAGCCTTGCCTTGGTGTTGAGCCAGGCTTGGAGTTGGCGACCGTCGGCGTCGATGAGCAGGAGCTCTTGGACCTCGGGTTCGTTGCTGAAGAAGCCGGTCGGGAACTGGCTGAGCGGGAAGGTTCCGAGCTCGCGGTGGATCGGCTTGAGCACGAGCCGCATGGACTCAGGCAGGTTCTTGGGCGCGGGGACGACGTCCTCGTCGTTGACGTCGGTCGCCAGGGGGTGGGCGATGAGTTTGCGCAGCGACGTGCTGAGGCCGTCGTCGTTGAGCTCGGCGTCGACGGGGTCGCCGTCTTCCTGAAGATGCTCCGTGGGGACGAAGAGGAACGGCTCCGGGACGTCGGTGATGAAATCGGGGGCGCTGCCTGGGGTCCGGAACCGGTCACCGCCGACCCACCAGACGCGGGCGTCGTGCTTGAGGGCGGTCATCACGTTCCGGAGGTCGTCCGGGAAGGTCTTGACGGCGGGAGTGATCTCGAACTGGGTCTCGAGGAGTCGGGTGGCGGTGACGGTCTCACCGGCGCCGACGACCTTGGCGATGAGCGCCTCGTGGTCCTCCTTCTTGAGCTCGAGCGGGGCCGCGTCTTCGACCTCGATCGTGGGCTGGACGGTGTCGGCGAGCTTAACAGCGGCGCTGATCCACTTCTTGATCTCGGCCTCGGGGTGGAGAGCACCGTCGTTTCGGTAGACGAACCCCGGGATGCTGAGGAGTTCTGCGTTGAAGGCCCGCCAGTCGTAGAGGAGGACTGCCTGGGGCCGTTGGGGGTTGAGGGCGAGCCAGGCGGCGGCGCCGAGGCCCTTGACGCTGACCGGTGCGGCGGCTTCGATGGCCCGGACGATGGCGTCGGCCTGGCGCCAGTCGAACGCCCCCAGGCGCGCTTGGACGTCGGCGACTTCGTCGGGGTTGAGGTGGTTGAGGGCGTAGGCGCGTTCGGGGGTCTCGTCCCGGGCGACGAACACGAGGTTGGAGCCGGCGACGTGACCGTCGAGCGTGAGGAGAAGGAACGGGTCGTCCAGGACGATGCGCAGGAGGGCATTCTCGGTGACTTCCCGGTCGGCGGCGCGGCTTCGGCTGAGTTCGTCGACGAGGAGGCCCAGGGGCATGGGCGCGCCGAAGCGGTCGACGCTGATGCGGGCGGCCTCGTGGAGTGGCCTACCTTCGGCCTCGAGGCGTGCGGCCGGGATCCAGCGCCGCTCGTTGTAGGCGAATCGGTTGGGGTTTGAGGCGAGCAGGGACCGGACGGTCGCGAGTCCTAGGCCCTCGCCTTGGAGGCGGTCGGAGATCTCGCTGGGTTTGACGACCTCGTGGAGGTCGGTCAGGGTCGACAGGATCAAACGGTCGGCGAAGTCGCGCGCGAACGCGTCCGTGAGGTTCGTTTCGGTCTTTCGTGCCAAGGGCTGTCCTCTAAAGAGTGGGGGCGTGAGGCGAACCCTCAGTTTGGCACGTTCGAACCCGGTCAGACGGCTGGTTTAGGGCCATCGGGGGCGGCTCTGGGACGAGGGGGCCGCTCTCTATCGGTATTTATACCGATTTTCGCGGGTTTGTAGTCCCGGACGTCACAATCGGTGGGAAGTGCCGGTATAACAGAGCCGTCGCAGGTGCTCCGGTGATAGCCGGTTGCCCTTCGTGCACATCGATTCGGAAGGTACATCAGAATGAAGCGAACCCTGCTTACCCTGTCGTTCGTCGTTGCCGCCGCCGCTGCGAGCGCCAACCTTGATCAGATCAACAACACCTCGGGCCTCATCCAGACCCCCGAGTTCGGCGTCGCCCAGGTCTTCGGTGACTTCGCCGACTTCACCGGCACCGTCGTCGACGACTTCGTGTCGGCCGGCACCGTGACCGACGTCGCCATGGCCTTCGAGCTCAGCGACGCTTCGATCTTCAGCACGCTCAACAACCGCGTTCGCGGCTGGCGCGTCAGCTACTGGAGCTCGGCTGCGGGCGCCGGTAACTCGGGCAACGACCTCACGGGCGGCACGATCGCCACTGAGCTCGTCTCGGGCAGCCGAGTCAGCTACAGCACGATCGTCTCGGGCAGCCAGTTCCGCGTCGACCTCTCGGGCCTGAACCACAACACGGGCGCCGGTCGCGTCTGGATTGGCATGGCCGCTGTGATGGACTTCACCGGCAACGGTCAGGTCTTCATCCTCAGCAACACCAACCCGGCCAACGGTGGCGGCAACAACAGCGTTGGCGCCAACCCGACCAACGGCTTCGGCCTCGGCAACAGCTTCCCGGTCAACACGAACGCCGCCTACGCGGTCAAGTCGGTTCCGGAGCCGGCCACGATGCTCGCCCTCGGCGCCGGCCTTGCTGCCGTCGCTGCTCGCCGCCGCCGCAAGTAAGCGTCGCACGGCTTAAGTCCTTTGAAAGCCCCCTCGGCCTCGTGCCGAGGGGGCCTTTCTCGTTTTTGACCGGGAGATCCGGTGGGACTTGTTGACGGGCCGGGGCTAGGGCTCCCGTTTCTCGTCGATGGACGAAACACAGTTCCACCAAGGCCCGCCGGACGACGAGCGGGCGCGGCTGGCGTTGCGGCGGGCGGCGGAGCTCGGTCCGGGCTACCGGGGCGTGCGGCGCCCGGGGTCGCTCGCTGAGCGGGCCAGCCTGCTGGAGTCGCTGGGCGAGCTCGAGATCGAGCCGCCGCCCTACCTGGAAAACCCTCGCCTCTGGATCGATCGCAGGGCGAAGCTCTTTGCCGCCGGGGCCTATCCGGACAAGGGCCTGACGGTGACAGCAGCCCACCTCGCGAAACTCGCGGAGGGGTTCGACCTTCCCGTGCCGGTGCTCATCGAGCACGCGGAGTCCCCGCTCGAACTCGGCTACCTGACGCAAGTGGTCGCGGAAGGGGACGAACTGACCGGGATCCTCGCGTTCTCGAAGGAGGCGAACGACCTCATCGAACAGTCGGGGGCGTACTCGCTCTCGCTCGGGGTGACGTCGGACCTTGACCGGATCGTCGAGGTGAGCCTCGTGCGCACACCTCGGGTGAAGGGCGCGAGGCTGCTCGGGGCGGCGTCGGGGGTCACCCGTTGGTCGCAGCCGTTGCCGACCGTTCGTGACGCGATCCGGCGGGACCTTGTCCGGGCGGCGGTGGCGAACGCGGTGAGCGCCGGGCGGCTCGTGCCTGCCCAGGTCGCATTCGCAGAGACCCTCCTCGCCTGCGACGACGTCGTCCGGTTCGGTGAGGCCGAGACTCCGGTGGCGGCCTTGGTTCAGGGCCTGATCGATCGGGCACCGGCCCACGGGCTCTTCTCGGAGCGCGCCCCGGACCCCGAACGCGACCTCGGCGAGCCTATGGGCCCAGAAGAGGCCGCATTCTACGAGCGGTACTTCCCGGGTCTGAGCCTGGGCGAGATCTCCCGGCGTCGAGGGGCCGGTCCGGCCTCGGCGTGACGCTGAGTCTGGGAACCCTCGAGAGACCTCATGGCACTTAGCAAAGCATTCGAGACTTACGAGCGACCGGGTTTGGTCGTGTCGTATCGCATGAGCAATGTCCGCATTTTCAAGGGTGCGGCGGTCGGTGTGAACGCGGCGGGGTTCGCCGTCCCGATGGCGCACGACGTGGCGAACTTGCGGTTCGTCGGGGTGGCGAGCGAGTCGGTGGACAACTCGGCCGGGTCGGCCGGGGCGCGCTCCGTCAACGTGACGAAGACGGGCTCGTTCGTCCTCAAGGCGGCGACCGGCTTTACCCCCGCCCAAGCGGACATCGGGAAGGAGGTGCTGGGGCTGACGGACTGGGAGGTCCAGGTCGCCACGGGCGGTCTCACGAACCAGTACAAGCTCGGCACGATCGTGGCCCTGGAGACGGCCTCGACCGGCCAGGCGGGCGTACGGGTCCGCATCGACAACTACAGCGTCTAGGCGCGCGGAGACCCAAGGACAAAGAACATGGCATTGACGAAGAGTGACATTCCGAACCTGCTGCTGCCGGGGCTCAAGACGGAGTTCGACCAGGCGTACCGGAGCCAGGTCGAGGACAGCATCGCCAACCAGATCGCGACGGTGATCAGCACGACGCTCCCGGTTCAGCGCTACGCCTGGCTCGGGGCGACCCCGCCGATGCGGGAGTTCGTGGACGAGCGCCGGCCTCAGGGCATGAGCGAGTACTCGGTCACGATCGAGGACAAGACGTTCGAGTCGACGATCGCGGTCGACCGCCGGGCGGTCGAGGACGACCAGCTCGACCTCATCCGGCTGCGGGTGCGGGACCTCGCGAACCGCGTCAGTCAGCACCGCCACCAGATCGTCGTCCAGGCTCTCTTGGCAGGCGGGACGGCGACGGGGTACGACGGGGTCTCGTTCTTCTCGGCAAGCCACCCGGCTTCCGGGGGCGGCACGGTGTCGAACACGACGGCCAGTGCACTGGCGGCTGGGACGCTGGCGACGGCGATGTCGGCCATGATGGCGTTCCGCGACGACGCCGGGATCCCGCTCGGCATCGTGCCGGACACCCTTGTCGTCGGGCCGAACCTCATGTGGGACGCGATCGAGCTCGTCGAGAGTCCGGTGGTGGTCTACAAGGCGACCACGTCCGCCGGGACTTCGCCCTCGCCGTACATGAACGCGTTCAGCGGACGGCTCCGACTGGTCGTCTCGCCGTACGTCACGGGCACGGGTCAGGACGCCTGGTTCCTCCTGGACACGAAGCGAGCGATCAAGGGCATCGTCCTGCAGCAGCGCTCGGACGTGCCGGTGGAGTTCACGGCCCTGGAATCGCAGACCGGCTCCGAGGCGGCGTTTATGCAGGATCGTTACCTCTACGGCGTGCGGGCGCGCTACAACGTGGGCTACGGGCTGTGGCAGGCGGCTTACGGTGGAAAGCTTAGCTAGTCTGCTTGGGGCGCTGGGGTTGGGCGGCGCGGTCGGAGCGATCGGGGCGGTCTACCTTGCGGGTCGGCGGTTCGCGGCCGAGCTGGGCGAACTCGCCACCGTGCTCGACGAGACTCTGCGGGACCCCCGTCGCACGGACTTGCGAAAGCTGCTCGAGGAGGTGCGGTCGGTCGCGGCCGAGCTTCGGACATTCCTCGGGGCGCTCAAGCGGGTGGTTCGGTTCCGGCGATGAGGGGCGCGATGGCCCGGGCGTGCGGCCCGGGCCTTCCTGTCATGGGGGGCCCATGCCGATAACGGTCACCGTGACCCGGGTTCGGGAGAAGGCGGCGATCACGGGCACCGCTTACGACGCCCGGATCACCACCCTCATCGCAGAGTTGGTGCCGGTGATCGAGTACTCGGTCGAGCGGCGCTTCGTCGACGATCCGAACACGCAGCTCGTCGCGACCCTCAACTTGGCGGCCACTGAGGTGATCGCGGGGGAGATCACGGCGGAGATCGCCCGCGAGCCGGGGGCGAGCGAGTCGCTCTCGTTCGGGTGGTTCGAGCTTTCGCCCGCCTGGCGCGACCTGAACGACCCGTTCGGCCTCAAGCGCCAGGGGCTCGCGCGGTTGACGCCGTACCTCAAGCCGGGCGAGACGATTCGGGGCACGCTGGGCGTCTCGTTCGGCGGTGAGCGGGAGCCGGAGGACCCGTGAGCGCGGTGGCGAGGCGGGTGGAGGGGCTCGTGAACCGGCACGGCGAGTCGTTCACGGTCGGTGGGGCCCCTCGGCGGGGCCTCTTCAGCCCGATCTCGAGCGGGTTCGTCCGGTCGTTCCTGGCCCAGGCCGAGCTGGACGGGGTCGCGCCGCCCTTCTGGGTCTGTCTGGTCGCGGCGACCGACGCGACCGCCGTTGGGGACGTGGTGGAGTGGAACGGGACCTCCTCGACCGTCCGACGCGTGGTCCCGGCCCGGTTTCGCGGGTCGACGGTCGCGCGGCTCCTCGTCTTCGGCCTCGCGTGACGGTCGGGGCCCCGCTTGTGGAGCGGGGCCCCGACCCGGGTCAGGCCTTGCGGCGTCGGTGGGCGAGGGCGACGACGGCGCTCGCGAGCGCGAGGAGGGTGGCCGGTTCTGGCACGACGCCGTACCGGTGGTCGTCAGCGACGACGCTCCATGGGTGGTCGAAGTTCTTGAGCGTCACTCGCGTGATGCCCTGCGCCTCGACCCAGCCGAAGAACGTCGCCTTCCCGGTGGGGGAAAGATCGACGTCGAACGTCCCGAAGCGCGTGGTATTGTTGCCGACCTCGACCAAGACCCGGCTCCGGGCGTCTGTGAGGGTGAACAGGTCGAACCCGAAGGCTTGGACCGGCGAGTCGTAGACGATCTCGCTGATCCGGCCGGAGGTGAAGGTGATCGCCTTAGAGGGCAAGCCTTGGTATCCGGCGCCGAGCCAATTGAGCCGGGTGGAGCCGGTGTAGACCGCCCCGGGTTGGACGAGTCCGGTCTGGCCGCCGAACGTGGTGGTCGAATCGAGCCGGGTGAGGGGCTCGGAGAAGGTCTGGCCGTTGGCGACGTCGAAGCGCTCGAAATCGTCGAGCGTCCCGCCGCCGATGAGGACTGAGTCGAGCTCAGCCCTTGAGAAGAGCTGGCCCGCTTGCGCCCCGAGGGCGAGGCCCGCAGTGGCGATGAGGATGATGATGGTTCTGATAATCATGAGGTTTAACCTCTTGGTCGCTTGCACGACGAGAATAGTGTACACCAGGCATTGTTAAGACAAGACATTCTCGTCACGTTTCCGTTCGGGTCTGTTCTCGCGACGGGGGCATAATGGGGGCGAAGCATGAAGAAGATCCTCGTCATCGGGAGTGGCCCGATCGTGATCGGTCAAGCGGCAGAGTTCGACTACGCTGGGACACAGGCGTGCAAGAGCCTTCGCGAGGAGGGGTACGAGGTGGTCCTCGTGAACTCGAACCCGGCGACGATCATGACGGACGAGGAGACGGCGGATCGGGTGTACATCGAGCCGTTGACCGTGGAGTTCTGCGAGCGCGTGATCGCTCGGGAGCGTCCGGACGGGCTGCTTCCGACCCTTGGGGGGCAAACGGGCCTCAACCTCGCCTCCCAGTTGGCGGAGCAGGGGATACTGGAGCGTTACGGGGTGCGGTTGTTGGGCACTCAGTTGGACGCGATCCGTAAGGCGGAGGATCGTGAGTTGTTCCGGGCGCTTATGCGGGAGATCAAGCAGCCCGTGCCGGAGAGTTGGATCGTCGAGAGCGATTCGGAGTTGGAAGCGTTGCTCGACGTTGTCCCTTATCCTTGCATCGTCCGTCCCGCTTACACGTTAGGCGGTACGGGTGGAGGCGTGGTCTATAGCCGTGAGGAGTTGTGGGAGACGGGGCGAAAAGGGCTTAAGCTCTCGATGCGCTCGCAGATCATGCTCGAGCGGTCGCTTCTCGGTTGGAAGGAGGTCGAGTACGAGGTGATGCGGGACGGTAAAGGGAATTGCATTACTGTCTGTAACATGGAAAACCTCGACCCGATGGGTGTGCACACCGGCGACTCGATCGTCGTGGCCCCGTCGCAGACGTTGAGCGACGTCGAGTACCACATGTTGCGCAACGCGTCTTTGCGGATCATCGAAGCGCTCAAGATCGAGGGAGGGTGTAACGTGCAGCTCGCGGTCAACCCGGACTCGTTCGACTATTACGTGATCGAGGTGAACCCGCGCGTCTCACGGTCTTCGGCTCTCGCGAGTAAGGCGACCGGTTACCCGATCGCGCGGGTGGCGGCGAAGATCGCGGTGGGAAAGACGTTAGAACAGATCGAGAATGCGGTGACGAAGACCACGAAGGCGTGCTTCGAGCCTGCGCTCGACTACGTTGTGGTGAAGATCCCGCGTTGGCCCTTCGACAAGTTCCCTGGCGGGGATCGGCGTTTGTCGACGCAGATGAAGGCGACGGGGGAGGTGATGGCGATCGACCGGACGTTCGAGGCCGCGCTGCTGAAGGCGGTCCGTGGCCTGGAGGTCAAGGCCAAAGGCCTTGACTCGTGGCATCCGCAGGGCGAGGATTCGACGAACGGGGATGCGTCGGACGCCCTGCGGGCGGCGCTGGCGCAGCCGACCGACGAGCGGCTGTGGGCCCTCGCCGAGGCGTTGCGGCGGGGCTGGTCCGTCGAGGAGGTCAACCGAGTCAGCCGGGTCGACCCGTGGTTCCTGCGCAAGATCCAGGGGATCGTCCGGGCCGGAAGCCCGGGACACCCCCGCCAGGATGGCGATGCTACTGAGGGGTCGGTCTACAAGATGGTCGACACCTGCGCGGGGGAGTTCGAGTCGTTCACCCCATACTTTTACGCCACCGCTGAGAGCGAAGACGACGCGGCCACCGTCCTTGAACGTAGGCCCGCCGCGGCAGTCGTCGCGATGGAGTGACCGCGGGCCGGGTATCGACCGATGACCGCTTGGATCGTTTTGCTCTTGACCGCTGCGTGCGCGGCGTTAGTCGCGCTCTCCCCGCCTGAATCGAAGACCCGGGCCGCCCTTCTGCCGTGGGGCGCGGGCTTCGGGGTCGTCGGAATCGCGTTGGCGGCCCTGGTGCGCGAACCCGTCGTCCAGAGCCTTGGCCTCGCACTCGCTGGGGCCGGGGTGACGGTGGCACTGTTCGATTGGGCGAACGGCGAAGGGTTGGCCGAGCGGGGCCTTGCCCTCGGGATTGGGACCTCGCTCCTCGCCTTCGGCTGGGGGTGGCTGTTCGCGAACCCTGCCCTGTTGTTCTCCGTGGTCGCGGGGGTCGCGGCGGGGGCGGCTGTGGTCGCCGGGTTGGGCCGGGGAGCGACTGCGCCGGGGGCGGCGGCCTTGCTCCTGGCCGGGGCGACGGCGAGCGGGCTCGGCGCGCTGGGCCCGGGGGGCGCGGCTTCGCAGGCTGGGGTCGTCCTGGGTTTCGCGGGGGTGGCCGTGACGCTCATCGCGGCCGCGGCGTACCGCGCCAAGCCGTTCGAGGCTTGGATCGGCACGACGTTCGTCATCGCGGCGTTCATGGGGGCGGCCTCGGTGCTCGGGTACCGGTTCTTCTTCATGGCCGAGGCGGCCGTCCTTCCGATCGCCGGGGCGGCCCTCAGTGCGCTCGTCGCCTACATGGCACCGGCGCAGAAGAGCTCTTCGCTGACCGTCGCGCTCGCAGCGGTGGCGTGGCTGGGCGCCGCGACCCTCGCTTTCAGCTTCAAGCAAGGGTTTGGGATCGCCCTGCTCGCACTGGGCGGCGTGGTGACGGCGGTGATGGGCGGGAACCGGCTGGCGCTGGCGGCGGTGACGCCCGCGCTCGGGCTGGCGGGGTTCCGGCTGTTCCGTGAGTTGAACCCGGACTCGGTTCGGGCGTTCGACATCGGGCAGCACTACGCTCTCATCGGGCTCCTGCTCGGCTTGGCCCTTGTCTTGGTGGCTGTCGAGGCTGTCCGCGCCAAGGGCGCCCGGCCCGTCAGCCTCGCTTTGGGCGGCCTGGCGATTGCGGGGACGGTCCTCGCCTCGATCGTGTTCCTTGGTGCCAAGGGCACTCTCGGGCTGTTTATCGGGCTCGGCATGGGCCCGGTCGTGGCGGTGTTGACCGGGCACGCGCGCGGCGGGGTCACCGCGGTCGGCGTGGGCGGGATGGCCCTTGTCGCGGCGGGGACGCCCCTTCTCCTCCCGGCGATGGAGCTTGGGCGGGACGGCAAGGTTCAAGTCCTCTTCTTCTCGGGCCTCCTCATCGCGGCGTTGGCCGTCGCAGCCGCCCGCCTCGGGCGTCCGACAGAAGGGAAGGTGGCGACGTGAACGCGTTCCGGGCCGGCGGTTTGGGGAGCCTGATCCTCGGGCTTCTGCTCGTGGGCACTCTCCTTGCCTTTGGCGTGACCCGTGAAGTCCCGATCGGTGGGATCGCGGGCACGGTGACGATGCCCGGCCCCGACCGGCCCCTCCCCGGCGCCGAAGTCGTCCTCTACTCCACCTTCCCGCTCCCCGAGGGTGCCCGCTCGACGTGGTCGACGCGGACGGACGAGCGGGGGCGGTTCGCGCTGACCGGACTCCCGGCTGGCCAGTACCGGGCCTCGGTCTTCGCAAAGGCGCACTCAGTATCGGACCTGCCGGTCGCGATCCTCGAGGGCAGCCGAGCCGAGGTCACCCTCCCCACGAAGCGGAGCCAGCCCGACCTCGAGGTCTACGGCAACGAGCGGGTCTACCTGCCCCGCGAGACCCCGACGATCACGGCGAGAGGGCTCTCCGATGCGAAGTCGATCTCCGTCTCGATCCGCCGAGTCTCGGACGCGGAGATCGAAAAGCGGGGCGATGTGGCGGGGCTGCTCGGGGACATCGTCTCGAACCGGATCCCGAAGGACGTCCCCCAGACACGGTGGGTCAAGGAGGTCGCTTTCGTCGACCACGCCATCAACCGCCGGGACATCGAGGGCCAGTTCGTCGAGGAGATCCCGCTGGCCAACGCGGGCGAGGGCGTGTTCCTCTGCCGGGTGACGGCGGGGAAGGAGGTGCGGTTCTCCTGGTTCATCGTGTCGCGGATCGCGCTCGTGACGAAGGCGGAGAACGACCGGCTCCTGGCGTACGTGACCGACCTCGAGACGGGCGTCCCTGTGGCGGGGGCCGAGGTGGCCCAGCACGGGGCGGGCGGTTCGCGCCGACTCGGGACGACCGGGGCCGATGGGACGCTGGAAGCCGCCCGGGCACGGGCGGACGGCATGACGGTGGTCGCCGCAAAGGCCAAGGGGAGCCAGGCGTACAGCTGGTTCTACGCGGGCTCGGGCGGGCAGCAGGGGCGGACGATGGTCTGGGTTCAGTCCGACCGTCCCGCCTACCGGCCCGGCGACACGGTCAAGTTCAAAGGCGTGCTCCGGGACCCCGATCCCACGGGCTACCGGCTCCCGGCGGCGGGCCAGGCGACGCTCGAGGTGACCGACCCAGACGGCGAGACGCTCCAGACGTCCACGATGGACGTGAGCGAGGTGGGGACGGTGTCTGGCGAGTTCACGGTCGACCGGACGGCGCTGCCGGGGACGTACACGGTCGTCGTGCGGGCGGGCGAGTCCAGCGGCTCGCTCTCGATCCCGGTCCTTGCGTACCGCAAGCCCGAGTTTCGCGTCACGGTGACCCCCGAGTCCAGGTTCTTCGTCCGCGGCGAGACGGCCCGGTTCCGGGTGAAGGCGGAGTACTTCACCGGGGAGCCGCTCGTCGGGGCTTCGGTCCGGGCGGAGGTCTCGCGTGCCGTGCTCTGGAACCCGTGGGGTCCCGACGACGACGTGTGGGAAGACGCGGAGGGTGCGACCGACTTCAGCGACTACGGGGAGTACGTGACCGCGATCGAGGCGGAGACGGATGCCTTGGGCGAGGCCATCGTTCTGGTTCCGACTGCGCGAGGCGGGGACGCGGCCTTCGAGACGTCCGACATGGCGTACTCGGTGACGGCCGCCGTGAGCGACCAGTCTGGCCGACAGTTCGACGGGCGGGGACAAGCGATCGTGGGGCGGGGAGACATCGACCTCAGGGCCAGCTTCGACGCGTATGTCGCGAGCCCGGGCGAGACCGTGCCGCTCACGGTGACGGCCAACGATAGTCGCCGGGGCGTGCCTGCGGCGGGGGTCGAGGTCGTCGTCGAGTACGGGCGCGAACGGTGGTCGAGCGGGAAGAGTGCGTTCATCCCCGAGGGCCGGGCCGCGGTTCGGACCAGGCCGGACGGGACCGCGACTCTCGAGCTCAAGGCCCAGGAGGCGGGCGACTTCGTGGCGAGGTGCACGACGGTCGATTCAGGAGGTCGCCGAATCGGGGCCCAGGCCAGCCTCTGGGCGTACGACGGCCAAGCCGAGTTCGGTGGGCGCACGCCATCGCTCCAGATCGTGCTCGACAAGAAGTCATATGCCCCGACGGAGAAAGCGCTCGCGCTGATCAGGACCGACCGGCCCGGCGGGTCGGCGCTGGTCACGGTGGAGACGGACCGGGTGGTGTGGCGGCGGGTCGTACCGCTCACGGGCCGGGTCACCGAAATCCAGATCGACGACCTGAGCGACTACGCTCCGAACGTCATCGTCGGGGTCGCCTACGTGCGCGGGAAACAGTTCTCCCAAGCGGAGCGGACTTTGCGGGTCGATCTCGAGCGTCGGTCTCTCGCCGTCGAACTCGTCCCGGACAAGACTGTGCTGGCGCCGGGGGAGACGGTGACCTACACCGTCAAGACCACCGAGCCGTCCGGCCAGCCCGTCTCGGCGGACGTGGCGGTGGGCGTCGTCGACGAGGGCGTCTACTCGATCGCCGAAGACCGGACGGACCCACTCCGCGCCTTCTACCCGCGCCGTTGGTCGAGCGTGACGACGAGTTACTCGTTCCCCGAGATCTACCTGGACGGCGAGGAGAAGACGCCGGGCGAGGTGCCGTTGCGGAGCCGGTTCGAAGACACCGCCTTCTGGCAGCCGTCGGTCCGCACCGGCCCGGACGGGACGGCGAAGGTAGAGGTCCGGTTGCCGGACAACCTGACTGAGTGGCGGGCGACCGCGACGGCGTTCACGACGGACACGCGGATCGGTCGGGCTCGGGTCGGGGTGGTGGCCAAGCGCGACCTCATGGCCCGGCTGAGCCTGCCGCCGTTCATGGCGGTCGGGGATCGCCAAGCGGTGAACGCCCGGATCTCGAACACGACCGACCGGCCGCTCGCGGTGCGGGTGAGCCTTGGCTCGGAGGGCATCGGGCTCCAGGGCGAGGGCGAGCGGTCGGTCACGGTCGGGCCGCGGGGGAGCGTCGACGTGGGGTGGACCCTCTTGGCCGAGGCCGTCGGGACCGCAAAGCTACGGCTCACCGCCGTCTCTTCGGAGGGGCCGAGCGACGGGCTCGAACTCTCGTTCCCCGTCCTTCTGCGCGGTCGCGAACGGGTCGCCTCGTTCGCCTCGGAGGGGCCGGAGGGGGCCACGTACACGTTCGAGCGGCTGCAGTCGGCGGTGGACGGCGAGCTTGTGGTGAACCTGGCCCCGACGCTCGTGGCGCGGTTGCTCGAGGACCTCCCTGGGTTGATCGACTACCCGTACGGTTGCGTCGAGCAGACGTTGAGCCGGTTCGTGCCCGCCCTGGCGGTCCAGCGCCTGGCCGATCGGACGGGGCTTGAGGTGCCCGGGCTGCGCGAGAAGATGCCGGAGGTGACCAAGTCCGGGCTCGCGAGGCTCCGGGCTGCCCAACGGCCCGACGGAGGCTGGGGGTGGTGGGAGTTCGGGGAGCCCTCGCCGGCGATGACGGGGTACGCGATCGAGGGTCTGGTCCGGGCGCGAGAGAACGGGGTCGCCGTCCGGCCGGCGATGCTCGAGCGGGCCCTCGACTGGGCTGAGCAGTGGCTCACCAAGGCACAGGCGTCCCGGATCGACCCGAAGGCTTGGGACGCGTTCGACCGGGTGGAGCTAGCTTACGCCGTGCTGCTCGTGCGGCCGTCGAAGCCCGCGGTCGCCGCTCTTGACTCGTTACCGGCCGTCAACGGTCTGCCGACGAGGGCGGTGGCTTACGCCCTGATGGCCCGCCAGCGCCAGGTTCAGCAGGGCCTGGGCGGCCAGGCTGCGAGGGACGGGCTGCTCCAGGAGTTGCTCCGCCGCGCCGACGACACGCCTTCGGTGACGAGCTGGCCGGGCGACTATGGCAACGAGGAGACGGCGCTCGGGCTGCAGGCCTTACAGGCGGTGCAGCCGGAGTCGGATTTGGTCCCGAAGGTCTTGCGGGGCCTTATGGGGGTTCGGGCGCGAGGGCGCTGGGTCAACACCCGCGAGACCGCGCGGGTCGTGCTCGCCGTCGCCGACTATCTGGCCGCGAGCGGCGAGCTTCGACCGGACATGACGGTGACGGTGCGCATCGACGGCCAACCCGACCGGACGTTCGAGTTCCGGGGCGAGGGGGCACTCCGCTCGCCGGAGCCGGTACGGATCCCCTTGCGAGACCTTCCGGCGGGCGAGTTCACGGTTCGGGCGACGATCGAAGGGCGCGGCGTGCTCTACTCGACGGCGACCTTGCGCCAGAGCGTCGCCGAAGACGCCCCCGCCGCAGAATCCTCGGCCCCTTGGCTGCAGGTTCGTCGCGAGTACGTCGCCAGTTCGCCGACGCGGATGGAGGACGGCACCGTCCGGAGGGTCGGAGGGAACGCCCCGATCTCGGTGGCGACCTCGGGGCAGGTGTTCCGTGTCCGCCTGACCCTCCGAAGCGACCGCCCCGTGACGTACCTCTTGCTCGAGGACCCGATCCCGAGCCACTGCCGGATCGTCGGGGCTGACACCCCGTCGGACGGTGTCTCGTGGTTCGACTGGTGGAGCCGGTCGGTCTTTCTGGACGACAAGGCGGCGTTCTTCATCGAGAGCCTGCCCCCGGGCAAGGACCACGTGATCGAGTACCCCCTGCGAGCCGAGGCGACCGGGGTCTGCGCGGCGATGCCGGCCGTCGTCTCGAAGATGTACCAGCCGGACGTCCGAAGCGGGACGGGGCAGACGGTCTTGGAGGTGCGGGCTCGGTGAGGGGTTGGGGGCTCCCCGCATTGGGGTCCGGGTTGGGGGTCGCGGGGCTGGCCGGGCTCTTGTTGTCGGCCCAGCCGGAGCGGGTCGTCGGGCGGTTCTCGACCACCCTGGAAGGGCGGTTGCTCGACCAGAGGCACAACGCGGAGCTCGCGCTGCGGCGGCTCGACGGGCTTCGGGTTCCGGCTGGGGGCGTGCTGAGCTTCAACGAGGCGGTCGGCTCTTGGAGCCGCGACCAGGGGTACCGCCGGGCCCCGGTCAGCTTCGGCGGCACGTTGATCAGCACCTGGGGGGGCGGGGTCTGCCAGACGAGCACGACGCTCTACAACGCCGCGCTCATGGGCGGGTTCGAGGTCGTCGAGCGCCACCCGCACCACTTCGTCGCGAACTATGTGCCTCCGGGCCGGGACGCGGCGGTGGCCTACCCGAACCTAGACCTGAAGGTTCGGAACCCATACAGGTTCCCGATCCGAGTGCGGGCGCGGGTGGTTGGCGAGGCGATGGTCGTCGAACTCTGGGGTGCGGGGGAGGGGCGTTCGATCCAGATCGCCCAGAACGTCGTCCACCGCCGGAGTCCGGCCGAGTTCGTCGTCGGGACCGGCCCCTCACAACGGGTGCGCAACCCGGGCAAGCCGGGCTACGAGGTCGAGACGTACCGACTCGCAGACGGGGTCCGCGAACTCGTTTCCGTCGACTCCTACCCGGTGATGAACCGGGTCGTCGAGCGGCGGTAGCCGGTCACTTCTTGCGGGTGTAGACGTAAGTTTGGCCGTCCATGGCGAAGGTGAACTCGTCGTTCCCCTTCCAGGTCGGTTTCGAGGGCGCGGCCGCGTTGAAGCCGTCCATCACGGCCTTCTTCTGGCCGTCGAGGAGGCTCTGCATCTGGGTCATCGGCTTGCCGTCCGCCCCGACCGCGGTCCACTTCGTATCGACGAGCGTCAGGTCCAGCTTGCCCTCCGCATCGACCTTCCAGGTCCCGGTGTCGGTAGTCTTGAGGGTGCCTTGCCCGAGCGAGACGCTGGAGGCCCCGGTGAAGGTTCCATCGGCCTTCAACGACATCTCCGACGTGCCCTTCGCGCCCATGATTTCGAAGTCGGTGGTCCAATCGCCGACGAGCGGGTCGGCCTTCTGGCACCCGACGACGAGGAGGAGAGCGGTGGCAAGGGCAAGGGTTTGGACGTTCATGTAAGCATGATACCGATCCTGCGGGTTGTCCGTTGCACGGTCAGGCATGGGGCGTCACCGGGAGGGCGCCTGCGCCCGTCCGCCCCGGGTAGGCCGCAAGGGCGGACTCGAGGAGGTCCATGGAGCGGTCGAGCTTGTCCTGGCCAAGAACGTAGGCGATACGGACCTCGTCGAGTCCGAGACCAGGGGTCTGGTAGAACCCGGTCGCCGGGGCGAGCATGACGGTCTCGCCATCCCGCTCGAACGACTCGAGCAGCCACTGGCAGAACCGGTCGGCGTCGTCGATCGGGAGCCGGACGGTCGCGTAGAAGGCTCCTTGGATGTTCGGACAGACGACTCCTGGCATGGCGCGAAGCCGACGGGCCAGGAGGTCGCGCCGGGCGCGGTACTCCTCGCGCACCTCGACGAAGTAGGACTGGGGGGTCTCCATGGCCGCGAGCACCCCGATCTGTTCGAGCGTGGGCGGGCAGAGCCGGGCCTGGCCGAACCGGACGGCGGCGTCCATCAGCGCCGCGTTCCGTGTGACGAGGAACCCGATCCGGGCCCCGCACAGGCTGAAGCGCTTCGAGACCGAGTCGCACATGACGGCGTGCTCGTCAAGGCCCTCGAGCTGGAGGACAGACCGGATCGGGGCGTCGGTGAAGTTGAAGTCTCGGTAGACCTCGTCGGCGATGAGGACGAGGTCGTGGTGGGGCGCGAGGTCGCGGAGCTCTTCGAGCTGGGCGTCGGAGTAGACCACGCCGGTCGGGTTCCCGGGGTTGCAGACGACGATGGCCCTGGTTCGGGGGGTGATTCGGCGCTCGAACTCTTCGACGCCCGGAAGGGCGAAGTCGTCCTCGATCCGCGTGGTGACGGGGACGACCTCCACCGATCCGTAGGCCGCGAACCCGATGTAGTTCGCGTACATCGGCTCGGGGACGATCACCTCCTCGCCGGGGTTGAGGGTCGCCATCATGGCGAAGGCCACGGCCTCCGACCCCGCGGTCGTGACGAGGACTTGGGCGGGGGTCACGTCGATGCCGATCGAGCGGTAGTGGGCGGCCACTCGTTCGCGGAGTGCGGGCATCCCGGCGGCGTGGCTGTACTCGAGCACCCGGAGTTCGGGGTTGCGGACGGCCTCCCAGAACGAGGGCGGGCTCTCGACGTCAGGCTGGCCGATGTTGAGGTGGTAGATGCGCACCCCTCTGGCCTTGGCGGCGTCGGCGTAGGGCGCCAGCCGTCGGATCGGCGACGCCGGCATCCTCACGGCCCGGTCGGAGAGCCTGGGCATCCGGCGAGTTTACACGAGGCCCGTGGGACCCCGGGGCCGGGCCGACGGAAAGGATACACTCGTGTCAACCTATGCGAGTCCTGCCCACTCTTCTGGCCCTCGTCGCGGCCCTGACGCTCGTCGGTTGCGCCGTGACTCCCGAACCCACCGCCGACGCCCAGGCGACCCCGTCTCAGCCCGCCGCCCCCGCGACTGGGACGCCCGCGGGCTCGGATGCCAAGGCCGCGGGTTGGCCGACCGACGTCACGATCCACCGCAACGCTAAGGGCGAGGTCGAGTGCCCGGTCATGAAGGTGGGGATGGCGAACCCCGAGGACGCCCTGGAGCACGTCGACCACGAGGGGAAGCGGTACTACTTCTGCTGCGCCGCGTGCCCGGGCAAGTTCAAGGAGAACCCAGCGCTCTACGCCAAGAAGTAAGGCGGCGGCCACACGCCGAGGTCGGGCCCCCGGAACGTGTCTCCGGGGGCCCGAGCCTTTAGGGTTCCTCATGAGTCAGGGGGAAGGGCGGCGAGGCGATCGGGCGCATCGCGAGTGAGACCAGCAGGGGGACGTTATCGTCGGCGGCGACGCGGTTGGAGCTCAGGACCCCGCACTCGCGGCACCGGTGGATCACCGCCCACTCCCCGCCCTTGCGCACCCAGACGGCGACCGGCTCCATGAGAGCGAGGCACTCGCTGGCCCGGTCCCCCGGTTCGTCGTCGAGGTGCCGGCTGTAGAGGCATCGAGGGCAGTGGTTGCGGTGCGCCGACCCGGCCCCTTCCCAGGGCACGGCGACGCCGCAGTTCCCGCAGGTGAACCCGTCGAGACGGGCTCCGGGGTCTTGGAGGCGGCGGTAGAGGGTCTCGGCAGAGGGCCCGCCCGGGCCGGCTTGACGGGCGGCTCGGGTCGCGGCCTTGCGGGCGCGGCGGTCGGGGAGGTCGGACGATTGACGGCGAGAGGTGTTCTTGTGACTCTTCTTCAATGGGATCCTGAGGTCGAGGTCAGGCACGGCGGGGCCGGGCAGCTTCTCTAGGGAAGCGCCTCCTTCTGCGGGGCCTGAACGGACTCAGGCGAGCCGGGCGGAGAGGGCGGCGCGGCGGGTCACAAGAGTGGTGGCGCTCATCAAGTCTCCTCAGGATCCAGTCACACTGGACGTACGAAATGATAGACGCGCCCGCCGAGCCCACCGGGACCGGGGATAACCCTGCGTTAACGTGCGCTCGGCCACACTAGCGCTGTGAGCCTCTCTCGACGCGACCTACTAGCGACGGCGGCGGCGGCCGGTTTGACGGGCGTACTGCCTCGGGGCGTCCTGGCCCAGGAGGCCAAGCCGTTCCGGGTCGTCCACATGACGGACATGCACGCCCAGCCCGAAATGAACGCACCGTGGGGCTTCGGCAAGGCCCTCCGGCACGCCGCGGGCCTCAGTCCTCGAGCCGACTTGCTCGTGACCGGAGGCGATCTCATCATGGACTCCTTCGCCGCCCGCGAGGACCGCACCCGACGGCAGTGGGAGGTGTTCACCTCGGCCCTCAAGGAGAACTGGGACCGCCCGGTCGTCCACACGTTGGGGAACCACGACGTCTGGGGCTGGAACAAGCAAGCAAGCCGGACGACCGGCGAGGAGCCGCTCTGGGGGAAGCGGTGGTTCTGCGACCTCTTCGGCTACGAGCGAACGTACCAGAGCCTCGACGCGGGCGGATGGCGGATCCTCGTGCTCGACACCGTCCTGCAAACCCCCGACGGCTACAACGGGTTCATCGACGAGGAGCAGTTCGACTGGATGAAGTCGACGATCGAGGGCACCCCGAAGGACACCCCGGTGATGGTCGTCAGCCACATCCCGCTCATCGCCCCGTGCACGATGCTCTGGGGCTACAACGCGGCGCAAGGGGAGTGGGTGGTCGGAGGCAACCTCCAGACGAAGAACTTCGACGACGTGAAGAAGGTGTTCGACAAGAACCCGCAGGTCAAGCTCTGCGTGAGCGGGCACATCCACCTGGTCGACCGGTACGAGTACAACGGGGTCGCGTACCTCTGCAATGGGGCGGTGAGCGGCGCCTGGTGGCTCGGGCGGAACCGAGAGTTCCCGCCAGGGTACGTTGTGCTCGACCTCTATCCGGACGGCCGATGGACGCACGAGTTCGTCGAATGGGGTTGGAACCCGGCGGGCAAGGACGTCTGAGGCGATGGGGGGCCCCGACCGGGACTGGGTCGGGAATCGTCCGCCCGCGGTCGAGAGTCTCTAACGGTATGACGACCGTCGTGCTCGCCCTAGTCGGGGCCCAGCTCGCGCCGCAGCCCACCCCCGCCGCCTCGCTCCTTAGCCGGCCGTTCTCGGTTGCCCAGACCGTCCGGCTCGCGATCACGCCGACGCTCGATGGCAGGCTCGACGACGAGGAATGGGACCGGCTCTCCGCCGATGGGGGGGCCGAGTCCGGGTTCCAGTGGGAGCCGGAGGTCGTCTACTGGTCGGCGCGCGCCAAGGACGGGGAGGACGTCGTCCTCTCCCTAGACGAGGCGGCGGACGGCTGGCTGGTCGGCTCGGACAACCTTGAGTTCCGAGTCTCGTTCCGGGACGGGGCCCCTTCGCTGTCCGTGCGCCGGCTCGACGGGACACAGCCCAACGGTCCGGTCTGGCTCGAAGCGGCGGTCCCCGCGTCGAGCGTCACTCTCTCGGGTGCGAAGGGCGACGACGGGTGGGTCCTTGAGGGGGCGTTCCGGCCGGCAGTGCCGCTTGCCCCCGCCGCCGGGCGCCGGTTGGGGTTGCGGGTGGACGCGGTGCCAATGGGGTCGGACCTCGGGCCCGCCTTCATGCCCCGTCCGCTCGCGTTCGTCTCGCTCCAGACCGATATGGGACAGGCGTTGCCCACCGGGTTCCGCTGGCGTCCCGAGACGCTCGTCCGTGACGTCCCGGTCGAGGACGAGTTCAAGGTTCGCTACGCGTTCGAGCGGGCCGGGGCCGTCGAGTTCGAACAGCTCGAGTACCGGGTCGAAGGGTCCGGACGCGACGCGATGGCGGCCGGGACACAGCCGTTCCCGACGTGGAACTCGAAGGGGCGTGCGGCGTTCGACTACGCATCGCGGATCCGACCCGACACCCGACCCGGGTACCGCGTCCTTCGGACGAGCCTGCGCCAGCCAGACGGGAGCCTGACTGTATTGCGCTCAAGCTTTCAGGTCGCCGAACTGGTGGACTTCAAGATCGACCTCCCGCGAGAACTGCCCCCGAGCCCCGAAGCCCGGATCGTCAAGGGGCACGTTGTGGTGCGCTCCAACGGGATGAAGCGCGTCAACGGTCGGTTCTCGATCTCCGTCCCCGAGGAGTGGACCGTCTCCCGCGGTTCGGACGTCCCCCTCACGATCTACCACTCCCGCGGCTCGGCCCGTATCCCGGTCGAGATCATCGTTCCTAAGGACACGGTCGGGACGTTCCCGGTGAAGGTCGAGGCGCGGATCGGCGACCGGATCATCGCGAAGACCGTGTACGTCCCCGTGGGGCGGGCGTGACCGCCGACCCTCGCGACCAGTTCGGGCCAGCCGCGAGTCGGTACCTCACCAGCGACGTGCATTCGGACGCCGAATCGTTACGAGCCCTTGCGGTTCTCCTCGGGCCCGGACTTGGGCGGGTGCTGGATCTGGCGACGGGCGCCGGGCACGTGGCCTACGCAGTCGCCCCGGAGGCGGCCGAGGTCGTCGCGCTCGACTTGACGCCGGAAATGCTCGAGGTCACCCAGGCCGAAGCGCTGCGGCGGGGGTTCGCGCACGTCCTGACGCAACTCGGCGACGCCCAGGCCCTCCCGTTCCCCGACGGGCACTTCAATGTCGTCACCTGCCGGCTCGCCCCGCACCACTTCCCGGACGTCCCTCGGTTCCTCGCCGAGGCGCACCGGGTCCTGACGCCCGGGGGCCGGTTGCTCGTCGTGGACACCGTCGGATCGGAGGACCCAGAGGCGGACGAGGCCCTCGACGCGATCGAGCGGGCGCGCGACCCCTCTCACGTGCGCGATCTGCCGGTCTCGACCTGGGCCAGACTCCTGGATGGGGCTGGTTTCAAGACCCTCCTCTCGGAGACCCGGCTCAAGCGGATCGGCCTTACGGAATGGCTCGAGCGCATGTCCGTCCCGGCCGAGACGCAGGAGAAGGTGCGCGAAGCGATCCAAGGGGCGACGGGCACGCTTCGAGACCTCTTGCGGCCCGAGCCCGACACCTTCCACCTTCCCGAGCTCACGGTGCTCGCAGAGCGGCTCCCGGGCCCCGTCGTCCGTCCCTAAGCCCAAGGGGTTCAAAGGCACTCGTGTTCGAAAGGCTCATCGTCCCACTCGCTAGCCCGTATACCGACGATACGTCCTCGGTGAGCGAGATCCGGTTCGCCCGGCTTGTCCGCTTCCACCGGGATCGAGGCGCCGCGGGATTCGTCGTGACCTCCGACGCGGGGGAGTGGTGGGCCCTGGCCCACAGCGAGCGGAAGACGCTGGTCGAATGGGCCGTGCGCGAGGCCCACGGCCTCCCCGTCTTCGTCCACGTGACCGCCTCGACGACCTCGGCCATGATCGACCTCTGCCAACACGCGGAGCGGCACGGTGCCCGAGGCGCCGTCTTCTCCATGCCTCCGTACGGGCCCTTTTCGCCCGACGAAGTGAGATCGGCCGCCAGGGGCCTGCGCAGGCACGGGAACTTGGCGGCGGGCTTCTTGGGTACGGAGCGGATCGACGAAGGCGGCGAGGCAGGGCTCGGGTTGGCCGTCCGGTCTCTCGACGCGGTCGGGTTCGGGGCCGTGGCCCTTTCCCGGGGCGCGACCTCGGAGGAGGGCGAGTTCGGGGGCGAGGTCGTGTCCCCCCTAGGGGTCTTCGGTGCCCAGGCAGCCCGGGCGCTCGTGGTTGGGTGGGGAACGGCGCAGATCAAGGTCAAGGCCCTCTTCGCCCACGGACGGTCGGTCCGGGTCGCGAAAGCGTTCTGCGAGGAGCAGGGCCTCGATATCGGCCCTCCCCGGGGCCCCGTCCACTCGCTCGACCCACGTGGCCGTGAACTCTTGGCCGCTGTGAGCGCACTGCTGTGAGTCAGCCCGCGCGCCGCAGCAACCGCACTTGGGTTCGGGAGCCTGACCGTCCGGCGTCCTCAAGGACGAACCCGTCCCCTGCCTCTTCGAACTCGAGTGGCCACCCCGCGTCCAGGTCGCGGTAGAGGGTTTGGGCGGCCCGAAGCAGGAGCCCGACGGCGAGGGTCTCATGGTCGGCGCTCTGCAGGGTGGTCACGGCCTCACGTCGGCCCGTCTTCCGCAGCCCGGCCGTCAGGGCCACGAACCCATCGTCCTGCCGCTCCCACCGGACGCGCAAGTGGAAGTCGGGCCGGTCGGCGTTCGAGTTCGCGGCGAGGGCGGCCGTGAACTGTTCGGCCGTCCACAGGTTCCCCGAAACGCGGTCGTAGACCGCCCGCCCACCGGCCAGGTCGGCGACGGCGTCGGCCATGTGGGGGATGAACTGGAGGTGGCGTCGGTCCTTGAGCCGCACCGCGCTCGAAAATCGGACCACGACCAGGCTCGGGCACTCCGCGAACGAGGCCAAGGTCTCGGCGGATGGTTCGACGCCGTCCTCGAAGAGGTCTGGCCGGAACGCCTCTGGGTTCTTGGCCCGCTTGGCCATCGCGATGTGAAGTCGGACGTCGCTAAAGAGCATGCCCTCCCGCGCCCCGATACAGGGCCGGCCCGGCCGGTTGTGAGGGTTCGAGCTGATCATCCGGTCCATGAGCGCCTCCGTCTTCGGCAGTTGCTCCCCGGTGACGTAGACCCAGTACTCGACGACCGCTGAGTAGCCCGCCTCCCTTCGGCCCGCCAGCACCCGCCAAGCCAGGATTCCGACCAGCGCGACGACGAGGGCCCCGAAGATCAACCAGCCGCCCACGCTAGGGGCCTACGCCGTTCATCCAACGCTCGGCGAGCCGAGACTCCTCGTCGCTCAGCATGGTTTGGCAGACGGGACAGAGCGCCGCTTCGTTGACCTGCCCGGCCCGGCAAAGAAGGCAGGAGTCTTCGGCCCGGGCCGTCTGGACGAGGCGGGGCTGCGTCAAGGCCCAGGCGAGTCGGGAGCGCTCGATTCCGGAGGAGTTCAGGCGGCGCACGCCCCGAGTGTACCGGGCCGGAGTCGAGGCGGCACCCTTTAGCTTGCGGAAAACCACAGGTGGGAGAGGCTATGCTAGACCCTCGTGACGGTCGGCTTCCTTCTCGCCTGCGAGTTCGCATCCCGCCTAGAGTCGGGAGAACCCCTCTTGATCGGCGTGTTCCGGGGGATGCGTCTCGCCGGGTTCCCGGGGCCGCTCCGACCATTCTGGGTGGCGATCGAGGTCGAGGCCGACCCGGACGAGGTCGGGGTGCGCGTGGTCGACCTGAGGTTCGTGGACGAGGACGGCCGCGTGCTCTGGGGAGCCGGGATCGAGTTCGTCTTCGAGAGGCGGTCCAACTACGGGCCGAACTACGCCTTCTTCTACTCGCCGTTCCACCCGGAGATCCAGGTGCCGAGCCCGGGTGTCTACGCCCTCGAAGTCGTCCAGGACGGGGTCACGCTGGCCCGGACACGGCTCGCGATCGACTGACGGGGACTTCCGACCGGGGCTAGGACGCCCCTCGGACGCCGACGGCACCGGCGCTTCAGTAGACTCCGTCAGCGATGGCGACCGCGGCGCAAGGGTGGCGGGGCTTCCGGGTCTTCCTGGAGATGATCAAGGTCGAACACAGCGTGTTCGCCTTGCCGTTCGCGCTGACGGGAATGGTCTGGGCATCGCTCGCGACGGGGGGCACGGGCTGGCCGGGGGCCTGGACGTTCGGCTGGATCGTCGTGGCGATGGTGACCTGCCGGAGCGCGGCCATGGCGTTCAACCGGATCGCCGACCGAGACGTGGACGCACTGAACCCGAGGACCCGAGTGAGGGCCCTGCCCGCCGGCCTCCTCAGTCTTCGGACGGCGAACCTCTACTTCTTCGGGTCGTGCGCCCTATTCTTCGTTGCGGCGGGGATGCTGAACCCGCTCGCGTTAGCCTTGAGCCCCGTCGCCCTCGGCGTCACGCTCGCCTACTCGACGACGAAGCGGTTCACGCCCCTGTGCCACTTCGTCCTCGGGCTGAGCCTTGGGATCGCCCCGGCGGCCGCGTGGATCGCGACCACGGGGTCGCTCGCCTGGCCCCCGGTCGTCCTGACCTTGGCCGTCGCGCTCTGGACGGCCGGGTTCGACCTGATCTACAGCCTCCAAGACGAGGCCTTCGACAGGGAGCACGGGTTGCGCTCCCTCCCCCAGACGATCGGCGGGGCCCGGGCGCTCCTGGTGAGCCGGCTCTGCCACGTCGGCGCGGTGGTCGCCCTCGGCGCGGCGGTCGCGCTGGTCGGGGCGGGCCCACTGGCCTGGGTCGGGGTCTTGGCGGCGGCGACGATGCTCGCCTATGAACAGAGCCTCGTCCGGGCCGACGACCTCAGCAAAGTCGACCTTGCCTTCTTCACGATGAACGGCTTCGTCTCGCTCGGGTTCTTCGCGTTCGTCTTGGTCGATGCGATCGCGAGGCCGCGGTGAGTACGGTCTTCGGCCGCACGAACGAACCTTGGCCGGCCACATGGCTCGGTCTGATGGCCCCCCACGACGGAGGTGAAGCCGCGCGAGGTCGGCTCGCCGAGGCGGCCGTCGCGACCGGCGCCCCGCTCGACGTGACCCAAGGGCCGAGCCTCTGGGGACCGCTCTTGCGCGGGGCCGAGAACCGGACGGTCGCGTTCGGCGGCCGTGGGATCGAAGCGGCCCGGGACGATTCCCACGCCGCCGACCTTGTGTCGGCCGACCTCATCGGATTGCTTTCGAGTCTCGGGCGTCCTGTCCTCGACCTCTTCTTCCTTCGGGTCCGGCGGGCGATCGAGGAGTACCAGCTCAACGGGGCGCTCATGGCCCTAGAATCCGCCCGGGAAGAGGGGCTCGTCCGCCACGTCGGACTGAGCTGCGAGGGCCCGCCCTTGGCCGCGCTCGGGCTCTGGCAGTTCCACGACGCCTTCGTGGCGCTCGCGCTCCCCCGCAACCCCCTGCGCCAGGAGGCGTTCGCGACCCTCGCCCCCCTCGCCCAGCAGAGGCGGGTCGGGCTCGTGTCGTTCGGGGCGCTGGACTGGGGTGTGGGGTTACCTTTCACCGTGCTCGAGGACGGATCGGAGCGGCTCGTGCCGGACGCCCTCGAAGCCAACCGGTCGGACGGGTGCGTGCTCGTCGGCGTGAGGACGCCGGCCGAAGTCGAGGCGGCCCTTGCCCAAGGGCGAGGCGACACGGACTGGTCGGGCCTGGCACTTCGGTACCGTGATCCCGCGTCGTGGGCGCACGTCGCGCAGAACGACCCGCGGGTCTGGGTGCGTCAGGCGGCAAGGCGGGCCGCGGGGGCAGCGAAGTGATCGAACAGCTCACCCCCTGGCTTGGCTATGCGGCCGGCTTTTCGCTCGTCTTGGCACTCCTGTGGCTCATCCGGCTGCGGGATCGCGGACCGACCGCGCTGTTCATGGTGGCGGCCTCGCTCGCCCTGGCGGGGCTGTTCGAGGGCATGCGCCAAGAGTGGCCCATGGCCTGGCGTGCCGGGTTCGTCGCGGTGTTCGCGGTCGGGGTCGTGGGCGACTACGTCGCGCGGCTCAAGCCCCCCGCAGAACCGGAGGGCCGGGCGTGAGGGTCGCGATCGTCGGCTTGGGAATCGCCGGCCTCCGGACGGCGATGCTCCTCGAGGAAGCTGGGGTCGAGCTCACCCTCTTCGAAGCCCGCGACCGGGTGGGAGGCCGGTTGCACACCGTCGCCACCGATGGCGGGTGGTACGAAGCGGGCGGCGAGTGGATCGACTCGGACCACAGCCGCGTTCTCGGGCTACTGCGCGAGTTCGGGCTCGAACCTGAGCCGAGCGACCCGCGGCCCGGAAAGCTCGTGTTCAACGGCGACGTCTGTCGGGACGACGACCTGTGGCCAGACGCCGAGCAGGACTCCGCCTACGCCCGGGCGGAGGCCCACCGGCTCGCCCGCCAACTCGCCGACCATTCCTGGGCCAACCCGCCCGACCTCGATCGCTCGACCGTCGCGGACTTCTTCGACCGCCAAGCCACGACGCGCCGGGGCCGGTGGTTGCTCGAGGCCGTCACCCGGTCGGACGAAGGGGACGACACCGACCGGCTCAGCCTCCTCGGCTGGCTCGTCGGCCAGCGGCAGTACCTCGCCCGGTCCGCGGCCAACGCCGAGATGAGCAGCCACCGGTTCCCGACGGGCGGGGAAGGGCTGTGCCGTGCGATGGCCGAACGCCTGCGGGCCGAGCCCCAGTTCGGCCGCGTGCTCAAAGCCGTCCAGCAGTCAGAGGACCACGTCGAACTCTGGTTCCCCGAGGAGGTGGCCTTGGCGGACCGGGTCGTCGTTGCGGTGCCCCCGGGGCCGCTCCGGCGTGTCGAGTTCGAACCGGACTGGCCGGAAGAGCGCGCCCGTGCCCTCGAGGCGATGGGGAGGGCTCCGATCGTGAAGGTCGCGCTCGAGTTCGACGCCCGGTTTTGGGAGAGCCCGGCGACGAGCGGGGGGCTGATGGCGGACTTGCCGTTCCAGCAGGTCTGGGTCGGGGGGCGGGGCGGTGCCCCCGTGCTCCTGGCGTACGTCGTCGGACGCCAAGCCGAGGCCTTCGCCTCCGACCATGAGGCGGCGGTGCAGACTGTGCTCCGCGCGCTCGCCGAGGCCTTGCCTGGGGCGGTCGAGGCCTTTCGAGGCGGGCGCGTCCATGACTGGGTGAGCGACCCCTTCGCCCAGTGCGGGTTCTCGGCGCTGACCCCGGGGGCGGTGTTCGACTCCCTCCCCTGGTTGCGCGAGCAGTGGGGACGGGTCCATTTCGCGGGGGAGCACACCGCCGATTGGCTAGGCTTCGTCGAAGGCGCCCTCGAGAGCGCCGAGAGGGTGGCGAAAGAGGTGCTGGATGCGGACTGAATTCGTGAACGCGAGGACGTTGGAGGGCGGGCCGTTTGAGTTCGTCGTCGATGGTGACCGGTTCGGGTCGCCTGGCCCGGTCGGGGCGACGGTCGACCTTGCCGGGGCGACCGTGCTTCCTGGGTTCGTCGACGCCCACTGCCATATCCTTCCCACCGGCCTCGACGCCCTCAAGCTCCACCTGGGCCCCTGCCGGAGCCGGGAGGAGGTGCTCGACGCCGTCCGCGACCGTCACGCCGCCCAGCCGGAGGGGTGGCTCCTCGCCGTCCACTACGACCAGACTCGCTTCCCGGACGCTCGCCACCTCACGCGCCAGGAGCTCGACTCGGTCGTCCCCGGCCGCCCTGCGCTCCTGCGGCATTCGAACGGCCATGCGAGCGTGGCTAACTCCGCGGCCCTCGCCGCGGCGGGGGTGAATCGCGACACGCCGGACCCGACCGGCGGCGCCTACGTCCGGGACGAGGGGGGCGAGCCGAACGGGGTGCTCCTCGAGCGGGCGCACGAACACGTCTCGGCCCAGGCCCCGACCCCGACGTTCGACGATATGGTCCAGGCGATCCTCCTCGCCGGGGAGTCGATGAGCCGCCTCGGGATCACCTGCGCCACGGACATGATGACCGGGCGGTGGGACCTCGAACGAGAGTTGCTGGCCTACGCCGAGGCCGCCCGGCGGGGCTGCAAGGTCCGGCTGCGTACCTGCCTTCAGTGGGGCACCGTGCTCGGGCCGAGGGGGATCGATCCCGGCCGGCTCCGCGATCTGACGGAAGGCCCCGACCCTTCGCGCTGCCGCCCGATCGGGCTCAAGATCTTCGCCGACGGGGCGATCGGGTCCGCCACGGCCGCCATCTATGGGAAGTACCTGACCACGGACGGCGACGGGCAACTCATCTACAGCCCCGAACGGCTCAAGGAGATGGTGCGCCTGGGCGATGAGGCGGGCTGGGCGATCGCGATCCACACGATCGGCGATCGCTCGACCGACCTGGTCATGGACGCCTACGACGCGACCGCCGATCCGACTCGACACCGGATCGAGCATGCGATGGTGCTGAGCGACGCCCAGATCGAACGGATGTCCCGGCAGGGGGCCCGGGTGACCATGCAGCCGGAGTTCCTGCTGCGGTTCGGCCATGCCTATGCCAAGCAACTCCCGCCGGAAGTCGCCCGGCGGATCAAGCGGGTCCGGAGCGTCCTTGCGGCGGGTCTGCGGCTCAGCTTCTCGAGCGACCGACCGATCGTGCCCGGCGACCCTTGGGAGGGGATCAAGGCGGCCGTCTCGCGTCCGGAGGGCTTCGACCCGGCTGAGAACGTCGACCTCGCCTCCGCGGTCCGCCTGTACACCTCGGCCGGTGCCGAGGCGAACGGGGACGGGGGGACGATGGGCGAACTCACACCCGGTGCCTTCGCCGACTTCCAGGTCTACACGGGTGCACCGGGCTCCGCCGGCCCCGCCGAGGTCTGGCTCGGCGGCCAGCGGGTCTAGAGCAGCCCGCCGAGGGGTCCGTCAAAGCGCACCCGGACTTCGACCGCCCGTCGATCCCTCAAGCTGGCCGGTCGGGTCTCGAGGGCCCACCCGACGGCTGTTCCCGCGGCCTTCGGCAGTTCGACCGTGACCAGATCCCCAGGAGCGACGTCGGCGGTCGTGACGACCTTGGCCCCGTGGGCAGAGAGGTCGACGAGACGGGCCGACTCGCCGTTGAGCGTCGCGTACTCCCCTTCGACCCGTCGGCTACGGGGCTCCGACCGTCGCTCGCTATACCGCACCTGGGTCGGGGCGGCGAGGAGGAACTCGCGCTCGTCCTTGTCGCGACGCAGGATCGTCGACCGGAAGGTGGCCAGCCCTTCCGGGCAGGGGGCCTGCACGAACACCTCGAGCCCGGGCCGAAGCGGTACATAGTGGTCCCGGAAGATCGGGGCCGTGGTCACGAGACCCTTGGTTCCGAACGACACGACCCTGCACCGGTAGCTTCCGTCCGGGGTCACGATCCGAACGGCCTCGCCCGCCACCAAGTTGAAGGCGACCGCCGTCTCGCGAGGCCGCAGGGCGACGGCGGCCAGGGCATAGCTCACGCCGAAGACGGCGATGAGGAGACCGGCGAGGGACAGGGCTTCGTTCATGCGGCCTCAGCGCGGGGCGTCGTCGGTCTGCTCGCTGCGGTACCGCTCCCGGGCCTGCTGCAAGAGCTGCAGGGCCTGACCGAGGCTCACGGCGCTCTCCTCGGCGGATCCGGGGTCGGTGGTGCGGGCGAACTCGACGGCGTCCAACGCCGATTGAAGCAGCATCACGTGTGCCAAACGGCGCCCCTCATGAGAGGCCTCGTACCGGCTGGGGGCCACGGTCCGGTCCACGAGCGTGCTGAGGCTCTCGAACCGGGCCCGGGTGGTCTCGGCCAGGGCGACCGTCTCCGGTCGTCCGGGGTTGAGTCGCACGGCCGGGGGGACTGATCGAAGGTCGTCCAGCCACCTCAGGAGGGCCCGGTCGAGGCAGCGGACCAGGAGTACGTAGCTCCGCTCGTCCAAGGCCGTCCCGGGTGGGAGGGTCTCGGCGAGAGCGTCCCCCCGGCCGGCGAGGGCGAGCGCCAGGGCCCGGGGGTAGGGGGTCGCGTCGGCGGGCCCTTCGTCGAGGAGGGCGAGGGCCTCGTCGATCTGACCGTTCAGCAGGTGGGCTTGAACCCGCAGTGGGGTGGTTTGCCCGGGGGTGGCCCCCCGAGCGAGGGCCTCGTTGAGGTCACGGCGAGCGCTCTCACCGTCGCCCCCGTCAAGCGCGGCCTGGGCGGCCAGGAGCCAGGGTTCGGGCCCCGTGGCCCCCGCCCGGGCCGCCCGGCGAGCCTCCTCGACCGCCTCGTCGTTGAACCCGGCGAGGGCGAGGGCTTGGGCAAGCCGTGTCCGCAGAGCCCCGTTGCGCGGGTCACGGTCGACCGCCTCACGCAGGAGGAGGACTGCTCGTGCCGGGCGCCCCGCGGCGAGGGCTGATTCGGCCTCCTGGGCCGGGTCGCTCACCTCGGGCACGTCGGACGGCGGGGCGAGCGCCTCTGACCCGGTCGTCCCGTCCGGACTGCGGGGCCGGGCGGACTCCCGGCGCAGCGGCCCCTCGGCCAGGAGCTTGGCCCAGCTATGGGCGATCGCCCGTGCCGTGGCGTCCCAGTCTGGGCGTCCGTCGACGTAAACGATCATCTCGCCCGCCGGCCCGAGCGGCGGCGCATCGCCTTCGGCCGCCAAGGCTCGCTCGACGTCCTGCCTGGTCACCCGATCGCCTTGGTGCCACGTTGTCCGGCCCCCCTCGTTGACTTCGATCCGCAACCGCAGCCGGGGACCAAGGCGCACGGCCTGGAGGGCGATGACGTAGGGGACCTTGAGTTTCCGGGCCAGGCCCTGGGCCTCGCGCGGGTCGCCGCCGACGGGGCGGGAGGGGGCGAGCCCATCGGCGGCCCACTGACGGAAGACGGGGTCGGACATCGACCAGACGACTGGGACGACCCGGCCGTCCCGCTCGAGCTCGGCCGCCAAGTACGTGGCGATCGGCAGGTCGAGCTCGGCCTCGGGCTGGGGCGAGAGGCTCTCCTGGACGACGAGCGCGTACGGTTGCCCAGCGGCCCCGACCGAAAGGAGACCGAGCAGGCAAGCGCAGGCAGCCCGTGCGAGGGTCATTCGAGCATTCGGAGGGCCTGTCGGGCCTCGGCGATGCAGGCGTCGATGACTTTCGGGTCGCCTTGTCCCGTGTCTTTGAGCCGGAGGTAGGCGTCGAGGGCCCGTCGGTAGGCGGCGGCGGCATCGGCCCTCCGCCCCAGGCTAACGTAGCATCGGGCGAGCCGGAGATTGGCGCTGGCCGGGCTCACTCCGAGGCGGATCGCCCGCTCGTACAGCTGAGCGGCCCTCGCGTAGTCGCCCCGAAGCGCCATTTGCCGGGCGGTCCGGACGAGGGCCTCGCCCTCGTTCCCGGTGGAGGACGGTTCCTCCTCATCGGTGCTGACGGACCCCCCGCGGGTCTCGGGCGTGGTCCGGCTCGGTCGGACGTCGATGACGGGCGGCCGTTCGGGGTTCGACCCAGGGCCGTTCGCCTCGGTGACGACGGCGGCTGGCCGTGGGTCGTCGTCCGGGTTCGCCTGGGACGGTCGGCTCGGCACGACGACGACCGGCTCGACCGGTTGGAAGCCGTTCGGGTCGACCCCGGACCCGAGACCGCCCCCGTTGAGCGGGGCCGGGTTCCCCCGAAGGACCACGTTCTCGCGCGGGGCGGTGTCCCGTCGCGGCCGGGCGGGGGCCGGATCTGCCGCTTGCTCTTCGGCCTCGTCCTGGACCTGGTCGGCGTCGGCGGATCGGTCGGGGGTGCCGCGCGGCGTCTGGACGGTGGGTACGGGCGGCGCGAAGGCCTTCTGGTAAGGCCCCTCCTCGACCACGGTCGCCGGCTGGGCCTGGGCGACGGCGGTCGGGCGGGAGGCGAAGTGGAGGGCGGCGGCCGTCGAAGCGACGAGCACGAGCGAAGCGGCGAGCGCGACGATCGAGGCGCGCCTGCCCTGGCCGTCCGGTTCCGCGACCAACGGGTTGTCGATCGCCCGCCGGATCTGGCCGAGCCGGGCCCGGTCGAGAGGCGACTCTGGCTTAAGGTCGACGATCCGCTCGTAGACGGCCAGCGCCCCTTCGAACTCTCCGAGTCGCTCCAACGAGTCCCCCTTCAGGGCGAGGGCGGGGACGTGGTCGGGGTCGGCCTGGAGGGCGGCGTCGGCGATGAGCGCCGCCTCTTGGGCCCGGTTCTCGCCGAGCAACCGTTGGCCCTCGGCCACCTGCGCTTCAAGATCGCGGCGGGCTCTTTCGGCGTCCTCAGGCGCAATAGGGCGGCCGCACTCCCAGCAGAACTTGCTACCGAGAGTGAGGCCCGTGCCGCAGTGCCGGCATTCGATCTGAGTGTTCGCCCCCTCGTGCACCATCTTGAGTCTACCTAGCCTCGACTCGAAGACGACAGGAGGGGGCGGATTCGTTCGAGTCTGGGGCGTTCACCGGGGGCGTCGGACCCGGTTCCCGCGTCGGACCTCGTCGCGGTAGACCTGGGCCAGGCCCCGGTAGGGGTACCCGTGCCAGGCTCGCGCGAGCTTCTTCGCGCCTTGGAAGAAGATGTTCTGGGCGCCCTGCTTCGTGTGGCCGCGTCGCTGACCGATCTCCTCGAAAGTGAACCCGGCGAGCCGGAGCGAGAGCACGTCCGTCTGGACCTCGGTCAGGTCGGCGGCCGCGACGATGTCGGCCCATTCGGACTCGAGAAGGGCGTCGGCCTCTCGGCCGGAGGGCGGGGCGGGGAGGCCCATCGCCCGGCGGTTGGCCTCCAGGAGCTTGCGCCGAAAGCTGTCCTCTCGGTAGCAGGGGCGCTCCGGGTCTCGGTCGAGGGGGGCGAGGATCGCGTCGGCGAGGAGGGAGAGGTCGCCCGTCTCCCGGGGTCTATACAAATCGGGCTTCAAAGGCATAGATTCACAAGGAAGGCGGTCAAGGGGCGCAAGGGCGCCGCCGAAGACACCGGGGTCGTCGAGGGCCTTCGGGTCCGGTCGGCGGCCACCCCTGGCCTGGAACGAACACACAGCGAGAACGATCCGCCCCTAAAGAAAAAACGGGGGAATGGGGCGCTCTCGTCAACATGCTAGGTTCCGCCAACTCGAACTTTAGGGCGGCCGAGAAAACCCAGTGAATTCACTGTGGAAACCCTGAGAGGACGCAAGCCGCTATACTGAGGCCGTGAGCTTGACCGAGTCCCTCCAGACGACCCCTCTCGACGTCGCCCACCGTGCCCTCGGCGGACGGATGGTCGAGTTCGCCGGCTACTCGATGCCCGTCCAGTACAAGGGCATCATCGCGGAGTCGCGGGCGGTCCGCGAAGGGGCGGGCATGTTCGACGTCAGCCACATGGCGCGGCTCAAGTTCACGGGCGAGGGCACCCTCGCGTTCCTCGAGCACGCGACGGCGAACGACGTGGCGAAGCTCGGCGACCATCAAGGGCAGTACTCGCTCCTGCCGAACGCGACGGGAGGGACGGTGGACGACATCATCGTCTATCGCTACTCGGCCGATGAGTACCGAATGGTCGTCAACGCCGCCAACCACGCCAAGGACGTCGCGCATATCCGGACGCTCCTGCCGGCGGGGGTGACGATGGCCGATTACACGGCTGAGACGGCGATGGTGGCCGTGCAAGGCCCGAAGGCGGCGGGGATCGTGGCCTCGCTGAGCGACCGGTCGGCTGAGGCGGAGGCGCTCCCGTTCTTCGGTACGATCGACCTGAAGGTCGCTGGGGTGGAGTGCTACGCGGCGCGGAGCGGCTACACGGGCGAGGACGGCTTCGAGCTCCAGTGTCCAGCGGCCGAAGCGGGGCGGCTGTGGCAGGCGCTTCTGGACGCCGGGGTCGAGCCGTGCGGCCTGGGCTCGCGAGACACCTTGCGGGTGGAGGCGGGCCTGCCGCTCTACGGCCACGAACTCACGGACGACCTTTCCCCGATCGCGGCCGGCCTCGGCTGGGTCGTGAGCAAGACGAAGGCCTTCCTCGGTTCCGAGCCGATCAACGCCGCTCGGGCAGGGGGGACGCCGACGAAGCTCCAAGGCGTGCGACTGGAGTCGAAGCGGGTGGCCCAGCCGGGTTCGAAGGTCTCGGTCGATGGGCGCGCGGTCGGTGAGGTCTCGAGCGGGGTCTACTCGCCGCTGCTCGACTGCGGGGTCGCCTTCGCTTTCCTCGATCCGGGCGTTAAGGTCGAGACCCCGTGTACAGTCGATTTCCGGGGCAAGGCCGAGCCCGGGCAGGTGGTGGGCAAGCGCTTCTTCAAGCGCGGGTGAAGGATCATCGAGAGGGTCGATAGTCCCAACTTCGTATCAGAGGCGGCTGACCCGGCCGACGTCGGCAACCTTTCTCTCGTCGTGGCACTCAAAAGGCCTGCCGACCGACCGATAGATTTCCAAGGACTCGTCGATGACTGACACGCTCTCCTGCCCGTTCCTCGATATCGCGGATTCGATCCCGGACTCGCTTTACGTGCTCCGTCACGAGCCGTCGGGTAAGTACGGCTGCTATTGCCACGAGGGCGTCCACGGCTTGGCCTGCTTCTCGACCCAGGGCCATGCGTTCCGGTTCGCCGAGTGGATCGACCTCAGCGGGATGGCGAGTCAGAACGTGACATTCGACGAAGCCCGGGACATCGCCAAGGCCCGCCCGCTCCCCATCGTGTCGCTGATGCTCCTCGACGACATGTCTGCCCCGAAGATCCACTACGTTCGGTAGGGAATCTCGACCGGGCCGTCACACTCCGCAAGCCCCGCTGCAAGCTCTCCATAGCGTCCTGACGCGTGGAGAGACTTATGAACCCGACAAAGACCCTGCTGCCGCTGGGGGCGCTCTTCGCGCTCGGGACGGCAGCCCAAGCGGGAGCCCTCGCCGGTTCCTTGTTCTACGGAGGCGACCCCAACCTCGTGAACGGGCTGACCAGCGAGCGGGACACCGAAGTGCCCTGGTCCTGGACCGTCGACGACTTCGAACTGACGAAGGAGACCACCGTGACGAGCGTCTACGGGCGCTTCGCCTCGGACATCGCCCGGGTCACCGAGTTCGACTGGCTGATCCTCAAGAAGGAGTTCTCGGGCTTCGTGACGGTCGAAAGCGGCACGAGTGCGAAGGGCACCTGGACGGCCGACACCTTCGACCTCACGGCGGCCTACAAGGGTTACCTCGGCGTGGTCGCGACCGACTTCACGCTCGCCGCGGGGAAGTACTGGCTGGGCCTGCGCCCGGTCGGTTCGGGCCAGGGACGGGCGTTCCTGCAGCAGACCGGGGGGACCTCCGCGGTCGGGACCCCGACCGGGAACGGGAACAGCTTCGTCCGCAGCGACTTCTTCGGGTTCCAATGGGAGGACGTGAGCGTCTACGCGGGTGAGACGACGGACTTCTCGCTCGGGATTGTCCCCGAGCCGGGGCTCCTCGCGGCCCTCGCGGCGGGGCTTGGGCTCGCCGCCTCTCGCCGCCGGGCGACGGGAGGACGGGCGTGATCCGTCACCTCCGCCTCGGCGCGGGCCTGCTCCTGGCGCTTGTCGCCTTGAGCGCGCTCGCCCAGAACTCGCAGACCATCCGTGGTGCCCGCGACCTGGGTGTCGGTCAGGTCATCGACCTCCGGTTCGTGCCGCCCTCGGCGAAGGGGTCGGCCGTCTGGAGCTCGAACAAGCCGGACAAGGTGAAGTTCACCCCGAACACCGGCCTAGCGGTCAAGATGGAGGCGCTCAAGTCGAGCGACGACCTCAAGGATGTCGAGATCACCGTCACGTTCGTCCCCACGACCACGAAGGGGACGCCGAAGAACTACGTCGCCAAGACCAACGTGACGGTCGTGGGCGTCGAGGTCGAACTCTTCCGCCCGCCCGTCATCGACTCGAAGGAGACCCAGGTGGCCCGCGAAGATCGCCTCACGAAAGGGGTGCAGACGTGGGTCAACCTCGACAACGACGACCGGGACAAGACGTTCGACCTCACCGACGACGACGTCGCGGGGGATAACGAGCTGGCCAAGGTGCGGCTCGTCATCAAGCCCAAGTTCGCCGGCTTCGGCCAGGGCAAGCTCAAGATCGACGGCGACCTCGCGGTGAAGTTCTGGAAGGAACGCAAGAAGACCCAGGTCGACCTCGACCAAAACCTGGTGCCGGCCGATTTCGAGGAGGTCTCCGGGACGCTGGCGAAGACGGTCTACATGGAGGGCATCGGCCGGAGCTCTAAGCAGCAGGGCACGAAGATCACGTTCGAGATCGATACCGGCGAGCAGACGGGCGGGCGGATCACGGCCAAGGACGAGGCGTCCGCCACGATCCTCGGTGTCCAACGCCAGTCTTGGCTCGGCAAGAAGAACAGCGCCCTGCGCGACGACACCCTGACTGCGGACCCGAACTGGGACCAGGGGTCGACGAGCTTGACCGGCTTCGCTGTGTTCCCGGGCGCCCAGCGCGACACGGGGACGAAGAAGGTCGACCCGGCTAAGCGCAACGACGTCGTCGAGCTCCAGATCGCCCTCAACGTCAAGCCGGTCGAGCCCGTGAAGCTCTCGCTCAAGTCGTTCGACATCGACGACATCACCGCCGACGACGACAAGGTCGACCCGAACGACAAGGGGGCAGCCGGTACCTACGAGAACTCGGGGGGGCGGACGTTCACCATCGACGAGGACAACCGGTCGACGAACAAGGTCGGGACGATCAAGGGCGAGAACGCCGACAAGATCGGCACGCTCGAGCTCACGGACGTGACGGCCAAGGTCGAGTTCATGGTCGGGATGCAGCCTGGGGACAGTTACCAGATCGTCAGCAACGCCGACCCGGCGTTCCTGAAGGTGCTCCGGAACCGAGACGACGAGGACGGCGTCGAGGTCGTCGATCCAGCGGTCGGGAAAGGGAAGGGCGCCGGGGGCCGGATCCCGCAGTTCGCGATTTACGGATCGCCCGCGCTCGTGGTCTGGCGGCACGTCTGGTACGAGCTCGACAACATGGGCCGGGTGACTGCGGCCAACCGAACGAACGGTGAGATCACCGCGATCGACAACGACGACTCGAAGAAGGTGCGCGAGTACACGACGAGTAACGCGCTTCGCGACGGTGGGGAAGACCTCGACCGCGCGGCCGGAGCCGAGCCCGACCAGGGCAAGGGCCGGTTCGAGAACGGCGTCATGCGCATAGCGGACGCCCATGACCTCGCTGCCGCAGAGGGCAACGGCCGGCAGCGCGTCGTCTATGGGGCGGACACGGACGTCTGCGCCGTGGCTCTTCCGGCCGAGTTCCGCGACAACACCGGCGCAGGGCTCATCGTCGGCAACGTGGTTAAGATCGAGGACAAGCTCAAGCTCGTCACCGACCTCGGAGCTGGGCTTGCGGCGAAGTACGTCGGCGGGACCGTCCGGATCGCGGGCGGGACGGCGATGTCGATCACGGCGCTCCAGAACATGGGCAAGACCGTCCAGGTCAACGGGCTCCGCATCCCCTACACGCTCGTCGACGACGACACGGCGGTGAACGGTGCGATCCCGCTGAGCGACCGAAGCCTGCTCGAGCAGGTCTTCAAGCCTGCCTTCGTGCAGTTCGTAGAGGATCCGCACAACCCGAACCAGGCCATGGCGTTCACTCGGAACACACCGGACGCCACCCGGACGGCGGCTTGGCGGTTCGACAACGTGGCCGACCATAACGTCCCCGAGTACTGGCTCGTCTACATCGCTCAGCAGTTCCAGGGCGAGGAGTCCGAGGACAACGACCCGGGCGGCGCGGGGCGGATCGGCGAATCGCAGACTCTGGGCATCGTCGACGCGGTCTTCGTCGTCGGCGGCGCGAACGGACAAGGGCTGAACATGTACGAGGAAGCGATCCGTGCCCTCGAACTCCGGGTGGACGTCGCGAACGGGGTCTCGCCCGCGTTTACGCTTGCCCACGAGATCGGGCACCTCTTCGGAGGGCAGCACCCGAAGGCCAAGGTCTTGCCCGGTGCAGGCGGCCTACGCAGGATTGTGACCGACGCCTCCGCTGACCGGGGCCTCATGTTCCAGACCGGGATTCGGGGCCAGGGCCTCGAAGCGACCGACCGCTTCACCCCCCGGACCCTCAACCGCATCCGAGTGATCACGAACCCCTAACGCAGGAGAGAACCATGACCAGACACACCACGCGAACCCTCGTCGTCCTCGGCGCCGCGCTCTTGGCCTTGGCGTCCTCCCCGGCGCGGGCCCAGACCTCGGACCGCGGATTCCAACTGACCACCGAGGTCAGCACGACAGCTGACGGCCCTTGGGGCCCCAGCGTCACCGTCCCCATGTTCGAGCCGGTCTTCTTCCGGTTCACGCTCACCCGGAACACTGGGACGAGCGCCGAATTCGTCAGCCTGCGCCCGGAGGACAACCACGTCCTGCTCTTCATCAAGGGCGCGGCCGAGCCTGAGGAGGAGTTCGAGAGCCTCCTCGCCTCGACCTGGGTGGCGAAGTGCACCCATTGCGAGCCCAAGCCGTTCTTGCCTGGCCAAGTGCAGCAGACGGTGCGGCCGTTCGCCGAGCGGATCGACTCGGACGGGGTGCCGAGCTACCTCGTCGAGACGCCCGGCCTGTACACGGTCGCGTCCGGGCTCGTCGACTACGACCCGAACGGCCTCGAGGTTCAGGCTTCGGACGTTACGATCCAGGTGACGCCACCGATGCCGGGGATGGGCGATCTCGTGCGCCGGGGTCTTCTCACGCACCTCCAGGGGGCCGCGAAGGCGGACGAAGAGGGGGTGGCCCAGCGTCGCCAACTCGAGTCGCTCCTGCCCCGTTACGCGGCCCGGCCGTTCGTGGCGCAGCTCCAGTCGGAGTGGCGCCAGATGTGGCCCGAGGTGCCGGCTCGGGTGGATGGGGCCCTGTGGCGGTCGGTCGAGCCGATCGCGCGGCTTGCGCTCGGTGCGTACCTCGACGGCGACGCTGCCCGGTTCGGGACGGTACTCGCGCCGGACGCGACCTACAACGTGGCCCTCGGCCGAGCGGACCTGCTGCGGTTGCTCCCGGCGATCCGGGCCCAAGCGGCCGGAGCGTCCTCCTGGCGGCTGACCGATCTGAGCAAGGGCGACCAGGGCCTCATCCTGGGCGTGTTCGAGATCCTCGATTCCCGAGCGCAGCCTGTGCAACGATGGGAGGTCGTCGTGTCGGCGGACCGACGGTCGATCGTGTCCTGGCGGGCCCTGTAAGGTCTAGCGGAGCGGACGGTGCCGGGCCACCCTTTGGATGCCCGGCGTCGCCGCGTTAGTAGGGGCGTCGGTCGCGCATGAAGAGGTCGATGTACTGGCCGCAGGTGATGCCGGGCCCGCCCATGGCCTCGAGCGACCAGCAGTGCTTCTCGATGTCCGGCCGGGCGACGGGCATGATGAGATGGTCCCAGGCGAGGGCTCGGTAACGCGCCACCCGGACGGACTTCGCGCTGCCGTCGACCATCGCGCGGACCCACTTGCCGTCGTTCCTGGCCTTGGCTTGGTTCGAACCCCGCCCGTCGAGCACGTACCGCTGCCAATGGAAGGCGGTCGTGTACATCGGCTCGTCTTGGGTGGTCTGGAACATCACCATTTCGGAGGGAGAAGGGAAGAACGTGAGCTGCCGGCCGAACATGATGCGGATGTCCGGGGGGATGAACCGAGTGGCCATGAACAGCCCGGACTCGTTGCCGGAACCGATGTCATGAACACCGGTGTTCACGCCATAGCCCATACAACGCTCGCGATCCTGCGCGCCCCACCGGTTCCGGTATTGGTTACACAGGTTACGCCTCAAGGGGTCGTACATAATGCCCCAGTTCTTGACGTAGGGTTGAAAGAGGACGTGGTACTCCTCGGTGCGGAATCCGCCGTTGCCGATCCAGGCTTGGTGGGGGAAGGTGTCCTCGTAGTCGTTCGAGTAGAGGATGGCGGCCTGGGCGAGTTGGCGGATGTTGCTAACGTTCTGGGTATGGAGCGCGGCGGCCTTGGCCTGGGCGAAGACCGGGAACAGGATCGCCGCAAGGACCGCGATGATGGCGATCACGACCAGGAGTTCGATGAGCGTGAACGCGCGTCGGCCCCACATAGGCCGAAAGGTACCGTGGGGAGGGGTCCTGCGTCAACCCTCGAGCCCAGGGCGGGCCGGTCGGCTTGGCACTCTCGGCCCATTTCTGCCAACCCCCCTTCCCCCGACGGGGGCGTGGGCTCCATAATCCTGGCAGTCAGTCCGCGAGAGTGCCAGTCGGCGCTTGGCGGGCACAAGCGTTCGGAGAAGACAAACAAGACCATGGCGAACATCAAACCGCTCGGAGACAAGGTCGTCGTGCAGCTCATCGAAGCCGAGGACAAGACCGCGGGGGGGATCATCCTCCCGGACAGCGCGAAGAAGAAGCCGACCGAGGGCAAGGTCGTCGCCGTCGGCGAGGGCCGCACCTTGGAGAACGGGGAGCGCAACAAGCTCGCCGTGAAGGCCGGCGACCGCGTGCTCTTCAGCAAGTACGGCGGCAACGAAGTCACCCTCGAAGGCGAGGACTATACGATCCTCGACGAGGATCAGATCTACGCGATCGTGAAGTGAGGGCGGGATAAGCCCTATAGGTCTTATAAGACCTATAGGGCTTATCGCCCCAAGCTCTCGATGAAACTTGGCAGGTCGGCGATGCCGTCGACGATGACCGTCGCCCCTGCCTCGAGCAGCTCGGCCTCAGTGGCCGCCCCGCTGCGGACGCCGACCGTCTCGAGGCACCCGGCGGCCACTCCTTGGCCCATATCGCTGATCGAGTCGCCGACCTTGATTACCGTCACAGGGTCCACGACGCCGTTCAGGTCCATCAGCCGGAGCACCATGTCTGGAGCCGGTCGCCCATGGGCGACCTCGTCGCTCGTGACGCTCGCGTCGATCACTCCCGGGCCCCAGCCGAACCGGTCGAGCACGGTCTGGGCCGTACGCCGGTCGAACCCAGTGTCCAGCCCGACCTTGATCCCGCGCTCCCGGCACCACCGGAAGACGTCCTCCGCCCCCGGCATCGGGACCACGCTGGGGTCCTCGCGGTAGAACCGCACCATCTCGTCCACGAACCGCGCATGGACGGGGTCGGCCAACTCCGGGTGCCCCGCCTCGTCGAGCAGCATCCGCACCGCGACGGGCTTCTTGACGCCCATGACCGGCAGGGTCTGCTCCCGCGTCACCTCGACCCCGTGGGCCGCGAAGGCAGCCAGCAGGGCGTTCGCCACGAAGTCGTCGTCCCGGACCGTCGTGCCCGCCATGTCGCAAACTAGCAGCTTGACCACTGCGAAGCACCATACCTTCGTTACAGGTTAAGGGAATGTAAAGGGATGCGCACGAAGACGGACGTCGTGATCGTTGGGGCGGGGATCATCGGGCTGGGCCACGCGGCCGCCTTCGCACGGAGGGGTCTCTCCGTCCGGGTGGTCGAGCGGAACCTGCGGGCGCAAGGGGCGTCTGTGCGCAACTTCGGGATGGTCTGGACGATCGGCCAGCCGTTCGGCGAACTCCGGACCCTCGCCCTCGAGAGCAACCGGCTTTGGCGGGAGACCCTGACCGACGCCGGGCTCTGGCATAACCCGTGCGGCTCGCTCCACCTGGCCCACCACCCGCTCGAGATGCAAGTCCTCGCGGAGTTCCACGAAGCGGGGAAGGACCACGGCTGCGACACCGCCCTCCTGAGCCCGGCCGAGTGCGCCGCGCGCGCCCAGGGGATCAAGACCGACGGTCTGGTCGGGGGCATGGCCTCGAGCCAAGAGGTCTGCGTCGATCCCCGGCTCACCCTCGGCGCCCTGCCGGCGTACCTCTCGGAGCGGTACGGGGTGGAGTTCCATTTCGGCCGGGCCGCCACCGAGGTCGCCCCGGGCCGGGTGCGGGTCGGCGAGGACACGTTCGAGGCAGAGACGGTGGTGCTCTGTACGGGCGACGACTACGAGACGCTGTTGCCCGAGCACTTCGCCGCCGCCCCGCTTAGCCGGACGAAGCTCCAGATGCTGCGGGCGGAGCCGGACCCGGCGGACTGGCGGATCGGCGTGCTGCTCTGCACGGGCCTCACGATCGGGCACTACCGCAACTTCGAGGTCTGCCCGTCGTTGGCTGAGCTCAAGTCGCTCCACGAGGAGCTCTGGCCCGGCCAGGTCGAGCGGGGGATCCACATCCTCGTCAGCCAGCACGGCACCGGCGAGATCACGCTCGGCGACTCGCACGAGTACGGGCGCGACCTCACGCCGTTCGCCGAGGAGGAGACCTACCGGCTCACCCTCGAGGCGGTCGGCGTGGCCCTCCCGATCGACCGGCTCCACATCACCCAGCGCTGGATCGGCGTCTACGGCACCACGGACGGGGCGCCGCTCCACGAGGCCGAGCCCCTGCCGGGGGTCCACGTGCGGGTCGGAGTCAGCGGGGCGGGGATGACGCTCAGCATGGGACTAGGAGAAAGGACCGCCCAGAGACTGGCGCTGGTTGGCAGTCGCTAGGCCTGAGTGCCAAGGACTCCCCTCCGGCCCCGGTATCATTTGGCAGACACGCTCGGAGACTGCCAGGCTCCGGGCATCGACACCACACTGGGGAAACACGTAAGAGATGCCAGCTAAGACCCTTCTTTACGATGAGAACGCCCGTCGCGCCCTCGAGCGCGGCGTCAACAAGGTCGCTGAGGCCGTCAAGGTCACGCTCGGTCCGAAGGGCCGCAACGTCGTGCTCGACAAGAAGTGGGGCAGCCCCACGATCACCAAGGACGGCGTGACCGTCGCCAAGGAGATCGAGCTCGAGGACCCCTACGAGAACATGGGCGCCCAACTCTGCAAGGAGGTCGCCAGCAAGACGAACGACGTCGCCGGTGACGGGACGACGACCGCCACTGTGCTCGCCCAAGCGATCGTGACCGAAGGCCTGCGCTACGTTGCGGCGGGCGGGAACCCGATCGCCGTCAAGCGCGGGATCGACCAGGCCGTCGCCGTCGTGGTCGAAGAGATCAAGAAGGCGGCCAAGCCGGTCAAGGACAAGGAGCAGGTCCAGTTCGTCGCCACGATCGCCGGGAACGACCCCGAGATCGGCCAGCAGGTCGCCGACGCGATGGACAAGGTCGGTAAGGACGGCGTCATCACGGTCGAGGAGTCCAAGGGCCGCGAGACCGCCGTCGAGATCGTCGAGGGCATGCAGTTCGACCGCGGCTACATCAGCCCCTACTTCGTGACCGACCCCGAGCGCATGGAGGCCGTGCTCGAGAACCCGATGATCCTCATCCACGAGAAGAAGATCGGGTCCGCCCAAGACCTCCTGCCGTTCCTCGAGAAGGCCGCGCAGGCCCGCAAGCCGGTCCTGATCATCGCTGAGGACGTCGAGGCCGACGCCCTCGCGACCGTGGTCCTCAACAAGATCCGGGGCGTGCTCCAGATCGCCGCCGTCAAGGCCCCCGGCTTCGGCGAGCGCCGCAAGGCCATGCTCGAGGACATCGCCACCCTCACCGCGGGCCAGTTCGTCAGCGAGGACCTCGGCACGAAGCTCGAGAACGTCACGCTCGACATGCTCGGGAAGGCCAAGAAGGTCGTCATCACCAAGGAGGACACGACGATCATCGAGGGCGCGGGCACGAAGCAGGCCGTCCTTGGCCGGATCAACCAGATCAAGGCCCAGATCGAGAACACGGACAGCAACTACGACCGCGAGAAGCTCCAGGAGCGCCTGGCGAAGCTCAGCGGCGGCGTGGCCGTGATCAAGGTCGGCGCCTCGACCGAGACCGAGCTCAAGGAGAAGAAGCACCGCTACGAGGACGCCCTCTCGGCGACCCGGGCGGCCGTCGAGGAGGGCATCGTCCCTGGCGGCGGCACCACCTTGCTGCGGGCGCAGGCCGCGCTCGACAAGATCAAGGCGGAGGGCGACGAGGCCACCGGGATCATGATCGTCCGCCGCGCCCTCGAGGCCCCGTTGCGCACCATCGCCGAGAACGGCGGCTGGGAAGGCAGCGTGATCGTCGAGCGCGTCCGGAACGAGAAGCCCGGGATGGGCTTCGACGCCGCGAAGGGCGAGATCGTCGACCTGGTGAAGGCCGGCATCGTCGACCCCGCTAAGGTCACCCGCTCGACCGTCGCCAACGCCGCCTCGATCGCCGGGCTGGTCCTGACGACCGAAGCGCTCGTGGTCGAGAAGCCCGAGAAGAAGAAGGCCCCTGCCGGCGGCCCCGGAATGGGCGGCGGCATGGACGATATGGACTTCTGAGGAAGTTCTGGAAATCGAGCCCGGTCTGCCTACTCGGCCAGACCGGGTCTCCCGTCGCCAGCACCTGGTATGTTTCGGTGCGGTCCGAGCAGGTGTATGCAAGAAGGTGATTTTGACTTCCACGCTCAGGTTGGAAGCATAGATGGATGGTTGACGGTACGGGAGGGTACTTTCCTTCACGAAGCGGCCAAGACAGTACCCAAAGACAGTGGGATCGTCGAGATAGGAAGTTGGAAAGGGCGTTCGACCATTTGCTTGGCATCCGGCACTGAGAAAGGATTCGGCGCATTGGTCTACGCCATCGATCCTCACGTTGGTTCAAACGAGCACCAGAGACTCTATGGCGAGACAGACACTTTCTCAGACTTTCTTCAGAACGTTAAGGAGGCAGGCGTCCAGAACTGGGTGGTTCCCATCAGGAAGCGATCTGCCGATTCGCTAGACTATGTACCGCACAGCGTCGGTTTCCTCTTTGTCGACGGAGCTCACAGCTATCGCGCCATCAAGAGGGATCTAGACCTGTGGTTTCCCAAGGTGGCGGTCGGCGGCAGAATCGCTGTTCATGACTCTTGGCAGATCCTTGGCCCGCACTTGGCGACCGCCATGCTTCTGATCACTTCGCCCAACGTAAGACGAACCCGCGTTGTTGACACCATCACTGTTTTCGAGAAAACCGAACATGCGAGCTTGGGAGATAGACTGCAGAATCTGGGCATCTTGGCTTGGCGAATGGCCGCAGGCTTTGTCGGCTGGATGCGGCTCCGCAATTCAAGAGCACGATTGGCTAAATCTGGACTCGCGCGGCCTTAGTACGCGTGACCATGCCGATGCTCTCCAGGACCCGGTCCCTTCGTAACAATTCCGCTCAAAGCAGCCCAACACCATACGTTTCTCGAACCAGGCTGCACGATACATCAGCCTGGCCACGCCCTCTCAGCCCCCGCACTGCCGGGGCGGCCTTGGAGGCACGGCGGTATGGACGAGATGGACAGCTAAAGGGAATCTGTTGATTGGGATGGCTTATTATGCCCATAGGCCCTATGTCGAAGAGAATGGCCCCAAGAACGCCGCCAACACGATGGTCTGCGTTGTGAACCAGACCAACTTCTTGCTCGACAAGCTCCTGAGACAGCTTGAGAGGTCGTTCCTGGAGCAGGGCGGGTTCACCGGGCGCCCATGCCGCCTGAGGAAGGACTCCCGACAGCCTCCAGACTCGAAATAGGTCTGATGCGTCCGTTGCGGAGGCCAATGGACTATACTGGCACTGCTTCGATTCACTGCATTGGAAAACGTTACCTACGACTTGCCCCTCGGGCTGGTTCGAAGTTGCGCCTTCTAGCACCGAACCGGACAACGCCTCCCGAGGCTACACATGGCAACTAAAACCCTTTACGTCGGCAACCTGCCGTATTCCGTCGATCAGCGACAGCTCCAAGACCACTTCAGCGCTTACGGCGGGACGAACGCCCGCATCATCGAGGGCCGCGGCTTCGGCTTCGTCGATATCAACGCCGAAGACCTTGCCACGGCGATCGCCGACAAGAACAACAGCCAGATGGACGGCCGCACGCTCACCGTCAACGAGGCCCAACCCCGCGAGGACCGTAGCGGTGGCGGCGGTGGCGGCAACCGAGGCGGTGGCGGCTACGGCGGCAACCGCGGCGGCGGCGGCGGCCGCTGGTAATCGACTCACCTGACCAAGGCGGCCGGGGCTCTCTGCCCCGGCCGCCCAAACACGCGACGTAGCTTCGTCGAGCGGCTCGCCCATTGCCCTCGTCGTTCCCGCCCCTAGGGGACACTCGTTGCTACCACCGACGTCAAGGCACTTCCGCCTGGACACCCCTCGCCTCGATCTCGGCTGCTGCCGAGGCATCCCCACGTTTTACGAAGCCGAAAGAGTGCCGCTCTCAACGGCCAGGCTGAAGGCCGCGAGCAGAGAGCCAGAGCGGGGTAGGGCTCACCCTCGAGCGGTTCCGTCCAGCTCCCCTCGTGTGCCGCTCTTCCGAGCATAGTGCGAGCATAGTCCGAGCGTTCCAACGCTCGAGCGCCTGGCGCACTGCCCGAGGACGCCAGGCGAGCAGACGGCTTGGGAGGCGAGGAGGAAAGGTTCTGGTAGGGACGACCAGCGGGACGCGATGCGCCTGCCTCTGGCTTCGATCCCACAACCGGAGAGTCGTGTCCGAGTCTGGGGGCGCGGTAGCCCCGAGTCCGGTGTCCTCTCGTTTCCCCGTAGCAGCCCAGTCGTTCGAGCTACCCCCCGGACTGCCTTCGCCTGCCGGGGCCGACCGCTTGCGACCCTCGCCAGGTCAGACCGCGCCCCACCACTCGAACCCGCCTCTAGCGGCGACTTGGCCCAACGATGCACCGACTAGGGCTCACCGTCGCAGTGCGCCCGGGGTCGTCCCATAGGCCCGGCGGAAGGCGTGGATGAAAGCACTGGGCTCTGAATAGCCCGCAACGGCTGCCGCGTCGGCGACCGAACACCCCTCACCCAGGGCGACGACGGCCTTGAGGAGCCGGGCCTGTCGCAGCCAACGGCCCAACGAGAGCCGGGTCTCCTCCGCCATTGCCCGCTCAAGCGTCCGCCTGCTGTAGCCCGTCTTCGCCAGTGCCTCGTCGACCGGCCCGTCGCCGTCCAGCGCCTCCGAAGCGAATCGCCGGAGCCATTCCGATCGCGGCCACGGGAGACCCGTCGGGAGGCTCGAGGCCGCCTCGAGTTCGACCCGCAGGAGCACGGTTAGGGCCCGGTGCTCCTCGCGCGACGCCAGCAGCGGCCCCCGACGACAGGCCGCCACGATGAGCTCGCGGAACAGGGGAGTCACCTCGACGAGCCCCGAGGCCTTGGGTAGCGGGAAGTCCGGCCCGAAGTAGAGCGACCGGACGCGCGCCGGGGCCAACGTCCGCATCGTGAACCGGACTCCTGCCCCGACCACCAAGGCCCGGTCGGCGGGCAGAGCCCACTTGCGGTCGTCCAGCTCCACGAACAGCGCCCCCGCCTCGGCGTAGACCAGCGTCGGCCAGGGCGTGGGCGGGCCGTCCACCCGTTCGCCCCGATGGTGGTCGAGCGTCCAGAACCGCACGAGCACGCCGGCTTCGGCCGTCTGGCGAGAATTCGACATAACCTGCCGATTATGGTCATTCCTGCCAGCGTTGCCCCGGGGGATACTGCACCCATGGCCGACGCCGCGCCGAACACCCTCTCCCACTTCGCCATCAACGTCCACGACACCGACCGGGCCATGGGCTTCTATCAGGCCGTCTTTGGCTGGACCTTCCACGCGTGGGGCCCGCCTGGGTTCTTCATGATCGACAGTGGCGGCATCCGGGGCTCGCTGCAACAAGCCCAGACCGAGCCTTTCCCGACCCTCACCGGCAACTTCGAGTGCACCATCGCCGTCGACGACGTGGACCGGGTCTCGGCCCTGATCGTCGCCAACGGCGGGGAAGTCACGCTCCCGAAGGTCACGATCCCCGGAATCGCCGACATCGCCCGGGTGAAGGACTGCGAAGGCAACACCTTCAGCCTAGCCCGCTACCACTCGCCGGGGGCCTAACGCCCCCGGGGGGGGAGGCGCGACCCTTTACCCCCATGGCGGTCCGGGTGGGCAAATCTGGCCCGTCTGGCCGGGGACGGGGTACCGTCCAACCATGACAAGGCCCTTGATGCCTTCGCTCCTCTTCCCGAACGGGGCGGAGGAGCCGGTGGCCTTCTACCTCTCGGTCTTCCCGGGCGCGAGGGTCGTCAGCGAGCACCGCGACCGCGAGGGGAAGCACATCGCCACGACCCTGAACGTGAACGGGGGCGACCTGCTGCTCATCAGCGGTGGGCCCGAGACCGAGCCCTCGATGGGCACCAGCCTCATGGTCCTCTGCGACACCCAGGGCGAGATCGACCACTTCTGGGACCGCCTGCTCGAGGGCGGCGAGGCCTATGCCTGCGGGTGGCTGCGCGACCGGTTCGGAGTGGTCTGGCAGGTCACGCCGAGCCAGTTCAGCGACTGGATGACCACCGGCACCCCGGCCCAGAACGAGGCCGCCTTCGCCGCCTTGACCAGCATGGTCAAGCTCGATATCGCCGCCATCGAGTCCGCCTGGCACGCCGAGGCGGAGTGACCTAGGCGCGCCGGATAGGGGCGGCCGATGATGCCAGCGGGCCGAAACCCCCTTCCCGAGGGCTCAGCCCGAGACCGTTAGCCGGGTGACCCAGTTGTTCTTGCCAAGACGGCGGACCCGCTCGAAACCGTGCCTCTCGAACATCGCGAGCGTCCCGCTGTGGAGGAACGACGACGAGGTCTTGCGTCCCTCGACGTCCTCGGGGTAGGCCTCGACGAGGCCGCCTCCGAGCCGGGCGATCTCGGCGAGCGCCCCCGCGAGTGCCAGCCGCGCCACCCCGCGCTTGCGGTACCCCTTGCCCACGTAGAAGCAAGTGATCCGCCAATCGGGCCGGGGCCCCGGTTCAGATTCGTACTGCTTGCGGAGCTTGATGTTGCGCAGCTCCTCGGGGGGGCCGAATTGGCACCACCCGACCGCCTCCTCGCCCTCGCAGACCAGCGCCGCTTGTGCCCGGCCCTCGAGCACCAGGCGCTCCTTCGTCTCGCGATAGGGCTTGCACTGCCCCTTCTGTCCGCTCGGGTCGAGGTGGTACGAGATACACCAGCACCCGCCCCATATGCCCCCGTCCCGCTCGACCAACCGCGCGAACGCCGGCCACGTCCCCTCGTTCAGAGCCCGCACCACGAACGCTTCGCCCATAACGACCTGAGCTTACACGACCCCGCGCGGTCCGAAGTGCGAGCATCGGGGCGAGCGATCGCTTACCAGACGAGCACCCACTTGGGCTCCCACCCGGAAACCGAACAACCCCCAAGCACAACCTCGCCCCGTCTCGCCCGCTGAGACGTTTCTCGGGTTGGGAAGCCTGTGACATAAGGCACGAGTCGTGGTGGGCCGGGAGCGTCTGCGAGAGTGACGTCCACGGGAACGGTCATGGCGACGCCCCAGGCCGCGAGGGCCAGCCAGAACGCCCCAACGCGGCGATCGGCGGGGAGGAAGACCGGCACCAGACACGCGAGCATCAGACAGGCGACGGCCGTGAGCTTGAGCACAGGCAGGGTCACGCCCAAGGCGAGCACCCACGCGACAGCCCGACCGACGACCCGGATCACCATACACCTGTCACGACTCCTCAGCGATCCGAAAGAGTTCGCTTGTCCGGGAGGGCTCTAGACGACTCCGGTGCGATCTCATCAGGGCCGTGTGGCCAGGCAGGGCCACACGGCACTCTCTGACTCAGCCCACGGGGCTCAGGGGCGCGATTGGATCTGTTGGTCTTTCTGGAAGCTCGTGACGCGGTCGGTCCAGGCGACGGCCCGGTTGGCGTCGGTGGTCAGTCGCTCCGTCCAGGGGCGCAGGACCTGGTAGTCGCGGAAGCGCTTGCGGACGGCCTTGACCTCCCAGTCGAAGCGGTAGTTGCCCTTCCCGTCGCCGAGTTCGCCGACGGTGATGCCGCCGAGGCCCTTGTCCTGGTAGGCGAGGCCCTTCGAGGAGAAGGAGCCTGGGGTGAGGACGACGGTGAGCGTGCCTTCCTGGGCGAGGGCCCGGAAGTGGGAGGGGAGCTGGATCGTGGCGCGGCCGTTGGCCAGCCTTCCCGTGCCGCGGGTGTACATGGCCGCCTCCGGGCCTTCGATGCTGGCGTAGGTGATGTCGGTCGAGAGGTCGTCCGGGTTGACCTCGACGAAGTTCTTGACTGTCGCGAACATCCGGGAGACAGAGTTAGACTCACGGCTGAACCCACCGGTGGCGAAGTTCCCTACGTCGTTGAGGGTTCCCATGAACTGTAGGCTGGCGTTCACGTCGCCCGTCGGTCCTAAGAAGAGGCCGCGGAAGGACGTCCGGCCATCGACCTCGATCTTGGCATCGAGTCCGAACATCCCCGCTCGCGCCGCCGCTTCCGTACCGTAGGTGAGGGTGGAGGAAGCGAAGCGCGCCTCCCCGTTCACGTCAAGAGTCTTCCCCGGGTTGGTCGTTCCGATCCCTACGTTGCCTCCCCCGGTGATACGCATGGCCTCCGCAAAGGTCGTGCTGCTACCGGTACCGAACGCGATCGACGAGCTAGGAGTGTCCGCGTAGATCTGCAGGAGGTTCGCCTGGACGCCGATGCCGTAAAGGAGTTGGTTATGGGACCAGAAGACGGCTTTGTCGCCTAGGACGTTGGGGAAGGCAAGTGGGAAGATCGGGGTGACCCCCCCGACGCCGACCCGGCCAGTAATCAGGTTACCGTTGATGTTGGCGCTCCCGTTCTGCATGGTTCCCGGTGAATTGGTCTGTAACCGGATGAACGCGGGCAGGGTGCCGCCGACCTGGGCGGGCACGTGGGTGGCCGAAAGGCCGGCGACGAAGGAGAATGCAACGAGACGGACGAGGTGGTTGTGCATGGTGGCCTCACGAGAGTTTAACCCACCCCTCCCCAATTGTGCGACTCTCACTTAGGGGTTTTTAGGGGAGACGGCCGAGATTGTCCCTCGGCCACTTGCGCCAGTCGTGACGACACCCGACATAAGGCCACCGAGAAATGTGCTGGAAGTAGGACGCGGACAACTCGCCATAGGCTCCCGGCGACCCATAATCTCTGCGCTTGGTGGCCACCCCATGAGATCGTTCGGCCTCGTTATCACCTTGACCGTCGTCCTGTCTTCCGCCGTAGCCCAGCGGACGGCCGAAGACCTCTGGACTCAAAGAGAGACCGGGCCGGACGGTTCGTTTTACACCTCAGGATTCTCGACGTCCAACGGCGACGTGGTCTTGGCCGGCAGAAAGGAGAGCACGGCCGGAAGGGGCGAGCTCTGGCTCCGCAGGGTCCGACCGACGGGGACCGTGGTGTTCGATCAGACGTATCCGGCCCCAGCCGGCTACGTCGAGTGGGTGAGGGCCGCGGCGTTCCGCTTGGGCGCCGAACAGATCCTGGTCGTGGGAACCGTCGGAACGATCGTCAGTAACGACCTTTGCCTCCGCGTCTACAACGAGAACGGGCTCCTGCTCAATGAGAGGATCATCGACACGTTCACGAACGACTCGAACGGGGACATCGCCCAAAGGCCGAATGGAAACGTGGTGCTGGTCTACGGACAAGGGGCGCCCGACGCGGTCCTCACCGAGATCGACACGAGCCTGACCACGGTCTGGAACCGGACGGTCGTGCCGACGATCTTCAGTGACGTTGAGATCGCGTCGAACGGCGATGTGACCGTCGCCCTGTCCGAGTCGACTCTCCTCGCCACCAACGAGGTCCTTCTCAACCGGTACGCACCGAACGGCAACATCGTCTATACGAAGTCGATCGGCGACCCGAACGTCGCCGACACTGAGGCCTCCATCACTGAGGCTCCCGACGGCTCGACGTACCTGAGCTACGTCCGGAGTCGACTCGAACCGAACGAGGAGGTCCGGATCACGCGGTTCGACGCGGCTGGCGCGTTCCAGTGGAACGTCCAAGTTCCGACGGGCAACAATCTGGTCCGGAGTTCGCTCGGGATCGGCCCGACCGGCGACGCCATCGCCCAGATTTTTGACTACTCGGGTCCGGACGCGACCGTCGAGACTCGACGGTACGACTCTGCGGGACAACTCGTATGGTCGACTCCGGTCACTTACCCCATCCGGAACACGTACTCCTCCGGTTCGCCGATCCTCCCCGTCGGGGCGTCCGCGGTGCTCTCCGCTCCGAGGGTCTTCGATACCCTTGGTCACCGAGGCTCGCTGCTGGGGCTGGCTGACGACGGGTCGGTGCTGTTCGACTACCGCTACGGCCCGGACGCCCCCCAAGGCTCGGGTTATCGCTTCAACGGCCTGGTGCCGGCCGGAGGGGGCCGGTTCCTGGCCTGGGGTCAGGTCAACGTCGGCCCCGACACGGATGCGATCGCCCAGTTCGTCCAGGCGTTCTTGAACCAGGCGCCGACGCAAGTGGCCGTCCGGCTCGGCCGGCTGAATCGCGGGACGCTGGCCTCGCTCGCCACCAACGACAACGACGTCTACGAAGTGTGCAAGTTCTTTGTCCCGAACCAGCAGGTGCCCCCCGTGAACGTCGAGATCGAGGCGGTGGTCGGGGCCGGGTACCCGGTCGCGAGCCTGTCCCTGCTCGTCGCCTCCTCTGCCACGAGCACAGGCTTGCGGCAAGACGTGGAGCTCTGGAACTGGACGACGGGCCAGTGGACGAACTCGACGACCCGGAACCTCACCACCACCGAGGCCCCGAGCCTCGTGTTCGGGTCGGTAGCGAACCACTTCGACCCGGCGACAAGGCGTGTCCGGGCTCGGCTCCGCGTGTCGGCGGTCGCCCCGGTCTCCCAGCCGAACTGGTGCTACCGCGTCGACCAAGCGGCCTGGCAGATCACGGCCTGGTGAGCCCGGCCACGGGTCACTTCAGGCTCGCCATGTCGATGACGAACCGGTACCGGACGTCGCTGCGCATCATGCGTTCGTAGGCCTCGTTGATCTTGTCCATGGGGATGACCTCGATGTCGCAGGTGATGCCCTTGGTGGCGCAATAGTCGAGCATCTCCTGCGTCTCGCGGATGCCGCCGATGAGCGAGCCGCTCATCGAGCGTCGCTGCAGGATGAGGGGGAAGGCCGAGACCGGCGTCGGGTCGGGCAGCCCGACCAGCACCAGGTTGCCGTCGAGCGCGAGGAGCCCGAGGTAGGCGTTAAGGTCGTGAGGCGCCGAGACTGTGTCCAGAATGAAGTCGACCTGCCCGGCATGGCGCTCGAACACCTCCGGGTCGTGCGTCGCGACGAAGGCGTCCGCGCCGAGCCGCTTGGCGTCGGCCTCCTTCCCGGGCGAGTGGCTGAGCACGGTGACGTGCGCCCCCATCGACCGGGCGAACTTGACGGCCATGTGGCCGAGCCCGCCGAGTCCGACGACGCCGACCCGAGTGCCCTCCTTGACCCCCCAGTGCCGCAGCGGGGAGAAAGTAGTGATCCCGGCACACAGTAGCGGGGCGGCGGCGTCGAGCGGCAGCCCCTCGGGGATCCTCACGAGATAGTGCTGGTCGACCGTGATCTGGGTGGAATAGCCCCCGAACGTCATGCCTCCCATGTGCTTGTCAGGGGCGTTGTAGGTGAAGGTCGATCCCGCCTCGCAATACTGCTCCTCCCCTGCTCGGCAAGGCCCGCACTGGCGGCAGGAGTCCACGAAGCACCCGATGCCGACCGCGTCGCCGACCTTCCAGCGCTCGACGTTGGCCCCGACCCGCACGACGCGGCCGACGATCTCGTGCCCGGGCACCATCGGGTACTGGGCGTTGCCCCACTCGTTGCGGGAGAAGTGGATGTCGGTGTGGCAGACCCCGCAGTAGAGGATCTCGATGAGCACGTCCTCCGCCCCCGGCTCCCGGCGCGAAAGGCTCCAGGGCGCGAGCGGTGCGGTCTCAGACTGAGCGGCGTAGGCGGCGGTCTGCAGGCTCATAGAAACCTCAGTATACAGCCCCCCTCGCGCGGCCCTCGGAGCGCGGCCCCCGGAGTGCGGCCTTTCCGGGCCGCACCCCGGTCCGCGGCCTTTTAGGCCGCACGTAGGGACTCGATATCCACGCTCGCCCCGAGTACCCCTGCGCGAGGCAGTGGGAAAGAGCCCGACCGAGACCACGTATGCCCCTGGCCCGCCGATCGGTGAGCGAGCCCGCCCGATGTCTTCCAGAAAAATGCGGGCCCATAGAAACGAACTTCGCTGTTCGCTAGCGCAAGCAACGGGACGCCTTCCTTGCATAGTCTGGTACCATTCGAAAGCGAGGAGAGGTTATGAGAGTCTTGCGTATCGTCTGGGGAGCCCTCACGGGGTTCGTGCTCGCTGGCTCCGCTTCGGCGGCGATCGACATGAACCAGATCGACCCGATCGGGAGGAGCCTCGTTTCGACCCCAGGGTTCAACTATTGTCAGATCTTCCCGGACTTCGAGGCCTTCAGTTCCACGATCATCGACGACGTGGACGTGACCGGGACTCGCGTCACGAAAGTCGCCGTGGCCTTCGATGTGAGCCGCCCCGACCTGCCGCTTTCCGCGATAACCGGCTGGCGAGTGAGTCTTTGGGATAGCGTCGCGGCGGCAGAACTGTCCGGCAACGATCTCAGCCAGGGCGCCGTGAGGACGACGCTCGTCTTTCCGTCCCAAGTGCAGATCGTCGAGTTGACCGGCACTCTCGCGAACGGCCGGGCCTATCTCGCCACGATCCCCGTGGATTTCTCGATCCTCCCCGGTCGGTACTGGCTTGGGATCGCGCCGGTGCTGCCCTTCACCAACGCGGGCCAGACCTACCTCCTCGAGCACGTTGACCCAGAGAAAGTTGGGGCCCTTCCCGCCAACAGCGTCGGCATCAACCCCGGCCAGGGATTCGGGCTTGGCACGAAGATCGCAGTCAACGGGAACGCGGCCTACCTCCTCGAGATCGATGGGGGTGGGAACAACGGGTTCATCGCGACGATTGTCCCGGACGACTACCTCGTGAGCCTCGGTCGGCGTGTCTCCGGCGATCTGCAGAGCCTGCGAGGAATCGACGACGATGCGCTAGTCTTGGCGAAGTTCTTCGTTCCTAACACCTTCGCCCCTGACATCCGGCTCGACCTCAGCGGCCGCTCGCCGACAGCCGCGTTCGGCCGGATTCTCGTCAAGACGAGGGCGAAGTCCCCGTTGGCCGGCCCGATACAGGCTCGGGTCAGCCTGAAAGACCAATTCTCGCGGCTCTACGTGGAGTTGGGGACGATCGAGATCGGCACCGACTACTCCTCTGGTCAGGTCGAACGGGTCGAGCGGACCGGCAGGTTCGTGTCCGATCAGGGGGGGATGAACGTCCGGATCGAACTCTCCTCGTTTAGACCGGTCGCGCTCGCGCTCTGGCAGGTCCACTTCGACAGCGTCCGTTGGGATACCTACGAGTTCTGACGACTGTCGACCAGTCCGTGCCGTGAGTCCCCGAACTAAGGCTGGTTTGTCCAAGTCGCCTCGATCCGCGGCCGAACCGAGCCACGATGCGGCCCGCCGCCCCCGGAGCGCCGCCTTTCCAGGCCGCACCCCGGTCCGCGGCCTTAAGAACCGCAACCCGTTACGGCTTCGCGGAGCCTTTCCGCTCCCGCCGGCGGGAGCGCACGTGGGCCGGTCACAAGGTAACTTCCGTCTCCAGGAATGGCACCATGACAGGCTGGGCGAACGACGAATGGCGTCGGGAAAGGGGCGTGCCGACGGGGCGCTGGTTCGACTACGAAGACCGCACTCCCATCACCCGCGAGGGGCCCGAGGTGGCAGATCGGCTCTTCGCGCTCATGCTCCTGCCGGTCGTGACCGCGCGCCGCTCGAGACTCAGACTCGAGCACGCCCTCGAGTGGCACACGGAGCACGGCCTTCAACCCGCGTTCACGCCTCGGGAGATCGAGTGGACCCGCTCCCCCGCGGGCGAGGTCCCAGCCTCCTGGTCCATGGAGGCAGCCTGGGCGCTGGCCTGGTGCCTGGGATGGACCTCGGAGTTCGGGCCCTTCCTCCAGGGGCACTACAGTGACTGGTTCTTCGAGAACGTCTTCGACGCCGACCCCGCATCCCGTCGTCGCGACGCTGTCGTCCGCGATCACGGAGAGGTTTGGGACGCGTTCGACCTTACGGTCTGCGTGCACTGGGCCCTACGGAGGAACTCTCCGATTGAGGGTGTGGACACGGGGGTCGTCGTTGAGCGACAGCGTGCGCTGGCGTGGCTTGTCGACGACGAGGAGACCGACTGGGACTTGGTAACCCTCGACACCTAACCCGGATCTCGCCCTCGGAGCGCGGCCTTTCAGGCCGCAAGCCCCGGCGCTGGGAGACGTCAACGGGCCTGTCACGTCCCTGTGACGGGGTCGGCACAAGACTCTGTGTAGGGAGCGGGCCCGGAGCCGGCCCCCAGACATCCCGATGCACACCCCCCACGGCCACCGCCCCCGACCTGGCCGCAGGGGGGGCGTGGCGGTGCCCGAGAGATCGGATACACTAGCCCCGGTATGGCCGAACGCCGTCCCGCGTCGGAAAGCCGCGTCTCCGTCCGTCTGCTCGGCCCGTTCGAGGCGACCGACCGCGAGGGGAAGCCCCTCCGCTTCCGTACGAGGCAGACGGCCGCGCTCTTCGCCTTCCTCGCCTTCCATGCCGACCGACCCTTCCGCCGCGCCGAGCTCGCCGAGACCTTCTGGCCAGAGGCCACCCCGGAGGGCGCGAGACAAAGCCTCCGAACGGCCCTCTCGTCGCTCCGGACGACCCTCGGCCCGGACGCCGACGGGCTCCGCAGTGAGGGGGACGACGTGAGGCTCTCCTCCGACGGTGTCCAGACCGACGTCTCGGACTTCTTCCGGCTCTGCGAGGAGGCCCGGCAGGCCAGCGGCCAGGCGAAGAGCGACGTCCTCCGCCGGGCGGTCGGTCTCGTGCGGGGGGAGCTTCTCGGCGGCGACGCCGATTGGGCGGTCAACCAGTGGCTCCGGATCGAGGAGGCCTATGCGGGGGCCGTGGTCGACCTCGCCCGCGAACTCACCGCCGGGCAGCGTCACGCCGAGGCCATCGAGGTCGGAAAGGCGGCCCTGGCCCTCCTCGGCTGCCGCGAGGACGTCCACGTGGCCGTGATGGAGGCCTATATCGCCTCCGGTTCGCCGAGCCTGGCCCTCGCCCAGTTCGAGCAGCTCGAGCGAGACCTCGAGGAGGCTTGGGGCGAGCCGCCCTCCGAGCGGGCTTGGCGGCTCATCGAGACGATGCCCAGGGGCCGCGCTGCCCAAGCGGCCCCCGTCCCGCCGACCCTCCCCGAGACCAAGGCACGCGTCTTCGGCCGCGACGAGGACGCCCGTCGGCTCGTCGAGATCCTGTCTGAGGACGGGCCGAGCCGCCTCGTCACGCTCCACGGCCCCGGCGGCTGCGGCAAGACGACGCTCGCCCTCACGGTCGCCCGGCTGCTCGACTCCCGATTCGCCGGGCGGGTGTGGTTCGTCGACCTCGTCCCGTTGGACGACCCGGCCGGGTTCTGGCCCGCCCTGGCCCGCGACGTCTGCGACGGGTCGATCGAGCCGGCCCACGCCCGAGGGGCCGTCGTCGCCGCTTTACGCCATGCCCCCGCCCTGGTCGTCCTCGACAACCTCGAGCAGGTCTTGCCCGACGTCGCCGGACCGGTGGGGGATCTCCTGGCCGCCGCGCCGGGAGCCGTCGTGCTCGCGACCAGCCGCGTCCTCCTCCGCCTCACCGAAGAGCGGGTGTTCACGGTCGGGCCGCTCGCTGTCCCCGACGGGCGGATGACCCTCGACGCGCTCCAGCAGATCCCGGCCGTCGCCATGTTCGTCGACAGGGCCCGGGCCGTGAACGACCAGTTCCGCCTCACCCCGCTCAACGCCCAGGCCGTCGCCCGGCTCTGCGTCGAGCTCCAAGGGCTCCCGCTGTCCCTCGAACTCGCCGCTGCCCGGGCCCGGTCGCAGACGCCGGCCCAGATGCTGGCGGAACTCGGCGACCTCCTGCGCTTCCTCGTCGCCCGGGGACGGACCGGCGACCACCGCCACCGCAGCCTCCGCGCCGCCATCGAATGGAGCCACGCCCTCCTCGGCCCCGAAGAGCGAGACCTTTGGGCGTCTCTCTCCGTGCTCCGGGGCAGCTTCGACGAGGCGGCCGCTCAGGGCGTGTGTCCGGGGCAGGACGTCCGCGACGGTCTCGAGGCACTGACCGAGTCCTCGCTCCTCCAAGTGGACGTGGGTGGCGATACCGCCCGGTTCCGACTCCTCGAGCCCCTCCGCGAGTTCGCCTGGGAGCACCTCGAGGCCGCCGGCCGGGTCGAGGCCGCCCTACGGGCGCACTTCGAGTATCACCGCGACTCCCTCCTTCGCACCCTCCGAGGCAGGACGAACCCGAGCGACACAGCCTGGGTCGGCGTGCTGGGCGCAACCGAGGACAACCTCTTCGCCGCGCTCGAGGCGGCCCTCGACGGGACGGCCACTCCCGATGAGGCCACCGACTACGCCAAAGACCTCTTCGAGTACGCGTGGACGTCCGGCTCGGCCGACCGCCTGCGCCCGCTCGTCCAGACCCTCCACGACGAGCACGGCGAGAGCCTCTCGATCCTCCATCGAGCTGTGGTCAAGCTCCGCCTAGCCTCTCTCTGGGCCAGCAAAGGGGACGTGACCGGGAACGGGGATCTGCTCGAAGCCGCTGTCGAGACCTTCAAGGCCTTGGATGAGCGGGCCTGGCTGGCGAGGGCCTTACGCACGCGGGGCACTTACCTCAAGACCACCGGGCGATACGAGGAGTCCCTCGTCGATCTTCAAGCCGCCCGAGCCCTATGCATCGAGCTCGGCGACACGAGTGCTTACGCCAACACGGTCTACCAGACCGCGCTCTCCCAGACCTGCCTGGGCCGGTACGACGAGGCGCTCGAGCTTTTCTTCGAGAGCCTCGCCGCCGGACGCAACGGCACGAACCCGGAGACCTTGACCCGTATCCTCTTCGACACCTCCTCGGCCCTGTCGTTCAAGGGACGTTACGACGAAGCCCTCATCCTGCTCGCCGAGGCGGCCGAGACCGGTCGTCGCACGCGCAACCGCCGGCTCCAAGGCCTGGTGGCCTGGACCGAGGCCGAAGTCTTCGAGAACATGGGCCGCTCCGCCGAGGCCCTCGCGAGCGCCCAAGAGTCCGTGCGGCTGGTGCTCGAGGCCGGGTTCGAGTCGGGGCTCAAGTGGATCGGGCTGACGGTCGCCCGCGTGCTCGCCAGTCTGGGCGACACCCAAGCCGCGGTCCGCTGGCTCGGCAAGCTTGTCACTGGTCGCGAGGCCGAGGGCAGACCCCTGGCCGCGTATGAGAGCGATCAGCTCGACCCGCTCGTCGACCAGGCCAAGGCGACGCTCGGGACGGCCTTCGCGACGCTGTGGGCCCAAGGCGCGGCCTCCTCGTGGGACGAGCTCGTCCACGACCTGCACTCCACTCCCCGCCCCGACGGAGCCCCCGAGCCCGCGCCGACCGCCTGAGCCCGGCCCGAACCCGTTGGTCCCTCCGGGGTTGACGACCGGTGACCCCTGGCTCCCGGCTGACCGCCCCTGCCTGTGTGCCATCATAAGGCAGGCATGAACAAGTTCTTCCTCTCGGACACCTACCTCTTGAAGGGGGCGACTCTCGGCGACATCGAGGCGGTCGAGGGCGTGTGCGAGGTCCGCGAGTTCGAGCCCGGCCAGACGATCGTCACCGAGGGCGACCGGAGCCAAGACATCATGATCGTCGCTTCCGGACGCGTTCGGGTGGAGCGCAAGGACGGGAGTGTCGTCGACGAGCTCCGGGTCGGGGCGATGATCGGCGAGGTCGCCTTCATCGACGGCCAGCCGAGGACGGCCAGCCTGGTCGCCCTGAACGAGGCCAGACTGTTCGTCGTTCCCGCCGAGCCCTTGCGCAGGATCCTTCGCGAGCGCCCCGCGCTCGAACTCGTCGTCATGCGCAACGCCGCCGTGGCCCTCTGCCAGCGCCTGCGGGGCGTCACCCAGGAACTCGAACTCCTGCGCGTGGACGAGTAGGCCGGCAACGGGTCCGGTGAGGTCGGCCCCGGGAGGGATCAGGAGACGCGGCTCTCCGCGTCCCCTTCGCCGCGACCTCCCCGGGGCTGTGAGCCGTGCCGGTCGCCGTTAGGCCACAATCGCCGCTGTGGACTGGCAAGCGACCGACCAATTCGGCAACCTCTTCGTGGCGGAGTCGGGGGCGCAGAGCCTCGACGAGCTGCGCCCCCACCTCGCCTCGCTGCTCAGCGAGGCGAGGGAGCGCGCGGGCGACGAGTTCCAGGTGACCGTGGACCTGGCCTACCAGGAGGTCAACGCGCCCGACCCCGAGAGCGTCTCCCACGTCCTCCGGGTGCCCTGGCTGGCCGGCCAGCCGCGCGAAACGCTGGGCCCCGCTCTCGCCGATGCGCTCAGCGAGCTGTGCGCCGCCCATTCCCTGCCTGGAGTCACGATCAAGGTCGTCTAGCGTCGCCCGGCCGCGAGAGCTGCACCCGGTCGCGGACGAACAGGGCGAACTGGTCGACGGCCACGCGCAAGTCCCTCGCCCGGATCGGGCCCACAGTTTCCAGCCGGAGCCGGAGCAGGGCCCGTCGGTCGATCGAGTCGAAGTAGCGTACGGCCTGCGGGTCGTCGATGCGACCGCTCACGACCGAGTAGCTCGGCCCAGTAAAGGTCGAGGACAGGCTCACGGGAGTCCACTGCTGGGTCCAGAAGTCGAACGCGTCGATCAAGACCTTGGCTTCCCCGAGGCCTCTGACCGACGTCCGCGCGACGAACTCGAGCCGGTCCGGGTTCAGGACGTCGGTGGCAGCTCGAACCGTCAACCCGAACGCACGGTCCGACCCGTCCGGTCGGAGTTCGAGGGCCCGGGCGTCTTGGGTTCTCAGATCTCCGATGCCCCCCGAGGCGACCGTCGAGGCAACGGCGAGGAGATCGCTCAAGGAGGCTTGGCTCCGGGGGTCGATCAACTCGACGACCCTCGCCGGCGTCCCGTCAAGATTGCTTGTGTACGCCACGAATCCGGTTTCCTTAGCCGCGAACTCTCCCGAGCTAAGGCCCGTGAACCCGCCACCAGAAGGGAGGTCGAGCGAGCCCAGAACGCGGAAGTCCCTTGCGGCATAGTAGACGAGGCCGGTCGCGGACTGGACGATGAACGCCCCCTCACCCGGGATCTGGCCCTCTGAGACCCAGACCGGGAACGCACCGGGGATCCTTGTCCGGATTCCGAGGACGTTGTTGACCAAGAAAGTCGAGGCCCGAGTGCTCGCGGCCACGAGCGCCCCCTGCCTGCTCGTTGCGATGCGTTCGATCCCCCCTTCGAGCAAAGGGACGACCTCCTCGATGGCCCCGTCGGTCAAGTCGAGGCTCTTGATCACCCTCTCATTGATCTCGGCGAAGAACACCTTCCTGCCGACTGGATCGACGGTGAGAGCCGTCACCACCACGGTGTCCAACCGTCGTTCGAGAACTCCGGTGTCAGTCACGTAGACGTCGAGCCAGCCGCTGCCAGCAAAGATGACCCGAGAGCCGTCCGGGGTGACGGCCACGTCGTTCACGGCACCGAACGGGACGACTTCTCGGAGTCGGTAGTCCGGGGCAATGGCGAAACCAGCCCGGTTCAGAGTGCCGAGTGCCACAACCCTCCCTGTGCTGGACAGGGCCTTGCGAGGGCCTGCACCCAGGTTATACGACCCGAGCGTCTCAAAGGCCCCGTCGAGCCGGACGAGCTGGATCTGCGGATCCCCGCCGACGCCGATCCGGCCATCGAGGCTGGCCTCGAACCCGCGGAGCTGTGGCGGGCCGCCCACCCGAGACTTCAGCGCACCGGTAGCGGCGTCGAAGACGGAGACAGCCCCGTCACTGGTCTGAACGGCCACAGACCGGCCTGAATCGGCGATGGCAAGGCCCGTGACCGAGCTCGGCACCAAGAGTTGGGCGATCCGGGTGCCCGTCGCGAGGTTCCAGAGCGACACCGGCCCGCCGACAGGGGCCACGGCGACGACGTCCGGCGATGCCGTGAACGCCACGGAGTAACTCGGGCCGGGCGTCCCGACCGCCAGACTCCCCCGGGGATCGCCGTCTTCGACACGGTACCAGCGGATGGTTCCATCAACCCCAGCGGTCGCCAGCAGCCGCCCATCGCGAGAGAAGCTCACGCTGGTGGCTCGGCCGACGTGCCCGAAGAGTTGGTAGCCGAGGCGTCCGGTAGTGGCGGACCAGACCGAGACCGACCAGTCCTCGCACGCGGCCGCGAGAAGGTCGCCGCTCGGCGACGTCGCCAGGTCCAGGATCGGGTCCGCGTGGAGGCGCAGGATGGTGAAGAGGATCCCTGATCGCGCTGAGTTGACCCGGATCGTGCCGTTCAGCATCCCGAGGTAGGCCAGGTTCCCGGCGGCGCTCACCGCAATGGAGGTGGGCAACGGCTGGGGGATGCCCCCGAGTTGCCGAAAGTCGGCAGGATCCAGGAGTGCGACCGAACCGGACAGGACGTCGGCGAGCAGTGCTCCTTGCGAGGCGACCCGGGCCAGTGAACTGAGGGGCCCCGGCCCACGCACACCGAAGCTCTTCGTCTCCAGGTCGACGCTCGACCCGAGCGTCCCTCCGACGATGAGCTGGCTTCCCGACCGGAACGACTGCAGCCCTGCTCGATCGGGGGCTACGGGTCCAGGGCCGTAGTCCCGGAGGACGGTCGGCGTCCACTGGGCGGCCGCCCCGAAAGCGCACAGAAGGAGCGCTGCGACGAGAAACGAGCGAACACAGTTGGACTTTGCCACATCATGAAGTACGCCCCGGTGGCCGATTCTGTGACGCGGGGCAGCCCAGCCGATGGCGGCTAGGCTACTCGCTCGTCGGGGCGGTCACTCTTCGTCGTCGCGGCGGGTGGTTCCGGGGGCGCTGGACCGGCGCTTGATCTGTCCGTAACCGGCGGCGGTGGGGGCTTCGACGGCGCCCGGCACGAGCCCGGCGGCCTCCGCGGTGGCCATCTGGGCCCGGAGTTTGAGCTCCCGCTGCGCCTCGGCCAGGAGCCCGGCCTGTTCGCCCTGTCGCCGGATCGTGCCCTGGTTCCAGAGGTAGAGGATCGGCGTGGCGTTGAAGATCGAGGAGAAGGCCCCGATCGAGATGCCGAGCAGCATCGAAAGGCACATGAACTTCAGCTCGGGCGTCGGCGTGCCGATGGCGATGAGCAGGATGAGCGGCACGACCGCCGTCATCGACGTGTTGATCGAGCGGGCGATCGACTGGCTCACCGACTTGTCGCACAGGTGGGCGAACGTCTCACCCTGGTTCGGCTTGCGCAGGTTCTCGCGGATCCGGTCGAAGATGATGATCGTGTCGTGGACCGAGAAGCCGATGACGGTGAGCAGGGCCGTGATGAAGAGCCCGCTGATCTCCCACCCGAGCAGGATGCCCACGATGCCCGCCGTCCCGATGACGAACAGCACGTCGTGGAGGAGGGCGATCACCGCGGAGATGCCGAACTTGATCCCGTTCTTGAACCCACCGACCGCGACGCCGAACCGTACGGCGAGGTACAGCAGGATCAGTCCCGAGGCCACGAGGACGGCGTTGATGGCGTTCGTCACGGTCTCGCGCTGGATGGTCGGACCGACCGCACTGAAGCTGAGCGGGGGCGTCGTGATCCCGATCGCCTGGCCCACCCGCTGCTTCGTCTCTGGGTCGGACTTCGTAAACCCTTCGGTCGGGGGGATCGTGACGTAGACGATGCGGCCCTTCTCCGACTCGGCGAACTTGACGTTCGGCCCCCGCACTCCGGCCTTCTCCAGGCCCTCGCGGATCTCGGCCGCGGTCTTGCCCTGGGGCAGGAGGTAGGAGGCCTCGAGACCGCCCTGGAACTCCACGTTCGGCTTGATGCCCCCCGCCGCGACCGCGATGAGGCCGGGCAGGATTAGGATCGCCGAGATCGCAAAGTAGAACTTCGACCGGCCGACGATGTTGAGCGGCTTCTCGCCCGCTTTGTGCTCGAGGTGCTCGCCGAACCAGTTGCGGTTCAGGCCGTACCACTTCGTGTTGTGCCCGATCCCGATGCCGAGGAGGCCGGTGATGATCGCCCGCGTCACGATGAACGCAGTGAAGAACGAGACGATGACGCCGATGGCCAGCGTGCTCGCGAAGCCCTTGACCGGGCCCGTGCCGAACCAGAACAGGACGCCGCAGGTGAGCACCGTCGCGATGTTCGAGTCGATGATCGCCGAGAACGCCCGCTTGAAGGAGATGTCGATCGCCTTCATCAACTCGCGGCCCGCCCGTATCTCTTCTTTGAGACGCTCGAACACAAGGATGTTGGCGTCCACCGCCATACCGGCCGACAGGATAAAGGCGGCGATGGCGGCGAGGGAGAACGTGGCCCCGATCCCGTTGAGCACGGAGAGCGTGAAGAGACCGTAGAGGACCATCGCCAGGGCGGCGATGATGCCGGCGAACCCGTAGTAGACGATCAGGAACGCCGCGATGATGCCGAGCGAGATCGCGCCCGCCCGCACCATCTGGCTGAGGGCCTCCGAGCCGATCGTCGGGTCGACCTTCTGGCTCTCGAGCTCGATGAGCGGCACCGGGAGCGACCCCGCCCGGATGAGTTCCGTGAGCTGCTGGACGTACTTGGCCGGGAACGAGCCCTGGATCTCGGCGTTCGTGGTGAGGATCGCCCCGTCCGCGAGGGGGGCGATGTTGAGGACCTTGTTGTCCAGGACGAACGCGATCTTCTCGCGCTGGTTGGTGTAGCGGCGCGTCCAGGCCTCAAGCTTCCGCGCGCCGTCGTCGCTAAAGGTGAAGGTGGGCCGGGCCGTGTCCGGGCCGAGGATGAGCGGGGTCGCGCCCGCGACGTCCTCGCCTTCCAGGATGACCTCCCACCCCTCGATCATCTCGGCGTACTCGGGCATCCCCGGCTCGAGCTTCTTGCCCGATCGGTTGCTGAACGCCACGTACTCGACGCCCGCGACCTCGACGGACCCCGCCTCGCTGTACCTCCGGCTCTCCCGCCGTTCGGTGCTCACGTTGCGGGCCCAGTAGACGATGACCTTGGCCGTGTTGCTCAGGATCGAGCGGGCCTCCTCTTGGTTCGTGAAGCCCGGCAGCTCGATCACGAACTGATCGACGCCCTTGGCGCTGATGCTCGGTTCCGCCACGCCGACCGCGCCGCTGGCCCGGTTCGAGAGGATGCGGAGCATCTTGGTCTGCATCTCCGGGATCTGCTGTCGCTGCTCTGCGGTCAGCTTCGAGGTGTCCATCTGGTACGTGAACCGGACGCCACCGACGACGTCGAGCCCGTAACTGACCGGCTTCGACCTCATGAAGAAGGCCGAGCCGATGGCAAGGGCCAAGACGACCAAAAGGAATGCGATACCGCGGGCCTGCAAGACTGAGTCTCCTCGAACGCCCCTATGCAGAGGCGAAGGCGGAGTATACCGGTCCGGCCGAACCACACCCGGTCCGGCCCGGAGCCTCAGTTCCCAAGCGCGAGCGAACAGGCCGCGGCCACGGCGGTGTCGACCCGTAGCACCCGGGGCCCCAGGGTGACCGCCCGACTGCCGATCTTGTCGACCTCCCGTGGCGACCACCCCCCCTCCGGCCCCACGATGAGCGTCGTCGGCCCCTCTGCCCTGCCCAACCTGGGCCCGACGCCCTCGACTTCGCTCAGCACGAGGGCCTCGGGCCATCGCTCGAGCACCGCCCCCAGCCCGGCGACCGACTCGACGACCGGGAGACGGGTCCGGAACGAGACTTCGGCCGCCTCTCGTGCGATCTTGCGGAGACGGTCCAGCTTGGCCACCAGCTTGGCGGGCTCCCACCGCACGACTGTCCGGTCGGAAGGGAAGACCACGACCCCGGCCACCCCGAGCTCCGTCGCCATCCGCACCGACTCTTCGAGCTTCTCGGGTTTCGGCAGGCCGAGGGCGAGCGTCACCGGGAAGGGTGCTTCGGTCTGGGGATGCAGGGTCTGGACCGGCACCGCCGACCGACCCTCGAGCCGGCACCGCACGAGCCGACCGTCCCCGGGCAGGAGGGCCACTTCGTCGCCCGTGCCCAGCCGAAGCACGCTATGGAACTTGCGGAACTCCTCGTCCGGCAGTTCGAACGGGGCCTCGCACGGATCCGGCACGCCAGGCACGAACGCCCGGGGCAGGGCCCTCACCGAACGAACGTCGCCGCGACCCACTCCAACTCCTGGCGGGCTTCGACGAGGCGGAACCCAGCCCGCTCCGCCGCCGCCCGCACGTCGGGCCAGTTCGACTCGATGACCCCGCTCACGACCCAGTGTCCACCCGGCCGTACCCGCTGCCCGGCCTCGGGTGCGAGGGCGATGAGGGCCGCGCTGATAATGTTGCTCAGCACCAGGTCGTACGTCGCCTCCGGTGCGAGCGGCTCGAATCCCCGGCCGAGCAAGGCCCGAACCTCGACCGCGTTGCGGGCCGCGTTCTCACCGGTCGCCTCGACGGCGGGCAAGTCGGAGTCGACCGCGTCCACGCTCCGGGCCCCGAGCATCATCGCGGCCACGGCGAGGATCCCGCTGCCACAGCCGACGTCGGCCACCTCGCTCCCCGCGACCGGCAGCTGTTCGAGGCACTCCATGCACATTCGGGTCGTCGGGTGGTCGCCGGTGCCGAACGCCTGGCCGGGGTCGAGCACCACCACCAGGTCGCCTGGCTCCGCCGCGAACTCTTCCCACGTGGGCCGCACCACGAACCTCTCGCCCACCCGGCGCGGCTTGAAGAACTGCTTCCACGACTCCGCCCAGTCCTCCTCCTCGACCAAGGCGGTCTCGACCCGCACCGCGCCCCTCTCCAGGAGCACGTCCCGCAGCGGCTCGAGCCCAGCCTCGCCGCCCGGTGGTAGGTAGGCGCTCATCGTGGGCGGGTCGTCGGTCTGGAGGGTGCCGGGAAGGCCGTGCCGCTCGAACAGCTCGGCCCAGACCGACCAGTCCTCCGGCTCCTCGGCCAAGACTGCGGTGACTTGGGTCCAGGCGCTCATTTCTTCTTCTTCCCGAACAGCCCGCCGAGGAACCCCCCGCCGCTCGGACCCTCCGGCACAGGCTCGCCTCGCTTCCGGGCGAACTCTCGCAGCAGGTCGGCCTCTTCTGCGGAGAGACGCTTCGGGACGAGGACCCCGAACTCCACGACGAGGTCGCCGCGGGGGCCGCCGTTGAGCTTGGGCACGCCCTCTCCCTTGACCCGCTTGGTCGCCCCCGGCTGGGTGCCGGCCTCGACCGAGAGCTCGACCGGCCCGGTCAGGCCCTCAATGGTGACCGTGTCCCCGATGGCCGCTTGGGCGAAGGTGAGGTCGAGGGAGGCGAACAGATCGCGGCCCTCCCGCTCGAACCGGGAGTCTTCGGCGACATGGACGGTCACGTAGAGGTCGCCCGGCCGGCCCATGCCGATCCCGTCGCTCCCCTTGCCGCCCACCCGCAGGGTCGTCCCTTCCTCGATCCCTGCCGGGATCGTCACCGTGAGCTCCGCGGTGACGGCCTCGCGGCCCCGGGCCCGGCAGGTGGGGCAGGGGTCGGGGATCGAGCGCCCCGTCCCCTGGCACGTCGGGCAGGTCGTTTGCGTCCGGATGCTCCCAAGGATGGTCTGTTGCACCCGGCCGACCACGCCCTGGCCCTGGCAGGTGCCGCACGTGACCGGTTGGGTGCCGGGTCGGGCCCCGTTGCCGCCGCAGGTCGAGCATTTCGCGTTCCGGCGGTAGGTGAACTTGCGTTCGCTGGACTGGAGGACGTCTTTGAGCTGGAGCACGACCTCGGCCCGGACGTCCTCGCCGTCGACCCCGTTCGTGCGTCGGCGTTGGCCGCCCATCCCTCCGAAGAACGCCTCGAAGATGTCGCCGACCCCGACGTCCTGGAAGAAGTCGCCGCCCGGGCCGCCGCCCTGCTGGTCGTCGGTCACACCGAACTGGTCGTACCGGGCCCGCTTCTGGGGGTCGGAGAGGATCTCGTACGCGGCGGAGACCTCTTTGAACTTGTCCTCCGCGGTCGGGTCGTTCGGGTTGACGTCCGGGTGGTACTGCCGGGCGAGCTTGCGGAAGGCGGACTTGATCTCGTCCGCCGAGGCGTCCCGAGGGACGCCCAGCACACCGTAAGGGTCGGTCGCCATCGCCATGGCTCGCGGCGGACCGCGCTAGACTTGCGCCTCTTCCCCGTCCTCGTCCGACTCGCTCTCTTCCTGTTCGGCGAGGTCGTCGAGCGACATGTCCCCGTCCTCGGCGACCGGGGCGAGGGTCTCTTCCTCGTCGCCGAGCAGGTCGGCCAGTCCTCCGATCTCGTCGTCCTCGTGGTGCTCCGTCTCGTCCTCGTGGAGGTCGTCCTCGTCGATGCCGATGACGGCCGCCATGTCGATGTCCTCTTCGATGGCGGGGAGGAGGAGGCCGATCTCGCCGAGTTCCAGGCCGTCGAGGGCCGAGTAGTCGGCGGCGCCTTCCACCGCGTCGCCTTCAGCGAGCATGACCGGCTTGATCTTGCCCGCCGCGATCTCGGCGAGGGCGATGCTCAACGGATGGCCCGAGTCGATGCGGACGAGGGGCGGGGCGCCCTCCTTGATCTGCTTCGCCCGCTTCGCCGCCAGGTTGGTGAGCACGAAACGGCCGTATTCGACTTCGTTCAGAATATCAGGGTGCGGGAGGATCTTCTCGCCTTGCTTCATGGGGGGCCAATCCGCCATGATACCGCGCCCGCGCTCCCGCCCCTGGGCCCCGGTCGTGGGGCCTGGCTCAGGACCCCCGCCGCTCCTGGGCCCGGCGGACCTGCTCCGCCATCATCGCCCGGGAGGTGACCCGCGGGAGCCAGGTGAGGAAGCGATTGCGAGCGCCAGGCACCACGATCCGTCGGCCCGCGAGAGCCCCTTCGATCCCCTCCCGCACCGCGGTGTCGGCCGCCATCATCCCCTCCGTCACCAGCTTGGACTCGGTCATCCGGGCCCGGTCTTGGAAGCCGGTCTTGGTGGGGCCAGGGCAGAAGGCGGTCACCGTGACCCCCGTGCCCTTGAGCTCCTCCGCGAGGGCCTCGCTCAGGCTCAAGACGTACGCCTTCGAGGCGAAGTAGGCGGCCATGAAGGCCCCCGGGAAGAACGCCGCCGTCGAAGCGACGTTCACGACCCGCCCCGACCGACGGGCCACCATCCCCGGGAGGTAGGCGCGGGTCAGCACGGTGAGCGACCTGACGTTGAGGTCGATGAGCGCGGCGTCGCGGCCCGGCTCAATCTCGTGGAACAGGCCGTAGTTCCCGAACCCGGCGTTGTTGACGAGGATGTCGGGGGCGTCCGGCCAGCGGGCCAGAACCTCGTCCGGCCCCTCGGGTCGGCCGAGGTCGACCGCGAGCCACTCGGCCTTGACTCCGGCCTTGGCTTCCAGCTCGCCCCCGAGCGCGGCCAGCTTGTCCCCGCTGCGAGCGGCCAGCCGGAGGTCGTACCCCCGCGCCGCGAACTGCCGGGCGAACTCCTCGCCCAACCCACCCGACGCCCCCGTCACGAGTACCGTCCCCATGGCCTCACCCTACCCTTCGCGGCCACCCTCGATCAGGCCGGTGGCGGGGTCGCAGTTTTGAGCCGGGAGCATGCTTTTCTTAGGATAACGGTGGGTACAATCCGGACAGAGGGTCACGATGATGAGACACATCCTTCTCGCCTTGGCCGTCCTCGCGGGAGCCGCGGCGTTCGCCGCCGAGCAACCGCCGCGCTACGCAGTCCGTTTCTTCGGACACGGCACCAGCGCCTTCGCCCTGAACGAACTCGGTGACACGGTCGGCTGGACGACCTCGGGCGGGGCGACCCGTGCCTGGGTCGCGCCGAAGAACCGCCCCCTCGAGTTGCTCCCCCTCGCCCCGGGCTATGTCAGCTCGGCGGCCTACGACATCAACGACTCGGGCCTGATCGTGGGCAACCTGAGCCCGGCGACGCACTCGTCGCTCCAGACCGTCGCCTGCCTGTGGCGCCGGGTGAACGGGCAGTACGAGGTGCAAGTCCTCAGCGGCCTGCCGGGCCAGCCCTATAGCGCGGCCATGGCCGTCAACAACCTCGGCGACGTCGTCGGGGGGAGCGGCTACACGGGCTATGGCTACCAGTGGCGCAACGCCGTCCTCTTCACGCCGAACGGCACGGTCCCGCTGCTCGACTGGCTCAGCTGCGCGGACATCAACGACCAGCGGGTCGTGGTGGCCGGGCGGCTCCAACTCGACCTCGACACGATGCAGGTCGTCGACGTCGGCCTCCCGCCGGGCAACTGGCAAGGGGTGGTGACGGGGGCGGTGAACGACCGGAACGACATGGCCGGGTGGATCTCGAACTACGGGAGCTCGCTCAATGTGTTCCCGGTGCGCTACCTGGCCGGCACGGGGTGGCAGACCCTGGGCGGAGGCGCCAACTACACGTCGGCGACAGCGATCAACAACCGACGGGACACGCTGACGTTCTACGAGTACACCGCCTGCCAAGTCCACTTCGAAGGGATCGGGAGCTTCGCCCCCGGCGCTCTCATCGACCCGTCACAGGGCCTGTGGTACGTGCTGTGGTCGGGGGCGAGCGACATCAACGACGCCCGCGAGATGCTGGTCGGGGTCAAGGACGCCACGCTCACCCAGACCGGCGCCGCCCTGCTCACGCCCATCCTCCCCCGCCGAGACCCTTCGCAAGCCCGGGGTAACCGGGTCATCGACTAAGGTCTCTTCCCCCCGGCCCGGCCGCTGGATCTCAGCGGTCGGGCCGGAAGGGGGCGGGGTCGATGGGGAGAGGGGTGCCGGTGATGAGGCCGGTGACGAGCTTGGCCGTGGCGGGGGCGAGGCTAAGGCCCATCGGGCCGTGCCCGGTTGCGACCACGACGTTCTCCCACCCGGGCGCGAGGCCGATAGAGGGCAGGCCGTCCGGGGTGCAGGGGCGGAGGCCGACCCAGACGTCGTCCGTGGCGGGCGGGGCGATCTCGGGCACGCCGTAGAACTCCGGCGGGGCGGCCGCGATCCCGGCGACGCGGCGGGGGTCGATCGTGCGGTCTGTGCCCGCCAGTTCGAGCGTCCCCGCCAGCCGGACCCGCCCCCCGAGCGGCGTCACCGCCACCCGTCGCTCGACCAAGAGCGCCGGCACCCGGACGGGCAGGGCCTCCCGGCGGAGGGTGAAGCTGTACCCCTTGCCCCCTTCGAGCAGCAGCTCGAAGCCCAACAGCCGCCCGAGGGCCGGGCTCCACGCCCCGCCCGCAACGACGACCGCGTCGGCGGGGAGCGATTCGGCCCCCGCCCGCACCCCCACGGCCCGCCCCCCACGGCGCTCGAACCCGTCGATCCGCCAGGGAAGGGACACGACCCCCAGGCCCTCAAGGTGCCCCCAGAGCCCGCGCAGGAACCCGCCCGGGTCGAGGTGGGCGTCCCCGGGGTAGAAGACGCCTCCGGCCGCTCGTACCTCCACCTCCGGTTCGAGGGCCTGGACTCCCGCCCGGTCGAGGACGCGCGCCTCGAGCCCGTGACGCTCGGCGAGCCGGGCCCCCTCCTCCTCTTCGGCCAGCCCGTGCGCCGTTCGAGCCAGCATCAGGAGCCCCCGCTCTTCGAACCCGAACGCGAACGGGAGCCCCGCCGCCCGCTCCGCCCAGAGCCGTCGGCTCAGCAGCCCGATCTCGCGGAGGGCAGGGGCCGAGCGTTCGACGTGCCCTCGAGTGGCGGACCGCAAGAACCGCGCCGTCCATCGCCAGAGCCCCGGGTCGAGGCGGGGCTTGAGTCGGAACGGGCTCCTGGGGTCGAGCATCCACTTGAGGCCTTGCCCGACGACCCCCGGCGCGGCGAGCGGGACGATGTGGCTCGGCACGACCATCCCCGCGTTGCCGTGGGAGCACCCGCCCGGGCCAAGGTCGGGGTCGCAGACCGTGACCTGCCACCCCGCCTCTGCAAGCTCGAGGGCCGCCGTCGAGCCGACCACGCCCCCCCCGACCACCACTGCCCGAGGCATGGCGGCACCATACCTCCCTCCTCAGGGCCCGGCTCGGGGCGGCAGGCTACGCTCCGGTACACTCGCCGCCTTGACGCCGTTCGCGTTCGTGCTCCATCCGCTGTCCGCCCGCCAAGCGGCCAAGAAGTACCCCTGGGCCCGGTGGATGCCTGAGGGGTGGATCGAGACGATCCTGCGCCGCACCAAGGCCAAGTACGTCTCCGAGATCACGGGCATCGTGTCGAAGACGGGGGCGACGACGCACGGATGGTTCGTCGGGGTCCCCCTCACCCCGCGGATGATGACGGGCGGGGTGCCGGTCGAAGAGGCGTACGCCAAGATCCTGGAGGGCATCGAGATCGCTCATCGGCTCGGGGCTAAGGTGATCGGGCTCGGGGCCTTCACGAGCGTCGTGGGCGACGGCGGCCTTACGATCGCCCAGCGAAGCCCGATGGGGGTGACGACGGGGAACAGCTATACGGTCGCCACAGCGATCGAGGGGACGATGAAGGCGTGTCGCCTGGTGGGAGTCGACCCCTGCGAGGCGACCCTCGCCGTGGTCGGGGCCACCGGTTCGATCGGCAAGACCTGTGCCCGGGCGCTCGCACCCCGGTTCGCACGGACGTTCGTGGTCGGTCGCGACCCGGAGCGGACGGCCGCCCTCGCAACCGAGGTCGCGGGCAGCGAACCGATGACCGACCTGAGCCGCCTCCACGAGGCCGACGCCGTGGTGACGGTGACGAGCGCCGGGGGGGCGATCGTCGAGCCCCGACACCTCAAGCCGGGGGCGGTGGTCTGCGACGTGAGCCGGCCGCGGGACGTGAGCGTGCGCGTGGCCCGAGAGCGGCCGGACGTACTGGTGATCGAGGGTGGGGTCGTCAAGGTGCCTGGGCCGGTCGACTTCCACTTCGACTTCGGATTCCCGACGGGGACGGCCTACGCGTGCATGAGCGAGACGATGATGCTCGCTCTTGAGGGGATCGAGACGGGCTACACGTTGGGCAAGGACGTCTCGCTCGAGCAGGTCGAGCAGACCCAGCGCTGGGCCGAGACGCACGGGTTCGAGCTCGCCGGGTTCCGCAGCTTCGAGAAGGAGGTCTCGGCCGAGACCATCGAGCGCGTGCGACGGGTGCGACAGGCGGGGGCGTGAGCGTCGTCGTCCAGGACCTGACCCTTGCTTACGGGGCCACGACCGTGCTCCACGGGATCGACCTGACCGTCGAGCCGGGCGAGGTGCTCGTGGTGATGGGCAGCAGCGGGGGAGGGAAGACGACGCTCCTCAAGTGCGTGGCCGGACTGTTGCCGATCACGGGCGGGGACGTCCTCGTCGATGGGGTGAGCGTCCGTCGCGAACCGGAGAAGGCCCGGGCCCGGCTCGGGATGGTGTTCCAGTACGCCGCTCTGTTCGACTACCTCAACGTGGGCGACAACGTGCTGTTCGGGGTGCGAAGGCAGCGTCGGCTGAACCCGGCCGAGGGCCGAGCGTTGGTGGCGGAGCAGCTTGAGGCGGTCGGGCTGGCGGGGAAGGAGGGCCTGATGCCGGCCGAGCTCAGTGGTGGGATGCGCAAGCGGGTCGGCCTGGCCCGGGCCCTGGCCCTTGCCCCTTCGGTCTTGCTCTACGACGAGCCTACGAGCGGGCTTGACCCAGTGACGGCCTATGCGATCGACCAGCTCATCGTGGAAACGAGGGACCGGACGGGGGCGACGAGCGTCGTCGTGAGCCACGACGTGACGTCGGTGCTCCGGGTGGCCGACCGGGTCGCCTTCTTGGAGGCGGGGCGCGTGGTCTTCTTGGGGTCGGTGGAGGAGTTCAAGTCCGCCGAGCAGGCCGGGATCGTCGAGCTCGTGACCTTGGCCAGGTCGGAAGCGCCGCTAGGATCGGGACTTCAAGCCCGGGAGTGAACATTCCGGGACCGGCACCGTCTGCCGGGGTACGAGGGCTCCGGCCCGAGGGGAAGACAATGAAGAAGAACCTGATCGTTTCGGTGCTGATGGCGGCGACCCTGCTCGTCTCGTCGGCCGCTTTCGCCCAGCAGGCGGGCCCGCGCGGCGGAGCGCCGGGTGCGGCGGCGGGCCGCGAGCAGCGCGCCCAGGGCGGCATGCGCATGATGCAAGAGGCCCACGAGAAGGCCCTCGCCGGCCTCAACCTCAACGCTGGCCAGAAGACCAAGATCGCCGAGCTCGACCGCAAGCGCAACAACGACATGAAGGCCCTCCGCGAGAAGGGTCAGACTGGCAACCGCGAGGCGATGCGGGGCGAGGCGCGGAAGATCCAAGAGGAGTACCGCAAGGGTCTCCAGTCGGTTCTGACCCCCGCCCAGTGGGAGCAGTACCAGAAGTCGATGGCCGCGGCCATGAAAGAAGCCCGCGAGAAGCGGGGCGGCCCGAAGGGCGACAAGCCCGCCAAGGGTACGAAGCCTTCGAAGCCCTAACCTGGCCGAGAGGACGCACGGTGCCGAGGGCCCGCCCCCAGACGGGGGCGGGCCCTCGGTGCTTTCAAGGGGCCACGGGGAGCCGGAACCCCCACTCGGGGCTCTGATCCGGGTCGCCTGGGCAGATCCGCTCACCTACCCGTGACGCCCCGAGCCGCTCGTAGAGGGCGTGGGCGTGCACGAGCTTCTTGTCGCTCCACAGCTCGATCGCTTCGCGGCCTCGGTGCATCGCCTCGGCCCTCACCGTCTCGGTCAGCGTGCGGCCGAGCGAGTGCCCCCGGGCGGAGGGGAGGACGTAAAGGCGGACGAGTTCGCAGTCGGTGGCTGAGGCCCGGACGTCGCCCTCCACCACGGCGACCCCGCCCGGCACGCCCGGCACCGGGTCGTGGAGTTCGAAGCCGACGCACCCGACCACATCCCCTTCGAGCTCGGCGACCCAGAAGGCGTCGTACGTCTCGGCCACGCGCCAGAGGTCGGCGCAGTAGCCCTCCGGGTCCCAGGAGAAGCCGTACTCGCGGAACACGGTCTCGACCACCTGGACGACGGCGTCGGTGTCCTCAGGGCGGAAGGGGCGGACGATGGGCGGCACCGAACGAAGATACCGACCGGAGCGCGGCCCGGTCGGCCCGGCGGGGGACCTAGCCCCAGGGATTGGGCGAGGCGGCAGGTCTACGTCCTGCCGCCTCGCCCAATGGTTCACTTCCGCAGGTACACCCAGACGAAGCCGGTGGCTTCGGGGGCGTTTTGGAGGGGCTGAAGCTTGGCCTCGACCTCTTGGTACTCCGCGGAGACCTTTTGGTACTCCTCGTCCTTCTCGACGATGCGCATGTAGGCCTCCGAGAACTTGGTTCGTTGCTCGGGGGTCATCTGCTCGGTCGACTTGACTCCGGACTCCATGGCGGCCTGGTCGAAGATCCGTTTGTTGACCGCCTCCATCTTCTTCACTGCCTCCTGCTGTCGCTTGACCAGCTCGTCGCGCTCGAGTCGCTGGTCCGGCGTCAGGACCTTCTCGGCCCGCTGCAGTTGCAGGAAGTCGCCGACCAGGAGGTCGAGCTTTCCATCGCCGTTCCAATCGCCTGCCCAGGGCTTGACCCGGACTCCCGGCCGCTTGCGGTCGAGCCCGGTCTTGGCCTTCGGGTCGCGTTTGGCCGGGGTCCAGCCGCTCTCCTTGGCCGCTTCGGGGATCAGGGCGACCCCTTTGGCGAGGTCGGTCCCGCCCTTCTTGAGTCCGCGGTGGAACCAGACGTTGCCCGCCGCGTCGCCGAGCAGGAGGTCGAGCGTGCCGTCCCCGTCCCAATCGACGATGCAGGGACCGCCGTCGTCCGCGAGGATCGGCTTGCCTTCGGCCGTGAGGCCCTTCCCATCGGAGAAGCGCATCCCGCCCTCGTTCGTGTAGAGCATCACCTGCCCCGAGATGAGCCCGAGCGTGAGGTCGAAGTCCCCGTCGCCGTCCCAGTCGCCGAGGCAAGGGCTCTGGGCCGACTCGTCGTGCAGCGGCTTGCCGTTGCGGAGCATCTTTTGCTCGGCCGCGAACTTGCCGCCGGGCATGCCCTTGAAGAAGCTCAGGCCTCCCGAGAAGGAGCCCGAGACCATGTCGTTCGTTCCGTCACCGTCAAAGTCCCCGAACCGGGGAACTGCGCCGATGCATCACCCAGCCTCGACGCGGATCGGCTTGCCGTCCGCTTCGACCATGGCGAAGTCTCGGAACTCGGGTTGGGCGCTCGAGCCGTGGTTCTTATAGAACCGGATGCCGCCGCCGCCGAACTCGCCGACGAGCAAGTCGCGCTTGCCGTCGCCGTCGAAGTCGGTCAGCATCGGGGCGGCGTGCCCGACGTTGAGCTGGATCGGTTTGCCGTTGGCTTGGGCCAGGAACGGCTCTTGCAGGGCTCCCCAGGACGGGGCGGCCACCGCGAAAAGGGCCAGGATCGTCGTCATCGTAGGTCTCCTCGACAGTACACAATACACCAACCGGGCGGGTTTCGACGCCTCCAGACTCGCGATTTCTTCCGGGGCCCCTGCTCACGCTTGGCGAGGCGGGGGCGCTGCCGGCCCCCGCCCTCGCCGGGTTCGTCAGTCGATGGTCGTTCGGTCCGCTTGGGGGAGGCGACGTAGGTTCGTGAAGAGCGACCAGCCGATCCAGCCGCCGCCGACGGCCTCCCGGGTGACCCCGCGCTGGCGCTCGCGCACCTTGATCTCGTACGTCGAGCCGAACGAGATCTCGCGGAGCCCGGCCACGCTGAAGAGCGAGTCCTCGACGGTGAACATCGGCCACGGGTCGTTCGGGACCACCGAGGTCGAGTAGTTGAACATGCCGAAGAGCTCGGTCGCGCCCCCGGCCTCGGTGCGGTAGCGCACGCCGCGGCCCTCCGACTTGATGCCGAGCGCCCAGAGTCGGGCCCCGCGATTGACGTTGAGGCCGCGTTCCGACGCGCCCTCCGGGTTGTGCTGCCGGGCCCAGAGCGACTGCCGCGGGTTCTGGAGTTCGATGTTCGCCGGGCAGTTCGTGAGGAAGATGTCCCCGGTGCCAGTGCCCAGGATCGAGACGCCGCAGCTCTCGGCCACGAGCGTTCCTGCGCCCCGGTTCTCGAGCGTGACGGGTGTCCCGCCGAACGCGTCGATGTGGCGGAAGAAGACCGTCGGCGCCGAGTTTCGGTCGATCACGATCCGCCCGGTGCCGATGATCCGGCCCCAGCCCACGCCGGTGACGAGCCGCACCGGGGACTTGACCCGGACCTCGCCGTTGATGAAGTACCAGTTCGGGTCCTGGTTCCGGGCGCCTCGGATGGCGACGACCGTCTTGCCTTGGGCGGCAGCGGCGTCGAAGGCCGCCTGGAACCCCGCGGTGTCGTCGGTGCCATCGCCCGCAGTGATGCCGTAGTCGTCGGCCCAGAGCCACTTCGACGGGTCGTTCTCCCAGACCTCGGCCGGCTCCTGCTTCACGGGCAGCCAGAGCGAGGAGCTGGCGGACCCGAACAGCCCGCCCGGGGCGTGGGAGGTGAACTCGCGCACGCTCGGGGCGTTGACGTCGCCGCTCGGCGTGTCGCTGCGGATGACTTTCGTGTAGCCGCTCGAGGTCACGTTTCGGGCGTAGAGCACGCTCCGGTTGAAGATGGCGGGGCCGTTCACGGCCGCGCCCGAGGTGAGCCGGGCGTTCACGAGGGCGACCACGCCTCCCCACCAGGTCCAATCGTTCGGGTAGTCGACGAAGAGGGGCTGGGGGGTGTCCTCGACGACGAGGTCTTCGATGCCGATCGCGTTCGCGCTCACGTAGACCCCGGTCTCGCGGCAGTTACGGACCGTGGCCCGGCTGATGGTGCCGCCCCAGCTCCACTGCATCTGGATCCCGAGCCGCATCCCGTCGACCAGCACGTCCTGGACGATGTTCGGGCCGCTCTGGTCGCTGAACCCGGCGTTGATCCCGATGTTCCCGTTGCCGGTCACCCGGACGTTCTTGAGGATGCCGGTGTTGTTGGCGAAGAAGCGGATGCCGTCGACGTTCGGGTTGTTGCCGGTGTGGACGGTGAGGTTGCGCACGTTGCGCATGAACCAGTCGGCCGAGCCGCCACCACTGTCCCGGGGGTGGGTGCGGAGGACGCTCAGCACGCTGGGGTCGGCGTTATCCACGAGCCGGATGACGACCCCGTCTCGGGACTGGCCGTAGATCCAAGGCCCGACCGCGATCGGGACGACCAACGTGTTCGAGACGCGGTAGGTGCCGTTGGGGATGTAGAGGGCCCGGGTGAAGCCGCCAGAGCCGCAGCTGGCATCGATGGCGCGCTGGAGGGCGAGGGTGTCGTCCGTGACGCCGTCTCCGCGGGCGCCGAAGTCGCGCTTGGCGTCGACGACGCTCGGGTTGTTCGGGAACACGATCTCGGCCGAGGCCCCCGCCGCGACGAGGGCGAGCAGGGCCGGCAGGAGGCGTTTGAAGGGGGTGAAGGTCATAGTCGGTCCCGCCCCGCAGCTCCGACCCCAGGGGCCAGGCCACGCGGGCACCTTCATGATATCAAGACTTTTACGGGGAGTGACGCTTCCGGGAGAAAACTGTGTGCTACCGAGTGATTTCTCGCGTCGCATGGCCGAGCTGAATCTGCTGCTGGTTCAGAACCAGTCGAGCCAGGCGAGTCTTGTGGCGAACTGTCCGCACTGGAGACAGACCCGGGTGTTCGCCCTCTTCACGAACCATAGGATCAGGAGCAGCGGAAACCTCAGGCTAAGCACGGGATCCGCAAGGGGAGACCGGCCTATAGGGTCGCTGGGTCCGGCCTTGCGTAACTTAGGGCTGCCGCAATGCGGACAGTGCATCTGCTTCATTGAACCTCAGGTCGCCTAGGTGGAAGCACCGTCAACGGAGGGCTAAGGCGGCTCTGGAACCGAACAGTCAGGCCATTGCGCTGCCACGTGGTCGCCGTACAAGGGTTCTGGTTGCGGTTTCTGAAGGTTCGCTCGGGACGCGGACGGTGGTGGACCGTGAAGGGCTCGAACCTTCGACCCGCTGATTAAGAGTCAGCTGCTCTGCCAACTGAGCTAACGGTCCGTCCGAAGAGGCTAGGATACCAGGCCCGGGGGCGGGCGTCAAGGGCGGGGCGTCGAGGGGCCTAGGGAGGCGGGCGCGTCCCCGTGGCCCCCAAAGACTGTCCTGCCTCTGGGAACGGCACCATGGACCAGCAAAGGTCCCGGCCGGGTTGGGATACTAGACGTGTGTGCGCTATGATGTCGCTGGCGGACGACGCCACTGGAGAACCATGAACGCCCATGAACTAGGCACCAAGCTGGTCGAGATGTACAACGCGGGGAAGCACGAGGAGATCGCGGCTGAGCTGTACTCGCCGGCGATCAAGAGCTACGAGGCCGACGGCTCGCTGAGCGAGGGGACGGAGGGCCTCAAGAAGAAGTACGAGTGGTGGGAAGGCAACTTCGAGCTCCACGGCACGAAGATGAAGGGCCCGTTCCCGCACGGTGCGGACAAGGTGGCGGTGGTGATCTGGATGGACACCACCCACAAGGCGTCCGGCCAGCGGAGCGAGATGGAAGAGGTCGCGGTCTACGACGTCAAGGACGGCAAGATCGCCGAGGAGCGGTTCTTCTACATCGGCGAGTGACGTCGGGGCCGGCCCTCCCCGCAATGGTGGGGGAGGGCAGGCCGGGCTCGCGTCAGCGCGAGAGTTGGAGCCGGAGGCTATCGACGGCGAGTCGGGCGCCGTTCGGAGTGCCGGTGGCGACGATCCGGGCGTAGACGGTGCCCGAGGGGTCGCGGTACAGCCCGATTTCGGGGACGTTGAGGGTCAGGACTTCGGGGGTCGCGTTGACCGGCCCGGACCAGACCTGCACCCAGCTCCCGTACGGGTAGCTGCCGCTGGACCAGTCGTAGAACTCCAGCCGTTGGGTGCCTCCCGCGGCGGTGAAGCGTCGGTTGAGCCGGACCTGGGTGAAGGCATTCGGCCTCACTCCCCAGAACGTGGTCTGGAGCGTGATCTGGCCGTTCGAGTCCCTCCCGAGCGTGACCTCGCGGCCGTCGTCGGTGAGGGCGTCGAAGAACCCGCCGGATGCGGCGGCGCCCACGCCCGAAGCGTCGATGAGCGGGTTGGCCGTGCGCGGGAGGACGGGGCTTGGCACGGTAGCGAGGAGGGTGCCGCCGTCCCACAGGGTGAAGTCGCCCTGGGCTCGCGGGCGGAACAGGACGTCGACCCAGTCGCGGGCGCGAGCTTGAATCGTGAGCGTCTCGTTCCCCTTCTGGATCCGCAGGTCGCCCACTCCGAGGAAGCCGCGCCCCCGGATGCGGGTCGTGACGAGCGGGCTGGGATCGATCGAAGCCGCCCCGATCTGCGTCCCGACCACGGTCATCGACCTCACGGCGACGGGCCGGTGCGGGGCAGGGCCGGTGAGGAGGGCGTTGAGGGCGGCCTCCGCGTCGACGAGCCCATAGGTGGTCCACTCGCCGTAGGGGGCCTGGACGAGCGGCCGGGCCGTGTCCTCGATCGCCGCCCGGACTTCGCCGGCGGAGGCGGTCGGCTTGGCCCCGATCAGCAGCGCGGCGACCCCGGCCACGTGGGGACAGGCGCCGCTGGTGCCGCCGAAGCCAGTGTAGCCCCCGTCCGCTCCAGTCGAGAGGAGCCCCTCGCCTGGCGCAGCGACGTCTACCCAGGTCCCGAAGTTGGAAAACCACGATTTGAAGTTCCCGCCGTCCACCGCGCCGACGGACATGACGATGTCGTAGGCGGCCGGGTACATCGGGATCGCGCTGTCCTCGTTCGCGGCGGCGGCAATGGGTAGGACCCCCCGGCCGACGGCGTAGTCGAGGGCGTCCCTTTCCGCCGCCGAGACCCGGTCGGAGAAGTAGCTCATGCTGAACACCCGTGCCCCCATGTTCGCCGCATAGACGTAGGACGGCACCAGGTAGCTGTCGAAGAGGTAGCCGTCCGGGTTCGTGGCCTTGATCGCCATGACCCGTGCTCTGGGCGCGACGCCGGTGACCCCGATCCCGTTGTCCTGCACCGCCGCGACCAGCCCGGCGCAGGGGGTGCCATGGCCATAAGCATCGGTGAGATCGTTGTTCAGCGCCACGAAGTTCCAGCCGTGCAGGTCGTCCACGAAGCCGTTGCCGTCGTCGTCAAGGCCGTTGCCAGCGACTTCGCCCGGGTTGCGCCAGACGTTGGCGGCGAGGTCTTCGTGGTCCAGGCGTACGCCCGTATCGATCACGGCCACGATGGCGGCGTCGGAGCCTCGGCTTGTGTCCCAGGCCGCGTCCGCCTTGATCGCCCGCATGTGCCACTGCTGCGACCAGAACGGGTCGTTCGGGGTGTAGGCGAGCCGGGCCCGTCGGTCGAAGTCGACTCGGACGATGCCCGGCACCGCGGCCAGAGCGGCCCGGGTGGCCTGCAGGCGCCCGGTCGGGGCCTCGACGATGGTCCAGCCGATCTCGGGGTGGGCGGAGACCACTCGAGCCCCCAGCCCCGCGGCCGCCCGGGAAGCAGTCGAGAGCGGGGCCTTCACGAGGAGCCGCTCGGGGTGGACGGGGGCCCCGCCGACCACAGCCAGCGGAGACGACGACAGCAAAACGGACGCGACGATACTCAGCATAGGGCTCCGAGCCTCTCATGCATTGTATCAGGCCTTTACCGATCTTAACGCCCCGGGCGCAAAAACCCGGTGTGCGTCGGGGCTATGCCTTGTCGTACCGGGGTTGGTAGAGCTGGATCCGGTAGCCGCCGGGCGCCTCGATAACGGTGACCCATCCGTAGCCGTGATCCTCGACCGCTTGGGCGAACACGGCGCCGCGGGCCGACAGTTCGGCGACGGTGGCATGGATGTCGGAGCAGACCAGGGACAGCTCGGCCGTGCCGGTCGGGGGGCTGCCTTCGTGGTCGGTGGGGTGGACGCCCAGGTCGGCGGCGGGGGCGTCGAAGATGAGCCACCCGTCTCCGACGTCCGCCGCGGGCCAGCCGACGACGTCGCGGAAGAACGCCCGGAGTGCCTCGGGCTGGTCGCTGTAGACCATCGCGTGGAGGCCGGTGACCACCCGACGAGTGTACACTCTCCAACCCTGGAGTTGCGAGCGGTGCCGAGGTGCCCCCGGATGCTGGAGGGGCTCAGCGCCCCAAGTACGAAGCGAGCCGCCGGACGCACTCCGTCCCCTCCGCAGACCGGCTCGCCTCGTCAGCGTCCTTTGCGAGGAGTTCGTTGAACCGGGCTCGCTCGCGCAACCCGGCCGTGTGGAACGCATCGGCGGCCATCACCCGGAGCACGGAGGCTCGTCTCCACCCTGACGAGGACTCCTCTGCCGCAGCCGCTCGCGAGAACAGGCGTCCAGCGATCTCAATCGCTCCCGCATCCCGGAACGCGATCCCGGTCTGGGAGAGCTGGTTCCCGGAGGTCCCGTAAGTTGGGTGCGCGGCTCGCTCTCGGACAACGTCGAGCATCTCTCGAGCCAGGCAAAGAGGACTCTGGAGCTGCCCCAGGCTACGCAGTCCTACGAGTCGGCACAAGGTCTCGTACCGGACATCCCCTACGGCCCGGGCGGCATCGGCTGCCTGGAATGCAGACCTTGCTGCGCTGGCGTGCTGGCCCAAGGCGTCAAAGAGCTCGGCCTCCAGGAAGAAGAACCGGAGACGTTCGAAGCGGTCGGCCTCGCCGAATCGCGTCTTGAGCCGGTCAAGCACCGCGCGCCGCTCGGCGGCCCCCTCCGGCAACGGGAACCTGACGATGGCGTCGAGCTCCGCCGAGAACTGGTCGGCGGGTGTGCCCATTGCGTAGGCCGCCTCGAGGGCCTGTTCAAGCCAGTTCACGAAGAGACTTTCTCGGCCAAGGCCGAGGATCCCCCAGGCCACGGTCTGTTTGATTCGGGGCACCCAAGGGGACGTCGCCCCGTCGGCGAGCGCGAGGGCCGCCTCGTAGACGTCGAACGGCACGTCTCCCCGCTGGTTGCGGTAGAGAACCCTCGCTCGGAGCCCCGCGCGTTCAAGTGGTTCGATAGGGCCAGTCGGTTCGACGCTAAATCCCGCCTTTACCAGCGTCCACGACGACGCGGAGTCAGCAGTGATATGTTGGCCAGACATTACCGGCCAGATGTTACTCTCCGGTCCGCCCTGGCCGCAACGAGCCTAGGGAAGGAAAGCACTCCTGATAATGACAGAATCTTAACAACTCTGGGGCACACTCGAATCCGTGTTCACTGCCCTTGCCGCTGCCCTCGTGCTGGCCCCGGCCCCGATCCGGGTCATGAGCTTCAACGTCTTGGTCGGCGGGACCAAATTCCAGCCGCTCAGTCAGACCGTCAAGGCCGTCGAAGCGGCCAGGGCCGACGTCGTCGGTGTCCAGGAGCCGGGCGAGAACCTCGCGGAGATCGCAAAGGGACTCGGCTGGAACCACAGCGCCAAGGCCTCGGTCGTCACCCGCTTCGAGATCGTGGAAGACTGGAAGGTGGACGGGAACCGCTGGGGCGGGGCCAAGGTCAGGTTGCCGGACGGCTCGCACGTGCTCGTCTACAACGACCACTTCAACCCATATCCCTATGGACCGTACGAAGTGCGGGACGGCAAGGCCAAGACGCCTGAGGAGGCCAAGCAGGTCGAGGCGGACGCGGGCCGCGTGGCGCAGATGGGCCGGGTGCTGGCGAACCTCGCCGCCCGGCGCGACCGAACCCTGCCTGTCGTCTTCACCGGCGACTTCAACACCCCTTCGCACCTCGATTGGGTCGAGGCGACGCGCGAGCGCACGTTCGGGATGACTGTGGCCTGGCCGGTGACCCGCATGGCCGAAGAGGCAGGTTTCCGTGACGGCTACCGCGACGTCCACCCTGACCCCAAGGCCAAGCCCGGCTACACGTGGAGTCCGGGTTACCCCGTGGGGACGCTGGACCCCAAGGACGTCATGGACCGGATCGACTTCGTCGTTTACCGCGGTGCGCTTCGGCCGACGGGGGCCTGGGTCGTCGGCGAGACCGGCCCCGTGACGGACATCGCCGTCGATCCCTGGCCCTCCGACCACCGTGCCGTCGTCGTCGAGTTCGTGCGCACGAAGGAGGGCCGTTGAGCCGGGGGCTGAGCCGTCGCGAGGTGCTCGGCGTCGCCGCCCTTGGGGTTCTGGCCCCAGGTGCGCTGGCGGGTGTCCCCCGGGCGGCCGGGCCCCGGAGCGAGAGCCTCCGGGTGGCCTTCTTCACCGACGCCCACGTGCCGCACCCCGAGGCGCCGGACCGGTCGAAGTTCCGCCAGCAGGAGCGGGTCGCCCAGGCGTTCGCGCTCGCCAACGCCCGCCGGCCCGGGCTCTACCTCTTCGGCGGGGACAACGTGATGGCCGTCGACCAGGGCAACGACGAGGCCAACGCCCTCGGCCAGTTCGAGAACTGGGCCGGTTTGTTGCGCGAGCACGTCAAGGTGCCGTTCGCCCACGTCATCGGCAACCACGATATCTGGTACCCCAAGGACAAGGATCCCGGAGACCGCAAGGCTCTCGCCGTCGAGCACTTCCAGATGCCGCACCGCCATTACCGCATGGACCACGGTGGCTGGAGCTTCTTCCTGCTCGACGTCTTCCACCCCGGCAAGCCGACCGAGGTCGACGCCGAGCAGTGGGCCTGGCTGGACGAGGAGCTCGGCAAGACGACCCTGCCCGCCTGCCTCGTGACCCACACCCCGATCTTCAGCGTCTCGAACATCATCGAGGGGGGCGGCGTCGGCAAGCCGAAGGAGCTGCGCGAGCTGTTCCTCAAGCACGAGAACGTGCGCCTGGCCCTGGCCGGGCACCAGCACCATGTGGACGTCTGCCACTACGACCGGGTCACCTACGTCTGCGGCGGCGCGGTGAGCGGGGCCTGGTGGGGCGGCGACTACGCCCACTTCCCACCCGCCTTCGTCCTGCTCGACCTCACGCCCGAGGGCGGGGTGGAGAGCGAGGTCGTCTACTACGAGAACAAGCCGGGCGAGAAGAGCGTCGTCCCCTAGCCGCTGAGCTCCGGCTCTCGCGGGCGTCCGGGTTGCGGGGGGCTCGATACGGGGTTTGTTGGCCGGGGTGACCCGGGCGACTGGGCCTTGTCGGACACTCTCCTCACGACCCGCCCCGACCTCCTAGCCCCGGCGGGAGGCCCGGCCCCGTCGCGAAGCGATGATCCGGGGACAGGGCCTTAGCTCCCGGCCTGACCTCCGGGTCAGGCCGGGCAACCCGCCCGCGTCAGCGCTTCAGGCTCTCAATGCGTTCGATCATCTCGGTCGCCCATTGCCTCTGCTCACTGCCGGGCGGGCTGAGCTGGATCCCGCGACGCAGAGACGCGATGGCTCGGGCCCTGTCGCTCCCGACCAGATAAGCCCCCAAGGTGAGGTGTCCTTGGGCCCAAAGGGGCGCGTCCTTCAAAACCCGCTCGACCTGTCGGATCGAGCCGATCTCGTCCGGCTCGATCGGGGGGCGACTCTTGACGATCCGACCGGCACCGTCTACGGCCTGTCCCGAGCCACCACTCAGCGCACGGGCGTAGAGGAGCCGCACCTCGTAAACGTGTGGGTACTCGGCGACAAAGCTCCCCAACGTCCTCCTGCTCTCGTCCAGCCGGTCGGAGTCGTAGGAGAGGCTGGCGAAGACGATGCGGTAGGTGACCCCCCCGAGATCGTCCTCGCCTATTGACAGGCTCGAATAGAGGTCGGCAGGGGAGTCGTTGCCGTGGAACCGCATGAGCCCGTTCTTGCCGACTCGGTCGGCGTCTCGATCCTCGAGGAAAAGGGACAGACGGTATTCGAACGCTAAACCGGTATCGGAAAAGCGATGCCTGACTGAGTAGGAGCCCCTCGCCAGACCGTAGAGCCATTTGATGTGGTCTCGGAGCTTGCCTTGCCCCCGAACGGCGTCGATCCGTAACTTCCGGGCCACTACGTTCCGAGGCTCCTTGAGGATCAGGCGGTCGAGGAGCCGCTTCGCGGCGGCGTAGTCTTTGGCGCGGACGAGGGCGAGCGCCCGGGCCGTGTCGCCGGACAGCTTTTCGTACTTGTCGATCGGCACCCAGCCGAAGGTGTCGCACGTCCCCGCTGGCATGCGAACGGCGGGCAGCCTGGTGATGATCTCGCCCCCCTTCGATCGGGACTGCTGCGGCCACCCGACAGGAGCAAGGGCGGCAAGGATAAGGATCGGGAGAAGGCGGACGTTGGGGTTCATTCGGGCGTTTCTTCCTCGACGTAGCGCAGCCAGATTTCGCTGTCGTAGAGCTCAGCCTCGGACTTCGAGGCGCTTTCCCATCGGCGGGTGGTACGGTTATGACCCGTCGATGTCCGTAGGCCCCGGCCAGCCTAGGCCTCAGGGCCATAGCCATGGGCGCTAGCCCTTTCACGGCGCGTGGCTGAGAGAGAGCCCCACCCTTGGCCGGGTGGCTCGTCTGCGCCCAGAGCCATCGCCCGGTGCTCGGGCACCTGCGCATCCGTGCGGGTTCGAGAGTTCCCTTGGAACCGGGCTGAGCGGGCACGATCCATCCCCCTCAACCCGGCCACCCGCCGTCCTCGCCATCCTAGGCTTGATACTCGGCTCCTCTTCCGCTTTTTCTCAGCTATCCCGCACTGGGAGCCCCCAGCATCCGAGTACTCGACTGATCGGACACTGAACGGACACTGCACGGACACCGAGCGGAACAACGGAACGGAAAGGCCCCGGGGAGGGGGTGTCGAGACTGCGATGGACGGATCGAGACACCCCGGGCGGATCGGGTGTACTCTTTCGCCCGAGTATGCCGAAGGGCCGTGCAACGAGGGGGAAGGCGCCGGTCGAGGCGCAAGCCACCACTCACGACGAAGCCACCCGGCCGCCTGCCCTTCCGGTCAGGCCGGGCCACCCGCCGCATCCCCCAAGCCCCGGTGGCCGACGTCAGCCGACCCTCCGAGTCCCAGGCGAATCAGCGCACGAGAGGGCAAGGCTGACTATGCCGTTCACTCCCGCTCCTCGTCCCAACGCTGCGCGAGTGGGGCAAGCATGAAGAGCACACCCGCAAGCAGTTGGAACCAACCCGCGCCTGTGGCGGCCGAGCCCGTGTAAGACCGATAGTGGCTGTACCAAAACACCCCGGTCGTCAGCGTCTCCAGACCCGCCTTTGCGATCCAGAGCCCAAAGGCGAACAAACACCAGGCGAGCACCCTCATTGATCCGCCCCCAACCGAGGGGCGACCCCCCGTCGCAGAACCTCGGCTTCGCGCTTGGAGAGGTCGCCCCTCTCGATACGGGCCACCCTGATCCTTGCTGCGGCTGGGTCGCCCATCTCGAGGAGTGCCAGGGCGGCCCAAAGCGAGGCGGACGACCTCATTGCCCTCGAGTCCGAGGCCGCCGCAGAGTCCAGGAGGGGGACGGCTTCCGCGTACCGACGCTGCTGTCCGAGGACACGGCCCAGCCCTCGCTGGGGAAGATGCTCCTCGGGACTTGCACCTAAGGCCGCTCGATAGTCCGCCTCAGCTGCCTTGAGGTCTCCTGCCAGCCAGGCTGACAGCCCTGCTTGATCGAGCAAGAGCGCCTTACCTCTCGGAGTCACTGCCCTCGGGGCAACAGTTCTGAACTCACTGGCGGCCCGGACGTAGTCCCGCAGGGCGAAGAGGGCCTGGGCACGACCTCCGGCACACCGAAGGTCGTCCGGGGCGACCTCGAGACAGGCTTCGAACGTCTCCAAAGCCCGTTGGCCCTGTCGGTCGAACAGGTAGGCCGAGCCCAGCAAGGCGAGGCTGTCCGCCGTCCGACCGGCCCCGACCCGCCGCTCGGCCTCGCTCACCTCGACTCGACGCTTCGGCGGTGGCAACACCGCTAGGTCATCGTCTGGTGACGGGGCCCACCAGTCGGTCGCCTGGCGTGGGGCAGGCGTGCAGGCTAGCAGCCCGGCTCCGAGCAGGGCGATGAGCCATGTGACTTTGCGTCTACCTTCGATCTCAGTCCTCCCCCCGTATGTACCCCCACGCCCAATGGTCTTCGTTCCCATTCCAGTCACCGCGACCGGGTGGCCCCGAGCGGCGGGTGGCCTGGTTATGGCCCGTCGCGCTCCTGAGTCAACGGTCAGGCAGGAGCCAAGGGCCATAGCCATGGGCAGCTACCGTCTCGACTTGCGCCGTTGAGCCTTCGATCTCCCCCAGGGACTTCCGCGAGAGCCGTCACGCACAGCGCCCGGGGCTGACGACAAAGGGCGAGCAGGCGCCGAACGCGCCCTAGGTGTCGTTGCGGCCCTTGAGTTCATCGCGGGCGTTGCGGAGGACGTAGAGCCTTCGTTGCCTCAGCATCAGCTTCACGTCCTCCTTGTCCCAACCGAGGGCGGTGGCGGCTTGCGAGAGCAGCTTGTGCTCCGCCGCCGTGACCTTTCCATCGATCAAGGCGGCATCGGCCATAGCGTCGAGCCACTCTTTCGCCTGCGCGTCTCCCGAAGGCATGGGGGGCTCGAGTCGGCCCGTAGCCGCGGCGTCCAGCAGGAGTTCCACCGATTCGTTCCGGATCCCGCGCTTGCGCGCCACCCGGTCGATAATGGCTCGCTCCCTTGCATCGAGTTCATTGTCCTTCAGGGCCATGTAGACCATCCATGCGACCATCCCGCTGGCGGACTCGGTGGCTCGCTGGGACTCCGGCGCCGCAGATTGAGACCGAACCTGCTCCAGGGCTACCTGGGCGGCCACTGAGCCCACGGGGACGACGGTCTGGAGCACCCAGTCCGCTCCGCCGTCGTTCAAGACCGTCCCGCAGAACTCGCAACTGTGGCTCGTGGAATCCGTCTCCGCGGCCCCACACCTGGGACACTGCGCCGAGCTCAAGGCGCGGGAGAGCACGGAACGCACACCGGGTTGGCGTACGAGCACCAACAGGGTGTCGAACATCGTGGCCTGGTGACTCAACTTGGTCCGGGTGCGGCCTTTGGCCTCGAAGGGCCGCCCCGCCCAGCGCACACGGACGAACGCGCGGTCGAGCTCGGCGTCGAAGTCCCCCGCGGGCATCCCGGCAGGTGCGAGGGCGACGACGTCCGCCGAGCCGACGGCTCGCTCGCCGACGTACGGGCGTTCGGTGCCGGCCGCCCGGTATCCCGACTCGATCTGATCGCACAGGGGGCCCACGGCACACTTTCGGAGCGGGGTCACGGAGCCCAGCCGATCGGCCATCGTCAGTCGCCAGAAGATCACGGACGCCCGGTCCTCCAAGTGTGCGAGCGCGAAGTCGGGGTCGCGCTGGCAAAGTTCGTCCACCCCTGCGACGGGGGCGACGGAGAGCCCTTTCCATTCCGAGCGTTGAGTGATCTCGACGAGCACCCAATCGTGCTCGCCGCTGCGCAGAAGGGAGCCGCACGACCCGCAGTTCGCGCTTTGGGCGAGCGACAGCGAGGCGCCGCAGTTGGGACAGTGACCCTCCATGAGCCCCTGGACACCCGCGCGGGTGCGAGCCCCGTGGCGTCGCATGAAGGTCCAGACCTCGACGAAGGAACCGACTTCCGGCGGTTTGTCGGCGACGGGTCGGCCGTTCTCCCGATCGACCCGTTGGAAGGTGCCTGTCGCGAGGATGGCGATCGCGACGGTGTCGAAGTGCCTCTCGGCGAGGGCATCGATCGCTTGGACGTTCAAGACCCTGAACTCTGACATCTCGACCCGATAGCCGAAGTCGAGTTGCTCCATGATCTGCAGGCTCAGGCGCTCGTGAACACCGTCGCTCATGAAGGCCCGCACCGGTGAGAGGTCCTGCGCGCACCATGCCCGCTGCATCTCGGCGAAGCTCGACCCGATTCGGGCGTAGAGCCCTTCGGGGTTGAAGTCCGGGTCGGAGGCCGCCAGGGTCGCCTCGGCGTGGCGGCGGTCTCGGAGGAGTCGGGCGTCGTCCGCTTCCGTCACTGTCTGCTCGTACCTGGTTTGCTCGAGCCACCGGAAGATGATTTGGACGATGACGAACAGGACGATGAGCCCGAGCAGGAGAGGCGCACGGTCTCCGTCGAAGCTGCCCCCACCTCCGCTGAATCCGCCTCCTCCGCCGAACCCTCCACCGCCTCCTCCGAACCCCCCGCCTCGGCCCCCGCCTCCACCGCCGCCGAACCCGCCGCCGCCTCCCAATCGGGCCTGGGCCAGCGCCGACACGACGAGGATGAGAGCGAGACCGAAGACGCGCGCCGCCAGGGTGACCGGGAACCTACGCAGGTTCAGTGTCCAGTGCTGGACGCGATCCTGCGGGGCCGACAGGTCGAAGCCTTCTCGCTCGCTCTCCGAGGCTTCTCGCAGGCCCCTGACCCGCCGCCGTTGACCGATCTGTGGTCCGTCGCCCTCTTCCACTCACCGAAGTATGCCTGGCGCATGGCGGTAGGTGGCAGAGTTTTGGCCCGTCGAGCCCAGGTAGCCCGGGCCAGGCCGAGACTCAGGGCCATAGCCATGGGCGCTAGCCCCTTGCCGGACGCGAGGGGTCGTGGGTGGGGTGATGCCTTGGGCTCCCCGGGCCGTCTTCGGCAGTGCCCAGCCTCCAGCGGGCTGACCGGGTCGCCGCGGAGCGTCGACCTCCGTTCTGGCCCGACGGTTAGACCGGCCTAGTTGGGGAGGGATGGGTCGGGGATCGAGGCGTCCGCGCCAAGTTCATTGGATCACCGGGTAAGGTGGCCTTCCTGGCGAATTCGCTAGGAGAGCCAACATGAAGCAACCAATGAGACCTTTGCTATCGAGGCCCGCACTGACCCTTGGAGCCATCGTGACCGCGGGGATCGCAATGTCGCTGGGGTGGGCGCCTCCAACCCCGGCGGGTGGCAAGGAGGCGTAGTGGATTTCTTCCTGTAACATTGCCGAATGCCGCTACATTGCCCTATAATGGGTTCCGGCGAGATGCCAACGGAGATTCATGGAACTGCTTTCCCAAAAACGCGCCACTCTCGCGGTAGCGCTCCTTTCGCTCGTCGGTGCGGCGGTCGTGCTGAGCTCCCGCTCCGCTGACGCGCAGGTCGGTGGGGTGACCCCCACCTTCGTGAAGCTCCAACCATCGAGTCCCGGGACAGCGGACGCTGGCAGCTCTCGCGTCGATGGTACGGCCATGGCTTCTCGGATCGTGGCCTCGCAAACCGGCTTCAACGCTGGACTTTCGATCGAAGCGGTCACGCCTGCCCAGTACGGCTGGCCGACCGTTGGCGCCCTCAGCCAGAACGGCTACGTCTACCTCTTGGGCGAAGGCTCGCAGGCGGGGCCGGCCGTCATCTGGAACAGGACCCAGCCGCTTCGGTTCGGCGGGGAAGGCTCTCTTGGCAGCAACTTCCGCGAGTTTCTGCGGATCACGGGCGACGGCAAGCTTGGGATCGGCACGTCCTCACCCAGCGACACATTGTCCGTGACGGGCACCGGCCGGGTCAGCGGGTTGTTCATCTCGGGCAGCCTGACCACCGGAAGTATCAGCAGCACAAGCCTCAGCACTGGCCCTCTCACCCTCTCGAACCAGCTCGTTGGCCCAAGTTTCCAGTTCACTCCCCAGAGCGGAGGCTCGTTCTTGGCGATCTCCACCCGTACTGGCAACGCGGTCGCGCTCGGCATCAACCCCACCTCGCCCGACAACGGGCTCATGGCGATCACCCAGCCCGGCACCGTGATTGGTCGTGCGGGTGCCTTTTGGAACCCGACGGTCGGTGCTGGGCAGATCTTTGGCGACCTCAAGTTCTTCGTAGAGCCCTCGCGCAGCGACCCGACCAAGGACAACTGGTACGCCTCGCTCGAGGGCCCCGAGGCCGGCATGTACGTCAGGGGCTCCGCCCGGCTGACGAACGGCCGCGCCACCGTGACCCTGCCCTCGCACTTCGTGGAGATGATGGCGGCCGGCTCGGACACCGTCCTCCTCACTCCGCGCTCGTTCGAGACGAAGGGCCTCGCCGCCGGTGAACTGAGTAACGGCACCTTCGAGGTACGGGAGCTCCAAGGCGCGACCGGCAACTTCCGGTTCGACTGGGAAGTCAAAGCTGTGCGCAAGGGCTACGAAGACTTCAAGGTGGAGCGCGATTGGACAGAGCGCCCGGGCACGACGGCAGATGGTACGCAACTCTGGGCGGATCGAATGAAGATGCTCCGACAGAAGGGCATACCGACAACCGCGCGCCCCTGAGCGGCGGGGAGCGCAGCCCGTCCCAGGGCCAACCCCTGGGGCCCTTCTGTTCTCCCCACCGGACTAGGCACGCGTCAGAAAGTCACGCTCGCACCCGTCCAATTGGGGTGAAAGGGGCGGGCACCGATGGCGACGATCGCGTGAACCACCTCCCTCGTCCGCCACCGGCTATCATCCACACACTGATGAGCGTCCAAGAGCAAGGCAACTGGGGGGCGGCGAAGAGGTTCCGGCTGATCCTCCGCGAGTCGGGGCAGAGCCGGGAGATGGGGGGGAACGAGATGTCGCTGGCGGTGGGCATAGTGGACAACGTCATGATGCAGGCGCTCGAGTCCAAGACCAGCGACATCCACCTGCAGCCGGAGCGCGACCAGCTCAAGATCCGGTTCCGCCAGGACGGGGTGCTGCACGAGACCGGCTTCCTCCCCCCGGAGCAGGCGGCCAACGTGCTCGCCCGGCTCAAGCTGGCGGCGGGGATGCGGATCGACGAGACCCGCGAGCCGCAGGACGGGCGCATCGACATGGAGTTCGAGGGGCGTCGGCTCTCCGCCCGTGCCTCGTGCGTGCCCTGCCTGAACGGCGAGAAGTTCGTCATGCGCCTGCTCGACCCGCAGTCGATGAAGGTGGAGCTGCCCGCGCTCGGCATGCCGCCGGACGTCGAGGCGAAGTGGCGGCAGGTGATCGAGGTGCCCTACGGCCTCATCCTCGTCACCGGGCCGACCGGGTCCGGGAAGACGTCCACCCTGTACGCCAGCCTCAACCAGCTGGACAGCAAGAAGCGCAACATCGTGACGGTGGAGGACCCGGTGGAGTACGAGTTCGACCACAACATCGCCCAGGTGCAGGTGTCCGAGAAGGTGGGCTTCCCGCGGGTGATGCGCTCGTTCTTGCGGCAGGACCCGGACGTGATGATGGTGGGCGAGATGCGCGACTCGGAGTCGCTCGGCATCGGCATCCAGGCGGGCCTGACCGGCCACCTCGTGCTCTCGACGCTGCACACGAACAACGCGATCGAGTCGGTCGGGCGGATGGTGGACATGGGCGCCGAGCCGTACCTGATCGCGGGCGTGCTCGTCGCGATCATGGCCCAGCGCCTGGTGCGGGTGAACTGCCCCAAGTGCGCCGCCCCGCACCCCTATTCGAAGGAGGAGCTGGTGGCGATCGGGGTCGGGCCGGAGGACATGGCGGGGGCCCGCCTGCTGAAGGGCCCGGGCTGCGCCGACTGCCGCGGGACGGGGTTCAAGGGGCGGGTCGGGGTGTTCGAGCTCGTCGTCGCCACCCGCGAGGTGAAAGAAGCCGTCGCTCGTGGCACCGGGTTCTCGGAGATGATGGAGACGGTGCGGAGGCAGGGGTTCAGGACGATGCTGGAGGACGGGAAGCAAAAGGTATTATCTGGAGTGACGACGCCGGACGAGGTGGTGAAGGCGGTCTACACGCAGGCTTTGGAGTAGCCTATGACAAGCAACCACACTCGCAACCTCGAGTCCCTACCCAATCCTAAGGTGTCTACATGGCCTGCAGCCGCGGCCGAGCCGATCCCGACCACCACACCACGCTAAGGTTGTTTGCAGACTCTGGCGGGTACTGTCAGCGCCCTGAGTGTGCTGACAGGCTCTTCGTCGATACCGACACGTCGAACGTTCACTTCGCGGAAATGGCTCACATCATCGCGGCAAGCGGCGGGGGGCCGCGCGGCGATGCGACGGCTACGCCCGAAGACAAGCGCTCGTACGGCAATTTGATCTTGCTGTGCGCCAATTGCCACGCTATGATCGATAAGGCCCCCGAAGATTTCTCAGAAGGCAGAGTACGCGAGTGGAAGCGCAAGCACGTCGAACGGCTCAACTCACTCTTCGGGGCCGTCGAGTTGCCCGACCGGGACACCGTGCGGAAGGCCATAGAGCCGGTACTGACCGAAAACCAATTCGTATTCGATCAGTACGGCCCGAACAATGAGTATCGTCATGATCCGGAAAGCGAGCTTGCAACGGTCTGGCGGCGTAAAGTGCGTGCCATCGTTCTGCCGAATAATCGGAAAGTTCTTGTAATCCTCGACGCAAATCGTCAACACTTGAGCAAGTCCGAGTTGAAGGTACTGGAGGCCCTTCGTCAGCACATTGACGACCTTGAGGCCAAGCATATCGGAGAAGGAGAGGGAGACGTTGCCAGCCGATTTCCAGAGGGCATGGCAGACATCCTAAGAGAGGAGCGAAATGGCGACTTACACTTTAGTTGAAACAACGAATTGGGTCGCCAGCAACTTGCGCGAAGAGAAGGTGGTGTCGAGCGTCGAGATTCTTTCGGATCAAGTGCTTCACGTGTCTCGCGACAAACTCGACCCTTTTGTGGCAGGGATCGTCTCCGCGACGCGCGTCGAGGTTAACACGATAAGGGCCTTGGTGGAGCACGACCTGGACGTAGAGTTCATTGCCAATGTGCCGAAGGAATCGTTTTGGACCGGCGAAGCCATCCTCCTCGCGCAACGCAACTGTATTGCCACCGGTGCATATGGTGATCTCCTTCGTGTACTTAGCCTGCGGAACGTGCGAGGGTTCCAATCAAAGGAAACGGAGTTCATAGAGCGGTGCCTGCGCCAGCACGACAAGGTCGCGAGCTTCTACAGAGTGCATGACCGACTCTATCGCATCTCCCGCAATGGTTTGCCCGATATCGTTGTAGTGATGATCAATGAGTATGAGTTGACCGCTGATCACGTGAGGACAGCCCGTGACCGATATGGGCAGTTCTCGGTGGCGGTCATTACAAATCCGAACGGTGGGTCCACGAGTTCGGCGGACGTCGTTGCCGCAACGATGGGCTGTGAAATCCTCAAGTGGGGCCCCTTCCTCGGCCGAATCAATTCGAAATGACAGATGACCCACTCCAGGTAGCACTGCGCTCGATCTACGACGAGATTGAGCGGATCAAGCTTCAAGCACCGTCCACCCGTTGGTTCTTCTTCGGCTCGGTTGCAACAAGAATGAGTTCCGTCAGCGATATCGACTTGCTGGTGATCTGCCAGACCGACATCGACTGCCTATCAGTGAGGAGCGAGTTGGCGGCGATCTGCGAGCGATTCCCAATTCACTTGTTGCTGATGTCGCATGACGAAGAGGCGGAGATGAAGTTCATTCAGGGCGTAAATGCGATTGAGATTGCTCAGACGCCGGGGTGAAGGCGCGTGGCCGGGCTGATGTCTTGTGCAGCCCGGTACCGGAGGAACAGTTTCTCGTAGTTTGGCTTTACCGCAAAGCGGCCGGGGTGCAGCCCGGTTCCGGGGGGACAGTTTCTCGTATTTCGGCTTTACCGCAAAGCGACCGGGGTGCACGAGACACCACCCCGGCCACGCCCGCCCAAGCCCACAGGCCCCTTCGAAGGCCTATAGTCCGAGCATAGTGCGAGCATAGTCCGAGCATAGTCCGAGCATAGGAACGCTCGGATCCCGACCCGATCCTGCCGGGAGCGCTGGCGCACAAACGGAGCCACTCGCCCCCTAGCCCCTCCCAAGCCCATCGACACGGCCCTGTGGCCAGCGTGCGGCCGCTCTCATGCCTCGGCGGGGGGCCAGGTTGTGGCGTCGCCGGTCGGTCGGTGACTCTGGCTGCGTCTAGGGTCGTGACCGGGTGCTCGGGCGCCTGCTGCCGCGAGGGTGCGAGCGTTCCTTGAGAACTGGGCTGGGCGGGTACGGTCCTCTCCGGGCAGTCCGGACATCCGCCAGTGCGGGACGGCGTCTCAACGACCGCCCGTAGCCCTCCCGCTAGGTGAACGGACGCCGAGGCGCCGGGGGCTCATCGTGGACTCATCGCGATGAGACGGCCTTCGGACGGCACTGGGACAGCGAGCGGAGGGCGACGGGTGGCCCGGTCATGATGAGTCGCCGGGCTGTGTCCCTTGCCGCCCGACGGGAGGCCGGGTTATGGCCCCGCAGGTTCCTGGGTGGCTCATCGATGCCCATGGCCATAGCCAGGGGCCCCGGTACACGCAACGATGCGGGTGCGAGGACCCCCTCTGAACCGGGAAGGGCGAGCCAGGGCCATTCCCCCCAAACCCGGCCAGCGTTCGTGCTGTAGCCAGGCGTTGCCCCCCCGTACGGGTTATCGCCTACTCGACAGGGTAAAGGAGGACGCTCCTTGCCTCTCGGCCGACGAGGACGATGGCCAAGATGACGCCGTTGTTGTTGACGTCGACCGCATAACGGACGTCGTACTGTCGCGACCCCGGTTCGAGCATGTCGTTGAGCAGCCGGAAGTCGCCGATGCCGTCAGAGATGAAAGCATCGACCTCCTTGGGTTGAGAGTGGGTCCAGGCACCGACGATCAGGCCTTTGTCGTTGAGTCCGTTCGGTATCGCCCCAAGAGGCAACTCCAGGTTCCGTAGACCTTCCCTTACCGTCCAGATAAAGCCCCCGCTCGTAAGGAAGCCTGTCCAATGACCAAGGATCGTACCCTCGTCGTTGATGTCGTGCGCCCGCACGGTGTCGTCGAGCCCGGGCAGGATGCGGAGGTCTTCGAAGCCTTGGCTCCTCGTCCACCTCCAGGCACGACTATTGACTCCGTCGGTGCCGTACCCGCAGACCACCCCGTCGTTGTTGACCCGGGTCGGATAGACGCTGGAGCGCACGAGCGGAAGCATGCGCGTCAACCCTTCTCCTCGCCGCCAAACGTAGCCGTCGTAGACTCCGACCCCGTCGGCGTAAATCACGACGTCCCCGACGTCGTTGAGCGCGACCGCCCATGCACCCAAGGCCCCAGGAGGGAACGGCAGTCGCTCGACCGTCCCGTCCGGGTGGAAGAGGGCCGGGCGGCGGTTGGGTGCGCTGACGTAGCCGGCGACCACCCCCGCCTCGTTCACGTCGTAGGCCATCGAGCTATGGGCCCGGTAGGAAAGGGACGGGAAGAGGAGTCGGGCCCCGGCCTCGGCCGACCACCGGAACCCCTGACCGTACCAATACTGGCCCCTGACCCCCACGACCGTCTGCGCCTCGTTGAGCGCCAGACCCTCCACAGTCAGCCCTAAGGGAGGCACGCCCACCTCCACGACCTTGTACTGGAGGGCGTAGGCACCCAGGGGAACGAGTACGAGGAGTAACCCGAGGAGCCTCATCCACCCACTATGACCGCCCCAACTCCACGTCAGGTTCCATTCTCGACGGACGGGCGGCTGTGGCCAGGGCCGTAGCCAGGTGCTCTAGCGCACTCGACCGCGCGGTTTCGGTTCTCCTGGAACCGGGCTGAGCGGGCACGACCCATCCCACTCAACCCGGCCACCCGCCTACCTCCCGAGCCCACCTCCAACCCTGCCACCCGACGAGGTGAGGACGACGCGGAATTGCTATAATCGCCGCATGCCCTGTATGGACGACAACAAGGATCAGCCCGCGGATGGCGCCCAACCGGGCCGCCCGTCCGAAAGGTTCACTTCCGCAGACGTGGTCGGCATTGCGCTCGCAAACAGCGGGTTCCTTACCTTGTTCCTCAATCTCGAAAGCATCGGTTCGGGGTGCTGACGATGAAGAAACTCGGTACCTTCGTACGAGCTCATCCCTTCAAGACCATGTGGGCCGCTTCGAACGGTTCCCTAGGAGCGTTTCTTCTGTACGCCCTTCCTCTCCTTCCGGTCGCGCTTTCAGCAGCGATCATTGTTCAGTATGTGCTTGTTGCGTACACGTACTTTGTCCTTGCTCGAGAGAGCGACGCCGGGGTGGCCCACCCGAAGGAATAGTGCATGGGAACCCGTCGCTCGGCCGATAATTCCCTCGCACGTCCTGGCGACGCGTGGCCTGGTCCTGGCCCCGCTGGTGCCTTGGTGTCTTGGCCGCCTACAGGGCCAATGCCAGGTGCCTCAGTAAACGCGACCACGCGGCTTCGAGGGTTCCCTTGGAACCGGGCTGAGCGGGCACGATCCATCCCACTCAACCCGGCCACCCCGCCGACGTTTCAGCGAATCGAAGCGGGGTACCTCGAGCAGGTCTCGTGGCTCGCGCAAATAGACTAGGACGTCTACTGATGATCGCACTCTACGAATTTCTACGCATAATCGCGATCGGACTCTTGGTAATGTCGCTTAGCAAGGGACTGACTCGCGAGTCAGTAGGGCTTGGATTGCAAGCAATCGGGGGAGCAATGGTAGCCACGGGCTTCTTGCTTTATGAGCATAGCTCCTTGGCTCCAGATCTAAGGCAACAGACCATCCTACAGGAGAGTGGGCTAGTCTCTCATAGTGCAGGGCTCGTCCTTGTCGTCGCAGGCATCGTCGTCTACCTCTATGACCTTTCCGCCCGTCGTCGGCGCGAGTTACCCCGCAGGGGGAAAGAGTGACCTCGGCTGGTGGCCTGGTCTTTACCCCGGCTGCCACTGGGTGGCTCCGCTGCGTCCAGGGCCATAGCCAGGTGCTCGGGCACACGCGACCACACGGGTTCGGTTCTCCTGGAACCGGGCTGAGCGGGCACGACCCATCCCACTCAACCCGGCCACCCGCCGGCTCACACGATGTGTCAAGTCAGACCCGAGTGTCAGCCCGGTTGCGGGCCGATCCAGTCGGTGTCCACTCCGTTCTCGATCAAGATCTCAGAGAGCTGGCCGATGTGCCCGTGAAGGTGGCGCAGGCTCAGGATCTGCAGCTCAACGCGGGTGACGGTCGGGTACCAGGTGAAGCCGCTGCTCTCCGCGCTCAGGTCGAGCCGGTCGAGGCTCGGGTCGACGTCCGCGTCGATCAGGTCGATGCACTCGAGCATCTCGGCGATGGTGTACGGCTCGGCCGGTTCGACCTCCCCCTCGAGGTAGGTGCAGTCGAGCCGGTGCTTCGACCACGGTTTGAAGGACGCCAGGTCGTCGAACAGGTAGAGGTGGGCGTAAGCGGCGGCGTGGTAGGCGATCCGCCAGAAGGTGCGCGGATGGGCGCCCGAGGTCCAGACCTCCTCGGGGCACCTCTCCACAGCCTGTCGGAGCATGGCGAGCGCGGCGTGGTTCTGTCGCTTCAGGGCTTGGCGAACGTCCATCGATCGACTCTATCACAGAGTCGCGCCTCGGTTTGGCGCGGCGCCTGCCGGCGACTCTGGTGGGCGCCCGCTCGTCCAGTCCTATGACGCATGACGATCGCGTTTCTCGGACGAGTCATCTTTTGGAAGGGCCCTGCCCCGTTCTTCTTCGTCGCGGTGCCCGAAGACCTGTCCCGCGAGATCAAGGCGATCGAGAAGGTCGTCAGTTACGGCTGGGGCTGTATCCCTGTGACAGTGCGACTCGGCGAGACGGAATGGCAGACGTCGCTCATGCCCAAGGACGGCGTCTACCTCGTCCCAGTCCGCGCCGTCTTCCGCAAGGCGCACGGGCTCGAAGAGGGTCAGGACGTCTCGTTACGAATCGTGATCGGCGACGGCGGCTCGATCGACTGAGTCTCCCTCCCTCTGTTTCGCCGGGCACAGGCCTCCCGATAGAAACGAGGGAGGGGGTCCGGAGCCCCCCTCTCCTTCCGCGAAGGAGAGGGGGGTTGGGGGGTGAGGTATGCGGCCCGGCGCAGGCAGTCGCGCCAAAGGGCACGGGCGACGTCACGCCCCCGAGACCGTCACTCGGCCCTCAAGTCGGCAACGCGGCCCCGATGGCTTCGTGGATCGCTTTGACCTGCCGGAGCAGCGCTTCGGCTTGGTCGAGGGGCCACTGGGTGGCGGCGTCGCTCCAGGCCCGGACCGGGTCGGGGTGGACCTCCAAGAACAACGCGTCGATCCCCACCGCCGTCGCCGCCCGCGTGAGGGCCGGAATCGAGTCCCGCACCCCGCCGCTCGCCGTCCCGGCCCCGCCCGGCCGCTGAGCCGAGTGGGTCGCGTCGAAGCAGACCGGGCACCCGAACCCCCGCATCGTCTCGAGCCCGGGCATATCGACGACGAGCGCGTTGTAGCCGAAGCTCGTCCCCCGCTCGGTCAGCATCACCCCTTGCGCCCCAGCCCCCCGCAGCTTCTCGACGATGTTCCGGGCGTCCCACGGCGCCAGGAACTGCCCCTTCTTCACGTTCACCGGCCGCCCGGTCGCCGCGCAGGCCAGGAGCAGGTCTGTCTGGCGGCACAGGAACGCGGGCACCTGCAGCAGCCCCGCCACCCCGGCCACGGCCTCGGCCTGGTCGGGCAGGTGGACGTCGGTTGTGACCGGCAGACCCGTACGCTCCCCCACCCGCCGTAGAACCTCGAGCCCCTCGTCGAGTCCCGCCCCACGCGGCGCCGCCCCCGAGGTCCGGTTCGCCTTGTCGTAACTCGCCTTGAACACGTACCCGAAGCCGAGCCGCTCGCAGACCCCGGCCATCACGTCCGCCACCTGGTCACAGAGGGCCAAGGACTCCGCCAGGCACGGACCCGCGATCACCGTGAGCCGCGGCCCTCCGACCGTCACCGACCCCACCGAGAACCCGGTCAAAGCGAGGCCCCGGACTGGCGCAGCACGGCCTCGAGCTCGGCTACGTCGGCCAGCTCGTTCTTGGTCGCCACGAGATCGCCGCCCGGCCGGAAGAACATGATGTGCGGCAGCCCGACGATGCCGAACCGCTTCGTCGTCGCATCGATGTAGGCCTGATCGACCCCCGTACTGTGGTCGATCTTCAGCGCCACCACGTCGCGCAGGGCCGTCAACCCTCGGGGCGTTTGGAAGACCTTGCGGTCGATCTCCTTACAGAGCGTGCACCAGTCCGCGGTGGCGTCGATCATGATCGGTTTCCCGCTCGCCTTGGCCTCCTCGAACGCGGCGTCGGTGTACTTGACCCACTGCACCTGGGCCGTCACCCCCGCCCCGCTCCGCGCCAGCTCCTGCTGGAAGAGCACGTTCGACCGCTCCTGGAGCGCCATCCCCGCGAGGAGCCCGAGCGCCGCGACCGCTGTTCCCTTGACCCCGACCACGAAGTGGCTTGGCTCGGACCGGTCGACGAGCAAGAGGTAGGCCGCCCCGAGCCCGTACGCCCCCGCCCAAGCAGCCAGCGTCGTGGCCTCGCCCGCCCGGAGCCCAAGGCCCTTGAAGAGGTAGTCCACCGCAAGCCACATCACCACGAGACCGAGGACCGCCTTGACCGTCTTGAGCCACCCGCCCGACTTCGGCAAGACCTTGTTCGCCCCCGTCGAAACGGCGGCCAACGCGAGGAACGGCAACCCGAGCCCCAGCCCGATCGCCGAGAAGACGAGCATCCCGATCGGCAGCGACTGGGTGTTCGCCACCTCGATCGCGACCGCGCTCACCAGCGCCCCGGCACACGGCGCCGCCGCGAAGCCCATGAGCAAACCCATCACAAGCGCCCCGACCGGACCGGACCGGCCCTTCAACTGGCGCCCGATGAATTGCGGCACCCCGATCTCGTACACGTCGAACATCGACAGCGCAAGCACGACCATGAGTGCGGACAGGGCGAACAGGAACCACGGGTACGTGAACAGGGCCCCCACCCCCTTACCCAACGACGCGAAGATGGCCCCTACGATCCCGTAGGTGATCGCGATCCCGAGCATGTACATCGCCCCGAGGCCGAGCTTGCCCGCCCGGTTCTGGGCGGTCTGGTTGCTGAAGTAGGACACCGTGATCGGGATCATCGGGTAGACGCAGGGCGTCAACGTGAGCGCCAGCCCGACGAGGACAGACCCGAGCACGATGAACAGCCAGTTTCCGGCGCGAAAGTTCGTCTGGAGCCAGCCCGCGAGCCCGGTCTCGGTCGGTGCCGCCGCCTCCTGACCGGCCGCGGGGGCCGGTGCGTCGGCCGAGCCGACCGGTTGGGACGGGACTTCGCTCGAGACCGGGGTGTCGGGAGGCGTCGTCACTCCAGAAGCGGGGGTCTCCTCCGCTTGCGGCCGCTTGACCTTGATCCGAATCTCGCGGGTCTCCGATTTGCCGTCCTTCCCGGTCACCGTGAGCCGCACGACCGAGTCGTGTTCGACCTTGATCTGGGTCGTCCCGCTCTGCAAGGAAAAGACCGTAGATTCGCCCGCGACCTTGCTGAGCACCTGAATCCTGGCCCGGGCGCCCTCCTTGAACCGAAAGGTCAGGGTGACCCGGGTCCCCGGCGCGACTTCCGTCCGATCCGCCTTCAACTCCTGGATCAAGCCCCCAGCCGCGGCCGCAGTCCCACCCGAAACCGTCACCTTGGCCTCGACCCGCTCCGTCTTCGGCGCGAAGCAGCTCGTCGCGTCGCACTGCTGGTAACGCACCTTCAGCGCGACGGTCTGGGGGCCTGGCTTCGCGCCCAGCTTGATCTGCACCGGCACCCGCGTCTCACCGGAGTAGACGAGCACCGGGACGTCGCTCCCGCCGACCGCCTTACCGACCCCCGCCGGGTACTCGACCTTGACCAACGTGGTCCCCTCGTCCGCCTTGACCTCCAGCGGGATCATATAGTCCTCGCTCGGGGGGTTCTGGTAGGCGTGCAGGCCCTCGGCGAAGGTGACCGTGACCACGCCCCGTACGACCTCGCCCGGTCGGCCGGAGGCCTTGTCCAGCGCGAACGAGATCGTAGGCGGCGTGTTCTGCGCCCACCCCGCGAGGGCGAGCAGGAGGAGGACGAACGTCGTTGCGGCGCGGTGCATCATGCGGTGAACCCGGTACGAGTGTACTACTGCCCCCAACCCTTGCAGTGCTCCCGCGGTTCCGGTGGCCCCCCCGAGGGCCAGCTCAAGCGGCGTCCCGGCCCAGGCCCGGCGAGGGGCGGGCCGAGGGAGAGGGTTAGATAGCGGGGAAGTCGATGGGCAGGATCGCAGACACGTTCGGAACGCTTCGGGCCCGCGGGGAGAAGGCCCTCGTGCTCTTCGTGACGGCCGGCGACCCTGCGCTCGAGGACCTGCCCGCCATCCTCGACACCCTGGCGGAGGGCGGCGCCGACCTGATCGAGGTCGGTCTGCCGTTCAGCGACCCCATCGCCGACGGACCGACGATCCAGGCGAGCAGCCACCGCGCCCTGGAGCGAGGGGTCACGACCCGGGGCGTCCTTGACGCACTCGCCGGGTTCGACCGAGTCCCTGTCGTGCTCATGGGATACACGAACCCGATGCTGCGGATGACGCTCCCTGGTTTTGCCGCCGCGGCACGAGCAGCGGGCGCCAGCGGCTCTATCGTCTGCGACATGATCCCCGAAGAGGGAGGTGCATGGGCCGTCGCCGCCCGGACCGAGGGTCTGGACACGGTCTATCTCGCCGCACCCACGAGCACGGACGCCCGCTTGGACGCCGTCTGCGCCGTGAGCCGCGGGTTCCTCTACGCGGTCTCGCGAACGGGGGTCACCGGGGCTTCGAGCCGCCAAGGCGACGAAGCGGAGGCGCTGGTGGCTAGGCTTCGAGCCAGGACCGACCTCCCGGTCTGCGTCGGCTTCGGCATCAGTACCCCCGAGGACGTCCGCGCCGTGTGCCGATTCGCCGACGGAGCGGTCGTCGGGTCCTGGCTCGTCGACCGGCTCGCCCGTGATTGGGACGGGGGCCGCGGCCGGGCCGGGCTTCTCGAGTCGATCCGGGCCCTCAAGGACGCGACCCGCCCGGGGTCGTAGAACCAGTCATGTCCCCCGTACGAGCCGTACACGGTGGAGCCTTCTTCGACGCCGTCGGTACCGACTTCCAGACCCTGGAGCGGAGCGGCGAGGTCGTGAACGCCGACGTGCTCGACGCCTGGTACGACCCGGCCCCCGGCGTACTAGAAGCCCTTCGCGCCCACCTCGCCTGGCTCGTCAAGACCAGCCCCCCGACCCACGGCGAAGGGTTGGTCCAGGCGATCGCCGATGCCAGGGGGCTCGACCCCTCCAGCGTCCTCCTGGGTGCGGGGACCTCCTCCCTCATGTACCTCGCCTTCCCGCGACTCGTCGCACCGGGCGACCGAGTGTGCGTCCTCGACCCGATGTACGGCGAGTACAGCCACATTTTCGAGCACGTGCTCGGCGTCGAGACCGTGCGGTGCGAACTCGACCCCGACGACGGCTTCCGCCCTCGGCTCGAGGCCCTCTTGCGGGCGGCCAAGGGGTGCCGGCTCGTCGTGCTCGTCAACCCGAACAGTCCGACCGGCGTCCACGTCGATCGGGCCTTGGTAGAGGGGCTCCTGTCCGGGCTCCCCAGCGAGACCCGCGTCTGGATCGACGAGACGTACATCGACTTCGCACCGGGCACCCCATCGGCCGAACCCCTCGTCGGCACCGACCCTCGGTTGACCGTCGCGAAGAGCCTCTCCAAGTTCTACGCGCTGAGCGGGCTCCGGGCGGGCTACCTCGCGACCTCGCCCCAGTTCGTAGCCGACCTGGCCCCCATGAGTCCGCCATGGTCCGTAGGGCTGCTCGCTCAGGTCGCCGCAGTCGAGGCCCTGCGCGACCCCGGCTACTACGCGGCCCGCGCCGAGGAGACGGCCGTCCTTCGGGGGTCGATGGCAGAGGCCCTCGCCGCCCTTCCCGGCGTGACCCGGGTCTTCGACTCAGTCGCGAACTTCCTGCTCTTCGAGCTCGTCCGGCCCCTAGCGGCATCCGTGTGCGCCGCGACCGCCACGACAGGCGTGTTCCTCCGCGACTGCGACTCCCTCAGTCCCCGGTTCCAGGGTCGCTACGTCCGCACGGCCGTCAAGGGCGAGGCCGAGAACGCCCGCATCGTGGCCGCCCTCGCCGCCGCCCTAGCAGGGTGATCACTTCTTGACGAGCCCAGCCACCGCTTGGCGTACCGCGGCGGCGTCGGCCGCAGTCGCGGCGGGCCAGGACTGTACGACTCGGCGCTTGTTCACTGTGATGACGACGAGCTTCCAGGAGTCCGTCGCGTCGAGGCGGTAGTTCTTGAGCGCCGTCTTCAAGGTGGCCGGACGGTACATCAGGAACACGTCCGGGGTTGCCCATGCCTCCGCCCAGCCCGCGAGCCGAGACTTGGCCGCGTCGTCCGCCCCGGCCACGTTGGCGTCGATCAGGAAGGCCTTGACGCCCGCCGATCCCGCCTCGGCGACGCCCGCTTGGATCCCTTGGACCACCGCCCGGACGTCGGCCTCAGGGGCACCGTTGACCCACACCATTGCCATCGGCGACTGTGCCCACTCACAGACGGGGCACATGCGGGTTCCTGCGTACGGCCCGGTCACGTGCATCGGCTCGAACGGGGACGCGAACGCGCCCTTGGCCAGGCCGACAGCCGCCTCCCCGGCCGACTGGGCCAGGACCGCCGCAAGAAGAAGCCCGGTCAATTCGGGCTCACCCCGACGAAGGACAGGTCGACCTCGACGACGGGGCCGATCACCTTCGGATTCAGATCCGGGGCCACGCCGAAGTCGAGCCGGTTGAACGAGAACCGCGACCGGATTTGGAGCAGATCCCCGTCCTTGCCTTCCATCCCCCCGCGGGCCTTGATGCTGTCCTTGAGGTGCGTGACGGTGGCCGTCACCGTGAGCGGCTTCGTGACGTCCTTGAGCTTGAAGTCTCCGTCCACCTTGACCGTCCAGCGGCCGGGCCCGTCGGCCTTTACGTCGTACACCCGCTTCACGGTGAAGTCGATCGAGGGGTGCTTCGCCACGTCGAGGCACCAGTCCTCGTGCATCGCCTCGGTCAGGCCTTGGCTCCCGAGCCGCACTTCCTTGGCGGCGATCGAGACGGTGCCTTTCGAAAGCTCCGGCTTCTCGGGGTCGAACACGACGCTCCCCGAGACCCCAACGGCGCTCCCGTGTACGGGCTCAAGGGCCGAGTCGATCCGGAGCGAAAGCCCGCTGACTCCCTTAGGGTCGCGCATATCGAATGTCCGGGGCGCCACGACCGAAGCACCGGCGGCGAGGAACGTCAGCAGAGCACCGGCTCCGATGCTGGACACGGTAGGGATGGCCACCCCGATGTCTACGTCGTCACCCTCCCGTTCCAGTTCCCGTCCCGGGCCCAGAAATCCTCCGAGGGGCGGAACTCCGGTTCCGCCCCGGTCCGCGGAGCTCCTGCTCCGCACGTCCCCCCCGCCACGACTCACCGCCGACGAGATCGCGTAGACTCCCCGTATGCGGGTAGGGATCGTCGGCTGCGGAGGCATGGGGAACGTCCATGCCTCGAAGTACGCCCAAATGGCGGGGGTCGAGACCGTCGCGTTCGACGTGGACCCCGACCGGAGCCGGGCCTTCGCCGACCGTCACGGTGCCCAGACCGCTGCGACTCTAGACGACCTGTTCGCCCGTTGCAGCGCCATCGACGTGTGCCTCCCCACGGACCTCCACCACGGCGCGGCCCTCGCCGCCCTGCAGGCCGGTAAGCCGACTCTCGTCGAGAAGCCGCTCTGCCCGACGCTCGACGAGTGCCGGTCGCTCATGGCCGCCGCTCGGGCTTCGGGGGCCCTGCTCGTACCCGCCCACGTCGTACGCTGGTTCCCGGAGCACCGTGCCGCCCACGACCGCATCGAGGCCGGGGCGATCGGGCGCCCCGCCTCGGTCCGGCTCCGCCGCGGCGGAAAGGCCCCGACCGGCACCGGCGGCTGGTTCCAAGACTTCGCCCGGTCGGGCGGGGTGCTCCTCGACCTCGCCGTCCACGACTTCGACTGGCTGAACTGGACCCTCGGGCGGCCGCTCACGGTCGTGTCCCGCTCGGTGCGTCAGGGCTCACAGATCGCGGGGGCCGAGTTCGTCGGAGACTATGCCCTGACCACGGTGTCTTACGAGGGCGGCTGCGTCGCCCACGTCGAGTCGACCTGGCTCGACCCAAGCGGGTTCCGGACGACCATTGACGCCGCTGGGAGCGAGGGCTTGATCGAGCTCGACAGCCGTGACAACCCGACCCTCCGGATCCACACGGACGGCGGCACCAGGACAGAGAACACCTACGCCCCGACTGACGACCCGTACTACCGGCAGCTCCAGGCGTTCGTCGAGGCCGTCGATTCCGGCCAGCCCCCCGTCACGGCCGAAGAAGGGGCCTGGGCGGTGGCCGTGAGCCTTGCCGCCCTCGAAAGTGCCCGCAACGACGGCGCGCCCACCCCCGTCGAAGCCCCGTAGCCCTCGCGACGGGGTGCGGGACGGGTAGCCTCCTCTCCCGTGCGGAAGCTGAAAGTCGGCCTCATAGGGACAGGGGGCATCGCCCGCGGGTGCCACATCCCCGGCTACCAGTCCCTCCCCGACGAGTGCGAGATCGTCTGGGCCTGCGATACGAACCTGGACCTCGCCCAAGATGTCGCCAAGACCCACGACATCCCGAAGGTCACCGCCGACTACCGGGACCTCCTGGCCGATCCCACGCTCGACGCCGTGAGCGTGACCACCCCCAACAAGCACCACCTGAAACCGACGGTGGACGCCCTGAACGCCGGCAAGCACGTGCTCTGCGAGAAGCCCCTCGCGATGGACGGCGACGAGGCTCGGGCAATGTGCCGCGCCGCCCGTGCGAGCGGCAAGATCCTGCAGGTGGCCCTCCAGATGCGCTTCGGCGGGCCCGCCCGGTTCGCGCGCGACTACATCGACGCCGGGCACATGGGCGAGGTCCTCTATGCCCGTGCCCAGGCCCTGCGGCGCCGGGGAGTCCCTGGGTGGGGCGTCTTCATCGACAAGGAGCAACAAGGCGGCGGACCGCTCATCGACATCGGCGTCCACATCCTCGACCTCACGCTGTTCCTGATGGGCCACCCGACGCCGGTCAGCGCCAGCGGAAAGACGTGGGACAAGCTCGGCCGGAACCCGGACCTCTGGAACGGCATGGGCGACTACGACCGCGCCAAGTTCACCGTCGAGGACATGGCCGTCGGCTTCATCCGCTTCGAGACCGGTGCCGTCGTGGTCCTCGAAAGCAGCTTCATGGCCAACCTCAAGGACGACCTCTTCCAGACTCAGCTGTTCGGCACCAAGTCTGGGGCGGTCGTCAAGGGGTGGGGCGACGACCCGGTCGAAGTCTACACAGAGGTGGACCGGCAACTGTTCGACCTCCGCCCGCGCAACGTCCCCCGCGTCGAGAGTGCCCACATCGCCGAGGTTCAGGCCTTCGTCCGCGCCATCCGGAACGGCGACCCCTCGCCCGTCCCCGGGGAACAGGGCCTCGTGCTCAACGCCGTGTTCGACGCCCTCTACAAGTCCAGCGTGACGGGTGTCGAGGAGCCGATCGACCTCACCGTCTAACAGCAAGCAACGCCATGCCCTTCCTCTCCCTCGTGCTCGCCGTCGCCCAGGCCACTTCGACCGAAATCACCTTCGCCGGTGCGGGCGGGATCGAACTCAAGGGCACTCTGCTCCGCCCGGAAGCCGCGGCCAAGCCTGTCCCCGCCGTCCTGCTCCTCCCGGGCAGTGGTCCGACCGACCGCGACGGGAACCAGCTGCCCGCTCTGCGAACCGACCTGCTCAAGTCGGTCGCTGAGGACCTCGCCGCCGCCGGGATCGCGACCTTCCGGTTCGATAAGCGCGCTTGCGCCGCCTCCCGCTCGACGTGGCCGACGGCCGCGGAAGAGTTCGGCCCGTTCTTCTCGTGGGAGAACCACCTCGGCGACGCCACCGGCGCCTTCAAGGCCATGCAGTCGGCCGAAGGCATCGATCCTGGGCGCTGCGCCGTGCTCGGCCATAGCGAGGGGGGGCTGATCACTCTCGGCATCTCAGGCTCCGTCGAACCGGCCGCCGTCGTGCTTGCCGGTGCACCCGGACGACCGCTTTGGACCGTCCTCCGCGAGCAACTCGCCGCCCAGTTCCCCCGCGCACTGGGCGAGGAGGCAGCGGCCAAGCTGCTCGAGGCTAACGACCGCATCGCCCTCGCGATCCAGGAGACCGGCCAGATCCCGGGCGACGTCCCCGACGTCCTCCGGCCGCTCTACAACGACTCGGTCGCCGTCTACCTCCGTCAGTCGTTCGGCCTCGACCCCGCCGCCCTCGCCAGGGCCATGAAGGCCCCCACGCTCGTCGTGAACGGGAGCCGCGACGTCCAGATCAGCCCGGAGCGGGACGCCGGGCCGCTCTACGAAGCCTTGGCTGCCCGCCCGAACGGCGTCCAGCGCAAGCACATCGTCGAGGACGCGAGCCACAACTTCAAGCCCGTCCGCTCCGATACCGACCCGGGGTTCGCGGGTCCCCCGTCCTCCGACTTCCTGGCCGCGGTCCGGAGCTTCCTCACCGAGACGCTCAAACCTTGAATGCGGGGCCCTTGAGGTCTTCCCACGTCTTCTTCTGGCCCGCCGTGAGGGTTCGAGAGACCACGCCCTCGAACCCGGCCTTCAACCGGTCGACCTCGGGCTTGTTCTTCGTGGTGACCTCGGACATCTCTTTGTCATAAGCCCCCTGGAGCCGCTTTGCATCGGCCTCGTCCTTCGGTTTCCGATCCTTGTACCGGTTATAGATAGGTTCCCGCGTTCTCCGTTCGAGCGCCGCGACTTTCTGCCCGGTCTCGTTCCAGCTGTCACCGATCGTCTTGCGTTGCGCTGCCGAGAGCCCGATCCGTGCGGCGATCGTCTCGTCGAGGACCGCCAGGATCCCAAGGCGCTGAAGGCTGATCTGGGACAGGCGACGCAGCTGGGTGGAGGTGAGCTCCCCGAGCACTCGGTCGCGGAGTTGGCGCTGGAGGGCTCCCAGCTTGGCGCGGGCGTCCCGCTGCTGAGCCTCGGAGGGTTTCTCGCCCGCCGCCTTCAGGGCGGCTTCGGTGCCCTTGTTGTACCAATCGGCGTGGGCGTTCAGCTTTGCCCGTTGGGCTTCGGTCACCTTAAGGTCCGCTTGTACCGACTTCGCTTGGAGGATCTCGATGTCGGCGACGTGGCGGTAGAAAGCGGCGTCGCCTTGGGCAAGCGCCGTCCCGACCGAAAGCAGGAGACCAGCGGTGGCGAGGGAGCGGACGGGGTGCGGCACGGCTACGAGTTTAACGTGCGATGGGTCGGTTCTGTTCCGGCCAGTCCGGCCCTTCGGCCTCTTCGCGCTCAGAGTGGACCACGCGGATGTCGCCCCCGCCCAGGGCTCGCCGAAGCTGACCGATGACCTCGTCCCGGCCATCGACGCGGTGGACGAGCACGATCGGGTCCGCCTCTGGAACGGCCGCGAATTGAAGGACGACCTCGTACGACCCTGGGTTCGCGACGACGACTTCCCTGAACCGCTCCAACTGGCTGGGGGTCGCCCGATGGATCGAGACCGCCACCGTACCGTCGATCGCGTCGTCGTCCATCGCGTCGAGGCGGGGTGCCGGGAGCGCCTCCATGGAATCGACCATGACTTCGACTGACTTCTCGCCGCCGCTCCCGGGCCGGTCCCGGTGGGTCACTGTCCCCTTGAGCACGACGACCCGGTCCTTCTCGACCGTCCCCCGGAGCCGGGCGTAGGTGTTGGGGAAGACCACGCACCCGACCTGGCCCGAAAAGTCCTCGAGCACGAGGCTCGCCATGCGCTCGCCCTTCGACTTGGTCACGATCTCGCGGACGTTGGCGATGACTCCGGCGAGCCGCACCTGGGTCTGATCTTCGAGTTCGAGCGTCGCGGCGCACGAGTGGCTCGAGCTCGTCCGCAGCGCCCGCTGGTAGCCCCGGAGCGGGTGGTCGGAGACGTAGACCCCCATGACCTCCTTCTCCATCTTCAAGACCGCCGCCCGGTCGGGCGGTTCCGTGTCCGGGAGGTCGGGGTACTCGAGGGCCGTGGCCGGCTCCTCACCGCCGAACAGCGAGTCCTGACCCGCCGCTCGGTCCCGGCTCCGGGTGTCGGCGAAGACCAGGGCGCCTTCCAAGTTCTCGAGGAGCTTGGCGCGGTTGGGCTCGAGGCTGTCGAGCGCGCCTGCCTTCACGAGGGCTTCGAGGGCAAGCCGGTTCATCCCGCTCGGACGCACCCGCTCGGCGAACTCGTAGAGGTGCCGGAACGGACCGTTGGCCTCGCGCTCCTCTAAGATCGAACGAACGAGCCCCTCGCCGACGCCCTTGATCGCCGCGAGCCCGAACCGGATGTGCATCCTCGACCCTTCCGGCTCCATCGAGAAGTCGACCTCGGACCGGTTGACGTCTGGCGGCAGCACCGCGATCTTCTGGCGTCGGCACTCTTCGATAAAGTTCGTGACCCGATCCTCTTTATCGCGATATACTGCTAACAGACCGGCCATGTACTCGACGGGGTAGTTGGCCTTAAGGTACGCCGTCTGATAAGCGAGGATCGCGTAACAGACCGCGTGGGCTTTGTTGAATGCGTAACCCGCGAAGGGCTTAAGGAGCTCCCAAACTTCCTCGGCGGCCTTGGGGTCGACCCCGTGCACTTTCGCCCCCTCGATGAACTCGGCGTACATCGAGTCCATGACTGCCTTGTCCTTCTTGCCCATCGCGCGGCGGAGGATGTCGGCTTTCCCAAGGGTGAACCCGGCGAGGGCCTGGACGAGCTTAAGCACCTGGTCTTGGTAGACGATGATCCCGTACGTCTCTTCGAGGATCGTGCGCATCCGCTCGTCGAGGTACTGAGGCTGTCTCCTTCCGAACTTGCTATCGACGTAGGTGGGGATGTGTTCGATCGGGCCCGGTCGGTAAAGCGCCACCATCGCCGCGAGTTCGCGCACGCTGCGGGGCTTAAGTTCGATGATGTTCCGACGCATCCCGCCCGATTCGAGCTGGAACACTCCTACCGTCTCGCCGCGTCCGAGCATCTCGAACGTCTTATCGTCGTCGAACGGGATATCGCCCGGCGAGAGGCTCTGCTCGAACAGGGTTGTTGGGGCGGCCGGGCGGGTCCGGCGCACGTTATCGATCGTTCGGGCAAGCACCGTGAGGTTGCTCAGCCCGAGAAAGTCCATCTTGAGGAGCCCGATCTTTTCCAAGATCCCCATCTCGAAAGCAGTCACCGGCTGTCCATCGTTGCCCCGGTAGAGGGGCACCGTGTCCATGAGGGGCTCTTTCGAGATGACCACCCCAGCCGCGTGGACCCCACAGTGGCGCGAGAGCCCTTCGATCGTCCGGGCGGTCGTGACGAGGGTGTTCAACTTCGGGTCGCGCAGGAGGTCTCGGAACCCGGCGCACTCAGCGTACCAACGCTTCGCCTCTTCGTCCCCGTCCCGGCCAGGGTCTTCTAGGGCCTTCTTGAGCGTTAAGCCCGGTCGGCCTGGGAGCAGCTTGCAGAGTTTGTCCGTCTCAACGGGCGAGAAGCCCATCACTCGCCCGGAGTCCTTGATCGCTGCCTTCGCGCCGAGCGTCCCGAACGTGACGATCTGTGCCACCCTGTCCTGACCGTACCGCTGCTGCACCCATCGGATGACCTCGTCCCGCCGTGCGTCCTCGAAGTCCATGTCGATATCGGGCATGGACACCCGTTCTGGGTTCAGGAACCTCTCGAAGGTCAGATCGTACTCGAGCGGATCGACGTCGGTGATCCCTAGCGTGTAGGAGACGAGCGAACCGGCCGCAGACCCGCGAACGCCGAACATGATCCCTTGGTCTCGCGTGAAGTGGGCGAACTCACGGACGAGCAAAAAGTAAGAGTCAAAGCCCGTTTTCTCGATGACGCCCAGCTCGTACTCGAGCCTCTCCCAGGCCTGGTCGTCGGCGCCCTTCACTCGAGCCCTAAGTCCTTGCTCTGCAAGTTCTCGCAGGTAAGTCGATGGGGTTGCACCGTCGGGCATCTCAGGCTGGGGCATGAGGTTTCGGGTCTTGCCAAGCTCTAACTCGCACATGTCTGCGAAGAGGAGTGTGTTCTCGATCGCCTCCGGCCGTTCGGGGAAGAGGGCAGCCATCTCGTCCCTCGTCTTCACGTATTCGTTACCGGTAAACCGGATCCGGTCGCGATCTTCCCGCAAACGCCCCATCCCGATGCACAACAGGACGTCGTGTGGCTCCGAGTCGCTTTGGCACGTAAAGTGGGCGTCGTTCGTGGCCACCACCGGCAGAGACAGTTCGCGGGAGATCCGCAACAGGCCCTCGTTCATCTGCCGCTGCTCGGGGATTCCGTGGTCCTGTAACTCGACGAAGTAGCAGCCCTCGTCGAAGATCTCTTTGTACATCCCCGCTCGGTACTGGGCCTCATCGTACTGCCCAGCGAGCAACAACTGGTTCACTTCCGAACCGATGCACGTCGTCGATCCGATAAGGCCCCTCGCGTACGTACGTAGAACCTCATGATCGATTCGGGGACGGTAGTAGTACCCTTCGAGCGCCGCTATGGAGTGCAGTCGGCACAGGTTTCGGTAGCCCTCCTCGTTCCTTGCCAAGAGCAGGAGGTGGTAAGACTGCTTCTCGTCGCTCCCTTGCTTGACGCCCAAACCTTTCGGCGCGACGTAGGCTTCCATCCCAAGGATCGGCTTCACCCCTTGCTTCACGCACTCGAAGTAGAACTCCATACACCCGAACATCACCCCGTGGTCGGTGATGGCGATGGCGGGCATGCCCAGCTCCTTCGCCCGAGCCACCATATCGGGGATCCGCGCCGCGCCGTCCAGGAGCGAGTACTCGGTGTGGTTGTGGAGGTGGACGAACGGGGAGGAGCACATTGCGGGGTTCCGGCCCTCATTCTGACGGGTCAGCCCGGTCGCCCGATGCTTGGTTTTTCCCCCGTGGCGAGCCCCTGAACCGGACCGAACCCGGAGATTGCCCGGCCCAGACCCGGGACCCCGCCGTGCGCCATCCTCCCGCCATGCCCTCGCTCTTCGACCCGGTCCAGCTCGGCGCGATCCGGCTTCCGAACCGCATCGTGATGGCCCCGCTCACCCGCAGCCGCGCGGGCCAAGAGCGCGTCCCGAACGCCCTCATGGCCGAGTACTACCGGCAGCGAGCCACTGCCGGGCTCATAGTGAGCGAAGGGAGCCAGATCGGCCCGCTCGCGATCGGCTACCCGGACACCCCGGGCTGCTACCTGCCCGAGCACACCGCGGGGTGGCGCCTTTCGACGAGTGCCGTCCACCAAGCCGATGGGCGCATCGTCCTCCAGCTCTGGCACGTCGGGCGGATCTCGCACCCGCTCTGGCTCGATGGCCAAAGCCCCGTCGCCCCGAGCGCCATCGGCCCGACGGGAGACACCCGAACCCCCGACGGGCTCCGACCGTTCGAGCCACCGCGCGCCCTCTCGACGGACGAGGTGCGGGGGGTGGTCGCCGAGTTCCGCCACGCGGCCCAGGTCGCTAAGGACGCGGGGTTCGACGGGGTCGAGATCCACGGTGCGAACGGCTACATCATCGACCAGTTCCTCCGCGACGGCACGAACGTCCGGACCGACGAGTACGGAGGGTCGCCCGAGAACCGCTGCCGGTTCGCCCTCGAGGTCCTCGACGCCGTAGCCGAGGTCTGGGGCTACGACCGAGTCGGACTGCGACTCAACCCCCACGGCCTCTACCGGGGGATGACCCACACCGACCTCGTCGAGACTTACCGGACCCTCGCGGCCCGGTGCGACGAGCGCCACCCCGCCTTCCTCCACGTCGTGGGCGCCCTAGACCGGCCGGATGAGGACCAGGCGACCCCCGCGATCCGCGAGGCCTTCTCTGGGCCGCTCGTCGTGTGCGGCGGCTACGATCGAGACCGCGCCGACCGCGCCTTGGCCCTCGGGGCCGACCTGGTCGCGTTCGGCACGCTGTTCATCGCCAACCCCGACCTTCCAGCCCGGCTCGAGTGCGGCCTTCCGTTGACCGAGGCCGACCGCGAGTCGTACTACACCCCCGGACCGAAGGGCTACACCGACTACCCCGCCTGGATCGGGACCCCGGGAACCGTCGGCGCCAGCGGGGCCTAAGGAACGGCACCATGAGCACTCCGCGCATCGCCCTCGTCACGGGCGCGAACAAGGGGCTGGGCCTCGAGACCGCCCGCCAACTCGGAGCCCAGGGCTTCCACGTCCTCATCGGCTCCCGCGACCAGGGCCGGGGCGAGGCCGCCGTCGCGGAGCTGCGTGCACAAGGCGCCCAGGCCGACCTGTTGGTGATCGACATGGAGGACTCTGCGAGCATCGCCAGAGCCGCCGAGGAGGTCAAAGCCAAGTACGGCCGGCTCGACGTGCTCGTCAACAACGCGGGCGTTCAGATCGAGGCGCAAGACGACTGGGGTGCGGCGACCGCGTCATCGATCGGTCCCGACCTCCTGCGCCGAACGTTCGAAGTCAACCTCTTCGGGCTCGTCGACCTCACCCAGCGGCTCCTGCCCCTCCTCCAGGCGAGCGAGGCGGGCCGGATCGTGAACCTCAGCTCGATCCTGGGTTCGCTGACGCTCCACGCGGACCCGGCGTCGCCGATCTACTCGACGAAGCTCTTCGGCTACAACTCGAGCAAGACGGCGCTCAACGCCTTCACCGTCCACCTCGCCTACGAGCTCCGGGACACCCCGGTCAAGGTCAACTCGGCCCATCCCGGGTGGGTGAAGACGGACATGGGCGGCTCAGAGGCCCCGATGGACATCGTGAGCGGTGCCAAGACGGCCGTCGCCCTCGCCACGCTCCCCCCCGACGGGCCGTCCGGCGCGTTCCTGCACCTGGGCGAGCCGCTCCCCTGGTGAGGGAGGAGGGCGGCCTAGCCCGCCGCGACCTTCGCAAAGGCCTGCTCGAGGTCCTCGAGCAGGTCCTCGGGGTCTTCTAGCCCGCAGTAGAGTCGCACGATCCACCGCTTCTCCGGCCAGTCCATCGGCTGGACCTCAAGCGGGACGACGAGGGACTCGTGACCGCCCCAGGACACGCCGAGCCGGTAGACCCGGAGTGCCTCGGTGAACGGCCGGACCCACTCGACCCGCTGATCCCGCGGCTCGAAGGTGAGCAGCCCACCCCAGCCCCGCATCTGCCGGTCCCGGAGCTCCGCCTGGGGGAAGTCCGGCAAGCCGACGTGGAACACCCTCGCCACTTCGTCCCGCCCTCGGAGCCAGTTGGCGACCCGGTCCGCCGTCTCCGCCACCGCCCGCACCCGCAGGTGCAGCGTCCGCATCGACCGGTTCACAAGCCAGGCGTTGAACGGGGACATGACCGTCCCGAAGAGCTCCGCCTCGCCGAACGTGATCCCCCGCATCCGCTCGGCGCTACAGCAGATCGCCCCACCGATCACGTCGCTGTGCCCTCCCAGGTACTTCGAGACTGTGTGGCAGACGGTGTCGATCCCGAAAGCCGCCGGGTTCTGGTTCAGCGGGGTCGAATAGGTCGAGTCGATCGCCGTCGAGATCCCGCGCTCTCTGGCCCAAGACCCGATCGCCCCAAGGTCCTGGAGCCGGTACAGGAGGCTGGAGGGCGACTCCAGGAAGATCAGCGACGTCTTCGGCCGGCAGGCGTCGAAGACCTCTTGCGGGTCCTCGCCGACCACATAGCTCGTCTCGACCCCGAACCGGCAGAGGTAGTCCGTCAGGAACTTGCGGGTCGGCCCATAGACCGAGTCGACGCAGACCACGTGGGAACCCGCCTCGACCCGGGCCATGATCGCGCCGGACATCGCCGCCATCCCGCTCCCGAGAAGTTTGCAGGACTCGGTCCCTTCCAGGGCCGCGATCTTCTTCTCGGCGACCTGCAGCGTCGGGTTCGTGAGCCGCGAATAAAGGTACGGCGGCCCTTCGAGCGCCTCGGCGCTCCGGGTGAAGGCGTCCCAATCCTCCTGGACGAACAGCGTGTTCTGGAAGATCGGCGGCGCGACAGCCCCAAGCAGCTTCTCGTCCTCGCCGACGTGTTGGGCGATCGTGCGACTGCGCCATCTGTGGGGGGCGGCCATCCCGCTAGTCTGGCCGTTCCCCCTCCCTCCGCGCCACCCGCCTAATTCGCCCGACGGTAACGGGCCTCGACCGCCGGCTCGGCCTCGCCCTCGGGGGAGACGTTCTCCATGGCCACGACCAGTTCATCGCCTTCAAGCCGCAGGGCGATCCGCCAGCCCCAGTCCGGGTGGCCGGGAACGGCGTACCGGCCTTCGAGTCGGACCGCTTCGTCGTCCCACGTCCCGTCGAGGGTCAGCACGGAGGCGTTCTGGTGCCACGAGTCGCACCACCCTCCGGTCGCGCGGCCCTCTTCGTTACCGCACACGAGCAGCGTGCCCTCTTGCGGGCCGTCTTCGTGCCAGGTCGTGTCGAGCGTCGCGAAGTGCCCGCCGAGGTGGGGCCGGACCGCGAGGGTCGAGTCCGAGTCGCGCACACGCTCGCCCTCCGGGAGCCAGCTCATGAAGAGCCGCGACCGGCCGACCCAGTCGCCCTGAGCTCCGAGGAGCCACGTCGGTATCGCCATCGCTATAGTTTGCAGGGTCCGGGCAGGCCCCTGCCGGGCTCACTCGAAGCAGTACGTATCCCGCCAGGGGAGCCGGGGCTCGTCCTCTTCGGGTCGGCCCGGGTCGAACCGCTCCCACAGCCGACCGATACCCCGCTCAGGCCCGGTCCGCGCGAACCGGAAATCGATCCCCGGGTGCCATTTCGTGTGCGTGTCGCCGTAGACGAAGTGACCGCCTCGGTTATGCCGCACGGCGGGCCGGTCCTGCGTGTACCAGGCGTAGTAGCAGCCATCGTTGAGCCCCGTGTTCCCACCCGCCGTGTTCTCGTTCTCCTCCAGCAGGAGGACCGTCGAGGAGGGCCATGCCAGGGTCGACTCCGCCCGCCGCGACATGCATACGTTCATCGCGAACGAGTACCGGTTCCGGTCGAGGTTCGGGTCGAGGGGGCAAAGGTAGACCCCGGCCGACTTGACGTACGGAAAGATCTCCCCCGTCTCAATCCCCCCTCGTCGGCGACTGTCCACCCAACCCACTTCATCGACGCACCCGGCCCCCGGGTAGACCCCGTTCCAGTCGTCCGAGTAGAGCCGGAGCCCGACCGCCAACTGTTTCGTGTTGCTGAGGCACTGGGACTGCTTGGCCTTGGCCTTCGCCTGGGCGAAGACTGGGAAGAGGATGGCGGCGAGCACCGCGATGATCGCGATGACAACGAGCAGCTCGATGAGCGTGAAGCCGCGGCGGCGAGGGAACGTGCAAGGATCGAGAACGGACATTGACTACGACCTTGGCCCCTTGGGGTTAACGGGGGGTTAGGGCCCAGGCACGACGCGGGGTAACGATCGGTATGATCGAACGATGGACGCACGACAGACGCTTGTCCGCCTCCTCGAACGCCAGCAAGACTCCTTCATCGAGATGGTGAAACGGGTTCCGGCCGACCGCCTCGATTGGTCGCCCGCCCCAGGGATGCGCAGCGCGCTCGACCAGTTCCAAGAGGTCGCCACCGCCGTCGGCCAGAACTGGGACGTCTATTCCGAGCGAAAGATGGAGTGGTCGCCCGAGCGGATGGAGGCCTGGAAGGCGCACCGCGCCGAGTACACGACCCTCGAGGCCCTCGAGGCCCGGCTCCGCGAGGACACGGCCCGCATCGTGGCCCACGTGCGCTCGCTCACCGAGGAGGACCTCGCCACGCCGACCGAGATGCCCTTCCCGGGCGAGTTCTTGGTCGTCGACAACGTCTACTTCCACGTCTGGAACATGGCCTACCACGAGGGCCAGATCTCCTACCTCCTCCAGATGCTGGGCGTCGATCCGATGGGCTAGGTGTCCTCCGAACCGCGATCCTCGCCGGCAAGCTCGTCCACGCGCAGACCGACCGGCAGCAGCCCGAAGCGGTATGCGGCCCGGCCCAGCATGTGCGAGCCCACCGGCGAGGTGAAGTAGACGAAGAGCACCGTCAGGATCGCCTTCGCTCCCGTCGCGAGGTCGAAGAACGCCACGGTGACGCCGACCATCGCGAAGAGGACTCCCATCGTCGCACCTAGGCCCAGCGCGTGGGCCCTCGCGAGGCTGTCCGGGAACCGCCCGATGCCGAACGCCGCGACCGTGACGCAGACGGCCCCCATCACCATAAGCCCCGCCGCCACCCACCCGGCGATCACGACTCACGCTCCATGTACCGGGCGAACGCGACCGTGCTCAGGAACGCGAGCAACCCGATGACCAGGGCCGCGTCGAGCAGGACGGGCAGGCGGTAGACCACCGAGAGGCACCCCACCGCAACGATCGCCAGCACCGCCAGCAGATCGAGGGCGATCACCCGGTCGGCGAGGTGCGGGCCACGCAAGAGACGGAACCCAGTCAGGGCGAGCCCCACCGTAAGGATCCCGATCGCCGCCCATGCCCCCGCCACCGCGACTGGGCTCACTCCATCGCCTCCTTGACCCGCCTCTCCATCGCCGCGAGCCCGGACCGGACCTGAGACTCCTCGGCCTCCGAACAGAACAGTGTGTGTACGAAGAGCGTCCGCCGGTCTTCCGACACGTCCAACGAGAGCGTGCCCGGGGTCAGCGTCACCAGGTTCGCGAAGACGGCGATCGCGGCGGGCCCCTCAACGGTCAAGGGCACGGCAATGACAGCGCGGTCTCGGCCTTGGGGCCAGAGGCACGCCGCGAAGACCCGGGCGTTAGACACGAACAGCTCCCGGACGAACAGGGCCGCCAGCGCGACCATCGGCACCGGCCGCCATCTCGTCCCGAAGCGACGCCCCCCAAGCGGCCGGACGACCGCGAGCGCCCCCCAGGCCAAGCCAAACCCGAGAACGAAGTTCGCGAGCGTCGCCTCGCCCTGGAGGCCCGTCCAGACCAGGGCTAAGGCCAGTGCCCAGCCGATCACTTGGACCCCCCGAGGACCGCTTGAACGTACGTCTCCGGCCGGAGGAGTTCCTCCGCCACACGCTCCGAAAACGCGAAGAGCGGCCCCGCGAACAGCCCGAATCCGACCGTGCCGATCGCGAGCAACGCCACCGGGACAGCCATCCACTTCCGGCGAGCAGTCCAGAGAGGCTCGGTGGGCTCCTGCGGGGCCGGCTTCCAGAATGCCTCGTTCCAGAGTTTGAGCATCGAGAAGAGCGTCAAAAGCCCACAGGCCAGCGCGACGGCCACCCCTGCCCAGGCGTCCGCCTCGATCCCAGCGCGCACGACGAACAGCTTGGCCCAGAAGCCCGAAAGAGGGGGCAGCCCCGCCAGCGAGAGCGCGGGCACGAGGAACAGGAGGGACAGCCCGGGCGACCGGCGGTAGAGCCCGCCCATTCCCGCCAACCGCTCCGTCCCGCACATCCGCTTCGCGAGCCCGCCGATCAGGAACAGATTCGTCTTGACGAGGATGTGGTGCAGCACGTAGTACACCGCTCCCGCGAGGGCGAGCGGGGTCATCAACGCGAGCCCGAACAGCATGTAGCCGATCTGGCTGACGATGTGGAGCGAGAGCACCCGCCGGAAGTCGTCCTGCGCGACCGCTCCGAGCACGCCGAACCCCATCGAGAGCACCGCGACCACGACCAACACCCCCGGCAACCAGGGGGCCGAATCGGGGCCGAGCAACGTGGTAGTCCGGATCAAAGCGTAGACCCCTACCTTCGTGAGCAGGCCCGCGAACAGGGCCGAAACCAGGGTCGGCGGCGTGTGGTAGCTCGCTGGGAGCCAGGTGAACAGGGGGAAGACCGCCGCCTTGACTCCGAACGCGACGGTCAGCAGGCCGACGACCACCGCCGCCACCGCCGGGTTCGCCTGCGGCAACCTCTGGGCCACGTCCGCCATGTTCAGCGTCCCGATGGACCCGTACAGCGTCCCCATCCCGATGAGGAACGTCGCGCTCGCGACCAGGTTGTACGAGACGTAGTGGAGCGCCCCCGCCATCTGCCTGCGCTCCCCCCCGAGCGCGAGCAGCACGAACGAGGAGACCAGCATGACTTCGAACCAGACGTAGAGGTTGAAGAAGTCGCCCGTGAGGAACGCCCCGCACACCCCTCCGAGCAGCGTCTGGACCAGCGGGTGGTAGCCGAACGCCTCCCGCCGGGCGTCGATCCCCCGAACTGAGCTTAGGGCGATGGCGAACCCGATCACAGCCGTGACCAGAACCATGGCCGCGCCGAGTCGGTCGGCCACGAACACGATGCCGAACGGCGGTTTCCATCCCCCGAGGGTCGTCACGACCGGACCTCTTCCGTTCGCCTCCCCCATGAGGTGAACGGCGATGAAGACGTGCGCAAAGCATGCGCCCACCCCGATCCAGCGATGCCACACCGGGTGCCGCCAGAGCAGGCCCATCACGGTCGCCGTCAGGAGCGGCCAGAGCACCGGCCAGAGGGCGCTCACCCCTCTTCCTCCCGGCTCACCGGGTCGAGCGCGTCCAGGTCGTCGTCCCCGATCGCCTGATACGTCTTCTTCACCAGCACCATCGCGAACGCCAGCACACCGAAGCTGATCACGATCGCGGTAAGGATCAGCGCTTGGCCGAGCGGGTCGGCGAACGGGGGTTCGAGTGTGCTCTGCCCTGGGGCCACGATCGGGGGCCGACCCGGCACCAGTCGCGCCGCTACGAAGATGAACAGGTTCGCCGACGTCCCCAGGAGGAGCAGCCCGAAGATCAGCTTCACGATGCTCCGGCGCATCATGAGGTAGGCCGCCACCGCGAAGAGCACTCCGACGAGCACGACGACCAGGACGCTCATTGGGGCGCCTCCTGGGAAAGCTCGAACACGAAGGCCACGACCACCCCGACGACGACGAAGTACACGCCCAGGTCAAAGAGGAGCGGCGTCCCGAGCTTCGCGGACCCCAGCGGGGTGTTCACCGTCCACCAAGCCCCGGTCAGAAAGTCCTCCCGACCCAGGGCGAGCCCAACGAACCCACTCGCGAGCATCGTCAGGAGCCCCACGCTCATCACGGTCACGGGGTCCACCATCCCTCCACGGAGCGCGGAGCTCCCGCTCCGCACAGTCTGCCCTTCTCCCCCGGGAACGGCCTGGACCGTAAACCTCTCGACCCCATCCGCCAACACCCACAGCGCGACCGCCGAGCCCGCCACAAGCCCGCCGATGAACCCCCCGCCGGGCTCGTTGTGGCCCCGCAGCAGGCAGTGGAAGCTGAAGACCAGGAGCAGCGGCGAGACCGCCCGGGCCCCCACGCTCAGGATCAACGACCTCACGCCGCGTCCTCCATCCGCAGTCGCATGAGCGCAAGGACACCGATCGCAGCGACGACCAGCACCGTGGCCTCCCCGAGTGTGTCCAGAGCGCGGAAGTCCACCAGGATCGTGTTCACGACGTTCCGACCGTACGCTTCCGGCACCGACCTCGCCGCCAGCCCCGCCGCGACGTCGGCCTGAGGAGGCGAGCTCTGGACGGCCAGCAGCAACAGCGCCATCACCGTCCCGAACCCGAGGGCGATAGTCGCGTCCCGAACCCGCACCCAGCCCGATGAGAGCGACCGGAACTTCGGGAGCCGGTAGAAGACGAGTACGGCGATCACGATGACCAGGAGCTCGGCGAGGAGCTGGGTCAAGGCGAGGTCGGGCGCGCCGTGCGTCAGGAAAATGAGCGCGACCCCGGTGCCGACGATCCCGAGCATACAGATCGCCGACACCCGGCGCGGCGCGAACACGACCGCCACCGCCGTCGCCCCCGCCAGCACGACCAGCATCGCCTCGAACACACCTGGCCAAACGAAAGGCACCGCGAAACGGATCGGGCCCGAAGAGGCAAGGCCTGTGGCGACGACGACGGTCACCACCGAGAAGAGGCCCGCGAGGCCGTCCCGCAGACGGCCGCCTGCCGCCGCGCCAGTGACCGACCCGACCGGGGCGAGCCAGGAGGTCGCCTTCGCCGCCCAACCAGGAAGCGCCGCGACCGCCCGGTGCCAGGACCGGTCCAGGCCCATGGTCGGCGGAGTCGAGCCCAGCGGCCGGATCCGCCACCCGAGCCAAAAACCAAGACCCGCGAGCAACAGGCTCGCAGCGAACACTCGGTCGAACCCGAAGAACGGCTTCCACGTCCAATCGACCGGCCGCCCCCGGAGCGAGGCCCCGACTTCGTCGAAGAGCCCCGCGCCCCAGAGTCCGACCGACAGCGCCAACCCGATTCCGGCCACGCCGAGGACCACGGGGCCCAGCCACATCGCCCAAGGGACTTCGATCGCCTTCGCCTCGCGCCGACCGCCGACGAAGGGGAGGATCCCGACCCGACTCGCCACAAGGCCCGCGCCCAACGCGAACGCAGCGGTGACGATCCAACCGGCCGGTGCGCCCCCGACCTTCAGCGCGTACTCCTTCCCGATGAACCCGAGCGTCCCGACCAAGCCCAAGGCCGATCCCGCCGCCAAGGCGCCTCCGAACGCAGTCCAAGGCATCGCCCGCCCGAGGCCGGACCAGGCGAACACGTCCCGAGTCCCCGTCGCTTTGTCGAGCGAGCCCGCGGTCAGGAACAGGGCCCCTTTGTAGAGCGCGTGGGCGGTCACGAGGGCGACGAACGCCTGGAGGGCGTACCGGTCGGGCTGGCCCAGAAGGAACACAAGGGCCCCGAGGGCGCCCATCGTGGTGTAGGCCAAGAGCTTCTTCGCGTCGTGGTGGTAGGCGAGGAGGGCCAGGGCGACGAGGGCCGTGGCCGCGCCGAGCCCCATGAGGAGCGGGCTCCAGAGCGTCACCGACTCCATCGTCGGCTTGAGCCGGGCCAGGAGGTAGACCCCCGCCTTGACCATCGTCGCCGAGTGGAGGAAGGCGCTGACCGGGGTTGGGGCCGCCATCGCGTTCGGCAGCCAGAAGTGGAAGGGGAACTGGGCCGACTTCGTCGCGCACCCGGCGACGATCAACAGGAGCGCTGGGGCCCCCATCAAGGCCTCCGGCACCACGAACCCCATTTCGCTGAACCGGAACGTCCCGGTCTCGCTGTGAAGGACGACGAACCCGGCGAGCATCGCCAACCCCCCAGCCGCCGTGACGAGGAACGCTTGCTGGGCCGACGCCCGGGCCGAGGGCGACTCGTGGTCGAACCCGATGAGCAGGTAGCTCGTGACGCTGGTGAGTTCCCAAAACACGAACAGGAGGATCGCGTCGTCCGCCAACACGAGCCCGAGCATGGAGGCCATGAACCCGATGAACGCCCCCGCGAAGCGGCCCAAGTTCGGCCGCGGCTTGAAGTACCCCGAGGCGTAGACCAAGATCAGCGCCCCCAAGCCCGAGACGAGCAACACGAACAGCCGCGACAACCCGTCGAGGCGCAGGGCCACCTCGACCCCGGCCGCCCAAGGGAAGGCGGTCACCTCGGAGGGCGCGGCCAGCCCCCAGGCGAACACCCCCGCTGGGTACGCGGCCAGCCACGCGAACCCCTTCGGGCCCGCCGCACGCACCACGAACGGGGCGAGCACCGAGAGCAAGAAACCCACCCCGAGCACCGCCAGCATCCCCCCGTCAGGCAAGCCAGACCTCCAAAGCGGGCCCAGCATATCCGACTCCCCCTCGGCGTGGGCGTAGACCCCGAGGTGGGCCCTTTTCTCACCTTCGGGTAAAGGGGAACGCTCCCCTGTCTGGCAGAATCGGGGCATGACCCGTGCGCTCGCCAGCCTCGCCCTCGCCTGCCTGCCCTTGCTGGCTCCGGCGCAGGTCCGTTCCGCCATCCAGGCCCAGTACGACCGGTTCGCCAAGGCCTACGTCGCGAACGACGTCGAGGCGATGCTCAAGATCCTTGCGCCGGAGTACACCTTGAAAAACGCCGAAGGGGAGGTCAAGACGCGCCGTGAGTACGAACGGACGCTCCGTGGTCGCGCCGCCCGGGGCCGGACGACCCAACTCTACAAGGTGCGCATCGTGAGCCTCGAGGTGCGCGGCGACCGGGCCGAGGTCCGCTCGCACGAAGTCAGCTCCGGAAAGGACGGCAAGGAGCACGTCCACGTCTACCAAGACACCTGGCGGCGCGTGAAAGGGGTGTGGCGGCTCGCGGCCACCCGCTCATTGGGTCACGGGTCGTAGTAGGTGAGCGTCGCCCAGACGCTCACCCAGCCATGATCCGGGGCCTCGACCGGCTCGATCCACTGGGCCCGGACGAGGTGCGCCCCGTCCGCGCTGAACCGGCGGACGGGACACTGCCCAGGCTCCGTCTCTTTTCCGTCTTTCAGGACGGCGAACCCTTCGCCCGAGGGCACGATCTCGAGCGGGTGGCCGGCCCTGAACTCCGTCACCGCCGAGAGGGGGACCCCTCGGGGCACTCCCTTCGCGCACTTCGTGTAGACCTCGCGGTTGTCGGTTCCGACCCGGTCCGCGTACTGCTCCAGCCGCCCCTCGCAGGCGAGGTAGGCCTCGAAGGCGACCCGGTCCAAGGCGATCGGGTGCGGGTGGAGCCGCAGGGCCACAAGGCACGGCGGTTCGACCGTCCCCGTCCAGGCGATGTCGGTCGAGTGGCTGTGAGGGCGGAACGTGGCGGCCCCGACCCGACCGGCCGCGCTCACCACCTCGCAGGAGGCCGCCCGCGAGGCGCGGACGCCGTTGTCGAAGGTCGGGAACCCGTCCGAGGTCGACGCCACCGCCTTGACTCCGTCGCCCACCAGAGTCGCGAGCACCCAGGTGTCGTGCGCCAGGAGCCAACCGAGGAGAAGAGCGAGCGTGAGCGCGAAGACCCAGTCCATAGTGTCCGCCGGACCTCGTGCCGTCCCGGCCTCCAGACCATAGGTATCAGTCAGGCGCCCAATGAGGTTCCGCTCGGGGGGCCTCCTGGCCCGGGGTGCGACCTGGCCCCCCTTCCGGCTCGTCCCTTGATCAATGACGCGCGCCGTGCCGATCCTTGCCGCCAGCCTGCTCGCCGGGCCTGTCGCCGCCCAAGACGCCGTGCTCGTCGGGACGGCGACCACCCGCGAACGCATCGCCTTTCCGCCTTCGGCGATCCTGACCGTCCGCATCGAAGATCCGGCGAGCGGCGAGTTTATCGCCGAGGCGCGGTACCGGACGGCGGGGAAGTCGGTACCCCTTTTCTTCCGGGTCGCTTACCGCCGCGAGGCGGTCGGGGCGAAAGGGCGTGGCCGGGCCCGGGTCTCGATCGAAGTCGATGGGGAGGTTTGGTTCGAGACGGCCTCGCCGGTCTCCGTTGCCCTGGACGGGAAGGCACGCCTTGACGTCGTCCTCGCCCGAAAGGGGGAGGCGGTGGCCCGCCCGAGCTTGATCGGCCCGACCTGGGAACTCACCGAACTGCGTGGCGTCGCAGCCCGACGGGGCCTGAGGGACGAACTCCCGTCCTTGAAGTTCGACGCAGAGGGCGGGGGGTTCAGTGGGTTCGGAGGGGTGAACCGCTTGACTGGCCGCTACCTCGTGACGGGGAGCCAGATCACCGTCACGCCCGGAGGGTCGACTCGGATGGCCGGGCCCCCTGAACTCCTGGATCAGGAGCGGAGGTTCGTCGATGCTCTCGGCCGCGGGGTCACGTTCATTGTCAAGGCCGACCGACTCGAGCTCCGCGACACCGATGACCGTCCCGTGGCCCGCTTCCGGGCTCGCCGGACGCGGGATTCGCGCTAAGGGCCTCTTGGCCCTCTATAATGACTCCTATGCCCGCCTCCGAGTCCGTCGACCACTACCTGGACTCCCTCCCTGAGGATCGAGCTGCCGCTCTCCGGGCCGTCCGCCAGGTCGTCTTGGCGAACCTCCCGCCCGGGTACGAGGAGACCGTCCAATACGGGATGATCGGCTACGTCGTGCCCCACTCCGTCTTCCCGCCCGGTTACCACTGCGACCCGAAGGAACCGCTCCCGTTCTGCCACCTCGGCTCGCAGAAGAACCACATGGCCGTCTACCTCATGCCACTCTACAGTGACGAGGGACTCCTGAATTGGTTCGTGGAGGAGTACAAGAAGACGGGGAAGCGACTCGACATGGGCAAGAGTTGCGTCCGGTTCAAGAAACTCGACGACCTGCCCGTCGAACTGATCGGGCAGGTCGTCGCGAAGGTGCCTGTGGACGTTTACGTGGGGCGCTACCGAGCGGCCCTCGACCGTCCTAGGACACGGAAGGCTTAGCCGTTGTCGCTGGCGGCCTGGAGACGGGCGGCGAGGGCGGCGTTCGCAACAGGGAGGCTCGACGGGGCGGACGAGGACGCCACCGGTCGGTCGGTCGGCTGCGGCACGGGGGCCTCGGCCGTCCGGCGGGGGCGGTCGATGGGCTGGGGCACGGGGGTTTCAGCGGCCGGCCGGGGGCGAGCCGGGGTCGAGACCGGGGCCGAGCTCGTCGGGCGGGGGGCGGTCGTCGGCTGAGCGGTGGGGCTCGGGACTCCGGGTCGGCCTTCGGCAGGGGTCTGCGTCGGGCGCGGTCGGATCTGGACTTTCAGGGTGGCCGCGGAGGCCGGGGTCGGCAGAGAGTTCGGTCGGATCGTCATGGAGAGCACCTCTCGTCTCTATTGTCGGGAGACCCCCCGCACGATCCTCACCCCCCGTTCCGCAGCCCCGTCCGACGAATGCAGGTGCCCTGGCGGGACTCTCGCGGCCGTTGGCTCGTATAAAGGTCTGTATGCGCACCGTCAAGACCAGCCTGCTCCTCGTCAGCGCCTGCGCCGCCGTGGTCGCCCTCGCCCAGATGGGGGGCCAACAGACCCAGCCCGCCCCGACCTCGACGCCCCCGGGGGCTCGAGTCGGTGCCGCCGCGCCGATGTTCACCGCGACCGACACCATGGGTCGCATCGTCAACGCCGATACGTTCCGCGGTAGATGGGTCGTGCTCGAGTGGTTCAACCCCGAGTGCCCCTTCGTCAAAAAGCACTACGTGGAAGGCCACATGCAAAAGCTCCAGGCCGAGATGGCCGAGGAGGGGATCGTCTGGATCACCGTCAACTCCGGCGCCCCGGGCCAGCAGGGCCACATGACCACCGAAGCCTCCAACAAGAAGGCCGAAGAGTGGAAGATGGCCCCCGGACACATGCTCATCGACGAGAGCGGCCGCATCGGCCGGATGTACGGGGCGACTCGCACCCCGCACATGTTCGTCATCGACCCCAAGGGCACGGTGATCTACGCCGGCGCCATCGACAGCGACTCCTCGGCCGACCCCAAGAAGGTCGATGGGGCCGAGAACTTCGTCGTCGCCGCGATCAAGGAGGCTAAGGCCGGCAAGCCGGTCTCCAAGGCCACGACCTCGCCCTACGGCTGCACCGTCAAGTACGCCCCCGGCCGCTAACACCGGCCGCTGAGCCTTTTCGTCCTCGGGTAGCGTAACGCACGATGCCCGAGGACGAGGCCCCCACTCCCCGATCGATCGACCGGCAGATCCTGCGCCGGGTTCTCGGGCTGTTCGCCCCTTACCGGCGCGAGGTCGCGGGGACGTTCGTGGCCGTCCTGGTGGGCGTCGTGCTGGGCCTCGGGCCGCCCTTCCTCCTCCAACGGGTCATCGACGACGGCCTTCTCGCCCGGGACATGGGCGTCGTCACGGTCTACTCGCTCCTCACCGTGCTCGCCGTCGTCCTCGGCGCGGCGGTGACGCTGCTGTACGGCTACTGGAGCGTGGTCGTCGGCCAGCGCATCATGTGCGACCTCCGGCGGCGGCTCTTCGAGCACCTCCAAGGGATGTCCCTCCGGTTCTTCACCTCCACCCGGACGGGCGAGATCCAGACCCGCCTCATCAGCGACGTCGCCGGGGTCCAGTCGGTCGTCAGCAACACGATCACCGACCAACTCAGCAACTTGGCGATCGTCGTCACGACCGTCGTCGCGATGGCGGTCATCGATTGGCGGCTCACGCTGCTCAGCGTGGCGATGGTGCCGTTCTTCGCCGTCTTCGGCAAGTACGTCGGCGAATTCGCGCGGACTGTGCGCAAGGGCGTCCAGGAACAGACCTCCGAGCTCAACAGCATGATGCAAGAGCAGCTCAGCGTGAGCGGGATCCTGCTGAGCAAGACGATCGCCGAGTCCGGGCCCCTCCACGCCAAGTTCGAGGAGGAGAACCAGTCCCTCGCTCGGTGGCAGGTCAAGGCCAACGTCGTCCAGTACCTCTTCTTCGGGCTCATCCGCCTGATCACCCAGCTCGCTCCGGCCCTCGTCTTCTGGCTCGCCGGTTGGCTGCTCGTGCAACAGGGAGACACCGCGATCACGATCGGCAAGCTTGTAGCCTTCACCGGCCTCCAGGCCCGGCTCTTCTTCCCGATGACCGGCCTCCTGAGCGCCCAGGTCGAGATCATGAGCTCGTTCGCGCTCTTCCAGCGGATCTTTGAGTACCTGGACATGCCCCACGACGTCCAAGACCGCCCCGGCGCCCGGGTCGCACCAGTCGACCAGACCGAAGGCCGGGTCGAGTTCCGCGGCGTCGGGTTCCGCTACGAGCCCGAGAGCCCCGAGCCGACCCTCCATGACGTTTCCTTCGTGGCCGAGCCAGGTCGGCTCGTCGCCCTGGTCGGACCGAGCGGGGCAGGGAAGACCACCCTGACCTATCTCATCCCCCGGCTCTACGACCCAGACGAGGGCCAGATCCAGCTGGACGGTGTCGATCTGCGCGACCTGACCCTCGCGTCACTCCAGCGTCTCGTCGGCACGGTCACCCAGGAGACGTACCTGGTCCACACCACGATCCGGGAGAACCTGCGCATGGCCCGGGCTACGGCGACCGACGCCGAGCTCGAGGCCGCCTGCCGGAGCGCCGCCATCCACGACCACATCGCCTCGCTCCCGGAGGGCTACGACACGGTCGTCGGCGAACGGGGCTACAAGCTCAGCGGGGGCGAGAAGCAGCGCCTCGCCATCGCCCGGGCCATCCTGAAGGACCCGCGGGTGCTCATCCTCGACGAGGCCACCTCCGCCCTCGATACGCACAGCGAACGGCTCGTCCAGGCCTCGCTGGCCGAACTCATGAAGGGCCGCACGACCTTCGCCATCGCCCACCGGCTTTCGACGATCCTCGCCGCCGACCTCATCTTGGTGATGCAGGCGGGCCGGATCGTCGAGCGAGGGACGCACGAGACCCTGCTCGCCCAGGGCGGGCTCTACTCCCGCCTCTACAACGAGCAGTTCAAAGCGGACCCCGTGCCCGCCGGGCCCTAGCAGGGCCCCGGGGCTAGTCGAACCGCACCGTCCAACGGGCTTGGTCGATCTCGGTACACCACACCTGGGCCCCGGCAGGGCCAGTCTTCCGGATCCGCGACCGCGCGGGTGTTCAAGGTTGGCTGGCGTGACTGACGACGATCAGGCGTAGGCGGGTTCGAGGGCTTCTTGCAGCTCAGGGAAGCGAACCAGCGCCTCGTCGAGGACGGGGCTACCGAAGCCCCGAGTCTCGAATGCGGCCCGGAGCCGGGTGCCGACCGAGGCGGCCGCCCCCCAGTCCCGGCGTCGACAGTGGCCCTGGAACCGGGCGGTCTCGGCCAAGAAGCGGGTCCACCCGGACGCGTCCGGGTTATCGACCTCAGCGCACACCTCGAACAGCCGGTCGGTGGGGCGGAACTGGTCGTCGCCCAGAGCCTTGTGGACCCGCGACGCCGACTCGTACATCGGGTTGCCCGAACTCCGCCCTGCTTCGAGGAGCCCTTCGCTCAGCGTGCCCCACCGCGCCTCGTCGCCCAGCGCGCGGGCGAGGCGGCCTGCATAGAGGTAGCCGTCGTAGGCGTCCAGACCAACCTGACCCGAGACCGAGTCGGCGAGCCGAGCAGCGATCCGCCGGGCGTCGCGCACGTCAGCCCGTAGCCCGAACGTGAACGCACGGAACCGCTTCACCGGCCTGACGTACGGAGCGGTCTCGGGCGCGGCCTGGGCGATTTCGACCATCCGGGCCCCAACCTTGGAGGCGAGCTCCCAGTCGCCCGACCCGGTGAGGGCGCTCTGCCACGCCGCCAGACACTGCAGCGTCTCCGTCGGCTCGGCCGCTTTGTGGGCCGCATAGGAGTCGCCCACCTGCGCGATCCACGACGCGGTCGGGAGGTCGTTCTCGTCCTTTCCGGCACGGAAGTCGTTGAGCGTCCACCCGATCTGCCAGGCCTCGGCTCCGGAGGCCGGGAGGGGGTTCGTGAGCAGCCCGTGGAGGCGCTCGGCGTCGGCCTTTCGGCACCCATAGAGCCCACAGAGCCGTCCGAACTCGTCCTCGTCCTCCGGCGGTCGGACACCGACTTCGATCCGGTGGAGCGTCGCAGGGCTCAGCCCGACCGCCGCCGACGCGATCCGGAGCGTCAGCCCCGCCCGGCGGCGGTAGAACGCGAACAGGCCGGGGATCCTCGACCGGCTGGTATCCAGGGCAAAGCCGACCGTCGGCGAGATCGACGACCCCAGAGACGCGAGGTACCTCGCGTATGCCCCGACCAAGGCCCCGTGGGGGACTCTCTCGCCGGACTCCCACCGCTTGACGGTGCTCATCGAGACCGCCGCCCCGCGGGCCGCCTCGCGAACCGTCAGCCGTAACCTCTTACGCTCTTCCCGAAGCGCCGCTCCCAGGTCTGCCACGGCCGCGAAGTCTACGAGCCCTTAAGCGAACCTTAACCCGATCATGAGGACTGTTTCGGAAATCGGGGCCCCGGCAGGTCGAACGCAGGGCATGCTCAGACTCGTCAAGCCATCTGGTGTCGGTGAGCGCTCCAACCTCAGCCCCGACCCGTGACTGCTAAACGACCTAAAGTTCCGGTCGTGCCGCGCGACCATGGGTGAGGAAAGTGGTTCCTCATGCTCTATCCTAAGTACACATCCCGTTTACGCGGGAAGGACAAGAGACTATGACCATCGCCCGAATCAAGAAAATGCAGGAACGCATCGGGGTCGAGCCCGACGGGTTCTGGGGTCCCATCAGCATCGCGGCGTGCCGCCGGCACCTCGAGGACATGATGCCCGAGCCGCACCCGTTCCCCACCCAGGCGAACGTGCCCGTCTTTTACGGCCGTAAGGGCGAAGAGGGCGGTTACACCCCCCCGATGGGGCGGGTCGAGCTTCCGTTCCCAATCTTTTACGATGGGCAGCCGGTTCGCGTCCTTCGCCCTCACGAGAAGTGCGCGGAGTCGCTCGCCCGCGTCTTCATCCGTCTCGCCGAGGCCTTCCCGGACGAAGCTTCGCGGCGCGAGGCGGGCATCCTTACCTACAACGGCCTCTATAACCCCCGCAAGATGAGGAACGGGTCCGCCTGGTCTATGCACTCCTGGGCGATCGCCATCGACCTCGATGCGGGGCGCAACGGGAACAGGACCCACTGGCCGGCCCAGGCCGTCATGCCCCTCGAGGTCATGGAGTGCTTCGCGGCCGAGGGATGGATGGCGGCCGGAGCCTTCTGGGGCAGGGACGCGATGCACTTCCAAGCCACCCAGCCCCCTCGCGCCTAACGCCTACGGTCCGCCCCCCGGGCACTCAGCCCGGGGGCACAGACCCGCTCAGCGACCCCGGCGACGGCGGGCGAAGGCGAGGAGCCCCGCCCCGAGCGCGACCATCGTGGCCGGCTCCGGCACGGCCTCGGCGACCTTGATCTGGTAGGCCAGCTGCGAGGCGGTCGGAGCCTGTCCGGTCCACGAGAACACCTGCGTGCCCGTCATCGTGAACCCGTCCGCGAGGCCCGAACCCGTCTGGGCCGCGATGTCCGCCGCCTTCAGCCAGAACACGCTCGCCCCGTCCGTCCGCGGGGTGAAGCCGGTCACGTCCACTCCGTCCAGTTTGACGTCCGACACGGTCACCGTCCCGTTCTGGGGGGCGCGAAGTCGGAAGAAGACGTCGGAGAGCCCCTTCTTCTCGCCCGGGAGCAGACTGTAGCTGACCGTGACGCCGCCGACCGTGTAGTCAAGGTTCGTCCCGTCGAAAGCGAGGGTGAACGACAGCGCCCCGCCGTTCGTCCACGTCCGGTTCGAAGTGGCGAAGTAGCCCGAGGTCGGCTTCTGGAGGCCGAGCTCGAAGTCCCCGCTCATGCCGTTGTTGCCCATCCGCGACTCGGCGGCGAACGTCTTGTTGATGAGCAGGGCGTTCGTCTCGGCGTCGGTGAGCGTGGTCGCGACGATCTGAGCCGGGGCCGTGGCGGCAACGGCCAGACCAGCGAAGAAGACAAGGGATCGATTCATGTTCGTGGCGTCCTCTCAGTGCAGTTCTGCATCTGACGTGCCGATATTCGATCCCAAATCGCATCCTGTGACGGCCGTACCGAAATCCCGGTGTTCGAGCTTATCGGGGCTAGGCCGTTGGGGTGGGAAGAACGGAAGCCGGGTCAGGGCACGGCGACCGTCAGGAGTTGGCCTTGAGGTGTGCCCCCGCTGTCCCGGTAAAGCCCGTAGAACGTGGCGGACGAGGCCGAGACCGCGAACTGGCCCGAGTCCAGGAGCACCGTCGATCCGCCGGCCGGGGTCACGACGACGCGGTAAGTACCCGGCGTGACGACCCACTGCTCGGCCCGCCCAGTGCCCGGAACGTTCTGCCGAACTTCGATCGCCGTCCCGAGCCCGGGCGTTCCGGGCGTGATGTAGACGTCGTAGCTCCCGGTCGAGAGGGCAGGGGCGATGACCAGGCAGCCTTGGGTGCCCAGTGGGAACCGCGCGAGGGCCTCCTGGTAGGCCGTGGTGGGCGTCACGACCAGGAACCGCCACTCGTCCGAGCGGAGCTGCACGGCAGCGGACGAGGCCGCGAAGCCGTTCGAGTCTCGGTAGAGCGTCTGATAGGCTCCTTCGAGCACGGAGTCCGTCCGGCTCGAGAGTGCCGCCAGCGGGCCCACGGGGCGGTCGTCCACTTCAAGGGTGAGCGGCCCGAACCCCGGCGCCAGGTGGATCGAGACCAACCGCGCCGTAATCCCCGTCACCGACCCCGATCCCCCGCACGACGCTACGGAAAGGAGCCCGCCGAACACTAGGCCGGTTGTAAGAAGAATTCCGAACCCCGACTTCCAAGACTGAACCATATCGCTGTTGTACCCGGTTCCCGCCCGCCGAGCCCCCGCTCTCGGGGCGCATCGCGAGAGTAGACTCCGCCCGGTATGAGCACCCGAATCGAGAAGGACTCTCTGGGCGACGTCCATGTGCCCGCCGACGCCTACTGGGGGAGCCAGGCCGAGCGCACCCGCAACCTCTTCCGCATCTCTGGGCTCACCGAGCACCCGCGGATGGTCGACGCCTACGTCCTGCTCAAGAAGGCGTGCGCCCAGGCGAACACCGACCTCGGCCTCCTCGACCGGGCCCAAGGCGAGGCGATCGTCGCCGCCGCCGACGAGGTCCTAGGCGGGGGCCTTCGCGACCAGTTCCCGGTGGACGTCTTCCACATGGGCGCGGGCACAAGCCTGAACATGAACGTGAACGAGGTCCTCGCCAACCGCGCCGAGGAGATCCTCGGCGGCCGAAAGGGCGAGTACCAGAAGGTCAACCCGAACGACCACGTCAACTACGGCCAGTCCACGAACGACACGTTCCCGACCGCGATGCGGGTGATGGCGAGGCTGATGATGGAGGACCTCTTCCCAGCCGTGGACGGCCTCGCCGACGCCTTCGCCCAGAAGGCGGTCGAGTTCGACGGGGTGCTCAAGTCCGGCCGCACCCACCTCCAAGACGCCGTGCCGATCCGCCTGGGCCAAGAGTTCATGGCTTATTCCGTGGCCCTCCGCCGCGCCCGGCGGTGGCTGGATCAAGCCGCCTTCGAGCTCGAGGAGCTCGGCATCGGCGGGAGCGCCGCCGGCACCGGCCTCAACACCCACCCCGACTACCGGGATCGGGTCGTAGCGAACCTCCGCGACGCCACCGGCCTTGAGTTCCGCACCGCCCCCGACATGCGCGAGGCGATGCAGAGCCAGTTCTGCATGGCCGCCCTCGCCGCATCGCTGCGCCTCTTCTGCAACGAGCTGACCCGGATCACGAACGACCTCCGCCTCCTCTGCAGCGGCCCGCTCACCGGGATCGCCGAGATCGTCCTGCCCGCCGTCCAACCCGGGTCGTCGATCATGCCCGGCAAGGTCAACCCGAGCATGGCGGAGAACATGAACATCGTGCTGTTCCAGGTGCTCGGTCAGTGCGCCACGATCGACGACTGCGTCCGCGCCGGCCAGCTCGAACTCAACGTGATGATGCCCGGCATGGCCTTCAGCGCTCAGTTCGCGCTCCAAATCCTGACCAACGCCCTCGAGACGTTCACCGACAACTGCGTGCTCGGCATCGAGGCCGACGCCGAACGGTGCCGCCACTACGCCGAGACCTCCCCCTCGCTCGCGACGGCGCTCAACGTCTACGTCGGCTACAAGACGGCGGCCGACGTGGTCAAGACCGCCCTGGCCGAGAAGAAGACGATCCCCCAGGTCGTGCGTGAGAAGGGCCTCCTAGACGAAGAGACCCTCGCCAAAGCCCTCGACCCCGCCCTCCTCACCGAACCGGGGATCCCGGGCAGGTAGGGAAGACCTCTCGAAGCGGGCCCGGGGCGGCTTGCCCCGGGGATCGCCGGTTCGGGCTAGAATGACACCGTATGCCCGTCGAGATCTTGATGCCGGAGTTGGGCGAGTCCGTCCATGAAGGGACCGTCAGTCGCTGGTTGAAGCAGGTCGGTGACTTCGTCAAGGAGGACGAACCGGTGGTCGAGATCATGACCGACAAGGTCAACACCGAACTCGGCGCCCCCGCCAGCGGCTTCTTGGTCAAGATCCTGATCCCCGAGGGCTCGGACGTCGAGGTCTTCCACGCGATGGGCCTCATCGAAGCGGACGAGGCTGCGGCCAAAGCGATGATCGCTGACGGCGGCCCCGCCGCTGCGGCCTCCGCGGGCTCCCCGCCCCCCGCCACACCCGTCGCCCCGGCTACGCCAGCCCAGGCCCCCGAACCCGCCGTCCAGACCGACCAGGGCGGTCGGCGCTGGTACACCCCGCTCGTGCGCACGATGGCCCGCGAGAACGGCGTGACGGAAGGCGAACTCGCCTCGATCGCCGGGAGCGGCGCCGGCGGACGGGTCAACAAGAAGGATCTTGAGGGCTACCTCGCCAACCGAGGCAAGAGCGCGACCGCCCCGAGCCCGGCCCGGAGCGCGGACCTCGGCGGACTCGCCGCCCCGGCCGCCCCCGTCGCCTCCGGCGCCGGTTCGGAGACCCACGCCCTCACCGGGATGCGCAAGATGATCGCCGAGGCGATGACGCGCTCCAGCCAAGTGCCCGTCGTCTCGACGCTGATCGAGGTCGACGTCACCAACCTCGTCAAGTTCCGCGAGCTCAACAAGGACAGCTTCCAGGCCCAGTTCGGGGTCAAGCTCACCTACACGCCGTTCTTCATCAAGGCGATCACGGACACCCTGCTCGAGTTCCCCTACCTCAACGCCGCCCTCGTCGACGGCCAGGTGACGCTCCACAAGGGCGTCCACATGGGCGTCGCCGTCTCGCTCGGCGAGAAAGGGGACGGTGGGCTCATCGTCCCCGTCATCCGCGACTGCCAGGCCAAGTCCGTCGTCGAGGTCGCCAAGGACCTGGAGACCATTGCGGCAAACGCCCGGGGCAACAAGCTCGGCGTCGCCGACGTCCAGGGCGGCACCTTCACGCTCACCAACCCGGGCTCCTACGGCGCCGTCCTCGGCACCCCGATGATCAACGCCCCCCAGAGCGGCATCCTCGGCGCCTACGGCATCGTCAAGAAGCCGGTGATCGTCGACGACATGATCGCGATCCGCTCGATCATGAACCTCGTCCTCACCTACGACCACCGCCTCGTCGACGGCCTCACCGCCGGCCGCTTCCTCCAGACGGTCAAAGGCCGGCTCGAGAAGTTCGAGTTCTATCGCTAGCGCCATGGGTCGGCAGGCCAGGCGAAGAGGCCGGTGACCGGGGCTGATCGCGAGGCCCGGCGCCACGGTCTGCCGGGTGCGGATAACCGGTCGCGGTTCGAGAAGGATCGCGACCGGGTGCTCTACAGTGCCGCCTTCCGGCGCCTTGCGGGCACGACCCAGGTCGCGCCGAGCACCGCCGAGGCCCTCCACCACAACCGCCTCACCCACACCCTCGAAGTCGCGCAGATCGCCCGACGCACCGCCGAGCACCTGCTCCGTCGCTACCCCGACCGACTCTCACCGGACGAGACGCTCTCCCCCGACGTCGTCGAGGCCGCCGCCCTCGTCCACGACCTCGGCCACCCGCCCTTCGGACACCACGGCGAGCGGGTGCTTTGCGAGTTGGTCGATGCCGTAGACCCCGAAGCGGGCGGGTTCGAGGCCAACGCCCAGTCCTTCCGGATCGTGACCCGCCTAGCCGTGCGGTCCGCCGACGGCCCCGGGCTCGACCTCACCCGGGCGACCCTTCGCGCCACACTCAAGTACCCCTGGCCCCGCGGCGCCCATCCCGACGCCACCGACAAGTACGGCGTCTACCCCCAGGACGCCGAGGCGTTCGAGTGGGCGGTCGGGAGCCAGGCCCCTCCCAGACGGACCCTGGAAGCCGAGGTCGTCGACTTCGCCGACGACGTCGCCTACTCCGTCCACGACGTCTACGATTTCGCCCGGGCCCGCACGCTCCCCCTCGAGACCCTCCTCACCGGTGACGGGCGCGCGCCCTTCCTCGACCGCGTCGCCGCGTTCCTCCAAGGCCGACCCGCCCTCGCGTGGATCACCCGAGGCGACCTCGACCGCGCCGTCGATTGGCTGGCCTCCGTGTACCCCCTGGGCGGCCCGTTCTCGGGCTCTAGCGCAGACCGGGCCGCCCTGCACCGGTTCTCCAGCCGCCTCATCGAACGCTTCGCCGTCCAGGGATCGAGCCTGACCGCCTCCGACCCCCCCACTCTCGCCGTCGAGCCCGAAGTGCGCGTCCTTGTGGAAGTGCTCAAGCAGGCCGTGTGGCAGGTCGTCGTCGAGGCCCCCGAACTCGAGCGGCTTCGGGTCGGTCAACGCGAGGTCGTCCGCGCCCTCTTCGCCCGGACACTCGAAGCCCTCGAACACGGCGCTGTGACCCCGCTCGCGCCGGTCTGGGCGCGGGAGGCGGTCGAGGAAGGGCAACCCCTGGCCCGGGTCAGCGCCGACGTCGTCGCGTCATTGACCGAGGCCCAGGCGAACGGACTGGCGGAGCCAGGAGAAGGCGCCGACTAACCGCCCCGCCGGAGCCCCTCCACGAACTCGGGGTCGTCCATCTTGACCCCCGGCTCGACCCAACGGCGATCCTTGAACCGCGGGTCGCCCGGCTTGTAGGCCGTCTCAGGCACGAACACCCGCGGGTCCGTCATCACGTGCGTGTACCCGCGGGTGTCGGGCCGCATCGTGAACATGTCCCGAAGGTCAGTGGCCAGCGCGTCGAACATCGTGTTCGGCCCGAGCCCGAAGATGAGGTAGATCGTCTTCAGGATCGACATGATCGACGTGTGGTCGCGGCTCACGTACCCGCGCTTCGCCCACGGCCCGAGCGCGAGGACGAAGGATCGGTGCCGGTCGATGTGGTCGTCGTCCCCACCCGGGTCGTCTTGAGTCACGAAGACCGCCATCTGTGGCCACTCCGGCTGCTGCGAGAGCCACTCGACCAAGCGCCCGAGGGCCAAGTCGTTGTCCGCCATGTACGAGCACACGAACGGGTACCCCCAATCCGGTCTCGCCGCGTCGCCGTGGTCGTTGCAGAGCGTCACGTTGATGAAGCGGGGAAGCGGCTTGCCCTTCGCCCGGAAGTTCTTCTCGACGTCCTCCTTGAGCCACTCGACCCGGGCGATGTCGGGGATGTTCGTGTTGTAGACCGGGTACTCCCAACAGGTGTTGTCCCAGAGCGCCCGGTTGACCGGGTGGTTGACCTGCAGGAGCGACCCAGTGCGCGGCGGGTTGCCCGGCTCGATCTGCCCCGGAAGCTCGAACCCCTCACCGTAGTTCCGGAAGCTCACCCCGCCCCGCTCGAAGTGCTCCCACATCGAGCCGTTCTCGAGGTAGTCCTCCGGGATCTGCGACCCGTCCGAGCCCATCGAGACGAGGCGACCTTTCGCCCGGTCGTCCCGACGGAACTGCCACCCGGCGTAGAACACCCGGGTCGTCCAGAGCGAGGGGTAGACGCCGATGAGCCACCGGTGGCCGTCGCCGCTCGCCTGGGGCTCCATGTAAAAGTTGTCGCTGATCGAGAACTGCTCGGCCAGCCGGACGTGGTTGGGCATGATCGGCATCCGCACGTCCTTGCCCTTCTCCTTGATCCACCCCTCCATCCCGAACTCGGCGTACTCGGGCCGACCCTTCGCGCCCTTCAGCCCCCCGAAGATCCCGTCGAACGTGTGGTTCTCCTTCGTGATGAACACGACGTACTTGATCTGCTCGCTCTCCTTGCCTGGCACGAGCGGGATCGGGTTCGGGGTCGTGTCGGGGTTTGAAACGGGCACGAGCCCGTTGTTCACCAACACCTCGCGCGACCAACTCCGCAGTTGGGCGTCGGTCGGCACCGGGACAACGTCCGCCATCCCTGGCATGTCCGGCAGCCCGAACCGCTCGTCGGTTTGGGGCCGCGGGTCGAGCGCCCCGCGCGGGCCCCGGCCGAGCCCCTTCTGGCAGGCGATCACGAGGGTCTTTTCGTCCGGGGTCAGCCGGACCTGCATCGGGAACCATCCGGTCGGGATCCGCCCCCGAACGCGGCCCGTCCCCGGATCGACGACGGCGACCGAGTTCAGCCCGCTCTCGCAGACGTAAAGGCGTTTCCCGGAGCGATCCATCGCCATCCCACTCGGGATCACGCCCCGCAAAAGCGCCGTCTCCTTCGTGGGGGAGAGCCGGATCGTCCGCACCGTCTTCAGTGTCCGGGCGTCGAACACCTGAACTGTGTCGTTGTTCGCGTTCGAGACGTAAAGGCGGTCACCTCGGACCAGCAGCGCGTTCGGGGCGCTTCCGCCGACCGCCTCCCGTCCCTCGGTGACGGCGGTGATCATCACCCCGCACTTGGCGTGGGCGTCGAACCGCGGGGCTTTCGAGTCGGCGAGGTCGTACCGCCAGACCGACTGGGCCCCGGGTGCCCCCACCTCGCCGAGCCCGGGCACGAACCGGCCCTCGAACTCGACGCCCTGCACCGCGGCTTCGCTCGGGAAGGCGAACGGCGGGCGGGTCAGGCCCTCCCGGTAGCCCTCGCCCTCGCGGGGGAGCGGGATCGTCGAATAGTCGAAGAGCCCGATGTTCGCGACGATAAGGCTCCGCTCATCTGGCCCGAAGGCCAAGGCGTACGGCTGCCTGCCCGCAGGCACCGTCGAGAGCACGGCCCCGCTCGCCGCGTCGACCGTGACCAGTTCCTGCCGGGCGACGTCCACGCCGTAGACGAGGGTCCCAGCGCGGTTGACCACGAGGTCGTTCACGTACCTCCCCGGCGCGCCCTTGACAGTGTCCCATTCGGCGACCGTGGTCATCTCCGGCACCCGCAGCAGGGCGAGCTTGCCCGAGTCGCCCAGGCTCACGACGAGCCGCTTGCCGCCAGGCAGGAACACTCCCGCCGGAGCAAGCCCCTTGATCGTGACCGCCTTGCGCTCGGGTTTCGCCTCGGTTAGGTCGTACGAGGTCAGGCCGTCGTCGTGGAACACGACCACCGTCCGCCCGTCCGGCGACACAAGCGTCTGCCACACGTCCGACCCACCGTAGAGCCGGCGGCCTTTCGGCGTCAGGAAGCGACCGTTCGGCAGGATCGTTCTCCCGCCGGGGACGATCTTCGCGAACTCACGACCCGCCGGGGCCCGGAAGACGAGAGGGGCCGCGTCAGGGGCGACAGGAGACGAGAGCGCAACGGCGAGGAGGGCACAGATCATCGACATCAGCATACTGGCCACCCACGCGGCCTGTCGCTACCCGGGAGCCTTGTGCCGTTAGATTTAACCGGACCTTAACCGATCCGTGACGCACAGGCGCGCGAATCCCGACATACGGGGTGGGTCGGCCTCAGCGCGTGCTCACAAGCTCGCGCAGGTCCTCGTCTTTGACTTCGGACTTGTGGTCGGCCATCGAGAGGAAGCGCTCGTAGAGCTGCTCGAAGCGCTCCTCGGGGAAGTTGAACCCGAGTTCGCCCAGCCGGTGCCGCAGCCCGTGCCGACCGGATCGCGCGGTGAGGATGATCTCGGACTTCTCGGCCCCCACGAGTTCGGGGTCGATGATCTCGTAGGTCGAGCGCTCCTTGAGCACCCCGTCCTGGTGGATCCCGCTCGAGTGCGCGTAGGCGTTCGCCCCGACGACCGCCTTGTTGCGCTGCACGATCATGCCCGTCAGCCGCGACACGAGCCGCGAGACCTCCAAGAGCTTCTGCGTCTTGATCGTCGTCTCGAGCCCGTACTTGTCCTTGCGGATGTGCAGGGCCATGACGACCTCTTCAAGGGCTGTGTTGCCGGCTCGCTCCCCGATCCCGTTCACCGTTACCTCGACCTGTCTCGCCCCGCCGACGATCCCAGCCAGCGTGTTGGCCGTCGCCATCCCGAGGTCGTTGTGGCAGTGGCAGCTGAAGACCGCCTTGTCGCTGTTCGGGACGTTCTCGACGATCCCCCGGATGAGCGCCTCGTACTCGTCGGGGCTCGTGTAGCCCGTAGTGTCGGGCACGTTCACTACCGTCGCCCCAGCCGCGATGACCGACTCGACGACCTTGTACACGTAGTCGCGGTCCGCACGGCCCGAGTCCTCCATGAAGTACTCGACGTCCGGCACAAAGCTCCTGGCCAGCTTCACCGCCGCAACGCCCGCCTCGAGCGCCTCTTCGCGACTCATTTTGAGCTTGTACTGCAGGTGGTTCTCGCTCACCCCCAGCCCGGTGTGGATTCGTGGCCGCTCGGCGGGGCGGAGGGCCTCCGCCGCGACCTCGATGTCCTTCGCCTTTGCCCGGGTCAACCCGCAGACGGTGACCTCGCGGAGCTCCTTGGCCAGCGTGTGGACGCTCTCGAAGTCCCCGGGGGAACTGATCGGGAAGCCGGCCTCAAGGACGTTCACCCCGAGGTCGACCAAGGCCCGGCCGATCTCGAGCTTCTGGGTCATGTCCAGGTGGACGCCCGGACTCTGCTCCCCGTCGCGAAGCGTCGTGTCGAAGATGGAGACCTGATCAGCCATGCTGCCACGATTATACGGCACCCGCTCACTCCGGCGGCGCGAGCCGTTCGCTCAGACCTCGCTGGGCCGTCGCGACGGTTGCGAAAAACTTGACAAGAATGAGGGCCTAGAAGTATCGTGGCCATGGACGCGAGGGTAGCGACCGGCGCCCTCCGCGAGGTTCGTCCCTATGCGTGCCCTTCTCACCCTTTCCGCCCTCGCCCTGCTGCCCAGCGTGCTGCTGGCCCAGTCGGGCGGCCCCGTCCGGTTCGTCGAGCGACCCGGCCAACTCGAATTCAGCGGTGAACTCATCGCAAAGCCCCTCCAGCCCGAGGCCCTCGCCACTCGAGGCGTCGTCGGCGCCCGAGCCGATCGAATCCAGACTCGCGCCCGCGATCGGGTGCTGCGCCTGCCCGACTCGCGACGACTGCCCCAACTCGACTGGGTCATCTTCGACGTCCCGAAAGGCGAGACCGAGTCCTCGTTTGCGACGAAGCTCATGGCCACCGGCGACTACGAGTACGTCGAGCCCAACTGGCGCGTCTTCACGACCACCGTCCCGAACGACCCGCTCTTCGCGCAGCAGTACCACCACACCAACATCAAGTCGACCGACGCCTGGCTGCTCCATACCGGGGCCAACGTGACGCTCGGCATCGTCGACTCCGGGAACGACCTCGCCCACCCTGACCTCTCCGCGCTCTACGTCCCCGGCTACAACGCCCGCGACAGGCGGCGTCAAGTCGACGGCGGGGCCGTCGGACCGTTCGACAGCCACGGCACCCACGTCTCCGGGTGCGCCGCCGCCCACGGCAACAACGGCGTCGGCCTCACCGGTGTCGGCTGGAACTTCCGCATCATGCCGATCCGGTGCATGGGCGCGAACGGGGAGTGGCCCACCTGGCAGACCCTCGCCGACGGCGCGATCTGGGCCGTCGATAACGGGGCCCGGCTCGTGAACATGAGCTGGACCGGCGTCGACCTCGTCCTCGCCCGCGACACCGGGGCCTACGTCCGCAGCAAGGGCGGCCTCCTGTTCTGGGCCGCCGGCAACGACGCCCGAAACCTCTCTGGCTTCGACTGGGAAGAGGTCACCGTCGTCGGCGCCTCGACCCAGGCCGACACCCGAGCCGGGTTCTCGGCGTTCGGCCGTGCGATCGACGTTTTCGCCCCCGGCGATAACATCTACGCCACCGTCCCCGGAGGCTACGGCTTCGCGAGCGGCACCAGCATGGCCACCCCGATCGCCCTCGGCGTCGCCGCCATGGTCTGGTCGGTCAACCCGAACCTTTCGAACGAAGAGGTCGAGACCATCGTCGAGAACACCTCCGACTCGATCGGCGACCCCACCGTCTTCGGGTTCGGCCGCGTCAACACGTCCCGTGCCGTCCGCGCCGCTGAGGCCACGGTGGGGGTTCGCTGGGAAGCAGAGTCGTTCAACGTGGAGCGCGGACGCCTCGTCTCCGGCGACCTCAACGACCTCGTCCTGCTCGACGGCCGGTCGATGGTCTTCGAGCGCGGGCTCGTCCTCAACCAGCAAGAGTCCCCGATCACCGTCTCGTTCGGCGTGAACATCGGCGGGGGCGCGGTCCAAGGGCTCCGCTACTCCTACGCCGGTCGCAGCACGAGCGTGAACGTCACTCAGACCCTCGAGATGTTCGACTGGTCGGCCAACGCCTACGTCCAACTCGACCAGCGTACCGCCCCCCTCACCGACACGATCGTCTCCGGTGAAACGACCAACTCGGCCAGGTTCGTGAGCCAAGCGGGCGACATCCGCTTCCGTGTCCGCTACCGCTCGAGCGGCCCGACGTCCCAGAACGCCTGGCAGGCCGCCGCGAACCAGCTCTTCTTCGTCGTCCGTCGCTGACGGACCCGCCCGGAAAGGACGCCGTCGGCCCCCGACGGCGTCCCCCTCCCATTCCGCCCCCGCCCCCAGAGCGGTACACTCCCCGGCGACATGGCAGTGGTGGACATCAACCTGACCGCGCGCGGGGCCCAGGTCGAGCAGCCTTGGATCTGGCGGCTCTGCCGGGAGTTCGACGTCAAGGTCAGCGTGACCAAGGCGAACGTGGACCAGGACTTCGGATGGGTGCAGGTGAGGCTCGACGGGCCCGTCGAGGAGATCCAGCGGGCCACTGCCTGGCTCATGACCACCGGCATGCACGTCGACGCCCTCCAGCGGTCCGTCGGGGCATGACCGGGCTCGAGCCCTACGTCCCCGAAGACTTCGACGCCTTCTGGCGGGCAACCGTCGAGGAGGCCGATGCGGCTCCGTTCGACTTCCGCCGCCACGCGTCCAACTACGACCGCCCCCCCGGGCTCTCGCTTGACACCCTCACCTTCCGTGGTGTCGGGGGAGAGACGCTCCACGGTTGGCTCGCCTGGCCCGAGGGTCGTCGAGCGTGCCCCGGGTTCCTCTGGATCCCGCCTTACGGCCGTTGGTCGCGGCCGCCCGACGCCTACAGCACGAGGCCGGACTTCGCGAGCCTCTCGTTCAACTTCTTCGGAGAGGGCCCCTTCCACGACGAGGCCTACACTCCCGCCCGGGGCTACTTCGCCGACGGGGCCGCCCACCCGGAGACATGGGTGTTCCGCCGGATGGTCCAGAACGCCCTCATCGCCGTCCGGGTGCTCCAGGCCCAGCCCGAAGTGGACGAGGACGCCCTCGCGGCGATGGGCCTGAGCCAGGGCGGCGGGATGGCCGTGTGGCTCGGAGCGTGGTGCCCGGCGGTGCGGGCCGTCGTCGCAGACCTCCCGTTCCTCGGCGGTATGCCGTGGGTGCTCTCCGGCTCGGTCCATCGGTACCCGCTCAAAGAACTCACCGACTTCATGGCCTCCATGCCGCTCGGTAGGGAAGTCGTCGGCCACACGCTCTCGTACTTCGACACCGTCAACCAAGCGACGCGGTGTCGAGTCCCGACGCTCGTCACCGCCGGGCTCAAGGATCCCGCCGTACGTCCGGCCCAAGTCGAGGCGATCCACCGGGCGCTTGCCGGGCCCAAGGCGTACGTCTCCCTCGACTGGGGTCACGACTGGCACCCCTCTATGGTCGCTAGGAACAGCGATTGGCTCACCGAGCACCTGTCCCAGGTCGAGCTTCCACGCCCCGTCTACCAAGCGACCGCCACCAACTGGCGTCCCCAATCGGGTAACGTGCCCCGACCCGAAATGGACAAGTTCATGATGTTCCGTCATGCGACGGACACCGCCGATTTCGAGCCTGGAGAGACCGTCTTCCGAGCCGGCGACACCGGTTCCTCGATGTACGTCATCGTCGAGGGCGAGGTCGAGATCCTCCTCAACGATTCGCCGATCGACCTGCTCTCCGAGGGCGACCTCTTCGGAGAGATGGCTCTCATCAACCCCGAAGAGCCCCGGGCCGCCACGGCGGTGGCGAAGACCAAAGTCCGGCTCGCCGAGGTCGACGAGAAGCGGTTCACGTTCATGGTTCAGCAGACACCCAGGTTCAGCCTTCAAGTCATGCGGGTCATCAGCACGCGGCTCCGCAAGATGAACGCCTACTACCGCCCCTAGGGCCCGAGAGCCGCCCCGTCCCTGCCGCCGGTGCTAGACTCGCCCATGGGATGACGAAGGTGCTGGCGGCGGCCGATATCGGGAGCAACACGGCCCACCTTCTCGTCGCCAGCCTTGGATCGACGGGGCTCTCCCGCCTCGTCAACGAGAGCGACTGGCTCTCGCTCGGGCAGATCGTAAGCCAGAAGGGGCACATCCCGGTCGCCCTCGCCGACCATCTCGTCCGATCCGTCACCGGGTTCCGCCGCCGCTCCGTTCAGCAACGGGCCAGCGGGCTCTACCTGTTCGCGACCGAGGCCATGCGGCGGGCCGAGAACCACGCGGACGTGCTTCGCCGCATCGAGGTCGAGACCGGCCTCAAGGTCGACCTCGTCTCGCCCTCGGTGGAGGCAGAGCTCGGGTTGCTCGGAGCCCTCTTCGACTCCGACGGCCCGTCGCCCTTCCTCTTGGTAGAGGGTGGTGGGGGAAGCGTCCAGATCGCCCTCTGCAACGGCGAAGAGCTCGAGTGCGCCGTCTCGCTCCCGCTTGGGACGGGCGTGATCCTCGACCGCGCCGGGCTCAGCGAGGTGCCCGACGAGGCTCACGTCGCCCGGGCGATCGCGATTATCGAGGAGCGGCTCTCAAGCGCACCGGCGATGACCGGGGCCCGACGCATGGTCTCGAGCGGCGGGGTGGCCCGGGGCTTCCTCCGAGCCCTCCACCCCGACGGCGAGCGGCTGTTGCGGCTCGACGAGTTGGAGTACCTCGCCCGGGTCGCGCAACGCCTCCCTGTGGACCGCCTCTCTGACCGGTTCCGAGTCAAGGCCCGTCGCGCCGCGACCCTGCTGCCCGGGGCGCTCGTCTACCTCGCGATCATGCGCCGGTTCGGGTTCGACCAGACGACCATTAGCGAGTACGGCGTCCGAGAAGGGGCGGTCTTACTGATGTCCCGGGGGAGGATCGAGCCGTGCCCGCTGTGAGGCCAGCCGTCCCCGGACTCGACTGGGTCCAGCACAGCCGGTACGTCAACCGCGAGTTCAGCTGGCTCCAGTTCAACGCCCGCGTCCTCGCCGAGGCGGAGAACAAGTCGAACCCCCTGCTCGAGAGGCTCAAGTTCCTCGCCATCTTCGAGAGCAACCTCGACGAGTTCTACATGGTCCGCGTCTCTGGCATCCACGAGCAGGAGGCGAGCGGGATCGTCGAGCCAACCCCGGACGGCCTCACCCCGACGCAGCAACTCGCGATGATCGCGGACGTCGCCCGGCCCCTGCGCCAAAAGGCGAGCGACGTGTGGTCACAAGACCTCCGGCCCGCGCTCGAGCGCAACGGTGTCGCCATCGTTACGTTCCAAAGTCTCGCCGCCCCCCGCCAGCGCGAGATGACCGCCTTCTTCGAACGGACCGTTTTCCCGCTGTGCACCCCCCTCATGCTCAGCCCCGCGATCCGGTTCCCGTTCATCTCGAACCGGTCGCTCAACTTGGCCGTCGAGCTGCGAGAGGGCGACAAGACCCGCCTCGCCCGAGTCAAAGTGCCGCCCGTCGTGCCGCGGCTCATCCGCCTCCCGGGGCGGGCGATGCAGTTCGTCCTCGTCGAGGACCTCATCGCGAACCACCTCCACTACCTATTCCCAGGGGTCGAGGTCGCGGCTTGCCACGCCTTTCGGGTCATCCGCGACGCCGACTTCGAGATCTTAGAGATCGAGGCCGCCGACCTCATCTCCGCGATCGAGCGCACACTGAGCATGCGTCGCTTCGGCGACCCGGTCCTCCTTGAGTGCAGCGCAGGCCTCGGGGACGGCCCGGTCGAGACCCTCCGCAGCGGCCTCAAGTTGGACAAGGAGGACGTCAACCGCGTCGATGGGCTCATCGGGCTCGACGTCATGTACGCTCTCGCCAAGGTCGATAAGCCGAACCTGAAGTTCCGCCCCCATGTCCCCTTCGCCCACGCCCGAGTGAGCCGCCAGCCGGGCCTGTTCGCCGAGATCGCCCGGCGCGACGTTCTCGTCCACCACCCCTACGACAGCTTCCGCTCGGTCGAGGAGTTCGTGGCGGCCGCGGCCGAGGATCCTCGCGTCATCGGCATCAAGCAGACCCTTTACCGCGCCGGCACCGAGTCGCCGATCGTCGAGAGCCTCCTTCGGGCGGCGGAGAAGGGCAAACAGGTCGCGGTCATGGTCGAGCTCAAGGCTCGCTTCGACGAGAGCAACAACCTGGTCTGGTCGCGAGCCCTCGAACAGGCCGGGGTCCACGTCACCTACGGGTTCTCGGACCGCAAGGTCCACTGCAAGCTCTGCCTGGTGGTCCGCGACGAGCCCGGCGGGATCAAGACGTACGCCCACATCGGCACCGGGAACTACAACCCGCAGACCGCCCGGCTGTACACCGACCTCGGACTCTTCACGTGCGACCCCGAGGTCTGCCAGGACATCACCGAGCTGTTCAACTACCTCACTGGGTTCAGCCGGCAGTCGCACTATCGCAAGCTCCTCGTCGCCCCTTTGGACTTGCGGGAGCAGATCATCGAGCGTATCGAACGTGAGGTCGAGGTCTACCGCACCACCGGCTCGGGGCGCATCCTCTTCAAGCTCAACTCGCTCGTCGATCCCGAGGTCATCGACGCCCTCTACGACGCGAGCGAGGCCGGGGTCGAAGTCGGGCTCGTCGTGCGCGGGATCTGCTGCCTCCGCCCCGGCGTGCGCAAGCTCAGCGACCGCATCCGGGTCGTGAGCATCGTCGGCCGGTTCCTCGAGCACTCGCGGGTCTACTACTTCGAGAACGGCGGGACCCCCGAAGCGTTCATCGGGAGCGCGGACATGATGCGCCGGAACCTAGACCGGCGCATCGAGGTGCTGGTGCCCGTCAAAGACCCCGCGCAGATCGCGTACCTCCGCGACCGGGTCCTTCTCGACTCCTTCCGCGACAACGAGAAAGCCTGGGAACTGGGGAAGAACGGGCTCTACCGGCGGGTCCGGCGCGGCCCGAACGACGACCCGTTCGAACTCCAGCGCGTCCTGGTCGACCATCCCTCCGCGGGGATCGGGGCCGAGGGGGACGCCGGATTCACCACAGGCTGCTGATCCGCCTCGACCACGGTGGGTCGGACTGCTCCGCTTCGTCGAACTCCCACACGGCTCGGCTGCGCCAACCTCGTACCCAGATCACGGACACGACCACGATCGCCAACAAGGCCACCGTGACAGGGACGATGTTGAACCAGAACGCCTCGTCGCCTCGGATATCGACGAGCGTGTCTCTGACCCGGGAGAACCGCCTCCGGCCCACAAAGTACACGTCCTGGAGGTACACGAGCGGCAAGAAGTTGCTCCCGACGATCCACCCGCACACAGGGATCACGCCGCCCATCACCAGATAGTCCATGGTGTTCGGATTCAGGTTCCTGGACACCAGGGTTCGCCGACCGGCCTGGGCCACTTCCGGCTCAAGCGGGCGGGCCGAACGTTCGAGCACCCGGACGTGCGCGATGAACTTGCCGAACGTCTCCGCCACCACATAGTCCCCGACCTGGACCACGGCGAACTCGACCGGGTCAGCCATGTAAACGTGGGTCTTCCCGTCCCGGAAGCGCAGGCTGAGACTGGCGATGGGCTCCGATGCTTGGGGTGCCAACTTGCCGACCACCTGGGCCCCGTACACGCGGACGCGGAAGAACGGGGGGTCCCACCCTTGCCGTACCGCGACCTCCATCCACACTAGCAGGGCTAAGAGTCCCAGGCAGGCGAGCAACACGGCCGTCGCCGCGAGCCAAGGGGGGCCGGAAAGGGGTGGTCGGGTGTAGTCCTCCAGCCCCCGCCAGAGATCGTAGACAAGACCAAGCCCGGCCCCCACCCCCGTGATCGCAACGACGTGGAACCCGAACAAGGGCGTCCGAACTCGAACTTCTGACCCGGTCTCGCTCATCTTTACGAGAGTGTACTGGATCAGCCCAAGTCGATCACGTTCGGGCTCCACCCAAGCTCCGCGAGCATGGCCAGGGTGTCGGCCGGCGTCGCTTCTTCGCGCCTTTTGCCCATGAGGGTGAGGAGGACCCCTTCCATCACGTTCGTCGCGAAGGTCTCGCCCCCCATAACCGGGGTCGTCGTCACGACGCGCGCCACCCCCGTCGTCCGCAGCCAGTCGAGGTCGGCCGTCCGCAAGGTCTGCGTCATCACCGTCTTCCCGGCCATCCGGTCCGGAGCGAAGCGGCGGATGTAGTGCCAGTCCCCGCAGACGAGCGTCGCCCAATCGAACACCTCCGGGAACTTCGGGGTGCGCCGCTCCTGCTTCTCGCCGGTCGGATAGAACCATTGGAACGGCAACCGGGTCACGACGGGGAGCAGGATCTGGGCGAGGATCGAAAGCGTCCGGTACGACCGGATTCGGATGGGTAGCCCCAGCCCGAAGAGGATGTCGCCGTAGACCACGTTCGGGCACAGCCCGTCCAGCGTCTGCGCCATTCCGAACCGGTCGACCCCGCTCACGAGCAGCGCACGCGCCGAGGAGAGGTCGAGGGTGCCAGACGTTTCGAGCCACCGCACCGCCTCGCGCTCGAGCGTGTGCTTGAGCCCGCTCCCGTCGACGACCGGCGTCTTGCGCACCCCCGAGACGAGCGCCTCGATCTCGCGGAAGGCGTACCGCCGCTCGCCGACCACGACCCACACGTCCGCCCCACCGACCCCGAGGGCGTCGACGTGGCCGTCGAGCTCTTCCATCAGGGCCTTGAAGCGGGCCATGTCCCCGTCCGTCCCCCTCCGCTCGATGAGGAAACGGCGGCCGAGGATCTCACACTCGTGCGTCTTGTCGCGCGTGCTGGACCCAAGGCTGACGGACACGATGTGGTGCACGGGCCCGCCACGTTACCCGGACCGTCAGTACACCGCGATGCCTTCGATCTCGACGTCGACCCCCCGCGGGAGACCGAGGCAGGCCACGGTCGAGCGAGCGGGCGGGGCGCCGTCGAACAGGGTGCCGTACACCTCGTTCACCGTCGCAAAGTGGTCCATCGAGGAGAGGAAGATCGTGGTCTTGACGAGGTGGGCCGGGCTGAGGCCGGCCGCCGCCAGCACGGCCCGCATGTTGGCGACGACCTGCTCGCACTGGGCCCGGACATCGCCCTCCACCATCGTCCCATCTGGCCGCAAGGCGATCTGGCCGCTCATGAAGAGGAAGCTCCCCTCAGCCCGGACGGCCTGGGAGTAGGGCCCGATCGCGGCAGGGGCATCGGGAGTCGAAATCGGTTCACGAACCACGCCCCCAGAGTACCACCCTGGCTTCCGGCGCGCCCCCTGCCAGGCTCAAAGCCCGTCCGGCGAGCGGCGCGGGAAGGCCGGGTTGTAGGGTTGTTGCGTCGGCGGCGTCATCCCCGGGGCAGGGACGTAGTGTTCGATCACTCGGCTCGGCTCGCCGTCCGGCCTCGTGGCCGGGTTCACGGGGGTCGGCGGCGGGGTGGCGGCCGGAGCCTCGGGCAACCGCTCTTCCGCGGGCACGCGCACCCGCTGCCGGCTCCTCAAGTCCAACCCCTCGTCGTTGAACGGCAACGGCGGCAGACCGGGGTCAGGGGTGTCCCAAGAGTCGGGGTCAGTCCGGAACCGGGCCTCGAGGTCGGACACGGGGTCGAGCCGGGTCGTCCCGCCCTCGTCCCACGGCGCCGGGATCGAGCCCGCGGCGATCAGCCCGAAGAAGGCCACGCCCCCGAGCACCACGAGCAGCCCCAAGGCCACACCCACCTTGGGGAAAGCTCTCCCGTCCTGTTCGTCGTCGTAGTCCATCGCCTTCATCCCTTTCATACCGCCTGGAGCCCCGAAATGTCACTAGGCGCCCCGAGGCTGGCTAAGGCCTCGGGGCGGGGGGCGTTACCGCTTGATGTTGATCAGGTCCTGGAGCATCTCGTCGACCGTCGTCACGACCCGAGTGTTGGCCTGGAACCCACGCTGGGTGATGATCAGGTCGGTGAACTCGTTCCCGATGTCGACGTTCGACTGCTCGAGGAAGCCGGCGTTGATCGATCCTCGGCCCCCCGTCCTCGGAGTGCCGATGACCGGGATGCCCGAGTTGTCCGTACCGCGGACCAGGTTCGAACCGGTCCGCTCAAGGCCGTTCGCGTTCGGGAAGATCGCAAGGGCGATCTGGCCGAGCGGCCGGGTAAGGCCGTTCGTGTAGAGCCCGGTCACGATCCCGTCCGTCCCGACCGAGAACGCCGAGAGCGACCCGGGGGCGAACCCGTTCTGGCTGCTCATCTGGATCTGCATCTGCGCCGCCCGCTGGTTGACGTCGTCGAAGTTGATGCTGATCGGGAACGCGGGCACACCCGAACCGACAGGCGGGGTGACCGTGATCGACCCCGGCGAGCCCGAGGTGAGCGTACCGTCGGCGGGGCTGAAGGCGAGCGTTCCCGACCCCGTCACCGTCGTGCCGGCCGAGCCCGCGACCGTCCAGCCCCATTGGTTCGCGGTGCCCGACTCCGTCAGGGTCATCGTCAGCATGTGCTCGCCGCCCAGGCTGTCGAAGACCCGCATGGTGAACTGCGTGTTCTGCGTACCCGTCTGGACGAAGACGCGGGAGTCGAGGTTGCCCGCGGCCACGACCTGGGTCGTCGCCTGGACCGCCGTCCGGGCGCCGATGGGCACCCGAAGCGAACTCGCCGGGCCGATCGGCTGGTTCGGGTCGATCGCCCCCGTCGCCTGGTCGGCGGTCCAACCGAGCATCCGCTCGCCGGTCGCGCGGTGGACCACGTCCCCGTTCGCGTCGAGGTCGAACGCCCCGTCACGGGTGAACGCGATCCGGTCCCCGTTCGAGACCGTGAAGAACCCGTTCCCCTGGATGGCGAAGTCCGTCGGCCGGTTCGTCGCGTTGAGCGAACCCTGTTCGTTGCTGATGTCCGTCCCGGCGACGAGCACACCGAGGCCGAACTGGATCGGGTTCGTACCACCAAGGCCGGGCGAAGGGCGAGAGGCCCCTCGGATCGTCTGGGCGATCATGTCCTGGAACGTGACCCGGCTCCCCTTGTACGACGTCGTGTTGACGTTCGCCAGGTTGTTGCCGATCACGTTCATCCGGGTCTGTTGCGCTTTGATGCTGGCGACGCCAGCGAGCATGGCTTGGAGCATGGCTTCCTTCTCTGTCCTCGTGTTAGGGTGACGGGGAAGGGGCGGGCCCGGCGGCGTTCGTGCCGTTCGGGCGACCTCTGGGCGCGGCGCGCCCGGTCCGGTCTGTCCGTCCTCCCCCCTCGGTCGGGGCGGGTCTCGCTAGGCGATCACCGCGCTGTCGATGTTCGTGAACACGTTCTCGCGAAGGCGTTCTTTGTCCACGGCGGTGATGACGGTCCGGTTCTTCACGCTCACCACGAGCGCGACGTCGTCCACCATCACGAGCGTCTCGCGGGCCCCCTTCTGGGCGGCCTTGTCGACCCCGGTGAGCACCCGCTCCCACGCCGCCTGGTCGAGCTGGATGTCCCGGCTTTGCAGGCGTGTCTTCGCGTGGGCGCTCAGCTTTAGCCTGTCCGCCAGCAAGGAGTCGAACTCGGCTCGCTGGCCCGCCGGGACGGGGCGCGGGGCGTCCGTCCTCGTCTGGATCAGGCCCTGGACCTGGGCGTTCTGGATCGGGGTGCTCATTGGGTCAAGGTCTCAAGGTCACTGGTTGACTTCGCGGATGTTCCCGAGGCGCACATCGACCTTCTCGCCGGCTGCGTCTTCGATGGTCACGATCCGCTGCCCGTCACGGACGAGCATCCTGGTCACGGTCCCGGTCACGAGGCTGCTGCCCCCTTGGGAACCCTCCTGCATCGTCCGAACGGCCGTGACCGTCCGTCCGATGAGCGAGGTCGCTTGGGAGACCTCAAGCGAGTTCTTCATCGAGTCGAGGCCCTGGACCTGCCCGAGTTGGGCCATCTGGGCGAAGAAGTCGCGATCGTTCATCGGCTCGAGCGGGTTCTGGTTCGCCAACTGCACGGTCAGCAGGCGCATGAACGTCTGCATATCGAGCTCGCTCTTGGCCTGCTTCGGGGCGCCCGCGCCGAAGTAGTCGAACCCGTTCACCGGGTTGACGCCGTTCACGCGAACACCTCCACCAGGCTCATCGACCGGGTCGCGAGCGTCCGAGGGGTGGGCTCGTCACGCCGACCGTCGCCGAAGAGCGAACCCATCACCGCCGTCCGCACGGCCTCGCCTTGGGCCTCGCGGTAGCTCGCGAACTGCTGCCCGCGAGCATCGGCGTTCGTCTCCGCCCCCACGCTGAAGGAGTTCAACGTGAGGCCCCGACTCTCGATGCTCTGCACGAGGTCTTGGCGGTTGGCAGCCAAGGCCGCGCGTACCGAGTCCTCGCTCGCGCTGACCTCAGCGTCGATCCGCTGACCCATCGACTTGACGGTCATGGTGATCGTCCCCAGGTCGGCCGGCTCGAGCCGCACGGTCACGTTCCCACTCTGGCGGGCGACGACCATCGTCTCGATCCGGTCCGCTACCTGCCGGACGACCGCGTTGGCGGTCTCCCGGGCTAGGGCTTGGGTCGTAGGAGCGGGGGTTTCGGTGGTCGACCGGGCCTTCGGGGCCTCCGTCGGCGGTGCACTCGGACTGGGCACGATCCCGGGCGTCGGCGCCTCCGATTCGGTCACCGGCACCTCGAGCAGGGTTTGGAAGTCTCCCTTCGGGTTCGGGGTGGGGCGTGGCACGGGTCCGTCGAGGACCGGCCTCGGGACGCCCGGGCCGATAGGGGGTAACGGCCTCTGCTCGCCCTTGGCCTGGCGGGGAGCCGGGACGGGCTCGGACTCCGTCGTCGAGGTGGCGACGGGGGGTGCGGGCACCGGGCGTCCCGGTTGCATCTCGCGAGGTGTGGCCGTCATCGCGATCCCGGGGATCGCAGACGCTGAGGCCGGGGAGCCTGGCACCGGGGTCGGGCCCGGTGTTGGCACCGTGTCCGCCGCCGGGACGGGCCTCGGGTTCGGGACGGGACTGGGCTCCGGTGTTTCGGTCACAGCCGAGGGCATCAGCCTTGGCTCCGGGGCCTCGCGGCGACTCGCGGGCCGGATGTCCACCGGCACCGGGGCCGCCGTCTCGACCGTGACGGACACCGGGTTGAGAGCGGCGACAGTCTCCGCGTCGAGAGTCTGCCCAGTGGCCTGCGGTCCGCTCGAGGCGAGAAGGCCGTTTGGATCGCCCATCGTCGGGCGCGGCAGGATCGCCGGTGCCGGGGTCGGGTTGGGAACCGGGACAGGCTCGGGCCGACCAAGAGAGGGCACTGGAACCTGGGACGCCGGGTCGGAAGTGGGCCTGGGCAAGATCGCGGGCTCGGGAACTTCGACCGAAGTCGGGCTCGGCACCGGCAGCTCGGGGCCGACGGCCTCGGAGTAGGGAAGGGGTCGCCCCGGGACGGGCGGGACCGGTGTGGGCACCGGGCGCCCAAGACCGATCAGGTCCGCCGCCGGGGCGGGGGCTCCGCTCGCGACGTCGACCATCCCGAGGAAGACCTCTTTGATCGACGCCGGTATCGGTGCGGCCTGGATCGCCTGGCGCAGCGAAGCGACGGGCTCGACGCCCGCGTCAGCGGCCTGAGCCGTCCCCAAGCCGTACCCGGCAAGGGTCTCGGCGAGGAGGGCGACCGCTTGAGCCGGGTCGGGGTCGGTCGTCGGGTCGGGCGAACCTCGTTCGAGGGCTCGGTCTGTGGCTCGGTCTGGAGCCTTCGCTCGGTCCAGCGTCTCGGCGGGAGTCTTCTGCTCGTCGCGCGTCGCTTCCGGGCGAAGGCCGTTATCGACCTTCGGCGGGGGGTCGCCGGTGGGTGGCCTCGAGACCGGGCTCGGAGCCGCCGCCGGCCGTGGCCGGGCGAGGGCGTCCGCCGCCGGTTTGAGGGCGGTCATGAGTCGGATGTCCATTTCGGTTCTCCTAAGGAGCCTCCGTAAAGGATCATCGGCAGATCTGCGGGGCGTGCTCAGTGCCCGGTCGGCGGGGCCCTACCCGGTTCATCTGCCATACTCTTCCCGGCGTCGAGTGCCGCCCGCTGACCCACCCACACCCGGCCGGTGGGCGAGCGGCCCCGCCTGTGCGCACATGCCGAAGAAGAAAGAGTCCGAACCGACCGTTGAGAGTCCGGAACCCAAGACCCCGAGACGCCGGTCGAAGCCCGCGGCCGAAGCCGCTGCCCCCACCCAGACCCCGGTCGAGAAGGCCCCCGCCCGCAGCCGAGCCAAGAGAGTGGTCGAGCCGGTCGCGAAGGCCCCCGGCACGCTCGCCGAACTGGTCGAGGTCGAGAAGAAGGCCCCGCGACCCCGAACTCGCACGAAGCTAGCCGAGCCCGAGACCCCGTCGACGCCGGCCGCCAAGTCCACTCCAAAGTCCAGCCCGAAATCCCCCGCCGAACCCCAGGCCGAACCCGAAGCGAAACCCGCCGCGAAGCCGAAGGCTCCGCCGCTCTTCGCTGGTCGAACCCCGGCCGCGGCCAAGCCCCGACCGGAGCCCAAGGCCAAACCGGAGGCGAAGCCTGAGCCGGCACCGGCCGCGTCCGCTCCGTCCGCCGCTACTCCCGTAGCCGAACCGGCGAAGTCTCCGCGTCGCCGCGCCGCCGCCGCTAAGGCAGAGCCGGTCTTCGCCCCGGAGGACCCCGCCTACGGCGACCCGCTCCCGGTGCCCGTGTGGCGGACCCGCTCGGCCGGTCCGCCCCCATCGACGACCGAGGACGACGTCGATTCGCCCCCCGATCTCGACGAGACCGCCCCTGACGGCCTTGGAGGCGAAGGGGACGGCGACGAGTCCGGGCTCGCCCCGCGACGCCGCCGGAGCCGGAAGCGCAAGGACCGGCGCGACGTCGTGCCGACCGCCGTCGTCGAGCCGAAACCCGCCCCCGCCGAGCCACGGCGTGGCCGAGAGCAGGCCCGTCGCGCCGCGCCCCAGCCCGAACCCGTCCGCGAGGAGCAAGTCCGCCCGCGGACCCCAAAGCGGCCGCAGACCCCCGAACTGCCCGTGCGAGAACCGATCGCCATCCCGGCCGACGCCGCGCAGGTCGTCGTGCGTGACGGCGTGCCCGTGCTCGTCCGCCACAAGACGGTCTACCCGCCCGTCGCGTTCTTCGCCAACGCCCAGGACGAGGACCACCTCGCCACGGTCCTCGAAGAGGTCAAGCTGGCGTCCGAGAACGGACTCCACCTCTACTCCTTGCTCGTGGAGCTCGACGTCGACCCGAGGGCCGTCGACCAGGCGGTCGGCTTCGCCGGTTACCTGATCAAGGCGGTCACGAAAGTCGACCCCGACGCCCAGATCGTCTTCCGCACGGTGTTCGTGGCCGCGGACGGATGGGAGAGGACCTACCCGAAGGGCCGTTACATCCTGGAGGACGGCGGCGTCGCCGAACCCAGCTTCTGCGACGACGCCTTCTGGTCCGTGGCCGAGTCCTGCCTCGAGTCGTTCGTACGAAAGCTTCGCATCGTCGACACCGGCGGCCACGTGATGGGGCTGCACATCGAGCGCGGGGAGTGGTTCTTCGGTCGCGAAGCGGGTTACGACACCTCCGTCGCCGCCACCGACAAGTTCCGTCTGTGGCTCCGCCAGCGCTACCGCGACGACGCCGTCTCGCTCCGAGCCTCTTGGTTCGACGGCCAAGCCCAGTTCGACACCGTCGCCGTCCCCGACGAGCAGACCCTCAGCGCCCAGAGCGAGGACTTCGTCCGGACCGACCGCAAGGCCCGGCGCTGGGTCGACTACCACCTGTTCCTGAGCGACTCGACCTGCGAGCGCATCGCTGGCCTGGCCTACGCCGTCAAGCGGGCCAGCGAAGGTCGGTACCTCGTCGGTGCGAGCTATGGCTACACCTTCGAATGGAGCCACGCCTACAGCGGTCACCTCTCGCTCGGCAAGCTCCTGCGCTGCCCGGATATCGACTACATCGCCGGACCGCCCAGCTACCGCAACCGCGAGCCCGGCGGCTCGGCCTCGGCCCCCGGCCCGATCGACTCCTTCGCGCTGAACGGCAAGCTGTTCATGAGCGAGGAGGACTTCAAGACGCCGATCAGCGGGCGGCGCGAGGCGGACGACTTCAACCCCGTCATGAAGACCCCCCAGGCGCTCGAGAGCGTCCATTGGCGCGGAGTCGGTGCGGCCCTCGCCCATGGCGGCGGCGTCTGCTGGATGGACAGTTGGGGCAACGGCTGGCTCAACTCGCACGGGATCTGGGAGCGTGGGGGCAGGGTCCACAACGCCCTTTCTTGGCGCCTCGCCACCCCTCAGACCGCCCCCGACGTGGCCGTGTTCATCGACGAGCGCTCCTTGGCCTACCTCGTCGACCCCCGGGCGTTCGAGACGCTCGTCCAGGAAGTTCGCGAGTCGGTCGTCCGCTCTGGCCTGAGCGTCGGCTTCTACCTGCTGAGCGACCTCGCCCACCGCGAGAGCTTCCCGGAGTCCAAGCTCCACGTGTTCGTGAACGCCTGGGACATCCGGCCCGAGGTCCGCAGCGCGATCAAGACCCGGCTCCAGCGCGACGGCAAGGTGCTCTTCTGGGTGTACTGCGCCGGACTCTTCGAAGGCGGGCGCGAGAGCCTCGAACGGGTGCGCGAGGTCACAGGCATCGCCCTGCGGCCCCAACCGTTTAACAGCAAGTCCGGGACGACGATCCTCAACTTCCGAGACCCGCTCTGCCAGGCCCTCCCCGAGAAGGGCATGGCCGCCGGGGGGAGGCTCGAACCGAGCTACTTCGCCATCCCCGAGGACGGCCGGGTGCTCGGTGAGTACTCCCAGACCGGGCTGCCCAGCTTCGTGCGCCGCGACTTCCCCGGCGAACGGGGCGAGTCGTGGACCAGCGTGTTCCTCGGCGAGCCCGTCGTCACCCCCGGGCTCTTCCGTGCGCTCGGCGAGGCTGCCGGCGCCCATGTCTGGAGCCTCACCAACGACGTCGTGCACGTTCGGGGACCGTTCCTGACGGTCCATTGCACCGGCACCGCCCCGCGGACGGTCATGCTCCCCGAGCGCTGGGCCGCCTACTCCCTCACGACCGGCGAGTGGATGGCCACCGAGGCGAACAGCCTCCGATTCCACGGCCTCGACGGCTCGACCCACAGCTTCCTGGTCGGGTTGCGGGCCGACGTCGAGCACCTGCTCGCGACCGACCCGGCCGAGACCCTCCGGCTCGAAGACCCGCTCCCCCGGCAGGACAACACCCTCCACTGGGACGCGATGCGGTTCGACGTGCCAATCATGAAGCTCGACGAGTGGGTCGAGGAGTCTTGGAGCGAAGAGATGGCCGACGACCTCCTCCTCAAACCCTCGATGCTCGAAGTCCCCGTCGAGGTCCCGATCGACGACGAGGACGAATCGGCCCAGCGAAGCCGCGGAGGACGGCGACGCCGCCGACGCAGGAAGGGTGGTGGCGGGGAAGAGGGCGCGAACGGCCGACGCGAAGGCGCCGACCGCCAAGCCGACGACCTTGGGCTGAACGTGCTCTTCCGCAAGAGGGAGTAGATGGGGCCCGAACCCGCTCCCGGGGGCGCCGTGGCTGAAGGGCGCCCCTACCGTGCCGGTCTCGTAGCCGTCGTCGGCAAGCCGAACGTCGGCAAGAGTTCGCTCGTGAACGCCGTCGTCGGCCAGAAGGTCAGTATCGTCAGCGACAAGGCGCAGACCACGCGGCGACGCATCCTCGGGATCGCGACCCGACCCGAGTGGCAGATCGCGTTCGCCGATACTCCCGGCCTGCACGAACCCCGCCACCGTCTCGGTGCCGTGCTGAACGAGACCGTCCTCCAATCGCTCAGCGACGTCGACGCCGTGCTCATCATGGTCGACGTCAGCAAGCGCCCCGGCAAGGAGGATCGAGCCCTCGCCCAGGCCCTGGCGAGCAGGTTGGGGTCGCCCTCCCCGGCGCCGGGCGAAGGGGAGCGCAAGTCGAGCGGCCCCCCCGTCGTGCTGTGCCTCAACAAGATGGACCTGCTGCCGCCCGCCGAGGTTCAGGCGAACTACGACGCCTACGTTGAGCTCTTCGCGACCGAACGCGTGATGATGACCTCGATGACCCGGGAGCAGAATCTGGACCGGCTCCTGGACTTGTTGGTCGGGCTTCTGCCGGAGGGCGACCCGCTCTACCCCGAGGACGAGGTCACAGATCTGCCCATGCGCGACCTCGCCTCCGAACTCGTGCGTGAGAAGGTGCTCCGCCTCACCCGCGCCGAGGTTCCGCACGCCGTGGCCGCCTACGTCGAGTCTTGGGAAGAGCCCGAGGAACCGGGCGGGGCCGTCCACATCGGGGTCGTCATCATGGTCGAGACCGACGGCCAAAAGGGGATCCTCATTGGCAAGAAGGGTCAGATGCTCAAGCGAGTCGGGACCGAGGCCAGGCTCGAGATCGAGGAGATGACGGGCCAGCGGGTCTACCTCGAGCTGTTCGTCAAAGTACGGACGGACTGGCGTCAGAACCCCCGGATCCTCAGCGAACTCGGCTTCGTTTGACCGCCCGTACGTCCGACCGGCCCTTCCACGACCGCATCGGAATTCGTATTCTCGTGCGGCGGGCCCGCCGTGGGTGGACGGGCTAAACTACGACCCGATGCGCGTGATCATGCTCTCGTGGGAGTATCCCCCTCGGATCGTCGGGGGGATCAGCCCCCACGTCTACGACCTGTCCAAAGAGTTGGTCAAGCTCGGCATCGAGATCCACGTCGTCACGAAGGCCACACCACTCGCCCCGGACGAAGAGGTCGAACCCAGCGGCGTCCACGTCCACCGCGTCCACCTCGACCAAGAGCCGCACAACTTCGTCCACGAGATCCAGCTCCTCAACAAGGCCACCGACCTCCGGGTTCGCAAGCTCCTTGAGGACTGGCGACCCGGGGGGCAACCCACCCTCTTCCACGCGCACGACTGGCTGAGCCTCGACGCCGCCCGCGAACTGAAGTATGAGTACCAGCTCCCCGTCGTCGCGACCGTCCACGCCACCGAGTGGGGCCGGAACAACGGCGTCCACACCCCTATCAGCAAGTACATCCACGAGCAGGAGTACTGGCTCACCTATGAGGCATGGAGGGTCATCGTGTGCAGCGAGTTCATGAAGCAGGAGGTCGACCGCTACTTCAACTGCCCAGCCGACAAGTCGGACGTCATCTACAACGGCGTCGACGCCAAGAAGTTCGAGTTCGAGGCGAGCCCCGACGAACTGGGGGAGTGGCGCCGCCGCCTCGCCCGGCCGGAGGAGAAGATCGTCATGTACGTCGGTCGGTTCGTCCGTGAGAAGGGGATCCACGTCCTCCTCAACGCCGCGAGCGCCGTCCTCGCCGAGGAGCCGAACACCAAGTTCGTCGTCGTCGGCGGGGGCCATCGCGAGAACCTCGAGCGCTTCGTCAGGTGGTACGGGCTCAAGGACAAGGTCCTCTTCACCGGCTTTATGGCGAACCGTTCGCTCCACCAGCTCTACCGCGTGGCCGACGTCGCCGTCTTCCCGTCACTCTACGAACCGTTCGGGATCGTGGCGCTCGAGGGGATGGCAGCGGGCTGCGCCGTCGTCGCGAGCGACGCCGGGGGCCTACGGGAGGTCGTGCGGCACGACGAGACCGGCACGAACAGCTATGCCGGAGACCACGGGTCGCTCGCCTGGGGCATCCTCCGTGTCCTGCGTGACCCTGTCCGCGCCGAGGCCATGAAGGTCAAGGCCCGCGAACGGCTGCGGACCGACTTCCACTGGGAAGGGATCGCCCGACAGACCGCCGAGGTTTACGAGCGCGTTTGGGGCGAGTTCATGCACAGCTACTGGATCGACCGGACCCTCTGGCCGGTCGCGCCCGGCGCCGATGAGCGAGCCGAGCGGCTCCGCGTCCGGGACAAGGCCCTCACCGGCGCCTACGTGCCGAGGCCAATGCCCCAAGTCGCCGTTCCCGATGGCGCAAGGCTCGACGCCGACACGGCCCTCGCTGCCGGGAAGTCCGAAGAGGAAGAGCGGGAGAGCTGACGGCGGGCGCGCTTCTGGCTGAAACCGGCCGCTACGTGGCTATCAGTCGTCGCCCTTCGCCGTGTTGTCGGAGGTTGGGGCAGGGGCCGGGGTCTCGGTCTTCGCCGCGGGCTCGGAGGGCTTTGCGGCCGAGTCCGTGACATAGAACCCAGGGCCCTTGAACAGGATCGCGGGCGGTTGGATGAGCCGCTTCACCGGGCCCCCGTCGCAGCGCGCGCAGGTCGAGAGGGGCTCTTCGGTGATGCGCTGGTCAGCCTCGAACACCTGCTCGCAGGCCTGGCACTCGTAGACGTAGGTGGGCATAGACGTTCGCGGGGCCGGTGTCGGCCCCTGGCTCCGGGAGTATGGCAGAATGGCCCTGCCCGCCCTGATGTTCGGTCAGACCTTCGCCGCCACCGACCTCCCGGTCATCGGGTTCCTCATCCTGCTCGAAGGACTGCTCTCCGCGGACAACGCGCTCGTCCTCGCGACGATGGTGCGGCACCTGCCCCCCGACCAGCAGCGACGGGCGTTGCTCTACGGCCTAGGGGGGGCGTTCGTGTTCCGGTTCTTCGCGATCCTGCTCGCGGCGCAGATCCTCTCCCTCTGGTGGCTGCAGCTGGTCGGGGCCGCTTACCTCCTCTACGTCGCCGGGAAGCACTTCGTCGGGGTCGCGAGCCCGCAGCGGGCGGTGAAGGCGGGGAAAGGGTTCTGGGCGACGGTCGTAGCGGTCGAGGTGACCGACATTGCGTTCGCCGTCGATAGCGTCCTCGCGGCGGTGGCCGTCGTAAGGGGGGCGGACAAGCTCTGGGTCGTCTACACCGGGGCGATCTTGGGCGTGATCCTCCTGCGGTTCGCCGCGGGTCTGTTCGTCGGCCTCCTCGAGCGCTATCCCTCCCTCGACCACATGGCCTACGCCCTCGTGGCCTGGGTCGGGGTCAAGCTCACGTTCATGGCCCTCCACCACGGCGTGGAGTTCGTCGAGCACGATCGCGGTGCCAAGCTCGGCTTTGCGATTCCGATGCTCGACCCCCGCCTCTTCTGGGTGGTGATGGCGGTCATCGTCTTGTTCGGCGTGGTGTACGCCAGGCGCCATCCTAAGGCGGAGGGGCCGGAGACGACCACGCCCTAGTCGCCCACTCGCTTCAGGGCCCAGACTTCGATCCGGCTGACGCTCCACAGCGACGTGCCCGCAGGAGGGTCGACCGTCAAGCGGATCTCGGCTTTGCCGAGTAGTTGTTCCGCGCCGACGCCCACCTCGCTCCAAGCCCACCGGCGCTCGCGGTTTTGGAGGGGTTCGTACCACCACCCCGCGAAGGCTCCGTCGATCAGCACTCGGGCCCGTTGACGCCCGTGGAACCGGTCGTAGAACTTCCGAAGCCGCAGCCCCTCGGTCGCCGTCGGGAGGGCGACGGTCCACGTCGCCGCGTTCAAGTGGCTAAGGTGGCGGCCGACATGGGGCGTCCCATCCGCAAGTAGGGACTCGACCTCGAAGACGTCAGTGGCGTTCTGAACCGTCCAGGCTCGGGCTTTGCGAGCCAATGGGTCGGTCGCGTCGAAGGCGTCCACCAGCACGCACTCGAGCCCCTCGGCCCCCCACCCTTCGGCGTCGCCCACGACCTCGCGGAACGCGGGGACCAACTCTCCCGGGCCCCACGGCACGCCGTCCACCAACGCCCCTTCGGCTCCTGTCCGAACCCAGCCGCACCCCCCGGCCCACGCCCGGCCCGGGCCGACGAGCCTCGGTTCGGGCCCCCACTGGACCTCGACTGCGGTCGCCCCCACCTCCTCGGCGCGCCACACCGTCGCCCACTCGTCGAACTTCGCCTCTATGCCGCCTACGAGCCCCCGGTCGGTCTCGATGAGCAGACCCTCCCCCCGACGAACGACCACCCGCCCGGGCCCGTCAGCGTCCGCCACGGCCAAGTCGCCCGACCGGCCCCGGAAGAGCCCTTCCCCAGGGCCGAACTCATAGCGGGCCTTGCGGCACAGAGCGCAGAAATCCTCGACGATCATAACGTGCGGCGTTCAAGGTGCCGACCCTTAAGAATGGCACTATGATCAGCCCGCGCAACGCCCCGTCAGACCCGTTGGCCCAGTTGTCGGCTGATGCCTTCCACGTGTGCCCCCTCTGCGAGTCTCTGAACCTGGCCGAGAACCAGGAGTGCTTCGTCTGCGGTTGGCAAGGGCAGTTCGACGACGACCCGTACCTCATCGAGGAGCGGCTCTACGACCTGCTCGCCGAGTGCCCCGAAGTGCTCGGGCTCATTGGCCGGGCGGGTCGACGGCCCACCCTGGTCGGCCGTGTCCGCGACTGGTTCGCCGGGCTGTTCCGCAGGCGCCTCGACCTCAGGGCCTGACCGCCCCGACGAGCACGTCGTGGCCCAAGTAGAAATGCTGGGTCACCGTCCCCGGCTTCGCCCAGACGAACCCCGGGGCCACCCCATCGAGTACGAAGGCGGCCACTGACCGGCCCTCCTCGTGGCTGAGCTCCGCTCCGTCGAGCCGGGCGACGATGAGGTGGAGCAGGTCCTCCTCGCCCTCGAACTGATAGCGGAACGGCCCGAGGGTGGCGCCGAACGGGTTCGGCTCGATCCCGACGCGGTGCAGGGCGGTCTGGCCGGGTGCGGAGAGGCTGCGGTCGAAGTCAGGGAGCTTGACGGTCGTTCCCGTGGCGATCGCCTCTAGCAACGCCGCCACGACCCGGCTCCGGGCCGCGCACTCGTCGGGGGTCGGGGTCATGGGAGGAGTATGCCCGGCACCCGCTCAACGGTCCCGCACCGGCCAGGCATACCGAGAGGGGTCTTCGAGTGGGATGGCGGAGTGGGTGGGATTCGAACCCACGATAGGGTTGTGCCCTATACGCGATTTCCAGTCGCGCTCCTTCGACCTCTCGGACACCACTCCGTGACCCGGGATTATGACCGGACCGGACGGGAGGCCCGGCGCCGGGAGCACGTGCGTTCCACTTTCTGAAGGACTCGCGTCCGGGGCCTGCCGTCGTTGGACACTCGGCTTGCTGAGGGGACATCCCCCCGGAGACACCGATGAACCGCACCCTGAACACACTTTTCGCCCTTGCCGTGGCCTGCGCCGTGGCCGCCCCGTTGCCGGCCCTCGCCGCCCGACTCGACGTCAACCAGGTGTCCTGGGTGAGCGAGGACGACCGCGTCTTCCACCCCAGCTCCGACTCCGGGGAGTACGTGCTCACCCTCGAACCGACCGACATCGCCTCGATGACCCGGAACGACGAGTTCGGGTACTGGATCGGCTATCTCAACGTCGTCGTCGCCCGACCCGGCGGGGGCGGCCGGGAATGGGTCGTCCGCAACTTCCCGGTCATCGTCAACGACTCCCAAGACCTGCTCGGCCAGCTCCCGACCACGCTCGACGGCCCCCTCCCCGGCCGCTCGATCGAGACCCTCTCGACACTGGAGGTCGGCTTCGCCATCGAACCCGAGCCGGTCACCGGAGCCCCTGTCTACGCCCCGAACCCGGTCGTCGTCGAGCCTGTGCAGCGCCTGTTCGGAGGGGTCGCCGCCGACCGGCTGTACCGTGACTTCGTGAGCACGACGGCCGGCCTCGACCTCCCTTGGTTCCTGCGCGGGGTCGGCCCTGTCGCCCGGCCCCTCGTCAACAACATGTTCGGGATCTCCGGTGGAGACGCCCCGCCCGTCCAGTTCGGCGAGAAGTCCAAGGTCGCTATCGACGAGAAGGACATCCAGCGGCTCGACGAGAAGCCCTGGCACTGCACGCCCGGGAGCATGGCCCGCTCGTTCCGCTACATGGCCGACGCCAAGACGATCACGCTGGAGAAAACGATCGCGGACATCGAGAAGGAACTCGAAGGCGACCTCCAGACGGGCAAGAACGTCAAGGGCACCCGGCCCCAGGACATGGTCCCGGGCGCCGAGGCGTTCATCAAGCGCAACGACCTCGGGCTCGTGGTCGAATCGACCGGCGACGGCCGTGTCGCCCAGGAGGCCCTCAAGAACGGCGCCGACGTGACCATGCACTTCCAGATGCTCGCGGCCGTCCCGGTCCAGGTGCAGCCCGGCCTCTGGGTCCGGCAGTTCCGGCCAGTCTACGGGCACAGCGTGTTCGTGAGCGAGATGCAGCCCGTGCTCAATGCGGACAAAGAGCTCATCGGCTACAAGATCACCGCCCTCGACGACGCCCGTCAAGGGGCCAAGAACGCGAAGGACCGGCGCCGGGTGTACTCCGTCGACGTGCGGACGTCCTCGCTCGTGGTCTACGACCGCAACAACCGCGTGGTCGAGACGGGGTTCCTCGACCCGACCTCGCGGCTCATCGTCAAGAAGAAGAAGGACTGAACTGGGGCCAGCTGTGGGGAAGGGCTGGGGGCGAGAGCCCCCGGCCCTTACTTCTTCTTCGACACTAGGTCGACCTGGCCGTCGATCTTCATCCCCTGGGCCACGGCGTTCTTGAACTCGCCGGTGAGCTTGAGCAGCTCGCCCGTCGCGACGCTGACCCACAAGGTGCCGGCGGAGGTGGTGGGGTCCTCTTTCTCCTCCTTCGCGGCGAACGAGACCTTGTACGCAGGTTCCCCTTCGACGTCCTCCTGCGCGACCAGCGTGTAGGTGAAGGTGATCGGCTCCGTTCCCGCGACCTCGCTCTTCGCGAGCTTGACTTCCCACGGCGTACCCGTGACGACCTGCGCCTCAGGGAGGAGGAACTGGAACATGCCCGTGATCTGGGCCGAGGCGTCGTCGTCCGGGGCCGGGTCTCGGCGGACGAGGACGCCTCGAGCGTCGTACTCGCGGGTCGACCCTGGCCCCAGATCGTCGGCGGACGCCTCGGACTCGTTCCCGTTGAAGCTCTGCTTCATCGAGACCGGCTTGGACTTGATGACCCATCCTCCGCCAGGCTTGACTTCGAGGACGGTCGCCTCGCTCACGCTCTCGATGAGCATCTCGGCGTTCATGACCTCCACCCTCACCTTGCCTGTGAGGAGGCGCGTCTCGCCGAGTACGGGCTTGCGGGCGATGGTGACCGGGTCTTGGGCGACCCCCAGCGAGGCGACGGCGACGGCGAGCAGAAGAGCGACGGTGCGCATACGAAGTCTTACTGGGCTGTGCCGATGGGGTTACGCCCACCGGGCCCTCCGGGCACCGGGGGCCTCAGTCCGACTCGCCCATCGCGTAGGGAGAGCTGTAGTTCGGCGGCTCCTTGGTGATCCAGACGTCGTGCGGGTGCGACTCGCGTAGGCCCGCGTTCGTGATCTTGACGAACTCGGCCCGGGCCTGGAGGTCCTGTATGGACCGCGCCCCGACGTAACCCATGCCCGACTTGAGTCCGCCCACGATCTGGACGACTGTGTCGCTGAGCGGCCCCTTGAACGGGACACGCCCCTCGACGCCCTCCGGCACCATGGCCGCCCCCGTCGACTTCACCGCGAAGTAGCGATCGCTCGAGCCGGTGCGCATCGCCCCGATCGAGCCCATCCCTCGGTAGACCTTGTAGGCGCGGTTCCGGTAGATCTCGGTCTCGCCCGGCGACTCCTCGCAGCCGGCGAACATGTTGCCCATCATCACGCAGCTCGCCCCGGCCGCGAGGGACTTGACGACGTCCCCGGAAGACCGGATCCCCCCGTCCGCGATGGTCGGCAACCCGAGGGCGTTCGCCTCCTCGCAGCAGTCCAGCACGGCCTGGAACTGGGGCACGCCGACTCCGGCCACGATCCGGGTGGTGCAGATCGACCCCGCGCCGATCCCGAGCCGGAGGGCGTCGGCCCCCACGGCATGGAGGTCGCGGACACCCTCTTTGGTCGCAACGTTCCCGGCCACCACCATCAGCTCGGGCAGCCGCTCCTTGAGGGTCTTTACGCACTCGATGACGCCCCGACTCTGGCCGTGGGCCGCGTCGATCACCACGAAGTCCACCCCGGCGTCGTAAAGGGCCTTGGCCCGCTCGTAAGGCTCCCGGAGCGGCCCGATCGCCGCGCCCACCACCAGCCGACCGTAGCTGTCCTTCGTCGCGTTCGGGTGGCGCCGCACCTTCTCGATGTCCTTGATCGTGATCAGGCCCTTGAGGTAGCCCTCCTCGTCCACGATCGGGAGTTTCTCGATCCGGTGCTCCGCGAGGAGTTTCTGGGCCTCCTCGAGGGTCGTGCCCGGCCGTGTCGTGACGAGGCGCTCCGAGGTCATCCGCGCGCTGATCGGCTGGCTGAAGTCTTCGACGAAGCGGATGTCCCGGTTCGTGAGGATCCCCACAAGGTGCCCGGCCTCGTCCGTGATCGGGACGCCGCTGATGCGGAACCGGGCCATGAGTTGGACGGCCTCTTCGATCGTCTTCTCCGCGGTGAGCTTGAACGGGTCGGTGATGACCCCGTGCTCGCTACGCTTGACCCGGTCGACGTTGTCGGCTTGGACCTCGATCGGCATGTTGCGGTGGATGACGCCGACGCCGCCCTCCCGCGCGATCGCGATGGCGAGCCGGGCCTCGGTGACGGTGTCCATCGGGGCGGAGACGATAGGGACGCTCAGGGTGATGCCCGGAAGGAAGTCGGAGGAGGTGTCCACCTCGTTCGGCTGGACGTCGGACCGTTTAGGCACCAAGAGGACGTCGTCGAACGAGAGTCCCTCGCGAAACCGGCTCATGTCCCCTTGTACCCTCCCTCCCGATCCCGTCCCGGGAGCGTCCGGGCCACAGGCGGGGCCTGGCGCGAACGGGTAGAACGACGCCATGGACTACCGGCCCCTCGGCCGCACTGGCGTCATGGTCAGCAACCCGTGCCTCGGGACGATGACGTTCGGCTGGGACCCGCAGGACTGGGGCTCGACCGAAGAGGAGTCGCTCGCCGTGATGGGGAAGGCGTTCGACCTCGGGCTCAACTTCTTCGACACGGCCGACGTCTATGCCCGGGGCCAGAGCGAGACGATCCTGGGCAAAGCGATCCGGGGCAAGCGGCACGAGCTCGTCATCGCGACGAAAGGGCATGGCCGCATGAGCGACAGCGACCCCAACGCCTGGGGCAACTCGCGCAGACACGTGATCCAGGCGTGCGAAGACTCGCTGCGGCGGCTCGGGACGGACTGGATCGACCTCTACCAGATCCACCGGCCCCAGCCGAGCGTCGCGATCGACGAGACGGTCCGCGCCCTCGACGACCTCGTCCGGTCCGGCAAGGTCCGCTACGTCGGGTGCAGCACGTTCGCGGCGTGGCAGGTCTGCGAGGCGCTCTACGTGGCCAAGGCGCTCGGGGCGGCGGCGTTCGTCAGCGAGCAACCCCCCTACAACCTCCTCGACCGCTCGGTCGAACGGGAGCTCCTCCCGTTCTGCCGTACCTACGGCTTGGCCGTTCTGCCCTGGTCGCCGCTGGCGGGAGGGCAGCTGACGGGGAAGTACGTGACCGGCGGGGACGCGAAGGCGAGGTACGCCCACAGCGACCCTGCGGGCCGGGTTTCGGCTCGATCGACGGCCGTGGTCAAGAGGCTGGCCAAGGTGGCGCAAGGGGAGGGCCTCAGCCTGACCGAGCTCAGCCTGGCGTGGGTCGCGGGAGCCCCGGGCGTCACCGTTCCGATCGTCGGTGCCCGAACCCCGGCACAATTAGCAGAGACCGTCGAAGCCTGCCAACGGTCGCTGAGCGATCGGGCCCGGTCGCGGGTGGACCGTGCGGTCGCTCCAGGAGAGGTGGTCGTGCCGTACTACAAGGCTGACTTCGGGCCGGGGACTAGGCCTTTGGTCTAGGTGGCCGTGCCGTTCGGGACCGGAGTTGTGCGCCGGTGCGCCAAGCCGACCTGTGTTCGACGGATGGAACCGGCATAACTACCGGAGTCGAAGAAATCCAGTGTGCGGAGCCTTCGCTTCTGGCCCGGCCGGTGCTAAACTTGACTCCGATTGCGGGCTTATTCGGCTAGCGGATTCGAGAGGACCATCGGGGCGACTTGCCCCCGCTACCGGGTGAGGCCGTAACAGCCTACGTCAACAGAGAGTCAAGCACATGAAGCGAATTGCTCTAATTGCCGGTGCGCTCGCTTGCGTTAGCGTTGCGTTTGCCCAAACCAACGTCTACCGCAACGATGCGGAATACACCAACTCGTACGGCCCCGCCGGCCCGACCGGCGCCTTCCTCGGCCAGCCGCCGGCCACCGGCTGGACCAGCTGGCCCGAGCGCGGTGCTGGTGCCGTCATCGGCGCCCCCGCGACCCTGACGGGCATGAGCCTGGTCTACCTCGCGAACTTCGCCGAACCGTTCGCGGGCGGCGAGAACGTGGTCGTCCGCATCTACGCGAACGACGGCGCCAACGTCGTGGGTAGCAACGGCACCTCGCTGCCGTCGCCGAGCACGCTCCTCTGGACGAGCCCGGCCATCCCGCTCGCCATGAACGACGTGCAGCTGTACGTCCAGCTCCCGAACGTCGCCGTCCCGACCACGTTCACCTACACCTACAAGTTCCAGGGCGGCCTCATGGACGTCCCGCCGTTCGACCCGAACGACCCGCTCGCCGTCAACCTGGCGGGTGGCCGGTTCACGGGTCGCCAGACCGTCGGCGCTCAGCAGGGCCCGACCGGCGTCACCTGGCGCCGCGTCTTCACCAGCGGCGGTCCGAGCGGCTGGGCCGCCCAGGAGCGCCCGAGCACCTTCCCGGCGACCGTCCCGTTCAACCTGTTCGCGACGTTCTGGACGGGTAGCACGGCGATCACCAACGCGTTCGACAACGTGACCAACGCGGACCCGAACGGTCTGTTCTTCACGTTCCCGGACCTCACGTACACCGAGGCCGGTAACTCGGTCGCGATGGAAGGCACCAACCGCCGCGCCACGGAGGCGATCATCAACATCGCCGTCATCACCGCCGACGAGGCGACCGACCCGTCGTTCACGCTCTCCCTCTGGAACCGCGAGAACGCCGACCCGGTCAACGGTGGCAACCCGGTCGGCACCGCCATCTGGACCAGCCCGGCCGTCACCGTGCCGGCCGGCCTCGGCGACCCGATCGGCGGAACCGCCGAAGCGCTGCAGGTCACGATCCCGGTCCCGAACGTCAACATGCCGGCCAACGGCCAGTTCGTGTGGACGATCCAGCCGACCGTCGGTCAGCCCAGCACCATCATCAGCCCGCTGTTCCAGAAGAGGAGCCAGGGCCAGCTCGCCGTGCCGCCCGTGCCGGTCGACGCTGGTACGCTGTACAACTTCTTCATCGCCCGCCCGCCGACCCAGGCTGGCGCGACGTGGGACCAGCTGATCTTCAACAACGACCCGCCCGGCTCGGGCACGTTCGTGTTCGACAACCCGGCCACGGGTGGTTTCAGCCTCGCGGCGACTGCCGGCCAGGAAGAGATCTTCCCGACCAGCTTCAACCGCCTGCGCGGCCGAACGGACGCCGGTGACGTGACGAGCCTCCGCGGCAACGACGCCACCCCGCTCCGCATCTGCCGGTTCATCGTCCCGAACGA
>JALHNM010000004.1 GCA_022843485.1 Fimbriimonadaceae bacterium | reverse complement strand
GAGGGTGTCGCACGGGGATGCTTGGGGCGGTCGGTCCTCGTCGTTAGGTGGTGCCGCGCCACAACCGTCGTTCCGTCGCCTCGTTCCTCTCCGGCCCCGGCCCTGGCCACGGGCAGGGGGCGCTCTTCGAGCGGCCGTTGGCCGAGCGCGCGCCCCACGTGGCGGCTTTGAAGGCTCTCGCGGAGCCCCTGCTCGGCCCTCGCCTGCGCGCCTTGGCGAGCCGCGAGGGGGGCTACGGCTACGACCCCCTCGGCCTGTTCCTGGTGCTCCTGTTCGGCTACCTGCAGGGTCAGCGGAGCTCGCGGCGGCTCGAGGAGTCGTGCCGCTTCGACGCCCGCTACGCGTTCCTCTCGGACGGGCTGGAGCCGGACCACGCGACGCTGGCGCGGTTCCGGCGGCGGCTCGGGCCGGAGCTCGAGGGCCTGTTCCTGCTGGTGTGCCAGGAGGCGGAGGCGCGAGGGGTGCTGGAGCGCAAGGCGATGGCGGTCGACGGCACGAAGGTGGCGGCGGCGCGCTCGCAGTGGCGCCGGGCCCTGGCGGAGGCCGAGTCCGCGGACGCGCTCGAGGACGAGGCGCAGAAGATGCTGCGCTCGGGCCAGTTCCTGGTCGGCTACAACCTGCAGGTCGCGGCGGACCCCGCCTCGGGGATGGTCGTCGGCTACGCCGCGACCTCGCGGCCGAACGACCAGGGCCAGATGGAGGGCGTGCTCCAGGCCGCGGAAAGGCAGTCCGGCGCCCTGCCCGAGGCGGTCGTCGCCGACAAGGGCTACGACTCGGGCAAGGACGCCCAGGCGCTGCTCTCGCGGGGGGTGAAGGCCTGCCTGCCTTGCGCCGACCGGCGCGCGCGGCCGTCGTTCTCGGTGGGGGACGACGGCTCGGCCCGGTGCCCGGCCGGGCACGAGGCCAGGCCGCTCGCGGTGCGCACGAAGGGCCGCGAGCCGCGGACGCGCTACGTCGTGCGCAAGTGCCAGGGCTGCCCGCTGAAAGAGGCCTGCGGGGTCAAGGGCAAGCGGCGCGACTTCACGGTCGCCCACGGGGCCCAGGCCGGCGCCCGCGAGGCGGCCAACGCCTACGCCGCCAGCGAAGAAGGACGTCGGCTCCTCAGGCTCCGAGGGCCGACCGTCGAGCGCGTCTTCGGCCAGTTCAAGGGGAACCAGGGCTTCCGCCGGCTGCTCCTGCGCGGGCTCTCGGGCGCGAGCCTCGAACTGGGGCTCACCGCCCTGGCCCACAACCTCAGGAAGCTCGCCCAAAGGCCGAGGGCCGCGTGACGAAGCGCCCCGCCCTGCCCGCTAGGCCCAGACAACCCCAGGCCACCGGCGCACCCACGCAAAACCCCGAAAGCAACCCGACCCCAAAGCGACACCCTCACCACCCCGGCCACGCGGCTTAGCCTCATGGCCGAGGCTCACGAGTGGGAGCTGGCGGTTCCCCGACTGGAGCGCTAGCCCGTGGCCCGCTCCCAGAACCATAGGGTCCGCGACACTGATCGCCTGCTGGGGCAAGACGCCCGCGACGGGGCGAGCCGCCCCGGGGACCATGGCCGGGCCAGCCATGCCAAGGGGGCAGCCCCAACCCCATCCCCCGTGAACGGGGGAGGGGGGCCACGTTACTTCTCTTCCTTGAACTCAGCGTCGATGACGTCGTCGCCCGGCTTCTGGCCCGAACCGACCCCGGCACCGACCGGCTCTTCCGTAGGCGCTGTCGTCGACTCGTAGAGTTTCTGCGACAGCGCATGGCTCTCGGTCTCGAGTTCGCGCACGGCCGTCTTAAGCCCCTCGAGGTCGTCGCGCTCCTTGGCCTGCTTCACGGCCTGGACCTTCTCCTCGACCCGGCTCCGGTCGGCCTCGGTCACCTTGTCCCCGAGGTCGCGCAGCGACTTCTCGACGGACCCGACCAGCCGGTCCGCCTCGTTCCGGAGCTCGGCCCCTTCGCGGACCCGGGCGTCGACCTCGGCGTTCTTCTCGGCCTCGACCACCATCCGGTCGATCTCCTCCTTGCCGAGGTTGCCGCTGCCGGTGATCGTGATCTTCTGCTCGTTGCTCGTCGCCTTGTCCTTCGCGCTCACGCTGAGGATGCCGTCCGCGTCGATGTCGAAGGTGACCTCGACCTGCGGCACCCGGGCGGGGGCGGGGGGGATGCCACTGAGGTTGAACTGCCCGAGGCTCTTGTTCTGCCCCGCCATCGGCCGCTCGCCCTGCAGGATGTGGATCGTGACCTCGGTCTGGTTATCGACGGCGGTCGTATAGACCCGGCTCTTCTTCGTCGGGATCGTCGTGTTGCGCTCGATGAGCTTGTCCATGACCCCGCCCTGTGTCTCGACGCCGAGAGACAGCGGGGTGACGTCGAGCAGGAGGATGTCCCGCACGTCGCCGCCGAGCACGCCCGCCTGGATCGCCGCGCCGACGGCCACGACCTCGTCCGGGTTCACGCTCTTGTTCGGCTCCTTACCGGTCATCCGCTTGACGAGGTCCTGCACCATCGGCATGCGGCTCGAACCGCCCACGAGGATGACCTCGTCGATCTTGGCGAGGTCGACCTTGGCGTCGTCGAGCGCCTGCTTCACCGGCCTCTCGACCCGGGCCAGCAGGTCCGCGCACAGCTCCTCGAACTTCGCCCGGCTGAGCTGGTTCTCCATGTGGACCGGTTCGTTGTCGATCGCCGTGATGAACGGGAGGTTGATGTCCGTAGTGACCTGGCTGCTCAGCTCGATCTTCGCCTTCTCGGCCGCCTCGCGCAGCCGCTGGAGGGCCTTGGTGTCCTTGCGCAGGTCTACCCCGTGCTGCTTCATGAACTCGGTCGCGACGTAGTCGACGATCTTCTGGTCGAAGTCGTCGCCGCCGAGGTGGCTGTCGCCGGCCGTGCTCTTGACCTCGAAGACGCCGTCGCCCACGTCGAGCAGCGAGACGTCGAACGTGCCGCCGCCGAGGTCGAAGACGAGGATCGTCTCGTTGACCTTCTTGTCGAGCCCGTAGGCGAGCGAGGCCGCTGTCGGCTCGTTGATGATCCGGAGCACCTTGAGCCCCGCGATCTCGCCCGCGTTCTTGGTCGCGGTGCGCTGGCTGTCGTTGAAGTAAGCCGGAACGGTGATGACGGCCTGGTCGACGGTCTCCCCGAGGTACGCCTCCGCGTCCGCCTTCAGCTTCTGCAGGATCATCGCGCTGATCTCCTCGGGCGTGAAGTCCTTATCGACCGCCGGGATGTGGACGGCGGCCTGGCCGTTCTTCCCTTCGACGACCTTGTAGCTGACCTTCTTCGCCTCGTCGGCGACCTCGCTCAGCTTGTGCCCCATGAAGCGCTTGATGCTGGCCACGGTGTTGCCGGGGTTCGTTACGGCCTGCCGCTTGGCGGTGACCCCGACCAGCCGCTCGCCGTTCGTCTTGAACGCGACCACGGAGGGGAGGGTCCGCGTGCCCTCCGCCGTGCTGATGACCTTGGGCTCACCGCCCTCCATGACCGCGACGACGCTGTTGGTCGTGCCCAAATCGATCCCGACGACTCGTCCCATCTCGTTCTCCGTACTACTCCTTCGTGCGACTGCTCAATTCACTTGAGCGTTCTACACTCACGTTAACGCGAAGGATACCCCCCGGGTTCCAGCGAGGGGGTCGGAGGGCTTAGAGATTGGTCGCGCGAGATCTGAGGAGACATCGGCCGGAGGAGCGGGGTAACTTTGCGGGGTGAACCTCACTCCCTTCCTCGCGCTCGTGGCTCTCGGTGGGGGTCTGCCGGAGGTGGAGGACGTCCGGTACCGGATGTTCGACCTCGGGCCAGCGCGGACGGGGCGGGAGGCGGGGTTCTCGGTCAACTCGAACGGGTGGGTCGTCGGGAACCGCTGGGTCGGGCCTGGCTGGGTCTGGCGTCCGGACCGGGGCTGGTTCCAGCTCCCCACCTACCGGGGCTTCCGCTTCACCGTCGGGAGGGCCGTCAACGACCGTAACGAGATCGCCTGCATGCTCGACGGAGGGGGACGGAACCAGGCCGCCGTCTGGTCGGAGGCCGAGGGGCTCCGGCTCATCCCCATGCCCCCGGGCCTCATCTTCCTCTGGACGTTCGGGATGAACAACAAGGGGGAGATCGTCGGGTGGGCGCAACAGGGCGAGTCGTCGGTCGCGCGCGGCTGGCTCTACCGCCCGGGCCAGGGCACGGTCGCCCTCGGCCCCGCGGCAGGGCCCTTCAGTGCCCTCGCGAAAGCCGTCAATGGGAACACGGACGTGGTGGGAGACTCCGTCCTCAAGAAGACCCTTACGGCGGTAGCTTGGCCGGGCGGCGAGGGCCTCACCGTCCTCGGCCACCCGCCCGAGGGCGGGGTGTACGTCGAGAGCGTCAACGACCTCGGTGACATCACCGTGACCGAGGGCACGGTCGGCGTGAAGCAGGACGTGCGTTGGAGCGACGGGAGGTGGGAGGACCTCGGCAGTTTCCCGGGCACCGGGCAGGGGTGGGGCGCGTTCTGGATCACGGACGAGCGCTGGGTGTTCGGGGCGACGTGGCTAGACGGCGTGCCCCACGCCGCGATCTGGAGGCCGGGGGTAGGGACGCGGGTCCTCGCCGACCTCGTCGACGACTCGAAGCTCGGCTACACCATCCACGCCGTCCTCCAGGCGAGCAAGAACGGCCTCCTCACCGGCTGGGCCAGCAAGCCCGGCGACCGCCTCACCCGCCCCATCCTCCTCGTCCCTTACCCGAGGAGGACGAAGGGCGGGTGAGCCGCCCCGCGTCAGAACTCCCGCGCGAAAGCGACGCGCTCGATCTCGACGGAGGCCGTGCCGGAGGTCATCGTGGCCGTGAACTCGAGTTTTGCGCGGTACTGGAACTGTCCGCCTCCGGCGTTCCAGAAGTCTGGGTTGGACACTCGGGTGCCTCGATACGTCAGGAAGTCGGAGGTCAGCGTGTAGGGGCCTCTGCCGGACTCACTTTGCTCGTCGACAGAGATGAACGTCACCTTGACCTTGTATTCCCCTGCCGTCAGCTTCCTCAAAGTGATTGGGAGCTGATAGCTCGAAGTGGTGCCGGCGCCCTGTGCCCGAACCGTGATCGTTGTCGCTGCCCCGCTCCATGAGAGCCGGAGAGTGTCCCCGTCCAAGGACTGCAGACTTTGGACGTCGCCACCCTGCACGATGAACCCGAAGAATTGAGGGCTTTCGACCGTCAACGGCGGTTTCGTGAACAGGGGATCCGCGAACGCGACCGCTGACGTCCGCACTGTCCCGACGAACCCGTACCCGGACCACCTACGGCCGTCTCGAAACTCGAACGCCTGATCGACCTTGCCGAAGGCGTCCTTGTACGTCATCACCGCTTGAAGGTCGAAGACCGAGCCAGTCACCCGCGGGTCGGTGGTCGAGGGCGGGACCACGATGTAGGCGCGGTCGACGCCGTTATCGTCCCGGTTCACGAGGATCTCGCGGCTCCCGTTGATCCGCACCGGCACGGCGGCCCCGAGGCCGGGAAGGCTGACCCGGCGCACCTTGTCGCCCGGGGCGTAGACGAAGAGGCCCCCGGCCTCGTTCTGGTCGAGCGGCTCGAGGGACGCGATGCCGATGGTGTACGGCTCGATCCGGCCGACCAAGACACCGTTGTCGTTGACGTCGGCGACCCAGGTCACGCGGCTGCTCAGGACGTTGTCCGGGTCGTTGAAGGCCTCTTCGACCCAGAAGCCCGCGTCCCGCTTCCACAACATGGCGCGGGTGTGGCCGCCGGGGCTTCGCTTCCACCCGCCGATCCGGTAGACCGTGGGCGTACCCGACTTGCCGTTGATGCAGAGGGCGCGGGTCTCGGAGAAGCCCATCGGCTCAGGGAGGGCCAGTGCCAACGGCCCGTCCTTCACGAACGCGTCCTGGTTCCCGGCGAGCGACTGGGCGGCGGCGAAGTAACCGACGACCCACCCCACGCGGTTCACCATGAACGCCTCCCCGTTCGGGAAGTTCGGGTCGGGCGAGGCGATGGCCGACGCCTGGATCGCGGAGAGGAACGTGCTCGTGTCCCACGTGCAGGGGACGAGGCGACCCAAGTCGTTCCTCGTCCACCCGCACGCGAGGCCGAAGTCGTTGACGTGCGCCACCCGGGAGGGGGCGTCCAAGGGCGGGTTCTCCGCGGTCTGTAGTTTGCCCCGTGTCACGGTGCCCGCCTTGTCCCACCGCGACTGCGTCGTGCTACCCAGGAGCAGGTTCGCGGCGTAGGTCCCGTTCGCGTCGGACCAGAACCCGACGGGGAATTTGGTGAAGCCGGTCTCGCCAGACACAACCTGGTAGCTAAAGAAAGCCTCTTGGGCACGAGCGACGCAAGGGCCTAGCAGAAGGGCTGCGATCCAGATGTTGGGTCTCATTTTTCACCGCCGGGCGTTCCACAGCATTGCCCTGAATCACTATAAGTCACTCATGTTCGATTCGATCGGGGGCCAGCCGACGATGAGTCAAAAGTCATGGTACTCTTGCGGAGTGTTGTCGGCTAGCGCCCTGATCCTCGTCGCCCTCCACGGTGGGCTGCCCGTCGTCGACGAGGTGAAGTACCGCATGTTCGACCTCGGGCCCTCGCGGGCCGGGAGGGAGGCGGGGTTCTCGGTCAACTCGAACGGCTGGGTCGTCGGCAACCGCTGGGTCGGGCCCGGGTGGGTCTGGCGCCCAGACCGGGGCTGGTTCCAGCTCCCCACGTACCGCGGCTTCCGCTTCACCGTCGGGCGGGCGGTCAACGACAAGAACGAGATCGCCTGTATGCTCGACGGCGGGGGGCGGAACCAGGCCGCCGTCTGGTCAGAGGCCGAGGGCCTCCGGCTCATCCCCATGCCCCCGGGCCTCATCTTCCTCTGGACGTTCGGGATGAACGACAAGGGGGAGATCGTGGGATGGGCCCAGCAAGGCGAGTCGTCCATCGCGCGTGGCTGGCTCTACCGGCCCGGCCCCGGCCCCGGCGCCGTCGCGCTCGGCCCGGCGCCGGGGCCCTCCACTGCCCTCGCCAAAGCCGTCAACGGGAACACGGACGTGGTGGGAGACTCCGTCCTCAAGAAGACCCTTACGGCGGTAGCTTGGCCGGGCGGCGAGGGCCTCACCGTCCTCGGCCACCCGCCCGAGGGCGGGGTGTACGTCCAGTGCGTCAACGACCACGGGGACATTGCCGTCCAGGAAGGGACGATCGGAGTCCCTCAGAACGTGCGCTGGGCCGACGGGAGGTGGGAGGACCTCTCCGGCGGCACGGTCGGGGAGTTTTTCTCGGCGTTCTGGGTCACGAACGACAGGTGGGTGTTCGGGCTGGGCGCCATCGACGGTGTGGGCCACGCCGCCGTCTGGCGGCCCGGCATCGGCGCGAGGTTCCTCTCCGAACTCGTCGACTCCTCCAAGGACGGCTACACCATCCACGCGATCCTGCAAGCCAGCAAGAACGGCCTCCTCACCGGCTGGGCCAGCAAGCCCGGCGACCGCCTCACCCGCCCCATCCTCCTCGTCCCTTACCCCCGCAAGACTAAGGGCGGGTGAGCGTGACGGGGCGGGCCAGGGACAATGGACTCATATTCTGTTCCGATGATGCTACCGGGAACCATCGCATCACGGCACCAGTAGATCGACCTGACGGGCTCCGCCCGGAACGGAAACGCACAATGACACTCCGCAACATCAGCATCGCCGCCATCGCCGCCGCCGGGATCGGCATGGCCACCGTCGCCATGGCCCCCGCCAAGACCGTCGTCGAGATCGCCGCCGGCAACAAGGACTTCAGCACGCTCGTCTCGCTGGTCAAGCAGGCAGGCCTCGCCGAGACCCTGAGCGGCAAGGGCCCGTTCACGGTCTTCGCCCCGACGAACGCCGCGTTCGCGAAGCTGCCGAAGGCGACCCTCGAGGCCGTCGGTAAGGACAAGGAACTCCTGAAGCGAGTCCTCACGTATCACGTCGTCGCCGGCAACGTGATGGCCAAGGACGTCGTCAAGCTCAAGGAGGCCAAGACGGTCCAGGGCGGCAAGGTCATGATCGCCGTGCGCAACGGCAACGTGATGCTCAACGGCAACGTCCGCGTCGTCAAGACCGACATCGTCGGCAGCAACGGCGTGATCCACGTCATCGACGGTGTCCTCATGCCCCCGGCCAAGACGGCCAACGTCGGCATGACCGCGGTCTCGAACAAGGCCAAGGGCGACTGCTCGAGCTGCACCGGCAAGTAAGCGCCTTCCCGTCCACCCCGAAGGAGGGCCCGTCCGCGATTCGCGGCGGGCCCTTCGTCGTGGCAGAGGTGAATCTCAGGTCAACCCCGAGGAGAGGAGGAGAAGCAAGGCCCCCCCGCCCGCAGGCGGGAGGGTGCGAGTAGGCGGCTCGTAGAGCCAGGCAGCAAGAGAGGTTACGGGTAAAGGACGAAGGCGAGGTCGTTCCGCTTGCCGTCGCACGCGTCGACGAGCGGGACGAAGTTGACGTTGTTCCAGCCGGTCGCGGGGCAGTTGCGGATCGGGCGGACGCCGGACCAGCTGAACTGCGGGACGCCGACCATCGAACTCGTCGCGTCGTTCTCCGCGATCGAGATCCAGGTCCGGCCGTTAAACCCACCGACGTAAGGGATCGGGGTGGCGAGCACGACCGAGTACCGATAGACCATCTTGCCTTGGCAGTCGATCCCGGCGAAGACCTTGGTCGGGACGACGACCTCGTTCGTGATCTGCGCCTTCGGCGTGCAGTTGTGGTTGCAGTTAGAAATGATGATGAACTGCGTGACGGTGCCGTCCTCCGTGCCCCACCAATCGACGCGGCCGACCGACGTCCCCGCTTCGAGGACGAAGTCGTCGCGGCAGATCTGGGGCATCGCCAAGCCCATCGGCATCGTGGCGGTGGAGGTGTGGGCGGCGCGCTTGGTCACCGGGTTCCACGACTGGTCCCAATGAGGGACCTGCGCGGTGGCGGCGCAGGCGGCGGCGAGGGCGGCGAGGACCAGGACGGTCCGGGCCGGGCGAGCGGTGCGTTCGATTCTCATCTGGCTTTCCCATCCGACCCGAAGTGATCGGTCGGTGTCGAAAGGATGCGCCCCGACCCGTCACAAGGGCGTGACACGACGTTGACGGTAGGCTTTTGGCGTTTTCTTATTCATTTTTATGAGTCGTGACGAGGCATCGCCCCTGAATTGGGGCCGACGGTTAAGGGAGCGTTAAGCTTTTGTTTTGCGGTTGACTTGGCAGGATGTAGGAGGTAGGGTGCGAACATGAGCACAGTCCGCCTTAATCCGAGGCTCGGGACGGTCGTCCTTTTCCTGCTCATCGCCCTTGGGGCCTGGGCGGACGGGCCGTTTAGCCAGCGCACCCAGTTCTTCCACGGCAGCACCCCGCTCACCGACCGCCTCATTTGGCCCGCGTCGTTCGTCGTCGACGGGGTTCCGAGTGGCGACAAGGTCTGCTGGGTTCGCGGGTCGCAGCCGACAGTACGGCTTAAGATCCGGTACACGGGCTCGGCGGCGACGTACAGCGTCTCAAGCACCGGATCCTACGCCTCCCTGGCAGGTACTTTCCCCATCACGACCACCACGACCCAACTCACCTGTCCTCAGGGACCAGTCGACGTAATCTTCGAGACGCAGCTCATTGGCTTACCGAACGTCGTCACGAAGGGCCAACTGAACGTCGAGTTCACGTTCGAGTCCGGCGCCCCCTACTTCGAGACGGGCGTGTCCTGGCTGGACTGCCGGGCGTTCCTCGTGCAGAGCCAGCCGACCGGCCTCATGGCCTCGCAAAACTGGGTCGAGGCCCTACAGGACGTCTGCCTCTGGGCAAACGGGTTGACGGAGAAGAGCGATTGTCGACACGCGATCACAGGGGTCTGTATCAGATTAACGCATGGTACGTTCCTGCGACACCGCACTTCGTGAACTTCGTCGGGAAACGGTATTCTTTGAAATCGTTCTTCGACGTTCGAGCGTCGGGAGCAACAGCGCTCATGGACTGCCTTGACGTCAGTGGCTATTTCTCCCTGGCAAGCCAGGCGCTTGGCTCCGAAGTCGGGCTGATCAGGTTCTTCGCGCGGCGCAGCAACATGAACGTGCCGTTTCGCACACAGCCGATCGCTGGGATCGGCAAGAACCCCTCAAACTTAGGAGAATACAGCCAGTACAACTTTAACTTTCACTCTGTCAACCGCTCTGGCCTACAAACTTATGACGCCTGCGCGGCGCAAAAGTACTTGCCGGGGCTCGTTGCGCTTTTCGGCCCACCGTCTGGCCTTGATGAACAGAGCTATTGGCAGTGGAACTTCCTTCTCGATTGGACCGGCGTCGCGGACAACTACGTAGATCGAATCGGTTCGAGCTACATCCCGTTTAGGACAGTGAGCTGGTTCATTGAGGAACTTGATTAAGACCATGTACTTGAAGCACCTCACACAGCAGCACTCACGTTTCCTCTCCGCCACCGTCCTCGCTCTACTCGCAGCGTCGATGGCCGCCGCCCAATCATCCGGAGACCTACGGGAAGCTGTCCTGGTCGATTCGGTGGGAAGGGCAGGCTTTACCTCGGTCCTCAAGACCTTCGTCGGTCGTCGGACGGTAGCCGCCGAAGTCGTCTTTGTGGACTCGCTCGGTCGGCGACTCGAGGTCGGCGCAACCGTGGAGCCGCTGGCCGAGCGGGAAGATCGGTGGCAAGAGTTGTCCTTGACGAATCTGGCGGTCCCATTACGCGAGGAGGCACCCTCAGGCTTCGGGCTAGGGTCCCAAGTCCGCATCACCGAGATAGAGGATCAGGGCGGAGCGGCGGGGTTCCTTGTCGCTGCTCGATTCGAGGGCTTGATGGTTCGTGTCTTCACCCGTGATCGGTCGGACGGCAAGGACTTGGCGGTGTTCGAAGCCGTGGCCCGATATGCCTTGGCGGGCGCTTACGGGACGACGCTGAAAGCGGACGGCACCGTGGCACTCGGGGGGCGCCAAACCCAGAGCTACCGCTCGCCGGAGGGCGTCGTGTTCGTCCGCCTTGATGAATGGGCCAGCGCCCGGGACAAGGCGCTGACCTGGAACCGGGCGGACGGGCGAGCGTCGTTCGACGCCGGCGCAGGGGTGGTCGTGCTCGCCGCCCCGAGCCTCAAGGTCGGCGGCCGGACCCGCCCCGTCTCCGGGATCGTCGCCCTCAAGGACGGCCACTGGCTCGTCCCGCTCGAGGGGCTCGAGGGGCGGTGACCTCCCACCCCGAGCCGCTCCCGTTCTGGGTCCGAGTCTGGACACCCTCCCGCGTGGCGTGGGCTCTCGCCCCGGTGTTCCTAGCGTTGGGAGTCTGGTCCTGGTGGCCACCCGGTCCGCCCCCACCGCCGGTCGGAATCGGACCCGAGCGCGCCCTCGACGCGCTCCAGCGCGAGGGTGCCCTGTACGGCGGGGCCCTGGAGGCTCTCGACTGGTCGCCCAACCGCAAAGGAGAGGCGACGATGCTCTTCGGGGAACCCCCGTCCCCGGACCTCTGGCCGGCGGTGGCCGTGGGAGAGGACGCCCTTCCCCCCAGCTTTCCGTTAGGGCCCTCCGTACTGCCCCCGGAATCCCCGATGCCGCCGTCCGGCTTTCCCTTCGGGGCCCGATCGTCGACGCACCGCGGCCTGTCCTCGGTCATCGTCGTGGGCCGGTGGGGTGGGGCGCTGTCCGCCGTCCAAGCCGTGGCGACCGCCGCTGAGGAACAGGCCCGGGCCGAATCGATGGCCCGTTGGGCCCTCGCCGTCTACGTCGGGGAGGGCTTCCGCCCCGCAGCCGACCAGTGGATCGCCGGGACGCGGGTGACCGGGTGCGCCGCCGACGAGGACGGAACCCTCTACGTCCCGTTCGCCGGCTGGGCCCGTGCCCATGGTCGACCCGTAACGGTCGACCGGCTCCGAGCGACCGCGTGGGCTTCCGGACGCGGGGGGCGGGTGGGGGTGACGCTCGGCTCCACTTATCTGCGGGTCGGCGAGCACTGGGTCGAGACCCCCGGCCTCGTAGCCCTGCGCGATGGGGAGTGGCTCGTGCCTCTGGAAGCGCTCGTCCGCTGGTGAGTCCCCCGGCTGGACGCGGGACCGGCCAGAATCCAGCCTGCCGATGTCGGACGACGTACGAACCTTGCGCCTTGAGAAACTGGCCCGGCTGCGCGAACTGGGCTTCGACCCATACGCGGTCGAGCGTTGGGAGCGGACGGACTCGGCAGCGGGGCTGCTCGACCGGTTCGAGGAGCTGGGCGGCGACGCCGACGAGGGGACCGAGCGGCCGACCGTCAGTTTCGCCGGGAGGATCGTCTCGATGCGGCTCATGGGCAAGGCCGCTTTCGCCCACCTCAGCGACGGCGACGAGAAGGTCCAGGGCTACTTCAAGAAGGACGACCTCGGCGAGGAGGCCTGGGAAGCGTTCGGCCTGCTCGACATCGGCGACCACCTCGGCGTAACCGGTGGGCTCTTCCGCACGAAGACCGGCGAGAAGTCGATCCACGTCCGCACGCTCGCACCCCTTTCGAAATCGCTCCAAGTCCTGCCCCTCGGCAAGGAGAAGGACGGGCACCAGTGGTACGGCCTCACGGACGTCGAGGAGCGGTACCGACACCGTCACCTCGACCTCGTCTGCAACCCAGAGGCGCGCCACGCCCTGCTCGCCCGGTCGCGGATCGTGTCCGCCGTCCGGCGGTACTTCGAGTCGAAGGGGTTCTTCGAGGTCGAGACCCCAATGCTGCAGCTGGAAGCGGGCGGTGCGGCGGCGCGGACGTTCGGGACGCACTTCAACGCCTACGACCTCGACGTCAAGCTTCGGATCTCGCTCGAGCTCTACCTCAAGCGTGTGATCTGCGGCGACGTGCCGAAGGTCTTCGAGCTCGGACGGGTGTTCCGGAACGAGGGCGTGAGCAACCGCCACAACCCGGAGTTCACGCTCCTCGAGTGGTACGAAGCCTACGCCAACCTCGAAGACGTGATGGCCACGGTCGAGGAACTGTTCGCCTTCGTGGCCCGGGAGACGGGGCTGACCCCGCCCCCGAGCGACACGACGGTGGCCGACGCAGGGGAGGAACGAGTGGCCCCCGACTTTTCGAAGCCCTGGCATCGGGTGCAGTTGCTCGAGGAGATCGAGCGCCGCTCCGGGATCACGGCGGCCGACCTCGCCTCCCTGGACTCGGCCAAGCGGGCCCTGGGCGAGCGAGAGATCGTGAACCCCGCGACGGGCAAGCGAATCCAGGTCGGCGAGGAGGCGCACCTTGGCGGGCTCATCGAAAAGCTACTCGAGGTCTTTGTCGAGCCGCACCTCCAGGAGCCGACGTTCGTGGTCGGCTATCCGCTCGAGACATCCCCGCTCGCCAAGAAGGACCCCTCCCGGCCCGGGTTCACTCGCCGGTTCGAGGGGTACGTGCTCGGGCGGGAGGTTTGCAACGCGTTCAGCGAGATCAACGACCCGACCGACCAGCGCGAGCGGTTCGAGGCCCAGGTGCGGGAGCGGGCGAGGGGAGACGACGAGGCGCATCCGATGGACGAAGAGTTCCTCTACGCCCTCGAGGGGGGGATGCCCCCGACTGGCGGCTGCGGGATCGGGATCGACCGGATGGTGATGCTGCTCACAGGGATGGAACACATCCGAGAGGTCCTCCTCTTCCCCTTGATGCGCCCGCGCTAAGCCTTTCCGGATCCGGGGTGCAGGCAGGAAAGCCCGCGCTCCGAGGCAGGCCACTGCCCCGCGCCCCGGGCGGGTTAGCGACGGGCAACGGCGGCGTCTATGCGGGCGGCGGCCGCCTGTAGGGCCTCCCGGACGGGGACACCGTTCTTGAGCACGGCGTCCATCGCGCCCTGCCCTTCGCGTTCGACGATGTCGTACCCCTCGACCCGAGCGCCCCAGGGTGGGCGAGCGGTGGGCACCACCCGGCGGAACGTCTCGGTTCGCTGCTCGGCGGCAGCCGAACCCCCACGAACCGCCTGGAGCTTCGCGTCTTCGACGTCAACACGCGCCGAGACCGCGATCCCGCTCGCATTGTAGCGCTCCTGGACGTTCCGGCCCGTGAACCATCGCACGTACCGCCAGGCGGCGTCCGGGTGTCGGCAGGACGCCCCGATCGCCAGGCCCGCCTGGTACATCACGGTCACGCCCCGGGCCAGGTTCGTCGGGAGCTCGAGCACCATCACATCGTCCAGGTCGATGCCCGGGCTCGCTTGGAGAGCTATGAGGTTCCAATGCCCGCTCACCTTCATGGCGGCCCGCCCAGTCGCGAAGAGGTCGACCCCCATCGCCGCGACCTGGCTGAGTGAGGGAGCCACCCGGTGCCGGAGCACGAGATCGGCGAGGAACTGGACGGCCCCGACGCACTCCTCCGAATCGAGGGCCCCGCTTGCCCGGAGCCCGTCGGAGGTCAGGACGTCGCCGCCGTTGTTCCACAGGAACATGACCCACCCCGGCATCCAGTTCGCGAACTCGAACCCGAAGACGTCCCCGCGGGTCGTCGCGCGGGCAGCGGCGAGGAACCGGTCGAAGTCCCACCCCGGTTCGGGCAACGCTGCCCCAGCCTCCCGGAACAGCCTTCGGTTCAGGTAGACGACCATCGGAGTGAAGTCGATCGGGACGGCGTACACCCGATCCCCCCGCCGAGCCACGTCGACCACGTTCGGGAAGTACTCGCCCCAATCAAAGGCGGGGTCCTTCTCGGCGAAGGGAGCGAGGTCGCGCAGGGTCCCGTTCTCGATGAAAGCGGCCGCGCTCGAGGCGTCGAGGGTCACGACGTCCGGCATCGCCCCGGCGACATGGCTGAGGAGGAGCTTCGACACGTACTCCTGGCTCCCCGGGATCCCCTCGGGCCGGAGGTCAAGGTCTGGGTTTGCGGCCTCGAACTCCTGGCGTAGGCGTCGCACGAGCCGGTCGAACTCACCGTCCGCCCCGGCCCCACCCCAGTGGGCGAGCCGAAGCGGGACCCGCCCGTCGCCCAAAGCGCTCCCGCACCCCGCAACCCAGGGCAGGGTCGCCAGCAGGGCGAGGAGCTCCCGGCGCGTCATGCGCCTGTGCGCGGCCTATCGCCACCGTCCCAGGCTGGAAGCCCGGGACACCATCGGCTGGAAGCCGATGCTACGGTCACTGCCCTCGCTTGCGGTGCTCGCGGAGGAAGGCCGGGATGTCGATCTCGCTCTCGTCGTAGAGCTCCGGGGTCGGCGCCGAGGCCTCTCGGAGGTTCCGCTGCGCCTTCTCCCAGATGTCCCGTGGCGAGATCCGCTTATCCTGGAGCTCGGGCCTGGCCTCGGGCGGGGCGGCGGTGGTCTCAACGGAGGTCATCGCGACCGCGGCCCTGTCCTCGCGAGGCTCGAGCGAACGCAGCACCGGCGAGGCCGCTCGGGTGGCGGCGGTGAAGCCGGTGGCGATGACCGTGATGCGGACCTCGCCGTCGAGCATCGGGTCCACGACCGTCCCGAAGAAGATGTTCGCCTCCTCCTCGTCGCAGAGCGAATGGATGTAAGCCATCGACTCGGTGACCTCGGCGAGCGTAAGGTCCTCGCTCGACGTGACGTTCACGAGAAGGCCCCGGGCGCCGTGGATCGTCTGCTCGAGCAGCTTGCTGGAGGTCGCACCTTGGGCCGCCTGGAGGGCCCGCTGGTCGCCGATCCCGTAGCCGATGCCCATGAGCGCAGGCCCCGCGTTCGCCATGACCGCCTTGACGTCTGCGAAGTCGACGTTGATCTGACCAGGGACGGTGATGATGTCCGAAATGCCCTGGACACCCTGGCGCAGGACGTCGTCCGCGATCCGGAAGGCGTCGAGCAGCGTGGTCTTGCGCTCGGCGACGTCCATAAGGCGGTCGTTCGGGATCGTGATGAGGGTATCGACCCGGCCCATGAGCGAGGTGACGCCGTCGGTGGCGAGCCTGGTCCGCCGGGGCCCCTCGAAGATGAACGGCCGGGTGACGATCGCCACCGTGAGCGCGCCGAGCTCCCGCGCGACGTCGGCCACGACTGGCGCCGCGCCGGTGCCGGTGCCCCCGCCCATACCGGCCGTGATGAAGACCATGTCCGCACCCTCGACGGCCTTCCGGACGTCGTTCTTGCTCTCCTCGGCGGCCGCCTTGCCCACTTCGGGGTCCCCGCCGGCGCCCAGACCGCGGGTGAGGTTGAGGCCGAGTTGGAGCTTCTTGCCCGCCTTCGACTTGTCGAGGACCTGGGTGTCGGTGTTCATCGCGATGAACTCCACGCCCTGGATGCCCGCTTCGACCATGCGGTCGACCGCGTTTGACCCGCCGCCCCCGACTCCGATGACCTTAATGACCGCGCCGCTCGTGCTCATGGTTGTGCTTCTCACTTGCCGGGGCTGAAGAGCGACTTCAGCGACCGGACCCGTTCCTTCCAGTTGGCCGGCGCCGAGACCGGCGCCAGTTCTTGCTCGTCCCCTTCGAGTCCGTACCGGGCAAGGCCGACAACGGCGCTCATGCCTGGGTCCTCGAGGGCGCGGGCATGGGGCCCGGCCACCTTGGGCCCGAGGCGGACGACGGCATCGACGCCCGTTTGCTCGCGGAAGAGATCCTCGATGCCGGGCGTCAAGCTCGCCCCGCCCGTAAGGACGAGTCGGGCCCGTCCCGGCTCCGCGAGGCCTCCCGTCTCGATGTGGCGCCGCACCAGGGTCGCCAGCTCGCGCAGTCGGGACTCGACGATCTCGCAGAGTACCCGACGCTGCAGGGGCCTTGGTTCGGTCGTGCCCCCTTGGACGATCTGGACGGCTTCGGTCTCTGGGACCATGGCGGCGGTCGCCGTGCCATGGGCGACCTTCAGCCGGTCCGCTTCCTCCACGTCGACCTTCAGCAGGTGCGCCAGGTCGTTGGTCACGTGCTGGCCCCCGACGGGCAGGCAGCAGGTGTAGCCGATCGCGCCGCCGAGGAAGAGGGCGAGGCCCGTCACGCTCCCACCGATATCGACGACGACCACGTCCCCCTTCGCCTTCTCTGGATCGATCACGCCCAAGGCGCTAGCGATCGGCTCGGCGACCATCTCCGCCACCTGGCGACCGGCCTCGGTGAGGGTGCGGTCCAGGACCTGGAGCACGCTGGTCTGCGCCGTCACGATGTGGGTCAGGACTTCGAGACGGCCGCCGGTCTCGCCGACCGGCCGGGAAAGCCCCCGCTTCCCATCGACGTTGAAGCCCTTCGGCAAGGCCATGAGCTGCTCCCGGTCCGGCGGGAGGACGACCTGGCGACTGTGGTTGACCACCTTGAGCACGTCGTCGGGGCGCACAGCCCGCGTGCTCGGGACGATCGGGATGAACCCCTGGCCGTTGACGCTCTGGAGGTGAGTACCGCCCACCGTGACGCTCAGCCCGTCGACCGGGCGTCCGACGGCCCGTTCGATCCTCGACACGGCCTCGTCGATGGCCCGGGCCGTAGCCGGGACGTCGCTCACGACCCCCTTGACGACCCCTCGGCAGGGGACGCTGGCGAAGGCCTCCGCCCGGACTTTCCCGCTTGGGTCGAGGGTGGCGGCGAGACAGACGACCTTGGTCGTCCCGAGGTCGAGGGCGTAGACAGTGGGGGGCGTCATGGCGTGACGGTCTGTTGGCCGGCGGCGTCCGCCTCCTGCTGCGAGCGGCGCTCGGCCTCTTGGCGCTTGCGCTCCCGCTCGTCCTTCAGCCGGGTGAGGAGGAACCGTCGGATCAGGCTCAGGTTGGTGAATATACGCCATCCCATGACGAGCACGGCGGCAAAGTACAGGTCTACGCCGACACGGTCCCCGAACCAGGCCAGGAAAAACGCGATGACGATGTTTGCGACGAACCCTGAGGCAAAGATGTCGGTGTGGAACTTGCCTTCTAGCGCACTCCGGACGCCGCCGAACACGGAGTCCAGCCCCGCGATCACCGCGACGCCCATGTAGACCCCGGCCGTGCCTGTGAGCGGCGTCCTCAGCATGAACCCGAGGGCGATGCCGATCGCGAGGGCGAGGATCGGGATCAGGGTCACTTCGGCGCCTCAGGGACCTGGACGACCTTCATCGCGGTCGATCCAGAGTACGCGGGTAGGCGAACCGTCTTGACGGGGACGATCTCCACCATCTTCGGGTCGACGAGCCGGAGCTCGTCGAAGAACCCGCCGGGCAGATTCATCGCCCCGTAGAGCGTGTCAGACTCGCCGATCGCGCGGATGACGACCGGGGTGGCGATCTTGACCTGGTCGACCAGGATGGTCGTCCCGACGCAGCGGAAGTTCGTCTGCGGCCCGACCCGCTTGTTGTTGACGCTGACCGCCTCGGCTCCGGCGTTCCAAAGCTCGTTCACGACCCGGAGCACGTCCGTATCGTGGATCGTCTGGCCCGCGGCGTCGAAGGCCCCTCCGGGTGGGCGGGCGCTGTCGCTCAGCGTGATGACCACGCCCTGGCCTTCGACCTCCGTCAGGCCTGCGAAGACCTTGAGCTCCTGCAAGGCCGTGTTGATCGACTTGCTCGCGTTGTCGTTCTCCGCGAGGGCGTTCTGGAGCTTTGTGTTCTCTTCCCGAAGCTTGGTCACCTCGGCCCGGAGCGACTCGTTCTCGTCGGTCAGGTCGAGCGTGCCGATGGCGAAGCGCTGCCGCTGCTCTTCTGGGAGCTGCTGGATCCGGCCCCGTCGGTCCTCGGTCGTGATCCAAGCGAGCGAGGTCATGAACCCGACCAGGAGGGCCATGAAGCTCACCGGCACCACCCACCCGTTCGGCGACTTTCGGGAGAGGAAGGGGTTGATCACGTTCGTCGTCAGCGAGGGGCGACGACCGGGTTGTCCGGGGCCGTGAGGTCGAGTCGCCGCACCGTTCCCAAGAGCCCCGGCCGCTGCCCGAGGACCGCTCGCAGCCGTGACACCTTATGCGGCAAGTCGTCCGTCGACCCGAAGACGATCAGCCCGCCCTGCTCTGACCGCAAGGATACGACCCCACGGCCGTCCACTTCAAGGTTCCCCGCAAGATTGGGTAGGTTCGCGGCGAGGTCGGCGGCCAGTTGGGCCAGACGGCGGGTCTCGAGCGTGCCCGTTACGGTGTAGGTGGCCTCGAGCGCCCCCGGGGCCAGAGAGAGCGTGCGGAGGCCCTCCGGGACGGTCCGCCGGGTCGCGTAGAGTTGGCCCTCGGCGTCGAGCACAAGGACCGGTCTTCCCGCTACCAGAGCGGCCGGTCGCCGGAGGTCGAACCGTACAAGCCCCCTACCAAAGGGATTGGACTGAAACGTGGCGGACCGAGCGTCAGGCAAGGCACCGAGGCGGCCCGAGACGGCGGTCGGGCTCGTGCGCGCCCAGGGGAGGCCGCGTAGGCTCTGGAGCTCGGCGCGGATCCTCACCTCGTCCGCCGCCGGGGCCCCCACGACCCGCACCCGGGTGGCCGCCGTCAAGGGGCTCAACGCCACCCCAGCCACCACGTTGAGGGCAACCGCCACCCATAGCAGGGGGACTGGGTCGACCCGAAGTCGCGGGCGGGCCTTACGACGGCGACGTTTGGCGGAACGCATCGGTGACGATCCTTTCGCAGAGGGCATCGAAGCCAAGACCGGCGACCCCGGCGCTTCGGGGGACGAGGCTCGTGGACGTCATCCCGGGGAGGGTGTTGACTTCGAGGACGACTGTCCGTTCGGAGGCGACGATCATGTCCGTGCGCGTCACCCCTCGACACCCAAGCGCCCGGTGGGCGCGAAGAGCGGTCTCTTGGCAGAGGGCGGTCTGCTCGGGCGTGAGCCGGGCCGGGCAAACCTCCTCCGTCGCCCCCGGCGTGTACTTGCTCGCGAAGTCGTAGCTCCCGCTCGCGGGGACGATCTCGACCACAGGGAGCGCTTCGTCGCCCAACACGGGCACGCTCACTTCGACCCCCCGCACCCACTCCTCGACGAGGACTTCCCTACCGAATTGGAGTGCGAACGCGACCGCAGCGGCGAGATCCTCCCGACGCTCGACGAACCGAAGTCCCACGGTGGAGCCTTGGGCGTTCGGCTTGACGACCCAGCCCGATCCCGAGTCTCCCAGAGCTTCGACGTCCGTGGGAGACGACACGAGCCGCCCCGAGGGGACAGAGAGACCGGCCTCCGCGAGGATCCGTTTGGCTCGGTCCTTGTCCATCGCCAAGGCACTCGCGAGGATCCCTGAACCCGTGTAAGGGAGGTGCAGAAGCTCGAGGAGGCCTTGGACGGCTCCATCCTCCGCGTGGGTTCCGTGGACGGCGAGGAAGACGACGTCGGGCCTGTCTGTGCCGGTAAGTTCGGCCAGCGCGCCGCCTGACAGGAGTCTCTCGCTGACGTCGACGGAGGTCACCGCGAACCCCCTCCGCTCCAGCGCAGCCGCCACCTCGCGCCCGCTCAGGATCGAGACCTCCCGTTCCGCCGAGTCACCCCCGTAGAGGACGGCGACGCGAGACGGACGGGGCCCCTGATCCGAGGAGGCGGGCACGCGGTGCTCGAGCTCCGTCACGAAAGCGGGTGCGAACTCGCTGATGTTCCCTGCCCCCATCCCGACAACCACGTCCCAGGGCCGGACGATCTTTGCGACCTCGCGTGGCAGGAGGTGCCGCTGGGGCACGTAGAAGCACGGCTTCGTCACCAACTCCGCGATCCGCCACGAACTCACCCCCGGGATCGGATCCTCCCGCGCCGGATAGATGTCCGTCAGCACGACCACGTCCGCTTGCGAAAGGGCTGCCGCGAACTCCTTGATCAGAGGTGCGGTGCGTGAGTAGAGGTGGGGTTGGTAGACGACGACGAGCCGCCCGACCTCCTCGCCACGGTAGTTCGGGTCATGTTTACCCCGCAACTCGTGAAGCACCGGGCTGAGCGTGAATTGCTTTTCCCGAACCGCCTGCAGGCTCGCCGCGATCTCGGTCGGGTGGTGCGCGTAGTCGTCGATGACCACGACACTCGCTCTCCTTTGCGTCTGGAGCCACGATCCCACGCGATCTACAGCATCCCCCGCCTCAGTCAGTTTGCCGCTCAATCGGAGCGTTTCCGGAAGAAGCTGCTGAAGCCGCCGCTCGGCACCACGAAAACTGACGATCCCGAAGAGAGCCGATTGCAGATCCACCCCGACCAAGTCGCACACGGTCATTGCGGCGGAGGCGTTCAGTCGGTTGTGCTTCCCAGGCGCAGGTGACGCAAGCATGACCTGGTGGTCAGGTACCCGCTCCTGAAGAACTTGGATGTACGACTCCTCACGGTATGGCCACCGGCTTGGGCCGACCAGCTGCGCGACCTCGGTCGCGCCGGAATCCTCCGCGCAGTAGACGAGCGCGCCTTCAGGCGGGATCCGGTCGAGAAAACGCGTGACGGTTTGCCGCAGACCCTCCCAGTCGCCATGGAAATCGACGTGGTCGAGCTCTAGATTGGTGAGGACGGCGATGTGGGGGTCGAAGTCGCGCAGGGAGTCGTAGGCCTCACAGGCTTCCACCACAGCCCACTCGCCGGAACCTTCGACCACAGCGCCGCCAAACTCGGGGACCTCGGCGCCCACGACGATCGTAGGGTCTAACCCAGCGGCTCGGAGCCCTGCACCGATCATGCCAGTCGTAGTGGTCTTGCCGTGCGAGCCCGTGACGGCGATCGTTCGCTTGCCCTCGAGAAGCCAGCCCAGAACTTGGGACCGACGGAAGAGATCGCACCCGAGAGACCGAGCCGCGGCGACCTCCGGCGAACGGGCAAGGTCGATCGCGTCCGTCAGCACCAGTGCATCGCCGGGTTCGACGATATCGCCATGATGTCCTATCCAAACCTCGATCCCTTCGGAGATCAAGGCCTGGGTCACGGGCGAGGCGGTGGAGTCGGTCCCTCGAACTCGGTGGCCCCGACGGGCGAGCATCCGCGCGACGCCCGACATCCCCGCCCCGCCGATCCCGACCAGCACGAACGAAGTCTTGGCGGCTAGGGCCGACCGGGGGGCGAAGGCGGTCTCGATCTCGTGTTTCGTCCTCATCGCGCCGCTTCAGTGAGGATGGCAAGGATTCGCTCGGTCGCGTCCGGCACGTCCCAATCCGCGAGGGCCCGCTCTGCTGCCGCCCGTCGGTCGCGGTCGTTCGTCCAGGCATGGATCCGGCCCTCGAGCGACGAAGCTGCGAGGTCGGACTGGGCCAGCACGTCCGCCGCCCCGATGCGCGCGAACTCTTCCGCGTTGTGCCGCTGGTGATCCCCGAAGGCGTGCGGGTAGGGCACGAGGATCGAAGGCTTCCGGAACGCGGCGAGTTCGGCAAGTGTTCCAGCACCAGACCTGCACACAGCGACGGAAGCGGCGAACAGCGCCGACGCCATCTCCTCTCCGTCGAGGTAGGCCTTTACAGAGTAGTCCGCGCGGACCCCCATCTTGTGGAGCGAGGCCATCGTGCCTTCGAAGTGGCCGATCCCGGTGAGGTGGAGCCATTGCACCTCGGTCGCCGCCATGCGCACGGCCGTCGCGAGGGCCACGTCGTTCAGCGCTACGCTCCCCTGCGAGCCCCCCATCACAAGCACGATCGGCGCGGCCTTGTCCAGGTTCGAACCCAAGCTGAGCCGACCCTGCGCTGAGTCCCGGAGTTCGGCACGGACAGGCAGTCCGGTGCGGACCGTCCGGTCTCTGGGGAAGTAGCGCGCCGCCCCCTGGAACACCGTGCAGACCGTTCGGGCTTGAGGGGCGAGCAGACGCAGTGTTCGACCTGGCACGCTGTTCTGTTCATGTAGTACATAAGAGACTTTGAGCTTCCGCGCCGCGTTGAGGATCGGGGCTGAGGAGTACCCACCGGTTGCGAACACGACGTCCGGGCGCCACTCGGTGAGGGCGCGGACGGCCTGAGCACTGGTCTGCGCGAGCCGGATGAGAGACCGCCAGCCACGCGGTTTGACTAAGCTTGCGACCGGTTCGCTAGCGAAACCGCGGAACGGTAACCCGATCCGGGCGCACTGCGCCCCCTCAATCCCACGGAGCGAACCTAGGTAGCGGACGTCCCAGCCCCTCTCCCGTGCGACACGCGCGGTCTCAAGCGCGGGATATACGTGGCCGCCGGTTCCGCCACCGGTCACGACGAGTCTCATCGGCACTCCTCCCGCAGTCCTTCGCCGTCTCGGCTGCTGTACTGAGGACGGACTGGCACACCCCGATCGCGAGCCACAGCGCGATTAGGCTCGACCCGCCGGCGCTCACGAACGGCATCGGGACACCGATCGGAGGTACGAACCCGTTCGCCATCATCATATTCGTACATGTTTGAATACCGATCCATAGTCCTATCCCTGCCAGGGTCAGTCGCGCGAAACGATCCTTCGAACGGGTTCCGAGGAAGTACAGCCGCCCCGCAAGTCCGCTGACGAGGCTCAGGACGATTAGGCAGCCGACGAGTCCCGTCTCCTCCGCCACGGTCGTCATCACGAAGTCGGTCGTCGGTGCGGGCAGCGTGTGCTTCGCCCGGCCCTCGCCTAGCCCGACTCCGAAGAGCCCTCCCCGCGCCATGGCCACCTCGGACTGGGTGGTCTGGTACCCGATCGAGTCCATGTTCGTCGCCGCCCAACGATCTCCGTGGTGGAGGATCCGATCCATCCGGTACGACTGGCCGCCGACGAGCACCCCGACGACGAGGATCGAGCTGACTCCGAGTACGGTTAAGGATCGTGTACTGATCCCTCCCAAAACCAACATCGCCCCTGACACCACGGCGACCACCATGGCCGTGGCGAGGTCGGGTTCGAACTCGATGAGCAGAACGTAGGCGCCGACGAACAAGAGCGGCCAGGCACGAAGGAGTCGCGGCACCCACACGCGGCGGATCGAGTCGGCCCAGTCCAGCTGTCGGCGGGGTGGGGCGGGCGGCGCAGGTCGGGCCGCGAAGACCACGGCAAGGAAGAGGACGATCGCGACTTTCGCGAACTCTGATGGCTGTAGATTGAACGGACCGAGTTCGATCCACCGTTGGGCCCCGTTGATCTCTTTGCCGAACGCCTTAACGGCCAACAGCCCCCCCAGGCCCAAGAAGTAGCTCGGCCAGGCCAGGTCCTTCCAAGCGGCCGGGCGCAGTCGGGACGCGGCAAGAGCTGCGAGCAGCGCAACGAAGGCCGCAACGGACTGCGTGATCGCTTCTCGAGGGACGACGCCCCCGACGGCTGCCGAGCGCGTGTACCCAGAGTCCCAGATGGCCAAGATCCCAACGACAGTCGCCGCAAGACCCAACGCCCAGATCCAGGGGTCTCCAGTGAACAGTCGTCTCATGATCGCAACCACTCCAAGGCCATAGACCTAAACGCATCTCCCCGTTCTCGGAAGTTCGAGTACGGGTACGTGCTCGCGCAACCGGGAGCCAGCATGACCACGTCTCCCGAGACAGCCGCCGAGAGGGCCGCGTGGAACGCCTCCTCCATGTTCGCGTACGTGGGCATGTCATGACCAAGCATCGACACCATCCTTTCAGGTTCCGGCCCAAAAACATAGACCCTATGATGGGTCGAGGCCAAGTACTCGCCAGCCGGGGCGAAATCGAGACCCTTCGTGTGACCACCCATCAGCAGATGCTGGCGTCCTCCGACACTCTTGCTGCTGGCGATCACGGCCGCAGGATTCGTACACATCGAGTTGTTGATGACCTGAACGTTACCCTTGCTCCCGAGCCGCTCCATACGGTTCGCGAGCCCCCGGAAGCCCTTGAGCGCCTCGATTCCGGCCCCCTCGAGAGGAGCGACACACGCCACGGCCTCCCAGGCCATCATCGCGTTCGTCACGTTATGCTCTCCGAACAGTGGAAGTTCACCAACCTGAACTTCAACGCTACCGAGCCGCAGTCGGGCCCCGAGCCGCGCTGTCTCCCCCGTCCCCTCGATCGATCCAGACGGGCTAAAGCCCCTGATCGAAGCTTTCGACCCCGAACGGAGGGCACCGGCGACCACATCGCGCGAAAGGTACGGCTGGTCAAGGTTGACGACCGCCGAGTCGCCCAAGTCCAATCCTCCAAAGATCCGGAGTTTGGTGTCAAAATAATCCTGGAACGACTTGTACCGATCCATGTGGTCGGGGGTCACGTTCGTCACGGCCGCGACGCGCGGCCGGAACGCCTCGGTCCACTCGAGGTGGTAACTGCTCACCTCGGCCACGAGGACGTCGTCCAATCCAGCCCTATCCGCCGCCTCGGTGAGGGTCGTCTCCTCGTACCCGCTTCCAGCAATGTTCCCGCAGAGGACGGCCCGCCGGCCGGTCGATTCGACCAACGTCCATGCCATAACCGTGGTCGTACTCTTCCCGTTCGTCCCCGTGAAGGCCACGATTGGGGCTTTGGCGATCCGTGAGGCGTACTCGACCTCGCTCCAGACCGGTCTCCCGCCCCGCTGCATGTCCCTGATCGCTGGGTGCTCGCGGGGGAAGCCAGGGCTCACGATCAAAAGGTCGAAGTCGATAGGGTCGAGCCGCCCATGCCAGCCCGTCACCGCCTCCACCTGCAACGAGTCGAGTTCGTCCACGGCCGCAAGCACCGCCGGGTTGTCCCCCGGCTTCTGGTCGAACACCACCGGAGCGGCCCCCCTCCGCTTCAGCACTCGAGCAAGCCCGAGGCCGCTCACCCCCATCCCTGCCACCGCGACGCGCATGCCCTCCATCTCTACACCACCTTGGGGATCTGAAGCCACCTAGTCAGGGCGAACAGCGCGATGGCCACGGCGAGGGCGCACAGGCCCGCCTGGACGGTGTGGAAGAGGGCGACGACTCGGGTCTCGGGCCAGCCCGCCGCCTGGAACGCGTGGTGGACCGGCGTCTTGAACGGGAACAGCCTCTTGCCAGTCGCCTTGACCCATCCGATCTGCATCGGTACGAAGACGATCTCGGCGACCAAGACTAGCGAAAGGAGCCCAAGAGGCAACCAAGTCGCATAAGCCACTTCCATCGCACCGCCTTCGCGCGGGACTGCCACAGTGAACACCGCCCACCCGAGCAAGGCCCCGACCGGCATCGAACCGACGTCCCCCATGAAGACCCGAGCTGGCGGCGAGTTCAGAAACCAGAACGGCACGAAGGCTGCGGCGACGGCGGCCATCACCGGGCCGGCCCTCGTCGCATCGTCGACGAGCGGAAACGTCAACGACTCCACGGCCCCGATCCCGAGCGCGACCATCACCCCGATCCCCGCGGCGAGCGTGTCCATCCCGTCCGCAAAGTTGAACGCGTTCGCGAAGAAGAGGATCACGAACACGAAGCCGGCGAGCGGGAGAGGCTCGAGGCCGGAGACGACGGCCGCGAGCCCCGCACCCAGGATCTGCAAGCCAAGCTTCGGGAGCCAGGTAAGGCCGCGGGAGCCGGGCCGGAGCTTGGGGATCAGATAGTCGTCCGCGAACCCGACCGCTGCGAAGGACGCCAACAAGACCCAAACACCACTCGGAACCCCGGCCGCGGCGAGCCCGGCCGCGACGCCCGCAATGACGATGAGGCCGCCCATGGTCGGGGTGCCCTGTTTCGCGGCGTGCTCCGGAAGGTGGGCGCTCACCGTCTGTCGGCTGCCGAGCCGGAGGAGGAGCCGGTAGACGATCGGCGCGACGGCGACCGCCACAAGGAGGGACACAAGGGCGGGGCGGGCCAGTTCGGACAGGTGCTCCAAGATCGCTCTGTTCCGCTCAAGGGCCTCAAGGTATGTCGCTGCCTCAGGCGTCATACTCCCTCCCTCGGCAACGCTCGCTCAAGGCCGAGTGCACGACTGCCCTTGATGAGTACAATATCGTCGGCTCGTATCTGCCCTAACCACGCTCGGATTCGATCAAGGTCAAGGGTCTCCTCCGACGAAAGGCGCGACGGTGGGTAGCCCGCCCGTAGCGCTTCGTCAGCGATGAACCGCGTCGGCCCACCGGTGAGGAACGCCCCGTCAAGGTCAGCCTCCGCCAGGGCCCTCCCCACGAGCCGATGGCCACTCTCCGTGAAGTCGCCGAGCTCCCGCATCTCGCCGAGGACGGCCAACCTTCGACCGGACGCGGGAGCCTCGGCCAACGTCCGAATCGCCGCGACGGTGCTGTCCGGGCTCGCGTTGTACGTGTCCACCAGCAGCACCGCCCCGTTCGCCCGTCGCGCCTCCATCCGCATCGGTGGGAGTTCGGCTTTGTCGAGGAGAGCAGCCGCATGACTTGCACGCACCCCACACGACTCGGCCCCAAGAAGGGCCGCCGCCGCGTTGAGGGCTTGGTGCCGCCCAACCGTGGGCAGCACGAGGTCGAACGACTCACCGTTCAGTGCAAGTTTTATAGCACACGAATCCCACGAAAGAGCTCGATAGCCGACCACGCGGCACTCGGCCTCCAAGGAGAACCCGAACGTCCGCAGCCGCCCACGCGCGCGCTCCGAAAGCTCCGGGAAAAAGTCGTCCTCCCGCCAACAGACGGACACCCCATCCTCGGGCAGCGCGGCGAAGAGCTCCGTCTTCGCGCGCATAATCCCTTCTCGCGACCCCACCGTCTCGACGTGGGCCGTCCCGATCCCCGTGATCACGCCGACCGTCGGGCACGACACCGCAGCAAGGTGCGCGATCTGTCCATGCCCGCGCATGGCCATCTCTATCACAGCAGAAGCTTGGCCGTCTAGCTCCGCCCACACGAGCGGAGAGGTGTACTCCGTGTTGCGGTTGGCGGGGCTCTTCAAGACCAGCCCATGAGCGGTGAGAGCCGACGCCAAGAACTCCTTGGTCGTCGTCTTCCCGTTGCTCCCGGTGACCCCCACCACAGGACCCCGAAAGCCGTCCCGCCGCGCCCGGCCAAACCGCGCCAGCGCCTCGACGAGCGATCCGACACGCACGTGGGGCCCCGGTACCGCGCGCTCGGCCAACGTGGCCACCGCCCCGAGCTCAATGGCCTGCCGCACATAGTCGTGCCCGTCGAAGTTGGCGCCCCGGATCGCGACGAAGAGCTGACCGGGCTCCACCGTCCGGCTGTCGAGCGCGAACCCGAGCACCTCGCCCCCGGGCTCGCCGGACAGCTCCCCGCCGCAGAGCCTCGCGAACTCGACGACCGGCAGCGGCCTCACCCGGCCGTGACCTCCCGCAATGCGTCGGCCGCGATCTCACGGTCGCTCATCGGGAAGCTCTCGCCACCGATGAGCTGGTAGTCCTCGTGGCCTTTCCCAGCGATCACGACGACGTCCCCGCGTTCGGCGAAGCGCACCGCGTGGGCGATCGCCTCGCGCCGGTCGACGATCCGCTCGTAACGCTTGCCCGGCTCGATCCCCGGGACGATCTGGTCGATGATGGCCTCGGGGTCTTCCGTCCTCGGGTTGTCGCTCGTGACGATGGTCACGTCGCTGAGCGCCGAGACCGCGGCCGCCATCTTCGGGCGCTTCGCCTGGTCACGGTCGCCACCACAGCCGAACACGGTGACCACCCTCGCCGGGCCGAGCTCGCGCACGGACTCGAGCAAGGAACGGAGCGCGTCCGGGGTGTGCGCGTAATCGACCAACACGCCGATCCCCTTCTCGTTCGGCACGGCCTCGAACCGCCCGGGCACCGGGGGAACCTCTGCGAGCGCTCCTAGCCCCTCGGCCAACGGCACCCCGAGCGCGAGCATCGTCGTCAGAGCCGCCGTCGCGTTCTCGACGTTGTACCGTCCGCCGAAGCGCAGTCGGGCGGAGGCGTCGCCGTTCACGCGCAAGGTCAGACCGTCGACCGCAAGGTCTTCCCCCGCCCCCTGAACCATCGACCCCGGCGCGCCAAAGCTGAATACCGGGCAAGGCAGGTCGCCCAGCCACCTTCGGGCGGCCTCGTCACCCAGGTTGAGCGCGGCCGCGAAGTCTTTCGTCGACGCCGCTGCGTACTCAGAGAAGAGCAGCTTTTTCGCCTCCGCATAGGCCTCCATCGTCCCGTGGAAGTCCAGGTGGTCTTGCGTAAGGTTCGTGAACGTCCCGACGTCGAACGAGACCGCCGCCAACCTCCGTTGGTAGAGGGCGTGGCTCGAGGCTTCCATGACGAACGCCTCGGCCCCGGCCTCCCGAGCCCTGTCCAGCAGGCGCCAAAGTGCGACCGGGAACGGCGTGGTGTTCGCGAGCGCCTCTTCCTCGTCGCCGAGATGGAACCCGAGCGTCCCCAAGTAGGCGGAAGCGATCCCAAGGCCCTCCAGCGCGCGTCGCACCATCCAGGCGGTCGTCGTCTTCCCGTTCGTCCCCGTGACCCCAACCACGCGCATGTCCGCCGACGGGTCCCCGTACGCCGCCGAGCAGAGCCGCCCAAGGCCGAACATGAACGACTGCCCCTCGTGCGCGAGACCCACCACCCCGATCCCGAGGGCCCGGGCTGCGGCCGCCCCCTCGGCCGAGTACACCACGGCCGCGACCGCGCCCTTCTCCCTGGCCTCCGCCAAGAAGGCGTGGGTGTCCGCCCCACCTGGACGCTGCGGGGGCATGCAGACGAAGAGCGTGCCGAACTCGACCTGGCGCGAGTCGTCGGCGAGACTCAGCACCAACGGGTCCGAGGCATAGTCCGCGGAGACGCGGGCCCCGGCGGACTCGACGAGTTCAGAGAGTCGGATCGGCTTCACGGGGTCAGGCTACCGCCTCCCGCCGGGCTCGCTGAGGATCGAGCGGTGCTTGGCGGGATCGCGAAGCGACGGACGACCGCCTTCGCGACCTCGAGGAACACTGGCCCGGCCACGGCCCCTCCGAAGTACTGCCCCGCGCTCGGCGAGTCGATCATCACAAGCACGACGGCCCGCGGCGACTCGGCGGGCACGAACCCCACGAAGTTCGAGACGTACGCGCCCTCGGCCGTCCCGATCTTCTGGGCGGTGCCGGTCTTCCCCGCGAGCCGGTAACCCGGAAGCCTGAGGCTCTTCCCCGTCCCGAAGTCCGACTCGACCACCGCCTCCATGATTCTTAGCACGTCCCGCGCGACCTCCGGGCTCACGATCGGACCCCGCGACCTCACCGGCCGTTCGTCGGCCCCGACGCGCTTCACCAGGCGGGGCGACATCATCACGCCGTCGTTCGCGAGCAGCCCGTAAGCCGCGGCCAGTTGCACCGGCACCGCCGAGAGGGCCTGCCCGAACCCGAAGTTCGCCGCCTGGAGGGTGTGGGCGTACTCCTCGCGCACGTACGAACCGGCGGGGGTGCCCGGCAACCCGAGGTTCGTCCGTTCGAACAGCCCAAGGCTCTCCATGAACCTCACCAATCCAGGCCGGCCGATGCGAAGCGCCCATTGCGCCGCGGCGACGTTACAACTCTTCGCGATCGCCCGTTCGAGGTCGACGTCACCGTGGTCTCGGCGGCCGTTGTGGAGCGGGCAGTGCACCCGCCGCTTGCCCACGACCATCGAGCCCACGCACTGGGTGTGGTCACCGAGCCCAACGACCCCTGAGTCGAGCCCCTTGGCCAGAGTCAAGACCTTGAACGTCGAGCCCGGCTCGTACGCCCCCATCGTGGCCATGTTGAAGTCCGTCCCCTTGGCGATCGAGCCGGCCGGGTCGTAGCTCGGCCAGTTCGCGACCGCGAGCAGGTCGCCGGTCTTGGGATCCAGCACGATCGCGCACCCCCGGGCGGCCCGGTTCGACTCGACCGCCTGGCGCACAGCGTGCCCCGCCGCCGCCTGAAGTTCGGAGTCGATCGTGAGGGTGACGTCCACCCCCTGCCGCCTTGGCTCCTGGCGTGCGGCCGGGTCGAGCACGAACGTGCCCCACCGATCGTAGAAGCCGCGGCTGAGCCCATCTTTGCCCGCGAGGTCGTCGTCGAACGCCTGCTCGACGCCCCCGATCGGCCCGTCCGGACGGAGTACCCCGAGCACCCCGGACGCCGACTCGCCCAGCGCGTAGGATCGCTGCGTCACCCTGGCCAGCGAGACCCCGTCCGCGTCCCACTGCCTCCGGACCTCGCCGACCCGTTCCGCCTGTTCGGTCGAGAGGGTGCGCCTCCACGTTCGGCCCGGGCGCCCGGGCGGTGTCGGCGCGGTGAGCTCGGCCACCGGGATCCCCACCGCCTCCCCGAGTTCGAGGAAGAAGCCAGGGCTCTCAGGGACTCGGCTCAGGTCGAGTCGAAACTCGAACGCGCTCACCGTCTGGGCCAGCACCTGCCCGTCGGAGCTCAGGATCACCCCACGTCGAGCGAACTCCGCTCGTTCCCGTTGCGCCTTCGGCGTGTCCGCGTAGGCGCTCAACACCCCGTCCCGCCCGACGACCTGCACCCGGGCCTGGCTCAATGCGGCTGCGGCGAACCCCACGACGAGGAACGCCCCAACTAGCCGTTCCCTCCAAAGTTCAGTGCGCGGCACGCTCGTCGACCCCCCGGGAGAAGACGGTGTGGACAGGGACGAAGCCGCGCAGCCGGGCCCAACTCGCGACCGACTGGGGCGACGTCAGCCGGTCCAACCTCCGCTGAAGCCGGGCCGTCTCGTCGCGGGCGACCCGGGCCCGAGACTCGGCGCGGCCCGCCTCTCGACGCGCGCTCTCCATCACCGAGTTCCCGAGCAGGGTCGACGCGCCGTAGCTCAAGGCGAGGCAACCGACGAACACCACGGCGGCCGCGGGCCACGGACTGACCTGCACCTTCCGCACCACGCGGGGAGCAGCAGCGACCGGCCGGGGCCGAGGAGTCGGCGAGAGGACGGGGATCGCGCTCAATTCACCCTCCGCAAGGCTCGCATCTTGGCGCTGCGGCTCTTCGGGTTCGCTCGCACCTCGGCCTCGGTCGGGACCAGCGGCTTCTTCGTAAGGGTCTCGAACCCACCTTCCTTGGCGAGGTCGCGGAACGCCGTCTTGACCGCCCGGTCCTCGCCCGAGTGGTAACTCAGGGCCACGAGGACGCCGCCCCGGTTCAGCACGCGGGCGATGCGAGCGACGGCGTCGCCCAGTTCCTCGAGCTCACGGTTCACCTCGATCCGCACGGCCTGGAACGTCCGGGTCGCCGGGTGGAGCCGCTTGTCCCGCTTGGCCGTCGGGATCGCCGCCAAGACGCAATCGACCAGATCGGTCGTGGTGGCCAAGGGCCTCGTCCTGCGTCGATCCACGATCACCTGAGCGATTTTCCGGGCCCAACGCTCGTCGCCGAGCGAGAACAGGCAATCCTCGATCTCGCGGGCCGGCGCCCGGTTCAGCCATTCGGCCGCGGTCTCGCCCCGGCTCCGGTCCATCCTCATATCGAGCGGCCCCTCCTCACGGAACGTGATGCCTCGGGTCGGGTCCTCGATCTGGGTGTTGTTCAGCCCAAGGTCCAGGAGTACGGCGTCCGCCCCCACCGGCCTGCCCACCTCGTGGCAGGCCAGGGCCAGCCGCTCGGGCAGCTCCCGATAGTCGGCGTGGTACGTCCGGACGTCCACGTCCTCGACCTGCCTCACCCGTGCCTCGCCTCGCTCTCTCATCGTCTCGTCCCAGTCCAGTCCCACGATCAATCCTCCCGGGGCGAGGCGGGCCGCCATCTCGACCGCGTGCCCCCCGAGCCCCAACGTCCCATCCACCGCGACCCCGCCCGGCCGGAGGGGGAGGGCGTCCAGCACCTCCGCCACCATCACCGGCACGTGGGAGGGCGTCACGGCGCCTCCACGAGTTGGCGGTAGGCGTCCTCCCACACCGCCCGGCGGGCAGAGCCGTACCCGCCCGGGTCGGCCTCCCACCGTTCGAACTCGTCCTTGTTCCAGAGTTCCAGCCGGTCGCCGCAGCCGACCGCGACCGCCTTCGTCCGCTCCCGCAACCCCGCGTAGTCGCGCATGTGCCGGGGGATGAGCAGGCGGTTCTGCCCGTCAAACTTCAGGTCCGTCTCCGCACTGCCCTGCAAGAGCCGCAGCAACGTGCGACGCCCCGGGTTGTGCAGGCGAGCTTCCTGGATCGCGCCGATCTCGGCCGCCCAGGAGTCGAGCGGGTACGCCACGAGGCAGCCCATGTCCGAATAGGCGAGCACGAAGGGTGAGCCGAGCCGCTCCCGGATCCGCTCCTTGAGAACGATCCGGCCTTTCTCGTCGATCACGCTCTCGTCCCGCCCCGAGAGCTGGGTCATGAAGAGGTGGGCGGCCTCTGGCGACATCTGTTCAGTTCCGGGGCTCTTGAGTGGGAAGAGGCTGCCCACCCTCCATGGCAGTCAGCCCCCTCGCGTCCGTCCGGACACCCCTATCCGGTTAGCCTCGGCAACGTCCGTTGTCGCGTCGGCTGGTTCATTGTAGACCCATTTTTTCCCACTTGAACACCCTCCAGCCCCACAATCCTCGAAAGCCAGATAATTAGTAGACGCATATCTATCTTAAGGCGCGATTTAGCACTTAAACCGTCTGTGCTTTGCCCCTTGACCCAGAACCCTCTGCCACCCCATAAGTCCTAGAGGCCCTATAAGTCCTATCCTAGACAGCCTCTCTCGTGGGAGAAAGTGGGGCCCCAACGACAAGCGGCCCCCGGACAAAGCCGGGGGCCGAGTGGAGCACGGGCACGCGAGACAGAACAGGATCAGGGCGGATCGGAGTCGGATCGCACGAGCGCCTCTCGGGTGAGGCTCCATGCCCCGACGATGGCCGCGAGTGCGACCGTGGCGGCGACGAGCGAGTAGACCATGAGCATGTGGGAAGTGTGTCTCCCACAGTCATCCTTCCCGAGCCGACCCCTCATTTGAGCCCCCCGAGCCCGTGCGCTTGCCAGACTCGACGACCTTTCCCGCAGCCTTGCCGACCGCCCCCTTGCCAGCCGGAAACCCTGCCGACCCGAACCTTTCCAGGGCAAGGATAAGGGCGCTCTAACCCCAGCGTGGTAACCTTCGGACGATGCTTGGGACGACCGCCCTCGCCCTCGCCCTGCTGTGCCCGCCGAGCCTCGAAGCCAGGGCCGAGACCGCCGAGTTCCTCATCGTGGGCCGGTCCCGCCCGGACGGCTGGCACGAAGAGGTCACGGCCAAGTCGAGCCCCGACGCCGGCCCCGCCCTGATCACCGAGCCGACCCGCACCCCCCTACTCGCCGGCGAAGTGGTCGGCGTCGAACCGCTCGGCCCCCGAGCCTACCGAGTGACGATCCGCCGAGCGGGGAGGACCACCGTGCGCCAAGTCGGGTTCGGCCAACCGGGCGAGATCGTGATCGCCGACACCGTCTCCCAGCCCTCTCCGGCTCGGATCGACGCCGTCTCGAGGTACCGGCTCGTCGACCCAGGTGCCTTGGACCCAGGAGCCTCGTGGCTCCAGACCGGGAGCGACCTCACCGTCGCCCACCCCGTCGTCTCGGTCGTCGGGGCGAACAGGGGCGTGGCCCTGCTCCGCGACCCCGAAGACGCCCGCTCGGCCCGGAGCGCGCCGAACTGGGTCGAAGCGAAGGGCACCGAGATCGGGATCGGCCTGGCCGCCCCGGACGGCACCGCTCCGGCGCTCCCGACCCGTTTCACGAACCGGTTCACGATCCTCCTCGGCGAGCGTGAAGGGCGACCAGACCGGTCCGCCCTCGGCCGTCGAATCTGGCAGCGCAACGTCCCCCGGAGGTTAGCCGTCGCCCTCCCGCAGACGATCCCGTTCCAGTACACCACCCGCCCTGCCTACGTCCGCTACATGCGCTCGTCACGACTTGAGACGAACGGGCAGTGGTGGTCCAAGACGGCGGGGACCTGGACGTTCGGCGGCCCCGACGACCAGGAGACCCTTTCCTTCACCGCAGACGCGAACCTCCTCCGGGCGGCGTGGGGGATGCGGTGGTGGGGCGAGCGGCTCGGCCAGCCGGATTGGCAGTCTCGGTCCGCCGAGCTCATGCGCCTCGCCGTCCTCGGGGCCGAGCACCGAGACCCCACCCAGGCCACCGTCTACCGGCCCGGGTCGGGAACGTGGGGTCGCGGTTCGGTGGCCGACGTGGCCACGACCGCCTACTGGCTGCGGCGGTGGCGACAGGACTTCGCGGCGTTCCGAGATGAACCCCGGCTGGCGGCGGTCGACCGGGCGCTCGGGGCCCGGGCTCGCGACCAAGCCCAGCGGCCCCAGGGCCTAGCCGCCGCCGCGGCCCTGTCTCGGTACCTCGCTCCGAGCGGCGCAAAGGTTCCCATCCCCTCGACCGGCGCGGACACTTTCGCGGCCGAACGATTCAGGCTCCAGGCGGCCCTTGCCGCGCCCCCCGACTCGCTCGACCGCGACCGTGTCGCCCGGGCGGCGGACAGCATCGCCCTCTCCCAAGCGCTCTGGGCCCACCCCGCCTCCGACGCACTCACTCTCGGGGCGTTCCTCGACCAAGGGGCGACCTCGATCCAGGGTTCCGAGACGGGTCTTCTCCTCATGAGGGCGGGAGCGGTGCTGGACCGGCCCGACCTCTTCCAGCGCGGCGTGCTCGCCGTCCGCTCCGGGTTCTCCCTCCTTCGGCTCAACGTGGCCGGGCGGAACGGGGTCTTCGGGCCGCCTTCCGCTGCCGAGGGTCAGGCCGCTGCGGGCTACCGGCTCGCGGAAGGGTTCTCGCCCGACCGTCGGTTCGAAGCCGGAGCCGGCTCCCTCCTCGCCACGCTGGCCGAGGCCATGAACGAGTTCGGCTCGGGCTACATCGACCGCGCAGGATGGGCGGTCGGGATCGACGGCGTCTTCGCTATGTCGCAAGAGCGGTGGGACAGCGCCCTGGCCACGAACCCGTTCCCCTACGGCGGCACGCACCGGGTCACGGTCCGCCAGCCAGGTGTCGCCGACCGGAACCTCACGCCCAGCGTCCCGTTCGCGATCAGCCGGCTCGACCTCGACCGGATCGACGGGCGGCTCATGCTCGTCCAAGTCCCTTCCCGCTCATCTCTTCCGACCGAGGGCGAGATCGCCGGGCGGTTCATCGTGGGCGACCGGCTCATCGAGGCCGAGAAGACTCCATACGGCCTCGGCGCTCAGGTCGACCCCCGGGAGCTGCTCGCACACCGCGTGACCGCGGCCGGGTCGCTCGGTCAGACCCTCTTCGACCTGCGCGACGTGGACGTCTACGCTTGGCCGCCGCTCGACCCGATGGCCATCGCCCCGCGCGGCTGGGCTCGGCGGGGTGGGCTCGCCCGGACGATCGTGCCGACCGTCTACGAGGAGGGCCGCCCCGCCCTCCACACCGGCGACGACGGACGCGGCCGCCGCGTGCCGGAACTCACAGGCACCCTGGTCAGCGCCGAGTTCTCTCCCCAGCCGGGACAGATCGTCTTCGCGCTCGCGGGTTCGGGGGGCCGGGCGGAACTCGTCGATGCCGAGACGAACATCCACGTCCTCAGCGCGCGACCGGGACGGACCGCCAAACGGGTCGTCTGGACCACGACCGGCCGGAAGGAGCGGCGCCTCTTCGTGAGGCTCGTCGACGACAGCAAGACGGGGATGGTCGTGATCCGACACCCCCGGTTCGAGCCCGTCAGTCGGTAAGGAGCGGCCGGGTGGCGACCAGGCCCTCGAGCCATTCTGCACAGGCCGCATCCTCGGCAGGCGGGGTCTGCGAAGGCACGAGGTACCACGTCTCGGGGTGCGTCACCGTCGCACCCGGTTCAAGTTCGACAAGGGGCCCGAGCGTCTCGACCTCGAGCATGTCGTGCCGAGTGAAGGTCTCGAAGTTGCATCCGTAATCAGGGTAAACCGCCCCTTCGAGAGCTGGGAACCGCTTCAAGAACAGGCTCCCATGATTCGCGTACGCCGCGTAGCCCTGGGTCACCAGCGCGCCGACCTTCTGCGGCCGTTCGGCCTCGGGGTCGTGCCGCAACCGGGCCACCCTCGCCCCCCACGTCCATCGCGGGTCGGCCATGTCCGTGTAGTGCCAAAGCACCAAGGGCGCAGCAGGCAAGAGGGCGTCCTTATGCGACTTCGGCTCCGGCTGGGGCCACAGGCACTCTCCCCCCGCCGCCATCACCGTCAGCACCCAGGGCGCCAAGGTCCGAACCTCTTCGCCCCGGTTCGTCACTCGGTGCTCCAGGCGAAGCGCTTCCCCCTCCCACCGGACCCTAACCTCCTTCTCCAGTCGCTGAGCCCCGAGGGACGCCCGAAAGCAGGCCCACCCGCCCTCCTCGTACGCGTGGACAGGCTCGTTCTCCGGCTCATACGTGACGGCGGCGTCCTCGGGGGCGACCCAGAGCCGGTGTCCCCCGTAGCTTCGGTACTCCGACCCCCCGGTGAGCCCCATTTGCGCCGGGTACTCCACGAGCGCGTTCGGTCCGCCGACCTCGCCAAACCGGATCACGCGGGGCCCGACCTCGACCGTGACCAGAGCCTCGAAGTTGCCCGAGACCAGACGGACGCACCGCTGCCACCCTCCGTAGCCGACCGTCTCCACGAGGGCGGAGTCTACTCCCTCACCTCTGCCAGCGTCCAAACCGGACCTCCCGGCGATAGAATGAGAGTGTCATGACCCGACTCACGCTCGCTCTTGGACTCACCGCGCTCGCAAGCATCGGGCTCCCGGTGGACTGGCCCGTCTCCCTCGCCGACCTCGGACGGACGGCCCGGACGACCGAGAGGGTCGACCCCGCGACCCTGACACTCCAGTGGCAGGCCCCGCAAGGCTACGCCCATCCGCTCGTCGTCGGGGACACCGTGTTCGCGATCAAGTCCTGGTTCGGGATCGGGATCCCGTCCGAGTTCTCGGCCTTCGACCTCCAGAACGGCCGCGTCCGCTGGACGTACAGGCGCCTCATCCTCCAGCCCTCTCCCCCCGCGTTCAGCGAAGGTCGCCTCTACATTGTCGGGAAGGAGTTCGATCGTGAACGACACGTCCTCCTGGTCCTTGACGCCAAGACCGGCCAGCTGCTGGTCGACGCCGAAGTCCCGTTTGCCACCCAGGCGCCCACCCCCGCCGTCGTCCCGCTCGGCGGCGGGCGCACCCGGGTCGTCTTCACCTACGGCAACTTCACGTTCGCCTACGATGTGCAGTTCTTGAGGTTCACGAGCCTCCAGGTGCCAGTCGTCCGGTACGTGTGGGACCAAGCGGGCTCGTCGGGAGGGAGTTCGATCCCTTCGGTCGGGCAAGGACTCGTCTTCCTCGCTGGGCCCGGCCAGTACCAGGCCATAGACCTCGCGACGGGCCAGGCCAACGACTTCCATCGGGGCGACATCAGCGGAGGGGGCGGGACGACGGTCGCGTACGACCCCGTCCGGCGCCAGATCTACGTTCTCGAGGCGTACACGCTCTTCGTCTCCCCCGCGCTCACCGCGTACCGGGTCGATGGCTTGTCGTCGATCACGAAGGTCTGGCAGGTCTCGACCGGGCTCGGGTCAGCCGGGGGGTCGGTCGCGATCGGGGCCGACGGTCGCGTGTACCACACGGGTGACGCCCTTTTCGAGCGGGACCCCTCGACAGGGGCCCTCCTGCGCACGATCCCGGGCCCAGTCGCCCGGGCCAACACCCCGATCCTGTCGGACGGCGTCGTGTGGCTGATGCGGGAGACTACTGTCGACGCGTACAGCCTGTCCGACTTTCGGCTCCTGAGGAGCTTCCCCGGGAGCCGCGGGAGCTTCAACACGGCCTACGACGGCCCCGGGGTCGTGGCGAACGGCCGCTTCCTGCTCGACTACGGCCTCGTGTTCCGGGGCCAAGGCTTCACCGTCTGGGGGCCGCCTGCAGGTCCCTAGAACCGGAGCGAGTAGTCCAGCCGCAGGTTCCAGGCCTGGTGGCGTTGGTCGCCGGGCCGGGCTCGCTCCCAGTTGAGGTTCCCGAACCGCAGGCTCATCGTCTGGTTCGGCCCCGGGCGTTGGTCGTACCGGATGCTGAAGGCGTGCGAGCGCTGGGTCTGTCCACTCTGGTTGCCCTCGTTCATCCCGTACTCAAGGAACAGCGGTGAGGGGTTGTCGGCGAACAGCGTGAGGGCCAAGCGGGTGGAAGCGATCGTGTGCCAGTTCTCCTCGTTCACGAACTCCTCGTAGACGAAGCTGGTCTTCACGCTCTTCGACCCGGCGTAGTCGACGTTCCACTTCGTCGACCGGGTGGGGCCAGGGCGGTCGCCGAGCAGCACGTTGCCGTCGGCCTGGAGGGGGTTCGTGCTGAGTTGGTGCTGGAGGCTCCACCCGCGGCCGAGCTCGCCGGTGAGTTTGTAGTCCCGCACCATCACGTTGTCCCCGGTCGCGAGGGTGCGAAGGTTGTAGCGCATCTCCGCGCGAACCTTGCTCTTCCCCGAGACGTCGGTGGTGGCGGTGAACTGCCGGTCGATCGCCCGGTCGCCGACGGGGTTGATCTGGCTGCGATAGTCGAACCCGAAGGCGAAGCCGCCGACCCGCGCCCCGAGCCCGAAGGCCCGGTTCTCCCGCTGCCAGGCATAGCGGTCGCGGACGGTGTCGGCCGTGTAGCCAAAACGGACGTCCTGCAGGAACCCGATCCTCAGCGGCTTGACGCTCCCGATCGAGACGTTGCCGACGTGGTGGTCTCGCTGGTCGTCCCAGCCCTGCCGCTGGTACGTCATCGACTTGACCTCGACGCCCTGGACCTGCCCAGGCGAGACGGTGACCTGGTTGTTAAGGCTGCCCTCGTCCTCGCCCTTCATCCGCCGGTTGCTCTTGTAGTCCAGCCGGATCCCTTTGCCGAAGTCGACCCAGAACCCGTAATCGCGAACCGTCTCGTCCGGCTTGTCCCCGTCGCGCTCGATTCGCGTGTCGGTGACGCTCACCCCAGTGCGGGGGCTCAGGCTATGGGCGACCGAGTGGCTGGTCAGAGTCTCTCTCTCGCCGTTGGCGAACCTCGTGAGGCCGTGCTCTGTCCGGACCGTCGTGTCCTTCGTGACCTTCGTCTCGTAGGCGACCGTCTTGCGCTCGGAGTCGGGCACCTTGTCGTCCGAGCCCTTGAACTCGCGCTGCTCGCTGTCCAGCGAGACCTTGCCGAGCCGACCGAGGTCGTGGCTGAACGTGGCCACGTCGATCTGCTGGTCGATCCGGGCCGCACCCTCGGCCTCCTCCCGCCTGGTCGACCTGCCGAAGGCAAGCGTGACCCCGGGGGCGATGCTCGTCGAGACGCGGGAGCGGGAGAACGCCTTGGACTCACGGGCGGTCGAATCGATCGAACGGACGTCCCGGTGCTCGACGGTGAACCCTTTGCGAAGGGTCCACGCGAACGAGGCCTCGGACTGCTCGTCGCCGAGGAGCCGGGCGAAAAGGTCGCGCTCAGGGTCCACGATCCCGCCGACCCCGTCGAACCGGGGCGAGACCGAGCGGCGGACGAGGCTGAGCGCGAGGCTCGCGTCCTTGTAGCTCAGCTTGCGTCGGGACGCGTCGCCGGTACCGTCGCCCATCACGCTCTGGCCGAACTCGAACTTCCGCCCCCGGCCCAGGTCTGCACCGACCTCGACGTCGACCTTAGCCAGCCCCCGGGCCGAGCCGAACCGCAGGCGCTCGGAATGGAACGCACGCCCGGGGTCGAACTCGCGGTCACCGTCTTGCTGGCGGTAGCCGAGGGTCAGCTTCGGTGTACTCAACGCCAGCTCGGTCGCCTGAAGGCCGCCGTCCTTCTGCCGGACGTCCGTCCGCTGCGCCCGGGCCGCAGCCCCACCGCCGAGGTCGTACTGGAGGCGCCATCCGGCTCGGTCGGTCCCGCGTTGGGCGCCCCACCCGTGCCCGTCTTCGCCGCGGTGCTTGGCGGCGGGGTCGTACATGCGGGCGACGGCGTCCAGGTGGGCGGCGACTTCCGGCTGGGCGAGCGAGCCCATCGCTTCGAACCCGGCGGCCACGTCGCGGCGCGAGTGCTCGACGGTCAGCCGACCGGCCTTGAACCCGAGGTCGATCGCGGCGAGGTCACCGGGGCCGGTGCGAAGGGTCTCGTTGCGGTAGGAGAGGCTGGGCCCGCCCTTCGGTGCGAGGCCGATCTCGTAGGTTTGCCGGACGAGCCCGCGCTCTCGGGCGAGTTGGTCGCGGTCCCCTTCCCTCAGATCGCCGAACCGGTCGAACCCCTGGTTGACGTGCTGATCGCGGTAGCCGAGCTTGACCGTCGGCGTGTCCAGCCCGAACGAGCGCCGGTAGAAACCTTGACCGCCCTGGGTCAGCACGGACTGCGAGTCGAACTGCACCTTCCCGCCGGCCATGGGGCGGGCGGCGGAGAAGTTGGTCCGTTCCAGACCCCGCTCTCGGGCGAGCTGCTCGCGGTCGTCCTCACGCAGTTGGGCGAACCTGGTGAACCCAGGGTCCACTGAGCGACTCGACCACCGAAGCTCCGTCCCGGCGACCTTGGCCGAGTAGTCCCGCCAGGTGACCGAACCGGTGTCGTCGCCCACAGTCTGGAGCCCCGCCCCGAAGGCGAGGCTCGGGCCCCCCAGGTTCTCGGCCCTCAGCGAGGTGCGCTTGAGGCCCCGCTCCCGGCCCATCGCCTGGACCTGGCCGTCGTCGAACCCGGCCCCCTGGAACGACTGCATCGCCGCGAACCCGGTGCCGATGTCCTGGTAGTCGAGTTTGAGCTGGCCCCCGAGGGTCCGCAGGCCGAGCCGCTGGACAATGGCGTGCGACCGGCCCTCCTCGATCCCCTGCCCCGTCTGGCGGGCCCCGCCAAGCATGTCGAGCGCCTGCACCTTCCGGCGGTCACCGACCATCATCAGCCCTTGGACCTTGCCGAACCCAAGGTCGAAGTTGTTGCGCATCCCGTAGACGTTGCTCGAGAGGACCGTCCCGTCCGCGAGCCGCTCCGTCATCCCAAGGCCGAGGACGACCGAGTTCCCACCCCGGAAGTTCAGCGCCAGGGGCTGGAACCCCGTCCCAGCCGAGGCGACGCCAAAGGTCCCTTCCTTGCCCGTGGCCTCGTCGTACCGGTACTCCACGGTGACGGACTGGCCGGGCCGGGTGGTGACCTTCAGATAGACGACCCCGGCGTTGAGGTCGATCGTGTAGTCGCGCTCGCGCACGAGGGCCCGGCCGTCCAAGGTGACCCGCTCGGACCCGGCCCGCACCCGTCCGTACCGCAGTGGCAGGGCCGGCGTCGAAGCCTCGGTTCGGAGCATGTCCATCGCCGCTCGGCCACCGACCTCGGACCGAGCCTCCGTCGGGCTCTGGGGAGTCAAGGGAGTGGCCGGCAACGAGCCTTGCGCCAGTGCCGTCGCCGGCACGAGCGCAAGCAGCCACGTCGCTGGGTTCCGTCCCTTACGAACCATGAAACGCCTATCCTCCCTAATTCCTATTATCGCGCAACTCCCCTGAAGATCACCCGGGAATGGGCTCACTTCCACAAGATTTGCGGGCGTCTTTTTTCCGGACGGCTGAAAGGCCCTTGGCGTTACGTCCTTGGGCTCCGTTCAGGCCCCTCGGACCCGGACCCAAGCCCGCTCGAGGTGGCTCCGCTCGACGGCGTCCAGCACCCGCTGGTTCTCGAGGCCGTCCTCCATGTCCGGCCGCATCCGTCGGCCTTCCTGGAGGGCCGCCGACGCCTCTGCGACCAGGTTGACGAACGTGTGCTCGTACCCGAGGATATGGCCGACCGGCCAGTAGCGTCCGGCGAAGGGGTGGCTGCCGTCAGTCGCCTGGATCAGGCGGAACCCGTGGGTCGCTTCAGGCTCGGTGGCGTCGTAGAACTCGAGCTCGTTCATCCGCTCGAGGTTGAACGCGAGCGACCCCCGTTCGCCGTTGACCTCGAACCGGTTGTGGTTCTTCCTTCCCCGGGCAAAGCGGCTCGCCTCGAACGTACCCATCGCACCACCCTCGAACCGGGCGACCCAGGCGACGGCGTCGTCCACGTCCACGACCCCGACTGCTCCCGGCCCGGCGCCCCCCGGGGACGGGGCTAGGGGCCGTTCCTTCACGAACGTCTCCATCGTCCCGCAGACTTCCTCCAGTTCGCCGACGAGGTACCGCCCCAGGTCCACGATATGGGAGCCGATGTCGCCGAGGGCCCCGCTCCCCGTACGGGACTTCTCCAGTCGCCAGACCATCGGGAACGCCGGGTCGGCGATCCAATCTTGCAGGTAAGCGGCACGAAAGTGGTACACACGCCCGATCCGACCCTCATCGATCAGCCGCTTGGCCAAAGCCACCGCGGGCGCGAACCGGTAGTTATGGAAGACGGCGCTCGGACGTCCGCTCGCCCGGACGGCCGCCGCCATCCGCTCGGCCTCGGCGAGCGTGTTCCCGATCGGCTTCTCACACCAGACGACCTTGCCCGCCTCGGCCGCGGCCACCGCGATCTCGCAGTGCGAGTCGCCGGACGTCGAGACGTCGACGACGTCGATCTCAGGGTCGTCGACCACCCGCCGCCAGTCGGTCTCGTAGCCCTCCCAGCCGAGCGTCCGCGCCGCCTCCGCGACGGCACCTTCGGTCCGCCCGCAGATCGTCTTCATTCGGATCTCGTGCGGCAGGTCGAAGAACCGGCCCGCTTGGCGGTAGGCGTTGCTGTGGGCCTTGCCCATGAACTGGTAGCCGATCAATCCGACCGTGAGGGTGGGTTTCGCCATCGCGCCGAGTCTATCCCCTGCCGCGTGGGCCGGGGCGCGCTTGGGGGAAGACTCCACGTTGACCGGGATGACGGGCAGATGATCCTCATGATGCGAACGGGCCCGGAACGTCAGCACGGTCGGCTGCCAGACATCCGAGTCAACCGAGCCGCAGACGGCTCCTCGGTACACACCCGTTCGTCATGCACGTTCGCGCGTTGATCGCCCTGGCCCTTGTCCCGCTCGCCTTGCCCGGCCTCGCCCAGTCGCTGTCGCAAGAGACCGTCGGCGACGTCTGGGTCTACGACCGGGCGACCGACCCCAAGTTCGACCCGATCCTGCGGGTGTGGGGGGACGGGACGAACTCGTACAACAAGAACGGCTACCCGCCGGGCGAGACGTTCTCGCACAGCTACCTCATGTTCGACCTGTCGTCGATCGCCAAGCAAGACTACTTCGTGACCAAGGCGACCCTGACGCTCCGGATGCGACCCGCGACCTACACCCTCGCTGCGGCCCAGGCCAACCCGCTCGAAGCCCGCGCCCTCGGAACCGGTTGGAGCGAGTCCACTTGGGACTATCTCGGGAACAACCCGAACCCCCGCGACACCCGCTACGGCGTCGGCGACCTCACGAACTACAGCCAGTCAGGCGAGTGGACGATGACGCTCGACCTCCTCGGGGGCACCGGGTTCGAGGCCGGGTTCAACGGGGCGGTCAAAGGTGACGGCAAGCTCGCCCTCGCGATGACGAGTTCGATCTTGGTCGCGGGCCAGGGCGGCGCCCCCTACCGGTTCTACAGCCGCGACTACGGAGTGCCCGGTACCGCGCCCGTTCTCGACCTCGAGTTCGCGCCGGTGCCCGAACCGCTGACCCTCCTCGCTTTCGGCGGGCTCGCCCTGCTCGCCCGCCGCCGACGCTGAGACGACCATGACTGCTCTGCCCACGAGCCGGCCCGCCCCCCGGCGGGCGTTCACGCTCATAGAACTGCTCGTCGTGATCGCGATCGTCGCGATCCTGGCCGCGATCCTGTTCCCCGTCTTCGCCCAGGCCAAGGCCAAGGCCAAGCAGGCGACCAGCCTCGCCCATGCCCGCCAGGTCGGAACAGCGGCGCTGCTCTACCTGGGGGACAACTCGGACCGCTACCCGATGCTCCAGTACACCGGGGCCGCCAAGCAGACGGTGCCGGACAACTTCGGCTTCTTCCGCTGGCCCTGGCTGCTCCGGCCCTACGCCAAGAGCTTCGACGTGTTCCTCGACCCGGCGGACTTCGGTCGGCCCGACTTTCGCGACCAGAACGACCCCAACTTCGGCTACGCGTTCGGGCTCTGCCCAAGCTTCGGCTACCACGCCCGGCTCTTCTCGCCCGGGGCGGAGGAGTACCTCCCCGACCACGAGCCCTACGCCCCCATCAGCGCGGAGCAGATCGCCGCGCCGACCCAGTCCGTGTTCCTCGCCCAGAGCACCTGGTTCTGGCCGGCCGACAAGCCGAACGTCGGCTACTTCCGCGTCTACCCACCCTCGCGCTGGACCCGGCAGCGGCCCGCGAACGGGAGGACCTGGGGCCACTTCTGGCCCCGCCACGGAGGCACGCACGGGACGGTCCTCTTCGCCGACGGCCACGTGAAGGCCATGACCCCTGCCTCCCTCGACCGGCCGGGCCTCTGGAACGGGCTCGGCCTCGATACGAACCCATGATCCGACCCACCCTTCCCCTCGCGCTCCTCGCCCTCTCAGCCCTGCCCGCCGCGGCGGTGACGCTCACCCTTCGGCCGACGGACGACGTGTGGGTGTACGAGAACTCCGTCGATCCGGGCTCCGACCCAATCGCCCGCGTCTGGGGGGACGGCACCCGGTCGTTCAAAGAGACTTACCCACCCGGGCAGAACTTCTCCTACACCTACCTCCGATTCGACCTCTCCTCACTCGCTGGCGCGTCCTATACCGTGGATCGAGCCGTGCTCCGGATCACGAGCCGCGCCGCGGGCTACACCCGGCAGGAAGCGGTCGACAACCCGCTTGAGGCTCGCGGCCTGGGCAAGGACTTCCGCGAGGCGACCTGGAACTACAGCGACCCGACCAACCCGAACCCCTTGCCCTCGCTCTTCGGCAGCGGCGACGCGAGCGCGTACAGTTCCACCGGCGACTGGGTCATCCCCATCGACCTGAATCAGGACCGGCGGGCCTTCGGGGGCTTCTTCAACGAGGCCGTGCGCATCGACAAGGCGCTGAAGCTGGCCCTTACGTCGCGCCTCCGGGTGGACGACATGGGCGGCCAGCCGTACCGGATCTACACCTGCGACTTCCCTCTCGTCCAACGTCAACCGACCCTAGAACTGACGCTGCGCCCTGGCCCCACGGCCGTCGGCGACCCCGTGCCCGTGCCCGAGCCCGCAACCCTAACTGCCCTCGCCACCGCCCTCGCCGCCCTCACCGCCCGCAGTCGGCTTCGGCGACCCTCGACAAGCTAAGTCCGCGATGCAACTCCTTTCGTAACGAGGTAGAGTTCCGGCGAGCGCCCTCGCCGGTCACACCTGCGCTAAGACCTTCATGCTTGCCCGAGAGCAGCCTCTCTCCACGCCCAGGCCGGGCCTCGACCGGGTCGACGATCTCCCATCGAGCCTGATCGACTTCGCTGGGGCCCTGGCCGAACCGCCGAGGGGTGTGCCCTATCCAGGGGCGGAACTGATCAGGTCATTGGCCCCCATCGACCTCAGCGGCTCGGAAGGAGGCCGGGTTTGAGCGGCGGTGACCTGTCCCGCCGAGACCTGGAACGCCACCTTCGAAAGCACGGGGCCGAGTTCGAGCGCCACGGCTCACGGCACGACATCTGGATCCGGCGCGACACAGGGCGGGACGTGGCCGTACCGAGGCACAACACGATCAAGCCTTCGATGGTGCGGAAAATCCGCGCCGAGCTCGAGATCCCCTCGCCTTGGGGTCGCTAACCGGCGATCCGAACCGATTCCGAGCTTCCGTCCGGCCCCACCTCGCCCAGGAGGCGCGCCCGTCGCGCCTCGATCAGGTCGCGCATGGCACTGAGCGCCATCTCTTTGGCTTCTTCCTGGGTCGCCCCTTGCGAGGTCGCCCCTGGATACTCCGCGACGGTGGCCATCCACCAGCCGTCTTCGATCGGCTCGTAAATGATCGTGAGGGTCCCGTCCACACTCGGATTATGGCTCAACGACCCCCCTCCGAGGGGGGATTCGACCACAATCGAGACCTGACCGTGCCCTACCCAGCTTTCGCGGTCGGCCCGGTCCGGGTCGACCCGCCGCTCCTCCTGGCGCCGATGGAGGACGTGACGGCCCTCCCGATGCGGCTCATCGCCAAGCGCATCGGGGGGCCTGGGCTCATGTTCACCGAGTTCGTCAGCGCGATGGCGATCCACTACGGGGCTAAGAAGACCTTCAAGAAGCTCTGGGTCCACCCCGCGGAGCGCCCGCTCGGCATCCAGATCTTCGGAGGCGAGCCGGAGGTGATGGCCGAGACGGCACGGCTCTGCGAGGAAGCGGGGGCGGACATCGTCGACGTCAACATGGGCTGCTGGGTCCCGAAGGTCTGCAAGACCGGCTCGGGGGCGGCGCTGCTCAAGGACCCCGAGCGGGCTGAGCAGATCGTCCGGGCCGTCGTCCGGGCGGTGCAGGTGCCCGTCACGGTCAAGGTGAGGGCGGGGTGGGACTACTCCCTCTTCGCCGCGCCGGACCTCGCCCGCCGCTTCCAGGACGCGGGGGCGCGCATGATCACGCTCCACGCCCGGTTCGCCAAGCAAGGGTTCGAGGGCGAGGCCGACTGGCGTCTCATCTGCGAGATGCGTAAGGCGGTCCAAGTCCCCTTGATCGGGAACGGCGACGTCAAAACCCCGGAGGACGCCCGGAGGATGATGGACGAGACCGGCTGTGACGGGGTCATGGTCGGGCGGGCCGCCATCAGCAACCCCTGGCAGCTCCGGTCGATCCGGTGCGGGCTGACCGGCGAGCCAGACCCCGGCCCCCCGAACCTGGCCGAGCGGATCGAGACCGCCCTCGAGCACGCCCGCTCGATGGTCGAGTACGAGTCCTCCTGGGACCTTATGGGTGGCATGGCCGTCCCGGCCATGGTCCTCGGGGCGTCCCGCCCCGAGCCACCCGCCCTTGGGCAATCCGCGATCCGCAACCTGCAATCCGCTACCCCAAACCCGCAATCCCCCAGCCCCGAACTCCGCGCCGTCCGCGCCCTGCGGGGGCAGTTGCCGATGTACATCAAAGGGGAGCACGGGGCCGCCCAGATCCGACAGCGGATCACAGCCTGCGAGTCGGTGGCCGAACTCGAGGACGTCCTTCGCGGGTTCCTGGCCGCCCAGGTCGCTTAGTCGGCCAGTTCCGAAGGCCGCTCGACCAACGGGGTCTCCCCAGCCAGCACCGCCCTGGTGAGACTCAGACGTCGCCAAGCCCCACGATCGAACGGGGATCGCGCCACCCGCGACAGTGCCGAGACCAAGAAGTAGCGCCGGAGCCGGGGCCAGTCCGCCCCGGCCAACCGCCTCGCGGAGAGCAGGCGGTTCCGCCAGAGGAGGTCGCGCTTCCACTCGCTGAACGCTCCGGCGGTCGCGCTCGTCCGGTGCAGGACGCGGGCCCAAAAGGCGACCCCAAGCCCAAACCCTGCCGCCCCCGCTCGCAGCCCCCAGTCCGAGTCCTCCCAATAGAACTCGTAGTCAGGCCACATCGGCCCGACCGCGCGGTAAGCCTCGAGCCGATAAAGCACCGCCGCTCCGTCCAGCCAGTCCACTGGCCGCAGCCCCATCTGCGGCAAGCCAGCGAGCGGCTCCCCTCCGTCCAGGACGAGCGACGACCACCGCCGGAAGTCGAACCCCCCTCCGGCATGGAACACCGTGTCCGGGCGGTCAGCGTGGACCTGGACCGGGCCCACTGCCGCCAACCCCGGGTCCTGTCGCAGGGCCGCCTCGAGCGCATCGAAGGCCCCCGCATCTAGGGTCACATCGTTCGTCAGGAACAAGAGCCGCTCGTACCCTTTGCCCTCGGCGTGCTGGGCCGTAGCGTCGACGGCGTCCGCGAACGGCCGGTTCTCCCGCCACCGGACCACTTCGACTCCGGGGAGCGCGTCCTCGAGCAAGCCGTCTCGCTCCGGCCGGGCCCCGTTGTCCAGCACGACCACCGGCGCCGACCCACCGACCGACGCCACGCACGCCCGGGTCATCTCGGTCTCGCGGAAGCTCAAGACGGCGACCAAGACACCGCTCACGCCGAGACCGCCCCGCCCAGGCCAAGCGCGGCGACGACCTCGGAGACCGAGACCCCCGCAAGGCACTCCCGGCGGCAGGCCTCGTACCCCCCGCACGCCCACGGGCACGCACCTCGAAGGATGACGTCCGGCGGGCCCAGTCCGGTGAAGTGCCACGCCGGGGTCGGCCCGAGGACGGCCACGACCGGCGTCCCCACCGCCCGGGCAAGGTGCATGACTCCGGTGTCGTTGGTCACGAGCCGCTCGCACCGCGCCAGGATCGCCGCCGTCGCCAGCAGGTCCACCTCGCCCGCCAGCACGAGCGAACCCTCGGCGGCGGCCTCGCGAGAGGTAACCGCATCAGCGGGCCCGCCTACAAAGACGCACCGGTACCCACCGGCGGTCGCAGCAGCCGCGACGGCCCGGAACCGTTCGAGCGGCCACTGTTTCGCCGGGTGCGAGGCCCCGACCATGACGGCGAGCCACCGTCCCGCCCCGAGGCGACGGTCGGCCTCGGCCTCGCTGGCCGGAGGGGGCCGCAGCCAGGGGCCTGGCGATCTCGTGTCTGCGCCCAGGCCCTTGAACAAGCGCTCGAGGGCGCCCGGCGTCTCGGGTTCGTGGTCGAGGTACGGCTCATTCGCCCAGGCGCCCGGTGGAGTGGTGGGGTAGCCGACCGTGAGCGCTGGCACCCCGCCGAGCCGGGCGAGACGGAGCGCCGTGTTCTGCCGGTAGGTCGGGAGCACGAGGTCGAACCGCCCGCTGCGCAGGCGCGCCACGAACTGCCCCTGCTCGAGAAGGCCAGACGGCCGGACGCCGACCTCGTCCACCCCCGGCCATAGGCGGGCGAGCGACGCCGACACCTCCGATGTCAGCACGGTCACCGAGCACTTTGGCCACAGGCTGCGGATCCACCCCGGGAGCGGGGCGAGGCACACCACGTCCCCGATGGTCGGGTGGGCGACGACCAGCACCCTCCGGACCGGCCAGTCCGATGGCGGGAGCGAGGGTCGGGCCCGCACGCCTGGAGCATACCGAAGCGCGCGCCCCGGCATAATGCGGAGGGTCTCGCCGACGATGAGCCGCTTCTGCATCCTGGGCCACGGCCTCACCCCCATCCCCCCGCCCGGTCGGGGGGCAGTCGAGACCGTGATCTGGGAGTACCGCCAGGGCCTCGTCGCCCGGGGGCACGACGTCTCGATCCTGAACGTCCGTCCTGCTCGGGTCTGGACCGAACTCCCGCGTCTCGTGCGACGCGAGGGGCCGTTCGATTGGGTCTGGGCGCACCACGAACGAGCCGTCGCGCCGTGCCTGGCGTGGGCCCGGGCGTTCGGGTTCCGGGTACTCGAGACCACGCACCGACCGGTTCCGACCGACGAGCCGGTCGACCGGTACTCGTCGCGCATGTTCCGGCGGGCGGCCAAGGCTCCGTTCCACGCCGTCCTGACTGAGGGTCTGGCAACCGCCTACCGGGTGCTCAACCCGGGGTGTCGGGCGATGGTTTTGCCGAACGCGGCCGAGGTGGGCCGGTTCGCCTGGTCGCCGATCGGGAACGGGCGGGCGGTCTACGTCGGGGGCGTCTCACCCCGCAAGCGACAGGCCCTCGTGGCCCGGCTGCTCCCGGGGGTCGTCGAGTGCGACTTCGTGGGCCCGCTCGACCGAGAGGACCCCGACGTCCGTTGGCTCGCGGACCAGCCCTCTTACCACGGCGAGTGGACCCGGGAGGAGCTCTTTTCCCGCCTCACCGAGTCCTCGGCGTTAGTGCTCTTTAGCTTGGCCGAGGGGCACTCGCTCGTCGTGATGGAGGCGATGGCGGCGGGCCTGAGCGTGGTCGTCTCCCCTGCGTGCACGGCGAACCTCGACGTCTCGCTCCCTTGGGTGACGGTCGTCGACGACCCAGCCGACCTGGCTGGCGCTGTCCGCCAGGCGGTCGACGAGAACCCGCTCCACCGAACCGAGATCCGGCGCTACGCCGAGGCCCACCTGACCTGGGACGAACGGGTCGAGCGGCTCCTCGCCCAACTCGGGGAATGGGAAGCCCGGTGAGCCCTCCCCCTCGCCGAGCCCGAAAGTCTCCATAATCTTTGCAGCGACGATGCTCTTCCGTACCCTCATCCTGCGCGCCGCCGCGCTCCCGCCCGTGAAGGCCTTGGTGACCCGGTCCCGGCTCTTCCGAGGCATGGTCCATCGGTTCGTCGCAGGCGAGTCGATCGAAGAGGCGGTCTTGGTGGCCGAGGGGCTTGCCGAGCGGTGTTTCAATGTGTCGCTCGACCTGCTCGGGGAGAACGTCGCGACCGTCGAAGAGGCGGACCACGAGCGGGAGAAATACATCGCGCTCATCGACCGCATCGGCCAGAGCGCCCATCGCGACAAGGTCAACGTCTCGATCAAGCTCACCGCGCTCGGGCTGGACCAAGGAGAGGACGTGGCCGAGCGCAACTTCCGGACCCTCCTCGAGGCGGCCAAACGGTACGGCATGTTCGTAAGGGCGGACATGGAGGACAGCCGGTACACAGAGCAGACAGTGGCGATGATCGAGCGGGTGTTCCCCGACTACCCAGAGACGGGGACGGTGCTCCAGAGCATGATGAAACGGTTCGACGACGACGTCGAGCGGATGGTGCGCCTCGGGGCAAGGGTGCGGGTGGTGAAGGGCGCGTACCTGGAACCCCCTGAGGTCGCCCACCGCGAGAAGTCTGTGGTCGACCTGAACTACGTCCGGGCGGCGAAGCGGCTCCTCGAGCACGGTCGCTACCCGGCGCTCGCGACGCACGACGAGCGCATCATCGCCGAGATCAAGGCCTTCGTGGCCGAGAAGGGGATCGACAAGGCCTCCTTCGAGTGGCAGATGCTGTTCGGCATCCGCCGGGACCTGCAAGAGCAGCTCCGACAGGAGGGCTACAACGTGCGCGTCTACGTACCGTTCGGGGAGTCGTGGTACCCCTACTTCTCGCGCCGGTTGGCCGAGCGGCCCGCGAACCTGCTCTTCATCGCCAAGAGCCTCGCCCACCGCTAGGACCCGTGGCACGGGCTTCCTGGCCCGTGGTGTCCGAGGCTTCCAGCCTCGGACACTCCCGTCCACCGCCCGTCCGGATCCAGCCTGGAAGGCTGGGACACCATCGGCTGGAAGCCGCTGCTACGGTGGAAGGCGCTGCTACGGGCGTCGGGCGCGGACGGGGTCGGCCGGAGCCTTGGGGCGGACAGGCGGGCGTCGCTTCAGCTCGTCGAGCAGCCAAGCCACCCCCCGGTCGAGTTGCGGGTCCTTGCCTTGCACGAACAGGTTCGGGTCGCTCGGGACGTCGATGTCCGGTTCGACGCCGGGGCCTTCGATGACCCAGCCGTCCTTCTCCGTGTACATCCCGTAGTTGGGCACGCTGATCACGCCGCCATCGACCAAAGGCCAGCCCGGCGAGGACCCGACCTCCCCGCCGCCGGTGCGCCGCCCGATGACCGGGCCGAGCTTCAGGTCGCGGAACCGGTGCGGGAACTCCTCGCCGCACGAGAAGTTGAACTCGTTCTGCAGCGTGGCCATCGGGCCCGGGAAGTAGTCGCTCTGTCGCGTGAAGCCGCGCGGGTTGTTGCGCTGGTTGAAGAACCCCGTCAGCCGGCGGGCGAGGATCCGGTTGATGATGTCTTGAACCCACCCACCCGTGTTGAAGCGCGTGTCGATCAGCAGGGCGTCCTTATCGCGCTGCGGGTAGTACTGCTTCAGGAAATCTGCGAAGTCGCCGTTCCCCATCGCGTCGAGGTGGACGTAACCCACCCGACCTCCGCTCGCCTTCGTCACGTACTCCCGGTTCTGGCGCACCCAGTCGAGGTAGCGCATCCGTTCGTCGCTCCCGACCGGCCGGACCCGGACCGTCTTGGCCCCCTCCGCCGAGGGCCGATCGTTGACCTTGACCGTGACGACCTGCCCCGCACGGCCGACGAGGCGGGCCATGAAGTCTTCGCCGACCCTGGCCGGCACGCCCGCGACCTCGATGAGGTATGTGCCTTCCGTGACCCCGAGCGAGGGGTCCGCGAACGGACTGCGTTCGCCGGTCCGGTACCCATCGCCGCGCACGATCCGGGAGATCCGGTAGTAGCCGCTCGCGTCCGGCTCGACGTCGATCCCGAGGCTCGCCGCCTGGCGGAGGCGCTTCAGGTTCTGCTCGTCGCCCCCGCCCAGGTACTGGTGCGAGGAGCCGAGCTCGCTCTGCGTCCACCTGATGAGTTCGTTGAGCTCGCTCCGGTGGCGGACAGCGGGCAGGTACTGAGCGTACTTCCGACCGACCGCCGGCCAGTCCGCCCCGTGCATGTTCGCCACGTAGAAGTAGTCCCGACTGAGCCTCCAGGCGTCCCAGTAGATCTGGGTCCACTCCGCCCTGGGGTCGATACGCAGGTTGAGGCCGCCAAAGGCGACCCGGCCCGCGTCGGCGCGCTGGTCCCGACCCGTCACGTCCACGACGCGGAGGGCTCCCGCCGCGCCGACCAGGAGCTTCGTCCCGTCGGCCGAGAGCTGGAACCCACCCGCCCCTTCGACGACCGTCCCGAACTGCTTGGCCTTCAAGTCGTAGAAGCTCACCCGACCGTCACCGGCGACCAGCACCCGGTCCCCCACGACCGCGACCTGGCCGTAGCCCCCGGCCGGAACCGGCACCTCGACCCGGCGCCCCGCCATACCCTCGAACTCGATCGAGAACGTTGGCTCGGCCGGTTTCTTCGGCTCTTCTTTCGGGGCGTCGGCGGGTTTGGGGTCCTCTTTGGCCTTCTCCTCGGGGTCTTCGGGCGCGAACGGGTCGGCGACGTCGGCACGCAACCGGTAGAGCTTGACCACCGTCGGGTTGCTCGCCGTCAGCGTGTCTTGGAACGGGTCGAACGCCAAGTTGATCGCCCGGTTCGTGAGCACGGCGAGGAACCGGCCGTCCCGGCTGAAGCTGACTTGGCTGTCCTCCGCCATGCCGTCGCTCACGAGCGTGGAGCGTCCGGTGGCCACCTCGAAGACATGGACCTGCGACACCCCGGCGAAGTCGGTGGGCCGGGTGTAGGCGAGCCACTTGGAGTCCGGCGAGAAGCTCGTCGGCACACCGTTCCAAGTCGAGCCGTGGGTGGTCACCACCGTCTCGCGCCCACTCGCTGCGTCGATCAAGCGGAGGCGCCCTGCGCTGTCCTGGACGGTGAGCCAAGCCGAGTCCGGTGACCACGCCATCGTCGTGAGCTGGCCCTCAGAATCGCCGGTGAGCCTCTTGGCCCCGCTGCCGTCGGCGTCGGCGACCCAGACGTTGTCCTGCCCGCCCTCGTCGCTCGTGTAAGCGACTCGCCTGGCATCGGGGGACATCATCGGTCGCCGCAGACGGACGCCGTCTTGAGCCTTCCACACCCGGGCCTCGCCCTCGCCGACGGGGAGCGACACGATCTGGCCGCGGGCTTCGACGAGCACCCGCTTCCCTGTCGGAGTCAAACTCGCGAAGCTCGCCGCATCCTGGGCGGGCACGTCGTACGGGCGCGTGTAGCGAAGGTCCGAGTCCAGGTCGAACCGGGGCTCGGTCGCCCGCCCCGTCCCCAGGTCGAGCACCTCGAGCACGGTGCCCTTCTCGTACACGAGCCGCTGGGCGTCGCCGTTGAGGTGGCGGATCTCCACGTCGTAAGGCCCGGCCTCGACCTTCGGGCGCCCCCCGTCCGAGGGCACGCTCATGATCCGGAACCGGCCCTTGTCCTCGTTGACGAAGTACACCCGGTCGCCGGCCCAGTGGGGGAACTCGTTCGTCCCCGGCAGGTCGGTGAGGGCGCGGAAGCGCTTGGCCTTCGGGTCGCCCACCCACACCTGGTTCGCCATGCCGCCCGTGTAGAAGAACCAGGCCGAGTTCCATCGGATGAAGCGGGTGAAGGCGAACCGTCCGTCCCCACCGAACGCCAGGTCGCTCACGAACTCGAGCGGCAGGCGCGTCGGGGCCCCGCCCGCTGCCGGAACGGTGTGGGCCTGCCAGGCGTAGGGCGTGTTCCCGAACCGGTAGACCACGTCCTTGCCGTCGGGAGTCCAGCCCGACACCTGACCGAAACCGAAGTTGTACGTGAGTCGCTTCGGCGGCCCCCCGGCGACGGGCATGACGAAGACGTCGTTGCCTCCGTCGTACTGCCCGCGGAAGGCCAGCTGCGTCCCGTCCGGGCTGAACCGCGGGAACGACTCGAGCCCCGGGTCGGTCGTGACCCGGACGGCCCGCCCAGTCGCTAGGTCTCCGAGCCAGAGGTCACCCTCGCGCTGGAAGACGACCCGGTCGCCGTGCAAGTCCGGGAACCGGAGGAAGGCGGTGTCGAGGTCGGCCGGGTGGGCCAGAGTCGAGAGGGCTACGGCGGCGAGCAGGCTCACGCAGTGCGTCTTACCTGAATCCCGGACCGGAGGGCACCCCCTCGCTCACCTCGGGGCGGCGACAGGCCGCATCGACGTCTTGACCTTGAACTTTTCCTCCACGACGGGGCGACCCTCGATCTGGGTGACCTCGACCTTGAAGCCACCGGTCGAGACGGCCTCGGCCCGGAGCGTGCGCATGGTCTTGGGATCGAGGTCGAAGGTGATCGTCGTGTCCAACTTCAGGTTGATGGCGCTGAGCCCACTCTCCGCCGGCTTCATATCGAGGAGCTGGTTCACAAACTCTGCCGCGTTCGTGTCGAGTGTCACCGCCCCCGTGACCCGCTGGACTTGGCGTCCCGCCTCCTGGACGAGGCCGACGTAGGTGTAGGTGAAGTCGAGCCGCTGGACGGCCTGCCGGGTGGTGCCTGCCAGACGCTGCGGTTGGTAGCTCACCGTGCGCTTCCAGGTCGCCCCGGGCTTGACCGGTTCGAAGGGGAGTTTCGGCGAGAAGTCGAGTGCCGAGTCCAGCGAGCCGGTGAACATCGCAAGCCCGTACAGCTCTCGGATGAGCCCTGCAATGAAGGGAGGCGGGCCGTCTTGCTCCTGATCTTGTGGGGCGATCGTTCTCGCGAGAAGCGCGGTCTTGTCGCGGGCCGGAGGTTTCGGCGGGGAGAGATCCTTCATCCCCGTGATTTCGTTGATCGGGGAGAGCGTGAACTCCATACGCCAGTTGACACGCTCCGTGTTGGTCTTCGGCGGGGAGTCGGCGGTCTCGCCGAGGAGTTCCTTGATCTCGGGCCTCTCGTAGCGGACCGTAGCGAACCCGTCTTCCCGGACGTCAAGGACGTTCGTGGTGAAGCGATAGCTCAAGCCGTACTCGCTAGGTAGGAAGTGCGTGTACGGGTAGAACTGCTGCTCGCTGAGGATCGACGACGTGACCTCATAGGTGAGCCGTTCCCCTTTTGTGAACGTCCTAACGAGTTCGACCTCGTCCGAGCCCTGGGCGAGGACGAGGCCGATGGCGAAAGCGGTGAGTCCCACGACTCGATTGTAGACGATTTATCGAGTCACTTGTTTCGCGATGACCATGCGCTGGATCTCGCTACAGCCCTCACCGATCTCGGTGAGCTTCGCGTCCCGCCAGAGCTTCTCGACGAGGAAGTCGAACGTCATCCCGCGGCCGCCATGGATCTGGATGGCCCGGTTCGTGACCCGGTTGGCGGCCTCGCTCGCGAAGAGCTTGGCCATGCTCGCTTGCTTGACGATGGGCTCGCCCCGGTCGTACATCTCGGCCCCTTCCCGAATGAGGTGGCGGGCGGCGTTGCAGTCGATCTCGCTGTCCGCGATCATGTTCTGCACGCTTTGCATGTCGCACAGTCGGCGGTTGAACTGCTCGCGCTGCTTTGAGTACTCGACGGCGAGTTCATGGGCCTTCTCGGCGATCCCAAGGGCCATGGCTGCGATCCCGAGGCGCCCACGGAACAGGAACCCGGTGGCCTGCTCGAACGTGCAGGGCGTGTGCCAGCCGACTGCGTTCTCGAGTTCGAACTGGGCGGTCCAACTCGCCTGGACGCCGATCGTCGGGATGCGGCCGGTGAGTCGGAACCCGGGTTGGTCGGTGTCCATGAAGAACGCGCTCAGCTCCTTCTCGCCCGTGCGAGCGATCACGATGATCATGTGGGCCCGGCCGCCGTTCGTAATGAACATCTTGCGGCCGTTGAGGTGGTAGTAGCCCGGGCGCCCTTCGATCGGGGTGGCGACGGTCTGCACGCGCCGGGCGTCGGACCCGGCGTCCGGCTCGGTGAGGCCCCAGGCGAGTTCGAGGTCGCCCTTCATGGCCGGGCCGAGGTACCGCTCCCGCTGCTCGGGGGTCGAGAGGTCGACCAGGTGGGCAAGACACAGCGCGTTGATCGCGGCGACGTTCATCGAGAGGGCCGGGTCGCCCTGGGCGAGCATACGGCAGGCCTCGGCATAAGCGACGCAGCTCAGCCCGCCCCCGCCAAGGCTCTTCGGGACGACCATCGACATGAGCCCGACCTCGGCGCAACGCTTGAAGACGTCGTCCGGCAGTCGGTCCTTCTCCCACTCCCGGGTGTTGGGCAGAACGTACTCGGCGACGAATCGGCGGACTCCGGCGAGGAAGGCTTGCTCCTCGGCGGCGCTGGCGGCGGTGGAATGAACTTCGGCGATCACGACGTTGGGAACCTCTTCCGTATTCTACTAGCCTAGCTTCGGGCCGACGTCCGCGAAAGTCGGCAGGCCTGGGGCGATCGCCCGCCCCTCAACGCCGAAACCCCCGCCGATTCGTACACGGCGGGGGTCCGGTGGAGGGCGCGGTCGGCTCAGCGGCGCACAGCCGTCTTGCCGAACTTGTCCATCGTGATGAGGGCGAACTTCCCTTCGGCTTTACGAAGCTGGGCTAGGCGGGCCATGAAGCCGATGGCCGTGTCGCCGTTCCCGAAGACGTCCCGCAGGTAGTCCTGCATCATCGCTCCGGCGACCTGCTCGTAGCCCGCGGGCAACTCCTGGCCGTAAACGTACGGGAGGTGGAAGCCCAATTCGCTCGTCTCCTCGAGCCAGGCCATCGAGTCGTCGCCGAGGGCCCAGAGGGCGGCGGCACTGTAGGCCTTGTCGACCACCAGAGTGACCATGTCCCGGTACTTCATCGTGAGCCGGCCCATGGCGATGCCAGTGAGGAAGTTGCCGCCGCCCGAGTCGATCACGATCACCGCGTGGCGACCGCGGCCGATGATCGCGGCGTAGGTCTGGACGTCGCTCTCGACCATCTGGCCGCTGAACACGTACGCGTCGACGTTCGGGTTGGCGTCCTGCTTGATCGGAGTGAACGTCCCGGCCCACGCGACGGCGGCGAGACCGACGTTCAGGAAGGCGGCGACGAAGCTGCGAGCGATGGTTTCGATGCGAAGGTTCATAGGGTTCTCCTCTTGCGTTCTGGGCGGGCCGGTCCTTTCCGACCTCTCCCTTACGCACGCTCATGAGCCCCGGTGCTGGCACCCCCTCACCGCCGTCTGACCGGTGGTGACCCGGATCACCCGGGGGAGGTGCCCCCACTTTCGGCCCCACTCCCCTGGAATCCGGGATCATCAATGATATATAATGCGGTCGTACCTAGTGGAATCCACGCCAAGGAGGCCCGATGCTCGATCTGTTTAAGGAAGTCGCCGAACCCTCTCGACGCATTATCCTCGTCGAGTTAAAGAACGGACCTCGTAACGTCACTGACCTAGTGGCCCTCACCGGCATGAAGCAGCCGAACGTCAGCAACCACCTCGCCAAGCTACGGGCGAAGGGGATCGTACGGGCGAACAAGGTGGGTCGGCAAGTCTTCTATTCGCTCGCCAGCCCAGACGTCGCCCAAGCGCTGACCGGGCTCCTCGCCCCTCAACCGGTGAACACGGTCGTCATCGAGCTTGACGCCGAGACCGTCAAGTCCTTCGCCCGGCTCGCCATCGCCGGGGACGAGGCGGGCTGCTCGAAGACGGTCGACGCCCTCCTCCGCCAGGATCTACCGGTCACGGACATCTACCAGCACCTCTTCGCTCAGGCCCTCGTCCTGGTCGGGAAATGGTACGAGGTCGACGCCATCGACGAAGCTCAGGAGCACCTCGCGAGCGCAATCATCGAGCGTCTCATGGCCCGAGCCGTGTTCAACACCCCCCCGCCGGGGTCGAACGCCCGGCGAGCGGTGATCGGCTGTACGCCCGGGAACTGGCACAGCATCGGGACGCGAATGATCTCCGACGTCCTGCGGGTTCGGGGTTGGCACACCTTCTACCTTGGGGCGAACGTCCCCGTCCGTTCGTTCGTCGCCGCCGTCGAGGAGCACAAGCCACACGCCGTGATGGTGAGCTGCGGGATCGACGAGACCGTGCCCGAGGCCCTGGAGCTGATCCGCCAACTCGCCGCACTCCGGGCGAAGTGGCCCCACCTCAAGATCGCTGCCGGAGGCCGGGCCGTCACGGACAGCCTCGACGAGTTCCGCTCTGCGGGAGTCGAGTTGACGTCCCAGACGATCGACGAGTTCCTGGACGGTGTCTTGCCGGCCCTCGAGGTATAGCTCCGCTTTCGCGTGGGACCAAGGCCCGCCCACGCAAGGGCCCCGCCCGAACCCGGGCAAGGACCCCGTCGATCTGGGCGACCCCATCCTGGCCTACTGGTAGAGAACCCAGAACGCCGCGTCGTGCTCGTTGCACCAGTTCGACGCTCCGACCGGGCCCGTGGCGCGGACGCGGTAGCGGGCACGCAAGGCGTTCGTCCCGGCCTGCAGATAGCGGCTCACGTTCCCCGTCGCCTGGAGGACGACGTCCTGGAACGTCCTGTTGACCACGAACGTCACCGAATCGCCCGTCGTGAACGAGTTCGTCGTCCAATCGAAGAGCTCAACGGTCTGACTGAAGGATCCGCTCTGCGCCATCCGGGTCCGGACTCGGAACTTGAGGTCCGTGATGGACGACACCGCCTGCGAGCCGCTCTCGACCGTGACATTGATCGGGTCTGTGAGGGTGTTCGGCACGATGAACCGGCAGACCCGGAGCACCTTTCCGTCTACGTTCGCAAGGCTCGTGACGTCTCCCTCATCCAATCTGCCCAAGTTGACGCGGACGCTGGCTGCGGCCTGCTTCACCCCGGGGTTGTAGAGCAAGAGGAGCATCGCGCCGAGCGGGTCGACCGGCGTGCCGAACCGGGTGTCGATATAGTCGGTCGGGTTCACGAAGCTCCCGTTGTTGTTCGTCAGCGTCTGGTACTCGGTGGGGTTTTGTGGGAACGCTGGGTTGCCGGTCTTCGCCCCCCACATGGCGAACTGGGCGTTGTCGGCGAAGTTCGTATTGTTGGCCGTCCGCAACATCAGCACATAGCCGCCCTGCCCGGTTCGGGGTAGCCGGACGGGCGCGGCCGTGACATTGACGTCCGCCCAGACGTAGCCCTGGGTCGGCTGTACGACTCCGAAATCGACGAGCACGCCTGGCAAGTCCCCGCGTTCCAACGACGAGTTCGGATCTCCGCCCGTCAGGAAGTTCTGGGTGGCTAAGATGAAGACCTGGATGTCCTGCGGTCGGGTCTGCTCCCAAGCGAAGGCGACCCGCTTGGCAAGCACGCCCGCCGCGTCGTCGACGGTCCGCATGTCGTTGTAGACCATCGTGTTGCGCTTGAAGGGCCGGTAGAGGTAACGGGTGTCCGGAGACCCAAGGCCCGCGCTCGCGCCGTAGTTAGGGTTCTCCCCGGGCAGGACTCCCCCGTTGGTATCGAACCCGAACTCGAAGAGGTCGAATGCGACCCCCGTGACCGATTGAGGCCCGACGGTGCCAGCACTATAGGGGATCCAGGGCCCAGTCTGCACCGGCACCGCCACGGTCCCGATCTGGACGAGCCGGGCGGGAGCGATCCGGTGGGGCTGGACGGCCTGGTCAGCACGAACCGGAACCTGGGCCGAGCTACCGACGGTAGCAAGGGCGAGGGCTGCGAGCGAGATGGGACGGGTCATGGAGCTCTCTAGGCGACCACGTCGCCCGTGCGCTCATTATACGGTTGTTTTCGCCGAGAAACCTTTGCTCGCGAGCAGGGCGATGATTTAGCGCCGAATACCCGGTACTTTTTTTGCCCAGGCCGCCCCGCTGAACGGGACGGCCCGGGTCGCTCGGAACCGCTCCCGATGTCAGGCCGTGGCCTGGGAGACGAGCTTGCGGAAGGCGTCCATGTCGGCGATCGCCAGTTCGCTCAGCATCTTGCGGTTGACCTGCATGCCCTTCTTGGTCATGCCGTCGATGAGCTGGCTGTACTTGACGTCGCACATCCGGCAGGCGGCGCTGATGCGGACGACCCACTGCCGGCGGAAGTCGCGCTTGCGCTGGCGACGGTCCCGAAAAGCGTACTGACCGCTCTTCATGACCTGCTCGTGGGCGTTCTTGAAGACGTTTCTCTTACGTTGGAAGTAGCCGGACGCCCGGGCGATCACCTTGCGGTGCCGCTTCTGGCGCATCAGGCCACGCTTGACTCGTGCCATTTTAGTTGTGTTCCTCTGTTCTGTTCGCCCTGGGCTTCAGGGCGGTGTCGGCGACCGGGTCCCAGCCCCGGGTCAGGGGCGGTAGCGGTACGAGGGATCGTCGAAGGGGCGACCGGGTTAAAGGGCGAGCAGCCGACGGACGCGCTTGCGTTCCGTCTTGCTGAGCTCGGCCTCCTGGTCGAGGCGGCGCTTCTGGCCCCCGGACTTGTGGAAGAACATGTGGTTGTTGTACGACTTTCGCCGCATGATCTTCCCCGTGCCCGAGACCTTAAACCTCTTCGCCGCTGTCTTGCTTGTCTTCAGCTTTGCCATCTTTCTGCTTCCCCGGGGGCTTCGGGTTGATGACGATCACCATCTCCTTCCCCGAGAGCGTCGGTTCCTTGTCCGGTTTTCCGAGCTCCTCGAGCGCGGTCACCACGGCCATGATCTTGGCCCGGCCGACCTGGGGGTGAGCCAGTTCGCGCTGCCGGAACCGGCAGACGACCCTGACCTTATCCCCGTCCTCGAGGAAACCGCGGGCCTTCCTGATCTGAGTGTTCAGGTCGTTCTCCGCGATGTTCGGACTGAGCTTTATACCCTTTACGTCCTGCTTGGGCTTCTTCGAGTCCCGGTCCCTCTTGTCCTTCTCGTACTTGTACTTCCCGTAGTCGACGATCCGGCAGACCGGCGGGTCGGCCTTCTCGGCCACCATGACCAGGTCAAGCCCGGCTTCCCGGGCGAGGTTCAGGGCCTCGCGGCTTGTCATGAGGCCGAGCTGGCTTCCATCCCCGCCGACCAGTCGGACCTGGGACAGCCGCAACAGCCGCTCGTTGATGTCGGGCCCAGGGTCGCGCCGCGGACGGCGCATGGGAGGACGGCCTATCGGGTCTCACCTCGAAGAGAGTTCTTCATCGTTCGAACCCTTAGTATAGCGTCCCCAGGGATCGGGTGTCAAAGGCTATCGGTCGACCAACGGCGCACAGGCCAAGGTCGGGCCCGGGAAGAGGGCACTGGTAAGATCCGGTGAGCCCCGGGCACCGGCCGTTGGTCTTGGTCGAGAGGGGTCGAGGGAGCCAACGGATGGTCAAGAAGCCAAGGAGTGTGGTCGTGATCGGGGCGGGGACGATGGGGAGTGGGATCGCCGCCCACCTGGCGAACCTAGGGTTCCAGGTCTCCCTCCTCGACCTCAGCCTCGATTCCGTCAAGGCAGCCTTCGAGCGCGCCCGGAAGGCCCGACCGCCGCACTTCTACGTCCCCGAGACCGCCGACTCCGTCCGCCTCGGCTCGATCGAGAACGACCTCGACTGGGTGCGCGAGGCGGACTGGGTCTGCGAGGCCATCGTCGAGAAACCCGAGGCCAAGAAGGGGTTGTTCGGCCTGATCGAGCCCCTCCTTCGCGAGGACGCCTACGTCTCGACCAACACGAGCGGTCTTGAGATCAGCCTCTTGAGCGAAGGGCGGTCGGACTCGTTCCGGCGCCGCTTCCTCGGCACTCACTTCTTCAACCCGCCCCGCTACCTTAAGCTCCTCGAACTCATCCCGACCCCGGACACCGACCCAGCGATCCTCGAGTCGATCACCGCGTTCCTCGAGGAGGCCTCTGCCCGGAGGGTCGTCCTCGCCAAAGACACCCCCGGATTCATCGCCAACCGGTTCGGGATGTGGTCGATGTACCACGCCACCCACGTCGCCGAACGGCTCGGCCTGACCATCGAGCAGGTCGACGCGATCACCGGCCCCTTCATCGGCCGCCCTCGGTCAGGCTCGTTCCGCCTGAACGACCTCGTCGGGCTCGACATCATGGAGGACATCGCCCGGAACCTCCTCGCCCGGTGCCCCCACGATCCCCACACCGAGACGCTCAAGGCCCCCCGCTCGCTCGAGTTCCTCAAGGAGAAGGGCTGGATCGGCGAGAAGGCGGGCCAGGGGTACTACCGGCGGGAGGGCAAGGAGTTCATGTCCCTCGACCTCGGCACCCTCGCCTACCGGGTACGCCTCGAGCCGGACCTCCCGACATTGCGAGAATTCGAGCGAGCCCCGCTCGGCGAGCGGCTCCGACGAGGGCTAGAGGCCAAGGACGAGGTCGGCGAGTTCCTCCGTGCCTACCTGCCCGGAACGCTCGACTATGCCGATTGGCTCAAGGAGGAGGTCAGCCACAGCGTCGAAGACTTCGACCGAGTGATGCAATGGGGCTTCGGGTGGGAGGTCGGACCGTTCAGGACGATGGACCTCGTCGGGCACCGAGAGCACAAGTACTTCGAGGCCAGCACCCGGCGCACCTTCGCCGGGAGTTACGTCGCCCTCCCCGCCGAGCCGGAGTACGCCACGGTCCATGACTTCCCTGTCGTCGAGCAGCGCGAAGGGTTTAACGTCCGGGACATGGGCGACGACGTGACCCTTATCAGCGTCACGACGAAGATGGGGGTCTACTCCCCGGCCGCCGTTCGAGAGCTGAAAAGGTACATCGAAGAAGGCCGGGTCGGACGCCTTGTCCTCACGAGCGAGGCACGGGCGTTCTCGGCCGGGTTCGACCTGAAGTTCTTGCTCGAGGCCCTGGACGACGGCGGCTTCCCCGCCATCGACGGTGCGCTGCGGGAGCTCCAGGGTCTCGGGCTCGCGCTCAGCCAGGTGCCCTCGGTCGCGGCCGTGTTCGGGTTTTGCCTGGGTGGGGGGTTCGAGGTCGCGACCTCCTGTACCCACGTCGCCGCCCATCCCGAGACGCAGATCGGCCTCCCTGAGGCCAAGGTCGGGCTCATCCCGGGCGGAGGCGGCACGGCCCACCTGCGCCAACGGTTCCAGACCGGAGCCAAGGGCCTGGTCGAGGCGGCGCGGATCCTCACCCTCGGCACGGTCTCGACGAACGCGGACGAGGCGAGGCGGCTCGGCTTCCTACGCAGGGAGGACGTCACCGTCTACCACCCCGACCGGCTCCTCTCCGAGGCCAAGGCCCTCGCCCTGACCGCGGTGCCGATCCCCGAGCGCACGTGGTCGGAGGTCGGCGGGCCGGTAAGCGGGATGATCGACCAGATGCTCGACCAACTCCAGGCGTCGGGCGAGATCACCGACCACGACCACTACATCGGCGACCAGGTCAAGGCCGTTCTTGCGAAGGCGACGTCGTTCGAGGACGCGCTGGACAAGGAGCGGGAGTGCTTCGAGCGGCTCCTTGAGGAGGGACTCACCCTCGCCCGGATCCGCCACATGCTGGAGACGGGCAAGCCGCTCCGCAACTAGGAAGGGCGGGGCACCTCCACGCTTTGGGTTTCGGGGCACTCTCGTCGCACCACGTGTCACGCACTTCTGGCTCACCCAGTTCAGTGTCCTCGGCCTGGGGCGCAAGGGTTCGGGCCTAGGCGCTCCCGGCCCCAGCCCCCCGCCCCGGTACCCTAGCGCGCGGTGAAGATCCTAGTCCCAGTGAAGCGCGTGGTCGACCCCTACGCCAAAGTCAAGCCCCTCCCGGACGGCAGCGGTCTGGACGTCGCGGGCGTTAAGTTCGACGTGAACCCGTTCGACGAGATCGCGGTCGAGGAGGCGGTCCGTATGAAGGAGGCCGACCCGTCCGTCCACGTCACGGTCGTCAGCGTGGGCACGTCCGAGTCGGAAGAGCAGCTCCGCAAGGCCCTCGCGATGGGCGCGGACGAGGCGGTGCTCGTCGAGACGGGCGACCCCATGGACAGCGGGGTCGTGGCCGCGGAGCTCGAGGCGGTCGTCCGCCAGGTCCAGCCGGACCTCGTCCTGATGGGCAAGCAGGCCACCGACGACGATAACAACCAGGCGGGGCAGATGCTCGCCGCGCGGCTCGGCTGGCCCCAAGCCACGTTCGCCTGCAAGATCGCCCGCGCCGGCGACCACATCGAGGTGACCCGGGAGACCGACGCGGGGGAGGAGACCCTTCGCCTCGCCCTGCCTTGTGTCGTTACCACAGACTTGCGGCTCAACGAGCCCCGCTACATCGCCCTGCCCGGAATCATCAAGGCCCGGTCAAAGCCGCTCGCCAAACAGGCCCGGGCCACCGACGCCCGGCCTAAGTCCCGAGTCACCACGATGGCCGCGCCCCCTCCCCGGGCGGCCGGTCGCAAGGTGGCGTCGGTCGACGAACTCATCGGCGCCCTGCGCGAGAGGGGGTCGCTGTGAGGCTGCTGCTCATCGCCTTCGACCCGCTCGACGCCGTGGCGGGGGCGGGATTCGCCCAGCAGTTCGGGGCCCCGTTCGACATCGTGCAAGTCACCGGTGCCCCGGTCACCGACCTCGGGGCGGGCACCGTCCACTCGGCGGGCCTCGAGACAGTCCCGGTCGCGGACGCCCTTGCCGAGGCCGTGCTCGGGCTGGCCCGGGAAGCCACCCACACGGTCGCCGTCTCCGCGATGCGGTCGAAGGACGTCCTCGCCCGCCTCGCCGGCCATTTGGACGCCGCCATGGTGACCGACGTCGTCGCCTTCGAGTCGCCGACCGTGTTCCACCGGCCTATGGTCGCGGGGACGGTCGTGGCAACGGTCGAGGTCCTCGAGACGCCGGTCGTCCTCACGCTCCGCCCGGCCGGGTTCAACAAGGCCGACCGGAGCGGGGAGTCGGCCGTCCAACCGCTCGCCGTGGGCGAGGGCCGGGCCGTCCGGCTCAGCCAGACCGTCCGCGGAGGCTCGCGGCCGGATCTGAGCCAGGCGAAGACCGTCGTCTCGGGTGGACGGCCGATGAAGGACGCCGAGACCTTCGAAAGGGTGATCGGGGGCCTGGCCGACAAGCTCGGCGGCGCCGCCGGGGCGACCCGGGCTGCCGTCGACTCAGGCATCGCCCCGAACGAGCTCCAGGTCGGCCAGACCGGCAAGATCGTCGCGCCCGACCTGTACATCGCGGCCGGGGTGAGCGGCTCGACCCAGCACATGGCCGGGATCAAGGACAGCAAGGTCATCGTCGCGATCAACAAGGACCCCGACGCCCCGATCTTCGAGATCGCCGACTTCGGGCTCGTCGCCGACCTCTACGAGGCCATTCCCGAGCTCATGCAGAAGCTGTAGCGGCGGCATAGGCCGCGGCGCAGAAGCCGGCCCGCAAAGCCCGGACTGCCTCGCGCGGGGCCCCGGTGTGGACGAAGTTGGTCAAGAGGACCACGACCACCCTGGGCTCCGGCTCGACCCAGACGAGCGTACCGGTGAAGCCCGTGTGGCCGAACGACTGGTCCGAGAAGGGTAGGAAGGCGGGGTTCTCGCCGTCGTGGCCGTCCCAGCCCAGGTAGCGCCCCTCGACGGCCCCGGTCGTGAACTGGGCCACGGTCGCCGGGTGAACGGCCCCGCCCCAGAGCTGGGCCTCGACCGATTCCAGCACGTCCTCCGCCGTCCCGAAGAGCCCGGCGTTGCCACTCAGACCCCCAAGGAGGAAGGCGAGCGGGTCGTGCACGCTGCCCTGCACGTAGGCCTCGTTCACCCGGCAGACTCCCCGCGCCTCCTCGACCTCCCGTCGCCAGGGCTCGAGCGGGCCGGTTGGAGGGGTCGTGGCCCAGTCGTCGAGCGGGGAGCCGAGCGTGAACGGCCCGAGCGCCATGTCCGACTCGAACGCCCACCGGTCTGGGTTCTGGGGCGTTTCCCCGTCAAACGGACCACTTAGGCAACACTCCAGCGCCCGGTGGAGGAGGGCGAACCCTACGCAGGAGTACACCCTCCGGCTCCCCGGGTCGTGCTCGAGGGGGGCTTCGAGGACGGCCCGCAGGGCCTGCTCTGGCGTGCGGCACCTCTGCGAGAGGTCGAGGTACGCCGGAAGCCCGGACGTGTGGCGCAACAGATGCTCGACGGTCACCCCCCGGTGGTGGAAGCCAGGGACGAACGATTCGACCTCGGTGTTGAGGGGCAAGTTGCCCCGGTCGGCGAGCTCCATCGCGAGCCGGGTCGTGTAGAGGACCTTGGTGAGGCTGGCGAGGTCGTATCGCGTCGACGTTCCCACCGGCGGGCTGTCCGGGTCGAGCGCGATCCGGCCCACCACCCCGTTCGCCCGCCCGGCCGGTCCGACGAGAGCCCACGCCCCGCCGGGCACCGTCCCCGCCTTGACGGCCGCCTCGAGAAGTTCCCGCACCGGACCGGTCTCCATTAACGGAGTCTACGGCACTGGCACCATTAGCCGCCCGGGCAGGGGCGTCCGGTTCCTCTTCGAACCTGGCCTCCCCACCGGCTCGGCGATCCCGGAGCGCCTCTGGCGAGGTGCGAGCCGGACGTTCGCGCCCTGGCAAGGCCCGCCATCCCGCTACCGGAGGGCAGAAAAAAGTCTGTGCACCGGCGGGAACTACGACCGGTCTCGCTGCATTCCGTCGTCGATGGAGCCCTATCGCATCGCGGCCCTGGCCCTCGTCGCCGCCCTCGTCCCTTCGTTTTCCTTCGCCCAGGCCGGCGAGCCGTGACCGTGCGAGTCCTCGCTGCTCCGTGGGGGCGGCACGCGGGAATGGCAGCTGTCGGGGCGGTACTCCACCACCCGCGAGACGGAGCGGCGGTACCGGGTGACCCTAGAGCGGCGCCTTACCGACCGGCTCCAAGTCGGTATCGACTACCTGCCCTCGGCCGGTGAGGCGACTCCCCGGGCGGTCTACCGACTGGGTGAGCCCGACTCCTGGTCTGGCTTCCTCGGCCTCTCCTCGACCCGCACGTCGAGCGAGGACGGGGAGTTCGGCGGGTTCGCAACGGTCGGGTTCGGCCAGAGAGCCTGGGGGGTCTACGCTGGCGCGTTCGTCGAGTTCGGGGGGACGGCACGGGCCGTGGCGGGCGGGCGGCTGGACATCGGCCTCGCCGACCTCGAGCCGTACTACGACGGCCAGTTCGTCCACCTTGGGCTGTCACGCTCGTTCGGCGATACCCGGGTCGGCGTGGCCCGCTCCGGGACAGGCCGGTTCTCCCTGTCCGTGAGTCGGGCCCTCGGGCGAGGCTAGAGCCTCGCCCCCCGGCCCCTCGCGGTCAGCCCACCGTCGCGTGGAGGAAGCTCTTGAGGTCCTCCTCGTTCACGTGCGGCTCGCCGGGGGCGACGTTGGCGAGCCGCCCGTCCTTCATCCAGACCTCCAGCTCGTCGACGAGCGAGAAGAGGTGGTCGAACGAGTCGACGACGAACAGGAGCGGCTGGTAGTGATCGATCTCGAAGTACTGGTTGACGATCCACTCCATCTGCGCAGGGTAGCGCTGCACGAGCGGGCTCTCGACGCAGTGCTCGATCTCGCCCTCGCTGCTGAGGAGGCCGCTGCCGTAGACCTTAAGGCCCTTCCCGCCCGAGTCGCGCATGAGGCCGAACTCGATCGTGAACCAGAAGAACCGGGCCATGGCCTTGATCACGCTCGTCACGCGGTGGACCCGTTCGTCCTCGTCGGGGATCGCCTGGGCGACCTCGGCGGCGGTACGGGCGCACTCGCCGAACCGGACGAGGGTGTCGGCGAACGCCTTGTCCGTGTGCATCGGCACGTGCCCGGCGATGTCGTGGAAGATGTCTGGCTCGGGCAGGTAGTCGAGCTTGTCCAGGTGGCGCACGGTGATCGTGGTCGGGAAATCGCGCTGCCGCAGACAGTCGAAGAACTGGTACGCGGGGACATAGCCGCTCACGGCCTTCGCGCGGAACCCGGTGAGCGGGTTCAGGAACTGGTTGACGTCGGCGAGCCGGGGCACCCGCTCGGGGTCTAGGCACAGGTTGCCGATGCCCTTGAGGAAGTGCTCGTTGGCGTACTTCTCCCATTTCGGCAGCAACCGCGCGTAGAGGCGGCGCCAGGCCTCGTGGTTCTCCTCGGAATAGAGATCGTACGGCTGCTCGATGTAGACCTCGCCGTGCGACCGAGCCTCCTCGATGAACGGCGCCATCGTCGTGGTCATCCCGATACCGGGCGGAAACGTCTTTGTCCCTGCCATCGCCATGTCACCCATTATTACGCCGGGGAGAGCTGGGGAGCTTTAGGGCCCGGGCTGTCGGTTGGCCCCCAGGCTGGAAGCCTGGGGCACCATCGGCTGGAAGCCGATGCTACGGGCCGGGGATCGGGTCAGTTGTTGCCCTGCTCCATGATCCCGTCCGCCACATAGATGTTGGCGTCGAACCGGACGGCGAGAGCGATCGCATCGGACGGGCGGCTGTCGATCTCGAGCTCCTCGTCCCCTTGGCGAAGATAGACCTTGGCGTAGTAGGTGCTCCCCCAGAGGTCGTCGATGACGACCCGGTCGATCGAGCACTCCAGGCGCTCGAGCATCGACTTCACGAGGTCGTGGGTGAGGGGCCGGTCGGGCTGGGTGCCCTCGAGGGCGAGGCTGATGGCGGTGGCCTCGAACGGGCCGATCACGATCGGCAACCGGCGCTCGTCGTCAGTGAGGAGCACGAACCGTTGCACCTGGTCCCCGGACTGGGCCGCGTAGACTCCGCTCACCTGCACGAGCACGGGCTCCCCGTAGTCCACCGGACCCTCGGGCACCGGCGTGGACTCGTCGTACGGGAAGAAGGGCGGGGGCCGGTCGAAGTCCTCCGGCTCACCTGGCCGCTCGTCGGGCATGGGACCACGATACCCCGGGCCAGCCCTTGGAGTGACCCCGGTCCACCTCCTCCGGAACCCCGGCGAAGGGGGCCGGGCCAGGGGGCTTGGGTGCCGCGGGCCGGGCCGGGGCTCAGGCGATCGAGTCGGCGGGCTCGGCGGGGGGGTGGGAAGGGGCGGGGCGGAGGTACTCGCCCAGCGTGAGGCAGCAGGCCGGGCTGGGGTACTCGAACACGTCGAGGGCGTCGGCGAGGGCGCGGGCGGTGTCGATGCTCGTGACGCACGCGACGCCGGTCTCGATGCAGGCCCGGCGGATGCGGGCGGCCTCGCGGGTGGCCTGCTCGGCCCGACCGGGGGTGTTGACCATCAGGCTCACCCGGCCTTCGAACAGGCGCTCGAGCAGGTTGGGCGACCCTTCCTGGACCTTCCCGAGGCGCTCGCTCGGGACCCCCGCAGCGGCGAGGGCATCGTGGGTACCGCCAGTCGCGCCGATCGGGTAGCCGCGCTCATGGAGGCGCCGCCCGATCGCGACGGCCGCGGGCTTGTCGTCGTCGGCGACGGTCAGGATCACCTGGCCCCGCGGCTTGAAGACCACCCCGCTCGCGACGAGGGCCTTGTAGAGCGCCGCCTCGTAGGTGAAGTCGACGCCGAGCACCTCGCCGGTCGACTTCATCTCCGGCCCGAGGGCGGGGTCGACGTGGCCGAGCTTCTGGAAACTGAAGACCGGGGCCTTGACCGCGAAGAGCCCGGCCTGGCGGACCCCCTGGAGGATCTCGGCCTCGGTCGCGACGTACCCGGTGCGCCCATCCTCGGGCGAGCACCAGAGGCCACTGCCATAGCCGAGCGAGGCGAGCGACTCGCCGAGGGCGCACCGCGTGGCGAGCCTCACCATGGGCACCCCGGTCACCTTGCTCAGGTACGGGACGGTCCGGCTCGCCCGGGGGTTGACCTCGATCACGAAGACGGTGCCCTCCCCGTCGACCACGAACTGGACGTTCATGAGCCCTCGAACCCCGAGCGCCCGGGCGATGCCGCAGGCGACCTCGACGACCCGCGCCTCGACCTCCCGGCTCAGACCGACCGGCGGGTAGACCGTCATCGAGTCGCCGCTATGGATGCCCGCGCGGTCGATGTGCTCCATGATGCCCGGCACGAGGGTGTCGACCCCGTCCGAGACGACGTCCACCTCGACCTCGGTGCCGACGATGTACTGGTCGACGAGGACGGGCTGGCCGGGGTTGGCGGCGTCGGCTTCGCGGTAGAAGCCCTCGAGGTCGGCCGGGCCCTGGACGATCTCCATGGCGCGACCGCCGAGCACGAAGCTCGGGCGGACGAGGACGGGGTAACCGACCTCCTCCGCGGCGGCACGGGCTTCGTCAAGGCTGCGCACGGCTCGCCCGGGGGGCCGGGGCACGCCGAGCCGGGCGAGGAGGGCGTCGAACTGGCCCCTGTCCTCAGCGGCCGCGATCGCCTCGGGCGGGGTGCCGAGTACGTGGGCTCCCGCCGCCGCCAACCCCTCGGCGAGGTTGATGGCGGTCTGGCCGCCGAACTGAACCATGACCCCGTCCGCCTCCTCGTGGGCCACGACGCTGAGGACGTCCGGGAGGGTGACCGGCTCGAAGTACAGGGCGTCGCCGGTGTCGAAGTCCGTGCTCACGGTCTCGGGGTTGTTGTTGACGATGACGGCTCGGTGGCCCATCTCCTGGAGCGCCCAGACGCAGTGGACGCACGAGTAGTCGAACTCGATCCCTTGGCCGATCCGGATCGGCCCGGAGCCCAGCACGACGACGGTCTTCCCTGTCACCGAGGCGATTCTGGCACACCACCCCTGACACCCCGTCCACCCACTGCCGGACCAGCCTGGAAGCCTGGGGCACCATCGGCTAGAAGCCGATGCTACAGGGTCGTGAGGCCGTGGACGACGAGCCCAGCGGCGGGGTCTAGGGAGCGGACCCGCACGCTGACGAGCGCCACCGGGTCGGTCTCGCTCAAGGTCACTCGTAGCGCAGTGAGACCGCGATCCCCCTGGGCGACGAGCGGGGGCCGGGCATCGTCGGCCGCGCGGACGTGGGGTCCGTAGGCAAGGGTCTGCCGAACCACCCGGCCGTCTGCGAGCTGGATCTCGACCTCGGCCACCGCGTCGCCCTCTCGCATCCAGGAGGTCGTCGAGAGGGCCAGGGCCACCTCGCGGGCCGAAGCGCCGACCCGGAAGGTGACCTCGGTCGCCCCGCCCCGCCCCTCGCCCGAGACCGGGGTGTAGAGCCGGACGGGGACGGCAAACGGCACGAACCCGACCGGTCCCACCGTCACCCGGGCGGGCCGTGCCCCATCGACCGGCCCCCACGCCCGGCCAGGCTGGTCGCTCAGCGCTGCGGGTGGCAGAAAGAAGAGCCGCCGGAGGAGGGCGGTGGGATCGTAACCGAGCCGGTCCGGCATCTCGGTGCGACCGCTCCAGGCGTACTCCCCGGCAAGGACGTAGGCCGAGAACTGCCGGAGCTCGGCCACCATCCTGCGCTCGTCGCTCGTGAACCCGGCCCAGGTGGTCTGGAGCGTCCCCGCCCCGGCCCGGATCGCGGCGAGCGTGTGTCCGCGGACGTTACGCGGACGCCACCAACTCGCGGCCACTGGACGGAAGCCTTCCCGCCGCCAGAGCTCGAGCGACGTGTACTTGGTGGGGTCGGCCTCGTCCCGGTAGTGCCAGTCGGCGACCGTGGTCCCCTTCGGCAAGGCGGCCCGGCGGCGCTTGGCCTCGGCGACGGTGGCGGCATGGGTCGCGTCGATGGCCTCGCCTGGCCCGAGCATGATGTCTCCCCAGACCATCGGCTGGGCTCGCTTCTCGCGGGCGAGGCCGACGAGCCAAGGGGCGTGCTGGGTCCAGAGCCGGGTCGTGAAGAACGGGTCGCGCGGGAGGCCTCGCATGTCGATCTCGTCCAGGCCGAAATGGACGGTCTTCGGGCTCAAGACGGCGAAGGCCTCGTCCCACAGCGTGCGCAGCCGATCCCGGGCCGCCGCCCGGCGGGGGTCGATGGTGAACGGGAGGTCGCGGTTGAGGGCGACGTCGAGGTTGCGCCCGTTGGCGAAGAACCAACCCATGTGCCCGAGGCTCTGGATGAGCGGGATGGGCTCGAGCCCGTGCCGGCGATAGTGCTCGAAGAGGGCGACGAGGTCGTCGCGGCGCATGGTCTCGGCCGTGGCCACGCCGGGGAGGGTCGCCCACTCCGTCCGCTCGGACTGAAGGACGACCCGGTTGAACCGCAATGGGAGGAGCACCCGCTCGAGGAGGCGGCTCTGGAAGGCTGGGGCCTGGGGTCCGACGAACATATGGACCCCGCGCCAACCGACGCTCGGCCAGTCGCGGACGCGGGTGAGCGGCAGCACGAGCCGGTCGCCCTGGGGACGGACGAGCCCCACCAGTGCCTGGAGCCCGTGTCGGAGCCCGTCGTCGTCCGCGGCGCGCAGGGTGACCCCGCCCGCCTCGACGAGCAGGTCGTAGCCCTCCGGGCGGAGTCCGGTCGGTTCGAGGACGGTGCGGACAGTGACGGGGCGGTCGTCGAGGTCGGCCGTCTTGAGCCGCCACCGGTGCTGGAGGTTGGCCAGGAACGCTTCGACGGCCGGGTGTTCGGCGGCGAGACGGCCTTCGAACGCGAAACCCGGTCCGAGGCGGAGGGTGCCGAGCCCGTCCGTGCGCTCCTTCGGCTGAGGGACGAGGGGCACGGGGTCGCGCTCGGCGCGGAGGGCAGTGGCGAGGGGCCGCCCTTCGAGGAAGACCTCCCGGGGTTCGGGCAGGGGTGCGAGGCGGGGGGAGAACCGCCACGTGACCTTCATCGCGAGGGTCTCGTCCGGCCGAATGAGGCTGTGGTGACCGAGCCAGAAGACGCTCCGGTCGACGGCCCACTCGGCCCGGTGGCCCCGGGCGTCGAAGACGACGCTGCGCGGGCCCTGGACGGTGACCTCGGCATCGGCGAGAGCGCTCGAGAACCGGAACCGGCCGCCCGGGGGCCCGAGCCGCCGGTCGACCTCGGAGCCTCGCATCGGGCGGGCGGGCACGGGGGCCTCGATCCCCCCGACCTCGGCGCGACCCCCCACGAGGGCCGGGCCCCAGAGCAGTCCGAGGGTGTTCTCGAGCCGGACCGTCCCCGAGCCCCGCCACCGGAACTCGTAGCGGGCTGTGACCGAGTCGGCGGTCACGGCATAGTCGTGGGTGCCGACGGCTTGGCCGTTGGCGCCCTGGAAGCGGACGCGGATCGTGCCGTCGGGGAGTCGGGAGACGTCCTTCGGCACCCAGCGTGAGCTGTAAAGGCCGCGGCGGGTCCGGGCGTCGAAGTACTGCCAGCCCGACCCTTGGACGAACGGGACGCCGAGCACCTTGACTTGGAGCCCGGCGAACGGCTCGTAGGTCACCTCGACCGGCGCCACGGGGGGCGTCGCGAGGGCGAGCACGGCGGGCAGCATCGGTCTCGGAGGGTACCTGCCGCCTGTCGGTGCCCCGGCCCTACGCCGGGATCGTCTCGCGGAGCCGGGCCGCGCCCCAACTGGCCAGAGCGAGCCGCAGGGCGCACCCCAACAGCACGAAGCCGGCGGCGATCGCGACGGCGGCCCCGAGCGAACTCAAACGAAGGAGGTCGAGTCGCCAGGGCGTGCCGAGGATGAGCCCCAGGTTCACGGCGGCCATGACCAGCGCCCCGACGAAACCCTCGTGGCGCCACCGGAGGGCGGCGCGAAGGGAGGGGTGCACCTCGAGGGGCGGCAGGAGGCTCTCGAGCCAGCCCTGGGGCCGTTCGGTGAGCCACTCGAGAAGCTCGGACTCGAACCGGAGGGCCCGGCGCCGGGCGTTGTAGTCCTCGAACGGGTCGATCAGCTTGACCTTGAGCTTGACGTTGCGGTCGGCGACTGGGATCGGGATCGTGTCGGGACGCTTGCCGCCGGGCTTAGGCCGGTCGGCGCGCGGCCAGAGTCCGACCGGGGGCACGTCCTCGCGGTTGATCCGGAAGACGGTCTGCAGGCCCTTGAAGAACAGGGTCCCGTCCTCGATCCACATGTACCCTTCGTCGTAGCCGGTGACGATGCCGTCTTGGCGGATCTCGACGCCGACCGGGCAGGCCCTCTCGCTCGGGACCTTGGTCTGGAGCCGCCGGAGCCCAGGGCCGATCTCGACGCGGTTGAGGAGTCGGCGGTAGAGGGCCCAAAGGACGATCTGGGACACGACGATGAGGAGCAGCGCCTTGACGTGGGCGACCATGTTCGCGTCGGCGTCTGCGTAGTGGCGGGCGACGAGGAAGTAGTAGCCCACGCCGCACGCGAGGAACATCCAGGCGAACCCGCGCTGCCACAGGGTGTCGGTGAGCCCCGCCGCCACCTCGGCGACGACCTCGTCCTGAACCCTCCAGGAGGCCGACGGCTTCATGGGGGCGGAGGGGTCGCCCAGCCCGAGTCCAGACCCTACGCTCACACCGAGAGTCTACGAGATCGGCGCGCCGGGACGCAACCCGGTGGCGAGGGGGGCCTGCTGGGCACGGCGCTGCCGGTCGCAACCGGAACCGGGCGGAGGGCGTATAGTGGGGTCGGCGGGCCGTGCCCGCCGAGGAGACGGCGGTGGAACCCTCCCAGATGGCCCTGTTGATCCCGATCATGGCGCTGACGATCCCGGTGGTGGCGATCCTCGGCGGACTCGCCACGAAGATCGTGAAGGACCTGACCGCACACCAACGCGAGATGGCCCAGCTCATGCACGGTGGGCGGGCCGGGGCGGACGAGGCGGTGGTCCGGGAGTTGGCCGCGTTGCGCCATGAGATGGCCGAGCTTCGCGACCGGGTCAACCAGGTCGCCCTGTCGGTCGAAGGGGCCACACCCCCTCCCCTCAGCGAGCGCCTCGAGCAGCCGAACCGGGGCTGACGGGCCGCAAGAGGCACCAGGATTCGGCGCCGGAGGTTGACTTTCGCGCGAATCAGGCTATAATGAGTCCAGCCTGGTCGCGGGAGTCAGCCCCGCTGGACTCGGCCTTGGGGCTTTGTGCCCATTTAATTGAAGACTCTTCGTCGATGGGTGGGCCCCACAGGTTCATCCTTCCGGGAACCGTCCGTTCGGGCCGTTGCGCGCTCGGGTACGATGCTGGGTTCCCGGTGTCTTAATGCGAGTCATTCAACCCTCCTCGAAGCGGATCGGCCGGACGCTCGAGGTCCCAAACCTCATCGAACTTCAGCTGAACTCTTACCGCTGGTTCCTCGAGGAAGGCCTGCCGGAGCTGTTCACGACGTTCTCCCCGATCTGGGACTTCACGCAGACGAACTACATTGAGTTCAGCGAGTTCGTGCTCGGCGAGCCGAAGTACTCGCTGAGCGAGTGCCGCGACCGCGACATGACGTACGAGGCGCCGATCAAGGCGACCGTGCGGTTCGGCGGCAAGGACCGCGAGGTCATCGAGTCGGAGGTCTACCTGGGCGACCTGCCGCTGATGACGGACAAGGGCACGTTCATCATCAACGGCCGCGAGAGGGTCATCGTGAGCCAGCTGAGCCGTAGCCCTGGCCTCTACTTCGAGGAGGACGTGGACACGTCAATGCAGATGATCGTCCGCGCCCGCATCATCCCGAACGAGGGCCCTTGGCTGGAGATCGAGAACGACGCGAACGGCGTCGTGAACACGCAGATCAGCCAGACGAAGAAGCTCCCGATCTCGCAGCTCATCAAGGCCCTTCACGGGTTCGAGCGCGGCCGCGACCGGCAGAGCCGGGTCATCGGCGGCTGCCTCCACAAGAAGCTGAGCGAGCCGCTGGCCGACCCGGACACGGGCGAAGTGATCGTCGAGAAGGGCACGATCCTGACCGAAGCGATCTTGGCGGGGCTGAGCGAGGCGGAGCGGGCGCTCGAGTGCGTCGTCGAGTCGCCGCTCGGCACGAACGAGGACATGCTCTGGGCGTTCGGCAAAGAGCTCACGCTCGAGTCGCCGAAGGCCGAGGACCTGGTGGGCAAGCGCCCGCTCGAGGAGGTGACCGAGGCGGGCAAGACCGTCGTCGGCGCCCTCCAGCGCCTGGACCAGGACACGGCGGTCAAGGTCGAGTCGCTCGGCCTCGCCTCGATCCGGGTGCTCGCGCTCGACGACCTCATCGAGGCCACGCTCGCCGCGGACAAGACTTCGACGACCCGCGAGGCGATCCTCGACATCTACAAGCGGATGCGCCCGGGCGAGGCCAGCAACGAGGACGCGGCGAAGCAGCTCGTCTACAGCCTGTTCTTCGACCCCCGGCGCTACGACCTGGGCAAGGTCGGTCGGCGGTTCCTCAACCAGCGCATCGGCATCGACGTGCTGCCGACCATCCGCAACCTCACGAGCGACGACCTCGCAGGGACTCTGCTCGGAATGGGGCCCTACCTCAACAAGGAGGTCGAGCACGACGACATCGACGACCTCCGGAACAAGCGGGTGCGCTCGGTGGGCGAACTGCTCCAGAGCCAGCTCCGTCTCGGGTTCGTCCGGATGGAGAAGGTGGCCCGTGAGCGCATGACGAGCGCGGACCAGGACAACCTCCTGCCGTCGATCATCCTCTCGGTCAAGCCGGTGAGCGCCTCGATCAAGTCGTTCTTCAGCAGCAACCAGCTCAGCACGTTCATGGACCAGACGAACCCGCTGAGCGAGCTCACGAACAAGCGGCGCCTCTCGAGCCTCGGCCCGGGCGGCCTCCAGCGCACGAGCGCCAAGCTCGAGGTGCGCGACGTGCACCGTTCGCACTACGGGCGGATCTGCCCGATCGAGACTCCGGAAGGGCCGAACATCGGCCTGATCAGCCAGCTCACGACGTACGGGCGGGTCGATGAGTACGGGTTCATCATGACCCCGTACCGCAAGGTCGTGGACGGCCGCGTGACCGACGAGGTCGTGTACCTCACCGCGAACGAGGACTTCACGGCCCGCGTCGCCCCCGCCGACACGAAGCTGGACGCGGACGGGACGATCATCGCCGAGAGCGTCACGGTGCGGTGCCCCGGCGGTGACCGGCAGTTCGGCGGCGCGAGCTACCCGACCGTCAACCCGGCGAGCGTGGAGCTCATGGACGTCTCGCCGGTCCAGATCATCTCGGTCGCGACCTCGCTGATCCCGTTCCTTGAGAACGACGACGCCAACCGGGCCCTGATGGGCGCCAACATGCAGCGTCAGGCCGTCCCGTGCCTCCGCTCGGCGGCGCCGATCGTAGGGACGGGCCACGAGGCCAGGGCCGCGATCGACAGCGGTGCCTCGATCCGCGCCCGCCGCGACGGACGGGTCAACTACGTGACCAGCACCGAGATCCGGGTCGTGGCCGAGGACGGGACGGAGGACACCTATGCTCTGATGCACATGTACCAGAGCAATAAGACGACCTGTTTCACGCACCGCCCGGTCGTGCAGCACGGTCAGAGGGTGCTCAAGGGCGACCCCCTCGCGGATGGCGCGACGTGCGACGACGGGCGCCTCGCCCTCGGCCAGAACGTCATCGTCGCGTTCATGCCGTGGAACGGCTACAACTACGAGGACGCGATCGTCCTGAGCGAGCGGCTCGTCAAGGAGGACGTCTTCACGTCGATCCACATCGAGCGGCACGAGACGGAGGCGGTCGACACCAAGCTCGGGCCGGAGGAGATCACCCGCGACATCCCGAACGTCGGCGAGGACGCCTTGAAGGACCTCGACGAGAACGGGATCGTGCGGATCGGGGCCGAGGTCCGGCCGGAGGACATCCTAGTCGGAAAGGTCGCCCCGAAGGGCCAGACCGAGATGACCGCCGAGGAGCGGCTGATCATCGCGATCTTCGGCAAGAAGGCCGAGGAGACGCGAGACGTCTCGCTACGGGTGCCGCACGGCGAGAAGGGCGTGGTCGTCGACGTCAAGGTCTTCAGCCGCTACAAGTACCTCTCGCCGACGATCAACTACGTCTACAAGGAGTCGAAGAAGCGCGACCGGCTCATCTGCGACCGGACCGAGGAGCCCCTGCTCCAGATCCCGGGCGACGAGTTGCCGGCCGGCACGAACATGAGCGTCCAGGTTCACGTGGCCCAAAAGCGCAAGATCATGGTCGGCGACAAGATGGCGGGCCGCCACGGGAACAAGGGCGTCATCAGCCGGATCCTTCCGGTCGAGGACATGCCGATCCTGGCGGACGGCACCCCGGTCGATATCGTGCTCAACCCGCTCGGCGTGCCGAGCCGCATGAACATCGGCCAGATCCTGGAGACGCACCTCGGGTACGTGGGGTACCACCTGGACACTCGGTACGAGTGCCCCGCGTTCGAGGGGGCGACGGAGCTCGAGATCCTGCAGGAGGTCGAGCGCCTCGCCGGCCACCTGCGGTCGCAGAGCCTCCAGTCGTACGTGAACACGGAGCTCGGGCTCGAGCTGAAGTTCAAGCTGGACGCGCCGCTCGAGCAGATGTTCGCCGCGGTCGAGGAGCGGTTGCGCAACCTCGACCAGGAGACCCTGGAGTACGTGAGCCGAGTCGTGGCCGGGCCGTCGACGAAGACGGTCGAAGAGCTGCTCAACCCTAGCGTGGACGACATCCCCGCCGAAAGGCCGCCGAACACGGGCGCGCCCTACAAGGCCAAGGACGAAGTCTATAAGGGCATCCTTGAGCGGATCGAGCATAACGTCTACCGAAGGGCGGGGCTCGAGCCGAAGTCGTGCAAGTCGATCTTGCGCGACGGCCTTACCGGGGACGAGTTGCCGAACCTCATGACGGTGGGCGTGATCTACATGCTCAAACTCGAGCACTTGGCGGACGAGAAGATCCACGCCCGCTCGATCGGCCCGTACTCGCTCGTGACCCAGCAGCCCCTTGGCGGTAAAGCGCAGTTCGGCGGCCAGCGGTTCGGCGAAATGGAAGTGTGGGCGCTCGAGGCGTACGGCGCGAGCTACACGCTCCAAGAACTCTTGACGATCAAGTCCGACGACGTGATGGGCCGCGTGAAGGCGTACGAGTCCATCGTCAAGGGCGAACCGATCAGCGAACCCGGTATCCCCGAGAGCTTCAAGATCCTCGTGAACGAGCTTCGGAGCCTCTGCCTCAAGGTGACGGTGGAGGACGCTCAGAACAAGGAGCTGACGCTCAAGGACCTCGACGAGCTCACGGGCGGCGACGACGTCCGCCTCGCCCGGAGCGTGGGGTTCTTCAACTGAGGGGCGGGGCGATAGGTCTTAGAGGTTCTATAAGACCTATACAACCTATCGCCCCACCCAAAACGACTTCCTTTCGACGACGACCCGAACACAGCACTTATGGCCGACAGCAACCTCTTCGATAAGATCCGTATCGGTATCGCTAGCCCCGAGGACATCAAGTCTTGGTCCCACGGCGAGGTCAAGAAACCGGAGACGATCAACTACCGTACGTTCCGACCCGAGCGGGACGGGCTCTTCTGCGAGCGCATCTTCGGCCCGACGAAGGACTACGAGTGCGCGTGCGGCCGCTATAAGAAGATCAAGTACAAGGGCATCATCTGCGAGCGTTGCGGCGTCGAGGTGACTCGGAGCAAGGTCCGGCGCGAGCGGATGGGCCACATCGAGCTCTCCGCCCCGGTCTGCCACGTCTGGTACCTCAAGGGCGTCCCGTCGCCGTTGTCGCTGATCCTGGACATCAGTCCGCGCCAGCTCGAGAAGGTCGTCTACTTCGCCAGCTTTATCATCATCGACCTCGACGCCGAGAAGGTGCGCGAGCAACTGCCCAAGATCCTTGAGGCGGTCGAGCTCGAGAAGGTCCACGTCCAGAACCAGATGCGGGAGCTCGAGGTCGAGTCGCTCCAGCGACTGGCGCAGGAGATGGCGGACAACCCGGACGAGTACTTCGACGAGACCTTCGTGCGGGACCGCATGAAGGCGAACTTCGACCGGATCCGGGCCGAGTACCGCGACGCCGACGACCGGGTTCGGGACCTCGACATCGCCGCCGAGCTCATCGGCAAGCTCGAGATCAACCAGCTCATCGAAGAGGACAAGTGGCGCGCGATCAGCAAGATGCTCGACGCCGTCGGCCGGCGCCTCAAGACGGACTTCTCCGGCCTCGTCCGGGCGAACATCGGCGCGGAGGCGGTCAAGGAACTGCTCCACCGGGTCGACCTCGACCGGATGGCCCGCGAACTGCGCCACGAGGTCGTGGTGACGACGACGGCCCGTCGCGTCCGCGCGATCAAGCGGCTCGAGCTCGTCGAGGCCCTCCTCAGCAGCCGGAGCAAGCCGGACTGGATGATCCTGGACATCGTGCCCGTCATCAGCCCCGAGCTCCGACCGATGGTCCAGCTCGACGGCGGCCGGTTCGCGACCTCCGACCTGAACGACCTCTACCGGCGCATCATCAACCGGAACAACCGGCTCAAGAAGATCATCGAGATCCAGGCGCCGGAGTCGATCATCAACCACGAGAAGCGACTGCTCCAGGAGTCCGTCGACGCCTTGATCGACAACGGCCGGCGTACCCGCCCGGTCGTCGGAAGCAACCAGCGCCCGCTCAAGTCGCTCAGCGACATGCTGAAGGGTAAGGAAGGGCGGTTCCGAAAGAACCTGCTGGGTAAGCGCGTCGACTACTCCGGCCGATCGGTCATCGTAGTCGGTCCGAACCTCAAGCTCCACCAGTGCGGCCTGCCGAAGGAGATGGCGCTCGAGCTGTTCAAGCCGTTCGTGATGAAGACGCTCGTCGAGCGCAAGATCACGCAGAACATCAAGACGGCCAAGCGGATGATCGAGCGGATGCACCCGGCCGTTTGGGACGGCCTGGAGGACGTGATCAAAGAGCACCCGGTGCTCCTCAACCGCGCCCCTACGCTGCACCGCCTCGGCATCCAGGCCTTCGAACCGATCTTGGTCGAGGGCAAGGCGATCCAGCTGCACCCGCTAGTCTGCCACGCCTATAACGCGGACTTCGACGGCGACCAGATGGCCGTCCACGTGCCGCTGAGCATGCAGGCCCAGGCCGAGGCGCGCGTCCTGATGCTCTCGACGCAGAACCTGTTCTCGCCCGCCGACGGCCGTCCGGTCGTGTCGCCGATCCAGGACATCGTCCTCGGCTGCTACGCCCTGACCTACACGAACCGCGCCGCCGACGCCCGGCTCAAGGAACAGATCAAGAAGCACGAGGAGGATCCCGAGAACAACCGGGCCCCGATGGTCTACGCGGGCACGGACGAGGTCCTCTTCCGCCTGGAGAGCCCGGGCACGGATCGGATCGGCCTCAACGACCCGATCCGAGTGCGCTTGCGCCGGCCGATCCTGCGACCCCGCGACGAGGTCGACTATCGCGACCCCCAGACGGGCATGGAGTACCGCACGGAGATCACCCGGAACGAGTTCGAGGAGGAGATCAAACAGCTCGTCCCGCTCGAGCAGGAGTACGAGTCGTTCATGGTCACGACGACCCCGGGCCGGCTCATCTTCAACGACATCCTGCCGTACCCGATGCGGTACAGCGACAAGTTCCTCCAGGTCGAGCTCACGAAGAAGGGCATCGCCGATACGGTCGTGACCTGCCACAAGCAGGTGGGCACCGAAGGGACGATCAAGCTGCTCGACGACCTCAAGCAGCTCGGCTTCACCTGGGCCTCGCGCTACGGGATCAGCATCGCGCTGACCGACATGGACCCGCCCAAGCGGCGCCAAGAGATGCTCGAGGAGGCTGACAACCGGGGCGCCCGGATCCTCGAACAGTTCCGACGGGGCCTCATCTCGTTCCGCGAGATGCAGGACAGCCTCACCCGCCTCTGGGCCAGCACCTACGACGAGGTCGGCGGCGCTATCGTGGACTCGATGAAGCAGGAGAACCCGCTCTCGATCATCACGGTCAGCGGCGCCCGCGGCTCGATCAAGCAGCTCACGCAGCTCTCGGGCATGCGCGGGCTCATGTTCAACCAGTTCAACGAGGTCATCTACGAGCTGCCCGTCCGGAACTCGTTCCAGAAGGGCCTCTCGATGCTCGAGTTCTTCGTGACGACGCACGGCGCCCGTAAGGGTCTCGCCGACACCGCGCTCCGAACCGCCGACGCGGGCTACCTCACCCGGCGCCTCGTCGACGTGAGCCAGGACGTCATCATCCGCAAGAAGGACTGCAACACGAGCGAGGGGATCCTCGCCTGCCGTCTCACCTTCGAGGGCAAGACCATCGAGACGGTCTCCGACCGCTCGTTCGGGCGGGTCAGCCAGGCCACGATCACCGATCCGGAGACGGGCGGCGTGCTCGTCTCGTTCGACGAGCTCATCCTCCCCGACGTCGCGAAGACGCTCGACCCGGTCGAGACCCGGTTCTCGTCCGAGAGCGAGGCGTGCGAAGGGGACGAGGCGAAGCTCGCCGAGGTCTACGCCCGATACGAACAGCACGGGTTCAAGGTCGACGACCACGGACGGCTCGGTGTGCCGGTGCGCTCGCCGATCACCTGCGAGTTGGAGCAAGGCATCTGCGCCAAGTGCTACGGCATCGACCTCGCCAGCCAAAAGCTGGTCGAGGAAGGGGTAGCGGTCGGCATCATCGCGGCACAGTCCATCGGCGAGCCGGGCACCCAGCTCACGATGCGCACGTTCCACACGGGCGGCGTCGCGGGCTCCAAGAACATCGCCCGAACGAACCAGTACAAGACCGGTAAGTTCGTGCGCCAGTTCCAGGACGACTTCCAGCAGGCGACGCAGACCGACCTCGCTACGTTCGACCCGGGCAAGCTGCTCCAGGATCAGGAGGAGGCGGTCCGCGGCTTCTACCGCACCCCGGTCGAACAGGAGGAGACGGAGGAGGCCAAGCCGAAGAAGACGACGGCCCGATCGACCAAGGCGGCCGAGAAGGCCGCCGAGAAGCTCGACTCGGACAGCCGCAAGCTCTGGGAGCGCAGCCGAAAGACGTTCTTCTACTCCTGGACCGGTGAGTCGAGCGGTATCGTCCGCGTCGAAGAGATCTTCGAGGCCCGGCGTCAACCGCGCGGTAAGGCGATCATTTGCCCGGTCACCGGCACGGTCCTCGACATCCGCCGCTCCAGCTTCGGACGGTGGATCGTCGTCGAGGCGGAGGTCTCGACCGACACGAGCATCCGCCAAGCCTACGTGAGCGACCAGCAGGACTGGGAGCGGACCGATGGCCATTTTGACCCGACGCTCGAGCGGGTCATCGGCCAGAAGCTCACCACGCAGGTCCTCCAGACCCTCCGCAAGAACCTGATCGAGAAGGTGAAGATCTTCTTCACGATCCTCGTTCCGCCGCTCGGCAACCTGCCGGTGCAGAAGGGCCAGAAGATCATCAAGGGCGACCCGCTGACGGAGGGCCCGCTCGACCCGCACGAGGTCCTCGACCTCGCGGGCGCGGCCTCGGTGCACGAGTACTTCATCGAGAACCTGCAGTCGGTCTATAAGGACCAGGGCGTCGACATCAACGACAAGCACCTCGAGGTCATCGTCCGCCAGATGCTGCGCAAGCGCAAAGTCGAGGCCCCCGGGGACACCCCGTTCCTGCCGGGCCAGATCGTCGACCGGTTCCGGTTCGCCCGCGAGAACGAGCGGGTGCGCCAAGCCAAGGCGGCGGGCACGCTGATCAAGTACACCGACCCTGTCGACGGCCAGGAAAAGGAGCGCGAGCCCCAGGAGGCGACGGCGGCGTGGATCCTGCTTGGGATCACCGAAGCCTCGCTCGCGGTGGACTCGTTCCTCTCTGCGGCGTCGTTCCAGAAGACGACCCGGGTGCTCACCGAGGCGGCCGTGCGGGGCAAGCACGACATGCTGCTCGGGCTCAAGGAGAACGTCATCATCGGGCGGCTCATCCCGGCGGGTACGGGCGTCAAGCCCTACCGCGACCTTGCGATCGACGTCGATCGCAGCCAGCCCAGCTGGGCCCAGCAGTCGCTCACCGCGCTCGTCGAGGCGGAAGAGGGCGACACGCTCGGGGACGGCACCGGGTTCGAGGGCCTCTCGCTGGCGGACATGGCCGCCCAAGAAGAGCCGGCGGAGGACTGAGCGCCACGAGAGTACGGGCCGGCCGGACCCCTCAAAAAGGGCCCGGTTGGCCTGGGACCTTGACTCTGGGCGGCCGGACAGGGCACAATGGTCTTCCGCTCGGGGAGCGTCCCAGGACGCCCTCCGGCTCGGGGGCCTTCAGAAACAGGGACGCGGACGAGACAACGAGTCGAACACGATCCTGGGAAGGGGCCTGCCGTCACTGCGGAAGGCCCCTTCTACCTTGAGGGGGGCGGTACGAGAACTCTAGAAGGAACCTATGCCGACGGTCAACCAGCTGGTCCGAAAGGGACGGACGCTCCAGAAAACGAAGTCCAAGTCGCCTGCGCTCAAGCAGAACCCGTTCCGACGGGGCGTCTGCACGGTCGTCCGGACCGTCACGCCGAAGAAGCCGAACTCGGCGCTTCGAAAGGTGGCCCGTGTCCGCCTGACGAACCAGATCGAGGTGACGGCGTACATCCCGGGCATCGGGCACAACCTTCAGGAGCACTCGGTGGTCCTCGTCCGCGGCGGTCGTGTGAAGGACCTGCCGGGCGTGCGCTACCACATCGTCCGCGGCACCCAGCAGACCTCGGGCGTCGCCAACCGCAAGCAGAGCCGAAGTAAGTACGGCGCCAAGCGACCGAAGGCCGCCGCCGCGAAGTAACCGAGAACCACACGTATGCCGAGAAAAGGTCCCGTCGTCCCGCGCCAGATCCTCCCGGACCCCGTCCACGGGTCGGAGCTCCTCCAACGCTTCATCAACCGCCTCATGCTCGACGGCAAGAAGTCGAAGGCGGAGCACATCGTGTACTCCGCCCTCGACATCGCCTCCGAGAAGTGCGGGGTGAGCCAGATCGAGGTCTTCGATAAGGCGATCAGCAACGTGATGCCGACCATGGAGGTCCGTCCCCGCCGCGTGGGCGGCCAGAACTACCAGGTGCCGATGGAGGTCCGCCCGGGCCGCCGACGCACCCTCGCCCTCCGGTGGCTCGTCGGGAACTCCCGCCGCCGAAGCGGGCGGAACATGGTGGACAAGCTCGCGAACGAGTTCGTGGACGCCTACAACAACACCGGGTCCTCGGTGAAGAAGAAGGAAGACACGCACCGCATGGCCGACGCCAACAAGGCGTTCGCCCACTACCGCTTCTAGACCCCGGCCGCGACCCGCGAACGAACCCCCCATGGCTCGCCATGGGGGGTTCGTGTGTAAAACTCCTCGAAACAGGCGACGATAGCAGGTGCGCAGACCGTTCGGGCCGGGTATAGTCCGGTGCGTCGTAGGGCTCGATTGGGGCCGCTCGACTTGAAATTCAGAGGGGTCGGAACCGACAGCGAACGCCGACAGGTCACGAGGCCGGTCTTGCTGTGGGGATCAGCGAAAAGGAGACAGAGAGCGGACTGCGGCCGCCCCCTCTCCCCGTTCAGAGACCGTTAGGGCCATTCAGCCGCCGTCAGGGCGCGGCGAACCACACTGCCTGGTCAACGTCGGCACACCACGCCTGCGAGGCGACCACGCCAGTTGTCCGCACCCGCAAGCGGGCCCGCACCGAACCTGTCCGGTCCTGGACGTAGCGCGAGAGCGCCCCCGTCCCGATGGCCTCGATCTGACGGTAAGCCGGGCCGAGCGTGCCCGTGGCCGCATCGGCCGGGTCCCAGCGCCCGAGGATCCAATCCCAGAGCTCGACCGTCCCCGAGAACGCGCCGGACGACGTCGTCCGCGTGAGGGTCCGGAATCGAAGCGCACCCGGGTTCGCGAGCGAGGTCCAGCCGTCGAACTCGACGTTGATCGGCGGGGTCGTGGCGTTGGGGACGACGAACTTGCAGAGGCGCAAGGCATCACCGTCCGGTTCGGCCAAGCTCCATTCCGTGCCTCGGGCGACCCGGCCGAGGCGGACGGTGAACGTGTCGGGCGCGACCCGCACGCCCGGCGTGAGCAACTGGAAGCCGAGGAGGTCGGCGCACCCGTTGTGGAACCCGTTCTCCCAGATGAAGTCCAGTCGGTGCCGCACGAACCGGGTACCGACCGGGATCAGCCCTGTAGCTTCCCGAAAGAGGAGCTCGGTCCCCGGCCGGTTCCCTCGATCGAGGTTCGTGACCGGGCCGATGACGGTGGTCCCGAGGACGGTCTGTCCGTCGGCGGCTAGGAAGAAAGCGGTGTACGAGGCTCGGTCGTTCTGGGTCGCGAAGCCGCCCAACCAGCCGGACTGACGGAAGCCAAGAAGGCCGGTATCCACAAGCGACACCTCCGCGGCCAGGGTCTGGGTCTGGGTCGTGAACCAGTTCTTGCCGTTCGTGTCCCGCGGGCCACCGATGAAGTACTTCACGCCCCGCTCCTCCGGGGGCGGCCCGGCGTTGACGGGCCAATCGACGTAGTCGTTGATCCCGGGCTGGGGGACGGTGCCGTCCGAGACCCAATAGTCGAAGTCGGCGGTCCCCGACCCGGGCTTGGTGGGCTGCCCTGGGTCGATCGTAAGGTTCCGGTAGAGTTCACCCCCCGGGTTGCGCAAGAGGTTCGGACCAACTTGGGCGTGGGAGGCGGCGGAGAGGGCGAGAAGAGCGATCGCGAGATACGGTTTCATGAGGTTCTCATCCTGGAGCTCGAGTCAAGTGACCGTCGCTATTGTAGAACCTCGCCCAGAGGAGGGTCGACCCGCAAAGCCACGGGGCATGGGACCGGCGCCCTTGGTAGACTCGGGCCGCCATGCCACTCGCCAAGAAGACCGTCCGCGACATCGACGTCCGGGGCAAGCGCGTTCTTGTCCGTTGCGACTTCAACGTCCCGCTCGAGGGCGGCCAGATCACGGACGACAGGCGGATCGTCGAGGCGTTGCCGACCGTGCGTCACCTGCTCGAGAACGGCGCGGCGGTCGGGTTGTGCTCTCACCTCGGCAGACCGAAGGGCGGGCCCACGCCCGAGTTCAGCCTCGCGCCGGTCGCAGCTCGACTCAGCGAGCTGCTCGGGCAGCCGGTCACGCTTCTGGCCGATTGCGTGGGCCCGGAAGTGCAAGCAGCGGTCGCCAGCCTCCCGTTCGGCCAGGCGGTGCTCCTCGAGAACGTGCGGTTCCACGCCGAGGAGGAGAAGAACGACCCTGGCTTCGCCCGCGCCCTCGCGACGGGGTTCGACCTCTTCGTGAACGACGCGTTCGGCACCGCCCACCGCGCCCATGCCTCGACCGAAGGGGTGGCCCGGCTGCTCCCGGCCGTCGCCGGCTTCCTGATCGAGAAGGAGATCCGGTACCTCGGGGCGGCGCTGGACGACCCGAAGCGGCCCTTCGTCGCGATCCTCGGTGGCGCGAAGGTCGCGGACAAGATCACGGTCATCGACGCGCTGCTCCCGAAGGTCGACCGGCTCGTGATCGGGGGGGGGATGGCGTTCACCTTCCTCAAGGCCCAAGGGCACGAGGTCGGCACGTCGCTCCTCGACGCGGAGAGCCTGGACTACGCAGCGGGTCTCGTGCGTGACCAGGGAGCCAAGATCCTGCTCCCGACGGACGTTGTCGTCGCGCCGGAGTTCAAGGCGGACGCCCCGGCCACAACGGTGGCGGTGAGCGCGATCCCGGCCGATCAGATGGGCCTCGACATCGGCCCTGAGACCGCAGCGGCGTTCGGGGCGGTCGTGCGAGCCGCGGGGACGGTGGTGTGGAACGGGCCGATGGGCGTGTTCGAGATGGACGCGTTCGCGGCGGGCACTCGGGCCCTGGCCGAGGCGCTGGCCGAGTGCCCGGGGGTGACGATCGTCGGCGGGGGTGACAGCGCCGCCGCGGCCGAGAAATTCGGCGTCGCGGACCGGGTCACCCACGTGAGCACCGGCGGCGGGGCCTCACTCGAGTTCCTCGAGGGCCAGGAGTTGCCCGGGATCGCCGCCCTCCAGGACGCCTAGAGCCCGGGCAGCGCGAGCACGCCGAGCCACTCGGCCTCGGTGACGGGCATGACGCTCAGACGCTGGCCGCGGCGGAGGACGAGCATCTCTTCGAGCCCGGGGGTGGCTCGGAGCTCCGCCAGGGACACGACCCGGGCGAACTTGCGGACGAACTCGACGTCACGGGCCAGCCACCGGGGGGCTTCAGGCGGGCTCTTGGGGTCGTGGTACTCGCTGGCGGGGTCGAATTGGGTGGGGTCCGGGTACGCGGGCCCGACGATCCGCATGACGCCGACGATGCCGCTCGGATCAGCGTTCGAGTGGTAGAAAAACGCCTCGTCCCCCGGGGCCATGGCGTCTCGGATGAAGTTGCGGACGGTGTAGTTGCGGCAGCCCTCCCAGATGTCCGGCCCGCCCTTCGCGATGAGGTCGTCGATGGAGTAGGTGTCCGGTTCGCTCTTCATCAGCCAGTAGGCCACGGGGTCAGTGTAACCAATCCCAGCGCCGGAGCGCGGAGCTCCCGCTCCGCACCCCGGTCCGCGAACCTCCTGGTTCGCAGGGAGCCCTAGCCCAGCGTGTACCGCAGTGCGAGGCGGACGTCGCCGCTGACGGCGCTCGCGTCGAGGGTGCCCCCGCCCTCGCCGATCCGGCCGCTCACCTTGTGCTCAGTCTTCGCCTCGTCGAAGAGCGCGACCTCGGACGCGACCGACCCGCGAAGGGTACTGAGGCTCACGCGGCAGTCCCCACCGTCCGGGATCGAGAGTTCGATGTCGCCGGCCACCGTGCGAACGTTCACCGTGCCTCGGATGGGCTCGGAGAAGTCCACGTGGACGTCCCCGCTCGCAGCCTCGACCGAGAGGGTGCTCGGAGCGCACTCCGCCCCGGTCACGTCCCCGCTGGCCGTCCGGACGTTGATGACCCCGGTCACCCGGTCGAGCCGGACGTCGCCCGACTTCGTGTCCGCAGTGAGGATCGAGGCCTTGGTATCGGAGATCCGGACGTCACCGGACATGAGACCGACCTCGATCGCGCCTTCGACCCCTTCGAGGGTCACGCTGCCGCTCGAGCCGTTCACCCGGCAGGCGGCGAAGGTGTTCGAGACGGTCACGTCGCCACGAGAGGACTTCACTTCGACGATTGTGCCCCGCGCGACGTGGAAGGTCAGATCGACCTCAAGGCCGGCGGTGTCCGGCTGGCGAAGGAGGACGAAGTCCTCCCCCTCTTCAAGGACGGGTGTGTACTGGTCGGCCAACCGCTGGGCCTCGGTCTCGTCCCCGGCTCGGAAGGTCGCGTCCGCGATCAGCGACCCGATGTCGTGACCGCCGTAGACCGTGACGTCGCCGTTCTGGTTCTCGATGCGGAGCGTCTTGCCCGGGGGCACGCTGATCGGCAACTCGACCCGCTTCGACTTTGACGGTCCGAACACAAAGCTGAAGCCCCCGCCTTTCCTCGCCTCTTCGGCGGCCTTCTTGATCGCCTCGACGCCCTTCCCTAGGCCTTGGCGGACTTGGGTGGCGATGTCCTCCCAGTCGACGTTCTTGGCCACGTCCTTCCCGATCTTCTCGATCGACCCGATGAAGCGGGCGAGGGGGTCTTCGGTCGGCGTGTCACCGGCTTTGGTCTCCGCACCTTCGGCCCCCGGCTCGCCCGAGGCTTCAGTCTGGGCTCCGTTCGGGTGCTCCTCTCGGGGAGCGTCCTCGAACGCCTCCACGAGTTCGGCCGCGTCTTCCGGGGTGAGCTTCCCTTCCTTGACGAGGCGCATGATCCGTGTGATCTCGTCCTTCACGCGCTCACCTCCCGGAGGCGCTGCTTGGCCTCTTCGGCTGAGATCTGGCCCTCCTCGAGCTGTTCCAGGATACGCCGCTTGACGTCGTCGTTCTTCGGCTTCTTGGGCGAATCCTTGTAGGGGGCGAGTCCCATGGCGTCGAGCATCCCATCGATACGGGCGCGGACGGTCGGGTAGCTGAGACCGAGTTCCTTTTCCATCGTGCTAATGACCCCCCGGGCACGGAGGAACACCTCAAGGATGCGCTGCTGCTCAGGGTCGAGTCGGGAGACGGCGGGGAGCTTGAAGCGACCCCGGATCGTGATGCCGCTGTCGTGCGAGGTCAGTTCGCTGACGAAGAGCGGCCCCCCGGTGACGGGGCACTTCGTTGGGATGTCGTGCAGACCCTCCGTGTGTATGGCCCGTTGGCTCATACCCCTATCCTACTGAACATCGGACCGTCCGTTGCGCGATGGACTTAAAATTCGCAAGTTTTCGGTTCAAGATTCGGTGTCGGACCCTAGGACTTCAGCCAGGATCGGGCCGAGTCGAGCACCGAGTGGACCGGGATAGACGCCACCGGTCTCCCCTCCCCCGGGGTCAAAACCGTGAGCGAGGCGATTGGAGGGGCCCACAGACGGTGGATCCCGTGGCGGAAGAGCCCGACGGTCGGGGTAGGGGTGGCGGCGGCGAGGTGGAGCACGCCGTTGTCCAGGCTCACGACGAGGCGGGCCCTGGCGATGGCCCCGACGACCTCGGGCAGGGTCAGCCTCCCGCGAAGGTCGAGGACGCCGCCCTCGGAGAGCCGCTCCTCGTCCTCGGCGCCTTGCCAGAACCGGGCCTGAGCGGCGGGGGCGGCCCCTAGGAGCCCGACCGTGAGCCCGTCCGCACGCAGCGTCGAGGCCAGCGAGAGCCAGGCTTCGACCGGCCACAGCTTTTCGGGCAGGCTCGCGGCGGTGGCGACGAGGACATCCGGCACGGCAAGGGGGGGCGGGGCGGACGGCAACCGGTAGGGCGGGAGCGGCCCCTCGAGGTAGGCCAATCGCAGGAACAGGTCCCCGATGAAGCCGGAACGCAAGAACGGGTACTGGCGGGTCAGGTCCTCTGCGACCCACTCGGGGTCTAGCCAGAGCCGGCCGCGGTCGTCGTCGGCCATCGGGAGGTCCTCGCGGCCGTCGACCGAGAGGCACGGCCCGCACACCTGCGTCTCCGGCCCGGCCAGCAGAGCGGTGAAGGCTTTGGGCCAAGGGCTCGCCTCGACGTTGACGACCAGGTCGAGCGGGGTCTGGAGGGCGAGGGCGGCCGCCTCCCGTGGGGGAAGGCCGAGCAGGGGCGTCCAGGAGGCGAACAGGTCGGAGGCGGCGGCCAGATCCTGCACGCGGGTGCCGCCGAAGCCGTGGACCTCGGCGCCGAGCTCGGTGCGCAGGGCCTGGACGAGGGGCGTAAGCACGACGAAGTTCCCAAGGGCGTCGTTCCCGACCACTCCGACCCGTGGCCTCGGCGGCAGCCCTCCCCCCGTATAGCGCTTCACGGCGAGGGAGTGTACTGGGTGCTGGTATCGTGCGGGCGTGCCGCTGTTCCTGGGGCTGGACGCGGGGGGCTCGTCGACCCGGGCGATGGTAACGGACGGTGCCGGGTCGGTCGCCTTCGAGGGCCGAGGGGGGCCTTGTAACCTGCTCTCGACTCCCGAGTCGATCCGGGAGGCGAGCCTCTCGGCGGCGCTGAGAGGGGCCCCGGCGGTCGATAGCGTTGCGGGCTGCTTCGCCGGACTGATCGATGAGCCCGGACGGGCCTGGGCATTGGCGCGGCTCCAATCGGCGTTCCCCGGGGTGGTGGTCGCCGTCCACCCAGACTGGGTGGCGGCCCTCGCGGTAGACCCGGACGTGGACGCTTTGGTCGTGAGCGGGACAGGGTCCATGGTGGCGTCCTGGCGCGAGGGCCGGGCCGAGAAGTGGGGTGGGGGTGGGCCGGTCCTCGGGGACGTCGGCTCGGCGTTCGACGTAGTCCGGGCGGCGGTGACGGCGACCTGTCTCGCCCGAACAGAGCGGGGGACGGACGCGTGGTGGGCGGCCCTCGAGGAGGCTTTCGGGAGCCGGGAGCCGGACGGCGTCGTGGCGGGGTTCTCGCGGCACCCAGCCGGGTTTGCGGCGTTGGCGGCGTTGGCCCCGGTCGTCGGGGCGGACGCAGAGGCCGGCCACGGGTACGCCCTCGCTGGCCTAAGCCGCCTCGAAGGGCTCCGGGCCCTCCTCGCCGAGGCGACGGCTGGACAAGCCCGGTCTCGAGTGGTACTGGCTGGCGGGCTCTGGGACGCCCACCCGATCTTCGCCAGGTCTTTTGCGTCGCCCGGGGCAACTTCTGAGCGGGAGGGAACTAGAGAGGGGGGCGAAGGACGTCAATATGAAGTGGTAAGGTCGGCGGGTCCGGCGGTCCTCGGGGCTGCACGACTCGCCGCACGAACGTTCTATGGGCACTGAAAGCCGGCACCCGCGATCGATCGGACTCGACAAGATGAGCGCCGTCGAGATCGTCCGACTCATGAACGAAGAAGATTTGGCGGTGAACCGGGCGGTGGCCGCGGTGTCGGAGCTCGTCGGGCTCGCCGCGGTCAAGGCAGCCGGGGCCTACCAGTCGGGCGGGCGAGTGGTCTACGTCGGCGCCGGGACGAGCGGTCGGATCGCGACGATGGACGCGGCGGAGATGGTGCCGACGTTCGGCCTCGACCCGGGGCGGTTCGTGGCGGTGGTGGCCGGAGGCGAGGTCGCCAAGGGCCGGGCAGTCGAGGACGTCGAGGACGACGAGCACGAGGCGATCGAGGCGCTCAACGCCTTGCCGCTCCAGAGGAACGACGTGGTGATCGCACTTGCCGCTTCGGGTCGGACGCCGTTCGTCGTCGCCGCAGCCCGGCACGCGGTCCAGAAGGGCGTCTGGACGTGCGGGATCGCGAACAACATGCGAGTGCCGTTGCTCGAAGGGGTCGATCTGGCGATCGTGCTCGACACGGGGCCCGAGGTGCTCACCGGATCGACCCGACTGAAGGCGGGGACGGCGCAGAAGCTCGTGCTCAACCAGATCAGCACGGCGGCGATGGTTTTGAGCGGCAAGGTCGTGGAAAACCTGATGGTCGATGTGAGGGCGAACAACGGGAAGCTCCGGGAGCGGTGCGTGCGGATCGTGCGCGACCTGACGACGCTCCACGAGGACGAGGCCGAGCGGCTCCTGATCGCGCACGGGTGGAACGTGCGCCATGTGCTTTCGATCGTCCGGGCGAGCGAGGCGCTTACGGCCCAGTCTCGGTCAGCGGGATCCTAAGGGCGGGCCTTCGCTGCGACCCAGAGGGCGTCCCACTCGGCGGCGGAGAGCTCGCCTAGTGGTCGGTTCGCGCCCCGCTCCATGGCTTGGAACCGCGCCGTGAAGCGGTCCAGCATCGTTCGGAGGGCGTCCTCGGGCTCGACTCCGGTCCATCGGGCGAGGTTCACGACGGTGAAGAGGAGGTCGCCGAGCTCGTCCGCCACCCCTTCCCCGCTGGCGATGGCCTCGCGGAGCTCTCGCTCCTCTTCGGCGAGCTTGGACCAGACCCCTTCGAGGTCCGGCCACTCGAACCCGACCCGGGCGGCGCGCTTGCTCACCTCGAACGCGCGGAGCAAGGCAGGGAGGGCGCGGGGCACTCCGTCCAGGATGGAGGCTTGGCCTTGGTCGCCCTTCTCGGCCTTCTTGATGGCGTCCCAGTTGCGGAGGACGGTATCAGCATCGGGGGCGTGGACGTCGCCGAAGACGTGGGGGTGGCGTCGGACGAGCTTCTCGGTCACGCTCGCAGCGACCTCGTCGATCCCCCACCGGCCGTCTCGCCGCTCCATCTGGGCGTGCATGACGGGCTGGAGGAGGACGTCGCCGAGCTCCTCGCGGAGCTGATCGGGGTCGCCCGAGTCGATGGCGTCGAGGAGTTCGTAGGCCTCTTCGATGAGGTGGCGCTTGAGGCTCTCGTGGGTCTGGGCTCGGTCCCAGGGGCAGCCGCCGGGGCCGAGGAGGCGGTCGACCACCCAGGTGAGCCCACCAAGGCCGCCCGGGTTTTCGGTGCTTTGGGCGGGGACGACGAGGGTGCCAGGCGGTCGGGCGGCGGCGAGGGGGGTCTCGCGGACGGCGTCGGCGGTGAGGAGGCGGCAGGGCGTGTCGGCTGGGTAGCGACGGAGGAAGTGGGCGAGGGTGTCGGTCGCGTGTTCTGGGGATAGGGGGACGACCTGGTGTGCCCGTTCGTCGACCACGAGGAGCACCGGGGGGTCGTGGACTTGGAAGGGGCCCTGGAGGCCCAGCCGCTCGACGGGGGTCATGGCGGGAGTTTGCCCGATGAGCCGGCTGGGGGTCTGAGGCGGGGCTCCGGAGCCGGATCTCCGCGGACCGGGGACCGGGAGGCGGAGCGGGAGCTCCGCGCTCCTGGGGCTTAGCCGCCGAAGGCCTGCTTGAGTTGGGTGTCGAAGGGGGTGCCCTGGTACTCGATCTTGGCCGCTTTGCGGAACTCGGTCATCATCGCGGAGAGGTCGTTGCGGACACGGCCGCGGTCGAGCATGAGGTTCCGCCGCACGCTCATACGGAGCTTGGCGTCGAGAGGGATCGTCTGCTGGGCGAGGACGTCCTCGACGAGCAGCTTCAGAAACCCTCCCTCTTGTTCGATCCAGGGCGTCACGTGGCCTTTCGGCTTCTCGCGGACGGCGGGGCCGTAGACGGGGCCCAAGGCGGCCTCGGGGACGTTGCCGACGAGCCCGCCCTCGACCTTGGTCACATCCACGCTGCGCTCGCGGGCGACTTGGTCGAACGGCTTCCCGGCCTTGAGGTCGGTATCGACCAGGTCGCGGGCGGCCGCTTCCGCGACGATGATCGCCCGCAACCGGTAGCGACGGGGGATCGTGAACGAGCTGGGGTTGTCCTTGTAGAACTTCTCGACCTCCAGGTCGGTGATGTTCACGCCCATCGTGAGCAGCTTGAACTCGGCCAGTTGGACGGTCGTGTCGTACTTGAAGTCGTCGCTCGTGAACCCGACGGCCTGGATGGCCTTGAGCAGTTCGGGGTTCTCCTCGACCCGGCGTGCGACTTCGCGATCGACCTCGGCGGGCGTCGGGGAGACGCCCTTTTGCCGGGCGAGTTGCAGGATGAGCCGTTCGTTGATGAGTTTGCTGAGGGTGAGGAACCCGGGCGACCCAGGGACGAACCGGTCGTTCACGAGCTGGCCGACGCCGGGCAGCACCTCCATACGCTTGATGTAGGTGGCACCCCCGATGGGCTCGCCGTTCACAACGACGACGGTGGCGTCATGGGCGGTCTGGGCCAGGGCGGTGAGCGGGATCGCGGCCAGCAACAGCGGGATCAGTCTCATGGTCTCGGCCTAGAGACGTGCGGCGGGGCCGGGTGGATTGCGCGGGCGTGACTTTCGGGTCCGGGGGTTGACCTCCCGCCTGTTCCCCGCCGGAAGGTCGTTGGAAGGACTCTTACGTAGGCTCGCCCCGTTTTGGCGGCCCCACCCGGGCCAGGAGCGGTTCCTGTTCGAGGGGGCGAAGATCAAGGTGTTGGCGTGCGGGCGGCGGTGGGGGAAGACGGACGCCTGCGCGGTTCAGACGGCGCACGCCGTTCTACAAGACTTCCCCACCCGGCACCTACTCGTGGCGCCAACGCTCGACCAGGCCCAGCTGCTCTTCGACCGGACGTTGGTCGTGCTCGGGTGGCTGGGGGTAGAGCCGGACAAGGTGCGGCGGTCGCCGTACCCGCACCTTGCGCTGGGGGCGCACCGGGTCATGGCGCGGTCGGGGCACGTCCCTCGGAGCCTCCGTGGGAACGAGGCCACGGACATCGTCGTGGACGAGGCGGCCTACGTGCCGGAGTCGCTCGTCACGGAGATCGCGATGCCGATGCTAGCCACGACGTCGGGGCGGCTGACGATGATCAGCACGCCGCACGGCCACGACCACTTCGCGCGGTTCTTCGAGATGGGGCAGCGGGGTGAGCACGGGGTCTGGAGCCGCCGGGCGCCGTCGAGCGAGTCGCCGCTGGTCTCGCCCGCCTATCTGACCCTGCAGAGGCAGTTGGTGAGCGAGCGGGCGTTCCGGGTGGAGTACGAGGCGAGCTTCGAGGAGTCGAGCGGGCGCGTGTTCCGGTCGGAGGCGGTGGCGGGGTGCCTTGTCCCCGAGCTCCCGGCTGTTGAGGGGCCGGTCGCGATCGGCGTGGACTGGGCGCGGTACCGGGACTTCACGGCGGTGGCGGTGCTGCAGGGCGACCGGTCCGAGGCGGCTCTACTGGAGGTCGTGAGGTTCCACGGGACCTCGTGGTCGGAGACGGTGCGGCGGGTGACCGAGGTCGTGGGGCGGTACCCGGAGGCCCGGGTGCTCTGCGACGCGACGGGGGTCGGGGACCCCGCGCTCGAGGCGCTTCAGGCGCAGGCGTCGGGGGCGCTGGTGGACGGGCTGGTGTTCACGTCGGCCACGAAGTCCGAGTTGGTGGACGGCTTGGCGTGGCTGGTGGAGCGGCAGGCCCTGAGGATGCGCCCGGACCCAGAGCTGCTGAGGGAGCTGGCCCACTTCGAGGCGACGCCGACGGAGACGGGGTCGCGGCTGGCGGCGCGGGGGAGTGGGCACGACGACCTCGTCATCGCCCTGGCCCTGGCGGCGCGGCTCTTGCGGCGGCGCTACCGGACCCAGATCGCCCTCAGCGGGACGCGGGCCTTCTCGGTCGCTCCCCCGGCGAGGCGGACGGAGAAGACATGAGGCGGCCCGAGCGGCCAGGCCCCAGGCTGGAAGCCTGGGGCACCACCGGCTAGAAGTCGGTGCTACGGAGCAGACGATGAGACTCTTTTCAAGACGCACCCGAGAGACGGAGCGCGAGATCGCCCCGCAGTTGACGCAATGGGACCGCACAGCCTTCTCCCAACCGGGGATCCGGCTGGGGCAGCTCCCCTACGAGACCTACGACGAGATGCAACGGGACTCGATGGTCCAGACCGTGCTCACGCTCAAGCGGCTCGCGGTGTTGGCCGCGCCCTGGCGGATCGAGCCCGCGGACCCGAGCCCCGAGGCGGCGGCGAAGGCCGAGTTCGCCCGGGAGGCCCTCGTCGAGATGGAGGGGGCACCCGAGGACGTGCTCGGTGGGGCCATGGACGCTTTCGCCAAGGGGTGGTCGGTCCAGGAGACGGTCTACCGCGAGGCCAACGGGCGGATTTGGCTGCAGGCGGTGCGCCCCAAGGACCCGGCTATGTTCGGACTCGTCGCCGACCGCTTCGGCCGGATCGAGGGGCTCCGGCTGCGGGTGCCGGGCGAAGAGGAGGTAGAGCTGCCCCGCGGCAAGTTCGTCCTCCACATCCACCGTCGCGGCTACGGGCAGCCGAGGGGCAAGAGCGACCTCGACGCCGCCCATCGGCACTGGCTGGCGAAACAGACCTTGCTCGGGGCGTGGAAGGTCCACCTCGAGAAGTACGCGATGCCGACCGTGTTGGGCCGGTACGAGCGAGGGCTGCCGTCGGACGAGCAGTCCGCGATCCTCCGGGCCCTGCGGGAGATCCAGAACAACGCGGCGGTGGTCTGTCCGAACGAGATCGAGGTCTCGTTGCTCGGCGGTGACCGGGGGCCGTCGACCGGGTTCCAGGAGGCGATCGAGTTCCACAACCGGGAGATCGCGCGGGCCGTGCTCGGGCAGACGCTCACGACGGACGAGGGGAGGCGGGTGGGCTCGTTGGCGCTCGGCAAGGTCCACCTCCAGATCCTGATGCTCCAGATCGTGGCGATCCGGCGGGAGCTGGCGGAGACCGTGATGACGGAGCAGCTCCTGCGCCCGCTCGTCGAGCTCAACTTCGGGCCGGGGAAGGTGCCGCGGTTCCGGTTCGATGAGCCGGAACCGGGGACGTTCGTGACGGGCGCGGTCTGACGTCGGGACTCACGGGATGGCGCCCTAGACACCATTCGCTCCGACCGCGAGAACCCGACGCTGGGGTCTCGGCGGGCTTTCTGTGTGTCAACCGGCGGGGCCGGGTGGATTTTGCGGCCGTGACTTTCGGGTCCGGGGTCGACAACCCGCCTATTCCCCGCCGGAAGGTCGTGAGAAGGACTCTTACGTAGGCTCGCCCCGTTGTGGCGGCACCATCCGAGACGGGGGCACGGCTGACGGCGCAGGGGAGTCGGCACGACGACGTCGGTGAGCGGACACGACACACGCCGATATGCCAAAGCCCTACAGTCATGCCACCCAACTCGACAAAGGCGCCTTGCAGCTCGACCGGCGAGGCCCGTAGACTGACAGTCGTGCTTTGGAGGTCGACAGTGACGGCCTGACGGCCGCCTTCTATTGACGGCGGTCGACCGATGGGCCACAACGGGTGACCTACGACCATCGACTGGTGACCTCTGACACTCACTGTGCCGCTCACTGGTGTGGCCTGGTGGCCTTCCACTATGGACGAGGTCCTGCAGCACTGGCAGGACGTGAGCGCGGCCCTCGCTCATATGGTTCTGACGCTCAGCGGTGCGTAGGGGTGGGCCAACCTCGCAGCTGCCCGTGCCACGGTCGATACGGCCGTCACCGACGTGCGATCACGAGTCACCGTCGAGCTGAACCACGGGCCGGGCAAGGTGCCGCGGTACCGGTTCGATGAGCCGGTGCCTGGAACGTGGGCGTCGGGGGCGGTCTGACGTCGGGTTTTGGGGGGCGAACAGCTTCGTTTACCGGGTGACGACCCCCTGACTTCGTGTGGTCAGGGGGTCGTCAAGGGGTGGTCGAGGCTGCTAGGGAGTCGGCGGGGGGCTCAGTCGCGCGCCCAGAACATGGGGCCGGCGGGGTTGACGATGACGGCCTCCCTCAGGGTCGCGACGGCCTTGGCGAGTCCCTCGGTCGGGGACATGAGCCCGTCTTCGTGCTCGATGCTCACGACGTCGTCGTAGCCGAACGAGCGTAGGGTCGAGACGAAGTCCTTCCACCACTCGGCGCTGTGGCCGTAGCCCACTGTCCGGAACACCCACGACCGGGCCTGGACGTCGCTGTAGGACTTGGTGTCGAGGTTGCCGTTGCGGGCCGCGTTGGCGGGCTCGACTCGAGCGTCTTTGGCGTGGACGTGGAACACAGCCCCCAGTTGGAGGAGCTCGCGCAGGGCGAGGAGGGGGTCGGCCCCTTGCCACCAGAGGTGCGAGGGGTCGAAGTTCGCGCCGATGGTCTCGCCGCCGGCCCCGACCTCTCGCCTCAGGCGCAGGAGGGTCTCGTTGGAGTAGCAGACGAACCCGGGGTGCATCTCGATCCCGAACCGGACGTTGTGCCGGACGAGGAGTTGGGCTTGTTCGCGCCAGTACGGGACGACTCGCTGGGCCCATTGCCACTCGAGCACGTCTCGGTACTCATCGGGCCACGCGCAGGTGACCCAGTTGGGGTTTTTGGCGTCCGGCCCGTCGCCCGGACACCCGCTGAAGCCGTTGACCCGGTCGATGCCGAGGAGCGGGGCGAGCTCGACGGCCTGGACGAACGCACGGTGGTGGTCTTCGGCGATGGCGGAGTCTGGGTGGAGCGGGTTGCCGTGGACGCTCAGGGCGGAGAGGGTGAGCCCCCTCGACTCGATCGCGTCGAGGACGCGGCGGCGCTCGGTCTCGCTCTCGAGGAGGAGGGGGACGTCGAGGTGAGGGCTGCCGGGATAGGCGCCCGCCCCGATCTCGACCGCGCTCACTCCCGCGACCACCGCAGCGTCGAGGGCGGCTTCGAGAGGGCGGTCGCCGAACAGGGCGAGGAACAGGCCGATCTTCATGCGGACGGATTGTGACCGGACCGGGGCGGCGCCGTGCACCTGGGCGGGGGAGCCCATAATCGAGGTGTGCCGGTCGAAGACACGCTCGCGCCTTGGGAGCACTTCCTGACGGAGGTGGACGAGGGGGATGGGGAGCGCTCTCTCTGCCTGACCTTGCTCAACACCGGCTTTATGCGGCCTGAGAACAGGGCGGGGCTGCCGTGGCTGCTGCGAGTGATCGTGGACTACCAGCCCGACGACCGGGGCATGCCGGGGGTGGAGGCGCGGGCGTCGATCCAGGAGCTCCAGGACGAGATCGAAGGCGAGATCGACCGCCATGGGGCGGTCATGGTGGGCACGCTGACCGGCGGGGGGCGGTGGGGGGCGTTCTGGTACTCGCCCCGGCGCCCGAAGTTCGACGAGGACATCCTCATCGCGCTTCGGCCCCACGTGGCCGTCCGCGAGGGCCTGGCCGACCGGGACCCGGACTGGACGCTCTACACGCAGGTGCTCCTTCCTGACCCGGCCGGTCTGGAGGCGCTGTCTAATCGGAAGGTCCGGGAGGGCTTGGCGGAGGACGGCGACGATGGGCGGGCGCCCCGGCCGGTGGACCACGTCCTCGACTTTCGCGACCAGGCGGGGATGGACGAGGTGACGGCCTGGGCGTCGGCCCAGGGATACCGGGTGAAGGCGATCGGGCCCTTGCGGCTCCAGGTGACGGTGGTGCAGGCGGTCGCGGGCGAGGCGTTCGACGCCGCCTGTTACGGGTGGCGGGTGCGGGCCGAGGCGGTGGGTGGAGACTACGACGGGTGGGGCTGTCCGGTGACCCTTAGCGATCAGGCCCCGTGATCTTTCGAGCGTCGATCCGGACAGACTCGGTGTAGACTCCTTTCGTGCGCCCGATACTGACTTCCTTCGCCCTGCTGCTCGTCGCCGGCCTGTCCCAGGCCCAGAACACCGAGTGGCGTGTCGCCGTCGGTGGCACCCCCAGCCGTGACGGCCAAAGCATCAACCTCGGCCCGGAAACCGACCGCCTGCTGTGGTCGGGGGGTCTCAACGCCGTCGTCGCCCAACAGGGTGTCGCCGAGGGCGGCCGGTTCTTCGTCGCCCGGATGTTCAACATCAACGACGTGCTACAAGGGACGTCGCTCGTGGCTTACAACATCGAGACGGGGCAAGAGTTGTGGAGGCGGTCGCTTCCCGTGGACTTCCCAGGCACCGACTGGCGCAACATGGTGACCGCGGTGCGGGACGGAGTCGTCTACGCCACCCGAGCCGGCGACACGAACCAGAGCTTCCTTTACGCCCTTCGGGCTCTGGACGGGTCGACCCTCTGGCGCTCGCAGGACCTCGTTGACCAGACCACTACCGAGTCGCTGTCGTTCGCCTCGAACGGGGACCTCATCGTTGGGAACTTCCAGAGCGTGCGGCGGGTGCGGGCGGTGGATGGGACGACGGCGTGGACGCTCAGCCGGTTCTCGCCGACCTCGGGCGGGTCGGAGGTCGCGGTGTTCGCCGACCGGGGCTATACCTGGGAAGCGAGCTCGGAGGGCCCGCGGGTGCTGTCGATCGATCTGGCGACCGGTGCCCGTCGGTTCCGGTCGGCGGGGATCGGGGGCGGGCTCGTGCAGCAGCTAGGGCTCCTGGTCGGGCGGGACGGCACGGTCTACGCCCCGCGGACGCAGAACAACCCGGTGACCGACTTCTTCGTGGCCTTGACGGACACGGGGACTGCGTTCGTGGAGAAGTGGCGGTACCCGATGGGCTACACCCCGTTCGGCTCGCACGCCCAGGGCCCTGACGGTTCGGTCTACACCTACGCCCGGACGAGCCCGCCGACCATCGTGCGACTCGACCCGGCGACGGGGTCGGTGCTGAGCACCTCTGCCCCGATTCCGAGCGACTTCTTCCAGCCCCGGATCGCGGTGGACGCCTCGGGCAAGGTCTACTTCACGAACGGGGCGTTCTCGAACGGGATCTTCCTGTCGTTGAACCCCGACCTGACGACCCGGTGGAGCGTGCCGATCGCGAACGTGAACTTGGGCGGCCCGGTGATCGGGCGGGACGGGATCGTTCTCGTCTGCGGGACGGGGCAGAACGTGCGGGCCTACATCGACGCCCTGCCGACGGGGGCGTCCGGGTTCACGGTGTTCCGGGGCCAGCTTTTGGGCGGGACGCTGCCTAGCCTCCGGTACGTCGATGGGGACCGGCTCTCGGTCCGCAACGGCCTAGTGCTGAACGCGCAGGAGAGCCCAGTCACGATCGACGCGAACTACACCTCGCCTCTCCCGAGCCCGACCACGCTCCAGGTGCGGCTGGTGTCGAACGTCTCGACGGCGGGCCTGAGCCAGCAGGTCCAGCTCTTCGACTGGACGACCAACGCCTATGTGACGGTCTTCACGGGGAGCGCCTCGACGAACCTTGCTTTCTTGACCGTGACGGCGCCGAATCCCGGCCGGTTCGTGCGGGGGTCGGACAACCGGGTGTCGGTGCGATACCGCTACCGCCAGACGGGCCCGGTGACGTCGCAGGTGTGGCAGGCGAACGTCGACCAGGCCGTCGTGATCGTGCGGTAGTCGAGGTCAGCCGAGGGCCTTGACGGCGGCGTCGAGGGCGGCCATGTCGGGCATATCGCCCGGGGTGGCCGTCTGCTCGCTATAGGCGACCTTCCCGGTGCGGTCGATGACGAAGACCGCCCGCGTGTTCGCGGGGCCCATGCCGATGAAGTCGGGGAGGACGACGTCGTACGCCTCGCGGGCGGCGCCGAGCCGGTCGCTAAGGAGGGGGACCTTGATGTCATGGGCCTTGGCCCAAGCGGCCTGAGCGAACGGGGTGTCGGAGCTGACCCCGAAGACCTTGGCCCCTGCGGCGTCGAACCCGCCGAGCCCGGCGGTCACGTCGCACAGCTCCTGGGTGCAGACGCCCGTGAAGGCGGCTGGGAAGAAGAGGAGGACGACATTGTCCGTGCCGATGTGGTCGCCGAGGCTGACGTCCGCGAGTCCGGTCTCGGTGAGGGTCTTGAGGGTGACGGCAGGGGCGGGGGATCCGGGCTGGAGGGCCATGCCATGGATTTTACGCGGGGGCCTGGGCGACGCGCCGTCTGGGCGGGGGACCGGAGGTAGAACCGAGCGATGGGGCCGACGCTCTGGGGGATCGACCTCGGGGGGACGAAGGTTGAGGGGGTCGTGGTTTCCGGGGTGCTGCCTAGGAGCCAGGCCGAACCGGGGACTTGGGAGGTCCTTGCCCGCCTGAGGCTCCCGACGGAGGCCGAGCTTGGGTACGAGCACATCCTCGGGCGCATTGGGGAGGTTGTCGAGCAGCTCGAGGGAGCGACCGGACTGCGCAGGCCCGAGCGGCTGGGGGTCGGGACACCAGGCTCGCGGCGCCAAGACGGCCGGATGAAGAACTGCAACACGACCTGCCTGAACGGTCGTGCCCTCGAGGCTGATCTGGGGCGGCTCCTCGGGTGCGAGGTGGCCCTGGCCAACGATGCGGACTGCTTCGCCCTTGCCGAGGCGGTGCTAGGGGCGGGTCGTGGGCACCGTACGGTGTTCGGGGTGATCATGGGGACAGGGGTCGGCGGCGGGGTCGTGGTGGACGGTCGGCTGCTATCCGGACCGAACGGGCTGACCGGCGAATGGGGTCACGTCACGCTCGTGCCGGGCGGGCGGGAGTGCTACTGCGGGCGTCGGGGCTGCGTCGAGAGGTATCTGTCGGGGCCGGCAGTGGAAGAGGCCCATCGGTCTCGGACGGGTGAACCGCTTGCGCTAGCCGGGATCGTGGAGCGGAGCGGGGAGGACGCGGCGTGTGCGGAGACCGTGCGGGAGCTGTGCCTCGATTTCGGTCGTGCCCTCGCGACGGTCGTGAACGTGCTCGACCCGGACGCGATCGTTTTGGGTGGGGGGGTCGGCCAGGTGCCTCAGCTCATGACGTGGGGCCAGGCGCCGCTCGCCGAGTCCGTCTTCGGCCCGGACTTCACAACCCCGCTCTTACTGCCGGAGTTAGGTGACAGTGCGGGCGTCTTTGGCGCGGCGCTCCTTGCAGGGTAACGGGGAAAGGCCGGGGAAAACGGCGGTTAAGGTTGCTTAACCTCATGGTGCTCTGGGACGCGCTGGGGCGTAATGTCTGGCGGGAGGTGAACACCATGGGCAAACTCACGCTGCTTTTCGGCCTGCTCGGCATCCTGGCTGTCGTTCTGACCGGCTGCTCCTAAGGAGCACGACGGGTCGCCTGCCAGACGGCCCCACGACGTAGAAAGCGCCCTCGCCCGGCCGAAGCCGGGGAGGGCGCCTCTCTTGGGTGCCAGGTGGTGACCGACTTAGGCCTTGCGTCGCCGGGCGAGGGCGAGGAGACCGGTGCCGAGCGCGATCATCGTGGCCGGCTCGGGAACGACGTCTACGTTGAAGTACGTGCCGTCGTCGATCGTGAAGTTGACCCGGCCACCGGTGAAGTTCCCGTTCCCGTCGCCGCCGAGGTTGCCTCGCTGGTTGCCGTTGATGTCGCCGGGGAGACCGCCCTGCGGGTTGTTCGCCAGGAACTGGTTGCTGGCGTAGTCGTGGCGGCCGCCGTTGACGAAGGCGGTGATCATGAGGTCGCGGCCGATGCTGGCCTGGATCTCGGCGAGGGGGATCTGGATCTCGAGTCCCGTGCCGACGGCGGCGATCGCCGGGTCGTTCGGGGGCAGGAGCGGGGTGTTGCCCGCGAAGCCGCCGACGCCGCCCGTGTTGGAGTTATCGTAGCCGTACTTAATCCCGAGCACCGAGTTATCGAGCACGACGCCGTTGCCGGCGCCTCCGATCACGCCCCAGAAGGCCGAGAGGGTGTTCCCGTTCCGGCGCATCGTGAAGTAGAAGTCCGCTTCGAACCCCGTGCTGAACGTGAGGCCCTGCATGCGGTTGCCGCCGAGGGCGCCACCGGCATCGCCGGCACCGTCCGGGTCGACGATCTGGTTATCGCCGGTGAGGGTGCGCTGGCCGCCGGTCTTCGAGTCGATGAACATCTCGAAGGTGTTGCCGTTCCCTTCGAGGTTACCGCCGACGAACAGGTTCAGGACGTTCCCGTCGGTATAGGCGTAGGCGTTGTTCAGTTCGCTAAAGTTGTCGCCGAAGCCGGTGGCCGTTCGCTGGGTGGCGCGGAGGGAGCTGTCGTAGGTGCCCCCTCGGATACCGTCGATCCCTTCAGCCTGCGCCAGGGTCAGGGTCGCCGCGCTAGCGACGGCGACGAGCGCGAGTCGGTTGAGTCTCATGTGGTGTTGCCTCTCCAAGTGGTCGGCTGCCTCGAACACTCGGCGCCTTCCGTAGAGGACTGTACACGAATACGAATTCACAACCAAGCGCCGGGGCTGTGTTCGGTACCGGCTTTGGCTCGAAACCGGTAAATCACCCGGGGATAAACGACGGACGGCCCCTTTCGGGGCCGTCGTCTGCAAGTCTTCTATCCGCGCAACGTGCCTATCTCCCGGGCCGCTGCCAGCCAAGTACTTCCGCCGCTGAGGGTCTTAACTTCCGTGTTCGGGATGGGAACGGGTGTTTCCCCCTCGCCATGGTCACGCGAATAGAAACCGTTATGCGCTTGTATCCCCTTCCGGGTGTTGAGGCGCTTAGACAGCCGCACTTTGGTCGTTGGGCGCGCGTTAAAGGCACCGAGTGTAGGAGCTTTATGTAAGCCCTCGGCCAATTAGTACCGCTCAGCTGAACACATTACTGTGCTTACACTCGCGGCCTATCACCTAGTCGTCTCCTAGGGGCCTTACTATTATGGGAAACCTCATCTTGGAGTCTGCTTGGCGCTTAGATGCTTTCAGCGCTTATCAGATCCGGACTTGGCTACCCAGCGTCTGCGCCTGGCGGCACAACTGGTACACCATCGGTCCGTTCACCCCGGTCCTCTCGTACTAAGGGCGACACTCCTCAAGTTTCCTACGCGCACAGTGGATAGGGACCGAACTGGCTCACGCCGTTCTGAACCCAGCTCGCGTGCCACTTTAATCCGTGAACTCCGGAACCCTTGGGACCTTGTGCAGCCCCAGGATGTGACGAGCCGACATCGAGGTGCCAAACCATGCCGTCGCTGTGAGCGCTCGGGCAAGATCAGCCTGTTATCCCCGGGGTAGCTTTTATCCGTTGAACCCTGGCGTGCCCACGCACCACCAGAGGGTCACTTAGACCTGCTTTCACACCTGCTCGACTTGTTTGTCTCACAGTCAATCACCCTGTATACCTATACGCTCAACGCCTGATTTCCGACCAGGCTGAGGGTGACTTTGTACGCCTCCGTTACTATTTGGGAGGCGACCGCCCCAGTCAAACTACCCGCCACGGAGTGTCCACAACCCGGATAACGGGTCATGTTAGTCGTCCAGATGCAGAAGGGTGGTGTTCCATTGGTGCCGAAGCTCCCACCTACGCTCTACATCTACACCCAAACGACAGTCCGAAGGTGTAGTAAAGCTCCACGGGGTCTTTCCGTCCTACTGCGCGCAGCCCGCATCTTCACGGGCACTACAGTTTCACCGAGCTTCTCGTTGAGACAGTTCCCAAGTCGTTACGCCTTTCATGCGGGTCGGTATTTAGCCGACAAGGAATTTCGCTACCTTAGGACCGTTAGAGTTACGGCCGCCATTCACTCGGACTTCGATTCAGTGCTTCGTTGCCTAACACCTCCTGTTAATCTACGAGCATTGGGCAGGCGTCAGCCCCTATACTTCGGTTTTCACCTTAGCAGAGACCTGTGTTTTTGGTAAACAGTCGCCTGGGATGCTTAGCTGCGGCCCATTGCTGGGCGCCCCTTATTCCTAAGTTACGGGGCCCGTTTGCCTAGTTCCTTAACGAGAGTTCTCTCGAACGCCTTAGTCTCCTCGACTCACCTACCTGTGTCGGTTTGCAGTACGGTCGTACATGGCTGAAGCTTAGGGCTTTTCTCGGCCCCCACTCACCCAGACCTCTTTGCCCTTGCGGGCTCGGAGCAGAACAACCAACGGTCTGTCCTGAGCTTGTGGAAGCGTCCCCCATCGCACCATGCACGGGGCAGGAATGTCTACCTGCTATCCATCGGCTACGCCTTCTGGCCTGGCCTTAGGACCGCCTAACCTCCGTCTGACGAACATAGCCGGAGAAACCTTAGGTTTTCGGCGCACAGGATTCTCACCTGTGTTATCGCTACTCATGCCTGCATTCTCACTCGAGTGCGCTCCACGGCTGCTTACGCTGCCGCTTCACTGCGCACACGACGCTCCCCTACCGATCACCGCTCTTGCGGGATCCCGTAGCTTCGGCGGGCGGCTTAAGCCCCCTTACATTATCCGCGCGAGTCCACATTCGGCCAGTAAGCTATTACGCACTTTTTAAAGGGTGGCTGCTTCCAAGCCAACCTCCTGGCTGTTTACGCGAACTCACATCGTTTCACACTTAGCCGCCGCTTAGGGGCCTTAGCTGACGATCTGGGCTGTTTCCCTTTTGACCACGGACCTTATAGCTCGCAGTCTCACTGCTGCCTTAATCACACGGTATTCGGAGTTTGATAGGGTTCGGTAAGCGGGTAAGCCCCCTAGCCCTTTCAGTGCTCTACCCCCGTGTGACAACAGACAACGCTGCACCTCAATGCATTTCGGGGAGAACCAGCTATCTCTGCGTTCGATTGGCATTTCACCGGACTAACCACAGTTCATCCCGAGACTTTTCAACGTCTATGAGTACGGGCCTCCATGGTGTGTTACCACCACTTCACCCTGACCATGGCTAGATCACGCAGTTTCGGGTCTGCTGACAATGACTATACGCCCTATTCAGACTCGGTTTCCCTTCGGCTTCGCGGCTTAACCGCTTAACCTTGCCACTGCCAACAACTCGCAGGCTCATTCTGCAAAAGGCACGCCGTCACGCTTGACCGGATTGCTCCGGACATGGCGCTCCGACTGTTTGCGGGTGGTGCGATTTCAGGTTCTATTTCACTCCCCTCCCGGGGTTCTTTTCACCTTTCCCTCACGGTACTGGATGCACTATCGGTGACAAGTCGTACTTAGCCTTACCCGGTGGTCCGGGCAGATTCACGCGGAATTCCTCGTGCTCCGCGCTACTCGGGTACATCCTAAATCCGGTTTGGATTTAAAGTACGGGGCTGTCACCCTCTATGGCCGGCCGTTCCAAGCCGTTCCTTTATCCAAGACCGCGTCTTCGTTTCTCCGGCCCTCAAGCTCAGGGTCCATTGCTGGCCCTCAGCTTGGGGGACGGAGTGGATGCCCCACGACCCCAGTGGGCAAGCCCACTGGTTTAGGCTGGTCCGCTTTCGCTCGCCGCTACTTACGGAGTCCCTTCGGTTTCTCTTCCACGGGTTACTAAGATGTTTCAGTTCACCCGGTGCCCTCCTCACTCCCTATGTGTTCAGGAGTGGGTGACGGGGCATTACCCCCGTCGGGTTTCCCCATTCGGAAATCCTCGGATCGTCGCATTCGTGCTGCTCCCCGAGGCGTATCGTCGCTTGCACGTCCTTCTTCGGCAACTTGTCCCTAGGCATTCGTCGCACACCCTACGTAGCTTCTCTATGTAAAGCGTCCTTCTTAACTCGGTGCCTTTAACGCGCGTCCAACGACCACTATGCGGCTGTCAAAGTGCCCCCGCTCTCGAGGGGTCGCCTTCCGACCCGGAGGTCATCGGCGAAAGGGGATGATACCAGTCCCTGAGCGTCCAGTCAAGGCCTGGGGCGAAGAATCGGAAGAATGGGCCCAGAGCCTCACCCGGTAAGGGCCCTGGGCCGCTCTCGCGAGCCTAGAGAGGGCTCAGTCCCGCTCGCGCAGGACCCAGCGCCAGGCCTCGCCGTAGGAGTCGCTCGACACCGTCACCCGCACTGGGTCGTTCCCGACCGAGAGGCGGCGGCGCACCCGCCACTCCAGCCGGGTCTCCGCCCCAGGGAGGACGGTGCCGAGGTCTACCGTCTGCGGGCCCTCCAGGATCTCGTAGCCGTCGAACCGGACGGACGTCGCGAACGCCGAGAGGTCCCCGGTGTTGCGCACCGTGACCCAGACCCGGAACGGGGCCGACCAGATGAAGGTGAGCTCCGACTGGAAGGAGGCGGTGAAGACCGGCCCCGTCGCGGGGACGAGCCCTTCCTGGCCGGCGAGGGCGAAGCGCTGGCTCGTGACGTTCGGGTCGAACGAGCCCGTCGCCGCCACCTTGAGCACGACGTCCCCTTCCGTGTTGGAGGAGAGCTGCTCGACGTTGTCGATCGTCGAGGCGCTCTGGCCCACCGAGGCGTTCGTGGCTGCCCGGTAGCCGAACAGGTCGAGGTTGCTCAGGTTGCGGACGATAGACGGGTAGGCGTTGCCGTTGAAGGCGACCACCCGGTTCCAGGCCAGCGTCGCCTTCTCGTTGGCGAACATGAAGTTCCGGAAGAGCTGGAAGCTCCGGCCGCCCTGGGCGGGCGCGGCAAGGTCGCGGAGCTGGACGTCGGGGGCAAGGGTGTAGGCCCGGCTCAGGTTCGCGTAGCCCCACCCGTAGCGGCGGTCCCAGAACGAACCGGCGATCGGGGTGTCGTCCCCGGTGCCACTCGTGTTGCGCGAATCGATCGCGTCCGCCGTGTTGATGAGCACGGCCTTGGCCGCGAGCGGGCTCGGGGTGCCCCGGTCCATGAGGAGCACGATGGACCCGCCGGCGTGGGGGGCGGCCATGCTCGTCCCGCTGAGCGAGACGAACCCGCCGGTCCGCCCGCACGATTCGATGCTCTCGCCGGGGGTGGCGAGGTCGGGCTTCTTGCGCCCAGCGAGCGTCGGGCCCGTGCTGCTGAAGGAGCTGATGCGGTCGTTCGCCCGGTTCGTGTCCGCCGTGTCCCAGACGCTCGCCACGGCCATGAGGTTGAAGGCCGGTGCGGGGTGGGTGATCGTCGGGGCGCCCGTGCTGAACCCGCCGTTACCCGTCGACTTTGAGACCATGACCGAGAACGTGTCGCAGACCCCGTCGAAGAACTGGTCGATCGGCCGGTAGTCGCTGGCGTTCGCCGTGCCGTTACCGAAGCTGTAGTTGACGTTCTCGGCCCTTTCCGTGGTGCCGGTCATGAGCCAGTTCATGCCGCTCATCGACGTCGATTCGGCCCCGGCACGCGAGACGCTCATCGTGTCGCCACCGAAGGCCATGCCTCGGAGGACGGTGTCGCGCGAGCCCATGATCCCACCGACGTGGCTCCCGTGGCCGTCGGAGTCGGTCGTCCCGATGTTGCTCTCGAACCGCCACCCGGCGAAGGCCGGGTGCCCTTGGAACACGCCTGTGTCCAGGACGCCGACGTCGAACTGACCTCCGGTGACGCCGTTCGTCCAGAAGGTGGGGGCGCCGAGGGCAGCCCCGGAATAGCGGAGCTCGGTCCGGCCTTCGAGGTCGGTACCGACCATCGCGACGTCCGGGCTCGAGGCGAGGCGTCGCACCTGATCGGCGGGCACGCGGACGGCGAGCGTCGAGACGACGAGGGTCTCGCCGGTCACCCTACCGCCAAGGGACGCCACCCAGGCTCGGGCGGCGGCGAAGTCGAAGGTCGAGGCGGCACGTGCTTGGGCGACCACGGCGTTCTGGTAGGCCGTCCGCAGGGCGTCCACACGGGCCGCCAGCGGGCGCAACCGCTCGGCCCCGGCCTGGAGCCGGCCGGACTGGGCCAGGGCGACCTCTTCGTCGGGCCTGAGGCTCCCGGCGGGCCGTAGGGCGATGGCGGCCTGGCGCAAGTCCTCCGCGGCGATGTCGATCCGAGGCTGCCAGACCGGGGCGAGCCGGGCCGAGGCTTCGGCGGTGTGCTGCCGGCTCAGGTAGACCACAACGTCCACCTGACTCCCGCGAGCCTGGTCGAGCTGCGCGAGGAGGACGGGGTCGATCTTCGCGGCGGCCGCGGGAAGACCGAGGGCAGCAAGCGCGAGGAAGGCGAGCGGCCGGGGGGCGAATCTTAGGTTCGGCTTCATGGGCATCGTGCTCCGAGACTCGGAAAGGATACACGAAACCACAACGAATCGTGCCCCGCAGTATTGCGGTCACGACCGCAAGCTTGGTCAGTGCATGGCGAGGTCGCCGAGGAGCGTCTGGATGTAGTTGACCTGCCCGAGGTGGTACGTCGCGTTCCAGTAGTGGAGCCCGGCCACGTCGGCGACGGTCGCGATCTGGCCCCCGCCGAACGGTAGGCGGACCTCGTCGGAGAGGCGGGAGTCGGGGAGGGTGCTGATCGCGGCGCAGAGCCTGCTCGTGGAGGCGAGGGCCCGCTCGCGGCACTTCTCAAAGGTGTCCAGCTCGCGCCGGGCCTCGAGGAGGGCCCGCCGGTCGTGGTCGGTGAACTGGGACGCGACCCCGCTCTCTAGGATGGGCACGAACCAATCGGGCGCGACCGCCACCTCGCGGAGCTGGTCGAGTGCGGACCGGGCCGTCTCGGCGGGCTTCCAGTCGCGGCGGTCGGGGGGCAGGGCCTCGACGGCCCGGATCAAGTCGTCCACCGCCCGCTGCGTGAGCTTGACGGTCTGGTCCTGGATCCGGGCCGCGGTGCTCATAGCTTGCGGAAGACGATCGTCTCCTCGGCCGCTTGGGTCGAGAGCGTCCGGGCAGCCTTGTCGTACGTGAGGACCGTCGCCGGAGGGGCACCGGGTTGCGCCTCGTCCGGCGTCATCGTGACCGTGTTCCCGCTGACGGTGAAGACCCCGGTCGCCGCCTGGTTCGCGGTGTTGGCACGGAAGCGGCCATCGCGACCAAGGACGAGGGTCGTGTTCATCGTTGCCTGGGCCACCTGCTTGGCCATCGGGAGCATCTGTTGGGCCTGGGAATCCCCGTCCGCCGCTCGCTTCTCGAGGTCCTTGATCCCGTCGTCGAGCTGCTTCTTCTGGGCGGCGGTCAGGACCAAACGGTAGGTCCCGAAGAGTGCAGGGTCGGCCTTAGCGACGTTCGTCGGGTCCGGCTTGGGCCGGGACGGCTTCTTGGGGGCGGGGTCGGCCTCTGGCTTCGCGGTGACCGGAGGCGGGGCGGCCAGGGTCGTCGGGGCGCTCGTGCTCGGGGCCGTCTCCGGCGACGCGGGCTCAGTCGGCGCGGCGGCCACCGGGGCGGACGACGGGGGCTCGACCTTGGTGGTCGAAGCACCCGGCGAGCACCCAAGGGCGACCAAGGCGATGGACAGGGTTAGCCAGACGAGCCTCATGCCGTCACCGTGCTGAAGATGCTGAGCCCGGCCTTGTTCCAGTCGTCGAGGAAGCGGTGGAGCCCGATGTCGGTGAGAGGGTGCTTGAAGAGCTGGGCGATGACGCTGTACGGCATCGTGGCGACGTGGGCGCGCGCGGCCATGGCCTGGACGACGTGCTGGGGGTGGCGGACGCTGGCCACGAGGACCTCGCTCTCGAACCCATAGCTCTCGACCATCTCGACGGTGGCGGCGACCGCCTCCATGCCGTCCCCGGACACGTCGTCGACCCGTCCGACGAAGTTGCTGATGTAGGTCGCACCCGCCTTGGCGGCAAGGAGGGCCTGGCTCACGCTGAAGACGAGGGTGACGTTCGTCCGGATCCCCCGCTCGGAGAGCGTCGAGACGAGGCGGACGCCCGGTTCGATGAGCGGCACCTTCACGACGATCTGGTCGTGCCAACTCGCGATCTCAAGCGCCTCCTTGAGCATCGTGTCGTAGTCGGTGGCGACGACCTCCGCGCTGATCGCGCCCCCTGGGCAGGCCGCGCAGATCGCGAGGACCGTCTCGCGGAACCCCTTCCCCGCCTTGGCGATGAGGGTGGGGTTGGTGGTCACGCCGTCGATCACGCCGAGTTCGGCCGCGCGGCGCACCTCGTCGACGTCACCCGTATCGAGGAAGAGCTTCATCCTGAGCCCATGATACTTGTGGCGGGGCCAGGGGAGGCGGCCTCGGGCACTGCGGCGGCCGCCGGGGGGACCTGGTTACCAACCCTGGGAGCCGGGGACGCCCTTGAACGGGCCGGACAGATCGCTGGTGACCCAGCCACCGTAGAACCCACCCGGCTGGGGGCGGGCTACTTCCCCGTCGACGAGGCACCGATCCATCAGGCCGCAGTAGAACGCGAGGTGGCCGGTGAGCGCCCCGTACTCGGGAGTGGGGTGTGGATAGCTCCAGGCCGCCCGAGAAGCGACCCGAAGCCCAACGACAACGTCCCAATACGCGGCCGACCCCTTCCACTCGCAGAAGCTCGAGCCCGTTGCGGGCCTCACAAGCGTCGCGTCCACGTCATCGGGGGGCAGGTAGTAGGTCGGCGGGTGGCTCGTCTCAAGCAGGCGCAGGGCCTGGACGGACTCGGCGACGACCCGCCCTTCGAACTCGACGACGATCCGTTTCGCGGTGGGTTCGAGTCGCGGTGGCCGGGGGTAGTCCCAGACCGACTCCTGGCCCGGGCTGACGGGGTCGGGCGTGGGGCGGCTCACGGGAGAACCTCCCCCGGGCGGGACGCCCAGGGGACCACGGCCGGGACGGCCGTGCCACGGCGCGGGGCTGCGCCGCGGTCCGCAGGCCGCCTCCTTGAACTGCTGATCACACCAGGGCCTTCAGGGCCATCCCCACCCGTTCCACCGCCTCGTCTACCTGCGAGTCCTCGATCACGATCGGCGGCGTGAAGCGGAACGTGCGGTGCCGGGTCTCCTTGGTCAGAACCCCAAAGTGCAGAAAGTTGTGGGTCAGCTCGTACGAATCGACCTCGTCCTGGACTTCCATCCCAACGAGCAGGCCCCGGGCACGGACCTCTTTGATGTGGGGGGACTCGAGCGAGCGGAGGCCAGCCACGAACCGCTCCCCAGCCCGCACCGCCCGTCCCGCGAAGTCTTCGAGCTCCATCTCGGCGAGCGCAGTGAGGGCAACGACTGCCCCTAGCGGGTTCCCACCGAAAGTCGACCCGTGGTCGCCCGGTTTGAACACCTCCATGACCTCCGCCCGTCCCACCGCTGCGGACACGGGCATGATCCCACCGCCGAGGGGCTTGCCGACGGCGAGGAGGTCCGGCCTCGCGTCCTCGTACTGCCACGCGAACCGGCGGCCGGTGCGGCAGAAGCCGGTCTGGACCTCGTCCCAGATCAAGAGCACACGGTGCTTGTCGCAGATCCGGCGCACCTGCTCCATCCAGCCGTCCGGCGGGATGATGATCCCCCCCTCGGCCTGGATCGGCTCGACGAGGAACGCCGCCGTGTGGGGCGTGATCGCCGCCTCAAAGGCTTCCGCGTCGCCGAAGGGGGCGGTCACGAACCCGGGCGTGAACGGGCCGAAGTTCTTCTTGTAGCCCGGTTCGCTGCTAAAGCCCACGATCGTGGTCGTCCGGCCGTGGAAGTTGCCGTCGCAGACAATGATCTCAGCCTGATCCTCCGGGACGCCCTTGACCGTGTAGGCCCACTTCCGGGCGAGCTTGATGCAGGTCTCGTTCGCCTCGGCGCCGGTGTTCATCGGGCAGACCATGTCGAGGTCGCAGTACTCGGCGAGCCCCTTCATGAAGAGGGCGACCTCGCTCGTATAGAAGGCCCGGCTCGTGAGGCTGAGCCGCTCGAGCTGCTCGTGGATCGAGGCGACGACCTTCTCGCTCAGGTGCCCGTGGGCCACGGCCGAGTAGGCACCGACGCAGTCGATGTAGCGCTTGCCCGAGCCGTCCCACGCCTCGGCCCCGTCCCCGCGGACGATGTTGACCGGGAGCGGCTTGTAGTTATGGGCTCCGTACCGCTCGGTCATCTGCACTGCTTCGGCGTCGGTGAGCCCGCGGGCGAGGGTCGGGACGCCGAACTTCGCGATCTCTTCCCAGAGGCTCAGGTGGGTGGTCGAGGCCATAAGAGAGAGTGTAGGGGGTTCGGGCCCCGTTTTTGAACCCCCATGGGCCGGATTGCGGGTAGGTCGAGAGGCTGGGCCCAGTAGGGGTTCCCCGCCGAAACACGGAACACCACTCCTAGAGGCGACCCCTATGGCAGAAGCAGCAGAGGCCCCCAAGAAGAAAGGAAAACTCCCGATGATCATCGCCCTGGTGGCGATGCTCGCTGCCGGAGGCTTCTTCGGCATGAAGATGGGCGGCGGCGGGGACAAGAAGGAAGAGCCCGCCATCGAACTCGGCGAGATCAAGCCGCTCGGCGAGTTCCTGGTGAACCTGGCCGACGGGCGCACCTACCTCCGGGCGGAGATCGCCGTGCACCTCGCTAAGGACGCCTACCTCTCTAAGGACAAGGGTGGCGAGGGTAAGGGGAAGGAAGAAGCCCCGGCCCCGGTCAAGGACGCGATCGTTACCGTCCTAAGCTCGAAGTCGCTCGCTGAGATCGGGACCCCGGCGGGCAAGGATGCCCTTCGCAGGGAGTTGGCCGAGGCCATCAACAAAGTCGCCCCCAAAGACAAGGACAAAGACAAAGACAAAGAAAAGGACAAGGACAAAGAAGAGGACAAGAAGTCGAAGAAGAAGGGCGAATCGGACGAGGAAGAAGAGGTCGAGGTGATCGACGAGTCGTGGGACTCGCAGACCGGCCCGGTCCTCAAGGTCTACCTCACGAGCTTCGCGACTCAGCAGTAAGGCCGGGGGGTTCCTTCACCCGTCCACGGGCCCCCGCCGAGCCGCGAGGCCCCCAAGGCCCGCCATCACAAGGAACGGCAGGGCCGGGAACCCGAATCTGGGGTTCCCGAAGAACAAGAGCGACAACGCCGCCGTCATGGCCACGAGGGCGATCGGCAGGAGGGGGACGCGGGCCCTCTTCAGCCCCGCGACCGCCAAACCGATCGCGAAAAGCGAGCCGACGCCCACCGCCGCCCCCTCGGCGAATCGGCGGAAACTCAGGAACAGCCCCCGGCGCCCGTCTCGACCGGGTGTGACGAGCCGGCCGGGCTCCGTCTGGAAGGCCCAATAGGCCGCGTCGGACCCGCTCCAGAACGTGGCCTCCAGCCGCTCGGGGCCGGTTCGAAGGGGTTGGAGCGGATCCTGCCTCAAGTAGAAAAGGGCGAGCGACCGGGCGGTTCGATCGCGCTGGACCTCGCCCAGGCCAGCGAGGCGTGGTTCGATCTGGACCGGGTCCTTCCACCGGCCCGTCGCGCCGGGGTGGTGGCCGATCAAGAGGTTGTCGCCCCCGTTCGTGCTGACGAAGACGAACCGGTCGAACACGTTGAGGTTACGCACGGTCCAGGGCAGGAGGGCCAAGGCGAGCCCGCAGTAGGCGACGCAGAGGGTGAGCAGGAGCCGCCCCCGGAACGCCTCGCGGCCGTCCCAAACCGCTAGGCACACGAGGATCAACCCGGGGAGGAGGACGGCCTGGGGCCGCACGAGCGTGGCGAGGCCCAGCACCGCCCCGCCCAATGCGACCGGACCGAGCGAGCGGCGAGGGCAGAACAGGCACAGGGCCGAGCCCACGAGCGTGAGGCATGTGAAGAGCGGCTCCGAGGCGAGCACCCCGGAGTAGGCGACGAAGGCCGGGTGGAGGGCGAGGATCAGGGCTGTGCCATGGGCCACCCACACCGACGGGTAGAGCCGCCGAGCCACGACCCACGCCAGCACGACTGCGAGGAGGGTGAGGGCCGTGTTGAGCGCCTTCGCCAGCCCAAGCGATGGGCCCATGAGGGCGAAGGCCGCCCCCAAGAAGGCCGGGTACCCGAAGGGCCAGTACGCGGTCGGTCGGCCGTCGACCGAGTAGCCCTGGCCGTTCGCGATCGAGACGGCCCGGTCGAAATACCAGGCGAAGTCGGTGACCGGCTGGGTCGGGACCGCGGCCAGCCATGCGAGCCGGACGGCAAGGCCGAGGGCGACGACGACGGCGAGCACTGCCCAGGGGCCCCAGTCGGGCCGCCCCTCTTCCGTCCCGACCCTGTCCTCTGCCACTCCCCCTCGGCCCCCGGCGTAGACTACTCCAGAATGCGGACCGGCAAGATCGTGGTGGGCGTCACCGGGGCGAGCGGGGCGATCTACGCCCAACGGTTCCTGCGCCAGGCGGCGGAGGCGTTCGACGACGTCTACCTCACCCTCAGCGCCCAGGCCGTCGACGTCGCGATGACCGAGCTCGGCGTGGCGATCAACCGGAGCCAGTTCTCGACCCGGGACTGGCTGGGGGGGGACTACCGGAACGTCCACCTTCTGGACGAGAAGGACTTCTTCACCCCGCCCGCGAGCGGGTCGTTCCGCCATGACGGGATGGTGATCGTGCCCTGCTCGATGGGCACGGCGGGGCGGATCGCGAACGGGATCAGCAACGACCTCGTCACCCGGGCGGCGGACGTCTGCCTCAAGGAACGCCGGCCCCTCGTCGTCGTCCCCCGGGAGATGCCTTGGAACCTGATCATGCTCCGGAACCTGACCGCGCTCACCGAAGCCGGGGCAACGGTGCTCCCCGCCTGTCCGGCCTGGTACCACAAGCCGCGGTCCCTCGAAGACCTGGCCGACACCGTCGTCGCCCGGATCCTCCAGGTGCTGGGGGTCGATCAGACGCTGTTCAAGCAGTGGATGGTCAAGGACTGAGCCGTCCGGACAGGCACGGCACGGAAAAAAGTGCGGCCCACGGCGCAATCTTGCACGGGGACCCTGTAGAATACGTATTCACGTGCTGCGGACGAAGTTGTCCCTCGCCTTGCTCGTCGCCTTGATCCCTAGTCTCGGCCTCGCGACGGAGCGCCAGGTCGTCACCGTTTGGGGCCTGAGCGCGGGCCCGGACGCGAAGGGCACGGAGGCGGTCGTCCGCGAGTTCGAGCGTCGCAACCCTGACCTCAAGGTGCGGGCCTTGCGCATGGGCGCGGGCGAGATGAACCCCCAGAAGCTCATGACGAGCATCGTGGGCGGCGCCCCCCCGGACATCATCAACCAAGACCGGTTCAGCCTCTCCGATTGGGCCAGCCGCGGGGCCTTCCGACCGCTCGACGACCTCGTCGAGCGCGACCGGGACACCGACCCGACCACGCCGACGCCCGACCAGTACTACGAGGCGGCCTGGAAGGAGACGCAGTTCGAAGGCAAGACCTACGGGATCCCGACCGGTGCCGACGACCGGATCCTCTACTGGAACCGGACGGTCTTCCAGGAGTCGGCGGCCGAGCTGAGGGCGGCCGGGCTCGACCCCGGGCGCCCGCCGCGGACCTGGAGCGAGACCCTCGCCTACTCCCGGGTGCTCACGAAGCGGGACGCCCAGGGCAACCTCGTCCGCGCCGGGTTCATCCCGAACTTCGGCAACTCCTGGCTATACCTGTTCGCCTTCCAGAACGAGGCGAGCTTCATGAGCGCTGACGGACGCCGGTGCACGCTCTCCTCGAAGGAGGCGGAAGAGGCGCTCCAGTTCATGGTCGACGGGTACAAGCTCCTCGGCGGCTACGACGCGGCGCAGAAGTTCAGCAGTGGGTTCCTGGGGAACGAGAACGACCCGTTCGTGATCGGCAAGATCGCGATGAAGATCGACGGGGACTGGATCCTCTCGACCCTGAGCCGGTACGCCCCGAACCTCGACTTCGGGGTCGCGCCGCCGCCGGTGCCGGACGATCGGTACGCTCGCCAGGGCCGCTTCGCCGGGGTCGAGCCGACGTTCGTCACCTGGATCGGGGGGTTCAGCTACGCCATCCCCGAGGGGGCGAAGAACGTCGAGGGCGCGTGGCGGTTCATCAAGTTCGCCACGAGCCTCGAGGCCCGGATGATCGACAACCAGGCTCAGGCCGAGTGGGACCGGATTCGCGGCCGTGAGTTCGTCCCCCGGATCAGCGCCCACATCGCCACGAACGAGACGATGCTGAAGGAGTTCCGGCCCCGGAACCCGAACTACCGGGCGGCGCTGGCGATGCACGTCGAACTCGCCTCGGCCGGTCGGATCCGTCCGCCCAGCGTCGTCGGCCAGGTGCTCTGGGACGAGCACGTCAAAGCGATCGAATCGGCGTGCCGCCTCGAAGCGAGCCCGGCCGACGCGCTCCGAAAGGGCCAGGCCGTTGTCCAGCGCGAACTGGACGCCCACTACCGCTACGAGACGCTGCCTCGGTTCGACTTCCGTGGGCCCGTGATCGGCGCGGCGGTCGTGATCGTCGGGCTCCTCGGCGCGTTCTTGCTGTACGTGCGGAGGCTCAACCTAGGCCGGCTCGCACGGGAGGAGGCCAAGTGGGCGTTCATCCTCGTCTCGCCCTGGCTGATCGGTTTCCTGGTCTTCACCGCGGGGCCGATGGTCGCCTCGCTCATCTTCAGCTTCACCCAGTACAACGTCCTGAGCGAACCGCGGTGGGTGGGGGTCGAGAACTACGCGGCCCTCTTCACGACCGAGCGCGAGAACCTGCTCAAGGCCTTCGGCAACGTCTTCTATCTGGCCGGGCTCGGGGTCCCGCTCGGCATCGTCTCGAGCCTCGGCATCGCGCTGCTGCTGAACACGGCGGTGGCCGGGATCAAGACCTACCGGACGGTCTTCTACCTGCCGTCCATCGTGCCGGTGGTGGCGGGGGCCGTCCTCTGGGGCTGGGTGCTCACCCCGGACGCGAGCAAGGGCCTGGTGAACAGCGCGTGGATGGCCACGGTCACGCAGTGGCTGGGCGTGCAGCCCCCCGGCTGGCTCACCGTGGCGGACTGGGCCAAGCCGGCTCTCATCGTGATGGGCCTCTGGGGGGCGGGCGGAGGGATGATCCTGTGGCTCGCCGGCCTCAAGGGCGTACCGGCCACGCTCTACGAGGCGGCGAACATCGACGGGGCGAACGGCAACCGGCAGTTCTGGTCCATCACGCTCCCGATGCTGAGCCCGATCGTGTTCTTCAACGTCGTGACCGGGTTCATCGGGGCGATCCAGGAGTTCGACCGGGTGTGGGTCTTGCGGGGCGGCGGCGGGACGGCGGGGCCGTCCGACTCGCTCTTGGTGCCGGTCGTACACCTGTTCGTGAACGGGTTCACGTACTTCAAGCTCGGGTTCGCGTCGGCACTCGCGTGGCTCGTGTTCTCCGTCATCCTGGGGTTGACGTTCTTGCAGTTCAAGATTGCCCCCCGGTGGGTCCACTACGAGGCGGATAAGTGATGGGCGAGTGGGTGCAGGGCGGGGCGGCCCTTCTCTACTGGGTCGGGATCGTGGTGGCGTTCCGGGGGCTCTGGCTCGCCTTCCAGGCCTGGCTCGGAGCCCCGGGGGTAGATAGGTCGATCCGGGCGCGAGGGGCGGCGGTCTCGTGCTCGGCTGGGGTCTTGTGCGTCTTGGTCGGGTCGTCGGTGACCAGGACGTGGGGACTCGACCTTCCCGTGGCCTGGCCGGTCCTCCCGCTCCCTGCATGGCTGGCGGCGGGGTGCTTACTTGTGGCAGTGGTCGCCCTAGGCCGGGGGCTCTTATCTGCGTTGCCGACCGAGCGGACCCCACGGTTGGTGTCGGCGGCCGGATGGGCGGGGGTCGGGGCCCTCTGCCTTGTCTGGGCGCAGCAGCAGAACGAGCCGTTCAAGGTGCTCACCGGCAAGATCGCCCTGACGCCGGGCGCGGCCGTCGCGGCCCTCGCGATCGCCGTGGTCGCGATCCTCACGATGATCGCCGCGGCCCGGTCGGCGAGCGCGCACGCGCGGTCGAAGACCTTCGTCACCCATCTCGCCTTGCTCGCAGGGTGCTTCGTGTTCGGGATCCCCTTCGTCTGGCTCCTCCTCACGAGCTTCAAGGAGGATCGGGACATGGCCTCGCCGGAGGGGATCGTCTGGGTCCCTCGCGTCCAGCAGACCGTCCCGTTCATCAGCGACAAAAACCCGTACTTCGAGGCGGTCTACAACGGGCAGCGGGTCGAGGCGAACCTCGAGCAGCGCAAGGCCGACGGGACGATGATCCTAGCCGTGGTCCGGCCTGTGGGCCTGAGCGGCTACACGTTCGAGGTCGAGCCAGGCCAGGCGAAGCAGATCCCCCGCGAGGTGCCCCTCGTCGACGTCACGATGGACGGCCAGAAGGTCCGAGGCAAGGTCGTCGAGGAGCTCGAGGACGGCGGCCGTAGGGTCCGTGCGATCGAGCCCGCCCCGTTCGCCGGACGCGAGCAAGTCTTCCCCGCCGACCAAGTGGAGCCGTACCGACCGGTGAGCCTGCGTTGGAAGAACTACACCGAGGCGCTCGAGTTCCTGCCGCCCGAGACCCAGTTCGGGCTCGTCTACCTCCGGAACACGGTGTTCCTCGTGGTCATGAACGTGATCGGGACGCTCTTGAGCTGTGCGCTCGTGGCCTATGCCTTCGCCCGACTCAAGTTCCCGGGCAAGGACGCGCTCTTCAACGTGCTCCTCGCGACGATGATGCTGCCTGGGGCCGTCACGATCCTCCCTCAGTTCCTCATCTTCAAGAACCTGGGTTGGGTGAACACGCTCCAGCCGCTCTGGGTGCCGGCGTTCTTCGCGGGGGCCTTCAACGTGTTCATGCTCCGCCAGTTCTTCAAGCAGATCCCGTTCGAGCTCGAGGACGCGGCGAAGATCGACGGGTGCAGCTACCTTCGAACGTTCTGGTCCGTCATGGTGCCCCAGATCAAGCCCGCGCTCGTGGTCATCGCGATCTGGACCTTCATCGGGGCCTGGAACAACTTCATGGGCCCGCTCATCTACGTCAACACCCCGGAGCTCATGCCGATCGCGTATGCGGTGCAGATGTTCAACGGGGAGCGGTTCGGCGAGCCGGGGCTCCTGATGGCCTTCGTCACGATGGGCATGCTGCCCGTGCTGGCACTTTTCGCCTTTGCCCAGCGGTACTTCATCGAAGGCGTCGCCTTGAGCGGCCTCGGCGGTCGTTGAGGTCAGGGGGCGGGTCGGTCGCCTGAATTCAGGCAGGGCCCGCGGAGCCGCGCTTCGACCAGAATGAGCTCGTTCCCAAGGATGGCAACACGAGGGCGAAGATGATCAAGATCCTACCGGAGACGGGGGGGAACCTGTTCTGTGTCCGGCTTTCGGGCTGGGCGGACGAGTTGGACTACGAGGTGTCGCAGCAGCCCGTCCGGGAGGGGCTCGTGGCGCGAGAGCGGCTCAGGGCGCTCTTCTTGCTCGACGACTTCAAAGGGTGGACCCTCCGCGGGCTTTGGACGCGGATGCGCTACTACCACCTCTACAGCGGGATCCTCGAGTGCCTGGCCGTCGTCGGGCCAGAAGGGGACGCCGAGATCTACGCGAACCTGGTGGCGACCGCCGAGGACGTCCCGGCCGAAGTGTTCGGGCCGGGGCAGTACCAGGAGGCGTTGCACTGGCTCCGGACGTTCGACGCGAGCTTCCCTCGCCCACTCGGCTAGGGGCGCATCGCGAGGATCGCGTCCATCGCCCGCGAGGCGTTGGCCACCCGGACGATGGGGGCGTGACGGTAGAGCGGGATCATCTCGGCGACGACCGGCCCCGTATAGCCGATCTCGGAGAGGGCCGACACCACGTCCGGCCAATCGACGTCTCCCTCCAGGAGGTCGACGAACCCGTCGGCCGTGCCCACTGACCGCCGGAAGTCCTTGAAGTGCACCCCGACGACCCGGTGGCCGAGGGTGCGCAGCCAGTCACCCGGGTGGCCGAACGGGAGGAGGTTGGCGACGTCCACATACGCCCCGACCCACCGCGAGGCGAACTGGTCGAGGAACGTCGCCGTCTCGTGGGGCGAGAGGAGGAACCGGTTCCAGACGTTCTCGATGCCGATCCGGACGCCGTGACGCTCCGCGTGAGGGATGGCCTCTCGAAGCCCTTCGGTGGCGTGGCGCCAGACGTGCTCGTACGGGAGCGCGGGCCGGCTCGGCTGGAAGAACACGTCGACCGCGCCGGGGATGACGAGAAGGGTCTTCGCTCCGAGCCGGCCCGCGATCTCGAGCATCGCGACGAGGTCCTCGAACGCCCCTCGCCGGGCGTCGGCGGTCGCGTCGCCGAGCGACCTGCCCCAGTAGAGCCCACTTGCGACGCTGTCGAGGGCGAGGCCGAGCCGGGCCGCCTCTTCGACGATCGCGGCGCATTGGGACGCCGGGGCATCCGTCCCAAACGCGCTCCCGGCGGGCCCGACGGCGAGCTCGACCCCGCGAAAACCGTGCACCGCCGCCGTCCGAAGCGCCTCGACCGGGTCGAGCGACCCCTCAAGACCCCCGGGGAGCGACCAGACGTTGAGCGACTTGACCATCAGGTCCCATGATGGCCCATCGGGCTGGGGCGGCGCGAGGGGTCGTGCTCGGTTCGCGAATAGGACTTTAAGACTACGAATTCACAACCTGACTTCGAGGATGCCGCCAGCTATATTATCGCGGACATAATGGATGCATGCTCCTCGTTTGGCGCATCGAGATGCTCGGTGCCCTCCGTGCCCGCCAGGGCGACCTGACCGTCGCTCGGTTCCAGACCAAGAAGACCGGCGCGCTCTTGTCGTACCTGGCCCTCAACCTCGACCGTTCGGTTCCACGCGACAAGCTCGCCGAGACGATCTGGCCCGACGGCGAACCCGTGGCGGTGCGAAACCGCCTAAACCAGGCCGTCTCGTCGTTACGGCGGCAGCTCGAGTCTCCGAGCGCGGAGGGCCACCGGTTCTTCGTGAGCGACCACCAGAGCCTCGGGATCGCCGCCGGGTGTGCGGTGTCGGATGTGGACGAGTTCCGCGAAGCGATCCGGCTGGCGGACGAGGCCGAAGACCCCGGGGAGCGGTCCCACCACCTCGCCGTCGCCGTCGGGCTCTACCGCGGGGAGTTGCTCGAGGGTCTCGACGAGCCATGGGCGCTGAACGATCGGGTCGCCCTCGCCGCGCTGTACCAGAGCGCCCTCACCGACCTCGTCCAGCTGCAGCGGGCCTCGGGCAAGATCGCGGCCGCACTGGACTCGGTCAACCGGCTGCTGGCTCTGGACCCCACCGAACCCAAGGCGCGAGGGATCCTGGACGACCTCCTCCAACGCTCCGGGCCGAGCCAGACCCTGGCCGAGATGGCCCTGGTCGATCTCGTTGTCGTCGATGAGACACCCCGCACGAACGGCAAGTCCCGCCCAGCCTACACCGTCCCGACCATGCCGGGGCGGCTCTACGGGAGGGAGTCCGAGGTGCGAGCGGTGAGGTCCGAGCTGGCCCGGGCGGAGAGCCGGGTGGTCACCCTGACCGGGCTCGCCGGTATGGGCAAGACGCGCATTGCCGTCGAGGTTGCTCGGTCGGCGAAGGGATCGATGTTCGACGAGTGCGTCTTTGTGGCGAGCGGTCATCAGGGCGACCAGCCCCTCTCGACCGCCGTCCTGTTCGAGGCGGTCTTGCCAGACGTCGCCCCGGCGGAGCGGTCGGCCGCCGAGGTCCGCGAACGGCTGGCCGGGTTGGGCCGTACCCTCCTGGTGCTGGACGGCTTGTGCCCTGAGGACGGCGACTTCGTCTCCGAGGTCGAGCGGCTCGTCTCCTACGCGCCCGACCTTTGGGTGCTCATGACCTCGCCCGTCTCGACCGGCGTGGCTGGTGAGGTGACGTTCGCTGTGGGCCCGCTCGAGGCCCCGATGCCCTACGTTGGCGACCTACAAGCCGTCGTCGATAACCCGAGCGTCGCCGTCTTCAGCCAACGTGCCCGGCGCATCCGGCCCGACTTTCAGGTCACCGAGCGCATGGCAGCCGCGGTGACGGAAATCTGCCGCCGGACCGAGGGGATACCGCTCGCGATCGAGCTGGCCGCCTCGTGGATCCGGTCGCTCACGCCCTCGCAGATGACCGAGCGGCTGGACCATCCCCTCGAGTACCTCGAGAGCAAGCGCCGTGACGTGAAAGAGGCGCACCGGTCGATCCGGGAGATCCTTCGAGCTTCCGTCGAGCGGCTGAGCCCCGACGCCCGGCGGGCGCTCGTGAGCCTGGCCGCATTTCCCGGGGGATGGGACCTGCGTGGGTTCGAGCGGCTCTGCCCGCACCTCGACACGGACGAGGTCCTGGCCGAGCTCACCGAGTCAGGCTTGGTGAGTACCCGGAGCGGCACCAACGGATCGATCCGGTTCTCGATGCTCGAGCTTGTCCGGGACTACGCCTGTGAGAACCCTGAGGGCCTTTCGCTCGAGGACCTCGCCCAGCGGAGGACTGAGTCGTGTCTCGAGACGCTCGCCGAGGCGGCCGGGGTTTCTGACGTGACGATGGCAGACTCGCTCACACCCGCCCTAGCCGAGGACTACCCGAACTTCGTCGCCGCCCTCCAGTCGTGCCTAGACGCCAACGACGCCGAGACCGCGGGCAAGATCGCCCTGGCCCTCTTCCCGTTCTGGCTCCAGACCGGCCGCTTGGCCGAGGGTCGGCTACGGCTCACCGCCGTCCTCGACGTGCTGCCGGAGGGGTCGCTCAAAGGACCGCGCCTGATGACCAAACTAGGCCGGATATTGCACGACCAGGGCGAAAATGAAGCGGCTAAGGCACACATCTCCCAAGCCATCGAGCGGGCTCGGGCGGCGGGCGACCAAGTAGCCCTGCTCGAAGCGCTCCTCGACCTCCAGGTGGCGGTCCACTCCGCGGGCGGGCACGAACAGAGCGCCAAGCTCCTTCACGAGGCGGAGGAGATCGGGCGCCGGTTGGGCGACCAAGCCGTCATCGCTCGAGTGCAGCTCCGGTCTGGCAACCGTCTCGTCGAACTGGACGACCTCGCGGGGGCAGCGGAGGCCTACCAAGGGGCCCTTGCGACCGCCCGCGAAGCCGGGCAAGCGGTCATCGTCGTCAACGCCCTCGTGAACCTGGGCAACCTCGCCCGGCTCGAGGGGCGGTACGAGTTGGCCAGACTGAGCCTCGTAGAGGCCCGGGAGACGAGTAGGCGGAACGGGTTCCGGCACACGGAGACCGTGGCCCTTCGGTGCCAGGCCCACGTCGAGGCGGCGTGTGGACGGGCGGCCGAGGCCATAGCCCTGCTCCGCGCGGCGTTCCAGCTGACCGAGCCTTCCCGGGGTCCAAGCCGAGACCTGGTCGATTCGCTGGGCTTCGTCGCCGCGGCAGCGGGGCACCACGAGCTCGCCGCCCAGGCCATCGGGTACTGCGTGATGTCGGTCACGAGGGAGGCGGCCGCACCCGGCGTCTACGGACGCGAGCGTCAGGCCGTCCGGGACTCGCTCGTCGAAGTCATGGGCGAGAGCCGAGTCAACGAGCACGCCGCCTTCGGGACGTTGCGGACGTTCGAGGACTTCGCCCGTGACCTCGAGGCCCTGACCCTCGACGAGACGCCGCGACTCGTCGCGCCAGTGGGCCGATGACCCCACTGCGCGTCGGACTGCTGGGGTGTGGCTTCATGGGTCGGACCCACGCCCAGGTGTACCGGCTGTTGCCGGAGGTAGAACTCGTCGGCGCCTGGGACGACGACCCGGAGCGGCTTGAAGCGGCCTGTGCAGAGTTCGGCTGCCGACCAGAAGCCGGGTTGGGCGCCGACCCGGTCTCGGCGGAGGGCATCGACGTCGTCGACGTCTGCCTCCCGACGGCGCTCCACGCCCGGGCGACGATCGCGGCGGCCCGGGCGGGCAAGCACGTTGTCTGCGAGAAGCCCATCGCCCGCACGCTCGAGGAGGCGGACGCGATGATCGCAGCATGCGAGACGAAGGGCGTCCGACTCCTGATCGGCCACTGCATCCGCTACTGGGCCGAGTACGCCGAGCTGAGGCGCATTGTCCAGTCCGGCGAGCTTGGAGCGCTCACGTCGCTCAACCTCACCCGGTACGGGGGCTTCCCGCATTGGTCGAGTCGGGACTGGCTCTCGGACGAAGCCCAGGCCGGAGGGGCGGTGATGGACATGCACATTCACGACACCGACTTCGCCCTCGACCTGCTCGGCGAGCCGGACGAGACGGTGTCGTTCGGCACGGTCGACCGGCGCGGGGTGAGCCAGGTCTTCACGACGATGCGGTTCGGCCGGTGCACGGTCCACGCCGAAGGGGGCTGGAACCTCCCCGCCGGCACGCCTTTCGCGATGACTTTCCGGGCCGTCTTCGAGCAAGGGGCCGCGATCTTCGAGGGTGGGTCTCTCACAGTCTACGCCGACGGTGAGGAGCCTCGGCGGCCCGCGTTCGCGAGGATGGCGGGCGCAGGCGGCGGCAACATCGACGACCTCGGGGGCTACGCCCTTGAGTTGGCCGACTTCGTGGACGCTCTCCGGACGGGCCGGGAGGTCACGGTCGTGACGCCTCAAAGCGCACGGCGCTCGCTGGCGACCGTGCTCGAAGAGACGCGGCAGGTCAAGGCTCGACTCTAATCGGTCGTCCGGATCCCAGGCTGGAAGCCTGAGACACCACGGCCTGGAAGGCCGTGCTACCCTGGAAGGCATTGCTACGGGCGGTATCCTGCGGATCGGAGTCAACGAGTGGCGATCCTTATAGATAAATCGACCAAGGTCGTGGTGGCAGGCATGACGGGCAAGGAAGGCTCGTTCCACACCCAGCAAATGATCGAGTACGGGACCCAGGTCGTCGCGGGGGTGACGCCCGGCAAGGGGGGCCAGGAGCTCTTCGGCGTCCCCGTCTTCGATACGATGCACGAGGCGGTCGAGCGGACGGGGGCGAACGCCTCGCTCGTGTTCGTGCCCGCACCGTTCGCGGCCGACTCGGTACTCGAGGCCGAGGACGCGGGGATCCCGCTGGCAGTGCTCATCACCGAGGGGCTCCCGATCCAGGACAGCGTACGCCTGGTCAACCGTCTCAATTCGAACGGCTCCACCCGCTTGGTCGGCGGCAACTGCGCAGGGCTCATCACCGCCGGGCAGTGCAAGATGGGGATCATGCCGGGGTACATCTTTACGCCCGGGCCCGTGGGGATGGTGTCCCGGTCCGGGACGCTCACCTATGAAGTGGTGTGGGAGTTGACCCGAGCCGGGCTTGGGCAGACGACCTGCGTCGGGATCGGCGGCGACCCCTGCCCAGGCACCCGGTTCCTCGACGCGCTCGAGATGTTCGAGGCGGATCCGGAGACCAAGGCGGTCGTCATGATCGGCGAGATCGGGGGGACCGACGAGGAGGCCGGGGCCGAGTTCATCAAGCACGGCATGACGAAGCCGGTCGTGGCCTTCATCTCCGGCCGCACGGCACCGCCCGGAAAGCGCATGGGCCACGCCGGGGCGATCGTGAGCGGGGGCCTGGGGACGGCGCAGTCGAAGGTCGACGCCCTCCTCGCCGCCGGTGCCCAAGTCGCGGACAAGACAAGCGACGTGGCCGGCCTGATGAAGGACGCGCTCTCCGCCGTAGCGGTCTGAGCTGATCTCGCGAGGGGGTCGGAATCCGGGCCCAAAAGTTAAGGGAAGGATAAGCCCGGTGGCCGGGCGTTAGACTGCGGGCATGGTCGGATCAGTCGTATTAGCGCTGTCCCTCGCCCACGTCGGACCGCTCGCGGGCCAACAGGTCGCCTCGACCGGGAGGATGATCTCCCCGGTGGGGACCCACGTCCAGGTCGGGTTCTTCCCGTGCAACATGGCCCTTTCGCCGGACGGGGGACGGTTGCTCGTCACCACAGCGGGCCACCGACAGTTCCTCACAGTCCTCGACACCTCGACGGGCAAGATCCTCTCGCAACAAGGGTTCAACGAGCGCGTCGGCCAGGATCGCGACGGCCTCTACTTCGGCCTCGCCTGGGGGACGTCCGGGCCAAGCGCGGGCAAGGTCTACGCGGCGCAAGGGGCGCTCGACCGGGTGTCCGAACACCGGGTGGGTTCGGACGGCACCCTGGGCACCGCGACCCGCACGGTCCGCTCGTACCCGCCACAACTTGAGCGCAGGCTCCGGGGCCAGGCCGCCGGGCTCGCCCTCAACTCGACCGGCGACCGGCTCTACGTCGTCAACAACGGGACGAGCGCCTTCACCGACTTCAACGGGTCGCTCTCGATCCTCAACCTCGAGTCCGGCGCCACGATCGGTCGGGTCACGACGGCGGGGTTCCCGCTCGACGTGAAGCTGCTCACCCTTGGCCCGCGCAAGGACCGGATCGCCTACGTCAGCAGCGAGCGCGACGGGGTCGTCCAGGTCGTCGACGTCGTCGAGCGCCGGGTTCTTCGGAGCATCAAGACCGGGGCTCAGCCCACCCACCTTCTCCTCGACCGGGCGCAGAGGCGCCTCTTCGTCGCGAATAGCGGGAGCGATACGGTGAGCGTCGTCTCGACGGTGGACGGTCGCGTCCTCGCGACGCACCTCGTCCGGCCGGACGCCGTCCGGGGGCTCCCCGGATCGGCTCCGCTCGGGCTCGCCCTCTCTCCGGACGAGAAGACCCTCTACGTCGCGTGCGCCGACCTGAACGCGGTGGCCGTGATCGACCTTGCGGGCGGGTCGCTCCGGGGCTACGTCCCGACGGGCTGGTACCCCACGGCGGTGGCCGTGTCCCCCGACGGCAAGCGGCTCTTCATCGCGAGCGGGAAGGGGATCGACGCCGTCAACCCGAACGCGACGAAGGACGAGGCGGGCGAGCAACACCCGCTCCGCATCACGCCGGGCACGGTGACGACACTTCCGATCATGAGCCCAGCAGGACTCGCCCGGATGACGGCGCGGGTGGTGGCGAACAACCGGCTACCGGAGCTCGAGCGCCTCGCCGCGCTGGTGAAGGGCTACAACCCGGGGATCGAGCACTGCATCTACATCGTCAAGGAGAACCGCACCTACGACCAGGTCCTCGGCGACTTGCCCCAAGGGAACGGGGACCCGAAGCTCTGCCTGTTCCCTCGCGAAGTGACCCCCAACCAGCACGCACTGGCCGAACGGTTCGTTCTGCTGGACAACTTCTACGTGTGCGCCGAGGTGAGCGCGGACGGCTGGAGCTGGTCGGTCGCAGGCATGACGAACGAGTACAACCAGCGCAACAGTCGCTACAACTATGCCGGTCGAGGCCGGGAGTACGACTTCGAGGGCCAGAACAACGGGACGGCCGTCGACCTGCGCAGGCTCACCGACGTCTCGGCCCCAGAGGGGGGCTACTTCTGGGACGCCTGCGCCCGGGCAGGGGTGAGCTACCGCAACTACGGGATGTACAGCGCGTTCGGGGTCGACCTCCAGACGCCCCAAGGGGGACCGATCAGCCGGGACAACCTGCCGACGAAGGCCGCCCTCGTCGCGGCGACCGACCCACGGTTCCGACGGTACGACCTCAACTACGCGGACAGCCCGGCTTGGCACGAGTACGGTCAGCCCTGCAAGGATCAGCTAAAGGAATTCGGGGGGTTCAAGTCGCGCTTCGAGGCGTGGAAGGCGGAGTTCGACCGGTTCGTCCTGGACGGCGACCTGCCCGCGCTCTCGCTCGTCCGACTCGGGAACGACCACACGTCAGGGACCCGGGCGGGTCACTGGTCGCCGCGGGCGATGGTGGCCGACAACGACTACGCGGTGGGCTTGCTCGTCGAGGCGGTCTCGAAGAGCCCTTACTGGACCAAGACCGCGATCTTTATCCTGGAGGACGACGCCCAGGCGGGCATCGACCACGTCGATTGCCACCGCTCGACCGCGTACGTCATCAGCCCGTTCGTACCTCGGGGGACGGTGGACAGTCGGTTCTACAACACCGACTCGATGCTCAGGACAATGGCGGTGCTCCTCGGCCTGGAGCCCTGGAACCAGTTCCTCGCGGTGAGCGAGCCGTTCCGGTTCTTCGGCCGGACCGCCTCGAACGCGGAGCCGTTCGTGGCGATCCGGCCGGCGGCCTCCATCGTCGGAGAGATCAACCAGCCGACGGCCTACCGCTCCGCCGACAGCGCGCGCCTGGTCAACCGCTTCGTCGAGGAGTCGGCGCCGGACGTGGAACTGAACGACATCCTCTGGAAGTCGATCAAGGGTGCGCACGTCCCCACCCCGCGCCCGAGGCGGAACGTCGTGCTGCGGGAGGACTAGCACCGCGCAAGGCGCCCTCTTCCCTGCCCCGGGAGGAGGGCCTCAGGTCGTCGGGTTCGGGACGTAGGGGCCGCCGCGGCAGGCCTTGAGATAGTTGAGCCCGTAGACCTGGCCGGTCATCTCGAGGTCGTCGCGGTAGACGGGGTCGTGCCACCCTTCGATGTCGATCGCCCCGGTCCAGCCGTTCAGCCGGAGGATGGAGATCACGTCGGTCCAGTTCGTGTCCCCGAACCCGGGGGTGCGGTGGTGGACGACGTACTCGCCGCACCGGATGCCGTCGCGGCGCACCTTGTCCCAGTGGACCGTCGCGTCCTTGCCGTGGATATGGACGACCTTACCGACCCACTGTTTGAGCTGGGGGATCGGGTCGATGAGGCTGACCATCTGATGGCAGGGCTCCCATTCGAGGCCGAGCGCGTCGCTGGGCACGGCGTCGAACATCATCTCCCAGGCGCGGGGGGCGTGGGCGATGTTCCACTTCGGCCGGTCCCAGGAGCCGCCCATGTCGCAGTTCTCGAACCCGATCTTGACGCCCTCGTCTTCGGCGAGCTTGGCAAGCGGGCCGAAGACCTCCTTGAACCGGGGGATCGACTCGTCGACGGGCCGGTCCTCAAGCGCGCCCGCGAAGCCGCAGACACAGGTGGCCCCGAACAGGCGAGCAGCCTTGATGACGACCTCCCAGTCGTTGGCCGTCTGCTCGTCTTGGAGCGGGTTGCCGTAGAGCCCGACCGCGGCCACGACAGCCTTGTCGCCGAGGACGCCCTTCACCTGGCGGGCCGTCTCGGCGAGATCGACGTCCTCCACGAACCGCCACATGGTGAGCTCGAAGCTCTCGAACCCGTGGGGCAGGATCTGGCGGAGGTAGTCGGGCGCCCCCTTCATCGAGGCGAGGGTGCCGATGCGGATATCCTGGTGGTCGGTTCGGGTCACGGTGCCCTCGAGGCTACCTGGCCCGGCGTGCGGTCAGGTAGCCCCGGGGACTCGGACGGTCAGGGCCCGGTGACCTTCTTTCGCCCGCGAGCGACCACTCCGACGCTGAGCAAACCAAGCCCCGCGGCTAGCCAGACCCAGCTCTGACCGGACGTTGACGCAGTGGGCCCCCCCGGTTCGGTCGGCAGGCTACCGGTCCACCGGTAGTGGGCAGGCTCGCCCCCGTCTCGAGTGTCCATGACCCGATCGCCGGGGTTCACGACGAGAGACCAAGGGATTTCGGCGGGTGCGGGCGACTCGGAGACGAGTTCTAGCTCGAGTCGAGAAGCGGGGCCCTGTGGCAGATGCCGCACGATCGTGATCCGCTCTGGCGCCGAGCGTTCAAACGTGAACGACGTCTTCCAGGGACCATCGAGGAACCGTCGTCGCACCTCAACTGTCGAGGGGAGAGACGAGCCTTCTACCCAGGTTGCGACCACTCGTTCGTCCACCCGGCCTTCCCTTCCGGAGACCGAGTACTCGCGAACCGTGTTCTGGCCCGAGCGGCGCTCCTGGATGAGCGTGAGGCCGGATCCGGTCGATCCGGTGAGGACCAGCCGGACGGAATCTCCGCCCCCCAAATCGAGAGAGTCGCCCTCCTTCACGCTCACGAACGATGCGAGGTACCCTCGATCAATGGTCGCACCACCCGTAGTCAGCCTCCGGGAGTGGGTGATACCGACCTTCAGATTCACCGCGGGACTGGCGAGGTATGCGTAGCCGTCGCCGACGACGGCGGTGAGCGTAGCCTCCTCTACGATATCCCGGCGAGCTCGCTCGAGTTGTGTTCGCAAGTCGAGCCTGTTGCGCTCCAAGGTTTCTTCGTTCTGCCCCCTTTGGCGCATCCCTTCCACGATAGCGTCGGCCTCGCGATTCGGCTCCACGCTCGGATCACCGAAGTGGGTGAGGGTGCCTCTGAGCTCGAACGACTGGGCCACCGCTTGCGATCCCAGGAGGACGGCGAAGGATAACGACAAGAGGGTCAAGGCGGTATTGCTGCTTCTCATACTGCGCAACTCTCGCTTGTTACGGTCGTCCTGAGACCGGAGTCCCAGAATTCATCGCACTTGCATGATCCCAGCGGACCGGTCGAAAGGCAAGACCCGTTCCACCGCACAGCCTCGACAGGACCGGTTCCGATCGTGCACCAGATGATCGCAATCCTGCACTCAGCGTCCCTGTATCTCCACTCCCAGCACAAGCTCGACGTGCAACCGGGGACCTGGGCACAAACGCTCGGCTGGATCTTGACGTCGAACGGCTGGCAATCTCCCAGCCCTGCACCCGCACTCATCGGCCCACTCAGGAGGCACATAGCCGCGAGGCCACGAAGGATCGCATCGCGTCCGAAAATGCCCCGAGGGGGTTGCACTGAAGCGCCGTCTCGAATGCCTAGACGCTGTTGACTGGCAAGTTCACGCTGGTTCTCTCTACGTTTCTTCCGATCTCTGTTCATGGGTTCTTTTCTCCTGGTTCTTTCTTCGCTGAAAACGGCTGTTCGCCTCTCTTAAGCTTCTCCTACGCCTGGAGATCGACTCTCTGAGCGCGGTTCGAAAGGATCGCCTCCTTGGTCATCCGATACCAAGTCTCGCCGTCAGGCCAAGAATGGCAATCGTCTAAGGTCCACAACGAGGCTCACTTCCACCTGCGTGAGAAGACGCCTCGACGATAGCAAGGCGTCCGCCATCCTTGAACCTCACTGGAAAAGTCCTGGTCGAGCTCTCTTGCGTTGCCTCGAAGAGCACGGCGTCGATTCTCCTTCGAGAGCTCGAAGCAAGCGGAAGCCGGTAGGTACGGTGAACGAAGCTGAGCGGTCGCAGTTCCAAGAGCGGCGTCGCCGAGCTCCCACAGGCTGCACGCGGGGCGGTCACCCAAACGGGTCGAAGGGAGGCGTTCACCCAAGTGGCATCGAACACGGTCTCCTGTTCGCCCGGGTTGCCGATAATGCGGTGAGTCCCGGGCAGAAGGAACATGTCCTGGCCAGAACCGGCGATCACCGCGCCCACTGAAAGAGCGAGCACCCCCAGGATCAGGCAACTATTCCCGACTAATGTTCTCGCAACCACCGTACGCTAATTATAGCGACCGATCACGTCTCTTACCCCCCCCCCCCGCAAATCAAGTAAAACTACGAGGGCGCTGATCTCTCGTTGATCACGCTGGGAAGCCGGGGGAAGTGCGGTAGAGGTGGGCCTGGCCTTGGTGGTAGGCGGCGTGGAAGGAGAGGCGGGCGAGGGCGCCGTCGCCGGTGATGACGGGCCCCAGGGCGCTCGTCAGGCTCTTGTTGCGGATCTCCTCGATGGGGTCCGAGGCGAGGGGGCCCCACCACTCGCGGCCGACCCGGTGGGCTTCAGCGACCAACTCGGGGGTGGTCTCGGCGGCCGAGAAGGGGAAGGGGTGGTCGTTGACGACCCCGTCGGTCGCGGCCTCCGTGAGTCGGGCGGCCATTCCGTCCGGGGTGCGGCCCGTGAGTTGGGACGCGAAGAAGACTTCGACCCCCGCGACGTGGAGGGCCATCTCCCCGAGGGTCAGCGCACCGGGGTGGCTGCGCCAGTTCAACTGGGTTTGGGAGAGGCCCGCGAGAGCCTCTTCGAACCTTCCCCGCGACAGGTTCCAAGCCGAAGCGAAGTCGCTCATGGCCCCCAAGCATACACGCCCGCCCCTCGGAGCGCGGGCTTTCTAGCCCGCACCCCGGTCCGCGGGCTTTCGGCCCGCACGGAGCAGGTCACAGCCCCAGGAAGGCACGAAAGACCCTGGGGCGGGCATGCCACCGGCGCCTCCCCAAAGGGGAGGGGCCCGAACGTCTACGCTGGCCGAGGCTAGAAGCCGACGGACAGCTGGAATCCGGGATAGCGGCTCCGGGCCAGCACGAAGCTCAGGGTCCGACCGTCGCGGTGACGTGAGAGGACAAGGTGGGTGGTCTTGCCGTCGTTCACCGCCTGCACGACCCACCCCGGCCCGAGGGCGAGGTTGGCGCCGAAGGGGAATGTGACGCTCCCGTCGGCCGTCCCGTACTTCACGCTCGCGAACGGGGTGAGCGGCGAGCCCTCCTCGCTCCGAGCGAACGTCAGGAACGCCGCGTGCCCTTCCGGCGTGGAGAGGCGGTCGGCGGTGAACCCGACCACGACACTCGGCGCCGAGCGGGTCTGGCTCGAGACGAACCAACTCCCCCTAGGAAGCACCTCCCGGCGGCCCGGGGTGTACTCGAGGCCCAGCGACAGCCGGGGGGTGACCCGGGAGTCAAGGGTGAGACGACGGTCGGTGTCCGGGTCTCCCGTCGCCAGGAACCGGGTGTTGAGCGTCCAACGGTCTGCGATCTCGCCCGCACGGAGCGTTCGCGCCTCAGCGGCGCACCCGGCTCACGTCGGGGCCATTCGCTCTTCATCCTGGGCGACGGCGATGGTGGCAAGCCCGAGGGCAAGCCCGATGAGGGTGGTCTTGATGATAGTGGTGTCTCCGGTCGAGTCGGTCGGCGAAGGGCCGACGGGGACGAGCGCCGCACGCTAGGCGGCGTGATCGGTGACCAGAGAGGGAGGCGAGCGGGGCCGGGAACGGCCAGGGGGTCCGCGGCTCAGGCGAGCCGGGCGTCCCTCGTCCCGCTCCCACCGGCCGGTTGGCACAGGCGGGTCGGGAAGGCGGGGCAGCGCTTCTAAAAGGGCGAGGGTGAAGCCGGGTGGAGCCGGGGCCACGGCCGAGGCTTCAGGTGAGGGCTGCGAGTCGGACCAACAGGCACAGTCGGAGCAGGCCCGGCCCTCGCAGCAACACGCCGTCCGCTCGGGCCCGTCCGCGGCCTGGGCCCACAGAGGGGCGGCCTGCACGAGACCGAGCAGTCCGACCACCAGGGCCAGGAGGAGACGCCTCTTCACCTATACCGGATCGTACCCTGACTTCGGTTCAGATCGACCTCGGCGCGACGAGGAGGGCGAGGGCGAAGACGGCTTGCAGGGTCCAGGCGACGGCCCGAACCCAGCCGCTCGCGATGAGGCGGTCCAGGACAGTCGTGTCGAGCGACCCGCTGAGGGGCCCGTGGAGCGGCCCGCTCACCACGAGCGTCCAGCCGAACGAGAACGCCATGAGGGCGACGGCGACCCACGCCTCCCACCCCCGGGGCCGAAGCGCCACCACTGCGAGCGTCGAGGCGGCCTGGAGGAGCATCGGGCCCACGACCACGAAGCCGGTGAAAGTCGAGTGGAACGCGTGGAAGTCAGGCCATCGGTCGTCCCGGACGTACCGGAACGCAGGGTAGTGGACGAGTTGGGTGTACCAGGCTACGCCCGCCATCCATCCGCTCGAGCAGGCCATGAGGGCCCAGAGAAGGCGCTCCGTCACTCCCCGTCCTTCGTCGGGAGCCCTAAGGGCGTTTGCAGGGTCTCAGAGGTCGTAGCCGACTTTCTGGCGCCAGGCCTTCGGGACCGGCTTGAGTCCGCACACGACGGCGGAGAACTCGGCGCTCTTGATCACCGACGTGGCGACGACGAGGCGGACACGGCCGGAGGGGGTATTGATGGTGACCCGCTGGAGGTTGACGTCCTGCGTCCGGTTCTTCTTCGGGGCGCGGAACTTCCACTGGCCCGAGTGACGGTGCCGAATGTGCTTCGCGTGGTTCGCCCGCTTGCCGCTGACCTGACAGACCTTCGCCATACTTCCCTCCGTCCCCACGAGGGACGCGAAGGGGAAAGATACCCCGCCTTACTCGGCCAGGCGGGGCGAGAGGGAGCAAGATGAGCCGGAAGCCTTAGAAGAAGTCCATGCAGACGACGGGCACCGGGGTCCAAAGCTGGGCCGCAGCGAGCAGACCCGCCGGGCGGGCGACTTCGACGAGCCCCTGTCCGGCGAGCTCGAGAAGGCCCGGCGAACCGAGGACGGCTTGGCTCAAGGGGCGGACGTCGAGGGTGAAGTCGGGCGGCCCGCCGGGCTCCACGGAGACCTCCCCGTCCCGGAACGAGACCTGCCACGGACCGTCGTTCCCGGGCAGGACCTCGTCCCGGACGGCGAACGAGAAGGCCCCTTCGGTCTCGGGGCGCAGGGCCTTCAAGGCGGCGACCAGATCGACGACCCGGAACATAGAGGGGCGGTCGAGCTCGGCGTCGATCCCCTGGTCGGAGTGGTGGGCTAGGGTCGGGGAATCGGGGGGTTCGTGCCACTTGACCTGGGCCTGGTTACTCGCGAGGCGGGCGAAGAGGTCGAACAGGGCGAGGTGCCCGCGGGGGGTCGACCAGGCGCACTCCCCGACCTGGACGGTGCCCCAGAACTCCTTGAGGGTGGCCATCGCGTAGGCCTCCATCGGGTCTCCGATCGCGTAGAGGGTAGGGGCCTTGATCCCGAGCCTATCGGTCCAGTCCGCCGCCCCCCGCAAGAACCCGCCGGACCGACGGCGGACGAACGGGTCGTAGACCTCGGAGAAGACGGAAACCTCGTCCGGACTGACCTGGCGCACCGGCAGTTCGGACCGCACCTCGGGGATCCGGGCCGTCGGGCAGGTGACTTCCCACCGCCACCCGCAGCTCGCGTAGCCGAACTTTCGGTAGTAAGTCTCACGGTACGGGTAGAGGGCGGAGAGGGCCGTCCCTCGGGAGCACATCCACCGGACGACCTCGCGCATGAGCTTCCCGCCCACGCCCGACCGGCGGTATGGGGCGAGGGTCGCGACGGCGGCGACCGCCCCGCACGGGAGGTCGGCGGGCCCGCGTGCAACGGTGTAGTCGAAGACCTGGCAGGCAGTGGCCGGCCGGCCGTCGACCCGACCGAGGAAGCGCGTCTCCCCCGGATCAGGGCCGTCGTCGGGGCCTTCGGGCGCCGAGTTCCGGTACGTCCAGTTCACGACCTCTCGGAAGGCGGCGTGGTCTTCCGGCGAGGAGACGGGGCGGACGTCGATCGTCATAGGGGTAGCACGCACGTGGACTTCGTCGTGGCGAGGACGAAGCTGCTATGGATCTTGCCGATGCCCCCGATGCGGCTGAGGCGCTCCCGGATCAGGCGCTCGTAGTCCGCCATGTCTCGGACCAGCACGCGCAAGAGGAAATCGAAGTCGCCGCTCACGTGGAAACACTCGAGCACCTCGGGGATGTCGGTGACGGCCCGGCGGAAGGTCTCGATCGCCTCCTCGTGATGGAGCGAGATGCTGACCATCGCGAACACGGTGAGGGAGAACCCCATCTTGCCTGGGTCGAGGTGGGCGCAGTAGCGCTGGACGAAGCCAAGGGTCTCGAGTCGACGGACGCGTTGGAGAACGGACGGGGGCGAGAGTCCGACCCGGCGGGCGAGTTCGGCGTTCGAGATCCGGCCGTCGTCCTGGAGGAGCCTCAGGATCGCACGGTCGAGATCGTCGAGCCGCTCTCGCGGGGAACCGGACTTGGTCTTGGGCATCGGATCCGGCCCCAGTCTAGCACCGGACCACGGGGCGTGGCGAGAAGGGGAGTCCCGGGGCGAGCGGGGGGAGCCCGCTAGGATAGAGTGACGATGAGCGCGACGACCGCACTCCCAACGTGGGACATGACGCCCTACTTCCCTTCCCTGGAGTCGCCCGAGTTCGCGACCGCGTTCGAGGAGGCGACCCTGGCGACCGACCGGCTGACGGAGCGGTTCGACGCGCTCGGGATCGACGGCGGGGAGCCGCTTGCGGTCGACGCGGAAGTGGCCGGACAGGCAGGCGAACTCCTGACGGCGCAGAACGGCCTCGAAGAGCGCTGGCGGGTCGTGCGGGCGTTCGTGTACTCGTACGTCTCCACCGACTCCAGGAACGAGGCGGCCGCTTCCTGGCTGAGCCAGATGGCGAGACCGATGACGTCCCTGTCGAAGCTCGCGACCAGGTATACGGCCTGGGTCGGACGGCTCGACGTCGAGGCGCTCATCGGCCACGGCGGGGTGGCGGCGGAGCACAGCTACTTCCTGCGCCGCGCCAAGGTTCAGGCCGAGCACCAGTTGAGCCCTCGGGAAGAGGAACTGGCGGCCGACCTCTACGACACGGGGGGCGGGGCCTGGTCGCGGCTCCACCGGAACGTGGGCAGCCAGATCTCGGTTCCCTTCCGCGGCGGGCAGGCCACGATCAGCGAGCTGCGGAGTTACGCCTACGACGCGGACGCCGACCTGCGGCGGGAGGCGTACCACGCCGAGCTCGACGCCTGGAAGGCGAACGAGACGGTCTTGGCGGCGGCTATGAACTCGATCAAGGGCGAGTCGGGCCGGCTCGCGAAGAAGCGGGGGTGGGACTCACTGCTGGACGAAGCGCTCTTCGACAACGGGACGGACCGGGAGACCCTCGAGGCGATGCTCTCGGCCTGCCGCGACGCCTATCCGGTCTTGCGCCGGTACCTCCGGGCTAAAGCCAAGGCCTTGGGGCACCCGGGTGGACTCCCCTGGTACGACCTCTTCGCGCCGGTCGGGGACGGTCGGGAGTGGGGGTGGGACGAGGCGGAGCGGTTCGTGGCCGAGAAGTTCGACACGTTCGAGCCGGGGCTGGGCGAGCTGGCGCGACGGGCCTCGCGGGAGCGCTGGACCGACGCAGGGGCGAGGCCGGGCAAGGGCGACGGGGCCTTCTGCATGGGGACCCGCGGCGACGAGAGCCGGATCCTGATGAACTATAAACCTGCGTTCGGATCGGTCTCGACACTGGCCCATGAGCTGGGCCACGCCTACCACAACCTCTGCCTGGACGGAAGGACGGCGGCACAGCGGGAGACCCCGATGACGTTCGCGGAGACGGCGAGCATCTTCTGCGAGACGGTTATCAAGCGGGCCGCGCTGGCCGAGGTCGGGGCGGAGGAGCGGGTCTCGATCCTCGAGGCGGCGCTTCAGGGTTCGTGCCAGGTCGTGGTCGATATCGGTTCGCGGTTCCAGTTCGAGCGGGAAGTGGCCGAACGTCGCGAGGACCGCGAGCTCTCGGGCCGGGAGCTCTGCGAGACGATGCTCACTGCCCAGCGCGAGACGTACGGCGACGGGCTCGACGGCGACCTGCTCCACCCGTACATGTGGGCGGCGAAACCGCACTACTACTCGTCGCGGGCGTTCTACAACTACCCCTACACGTTCGGGCTGTTGTTCGGGTTGGGCCTGTTCGCGGTCTACCAGCGCGAGCCTGCGGGGTTCGTCGAGCGGTACCGCGACCTGCTCTCGCGGACGGGGATGGAGGACGGCCACGCCCTGACCCGCGAGTTCGGGATCGACCTGCGGGACAAGGGCTTCTGGGCGGGGTCGCTGTCGGTCATCGCGGACGACGTCTCTGCATTCGAATCGGCCGTTGCCTAGGGATTGGAGGGGTGCCATTCTGTGGCACCCTTTTTCCCCGATGCGCACTTGAGCTACGGCGATGCGCGGCGGACTTTGAGCCGCAAGGTGCTGTAGCCGTCGATCTGGAAATGCTCCACCCGGAGCCGGTGAGCCCCGGAGAGACGGAGCTTCCGGGCGTATGTGGTCGGCCCTTGGTACTTCCATGCGTCTTCCACGAGCGGCTCGCCGTCGAGCCAGACCCGGGCGCCGTCATCGGTGGTGAGCTCGATCAGGTAGTCGCCGGGAGGAGCGGAGAAGGACCCCTCGGCAAGGGTCGCGAAGTACGTGTCGGGTACGCCCCCACGGGGAAGGACGACGTCGAGGGCCTCGGTCTTGACCTCCCGCACCGCAGTCCCCTTCAAGATCTCTGCAAAAGCCTCGGGCTGAGTCCGGGGATCGCTCGCCGTGTCCCAGCGGAACCACTTGACGGTCCAATCGATCGGGAACCTGGACTCCGACCAGCCGAACGGTACTGGTCGCCCTTGGGGAGTGGCGACGCCTCGGTGGTCGACCGTCGCCTCGCCGGTGTAGCTGAGGGCGAGTCGGACGTCGCGGGCGCCGGTGCCGCGGATCGTGGCCTTTACCTCGCCGGGCACAGCCCCGTTGCGAGCGGAGGGGGTCAGGCCCCGTCCCTCGACGAGCCGCCACCGGCCCTTCGGCCCGAGGATCCGGAACGTGACCTCCTCCCCGCCCTCGACCTTCCGGCGGCTCGTTTCGTGAAGGATGGGACGCCGAAAGTCGTACGGGCCCCATTCGTCCACGATGATGAACTCCCGGCCTCGCGGGTGGTCGGGGGCCAGGAAGGGATCCATGCCTCCCGGGACGCGGGCCGGAGCGAGCTCTCGGAGCCGGGCCTCGACGGCCGCGGCGCGGACGGGCGGGAGCCCAGCGGGGGCCATCGGCCGACCCTGGTCGGGCCACGGCTGCCACAAGCCGACGAGCCGGTCGAGCTGGGACCGGACTTGGTCGTCCGCGCTCGCGTCGCTGATCATGCTCGTGCGAATCGTCACCCGTGCGGGGCGGGGGTCCATCGAGACGTGGCGCGTGCCCTCGGCGGTGACGCCCGGGCGGGGCCAGTCCTCGGCCGGGCCGAGCAGGGTGTTGCCGAGGAGCGTCGCCGATCGGAGCGCAGGCTTCAGGTCGAGCGCCCGGCGGTTCAAGGCGAAATCGTTGTCGCGGACGTCGAGCCGCTCGCCGAGGCCGAGGTCAAGGGCCACGACGGCGCTCGAGACGAAACTGTTGCCCTGAACGAGCGTGCCGACGTTGCGGGTATCGCGGAACTTCGGGTAGCCCCAGTTCGGGTCTTGGGGCCGGTCGTTCGCCCAGAGCCGAACGGCGATCCCCTCGTGGTCGAACACGTTGTGCTCGATGCGGTTGAACTGGCCGTGCTCGATGGCCACACCGGACCCGTTAAGCCCGAACACGTTGCCGACGATGAGGGTGTCGAAGCTGTAGCCCCCCCACACACCGTTCCCGCACTCCAGAAGGAGGTTGTTGGCGAAGGTGTTGCGGCTGAACGTCGCCTCGATGCCGTTCGCGGGGGCGTGGCTGAAGTCGTTGCCGTAGAGAAGGTTGAAGTTGCACCCCCCTTCCCCGCTGTCCATCGTCGTCTGGCCGGCCCAGAGGAAGAACCCGTCGCCTCCGTGGGTGGCGGAGTTGTAGGCGAAGACGTTCCAGTTCGACTGCTCGTAGATGAGGATCCCGGTCGAGTCCTGACCTCGGCTGTAGACGCCGTGGGAGTAGCCCCGGACGCACCAGTCGAACTTGTTGTGGAGGACCCGGTTCTCGTTCGAGCGGTAGAGCCCGAGACCGACCGCGCTGAGGAACGACATGTCGTTGTTCACGACGAACCCCCGGTCGCAGTCGGTCATCATAAGCCCGCACTGGCCCCCCCAGGCCCGGACGCCGCGGACTTTGGCGTCGTCGCAATCGCGGAGGTAGACCGCGGCCCCGTAGCGGAGCCACTCGTCCTTCTCGTTCCGGTGGAAGCTCATCCAGTCGGCGAGGTCTTCCTTCTCCCGGTCGCTCAGCAGTCGCTGCTTCCAGTTGTAGGAGAAGTCCGAGTCGACGAGAGTGAACCCCGGGACGCCCCAGGCGGCGAGGCCGACCTTGTAGCCGTGGACGTTGGCGTTGCGCAGGGTCACCTTGGCGCCACGGACGGTGATGCCGGTTCCGGCGCGCTGGTCGGGCCGGGCGGTCTCAGGCGTGCCGCGGATCGTGGCGCCCTGGAAATCGACCGTGATGTCCGCCCCCTCGATGACGATGGCCCCCGCCTTACCGGTGGCGTCGGCGTTCGGGATCGAGTACGTGCCCGGCTTGACCCGGACGCTCTGGCGGATCACGAGCCCGGGCTTGAGCTCGACCTCGGGGAGAGGGGGAGTGGGCATCGTCGACACGGCGAGCAGTGCGGCCAGCATGACAGGGGCAGTTTAGCCCGAGGGTCAGCGGCTACTTGCCGCTCCCAAGCGTGACCCCACGGACGAAGTACCGCTGTAGGGCGAGGAAGACGAGGAGGAGCGGGGCGAGGACGATGACGGCGGCCGCCATCTGGAGCGGCCAGTCGGTGCCGCCATAACTGTCCTTGAACACGCTGAGGCCGACCTCGAGGGTGCGGTTCTCAAGGCTGCTCGTGGCCAGGAGCGGCCAGAAGAAGTCGGTCCAGGTCGCGATGAAGGCAAAGGCCCCGAGCGTGGCGAGGGCAGACCCACTCAGGGGGAGGACGACGCGGGCGTAGACAGTCCAGTGCGAGGCACCGTCGATGCGGGCCGCCTCGTCAAGCTCACGGGGCACCGCCAAGAAGGCCTGCCGCAATAGGAAGACCCCGAACGCGCTGCCGACCCCGGGGGCGACGAGGGCGAGCAGGGTGTCGAGTGCCCCCACTGCGCGGAGCATGAGGAACACCGGGATCTGGGTCACGGGCCCGGCGATCATGAGGCTGAGGAGGAAGAGGGCGAAGACGGTCTCGCGCCCCCGCCAGTCGAGGCGCGCGAAGGCGAACGCGGCGAGGCTACAGACGAGGAGCTGCCCCCCGACGACGAGCGATGTGACGACGAGCGAGTTGAGGGCGAACCGGGCCACGGGCAGGTCGGTTCCGACAAGGACGGTCGCATAGTTGTCCCAGGCGGGCTGGCGCGGGATGATCGTGGCGAGGTCCGGGATGGGCGACCGACTTGGGTGGAGCGAGACGAGCCCCATCCAGACGAACGGAGCGAGGAGGAACGCGGCGAGGGCGACGAGGACGGCGTAGGCCGCCACCCTTCGGACTGGGCTCACGCTGCCCCCCACCCCGCGGCCTGGTCGCGCAGGAGCCGGAACTGGAGCCAGGCCGCCGCCCCCGTCACGAGTAGGAGAAGGAAGGATTGGGCCGCGGCTGTCGAGACGTGGAAACGCACCCAGGCCTCGGTGTAGATGTGGTAGCCGACGACGTCGGTCGCGCCCATCGGCCCGCCGCGGGTCATCGTGTAGACGGGGGTGAAGACCTGAAGGGCGCCGATCGTGGCGGTGACGAGGACGAAGAGGTGGGTCGGGCCGAGCAGAGGCCAGGTCACGGCCCAGAACCGACGCCAGCCCACGGCGCCGTCAAGAGCGGCGGCCTCGTGAACGGCGGGGGGGATCGCGAGGAGCCCAGCCGCGTAGACGACCATCTTCGGCCCGAGCCCGGTCCAGACCGCCATGAACGCGAGCGCGGGCATCGCCCAGGCCGGGTCGTTGAGGAAGTCCACGCTCGCGATCCCGAAGAGGCGGGTCGTGGCGTTGATGAGCCCGCTCTCGGGGAGGTAGACGTAGATCCAGAGCATCGAGACGGCCACCCCGCTGCTCACGGCGGGGACGTAGTAGACCGTCCGGAAGAACCCCAGGCCGCGGAGCTGTTGGGTCACGAGCACGGCCACCGCGAGGGCGACGGCCATCCCGGTCGGGACGCTGAGGAAGGCAAACTCGAGCGAGTTGCCCATCGCATTCCAGAAACCTTCGTCCGAGAGGACGCCGGCGTACGTCCCGAGGCCGACGAAGGGCATCGTGCCCTTGAGCACCTTCCAATCGAAGAGGGACACGCCGAACGCGACGACGATGGGGGCCAGCGCGAAGAGGACCAGATGGACGAGGGCGGGAGCGACGAAGGCCCACGCTGCTCTGTCGTCCCTGGTCTGCGGCCGAGGGCGCACGGCCGGAGTATGGCGGACGGTGGCTACTCGAGGCTCGAGACGACCGCGGAGAGGGCGTCCCAGAGCTGCGGGTTGACCTCGCGGGGCACGACCCCGAGGAGGCGCCGGGACTGCCAGACGTAACGGTCGAGCTTGGGGCCGGCCTTCGTACGGACGGCCTCTTCGAGGTTCGAGAGGCGGTCGGCGAGCTTGACGGTCTGGGCGGCGGGGGACATCGCCTCGACTTCGGCGAGGAGCCGGTCGGCCCGGAGCTGCCAGACCTCGTCTTTTTCGAGCCCGGCGACCTCGTCGAGAGTGGGCTCCGACCGGGTGAGCTCGCGAACGAGGGCGGCCACGTCCGGCCCGAACTTCTCGACGATCTCTTCGTCTTGGGCTTGGGTCTCCTCGAGGGTGTCGTGGAGGACGGCGGCGCAGAGCACGACGTCGTCGGTGACCCCACCGGTGTAACGGACTCGGGTCATCACGTCGATCGGGTGCTGCAGGTACGGCAGCGGGGAGTCGCCCTCCCGCCACTGCCCGAAGTGCTGGCGGGCGGCCCACTTAACTGCGCGCTGGAGGCGGTCTCGCATCGTTCGCTTCCCCGACGGAGGGTCGGGGCTGGAGGTTACTCCAGGTGGGCAACGGGGGGTCGGCGGGCGGGGCCAGTGGAAGCTCAGCCCTTGAGCGAGGTGCCCGGGGGGAGGACGTCGGGGCTGCGGGGTGGGGTGCGGAAGGGGATGAGCGTGCTGACCCCGGGCTCCTGCATGGTCACGCCGAACCAGACGTCGGCGCTCTCCATCGTCGTCGGGTTGTGGGTGACGACGATGAACTGGGTGGTGCCTGCGAACTCGCGGAGGATGCCGATGAAGCGTTCCACGTTGCGGCCGTCGAGCGGCGCGTCCACCTCGTCGAGGACCACGAGCGGGCTCGGCTTGACCCGGAGCAGAGCGAACAAGAAGGCGATCGCGCTCATGGCCCGTTCGCCACCGCTGAGCAGGCTCAGGTGCTGCCGCTTCTTGCCGGGGACGGTGACCTCGACCTCGACGCCGTCGTCGTTCGGCCCTTCGCCCGAGACGAGCTTGAGCACCCCTTCCCCGCCCCCGAAGAGCTTCTGGAACGTGCGCGAGAACTCGGCTTGGACGAGGGCGAAGGTCGCCCGGAACTTCTCGCCGGTCATGCGGTCGAGTTCGGCGACGCTGGCTTGGAGTTCGTCCCGTCCAGAGGCGACGTCGTCCAGCTGGCCCTTCAGTTCGGCGTGCCGCTCGCTGAGCCGTTCGTAGAGTTCGACGGTGCCGAGGTTGACTTCGCCGAGGGCCTTCATGTCACGTCGGAGTTGGGCGGCGACCTGGGCAGCGTCGGAGGGGAGCTCGGTTGCAGCGGCGAAGGCGGTCGCAGCGGGGGCGTCGAGACCGTAGTCTTCGAGGAGCCGCTCGAGGACGGCGGCACGTTTCGAGTCCTGGCGGGCGCGGGTGAGCTCGGTCTCGTGGAGCTTGGCCTCGGCCTCGCGGGCGGCGACGGCGGACTCGTGGGCGAGGCGGGCCTGCTCCCGGGCTTGGTCTTGGCGGCCTGCGCGGTCCAGAGACTTTGCGGCGAGCGCCTCTCCAAGGGTCTGAGCTTGGGCGGCGGCGATGTCGCGGCGACCGGTGGCCTCGGCGATCGCGGTACGGTGCCGGTCGCGCTCTGGGCCGAGGTCGCCCTGGCGGCGGACGCGCTGCTCCTCGGCGTCGCGCGCCCCGGCGAGGCGTCGCTCGGCCTCGTGACGGCGGCGTTCGGCGGCTTGCACACGGGCGAGGGCCTCGACCAGGCGAGACTCGGCGGCCTCGGCGTCTTTGGCGTGGGCGGTGTAGCGGCGCCAAGCCTCGTCGCGAGCCTCCTGGACGGCAGGAAGGTCGACCTCCTGGGCGTCGAGGAGCGTGGGGGCGGTAAGGGCCTCGAGTTCGTTGAGGGCCTTCGTGCGGGCGCGGTGGGTGGCGGCGGCCTCGTGCTCGAGGTTGGCGAGCCAGGCCTTGGCGTCGTCACGCTCGCGGGTCGTCTCTCCGAGAGTCTCTTGGGCGGCGGCCTTGGCCTCGGCGAACCCCTCGAGGGTGGCCTCGGCGGCGGCTTGGTCACGGTCGATCGCGTCCAGTTCGGCCTTGAGCACCTCGATCTGATCGACAGTGTCGAGGAGCTCGGCCCGGCGCTGGACGAGGCCGACCGGTTGACGGGCGGCTCGGCCGCCGGTCACGGACCCGCTGCTTTGGACGACTTCCCCATCGCGGGTGACGATCCGGCTCCAGCCCCGGGTCTTGGTGAGGCGGAGGGCGTCGTCGAGCGACTCGACCACGAGGACTCGGCCGAGCAGGCTCTCGACGACCGGCCGGACGGCGGCGTCGCACGAGACGAGCCGCGCGGCCCAACCGACGACGCCGGGTTCGCGGATGAGCCCGTCGGCCTCTGGTCCGGGGGATTGCGGGCGGACGAGGCTGGTCGGCTGGAAGGTGGCCCGGCCCAGGCGCTCTTCCTTGAGGAGGGCGATGGCCCGCTTGGCGTGGGCTTCGTCGGGGACGACGAGGTCGTTGGCGGCGGCACCGAGGGCGGTGTCGATCGCCATCGCCAGGTCGGTGTCGACTTCGAGGCACTCCCCGAGCGGGCGGTAGGAGCCGTGGAGGCGCCCGGCCCGGAGAAGCTCCATCACGGCGCGGGCGCCTTGGGCGAGGCCCTCGTGGGCGTCGATGGTGGCTTCGATCCCGCGTCGCTTGCCGTCGAGGGTGGCGGCCCGGCTGAGAACCTCCCGGTGGCGGGCGGCGAGGGTCTCCCGGCTGGCCCGGGCCTGCTCGCGGGACTCGTCGGCGGCCTGGACAGCGGCGTGGGCCCGGTCGCGGGCGGCTTCGTGGGCGGCGAGGGTCTGGCGGGCCTCCGCGATCGCGGTGTCGAGGTCCGGGAGGGTGGACTCGATCCCGGCCAACTCGTCGCGGAGATCCCCGGCTCGCTGGGCATGGTGGGCCTGCTCGACTTCGGCGCGCTGGCGGAGGGTCTGGGCTTGGCGGGCGGATTCGAGGGCCTTCTCGGAGGCTTCGAGCTCGGCTTGGAGGAGGGTGGAGGCCTCGTCGGTGCCGACCAGGCCGTCCCGAAGCTCCTGGCAGGCGGCGGCTTCGGCGGTGGCCTCGACCTCGGCGATTTGGAGGTCGGCTTGGGCGGCGGCGATGCGGTCGGCGGAGTGCGCCGCCTCCTCGACGAGGTTCGACTCGACGGAGTCTAGGCTGTCGAGTCGGGCTTGGGCCACGCGAAGGTCGGTCTCGGCTTGATCCCGAGCGGCCTCGGCCTCGCGGAGGCGGTCGCGGAGGGTCTCGACCTCTGCGGCCAGAGTCGTCGCTTCGTCCTCGAGCCGCTGAGCCTCGGCTTCGAGGCTCGCGCCAAGGGCGAGCTCCTTGTCGAGCGTCTCCCGGGCTTGTCGGCCGAGCTCGGCGGCTTCGTCGAGGCTTTGACTGAGTGCGACGTACTCCTTCGCGAGCAGCCCGCACTCGACCTCCCGCAGGCTGCTTGAGAGGTCGCGGTAGCGGCGGGCGGTGGCCGCCTCTTCTTCCAGCGGCCCGAGCTGCGACTCGAGCTCGTCGACGACGTCCTGGACGCGCTGGAGGTGGGTCTGGGCGGCGTCGAGCCGCCGGGAGGCCTCGGCCCGGCGCAGGCGGTAGCGGTGGACGCCGGCGGCCTCGTCGATCCAGGCCCGGCGCTGCTGGGGGGAGGCGGCGAGGGCCTGGTCGATCTCGCTCTGGCCGACGATGGCGTAGCCGGCGCGCCCAAGCCCGCTATCGGCGAGGAGGTCGTACACGTCCTTTTGCCGGCAGGGGCGCTTGTTGATGGCATAGTCGGCGTCGCCCCCGCGGGTGAGTCGGCGGCTCACGCTCACTTCCGGGCTGTCCAGGGGGAGGGCGCCATCTTCGTTGTCGAAGGTGAGGCTGACCTCGGCGTACCCGAGAGCCTTGCGCATGACGGAGCCGGCGAAGATGACGTCCTTGCCGGTCTGGGCCCGGAGGGAGCGGGCGCTCGACTCGCCGAGGCCCCACAGCACGGCGTCGACGATGTTGGACTTGCCACAGCCGTTCGGTCCCACGACGGCGACGATGTCGCCGTCGAGTTCGAACTCCGTCCTGTCGGCGAAGGTCTTGAACCCGACGATCTTGACCCGTTTGAGCTTCATGGGTGCGGCGATCCGCTCATCCCGAAGACGGACGGGCGGGCCCCTTCGGACGGGGCATTACAAAGAGTTTTCCACCGTCGAGGTCGATGTACTCGCTGCCTCCGAGTCGGGCGATGCTATGGAACCGGGTCTCAGGTTGGGAAGTCCCGTCGAAAAGCTGGGGCTCGACGTGGGCCAAGAGGACCTCGCCGATGACGTAGCTGGCGGCCCCGGGGCCGGTGCCGTGGTGGACGACGGCGTGGAGCCGGCACTCGAACTGGGCCCGGCTCTCGGCGACCCGTTCGGGCTTGACGGCGAGGCTGGGGATGGGGGTGAAGCCGCTGAGGCCCCACTTGCTGACGCCGGGTTCGTAGTCCACGCCGCACTCGTTCATCCCGTCGGCCATCGGGCGGTCGAGGAGGTTAACGACGAACTCGCCAGTCGCCTCGATGTTGGCGAGGCTGGCCTTGGGGGCGCCCTCTTTGCCTCGAACAGGGCAGAAGACGAGGCTCGGAGGGGTCACGCCCCCGACGGTGAAGAAGCTGAACGGGGCGAGGTTGGCCACCCCACCGGGGCTCAGGGTGCTGACGAAGGCGATGGGGCGGGGGACAACGAGGTTGGCGAGGAGGTCGTAGCGCTGGCCGGGGGAGAGGTCCTCGAGGCGCCAGGTGCGTCGTTCTCGCTCCATTGTGTCGATTGTGGCCGGACCGCGGGGCTTTGGCACGGTATAACCGCGTGCGATGGCCAAGGTGCTCGCCGCCGATCTGATCCGGGACGTCCCGGACTTCCCGAAGCCGGGGATCCTGTTCAAGGACGTGACGCCGGTGCTGCAGAACGCGGCGGCGTTGCAGCAGGCGGCGGACCTCATCGCGGCGGACGCCAAGAGCCAGGGCGCCGAGGTGATCATCGGCATCGAGAGCAGGGGGTTCGTGTTCGGGGTGCCGGTCGCGCTGGGGCTTGGGCTGCCGTTCGTGATGGCCCGAAAGCTCGGGAAGCTCCCCTATGACCGGATCACGGAGGAGTACGCGCTCGAGTACGGGACGAACACGATCGAGATGCACACGGACTCGGTCACCCCGGGGCAGAGGGCGTACATCGTGGACGACCTCTTGGCGACGGGGGGCACGGCGGCGGCAGCGGCGCGGTTGGTCGAGCGACTGAACGGGCACGTGTGCGGGTTCGGGTTCCTGGTCGAGCTGACGGCCCTCGAGGGCCGCAAGAACATCCTCGGCTACCCGCTGCACGCGTTGATCGAGTACTGAGCGCAGGGCCGGACCCCCGGCGGGCTGGCGGTGTCAGAATCGGGCCTATGCTCACGGCACTGACCCTTCTCGTCGTCGCCCAGACCTCGGCCCCCGCGCGGCCCCCGGCTCCGAAAGCGCCTCCTACACGTGTGACGGTGGCCGTGCTCGTCCGGGATCGGGCGAAGTGGGATAAGAAGCCCGTGATCGTCGAAGGGCGTGTCAGCGGCGTGCAGGAGAAGGTCTCCCGCCGCAAGAACCCCTACACCGAGTTCACGCTCTCGGACGGGGGCGCGAAGGTGAACGTCTATGTGCGGACGCACCTGAAGCCGAAGCCGAAGGACGGGGAACGGGTGCGGGTGACGGGTCTCTTCGAGAAGGAGCGGAAGGTGGGCCCGCGGACGATCCTGAACCAGGTGAGCGCGATGCGGGACGAGGGAACGACGCGCGGGGTCGTGGTGCTTCCCGCCAGCCGGTCTTAGGGGGCGGCGTGGGCGGGCCCTGGCTGGTCGCGGTGATGGGCCCGACGGGGTCGGGCAAGTCGCGCCTGGCCGAGGCAATGGCGGACCGGCTCCAGGCGGAGCTCGTGAACGCGGACGCCTTCCAGGTGTACCGCGGGATGGACGTCGGCACGAACAAGCCGGTGGATCGAGGGCGGTACGCGCTCCTCGACCTTAAGCACCCGTGCGAGACGTTCGGGGTCGGAGAATGGGTCGGTCTCGCGCAGGCGATCCTTCGGGACGCTTGGGGGCGGGGCCGGTCGGTTGTTGTGGTCGGAGGGACGGGACTGTACGTCCGGGCCCTGTTCGAGGGCTACACGGACCTGCAGGGCCCCCCGGACCCGGCGCTTCGGGCGAGGCTGGCGAGGTGGGAGGCAGAGGAGGGGCTCGGGGCGCTCGCCGCCGAACTCCGTCGGCTCGTTCCGGAGCACGGGGTCGACGAGCGGAACAGCGTCCGAGTCCGGCGCGCGCTCGAACGGGCGCTCGCGCCTGGCCCTCGCATCCCGGTGGACCTCCCCGCTTTCCGGCACGTGAAGTTCGGTCTCGAAGTGGAACCGAGTGCCCTGGACGCGGCGTTACGAGAAAGGGTCGAGTCGATGCGTGCCGGTGGCTGGGTCGATGAAGTCCGTCGCCTTCTGGACGAGAAAGTCACGGTGGATTGTCCAGGGATGCGCGCTATCGGGTATCAATCCGTGGTCCGTCACTTGGAGCGCGACAGTGATTGGGGGGCAACGGCAGAGGAGGTCTGGTCGGCGACGCGGCAATACGCCAAGCGCCAGCGGACTTGGCTCCGATCCGAGCCGGGATTATTGACGTTACGGGTGGAGCCATTCGGCGCGGAGGGGCTCGACCGGGCGCTGGAACGGGCGATAGGACACTTCGCCGGATGAAGGGAAGGAAAGAAAGCGATGGGTAAGGCGATCAACCTGCAGGACATGTTCTTGAACCAGGTGCGTAAGGAAGGCATCGGGGTCACGATTTACTTGATGGGCGGCGTTCAGCTGCGAGGTTCGGTGCGAGGGTTCGACGCGTTCACGGTGTTGTTGGACACGCCGGGGAAACCGACCCAGTTGGTGTACAAGCACGCGATCACGAGCGTGGTCCCGACCCGGCAGATCGGGGGCGGCGGGGGCGGTGGGCAGCGACCCGAATCCGCCGAGGTGCCGGTCGAAGAGGAGTGACGCGCTTCGCGAAGATGCACGGGATCGGGAACGATTTCGTGATGGTGGACGGCTTGCGCGGCTCCTTCCCGCCGGAGCGCGCGGCAGCGGTCGCGGCCCAGGTCTGTGACCGGAAGTTCGGGGTGGGCTCGGACGGGCTCATCGTTGCTTACGCCGGGCAGGAGGCTCCGTTCGCAATGCGGATGTGGAACCCGGACGGCTCGGAAAGCGAGATGTGCGGGAACGGGGTGCGCTGCTTCGCGCGGTTCGTCCGAGAGGAAGGGCTGACGGAGGCGAGCACGATCCCGGTCGAGACGGGGGCGGGCTTGCTCGAACTCTCGGTGCTCGAGGACGGTCGGGTACGGGTCGATATGGGGCCGGCGCGGTTGACGCGGGGCGAGATCGGCATGACGGGGCCGGCGGAAGAGCGGTTCGTCGACCAGCCGGTCGAGGCGCTTGGAACCGTCTACCGAGGCACGGCGGTGTCGATGGGCAACCCGCACCTCGTGCTCATGGTGGAGGACGCGGCGGCGATCGAGGTCGAGCGAGTCGGGCCCGTGCTGGAGACGCACCCGATGTTCCCGAGGCGCGTCAACGTCCACTTCGTCCAGGTCATGGGCCGGGACGCGATCGTCCAGCGCACGTGGGAGCGGGGGGCCGGGGTGACGCTCGCCTGCGGGACGGGGGCGTGTGCCTCGGCGGTGGCGTGCTTCCTGAACGGCCTGACGGATCGCGAGACGACGGTGTCGCTGCCCGGGGGTGACCTCGAGATCGCCTATGCCGAGGACGGGCGGGTCTGGATGACGGGCCCAGCGATGCGGGTGTTCGACGGCGAGCTGGCCCTCGGCTGAGCCAGGTCCCCTTCAGTCCCCGCGTTCGAGTTCGCGCCGGGTCTCGCGGGACTTGATCGCCTCGCGCTTGTCGTACTGCTTCTTGCCCCGGGCGACCGCGACGCCGACCTTCACCTTCCCTTTTTCGCTGAAGTAGACCTTGAACGGGACGAGGGTGAAGCCCTTTTCCATGACCTTGCGGCGGAGTTGGTCGATCTCCCGGCGGTGCATGAGGAGCTTACGGCGACGACGGCGCTCGTGGGTGAAGTGGCTGGCCTTGTCGTACGGCTCGACGTCCAGGTTGATGAGCCAGAGCTCGCCGTCCTCCACGTCGCAGTAGGCGTCGGTCAGGTTCGCGCGACCGAGGTAAATGCTCTTCACCTCGGTCCCGACCAGGGCCACTCCCGCCTCGTGGGTCTCGATGAACTCGTAGTCGAACCCCGCCTTTCGGTTCTGGATCGTGGCTGGTCCCCGCTTTTCCTCTTTCCCGGCACGCTTGGAGGCCATGGGCCGTTGAGTGTACCGGAGGTACATTCGGCGCCTGATGCGTGCATCCTTGTCGTTGACGCTCGGACTGATCGCGGTCTGCCTGACCTTGGGCTGCCAGCCCCAAGCGGAGGCCAAGAGGCCCAAGAAGGTTCATGCCGAGTTCTCGTCGGTCGAGACGAAGGTCGGGACCGGCCCAGAGGCTGCGGAAGGGGACCTCGTGTTCGTCGAGTACCGGGGCCAGCTCGCCGACGGGGGCAAGCAGTTCGACACGAACATCGACAGCGCGACGAACAAGAACCCGTTCTCGTTCGTGATCGGGGCCCAGCAGGCGGTCGACGGGTTGGATCGGGGCGTGCGCGGCATGCGGGTCGGCGGCGAGCGACTCCTCAAGGTTCCGGAAAGCCTCGGGTACGGGGCCGCCGGGAGCCCTCCGAGCATCCCCCCTTACAGCGACCTCGAGTTCGAGGTGCGTCTCCTGGGCATCGTCAAGAAGGGCGAGGAGACCGTTTACGACATCGAGGACGTCAAGGCCGGGGCGGGGCGACAGGTCCAGAAGGGGGACCGGATCGAGGTCCACTACCAGGCGGTTCTGCTCAACGGGCGGGTCGTGGACGACTCGCGGAAGCGAGGGCAGACGGTCGTGTTCCGGGTCGGGGCGAACGAGGCGATCACGAGCGTGGACCAGGGCGTCGTCGGGATGCGGGTCGGGGGTCAGCGGAAGTTGACGCTTCCGCCGGGAGCGGCGTGGGGTGAGTTCGGGACACCCGGCATCCCGCCCCAACAGACCGTGATCTACACGGTCGAGCTCATCGGCTTCAAGTAGGCGGGGGTCACATACCGACGCCGGTGTAGCGGCGGATACCTGCTCGCCAGAGGAGGCGGTAGGCGATGAGGGAGAGGACCACCCACAGGAGCTGGACGCCGAGCGCCTGCCAGACCGCGGGGCCGGTGATCCGGCCGATGAGGATCTCGGTCGGCGCGCCGGTCGTGTAGTAGAACGGGAAGACGAGGGCGACGCCGCGCACCCAGTCTGGGAAGAGGGCGATCGGGAAGAGCTGCCCGCTCAGGAAGAGCATCGGGAAGTAGTAGAGCTCGAAGATCGCCTGGGCTTCTTGGGTGAAGAGCGCGATCATAGCGAGGGCGGTGACGAACAGGACGCTGACGAAGTGGCCGAGGAGCACTGAGAGCCAGAACTCGGGCCCGAGGTTGAGCTGGACGGCGCCGAGAGAGCCCGAATAGGTCCACAGAATGAGGGCGAACCAGGGGAGGAAGAGAAGGCTTCTTACCAGGCGCCAGGCGACGTTGCGGACGAGGATGAACTCCAGGTAGCCGACGGGCCGGATGATGTGGGTCGAGAAGTGTCCCTCTCGGATCTCGGTGCTGATCTCCCACATAAAGTGGGACGTGACGAAGCTCGAGACCATAAGCATGCACAGATAGTAGAGGACGAAGTCGCTGGCCGTGAACCCGGCGATGGGGCCGGTGCGGCTGGCGGCGGCCCAGACGACGGGCATGGTGACGGCCGTCGCGACGTCGGTGAGGACCCAGATCGCACCGGCGGCGCGGTAGGCCAGCCCGTCCTGCACGTAGATCGCGAGCAGCCCCTTCCATTGCCGGGCGCGTTGGGCGAGGGTCATGGTTCGGTGATACCCGCGTCCGGCGATCCGGGGACAAGCCATAATCGGCGTGATGGTCAGCTGTCTCGTCGCCCTCTTGGCCCTCAGCTCCCCCGAGCCCGACGCGGGGAACTACCGCTCGTGGTTGCGGTTCGTCCAGCCTGACGCCCGAGAACAGGCCTATAAGGAGATTGACTGGCGTACGAGCCTGCGCGAGGGGATGGCGGAGGCCCGGGCGCTGGGGCGGCCGATCCTGCTCTGGACCATGAACGGGCACCCGCTCGGCTGCACGTGAAACAACGGCGTCCGCGGACGCCAGTTGGTCTGGTCAGACCCTGAGATCAAGCGCTTGAGCAAGGAGTTCGTCACGGTGGCGGACGAGGCCTACCGGCTCTACCCGGAGTGGGAGGGGCACTTGAGGGATGCGGCCCAACGGCCGGACCACGTGTTCTTCAAGCGGTTCGGCGAGCAGATGCCAGCGGGGGACTGGAACCGGAAGGGCACGAAGCAGGGGATCTACATGATCGGCCCGGACGCCGAGTACCTTGAGGGGCGGTTCGCGGCCTCGGGCGAGCCGGCGGACGTCCGCGCCCGACTTCGGCGAGCCCTGGAGCGGTGGGACGCGCTTCGCGAGGAGAAGGGTTACGCGAACCGGCCGGTGCCGCCGAAGCCCTGGGCCCCACCGCCGGGCGTCGAGGGGGAGTTGGTGCTGCGGGTCAATGTGCGCGACCTCCCGCGAGGGGCCGGGGATCGGAGCGGGGCCCGGCGGCACGAGGTCGCGGAGTCGAGGATGTGGCTCGACTTCACGAAATGGGCGTGGAACGAGGGCTGGGTCGCGATCGACCGGGCCCGAAGCCTTGTGCCGACCGGTCGGGCGGAGGAGCCCGTCGACCCGGCGGTGTGGCGACAGGTGGTCCGCGAGGCGTTCGTCGACACCGTTCGTGGCCAAGCCCCCGAATGGAAGGACGAGGAAGTCCGCGAGGCCCGGGTCACGATGCGGCGTCGCGAGGACGGGCGGATCGAGTACCGGGGAAGCTTCCGAGCAGAGGGCGGGGGACGGGCGTTCTCGGGGAAGGTCTACGGCCAAGGGGTCTGGGACGATTCGAAGGGGGCGTTCGTCGAACTCGACATCGTGGCCCTGGGCGAGCGGTCGGGCAAGGCGCAGTTCAACCAGCGGGAGAACGACTTCGGGCCCGCCCCGATGGGCGTGACCTTGAGCCTAAGCAGGTCTTAGCCCACGAGGACTAGACTGGGGGCATGCCCCTCGTGCTTGTCGTCGTCACCGCGTCGCCCTACGGGAGCGACGTCGCTTACCATGCGCTGCGGCTGAGCCTGGCCTTCGTCGAGGCCGGGGCGGAGGTCACGGTGTTCCTGATGGCGGACGGAACGGGGGCGGCGATCGACGCGTCCTCGGCCGAGCCCGACAAGAACCTGGGTTCCCGCCTGAGGGGGTTGATCGACGCGGGCGCCCAGGTGAAGGTCTGTGGGTTGTGCCTAGAGACCCGAGGCTACCACTCCGCACCCTTGGTCGAGGGTGTGGCTCTTGGGACGATGCCCGAACTCGCGGCCCTGGCCCTCGCCAGCGACCGCGTGCTCACCTTCTAGGGCCTACGACGCACCCATGGGCGTCGTTCAGCCCAGCTTGCGCTCGATCGTCGCCAGCACGTCGTCGACGTCCGGGATGCACTCGAGTTCGAGGACGCGGGCGTAGGGCATGGGGACGTTGAGGCCGCCGACGCGGAGGACGGGGGAGTCGAGGTCGTCGAAGCAGTCCTCGCCGATGCGGGCCGCGATCTCGGCGCCGAAGCCCCCGCTCCGCCAGTCCTCATAGACGACGACGGCGCGGTGGGTCTTGCGCACGCTCGCGTAGATGGTCTCGGTGTCGAGCGGGAGGAGGGACCGGACGTCGACGACCTCGGCGCTCAATCCCTTTTCGGCGAGCTTCTCAGCGACGGCGAGGTTGACCTGCGTCATCCGCGAGTAGCCGACGAGGGAAAGGTCGGAGCCCTCGCGGAGGATCTGGGCTTTGCCGAACGGGACGGTGAAGTCCTTGTCGTCGGGGATGGTGCCCTTGAGCGTGTAGAGCCCGGGGTTCTCGGTGAAGATGACGGGGTTGTCGTCCCAGACGGCGGTCTTGAGCATGCCGTAGGCGTCTTGGACGGTCGCGGGGGCGACGACCTTAAGGCCGGGGACGTGGGCGTACCAGCCTTCCAAGGAGTGGCTGTGCTGGGCGCTCAACTGCTTGGCGGCGCCGCCGGGCCCGCGGACGACCATCGGGACGCTGACCTGGCCGCCGGTCATGTAGTGAATCTTGGCGGCGTGGTTGATGATCTGGTCGAGGGCGAGGATCGAGAAGGACATCGTCATCATCTCGACGATGGGCCGGAGTCCGGTCATCGCGGCGCCGATGGCGATCCCGGTGAAGCCAGGCTCGACGATCGGGGTGTCGACGACCCGCTTCTCCCCGTACTTGGGCCAGAGGCCCTTGGTGACCTTAAAGGTGCCTTCGTAGCGCCCAATGTCTTCGCCGATGACGAACACGTCGGGGTTTCGCTCCATCTCTTCGTCGATGCAGCGGTGGATGGCGTCGCGGAAAGTCGTCTCGATCATGGTCTTTTCCTAAGGTGAAGTCCCTGAGAGGCTGTGCCTTAGTGGCCTCGCTCCGGTCCGAGGTCGGTATAGAGGTCGTCGTAGACCTCGTGGGGGTCGGGGAAGGGGCTGGCCTTGGCCTTCTCGTAGATCTCGTCCACTCGGGCCTCGGTTTCGGCCTCGATGGCCTCCATCTTCTCGCGCGTCATCACGTTGCGGTCGAGGAGGATCTTCTCGAGCAGGGCGATCGGGTCGCGGCGCATGGCCTGCTCTTCCTCTTCTTTGGTCCGGTAGAGCTGGCGGTCGTTGTCCGCGGCGCCGTGGCCGACGAAGCGGTAGTTCATCACTTCGACGAGGTACGGCTTCCCTTCCTTGCGGACTTTATCGACGATCCGGCGCGCATCGGCGGCGACTTGGAGGACGTCCATCCCGTCGATCCGCTCGCTCTCGATCCCGAAAGGCAGGCCCCGCTTCCAGAGCTCCGTGTCCGCCGCGTGGTACTCCAGCCTCGTGCCCATTGCGAACTCGTTGTTCTCGATGATGAAGATGCAGGGCAAGTCCCACAGGCCGGCCATGTTCAGGGTCTCGAAGAAGACCCCGGCGTTCGCGGCGCCGTCACCGAGGTAGCAAAGCGTGACCCGGTCCTCCCCGCGGTACTTCGCGGCGAACGCGAGCCCACCGCCGAGCGCGGTGTGGCCGCCCACGATGCCCCACCCGCCGAAGAAGTTGCGCTCCTTGTCGTAGATGTGCATCGAGCCGCCCTTGCCCTTGCTCAGGCCGCCCTTTCGTCCCATGATCTCGGCCATGACCGCGACGGGGTCGGAGCCCATGAGGAGGGGCTGGGGGTGGTCCCGGTAGGCGGTGATGACGTAGTCCCAGCCGACCTTGATCGCGTGGTGGAAGCCGACGCCCGTCGCCTCCATACCGATGTACGTGTGCATGTACCCACCGATCAGGCCCTGGCGGTAGGCGACGTTACAGCGCTCCTCGAAGTGCCGGATGAAGACCATCTGGCGGTAGAACTCTTCGAGCTTGGCGGGGGACTCGAGGCTAGTGAGATCGACTTGTGCCACTACTGTATTCCTTCCACAGGGGGATTGCCGGGGAGGGCCCGACCGGCGCCGCCTCGTCGCGCCGCCATCGGGTCTTGTACCCGGGATTCGTATTCACAGGACGGGATGGGAACGGTCCCGGGTTCCCAGCCGGTAGCCCTACTGAGAGACGATGAGCCGAACTGCCCTGACCCTGCTCGTGTGTACGACCTTGCTCGCCGTGACGTCGCGGGCGACCCACTCCGAGACCGTGACCTTCTCGGCCCCAGCGTCAAACGTCGGGACCGTCGTAAGCGGTCTAGGCCGGGCTTTGGGGATCACGTTGGAGGCCTCGGGCCCGGTCGCGAACCGACCGCTGGCGGTCTCAGTGACCGACGTTCCGCGGGAGGAGCTCTTCGCCCGGATCGCCGAGGTGACGGGGGCGGAGTGGATCGAGACGGCAGGTGGGTTCCGGCTTGTAGAGACCGAAGCGTCCCGTCGGGCCGTCACCGACCGGGCCTGGGCTGCGTGGCTGGAGAGTGTGTCGAAAGCGCGCGAAGCCTGGCTCGAGGAGAGCGGAAAGGCCGATTGGTCCGAGGCGGGGATCCGGGCCGCCCTCGCCAAAAGGGACGAAAGTCGGCAACGGATGGTGGACGAGCTGCGCAAGACGAACCCTGACTTGGGACGAGCAGGCGACACGGTCCAACTCGTAGGGAGCGACACGAGCGTGAACCCAGCGGACGGGGCGCTCGTCGTCGCCGCGAGGGCGCTGCGAGCGGAAGACCTCGCCGCGCTCCGACCGGGGGAGCGGGCGGTCTGGAGCAATTCGCCGACCCGACGCCAACGGAACCTCCCGGCCCTGGGTCAATCCGTCCTCCAGACGTTCGTATCGACGTACAATAAGGTAACCGAATGGACACCGGCGCAACGGGCCGGGGACGAGGGCGTGACGTTCGGAGGCGCCACCGAACCCCGTGGGCGCCTCACGCAGACGCCAGGCAAGGTCCTCTTCGCAGTCGGGAGGGATCTCAGCTCCGACACTCTCCGGCTGGCCTTGAAGGTCTACGACGCGACGGGGGCTCTCGTGGGGAGTGCCGAAACGAGCCTCATCGTCACGCGGCCCAGTCCGGACACTCAAGCGTTCGCCTCATCGTTCGGGTCTCGTACGATTCAGCCCTCGACAGTGACGCGGAACCTTGCCGTGGCCCTCTCAGATCCGGACCTTCGCGGGTCGGGGGGCGGGAACGTGTACAGGGTGACGATGTCCTCCAGCCCTGGGGGCCGGCCGATCTGGGCCTCGAGCCGGGGCGGAAGCGAGCCGGTAGCCCTCGCTCCGAAGGCTTTGGCCACGCTCATCGACCCCGCAAGCAACGATCCGGTCCACGCTCTGCTCGGCGAGACGCTGGCCGCGCTCGGTGAGGGGTTCGACGTGGTCGCCTCCATCCCGGACGCAGCGCTCACCGGTGCGGTGGGGGCCTTGTCGAAGCCCGAGACCCAGCTGAGCGAGGTCATGGCCGGGTTGGCCGGGGGAGGGACAGACGTGCGCGTGGAAGCCGGATGGGTGACGCTCAGGCCCGTCGACCCGGAAGACGCGGCGCGGAACCAGATGGACCGGGCCGCGACGACGGCGTTCCTCGGGGCGATCGTGAAGGGCGGCTACCCCCGGCTCGCCCAGACAGCACGGTTCGCCTTGTCGCTCGGGTCGGAGCCGAGCCTTCGCAACCTGGGGGTCCTCTACGTGCGCGCCCTTTCGCCTGCCGTCGCCGAGACGCTCGGGGAGGGCGAGCTCGGTGTAGCCGGGTGGCAACTGCTCGGCGAGCTCACGAAGACCCCGGCTCTCGCTGAGAGGCCGGAGGGCGAGAAGCGCATGGCCACGCTGAGCCCAGCCGAGCGGGCGACCGTGGAGCGGATCGTGTTCGGCATGAACAACGCGTCGGCCTTCGTTCCGCCCGGTCGCCGGACGATGTCGGCCACGACCCGTCGCGGAGGTCCGAGCGATGAGCCCTTGGGTGAGACGCTCGCGGACGAGCCGACGGAGGCGTTCCCGGCGGGTCTGCCGGCTCAAGGTTCGATCACTCTGACGCTCGAGGACGCTCCGGACGCCGTCTTCCTCTCGAAGCCCGGGCAGCGAGGCGGCCGGTTCTCCACGGCTCAAGCGGCCGGGGCTCAGCAGGGGCTCGAAGCCGTCATGACGCCTGGCCAAGCCCCGGCGCTCACGCTGTTCACGCCCGCCTCGATGCGCGAAGTCCTCTTGACCCTCACCCTCAGTGAGACCCAGCAGAAGGCAGGCCAGTACCAGGACGGCTGGACTCTCCAAGGGGCGACCGCAGGGGCGCTCGAGGCGATGCCTGCCTCCTTCCAGGAGAAGCTGAAGGCGACCCGGGAGCAATTCAGCCAGGTCCGGCTCGGCGGGATCGGCCAGCGAACCCAGAAGCCTTGAAGTCGAAGGGCCGCCCGAAGGCGGCCCGTGTGTCCTCTCGTCTTGCGACTTTAGTAGGGGACGGGAGCCAATCGCCCCCGCACCCGAGTGGTGACCTCGGTCGTCAGCGGACCCGGCGAGCGATCGCTAGGCCGACGGCCATGACCAGGGGGACTAGGGCGCCGGTGCCCGGGTTCGAGGCGGCCGTCACCGCGCCTTGAATCGCTTGGCTCTGGGCCGGAGCGACGGCGGCGAGGCTCAGGAGGCTGGTCAGGAGGACGGTCCGTGTCACCATGCCCTCCCTTCCCGCACAGCTCGGGCCAAACCTGGCCCGGGCCCGGGCGAACCCGTCATCGAACGGGGGCTCATGGTCGGGCGGGCGGGGTGCTACACTCCCTCCTTCCCCGCCATGCGCCACCAACTCGTCACCGTCATCGACTTCGGCGGCCAGTACACGCAGCTCATCGTGCGGCGGGTTCGCGAGCTAGGGTGTTACAGCGAGATGGTGCCCTGGACTAAGGCGGCCGAGCACCTTGCCGCCACGCCTCCGGACGCGGTCGTCCTCTCCGGCGGCCCCCGATCAGTCCACGACGCGGGGGCACCCGACATCGACTTCTCGCTACTGGAGGGCGTGCCCGTGCTGGGCATCTGTTACGGCCACCAGCTTATGGCGCACCGGCTCGGGGGACGGGTCGTGAAGGCCATTGAGCGCGAGTACGGCCGGCGGCACCTCGGGCGGGTCAAGCCCGGGGCGCTCGTGGACGGTCTGACCAGCGACCAGGTCTGGATGAGCCACGGGGACCAAGTCGAGGCCGTGCCCCCGGGGTTCGTCGGGACGGCGGAGACCGAGAGCTGCCCGATCGCGGCGTTCGAGGATCGGGAGCGGCGGGCCTTCGGGGTCCAGTTCCATCCGGAGGTGAGCCACACGCCGGACGGGCGCACGGTGCTACGGAGGTTCCTGTTCGACGTCGCGGGGCTAGCGGGGGACTGGACGAGCGAGAACTTCATCCAGGAGGCGACCGAGCGGGTCAAGGCGGAGGTGGGCGACCAACGCGTGCTCTGCGCTGTGAGCGGGGGGGTGGACAGTTCGGTCGTTGCTGCCCTCTTGACCCGGGCCCTGGGCGATCGGGTCACCTGTGTGTTCGTCGACCACGGTCTCTTGCGCAAGGGCGAAGCGGAGCAGGTCGTCGAGACGTTCACGAGGCTCCTGCACCCCCGGCTCGTCGCGATCGACGCGGCCGGTCAGTTCTTCGCGGCGCTGCGGGGGGTGACGGAGCCCGAAGAGAAGCGGAAGGTCATCGGGGCCGAGTTCGTCCGGTGCTTCGAGGCCCACGCGGACGAGTTCAGCGACTGTGCCTTCCTCGCGCAGGGGACGCTCTACCCGGACGTCATCGAGAGCGGGTCGGGGACCTCGGCGAAGATCAAGAGCCACCACAACGTCGGGGGGCTACCTGACTGGATGAAGCTCAAGGTGGTCGAACCGCTCCGGTGGCTGTTCAAGGACGAGGTGCGAGAGGTCGGGCGGAAGCTCGGGCTCCCCGAGGAGCTGGTCGATCGGGAGCCGTTCCCGGGGCCGGGGTTGGCGGTGCGGATCCTAGGCGAGGTGACTCCAGAGGCGGTGCGGACGGTGCAGGAGGCGGACTGGATCTTCCGATCCGAGCTCCGGGCGGCTGGCTTGAACCGGGGGGTGTGGCAATCGTACGCCGCCCTGCTCGCGGACGTTCGGAGCGTGGGGGTGATGGGCGACGAGCGGACGTACATGAACCCGATCGTCCTGCGGGCGGTGGAGAGCGAGGACGCGATGACGGCCCAGGCTTCGCCCCTAGACATCAGGTTCTTGGAGCGGGTCTGCAACCGGATCGTGAACGAGGTGCCGGGAGTGAACCGGGTGCTCTACGACCTCACCAGCAAGCCGCCGGCCACGATCGAGTGGGAGTAGGGCCTCGGGGGGTGCTCGGGATCGCTGTCGTTGGGCTGGCGGCGTGTGCGAGCACACGACTCCAGGGCGAGACTGGGGTCTCGCAGTCCTTGCCCGGGCGGACGCCTCCGGGGTCTCGTGTGCAAGCACACGAATCCAGAGCGAGACTGGGGTCTCGCAGTCCGTGCCCGGGCGGTCGCCTCTGGGGTCTCGTGTGCAAGCACACGAATCCAGAGCGAGACTGGGGTCTCGCAGTCCGGGCCGGGGCGGACGCCTCCGAGGTCTCGTGTGCAAGCACACGAATCCGGAGCGAGACTGGGGTCTCGCACTCCGTTCCAGAGCGAGACTGGGGTCTCGCAGTCCCCGGCTGGGGGCTCGCGAACCTACTGTGACCGGGGCTGAGGCTCGGGGAATCCGGTATTAGGGCCGTGAGCCGGGCTTGCGGGCGGGGCCGACCATTCTGGGGATGGGTCTGGGATCAGCCGTCCTCGGATTGGCGCTCGTCGCCGCACCGGCCTCTGTGGGCAACGGGGTGGCGTTCGGGTTCGCCCCGACCGTGGACGCCTTCCCTCCGGCTTGGTCCAGGCCGGACGTCAACGCCCAGGCCGAGCCGCTGGACGGGGCGGAGGTCGTCCGGAGCCGGGTGCTGGTCCAACGGGCGATGGCGGCCTACCCGGGCCCGGTGATCGCCGAGAACCTGCGCCGGGTGTTCGTGTTCCGGACCCTGACCTTCTACGGCCTCGCGTATGGAGGGACGAACTCGAACGACACCGTCTACCTCACGAACCAGGGCCCCGAGCGCGGGTACACGGAGCGGTACATCATCGGGAGCTTCCACCACGAGTTCTCGAGCATCCTGTTCCGGAACTACGCCCGCCACCTCGATCGCCGGGCCTGGAAGGCGGCGAACCGACCGGGGTTCGCTTACGGCGACGGGGGCGCGGCCGCCCTCAAGGCAGGTCGGGCCTCGACCGCCTACGAGCCGCGGTTCATGGCGGACGGGTTCATGTGCGAGTACGCCACCGCGAGCCTCGAAGAGGACTTCAACACGCTCGCCGAGGCCGTGTTCATGAGCGGACCTGAGCTAAGGGCCCGGCTCGACGATTACCCTCGGCTGCGGCGGAAGGCGATCCTCCTCGGCCGGTTCTATGTGGCGGTCGACCCGGGCTTCGCGGCGGGCCCGTTCGGCGAGCTCGCCCGCCTCGACCAGACTCGCCCCACCGCGACCGCGGCCCCCCGAAGGCCGCAGTGAGTTCCGCCGCGCGGGCCACAATCGGCACGGGCGGCATGGTCACGATCACGAAAGAGTTCCGCTGGGAGATGGGGCACCGGTTGCCCGGGCACCCCGTCTGCCAGAACGTCCATGGTCACTCGTACCGACTCGTCGTCGAGATCGAAGGGGACCTGGACGAAGGAGGGATGGTCCTCGACTACGGGGACGTCGCCGAGGCCGTCCGGCCGCTCGTGGCAGAGCTCGACCATTCGTTCATGGTCGACCCCGAGGACACGCTTATGCGGGAACTGCTGGACAGGTCCGGGCTCAAGGCGACCCGGGTGTCGTTCCGGTCGACGGCCGAGAACATCGCGGTTTGGATTCTGAACAGGATCGCTCCTGACCTCGCAGCGAACCCTCGCTTGGCCCGGCTCGCCGTCACGGTCCACGAGACCGAGTCGACGAGCGCCCGGATCGAGAGAACGTTCCGGTAGGCTGGCGTCGGACCCTGGGCCACGCGTGCGGCGGCGGCACAATCGGCGGGTGAGCCGCCTCGAGACGCTGATCAGCGAACCGGAGCTCGCCCGGCGGTGCGACGAGCTGGCGCGGGAGATCGAAGCCGTCTACGGGGACGAGCCGGTCCTGCTACTCGGGGTCCTGAAGGGCTCGTTCGTGTTCTTGGCGGACCTCGCCCGCAGGCTCGGGCCGGGGACGACCGTCGATTTCGTCCAGATCAGCAGCTACGGGGGCGAGAAGCAGTCGAGCGGGGTGTTCCACCTGCGCAAGGACCACGACGCGAACATCGAGGGGCGGCACGTGCTCATCGTGGAGGACATCGTCGATACGGGCCTCACGCTGCTGCGGCTGCGGGAACTCCTCCAGACCCGCCGGCCTTTGAGCTTGCGGGTCGTGGCGATGCTGAGCAAGCCAGAGGCCCGGCGGCACGAGGCCCTAGTGGATTTCGTCGGTTTTGAAATCCCGAACCAGTTTGTGGTAGGGTACGGGCTGGATCACGCAGAGCGCTACCGGAACCTTCCGTACATCGCTCTCCTCCACGATTGAGGTTGGCGTTCGCCCCTCGCCCTTCCGACCCCGGATGAGCCCGCGGCCCGCCGCCCCGTCAGCGCACAACGCTCCCCCATGACGCACGTGTTTCGACCCCGCAAGTCCGAGGGCGGTCAGAAGCGGCACCGCCGCCGCGGCCCTCGCGAAGAACGCCCCGACGTGACGGCCGACCTCGAGAACCTTCCCGAGATTGACTACGCGCACTTCGACCGCATGACGGCCACCGAGCTCGCGAAGGAGGCGAAGAAGGCCAAGATCAGCATCGACCAAAACCGGGCCTCCGTCATCGAGCAGTTGCTCGAGCGGGCGAACGGCGAGGTCGGAGCCCTCTACAAGCGAGGGATCCTGGAGCTGATGCAAGACGGCTGGGGCTTCCTCCGGCGCGATAACTACCAGCCTTCGGGCGACGACGTTTACGTGAGCCAGTCGCAAGTGAAGCGGTTCGGCCTGCGCGGCGGCGATACGGTCTACGGCCAGGTTCGAGCCCCGAAGGAGGGCGAGAAGTACTTCGCGATGCTGCGGGTCGAGAGCGTGAACGGCTTCGGTACGCAGTCGCCCGAGATGCTCTCGCGGCGGGACTTCGACCAGTTGACGCCCCTCTTCCCGAAGGAGCGGCTCCGCCAGGAGACCGAGCCCGAGAAGGTCGTCGGCCGGATCATGGACCTCATCGCCCCGATCGGCAAGGGCCAGCGCGGCCTGATCGTCGCCCCGCCCAAGGCGGGCAAGACGACGATCCTCAAGTCGATCGCGAACGCGGTGGCCACGAACAACCCCGACGTGTACCTAATGGTGCTGCTCGTCGACGAGCGGCCGGAAGAGGTCACGGACATGAAGCGGTCCGTGCGGGGACAGGTCATCAGTTCGACCTTCGACGAGCCGGCTGAGAACCATATGCGCGTCACAGAGCTCTGCCTGGAACAGGCGAAGCGGCTGGTCGAAGCGGGCCGGGACGTCGTCATCCTCTTGGACTCCATCACCCGCCTGTCGAGGGCCTCGAACCTGACGATCAACCCGAGCGGGCGAACCCTTTCGGGCGGTCTCGACCCCGCAGCGCTCTACCGACCGCGCCGGTTTTTCGGGGCGGCCCGGAATATCGAGGAAGGCGGTTCGCTCACGATCATCGCCACCGTCCTGATCGAAACGAACTCTAAAATGGATGAGGCGATCTTCGAGGAGCTCAAGGGGACGGGCAACATGGAGGTCGTCCTCAACCGGGACCTCGCCGAGCGCCGGATCTGGCCCGCGATCGACGTGCGTGCGTCCTCGACGCGCCACGAGGAGGCGCTCTTCGACAAAGGTCAACTCGAAGCGGTCTACCACCTACACCGAATGCTGGCGAATAGCCAGAACACGGTAGAGGCTACGGACCAACTCATCAAGTTGCTCAAGCGAATGCCGACGAACGGGATGTTCCTAGAGTCGGTGATCCAAAAGACCCGGGCAACCGTGTAATCGTGACAGGCTAAGGACTGGGGCGGATCGGCCCCGTTTCCGCCCCCCGCGCGTTGTGCCGGGGGGCGGCGGTGTTTAGTGCCCATTAGTCCCAAAGCCTAGGCAAGATGTACCGCTTTTCGGGCACAGTGCGTGCACCTTCGGTATCACATTTCGATGACACCCCATCTTGCGAATCCGGTCAAATATGCGGCGATCTTCGCCGACTTTGAGAATCTGCACTACCACCTCCTGCAAAACCTGCCGAACGAGTTCGACCCGGGCGACCAGGTCGTGCAAGTCATCCGGGAGACTCGGCGACTCCTGGACGAGCAGTACGGGGAACAGTGCATCCTCTCGCACGCCTATGCGGACTTCGAGCGGATTGGCTCGAACGTCCAGGGGCCGCTCTACCTTGCTGGGGTCGAGACCCATAACGTTGCCGGCACGGAGCACAAGAACGCCGCGGACATGCGGCTCTGCATCGACGCGATGCAAGTCATGTACACTCGCGAGGACATAAAGACGTTCGTGTTCCTGGCCGGCGACCGGGACTACATCCCCGTCATCAAGCACCTACAGAGCCATGCCCGGACGGTACGGGCCATCTCGTTCTCGGACAGCATGTCGGGCGACCTGCTCCAGATCGTCGGGGCCCAGTACTTCATTGACGCGAAGACTCTGCTGAACCCGGACGTGGCCGAAAAGCTCGGGACGAAGCCGAAGCGGGCCGAACCGCGGAAACTCGAGCCGCTCACGCCAGCGGCAGCCAAGTGGATGGTCGCCGAGGCAGCGCAGATCGATTACGGGACGAAGTTCAACCCGGACAAGTCGCTGACCGAGGACGACGACGTGCACGCCCTGGACATCCTGCTCAACGAGTTCGGGCACCACCGCGAGGTCTTCGTGACGCCGTTCCTGCACCGCCTGCGCACGGACCTCCCCCACCTCGCCGAGCACGAGCGGAAGCGGCTCATCACCCGCCTCGACGACAGCGGCGTGGTGTCGATCGCCAAGCGCGAGGGGGTTGATCGGTGGACCGGCGAGCCGAACGTCTACTCGGTGATCATCATCAACTGGAACCACGTGGACGTCAAGTCACGAAACCCGGGTTGAAGCGGCGGCTCCAGGCGGTCTGGCGGTCGGCCGCCCGTTGGACGAGCTCGAGGTACTCGACGTGCCCGAGTTCGTATGCCCCGAGCGAGGCCAGGTGGGAGTTCATTACCTGGACATCGAAAACCTGGAACCCGAGTTCCCGGCACCGCTCCACAAGAGCCCATAGCCCCACCTTCGACGCATCGGTCTCACGGTGGAACATGGATTCGGCGCAGAACACCCCTCCGAGCGCGAGGCCGTAGACCCCGCCCGCGAGCCGACCCTCCCGTCGCACCTCGCAGGAGTGCGCCCACCCTTCCTGGTGGATCCGGGTGAAGACCTCGATCAGGTCCTCGTTGATCCAGTTGTCCTTGGGCCGGACACACCCCCGCATGACCTCTTCGAAGGCGGTGTCGAACGTGACCTCGAACGCCCCGGAGCGGAGGCGACGCGCGAGGGAGCGAGACACGCGAACCCCCGTGATCGGGAACAGGGCCCTGCGCTGGCTGAAGTACCACTGGATCGTTCCGCGGTCGTCGGCCATGGGGAACATCCCCTGCCGGTACCCGAACTCGATCAGGTCGGACGTCAGCTCGCTCTCAGTCACTTCCTCACGCGTCCCTGTCCCTCCCTGGAATCCGTACTTCCAGCTCCAGACTACCTGTGCGGCTATACTCAACCCCGTGACGGCGCGAGAATTGCTGCAGGGACAGCTAGAAGAGACCGGGTATCAGCTCGAGGCGTGCTTCGCGGGGCTGGACGGGGCGTCGTGGGACGCGAAGGACCCCGACACCGCGATGTCGCCCCGCGAGACGGCCCTGCACCTCGCCGAGGCTTACCGGGCGTACACCACGCACATGGACGGCGGCAAGCACGAGTGGGGCAGCTACCGGCTCGAAGACTCCAGCCTGGAGGGCGTCTTGGCGAACTGGCGTAAGGAGCGGGAGGAGGCGACGGCCCGCGCCCTCGCCAGCGACACGGACGAGTCCTACCGGCTCGCCCAGGATTACATCTTGCTGCACGACGCCTACCACGTCGGCCAGTTGGCGACGCTGAGGATCAGGCTCGGCGGCTGGGACCCGTACTCGATCTACCGCCACTAGCCGGGACGGGGTCCGGCCACGAGGGCGTCCTCTTGGAGGGCGAGGGAGCGTTCGGCGAGGTCCTCCTCGGACTCGGGCCAAAGCTCGAACTCGCCCGTGTTCCACGAGTCGTCGTGCTGGTGCCAGGTGCCGAAGATGAGGCGCCCGTCCCACCGGCCCTCGTACACCAGGAGCGGGGCGGCGTCGCGTAACACGACCGAGACGGCGCTGTACGCCTTTCGCAGGCTCACCTGACCGTCGGCGGTATAGACCCCGTCCATGGTGAAGTCGCCGCTGGAGTCCTGGCCCTGGCCGCCGATAGCGCCCCCTTCGAAGGTGAGGTGGACCCGCATCACACCGCGGTGCCCGAACTGCAGCCAGAACCCGCCCCATGGGCCCGAACACGACTCCAACCTCCTTTCCGCCATCTCCCCTTCACTCTTAAGACGTCCCGGGCAGCCTGAGAGTAGGCACGTTCGCCCGAACCTGGTAGGGGCGAGGCGGTATAGTTCGAGTCCCACACCACACGGCCAACCGGTGCGCCACTGGGTCCCGATTCGGGCATGAGGCGAGCCACACCGCGGCCGGAGGATAACCCAGGAACAACATATGCCGCAACTCAGCATGAAAGAGTTGCTCGAAGCGGGCGTCCACTTCGGGCATCAAACGCGTCGTTGGAACCCCAAGATGAAGCGCTACATCTACGGCGCTCGCAACGGGATCTACATCCTCGACCTCCACCAGACGATCAAGCTCTTCGAGGACGCCCTGAACCATGTCCAGCGGGTCGTCGAGGCCGGGGGCTCCGTGCTCTTCGTCGGGACCAAGAAGCAAGCCCAGGCGGCGGTCAAAGAGGCCGCGCTACGGTCCGGACAATACTTCGTCACCGAGCGCTGGTTGGGCGGGATGCTCACCAACTGGGACACGATCCAGCAGCGGATCAGCCGTCTCAAGGAACTCGACAAGATGGAGACGGAAGGGTACATGGCCCGGCTGCCGAAGAAGGAGCAGCTGCGGCGCACCGAGGAGCGGGAGAAGCTCAATCGGTACCTTGAAGGCATTCGGCACATGAGCGAGGCCCCGGCTCTGATGTTCGTGGTCGACCTGAACAAGGAGTCGATCGCGGTCAAGGAGGCCAAGAAGCTCAACATCCCGGTCGTGGCGATCGTCGATACCAACTGCGACCCGGACATCGCCGACTACGTGATCCCGGGCAACGACGACGCGATCCGGGCGATCCGGCTCGTGACGAGCAAGATCAGCGACGCGATCCTGGAGGTCAAGCCGTACGACGAGGCCATGACCGAGGGCACACTCGGCGAAGAGGGCGAGGTGGTCGAAGACGACACGGCCCCGGTCGCCTTCGGCGAAGTCGAGGAGGAGTTCCTCCGCGCCTTCGGCGAGCGGGAGCGGGTCGTGCCGGGGAGCCAGGGCACTGTCGCCGAGGCACCCGTCGAGACGACCGCCGAGGCCCCGGCCCAGGCCGAAGAGCCCACCGCCGCCCCCACCGAGCCCCAAGCCGGAGACGACGCCGCCGCCACAATCGCCCAGGAGACCAACTGATGGCGATCGATGCAAAGGAAGTCAAGAGGCTGCGCGAAGAGACCGACGCGCCGATGATGGAGTGTAAGGCCGCGCTCGAAGAAGCGGGCGGCGACTTCGACCGGGCCAAGCAGCTCCTTCGCGAGAAGGGCAAGGCGGCCGCGGCGAAGCGGGCCGACCGGAGCACGAGCGAAGGGATCGCCCACTTCGTGGCCAGCGCCGACGGAAAGTCCGCGGTCGGCGTGGTCGTCGAGTGCGAGACCGACTTCGTGGCCAAGAACGAGAGCTTCCAGGAGCTTGTCGGCAAGGTCGCCGACGCCCTCTTGGCCGCGGGGACGGACGACCCCAACGTCGCCCAGATGGACGGCCACAGCGTGGCTGAGGCCGTGACGCAAGCCGTCGCCGTCATTCGCGAGAACATTGTGCTCAAGAAGGCCGTGTTCCTCAAGACGGACGGCGTGGTGGCGGTCTACAACCACCACGACCGGAAGAAGGCGTCGGCCGTCGAGCTCGAGGGCTCGGCGAGCACGATCAAGGACGCCGGCTACTACGTGGCCGTGCAGACGGTCGCCTTCCCGCCCTCGTTCCTGCGCAAGGAGGACGTCCCCGCGGACGTCATCGCGGCCGAGATCGAGACCGAGACGCAGCGCGCGATCAACGAAGGCAAGAACCCCGACATCGCCGAGAAGGCGGCCCAAGGACGGGTGCACAAGGAGTTCTTCCAGTCGAACGTGCTGCTCGAGCAACCGATGTACACGGACGCGAAGAAGTCGGTCGGCCAGTACCTCGACGAGGAGGGCAAGGCGGGGGGCGGACCGATCTCGGTCAAGGCCTACGTCCGGCTCTCGGTCGGCATGGACGCCTAAGCCGCGCGATCTGACGCACCGGGGGCCCTGGCAGTCGTGCCAGGGCCCCCTTTTCGTTTCGGGGGGCCTCAGCGCGCGAACATGTGGACCCCGTGGCCGTCCTTGCCGTCGCTAAGCCGGCCTCGGAAGGTCTCGTCCATGACGATCTCGAAGGTCGTGGGCTTGAGGTATCGGGCGGTCAACTCTGCGGAACCGTCCTCGTAGAGCCGGAGCCGGACGTAGTTGTACACGTGTCCGTGCCGGGGGTGACCGATGAGCGCGGTGTGCGAGGTGGCCAGGTACTCCTTCTCGTTCCTGACGACTCCTTTGGCGAACGTCTCGTAGGCGTCGAGGGTCATCCCGCCGACGGCGTCGGGGGCGGGCTCCTCCTTCCCTTCGACGGTCAGGCTCGTCTTCTTGTACTCGATCACGACCCGGACGTCGCCGCCGGCCATCAGGTGCCGCTTCACGTCGGCGTAGCTGGACAGGCGCGCGGGGGCGGAGAGTGCCACGAGGGCGCAGACAGCGGTGAGCACGGGCATGCCGCGGCGTTTCGGGCACGGCGGGTGGCGGGCGCAACCCCAGGGCGACAAGGGCCGTATCCGGGAAAGATTCGGTACGGATTCGCTAGGCGCCGTTGGCCACGTCCTGCCTTACCCCGCCAAAAAATCGTAAGGGGCGAGGCGGGGATCGATACGTTCTCCGTACCACTTTTCCCATCGGTTCCTCTTCTGCGCCCATGCAAAGGGCATGATACACTTGCCAATATAGTAAGCGAACGATCTCGAAAAAAAGTGAGTCGGGAGCCTTGATCTATGCCACGGATCATCGTATAGTGAAAGAGCCACGAGCAATGAGGCCCTGTATGGGAAAGACCACAGACCCACCTCGAACCCGCCGCGACGCACGTCTCCTCGATGAGACGGCGATGACGCGTCGGGACTTCCTCTCTTCACCCCGTTCCTTCTCCCCGCCCCAGGAGGGCGGTGTCCAGCCCGCTTACATCGTCCCCTCGGGCGGTGTCGGCATCGCCGGGGCCGACGACCCTTGGCAGAACTGGTCGAGCCCGACGAACCGCCTCGTCCGGCGCATCACGATGGGCATCACCGCCGTCGACGCTGCCCGGGCCGCCCGCCTGGGCTATCAGCCGTACCTCGAGGAGCAACTCAACCCGGCGGCCATCGACGACACGTTCTGCGAGACGGTCGTCGCCACAAAGTGGCCCCGAACGCAGTGGACGGTCTCGAACCTCTACGGTGCGAACGACTTCTGGATTACGAACGACCAACTCATCCAGTCGACCGTGTTCCGCAACGCGTACTCGAAGCGTCAACTCCTCGAGAAAGTGGTCGAGTTCTGGTGCGACCATTTCTCCGTCTACTCGGACAAAGCGGGCTCAGCGATGATGAGCCACGTCCGAGACGCGATCCGCGCTAACGCCTTGGGCAACTTCCGGACGCTCCTTAGAGCCGTCGTCGGATCGCCGGGCATGCTCTGGTACCTCGACAACGTCTACAACTACGGCGATAACCCGAACATCAACTTCGCCCGTGAGATCCTCGAGCTCCACACCGTGAGCCCCGCTGCGGGTTACGTGACCCAAGACATCAAGAACCTCGCGAAGGTGTTGACCGGCTGGACGGTCGACGAAGGGTTCACGAGCCTGGCCCGGCGAGGCCAGTTGAGGTTCGACCCAGGCATGCACGCCAGGGGCGACAAGGTCGTGCTCGGCTACCGGATCCCGTTCAGCGGCCAGCAGGAGGGCGAGCTCGCGATCTCGTTCCTCGCGAGCCACCCGAAGACCGCCGAGCACATCGCCAAGAAGCTGGTCCGGTTCTTCGTCTCGCACGACCCGAGCCCTGGGTTGGTCAACCAAGTCGCCCAGGTGTTCCTCGCGACGAACGGCGACATCAAGTCCTGCCTCCGCGCAGTGCTGGCCCAATCGGTGATCTCCACCGCCCCGCCGAAGCTCAAGAGGCCCTATAACCTCGCCGTCTCGGCCTTCCGGGGGATGCGGACGAAGCTGACCTACATGGAGTACTTCCGCTGGATCACCCTGAACGACCTCGGGCAGGTGCCCTTCCAGTGGGAGCCGCCGGACGGCTACCCCGACCGCGTCGACTTCTGGGCGGCGAGCATGCGCCCGCGCCTGCAGTTCGCCTACAGCCTGGCCAACGGCGAGGTCTGGGGGCTCCAGAGCTACGACGGACGGACGTGGGACTCGATGACCGCGGCCGACGCCCTTGCCCGGATCAACAAGACCCTCTTCGGCGGCGAGATGTCGAACCGAGACCGCACCTCGGTCGAGACGTACCTCACCGCCGGGCCCTTCGACGAATGGCGCTACCGTGGCGCCCACGCCATCGCGCTGGCCTCGCCCAGCTTCCAGTGGTACTAAGGAGGACACAACAAGTGAACCAAGACACCGAACTGCGAGGCTGCCAAGAGTACAAGGCGGTCAGCCGGCGCTCGTTCTTGAAGACCTCGGCCGCCGTGGCGGCCGCCACAACCCTGCCCGCCTGGCTCCCCCGGGTCTCCTATGCCCAGAGCTACCAGGCCAACCGCGACGTCGTGATCTCGATCTACCTGCGGGGCGGGGCGGACGGCCTGACGCTCTGCGTGCCCCACGGCGAGGCGCGGTACTACCAACTCCGGCCTGACATCGCCGTCCCGCCGCCCGGGAGCGGTCACGCCAAGCGGGCCAGGGACCTCGATGGGTTCTTCGGCTTCGCCCAGCCGTTCTGGCCCCTCGAGCCGATCTACCGGGCCGGGCGGCTCGCCGTGATCCACGCCGTCGGCGCGAACGACTGGACCCGGTCGCACTTCGACGCCCAGCGGTGGATGGAGAACTGCGGTCGCGACACCCACCTCAACACGGGATGGCTCGGACGGCACCTGGCGACGAGCTCGGAAGTGGTCGCCGGCGCGGCGCTCCGGGGCCTCGCCATGACCTACGGCATGGTCCGCACGCTCAACGGAGCGCCGAAGACGCTCCCGATCCGGGACGTCGACGACTTCCGGTACCAGACCTGGTTCCAAGACTTCCGGACGGTGCACGAGGCCACGCAGGCCAACTACGCCGCCGCGAACGACGCCTGCCGGGCCTCCGTGGAGAACACCGAACGCACGATCCGGTCGCTCGAGGCCCTCGACGTCCGGAACTACCAGGGCGCGGGCGGGGCGGTCTACACCCAGGACGACTTCGGCTACGCCATGAAGTCGACCGCGGCGCTGATCAAGGCCAACCTCGGCGTCGAGGCGATCCACATCGACGTCGAAGGCTGGGACACCCACGAGCAGCAAGGCTCGGTCGGGGGCTATATGGAACAGCTCATGGCGAGCATCGGGGCCAACCTCGCGAACTTCCACCTCGATATGGACGCGGGCTCCCGGATGGACTGGACCATGGTCGTGCTCAGCGAGTTCGGCCGTAACGTGGCCCAGAACAACTCGAGGGGCACCGACCACGGGGCCGGGAGCTGTATGTTCGTGATGGGCGGGGCCGTGAACGGCGGCCGGGTCTACGGCCAGTGGCCAGGCCTCGCGAACCTCCTCGACGACCAAGACCTCTACGCGACGACGGACTACCGATCCGTGCTCGCCGAGGTCGTGTCCAAGCGGCTCGGGAACGGAGCCAACCTGGGGACGGTGTTCCCCGACTACACCCCGAGCTACCTCGGCGTCGTCCGCTGACGACAAACCCCCGGAGAGCGGGCAAACTGCCCGCCTCCGGGGCCCTCGGGCCTTGGATCCCTCCTCGGCGGTATCTTGGGGCCGACCATGCCCAAGCTCGTCCTCGTCCGCCACGGTCAGTCGCTCTGGAACCTCGAGAACCGCTTCACCGGATGGGTGGACGTCCCGCTCACCCGACAGGGCGAAGACGAGGCCCGGCGTGCCGGGGAGCGCTTGCGCGGCATCAGCCTGGACGTCGCCTACACCAGCGCGCTCAAGCGGGCTGCCCGGACCCTGGAGCTCGTCCTCGCCAGCATCCCCCTCGACCTCCCGATCATCAGCGACCAAGCCCTCAACGAGCGCGACTACGGGGATCTGGCGGGGTTGAACAAGGACGATATGCGCAAGAAGTACGGCGAAGAGCAGGTTCATATCTGGAGACGGAGCTACGACGTCCCCCCTCCCGGCGGGGAGTCGCTCAAGGACACCAAGGCCCGGACGATCCCGTTCTTCGAGCGTGCGATCATGGGCGACGTGCGCCAGGGCAAGGACGTCCTCGTCGTGGCCCACGGAAACTCGAACCGGTCGATCGTGATGGACCTCGAGGCCCTGACGCCAGAGCAGATCCTCGCGCTCGAGCTCCCGACCGGCGTCCCTCGGGTCTACGACCTCGAGACGGACGGGACGGTGCGCTCGGTCGAGGTCCTCGCCTGAAGGGTCCATGACCCCTTTCTTCCCCGGCCCCGTCCTCGCGATCGAATCGAGTTGCGACGAGACGAGCGCGGCGGTGGTCGAGGGCCCTCACGTCCGCGCGAACGTAGTCGCGAGCCAGACGAACCTCCATGCCAAGTGGGGCGGTGTCGTCCCTGAGGCCGCGGCCCGGGCCCACGTCGAGGCGGTCCTCCCCGTCGTCCACGAGGCCCTCTCCGTACTCAGCCCCGGTGAGCGGCCTGCGGCGGTGGCCGTGACGAACCGGCCCGGGCTCATCGGGGCCCTCAGCGTCGGCGTCTCCGCGGCCAAGGCGCTCGCCTGCCTCTGGCGGGTGCCCATCGTGCCGATCCACCACATCGAGGGCCACATCCTGAGCGTCCTGGCGGGTCACGAGGAGCCGCCGCTCCCGGCACCGTGGCTCACCCTTGTCGTTTCCGGGGGGCACACGGAGCTGGTCCTCGTCGAAGGCCCCGGTCGGTATCGGCTGCTTGGCGAGACGGTGGACGACGCGGCGGGCGAGGCGTTCGACAAGGGTGGGCGGTTGCTGGGGCTCGGGTACCCCGGGGGCCGGGCCGTCCAAGAGGCGGCCCAGGGGGCCGATCCGCGTCGCTACCGTCTCCCCCGGGCCGTGACGCACGGGCCGTACGACTTCAGCTTCAGCGGGCTCAAGACGGCCGTGCTCAGGCTGGTCGAGCGCGAGGGGTCGGCGATCCAGGTCAGGGACGCGGCGGCGGCCCTGCAAGAGGCGGTGGTCGACGCCCTGGCCACGAAGGCGATGGCGGCCCTCGCGGAGAGCGGGGCCCGGGGGCTCGCGCTGGTCGGTGGCGTGGCGGCCAACCTCGCCCTACGTGAGCGGCTCGCGGCCGACTGCGACCGGGTCGGGGCCGTCTTCCTGGCGGCGAGGCTCGACCTCTGTACGGACAACGCGGCGATGATCGGGCTGGCCGGGTCGATCCGGTTGGCGGCCGGCGAACGGGCCGGGCTCGACTTCGACTGTGAGCCGAACGCTCCGCTCCCCGGTTTGATCGGTTAGACTACGAGGGAGATGAGCGAAGAGACCACGCCGCCCGAGGTCCCGGCGACGCCCGAGCGCAAGCCGCTCCCCCAGTGGGCGCGGATGGCGGTCGTGGCCGGGGTCGTGTTGCTCCTCTTCGCCCTGCTCGTTTGGTCGCAGGGGTGCGAGTCCGACCGGGCGAAGGGGGCGCTCTTCGCACAGTCAGCCGACGCCCTGGCTGCCGCCCTCGCCACGCCGGTGCTCGAGACGGGTTCCGTGCGGTTCGAGAACCGGGGACAGCGCCTCCAGTCGATCGTCGAGTCGGTGGCTCGAGAGGGCAAGTACGAGGCGGTCATCGTCACCGACGCCGCCGGGTCGGTCCTCGCCACTTCGGACTCTCGGTTCAAGGACCAGCGGCTCGCCGAGATCGCAAAGGCGAAGCGCCCCGCGGTCACGACCACCAGCGAAGGTTCTCGGCAAGCGGACGCGGTGATCGCCGCCCCTGCCGGGCAGCCGATCGGGTACCTCAGGGTTCGGGCCCGGTTCTAGGCACCCGGCGGACCCTGGCGCCGGGGTCGCGGCGAGACGAACCCCAGGCCCCCCCCGCCAACCCTCCCACAGAGGCCAGCAACCCTCACTCCAGGTTCGGGAGCCGCCTGCCGGATGGGCGAGCAAGGCAATGTCACCGCCTGTTCACCTCCTGTTCACCTCCTGTTCACCTCCTGTTCACCTCCTGTTCACCTCCTGTATGAACAGGCGGTGACAGGTCGGAACGCAGTTGGGTCGTACGGGGGAACAGGTCGGGGCGGACTCCCCGTCAAGACAGACCCCCGAATTCGCACTGGGCCATCGACTTCGCCCCGGGGCCCCGAGGATCCCCACCGAGCGGCGGGTACCCCCTTCGCACCATGGGGAGCGAGCGGGTGGTTCTCAGGGGCGTGGGTGGGCGGCAAGGTACTTGCGGCGCACCTCGTCGAGGTCCAGTTCGGTGTAGACCTGGGTCGTGGCGATGGACGCATGGCCGAGCAGCTCCTGGACGGCCCGAAGGTCTGCCCCTCCCTTCAGCAAGTGGACGGCGTAGGTGTGGCGGAGGACGTGGGGCCCGACCGGCTCGGTGAACCCGGCGGCGCGGGCGTGGGTCTCCATGATCCGGTACGCCATCGACCTCGAGAGCGGCCCGCCCCGGCCGTTCAGGAAGACGGCGTCGAGCGGACGGCGGAGGAGGTGGGGTCGGCCCTCGGCCAGGTAGCGTTCGAGCCACGCGAGGGTTTCGACGGGGAGCGGCACCCACCGCGTCTTGCCCCTCTTCCCCGTCACGCGAAGGGCGGCGGAATCGAGCGTCAGCCCGCTGACCATGAGCCCGCACGCCTCGCTCACGCGGAGCCCCGCACCGTAGACGGCCTCCATGAACGCCCGATCGCGGAGCCCGGTGGGCTGGCCCACGTCGGGGGCGTCCAAGAGTGCGGCGAGCCGGTCGTAAGGAAGGGCCTTGGGCAGCCGCCGCGGTGTACGGGCCCCCGCGGCGGACGGGAGCTCGGCGGCCGGGCCCAGCCCGCGACGCTTAAGGTAGCGCAGGAGGCCCCGAAGCGCCGACACCCGGCGCCGGAGGGTGGCCGGGCTCGTGGGAGGAGCGAGCGAGGCCTGGTAACGGTGGAGGGATTCGGGCGACAGGGCCTCCCACGACCCGAGCCCGAGCGCCGTGAAGAACGCCGCCGCCCCGGCCAGGTCGTTCCCGTAGGCGGCTAGGGTGTGCTCGCTGGCGCCCCGTTCGAACCGGAGGTGGTCGAGGTAGGCGTCTACGGCGTCGCGGAAGGCGGCTTGCGTTTCCAAACCCATAGAGTAGGACGGACGTACATGAGGTCGTGGACCTGGGAGAGCGGGCCCGGGCCTAGCAACGCCTCGGGTGGGAAGACCTGGGCGAGGTCGTACTCGGCCTGGAGCCGCTGGGAGAACGCCCGGAACCGGTCGATCTGGAGCCGGAACTCGGCGGGCACGTTCGTGGAGCCCGCGAGGCGGTCGAGGCCCTCGGTGTCGAAGGACGAGTAGGCGACGAAGTCCGGCCCTTCGTCAAGGAGACGCGTGTCCCAGTCGAAGCGCTCGTCCGGGTTCGGGGGGACGAAGCGGACGACCCTGGGGTCCGTGGCCGCCCGCATAGCGGAGTCGCGGGTCTCGAACGGCACCCACCGCGGCGCGCCCACCTCTGGGAAGAGGGTGGGCGACATGAACCAGGGGTCGCTCACGAGGCCGACGGTCTGGCCCTTCGCGTTCTCCTTGAGCCAGCGACCTGCTTCGTCCCGCGGGTCGCCGAGGGACATGGCCTGGGTCGCGACGGCGGTGAGCCCTGCCCCTCCTCCGAGCAGCCCGCCCACGGCCAGGATCCCCAGGACGACCACCCCCTTGCCCCGAAGGTCGCCGCGGGCTTGCCCCTTGCCGACCCACCACCCGAACCCGACCGCGAGCACCGGGAGGAGCGGGAAGACGTAGCGAAGGAACTTGACCTCGGCCCGGCCGATCACCAGGAAGTAGACCAGCGCGAACAGGACCAGGGCGACGGCCCAGACCGCCTTCTCGCGGACGGCCTGCACAAGGCCCACCACGCCGAGGAGGGTGAGTAACGTCCCGAACCCGAGCACGAGGTTGCCGAGGTGGAAGAGGAACCCGGGCGCGGTGCCGGCGAAGACCAGACCGTGGCCGGTCGAGGTGTGGGCCATTTCGTAGCCGAAGTCGGCCCAGAACTTGCCTCCGTCGAGCACGGCGCCCGGGGTCGTCACAAGGAACGCGGCGGCGGCCACGCCCGCGCCCAGGGCGAGAGGCCGCCACCGGCGCGTCCCCAAGCAGACCGCACCAAGGGCGACGAGGGCGAGCACGCCGGTGTACTTGGTGCCTGCGCTGAGCCCGGCGAACAGCCCGGCCAGGAGAGCGGCCCGGTCGGGGGCGATCGGGGGCGGGTCGGACTCGCGCGGGACCAACTCGAGCGCGAAGAAGAGGCTCAGGGCCAGGAGGAACGTCGCGAGGACGTCGACGGTCTGGAACCGGGAGTGCACGACCAGCCCGGGGGCGAGGGCGAGGGCGGTCGCACCGAACGCGGCCCCAGTGAGGTTCGTCCACCGACGCAGGAGGGCAAACACGACCCACACGAGGCCCGCCCCGGCGAAGGCGCTCATCGCCCGTCCAGCCGCGTGGACTCGCCCGACCCACTCCCAGGCGTCGGAGCCGTCGGCCTGCTTCGGCCCGCCCCCGTAGGCCGAGACCATGTCGGCCGCAACCCGGTTCAGGGTCAGGTAGAGCGTCCCGTAGTTGTAGAAGCCGGGCGTGAAGTCGAGCTTCGCGGGCTCGACCCGTTGGGAATAGGCGAAGACGACGGGCTCGTCCGGGTGGAGCGACCAATGACGGTCTGCGTTCGGGAGACCCCAGTCGATCCCGGCCCACCGGATCAGTAGCGCGAAGGCGAAGAGCGCGGCGCCCCAGCCGAGGGCGGTACGACGCGGATCCTCGGTCGGGACGGGCGGGGGGGCCTCAGTGCTCACCGCGGCCAGTTCTACCTCGGGCCGGGGGGGCCGATCCGGGGGGACAGGGGGGCCCAGACGGTATCCTAGCGGGTTCACGAGCCGCGTCGAACCTTCGTCGCTGGCCGTCAGGAACCCTAGAGCCGTGGCTGAACTCGACCCCCGCATCGTGTCCCGCGACATCGAGGACGAACTCGCGACAAGCTTCGTCAACTACTCGATGTCCGTCATCATCGCCCGGGCCCTCCCGGACGTGCGCGACGGCCTCAAGCCGGTGCAGCGCCGCATCCTCTACGCGATGCGGGAGCTGAACCTGACCCCGCAGAACGCGACCACGAAGTGCGCGAAGGTGTGCGGCCAGACGAGCGGCGACTTCCACCCCCACGGCGAGCAGACGATCTACCCGACGCTCGTGCGCATGGCGCAGTCGTTCTCGATGCGGTACCCCCTCATCGACGGCCAGGGCAACTTTGGGAGCATCGACGGCGACAGCCCGGCGGCGATGCGATACACCGAGTGCCGGCTCACGCCGATCGCGATGGAGATGCTCGAGGACATCGATCGCGAGACGATCGACTGGACCTCCAACTACCTCCAGACCCTGAACGAGCCGACCGTCCTCCCGTCCAAGTTCCCGAACCTGCTCTGCAACGGCGGGATGGGGATCGCGGTCGGGATGGCGACGTCGCTCCCGCCGCACAACCTGACTGAGGTCAGTAACGCGATCCTCCACCGGATCGACAACCCGGACTGCTCCCTCGACGACCTGATGGTCCACCTCCCGGGCCCCGACTTCCCCACTTACGGGTTGATCATGGGCACGAAGGGGATCCGGAGCGCCTACGAGACGGGCCGCGGCAGCGTCGTGATGCAGGCGAAGACGATGATCGAACCGATCGAGAGCGGCAAGAGCGCGATCGTCGTGACCGAGCTGCCCTACCAGGTCAACAAGACGACGCTGGTCAAGAACATCGCCCAGCTCGCCAAGGACAAGAAGTTCGACGGCATCACGGACGTCCAGGACTACTCGGACAAGCGGGGCATGCGCATCCAGATCGAGCTGCGCCGGGACGTCAACCCGAACAAGGCTCTGAACTACCTGCTCAAGCACACCGCGTTGCGCTCGTCGTTCAGCGCGATCATGCTGTCGCTCGTCGACGGCGGACCGCGGGTCACGACGCTCACCGGGCTGATCGACGAGTACGTCAAGCACCGGCGTCAGGTCATCGACCGCCGGACGCGGTACGAGCTTTACCGAGCCCTTGAGGAAGTCCACCTCAACGAGGGGTACCAGATCGCGCGGCGGTTCCTCGACGAGGTCATCCGGACGATCCGGGCGTCGGCGGACGTGAACGAGGCCCGGGTTCGGCTCGTCCGGGAGTTCACGATGTCGCCGCTCCAAGCGAACGCGATTCTCGCGATGCCCCTCCGGCGACTCACCCAACTCGAACAGCAAGAGCTGGAGAAGTCGTACAAGGAAGCCCTCCGGCGCGCGCAAGACTTGATGGACATCCTCGCCAACCCGGCCCGGTTGACGCAGGTCATGAAGGACGAGATCGTCGCGATGCGGGACAAGCACGGCGACGAGCGCAGGACGAAGATCATCCAGCGCGAGGCCGGGGACTTCAGCGAGGAGGACCTCATCCCCGAGGAAGAGGCGATCATCTCGATCAGCCGGGACGGCTACATCAAGCGGATCTCGCTCGACGCTTACCGCCAGCAGAAGCGGGGCGGCAAGGGGATGAAGAACGTGATGAAGGCCGAGGACGAGCCGGCTCACCTCTTCCAGGTCAACACTCACAACACGATCCTCTTCTTCACCGACCGCGGTAAGGCTTATAAGCTGCGAGCTTACGATATCCCCGAGAGCGGCCGGTACGCGCGAGGAATGCCGGTCATCAACTACATCGCGATCGATAGCGAAGAACGGGTCACGGCCGCCGTTCGGGTGAAGGACCTCAAGGAAGAGGGGTACCTCGTGATGGTCACCCGTCTGGGCGAGGTCAAGCGAACCTCGCTCTCCAACTTCGCGAACATCCGGTCGAACGGCCTCATCGCCTTCGACATCGAGGCCGGCGACGAGCTGGGATGGGTGCTGCAGTCGAAGGGCGACGACGACGTGCTCATCGTCACCCACGAAGGCATGTCGATCCGGTTCAAGGAGACGGCGGCCCGGGATCGGAGCCGGGCGGCGGGCGGGGTCAGGGCGATCACGCTGCGCGAGGGCGACCACGTGGTCGGGGCCGACATCGCGGACGACGAAGCGACGCTCCTCGTGGTCGGAGAGAACGGCTTCGGCAAGCGAACGCCCATCGACGAGTACCGCGTCCAAGGCCGGGGCGGCCTTGGGATCCTCACGATGAACGTGACGGACAAGACGGGCAAGATCGTGAGCGCCGAGGTGGTGCGCGACGACGACCGGCTCTTGGTCCTCACGATCAACGGGAAAGGGATCCGACTACGCGTTAAGGACATCCGGCTCGTGAAACGGGTCGCCCAAGGGGTCAAGCTGATCGATCTTGCAGGGGGCGATACCATCGCCTCGATCGCCCGTATCGTCCAGTCGCCCGAAGACGACGACGACGAGTCGTAGGGCGCCTACGCACCGAGAACGCTGTTTGCCTCGTCTTCCTCCTAGGGCGTAGAATCCGCCCTGGAGGAACGACGTGCAGCCTGGACCCTATTCGAACTACCCAAGGCCACCCATCCAAGAGATCAACTTCGCAGTGATCAGCGAGGGCTGGAAGGTGGTGACGAAGAACATCGGCCCGTTCGCTCTCGCCGGAGTCCTGATGGTCCTCGCTTACCTAGCCGTGACCGGGCTCGGGTTCCTCCTCACGATGCCGTTGTTCGCCGCCGCGAACGCCGCATCGGACTCCGCCGACCCGTTCGCCTCGCTCAGCGCGCAACTTGTGTGGCAGGGGGCCTTCACACCGTTCTCGATTCTCTCGATGGCGGTCGCCGCCCCCTTCGCGATGAGCATCACGCACATGACGCTGAAGGTGGCCTCCGGGCAGGCGCTGGAGTTGGGCGACGCGGTCTACGGGACTCAGAGGTTCGGACAGGCCTTCGTCGTCGGCCTCATCGTGGGCATCGGGGTCACGATCGGATCCATCTGCTGTTACATCCCCGCGTTCATCGTCGGGGGTCTGACCATGTTCACTTACCCGATCATGCTCACTCGCAACCTCAAGCCGTTCGAGGCGCTCCGAGAGAGCTGGGCCCTGTTGACCAGGCACCTGCTGATGGCAACCCTGCTGTACCTGGTGCTCTCGATCCTGTCGGGCCTGGGCATCTGCCTTTGCGTGGGAATCGTCCTCACGTTGCCTCTGCTCTACGTGTGCCCGGCCCTGGTCTACCGAGACTTCTACGCCACCGGTCAGCCGGACCCCGCCCCAGTCGGCGCGCCGAGCCCGGCCGCCGACTTCTGACCGTCAGTCGAGGCCGGATCCGGCAGGGGACCCGGCTCCGGCGGGAAGACGACCCCCTCGTAGACGTCCGCGAGGGGGAGCTCAAGTTCTGGGCGCTCGAGGCTGGCCACTGCGCCAAGACCCTCGTACGGGGTCAGCAACCATTGGTGCTCGCCCTGGCGGCGGTAGACCTCGATCCGAGGGGAGAGCGAGGCGACGATCAGGTAGGCCTCCAGGCTCGGAATCTCGGCGTACCGCCGGAACTTCTCGCCCCGGTCTCGCCCCTCGGTCGACGGTGAGAGCACTTCGACGACCACAACCGGGTTCGTGAGCACGTCGAACTGGTCGTCCTGGAACGTCGGTTCACCGCACACCAGGCTGAGGTTGGGGTAGAGGTAGCTACGGAAGTTGGGCGGGGCGACCCGGAGGTCGGAGCCGTAGGGGCGGCACCCTTGACGCAATGCCTGCGGGCCGAGGCACAGCGTCAAGTTCATCGTGACCGTCACGTGTTGCCGACTCGCGCCGGACATCGCGACGACCACGCCGTCGTAGTACTCATTCTTCTCGTCCGCCCCGCGCTCGAAGGCGAGGAACTCCTCGGGCCGAAGAAAACCAGGCAGTTTCATCCGTCCATTATGAGCGGCCCGCCCCCACCGGGTCTCGGCGTGCCAAACTGGCCAACGCCGCTATGGACCAGGTCGCCCAGATCGAACGTGAGGCCGAAGTCGCCATCGGGGCCGCGACGACGACCGCCGAACTCCGCGAGCTCGAGATTCAGTTCCTCGGGAAGAGCGGGCGCCTCACGGGGCTCATGAAGGGGATCGGGGCGCTCCCCGCCGACGAGCGCAAGCCGTTCGGCGAGGCCGTCAACCAGGCCAAGGGCCGTCTGGAAGCCCTGCTCGGGGATCGCACCACCCACCTCAAGTCGGGCGAACGGGCGGCTCAGTTCGAGGCCGAACGGATCGACGTGACGCTCCCTGGGCACCCGGTGCGAGCCGGTCGGAAGCACGTCCTCCAGCAGACGATCGACCGGATCAAGCACGTGTTCGGGTCGATGGGGTTCGTTTATCACGAGTCCCCTGAGCTCGAAGACTTTAAGTACAACTTCGACGCCCTCAACTACCCTCCCGACCACCCGGCGATGGACGCTCAGGACACGTTCTACGTGACGGACGACCTTGTGCTCCGGACGCAGTGCACCGCGCTTCAAGGGCGGGTGTTCGAGACCACGGCGCCCCCGTTCCGGGCCTTCACGGTCGGCCGGACGTACCGGAACGAGGCCGTCGATCGAACGCACAGCCATACGTTCCACCAGGTCGACGTGTTCATGGTCGACGAGGGCGTCTCGATGGCGCACCTCAAGGGCACGCTCGGCCTCTTCGCCCGGGCGATGTTCGGGCCGGAGGTGAAAGTGCGGTTCCGGCCCGACTTCTTCCCCTTCGTCGAGCCGGGCGTGGACTACGCGATCTCGACCCCGAAGCTGTTCGGGGGCCGCTGGGTCGAGCTCGGAGGGGCCGGGCTCGTCCACCCGAACATCCTCGAGCGCTATGGGATCGATACGGAGCGCTTCAGCGGGTTCGCCTTCGGGCTCGGCGTCGAGCGGATCCCGATGATGGCCTACGGCGTCGATGACCTGCGCCACTTCCTCGAGAACGACCGACGGTTCCTAGGTCAGTTCGCCTAGCCTGCGGCCGTAACCCGCAGGCCCCGGGCCGCCCGACGGACGTCGTAGGCGGGGTCTTTCGCGAGGCGGTCGAGAAGCCTGTCGGCCTCAGGGTTGTCGAAAGCCCGAAGGGCGCGCGCGACTTCCAGGCGCACTCGCCAGCGCGGATGGTCGACGAGAGCCACCAGGCTTGGGAGGAGGTCGATAGAAGGCTCCCTCCGCACGATCCGCAACGCCCACAGGACTCGGGAGGAGTTCGGCTGCCCAAGCTCTCCTTTCGCCAGTTCGACCCCTACTGGGTCGCCCGCCGCAAGGAGCGACTCGACCAGGTAGAGAGCAAAGAGGCACGGTCGGCGGGCCTCGAGCCTCACCCTTTCGAGCACGGCCTGGTCAGGGTGCACCGGGAGCCAGGTGCCCAAGAAGCCCGAAAGCTCCGTAGGTCTCTCGGGTTGTGCGAGGATGAGATTCATCCGTCCGACGAACACCTGGTCACGGAAGCGGTGCCCGGTCGATCTCCCGAAAGAGGCTGCCTCGATGAGCACGTTGTCGGGCAATCCGGAGAGGCCCTCGTCGGCCCCCAGCGCTCGCAGTTCGTCGAGGATCTCGAGGGCCCGGAACGACCCGTAAACCCTAGCCCCGACCCAGACGTCCGTACCTGCGCGGCGGATGGCGGCGGGGGTCCCGTCGAGCTTTGCAGCGGCAAGCTGGGCCTCGGCGAACGCCTCGAACTCGGATTTCTTTCCCCTCCGCTCCGTCTCACTCACGAATCCTTCCGCAAATGTGACCTGCCTGAGGCCCCGGACGAGCTCCGGGACGCCGCTTGCGGCCCTGGCGCCGACCCAGGCGTAGTCGCCCTTGAAGCGCGGGACGGCGACCGCCGCGATCTGGTCGCGCGCGGGCTTGTGGCCTGCGGCTGCGAGGCAGGCGGTCAACTCGAGCCCGGGTCCCTCATCCGACCGGGCGGCCGCCTCGAACGCCCGGATCGCGCGGCCGAGCTCGCCCGGATTGGCTGCAAGTCGCATCCCCACCTCCGTGAACTCAGGGGTAGGTCTAAGCCGGGCCTCGCCGGCGATGAGGCCGTCGACGAGCGGTCTCAGGCGCCCCCTCGGCACGTACTCGGGGACGACAACGAGCCGCTTGCCGGCTAACCGCTCCTGAGCCAGCTCCCGAACAGGCCCCATTGATCCGTTTCTGAGAACCTCCGACTCGGCCAGCCACCGGAGCACGTCCACGTCCTGAACGGTCGAGGCGAAGCCCAAGAGGCCGCCGAAGGGGTCCGAGGCCGTGAGTGAACTCTCGCCCTGGGGGAACGTTCGATCGATCTCGGCAACCCGTCTGGCGACCTCGTCGAGGTCGAACTCGGCCTGAGCTTCGCCTAGACTCCTGTTTAACGACTGCCGGGCAGCGGAAAAACGGGCCACCGCCCTCAACGACTCGGCGTCCCCGAAGGCGACGATCTGCCAAAAGCGCGATTCGTCGGCGTTGATCGACTTGGCCGGGGCACCGAGGCTCGCGACGATCAAACGAGTCGATTCGCGAGTCCCATTGAGCTCATGTCCGCGGGCCAAGCCGGCCGCTCTCCCCAGTTCAACGAGGCGGACGGCGGCACGAGGATCTAGGACGGTGTCGTAGCACCCGGCGGCTGCCTCTGACCGGGCTGGATCGTCAAGGAGCGAACGGAGGGCGACCAGCCCCGGTTCGCCACGCGTGGCCGCTAAGCGACACCCTTCCGTCCGTGCCTGATCGTCGCCCCCCAGCGCGCCCCAAAGCTCATTCCGGACCGCAGCGTCCCCCTGTTGGCGAACACCAACCAGCCCGCAGCCTACCATGAGCACGAGCGAACCGAACACACCGACAGAAGCGAGTTTCACTGCAAGAATTATGACGCAAACCATGGGCCGACGACGATCCTCGGCCTCGCCGGTATCATCGTTGCGCCCATGAAGCTGACCGAGTCGATGTTCCGGGACATGGTCGAGACCCCGATGAGTGCCGAGGAGATCGGCGACCTCCTCACGATGACCGGGTTCGAACTCGAGGAGATCGTCGAGGTCGAGGGGGAGAAGGTGCTCGACGTCAACGTCATGGCGAACCGGGGCGACGGGGCGTCCGTGCTCGGGCTAGCCCGCGAAGTGCTCGCCAAGGACACCCAAGCCCGGCCGACCCCGCTCTACACCCGGCTGAGCGAGGGCTGTCCGCTCGGGGACGAGGGCGCGCCGGACGGTGGGCGGCTGACGTCGGTCCAGATCGAGACGCCGGACTGCACGCGGTACGCCTGTCGGGTGTTCGAGGGGTTGACGAACGGCGAGGCCCCCGGCTGGGTCCAGGAGCGACTGCGCAAAGTCGGTCAGCGACCGATCTCCATGCTCGTCGACCTCACGAACTACGTGATGCTCGAGACCGGCCAGCCGCTCCACGCCTTCGACATGGACACGCTCCGCGAGGGGCGGATCGTGGTGCGCCAGGCTCAGACCGGGGAGAGGATGGCGACCCTGGACGGCCAGGAGCACGAGCTCGGGCCCACCGACTGCATGATCTGCGACGCCGAGCGCCCGGTCGCGGTAGCGGGGGTGATGGGCGGCGGCGACACGGAGGTCTCAGCGACGACCACGCGGTGCCTGCTCGAGTCGGCGCACTTCGACCACCGGTCCGTACGGCGGACTCGGAAGCGCCTTGGCCTCCAGACCGACGCGAGCTACCGGTTCGAGCGGTACGCGGACCCGGAGGGAGTGGTGAGGGCACTCAACCGGTTCGCCGAGTTGCTCGCCGAGGCGATGGGGGTGCGACCGGTGCCGGGGGTCGTGGACGTCTACCCGGCACCGCCCGTCCGGCCGACCCTTCGGCTGCGTCGGGACCGGGCCGTCCGGCTGCTCGGCATGGACGTGGCCGCGGACGAGATCGAGCGTTCGCTTCTGGCCCTCGGGAACCGGGTCGAGCGGGGCGGGGACGAGTTCCAGGTCACCCCTCCGAGCTGGCGGATCGACCTCGAGCGGGAGGACGACTTGGTCGAAGAGGTCGGCCGGGTCTACGGCTACGAGAAGATCCCGGAGGCGCTCCCCGCCGGCAGCACCGGGATCGGGGGTCCGAAAGGGGCCGAGGCGCTCACCGACCGGCTGCGCGAGGAGGCCCTCCGGTGTGGGCTCGACCAGACTCTGAGCCACTCTCTGGGCGACCTCCACCCGCTCGACGCCCCGGGCAAGAGGGTCACCGTGCGGAACCCCCACTCGCCCGAGATGGCCCACCTTCGGAACTCCACCCTGCCCTGCCTGGCCGAGAACGCCCGGCGCAACGGGGGGCGGGACGTCCACCTCTTCGAGGCCGGACGCGTGTTCCGGGACGGGCAGGAGACGGTCGCCCTCGGAGTTCTGAGCACGGGTGGGCTCGATGCCCCCAGTTGGGGCGGGCGCGCTGCTCAGACCGCGGACTTCTTCACGCTCAAGGCGGTCGTGGAGCGGCTCCTGGACGTCGCCGGGGTCGAGGCGACCCTGGAGCCCGGCGGAGGCGACCCCCGGCTCCACCCGACCCGCCAGGCGACGGTGCGGGCGGCGGGGACGGGCCAGAGCCTCGGGCTGATCGGGCAGGTCCACCCTGACGTCGCCGAGGGGCTCGACTTGCCGGCCACGACGTTCGTCGCCGAGCTCGACCTCACCGGGCTGGCGACGAGCGCTCAGGGGGAACTCCACTACCGCCCTGTCCATCGAACCCCGGCCGCGAGGCGGGACATCGCGATCGCCATCGAGAAGGCGGTGCCGTTCAAGCACATCGAGGAGACGCTCGTCGCGGCGTGCGGCGACGTCCTCGAGCGGCACTGGCTGTTCGACGTCTACGAGGGCAAAGGGATCGAGCCCGGCCAGCACTCCCTGGCGATCGCCCTTCAGTTCCGGAAGGCGGGCACGTTCACGGACGAGGAAGCGAACCAGGTGCGGGACGCGGCCGTGGCGGCGCTCGAAGCGCTCGGGGCGAAACTGCGTTAAGCCAAGCCCCGACCGCCACCGGCACGAACAGCGCCATCGCGAGGGCTCGGAACGCCGACGGCCAGTAGTGGTAGTGCTCAAAGGGCTTGAGCCAGGCCATCGGCAGGAACGCGACCACCGCCATCCCCCAGGCCACGCCGACCCTTGCGGCGGCCCGGCTCTGGACGGATGAGACAAGGGCCCCTACGTTCGCCGTTATGAGGCCCACCGGCCCCCAGAAGGACGAGGTGAGCATGATGAGCGCCCCCGTGCCGAGCCCCGTCCACACGGGCACGAGCGACGGGGCCCCCGGGAGGAGGTAGTCGAGCACGGCCAGGACGACGCCGGGCCCGTCTCGCAGCTGTTGGTCTTGGTAGCCCGAGACGGCGGTCGGGACGACTTGCGCACGGAGCACGAGGTACGAGACGAGCAACACGACCGATCCCGCGACCCATCCCCACCGCGGTCGCCCCCCGGACGCCCAAACCCAGACGGCAACGGCGCCGAAGAGCGCGGGGAGCATGACGGCTTGCTCGTACGACCCTAGAGCAAGGGCCGCCGCCACGAAAGAAAGTGGAAAGAGGATCCAGGGAAACTGCCCAGGCCGGGCGACCACCGTCCCCTTGGTCGCCGGGAGGTCGAGGGGGCGGGGCGGGGCAGCGGGACGGCGGGGGGCAGTGAGACGTTCCGCCCGGGCATAACACGCCAGGGCCACGAGCGCGAACACCGTCATCGTCGAGGCGGTGCGGCCCGGCAGCCACCACACGATCCGCTGGCCGAGCGGCACGACCGGATCGACGATCACGGCCAGGAACGCCATCGACCCGAACCCGACCAACACGGCCCCTAAGTGCCGGGGCCCGGACCGCAGGAGGCCGAGGAACGCGGCGGCCGCCACGGCCCAGATGACCGGGGCCAGACCAGCCTGGCCGGGCTCCATGAGGTGCCATAGCCCGAAGAGGCTCGCGGCAGCGCACGAGGTCGGAGGCGAGTCCGTCAGTTCACGAGCGAGCCAGAACAGGGCGAGGACGCACAGGACGGCGAGAAGGGCGTTGGTCCAGCCGAACTGGGCCGCGGCGCCCTTACCGAGCCAGTCGTCGAGCTCGAAGGTGAGGGTGGAGACCGGGCGGTAGAAGTGGTTGCCGAGGGGCCAATCGCCGGTGAACCAGGACAACGGGTCGGACCGTTGGCGGACCGCGTCGAGGAGCACGGCGGTGTCGGTGTCCCGGAGCATGTCCGGGCTGGTGCCTCGCCCGGCCAGGATCGCCCCGCAGACTCCGACCGGGGGGATCAGCCATGGCGCCCACCGCCTCACGCCCCCGATTCTAGCCCGGGCCGAAGCGTCAGGGGGGCGTCTGGGAGGCCACGGGGACCCCGTCAGTCAGGCTCCTTGCCCGCATTGGCCGAGTGAGGCCGATCGTTCTGGGCCCTGACGTGGCATGGTCACAGAGTATGCGGCGACTGGACGGCGACTATACGGCAACCAGTCGGCCATCGGGGGTGATTCGGGGGCGGTGCCCGGGAACTTTGGGCCGTCCGGAACCCCTTGAACCCCTCTGACCGTAGGTGACCTCAGATGGAACTCATGACCAATACCGCGCTGTTCTTCATCGGCCTGCTGGCGAGTGCGTTCTCGCCGGGCTCCGAGCCTATCCAGAACGTCCAGCAGCTCCAGGGCAAGAAGCTCCCGGCGTTCACGATGACGACGACCGCGGGCAAGCGAATGACGAACGCCGACCTCCGGGGTCGGGCGGCGATCATCGACTTCTGGGCCACCTGGTGCGGGCCGTGCAAGCAGGTCACGCCCGTGCTGCAGGAGCTCCACCAGCGCCACAACCGCCAGGGCCTCCTCGTGATCGGTGCGAACGGCCTGGAGGACGAGGCTGGGCCTAAGGCGGCGGCGGACTACGCGAAGTCGAAGCGCCTCGGATACGTGATGACTCACTCGAACGACGACCTCATGAAGCAGTGGGGCGTGCGGGGCGTGCCGACGCTGATCTTCGTGGATAAGTCGGGTACGGTCCGCCGGGTGATGGTCGGGTTCAACCAGGCCCAAGCGGCGGAGATGCGCACGCTGGCAGCCGAGCTCGTCAAGTGAGCCCCTGGGCCCCCGGCCCGCCGCTGCCGGTGGCCGGTATCCTTGGCGGCGGCATGGATCTCTTCGACGCGTTCCGGAACCACTATCTGACCGACGGACTCTCCGATGACGAGGTCCGGTCGGTCGTGGCGCTCGGGGAGACGGTCTCGTTCGCAGACCTTGAGGACATCGTCCGAGAGACGGACGTGTCCTCGGACCTCTACGTGCTGACGGAGGGTTCGGCCGAGGTAAGGACCCCGGCGGGGGACGTGATCGCCCGGCTCAAGCCGGGGGCCATCATCGGCGAGTTCGCCCTTTTCGAGGCGGGTCGGCGGTCTGCGACGGTCATGAGCAATGGCCCGAGCCAGTTGCTCCATCTGGACGGTAACGCGCTCTTTCGCCTCATGGAAGAGCAACCTCGAATCGGTATGGTGGTCTACCGAAACTTGGGCAAAACGATCTGCAACCGTCTGCGGTCGGCGAACGTGCAGATCGAGCGTCTCGTGAGCGCCCTCTAGAGGCGCGTGGGCTGCGACCGGGGAACACCCGGCCCCCACGACCGAGTAACCTTCGGCGACCCATGACCAGCGCCGACGTCAAACAGCACATCCGCAAGCGCCTCGAGTCTTCGTCGCACCTCTACGCCAAGGATTTGGAGGCGATCCCGGAGGACCAGCTCCTTAACTCGATCGGGGGAGTCGCCCGGACAGCGGTCGATTTCACTTACGAGGTCGCTTTCGTCAACCGCCGGATGGCCGCCCGCATCGCGGGCCAGGCCCTTCCCGACCACAACCACGACGGCTGGATGAAGGCCCCGGCCGAGTTCAGTAGCAAGGAGGCCTGCATCGCTGAGTTCCGCGGGTCGGTCGAGGCGTTGTTCCAAGCCTGGGACGGCCTCGCCGAGGACGCCCTTGAGGCGCCGATCGCGACCCCCAACGGGGAGACAACGGCGCTCAACATGGCGAGCCTCGCTGCCACTCACATGTCCTATCACGACGCTCAGCTCAACTTCATCCAGTCGTTCCACGGGGACGACTCGATGCACTGGGACTGATCGGTCAGTCGCGGCGGCCTGACCAGCCGCCGCCCCCGCCGGTGCTCCCGATCCAGGTCCCCTCGGCACGCACGTCGTCGCCCGTAAAGGAGAACTGACCGGTCCACGTCATCGTCGGGGGTGGGGCGCCGGACGCGCCGACTGCCGTCCAGGTCGCCTGGCCGCGGGAATCGACCCGGCCAGACAGGGTCATCGTCCCAAAGAGCGGGCTTCGAACCACCCCGGTCACGCGGTTCCCGGTCTCGACGAAGGCGTCCCAGGTGCCCGATTCGCTCCCCTGGTACGTCCCGACGTACGCGGCAGCGAACGGGTTGAGGCCAGGCGACCCCGTCCGCGTGAGGGAGAGTCCGACGGCCGACACCGCCCCCGCGAGATCGAGGGTGAGCCGGGGCTCCTCGCCGATCAGGCTATAGGCCCCTCCCGCCGAGACGCTCCCGATCCGACCACTCAGGGCGGCGCTGACGACCCCGCTGCCCGCCACGGTCCCCGTCCCGAACGCGAGGACGCCCGTATCGTCGGACAGCGTGACTTCGACCCCTCCCGTCGAGTCGGTGAGCACGAGGACGTGGGTCCCGGCGCGGTCGAAGGCAGCCCGGTACGACCCGGCGAAGGCGCTGGAGTCGACGCTCCCGCCGCCCCCCCCGCCACACCCCAGGGCAAGTCCGGCGGTACAGGCCACGGCGACCAGGGTGCGAAGGGAGCTCATCCCCGATACGATACCGGCCCTAGGCCCGGGCCGGCTCAGGCTCCGGCGCGTAGCGCTCCATGTACTTGAGGCAGACCGCCCGGACGCGGGCACGGACACGGTTGATGTAGGCGGCCCGCTCGGTGACGCTGACCGCGCCGCGAGCGTCCAGCACGTTGAAGGCGTGTGAGCACTTGAGGGCGAGGTCGAAGGCCGGGTAGACGAGCGCGTGACCGTGGTCACCCGGCCCGTCGGTCGTCCCCAGCACGCCCCGCTCCTCGTCCCAGGCCACTGGGGTCTCGATCACCCGCTTGCTCTCTGCCTCGAACATATCGAAGAGCTGGAAAAGGAACTCGCTCGAGGCGACCTCGAAGTTGAACACGTTGTTCTGCATCTCCTGGTCGAACTCCACGTCCCGATAGCGGAGCCTCGCGTCCCACATGAGGTCCTCCCAGATCGACGTCTGGCCGTTCAGCATGAGCGCCAGGCGTTCGGGGCCGTAGGTGAGCTCGGCGCAGACCGGGTCGCACTCGATGCCGCCCATCTGTTGGAAGAACGTGAACTGGCTGATCTCCGTCCCGTCGAGCCAGACCTCCCAGCCGACGCCCGCGGCGCCCAGCGATGGGTTCTCCCAGTCGTCCTCGACCAGGCGGACATCGTTGCGCTGGGTGTCGAAGCCGACCGCGTTGAGGGAGCCCATGTAGAGGTCGACGACGTCCTCCGGGCTGGGCTTGAGGATGACTTGGAACTGGTAGTAGCGCTGGTTGCGCATCGGGTTCTTGGTGTAGCGCCCGTCGGCGGGTCGTCGGCTCGCCTGGACGTAAGCGGCGCTCCAGGGCTCCGGCCCGAGACAGCGGAGGGCCGTGGCTGGGTGACTTGTGCCTGCACCGACCTCGAGGTCGTAAGGCTGGAGCAAGGCACAGCCCCTCTCGGCCCAATAGGTGCTGAGCCGACCGAAGACGTCCTGGAGGGTGACGGGCATGGGGGAGGAGTGTACTCCGGCGGTTTTCAGCGTTTCTTGCGCAATGGGTGGGCGGGCGGCCTGTCCGCGAGGTTAAATGGCCCCCGGGTCGGTCGGACGGCCCAAAGGTAGGTACGAACGAGTTGGCTTGGACACACGGGACGGCGAGCCTTCGCGGTGAGCGGAGGGGTCCGGGCTGGGGGAACCGGGACTACGCCTCGGCCCTCGCAAAGCAGGACCGGTTCCTGTTCGCGGTGTCGAACGGGTTCGACCGGGCCCGGGAAGGGGCGGTCGGGGCCGAGTTGGCGGCGTCGGCGTTCTTCGTCGGCTGGATCGGCAGCCAAGACCCGGTGCGGATCCTGGAGTACGTCCGTCGAGAGGTCGATTCGGAGGCCAGGCACAACGAGATCCCCTCGACCGACTACGCGACTTCGCTCGTTGCTGGGTCCTTAGACCCCTCCGGCGGAGTCCTCCTCGCTGTCGGCGGGGGCGGGGTGGTCGTGGTCGATGGCGACGGGGCGCGGCTGGTCCTCGGGGGTGACGCGCCGCCGGGCGACACCGCTTCGGTCACCCAGGCCGATGCGGGCTCCCACCTCAAGTCGGTGCGGCTGGACGCGCCCGTCCAAGCGGTGTTCGCGTTCTCTGACGGGCTGAACAAGGTGTTGCTCGACGGCGAGGCCTGCGTCCCTCGAGCCCCATTCCTGGAGGCGTTGTTGGGGCGGCTAGCGGGCGGACCGGGTCGGGACGCGGAGTTCGAAGAGTGGCTCCTGATGATCCTTGGGTCGCAACCGGTGGCCGAACGGACCGACGACGATCGGACGCTGATCGCGGCGGTGTGGCGGGGCCCCGAGGCCGGCTAGCGACCCTGGGCGTCGCGGGCGGCCGTCTCGCCCGCGACGAAGCCGGTGGCGAAGGCGGCCTGAAGGTTGTAACCGCCGACGGGGCCCGCGATATCGAGCACCTCCCCGCACAGGTACAGGCCGGGGCAGCGGAGGGAACGCATCGTCTGGGGATCGACTTCGTCTAGCGATACCCCGCCTGCCACCACCTCTCCCTTGGCAAGGACGACCTCACGCACCTTTCCGAGCGGCCAGCCTTTGAGCGTTTCGACGAGTCGGTTGACCGCCCTCTTCGCCGCCTGAGCGGCGCGGACGTCCTCCGTGAGGCCCGCGGCGGCGAGCAGATCGTCTTCGAGGCTCGCGGGCACCAGACCCTCGGGGAACCGGGCAAGCCCCTTCTTCGGGTTGGCTTCGCACCACGAGCGGACCCTAGCCGAGACCGTCTCGAACGTCTCGTCGGGGAGCAGGTCGACTTCGAGCGTGACCGTGCCGAGCCGCTCCTGCTCGGCGACGTCCCTGCTGATCCCGAGCACGGTGGGGCCGGACACGCCGCGGTGGGTGAAGAGCAGGTCCCCCCGCCAGCGCGCGATCTCTCTACCCGGGCCGTGGCTGTCCGGCGGGGCGAGGCGCGCCTTGAGCACCGTATCGCGAAGCGCCACACCGGCCTTGAGCGGAGCACCATCGACCACAAGCTCCATTGGGGCTAGGGCGGGGCGGACAGGGACGATCGTGTGCCCCGCCGCCCTGGCCCACGGCCAGCCGTCACCGGTCGTTCCGGACTTCGGGTAGCTGCTCCCCCCGGTCGCAAGGACGACGTGCTCGCTCGGCAAGAACGCAAGGTCCGTTTCGACCCCGGCGACTTTCCCGTCTGTGACTCGGATCCGCCGGACCGGGGTGTTCATGCGGACGTCCACGCACTCGTCCTGAAGATAGGACTCGAGGATCGCGACGACGTCCTTCGCCGTCTGGTGGACCGGGAAGACCCGGCCGTCGGGACGGGTGTAGACCTCTAACCCCCTTGAGGTCAACATATCGACGACCTCGTAGTTTCGAAAGCGATAGCAGGCAGGACGGATGAAGAGAGCCTCGTTCTTGCGGAAGGCCTTCAGAACGTCCTCGATCGGGCCGTCGTGGGTGATGTTGCACTTCCCTCCCCCGGATATGAGGATTTTTGTGCCCAGACGGTCTGTCTTTTCGAGAAGGGTGACCTGGGCTCCCTCGCGCGAGGCGTTCCATGCGGCAATGATTCCGGCCGCCCCAGCCCCGACTACGACCACGCGTCCCTGCATCTCTCAGGGGAGAGTTTACTGCCCCCGGTTCGTCGAGCGCGGATTGAGGCAGAATGAAAGCGATGTTCCGCAAGCTTCTCGTTGCGAACCGGGCGGAGATCGCGATCAGGGTCATGAAGACCGCCCGCCAGATGGGGGTGAAGACGGTCGCGGTTGCGAGCGAGGCGGATCGAACCTCTCTGCACGCGCAGTTCGCGGACGAGGTCGTCGAGATCGGCGGGCCCGAGCCTGCAACCAGTTATCTCGATATCGAGAAGATCATAGCGGCTGCCCGTTACACAGGGGCCGAGGCGATCCACCCCGGGTACGGGTTTCTGAGCGAGCGGTCCGCGTTCTCGCTCGCATGCCGGGAGGCGGGCATCGCGTTTATCGGTCCGAGCCCGGAGGCGATGGATCGACTGGGGGCAAAGATCGACGCGAAGAAGATCGCAGTCGAGAACGGAGTGCCGGTCACGCCCGGTTACTTCGAACCAGGGGCGACCGATGCCGAGCTCAAGTCGGCTGCTAATAGGATTGGGTACCCCATCATGCTCAAAGCGAGCGCGGGTGGAGGAGGGCGCGGGATGCGGGTGGTGCGTGACCCGGCCGACTTCGATCGGGAGCTGGCCCTCGCCAGCGAAGAGGCGGTCAAGGGCTTCGGGGACGGCGCGATGATGGTCGAGAAGCTCGTCGAACGCCCGCGCCATATCGAGGTTCAAGTTCTCGCTGATGAACATGGACAGGTCGCTTGTCTCTTCGAGCGAGAGTGCAGCGTCCAACGGCGCCACCAGAAGCTGATCGAGGAGTCGCCTTCGCCGGTCATGACGCAGGGCCTGTGGGAGCAAATGCGGGACGCCTCTCGCCGATTGGTCCTTGCGGCAGGCTACACCGGGGCAGGGACGGTCGAGTTCATGGTCGACGAGCGGGCGGGTGAGTTCTACTTCCTAGAAGTGAACGCACGTTTGCAGGTTGAGCATCCCGTCACTGAACTTATCACCGGGCTTGACCTGGTCTCCTGGCAGCTTCGAATCGCGAGCGGGGAGCGGCTCGATCTTAAGCAGTCTCTCATGGAAGGCGACCGTTCGGCGATCACGGGCCATGCGATCGAGGCCCGGGTGGTCGCAGAGGATCCGTCTAAGGGCTTCCTGCCGAGCGTGGGAAAGATCGTGGCGTGGGCAGAGCCGAAGGGCCCCGGCGTCCGATTCGACACCGGCTATGGACCTGGCTCCGAAGTGTCAAGGTTCTACGACTCGTTGCTTGCGAAAGCGATCGCGCACGCTGAGTCGCGCGAGGAGGCCCTGTGCCGGCTGGAAGGGGTGCTTGAGGACACCCACATCCTTGGGCCGGCGACGAACGTGCCCTACCTTCTCGAGGTCATCCGCCATCCCGAGTTTCGGGCTGGTCGCTTCGATACAGGCTTCTTGGGCCGCGAGTTCGCCGATTGGGCACCAGCGGCGGCGTTCCCGGACGAAGTCGGCGTCATCCTTGGGGGCGCTGTGGGCGGGGCGCCCGCCGAGGCCGAGGGCAGGCGACGCGGCTCGAAGCGAGGGCAGGCTGCTACCACAGTTTGGGACTCGAGCGACGGCTTCCGCATCATCCGCAGCTAGGGCCTTAAGTCGTGGCCAGAGTCTACGCTTTAGGAGCTCTCGTGCTCGGGTTCTTGAATCTTGAACACGAGCGCGGCGAGCGCGGCGCCTGCGAACGGCCCTACGATGTAGATCCACACGTTGTCGAAACCCCCTCCCCCCATTGTGGCGTGGGCGACGGTGAGGCCGATGCCGACAGCCGGGTTAAACGCCCCGCCGGACACGCCGCCCGCGGCGAGGGCAGCCGCTATGATCGTTGAACCGATCGCTAACCCATAATAAGGGTTGCCTTCTGTCTTCTTGCTCGTGGCCACGTTGAGCACGACCAACGCCAGGAGGAACGTGAAGAGGACCTCCACAAGCACCGCAGTTCCGAGCGCGACTCCGGGGCCGGGGGCGATAGGTGTCGTCTTCCCCGTAATGGCCTGCCCTGCTACCGCCGCGAGCGTCGCACCGGCGATCTGCGAGACCCAGTAGGGCACAAGCTCTTTACCTTCCATGGCCCCTCGCATCGTGACCGCGAGTCCGACCGCCGGGTTGTATTGGGCGCCGGAAACATGCCCACCCATGTAGACGAGGACCATCAGCACCGTACCGATCGCGAGGACGGCTAAAGGCTGTCCCGACTGCACGGCGAGGCAGATGGTCAACACCAAGAAGAAGGTGCCAATGAACTCCGTGAGGTACTTCCGCATGTGTGGGGGCTCCGGTGCTTAGAGACGATCCGCACAGGGGAAACGGTTCGCCCGAAGGCGGGTTCAGGAATCGTACTTGCCGCGACTTGCCCGGACGACCATTCGGACGGGCGTCCCCTCGAGTGGGAAGGCCTTCCTGATCTGATTCTCGAGGTATCGCACGTAACTAAAGTGGACCAATTCCTCGTCGTTGACGAACAGTACGAACGTCGGCGGCCGACTTTGGGCCTGCGTGCTGTAGTACACCTTGAGCGGTCGCCCCTTTCGGCTCAGGGGCTTGGAGAACACGGCGTCTTGGACGAGGCGGTTGAGCTGTCCTGTCCCAGTCCGGAAGCTCCAATTCTCTACCGAAGTCTCGACGGCCTTGATAACCCCGTCTAGGCCCGTACGTTCTAGGGCAGAGGTAAACCGAATCGCCGCGTAATCCATTTCTGGGAGTTCGTTCTTTATGGTCGTCTTCTGGGCCTTCTTGGCAGGAGTGTCTTTGCCCAAGTCTCCGGTTGGAGGTTCGACTTGGTCCCACTTGTTGACCGCGATGACCAGAGGTTTCCCAAGGTCGTGGCTGATCTTGGCTACGCGTTTGTCTCCGTCCGTAAGCCCCTCATTGCCATCGACGACTAGGAGCGCACAGTCGGCTCTTTCGATCGCGTTCGTCGCTCGATGGACCATATAGTATTCGACGGATCCTTGAATCTTGCCTCTTCGCCGAATCCCAGCAGTGTCGATGAGACGGAACGGCCGTCCCTTCCAATTAACCGGGGTATCGATCGCGTCACGAGTCGTCCCTGGGATATCGCTCACGATCGCTCTCTCTTCTCCTGTGAACGCGTTAAGCATCGAAGACTTCCCCACGTTTGGCCTCCCAATGATCGCGAGCTTGATCTCAGGTAACTGTTCTGGCTCCCCCGCTGCACGCTTTGGGAACCCCTCTGCGATTGCATCCAGGAGCTCTCGCACTCCACGACCATGGACTCCACTCACCGGGAACACCAGACCTAGCCCAAGAGTGTGGAACTCATGGGCCTGGTCGTCACGCATCGGGTTATCCGACTTCGTAGCCACGATGTAGATCGGTTGTCTGACGCCTCGTAAGCGGTTAGCAAGGTCCCAGTCTGCAGGGTTAAGGCCCTCGTCGACGTCGACCATGAAAAGGATAACGTCCGCCTCGGCCAAGGCGACCTCGGCTTGCACCCGAATCTGTTCGACCAGGGGATCCTCGTCTCCGAAGAGGATCCCGCCTGTATCGACGAGCCGCATGGCGCGGCCCTTGTGCTCGAACTCTGCGTAAAGGCGGTCGCGGGTGATACCAGGCGAGTCTTCGACGACCGCGATCCTCCGGCCGACGATGCGGTTGAAGAGGGTGCTCTTGCCGACGTTCGGCCGGCCGACGATCACAAGGGTTGGCGGTCGGTCAGGCATGGGCGAGCAGGGTACCTCGGCGGTCCGGTACATTCCGGGGGCTGTGAGCCGATGGCTGCTTCTCACCCTCGTCCTTGCCTCCCATTCGGCCCACGCCCAGGAGCCGTCGGGCCGGAGCCAGTTCGTGCGAATCGGCGCGACCTACGGCCAGGACGTCCTCGGGTCAGAGGACACCCGCCGCGGGACGGTCTTCTCCTATGGGCGAGAGTGGCCGGAGAAGCGCCTTGCTTTCGCTCGACTACCTGCCACTCTTCAGGTTGAAGCCTACTACTTGTTCACGAGAGGGGGAGGGTTTGAAGACATCCCGGTGAACACGATGCACAGCTTCGGTGTCCTGGCACAGGCTCGTTACCCGTTCGGGTTCCTAAGGGGTGTCAGATCGACGGTCGATCTCGGCTGGGGCATTGTCTATAACTCGATCACGACTAGGGACCTTGATCGAAACTGGAACTCGACCCCCACCCTCGGCGTGACACTTGAACGCACTCCTTGGATGTTCTCCGGACGCTTCTATCATATATCGAACGGGGGGACGCAAGGCAACAACCAAGGGCTGAACGCGCTGCAGTTCCTTGTCGGGTACCGGTTCTGATGCCCATTGGCTTCGAGCTCTTGGCTGAGTGTCCGGTGACGCGGGCGCGCCGCGGGCGCATCCACACGAGTCATGGGCCGGTCGAGACGCCCTGCTTTATGCCGGTGGGGACGCGAGGGACGGTCAAGACGCTGGGGAGTGAGGACGTCGAGGCCCTCGGCTACGAACTAGTGCTCTCGAACACGTACCACCTTGCGCTGCGGCCTGGGGTGGAGGTCATCGAGAAGCTGGGTGGGCTCCATGAGTTTATGTCCTGGCCTCGAGCCTTACTCACAGACTCGGGTGGCTACCAGGTCATGTCGCTTGCCGACCAGCGCCGGATCACCGATTGGGGTGTGACGTTCAAGTCGCACCTCGACGGGAGCGAGCTCGAACTCACGCCTGAGCGGTCTATAGAACTTCAAGCTGCCTACAACGTCGATATCTCGATGATGCTGGATGAGTGTCCGCCCTACCCCTGCACGCGGGAGGAAGCGGAAACAGCCATGCGCCGCACCCATCGGTGGGCGCCACGTAACCTTGAGGCGAAGCGCGGCGACCAGGCGGTCTTCGGGATCGTCCAGGGCGGAGTCCACGAGGATTTGAGGAGGCAATCTGCCTCATATCTGTCCACATTGCCGTTCGAGGGGTTCGCCGTCGGTGGGGTCAGCGTCGGCGAGCCGACCGAGATGCAGTACCCTGTCGTCGAGTTGACCGCGCCCCTCTTGCCGAAGGAAAAGCCGCGTTACCTGATGGGCGTCGGCCACCCACAGGACATCCTCCACGCCGTCTCTTGCGGTATCGATATGTTCGATTGCGTCCTCCCTACTCGTATGGCCCGGCATCACACGCTCTACACCCTCCAGGGGCGCGTCAACGCCGCAGCGGCCGAGTGGGCCACGTTCGAGGGTCCCCACGACCCTTCGTCCGTCTTCCCGGCGACCGAGCGCTACTCAGCCGCGTACCTTCGCCATCTCTTCAAGACCGGCGAGTTCCTCGCCCTCCGGCTGGCGACACTGCACAATCTGAGCTTCTACGCTCGACTCATGGCGGAGATCCGTGAAGCTATTGTGGATGGGAGCTGGACACAGCTTACCGAGCGCTACGCCCGGGCTTGATCGGCGGAAGGGTTAGGGGCGATACCGGCGTTAGGGCGGGTGAGGATGAATGCGGTGACGCCCAGGCCACACAAGACTACGATCCCGATCACGATCGGGCGTCCCCAAAGAAGGATCGTTGTGATCAGTAAAGCCGCCCAAAGGGTGGACACAGCGACCAGCTTCGTCCGGGGCTTGATGCTTCCGTCCCGTTCCCAGTCCCGGAGGGTCGGCCCGAAGACGGGATGGTTCAGCAGCCAGGCCTCGAACCGCGGACTCCCCTTCTTGAAGAAGAAGAGCGCGAGGATCAAGAAGATCGTCGTCGGCATACCGGGGACGACGGTGCCGACGAACCCGAGACCGACGCACAGAAGGCCAACCAGGGTGAACGCGCGCCGCTTCAGGTGCACCCTACGATTGTGCTGCCCAGCCCCGCCGGTACCTGTGACCCAGGCACCGGCGGGTTGACCGCCATGACGGCCGTCTCCCTCAGGCGACGGTCACGCCCTGGTCGAGGTACACGTCCTGGATCGCCTGGAGCAGCGCCACGCCCTGATCCATCGGCTTCTGGAACGCCTTCCGGCCAGAGATGAGGCCCATCCCGCCGGCCCGCTTATTGACGACCGCGGTCGCCACGGCGTCCTGAAGGTCGTTCGCCCCGCTCGCACCACCCGAATTGATCAAGCCAGCCCGTCCCATGTAGCAGTTAACGACCTGATACCTGCACAGATCGATCGGATGGTCGGTCGTCAGCTCGGTGTAGATCCGCTCGTCCAGCTTGCCGTAGCTCGAGCCGCCCGTGTTCAGGGCCTTGAAGCCGCCGTTGTTCTCGGGCATTTTCTGCTTGATGATGTCAGCCTGGATCGTGACGCCAAGGTGGTTCGCCTGGCTGCTGAGGTCAGCGGACACATGGTAGTCCACTCCGTCCTTCTTGAACTGACCGTTCCGAAGATAGCACCACAGCACCGTCGCCATCCCGAGTTCGTGCGCACGCGCGAAGGCCTCGCTCACCTCAACGATCTGCCGGGTCGACTCGTCGCTCCCGAAGTAGATCGTCGCGCCGACGGCCACAGCACCCATGTTCCAGGCCTGTTCAACTTGGCCGAACATAACCTGATCGAACTTGTTCGGGTAGGTCAGGAGCTCGTTGTGGTTGAGCTTGACGAGGAACGGGATCCGGTGGGCCCACTTGCGACTACAGGCCCCCAGAACGCCGAACGTCGAGGCCACCGCGTTGCACCCCCCCTCCACGGCGAGGCGCACGATGTTCTCCGGGTCGAAGTACGCCGGGTTCTTGGCGAAACTCGCCCCCGCGCTGTGCTCGATGCCCTGGTCGACCGGCAGGATGCTGAGGTAGCCCGTCCCCGCGAGCCGGCCGTGGTCGAACATCGACTGAAGGCTTCGAAGAACCTGGCTGTTGCGGTCGCTGTCGCGCCAGACGCGATCGACGAAGTCAGGTCCAGGAAGGTGGAGCATGGACTGATCCACCGTCCGACACTCGTGTTTCAGGAGGGCGTCGTCCCCGAGGATCTCGACGATCCGATCGGTCGAACGCGGGAGCGTAGCGGCCATAGCCCTAGTTTAGCCGCTGCTGCCCAGGCTTCAAGGGCTCAGGCCGGAGCCTGCCGACCCCGACGCCGAGCCCAAGAGGCAGCGAGGACCACGAGCTCGGCGACTTGACCGGCTGTCGTCCCGACGGCGGCGATGGCGACCCCGGTCCACCCAAGCGCCGCCCCAAGGGCCAAGAAGGCGACGGTGGTGATGACCGAGACGACCGTGGCCAGGAGCCGGACCGAGGTCAGGCGTTCGGCGGTGAGGCACCCGCGCACGTACGAGCTTCCGGCGTTCACGAGCGGGAGGGGGGACATGAGCAGCAGGGCGAGGCTTGCGGCCCCGACGACGTCCGGGGGAGAGCCCTGGATCGTGCTGAAGAACGCCCGATCAAGGCCAGTCAGGCAGAGCAGGAGCGTGAGCCCGGTCATGGCACCCCCGACCGTGAGGCAGAACCTTCGAAGGACGGCCTCACTGCCCGGCCCGGTATAGAACCGGATGACGACCTCTGGGAGAGCGAAGGTGACCGTGCGCAGGAGGAACGCGAGCGCGATGCAGTTCTGCCAGCCAGCGAGGGCGAGCACGCTATCTGGGAGGCGGGCGAGCGCAGCCGTCACCAGCGGGTTCGTCGCGATGAGCACCATCATCGCCAACGTCAGAGGCAGGTGGAACTTGAGGAGCGCCCGAGTGGTCAGCGCTATCCCCTCTGGGTCGTCTGGGACCCGATCGAGGGCGGCGAGGGCCGGACGAGCGGCGAAGTGCACGAAGAGGGCCTCGGCGACGACGGAGGCGGACAGCGCGGAGGCGGCGACGACCGCCCCCGAGAACGCCCCGGAGGCGAACATGACCGAGCAGACGCCGACGATTGTGACGAGCCGGACGCCTGTGCCCCAGCCTATCGCCCGAGTCGTCCCCGCGCGGATCAAGACCCCCTGGAGGTGCCGACGCCAGCCTATGGCCGGGCTCCACGGGATCATCAGCGCCATCGGGAACCGCGCGGCCTCGCCGACTTCCGGCGGGAGCCGGAGGAGACCGTACATGACCAGGTCGTACAACGGGGTGAGGGCGACCAGGGCATGGACGACCCCCGTCCAAAGCATGAGGGCAAGGGTGAAGCGCCTGATCTTCGCGTAACTGGCGCGACCCTTGGCCAAGGTGGTAGCGGTAGAGAGGAGGTCGATGACCGGGCTCTCGATGAGCAGGGCGAGGGCGAACAGGGGTTGGATGGCGGCGGCGTTGAGTTTGGCCTCGGGCAGACGGTTGACGAACCCCATCGTCACCGGGGCCTCGGCCGCCATCATCAGCCAGCTCACGGCGAGCGGCGTATAGACGGCCCAGACCCCGCGGAGAGAGGGCGCGGTATCGGCGTGGGGCGTCTGGTGGCCGTCGCTGGACAGACCCGGCAGGCTACCGACTCCGCTGCCGTTCGTCGTGCCGGAAGCCCCGGGCGCAGCGCCCCTCGACGGGCTACTCGTCCCGCTTCGCGCTGGGGCGGGTGCGGAGGCGGGCCCACTCGCGGAGGTCGGCGATATCTTCGGCCATCATGCGACTCAGCGGCACCTGGGTCTGCGCCTCTTCGGCGAGGTCCTTATAGGTCAACTCTCGATCGGCGTCGAACGCGTGGTTGAGCGCTCCGACCACGACCTGCTCGATCTCGGCCCCGCTAAAGCCCTCGGTCGACTTCGCAAGGTCGGGAACCTTGAACTTCTTCGGGTCCCTCTTGCGCTTGCTCAGGTGGATCTTGAAGATCTCCTTACGCTCTTCGAGGTCGGGGAGATCAATAAAGAAGATCTCGTCGAACCGGCCCTTTCGGAGGAGTTCGGGCGGCAAAGCGGAGACGTCGTTGGCGGTAGCGATCAGGAAGACGGGCTTCGTCTTCTCTTGCATCCAGGTCAGAAACGTCGCGAAGACCCGGGCCGTGGTCCCGCTATCGCTGACCCCGCTCCCACCCATCCCCGCGAACCCCTTTTCCAGCTCGTCGATCCAAAGGATGCACGGAGCAAGGCTCTCCGCGATGCGGATCGCCCGGCGCATGTTATCTTCGCTCTGGCCGACCAAGCTCCCGAAGATCCGCCCCACGTCCATCTTCAGCATCGGGAGGCCATAGGCCGCACTTACGGCTTTGGCGACGAGAGACTTCCCGCATCCCTGGACGCCGATAAGAAGGATGCCTTTCGGATAGGGGATACCGAACTCGCGGGCGGCGTCGGTGAAGCTCTTTCTGCGTTTAAGCAACCATTCTTTTAGCAGTTCGTGGCCGCCTACATCGTCGAGCTTGCTATCGGCCGGATAGAATTGCAGCATCCCGGACTTGCGGACGATCTGCTTCTTCTCCTCGACGATCGGGTCTTGGGCGAGGGTCTTGGTCTCGACGAGGCTACGGGCGAGGGCGGACTCGATCTCGTCGGCGGTGAGGCCCTGGGCACTCCGGACGAGCGCCTCGCGCGCTTCCGCGGTGAGGTCGACCTGTACGCTCGGGTTCCCGCGGACGGCCTCGACGACGCGGTCGATCTGCTCCCCGATCTCCTGGGCGCCGGGCAGCGGGAACTCGACTACGGTCACGTCCTTCTCGAGGTCCGGGGGCAAGTTGAGGGTCGGGCCGAGGAGAAAGAGCGTCTTCGCGGTCCCCCGGAGCCGCCCGGCCAGGTCGCGAAGGAGCCGCACGCAACGGTAGTCCTTCATGTACGGGTGGAAGTCCCGGAGGAGGAACACGCTGAACTCGGCGGCCTCGTGGACGAGGGCGAGGGCTTCCAGTTCCGGGGCGAGGGCGGTGGCCTTGACCGGCCCCGAGGTCCGGGTGACGGCGGGCTTCATGCCCTGGGTCACGCTCCACGTGAAGAACGCCCGGTCGAGCTTCTTCGCGACGTCCTGGAGGGCTTCTTCGACCCGCCGCTCCTCCCACGAGACGACGTAGACGATCGGGTACTTCGCCCGGACGAGGACCTCGAGTTCGCGCAGCGTGTCCATTCGCGGGGACTCTACCCGCCGTGACCGGAGCGGGTTGCGCTCCGGGGCCATGTGCAACCGGATGGGGACCAGCCTGGAAGGCTGGGACACCATCAGCTGGAAGCCGATGCTACGCGACCGGACCGAGGGCGAGGCGGCACATCGTCTCGACGCAGTCCGGGATGACGGCGTCGTTGAAGTCGAACCGCGGCGTGTGGAGCAGGGCGGGGGCCTCGTCGCCCGGGCGCCGGAGGCCGACGAAGAAGAAGCAGGCTGGGGCCTCGGCGCCGTAAAAGCTGAAGTCCTCGCCCCCCATCGTCGGGTGGAGCTCCTCGCGGACCCGCTCCGCGCCGATCGTCTCTCGGGCGATCTGCCGGAAGCGGTCGGTCGCCCAAGGATCGTTCATCGTGACTGGGTACCCCGTGTGCCAATCGACCTCGGCGCGGCAGCCATGCGCCGCTGCGACGCCCTCGACGATCTCGTAGAACCGCCGCTTGCCTAGCGCCCGGTCTTCGTCGCGGAGGGTGCGCATCGTGCCGGCGAAGGTCGCCGTGTCCGGGATCACGTTGTGTGCGTGGCCAGCTCCGAGCTTCGTGACGCTCAGGACGATACTTTCGAGCGGCGAGACGATCCGGCTCGCGAGCGTTTGGAGACTCGCGACGGTCTGGGCGACGGCGACCACGGGATCGACCCCGAGGTGGGGCATCGCCGCGTGCCCACCCCGTCCGAGGACCTTCACGCTGAACTCGTCTGTCGCGGCCAGCATGGGGCCGTTGCGGACGGTGAAGAGCCCGAAATCGATCGAGGGGTTCCCGTGAAGCCCGTACACGACGTCGACCTTGCCGCCGAGCGCGCGGCCGGAGAGCACCCCGTCGTCGCACATCCGCTTCGCCCCGGCTCCCCCTTCTTCGGCGGGCTGGAACAGGAAGAGAACCTCGTTCGGCCGCTCAGGTTCGGAGGCGAGGGCCCTCACCGCCCCGACCAGGATCGCAGTGTGGCCGTCGTGGCCACAGGCGTGCATCTTCCCGGGCGTCTGGCTCGCGTAGGGCAGACCCGTCTCCTCCTGGATGGGGAGGGCGTCCATGTCGGCGCGGAGGGCGACCGTCTTCCCTCCCGGCTGGGTCGCGGGGAGACGCCCGAGGAGGCCGGTGCCCCCAGCAAGGCCCGCCACGTGCTCGACGCCCAGAGCCTCCAACTCGCGCTTGACCCTCGCCGCGGTCCAGGTCTCCTCGTACATGAGCTCCGGGTGTTGGTGGAGCTCTTGCCGGAGTGCGGTCAGGGCGGCGTGGTCGGCATCGACACGGTCACGGAGCGAGGGCATGGGCGAGTGTAGACCCAGCCCACGCCGCTCCCGGGGAGGCCGATGGGACTCCGCGACGACTCTAGACGCCGACCCGGGACGGGGCCATCGATCGCCCGACTGCCTCGGCCACCCGCCGGAGGGCAGGCATCATCCCGACGAAGCCGTCGATGGTGAGGCTCTGCGGCCCGTCCTTCAGCGCTTCGTCCGGGTTCGGGTGGACCTCGACGATGAGCGCGTCGGCCCCGGCCGCGATCCCGGCCAGGCTCAGCGGCTCGACGAGGTCGCGACGTCCCGTCCCTTGTGAGGGGTCCAGGACGACCGGGAGGTGGGAGAGCCCCTTGAGGGCAGGCACGGCGCCGACGTCCAGGGTGTTCCGGGTGTACGACTCGAACGTCCGGATCCCCCGCTCGCAGAGCATGATGTTCTCGTTCCCTCCGGTCGCGATGTACTCGGCGGCGAGCAACAGTTCGTTGTAGGTCGCGGTCATGCCCCGCTTGAGGAGCACAGGGGTCTTCGTGAGGCCGACCTCGCGCAGCAGGTCGTAGTTCTGCATGTTGCGGGCGCCGACCTGGAGGATGTCGGCGTAGGCGGACACGAGCTCGACCTTACGGACGTCCATGACCTCGGTCACGACCTTCAGCCCGTAACGGCGGCCCGCCTCGCGAAGGATTTCTAGCCCAGGCACGCCCATGCCCTGGAACGAGTAGGGCGAGGTCGAGGGCTTGTAAGCCCCCCCGCGGAGGATCTGTGCCCCGGCTTCGGCGACGGCCTTGGCGGTGACCATGGTCTGCTCCTCACTCTCGACCGTGCAGGGGCCCGCCATCATGACGACCTCGTCGCCGCCGACCTTCACGCCGCCGACGTCGACGACCGACCGTCCCGGCACCGTCTCGCGGGCCACGAACTTGTAGGGCTTGGTGATGAGGAGGACGTCCTCCACCCCGTCGAACGACCGGAGTTGTTCGAGGAAGTCGTACTGCTTGTGCTCCTCGCCCCCGACGGCGCAAACGATCGTCTTTTCGACCCCGAAGATCGGCTTGACGACGTACCCGTGCCGCTCCAGGCTCTCGCTCACATGGGCCACTTGGGCCTGGTTCGCGCCAGGGCGCATTACGACGATCACGCGGGGACCTCCACCTTCATCACTTCCTCGAACGCCTGCAAGAACCGTTCCACCTCGTCCTCCGTCCCGACACTGACCCGGATCGAACCGGGCAGGCCGAGGACCTCGCCGGACCTCACGATCACCCCTCGCTTGAGGAGCTCCTGGAAGACAGGCCCGGCCGGTCGCCCCAAGTGGACGACGACGAAATTGGCGAGGCTCGGGATCGTGCGAAGCCCCATCTGGGCAGCGGCCCGCTCGATCCGCTGGAGGCCCGCGCTGTTGCGGGCGACGCCGTCCTCGACGTGGGCCTGGTCGGCCAGTGCGGCGACGGCTGCGGCCTGGGCGAGGCTATTCACGTTGAACGGTTCGCGAGCCCGGTCCATGGCATCGACGATGTCCGGTCCGGCGAAGGCGTACCCCAGTCGAAGTCCGGCCAACCCGTAGGCCTTGCTGAAGGTTCGCAGGACGACGACGTTGCGCCCCTCGCGGACGAACTCGAGCCCGTCCGGGTAGTCGCCGACGCCACGGCCGTATTCGAAGTAGGCTTCGTCCAGGACGGTCACGACCGTGTCGGGCAGACGGTCGAGGAAGCGCCGGAGGTCGTCCCTCCCGACGGCGGTGCCGGTGGGGTTGTGGGGGTTGGCGATGAAGACAAGCCGGGTCTCCGCGTCGACGGCCTGGGCCATCGCCCCGAGGTCGTGCCGGTAGTCGCGGTCGAGCGGGACGGCCTTCACGGCGACGTCCGCCACCCCGGCCGCCGCTTCGTACCGGACGAACGACGGCGACCCGAGGACCACGTTGCCCAGCCCGCCTTCAAGAAGGATCAGTGCGAGGAGGTGGATGAGCTCGTCGCTGCCGTTCCCGAGGGCGATCTGGGCGGGTCCGATCCCGTAGTGCCTGCCGAGGGCCTCCTTGACGGCGTGGCCGCTGGCGTCTGGGTAGAGGTTCAACGTGCCGGCGGCTCGGGCGAGAGCCTCGGTGACCCGGGGGGAGGGGCCGAACGGGTTCTCGTTGCTCGCGAGCTTGACAACATCGGTCAGGCCCAGCTCACGCTTGACCTCGTCGATCGGCTTGCCCGGCGAATAGGGCGCGAGCCGGAGCACGTTCTCCCGCAGGCGGTACGGCATCTGCCCCGGATTGTGGCAGGCCGTTGCCGCCGAGCCCGGGAGCGCCCGGGATAGGGGAAACCCTCTTAACGGATTTTCGGTAATCATAGGGACTTATTCGGGCATGACTAACGCTCTGGGCCTAGACAGGCTATAATGCGAGGCCAAGCATGCCTTTTCGACACATTCGCGACCAAGCCGAGATCATTTCGGAGCATATCTTCGAGGCCGTGTTGCTCCAAAAGGAACCAGACCCTGACTTCCTTGAGTCGCATGCCGCCCAGCTCCTTGAGTGGGCCCGGTTCTACCGGGAACGCGGGACTCCCTACCAGTTCCAGCCTCACGCCTCGCACGCTTTGGAATCGCGAAGCGTCGTCCCGCAAGACGAGTAGGCCGAACCTGGCCCGAACCTCGGGATCGGAAGCCGGGTCAACCCTCTGGGCGGGCGGAGGGGCGCTACTTAGGCGCCCACAGTCGCCAGCGTAGGCGCCTCGGTAAAGGCAGCCGTCGTCTTGGAGCGAACCTCATCGAGAGACACTCCGGGGGCGAGTTCGATGAGGCGCATCCCCCGGCCCCGATCGACCTCGAAGACGGCAAGGTCGGTCACGACGAGGTCGACGCACGCCTTTCCTGTAAGGGGCAGCGTGCATTGGGGGAGCACTTTCGACTCGCCCGCCTTGTTCGTGTGCTCCATGACCACCACGACGCGCTTAACGCCCGCAACGAGGTCCATGGCCCCGCCCATGCCCTTGACCATCTTCCCCGGGATCATCCAGTTCGCGAGGTCTCCCTGCTCGCTCACCTCCATCGCCCCAAGGATCGAGAGGTCGATGTGCCCGCCCCGGATCATCCCGAACGAGTCGGCGCTCGAGAAGAACGAGGTGCCCGCGATCTCGGTGATGGTCTGCTTGCCGGCGTTGATCAGGTCCGGGTCTGCCTCGCCCTCGAACGGGAACGGGCCCATGCCCAGCATGCCGTTCTCGCTCTGGAGCACCACGTCCATCCCCTCCGGTATGAAGTTAGCGACCAGCGTCGGGATCCCGATCCCAAGGTTCACGTAGTAGCCGTCGCGGAGTTCCCGGGCGGCGCGCATGGCCATCTCTTCGCGGCTGAGCGGCATGAGGGCATTCTACTCGGCCCCGACGACCGGCCTGCCGATCCCACTGCCCGCCTTCGGGGTTTCCTTCGCGGCCCACCACTTGTTTTCGAGAACGGAAGCGAGTAAGCTATACAGAATGGTCAAGATAGATCGCCGCTTCACCGTGGCTCTCCCGGTCCAGGTCGTTCTCGACCGGCTCGCGAGCATGCTTACGTGGCAAGGTTACGTTCCGACCTCGTTCGACGGCCGGCCGACGTGGCAACGAGTCAAGTCGTACACGCTGCTCGTAGCGCTCTGCCCTCTCCAGCGCGATAGCCGGATCGAAGCGAGCGTGACGTCGGACGCGAACGGGGGGAGCATCGTCTCGATCCGGCTCGACGTGAAGCGGGGCACGGACGCGTTCACGAGTCTGGACACGCAGATATTCGCGGGCGAGATCGACGACCTGATCGCTTGGGTGACCGACCTGCGAACACCCACCCAGGACCGCCGGGCCCAGAACCGCCAGGCCGCCACCTGGTGCCTCGCCATTCAGGTCCTGCTCTTGCTGCCCGTCCTTCCCATCGCCGCCTTGCTCACCGAGCCGATCGGCTTCAGACCGGCGCTGCTCGTCGCGGTCGCGGTCACCGTCGTGTTCCTGTTCATCGTCTCGCCAAGGATCCCGCTCCCCTTGAAGCCGGTCCCATTCACCGGCTCAGGGCCGATCCCGCCCCTCGGCGCCCCCGTCGTCAGCCGCCCGACGCACTGACGACGACGGGCCGGGCGGCTGCTTCGCCGCCCGGCCCGTCCCACGCCGTGTCCGCTGGTTAGGCCGCTCGGCGGAACGAGGCGTGCGCCTCGTCCTCGCCGTCGATCTTGAACTGGGCGACGAGGCGGCGAAGCTCTTCCGCGTTGTGGTTGAGCTGACGGGCCATGGCATCGACCTCTTCGATCTTGGCGGTCTGTTCCTGAACCGAAGCCGCGATCTCGTGCGAGCTCGCCGCCGTCTCTTCCATCGAGGCGTTCAGTTCCTCGGCACCGGCCGAGGCCTCTTGGCTGACCGAGGCCACGACGTTGATCGCTTCCTCGACACTGTTGGCGTCCTGGGCCATGCCTCCGACCGCGTTGGCGTTCTGCTCGGCCAGGCTGTGGAGCCCCTCGATCGACGTGAGGATCTCTTCGAGGGCCTCACGGGCTCGGGCTGTGTACTCGCCACCGGCCGAGACCTCCTTGGCGTTGGCGTCCATGGTGCGGATGGCCTCTTCGACGCTCTCGTTGACGCTCTCGATGAGGTTGCCGATCTCTTTGGTCGCCTGGCCGCAGCGCTCGGCGAGCTTGCGGACCTCGTCTGCGACGACCGCGAAGCCCCGGCCGTGCTCGCCGGCCCGGGCCGCCTCGATGGCGGCGTTCAGGGCAAGGAGGTTGGTCTGGGCGGCGATGTCGTCGATGGTCTGGACGATCGCACCGATCTGGGCCTGCTTCTCGCCGAGACCCTTGACGGCAAGCACCGACGATTGGGTCTCGCGCTCGATACCCTCCATGCTTTGGATCGACTGGCGCATGGCGACCCCGCCCTGCTGTGCGATCTCGGCCGCCTGAAGGGCGGCGTCCTGCTGCTCTTTGCTCCCTGCCTGGACCTTTTCGATCGCGTCCTTCAGCCGGCTCGTGGCCGTGGCCGCGTCCTGGGCGCTGGAAGCGAGCTGCTCGCTGCCGCGGGCAAGCTGGTCGCTAGTCGAAGTCGTCTCGCTGACGACGGCGTTGACTTCGCCGATGCTGCGGGCGACCGTCTGGGCGGCTCCCGACGTCTCGGCGGCGGCCTCGGAGACCGACGTGCTCGCACGCTGGACCTCGTCCGAGTTGTGGGTCACCTGCCGAAGGAGGTCGCGAAGGTTCGCCTGGGCCGTGTTGAACCCAGTGACCATCCCTTGGACCATCCCGAGGACATTGTTGAACGTCGCGGCGAGTTGGCCGACCTCGTCCTTGCCCTGGATATCGAGCGGGGTAGTGCGAGGCGTGACGGTGGCCGTCAGGTCGCCCTGGGCGAGCCGGTCGACAGCCTTGCTCAGGTCCGTGACGCAGTTCTCGCTCAGGAAGGTCAGTTTCTGGCTGACCAGACTGATCGGGATGCCGATCGCTCGGTAAAGGAAGACGCCGATGGCGACCGAGGCCACCATGGCGACGATCGACAGGACAGTCACGAACTGCGTGACACCGTTCGCCGTCGTTCCTGCGCTCTCGTTCGCTTCGGCGGCGTGCTTCACGGCCTCCTCGCGGAGGGCGGTGGCCGGGCCGATGACCCCTTCGTCGAAGGCGGACTTCATCTCGCCCGTCATCAGACCGGCGGCCGCCTGTCGGTCACCGGCCGCGACGCTCGAGACGAAGCGGTCGTGTAGGGCCTGATAAGCCCCGAGGTTCTGCTTCAGTTCGCCAAACTTGGCTCGCTTCTCCGGCGAGAGCCGAGCCTTTTCGCCGTCTGCGAAAGCCTGGTCGATGCGGTCCGAAGTCGCTTCCAGCTGCGCCTTCGTCCGCTGGAGAATCTCCGAGTCCGCTGTCCTCCCTGTCGCCAGGGCAAGGAGCCTCCACTCCTGAAGGCGGAACTCGGTCACCTCCCGGCCGATGACGGTGACGGCCTTGAGGCTCAAGACGTCCGTGTTGTAGGTCTCGTCCTGGAGGCCGGCGAGCTTGCGCACGCCCCCGATCGAGAAGCTCGCGACAGTGATCAACAGAGCGAGCACGAGGCCGAACGCGACCCCGAGCTTGACTCGGATTCCCCAATCTTTGATCGACATAGATCCCTGGTCCCCCTCTCCGGCGGAGAGGCTCTCTCCCAAGTGTCGGGACTCGAGGGATCAATCACCAGTGAAGAAGAACGGATCAATCAATCATCAAACGTCGTTCTAGTGATCAGATTTCGGGCAATCGCATGGTCCAAACGCCCGGAATCAGGGTATATGAACCTGAACGATCAGTGATGGGTTATCCGTTCTTGGGGCGTGTCGTCAGCCTTTCGATCCTCTTCTCGTAATGGGCCCCATGGACGATCCGGTCGACGAAGATGCCTGGAGTGTGCACCTGGTCTGGGTCGATGGACCCGACCTCGACGAGTTCCTCGACCTCGGCCACGCACACCTTCCCTGCCGCCGCGACCATCGGGTTGAAGTTCCTGGCCGTCTTCTTGTACACGAGGTTGCCCATCGCGTCGCCCTGCCAGGCCTTGACGATCGAGAGGTCGCCCCGGATGGCGGTCTCCATGACGTAGCTCTGGCCGTCGAACTCGCGGGTCTCCTTCCCTTCGGCGACGAGGGTCCCGAACCCGGTCTTTGTGTAGAAGGCGGGGATACCGGCGCCACCCGCCCGGAGCCGCTCGGCGAGAGTGCCCTGGGGGTTGAACTCGAGTTCCAACTCGCCGCTCAGGTACTGGCGCTCGAACTCGGCGTTCTCCCCGACGTAGCTGCTCACCATCTTCTTGATCTGCCGAGTCTGGAGGAGCAGCCCGAGGCCGAAGTCGTCGACGCCGCAATTGTTGCTCACGACGGTGATCCCCTTGACCCCGGAGTCACGCAGGGCGGCGATAAGGTGTTCGGGGATCCCGCAGAGCCCGAACCCGCCCGCAAGTACGGTCATGCCGTCGAAGACGAGGCCCTCAAGGGCAGCGGAGGCGTCAGGGTAGACCTTCTGCATCGGCCGCGAGTTTACCGGACGCCCCGGCCCTCACCGCCTCGTCAAGCAGGTCGGCGAGACGGTGGGTGACCTCGCTGTTGGACGCGACTCGGTCGCACCCCGCCGCCCGCCCGCCGTCGAGGACGTCGCCTTCCTTGTGCCCGGCGTGACCGATCACGTACGCCCCGGCCGCCCGGAGTCGGGCGACGACTGCCCCGTTCTCGAAGCTCGGTGAGCCCAGATTGACGATCGCCACCTCCGCCGGCGGAGCGGGATCGTCCAGATGCGCAACCACGTGGGCCTCGTGCCCCAGTGCAGTCACCGACTTCGCAAGCCGTACGCTCCAGAACAGGTTGTCCTCCAGGATCACGACCCGCATCGACCCCAGTCTACGCCCCCCGGGCCGAAGGTTGGGCCCCGACGGGGCCGATAATCCCTCTGGCCGGCCGCTCCAGGCCGGGCTGCGCCAGAATGGCGCGGGGTCATTCATGAAGGTCGCTGTCGTCGGAACAGGTTACGTCGGGTTGGTGACGGGTGTCGTGTTGGCCGATATGGGCAACGACGTGGTCTGCGTCGATAACGACCCGCGCAAGCTTGAGATGCTGCGGGACGGGGTTCCGCCCATCTACGAGCCCGGCATCGAAGAGATCCTGAAGCGCACGATCGCGGACGGCTTCTTCCGGGTCTCGGACAGTGTGGCGGAAGGGACCCGGCACGGGGACGTCGTTTTCATCGCGGTCGGGACACCACCGGGCGAGGACGGGACCCCCGACACTCGGGCGGTGAAGGCGGTCGCGGCGGAGATCGGCCGAGCGATCGACAAGTACACCATCGTCGTCAACAAGTCCACCGTCCCCGTCGGGTCGGGCGACATGGTGGAGGACATCATCAAGGAGCAGGGCGCCGACCCGGCCTTGTTCGACGTCGTGAGCAACCCGGAGTTCCTGCGAGAGGGGTCGGCGATCTATGACACCCGCAACCCCGATCGCATCGTGATCGGGGCCAAGAAGCGCGAGGCGGCGACCCGTCTGCTCGAGCTCTACGCCCCGCTCGAGAAGCCCACGATCATCACGGACCTGAACAGCGCCGAGCTCATCAAGTACGCGAGCAACAGCTTCCTGGCCATGAAGATCAGCTTCATCAACGCAATCAGCAGGGTCTGCGAGCTCTGTGGGGCGAACGTGGCCGACGTCGCGAAGGGGATGGGGGCGGACCAACGGATCGGGGCTCAGTTCCTCGGCGCCGGCCTCGGTTGGGGCGGTTCTTGCTTCCCCAAAGACGTCGCCGGGCTCATCAAGATCAGCGAGACGTTCGGCTACGACTTCACCCTTCTCAAGGCGGCCGAAGACATCAACGAGGATCAGACCCAGCACTTCCTGCGTCGCCTCGAGACCCGCCTGGGGGGGTTCGAAGGCAAGACGGTCTCACTTCTCGGGCTCGCGTTCAAGCCGAACACGGACGACATCCGGGACGCGAAGTCGCTGGAGATGATCGAGACGCTGCTCGCGAAGGGGGCGACGGTCCGGGCGTTCGACCCGGTGGCGACGGACCATGTCCGGGCGCTGTGGCCGCAGGTCACGTACGTCGACCACGTGTACGACGTCGCGGAAGGGGCGGACGCCTTGGTGCTCGTGACCGAGTGGAACGAGTTCCGGCAGCTGGACCTCAACCGGATCGGGGCCTCGATGCGGCAGCGGGTGCTCTTCGACGGGCGCCGGGTCTACTCGCACCAGGTGGCGGAGAGGGCCGGGTTCGACTACTTCGTCGTCGGGCAGTGACCCGGCCTCAGCGGGCCCGTAGCTCGGAGACGAACAGCACTTGCTGGGCCCACCCGGCACGGCGTCCGAACCGGGCACGAAAAGCGTCGCCGATCGCGGCGTAGCGCCGGGCGGTGACGGATTTGTAGGTCCAGTCAGGCTCGTAAGCGGTGCAGTACCCGCGCCAGACGTGCGTATCGACCGGTACCGCGTCCAGGTGGCCGAGCGCGAACAAGAGGACGCAGTCCGCGAGCTTCGGCCCCACTCCGGGGAGCTCGAGCAGCGCGCGGTGCGCCTCGGCTCGGGGTCGCTGGGCGAGCCCTTGGAACCAGTCGAGTCCCCCTCGGGTCAACACGGCCTCCGCGGCCCGTGGGATCGTGGCGGCCCGGTACCCAAACCCTTGGGCGCGAAGGGCGGGCTCAGGGACGGCGGCGAGACGCTCGAGCGTCGGGAACCGGTGCAGGGTGTGGCCCTGGACCTCGGCCATCGGCTCGCCGAGGGACGCGAGCGACCGTACCATCGCCCCGATCCGAGCAAGGTGGTTGTTCGAGGTGCAGAGAAAGCAGAAGGCTTCTTCGACCGGGTCGCTGGGCCGCATCATGCGCAGCCCACGCGCCGCCGCGACTCGAGGGCCGAACTCCGGCGCTGCCGCCAGCAGATCCCGGTTCCAGGCCTCGACGTCCTCGTCGAACCGCAGCAGGGCCGGGAGCCGCTCTGGAGGGGCGTCCGACTCGTAGACGAGCCCCTCGGGGCTTTCGGCGACCAGGAACCAGGCGTCCCCATCGACGCCGAGCCACCGGCCGTCCGGCAACCTCTCCCAGCGGAAGACCTGCCCGGCCGTGACGCAGAGTTCGAAGTCGAGCCCGCCCGGTGGGGGGGCGAGGGTCCGGCTCAGAGCGCGCCCTCGGGCAGTCGGGCGAGGAACTCGTCTTCGGTGACGACGGGGACACCGAGCTGCTCGGCCTTGGCAAGCTTCGACCCCGCTCCAGGACCCGCGACGACCAGGGTCGTCGCCTTGCTCACGGACCCCGCCGCCTTCCCGCCCTGGCGCACGACGAGTTCCTCCGCCGCCTCCCGGGTGAAGCGTTCAAGTTTCCCGGTGAACACAATAGTCTGACCCGCGAAGATCTCGCCGGAAGGAGCTTCGGCCTCGGCCGGGGCCACTCCCGCTTCGAGCAGGCCGGCGATAAGGGCTTGGTTCGACTCCTCCTCGAGCCACGACTCGATCTCGCTCGCGGTTCGGGGGCCGATGTCGGGGACCTGGATCAGGCGGTCGAACGTAGCGTTGCGGAACTCTTCGAGGGTGCCGAACGCCCGCGCAAGGTCGCGGGCGGTCCGCTCGCCGACGTAGCGGACACCGAGCGCGAACATGAATCGGTCTAGGGGCCGGGTCTTCGCCCGGTCGATGGCTGCGACCAAGTTGGCTACGCTCTGCTCCCCCATGCGGTCGAGCTCGACCATCTTATGCCGGTGAGCGCCCAGCGTGAAGACGCTCGCGAGGTCGGTCAGCCAACCCAGCTCGAGGAACCGGGCAATCTGCTTTTCGCCGAGCCCTTCGATGTCCATCGCCTTGCGGCTGACGAAGTGCTCGAGCTTAGCCTGGATCTGCGCCTCGCAGCCGGTGCGGTTGGGGCAGCGAAGGGCGACCATGCCCTCGTCACGGACGAGCGGGGTCGAGCAGACGGGGCATTGGGTGGGTGGTTCGGGAGGCTGGGCGTCCGTGGGGCGCTTCTCCAGCACGGGGCCGACGACCTCCGGGATCACGTCGCCGGCGCGCTGGACGATCACGGTGTCGCCGACGCGGACGTCCTTGCGGTGAACCTCCTCGTAATTGTGCAGGGTTGCCCGGCTGACGGTGACCCCGCCGACGAACACGGGCTCGAGTTCGGCGACGGGGGTGACGACCCCTGTCCTGCCGACCTGGGTGCCGACGTCGAGGAGCCGGGTGAAGGCCTGCTCCGACGGGAACTTCACCGCGATCGCCCAGCGCGGGCCGCGGGCCGTGGAGCCTAGCTCCTCCTGCAACCGGACCGAGTCGACCTTGACCACGACCCCGTCGATCCCAAAGGGGAGGTTGGCCCGCTGAGACTGGATCCTATCGACATAGGCGACAAGGGCGTCGACCCCTTGACAGGTCGTGGCCTCCGGGCGGGTCGGGAACCCTAGGCGACGAAGCCAGCCAAGGCGGCCGGACTGGGTGTCGGGCACCGCGGCGTTAGGGTCGATAAGTCCAAGTCCGTAGGCGAAGAAGCTGAGCTTTCGCTCCGCAGTAAGTCGACTGTCGAGTTGCCTCATGCCGCCGCTCGCGGCGTTTCGGGGGTTAACGAACGCTTGGTCACCCCGTGCGATCCTGGCCGCGTTGACCTCGGCGAACGTCGACTTAAGCATCACGACCTCGCCTCGGACCTCGATCTGGCCTGGGACCGGTTCGGCCAACCTGAAGGGCACCCCACGGACCGTGCGGACGTTCGGAGTCACCTCCTCGCCCGTCGTCCCGTCCCCGCGAGTCGCCCCGACCGTCAAGAGTCCATCTCTGTAAGTGAGGGACATCGACAGACCGTCGTACTTGAGCTCGACCGCGTACCTAACCTCATCCTCTGTCGCGAGGGCCCGCTTGACCCTTTCGTCGAAGGCCCGAAGTTCCGCCTCGCCGAACGCGTTGTCGAGCGAAAGCATCGGAAGCCCGTGTCGGTAGGGCGTAAACTTCTCGACGGGGAGTGCCCCGACGCGCTGGGTCGGGCTGTCCGGAGTGCGGAGGTCGGGTTCGGCCTCCTCAAGGGCGCGGAGTTCGTGGAACAGCCGGTCGTACTCGTCGTCCCCGATTTCCGGCCGTTCCTCGACATAGTAGAGCCGGTTGTGCCGTTCGAGTTCTTGGCGGAGCCAAGCCGCGCGTTCGGCCGTGGTCATTCGCCCGATTCTGACCGGTCGAGAGGCTTCAGCGTGCGACGAGCCAAGGCAGGTAGCGGGCAACCTGCGGCCGAATCGGGGCAACCCAGGCCTCAAGCTCGCCAGGCAGCCGCACGAGCCCGAACACGGAGGCGAGTTGGAGCCAGGACCAGGCATCGCGGGCCATGCGGGCCGCGCGCTCCCAGACGGGGGCCACACGGACCCGGGTCGGACGCGGATTCGAAGCCTGAAGGGCCCCGCCCTCCGCTCCCTTGAGCCGGACCTCGAGTTTCGTGACGAGTTTGCGTTGGCTCTTCTCCCCACTCGTGAGGTCGGTCACGGCTCCGGTGGCGGTATTCGTCATCTGAACCGATCGGGCCGCGCCGCGCTTGAGGTCGAAGGTGACGACTCCGGTGCCGGCGAGTGTCGTCACGACTTCCCTCGCGGCCGAGGCCCGGTCTGCCACCACCTCATAGGCGTCGTTCTCGAGGACGGTGTAGGACTGGGCGACCCGTACCGCGACCTTGGCGGTCTCGTCGGTCGAGAGCATCACGTTGCACTCGTACCGGAGGGGTTGGCCGCCGAAGTCGCGCTCGAACGTCCACGAGTTCCCGGTCTCGAGGGGCTCTTCGGGGAGTTCGAGGGGCACGTAGGTGATGTCGGGGAACCGCTTGACGTCGAGGCCCGGAAGGCGGACGGGGAGTTGGCGGTCGGGGGCGTCGGTGGCCACGATCCGGCCCGCGGGGGTCAGTTCGATCGTCGTCTTCGGGAAGAACTGAGTCACGTTCTCGACGGTCAGCGGGAGCTTCGCCCCATTGAACACGAGGTCGAAGGCAGTGATCTCGCTCGCGGCCTGGAGCGTCTCGGCCTTCTTCTCGGCGCCGGTGACGAGCACGCCCATCGTCACGTCCACGACCCCCTCGTTGCCCCCGAGCACGGGGAGGAAGCCCTCGAACACGACCTTCACGTCGTACTCGAGCCGCGTGCCGGGCCCGAATCCGTAGGTGGTCGGGGCGAGGACGGCGAGGAGGGCGAGGGCGGTCATGGCTCGTATTCTAGACGGTCAGGGGTCGGGGTCGTGACCAAGCCCGGTCACCGGCCCTTGCCACCCGGCCGCGCTCGCACGGGTAAACACGGCGGGAGCATGTTGCAGGTCGTCCAGCTGATCAAGGACTACCGGAAGTTCCGGGCCGTCGACGGCGTCACGTTCGACGTGCGGCGGGGTGAGATCGTGGGGCTGCTCGGGCCGAACGGGGCCGGGAAGACGACGGCCCTTCGGTGCTGCGCCGGGATCTTGCGCCCCACCGCTGGACAGATCTACCTGAACGGGTTCGACGTCGTCGCCCAGGAGCGCGAGGCGAAGCAGGCGATGGCCTACGTCCCCGAGGTGCCCAGCCTCTACGAGCTCCTCACCGTCGAGGAGCACCTTCGCTTCGTCGCGATGTGCTACGGGACGCTCGACGTGTTCGAGGCCGAGCGGGACACCCTGCTCGAGCGGTACGACCTCGCGGAAAAGCGTAAGGCCCTGGTCGCCACCTTGAGCAAAGGCATGCGCCAGAAGCTCGCGGTGGCGTGCGCGCTCGTCCACCGGGCGACGGTCCTCCTCTTCGACGAGCCGATGATCGGGATCGACCCGGCCGGAGTCGCCGAGTTCAAGCAGGAGCTTTACCGGGCCCGGGAGGCAGGGGCGGCGATCCTGGTCTCCACTCACCTCCTGGACACCGCCGAACGACTCTGCGATCGCGTTGTGATCATGTCCAAGGGCCGAAAGGTCGCCGAAGGCACCGTGGACGAGCTCCGTGCGACCCAACGGATGGAGGGCGGCTCCCTAGAGCAACTCTTCCTCGAACTGACCCGGGAGTCGACCCCTGAAGCCCCTCCTCTACCTCTATAACCGGTCCGTCGTGAACGGGGTCAAGCGGGCGTTCAGTTCGCCGATCCGGGCGATCGGGCTGCTGTTCTTCCTGCTCACCCAAACGTGGTGGTTGCCAAGGTTCTTCATGGTCGATTCGGCCGAGCTGTCCGAGGCGATCGCGGTCCCCGGGTTCACGCTGCCGCCGGTCGAGGTGATCGACGGGGCCGTGTTCGCGGCGTTCGTCGTGCTCGTTGTGTTCATGGCGCTGAACGTGTTCGGTTACTCATCGGGCTTTCGGTCAGCGGACGTGGACGTCCTCTTCCCCACCCCGGTACCAAGGCGGAGCGTCCTCCACCTGCGGATGCTCCGCGACACGCTCTTGAGCGTGCTGGTGCCGCTCATCCTTGGGCTCATCTTCTTTCGGCCCGTGCAGACCGGGTGGGCGAGCCTCTTCGAGAACGTGCGGGACCCCACGATGGCGAACACGGTGCTCCGTGTGGCGTTGATCGGCTACCTGCTCCTCGCGTTGGCGATGGTCATGGTCGGCTACGCGGTGAGCCTGGTGTTCGCCGAGCCCAGTGTTCGGGTCGAACGGCTGCGGAAATGGGCTCAGTGGGGCTTGGCGACGGGGCTTGGGATCGTCGCTGCGTCCGTCGTGTGGCGTCTCCGGGGGGCCCAAGGCCTGGACGAGTACATCGCCGTGACCCAGGCGTTCGACCTCCGGGCGGTCTTCTTCCTGGCGACGGGAGCGACGGAGCTCACCGTGGCACCCCTGAGCGGGGCTCTTGGGCGAGGGGGTCTAGGGGGCCTCTTGCTTGTCGGGACGTCGGTCGTGGCCTATGCCGTCGCTGTCGGCCACACGAAGTGGCTCTACGAGCAAGCGGCCCTCAGGGCAGCGGTGACCGAGTCCGCCCAGCGAATCGCGCGCCAAGGCGACTTCTACGCCATGGCCAGCGAGAGCGCCCGGAAAGGCAAGCTCAAGGCAAGGTCGCTCGGCTGGCTCTCCCGGGTGCGCGCGACGGGACCGCCGGCCTTGCTCTGGAAGGAGACCCTCGTGCTGTGGCGAGCGGGCCTGGCCATGCAGGTTCTTTCGCTCGGGTTGAGCCTGCTCGTGGGCGGGGCGGTTTCCCAACTGCCGGCCTCTCGCCGGGGGCTCGCCTTCAACGGGGCGCTCTTCATCGGGGCCCAGATCTTCATCCTGGCGGGCACGGCGGGGGGCTCGAGCCAAATCGGGTTTATGGAGAGCCTTCGTAGGATCGACCTGCTCAAACCGCTGCCCTTCTCCGGACAGGCCACGGTGCTCATGGAGGTACTCGGACGCGCGGCGCCCGCCTCCGTCGGGACACTGGCTGGGCTGGGCCTCGGGTGGGCGCTCAACCCCGAGCTCGCCGAGTACGCCCTGGCCGGGATGATCGTCGTGCCACCGTTCGCCGTGGCGATCACGGCCCTCGCTCTTCTGCTCGTCCTACTCCTGCCCGACGTCGAGGACCCGACTCAGCGTGCGTTCCGGGGCCTGGTGACGACGCTGGGCACCTTCGCGCTCATCGTCCCCGCGATCATCGTCTTCGTCGCGACGGTCGCGGTCTTGCGGGTGTCCCCGGTCGTGGCGGCCCTGCCGACGTTCCTCTTGCTCGCCGGCCTCGCCTGGGTCGTCACCCGGGTCGCGGCTGGGATCTACGCCAACTTCAACCCGAGCGACTGAGCGGTCAAGTGACGACGAGGGCCGCGTCGTCCGCCCGTCGGGAGCGAACCCGCTCTAGGATCGCGGCATGGCCTGGATGCTCGAGGGTGGCGTCCTCCGTGAGGAGCGTGATGGCCGCCTGGCGGGCCTTCTCGAGAAGGTCAGTGTCCCGGACGAGGTCGGCGACGTGGAGGTCGAGCGCCCCGCTCTGGCGGACTCCCAGGAGTTCGCCGGGCCCCCTGATCTCCAAGTCTGCCTCAGCGATCCTGAACCCATCGGTCGTCGAGACGAGGATGTCGAGCCGTCGCCCCGCTTCCTCGGTCTTCGCGTCCGCGATCAGGACACAGAACGACTGGTCCGAGCCTCGCCCGACACGCCCGCGTAGCTGGTGGAGCTGGGCGAGACCGAACCGGTGGGCGTCCTCGATGACCATGACCGTCGCGTTGGGCACGTCGACCCCGACCTCGATCACGACCGTCGCGACGAGAATGTCCAGGTTTCCGGCTCGAAAATCGCTCATGACGCGCTCCTTCTCGGCCGGTTTCATCTGACCGTGGAGTAGCCCGACCCTGGCTTCGGGGAAGACCTCGTTCAAGAGGCGGAAATGGAGGTCTTCGGCGGCCTGGGTCTGGAGCTTTTCGCTGTCGAAAATGGCGGGGCAGACGAAGTACGCCTGGCGGCCTTCTGCGAGTAACTTTCGGACGCCTTCATAGACTTTGTCCCGCTCATTGGTCCGTCGCCAGTGGGTCTTGATCGGCTTGCGCCCGGGGGGGAGCTCGTCGATCACGGAGACGTCGAGGTCGCCATAGACGGCCATCGTCAGCGTCCTTGGGATCGGCGTGGCGGTCATGACAAGGACGTCCGGGTTCGCGAGGGCCTTCCCTCGGAGCGCGAGTCGCTGGAGGACCCCGAACCGGTGCTGCTCGTCGATCACGACAAGTCCTAAGTGTGAGAAGCTGACCCCTTCCTGGATGAGGGCGTGGGTGCCGACGCAGATTTGGGCCTCCCCGTTCGCGGCTTGAGTCTGGGCCCTGCGCTTCTGCTGGGCGGTCAGCTTGCCGACCAGCAACGAGACCCGGACGCCCAGCGGGTCGAAGAGTCGGGTGAGGTTGATCGCGTGCTGTTCGGCCAGGATCTCGGTCGGCGCCATCAGCGCCCCCTGGTACCCGCACCGCACCGCGGCGAGCAGGGCGCAGGCGGCAACGGCGGTCTTCCCACTCCCGACGTCCCCTTGTACGAGCCGGTTCATGGGCTGGGGCCTCTCCATATCGGCCCACACCTCGCCGATGACCCTCCGCTGCGCGCCGGTGAGCTCGAAGGGGAGCATGCGGTGGACCTCGTCCCAGAGTGACCCGCCTTCGGCGACGGCTTGGTCGAGCCCGAAGAGCGTCGTCGGGGGTGTCTCACTCCCCGCGAGCCTGGAGATCGGGAACGCGACCCCGATCTCGCGGCCCACTTCGAGCCGGCGCATCTGGAGGGCGAGCTGGAGGTAGAAGAACTCCTCGAACGCGAGCCGACGGCGCGCCCGGTCGCGTTCTTCGAGGGTCTCGGGCGTGTGAAGCCGCTGGAGCGCCCAGGCCAGACTCGGGAGACCGTGGGCGCTGAGCAGGCTGGCGGGCAGCGGGTCCGGCACTTGAGACGCGAAGAACTGGGCGGCCGACCGGGCGGCGGTCCGCACGAGCCGCTGGGGGACGCCCTCGGTCAGGCGGTAGACCGGGACAAGGCGGGCGAAGTCGTCCGCGTCTTCGTCCTCGAGCACCTCCCAGTCTGGAGAGTTGATCTCGAGTTCGCCCCGATACCCCTCCCGGACGAGGCCGAAGGCGACGATCTCCCGGCCCCGCAGGTTTTGAAGATTTTTCGCCACCCAAGGTTGGTTGAACCACTGCAGGTTGACCTCGCCCTTCCCGTCGGTGAGGACGGCTTGGATCAGGACTTTGCCGCCCCGAAGCGAGCGGGTGTTCACCTCCTTCAGCCGCCCGCGGACGGTGCTGGCGAGCCCGGGGCGCAGGAACATGAGGGGCGGGATCTCGCGTCGATCCTCAAACCGGGTGGGCAGATGGTAGAGGACGTCGCGGACGGTGTGGAGACCCAGTTTGGCGAGCAACATCGCGCCCCGGGGGCCGACGCCCTTAAGGAACTGAACTTCGGTGTCGAGCCCGGCCGGGCGAGGGGGAGTTGGGGACACGGGGGTTCTTCATGATAGACGCCGGGTCGGCCCGGTTCGCCGCCCTTCCCCGCGCGGGGTATCCTGAACCGTGCGTCCAAGGATGGACGTAGGGACAAGCAGGATGCGCACGACCTCGCGACCGGCGGGCCCCAAGCGGGCGCCGCACGGATCGGGGCCGACGAGCCACCGCACGGCGGACCTTGTCGGCGTCGGTCTGATCGGCCTCGGCATCGTCGTGGGCCTGACCCTGGGCCTCGGGAACGGCGGGCTCATCGGGGACGGGCTGGCAGGATTGTTCCTCTCGCTGGTCGGGCAAGGGGCATGGGCGGTGCCGGTGGTGCTCGCCTTCGCGGGTGTGAGCCTCATCGCGGGCAGGACCGACGTCCAGGTCGGTCGCGTGACGGTCGGCGCCTCGCTCGTGTTCCTAGGGGTGGTGGCTTTCCTGGCGCGGGCCCGGGGCGGGGACTACTTCGACCCGGAGGTGGCCCAGCAGAGCGGCGGCTACCTGGGTGCGGCCGTGGCGTGGGCCACGTCGGCGCTGCTCGGCGGGGCGAAACCGGTCGGGCTCGCGGTACTCGTGATCGTCGGTGGGGTGCTGTGCCTCGACGTTCCGCTTCGAAACGTCCTCGGGGCGCTCGCAGACCGTGCGCGGCGCAAGCGCATCGACGCAGTGGTGCAAGAAGCGGTCCGGCCGGTGCGGGATCGTCGGGCGGCCGTCGAGCAGGCGGTAGGGACCAGCCGGCGGCCCGCCTTGCCCGACCCCACCGAAGACTCCGAGGAGGGGCCGGATGTCGTGCCCGCGGCGATCAAGCCCCGGCAGGCGCCGGTGATCCACGAAGCGCGGACGGAGTCTGTGCGGCTCGAGACGAGCACCCCGCGCGAGGGCTATGAGCTCCCTCCGCTCGGTCTGCTGGCCGAACCGAGCGGCAAGGCCAAGCGCAGCCGGGAGGAGATGCAGAAGAACATCCAGACGCTGGAGAGCACGCTGGAGGAGTTCAAGATCGAGGCGAACGTGGTCGAGGTAGCGACCGGCCCGACGATCACCCGTTACGAGCTGCAACTAGGCCCCGGCATCCCCGTCCGGCGGATCACCAACCTGGCCGACAACATCGCGATGAACCTCGCCGCCTCGCACGTCCGGGTGGAGGCGCCGATCCCAGGCAAGAGCGCGATCGGCGTCGAGGTCCCCAACGCGACCCGCTCGATGGTGACGCTCCGCGAGATGGTCGAGAGCCTGGAGTTCCATTCGAACGACAACAAGCTGGCGGTCGCGCTGGGGAAGGACGTCGCTGGGGTCCAGCGCTACGCCGACCTCACCCGGATGCCCCACACGCTCATCGGCGGGGCCACGAACAGCGGGAAGTCGATCTGTCTGGCCACCGTGATCATGTCGCTCATCCTCCGGCACACGCCGAAGGAGGTACGGCTCGTGATGATCGACCCAAAGCGCGTCGAACTCGCCCTCTTCGAGGGCCTTCCGCACCTCATGTGCCCGGTGGTCAAGGACGTGAAGGAGGCCCCGGCCGTGCTGCGTGCGGTCGTCCGTGAGATGGATCGGCGGTACGACAAGTTCAGCGAGGCGGCCGTGCGCAACATCGACGGATGGAACTCGAAGGCCTCTTTCGCGGACAAGCTGCCCTACATCGTGGTCATCGTCGACGAGCTCGCCGACCTGATGATCCAGGCCGCGGCGGAGGTCGAGACAAGCATCTGCCGCCTGGCGCAGCTAGCCCGGGCGACCGGGATCCACCTGGTGATCGCCACCCAGCGACCGAGCGTCGACGTCATCACGGGCACGATCAAGAATAACATTTCGAGCCGGGTCGCGTTCGCGGTGTCGTCGCAGATCGACTCGCGGACGATCCTGGACCAGGCCGGGGCCGAGCGGCTCATCGGGAAGGGAGACATGCTGTTCCTCCCGATCGACCAGACCAAGCCCGTCCGGATCCAGGGCTGCTACGTCACCGAGAAGGAGATCGAGGACGTCTGCAAGTTCTGGCGCGACCAGGCGCGGCCGGAATACGTGCTGAACCCGGTCCAGATCGCGATCGAAGAGCGGGAGGGCGAACTCCGGGAAGAGGAGGACGCGGACCCGCTGTGGGAGGACGCCGTGCGGTGGGTCGTTGAGCGCGGGGAGGCGTCGACCTCGATGCTCCAACGCAAGTTCTCGATCGGGTTCCAACGGGCGTCACGGTTGATCGATATGATGGAGGCCCGGGGAATCGTCGGCAAGCGGGACGGGCCGCGGCCGCGCCAGGCCTTGGTCGACGTGATGCAGGTCGAGGCACTGCTCCGGGGAGGGGCATTGGCCCCAATGCCGGATGGGGCGTTCCTCGACGAGTAAGGGTGCGGGGCCGGTCTCTAGGCTCAGGCGCGGGGGACGCTCGAGAACCAAGCACACTTACTAGGGCATCAGCTGCCTTAATTCCGGTAGCGTCCGCAGGCGATGAGTCGGCTGGAGACCCTAATCGATCACCGGGCCCGGATGGTGTGCGCGGCCGACGGCCGGGTCGTGTTCGGGAAGGTGCGCTCCGTCGAGGGAGACCACCTAATCGTCCGCGGCGAGGACCCGCACGGCATTCCACCGCTCGGCATGGTCGACGTCGGCATTTTCGCGAGCGGGGTGGTTGCGTCGATGCAGGGCGAGGTTAGGGTCATCGACGGCTCGGTCTTCGACGTGGTTTGCCGGGAGCCGATTGACGTCGCCCCGACCACTCTTGAACTCACGATCGTGTCGGCCTCCCCCGTGTTCCGCTGGAACGGGCCGTTCGGGTGGGAAGACGTCGCGGTAGCGGCCATAGGGCCGGACGGGTTCGCGTTCTCGTCGGATATCCACTTGCCCATGGACGGGTTCCTGGAGTTTGAGGCCACGAGCCCGACCGGGCCGCTCGGGCTGCGAGGCGAGGTCGAGTATCAGCGGATCGCATCTCCCGCCTCGACCGGCGGCGTGCGGCTGTGCTTCGGCGATCGTCTGCAGCGGTCGCACTGGGAAGGCCTCGTCAGTCGTCTGACTGGCCGGTGACGTCAGCGTCTTCAAAGAGGGCCAACGACGAAGCTTGGAACTCCGGGCTGGAGAGGGAGATCGGGGCGACGTCTAGCGGGCCGATGAGAGCGACGTCCTCGGTCGATGTGACCCCAGCAGCCTTGAAGCGACGGGCGGCGGGCAGGAGGCGGGTCTCCATCGAGCGACCCATTTCGTTGAACGCTTTGTTCGCCAGTCCAAGATTTTTGCCCAGTGAGTTGTACTTATCGGCCACGACGCCGATGCGATCGTAGAGGTCCTGAGCGTCCTTGACGAGTTGGCGGGCGTTTTCGGCGAGGCGCTCCTGGCGCCATGAGTGACTCGCCAGGCGCAGGAGGCTGAGCAAGCTCAGCGGCGAGGCGAGGACGACGTTGCACTCCATCGCCTCTTCCATGAGCATCGGGCGGTGTTCGAGGGCGGCGCGGAAAGCGGCCTCACTGGGTACGAAGAGGACGACGAAGTCGGGGGCGGTGTCGAGGGTCTTGGTGTAGTCCCGGCGCTTGAGGTCGCGAGCGTGTTCGAGGAGCTTCTTTGCGTGGTCTCGCAGCAGGGCGCCTTGCTTTTCGCCGTCCTCGGTGTTGAGGGCCTCGACGTAGCTCCGCATGGGGGCCTTGGAGTCCAGCACTAGGGTGCGCCGGCCCGGGAGATGGACGGTCATGTCCGGGCGTTGCTTGCCCTGCTCGGTCGCGTGAGACTCCTGCGTCGTGAACGCGACGTGCTCTTCAAGCCCCGCCATCTCGACGACCCGTTCGAGCACCATCTCGCCCCACTGCCCGGCCGAGCCCGGGTCTTGGAGGGCCTTGACGAGCCGGTTCGTCTCCTTCGTGAGGCCGAGTTGCTGGTCGTTGAGCGCCTTCACCTGCTCGAGCAGCTCTTGGTATGCGCCTTGGCGGCGGCGCTCCATGGCTTGGTTGTGATCGTCGAGCACCTGGAGCCGCTCCCGGACGGGCCGAAGGAGCTCGTCGATCGCCTTCTGGCGCTGGGTCAGGTCGCCTTCGGCCGCGGTCTTGAAGTGGTCGAGGATTTGCCCGGCCGTTTTCCGCAGCTCTTCCGAGCTCTCCTTGAGGGCGTCGCCGCTGAGGGCCTTGAAGGTGTCGGTGAGGCGGGCCTCGGCCGACTCGAGCGTCCGTCGTTGGTCTTCGAGGGCCCGTTCCCGCTCTTCGAGGGTCGTCTGAAGCTTGGCCTCGGCTTCCCGGTAGGCAGCGACGGTCTCCGCGAGGTCGGCGACACGGGCGTCGCGATCGGCGAGCTCCTGGCTCAGGCGATCCACGCCGAGTGCCCGCTCTTCGAACCGAGCCCGCTCCCTCGCGGCCTCGAGCAGGGCGGTCCGCTGCTGCCCGACCTCTTGCTCGAGCTGGGCCAGACGTTGGGCGGCCTCCTCTCGCTGGGACAGGAGCTCCTTCGTCCGGGCCGAGGAGAAGAGCCAAAGCACGACCGCTCCGACCGCAGCCCCGAGGGCTGCTCCGACGAGCGCGGACGCGACGACTGACCACTGGTCCATGAAACTAGTATACGCATGTCGGCCCTATGGGCGCAAGGGGCCCTGAAACGGGCCGTCAGGGTAGCATTTTCTCTAATGGTTCGCCCCCCGCTCGCTAACCCTGGCGCCCGTCTGCGAGAGCTCATGCGCGAGGGCACGGTCATCATGCCTGGCGTCTACACGGCCCTGACTGCGGTGGCCGCCTACCGAGCCGGGGCACAGGCGGGCTACGTGAGCGGGGCGGCGGTCACCAACAGCTATCTGGCGATGCCCGACATCGGGCTCTTGACCCTCAACGAGATGGTGGGGCAAGCGAGCGTGATCTGCCAGGCCGTGCCGATCCCGATGATCGCGGACGCGGACACGGGGTTCGGGGAGACCTGGAACGTGACTCGGGCGGTCATCGAGTTGGAGCGGGCAGGCCTCGCCGGGATCCACATCGAGGACCAGCAACTCCCCAAGAAGTGCGGGCACTTGGACGGTAAGCATTTGGTGCCCACTCACGAGATGGTCCGCAAGATCCTCGCCGCGGGCGAGGCCAAGCGGAGCGAGGACTTCTTGCTCATCGCTCGGACGGACGCCCGTTCGGTCGAAGGGCTAGAGGCTGCCATCGATCGAGCTAAGACCTACGTCGATTACGGGGCGGACGCGGTGTTCCCCGAGGGTCTTTACGAGGAGAGCGAGTTCGAGGCGTTCCGGCGGGCGGTCGACGTGCCTCTCCTCGCGAACATGACGGAGTTCGGGAAGACACCGATCATCCCCGCCGCGCGGTTCGCCGAAATGGGCTATCAAATGGTGATCTACCCGGTCTCCGCGCTCAGGGTGAAGCTGAAGGCGGTGACCGAGTTCTTCCGGCACCTGCTGGCTGAGGGCAGTCAAGAAGCCTATCTCGACCGGATGATGACCCGGAAAGAGCTGTACGACCTTATCGACTACCCGCAATACGAAGAGGCCGACTCAGCGTGGGCCGAGTCCGGGTCCTCTGACCGCTAAGGCTTTCTAGCCCCCTTCCAAACCTAGAAGCCAAGAGTCTTACGGAGTCTGTGACAAGGGATTGTGCGGGCTTTGGGCTTATCCCTGCGAACTTACTAGCCCCAGTTTCCGACCTTCTGGCATATAGTGTGCGTCGAACCACTGCGGTGGACCGGTGCCCAGCGGCGTAGGTGCCGTCCCCACAATCCTGCTAGGAAGGGACTACACATGAAACGAACTCTTGGGATCTTCGGCCTGCTCGCGATTGCCGCGGCCAGCCAGGCGAGCTTCACTATCGCCACCTTCTCCGACCCGGCTGTGAACGGCTCGACTCCGCTGTTCACCTTCGACCTCTCGACCAACACGCTTTCGGGCTCCTGGGACGCCCCGGGGCTTACCCTCCAGACCCCTGGCTTCGTCGGCGGCGGTTCGCTGGCGAACGTCCGGATGAAGATGGAGGACGTCACGCTGACTCCGATCATCAACGGTGTGCTCTATACGATGGGCGCCGGCGTGGTCAAGTTCTACACCAGCGACATCAACACCCCTGACCTCATGGTCACCTTCGACGGTGGCCAGTTCCTGAACCCGCTGAGCGCCGGTTCGAGCGAGATTACCGGCAGCGCCGTGAGCTTCGCCGGCCCGAACGTCCCCGGCGGCCTGAGCCAGGAGCAGTTCACGTTCAGCTTCGCGAACGCCGTCCAGAGCGGCAACCGGATCACGTACACGGCCTCGTTCACCTCGTCGGCCGTGCCGGAGCCGGGCACGATGCTCGCGCTCGGCGCGGGCGTGGCGGCCTTCGTCGCCCGCCGACGCAAGAAGGCTTAAGGGTTCAACCCCTCTCGTCTCATCGAGCGCCGTTCCGCCCGTCGGCGGAGCGGCGCTCGCCGTTAGGGCCTTAGTGTGGGCGTCAACCCTTCTTGCGCCCGTACATGTAGAGGACGGATCGCATTCCCGGCGGGAAGTGTTCGCCGAGGAACTTCCCGATCGCGAACACGACCGGGTTGAACTTCAGGTAGCTGGGCTCGGCCTCGTGGGTCACGGCGACTCCGTCGAACCCGTACTTCTCGAACATCCGCTTCGCCGCGGTCCTTGTGTTGCAGCGATAAAGCGTAGGGAAGACGTCCTCTTCCTTACGCTCGTCCTGGACCTTGCCCACGATCTTCGCGTGGTGTCGGTTCGGGACGAGCGATGAGACGAGGTACACGTAGTGCCACTTGTTGCAGGTTCGAATGAAAATGTGACCGCCTTTCTTGAGGACCCGTGCAGCCTCCCTGAAGTAGGCGTCGGGGTCGGGGACGTGTTCCATCACATAGTCGCTCACGATGGCGTCGACGCTCTCGGATTCGACAGGCCAGACGTCGCCCTCGATCATTCGGAACTCGTCGATCGTTGGGTTCTCGGCGGCGACGGGGTCGACGTCGATCCCGATCACCCGGGCGACACGGCCCTTGAACGTACGCAGCCTCTGCTTGTAGGCGATATCTCCGTCGAGGAATGCTCCGCGTCCGCACCCTACTTCGAGGAGAGTCCAACTTGGGTCGAGGACAGCGTCGATCCGCACGTAAAAGCGCATCGTCCCGTCTACGTCTGAATACCCGCCAAGTAGACGCTCTGGGTAGAACTTATCCTCGAGGTTCATCGGCGAAGTATGGCACGGCTCCGGACCTCGGACGTCTTGATCAGACGAGCCGAGGTCGAGGTTGGGGAGAGCTCTCAGTGACGTTCCCCCGCACCGGCGACAGCGTTCGGTCCCCAACCTGGCCTCCTTCCCCGCCACAGCCGACCTCCCGAGCAGACCAGGGACGAGCCCGGTCCCGTTCCAGCCGCTCCCGCTTGGGACGGAGGGGCCGTGGGGCCTTGCGACTGGTACACTCCCGGGTACGTAGACCCGCAACGGAGCGAGACCGATGAGCGCCACCGCAACCGAACACCCGAACTACAGCCCTGGCCTTCAGGGCGTCATCGCCGGCATCACGACGATCAGCCAGATCGAGGTCGAGTCTTCGAGCCTGACGTACCGTGGCTACAACGTCCACGAGCTGGCCGAGCACGGGTGCTTCGAGGAGACCGCCTTCCTGCTCCTCAAGGGCCACCTGCCCACCAAGTCTGAGCTGGACGCCTATAAGTCTGAGCTGAGCGCGAACCGTCACGTTCCCCACCACGTCTGGGACGCCCTCAAGCTGACCCACAGCGAGATGCACCCGATGGACCGGCTCAAGGTCGGCTACTCGATGCTCAGCGCCCTCGATCCCGACTACAAGAAGCCGGCCTCCGACGGCGAGGCCAACCGGCGCAAGGCCGACCGCATCGTCGCCAAAGCCGCCACCCTGGTCGCCGGGTCTTGGCGCATCAGCAACGGCCACGACCCGATCGACCCCGATCCTGGCCTCGGCACCGCCGCCAACTTCCTCTACATGCTCACCGGCGAGAAGCCGGACACCTATATGGAGCGGGCCATGGACACCTCGCTCACCCTCTACGCCGAGCACACGTTCAACGCCTCCACCTTTGCCTGCCGGGTCTGCGTCGCCACGCTCAGCGACCTCTACAGCGGCATCGTCACCGGCATCGGCACCCTCAAGGGCGCCCTCCATGGCGGCGCGAACGAAGAGGCCATGCACATGCTCATCGGCATCGGCAGCGCCGACAAGGCCGAGGCCTGGACCCGCAACGCCCTCGCCAACAAGGAGAAGATCATGGGCTTCGGCCACCGCGAATACCGCAAGAGCGACTCGCGCGCCGGCATCATGACCAAGCTCGGCAAGGAGCTCGGCCGCATGAAGGGCAACACCCAGTGGGGCGACATCGCCGACGTCATGGAGCGCGTGATGTGGGACGAGAAGCAGCTCTTCCCCAACGTCGACTTCCCCGCCGCCTATGCCTACTACCTGATGGGCATCCCGATCCCGCTCTACACCCCGATCTTCGTGATCGCCCGCACGAGCGGATGGTGCACCCACATGATCGAGCAGCTGGACAACAACCGCCTCATTCGCCCGAGCTGCATCTACGAAGGCCCCGCCCCGCGCGAATACGTGGCCATCGCCAACCGCTGAGTTCGGCACCCCCCTCTCCTTCGGCGAAGGAGAGGGGGGCAGGGGGGTGAGGGAGATATCGAGGGCCTCCTCCTCGCTTTACATCTGCCCCGATCCCTCGAACCGGCCTCGCCGTTTCTTCATGATGGTGTCCGTCCCCCCATGCGCGAAACGATCGTCTCCGAGCTCGACCGCATCGCCAGAGACCACCAGGTACGGATCGTCTTCGCCTGCGAGTCTGGCAGCCGCGCGTGGGGATTCGCATCGGCGGACAGCGACTACGACGTAAGGTTCGTCTACGTCCACCCGATAGAGCACTACCTTTCGATCGAACAGAGGCGCGACGTGATCGAGGAGATGCTGCCGGGCGACCTCGACCTGAGCGGCTGGGACCTCCGCAAGGCCCTGGGCCTCGCCCGTAGGTCGAACCCTCCACTCCTGGAGTGGCTCTGCTCACCGGTCGTTTACTCACAAGACCCTGACCTGTTCCCGCGCTTCCGCGCCGTAACCGAGGCCTGCTACTCGCCCGAAAAGTGCTACCTGCATTACCTGCACATGGCTCAGGGCAACTTCCGCGAGTACCTCCAGGGCGAGGAGGTCTGGTTGAAGAAGTACCTCTATGTGCTCCGCCCTGCCCTCGCATGCCGCTGGATCGAGCGCTGGCGCGACCAGCCAGTCCCAATGGAGTTCGGTCGACTCGTCGAAGCCGTACTCGACCCCGGCCCACTCGTCGAGGCGATCGAGGGTCTCGTCGCGCGCAAGGTCGCCGGTGCCGAGCTCGATCACGGCCCACGCGACCCGGTGATCGGCGACTTCATCGACGCTGAACTCCCCCGCTTGGCCGCAGCCGCCCCCGAATCCCCCAAGCCTGTCCCTGCCGCCGACCTCGACGCCTACTTCCTTAGCGTCGTGCTCCCGGGCTGGCCCGGTTAGGTCATCGCAGAATCGACCGAGACCACCCGCCCGGCCGTGACTCCGAACACGATCACGCGCATCCGGATGCGATAGACCCAAAGCTCTTCGGCGGGGATTACGCTCGGAAGATTCCGATAGCTTGCGCGGAGGAGTCGCAGGGTTTCGGAGATCGAACGCGAGCCCACTGGACGCTGCTCAGGTGCACCAAGAAGGCGGCGAACCTCCTCGACCGCCTTCCCATCGAGCGATCTTGCCAACCTCAGCTCCCCATCCGCGTTCATATAGCTGCGAAAGCTCGGAAAGAGGACGACACCCCCCAAGGCTAACCCGGCCAGCAACGCGACCACCAGAAACGTCCCCTGCTTCGAAGCTGAATGGAACTGCAAGTGGGCCATCGTCTACTCGATTTTTCAGGTTGCCAGCTGATTGCAGCGATCCAGATCTAGAACCCACTGTCCCTTCTACGCCAGGGTCAGAACGCGCGGTCGAGGGATCGCCGCGGTCTGAGTCGCTCGCCACGAAACCCGGTAGTCGCGGAGCGCGACGGGATGTCCGCAGGTCAACGGTTCAAAGGGTTCCAGACACGGGAAAAGGGGCGCCCGGGCCGTGTAGTGGAACCGGGTAAATCCACGGGTGGTTCGGTAAAGTTTTCTTTATGAAGCACGGCGGGAGTTGACTTGGCGTCTTGGGGCAAGACCATACTGGCCGCTACAGGGCTGCCCTTCTCAGCCCTTGCTTTGGAGAGTGACTATGTTCAGACCAAGACCGCTCCATGCTTTCTTGACCCTCACGCTGGCTCTCGTCGGCGGATCGGCCTTTGGCCAGGTGAACGTGTTCTCGGACGGCAGCGATGGGGCGTTCCGCCCGACGCAAAGCGTCGTCATCGACCTCGGACTCGCCCGGACGGGCAGATGGAACCAGCCCGGCGACGGGAACGGGGTGTACGACCCCGTTCAGTGGGCGGTCGTGTTCAAGTTCACCGAGGTGAACATCCCGGCGGGGGTGACGGTGCGGTTCAAGAACCACCCGTCGAAAGCGCCGGTTGTGTTCCTCGTGAGTGGGGACGCGGTGATCGCGGGCTCCCTCAACGTCGATGGCGGGGACTACAACCCTGCTGTCCTCGCCGAGGGGGGTCCGGGCGGGTTCTTCGGGGGCAGGACTCCGACCGGGATCCCGATCACGCCGGGCGGCGGACACTTCGGAGCCGACCGGGGCGGTCAAGGAGGTGGGTACTCGTCTGCGAACACCCGGATCCTGCCCTTGATTGGGGGAGGGGGTTCGACCAGTTCCGAGGCGGGCGGAGGCGGGGCTGTACTCATCGCGGTAGCGAGGCAGCTCTCGGTCACCGGGTCTGTGCGGGCTCGGTCGGGTGTACGCCAAAGCGGCGGGTACGTGGCGGGCGGTGGAGGCATCCGAATCGTGTGCGATCGCCTGGTCGGCACCGGAGCCATCGACACGAGCGGAAGCGGAGGCCGGGTGCGGATCGAGGCGAACTCATCGAGCTTCACGGGCTCGGCAGTCGGGTCGGTGACCTCCGGGCTCCCGGGGGCGGACGCGGTGTTGTGGCCGGATCAGACGGCCCCTCGGGTCACGGTCGTGAGCGTTGACGGGGTGGCAGTTCCTGCTGACCCGAACAACACGATGGCGGCCGGCGCGACGGACCTTCGGATCGATAAGCAAGTTCCGCTCAAGATCGTCATCGAGGGCCGGAACCTACCGGCGGACTGGAAGGTCGAGGTGCGGATCGCAGGCGAGCGGGCTGGCGACGCGACCCGGATCCAGGCGACGAAGACGGGCGAGCAGGGCGGAGTCTCGACCTGGGAGGCCACGGTGACGATGCCGCCAACGTTCAGCTCGGTCACGGTGAGGGCGTACAAGCCGTGAGGCACTTCGTACTCTTCGCCACGCTGTCCCTCGCGGGCCTGGCGGCCGGACAGATCAACGTCCCCTCGAACGGCCGGGACGGGAACCTGATCGTCAGCGGGAATGAGCAGCGAGTCATCGACCTCGGCCTCGCCGCGAACGGCGCTTGGGACTCGACCGTGAACGTCGGGAACGGGATCTATGACAAGGACAAGTGGGCGGTGGTGTTCCACTTCACCGACGTCCGGATCGACGCGGGCTGTTCGGTGAAGTTCAAGAACCACCCCAAGAACGCCCCCGTCGTGTTCCTTGTGTCGGGGAACGTGTCGATCGCGGGGACCCTGGACTTGGACGGCGAAAGCGGGGGCACGACGGAGCCGGGCCGCGAGTCGAGGCCCGGTCCGGGCGGGTTCCGAGGCGGGGCCGGTGGTTCCGCCGGGCACGGGTACGGGGGCGGGAGTTCCGCATTCGACCGGGCAACTTACGCGGATGGCCCTTACCAGTATGGAACACCTGAGCTCTTACCACTCGTCGGGGGGTCGGGAGGCGTGAGCAGATTTTCGAACGTTCGCGCCGGGGGCGGTGGCGGGGCGATCCTGATCGCGTGCGCCAATCGGCTCAGGATCGATGGCGCGGTTATCGCCAGGGGCGGGAGCGGCGGAGGCGAGTGGGGCGGGAGCGGCGGTGGGATCCGTCTCGTCGCCGACGTCCTCGAGGGCCCGAACGCTTTTGTTGCTGCAAACGGCACAGGCTCGAACTTTGGCGGACTTGGACGGGTCAGGTTCGAGTTCCGGACGCTCACATTGCGAGGCACTGTCGATCCGCCCCCAAGCCTCCTTCCCTTAACTCAAGATCCCGTACTTTTCCAGACCGGGACGACGCCGTTCGTGGAGATCGTAGACGTCGCGGGGTTCCCGGTCTCCGGCGACCCTTCGGCGGAGTTAGGGGCGAACGAGGACGTCTACTTCTGGTCGAGCGGTACTGCGACCGTTCGTATCCGGGCGCGGAACGTCCCCACCGACGGGAGTTGGCGGCTCATCGTGCGCGTGGTTTGTCGGGGGACGATAAGCCTCTCGTTCGTGGATGCCGTGTTCCGTCAAGGCGACGTCGGACAGAGCTTCTGGGAGGCGGGCGTCCCGTTCTCGGATGGCACGGGGACGCTGATCGTGTCGGCTCGGCCGCGTTAGGGCCGGAGAGCGTCGAACGAGGCTTTCATGGATCGACGGCGCGGACGGGCGGCGGGGGGGCGGGGGCGTTTTGCCCCGTTCCTGTTCGTAGCCGGACTGCTCTGCGTTCTGACGGCTGGGGCCCTCTGGGTGCCGAAGCCGGAGGGGTTCAAGCGGGCCCTGTCCGCCCTCGTGGCGTCGCGGGAAGCGCCTCGGGCTCCCGCGACCGAAGCGACGTCGCCAGGGGCCCAGTTCCGCCAGCCCCCGCCCCGCCGACCGGTCACCCCCGGGGACGGGACCGTCTCCCGCGAGGTCAGCTTCAACACCAGGGTCGGTGGCGGGGGGCAGGACGCGGGGGTGGTCTCGCGGGAGGTCAGCTTCAACACCCGAGTCGGGAGCGGGGGGCAGGACGCGGGGGTCGTCTCGCGGGAGGTCAGCTTCAACACCAGGGTCGGTAGCGGGGGGCAAGACGCGGGCGTTGTCTCGCGGGAGGTCAGCTTCAACACCCGAGTCGGGAGCGGGGGGCAGGACGCAGGGGTCGTCTCGCGGGAGGTCAGCTTCAGGCACTCTCCAGTGCCGCCGACCGTCTACCTCGACGCCCTCGCCCGCGCCTTCACGGTCGAGAACGCCCCCGCCGCTCCCCCGGCCCAGCTCGACGCCCTCGCCCGGGCCTTCACCGTCGAGAACGCCCCCGCCGCGCCCCCTGCCCAGCTCGACGCCCTCGCCCGGGCGTTCACCGTCGAGAACGCCCCCGCTGCGCCCCCGGCCCAGCTCGACGCCCTAGCTCGGGCCTTCACCGTCGAGAACGCCCCGGCAGCACCCCCCACCCAACTCGATTCCCTCGCTCGGGCGTTCACCGTCGAGAACGCCCCGACGCCGCCACCCGCCCAACTCGACGCCCTCGCCCGAGCCTTCACGGTCGAGAACGCCCCCGCCGCTCCCCCGGCCCAGCTCGACGCCCTTGCCCGGGCGTTCACGGTAGAGAACACCGCGCCGGACCTCACGATCGCCTCCGTTTTGATCCCGCCCATCGTCGAGGAAGGCCAAGAGTTCGCCGTCAGCTGGACGACGCTGAACGAAGGGCGGGGCACTGCGATCGGCCCCTGGCGCGAGCGGGTCGCGTTCTCGCTCACCCCCGAACCCACGAACCCGGTCACGCTCAGGACCGTCGAGTCCAACGGGATCCTCCCCCCGCAAGGCAAGATCGACTTCGGCACCGACGTCACGATCCCGAAGGGCCTGGTCCAGACGGAGGGCACGTACTACCTCGTCTTTACGACGGACGCGGACCGGCAGATCCTCGAGGGCGACCGGGAGGGCAACAACGTCGCGATCGTCCCGATCCGCGTCTCGGTCGTGCCCTTGCCGAACCTTGTCGTCACCGACATCGAGGCACCGGCCAGCGTGTTCTTCGGCGAGGCGATGGAGGTCCGTTTCCGAATCCAGAACGTCGGGCCGGGCGCGACGAACTCTTCGGAATGGCGCGACGAGGTGGCCTTGGTCCGGGCGGGGGAACCCGCGCGAGCGGAGGTCACCTTGCTCAACCCGGCGTTCTTGGCCCCGGGCGAGGCCTATTGGAGCACGGCCCGGATCACGGTGCCCCGGGGCACGTTCGGCGATTGGCAGGTCCGCGTCATGGCAAACGTGAACCGGGGACTCGGCGAGAGTCGGCTCGAAGACAACACCCGGCTGAGGCCCATCCGGATCGAGGTCCCGCCGCTCCCCGACCTCGCCGCGAGCGCCGTCCGCGGGCCCGAGTTCGGCGGCTCCGGCGGCCAGCTCCTCGTCTCTTGGCAGGTCAACAACCTCGGCGACAGCCCGACCCCGCCGACCGAGAGCTCCTGGATCGACACGGTCTACCTCAACGCAACGCCCGACCTGCTCGGGAAACCGATCCGGATCGCCACTAGAACCCACACCGGCCAGCTCAAGCGACGCGGGGAAGCCGGCGACTCGTACCGGGTCCAGGACTTCGCGGCTACCGTGCCGAGGGGCGTCGAAGGGAGCCTCTTCGTGGTTGTGCAGACGAACTCGAACAACGGCGTCTTCGAGTTCGGCCGGACGGAGAACAACGTTGCGGCCAGTTCGCGGCCGGTCGAGATCGCTGGGCGACCCGCGTTCCTGACCTGCCGGATCGACTCGTCGCCGAGCCAGGTGACGGGCGGCGAGCCGTACACCGTGGCCTACACGGTGCGGAACGAAGGGGCTTTCCCGGCCCTCCCGTCTTGGGTCGACGCGGTCTACTTCTCGGAGGACGACAAGCTCGACGCCGAGGACGAGGAGTTGGCGCGGATCGGGAGGGCCGAGGCCTTGGAGCCGGGCGCGAGCTACTCGGGCGAGTTCCAACTTCGGGCGCCGCTTTGTACTGACCGGGCCGGGTACTTCCTGGTCAAGGCCGACGCCTTCGACGAGGTGCCGACGGAGGGCGACCCGGCGGCGAAGGTCTCGGCCCCGCGTGCGGTCACGTTCTCGTTCCAGCCGGCTGACCTGGCGGTCGAGTCGGTGACTTCGGCGACGCAGGTCCGGGCGGGCGACCCGCTCGAAGTCTCTTGGTCGGTGCGCAACGCGGGGGCAGGGAGCACCAACGTCTCGTCCTGGACGGACACGGTCTACCTGAGCCGGACCCCAACGACGGCAGAGACCTTGCTCGGGAGCTTCCGGCGGGTCGGGGCGCTCGCCCCGGGCGGCTCCTACCGTCGGCAGGAAGTCGTCAGGATTCCGGCGTTGGCGGATGGGACTTACTACATCGTCGTTCGAACCAACGTCGGGTCCCAGGTGGAGGAGTGCGGCGCGACCGGGAACAACACCCGGGGCGGGGCCTCTCTTCAAGTCGAACCGCTCGGGTCGGGGCTCGGAGTGAGCGACCTGAGGGCGATCGGGGTGTCGGTCCCGGCGAGCGGCCGGTCGGGCGAAAAGATCGAGGCCACGTGGCAGATCCAGAACGACGGGCCGGACCCGGTCCAAACGTTCTCGTGGTTCGACACGCTCTACCTTTCGACGGACCCGACGTACTCGCCCGAGGACCGTCCGCTCGCCTCCCAAGGCCAGTACGCCCCGTTGGATGTCGGGGCGGGCTACGAGGGGCGCGCATCGTTCCTCGTCCCGCAGGTGCCGGCCGGGCGGTACTGGATCGTGGCCCGGGCGAACGCCTCCGGCGTCGTGCCCGAAGGGGGCCGCACCGGGAACAACGTCCAGAGCGCACCGTTCGACGTCCGGGACCAGGAGGTCGACCTCGCGGTGGTCGCGACCGAGATCCCGGCCGAAGCGTTGAGCGGCGAGGACGTCGCGATGGCCTGGACGGTCAAGAACTCGGGCGCCGAGGCGACGGTGCAGACGTCTTGGGTCGACGCCGTCGTGCTCTCGAGAGACCGGAACCTGGACGGCTCGGACCGCGTCTTCGGCACGTTCGCCCGGACGGAGGCACTCGGCGCAGGCGAGACGTACCGGCTCGCTTCTCGCTTCCGCGTCCCGGCGGGGCTCACCGGGCCTTACTTCGTGTTCGTCGTGACGGACTGGGCGAACCAGGTCCCCGAGACCGACCCGTTCAACAACTCGAGCGAGGCCGCGCCGATCACGCTGAGCCTGCCGCCGCCGGTCGACCTGACGCCGGTCGGGGCGACGTTCCCGGCGACGGGGGCCCCGGGTGAGCCGACCCGCATTACCTGGCGAGTCAGGAACGTGGGCCAGAACGCGGCGACGGGCCGGTGGGTCGACGCGGTGTACCTCTCGAAGACCCCAACCTGGACCCCGGACGCCGAGCTCGTCGGGCGGTACGAGACCGCGGGGCCGCTCGCTGCCGGGGCAGAGTACGAGGGCGTGGTCGAAGTCGACCTCCCCGGCGTGGACACGGGCGACTACTTCGTGGTCGTCAAGACGAACGTCAGGAACACGCAGCGGGAGAGCGAGCTGGGGAACAACACGTTCGTGGCCACCGAGACCATGCGGCTCGACCTGCTCGATCTCCCGCTGGGCACTGAATACCGCGGTGTGCTGCGAGTCGGGAGGGATAAGTTCTTCCGGACCACGGTGCCGGGGGACGAGACGGTGCGGTACGTGGTCGACGTCGAGGACCCCGACACGACTTCGGCGACTCGGTTGCTGGTCAACGAAGACCGGATGGTGCGGCGGTCGGACTTCCGGTACTCCTCTCGGGGGGTCTGGGAGGCCGACCAGACGTTGACCGTGCCCCAGACCCGGGCGGGCACTCTATTCAGCCTGCTCTTCATGCCCTTCGCGGCCGACGACGAGCCGTTCTCGATCCGACCGGCGATCATTCCGTTTTCCGTCAGCTCGGTCGCCCGGAAGGATCTCGGCGACGAGGGCAACGTGACCGTGCGGTTCGAAGGGGCGAAGTTCACGCCCGAGATGCGGGTCGAGCTCGTAGGTTCACAGGCGACGTACCGAGCGGCCCGGGTGGCAGTCAAGGACCCGAGCCAGGCCCGGGCCACGTTCGACCTGACGAGGGCGGTGCGGGGGGCCTACTCGCTTCGGATCTCGGCGGACGGGCGGTCCTTCGACTTCCCGGAGCCGTTGACGATCGGGCAAGCGGTGCGCTCGAACCAGTTCCTGCGGCTTCTTCCGACGCCGAACTATCGGTTCGGAGCGAACATCACGCAGATCGTTCAGCTGGAGAACGAGGGCAACGTCGACGTCCCCGCGCTTCGGGTGTTCTTCCAGGTGGAACAGCGAGGCGTCGCGATCGCGAACGACAGGCCCGAGGATACGGTCCCCCTGAAGTCGGCCCTGCCGGACGCGGACTGGATCAACGACAGTCCGACGAACTCGAGGGGCGAGGCCTCTTCGAGCGACTTCTTCGTCGTCTACGATCTGGCCCCCGGCGAGACGGTCGCCGCCTCTTTCACGGCCCTCGGGCGCACGATCGGGGCCTCGCCTGTGCGGACGACGGTATGGGCGATGCCGACGAACGCGGCCAACACGCGAGCGCTGCTCCTCGAGGCGATCGAGGACTTGCGCCTCGTGCTCCTCAGCGGCGTCGTCGACGACGTCCCGGCGGACGTTCTTCGACTGGCACTCGACGAGCGGGCATGGGCGTCGACGATCCTCTCCAGCCTCGACTCCGTCGGGCTGATCCCGCCCGACGACCTCAAGGGCCAAGGCGGCGGCTCCGGCGGCGGGCCTGGCATTCAAGGTGAAGGGGCTTGCCAAGTGAAGGCGTTCACCGATTTCGCGATCGCGTCGGGCTTTGCTTTCAGAGACCTGGCGGAGTGTGGGCTGGTGACAGGTGGGACAGCGGCAGGGGTCTGCGTCGGGAAGTTCTTCCTCGGCCGAGCGGTGAGCATCGCGTCCTTCCTCTGTGCCCTCGCTGAATGCGCCGACGAGGCGAAGCCGTGTGAGAGCCAGCGGGGCGAGAGCCGCTTCTGCAAGGGCGTCAGGTATGTGGACACCGGCCTCTCGATCTTCAGCGTCGGAAAGGTCCTCCTTCTCCTGAAGCAAGGCAAGACCCTCAGCAACGTCGACCTCGCCGAGTTCCTGAACGACGTACGATCACTCGGCGAGACGGGATACGACGCCCTGAAGGCCGACAAGTGCCACCCATACCGCGCGCCGGTCGACCCGAACCAGAAGACGGGGCCGAGCGGGTTCGGGCCGACTCAGATCGTTGGGCGGCAAGGGCTGCCGTACCTTGTCGAGTTCGAGAACCTCCCGACGGCCCAGGCCACCGCGGTCCGAGTCCTCGTGACGGACGACCTGCCGCGGGAGCTCGACTGGCGCACGATGCGGCTTAACGAGATCGGGTTCGGTAAGTACCGGGTCCAGGTGCCGCCGAACCGGGCGTTCTTCGAAGGGCAAGTCCAGCTCGGGCCCGAACTCGGTAACCTCGTGGCCGAAGTGAGCGCGAACTTGAACGTGAGGACGGGTCGGTTGACGCTCGTCTTGCAAGCGATCGACCCGCTAACCGGGGAGCCGCCGGTCTCGCAGGAGCTCGGTCTGTTGCCGCCGGAGGACGGTTCCGGTCGGGGGAAGGGCTTCGTCTCGTTCACCGTCCGGCCTCGAGTGGACGTGGGGCGCACCGGCACGATCATCGAGAACAGCGCCGTGATCAAGTTCGACGAGGAGGCCTCGATCGCCACGGGCCCGACCCGCCACGAACTCGACCCGTTCCTGCCGACGAGCCGCGTCGACGAAGTGACGGGGGCGACGGGCGCCCAGTTCCAGGTGCGGTGGTCCGGCGTGGACAACGCAGGGGGGAGCGGGCTGGCGACCTACGACGTCTACGTGCAGAAGAACGACGGCCCCTTCGAACTGTGGTTGGGCGGGACGCAGGAGACCAGCGGGGTCTACAACGGGGTCGCCGGGTTCAAGTACGGCTTCTATACCAGGGCGACGGACAACGTGGGCAACGTCGAGCCGGCGAAGGGAGCGGCGGAGGTGACTGTCGAGACGACCCGGTTCGGGCCGGGGGCCGCGCCCTTGCCGCGGATCACGAGCCTCACCCCCGGAGAGGTCCGAGCGGGCGGCCCGACCTTCACCCTGGTGATCCGCGGTCGCGACTTCAACGGGGACGCGAAGGTGTTCTGGGGCGACGAGGAGCGCCCGGTACGGTGGCTGAGCGGGACAGAGCTCGAAGTGAGCGTCTCGGCGACGTTGATCGAGACCCCGGGCGACTTCGCCATCGTGGTCGCGAACCCGGGCGAGCGCGGGCTGAGGAAGTCGTCGCCACGAACCTTCCGGGTGGTGCCGTGACGCCGGTCTTGCTCGGGCTCGCGCTCGCCGGGGCCGACCTGGCGATCGGGCAGCCCGCGCCGGAGTTCGCGCTCCCGGACGAGACGGGCCGGGTCCACCGTCTCTTGGACTATCGCGGCAAGACCCTCGTCGTGATGTTCTTCCCAAAGGACTTCACACCCGGGTGAGGGGCCCAGGTGCGAGACGTCCGGTCGGTCGTCCCTTTGCTCCGCGACGAAGGCGTCGCCGTGCTCGCCATCAACGCCGACGAGCCTGCGACCCGGGCCCGATTCGCCCGTGAGACCGGAGCCAACTTCCCGCTCCTGAGCGACCCAGGTCTGGAAACGATCCGGGCGTACGGAGCGCTGGGCGAGTCCGGGTTGCCGCTCCGGGTCACGGTCGTGATCGGCCCAGACGGGACAGTCCAAGGCGTCGATCGGGAGGTGGGGCGCACGATCCGGGCGGAAGGCGACAGGCGGGTGAGCCGGTACTCCGAGGACATCCTCCTGCTGTTCAGCGACTGGGACGCCCGGCTCGGCTCGCGCGTGCCCCGGTTCTTCGTGCCGGACGCTCGCGGCCGAAGCGTGAGCCCTGGTCGCGGAGGCGAGGTCGCCACAGTGATCCTCGTCGAGGGCGACACGTGCGAGGGGTCCGCGCTGGCCCGTCGATCCTTGGCGTCGCTCCTGCTCAACCCGACGTACCGGGATGCGGCGTTCTTCTCGCTGGTCGTGCCGAACGGGCCCGACCCTGCCCGACTGGCCGAGCGACCCGAACCGGTGGTGACCGGATGCGACACAGGGGGCGGCTTAGCGAGACGGCTGAGCGTGACCGCGACGCCCACCGTGATCGTCCTGGACCGCACTCGGCGGGTCGTCTACCGGGGCCCGGCGGCCTTGGAACGGTCGGGCACCGTCGTCGACGTGGTTCGGGTCACGCTCGACTCGCTGTTGCTCGGCCGGGCCGTCCCTGCGCCCGAGCTGCCGGTGGTGGGGACGCCGGTGCGGGGCGGGTGAGGCCAGACTGGGCTCCGGGATGAACCGCCGCGCCGAGCCACGTCGTCCTGTCTGGCGAGAGGGAGCGACCGAGGACGAGCCATGAGGGTGACGCAGTGGGTTTACGCGGCGGTCGGGGTCGGGGCTGCCCTATGCGCCCTCGCCCCTTGGGCCGAGTCGCTGGAGCTCGCCACGATCGATGCCCGAGCCGCCCTCTTCCCCGCCCCTGAGCCGGGAGTCGCCGTCGTGACGATCGGTGACAGGACGCGAGACTCTTGGCCTGAGCCCTCCTTGCTCTGGGGACCGCGCTATGCGGCGCTCGTCGGACGGCTACGCGAGCTCGGGGCGAAGGGCGTGGCGCTGGACATCGTCGTCTCGGCCGACCCCGACCCCTACCTCGCTCCACCAGGGCCGACGTCCAAGCTCACCCAAGCGCTCGCGTCTTGGGAGGACGGCGTCACGCTCGCGACCATCATCGCTACGGACGGCACGCCCGTCCGGCCCCTCCTCATCCTTGAGCTCGCCGTCGAGGGTCAGGTGGGCCATATCAACCTCGAGGTCTCCCAGGACGGGGCCCATCGACTCGTGCCCGGCTCGATCGGCTCGGACGAGGCGTTCTCGGCGGTCGCGGCCCGGCTCGCGGGGAGCCCCGAGGCCCGGATCCGGGCCCTCGACGAGCCAGCCCGGGAGGGTCGGGCCTTTCTGCGCGGCATGACTGGCCTGCCGACCTTCGAGGCGCAAGACGTGCTCAGCGGGGAGGCGGCCCCGGATTTGAGGGGCCAGGTCGTCGTGGTCGCCTGGACTTTTTCCGGGAACGGCGACGCCCTGCGGCACCCGGGCGGGGCGCTCTTGCCGGGGGTCCTGCTCCAAGCCCGAGCGATCCAGGCCTACATCGAGGGCGTGGCGCTCGTCAGGGCCCCACCCGGTGTCGAGGCCGCGCTCGCGGCACTGATCGGAGCGGTGGCGGGGTGGTTCACGGGGGCGGCCCCGCTCCGGTGGGGGCGATTGGCCCTTGTGGTCGGGGCGTTCGTGTGGGTCGGCGCGGTACTGGTCGCTGCCTCCCGAGGGTCCCTCCTCCCGGTCATCGGCGTGCTGGTCGCGCTCGTGACGGTCGGGGGCGTGCGCGAGGCAGCCGGGCTAATCGGAGAGAGCGTCCGAGCGTTCCGACTCGACCAGGCGTTCGGAGGCAGCGCCTCTCCTTTGCTCAAGGAGTACCTACTGGAGCACGGGGGGCGCCTCAAACGGGAGCCGGTGGTGGTCGAGGGGGTCGTCATGTTCGTCGACCTGCGGGGTTCGGTCGGGCTCGGCGAGGGACACGACCCTCTTGCCCTCAAAGCTCGCATCGATGGGTTCCTAGCCCTTGGTGTCGCTGCAGTGGAGGGGGCGGGCGGGGCGTTGGTGCGGTTCCTCGGCGACGGGTTCGTGGCCGTGTTCGGGTTCCCACCGGGGGAGAAGGACGCCTCGGCCCAGGCCTGGGAAGCGGCCCGCGCCTTGTTCGCCGCGTCCGCTGAGGCCGGATCGACCCTCGCATTCGGCCTCGGCATGCAACGGGGCGAGTTCGTGGCCTGCTACACCGGCGACCGGAACCGGCTCGAGTTCACGATCCTGGGCGACACGGTGAACGTCGCCTCCCGTCTCGAGGGACTAACGAAGTCCACGGAACTCGACTGCGACGTGGTGGCGGGCGAGGACGTCGGCCCGCCCGCGACGGGGTTCGCGCGAGTCCAGGCTCTCGAGAAAGAGGTCAAGGGTCGGGTACAACCAGTGAGGTTGGTGGCGTACCGCTATCATGTTCCGTCTGGAGGAGACTGACCATGAGTACCACAGCCGTTGCTTTCGCGATCGCCCTAGGACAGACCCCAGCGCAGCCCGCCGCCATGGCGGTACGGGCGTGGGGTGGGGCGGTCACCATTCGCGGTAAGGAAGTCCACGCCGGCTTCTCGCTCGCTGAGGGGAGCGAGGTCGAGCTTCGATCGGGGGCCCGGCTCACGCTGGTGACGATGGGCGACATGACCCGCTGGGACTGCCGGGGAGCGAGCGTGTTCCGGGTCAAGCGGAACGGACTCGTCCCAGTGAGCGGGGCGAAGCCCGTGCGTCAGCAGGCGCTGGTGGTGGGCCCGCGGGGTCGCCGGACCCCGCCTCGACCGAGCATGGGTGGTGTTGGGGGCACCCTTCTGCGAGGACCTGAGGAGTGGAGACCTCGCGACCTAAGGCCCGTCGGAGTTGTCCGCACGCCGAAGGTGACCCTACAGTGGACCCCGCCAAGGTTGGGCCAAGACGTCAGGCTCCGCTTGAAGTGGAACGGCGGGTCCCACTCCGTCGACCTCAAGCGGACGACGTCGAGCTACGAGGTCCCCGAAGGTGTCATCCCGAAGGGCGTGCCGGTGCAGTGGTCGCTGACTACCTTCAAAGATGGGATCTCCGAGGGGGGCGCCGAGAGTTGGATCCTGGTCGCCGCTCCCGAGGCGCTCACGTTCGTGGAAGCCTGGGACGCCTTCCAGCCGCGGGACGCCGAGGAGCGGATCGTGCGCGGACTCGTGTACGAGCAGGCCGGGTTCCTGACGGACGCGCTGCGGGAGCTGACGGGCGCGGCCGGGGAGGGGGCCAAGGGTCTCGAAGAGGTCATCGCCAGGGTTCGGCTCGCGATCGAAGGTGAGAAGCCTTGACGGCGCTCGTCGTGGCGCTCCTGTGGGCGGCCGCCGACCCTGGGGCTGTGGTCGCCACGACGATCCCCGGGTTGGACGGCTCGCTGGAACCAGGCGACGTCGTTTCGGGTGGTGAGCTGCCTACGGCCTGGCCTGCGCTCATGGCCCACCTCGCGAACTCGGCGCCAGGGCCCGTTTCGGTGCAGGTGAAGCGAGGCGATGGGACGGTCGAGGTACGCCTTCGGCGGTTCCCTCCGCGACGAGGGTTCCTACCCGGTGACCTTCCGATCGGGGATCGAGGACGCGTGCTTGCCTTGGTCGCCCCCCGCGACCGGCGAGCGCTCTCGCTGGAGATCGAGCGCCTGGCTCGGACGACGGACCCACCTTCCCCGGCGCTCTTGTGCCGGGCCGCCGACGACGCCTTGGAAGGCAACGACGCCACCCGTGCCGCCGGGCTCTACACGGAGGCGGCGGAAGGCTTCCGGCGGACGGGAGAGGCGGCCGGGCAGGCTCTCGCCATGCTCGGTCAGGCGAGGACAGAGGTCGCGAGACGGCAGCCAGCGGCGGAGGCGACCGCGCGGGCCGTCATCGAGAAGGCAGGTTCGAAATGGCCCGCCTGGAGCGCCACGGCACGCGGCCTCCTCGGGGTCCTCGCGGAGGCTCGGCAGGAGATCCCCCGAGCCATCGATATCCATCGCGACGCATTGGCCGAGTTCGAGAAGATCGCCCCGAACCATCCTGGGGTCTCTGTTCAATCGACCCGGATCGGTAACTGCTACATGGGTATGGACCGGCCCCGCGAGGCCCTTCCCTTCTTCGAGCGGGCCATGGCCCTCCACCGCGCGAACGGGGACAAAGACGAACTCGCCCGGGCATACCTCAACCTGGGCGCGGCAAAGGGCGACCTCGGCGACCTGGAGGGTGCCCATCGTGATTACCTGACGTGCCTCCAGCTCCGGGAGGAGATCAAAGCCAGGAGCGACCTCATCCGGAACACGCTCAACAACCTGGGCGAGTTGGCTTATCTGCGCGGTGACTCTGAGGCCGCGGTGAGTTACCTGGAGAGGGCCCGGGATCTCTCGCCCAAAGGCCCCGAACCGGACCGTGCCCGGGCGACCGTCCTCATCAACCTCGCCTATGCCCTCTTCGCGCACGAGGAGGCTGAGCGCGGCCTTGCTACCGTCGAAGCGGCAGAGGCGGAACTGACCGAAGAGGATTGGGCGTCGGCGGGAATGCTCGCTGACCTGCGCTCTCAGATCGCCGCCGGGGCGGGCGAAGAGGCCGAAGTCGCGGCCCAGGCCGAGCGCGCGCTCGCCCTCTACGAACGGCATCAGCCCGGGTCCTCGGACATCGCCATGCTCCGGCTCCGGCTGGCGGAGTCGGCAGCCCGGCAGGGACAGGTCGACCGGGCGAGGGACCAGTTCTCCCAGGCCCTCACGATCGCGCAGACGAGTGCCCCCGGGTCACTGCACGAAGCCCACTGTCTGGCCGCGCTCGGGCGGTTCGAAAGCAGCCAAAGTCGGTTCGCCGAAGCCGAGAGCGCGATGGCACGGGCGGTCGACCTCTACGTCGCGAACGCGGGCGGTGTGGTCGCAGGGGAAACGGCGCAGGCCTACCTGGAGGGTCTCCACCAGGAGTCGGTCGCCCTCGCCCTCGTCCGGTCGGCGCAAGGCCAGGACGAGAAAGCGTTCGACACCCTCCTCCGAGTGCGGGGCCAGGCGTTCGAACGGGAGCT
>JALHNM010000003.1 GCA_022843485.1 Fimbriimonadaceae bacterium | reverse complement strand
GGCGGTGGCGGCGGCCGGGGTCGCGACGACCGCGGTCGTGGCGGTCGCGGCGGTGGCGGCGGCGGCGGCCGCTGGTAAGGCCCCGCCCGATCGGGTAAACACGCCGCATGGACGCGAAGCGCATCGCTGAGTGCCTGTGCGGCGTGTTGGCCGACACTTACGTCCTTCAGCTCAAGAGTCAGAACTACCACTGGAACGTGGTGGGGATGAACTTCCACTCGCTCCACGCGATGTTCGAGGAGCAGTACGCCGAGCTCGCCTTGGCCATCGACGGGATCGCGGAGCAGCTTCGGAACCTCGGGGGTCTCGCCCCGGCCACGATGGCCGAGTACCTCGCCCTGACCCGCCTGTCGGAGGGCGACTCGAGCCTCGGGGCCACCCAGATGGTCGGCGACCTTCTCGAGTCGCACGAGGCCGTCCTTGCCCGGGTCCACGAGTGCGCCCACGTCGCCGACGAAGAGGACGACGAATCGACCGAGGACCTCATGACCCAGCGCATGAACGCCCACCGGAAGACGATCTGGATGCTCCGAGCCACCCTCGGCCACGGCGAAGCCGGGCTCCCGCCCGCCCCCAAGCCCGCGAAGGACGGAAAGCCCGCGAAAGCCCCCAAGGCCAAGAAGAAGTCGCCCAAGGCCGTCGGGTGAGAGGCGAGCGGGCCCGATCCGGCATACTCGGGGCATGCCCGAGGTCAGTTTCGACCGCTACTACCGTTATGACGACCTGACCGCCATCCTGCGGTCCTACGCCGACGAGCACCCCGGGCTGGTGAGGCTCGAGTCGATCGGCAAGAGCCACGAGGGCCGGGAGATCTGGCTCCTCACAGTGACGGACTTCTCGACCGGCCCGGCCGAGGAGAAGCCCGCGTTCTGGTGCGACGGCAACATCCACGCGAGCGAGGTCAGCGCGTCGACGGCGGTGCTGATGATCCTGCACAAGCTCGTCGACGGAGCCCTCGGGCGGGACGCCCGAGGGACCACGTCCGGGACGGACGTGCCACGGCTGCTCGCGGAACGGGCGTTCTACCTCGTCCCGCGGTTCAACCCGGACGGGGCGGAGTGGGCGCTCGAGGAGCCGCCGCGCATCGTCCGGTCCTCCACCCGTCCCTACCCCTACGACGAGGACGACCTCTACGGGCTCGAGCCGGGCGACCTCGACGGGGACGGACGCATCCTGAGCGTACGGGTCCCCGACGCGAACGGCCCCTGGAAGGTCGCCGAGGAGGAGCCTCGCCTCCTCAAGCGCCGGGAGCCCGGCGAGACGGGGGGCGTGTACTACCGGGTCCTCCCCGAGGGGCTCTTCCACAACTTCGATCAGGTCACAATGCGCGGCCGCCGCCGTAAGCAGGGGCTCGACATGAACCGGAACTTCCCCAGCGCTTGGCGGCTCGAGCACGAGCAGCACGGCGCGGGGCCCTACCCGACGAGCGAGCCAGAAGTGCGAGCCGTCGTCGACGCTATCGCGAGCAGGCCGAACATCTGTGGTGCGATGACGTTCCACACCTTCAGTGGCGTCCTGCTTCGGCCGCCGAGCCGGATGCCGGACGACGAGATCCCGCCCGAGGACCTCTGGACGTACAAGACCCTCGGCGACAAGGGTTTCGCGATGACCGGGTACCCAGCCATCAGCAACTTCCACGAGTTCAAGTACCACCCAAAGGAGGTCATCACCGGCGTGTTCGACGACTGGGTGTACGAGCATCGGGGGGTGCACGCGTGGACGGTCGAGATCTGGTCGCCGCAGCGCCAAGCGGGCATCACGGACTACAAGTACATCGATTGGTTCCGCGACCACCCGTTCGAGGACGACGTCAAGCTCCTGAGGTGGAGCGACGAGAAGCTAGACGGCAAGGGGTACGAGGATTGGCGGGAGTTCGACCACCCGCAACTCGGCCGAGTCGAGATCGGGGGCTGGGACCCGCACTTCGCCTTCCGGAACCCCCCGCCCCAATTCCTCGAAGCGGAGGTCGGGCCGCTCGCCGATTGGGCGATCTGGCACGCTTCCACAGGACCGCGGCTCGCGATCCGGGAACTCAGGACCGAGCCGGTCGAGGGAGAGCCCGCCGCCATCCGAACCGTCCGGCTCCGCCTCGTCGTGCAGAACGCGGGGTGGCTCCCGACGAACGTGACCAAGCTTGGTGCGGACCGGAAGCTCTGCCGGGGGGTGATCGGCGAGATCGTGCGCGAGGGCGAGGAGAGGTCGCCGACGCTCGGGCCGCCGGAGTGGCTCGTGAGCGGCGACCTCCGGCAGGAGCGCGCCCAGCTCCGGGGCTGGAGCGACGTGCCATCCAGCGGGTTCGGATGGCATATGGACGCCACCGACGACCTCGCCGTGTTCGAGTGGGTCGTGCGAGGTTCGGGGACATTCTTGCTCACGGCTCGTCACGACCGGGCCGGGCTCGTGCGGGCGTCGGTGACGGTCTGACTCGCCTCGGTGTTCCGTGCGTGTGACCCGGGTCACACGGTGGGTGTGACGGGTTCGGTTGGTCGGCCCGGGGGGGTGGTCGTACCATCCCGGGCATGGCCAACCGGCACGAATACTCGCAGGACCCGAACCGGAATGGACGCCGAGCCGACGGTTCTCTCGACGCCCTCGCTCAGTTGATCATGCGTATCGTGGACCGCGAAGTCCGGTCACGCATGGAGGCGACGAGCACGGAATCGCAAGACGTGGTGGAAGTCGTTGCCGAAGCTTTCTCCCGGGCCTATGCCCAGCTGTCTCGTCAAGGGCTCACGGCCATCGAGAGCGCGGGCGCTTATGCCCGCACGGTCGCCCGCCACCAAGTCAACGCCTATCTGAGCGCGAAGTACCCCAGGAGGGCCCGCCTCTCCGCCAAAGTCCGCTTCCTCGCCCAAGGCGAGGGGGCGCTCCTGGCCGAGTGGCGGTCTGACCGGACGAACCGCCGGATGATCGGGCTCGCCAAGGATGTCGGCACGGGCCGCTGCGCCGACCCTGCCCGCCTGGGCGATCTGCTGCGAGACCCGTCGATCGCGGGCGACCCGGAGGGCTCGGCTGCCGAGCGGCTCGTTCGGGCCGTCCTTTCTGTGCTCGAGCACGCGGGCGGGCCGATGGAGACGAATGCCTTGGTGGGGCTCGTCGCCCAAATCCTTGGTGAGGTCGACCGGCCCGCGGAGGGGCTCGACGAGACCCTGGTCGCCCGGTCGGAGGCTTCGACCGGTCGCAGGGTGGAGCTCAGGGCCCGCCTAGGTGACGTCTGGGACGCTATCCAGACGCTCCAACCGGAGCACCGGGCCGCGCTGCTCCTCAACCTGCGTGACGCGGACGGCCTGGGCGACGTCCGGCTGTTCGAGGAGCTTGGGGTCGCGGACCGCGACGAGGTCTGCCGGGTCGCGGGGATCGACGTCGCTGAGTGGGACCAACTCCCGCTTCCCGACGCCGAGCTCGCCGAGCGGCTGGGCACGGACACGGAGTCGGTGTTCGGGTACCGCTACTCGGCCCGGCGCCGCTTGACCCAACTCATGGGGAAGAAGGGCTGGTGAGCCCTTACGGGGCGAGGGACTTGAGCGCCTGGGCGTCGATGACGACCAGGCGCCTCCCCTGCGTCTCGATGATCCCGTCGTCCTTGAGCTGGCGGAGGGCCTTGTTGACGTGCTCGCGGCTACAGTTGAGCCGGTCCGCGATCTCCTGTTGCGAGGGGCAGTCGGCAAGGATGCGCCGCCCCTGCTCGTCCTTCTGGCTCGTCCGACGCAACTCGGTGACCAGGAGCTCTGCGATCCGGTTGATGAGCTTTTTCGAGGCCTCCAAGTAGCGCTCGGTCGATTGGGCGAGCTTCGTCGCGAGGAGTTCGATGACGTTCCGGGCGAGGCGGGGGCTGAGGTCGATGAACTCGTCGACCTGGGCGCTGTTCACGATCACGACCCCAGTCGACTCGATGGCGCGAGCGTCGGCGGTGCGGGAGCCGTCCACGAAGAGCGAGAGTTCGCCGATGACTTCGCCCGGGCCGCGGAGGCTGATCGTCTTCACCCGGTCGTCGGAGTCCTGCTTCTCGATCGAGACCCGGCCCGAGGCGATGACGTACATCGTGCCACCGGGGTCGCCGGTCCAGAAGAGGTGGTCGTCCCGGTCGTAGGTCTTCGCCCTCGACTTGCCGGCGAGTGCCAGGAGGTGTTCGTCCTCGAGCCCGGCGAAGAGCGGGCATCGCCGCAGCACCTCAACGATCCGGCCGCGGTCGAGGCTCACGGCAGGAACCCCCGGAGGCCGTCGGCGGCGGCGATCACGCTGGCGAGGGCGACGATCAGGAAGAAAACGGCGAGCCCAAGGATCGTGCGCTGCCTCGCCTTCCGAAGCCGGTCGGCCTTGTCCCAGTCGATCTTGTGCCGTTCGAGGAGCACGCCCTTGATGGCGGCCATGTCGTTCTCGCCGAGGTCGTCGAAGGCCGTGTCCACGTCGGGCCGGGCGAGATACGTCCCCACCCCGAACGGGAGGTTCTTGAAGTGCTGCGAGCCGGTGAACCGGGCGTTGAGCCGGAGGGCCTGGGCGACGGCCCGGTGGACCTCGAGCGAGTAGGCGACGGTGCCCGGCGTCGCGAACTCCTGCAGCCGGGCGGCGACCGCGACCGCCATCCCGCTCGTCACGTCCCCGAGCGTCGCGACGTCTCCGACGTGCAGGCCGATCCGGTGCTGGACCCTGCGGTCGCCCGGTCCAGCGGCCCGGTTCCTCTCGAACGCGAACGCTTGCATCTCGAGGGAGGCCCGCATCGCCTCGACGGCGCTGGGGAAGAACAGCTTGAGCCCGTCACCCCGATCGGCAAGGACCCGGCCGCCGTGCCGCCCTGTGATCGCGGTGAACTCGCGGAGGTCACCCAGGACACGGATCAGGGCCTCCTCTTCGACCTCGCTCACCGCGGCGGTGAAGCCATAGACGTCTGTGATCGCGATCGCCCCGAACAAGCGTTCGGCGCCCGACTCAACGATGGCCGCCTTTTCCTGACTCGACATCCCCGCCCCCGAGAGACCGTGTGACCTAGGTCACACCTTCCATGTGACCGGGGTCACACGATTATAGCCTGCGCCTCGATCCGCCAGGCACGGGAAGAGTGGGCTTTGCTGGGCCCAGGCTTCACGGAACCGCATCGCGGGCCCTGTCGGGGGAGGTGCGGGGCCGAGTCGGGCCGAGCCCGCCTCTTCGCCGTGGGGACGCGGGGGCCCGGCAAGGCGTCTAACCTTTCTAAGTCGTGAAGTACACCCGGTTTTGGAGCGAGCGCTACTGTCTGCCTGACGGCACGACGGCCTTGTTGCGGTTGGTCCGTCCGACGGATCGGCCCTGGTTCGCCGAGTCGTTCGAACGCTTTTCCGCGGCAACGATGTTCCGCCGGTTGATGGTGCACAAGACTCGGTTCAGCGAGCCCGAGTTGCGGTACCTGACGGAATGCGACGGGATCGACCACCTCGCCATCATCGCCTTCCGGAGGACAGGGGCGCGGTGGGAGGGATTGGCCTCCGGCCGGTTCGTGCTCGTCGACCGGGAGCGCCACATCGCCGAGTTCGCGGTGCTCGTCGGCGACCCTGTTCAGGGCATGGGCCTCGGCACTCGGGTCGTCCAGCACCTGGTCTGTGCAGCGAGGGAGCGGGGGATCGTGCGGTTCAAGGCCGATATGCTCGCGGAGAACACGGCGATCTTCCGGCTCGTCGACCGACTCGCCCCCGAGGCCGAGTGGCTGACGGACGGCATCGTCGCCCTGGTCGAGTTCGACCTCGACCGCGCCCAAGCCTGACCCCGGCCCGCTGGACAGCCGGACGGATATGATGGGGGCGATGGCGCGTTTGCCGCTCTCCCTCCTCGTCGGCCTCGCCTCGGCGATCGCTTTCGGCCAGCCGTGGGCCCCGCCGGTCGAGTCCGACCTCAAGTTCGACGACCTTTTCCCGCGCAGGCCCTTCTTCGGCAAGATTGCCCAACAGCCGGAATGGAGCCGCGACGACCGTTTCCTAAAGTACCTCTGGAACCCCTACGAGGTGCGGGCGAACGACGTCTGGGTGCACGACACGAAGGCTGGGAAGTCGGGCCCTGTCACGAGCCTTGAGACGATGGCCCACTTCGACCCGGAGGCCCGGCGGGCGATCGAGCGGTTCAAGAAGGAGGACGCCGAGCGGGACGAGAAGCTCAAGCTGGGCGAGAAAGAGTGGCGCGAGTGGCAGATCCAGCGCCGCCAAGAGGACGAGAAGCGGAAGGAGCCCCTCCCGACGTACCCGGGGGTCGGCGAGTTCGCCTGGGCCAATACGAAGTCGGAGGCGCTCTTCGTCTACCGCGGCGACCTGTTCTTGCTCACGCTCGACCCGGCCAAGCTCAAGCCAGACGCCAAGGTCGAGGCGCCGAAGGCGGACGCGTTGGTGGACGAAGTCGAAGGGCCTGCGGGAAAGATCGTGCGGCTCACCCGGACTCGGGACGCCGAGAGCGACGTCCGCTGGATGCCGGACGACGGCGGGTTCTACTTCCGGCGGGGGGACGGGCTGTTCCGCATGCGGTTCGACAGCCCCCGGGTGGACCAGCTCAACCCGCGGCTCCCGGACAACCTGCCGCTTTGGGGCTACTCCCTCTCGCCGGACGGGACGCGGATGACGCTCTTCACCGGACGGTCGACGGGCCAGTACAACCAGATCGCCTGGATTACCTACCGCGGCCGGTTCCCCGAGATTCGGAGGACGAACCAGTTTTGGGGTACCTCGGACGAGAAGATCCAGGAGGAGCGGTTCCTTTACGTCTACGACCTGACAAAGCCGGACTCGGAGGACAACAAGCCGTGGGAGGTTTGGAAGTGGAAGAGCGCGGACGAGGACGACGTCATCAAGGACGTGGCGACGCACCCGGAACCCTGGTCCTCGGACAGTCAGCGGTTCGTATTCGCCGCGATCAACCGCCGCACCCGTGAGCGCGAGATCGTGGTCGCAGACACCTCGACCAAGAAGACTCAGGTCGTCCACAAAGCCCAGGAGCCCGGCGAGATGCTTGGGGGTGGCCGCGGGGCCCCGTTCTTCACCCCGGACGGCAAGCAGGTGCTCGCGTTGCTGGAGACGACCGGGTGGCGGGTGCCGTGGTTGCTAGACCCGGTCACCAACTCGGCGCGGGCCCTCGCCCAGGGGCCGTTCGAGGCCTACCCGATCCGGTTCAGCCCGGACGGCAAATCGCTCGTCGTCTGGACGACCCGTCACCACCCCGCCCGATCCCAGGTGGAGCGGATCGACCTGGCGACCGGCCAGATCGAAAGGTGGACCCGCGGGGAAGGGCACTACCAAGCGCCGGCCGTCTCGTGGGGGGCGACCAAGGCGGCGGCTGTGTTCGGGAACTGGTCGAGCCCCAACGAGATGACCCTCGTCGACGGTGCCCGCCAGTCCCCTCTCACCGCCTCGCACCGCACGGAGGACTTCATGAAGGTCAACCGGTTGCGGCCCCAGCTGTTCTCGTTCCAAAACCGTCACGGGCAGACCGTCCACGGGTACCTGTTCCTGCCGCCGGAGTGGAAGAAGGGCGACAAGCGGCCGGCGATGGTCTACACCTACGGGGGGCCGCTCGGGCAGGGAAACTCGGTGGAGGACGGGGTCTTCAACACCACGGGGTACCTGCTCAACATGTGGCTGAGCTATGCCCTGGGCTATGTCACGGCGACGATCGACCCGCGGGGCTCCTCGGGATACGGGGCGCAGTTCGGGCGGGCGAGCTTCGGGGCCGTGGGCGTCCCCCAGACGGAGGACCTCGTCGACGCGGCCAAGTACCTCCAGACCGAGCACGGGGCGGACCCGGAGCGGATGGCCTTGAACGGGTGGTCCTTCGGCGGGTGGCAGACCCAGCACGTGATGTACACCCAACCCGGGGTCTACACGCTCGGCATCGCAGGGGCGGGCCCCACGGAGTGGCAGAACTACAACCAAGGCTACACGCAAGAGGTGATCGGGCTGCAACCGGCGGGCAAGGTCGAGGAACTGGACAAGTTCTCGCTCACGAAGGTGGCGATGAACCTGCGCGACCCGTTGCTGCTCATCCATGGGATGGAGGACGACAACGTCCTCTTCCAGCACTCGATCGCCGTCTACCGGGTGCTACTCCAGCACGGGAAGGGGCCGCTCGTCGAGTTCATGATCGACCCGACCGGGGGCCACGGCCTCGGCGGGGACGTCAACCGGCGGGACTCGCAGGCCTTCTACGTCCGGTTCCTGCTCGAGCACTGGGGAGCACAGCGCTCTACCGGGGGCCGCTAGGCCCCGTCGGCACTTCCCCCGTGGAATCGCACCCGGGGGAAGTGCCGGTTCTGCCGAGGCCCGGCAAGCTCACCGACGCGGGTCTCCGGGACTCCACGGAACGACCCTTGTGACGAGGTGTTCCCGTGCTCGATTCTTCGACCCTTAGCATGCTGTCGGCCTCCGCCGGCCTGCGCCGGCTAGAGGCGCAGGTCCGGCTCTCGGTCTCGGCGGTCCAGGGGACCGACCCCGCTGTCCTGGCCGCGAACCGGGAGGCGGGCCAGGTGCTCCTCGAGGCCTCGCAAGCGGCCGAGCGCATCGAGACCGCTCTACGACGCGTCTTGCTCGACATCCAGGCTTAGCCTGGGTGCGGCCCGGACCGGGGGCCCAAGCCCCCAAGGAGGACCCGACATGCCCACCGGGGTGTCCCCCTCGACCCTATCGCTCGCCCTCACCGGCATGCGCCGCGCCCAGATGACCGCGCTCGCCGTGGTCCGCGACCTCAACACCAACGGCGGGCCCACGATCGACCAGGTCGTCGGGTTGAACACCGCCCTCATCCACCATGCGGCCAACGCGGCCGTCGTCAAAGTCCAGGCGGCGATGGACCGGGCCGTCCTGGACACGAGGGCCTGACCGGGGGTCGTCCGATGGCGGTAGCCTCACGGTACCCAGACCTTATGCCGAGCGAGCAGATCGGAACCCGAATCGGAATGGCGTACGAACTCCAGATGGCGTGGCTCGAGCCACGGCTGGAGGAGATCGGCGTCGGGTGGTCGACGTTCCAGCTGCTCACGACTGTGGCCGCTGCAGGCCCGGGCGTCTCCCAGGCCGAACTTGCTCGCCGCCTGGGCGTCACGCCCGCGACCTTCAGCGAAAGCGTGTTCGCCCACGTCAAGAAGGGCCTGCTCGACCAGACCCTCTCGGCGAGCGACCGACGGGTGAAGACCTTGCGCCTCACGGAGCCCGCTAAGGCCTTGGTTCGCAAGATCAAGGCGGCCGTCTCGAAGGCCGAGGCCGAACTGGTAGCCGGTCTGAGCGACGACGAGGTCGCGGCCGCCGCCCAGGCCCTCGATCGAGTGATCGAGAACCTTCAGCGAAGCCTCGGCCACCACGACTGACGTTCCCCCTTCCCTGACGGGGAAAACGTGTGGGGACAAACCGAAAACTCCGATGCCTTTTTGGCCGGTTTTGCGTCACTATGGTTTAAGGCGACGCCATGGTTCGTATTGTCGGCATCCAGCGAAGCGACGATCCGCGGCAGGAGTTCGTGCTCCTCCAAAACCAGGGTTCGATGCGCGTCGCCCTCCGCGGCTACGCGGTGATCGCCGACGTAGCCCTCACGGGCGGCGCAACCTCTCCCGCCGCCCACTTTTTCTCGGACGACGTCGGCGTGATGCCGGGGCAGTACGTGCTGTTGCGGACCGCGCCCGCCCGCCCGGGATGGTCGATGACGACCGAGGGGCAACGGGTCTACACGGCCTCAATGGAGCGCCTCTCCCCGGTTTGGAGCCACCTGAGTGGCCCCGTCCACGTGCTCGCCCCGCAGCACACCTACTGCGAGCGGACGGGCGAACTCGTCGTCGCCTAAACCGGTCGTGCTTGACACCGCCCTACCCCGGGCGGGTACGTTGTCCGCGAGGTGATCCCAGTGATCCGTTCTCTCCGGGCCTTTACGCTGATCGAACTCCTTGTCGTCATCGCCATCATCGCGATCCTCGCCGCCGTGCTCTTCCCCGTGTTCGCCCAGGCGAAGGAGTCTGCGATGACCACGAAGTGCATCTGCCAAATGAAGCAGGTCAGCACCGCCATGATCCTCTACGCCGACGACTCGGACGGGAAGTGGGTCCCGGTGGCGAACGAGGGCTTCTTGAGTTGGGACTACGCGCCCCAGACGATGTGGATCGGCTACGACAACTTCGGCAGTTGCTACGAGTTCTGCGGCAACATGCTGCGCCCGGCCGAGAACCCGGTCAAGCCGGGGATGATCGACCCGTACCTGAAGAGCTACGAGGTGCGGGTCTGTCCGAAAAAGAAAGCCGAGTGGCAGCTCGCCCTCGGCTACAACTACTTCAACGAGCGGGGCAGCTCCGCCTACTACTCTCGGAACCCGGCGGCCCGGGGCAACGAGTACGGGCCGGGGGCGAAGAACTGCCAGCGGAGCCAGAACTTCGGGGTGATCGAGTGCGAAGGCGTGTCGATCGGCGAGGTGGACGAGCCAGCCGGCACCCTCGCCGTCTGGGAGCACGCGGCCTACGTGCCCGTCTGTAACTTCCTCCAGCGGCCGGACTGGTTCGACGCCCCCCCCCAGTACGACCGCGGGTACCGCGACCACTTCAACTTCCTCCACCGCGACGGAGCGGTCACTATCTGGATGGACGGCCACGTCAAGCGCACGACCTTCCCCGAACTCCGGCGGCCGATGTTCTCGGTTCGCAAGGACATCTACCAGTCGCCCTAGAGAACGGTGAGCCGGGCCAGGTCCGTTTCGAAGGCGGGGTAGCTGGTTCGGATCGACTGGGCGTTGTGGATCGTGGTCGGCCCCTCGGCCACGAGCCCGGCCACCGCGAAGGCCATGCCGATCCGGTGGTCGCCGGCGGCGTCGATCTCGGCCCCGCGGAGGCGGATCGGGCCCTCGACGTCCATTCCGTCGGGGTGGGTCGTGACGGTCGCGCCCATCGCCCGTAAGCCGGCGGCCACCGTCTCGACCCGGTCGGTCTCCTTCACCCGCAACTCGCTCGCGTCGCGGAACGAGGAGACCCCGTCGCACTGGGTCGCGAGGACGGCGAGGACGGGGATCTCGTCGATGAGCCGCGGGACAAGGTCGCCCCCGACTTGGAACGGACGGAGCAGGTCGGTCCCCCGAACGAGGAGGTCGGCGACCGGCTCGCCCATTGGCTCCCGCGGGGCGTCGAGCCCGAGGCGGACCCCGGCCGATTCGAGCACCTCGAGTACGCCCGTGCGGGTTGGGTTGACGCCGACCGATTCGAGACGGACGTCGGATCCCGGCATCATGGCCGCCGCGACGAGGAAGAACGCCGCACTGGAGACGTCCGCGGGCACGTCGTACTCGAAGGCACCCCAAGTCTGGCCCCCATCGACTCCGACCGCGCCGTCCCCCCGGCGTTGGACCTCGACGCCGAGGGCTTCGAGCAGGCGCTCGGTGTGGTCGCGGCTGGGGCTGGGCTCCCGCAACCAGGTCGTCCCCTCAGCCCGGAGCCCGGCCAGGAGCACGCAGGACTTGACCTGGGCGCTCGCAACGGGGGAGGCGTAGTCGATCGCGCGCAGATGCCGACCGGACACCCGAAGCGGGGCGGTCTGCCCTTCGATCTCCGCCCCCATCTGCCGTAAGGGCTCGACGACCCGCCCCATAGGCCGCCGGGAGAGGGACTCGTCGCCCATGAGGGTCGCCTCGAGGCCGGGCCGCCCCGCCAGGAGCCCGACGAGCAGGCGCATCGTCGTTCCGCTGTTCCCGCAGTCGAGGGGCGCGTCGGGCGAGAGCCAGTCCGCCCGGGGGTGGACCATTGTGAAGGCCCGCTCGCCCATTTCGCCGGCAGGGAAGTGCTCGGCGTCGAAGCCGAGGTCGACCAGGCAGTCGAGCGTGGAGGCGCAGTCCTCGCCGTCGAGCGGGTTGTGGACGGTGGACGGCACCCCCTGGTCCTCGGCTAGGGCCGCGAACAGGTACGCCCGGTGGGTGAGCGACTTATCGCTCGGCGGGCGGAGGCTGCCGGACAGACCGGCGATGCGCGACACGGTGAGGGACTGCACGGCCACGCCTCAGTTTGGCCGAGCCGGTCCACGAGGCTCGGTCCTTGGGGCGCACGCGAGAGGAGTAGAAACGTCCGGCCCCGCCTGCGTGCACGCAGAGCCTAGGAGGGCGGCCGTTGCGGGACGGGTTTCTCGGCTCGGCCATGGGAGCCCACTTGCCTGCTGGCCGGGCGCGAGCGGCTCGAGATGGCCTTCACGCCCGACGGCAAGGGGCTGGTGCTCTCGCCGATCGGGGTCATCGAGGTGCCAAAGCCCTGAGCCCCCGAAGCCCCGGCTATACTCGGAGCGTAGAGAGGGACAGATGAGAGTCACCAACAAGACGAACTCGAACCCCGTCATGCGGGGCGAAGTCTTCGAGACGGCCGAAGGTCAGGGCGTGATGACGCTCAACGGGACGCTCGCCAAGACGGGCCTCTTGCTCGCGATGCTGGTCGGGGCCGCCGCGGTGGGTTGGGCGTTCCCCAACCCCCTGTTCCTCATCGTGGGGATCGTCGGGGCGCTCGTCCTCGGCCTCATCGGGGGCTTCGTGCCGAAGTCGACGCCCGTGGTCGGCCCCTTGTACTCCCTCTTCATGGGGGTCGCCCTCGGAGCTATCAGCGCGATCACGACCGTGCAGCTCGCCAAGACCCAGTACGCTGGGGTCGTGCCGCTGGCCGTGCTCGGCACGATGGCCGTCCTCGGTACGATGCTCGGGCTCTACGCGACCCGGATCGTGCGTGTCACCCAGACGTTCATGATGGTCACGGTCGGCGCCACGCTCGCGATCGGACTGGTCTACCTGGGTTCGTTCATCGTGTCGTTCTTCTGGCCGGGGGTCTATTCGCTGCCGATGTACACGAGCGGCCCGATCGGGATCGGGTTCAGCCTGCTCGTGATCGTGCTCGGGGGCATGAACCTGGCCGTCGACTTCAGCACGATCGAGAACGGGGTGGAGGCGCGGGCGCCCAAGTACATGGAGTGGTACGCCGGCTTCGGCCTGCTCGTGACCCTGGTGTGGATCTACCTCGAGATGCTCCGCCTCATCTCCAAGCTCGCCGGGAACCGCTGACGGGTCTGGCAGCCTGTTTCTGACTCGAGGGCTTCGGCGAACTGGGCCCGGCCGGATAGGTCTAAGCCTTCGGCGCGGGAACTCGCCGAGGTGCTAGGGGCTTGGCGGTAACGTTGGAGACACCAATGAAGATCACGCCACGAACGACCATGACGCTCGCCTTGCTCGCCCTCGTCGGGGGCGCCGCGATGGCCCAGACCAAGACCTTCCGCCTCGGCGGCTCTCCCACGCACCAGCTGGTGCAGGTCGAGAGCGTCACCGAGCTGGAGACGTTCATCGGCCGGACGGACAAGGCGACGGGGAGCCTCACCTTCGACCCGACGAAACGGACGGGCGGAGGCCGGGTGACCGTGGACCTCGCGAGCCTCGACACCGGGATCCCCCTCCGCAACGAGCACATGCGGAGTGCGGACTGGCTCGACACAGGGAAGTTCCCCAACGCGGTCTTCGAGGTCACCTCGGTGCGCCCGGCGGGCCCGGACCGCTACACCGTGACCGGTCGGTTCACCCTCCGCGGGGTCACGAAGGCGGTCACGACCCAGGCCACGGTCCGCCACCAGAAGGCGAGCGCCCAGACTCAGCAGGCCGGCTTCAAGGGCGACGTGCTCCAGGTGCGAGCGAGCTTCCCGGTGAAGCTGGCCGACCACGGGGTCAAGATCGGCGGCGCTGCGACGGGCAAGGTCGCCCCGACGGTCCGCGTCTCGGTCACCTTCTATGGCCAGACCGGCTAAGCCCTGGGCCAAGTGGGCCCGCGGCTTGGGATGGGTGGCGGTCGTCCTCGGGGCGACCGCCTTCATCGGCTCGATCGTCGTGGTCGGCCAGCTGACGGCGCGGTCCGGGACTTACCAGCTCGTGAAGCGCACGCCCCAGGCCGAACTGTTCGGCGAGGTCGGCGAGCCCATCGGGACGCCCCAGGTGTACGTCGTCGACGACCCAAAGGCGATCCTCCCCGGTGAGACGCCGGAGGGGGTCAAGTACCTCGACGACGGCTACCTGCGCGAGAAGGGCGCCTACCCGCTGCAGATGCGCACGGTCGACACGGTCTCGCTCTACACCCGGTTGGGCTCCGGCGTCGCGATCTTCGCCGGGCTGGGGGCCCTGATTCTGACCCGTCGCCGTACCTAGTGTTCGGCCCCGTCGGCCATGTGGATCGTTTCGATCCGACGGATCTGGCGGGTCTCGCTGCGCATCATGATCGACTCGGTGAGGGCGTAGCCCCTCTTGTAGCGGACGCCTTTCAGCAGATCGCCGCTCGTGATGCCGGTGGCCGAGAAGACGACGTTGCCCTGGGCGAGGTCGGCGGTGGTCAAGACCCGCTCCACGTCGCCCGTCATCATGGTCTTCGCCCGCTCTTTCTCGTCGTCGTTGCGGAACTTGAGCCGGGCCTGCATCTCCCCGCCGGTGCAGAGGACGGCCACGGCGGTCAGGACGCCCTCGGGGGCCCCGCCGATCCCCATGAGCCCGTCGACCCCGGTGTCCGGGTCGAGGGCGGCGATCGCCACCGAAAGGTCGCCGTCCGGCACGAGGTGAACGCGGCACCCGGTCTCCCGGAGCTCGCCGATGAGGTCAGCGTGGCGAGGGCGGTCGAGGATACCGATGATCATCTCGTCCACGTCTTTGCCGAGCGCCTTGGCCATGAGCCGCACGTTGACCCGGGGCGGGAGGGTGATATCGACCACCCCGGCGCACTCCTTGCCGACGACGAGTTTGTCCATGTACGTGTCGGGGGCGTGCATGAGGAAGCCGTCGCCCTCGACGGCGGCGGCCAGGACACTGATCGCGTTGGGGGTGCCGTTGGCGCAGAGGTTCGTCCCCTCGAGCGGGTCGACAGCGATCTGGACCTCGGGCCCGTCGCCTTGGCCGAGCTTCTCGCCGATGTAAAGCATCGGGGCCTCGTCGCGCTCGCCCTCGCCGATCACGATCGTGGCGCACATCTCCATGGCGTTGAGCGTGGCCCGCATGGCCTGGCACGCGGCGTCGTCAGCCTCGTCCCGCTTGCCCTTCCCGACCCATTTCGAGGCGGCCAGTGCCGCTTCTTCCGTGACCCTCAGAAAGTCGATGTGCTTGTAGCGATCCACGTTGATCTCCTGCCGGTCAGTATACGAGAGAACGCCCGGCCAAAGTCTCGGCCGGGCGTCCGTGAGGGGCTCGGGATCAGCCCTCGAGAGGCCAGGTCTTGATCTCGACCTTCTGGAGCACGACGGCCTTCTCGGGCTCGACCTTGCCGTTGCCTTCGCGCTGGCCGGTGGCGACGATCTTATCGACCACGTCCATACCCTCGATCACGATGCCGAACGCCGAGTACTGTCGGTCGAGCGACGGGGCCTCGGCGACCATCAGGAAGAACTGGCTCCCGGCCGAGTCGGGGTTGCTGGATCGGGCCATCGAGAGGATCCCGCGGGTGTGCTTGAGGTCGTTGAACTCGGCCTCGATCATGTAGCCGGGCCCGCCCGTGCCCCATGCGCCCGCCTGAGCGAGATCCTTCGAGTTCGGGTCGCCGCCCTGGACCATGAAGCCGGGGATACACCGGTGGAAGCGGGTGCCGTCGTAGAAGCCCTTCTTCGCGAGCTCGGAGAAGTTCTTGACGTGGTTCGGCGCCTTGTCCGTGCGGAAGGCGACGACGACGCGGCCGACGCTGGTCGTCAGGACGGCGACCTCGTCCCCGGTCTTGGGGGCGGTCGCTCCGGGAGCGGCGGTCGGGCCGAGCGTGGGGGTGTCTTGAGTCATGGCGTTCAGGGGTGCGGTCAGGCCCGTCGACAGGGCTGCGGTGAGCGGCAGGAGGGCTTGGAGCATCGACGCCGAGTATGCCACAGCCCCCTCGTCGCCGAGGGGGCTGCGGCGGGCTCACGCGGGGCTCAGAGCGGCCACGTCGCGAGGCGCGCAGTCTTGAGGACTACGGCCTTCTCCGGGTTCACGGCCCCGTTCTGGCTGGGGTCCGGGCTCCCGGTCTTGACGATCTCGTCGACGACCTCGAGGCCCTTGACGGCCCGGCCGAAGCCGGTGTACTGGCCGTCGAGCCCGCTGTTGTCGGCGTGCATGACGAAGAACTGGCTGCCCGCCGAGTTGGGGTCGGCCGAGCGGGCCATCGAGAGGACGCCGCGCGTGTGCTTCAGTTCGTTGAACTCGGCTGCGAGGCTGAAGTCGGGCCCGCCCTGGCCCCATTCGGCGGCTTTCTTGAGGTCCTTCGAGTTCGGGTCCCCGCCCTGGATCATGAACCCCGGGATGCAGCGGTGGAATCGGGTGCCGTTATAGAACCCGTCCTTCACCAGCTTCTTGAAGCTCTCGACGTGCTTCGGGGCCACCTCGGGATAGAACATCAGGACGATCTGGCCCTTGCTCGTCTCGAGGACGGCGACCTCCTCTCCCTCCTTCGGCTCGGTGGCGAAGGTGACAGGGGGCTTCTCCGGCTCGGGCGTCGTCGCTGGGGTCTCGGAGGTGGTGCCGCTCGTGGTCGCGCTGCCGGTGGTGGTGCTTCCCGTTTGGGCCTCGGGGGTCGGGGTGCACCCGGCCAGGACGGCGGCGAGTGCGAGGAGCGCGGTGAGGGCGATCAGGGGTTTCGGTCGCATCGTGCCCCGATTATGAAGGGCCCGGAACGCGGACGGCCCGGGCACTGGGGCCCGGGCCGTCCTTGGGTCGGGTTCGCGGACCTGCTTAGAGCGGGTTCACGAAGAGGCGGACGTGGTCGATGCGGTTGCGCCAGGCGCTCTGGGCCGGGAGCGAGGTGTTCCGCTTGAACACGACCGCGACGCGCATCTGGTTCCCGTTGAGGAACCGGCTGAGGTCGCCCGTCGGGGTGGCGGTGCGTCGGGACTTCCCGGCGCCCGCGTTACCGACCGCGAAGACCTCCCAGCTGTTGGTCACGGTGTTGAATATCTGGATCTCGATCGGCGTGCTCGCGATCGTCGATTCCGTCTCCGCCACCACGGTCAGCCCGCCGAGGTTCGTGAAGGGCACGTTGTGGGTGCTCGACACGCCGCTCTCGACGATGCCGCCGCCGCCGACCGCGAGCGGGGCTCCGCAGAGCACGACGCTCTGGTCGCTCTTCAGCGCTTCGGCGACGCCGCCCGAGATGAGCGCGCCGGGCTTCCAGGCCGCGATGGCCGAGGTCGGCACCTGCGCCTGCACGCCGCTGACCGCGAGGCCGAAGCCCTGGTCGATGACGCCCGCCGTCTCCGGGTGACCGTCCTGCGGAAGGGCCTCCGCCTTGATCTCGATCGTCCACTTACCCGCAGACGGGTTCTCCACGAACACGTTCTGCGTCGTGTTGAGCGTCTCCGGGGCCCCGCCGGAGAGGGTCCAGTTCGAGAGGTCGTTGTTGTTGCCCGTGCCGTTACCGCCCATCCCGTTGTTGGCCCAGTAGACCACGCCGTTCGGGTCGGTGACCTTCATGCTGAGGTTGTTGATGCGGTTCGGGTTGCTGAAGGCAGCGGCCCAGTAGTCCGTGTAGACCATCGAGGCTTTGAAGGCGGGGGTTCCCGCGCCGACGTTCAGCACGTAAGTCTTGGTCTCGAGCTGCTGGAGCAAGTCCGACTCGTCGACCACGAACACCTGGTTGCGCGAGTCGTAGAGGTTGCGGAGGTCCGGTCGGCCCCAGCCCTGCACCCGGCGCTCGATGTCGAGCTGGGTGTTCGGGTACATGGTCGCGGTGGCGATCATGAGGGCGCGGCTCGTGGCGCTCTTCATGCGGTTCGCGAACACGGTCGAACCGAGGTTCGTGTTCCCGAAGATGCCGTCGTGCCACATCTGGAACCCGATGCCGAAGGCGCCCGCGCTCATCGGGGTGGCGGCGCTCGTGCCGCCGAAGCTCGACGTGTACGCGGTCGACGAGCCAGCGTTCGGGCAGAAGATGCTGTCGTAGTAGAACAGCATGTCCGGCTTGATGCGACCGTCCGGGGCCGGGCCGATCGTCGCGCCGGTGCTCCAGCGGTCGTCGCCCGTGTTCTGGTTGTTGAAGTGGTTCACGGCGCCGATGCCGATGATGTTCTTGCCCCAAACCTGCGGCCGCCCCTGGGTGCTGCCCGCGTTCGACATCGACTGGAGGAGGGCGAGGTCGGTTTTGTAGACGATCTCGTCCATGTAGCTCGAGATCGAGTCGTAGGCCCAGTTCCGCGGGTTGCCCCAGGAGTTCGACTCGATGACGCACTGGAACTGGTTGACGGTCTGCTCGGTGATCTGGAGCCGGAAGGCGCCGGACCAGCCCGTGCTGTACGGGCCGTAGAACACGCCGTTCGCGAGCGGCATCATGCCCTTACCGGTCGCGTTGCCCGTGCCGTTGCCGTAGACGATGCCGGCGCACGAGGTGCCGTGGGCGTCGTTCCCGCTGCCGCCGCGGACCGTGATGCGGCCGGCGTAGTCGACGTGCATCGGGTTCGACTGGAGGCCGAAGTCGATGACCTGGGCGTTGACGCCCTGGCCCTGGTAGCCGGCGACGGTCTCGACGTAGTTGCTACCGGCGATGACGCGGACGTTGTCCATGTCCTGCTCCAGCTTGCCCTGCGGCACAAGGAACATCACGCCGTCGATCTTGGCCACCGAGAGGACCTGGGCCGGCGTCAGGACGGCCTCGACCATCTGACCCCGGTCCGGAGCGGCGACGATCTCGGCGCCGGCCAGCTTCAGCTGGGCGATCACAGCCTGCTTGAGGGCGACGTCGTCGCCGCCGACGCTGATATCGTAGGTCTGCCGCGGCGCGGTCGCGCTGAGGGCTTGACGCTGAAGCTCAGGCCCCATCTTCACGCCCGGGTCCAGCTTGCTGACCGAACGGACGAACGGCATCGCCTCGACGGTCGAGGCCTCGCCCTGGGGAAGGATCACGACGTAAGCGTTGTCGGGGAGGTAGTTGAGGATCCTGGCCCCAGCGTCCACGAGCGCCTGGCGGAACTGGTTCAGAGCCTGGCCCTTGAACTGGACGACGTACGTGTTCGTCGTGGTGTCGGCCTTGAGGCGGGCGTCGAGCGGGAGGGTCGACTCGAGCGGGTCGTACGCACCGTAGATCGTCCGGATCGTGTTGCTCGTCTCGGCCACACGCTGGACGGCGGTCCCGTCCAAGCTCACGGCGAAGTAGGGCTGTCGCTCGCCACCGCGGACTTCGTCCCAGGTGACGACCTTGATCGTCGTCCCGGGCATGCCGGTCACAGCGAGGCCGGTGACCTCGTTGCGGGTGCGGTGGAAAGACGTGCCGTTGAGGTTGAGGCTCGCCCAACCGGCGGCCCGTTCGACTTTGACGTCCACCGAGCCCGTGGGGCCGAGGACGAGCATTGCTGCGATGATGGGGTTCATAGCGCTCTCACAGGACGACCCGAGCCCTCAGGCAGGGACCTAGGCCGAGCCGAAAACAGTATGCACCGGGTCCTGTCCAGATTTCACGCATGACGGCGAAAAAAGCGTTCGAGCCCGGCAAGAGTGCGGGTTGCCCGGTGGCCCGCGAGTGTCGCCCCCCATAATCCTCCCTGTGCTCGACCGGCCGAGCTGGGACACCTACTTCATCCAGATCGCCCACCTCGTGAAGACGAGGGCGACCTGCCCCCGTCGGAGCGTCGGGGCCGTCATCGTCCGCGACCGGCGCATCCTCGCCACCGGCTACAACGGCGCCCCCCGGGGCCTGCCCCATTGCCCCGAGGGCGGGCCCGAGACAGACTGGCCGGGGGGGTGTATGAGGGCTGGGCACTGCATCCGGAGCCTCCACGCCGAACAGAATGCCCTCCTCCAAGCGGCCATGATCGGCGTGCCCTGCGAAGGTTCGTCGATGTACGTGACGTGCCAACCCTGCAACACCTGCGCCAAGATGATCATCAACGCGGGGATCGTGCGGGTGGTCTACGAGGGCGACTACCCGGACCCGTTCTCGCTCGAGCTGTTCGGGCACGCCGGGACGCAGGTGTTCCGGTACGTCGACGGCCGTCTGGAAGAAGTGGAGCTCGCCTAGGTGACCTGGCTCACGCCCTTGCTCGCGGACATCGACCGGCCGGACCCGCTCGCCGGGTTCCGCTACCCCCTGCTCGCGCTCCTCGTCGCCCTGGTCGCAACGGTCGTCCTGACGCCGTTCGTGCGCAACTGGGCCGTGCAGCGCGGGGCGGTCGACGACCCGAACCGCGACGACCGCCGGGTCCATACCGAGCCGACCCCTCGCTGGGGAGGGATCGCGATCTTCGGCGGCATCCTGGTGGCCCTCGGGGCCGTCCTCCCGTTCGCCTACCCGGTGGAGCCGTTCCCGCCCTACCTCGTGGGCATGCTGCTCGGGGCGCTCGTGCTCGTCGTGGTGGGAGCCCTCGACGACCTCAAGGAGTTCTCCGCGAAGTGGCAGGCGGCGGCGATCTTCGCGGTCGCCTTCGGGGTTCAGGTGTTCCAGTCCGCGAGCCCTAAGGCAGGCCGGGTCGTGATCCAAGGGATCGAGACGCCGATCCTCGCCCCCGGCGGCGAGTGGCTCGCGTTCGGGGCGTGGAGCGCGGTGATCACCGCCGTCTACATCTTCGTCGTCACGAAGACGATGGACACGATCGACGGGATCGACGGGCTGACGGCCGGGATCGCGGGGATCGCGGGCGGGACTCTCGCCATGATCGCGACCTACGAGGGGCAGCCCCGGGTCGCGCTGGTCGCGGCCGCCATCGCGGGGGCGTCGGTCGGTTTCCTTCGCTACAACTACAACCCGGCCCGGATCTTCATGGGCACCGGCGGGGCCCAGACCCTCGGGTTCTTGCTCGCCTGCCTCTCGATCGTGGGTGCCCTCAAGACGGCGGCCGCCCTCGCCCTCTTCATCCCGATCCTCGTGTTCGGCGTGCCCCTCATCGACGCCATGGTCGTGGTCGTCCGCCGGCTTCTGAGCCGCCAACCGCTCACCCAGGCGGACAAGCGGCACGTCCACCACCTCCTCCTCTCGCGGGGCCTCAACCAGCGCCAGGCCGTCTGGGTCCTCTACATCGTGGCCATCGCGATGGCGGGGGTCCTCATCACGATCGTCCGCCTCCAAGGCTAGCGGCCCCGGTCGCGGACGGCTCCGATCCGGCACAATCGCCAGCGGCGACCCGTTATGCCCCATCACCCCCGCCCCAAGGCCCTGTTCGTCGTCGGCACCCGGCCGGACGCGATCAAGACCGCGCCCGTCGTGCTGGAGTTCCGGCGGTACCCCGAGGCGGTCGAGACCGTGCTGGTCTCGACGGGCCAGCACCGGGAGATGCTCGCCCAGGCCCTCGGGGCGTTCGGGCTGAAGGCGGACGAGGACCTCGAGGTCATGCGGCACGGCCAAACGCTCGCCCAGGTCACGTCGCGAGTGCTCGAGGGGCTCGACGAGACGTTCGAGCGGCACCGCCCGGACGTGGTCTTCGCCCAAGGCGACACCACGACGACGTTCGTCGCGGGCCTCGCCTCGTTCTACCGACGGCTGCCCTTCGCCCACATCGAGGCGGGCCTGAGGACGGACACGGTGTGGGACCCGTTCCCCGAGGAGTACAACCGCCGGGCGGTCGGGCTCTTCGCGGCCCAGAACTTCGCGCCCACCGTCTGGGCGGCCGACAACCTCCGCAGGGAGGGCGTGCCGGGGGCCTCGATCTGGGTCACTGGGAACACGGGGATCGACGCCGTCCGAGCGATCGCAGGGCAACCCGGCGACCCTTGGTTCCCGAGCCATACCGGGCGCGTCGTGCTCCTGACGACCCACCGTCGCGAGAACTGGGGGGAGCCCCAGCAACGGATCGCCGAGGCCGTGCTGCGGATCGTGAACGACCACCCCGACCTGCTGCTCGTCGTCCCGATGCACCTCAACCCGAACGTCCGGGCGACGCTGGAGGGAGTGCTCGACGGCCACGACCGCATCCGGCTCATCGACCCGCCCGACTACGCCGACTTCGTAAGACTCATGGAGCGTTCGCACCTCATCCTCACCGACTCGGGCGGCGTCCAGGAGGAGGCCCCGAGTTTCGGGCGGCCAGTCCTAGTCCTGCGCGAGACCACGGAGCGGCCCGAGGGGGTGACGGCCGGCACGGCGAAACTGGTCGGGACTGACGGGGAGGCGATCTGCCTCGAGGCGGGGCGGCTTCTCGACGACCCAACCGCGTACGCAGAGATGGCGAACGCGGTCAGCCCCTACGGCGACGGGCGGGCGGCGGCGCGGGTGCGGTTCGCATGCCTGCGAGGCTTGGGTGTCGAGACCCCCGAGGAGGCGATGTGGGCCTAGACTGGGTGCAAGCCGTCGTCATGGGGCTCATCCAGGGCCTCACCGAGTTCCTGCCGATCAGCAGCAGCGGGCACCTGTTCCTCGTGCCGGAGCTCATGCGCTGGAACGACCCCGGGGCCGGCTTCACCGCCGTCATCCAGCTCGGCACGATCGTGGCGGTGTTCATCTACTTCTGGTCGGACCTCGTGCGCACCTTCATGGGGTGGGCGAGGTCGCTCGTCGATCGGGAGCTGCGAGGGAGCCCCGAGGCGAGGACCGGGTGGGCGATCGCCGTCGGCACGGTGCTCATCGCGGTGGTGGGGCTGCTGCTGGAGCGGTGGATCGACACGACGTTCCGCTCTCTCTGGGTCGTGGCCGGGACACTGATCGGGTTCGGTCTGCTCATGGGCCTGGCCGAACGGGTGGCCAAACAGACGCGGGGGATGGACTCGGTCACCGTCCGGGACGGGGCCGTCATCGGAGTGTGGCAGTGCCTGGCCTTGATCCCTGGTTCAAGCCGGAGCGGGTGCACGATCACCGGGGGACTGTTCCTCGGCCTCGACCGGGCGTCGGCGGCGCGGTTCTCGTTCCTGCTCTCGATCCCGGCGATCACACTGTCCGGGCTTTACAAGCTGTACAAGGAGCGTGGCGACCTCTTGAGCGGGGGCTGGGGGCCCACGCTCGTCGCGACGGTCGTGGCGTTCGTCTCGGGCTACGCGGCCATCGCCTTCCTTATGAAGTTCCTGCAGACCCGGACGACGGCCGTGTTCGTCGTGTACCGGGTCGTCTTGGGCCTGGTCATCTTGGCGCTCGGGGCGACCGGGGTCATCCAAGACCGTCCGACGGGGGTGAGCCGGGGTGAAGTGGCTCAAGAAGTCCGGGCCTCCTGATCTGCCTCCGGAGGCGATGGTCGTCGGGCTCGGTAACCCCGGCCCGGAGTACAACGGCACCCGCCACAACGTGGGCTTCGAGGTCGTGGACGAGTTGGCCCGGCGGTTCCGCGTCCCGGTGCGGTCGGCCAAGTTCCGGGCGGTCTACGGGACGGGGACGGTGGCCGACCGGTCGGTCGTCTTGGTCAAGCCGGTGACGTTCATGAACCTAAGCGGCCAGGCCGTCGCGGCCCTCGCGAGGCACTTTTCGATCCCCCCGGAGTCGATCATGGTCGTGGCGGACGACCTCGACCTTGCCGTGGCCCGGGTCCGGATGAAGCCCAAGGGGAGCCACGGCGGGCACAACGGCCACCGGTCCGTCATCCAGTCGCTCGGGACGGACACCTACCCCCGGATCAAGTTGGGGATCGGCAAGGCGGGCGACGACCCGACCGTGGCCCACGTCCTGAGCAAGTTCCCACCGGATGAGCGGGTCGAAATGGACAGGGCTGTGGAGAGGGCCTCGGACGGGGTCGAGGTCTGGTTGCGCGAGGGCCTTGAGCGTGCGATGAACCTCGTGAACGGCCCTTAGGCGGGCTGCTCGCGGGCGACGACCACGTAGCGCCCGCCGAGCGCGGCCGAGCGGCGCACGAAGAACGCGGCCCCCGGGACGCGGGTGGCGAAGTGGACGTCGGCGTCGTCGAGGGTGAGGAGCCCGAGGTTCGGGATCTCGTAGTCCCCAGGGATCAGCGGCTTGCCGATCTCTTCCCAGGTCACGTAGTAGCGGTCGGCGACGACGGGCTGGCGCACGCCCTAACGATACCTTCGGATAGACTCCCGCACGCGTGACGAGGGTCTGCTACGTGGTGAACCCCTCCGCTGGGAGCGGACGGGCGGGTCGGATGTGGTCCACGCTCGGGGCCGAGGGGGAGGTCTGCGTGACCACCCGACCAGGCGAGGCGACCGAAGCCGCGAGACGGTTCGCCGAGGCGGGGGCCGAGCGGGTCGTCGCGATGGGCGGGGACGGGACGCTCAACGAGGTCGTGGCCGGGCTCCTCGGCACGGGAGCTGGGCTCGGGCTCGTGGCCGTTGGGACGGGGAACGACTACGCCCGCACCCTTGGCCTCCCCACCGACCCGGTCGCAGCATTGGCGGTCGCGGCCGGGGGGCCCCTGCGTCCCGTGGACGTCGGCTTAGCGCGGTGGGGGGACGGGGAGGAGCGGCCGTTCGTCAACGTGGCCGGGGTCGGATTCGACGCGGAGGTGACCAAGGTCTTCAACTCCCGCTCCCGGGTCTGGCGTGCGCTCCCCGTTCGCGTGCGCTACTACCTGGCGATCGCCCGGACCCTCGTCGGCTACCGCCCGCCGGTGGCCAAGGTGACGCTGGACGGGGAGACGCTCGACGTCCCTGGTCTCCTGCTCCTAGCGGCAGGCCACGCCCGGTATTACGGGGCGGGGATGATGGTGCTGCCGGGGGCCGACCCGTCGGACGGGCTCATGGACGTCGTCTGGGGGGCGGGGGTGGGCCCGGGCGAGGTGGCGGGGCTCTTGACGAAGGTCGATTCGGGGGCGCACGTCGACCATCCGAAGGTTCACACAAGGCGGTGCCGCACGCTCGTGGTCGAGACTGACCGGCCGGTCGCGTTCCACCTCGAGGGCGACGTCCGGGGGGTCACGCCCTTGCGGGTCGAGACGCTGTCGGGCGCCCTCCAGGTCGCCGCCCCGCCCCAGTGACCGCAACCCGAACGCACCAGGGCCCGTCTTGGAACTTGGGTCAGGTCGTCGCCATGCTCGGAACCCTCTTCGCGCTCGTCTCGCTCGTCTGCTCCGTCATCATCCTCGTGCACGCCTTCCAGAATGCGGTCTGGAAGGGGCTCGTCTCGCTGCTGTGCTTCGTTTACCTGCTCTACTACGCCTTCGCCGAGTTCAAGCACGAGAAGAAGACCCTCATCCTCGTCGTCTGGCTCGTCAGCGCCGTCCTCGGCGGTGGGTTCACGTTCTGGCAGTCCCTAGGCAACCTGCGGTAGTGGGGTCAGGGGAAGAACGTCGTCTTCCCGTCGGACGTCAGGATCCCGATCGTGACCATCCCGTCGGTCGAGAGCGAGACGACCACGGGCAACCGGCCCGAGCACCGGGCTCGGATCGAATTGGCCATCTCGCGGTGGGCAGGGAGGAGTCGCCCTCGATCCCCCGCCTCGACGAAGAGGCCGAAGAACTCGCGGACGGCGTCCGCCCCCTTTCCGGGTGACAGCTCGAGCTCGGCCCACTCCTTGCTGGTCGTCAGGGTCTCGACCAACCGGTCAAGTGGGATCTCGTCGAACGCCGCCTGGGCGGCCCTCACGTAGGCGGCCTGGAGGTCGTCGGGGAAGGTAACGCTCGCGAAGACTCCGGCCCGGAGGCGCCGACGGAGGACGACGGGGTCGATGTCGAGGAGCCAGTGGTCGTCCTTCTCGATCAACCGCCCCGCGGCGGCAGCGACGGCGTCCGCGAGGAAGGCGCGCTGCGACGGCCAGGTGCCGACGGGCACGACGGCCAGACTTTGGAGGATCCGGTGTGTGCGCACAGGTCGCTCCCACTCCCAATCGCCGAGGTCTCGGAGCCAGAGGGCTTCGCCCTTGCCATCGCCCACAACGACGCCGTCTCCTGTCACCTCGAGTTGGGAGACCTCGAAGGGCTTCCATTTGGCGACGCCCCTCGCTACGCCAGACACTTTGTTGATCTCCCGGCTAGAGAGGGAACGTGGGCCGAAGAGGAGCGACTCGGACGAGACCGCGTCGAGTTTGAAGCCCTCGGCGATGTCCCGAATCGTCCTCCGGGGCTCTTCCTCCGGCTCGCCTGTGAACAGCCGCGCCTCGCCGGTGGCCACCCCGCCCGGGCTGAGTGCCACGACGACGGGCCTCTTCGTACGTTCCGCAAGTGCGGCGGCGAACCTTGATGTCGGCCCACCCTCGAACGTGAATGCTTCGACCGGGATCAGGAGCAGGCTGAGGGCAAGGCCGGTCACGGGTCAGTCCTCCTCCAGGGGTGGGCCGCTGATGACGACTGTCGCCTGGACAACAAGGTGCGGGAGGTCTTGAATCGGGCCTTGGGTCTCGTCGTCGTGAATGGCGAAGTCGTCGATCCGGATAACCTGCCTGCCACGTGCCACGCTCTGGGCCTGAATCGTAACCGTCCACGTGTACGTTCCATCGACATAACTGGACGTCGCAACCGTCTGCAGCGTGCCTGACCGGATCGTTGAGTCGTCGATCCCGTGGGCTGCCGAGGCGAAGACTTGAGTCTGGCCCTGCGTGTTCTTCCAGGTGTCCTTATCAGTGCCCTTGACTGCGTACCAAAAGAGAGCTCCCGACGTCGTAGTGGAAACTGCAGGCACAACCTCGCCTGACATCCGGGGTTCGCTGTTGTCCGGCATCCAAAGCGTTTGCTGGGCGAGCCCAGGGAGGGTCAGAAGAGCAACAAGGCCAGTGAGTACAGTGATTTTCACAGTGCTAAAACTGTACAACACCTTCCGGCTTACCCCCCCCCGGGGGGCACAGAATTGGGACTAAAGTCCGACTTCTTCGAGAACGGCTGGCCGAGCCCCTCCGACCCAGGCCCTAGTCCGGGGTCGGGCGCGTGCCGGGCTTGGTGATGGGCGTGGCGGCGAGCCAGGGGGGGACGGCGTCCGGGGGGTAGGAGGCGGCCTCGACCCGGTAGGCGGCGTGGAGCGGGACGCCGAAGTCCGGGGCGTGCTCGGAGCGGTCGATGAGCACCCCGACCCCGACGACCTCGCCCCCGGCCGCCTCGACCACGGCGGCGGTCTCGCGAACCGAGAGCCCAGTCGTGAGCACGTCGTCCACGACGAGCGTCCGCGCCCCCTGCGGCACGGTCGCCCCCCGCCTCAAGGTCTTCACCCCTTCGACGCTCTCGACGTACAGCGCGGGCACGCCGAGCCTCCGGGCGACCTCGAACGCGATGATGATCCCCCCCGTGGTGGGCCCGGCCACGAGTTCGACCGGCTGGCTCAGCGAAGACGCCCATGCGGCCGTCTCCGCGCAGAGGGCGGAGAGGACGTCCGGCCGCTCGAGCACCCGGAACTTCTCGAAGTAGACCTCGCTGTGGCGGCCGCTCGTGAGCACGAAGTGTCCACGGAGGACGGCCCCGCTCGATTCGAGCAGGGCCCCGAGCTCAACCGAGGACGCTGAACGGGGTGAGGTCTCGGACGACACGGTTCTCCTCGTCGAGTAGGACGACCTGCGGCACGACCGCTTCGTCGGTGAGGGCGAAGGCGGCGATGATCACGCGGTCACCGGCCTTGAAGAACTGGGCGGCCCCGCCGTTGAGCCCGACGACCCCGGGCGGGCCCGCGAAGACGTAGGTCTGGATCCGCGCCGTGTGGTCGACCCCCCAGACGTGGACGAGCTCCCCGTCCTGAAGCCCGACCCGGGCCATCAGTCCCGCGTCCACCTCGATGCTCCCGACGTAGTCTGGGTTCGCGTAGGTGACGTGGGCGTGGTGCAGTTTAGACTTGAGCAGCTGGGACAGGCGCATCGTCGTGGTCGGCGGCCCCTGGCTCGCCCTTGGCCTCGGTCGTGGGCGCGGCGGGCGGTGTCCGGCGGGACGTCCTGCGCCCCCACGCGGCCAAAAAGCCACCGATGGTCATGATACCGACGCCGCCCCAGACCAGGACGGTGAAGGGCTTATAGAAGACCTCGACCGGGTAGGCCGGTTCTTTATAGAGCACTTGTAGGGTGGCACCCTTGGTGGCCGCGTCGATCTTGACGAGGCGCACCCGGTGGTGGTCCCCAAGGTCGGCCGGAAGGTCCTCGATCCCGCTCGCCCCGAGCTTGATCGCGGGCTGGGTCGTCAGCCGCCCGTTCACGGTGTCGACCGTCACGTCGGCGACGAACTTCGCCCCCGCCATCCCGGGGGTCCCTTCCGTGCGGTACCCGTTGTAGGTGACGAGCATCCGTTCGGTCGGGAGCAGCCGGGTCTCGCCGACCTTCATGTCCGTCGGGTCGCTGGCGTCGAACGTCAGGCCGTGCACGACGAGGTAAAGGTCGTAGAGGGGCTGGTTGCGGATGCCCGGCCAGATAAAGGGTCTGGGCTCGCCAGCCTCGTCCGTACCGAGATAGTAGAGCCCCGGCCACATTTCGAACCGTGCGAGGGGGTTGCTCACCAGGACCTTGACCTTGTTGTCTCGGTCGGCGTAGGTCTTGGTCGGCCCTTGGGCGAGCCAATCGTAGCCGAACGCCTTCACCGAGTTATGGCTGGTCAGGAGCAGTTGCTCCTTCTGCTGCAGGCCCCGGGAGAACACGAGGCCGAAGACGGCGGTGAGGACTCCGAGGTGGGTGAGCATCCCGCCGACCGAGCCCTTGACCTGGCCGAACGTCTCGGCGAGCCGCCAGCCCGAGGCGACGACCCCGAACCAGCAGAGCCAGGTCAGCGACATGACCCAAGCGAGTTGGTTGACTTCCCAGCGCAAAAGGAGCGTGGCGGTGGCCGCGGCGTCGGCGGTCATCCCCATCCAGTCGCCCTTCGCCCAGAGCAGGGTGAACCCGGTGAGCCCGATCGAGACGGCGAGCACGTTGAGCATCCGGACCACCAGCGCCCGGAAACCCAGCCCCCGCCACGTCACGAACGGCCCGACCGCCATCGCCAGCACGAGCGGCACGAAGAAGAACGCGAGCACCGTGTTGTAGAGCTGCTCTTCGACGACCTTGGGCTGCTGGCCCGCAAGGGACTGGATCAGCGGCACGCTCATCCCGATGGCGGTCACGATCGCGAAGGCGGCGAGGAGCCACGACCCGACGGCGAAGAACGACTCGCGGTGCAGCCCGGTCGGCTCGGCCATGATCGGGGCGGGGAGCTGGCCCCGCATCTGGACCCGGCGCACCGCCCACACGCCGAGGAACCCGAAGAGCGTCGCCGCCATGAGCGAGACGAGGGTCCAGAGGGCGTTGCGGTCCATCGAGGCGAAGCTGTGGACGCTCGTGTCGCCGAGGAAGCCAGACCGGGTGAGGAAGGTCCCGTACACGAACGCGACGAACGGCATGCAGGCCAGGAACGCGTTCGTGAAGAACCACTTACGGCGGGCCTGTTGGACGAACGCCCCGTGGATCAGGGCCGCGGTGAGGCACCAAGGCACAAAGCTCACGTTCTCGACCGGGTCCCACATCCAGAAGCCGCCCCAGCCCAGCGTTTCGTAGGCCCAGAACCCGCCCATCGTCAACCCGAGGCCGACGAGGGTCGTGGAGACGAGGACCCACGGGCGCACCCCCGGCACCCACCCCACCATGTCGCGTTGGAGCATGGCCGCCATCGCCCAGCAGTAGAGGACGACCAGCGAGCCGAACCCAAGGAAGATCGTAGGCGGGTGGATCGTGACCCAGTAGTTGAGGAGGGAAGGGGCCATGCCTTGGCCGGTGGTCGGCACGAGGAACTGCCCGTCTACCGGGGCCCGCAGGACGAACGGCGACTCGAAGACCAGGATCGACGTGATGCCGGTCATGACCGCGCCGAAGACGACGGTGTACCACCGCCGGTACCCGCCCGTCCCGCGGAGGGCGAGGAGCCCGAACAGGGCTGTGGTCGACGCCCAAAGGAGGATCGAGCCCTGTTGGCCGGACCAGACGCCCGCAATCTTGTACCGGAGCTCGTGGTCGAGGGCGCCGTGCTTGAAGACGTACGCGAACTGGAACTGGTCTCGGACGAAGAGGGCGAGGAGGCAGGCGAAGGCGGTCGCGACCGCGGCCCCGCCGAGCCAGGCTGCCCGGCCCGACCAGGGCGTCCACTCCGGACGCTTGGCCGATCCGGCCGCGAGCACGATCGCGGTCACGAACGCGGCGAGGGCTCCCAAGACCGCGGCATGGCCGAGGTGGCCGACGACGAGCGACCAGGGAGCGGCGGGCGTACCGAGGGAAGCGTCCATCGGCGGCCTAGCTCGCCCCGCCCTCGCTCTCGTACTTCGACGGGCACTTCAGGAGGAGCTTCTCGCAGGCGAACACCCCGTCCTTCACCCCGCCGACCGCGACGACCTTGGTGGCGCTTCCCATGTTCGCGGGCGGGGCGCCCCGGTAGAGCACCGGCATCGTCCGACCCTCGGCGTCCTTCAACGTGAAGGTCACTCGTTTGGAATGGGGGCTCACCTGGACCGTGCCGGGGACGATGTCGCCAGCAAGGTGCAGGTTGTCGGCCGACATCGTCGCGGCCTGGGCCACGGTGACGTAAGGGCTCGCGTTCGTAAGGAAGGCGGTGACGACGGCGGTCAGTCCGACCGCGCTCAAGACGTAAGCAAAGATGGCGCCAGGTTTCATCTGACGCCCCATCTTAGCCGATAGGAACGATCGTTAGAGCGGGAACTCGTCCGCTCGGCCCGTTGTCTCTAGGACGGACGAGTACACTTCTCAGGACAGCGGCATGACGACCCTCCGTACCCTTATCGCCTCAACGGCCCTCGCGACGACGGTGCTCGCCTTCGCCCAACCGGCCACGCCGGCTGAGATGGGGTCGTTCGCCGGTCGAACCGACCTTGGGATCGTCCGGTTCCAGACCCGGCTCGGGAGCTTCCGGATCATCAACGGCGAAGGGCGGCTCGAGTTCGCCTTCACGGGCACGCTCATGCTCAGCCGCGTCGAGGGGGACTACCAGGTCTCGGGCCGGCTCCGCAAGGAGTGGGACAAGAACGACCGGGTCATCTATACCGGCACGGGTCGGGTCGTGGTGACGGGTAAGTGGCGGGCTGTGCAGTGGTTCGGCCGGGATCTGCGAGGCCAGATGTTCGGCGGGGGCACGATGCGTTTGGCCGGCGAGTTCGACCGCGACCAGCGGACCGGGGAGTACTGGTTCGAGGACCCGACGATCAAGCAGTTCTGGCCCGCGGGGACCACGTTCGACATTCTGGTACCGAACCGAACGGCCGGGATGAACCCGAACGTCCGGCCGCGTCAGCGGCGGTAAAGTCGCCCCGTGCTGAGGCGAACCTTCGTCCATCTCCCTGGGATCGGACCGCAGACCGAGGGGCTCCTCTGGCGCCAGGGCTGCGACTCCTGGGCCACCTACCTGGAGGACCCTCAGCGGTTCCCCATCGGCGGCGCAGACCGAACGGCGGTTCGAGCCGGCCTCGAGGAGTCGCAGGCGGCTCTGGCCGAGGGGAGGCACCAGGCCTTCGCCAAGCCTCTCGGCAGTAAGGACGCTTGGCGGGCCTGGCCCGAGTTCCGCGAGCACTGCCTCTACCTCGACATCGAGACCGACGGGGGGATGGGTGGCGATGCGGTGACCTGTGTCGGGCTCTACGACGGGACGGAGTTCCGCTGCCTCGTGAAGGGCCAGGACCTCGCCGAACTTCCCGACCTGCTGTCGCACGCCTCGATGATCGTCACGTTCTACGGCACCGGGTTCGACCTCCCCGTTCTGTCGCGGTGTTTCCCCTCGCTTCACTTCGACCAGATCCACCTAGACCTCTGTTTCGCGCTCAAGCGGGTCGGCGTGCGCGGCGGTCTGAAGCGGATCGAGAAGCAACTCGGCATCGCCCGGGGCGAGGACACGGACGGGCTGAGCGGCCTCGACGCGATCCGGCTCTGGCGGGAGTACCAGAGTGGGAACGAAGCGTCGCTCCGCACGCTCGTCGAGTACAACCGCGAGGACGTGGTCAACCTGGAGCGCTTGGCGCAGCTGACATACGACAAGCTCCGGGCGAAGACGCTAGACGAGGCCGGAGTCACTGAGTTCGCGGATATGACGCCCCGCCTGCTCTAGCCCTTCATCGTCCACGTCCTTGTGGAACACGAGTCGGAGCCGGTGGGGGGCGACGGGGATGGTGCGGACGCCTCGCTCCTCGAGGGCCCCCTGCCATTCGGAAGCGGGCCGATCGAGGTCTAGCATCAGGATGTTCGTCTCCGGCGGCACGGGTCGAATCCCGGGGAGCCCGCTCAGCGCCTCGGCGAGTGCGGCTGCCCGGCGGTGGTCCTCGGCGAGCCGGTCGACCATCTGGGTCAGGGAGACGATCCCGCACGCGGCGAGCAATCCCGATTGACGAAGACCCCCGCCCATCCGCTTGCGCCAGAACCGGGCCTCGCCGATGAAGGCGGCCGGGCCGCACAGGACGGACCCGACCGGCGAGGCCAGGCCTTTGCTGAGGCAGAAGTTGACGGTGTCGACGTGCCGGGTCACCTCGCGGACGGGGACGCCGAGGGCCACGGCGGCGTTGAACACGCGGGCGCCGTCGAGGTGGACCTTGAGCCCAGCTTCGGAGGCGACCTCGCGGAGGCGGGCGTGCGTCGCGACCGGGGTGGCGCTGCCTCCGGCCCGATTGTGGGTGTTCTCGAGGCAGAGCAGGGTCGTGCCCGGCGTGTGCTCGCTGCGCTTGAGGACCCGGGCGGCGACGCGTTCCGGATCGACGATGCCCCGGTCCGAGGGGACGGTCCGGGCCTGGACGCCTGCGAACACAGCTGGAGCCGCGGCCTCGTAGAACAGCATGTGGGCGTCGTCCTCGAAGAGCACGCTGTCCCCGGGCCGGGTGTGGGTGGCGAGCGCGATCTGGTTGCCCATGGTGCCGCTCGGGACGAACAGGGCGGCCTCCATCCCGACGGTCTCGGCGGCGAGGGCCTCCAGTCTCTCGGTGGTCGGGTCGTGTCCCAGCACGTCGTCGCCGAGCTCGGCGGCGGCCATCGCCTCGTACATCGCCGGCGTCGGGGTCGTGACTGTGTCGCTGCGCAGGTCGACGGTCACAGGGCCGCCTCGCGAAGCCGCTCGGCTTGGTCGATGTAGCCGCCCCGGACGACCTCCCAGGCGGGAAGGGTGAAGCTGTGGGCCTCGCCCTCGAGCGCGACGAAGTGGTGGGGGCGCCCAAGCCGCTCGAACTCCCGGGCGAGCCGGACGCTCTGGTCGAACGGCACGATGTCGTCCTCGGTGCCGTGGAGGAGCGTGACCGGGCCGACCGCGTGGCTCGCGTAGGCGGCCGGGCTCGCCGCCCCCAGCGACTCCCCGGCCTCCGCGAGCGGGACACCGAGGAACTGCTCGAGGAACGCGTGGCCCACGGGCAGGTGGGTCTCGAACGGGTCCCGAAGGTCGGTGATCGGGCAGATGGCGACGGTTGCCGTCGCTCGGGCCGCGGGCCCGCCGTCGCCGTCCAGGAGCTCGGGGCAAAGCCCGGCCATCAGGGCGAGGTGCCCGCCCGCGCTGTTGCCGACCGCTAAGACCTTGCTGGGGTCCACGCCAAGGGCGCCGGCCTCGCCTTGGACGTACCGGAAGAACCGCTGGACGTCGGCGACGGGGGTCGGGAACGGGTAGAGCGGCGCGAGTCGGTAGCCGACGCACGCACAGGCGAACCCTTGGCGGGCCGCCCAGAGCGCCTCGTCCCGGTAGTCCTCCTTCGACCCGCTCACCCACCCGCCGCCGTGAAGGAACACAAGGAGGGGCAAGGGGCCGTCGCTGTCCGGGCAGAAGAGGTCGAACCGCTGGTCGCCCCCATGGACGGGGTAGGGCCGGTCGATCAGGGCGCGCATCGGCCCCGTTGTACCCAGCCCTGGAGGTTCGGCCCCAGAGCGCGGGCTTTCGAGCCCGCACCCCGGTCCACGGCCTGTTAGGCCGCAGCTTGCCCGCAAGAGGTCGCCGTCCCTTCCGGGGGACAGCAAGAGTCGGGCCTTAGAACCCGGGCCGGGGCGTGAAGTCGGTGTCGGGCCGGACGAGGCGGCAGTACCCGGCCATCAGGCGGGCGCAGTCCTCGACGTCCTTCAGTGAGAGCGTCTCGCAGGGGGTGTGCATGTAGCGGATGGGCACCCCGACGAGGCCGGTCGCCATACCCCCCCGGCTGACCTGCATCGCGTTCGCGTCGGTCCCGCTCGCCCCGCCGTACGGCCCGATCTGGACCGAGATCCCGTCCTTGGTCGCCGCCTCGAGGACCATCCGGTAGACGATCGGGTTGATGTTCGAGCCTCGGGAGACCGTCGGGCCCTTGCCCATGTCGCTCTCGCCGTACCGGGTCTTACTGAGCCCTGGGTGGTCGATCGCGAAGTCGACGTCGACGGCGAGGCCGCTGTGGGCGTCGATCGAGTAGGCGGACGTCCTCGCCCCGCGAAGACCGACCTCCTCTTGGACCGTCGCCACTGCGTAAACCCCGACGCCCGGGTCGAGCCCGCCCTCGTCCTTGAGCAGCCGCAGGGCCTCGGCGACGATGAAGGCGCCCATCTTGTTGTCGAGCCCCCGGGCGGTGACGCGGTCGCCGAGGAGGTGCGCGAACTCCCATTGATAGGTCACGGGCGAGCCCATCTCCACCGCGGCCGCCGCCTCCTCGCGGTTCGTCGCGCCGATGTCGATCCAGAGGTCGTACAGCTCGGGCCGCTTCTTGTCGCTGTCTTCCTGGAGGTGGATCGGTTTCCTCCCGATGACGCCAGGGACCCGGGAGTCGCCGCTGTGGATCCACACCCTCTGCCCGATCGGCACCATCGTGTCGTGCCCGCCGATCTGGTTGAAGTAGAGGAACCCGTTCTCGTCGATGTAGTGGACGATGAACCCGATCTCGTCCATGTGCCCGCCGAGCATGACCCTCATCGGGGCGTCGGGGTTAAGGACGGCGTGGACGCTCCCGTGGACGTCGGTCCGGACGGCGTCGGCGAAAGCCCCGGTGTAGCGACGGTAGGCCTCGGCCGCCGGAACCTCGAACCCGGACGGGGACGGGGCATCGACGATCTCTTTGAAGAAGGCGAGCGACTCTGCGCGCATCGCCCTTCAGGTTACCACCGGGGTCGATGGACTTTGGACCAGTCGATCGTGCGGGTCGCCCGACGGGGTCATGGACTCCGGGTCCGGGGAGCGGGTCGCGGACCCGCGCTCCGGGGGCTGGCCGAACCGCGGTCAATGTGAAGCCGCAGGTTGCAGGCCCTGGCGCCATTCTCTCAAGCCGGCGAAGCAGAGGGCGAGGAGGACCAGGCTGAGGACGGCGGTGAGCTCGAGCCCTTTGTAGAGGTAGACCCCGACGTAGCACGCGTTGGCCGCGATCCAGAGGAACCAGTTCTCGTATACCTTCCGGGCTTGCATGTACTGGCCGACCAGGCTGAGGGCGGTGGTGAAAGGGTCCCAGAAGGGGAGCGTCCCCGGGATCGTCGCGAGGCGCAGGCCGATGAGGACGGTGAAGAGGGCCGTGCAAAGTCCCGCGACAACCCAGAGGGCCGGGGTTGCCCGCGACACCGGGAGCTCCGAACGCTCTTTCCCTCCCCGCACCCACCACACCCACCCGGCGATGCTCAACGCGATGTAAACGAGCTGCAGGCCAGCGTCGGCGAAGAGGCTGTTCTGGAGGAAGACGGCCAGGTACACGCCGCTCGAGAGGATGGCGAACAGCCAGTTCCAGGGGCTCTGGCGGACGAGGAGCACGATCCACCAGCCCGCGAGGGCGAAGGCTGTCGCCTCGACCGGTGAGGTCTTGAGCACGGGCAGAGCGGCGCACGCTCCGATGAGGGCGGCGCTGAGGAGGATGCCGAGGGCGATGGGGACGGGTCTCATACGTCAGGCGCCCCTGGAGCGCGGGTCCGCGACCCGCTCCCCGGACCCGGGGTCCGTGACCCCGCGCCTGCCGGGCGGTCTCGCCGGGACACTACCGCACCGGCGGGCCTCCCGGCGACGTTCTCGGGCCCAGCCTCGTAGACGCCGGTGTGCTCAGCCTGATCCTCCCCCTCGTCCTCGCTCAGACCACAGAGCCGGACCATTCGATCGTCGACCTCAAGGACGGGTACGTCCGGGTCGAGACCAAGACCTACTCGATCGAAGTGCCCAAGGGTTGGAAGGTCACCCCCGAGACGCGATGGGGCCAGCGCAAGATCGCCCCGACCGGCGGGGGAGAACTCGGGGTGATGACCGCCCCGCCGAGCCGGGCGAGTTGGGACGACCTGTACGACACGTCGCTCTACTTCATCATGCGCGAGAGCGAGGGCACGCCGACCCCGTACACGGTCACCAAGCTCAAGAACGGTCTCGAAGCCGCGACCTTCGCCGTGAAGGACGAGCGTGGGTTCGCCAACCGCCGGTACGTCCTCGTGAAGCACCCGGAGAAGGGACTGCTGGCGCTGAGCGTCCGGATCCCCGGCACGGACACAGAGAAGGAGTGGGCCGCCCACTTCGACCGGATGGTCGCCTCGGCGAAGTTCAAGTAAATCGCCAGGTTCGGCGGCCGGAAGGTTGCCGTTTCCAAGGCTGCTGATGTAAACTCAGGGCAGGAGCCCCGATGATCCTGCCGCTGAGGACGAAGAACGCCCCCGAGAGCGTCCCGTACGTGACGTGGACGCTCATCGGTGCCAACGTCCTCATCTTCTTCCTCACGTCCCATTGGCTCGTGGTCCGGGACGACGTGGCCGAGAGGTTCGCCCTCACCCGCGAGGGCCTGAGCCCGCTAACGCTCCTCAGCTCGATGTTCCTCCACGGGGACATCCTCCACCTCGCCGGGAACATGTGGTTCCTCTACCTTCTGGGCCGCATGGTCGAGGGCCGGTTGCGCCCGCTCAAGTTCGCGCTCCTCTACCTCGCGGCGGGCTTGGCCGGCGACGCCCTGCACCTAGGCCTGACGATGAACCATCCGGACATCCCGAGCCTCGGCGCCTCGGGGGCGATCATGGGCGTGCTGGGAGCGGCGATCTGGATGTTCCCGTTCACCCGGCTCACGGTCGGCTACTGGTTCGGGATCTGGTTCTATGGGACCTGGGAGTGGCGAATCTGGGGGGTCGCCCTCTACTACCTTGGGTTCGACCTCCTCGGCGCGGTCGCCGGGGCCGGTTCGACGGGGGGCGGCGTCGCCTATTTGGCGCACCTCGGCGGTGCCGCCGGGGGTTTCGTCGCGGCCCTCGCGCTCCGAGCCAAGCGCGACGACGCGACCGAGGGCGAGGCGAAGTCGATGCTCCACGAGGCCGAAGGGGACTTTCGGGGGTTGCCCGTCGGCGACCTGGCGCACCTGGCACGTCGCAGCCCGGACAACGTCGATCTGGCACTGGCCTGGGCGGCGGGGGAGGCGCGCCGGGGAGCGATCCCGCCGGAGTGCCGGAACCATGTCGTGCGACTGCTGCCCCGGGCGGTGTCGACCGCGGACGTCGAGTCGTTAGGCTCGGTCGTTGCGAACCTGTGCATGGCCGGGGCCGGACCCCCGGCGGGGACGGTGCTCCGGGTGGCGACCCGGCTCGAGGCGGAGGGACAGCCCCAATTGGCCAACCTCCTGCTCGACCGGGTGCGGACGTCCGCCGACGCGAGCGAGTCCGACGTGGAGACGGCGGTCTTCCGGCAGGCGCTCCTGCGCGAGTCGTGGTTCCAGGACTACGCGGGGGCTTGGCACCTCTACTCCGAGCACGCGCGGCGGTGGCCGATGAGCCCGATGGAGGGGCAGGTGCGGGAGCGGCTCGCCGCCCTCCAGCGGATCGCGGCCCAGCGGTGACCGGGACCCTGAGGAGCCCCCAAAAGGTTCAAGACGCCCTGCGAGTGGGCCTCGATGCCCAGTTTTCGAGAAAATCGCCCGGGACCCTTGCATCCGCCGGAAAGCCGTGCCTATAATCGCTCTTGCCCCTGACCCATGGGGCGGCAGCTTGAAAGCTCCATAGGTGGTTGTGACGCAGCCGAAACGAAGCGCCGGGCCTAGTGCCTGGCGTAGAATTCCACCCCTCGACTAGGTCGAGGGCGATGGAACCCGAACATTCATGGTCGGGACGCTTCGAACGAGACGGCCTGACTCGGGTTTAGCCCGGGACAACCAGAACGTTTTCTTCGGAGAGTTTGATCATGGCTCAGGACGAACGCTGGCGGCGTGCCTAAAACATGCAAGTCGAACGAGGCCTTCGGGTCTAGTGGCGAACGGCGGAGTAATACGTAAGCAACGTGCCCCTGTGTCTGGGATATACGGCCGAAAGGCTGGGCAATACCGGATGTGGCCGGGGATGGGCATCCATTCCCGATTAAAGGTTTTTCGCGCAGGGAGCGGCTTACGGGCTATCAGCTAGTTGGTGGGGTAACGGCCTACCAAGGCGACGACGGCTAGGGGGTCTGAGAGGATGATCCCCCCGAGTGGGACTGAGACACGGCCCACACACCTACGGGTGGCAGCAGTTGGGAATCTTGCACAATGGGGGAAACCCTGATGCAGCGACGCCGCGTGGAGGACGAAGGATTTAGGTCTGTAAACTCCTTTTACCGGGAAAGACTTAGGACGGTACCCGGTGAATAAGCCCCGGCTAACTACGTGCCAGCAGCCGCGGTGATACGTAGGGGGCAAGCGTTGTCCGGATTTACTGGGCGTAAAGGGCGCGTAGGCGGCTTGTTAAGCGTGAAGTGAAATCCCCAGGGCTCAACCCGGGAACCGCTTTGCGAACTGGCAGGCTTGAGGGAGGCAGAGGTGAATAGAATTCCCGGTGTAACGGTGACATGTGTTGATATCGGGAGGAATACCCATGGCGAAGGCAGTTCACTGGGCCTCTCCTGACGCTGAGGCGCGAAAGCGTGGGGAGCAAACAGAATTAGATACTCTGGTAGTCCACGCCCTAAACGATGGATGCTAGGCGTCGGGGGTATCGACCCCCTCGGTGCCGCAGCTAACGCATTAAGCATCCCGCCTGGGGAGTACGGCCGCAAGGTTGAAACTCAAATGAATTGACGGGGACCCGCACAAGCGGTGGAGCATGTGGATTAATTCGATACTAACCGAAGAACCTTACCCAGGTTTGACATCGAAGGCAATCCTGTGAAAGCAGGCCCTCCCCCACAAGGGGACCTGAAGACATCTGTTGCATGGCTGTCGTCAGCTCGTGCCGTGAGGTGTTTGGTTAAGTCCAGCAACGAGCGCAACCCTCGTCCTATGTTGCCAGCGGGTAAAGCCGGGAACTCGTGGGAGACCGCCGGTGCAAACCGGAGGAAGGTGGGGATGACGTCAAGTCAGCATGGCGATTACGCCTGGGGCTTCACACATGCTACAATGGGCGCAACAAAGGGCAGCGATACCGCGAGGTGGAGCTAATCCCAAAAATACGCCCCCAGTTCAGATTGCAGTCTGCAACTCGACTGCATGAAGGCGGAATCGCTAGTAAACGCAGGTCAGCTATACTGCGTTGAATACGTTCCCGGGTCTTGTACACACCGCCCGTCAAGTCACCCGAGTCGTCTGCACCCGAAGTCCGTGGCCTAACCGTAAGGAAGGAGCGGCCGAAGGTGCGGGGGGTGAGGGGGACTAAGTCGTAACAAGGTACCCGTACCGGAAGGTGTGGGTGGATCACCTCCTTAAAGAGCTAGTACTCGCGAGCCCCACTGGGGCAAACGCGACACGCTCAGGTCGATGCTGCGAAACAACAACCGAATGGAGCTCTGAAGTCAGAAGCCCGGCCATCGTGCCGGGCTTTTTGCCGTCTGGGCCCCCTCGAAAGCCCCCGCCGACCGAGCGGAAGGGCTAGAATAGCGGGCTGATGGCCGCGTACTTGACCGTCCCCGACGTCCTCTGGATCAACCTCCAGCTCACCGGTGCGAACCAGAAGTACCGCTACGACCGGCTCGAAGAAGCGACCTTCGCCCAGTACGGCCACGGGTCCAGCCTCGACCCCGTCGGCCAGGCCGCCCGACTCCTTGCGAGCTTCCCGAGCATGAGGCCCTTCGACAAGGGGAACGACGCGACCGCCTTCGTCGCCTTCGCCACGTTCCTCGCCCTGAACGGCCGCCGCCTCGAGGTCCCCGACGCCGAGGCCGCGACCTGGGCACGGTCCGTCTGGAGCGACCCCGCCCGGGCCCGGGAAGCAGTGGAGGCAGGCACGGTCGAGACCGAGGTCGAAGCCGAGCACGGCATCCCGGACACCCACGCCGCTGCCCAAGCCGCCCTCGACCGCTACCCCGAGTCGCTGAAGGCCCTCATCCAGGGCGAGGCCGCCGTCCCGATCGGGCGCTGAACCGTCAGCCCTCTACGGCGCGGCCCAGCCCACCGAAGTAGCCGCCGTAGAACGTCACGAGGATATAGGCCACGTACGCGGCGACCAGCAGCAGGCAGACGACGCCGATGATCTTCGCCGATTGTTGGGCCTGCGTCTGCCCCTCGTCCTCGTAGAACTCTGCCACTTTCGTCAGCATCTGATCCATGTTCCCGGTCGTCTCGCCCGTCCGGGCCATATCGAGCACGAGGGGGCTGAAGGCCCCGGTCGAAGCGAACGTCTCCGAGATCCCGGCCCCCGTCTCGAGAGCCTTCGCGGCCGGGTAGACCCGGGCCCGTACCGCCTCGTTGCCGCAGGCGTCCGCCGCGAGCTCCACCGCTCGTGGCAACGGGACCCCGCCTCGGTAGAGCGCTCCGAACGCCCGCCCGAACTTCGCCATCGCGAACCCGAGGATCATCCCCCCGACCCACGGGAGGCCCAGAGTGAACCGGTCGAACGCATACCGCACACCCGCGATCCGCAGCCCGAACCGGACGAAGAGGAACGAGACCACCCCGATCACTGAGGCCGCGATCCAGATGACGGTCGGCGGGGTGATCCCAGGCCGTCCGGGGGCCATGGCGCCGATGATGCTGTTCGCGCCCAGGATGATCAGGATCGAGACGAACACCGTGATCTTCGGCATCGCCGTCTCGCGGCGGATCATGTTGCGGAGCTCGATGTCGCGCTGGATGTACTCGCTCAGCTGCCGACACTGCTCGTCGAGGAAGCCGCCGTCCTCACCCGCCCGCACCATGCTCACCATGAGCGGGCTGAAGACCTCGGGGTAGCGCTGGAACCCGACCGACATCGGCCGCCCGTGGACCACGTGCTCCCGTGTCTCGACGATCACACTCCGCAGCTTGGCGCTCCCTGAGTTCCGCGAAAGCGTTTCGAGGGCGTCCGAGGGGTTGATCCCGGCATGGAGCATCGTCCCAAGTTGGCGGAAGAAGAAGTGCAGGTCGGGCAGGGGCACCGTCCCGATGGCGGGGCCGGCCACGTTCGTCGCGAGGACGCTGCGCGGCGCGGTTGGAGGGGCCTCGCGAGCGGGGGCGACGCTCGGGCCTGGGTCGAAGGGGGTCTCCAGAACCCCTAAGGACTGGACGCTCAGGCCCTGGGCCGCCAGGCTCTTCGCCGCCGCGTCGAGGGTCACCCCGTGCACGGTCCCCCGCAACACCCGTCCGCTCCCGTCTGTGGCTGAGTACTCGTAGACCGGCACGCTTAGGGCCCTCCCTCGACTTCACCGACCGTGTGCTTGTACAGGGCGTTGAAGTAACCGGTATAGAACGTGACGCCGCCCACGATACCAAGGACGACGAAAAGCCCGAAGTAGAGGCTGTAGAGCGAGACGCGGCTGGCCGCCTCGGTGCGCGTGAAGTCCGAGCTTGAGATCTGGGAGGCCTGTTCGAGCGAGTCGGCCACCTGGCCCGTCAGCTCGCCCGTCTGGACGACTCCGACGAGTTCGGGCGGTAGGAGCCCGCTCGCCGCGAGCAACTCAGAGACTCGCGCTGACTCTCGCGCCCCCTGGCCCGCAGCCGCGACTGCCTCGGCCAAGGCAAGGTTCGGCACGGCGGCCGCCGCGAGGCCCCACGCCCGGTAGGGCGGGATGCCCGACCGCTGGAGCCGGCCCAGGTGCCAAGCGAACGTCGTCGCCCCTTCGGCGCGGGCTCGCTTCCCGAACACCGGTAACGCGAGGGCGAGACGGTGCCGTAACCGCCTCCGGCCGGTGCCCCGGGCCCACCATGCGAGGAGGAAGTACGCCCCGATCCCCGCGAGCCAGGTGACCCCGAGGGACCCCGCCATCGCCCCGACGACCCCCGCGAAGAACCCTCCCAGCCCGCTCATCTCGGCGAACGACCGGTCCATCCCGGCGATCAAGAACAGGACCGCGGGCATCGCGAACAAGCCCGGGACGAAGACCAGCCGGAAGAGGAACACGGCCCGGCGCATCTTGTGCTCCGTCGCGAACTGCTCCTCGAGGGCCCGGCAGGCATCCGGCAGGTACCCCCCCGCCTCACCCGCCCTCACCGCACCGACGGCGCTGGGCGGGAAGAGGTCTGGGTAGCAGGCGAGCGCGTCGGCCAGCGAGGACCCCGAGGCCGTGAGGCGCGAGCCCTCGCGGAGGGCGGCCTGGAAGTACCCGGGGAGGTCGCGGGCGGTCAGGTGGGTGAGGGAGTCGGTCGGAGCGATCCCGGCCCCGAGCATCTGGCCGAGCTGCGAAAAGAGGAACCGAAGGTCGCGGGGCTTCGACCGGCGGGTCCTCACTGCGGGGCCCGGCGCACGGGGGATACGGGGGGCCGGCCGCACGGCGGGGGCGGCTTGGGGGGCAGGAGTCGGCCGGGCCGACGTGGCCGGGCCTAGTCGGCGCACGCTCAGGCCCTGGCTGGCCAGATGGGCCACCGCCTCGTTCGCGGTGGGCGCGTCGAGTTCCCCAGCGCGGGCCGCACCCGCGGCGTCAACCGCTTCCCAACGGAACCGGGGCATCTCCGATCCTCCTCACCTGCTGCGTCTGGACTTGCGGAGCGCGCAACGCGTCGGCGACGCTCCCCAAGCCCGGCAAGACAAGGGACGGCGCGATCTCGGCGAGAGGTTCGAGCACGAACCGCCGCTCGGCAACGCGGGGGTGGGGCAGGACAAGCTCCCGCTCCCCGCTCGACACCAGCCGGAGCGACCCGTAGGCGATCAGGTCGAGGTCGATCTCCCGCGGCCCGTTCCGCTCCCGGGCGTGCCGACCTATCGCCGCCTCGACCCTCTTGAGTTCTCGGAGGAGGGCGAGCGGCCCAAGGTGCGTCTGGCCGACGAGGCAGCCGTTCAGGAACAGGCCCTGCTCCTCGACGTAGAGGGGGGCGGTCTCGTAGAGCCCGCTCGCCCGAACGTTCCGGACGAGGCCCGCGAGCGCGGCCAGGGCCCGGCCGATCGTCCCCGCGCGGTCGCCGAGGTTCGAGCCGTAGGCGATCGCGACGGGGGCGTTCACGGGACGGCCTCGAGGACGGCCTCGCGCTTGGGGGTCCGCTCCATGAGGCTCGTCACGGCCTTACGGGCGTCGGTGTGCCCGGCGATGACGCCCCGCACCACCTCCATGATCGGCACGTCGACTCGGTGGGCCGCGGCGAGGGCGAGGGCTTGCTCGGTGGTCGCCACTCCCTCAGCGACCTGGCCGATCTGCTCGAGGGCGTCCTCGAGCCCTTGCCCCTGCCCGAGCGCCCAGCCGACCCGGTAGTTCCGGCTGAGCCGGGAGTTGGCCGTTGCGAAAAGGTCACCGACCCCCGCGATACCCATGAACGTCTCGAGCCTGGCCCCCATCGCGAGGCCGAGCCGGGCCATCTCGTTCAGCCCCCGGGCGAGGAGCGCCCCCTTCGTGTTGTCGCCGAACCCGAGGCCGTCGGACATCCCGGCGGCGATCGCGTAGACGTTCTTGAGCGAGCCCGCGAGTTCGATCCCAAGCGCATCGGACCCCAGGTAGACCCGGTAGCTCGACGTCATGAAGGCGTCGCGGGCGAGGACGGCGGCCTCCGAATCGTGGCCGTTCGCGCCTGACTCGGCCACGACGGCGAGGGTTGGAACGCCGCGGGCGATCTCAAGGGCTAAGTTCGGGCCGCTCAGAACCACCACCCGCGTGCCGGGACAGGCGTCCCGCACGGTCTCGGACAAAAGCCGACCCCCCGCCAGGCCCTTGCTCGCGACGACGACGACCTCGCTTTCACAGGCAGCCGGGGCCACCTCGGCGACGGCAGCGGAAGGGACGGCGATGACGGTCATCTCGGCCCCCCGGTCCGCCCCGTCGATCGGGCCGGCAGTGAGTTCGCCGGGAAGCACGAAACCGGGCAGGTACCGCCGGTTCTCGCGGAGGGTGGCGAGGTCGGCGAGGGTCTCCGGCTCCCGCCCGAGCAACCGCACGCGGTGCCCATTACGCAGAAGCAAGAGCGCGAGGGCCGTCCCCCAACTCCCCGCACCGATCACCGTGACCGTCATCCAGGCGATTGTAGGCGGAAACGGGTTCGTCCGGCCAGGGCAAGGCGGCTAGCTGGGGTTAGGCCCCGTCGGTCCCGTGTCCCCCGCCCGAGCCGAAGCGCTTCTTCCAGTCGTCCAGCTTGAGGAGCGCCTCGATCGGGGTCAGGCGGCTTACGTCGAGGTCTGCCAGTTCCTTCACGACCTCAGGACGTTCCGCCTCGAAGAGTGTGAGCTGGACCCGCTGGGTGCCGGCGCGGAGGGCCTCGATCGGGACCTCACTCTGTTCGAGGCGGCCGAGAACCTCCCGCGCTCGGGCGAGCACCGTCGGCGGGACACCGGCCATCCGGGCGACCTGGATGCCGTACGACCGGTCTGTGCCCCCGGCCACGACCCGGTGCGTCCAGAGCACCTCGTCGCCGGTCTCCTGGACGTCCACCCGGCAGTTCGCCACCACGGGGAGCTGCCCGGCGAGGGCGTTGAGCTGGTGGTAGTGGGTGGCGAACAGCGTCTTCGCCCCGATCGCGGCCAGGTGCTCGACCATGGCCCACGCGATCGCGAGACCGTCGAACGTCGAGGTTCCCCGGCCCACCTCGTCGAGGACGACCAGGGATCGCGGAGTGGCATTGTTGAGGATGTTCGCGCTCTCGACCATCTCGACCATGAAGGTCGACTGCCCAAGCGCGAGCTCGTCCTTCGCCCCGACCCGGGTGAAGATCCGGTCGCAGAGCCCCAGCCTACAGGACCGCGCGGGGACGAACGAGCCCATCTGGGCGAGAAGGGTGATCAGGGCGGTCTGGCGCAGGTACGTCGACTTCCCGCTCATGTTGGGCCCGGTGAGGACGATCACCCTGCGGCCGTCGCCGAGTTCGAGGTCGTTCGGCACGAAGCGCCCCATCGCTTCGACCACCGCGTGCCGACCGCCCGCGATCTCGAGCACGTCCTCTTCGACGATCTCAGGCCGCACGTAGTCGCGGTTCACGGCGGCCTCTGCGAGCGAAGCAAGGGCGTCGAGTTCGGCCAGCGCCCGAGCCGTGCGGAGCAGCGGTGAGGCGTGCGACGCGACAGTCTGGCGGAGCCGGTGGAACAGGTCGGCCTCAAGGGCCAGCGCCTTCTCCTCGGCGCCGAGCACCGCGCTCTCGTGGTCCTTGAGCTCGGCCGTGATGTAGCGTTCGGCGTTGGCGGTGGTCTGCTTGCGAACGTAGTGCGGCGGCACCCGGTTCGTGTGGGCCTTTGAGACCTCGAGGTAGTAGCCGAACACCGAGTTGTAGCCGACCTTGAGCTTGTCGATGCCGGTGGCCTGACGTTCGGTGGCCTCCAGCGCCGCGATGTAGTCCTTGCCGTTCCGGCTGAGCTCGCGGAGCTTGTCCAGCTCGAGGTCGTAGCCGGGCTGGATGACGCCGCCCTCGCGGGCCGTCATCGGCGGGTCCGCGACGAGGGCCCGGCGGAGGAGATGGGTGAGGTCGCCGAAGTCGCCGATGCGCTCGCGGACGTCGTAGAGCCCGCCCAGGGCCACTTTGCGCAATGAGGCGTCGAGGTCGGGGAGCGAGGCGAGGGAGAGGCGCAGGGCGGCGAGGTCCCGCGGGGTGGCGAGCCCGGTCGCGGCCCGCGAGACGAGCCGCTCGATGTCGGCGACCTTGCCCAGGGCCTCGCGCAGGTCCCCGCGGGTGATGCCGTGCTCGATCAGCCTTCCGACCGAGTCGAGCCGCCCCTCGATCTCGGCCCTGTCCAACAGGGGTTGCTCAACCCATCGCCGCAAGAGCCGGGCGCCCATCGGGGTCACGGTGTGGTCGAGCACGGCGAGCAGCGTGTGGCGGCGGCTCCCGTCGGTCAGGTTCATCGTCAATTCGAGCGAGCGCCGGGTCGCCGGGTCCAGCCGCATGAACCCGTCGACCGAGTATGTGGAGAGCCCTTCGACGTGGCTAAGCGTTAGCCCCATCGCGGTGGCGTAGTCGAGGACCATAGAGGCGGCCACGACCGCCGTCGGCTTCCCATCCACCCCGAACCCGGCCAGGTTCGAGACCCGGAAGTGCTCGAGGAGCGTCCGCGCAGCGCGGTCCGGCCCGGGGCGCTGGTCGGGGGTGAAGGTCAACCCGAGCCCGTCCCGGGCCAGTTCGGCGACCGGACGCTCACCCTCGCTCGCGAGGAGCTCGGCCGGGCGCACTCGGGCGAGCTCCTGGAGCAGCCGCTCGCTCAAGAGATCGCCCTCGAACTCGGTGACCAGGAACTCGCCGGTCGAGGGGTCGAGCGTGGCAAGCCCGGCCCGTCCGTCCTGGACGCAGATCGCGGCGAGGAAGTTGTTCGCCCCGCTCGGGAGCATGGCGTCCTCGAGGACCGTGCCCGGCGTGAGCACCCGGGTCACCCCCCGCTTGACGAGCCCCTTGGCGAGCCGCGGGTCCTCGAGTTGGTCGCAGAGGGCGACCTTGTGACCGGCGGTCACGAGCCGGGCCAGGTAGCGCTCGATCGCGTGGAACGGGACCCCGGCCATCGGGATCCTGTTCCCCGGCCCGTCCTCGCGGCCGGTGAGGGTGATCTCGAGTGCCCGGGCGGCGGTCTCCGCGTCTTCGCCGTAGAACTCGTAGAAGTCCCCGACGCGCATCGCAAGGAGGGCGTCGGGGTGGGCAGCCTTCGCCTCGAAGTACTGCCTCATCATCGGCGTCCGCCCGGTCATCGTCGCCGTTCAGTATGGCCGCTCGGGGGGGCTGGTCTCGCCGCCCCGAGCCCGGGTGCCGGTCAGTGCGTGACGACGCGGTCCAGCGTCTTGGCCTGGGCGATCATCTCTTCGACGTCGCCCTCGCTGGGGAGCCGGTTGACGAGGTTCTTCGTTTCGTTGACTTCCGCGAGCTTTGCGTGGAGGTTCGCGGCATTGCGCTGGGCGAGCTCGGGCACCGAGTCGACCCCGGCCGCCTCGAGGAGGTCGGAGAACTGGGGCCCGATGCCCTTGATGCGCATGAGGTCGGCCTTGTTCACCCACGCCAGGATGTGGGCCTCGGCGATGCCGGTGGTCTCGGCCAGCCCCTCGCGCCCCTTCTTCGTCGCGCCTGCCTCGAGCAGCTTCTCTACGGTCCCTACGCCAGCGGCCTCGAGCTTCTCGCCATAGGCGGGTCCGATCCCTTCGATCTCCTTGATGTCTGCCATGGTGTGTGTCCTCTTTCGGGGCCGCTTCGGGCTCCGCGCGAGATGGTACTCGGTCGGCCCCGTCGCGGGCGACCGGTACAATCCGGGCACGTCCGGAGGGGTGGCAGAGCGGTCGATCGCGACGGTCTTGAAAACCGTTTTAGGGCAACCTAACGTGGGTTCGAATCCCACCCCCTCCGCCACTCAGCTCTTGGGGCCGCGCCGGAGCAGGGCCTCGAGCCCCACCGCCACCATGACCGCCCAGCACAGCCACAGGAACCCGGTGCGGTAGGCGAACCCGTCCCCTTGTGTCGGCAGCCCTACCTCGACCCGGATCGCGGCCATCTGCCCAGGCGGCGCAAAGGCCCGGACGTTCCCGCGTGCGTCGGTGGCCAGGCTCATGCCTCGACTCCCCACCCGAACCATCGGGAGGCCGGACTCGATGGACCTCCAGACCGAGGCGTGCCAGAGCTGCTGCCAGGCGGGCGTCCCCTCGTACCAATCGTCGATGCTCATCTGCGCGAGCACCTGGGCCCCAAGCCGCTGCTGCACCTCGACCAGTTCTGTGAACACCCCCTCGAAGCAGACCAACGGGGCGACGCGCATCCCGTTCACGGTGAGGACCTGGACGGTTGACCCTGGACTCAGGTCGGAGTTCGGCAGGTCGAAGGCGTCGAGCCCGGGGATCACCCCGCGCCCTGGGACGTACTCGCCGAACACCACGAGCCGGGTCTTGTCCGTCGACTGCCAGCGACCGTCGTACGAAAAGGCGGCGGCGAACGTCTTCTCGCCGACTTTGCGAAACCCCGGGAAGAGGACGGGTACCCGGGGCTCCGGCCCGAGCGGGTTGACCGGCGGGAGGGTCGCCCCGCCTTCGGCGAACCCTTCCGGGTAGACGAGAAGGTCTGTCCCTTGGAGCGCGGCTCGGCTTTGGATGAGGTTGCCGGCGTCGAAGATCGACCGCGGGCGCGTGGCCCGGTCCGAGAACGCCATGTCGACCCCGAGTTGGCCGAGCGTGAACACCCTCGTCTCTGTGGCCGGGGTTTGCGAGTAGCGCACGACGGACACGAGCATGATCCCGCAGAACAGGAACGCCGTCCGGAGCACGATCGGCCCCTTGAGCACCAACACCTGGTCGCCGACCCGGGCGGGCCAGACGAAGGTCGCGATCACCACGTTCGCGAGCACGACCCAGGCCGAGACGAAGAACACCGTCCCGAACGACGCGTGCTGGACGTAGGCGGGGAAGGCGACCAGCGGGTCGGCGATGTTCGCCCACGGGAACGCGAGGCCGGGCAGGTGGGCCCGGAACGCTTCGTGCCCCGCCCAAACGAAGGGGACCGCCCACCATCGCCCTCGCGCCCAGCACCGGTGGACGAGCCAGCCCAAGGGCATGTAGACCAGGCCCGCGATGAGCCCCGTGAGCACCCAAGGGACGGCGGCGAGGGCCAGCGACCCCGTCCACCGACCGACGAACGGCACGAGCCAGAACATCTGGACCAGGAAGTAGAGGAGGCCGAAGGTGAACCCGGAGCGCAACGCCCCGCGGTCGTCGGTATCGCGGAGCGAGGCCAGCCACGGCGCCGCCGCGACGAACACGAGCAGCGCGAGGTTGAGCGGAGGGAACGCGAGCCCGAGCAGCAGCACGCTCGCCGCGATCGGCCAGGAGCGCTTAAGTGACTCCAGCAGCCTCAAGTGCGGACTCCAGGTGGGCGGTCTCGTTGAACCTCTCGATGACGAACGCCCCGTTCGGCCTCCGGCTCAGTTCGGTGACCGAGGCGTTCGCGAACCGGAAGCTCCGGGCCGTCTCCCAGCCGCCCTTGATCAACGTCGAGAGGATCTGGGCTAGCGTGCCGCCGTGTGAGACGACGAGGGTCGGCTCCCGGGCTTCGACGAGTCTCGCCATGAACGGTTCGAGCCGGAGCCGGACGTCGAGCACGGACTCGCCGCCGGGCGGGCGGACCGCCTCCGCGGGTTCGCCAGTCCGGGCCGACTCCGCGACCAGGAAGTCGTGGAGCTTTCTGTAGTCCTCTCCTTCCATCTCGCCGAACGTGCGTTCACGGAGGTCGGCGCGGTACTCGGTCGCGATCGGGCGGAGGGCGAGGAGAGGGGCGAGCGTCTCGCGGCACCGAGTGAGGTCACTGGCCACGACGCGCTCGATCGGCTCGGTCGCGAGGCGCGCCCCGAGTTGCTCGGCCTGCCACCGGCCGGTGTCGTCGAGGAGCACATCGGTGTGGCCCTGCGCCCGGCCCTCGCGGTTCCACGCGGTCTGGGCGTGGCGGACGAGGTAGAGGCGCATCGCCGTAGGTTATACCGTCCACGGTTTGGCCTCCCCCACCTCCCGGCCCGAACCGTCCACCCGAAGGCGGCCCAGGCGCAGGAGCCGGACCGGGGCCGGGGGCACGGCGTCGGACAGGACCGTGAACTCGCGGCGTTCGAGGTCGAGGCGATCGACGATCCCCATCGCGAAATCCTCCCCGTCCTGGTGGGCGAACGCGCAGACGAGACCGTCGTACGTGCGGGGTGAGTTGACGACCATCCGGGAGGCTTGGGATTGGGCCATCAGGGTTCCTGCGGCTTCGTCCGGTTCGCCGTCGCCGATCAGGAGGAGCGTCCCCGCCCCGGCCTCGGCGTGCCCCTCCCAGTCGGTCGTGCGGAACCGGTGGCCGGACCCGAACCTGGCCCCCAAAACCCCGACCGTATCGAGCGGCACGATCTGGGAGGTCGCGCGCTCGCGCAACTCGAGCCAGCGGGCTCGGCGCTGGGCGTCGCGCACGAGCGGAGGGAGGTCGGGCGTCGCATCGGCCTCCTCGGCGCCGACCGGCCATGGCCACCTCTCCAGGCCGGAGGCGCGGGGGACGACGATCCGCTCGGGCCGCAGGGCCTGGGCCAGCGAGAGGGCGAGGTGGCGGTGCACCGGGCTCTCACGCACGGGCGGGGCGAGGATCGGGGTACCGGGCGGGGCGTCGTTGAGGAGGCTCCAGGCAGCGCAGACCAGACCGATCGGGTCGGCCCCGGGGTCGGTCGAGCCGATGAACCGCCAGGCGCGGACGACGCCCCCGCTGACGAGCGTGACACGGGCGGGTGGGCCATGGTCGGCGTCGGCCGGGTCGAGGCTGAGCCAGACCGGGGGCGCCTCGTCGCGCAAGCGGTCGTGCCAGGTCCACGTACGGTCCCTCACCCAGAGTTCGCCCGTCATCGCTCAGGAGTAGGGACGGGCGGGGGCGGCCGGACGCCCCAGGGGTTCAGACGACGCGCAGCCGCTCGGAACCGACCTTGGGCACGAGGGCCCCGGTCGGGACGATCTCGGCCTCCGGGAGCGGGACGAGCGCCTCCGACTTCTCGCGGAGGGCGAGCAGTTCCGCGAGGCCCTCCTCGAAGGCGGCCACGACGGCCGGGTCGAACAGCTTGCCGGATTGATCGAGGACGAACGCGCGAGCCTCTTCCACCGTCCAGGCAGCTTTGTACGGGCGCTTGCTCGTCAAGGCGTCGAAGACGTCGACGACGGCGACGATCCGGCCCTCGACGGGGGTCTTCTCCCCCACAAGGCCATAGGGATAGCCCGATCCGTCCCAACGCTCGTGGTGGGTGAGGGCGATCGTGTGCGCGGTCTGGATGACCGGCGAGTCGGACCCTTCGAGCAAGTGGGCGCCGTAAAGGACGTGGCGTTGGACGATCTCGCGCTCTTCGTCGGTGAGCGGTCCCGGCTTGCTGATGATCGAGTCGGGGACCCCGATCTTGCCGATGTCGTGGAGGACGGCGGACTGGCCGATCAGGTCGCACCTCTCCGGCGGGAGCCCCATAAGCCTTGCCAAGATGGCCGATCCGTGGCCGATGCGATAGTTATGGCCCCCGCGCAGGTCGTCCCTGTACTCGGCGGCAAGGGCGAGCCGGTTGACCAGCTCCAGCTTGGATTGCAGTGACGACTTGTGGTGTCGCTCGAGGTCTCCGATGAGGCTTCGCACGTAGAAGTAGATGAGGACCGCCGAGCCGCCGATGAGCAACGCCCCGGTCGCCGCTTCGATCGACAGCGTCGTAGCGACGGTCGCCTTCACCTTATGGAGTAGCCAAGACATGGCCACCATCCAGGCAAGGGCGACCGCGATGTAGACGGAAGCGACCCAAGCCGCCGCCCGTGCCCTGTCGCCGCCATGCCCCCTCGGGTGACTCGGCTCCCGCACCATACGCATGTTGTACACCAGGCCTGCACAGAAAAGTACGAGTACCGAACGAAGAAAGTCACCGTCGGCCCGAAAAACGTCAATCTTGACCGGGTCTCAGCGGGAGAGAAGAGTTGTTTAAGGCTATCTCGTTTGTAGGCCGCGGCCCCGCGGGGACGGGGTCTCCGGCGTAAGCTGAACCGTATGGACCTCGGGGTCGCAGGGAAGGTCGCGCTGGTCGCGGCGGGCACCAAAGGCATCGGCCTGGCCATCGCCAAGGAACTCGCGCAAGAGGGGTGTCGAGTCGCGGTCTGTGCAAGGAGCGAGCCTGATACCAGCATTTTAACGAGCTTCGAGCGGTTCGACCGGGCGGACGTCTCGGTCGCCACCGACCTTGAGTCGTGGGTCGAGTCAGTCCGATCCTCCCTAGGTGAGCCGTCGATTCTTGTGACGAACACGGGCGGGCCGCCCGCAGGCCCGTGGACCGAACTGGGCGACGCGGCCTGGGCTCAAGGCTTCGAATCGACCCTCCTCAACGTGGTCCGGCTCGTCCGCCTCGTCGCGCCCGGGATGCGGGAGCGGAAGTGGGGGCGGATCGTCCACCTCACGAGCCTCGTGGCCAAGGAGCCCAGCCGTCTGCTCCCAATCTCGTCGACTCTGCGGGCCGGGCTCACAGCGCTGACCCGGCTCCAAGCCACCGAACTCGCCCCGGACGGGGTCACGGTGAACGCGGTGCTCCCAGGTCACACGCTGACGGATCGGCAACTCCACCTCGCCCAAGTCCGGGCCGATCGGGAGGGGACCAGCCCCGAGGAGGCCCTCGCGAAGCAGGCAGAAGAAGTCCCCATCGGGCGCCTGGCCGACCCTTCGGAGGTCGCGGCCGCGGTGGCGTTCCTCTGCTCGGCCCGGGCGTCGTACATCACCGGGGTGAGCCTGCTCGTGGACGGGGGCTTGGTACGGGGACCCGGCTAGCCGGGCACAGTCGCGAACTGGTCCATGTCGGAGCTGTGGCCGGGGAAGAGCTTCGCCGTAGGGTCGAGTCGGGTCTTGGCGAGGCAGACTGCCGTCGCCGCCTCGCCGACACCGGTGGCGATGAGCTTGATTTTCCCGTCGAAACTGCAGACGTCCCCCACCGCGAACACCCCGGGAAGGTTCGTGCGGTAGCCGTGGTCGACCACCACCTGGTTCTTCTCGATCACCAGGCCCCAGTCCTTGATCGGGCCGAGCGAGGACTTGAACCCAATGTTCACGACGAGGGCGTCGCAGGGGATCTCGCCTGACTCCTTGGTCTGCGTGTCCTCGAGAGTGACGGCGGTCAAGTCGCCGTCCCCGTGGAGGGCGGTCACAACCTTGAACAGGTGGAATCCGACCCCGAGGCCCCTCACGGCGCGGACCGTCTCCTCGTGGGCTCGGAACTGGTCGCGCCGGTGGACGATCTCGACCGACGCCGCGACCGGGTGCAAGTTCTCCGCCCAGTCGAAAGCGCTGTCGCCGCCGCCGACGACGAGCACGCGCTTGCCCTCGAAGTCGGCCTTGGACTTCACGCCGTAAGAGAGGCCCCGTCCGACGTAGCCGTCCTCGCCCTCGACCCCTAGCTTCGTCGGGCTGAACGCTCCCGCCCCGGCGGAGACGATCACCGTCCGGGTCGGGTACCGGTCCCGACGCCCGACGACCGTGTAGCCCTCGAAGTCGGGCTCTAGCCCCTCGGCGGTCTCGTCGAGGACGACCTCAGGATGGAACCGGGCCGCCTGGTCGATCAGCCCTCTCGCGAGGTCTTTGGCGAGCACGGCCGGGAAGCCTGGCATGTCGTACACGTACTTCTCTGGGTAGAGCGCCGTGAGCTGGCCGCCGAGTTCCGGCAGGCTATCGACGATGCGGACGGACATCCCCCGCATCCCAGCGTAGAAGGCGGCGAAAAGGCCGACTGGCCCTCCCCCGATGACCGTCACGTCGACCCGATCCATCGTTGTCACTGCGTACGGATTCTGTCCCCCTACCTCGCAAGGCGGCGGCCGAAGGGGCCGGTCGGGGCCTATCGCAGGCCGTGCCAGACTGGGGCGTGTCGATACGGGACTCGAAGAGCCTGGCCCGGTTCGCGGGGGCCCACTTCGAGGGCGAGGCCGAGCGGTCGGCGTTCCTGTCGGCGCTCGTCGCCCCGGCCCCTCGCGGCACGGCGGTCGTCGTCCTTGAGGGCGCCTCCCCACCCGGGGCCGTCGAACCAGAGCCGTGGCAACCACCGTTCGTCGCGGTGTTGCCCCCGGGGGCGAGGCCGGGCGGGGACCCCCGGCACGCGGCGGGCGAGCTGTACGCCCTAGACCCGAGCTCCGCTTGGGCCGCTGGGCTCATGCTAGCCCTACCTACCCTCCCGCAGCGGGTCCTCGACCTCTGTGCGGCCCCGGGCGGCAAGACCGTGTTCGCCTGGCGGGCGTTCCGTCCGGAGCGGCTCGTCGCGAACGAGGTCGTGGGCAAGCGTCACGGGGCCCTCCGTTCGAACCTGGACCGGTGCCGGGTCACGGCCGAGGTGACCCAGATGGACAGCGCCGTATGGGCCGAGGCCGAGCCGGAGGGGTTCGACCTCGTCGTCGTGGACGCCCCCTGCTCGGGTCAATCGCTCGTGGCGAAGGGGAAGGACGCCTTCGGGGCGTTCTTGCCAAAGATGATCGCGATGAACGCTGCCCGCCAGCGCCGGATCCTTGCGAACGCCCTCCTTTGCGTCGCCCCCGGGGGGGCGCTGCTCTACACGACCTGCACGTTCGCCCCGGAGGAGGACGAGGAGACTGTCGAGTGGCTCCTCGCCCGGGCCCCAGGCGTTCAGGCGGTGGGTTCGCCCCTGTACGACCCGTGGCGGAGCACCCGGTCCGCGCACCCCTGCTATCGGGCCTATCCGCACCGGGGCCCGGGGGCGGGCGGGTTCGCGGCGCTCTTCCTCGACGGCCGTCCCCCTCGTGAGAAAGCGGGTACCTTCCGACCCTTGACGGGGTAGGTGCGGAGGAAGGGTGTTCCCAGAGTGGACTTGGATCGTCGGGCTGTGGATCGGGATGTGCGTCGGGAGCTTCCTGAACGTGGTGGTCTACCGCCTCCCCCGGGGCCTTTCTATCTGGCAGCCAGTCTACAGCTTCTGCCCCGGGTGCAAGCACCGGCTCACGCTCCCTGACCTCGTCCCGGTGTTCAGCTGGCTCGTCCTCCGGGGACGGTGCCGCCACTGCGGGAACCCGATCGGGGCCAGGTACATGGTCGTCGAACTCGTGACGGGGGCGTTGTGGGCCGCCGTCTGGTGGGCGACGCTCTCTGGGCCCCATACCATGGGCGACCCGCTCAAGGCCGTGGTGCTCTCGCTGTTCGTCTCGGCCCTCGTGGCGGCGATCTTCACCGACCTCGCCCACTACATCATCCCGGATCAGGTCAACGCCTTCATGCTCCTTCTCGGCCTCGGGGCCAACGCCGTGACGATCGCCCAGGGCCGTCCCGAGGCGTGGCTCGGGCCGCTCCCGTCCAGCGTGGCCGGGGCCTTGACCGGGTTCGGGGTGCTCTGGGGGATCGCGTTCCTCGGGCGGCTCCTCTTCCGCAAGGACGCCATGGGCCACGGCGATATCAAGATGGCCCGGGGGATCGGGGCCGTCTTACTTCCGACCATGGCGGTCGCCAGCTTCGGGATCGCGGTCGCGCTGGGCGCGGTGTTCGGCCTGCTGGCCATCGCCCTCCGGAAGCGCCAGCCGCAAGACGGAGGCGACGAGGAGGACGAGGGCACCGAAGAACCCGAGACCCTCGGATCCCTGCTCTGGTGCGGGCTCGGCTACCTCCTGTGCGTGGACGTCCTAGGCCTTGCGGCCCCGAAGGTTTACGAGAAGTGGTTCGGCGAAAACCCCTACTCGACCGAAGAGTTCGAGGACGAGCCTCGGGTAGAACTGACGATGATCCCGTTCGGTCCGTACCTGGCCGCTGGGGCGATCGGTGCGGCCCTGTTCGAGGGTCCCATCCGGTCGGCCCTCGAAGCGTACTTGAGGTCGTTCCAGGGCGGGTCTTGAAGGGAACACAACGGGGGGGCTCGCCGTCTTAGGCGGGAGACACCGTAACAGGGGGAACAATGCGCACGAAGAACCGCCGGCTCAGCCGAGGCTTTACCATGATCGAGTTGCTCACCGTGATCGCGATCATCGCGATCCTGGCCGCGATCATCTTCCCGGTCTACCAGAACACGAAGGTGACGGCTCGGCGCTCCGGGGACATTACGAACATGAACACGCTCCGGACGGCCCTCCAGCTGTACCGGGTCGATCAGGGTGGCTATCCCCCGGCCCTGCTCGGTTATGTGACCACCTACACCCCCGGTGGGAACGACGTCGTGCCCGCGAACTTGGTCAAGAGCTTCCTCTACCCGAAGCGGGTCGTGAGCCTGGCGACGTTCAAGAACGGGGCGAACCCCTTCAAGGACTCGGACGTGACGACCGCGCTCTGGCCCGCCGCCGACCCTCGCGCGGTGGGCACGGCCCCGCTCGGCGACTTCAACGGCGACAGCCAGGTGAACGGCGACGACGACACCGCCGGGGCCCGCCAGGCCTTCAACTTCGTGGACAACCCGCAGCCGGTCTGCGAGGGCCTGGTGCCCTGCTCGGACCCGCAGCGGCAACTCCGGTTCTACCGCGTGAGCGGCTATGACGTAGCCGACACCCGCCGGCCGGGGATCCGCTCTCAGGTCGAGCTCCGCTACGCCCTGTTCTGGACGGGGTACTCGCTCGTCGGCGACGGCACCAACCTGGGCAGCGCCCTCGACGACCCGCGGCAGCTGGGCTACAACGAGCCGCCCGCCGAGACGGTCATGTTCTGGCACGGGTACGACCGCAACTTCCAGGACGACCGGCTCCAGGCCGGGAACCAGGACATCGTGGTGTTCCTGGGCGGCGGGGCCCGCCCGTTCGCCTCGAACCTGATGGCCGAGCGGAGTTGGAGGGTCAAGCCCTAACCGGGCGGCCCGAGACCCCACCGGCGCCGACCCGTCCGAACGAGACCGGGAGCGCCCGCGACCCACGCCAACCTGCACGAACGAAACGCTATGCCGAAGAACCGCCGAGCCGGGACGACCCTCATCGAAGTGCTGGTCGTGATCGTGGTGTTCCTGGTCGGGATCCTGGCCGTGGTCCAGATCTTCCCGCCGGGCCTGCAACTCCTGCGGACGACCCGGAACAACACGGTCGCCGCCCAACTCGCCTCTACCGAGACGCAACGCATCCTGGGCCAACCGGGCCAGGTCGCCGAGATGATCGTCCCCGTGACCTACACCCGGACGACGGCGGGCCTGCGGGTGCAGATCGACCCGACGCGGAACTGGGGCGACCTCATGCCGCCGCGGAGTTCGGACGGGGTCGGACGGATCGACCAGGACGGGAACGTGCTGGTGGACGGGCAGCGCTTCGGGGACTGGGCCACGGCCAGCGGGCCCAATGTCTTCTCTCGGGTCGTGGGCGAGTCCCGTCCCGTCCCGGGCCGCGGCGTCGTCAACGGCCAGCCGGTCTCGGTGCTCAACCTGACGTTCGGCCCGGTCTACTACTTCCGCGACGCTGCGACCGGCGTCGGCGAGACCGGGGTGCTGCAGGTCTACGGCAACGACCTCGCCCGCCGGTTCGGCGACCGCTCGATCAACCGGCCGAACCCCGGCGGCTCGCCGCGCGACTGGGAGTTCTTCTTCGTGGACTCCGAGAGCACGGACGACACGTACTTCCCGGGCGAGGACCAGCTCTGGGTAGGCCCCTCTACCGCGCGTGCGTTCCGGATCGCGTTCAGCTTCCTCTACGACAACGGGGGCCGGACCGACCAGTTCGACGTCATCGTCCAGGCGACTCTCGACCCGGCCAACCCAGTGCCCTACGCGGTCCGGGCGGGGAACTACTGGGTGGTCTCGTTGCGGCAGCTCGTGGCGCTGCCGGACGTCAACGACCCGGGCGGCTCGAGCCAGTTCGACCCCCAGCTCTACCTCGGCACCGAGGCCTCCTCGATCCGGCTGCAACGGGTCTTCCTCGAGCGGCCGCTCAGCGCGCCGTTCACGCCCGGCGAGCCCTACGAGTACAAGGTCGTGGCCTCGGGAACCGACCCCGGTACGGGTCGCGGGTTCGCGCTCGGCCAAGTGTGGCTGAGCCCAGACGCGGCGGACGCCAAGGTTCAGACCGCCCAGGGGGGCCGGGTGCCGCTCCAAGCCCGGGTCGACTACACCGTCTTCGACTGGAGGGTCATGAGGGACGAATTCCGAGTGCCCGTGAGCGGGCCGCGGACAGTCAAGCTCGCGCTCACGAACCTGAAGGTGAAGGGGAACCAAGGGCCGGACGGACGCCCCGTCTCGGGGGTCGGGCTCGGCGTGCCGACCCTGCCCGCCAGCAACCCGGTCGTCCAGGACGGGGACTTCGTGCTCGTCGACGCCGAAACGGGCGGGGTCGTGCTCGGGAACGACGGGCAGCGCTCGGACAGCGGGTACTCGGTCGACAAGTCGAACGGGGTCGTGACCCTGCGCGACGTCTTCCCGAACCAGGACGGGCTCGGAGCGTGGGTAGTCTACCCGACCGGCGACCCTAACGCCCCGTGGAGCGCCCCGGTGCAGGTCGCCGACCTGAGCGGCCGGAGCCTGAGGGCCCACTACATGGGCGTCGGCGAGTGGGCCGTGCAACCGGCCAAGGCGGCCCGGAACTACCGCCTCTCATACGTCTTCCGCGCGAACGGGCTCGGCCCGGGCGAGTGCCTCGTCGGAGGGACGCCGGACGCCAACGGGCGGCCCCAGGGCGACCCGTACCGCCTCTACTTCCCGCTCAGCGACCGGGGCCAGAAGGTCATCGTCGGTGAACTGTGGGTGAGCCGGGGCACGAACGACCCGCCGACCCCGCTCTTCGACCAAGAGTTCGAAGTGGACGGCGCCCAAGGCAACGTGGCGTTCGTCGATATCCGGGGCAAGATGGGGCCGAACACGGTGTTCGACTTCTCGCGCGGGTACGCCGTCCGGCGGGTGCGGGGCGCCTCGATGCGGGTGCGGGCGGTCTGGAACCCCGGCTCCTTCGCGCTCGGCACCGACCCCGTCGCGAACTATGCGGCGCTCGAGTTCTGGTCGCGGTCCTGGCGAAGGAACGAGAGCCAGAGCATGCAAGTCGGAGGGCGAGGGTAAAGGCTTATGCGGCGACACAGCGCGTTCACGCTCATCGAACTCATCACGGCGATCGCGATCTCGGCGATCCTCCTCACGATCATCGCGGTGCCGGTGGTGCAGGGCTTTAACCTCACCAGGGCCGCCCAGTCGTTCTCCCAAGCGCAAGACCGGGCCCGGACCCTCGTCCGGCAGCTCGAGCGGGAGGTCGGCAACGCCGCGTCCGTGCGGGACAACAACGCGGAACGGGGGGCGATCGACGTGGTCGTGCCGGGGCGGGACCGGACCCCCGTCGTGGTGCGCCTGCCCTTCGCGAAGCTCGACCTCGTCCGGCCCGCCGAGGGAGACCCGCAAGACCGGGGCCCCGGAGGTGCGTTCCGTAACCCCGACACTGGGCGCTTCGACCCCACCCTGCGGGCGCCGAAAGGCCAGCAGCAGCTCCCGGCCAGGCAGGGCAGCACGCTCGTGCGCTACTTCGTCGGGCTCCGCGAGCCGCTGGTCCTTGGGAACGACGGCTCCCCCGCCGGGGCCGCGCGGTACACGAACCCCTACGACGGGCTCCTGATGGCCCGGAGCGGCGAGCGGGACAATCTCTACGTGCTGTTCCGGGCCGAGGTCCAGCCGCGGGTGTGGCGGACGGTCAACGGACGGCTCCAACCGGTCGTGGACACCGGGCTCTTCCTGGACGACGACCTCGACGGCACGCCGGACGACCTCGACGACCCCGCCTTCTTCACCCTGCTGCCGGGCCAGGACTTCAACGTCGCGAACTCCGCCCTCACCGCCGTCGGCCGGGGCAAGGCGGTCCGGATGCAGAACTGGCTCCGACGGGCGACGGTGGTGACGGAGGTCAGCCGGTTCGACATGGTCGCGCCCGTGGTCGAGAAGACGAGCCCGCCGCGCGTGCAGTACGACGGGAACGTCCCGCGGCTCGTGAGCCTCGTCCGGTTCCAGCCCAAGCGGGTGACGAGCGAGGCGGTGCCCGGCGAGCTCGCCGTGCGCACCGGCGAGGAGGCCTTTAACACGGACAAGGTGGGTCCGGACGTGTTCACGACCCAGTACGGGGCGTGGGCGAACGTCAACTACCGGGTCTGGCCGAGCCTCTGGCCCCCGGCGTTCGGCGAGAACCTCGCCCGGGCCGGGGACGTCCGGGGCGAATGGGGCGGCGGACCGTACCTGGTCGGCCGGGCCTGGACGCTCGCCGGCGTCGAACGGGTGGGGCTGTTCGGGTTCGACCCGGCCACGATGTCGGACGACGAGCGCGAAGGGGTCGAAGTGTTCGACGTGAGCCGCTACCTCGAGGTGCTCCGGCTGCCGAAGGACACGCCCGGACGGCCGTACGCGTTCACCGCGGCGGTGGCGTCGGCGGACTCGCGGACGAACTGGCTGCAGGACCCCCGCTGGCTCGTCAACTTCGTCCCGGTCGTGCCGGACCCCCGAGGGGGCAAGCTCGTCGGGAGTTTCCCGATCAACGAGGTCGGCACCGATGCCTCGCTCGCCTACGACCTTCGCGTCCCGACCCGCGGCCAACAGAGCGCCGCCGGGGCCCCCAACGTCGCCGACCGCGTCGGCGTGCGCGTGAGCCCCTACGACCCGAACACGCCGCTGGACTTCACCCCGAACAACGACCCCGACGTGGGGACCGGCGTTTGGAGCGACGAACGGTTCCAACCCGTCAACCGGACGTTCAACAAGCTTTGGACCGACTTCCCGCGCCTCGCGCCGGGGCTGGACCGGGCCACCTACGTGCGCCGCTTCATCGACCTGCGGGCGGTGCCCCAGGCCGACGGGAGCCTGAGCCCCCTCCTGCCCGCCGCAGACCCTGCGGACGTGGTGGCTAGGGCCGTCCTGACGCCGGGGAGCGAGGTCGTTGTGGGCCCCGACCAACGACCGGGCCCAAACTACGGCCGGTACGTGCGCTACACGCGGGTCACCCAGCGGCCGGTGGGGCCGAACCAGTACCTGATCAACTACACCGACCAGCCGGAGCCGCGCTGGAGCGAGCTCGGCCTGCCCTACACGATCGGGGACCTGCGGTACGACCCTCGGGCCTACCGGGCCGACGAGTTCTTCCAAGCCGTGCTGCAGGCGCCCTACCGCGCGGGTTACGTCGAACTGAACTCGCGGTTCGGCGAGCCGATCCCGAGCGGGTTCCGAGGGCCGAACGGGTTCGTGCCGACGGGGAACATCTACGTCAGCTACCGCTTCCAATACACGGAACCGAAGGACGTGGTGGCGGTGGACTACGACACGACCCAAGTCGTCGAGTTCACGGTCACGATCCGTAACTTCCCGCAGTCGCAGAACCTGCCCAACCCGCAGAACATCACGGTGCGGGGGGCGGCGGAGGCCAGGAACTTCGTCCGATGAGAGCCGACACGATGGTGACCACCCCCCCGAGAGCCCGTAGCCGACAGTCCGGCCAGACCCTGGTCGTCGCCGTGATCCTCCTGGGCGTACTCGTGTCGCTCGGGTTCGCCTTCGCGGCCGTCCTCTCCGGGAACATCCGCAGCGCCGACACCTCGTCGAAACGCACGCTCGCCGGTGACCTGGCGCGCGCAGGGGCCGAGTACGCCCACTACCAACTCCGGTTCTCGGCCCTCGGGGCCGACTGGCGGCCGACCCCGACCGCGCTCGACGTCGACGCCCAGGGCTTCACGAGGGACCCGGACGCCGCCTACCTGCGCCCGGCCGACCCACTCGCCTTCCCGGACCGGGGGGGCAACCCTGTCCCCGGGCTCGTCGACCTCGGCGGGCCGGACGGGCTCGGCCCCTACAGCCGGGTCTTCTTCGAGCGGGGGCGGGCCCTCGTCAGGGTGCGCTACGCCCCGTCCGAGTTCGACAGCTTCGCGAACCCGACCGGGAACCTGCGCCGTCCGGGACAGGCGAGGGGCTACCTCTCCGTCGAGGTCGTCGGCCGCCCAGGGGCCCTGCGCACCGACCGGCGCGAGGACCCGACGCTCCGGCTCGGCCAGCGCGTCCAGGTGGCGGGCTACGCCAGCCTCGCCGACAAGACCAGGGAGCTTGGCCGGATCAAGCAGGCCGACGCCCAGCTCACCGACTCGCGGAGCCTCCTCGCGTTCGCCTCGATCGGGATCGTCGAGACCGCCCGGTTCGTCACGAACAAGGACCGCGTCTCCCGGCCCGCCGAGATCGGCTTCCCCGCCGCGAGCGCGAGCACCGGGGCCCGGAACCCGTTCGACGAGGTCGGCCTTGGCGTCACCTACGGCGACGTGGCGGGGCAGGTCCAACCGGTCGCCGGCACCCTGCTCTGGGGCCAGGCGTTCCCGGACGGGACGCCCGGCGCCCCGAACTGGGAGCGCACGCCCGGGGGAGGGTCGCTGCATAGCAACGCCGACCTCAAGGTGTTCGGCCAGAACGACATCGTCCTCAACGCCTTCGTGAACGAGGGCTGGTCCGTGGCGGGGTCCATCGCGCCCGGGAACTCTGGGGCCCGCCTGCGGGTCATCCGCAGCGTCTACCGCCCCGCCAACTCGACCTGGGGCAGCGCGTGGTCGGACTCAGTAGGGTCGAACGCGTCCACGTTCCAAAACCCCCTCGTCGTGGCGGGTGACCCGCCCGCGAACGGGTACCCGCTCGATAGCGGTGCGGCCCGGTTCACGACCCTGGGCGGCGTCCTTCGCGACGGCCGACAGGACGCCGACGTCGACGGCTTTAGCCGCGGCGCGGCCCGGAAAGAGCCGCCCTCGATCATCGAGACCGACCCCCAGAACGGGCTCAACCGCTACCTTGTCCTGACCCGCGACTCGGGGGCGCTCGTGAACGGGCGCAACTCCGGGAGGTTCGGCTACGGGAGCGGCGTCTACGTCGACTCGCCGGAGCGGGGGAACTCGAACAGCGAGGACGAGCGCCAGATCGCCGGGGCCGTCCGATCCCTGCCGACCGACTGGCTCAACCCCAACAACGCCCAGACCGAAGGCTGGCGCGGGCCCTTCTACATCCCGCGCGCCCCGACCGTGAGGCTCCTGCCCGACGGGTTCGAGATCGTACGCGACACCCGGAGCCGAGTCCCGTTCTGGCGCCGACCGGACGGCGGGCCGACGACGGAGACGAGGGCCCGGTTCCGCGTCCGGAGCGTCGGGTACCCGACCGCGGCCGACGCACGCCGACCGATGGTCATCGACTCGATCACCCAGCCCGCCCTGGTCGGCAGGCCGGGGGCCTCGCTCACCGACCAAGACTTCCGACTAGCGGGCCGGCTCTTCAACGGCGTCCTGCTGTTCGAAGGGGACGTCCGGGTCCGCGGCGTCATCCCCACCGACCAACAGATCACGCTCGCTTCGTTCGGGACGGTCTACGTGGACGGCAGCGTGACGAAAGGGGTCGTCGACGAGACGGGGACGGTCCTGCAACGGCCGAGCCGGTCGATGGCGATGCTCATGGCGCGGGACTACGTCACGCTTAACACGACGCTGTTCTTCGGCCCCGCCCCGGGCGAACGGGTGGACGAGAAGGACGCGAACGCCGCGCCGGACACGGCCAACCCGTTCGAACTCCGGATCGACAACCCCGACATCGTGCTCGAGACCGCCTTCCTGCTCGACCCGCTCAGCGGCAACCCGCTGAACCCGAGTTCGTGGCAGCCCTACGCCCGGACCTACACCGAGGCGGGCGGCGGGGGGAGCATCCCGACCCGGCTGCTGCTCACGAGCGCGGCCGACGACAACGGCCCCGGGTTCGTCTCGGTCGACGCCCTCAGCGGCCGGTACCTCGGCGGCGGGGACTGGGCGACACTGCTCGTCCCGCGGACGATCGACTTCGGCGCGACCCAGGTCGTGTTCAACGCGGCGAGCCCGTTCTTCCCGAACGGCACGACCGTGCCGGTCTACGGCCTCGGCAACCCCGCGCTCAACGCGTTCCCGAAGTTCGAGAACGTCGGCCTGCCGCTCGTCGACGCGAGCTTCACGTTCAACGGGCGCAACCTCGTCTCGAACAACCCCGACATCGGCCCGATCGCGCTCGGCGTCCAGGACCCGACGTTCCTTCGGGTGCGGATGAACGCCGTCGGCCAGGTGCCGATGAAGAACTACCTCGCCTCCAGAGTCGCGGTCGCCCCCCACGACGTGCGGATCGAGGCCTCCCTCTTCGCCGAGGACGGGTCCTTCTTCGTGATCCCCGGCCACTGGACGAACCTCAAGAGCGACGACACCCGCCAGGCCTGGCTCGACCGGACCACCGCGGGGTCGCCCTACCGAGGGCTCAACGACGACGAGGCGCGCCAACGGCGGTTCGAACTGTACGGCCACTCGCCCGAGGTCCCGTTCTACGGCGAGCCGCTCGCCGTCCGGGTGAGCCTCTTCGGCGCCGTGAGCGAGAACATGCCCGCTCCGATCAGCGCCCAAGCGGAATGGCTCAAGAAGTGGGGCTGGATGCCGCGCCTCATCGGCGCCAGCGGCCGCCGCATCCCGGCCCAGCACACCTCGGGCCTCGACCTCTCGGCCAACCCGACCGTCCCGAACCTGACGCTGGTCTACGACCCGGTGCTCGCCTCATCGAGCGCCGACGGGCGCACACCGCTCCGGACCGACGAGTTCGGCCGGGCGCTACCGCCGATGCCGAGACTGCCCGTCAGCCCGACGCTCGCCTACTTCGGCGAGGTGAACCCGTGAGAACCACGCGCCCCCTTTTGACCCTGCTCCTCGGCCTCCTCGCCGCGCTCGCCACCGGCCAGCCCCTGAACTACGCCGCCACCGCTGTGGAGGTCCGGGTCGGAGTGCTGCTGATCGATAGCCAGCGGGTCAACGGGGCCGTCGCCAACCCGGCGCCGTTCGTCTGGGCGAACCTGGACAAGGACACGAGCGTCCGGCCCGCCCGGATCGCGCTCTCGAACCCGCTCGCGCCCACTGTCCTCACCGCCGGGATCCGCGCCCGGTGGGCCTTGCTCGACGCCAGCACCCCTGTCGCCGGCACCCGGGTCACCCGCGAGACGGCGCCGTACTGGGAAGTGCGCCTCGCCGACGTGAGCGACGAGGTCCTCGCGACCTACGACGTGCTCGTCGTCAGCCTGTACCGCGGGGTGAGCCTCACCGCCGCCGAGCGCGACCGGCTGCGCCGGTTCGTGGACCAAGGCGGCGTGCTCTGGGCCGATCTGGTCGACGACGTCGGCGGCACGCCGGACTTCGACATCGGCAACCCGCTGCCCGTGCCGTTCGGGGTCGGACAGAACAACGGCCCGGTCGACGCGAACCTCGAGCACCCGCTCATGAGGTTCCCGAACGCCCTGTCGCTCTTCGACCTCCAACTCACCGAGAACCCGCTCCAGAACCTGCGGCTCGTCTCGCGACCGCTCGAGGCCGGGGACCTCGGCTCGATCCCGCAGTTCCTCTCGTGGCTGCCGTGGGAGTCGGCCCGGCTCGTCCCCGTGGCGGGCATCGCCGGGAACGCCGCCCAGCGGACGGTGAGCACCGCCCAGATCGGCCAGGGTGCCTTCGTCCTCACGACCCGTGGGGTCACGGCCAACCTGAACCGCGGGGTGGACCCGGCGAACCCGACCGGGTTCCTCGCGAACCGCGGCTACACGGCCCGTCCCGCCGTGAGCGACCCGTCGTTCGTCGCCGCCGCCAAGCTGGCCTTCAACGTCGTGGCCGCGGCCGGGGCCTCGACCAGCGCTGCGGGCAACTCCCGCCGCTCCGGCAGCAACAGCGTCGACGTGTCCGCTCCGATGCTGCGAAGGTTCATCGACGACCAGGGCGGGGGGACCTTCCGCGCGGGCCAAGAGCCCGCCCTCTTCAAGGGCCGGGTCGTCCTCACGAAAGGGAACCGGGTGTACGTCTACGATGGCCGGCCCGACCGCGACCTCGACTTCGACGGGAACCCGGACGACGGCGCCCCGAACCCCGTCGGGGTCCTCGGCGACCTCGTCTACCAGTCCGCCCCGCTCGGCGGCGCGTCGAGGCTTTCCGCTCCGACCGTGGTCGAGTCCCCGGACACCCTCCTCGCCAGCCCCGACCAGGTCTGGGTGATGGGCGACAACGGCCAAGCGTTCGTCCTCCCACTCGACCCGACGGGCGACCCGCTGAACCAGCCGGCCCTCGCCACGCTCGGGCCGCTCCCCGGGTTCACCCCGGACTCGAACGCCGGTCCGTTCGCGCCCACCGTCCATGAGGGGCTCGTGGTCCTCGCCGACACCGCGCAGGTGCAGAACCAGACCGCCGGCCGACTGTGGGTCGCGGACCTCGCCCGGGCCCAAGTCGTGACCGAGGGGCCCAACACGTTCACGATCAGTAGCGCAGGCCGCACCCCGCCCCTCTCCTCGGAGCCCACAGTGGGCTACATCCCGATCCTCGATGGGTCCGGTGGCGCCGACCGCGTGGTCTACTGCGCCACCCAACCGTCGACCGGAGTCGTCCAACGGCCAGCCGGGCTGATCAGCGTCTGGCTCGGTGCCCGCGGCGAGAACCCGGACCGCAAGGAGATCACGGGCAACTCGATCAACCTCTTCACTCGGGCCTCCCGCTTCGGCTTGCCGCTCCTCACGAGCCCGAGCGGCCCGAACGGCGCCCTTGGCCTCAAGGTCACGATCATCAAGCCGACCGGCGAGCCCTTCACCCGGGCCGAACTCGAGCAGACGCTGGACGGCACGGTCAGCCAGACGCCGAGCGGCGTGATCAACCTTGGGCTCCGGCCTGGGCGGCCGCCGTTCGACTACGATGGTCGGGGCGGGAACCCCGCCAACGTCGTCAGCTGGCGGATCGACTACACGATCGATTGGTCCCGCGCGGGCCAATTCGGCGGGGCGTCTCCGGACAACTACGTGCGAGGCAACCTCGAACTGCCGGACGACACGAACCTTGGCCGGCGCATCGTCGGCTCACCGGCGATCGGGCCGACGGGCGCCATCTTCGTGACCACCACCGGTAGTGGCGACGACCAGAGCGACGGCGGGACGTTCTACGCCTTCCGCGAGGACCGCGGCCCTGGGCAGTTCTCGATGGCCGCCCGGTTCGACCTCTACCGCGCCCTCGAGTACCAACTCAACACCGGCGCGGGTACCCCGGAGACCCTTCAGGTCCCGACCGTCTTCGGCGACACCCAAGACCTCGTCCGCCTGTTCCGCCCGCTCGACACGCCGATGTTCCGCTACCGCTTCGTCGGAGGACCGGTCGTCAAGGGGCAGACCGTCTACGCGATGGCGAACGCGGTCAAGGACCTCGGGTTCGCCCAGGCCAACACGGGCGTGCTCGTCGCGTTCAAGGCCGACCCGCCGACCCCGTCCTTCGAGATCGAGGGCCAGGAATCGAACTTCACGCTCGTGCAACCGGACCCGAGTCTGAGCACGAACAAGCGCCGCCCCGAGCAGTTCAGCCAGCTCCAGCCCGGGCAGTTCACGGTCGAGCCGATCCCCGGCACGACCCGGTCCCGCGTGATCCTCGGGAGCCTGATGAACGTGGTGCGTGGCCGAGTCCGGGACTCGATCTCGACGAGCCTGCCCGTCATCGTCCGCCGGGCCGGGAGCACGGACACGGTCGTCGAACCGGACGCGCTCCAGGACAACGGCCGATTCATCTCGGGCCGGTCGGGGGGTCGCTGGTCGCCGATCCTTTGGTACAACGTGGTCAACGGCTTCGCCCCGGGGTCTGCCCCGCGCGTGGCGGGCGAGACGATCTACCTGGGCGGGCTCAGCGTGCTGCCGAGCATCCTGTCCGGGATCTTCCCGCCCCGGTTCAACGGCCTCATCTTCGCCCAGGACGCGAACCTGAGCCCGAACGACGAGTTCCTCGTCCCCGACCCGGCGCGCCCGTGGCAGAGCCAGCTCTGGGCGTTCCGTCAGAACGCGAACCCCGAGGGCCCGTTCGACGTGCGGCCGGCGACGGCGGTCAAGTGGCCGCAGTTCCGCGGGATCACCGAGTTCGACGACCTCCGCATCCGCGTCAACCAGGCCGCCCTCCCGGAGAACGAGGACGTCCTGAACCTCGCGATCGGGGACAGCACCCTCGCCGTGACGAGCGAGAACGGCCTCTACGTCTTCGCCAAGTCCGACTTCCTGGTCGCCGACTCCGGGCGGGTGTCACGGTTCGACCCGAGCGGGAACCCCGTGTGGACGACCGACCAGACGTTCCAAGCCGGGTCGGGCCAACCGACCGGCACCTCGAACGTCTCGCGCCAGCTCAGCGAGCCGAACCGGGTCTACCCGGCGGACGAGAACGGCTCGCTCATCGTCGATACGGGGAGCGACCGGATCGTCCGGGTCGACGCCGCCGCGCGTGAGGTCCGGACCGTCACCGGGTTCATCGTGGACCCGCGTTTCGTCCCCACCGGGCTCCCGGCCCAGGGCGCGGCCTCCGGGATGCAACCCGGGGCTAGCCGCTCGCTCAGCCGGCCGAAGGACGTCCTCAGCTTCGAGACCGTCGTGCGGGACGCGGACAACCCCTTCAGCAACGCCCGACCGGTCGAACGGTGGGTGCACTACCTGATCGCCGACTCTGGCAACCGCCGCGTCGTCGAGGTCGTCGACCGCTATGAGCTCGACTCGCGGGGCCGGAACCTCGGCGTCGTCCAGTTCACCGACATCGATGGTCGCTCACGCCGGGCTCTCGGGGTGCTCTACTGGCACTCGCCGGAAGAGCTGAGCGGCAAGGACTACGCCTACACGAGCATCGGCCGCGTCCGGGCCGTCGACCCGAACGACCCGAACCAACAGCGGACGATCGTCGCCCTCGGGTTCGGCAACGTCGAAGTCGGGCGCGGCACGTTCGGACTCGCGGGCGGGAACGAGCAGGCCGACCGCACCGGCGGCAACGGCGGGATCGTCCTCTACGACGGGTCGCGGACCGAGGTGCTCACCGAGTTCGTCCGGCCGCCGATCGCCGCGCGGACGTTCCTCGGCGAGATCCCGGGCCAACCCGGCCAGTACGACTGGCTGCTCCCGAGCCTGAACCAAGAGGCCCGGACGCAGAAACTCGTGGGCCTGAGCTCGGTGACGCTCCGGTACGTGCCGGACGGCGGGGTCAACCGCCTCGCCGTGATGTTCACCGACGCCACCGGCGTGTACGAAGTCGTCCAAAGGACGGCCGGCGGCCCGTGGGAGACTCGCTGGATGCTCCCTGCGGAGGCTTACGTCTCGATCCGCCGACCCAGGAGCGCCCCCCCTTACGACCGCTCCCGGCTCGCGGTCAACGCGACGGCCCTCCGGCCCACCTTCGCCCGCCGACTGGACTCCGGGGACGTGCTCGTCGTGAACGGGTACGTCGGCCAGCGGTTCGACGGACGGCGCTTCCAGGGCGAGGTCGTGATGCTCGATGGGAGCTTCGACGGCCCCGCCACCGACCCGGGCTACGCCCTCACGAAACGCAACCTAGGATTCACCGCGCTCAGCGTGCTGTTCGAGCTCCCCCCCGTCGTCGGGGCGAGAGGGCTCGTCGCACCAGTGTTCGCGCAGAGGCAATAGAGTATGGACTGGACCCCGAACTCGGCTCGGAAGAGCCCGTCGCGGCTCGTGGCCGCCCTGACGACCGTCCTCGCGACGGCCGTCCTCGGCCTCGTCGCCTTCGCCCAGGACTTCCCGATGGCGGCAGGGAACCCGAACCGCACCGGGCTCCCCGCCGACGTCGTCGGCGGGCGGGACGCTTGGGAGTACAACCAGCCCGGGCGCGCGTTCCTGCGCTGGTGGGACCCGATCCAGGCGATCCGGTCGACCGTCGACAACGACTCGCCCGGCGGCTCGGTCGGGACCGGGATCTGGGAGTCCGCGCTCAACGCCCAGACGCTCGCGTTCGGCTACGTCCAGAACACCGTCGGAACGGTCCCCTACCGCTACGTCCAGACCGCTCGCGGGACGAGCTCGACCGATCCCACGGCCGGGGCCACCGCCACCTACCGGTGGCAGTTCTCGAACCTTGAACAAGGGGTCGACCACGAGCTCTACGTCAACCTGCCTGTGGGGCCGACCGTCCGAGGCGGCGTCTCCCGGTTCCCCCAGCGCTACTGGGTCTACCGAGTGACCGGTGCCGACGGCGGCGACTTCACGGACGTCGTCGACTTCACGATCGGCGCGGGCGGGTACATCCGCATCGGGAACGGTGGCCTCTCCACCGACCGCACCTTCCGCCCGACCGGCACGACGCTGCTCGTCACGCTCTACAACACCGTCCCGCTCGACGTGGACGGCCAGCCGCGAGACCCCTCCGCCCGGCCTGGCGAAGAGCTCGTCTACGCCGACGCCGCCCAGGTCGTGAGCCAGAGCCGCCGCGGCTCGAGCACGATCACCGCGACGCCCGTCGTGAGCCGAATTGGCGCGACCCGCCCGAACGGCGCCACCGAGACCTTCCGCTGGCGCGTCGTCAGCCCGGCCAACGAGTCCACGTTCGTCGGCGACCTCAGCCGCCAGTACCGCCTCGGCGTCACGACGTCCTTCGTCCACAACGGCTTCCAAGCCGAACCCGGGAACGTGTTCCGGCGAAACCTCGTCTGGTCCTTCCCGGTCAAGCGGCCGTTCAACACGAGCGAGGCCGAAGTCACCGCCTACGCCACCGGGCGCCGGGACTGGATCCTCGGGCTCGACCTTGCCCCGGACCAGAGCCTGAGCCGGGCCGACCAACGCGTTCAGGTCGACGACCTGAACGGCGGCGTCGCCCCGACCGCGGGCTTCCTGCCCCAGACCGACCGGCCGACCGCCCTCGGGCCCTCTTACTTCCGGGGCGGCGTGACCGTCGGGCCGTTCACCGAGCAGGTGCTCTACGGGCCTAGCCTGCCAGAAGGCAGCTACTTCGTCGAGGTCTACCTCCCCGGCGACGCGAACCTGCCGCGAGCGCTCCAGGTCCAGGTCCTCCGTGGGGCGACGGTCGATGGCACCTACACGCTCGACCAGACCCGGCCCGCGGGTTGGTACCGCTTGCCGTTCCAACCTCGCGACGGCACGCCGAACGACCCGCTCGCCGCCCCGCTGCGCGTGGCGATCACGAACGGCTCGACCGACGCCACCGACGCGGGCAAAATCGCCTACGCCGACGCCGTCCGGTTCGTGCGTCAGGCCGACCTCGGCGTCGATTCGACCCCCGTCCAAGTCACCGCCCAGGTCAGGGTCAACAACGCACTGGTCGAGCGGTCCGTCGTCATCGTCGCGATGGAGAACGGGCGCCTCTACTGCATGGACGCCCACGGTGACCCCGCGAACGGCGGGCGTCCGACCGTGTACTGGACCTATCCGAGCGAGCGGCCCGCGAGCGACCCGAACCGCGCGCCTGACCAAGACGGAAAGGACGGGATCGCCGAGGCCCCGACCGGCTTCAACGTGAGCTCGGCCCTCGTTCAACGGGTCAACGGCACGGACCTCCTTTATATCGCCGGCCAGAACGGCAAGGTCTATTGCCTCGATGTGGCGGGCCGCGGCGACGGGACGACCGTCCGGCGCTGGACCTACCCCGACGACTACAACCCGACCACCCCGACCGTGCCCATGCAAGCGGGCCTGCGACCCATCGCCGGCTCGGTCGCCTTCGGGACCGCCGCGGGCAACCGGCCCATCGTCATCGTGCCCCAGGCCGAGGGCCGGGTCACCGCCCTGGACGCATCCGGCGACTCCGCCACCAAGACGACCAGCGTCGTCTGGCAGTGGCCCCTCGCGACCGACCCGGTGCTCGGGCCGGTGAACGTCACCCCCGTCGTCGCCTTCGGCCGCGTCTTCTTCGCCGCCACCCAGGACCAAACGTCGGCCGTGGGCGAGGTCTTCGCCCTCAACGAGGCCGACGGCACCCTCGCCTGGCGCCAACCCGACACCGCCAACGGCGGCTTCCAGTCGTTCGGCCGGGCAGGGGGCGTCGCCGTGCCCGCGAGCATGCTCGTCGACCCGCCCGGTCAGTTCAACGGTGGGGTCTACGGGGTCGACTCAGTGTTCTTCTGCGACCAGAACGGTAAGTTCGTGTCGCTCGACCCGGCGAACGGGACCGTCCGCTGGCGGGTCGTCGACGAGAGCCCCGCCCCCGCCGCCTCCTTGCGCTTCACCTACCTGCGCCTTCGAGACGCCACCGGCGCCGGGCCGTTCAGCAACGTGCCCGTCGTGCTCGTCCCCGCCATCAACGGCCGCATCAGCGCCTTCGAGGCGGGCGGTGCCACTGGGCGCGACAATCGGCATGGTCTCTGGCGGGTCAACCTCGCCGGGAGCGACCAGGTCGCCTCCATCGCGGCCGGTGGGTTCGACAACCCCGGCGCCGACCCCCGCCACTCCTGGATGTACACCGGGGACAGCACCGGCTCGCTCTACGCGTTCAACTCGATCAGCGACACTGACCCGCAGCCGCTCACGCCCGGGGACCCGCCGATCGACCCGCCCATCGACCAAGGCGAGGACGAGACCGACCAGATCAACCAGATCCTGAACCGGGACGACATCGTGCTCCTCTCGCCGGAAGCCTACGACCGGCTCCGCGAACGGGCGGACACGGGGCAGATCAGCACCGGCGACATCACCCAGGCGCGGACCGAGGAGGCCCAGCGGAGGCACTTCGAGTTCGGCGAGACGTTCTACATCCTCGTCGCGAACCTCCCGATCCTCACCGGGAACCTCGCGAACTACTACCTGGAGTTCGAAGTCACGAGCACCGGGCGCACCAGCCAACGCCGACAGATCCCCGTCCGGCCGCTCTCCGACAATCCGAGCCGAGGGTTCTGCCTTACCGGCGTCCCGATCATGACGACCGGCAACGCGGGTGTCACGCCTGGCGCCGGCTTCGTGCGCGTCAGCGCCGTCGCCCCGGGCCAACGCGGACTGCGGAGCGACCAGGTGCGGCTGCGCCAACCGGCCACCTTCACGCCGAACCCGGACTGCGACTTCTACACCGCGAACCCGCTCGCTGTGCGGATGCTCCGGAACGACGGCACCGTCGACCTCAGCATCGGGGACGGCGACATCCTTCCCGTCAACGAGAACGAGACCTCGCAGGAGTTCAAGCGCTTCTTCGTGAACGGGAACGAGAACGTCGACCAGTGGGCGGCGAACCCGACGTTCGTCGAGCCCGCCGGGTTCTTCGGGCCGGACTTCACCTCTAAGGGCGAGTTCGTCGCCCACGGCGGCACCGGCAAGCAAAACGTGATCGTGATCGACCGGAGCCTGATGGTCTTGATCCTCGGTCGGGGTCTCACCCAAGTCCGGGTGGGCCCGCGCGACATCGCCTGGCGGCCGGACGGCTCCCAGACCGGGGGCGTCGCCAAGCCGCTCCGCGCGAACTTCGCCGGCTTCGAGGACTACCCGACGCAGATCCCGAACCGGAGCCTGGACTACCCCGACGTCGGCCGCGAGAACATGGGCGTCGCCGCGTCCTCGGCCGGGTCGGCCCAGAACCCGCTCTTCGCGACCGGGGTCGAACTCAACCCGCCGCGGATCAGCGACCCGAACGGCGTGGCGCTCTACCGCACCCGCACCGGCTTCGACGCCCAGCTCCGAAGGGACCTCACTCCGACGGTGTTCGACACCACCCTGGTGGTGCCGAGGTTCCAGCCGCCTAGCCCGCGCGACGGCTACTACGGCAGCCAGCTCGTTTTCCTCGAAACCCAGGTCGGGAGCGGCCAGGTCAACGAAGGGAGCCAGGTGTTCCGGCGCTACGGCCTCGGCCTCCGCGTCGCCGCGGACGAGCGGATCACCATGGCGACGCCCACCATCGACCTCGGCTCCGTGCCGGGCGGCGGCGGGTTCAACGGTGGCCAGAACTTCGGCCCCCGGGCGCCCTGGGACCCCAACTCAGCCTTCACCCCCTGGGACCCGACGAGCGGGGACAACCCGTTCGGCGACCTCTTCCAGCCGTTCGCGGTGGTGAACGAGGGGAACGTCAACCTCACCAACGTTCGGGTGGCTAAGTTCTTCGCCGATCAGTTCGGCGCCCGCCCGGTCGAGATCTTCTCCCCGGGTCAGCACGAGCTGTCGTGGCTCGACGCGGCCTCGCACCTCCACACGTCGCTCGACTTCCGCTATGCGGCGTCTCGACGTGTCGGGTCGGGCAGCCCGGGCGGCGACCAGTTCGGCTCGAACATGGTCCAGAAGGCCCGGCCGGGCGACGTGATCGGCACTCGGTTCAACGTCAACCCGCGGTCGCGGCCGAACGCCAACCTGCGCACGCCGGGCGGGTTCGTCTACGACCAGACCCTCGTCCGGCCAGGGGACCCCCGGGTCAGTCTGACCGCGCCCATCGGGACGCCGAGCGGCTCCTACCAACGTCGGCTCTACGTCTTCGAGGACAGCGGGGTCCCGACCCTCATCGGCGCCCAGGAGCCGACGCTCGACCCGGCTGAGAGCTTCAGCCAGCCGGGGGCGATGCTCAAGGTCAACGTCCGCGAGACCCGTCTCACGAACGCCGCCAGCTCGAAGGCCGCCCCGATCGCCGACCGGTTACTCAACGGCAACGAGTCCTACGCCTGGGGCAACGTCCAGCCGACCGGGATGCGCGACGGGCTCGGCAACCTCTTCGTCGCCTGGTCGTCCAACCGACTCGGCTCGAGCGGTGCCCCGGACTGGGCGGCCCGCGCCCGGACCGACGCCGACCTCGGCCGACAGGACCGATGGCGGATCTTCGTCGGCGGGCTGCGCGGCAACCTCACCGACGAGGCGGCGCGACGGGCGGAGAGCCCGATCCGGGACCTGAACACCTGGGTGCCGGAGAACGACGACCGCTGGATGCGCCACGGGGCGGTGGTGCCCCCAGGCGACGGGTCGTGGAACCCGAACTCGGTCTTCACGCTCCAGCAAGGCGAGACGATCGTGCCCGGCACCGACCGGTACGGCTCGCCCGCCTTCCCAAGCGCCGGGTTCTTCAACATGCTCGACGAACCGACGCAGCAAGGCCGCCTGTGGGGCAACTCGCGCCCCCGGTACATGGCGTTCGTCGGCGAGGCAGAGAAGCGCGACGCGGCCGGCAACCAGACCACCGTTAGCCAGGTCATGATCGCGCCGATGCGGTTCGGGAACGACGGACAGGTCGGGTACACGGCGAGCGAACTCTCCGCTTCGCCCCTCGACGTGACCGGGCGCAAGAGCCGTCCCAGCATCGTCCAGGTGAGCAACGGCTCGACCGAAGTCGCCACGGTCTACGTCACGTCCACCTCGTCGGCGCTCGGCCAGCTCTTCTGGACGAACTTCGACCCGTCGCGTGGTCCGGACGATCAGTGGCGGACGGGCAACCTGCGCCTCGGCAACGCGTTCGAGAGCCTCGGGGCCCCGAGCGCCACGCTCCGACGGTTCCGGAACGACCCGGGGAACGCCCGCGTCGAACTCACGTTCAGCGCGCGCGTCCGTGGCCGCCGGTACGCTGAGGTCTACATGACCCGGGTGCCGGTCGACGCTCGGACCGGGGCTCCCCGCGGCCGAACCGGGCCCCTCTTCTACCCGGTGAGGCAAGAGGAGCTCACCGTCGATGCGGCATCCGGCGTCTTCTGGGCACCGGGCCTGCAGTGGCAGACCTCCGATGCGGGGCTCGCCAACCTGGACGTGCTCACGTACGACCGGAACGGCGTCCTGCGGTCGATCAAGAACGACCCGGCCCAGCCGCCCACGTTCGACAGCGGGTCCGGCATCGCCCGGTTCGCGACTTGGCTCGGCGGGGACGTCACCCTTGACACCGCCAACGGCAGCGTCCGGTTCTCCGGGGCGATCCTGCGCCGTGGGGCCAAGCTCTTCATCCGCTACGAGCCGAGCATCCTTCGGGTCAGCTCGGGCACCGGGGCGAACTACCGCTCCGTCGCGAGCCTCTTCGACGACCGCTTCCTTGGCCTGCGTTGGTTCCCCAACAATAGCCAGCGGAACCTCGTCGGCGACCTCAGCTACTGGGGCAACGAACTCGGTCAGCGGCCCCCGCTGGACGCCCCGATCCGCTGGGACCGGTTCGTCGTCGCCTACACCCGCACCTCCGGCGAGGGCAGCGCGGCGACCCGGCCGTTCTACCGGACCCTCCGGTTCGGCGTCCAACTACCCTTCCCGGTCGCCGTCCGTCCCGACGGGAGTGTGATCGACTTCACGGTCACGTTCTCCGGCGGGGCCGAGCGGTTCTATCAGATCGATCCGGCGAGCGGGCGGGTGTACTTCCAGTCCGACCAGGAGGAACGGGACGTGACGGTGCGGTACGCCGCCGTCGACCAGGCCGGCGTCAGCGTCGGCACGGTCGAGTGGCGAGACCGGGTGCGGCTCGTGCCCGAGTTCGACGAACAGGCGATCCCCATGGAGGAGGTCGGCAACGAGAGCGGCCTGACCCTCGGGATCGACCCGCTCAACGGGCCATTTAACAACACCACGTCGAATGGACGGCGCCCTGGGTTGGTCTGGCTCTTCTGGGGAAGCAGCCGGGCAGGAGCCCCGGACGTCTACCTGCAGACGATCGCCCCGCGGTTCTCCTCGCGGCCCCCGCTCCAGTGACTTCGCCGCGACCTGGCCCCCTTCCCGGGGGCCGGGTCGCCCCCGCGGGTAGAACCGGGGCGTGATCACGCCGTACGATTGGCAAGAGGGGATGGCCCATCGAGCCCAGTACATCGAAGGAAGGATCGTGTCCGGGGTGCCGGTCGTGGCCGTCTCGCGACCGGAGGGGATCGTGGCCGCCGCGTTCCGGCGCCGCAGCCGGAAGATCTACGAGGTCTACGACCGGCTCATGTACGCTGCCATCGGCCAGCAATCGGACGTCGAGTCGCTCCGCGTCGCGGCGATCGACTTCGCTCATCGCGAAGGGTTCCAGCGCAGCGAGCAGGACGTCACGGTCCAGCGAGTCGTCAACGCGTTGAGCCAACCGATCAAGTCGGCCTTCGCGAACTTCCAGTCCGCACCATGGGTAGGGAAGGCGCTCTTCATGGAGGTCTGTGAAGCCCCCGAAGGGGACCGGTACTACTGTCTCGAGTACGACGGTGACTTCGTCGTGGACTCGGGGTGGTCGTGGCTCGCCGGGAGCGCCGAGGCCGGGGATCGGATCGCTCCGGTCGTCGCCGAACGGGTCTTGAAGGCCGGATCGGTTCAGGAAGCGGTCGAAGGGCTCCGGGCCGCCGTGCTGGCCGGAATGGCGGGCGAGGGCGCCCCCGACGATCCGGCGCTCGTCGAAGGCCTCACGTTCGAGGCGGCCCTCCTTCAGCGCCACGCCGCGGTCGATCGAAGGTTCCGAATCCTGGCCGGCGACGGCGACCGCTGAGCCGTAGCTTCCAAACGACGACGCCCCCGGTGCACAGGGCACCGGGGGCGTTCGGCGAGCTTGGTACGGGGCTTAGCCGCCGCCTTTCTTTCCGCTAACTTGCCCGGCGCCGCCAAGGGCGTCCGAGAAGTCGTCGGTCGACACCTTGGACTCATCGCCCTTCGGCATCTCCTTCGAGAGCTCGTTCGCGGCTGCGGCCGAGTCTTGGGCCCCGGTGTCGCAACCGACAAGGGCGCCGGCTAGGGCAGCGAGGACGACGAGGGTCAGCACGCGCTTCATCGCAGGTCCCAGATATAGGCGTCGCCGTCGAAGGCCAGACCGCGGGCTCCGCGAACCACGTTACAGCCCGCCGAGAGCTGACCGAGCGACATGGTCTTGACCGACGAGTCGAACATGGCGACCCGGAACTTCTTGCTGTACCAGGGCCACATGCCGCCGAACTCAAGCCAGCTGCGGCGACCGACGTCCCACCCGGGAGGCGTGTACGCGCGCCATTGGCCCGCGTCGCGCCAGCCCTTCATCGGCTCGAGGGTCTGACCGTTCTCGTCGAGCAGACACGGGGCCTGCACGACCCAGTTACCGCCGCCGAACGGGACACCGGACGTGATGTTCCGGTCCCAGATCGAATCGACCTGCATGAGCGTGTTCGACGGAGAAGCGACCAGGCTCTGATTGATGGGCCGGGAACCGACGTAACGACCGATCACGACCCACGGGCTCATGAAGTAGAAGTTGTAGCCGATGTTCGCCCGAGAGGCGATCGCGTAGTAGAAGTTCGGGTGGCCTGGGGGCAGCGGGCGCTCCGTCACCGGGTCGAGAGCCCGGTCGCGCCACTTGAGCGGGTCGGCAGGGCACGCGCTCAGCTCCCAGTTCTTGATGTAGGGCTGGACGAGCTCGTACCAGACATAGTCGGGCCGACCGAAGCCCCACCCAGGGATGCCCTCTCCGCCGCTATTGACGAACGGCACCCCGTCGTCGTAGTCGGTCGTGTAGAGCTGGGTGGAGATCGCCGTCTGCTTGAACGAGTTCAGCCAGACGGTCGACTGGGCGGCCGTCTTCGCCTGGGCGAAGACCGGGAAGAGGATCGCCGCAAGGATCGCGATGATCGCGATCACGACGAGGAGTTCGATGAGTGTGAACGCACGTTTAAGCATGGAGTGCACTCCCTAAGAGAGAGGCCCTGCCCTCTCAGGCGGGGCAAACGCTATTCTAGGCCAATCGGGCCGTCGTTTGTCACGGTCTCGCGAAAATCGATTACCAGCTTTGCGCCACCCGCTTCCGCGAGCCTTCCGCGTGGCGGCGGAAACGGGGGGGCCGGGCGATATACAATGGCCGTTCGATGGCCGTGGGTTTCGTGGGGTTAGGGGTCATGGGCGGGCCGATGGCCGGCCATCTGCTTGCTGCCGGGAACGAGCTCGTGGTCTGGACCCGTACGCCCGCCAAGGCCGAGCCCCTCGTGGCATCTGGCGCGACCCGGGCCGAGAACCTAACCGAGTTGGCCCGCGCTTGCGAGACCGTCGTCGTCTGTGTCTCGCGGACCGAAGACGTCGAGGCGGTGGTCGAGGGGCTAAGGCCTGGCCTGCAGGAGGGTGCACTTATCATCGACCACTCGACCATCGCTCCCGCCGCGGCAAGGGCCCTTGCGACAAGCCTGGCGGCGGACGGGGTCTCGTTCCTCGACGCTCCGGTGACCGGCGGGTCGATGGGGGCGAAGGCCGGTCAGCTCACGGTGTTCTGCGGGGGCGAGCCCGATGTCTACCAGAGGGCCGAGCCTGTCATGGCCGCCTACTCGAAGCGCACCGCCCTCGTCGGACCGAGCGGGGCGGGCCAGACGATGAAAGTCGCCAACCAGATCGCGGTCGGCGGGGCGCTCCTCGGGCTTTGTGAATCCCTCGCCTTCGCTCAGCGAGCGGGCCTCGACCTGGTCCAGACCCGCGAGCTTCTCGCCGGGGGGGCGGCGGGGTCGTGGGCGTTCGACAACTACGGCCCGAAGGTGCTCGCCCGGGACTGGACGCCGGGGTTCTCTATCGCCAACCAGCGGAAGGACTTCGGCTATGCTCGCGAGGCCGCGGGCGAGGTCGGTGCCCCGATCCCCGGGGTGGACCTCGTGGACAGCCTTCTCGCGGTCCTCGACGAGGAGGGCCACGGCGACTGGACCACGGCCGCCCTGTTCGACCTCCTCGCCCGCGGGGTGAAGCCGGCGTGAACGTGGCGATGACCGGGGTGACCGTGCGGTTCGGCCCCGTCGCCGCGCTTTCCGAAGCATCGTTCGCCGCCGAGAGAGGGGCGATCCATGCCCTTGTCGGCGAGAACGGGGCGGGGAAGACCACCCTGATGCGAGTCCTGTTCGGTGCCCAACGGCCCGACTCAGGCCGGGTCGAGGTCGACGGCCGGCCAGTGGCGTTCCGGTCCTCTCGAGAGGCGATCAAGGCCGGGATCGGCATGGTCAGCCAGCACTACAGCGTCATTCCCGAACTCACCTGCCTCCAAAACCTCACGCTGGGGGCCGAACAGGGCTGGTGGCTCGACACCAGAAGCGCCGCCGCCCGGGCCACCGAACTCGCCGCCCGGATGGGCTACGAGTTCGATTGGCACGCCCCCTCGAGCGGCCTCAGCCCCGCAGGGTCGCAAAAGCTTGAGATCCTGAAGCTCCTGTGGCGGGACTCGAAGGTCATGGTCCTCGACGAACCGACCGCGATGCTCTCCCCCGCCGACTCGGACGCGCTCTACGCCAGCCTCGCGAGCCTCGCGGGGGAGGGGGCCACGGTCGTCGTCGTGACCCACCGACTGCCCGAGGTCCTCGCGCACTGCCGAACCGTCACGGTCCTCCGGGCGGGCCGCACGGTCGAGGCGAGACCCGTCGGGGAGACGACGACGGACGAACTCGCGGGCCTGATCGTCGGCCACGAACCCCCGCGACCCGTGACGGACCGCGCAACCGCCGGAGCCCCCATGTTCGTCGTCGAAGGCCTTCGGGTCAGAGGGTACCGGGGGGACGAGGCGGTCAAGGGCGCCTCCCTCACGCTCCACCAGGGCGAGGTCGTGGGCCTTGCGGGAGTCGACGGCAACGGCCAGCGCGAGCTCTTCCAAGCCCTGGTAGGCACCCGGCCCGCGCAGGGCCGGATCGAGCTCCAGGGAGAGACCTGGGTGGGTTTGCGGCCCGGGGCGCGCCTGGCGGCCGGCTTGCGGCTCATCCCCGAGGACCGACACCGGGAAGGGATCGTCGAGGACTGGACCCTGGTCGAGAACGCTGCGCTCGGGCTGCACCGGCGCCCGCCCCTTGCCAAGGGTCGGCTCACGGACGGGCCGGCCAAACTCGAACACGCCGCCCGGGTCGCCGACCGGTTCGCCACGAGGCACGGTGGCCTCGGGAGCGCCATCCGCTCGCTCAGCGGTGGCAACCAGCAACGGTTCGTGGCCGGCCGGGCCCTTGCCATGGAGCCGAAGGTCGTCCTCGCCTTCCAACCGACCCGCGGGCTAGACATCGACGGCACGGCCAAGGTGTACGCCGCCGTCCGGGAGGCGTGCCGCGCCGGGGCGTGCGCCCTCGTCGTGAGCTTCGACCTCGACGAACTGCTCGAGCAGTGCGACCGGGTCGTCGCGGTGTGCGGCGGGCTCGTCCGCGAACCCCGGCCCGGGCTCGAGCGGGACCGGCGCGAGATCGGTCGCCTCATGGTCGGGGTCGAAGCGTGAAGGCCCCCGCGCTGGGCCTCAAGGAGGTTCTGCTCGCGCTCGTTTGCTTGGGCTTGGTCGTGCTCGCGGTCGTGGTCTCGGGGGCGGCACCCGCCGAGGCTTTGCAGAGGTTCGTCCAGGGGAGCGTCGTGGGCCCCGCCTCGTGGCGCCGGACGCTCCAGGAGGCCACGCCTCTGCTCATCGCCGGGGCGGCCGTGTTCTTGGCGCTCCGGGCCGGGCTGTTCAACATCGGCGCCGACGGTCAACTGGTCGTCGGGGCGATGGTGGGCGCGGCGGTCGTCCTGGCCCTGCCCGGACCGGTCGGGGTCGGGCTCGGAGTCGTGCTCGCGATGGTAGCGGGGGCGCTTTGGGCCCTGCCTGCCGGGCTCATCAAGGCCTACCGAGGTGGCCACGAGGTGATCAGCACGATCATGCTCAACAACCTCGCCGGGTTCCTTGCGCTGTGGGCGGTCAAAGGCCCGCTCAAGGACCCCAGGCAGCAGACCGCCACGACGGCCCTGCTCCCGTCGGGGAGCACGCTCCCCGACCTCGTCGCCGCGCCGCCCTTCCGCCTCAACCTCGCCCTCCTCGTCGCCGTCGTCGTGGTCCTCGCCTTGGCGTGGTGGCTCAGCCGGACGGTGGCGGGGTACGAACTGTCTGCCGTCGGGCAGAACCCGACCGCCGCCGCCACGGCAGGGGTCGAGACACGGGCCGTTACGGTCCGCGCCATGGCTGCGAGCGGGGCCTTGGCGGGCCTGGCCGGAGCCTGCGTGGTCTTCGCCTATGAGCGTCGGTTCTACGCCGACTTCTCGCCGGGCTACGGGTTCGACGCCTTGGGGGTCGCCCTGCTCGCGGGGTCGTCGACGCTGGCCCTTCTCCCGAGCGCCCTCCTCTTCGCCATCCTCGCGACGGGGACGACCGCGGTGCAACTCCTCGGCGTCCCGCGCGGGCTCAGCGGGGTCCTGCTTGGCGCCCTCATCGTCGCCTTTGCCGTCGTCCGCTACCGCCGGAGGAGCCCATGAACCTCGCTCTCGCCAGCCTCATCACGCTCTCGGTACCGCTCGTCCTTGCCGCCCTCGGGGGGCTGACGAGCGAACGGGCCGGCGTCATGAACATCGGGCTCGAAGGCAAGCTCCTCGCGGCGGCCTGTGCGACGGCGGTCGTCGCCGTCCAGTCGGGCAACGCCGTGCTCGGGCTCCTGGCCGGAGTGGCCGCCGCGGTGGTCCTCAGCCTGACGCACGCCGTCCTCACCCAGAGCTTCCGGCTCGACCATATCATCAGCGGCATGGCCCTGAACGCCCTCGCCCTAGGTGGGACGAACGTCGTCGCGAAGGCGGTCATCGACCAAGAACGCTCGCTCGAAGGGGCGTACCTACCGGTCGGGTTCTACTGGGCGGCGGCGGCCGTTGCCGTCGTAGCGGTCGCGGTCTACCTGGCACGCGTTCGCGGGGGTCAGTGGCTGCTCGCGGTCGGCAACGACCCCGACAAGAGCCGCCAGATGGGCCTCGACCCCGTCCGAGTCCGCTATGGGGCCCTCGTCGCGACCGGGGTGCTGTGCGGCCTCGGTGGGGCGCTCATCGCTAGCAACGCGGGCAGCTTCACCGACGGGATGACCGCCGGGCGGGGCTTCATCGCCCTGGCCGCGCTCATCTTGGGTGGGTGGCGCCCGCTCCCCACGCTCCTGGCCTGCCTCGTGTTCGGGGGGGTCGAGGCCGCCCAACTCCAGCTCCAGGGCACGCCCGTCTTCGGGGCGCAACTGCCGAGCGAGTTTTGGGGTGCGCTCCCCTACTTGGCCACCCTCGTCGCGATGGTCGGACTTCTCGGCAAGACCAAGGCCCCTGCCGGGCTCGGACGGGCGTAGAAGAACCCATGACGCTCGCCGCCGTCCTTGCCGCCGCCGCCCTCGACCCTGGCTCGTACCTATTCGAGCGCGCGCGCGCCGCCCATACCGAGCTCCGGTCGGCACGCGTGACCGCCGAGTTCCGCACGGAAGGGCTGTTCGGGGCGCAGACGAGGCGGGTCGAGGTCGCGTACGACGCCCAGGGTGGGTTCGACGTGTCGGTCGGCGGGGCGGGGGGCAGGCGGGTCGTGGCGACCGGGGATATGGTGTACGACGTCGATCCGGTCCGTTTCGCTTTCGCGTCCCGCGAGCGAGGCGACGAGCCGCGAGAAGAGACCCTGGGCCAGATCGCCTCGCTCGTCGACCCGGTCGTCCTCGCCATCGTTGGGGGTGCCCCGGTCGGTGCTTGGCTCGATCAGCAGGGCTCCGGTGGCCAGTGGGCCCTGCGCCCGGGGCGCGCCCTAATGACCCTCGTCACCCGGGCTCGGACCGGGCAGTCGTCGCTCGAACTCGACGCCGACCACCGGATCGCGGCCTACGAGGTGCGCTCGCAGGAGGGGACATCCCGGTGGACGTTCCGCTACGCGTCCCTCGCCCGGCCCGTCTCGTTCCTCCCCCCGGGCGGGTATCGCCGAGTGACGTCTCTCATGGCGGCGACCGCTCCCCCCCAGTTCGCCGACACGCTGGCCCGCACGGCGTTCGAGCGGGCGATGGCCCCCTACGACTCCCCCAAGCGCCTTTCGGTCGAGTTCCGCGGGTCCGGGCAGCGGGTCGGGCTTTGGGTTGAATCGGGAGCGATCCGGCAAGACGACGGGACGGTCGATTGGGCTTTCGACGGTGAGCGCCTCTCCCTCCTCGACCGGCGGCAAGGGGTTTTCGTCGAGGGCCGGGCGGGGGTGTCGGACGTGTTCGAGGCGGTCGAACGGGCAGGGAGCCGCGTCGACCCGGTCGCGAGCCGACTTATGGCGGGGGTCAACCCCTTCCGAGACCTGCTCGGGGACCGGGCGCGGGTTCGCGTCGCGGGGCGGATCGCCCTCCAGGGCCGACCGACGCTCATCCTCGAGAGCGTCGCCGAGGAGCGCCAGTTCTCGTTCTTTGTGACCGCTGAGGGCTACCGGTTGGTCAGCTTCGCAGGTTCGGTGGCGGAGTGGGGCGCAGGGGGTACAAGGGAGGTGGTCACCGTCCCCCGCCGCCCGGCCATCGTGGCCGCCCCGCGAGGCGGCCGACGGATGGCCCTGGCTCAATACCTTCCGCCTTCCGCTAGCCCCGCTCGAACACCTTGAGCGCTTGGACGAGGGCGTTGTCCGGTTCGCCGAACCGGGATGGGGTGGTCATGATGTCCGGCGACAGTCCGTTCCCTTCCACCCGGATCCCCTTGGTGCTGACATAGTCTGTGACCGGGTATTGGAGCGCGAAGCCGTGCGCGATCGGCCGCACGAAGGACGCCAGGACGGCCCCCGCGGTCTTCGACCCAATGAGTCTGGCCCCCAGGTGCTCGCGAGCGGCGGCGGCGAAGATCTCGCTCGCGCTCCCCGTACCCCCGTTCACCAGCACCGCCACCCGGCCCGCGAACCGGGGCCGCGAACTCGATGTCCGGATCTTCTCCTTGGACCACGCGGCGACTTTCACGACGTCGGTGGCCTTCTCGCCCGTCGCCCGCTCGAACCCGCGGACAGTGCTCCGCATGACGAACGTGCCCAGCGGCTGGTCGTCGGTCAAGAAGTACGAGGCGAAGTGGCGCAGGTTCAAGACCGCCCCGCCGCCGTTACCGCGGAGGTCGACGACCAGGTTCTCGGCCTTGAGCGCCTCGCCCATGATCTCGTCCACCCGCTTGGCGTCGTAGCCGATGTCGAACGTCGGGATCGTGACCTTCATGGTCCGCCCGTCGAGTCGCTCGATCGCTTCGGGAACGACCGTCGAGAACGGGCGCCGGGTGACCTCGTACTCCCGCTGTTGGGTGTCGCGCATCACCGTGACCTTGACCTTGCTCCCGTCCTCGCCGGCGAGGTCGGCCGGGGTGCGGACAGGCTTGCCGTCGGCGGCGATGATGAGGTCGCCCTCGGCGAGGCCGGAGTCGCTGGCCGGGCTGTTCGGGAAGATCCCGGTGATCCGGATGCCGGTCGCCTCGATCTGGATGCGCACGCCGATCCCGACCATGCGCCTCGACGTCCGGGCGGTCGCAGCGGCGGGCGAGTAGAGGACGATGTGGCTGAACCCAAACTTGCCGAGCGCCTGGTTGACGCGCTGGGCGAACTCGACCTCGGTACCGGCCTCGTTGATCGCGGTCAGGTTGTCCTGGATCATGTCGGGCCACTTGCCGAAGTCGACGCCGGGGACGAAGGCGTCTTTGGTCACGATCGACTCGATGTCGGCGAGCACCTCGGCCTTCTGCTCCGCCGTGATCGGCTTACGGCTCGCCTCGGGTTGGGCGAGGAGGGGCAGGGCCAGGGCCGAGAGGAGGACTGCGACCAGGGGGCGGACGAGGGCGTTCATGGGGTCTTGGCGGGCCGGTCGGGACGACACCCGCTGTCCAGCTCTACGTCCCTATCGGTCGTCTGGGTGCCCGAATAGGCTGTCAGTCTTGCCGGTTCCGCCCAGAGTCAGAGGCCTCCGGCTCGCATCAACCTCAGGGCGATCTCGAAGAAGATGATCAGACCGGTGGCGTCGACGAACGTCGTGATGAACGGGGCGCTCATTACGGCGGGGTCGATGCCGAGCCGTTTCGCCGCCAGCGGGAGCAGCGAGCCGACCATGGCCGCCCACACCACGACGGCAGGCAAGGCGAGCCCGACGATGAGGCTGAGCACCGGGCCGCTGTTCCAGCCCAACGCAGCCCGGGCGTAGCCGACCGCCCCCAAGGCGAGCCCGATGAGCACCGCGACGAAGAGCTCCCGGAAGAACACGACGGCGGCGTCGTACGTGTCGACCTCGCCCAGGGCCAGGGCGCGAGTGATGGTGGTCGTGACCTGGGACCCAGAGTTCCCGCCTGCCCCGATGATGAGCGGGACGAACGGCATCAGGGCGAGCATCCCGACCTGCCCTGCCGTGTCGTCGCCGAGGGCGTAGTGCCGCATCACGGCCCCGGTCAGGGTCTCGGCGACGAACAGCACCATCAGCCACGGGGCCCGGCGGGCGAAGAGCTGCCAGGGGCTCAGCGAAAGGTACGACGTGGCCGCGCCCGACACGGCGCCGAGCGCGAGCACGTCCTCCGATTCCGCCTCGCGCAGGATCGTCTGGGCGTCGTCGCCGGTGAAGATCCCAATCATCCGGCCCCGCTCGTCGAGCACCGGGAGGGCGTAGAAGCCGTACTTGGCCATCCGCCGGGCCGCTTCCTCGTCGGTCTCGGTGGCCTGGGCGGTGACGACGTCCTCGTTCATCACCTGCTCGGCCCGCGTCTCCGGCTCCACCCGGAGGGCCTTGCGCAGGCTGAAGACCCCGTGCAGGAAGCCCTTCTCGTCCAGGACGTAGAGGTCATTGACCGTCTCGTACTTGTCCTCGCTCGCCAGGCGCAGGTCGTGGAGGATCGTCTCCATCGTGTCCGCTGGACGCACGTGGAAGAAGCGCTCGGTGACGAGGCGCCCCACTTGGCCGGGCTCGTAGCGGAGGAGGCGGCGGATCTCGCTCGCGTCGTGTTCCGGGATAAGCTCGAGCAGTCCCTCGAACCGCTCCTCGCCGAGCTCCTCCTGCAGGTCGATCGCGTCGTCCATCGGCAGGACATCGAGGTAGGCGGCGAGGACCTGGTCGGGGAGCTCGCGGGCGTACTGGCGGACCACCTCGGTGGGGAGCTCGACCATCAGGTCGGCGGCAAGGACCTCGTCGAGCTGGCGCAGGATCGCGAGGCCCTCGTCCGTGGGAAGTCGCTCGAGGGCGGCGGCGAGGTCCTCGACCCGCTCACCGTCCAGAGCCTCGCGGACCATCGCCGGGTCCGGTTCGTCGACGAGCCTTCGCAACGTCTCGGTCAGTGCCGTCAGCTCGTTCATGCCGTCCCTCCCGCCCACGCAGTTTGACCGGTCCGTGGGGCCGGTATCCTGGCCTCGATGCTCGCCGAGTTCCAGGCCCACCTGGCCGCCTCCGGACTGATCGCCCCGGGTCAGACGGTCTTGGTGGGCTTTAGCGGGGGCGCCGACTCGACCTGCCTGCTCCACCTGCTCCACCGAGCGGGAGTGGACGTACTGGCCGCTCACCTCCACCATGGCCAGCGGGCCGAGGCGGACGTGGAGGAGGCGGCCTGTGCTGCCTTCGCGGACTCGCTGGGTGTGCCGTTCGTCTCGGGTCGAGCCGACGTGCCCCGGATCGCCCGCGACCTTGGGATCGGCCTCGAAGAGGCGGGTCGGGAGGCGCGGTACGAGTTCCTCGAACGGGCTCGGCGGCAGGTCGGAGCCCACCGGCTCGCGACGGCCCACACGCTCGACGACCATGTCGAGACCGTGCTCCTCCACATCGCCCGCGGGACAGGGTTGGGCGGGCTCGCGGGCATCCCGGCCGAGCGGGGCCCGATCGTGCGCCCGCTACTCTGGGCCCGACGGGCGCAGACGAGGGCGTATTGTCAGGAGCACGGCCTGGGCTTCCACGACGACCCCGCGAACGTCGACCTTTCCTTCAGCCGGGCCCGGGTGCGCCATCGAGTCGTCCCCGAACTCGAGGCCGTCAACCCGGGGTTCGTCGCGGCCGTCCAACGCCTGGCGGGGATGGCCGACGAAGAGGACCGTTTCCTGAACGGCATGGCCGCCGCCGCCCTGGAGCGGACGGAGACCCCGCTCAACGGGCACTTGCGGTTCCTCACGCTCGACTCGGAAGTGGCGTTCGACCTCCGTGCCCTGAGGGCGGAGCCGGCGGTCTTGGTCGCCCGAGGGGTCCGGCTCGCGGCGGCCATGCTCGGGGCCGAGCTCGACCATCGGGGCACGGCCCATCTCGTCGACGCCGTGCGAGAGGGGGGCCTGGGCTCTCTGACCGCCCCCGGCGGTGTGGTCGTGTTCGAGTGGGATCAAGGGCGCCTCCACGTCGCGAGGAAGGTGGCGACCGTCCCGTTCCGCTACGCGCTTGCTGTCCCCGGCGAGACCGAGAGCCTGGAGTTCGGCTGGCAGTTCCGGGCCGAAGGGGCCCCCCCGAACCTGCCCGACCCCCCGGACCCGATGGTGGCCGTCATCGACGCTTCGCAGGTTCAAGGGAACCTCTTCTTCCGCCCCGCTGAGCCGGGCGACCGGATCGACCCGCTAGGACTCGGTGGAACCAAGAAGCTGTCAGACGTCTTCCAAGAAGCGAGGCTCACCGAATCGGCCCGGCGGCTCCTGCCCGTCGTGTTCGACATGGTGGGGCCGGTGTGGGTGCCGGGGCTGGTGGTCTCGGACCGGGTACGACTCCGAGAAGAGACGGTGCGGGCCCTGAGGCTCACGTTCGGCCCGCTGGAGGCTCCCGTTGACCTGACCCCAGGAACGGGACTCCCCGGTGGAGCGTAGGTATCCCTGAGACGCCCGGTCGTCCGGGCACGGTGAAAGATTGAACAACGGCGCAAGGGTTTTGCTGTTCACGCTCATGGGCGTGTTGGTGGTGGTCTTCCTGATGAACCTTGTCGGAGGTGCGTCCGGCGGGTTCGCCCTCAACTCGACCCCACCGAAGCGTTTCGAGGCCACCGCTTTCCGCAAGGAAGTGGAGGCTGGTAACGTCAGCACCGCCGTTTGGCAGCGCGACCAGATCGCGGGTGAGCTCAAGAACGGCGAGCGCTACGTGGCGAACGTCGTCACGACGGAGTCCCCGCTCGCCAAGAGCCTCAGCGACCAACTGGACGCGAAGGGGGTCGCGGTGACGTTCCCCGCCCGCTCCCCGATGGCCGACTGGCTCCCGGTGCTCGCGATGATCGTGGGCCCGCTGTTGTTCTTCGTGCTCATCTGGATGTTCTTCAACCGGGCGGCCCAGGCGGGCGGGAACCAGGCGATGAGCTTCGGCCGGAGCAAGGCCAAGCGCGCAGGCGAACAGAGCCCGAAGATCACCTTCGACGACGTCGCGGGGATCGAGGAGGCCAAGGCCGAGCTCTACGAGATCGTCGACTTCCTCCGGAACACCAAGAAGTACGTGGCGCTGGGGGCGAAGATCCCGAAGGGCATCCTGCTCACCGGCCCTCCCGGGGTGGGCAAGACGCACCTCGCCCGGGCGATCGCGGGCGAGGCGGGGGTGCCGTTCTTCCACATCAGCGGTTCGGACTTCGTCGAGATGTTCGTCGGCGTCGGCGCGGCGCGGGTGCGCGACCTCTTCGAGACGGCCAAGGCCCACCGACCGTGCCTGATCTTCATCGACGAGATCGACGCCGTCGGCCGCCAACGAGGCGCAGGGCTGGGCGGCGGGCACGACGAGCGTGAGCAGACCCTCAACCAGCTTCTCGTCGAGATGGACGGGTTCGACCCGAACGCGGGGGTCATCATGATCGCCGCTACGAACCGGCCGGACGTCCTCGACCCGGCGCTCCTCCGCCCAGGCCGCTTCGACCGGCAGATCGTGGTCGACCCGCCGGACGCTACCGGTCGCGAGCAGATCCTCAAGATCCACGCCAAGGGCAAGCCCATGGGCAACGACGTCGAGATGGGCGTGATCGCCAAGCGGACCCCGGGCTTCACCGGCGCCGACCTTGCGAACGGCCTGAACGAGGCCGCCCTCCTAGCCGCCCGCAAGAACCGGACGAAGATCGCGATGGAGGACATCGAAGAGGCGCTCGACCGGGTCATGGCAGGCCCGCAGCGCAAGAGCCGGGTCATCGACAGCCGCGAGCGCGAGGTCATTGCCGTGCACGAGGCGGGCCACGCCGTGGTCGGTGAACTCCTCGAGCACTGCGACCCGGTGCACAAGGTCACGATCCTCCCGCGGGGCATGTCCCTAGGGTCGACCTGGTCGCTGCCGGAGAAGGACAGCTACCTCGTCACCGAGGCCGAACTCTTGGACGACGTCGCTGCCCTCCTCGGCGGGCGGGTGGCGGAGGAGATCGTCTTCGGCGAGGTCACGACCGGTGCCTCGAACGACCTCCAGCGGGTCACGGCGATCGCCCGGGCCATGGTCACCGAGTACGGCATGAGCGACAAGCTCGGCACCCTCGCGATCGGCCGCCGCAGCCGGAACCCCTTCCTGGGCCGGGACTACAGCGAGGACCGCGACTACAGCGAGGACATCGCTCGGATGATCGACGAAGAGGTCCGCGGGATCGTGGAGCACAGCCGCCAGCGGGCTACCGACCTCATCAACCAGAACCGCTGGAAGCTCGACGCGGTCGTCGCCGCCCTCCTGGAGCGCGAGACGGTGAACCGAGAGGAGTTCTTGGCCGTGCTCGAGGGGCGCCCGATGCCCGAGCGGCGCGTGCCGGACTCCTACCACGAACTGCCCGACGCGCCCCCCGCCACAGACCGCAACCCCAGCGGGTCGGGCCCTCGCCTCGAGCCGGACCCCGCGTGAGCCATCGGGCTGTAGGGACACGCACGGCGTGTCCCTGCGGCCCCCGCAACTCACCGGCCCGAGTCCGGTATGCTCCGGAGGATCGGGTTCGGGCGCGAATGACCATCGACGAGCGATACGAACAGGGCTTCGGCTATAGGGCGGAGGGCCGGTATGCCGAAGCGAAGGCAGCCTTCGAAGACGTCCTCGCTCGCAGTCCGGGGCACACGAAGAGCCTCTGGCAACTCGCCCTTATCCAGGGGTTTGAGGGCGACTTCGACGGCTCGCTGGCCTCGCTCCAGTCCCTGGCGTTCGAGCACCCTGCTGACCTCGACATCCGCAACGACCTCGCGATGACCTACATGATGCTGGGGTTCGTCGAGGAGGCCTGCGCCGAATTCCAAGCCGTCCTCATGATGGACCCGACCCACGAGAACGCCCGGCGACAGAGCGTCTATTGCTAGCTTCGCCCCACGAGGCCTAAACCCCGCCGCCGATGGAGCCGAGAACAGCGTCATAGAGAGTGGCGCATGAGCCAGAGCCCGCCCCAAACGCTCGGCAAGTACCAGATCATTCGCGAGATCGCCCGCTCGAACGACATCGTCTACGAGGCGTACGACCCGCTGATGGGCCGTCGTGTCGCGGTCAAGGAGCTCGCGATGCCGGGTGGGGCGACCCAGCAGCAACGCGACGACCGGGTGGCCCGGTTCCTTCGCGAGGCCCGTGCGGCGGGCTCGCTCGTCCACCCAAACATCGTCACCGTCTACGAGGTCGCCGAGGACGCCGGGCGCCGGTACATCGCCATGGAGTACCTGGACGGCCAGAACCTGAGGAACCTCCTCGACACGAACGGTCTGGTCGAGCCCAAACGGGCCGTCGCCATCGCGCTGAAGGTGCTGGAGGGGCTTGAGTTCGCCCACTCAAAGGGCGTCGTCCACCGGGACATCAAGCCGGACAACATCCAGATCCTCGAGAGCGGGGACGTGAAGATCACGGACTTCGGGATCGCCCGGCTGACCTTCGAGCCGAACCTGACGATGGACGGGCAGGTCTTCGGCACGCCGAGCTACATGTCGCCGGAGCAGATCAACGGGCGGGAGATCGACGCCCGGAGCGACCTGTTCAGCCTCGGGGTCATCCTGTACGAGTGCGTGACCGGCCAGAAGCCGTTCCCCGGTGATAGTGTGGTCTCGATCACCTACGCCATCATGAACAAGGATCCCGCGCCACCGGGTCAGTGCAACCACGCCCTGTGGCAGGCGATCTCCAAGGCGCTGGACAAGAGCCCTCAACTGCGCTTCGCGAGCGCTAGGGAGATGGCCTCCACGCTGCGGGCCGTGGCGGCGACTTTCGACCAGGTCGTGGTCGATCCCCGGGCCGCCACTCCGCCGGTCGCACCCCCGGCCCCGCCACCGCTCGCGAGCCCCTACGGGCCGGGAATGACCCCGTACGGCACACCTATGCCAGGCCAGGTCACGCAGGCCCCCTACGGCCACCCCCCCGCAGGGTACGGCGCCCCCTACCAGGGGCAGAGCCCCGCCCATGGGCAGCCTTATGGCGCCCCGGTAGGCCAGCCGCCCGCCCCGCCCTACGGGCAAGTGTACAGCCACCCCTACGGCCAGCCCTACGGCGCACCAGGGGGCCAGCCTTACGTGCCGCCCGGCCAGGGGTACCCCCAGTTCCCCGTCTACTACCCACCGCCCCCGCGTGCGCCGATGGTCTCGGCCGCGACGCGGCTCTTCCTCGGGCGGCTGACGGGGACCGCCTCGGTGATCCTCGCCCTGGCTGCGCTCGTGTACTTCGGCATCCAGGCCCTCTCGACCGCGTTGCGCGACGCCACCGTGCCGGGGTCACCTCAAACCGTCTCGCCGTCCTCGAGCCCCGCGGCGCCGGCCCAAGGCTCGGCGGAACCACGGGCCAGCCGGTCCGCCCTGACCCTCGACCAAGCCCGCCGGGCCGCGACGGACCTCGTGAGCCAAGCCGTCGAGGAGTTCGATCCCAGCCGCCGCCGGGCCCTGTGGGGGCGTGCCGCGAGCGCGTGGGTCACTGTGATCGGCCTCAGCCCCGACGAACGGTCGGCCCGACGAGAAGCGGTCTCGTCGTTCCTGTCCGCGGCGGACACGGCCGTGCTCGCTGAGAGGAACGACCGGGCGAGGGAGGCTGTCTACCAAGCCGAGGGCTTTGCCGGGGGCGACCAAGCCCTCGAACAAGCCGTAGCGGACTGGCGGGCTGCCCTGGGTGGGTAGGTCATTCGCAGCCCCAACGGTTCACGAGCCACCAGCAGGCTTGGTCGTACGGCACCCAACGGGGGTGGGTGAGCACGTCGAAAGCGGGCAAGTAGCCCAACTCGCCCCGGCCGTACTTCTGGACCCGCCGCATGACCTCCTCCAGCCGTTCCCGGGCCCGACCGCAGCGCTCCCCGTCCGCCAGACTGCCCCCGATCCGACGGTGGGTGTCCCGGGCCACCCGCTCGAGCGTGTCGAAGAGGTGTCGGAGCGGGGCGAGGGCGGCGAGGGCCTTTTCCGGCCGGCCCTCGGCATAGTGGACGGCTGCCCGGTCGGTGAGTTGGCAGAACTCGACCGCCCCCCGGACGAACGCGGTGACGCCTCGCTGTGCCTCATCGGTGGCGAAGAAGGCGGCCTTCTCGCAGAGGGCCACCGCAGCCCGCCCCGCTTCGCCCGCGAGCTCGGCCCCATGGTGCCGCCAGAGCGAGAACGGGTCGGCGAACAGCAGGAACCGGGACTTGAGCCGCGACCGGTGCCCGTCGTGCGCGAACACACCGCCCAGCTCGGCAAGCCCCTCGCCCATCAGCCGGGCCCACTCGGCTGACTCGCCGTACGCCTCCAGCATCGACGGGGCCCCGTCCGGGTCGTCCATCGCCGTCCGAGCCCAGGCCACCGCCGGGAGCACGGTGTCGTAGGCCCCGAACAGGCCCGCCTCCCAAGTCGTGAGGCAGACCCCAGCGAGACCGAGGTCCAGGGCGTCGCGGCTCACCCGCCGGACGTTCTCCTCGCTCGGGCCGGTGTGCATCCACGCCGCGTCGTAGACGTGGAGGGTCGGGCACGCGACGACCTCGTGGCCGTGGGCCGCGAGCCGGGGCGCGGTCTCGGCCACGCCCCCGAAGTACTGCCAGTCGAAGATCAACGTCTCCTTCGGGAAAGCGGCACCCGCGGCAGGGTGGGCGAGGATCATGTCGCCCCAGACCGCCGGACGGCGTCCCGCTGCTACGACCCGTTGCGCGAGCGGGGCGTAGTGGGCTGCGAAGAGGTCGGCCTTCCCGTCCTCGGTCGAAGCCTCGGCCCGGGCCCGGCACTCCGGGCAGTCGCCCAGTTGCCACGTCTCGTCGCCGCCGATGTGGACGATCTCGGAGTCGAACACGGCCAGCGTGTCGTCGAGGACCTTTTGGGCGAAGGCGGTGGTCTCCGGGCGGCTCGGGCAGGCCTGCATCCCGTGGCCGGCCCCCTCGCGAAGCCCCTGGCCCCCTTGCGAGTAGAGGAAGCCCTCGACGTGGCTGAGCAGGTTCACGAACGGGACGACTTGGAGGCTCGGGAACTCACTGCGCACGCGGCGGACCGTGTCCGGGGTCAACGCTTGGGTGCCCCGCGCCCAGGGCAGGCCCGGGTAGGCGAACCGGTGCTCAAGGTACAGGCCGATGCCGTCGTAACCCGCGTCGAGGCTGACCGCCGCGAGCCCCATGAGGTGGTCGAGGGTCGGGGCCTGCTCACGGGCGAGGTCGTACATCCAGAGACGGAGGGGCATGCCCGATTCTGACACCCTTCCGCTCGGCCCCCGGCCCGCCCTCCGGGTCAGGCCGGGCCACCCGGGCCCTGCGTGGCACGTCCGTCCCGGGCGTGGTCCTTGGGGCGTCCCGCCCCAAGGTCTTCGATCGTGACCGGCAACTGCCGCTGGCCGCGAACGGCCGTGCCCCGTGCCCGAGGCTCGGCTCCCCGGCCTGCCCTTCGGGTCAGGCCGGGCCACCCGCCTCGGAAGGCAGGAGCACGGCTTGGGCGCCCATGTTCAGCACCGATGTACCGTGGGTCTCCCATCCGTTGTCCGACCATGCTCCTTCGATCCTCATCGATGGACGGCCGATGGACGACCGATGGACAAAGCGTGCAGCGATGGTCTGGCCGACACGGTGTCCGGGGGCTCGAGCGGGGCGGGCTCGGGTTCCGGTGCGAGCACCGACCGGCGGGTGAGAGACCTGTCGCTCGGTTCCTCCCGGCCGGAGAGCCCCTGTGCCCAGCCATACTGGGGCCGATGCTCCGCGCCCAACAAGACGGCCCCGTACTCCGCCTCGCCCTCGACCGGCCCGACGTCCGAAACGCGTTCAACGACGACCTCATCGCTGCCTTGACCGAGTCCTTCGTGGGTCTTGGGCCGGAGACGAGGGTGGTGGTGCTCTCAGGTGAGGGCAAGGCGTTCAGCGCGGGCGGGGACCTCGAGTGGATGCGCCGGGCGGCGGCCTACACCGAGGAGCAGAACGCCGAGGACGCCATCCGGCTCGGGCGCTTGTTCGAGGCGATCGCCACCTGCCCGGCGCTCGTCGTGGCGCGCGTCCACGGGGCAGCCTTTGGCGGGGGGTGCGGGCTGGTCGCGGCGAGCGACGTCGCCGTGGCCGCCGAGGGCACCCTCTTCGCCTTCTCCGAAGTCCGGCTTGGGCTTATCCCGGCCACGATCTCGGCCTTCGTCGTGCCGAAGATCGGGGCGGGGCACGCCCGGGCGCTCTTCGCGACCGGCGAGGCCTTCGACGCTGCCCATGCCCTCCGGATCGGGCTCGTCCACGGCGTGACGCCCCCGGACGGGCTCGACGAGGCGGTCGAGGCGAAGGTGGCCACCGTCCTCAAGAACGGCCCCCAGGCCGTCGCCGCCGCGAAGCGTCTGGTGCTCGACCTTCCGATGCCGATGGATCACCTGGCTCGGCTCCTGGCCCGAGCCCGCTCCAGCGAGGAGGGCCGTGAGGGCGTCGCCGCCTTCCTCGACAAGCGCCCCGCATCGTTCGTAGTCGAGCGCCCCTGACCGAAGGGGTCCCGGGCGTCACCGGCCACTCGGGCATGCTCACGGGATGCGCCCCTGGGTCGAGCCGGTGGTCTTGGAAGGCGAGTGGGTGCGGCTTGAGCCGCTCCGGCTCCACCATGCCCCCGGACTGCTCGAGGCGAGCGACCCGGAGGTGTTCCGTCACTTCACCGCCCCGTTCGTCCCGGAGCGAGTGGAACAGTTCGAACGGTGGATCCAGGAGCGCACCGAGCCGGGTTCCTGGGGCTCGGCCGTCGTGTCTCGGGCGGAGGGGAGGGTCGTCGGGAGCACGACCGTGTTCGACGTCCGGCCGGAGCACCGCGGGCTCGAGGTGGGCTACTCCTGGCTCCGCGCCGACCTGCGCGGCGGCCCGGCCAACCCGGAGATGAAGCTGCTGCTGCTCCGGCACGCCTTCGAGACCCTCGGGGCGATCCGGGTGCAGCTCAAGTGCGACGCTCGCAACCTACGCAGCTTCAACGGCATCAAGAAGCTGGGGGCGGTCTACGAAGGGACGCTCCGGCACAACGTCATCCTCCCGGACGGCCATCGCCGCGAGACGGCGTACTTCAGCATCCTCGAGGCCGAGTGGCCCGCCGCGAAGGCCCGGCTCCTCGAACGGCTCGAGGCGTTCCGCTAGGCCTTTCGAACTAGGGTGAGCCGCGAAGGGTCGCTGGTGGATAGGCCGTGGGAAACCGCGCATGCCGGGCCGACGGAGGTTTCCACATCGGGTCGTCGTGGTGCCGAACGCCGTTCCGCACCCCCCGTCCGTCCAGTAGAGTCCAGGGTCATGGCTGTCTCATCTCGGTTCGGGAGCACACCCGAACAACGTGTCCCCCCGCATAATTACGAGGCGGAGATGTCCACGCTCGGGTCGATGATCCTGAGCGAGCGTGCCTTGGTCGACGTGCTCGGCATTCTCACGCCGGACGACTTCTACGTCCCCGCCCACCGCGAGGTGTTCTTGGCCATCGAGCAGCTGAGTCGGAGCGGGAAGGCGGTCGACCTCGTGACCCTCCGCAATGAGCTCGTGTTGCGCGAGTCGCTCGACTCGGTCGGCGGGGTCGAGTACCTGATCCAGATCGGCGAGGCGGTCCCGAGCGCGACGAACGCCGAGTACTACGCCGGGATCGTGCAGGACCTCGCGACCCTGCGACGGCTCGAGGAGGCGGGGCGCGAGATCGTCGACCTCGTCCAGCAGCCCGACCTCGACGCGGACGAGAAGGTCGATATCGCGGAGGACTCCGTGTTCCGCGTCGGCCAGAAGCGGCTCGGGAAGTACTTCCAGTCGGTCCGGAGCCTGGCGACCGAGTTCTTCAAGGACGTAGACCACCTGTTCGAGACCAAAGAGCCGATCCTTGGGCTCCAGGCGGGTTACGTCGATCTCGATAACTTGACGACGGGGTTCTACCCGGGGGACTTCGTGATCGTCGCGGCGCGTCCGGCGATGGGGAAGACGTCGTTAGTGCTCAATATGGCACTCTCTGTGGCCAAGGCGAACGTGGGTAACGTCGCGGTCTTCTCGCTCGAAATGAAAGGTGAGCAGCTGCTGAGACGTATGGTCTCGACGTTGGCCCGTGTCCCTATGGGTGCGCTGAAAAAGCCGAACCTTTCCACGGAGAACTTCCACCGTCTCACCGACGCGTGCAGCGAGCTTTACGAGCTCCCGATCATGATCGATGACTCGTCGGACGTGTCGCCGATGGAGATTCGTGGGAAGTGCCGAAGGTTGAAGGCAGACGGTGGGTTAGCGCTGATCATCGTCGACTACCTTCAGCTCCTGCGCGGAAGCCGCCGGACGGAGAACCGCACCCAAGAGATCAGCGAGATCGCGCGGAGCCTCAAGGCGATCTCGAAAGACCTCGACGTCCCCGTGATCGCTCTGAGCCAGCTCAACCGAGGCGTCGAGAGCCGTCCCGATAAGCGACCGATGCTGAGCGACATCCGGGAGTCCGGCTCGATCGAAGCCGAGGCGGATATGGTCATGTTCATCTATCGGGACGAGTACTATCGGCGCAAGGAAGCCCCCCCTGACGCCGCATGGAACCCCGACAACGCGGAGGTCGCCGAGTTGATCATCGGCAAGCACCGGAACGGCCCGACGGGAACCGTGCTCCTCGCCTTCCAGCCCGCCTACACCCGGTTCTCGAACCTCGACGAGGGGACAAAAGGTGAGTACCTGCGCCGGCTTAAGAACCAGGGCAGCGAGGAGTGAGCCCGCCGTCAATCCTTGGCGAGTTCGCGTCGGACGGCGGCGAGGATCGCATCGTCGTCCGGCGCGGTCCGGGGTGAGAACCGATCGGCGACCATCCCGTCGCGCCCGATGAGGAACTTGGTGAAGTTCCACTCGATGTCGGTCTTCGTGGGGCCCTCGGCGATGAGCCACTGGTAGAGCGGGTGCTGGGAGTCGCCCTTGACGCTGATCTTCGCGAACATCGGGAAGCTCACCGAGAACTTGCTCGTGCAGAACTCCTTGATCTCCTCGTTCGTGCCCGGCTCTTGTTCGCCGAAGTCGTTCGCCGGGAACACGAGGACGACGAACCCCTGACCCTTATGGGCCAGGTAGAGCTTTTCGAGGGCCTCGTACTGCGGGGTGAGCCCGCACTTGCTCGCCACGTTGACGACGAGGAGCACCTTGCCCTTATACGTCGAGAGCGCCACCGGCTTGCCATCGATATCCGGTAACGTGAAGCTGTAGATCGTCGAAGGAGTGAGGGCCATTGCGGCGAGCATCGGCGTGAGCATCTGCCTCTTCTACGTCAGCGCCCGCCCGTCCGCGCCACACCCGGGCCGGTCAGCCCGCACATCCGGAGCAGGGCCTGCTCCAGAGCGTCGAGCGGGGTCGTCAGCGGCCGAGCGCCCTTGAGCCGGGCCTCAAGGTCCACAAGCTCGGTCAGGCACCCGCGAAGCTGGTCGAGCGACGCCCGCTGGGCCATCGCGACGAACCGCCGCCTCTTCCAGTCGGGCTCGTCCGCGATCGACCGGTCCGGCAGCCAGGGTCGCACGCGGTCCGGCGGGTCGGCGAGGTCTGCCCGCTCGTCGATCAGGTAGCGGGCTTGCCATACCATGCGCACGTTCGCGGTGAGGCGGGGCAGGATCTGCACGATGATCGCCTCGTCGATCCGGGCCGTCCTGGCCGAGAGCGTGCGCAACTGGCGCATCGCCCCCCCGGCGTCCCCTCCGAGCACGGCGTCGGCGAGTTGGAAGACGTTGTAGTCCTGCTCCGGTGAGACGAGCGCCCGCACGTCGCGCTCCGTGATCTGCGGCTCGTCCCCCACGTACAGGCAGAGCTTGTCGGTCTCGGCGAGGGCGAGGGTCGCGCGCCCGGAGACCATCTCGGCGAGGAGCTTCGCCGCGACCGGGCTGATCTGCTTGCCACTCGCCTGGGCCCGTTCGCGCACGAGGCCGGGCACGGCGGCCGCATCGACCGTGAGGTCGTAGACCCCGCCCCCTGCCGCCTTCACCAACCTCGCCCAAGCGTCTCCGTTCGCCTTCGTGCGCCGCTGGCGGTCTTGGTCGCCCGTCTCGTCGTCGACGACCAGCACGAGCAGGGAGGTCGGAGGAAGGGCACCGGCGGCCTTTACCCACGGATGGGCGGGGCCCGGCTTGCCATCGCCGAGCGTGCGCTTTGGGTCGCACCGGCCCACGGATCGGACGATGAGGGCGCGGCGCTCGCTCAGGAACGGAGCGGTCGAGACGGTCGCCAGCCAATCGTTCGGGCCCATCGCGTCGCCGACCGTCTGCTCGACGTCCAGGTCGTCGATCCCAGAGGCTTCGAGCACGGCGGAGAGGGCCTTGGCCCGGGCGTCGGGGTCGTCCCCGGTCAGGACGAGCGCTTGGTGGGTGGCGGCCTTTCCGGCGTCGAACTTCACGCCTCTCCACCGTCCCGGGGCAACTTCGCCACCGAGGCCCTGAACTCCTTGACCGCCACGGCGAGGGCGGTCGCGGACTCGGCCGTGACCTCGCTCGGGCCGTAGAGCGCGTCCGAGAACCGGCCCTCGAGTGCCCGGGCAGCCGGGAGCGCCTCGCCGAGCGTCGGCGCGGCTGCCTCGACGAACTCGTGGGAGGTCTCGCTCAGGCGCCGCGGTCGACCGATACGCCCTTCGACGGACTTCTGGAACTGGGTGTAGGCCCGAGCGACCGCTGCCAGCTGCCCCGAGACCGCGAACCCGGCCCCCCCCCGCCGCGACCCGTAGAACGAGAGCACCGCGCCCACCACCGCCAGGCCCATGAAGACGTAGACCGCGATCTGGCCGGCCTGGGCCGTGAACCACGGGCGCTCCGGCGGCGGAGAGGTGCCCCGCTCGCCGCCCGGCACCTGCTCGGCGACTTCGGTCGGGTCGAACGGGACCCAGCCGACGCCTTCGAAGTAGATCTCGGCCCAGGCGTGGGCGTCGCGCTCGCGGACCGTCAGGAACCCGTCGGCGTCGCGGGTGGGGTCGGTGACGGCATAGCCGACCGCGTACCGAGCCGGGATGCCTACCGCCCGGGCCATCAGCACCATCGAGCTGGCGAAGAGGTCGCAGTACCCCTGCTTCGACTCGAACAGGAAGTACTCGACCGGGTCCTGACCCGCGGGAGTCACGGGGGCACGAAGGTTGTACTTCGCCCGTTGACCGATCGCGTTGCGAATCGCGAGTGCCTTGTCGTAGTCGCTGCCCTCGGCCGGGACGATGAGGCGGGCCAGGCCGGCGACCTCAGGCGGGATGGACGCACGGGTCAGGAACGTGCCCCTCGAACTTTCGAACGGGGCAGGCAGGCCCGCTGGCTCTTCGCCCTGCGGCAGGCGCGGCGCCTGGTAGCGCACGGTCGCGGTGGTGCCTGCCCGGAGGCCGGCCCGGTGGACCACACCCCCGTCGGACCGGAACTGGAGGAGGTCCGGGTCGATCCCGACGACGGCCACGATCTGGCCGGGGGCGGAGAGGAACCCCAGCGAGGTTTCGAACGGCCTGATCTCCAGGGTCTCGGTGTCACCCGTGACCGGCCCCTCCTCGGGGGCGCCGCCCGGCCAGCCCAGCACTTCGCCGGACGGGGTCTGGGCTTCGGGAGAGTAGTAGGTCGAATCCTGGATGGGGTTGGGCTCGCCGTCGAGCAGAGGCACCATGCCGGAGCGACCCCGACCGAGGTTCCAGCCGCCGCCGTTGTAGCTCACGTAGGCGTCGAGGCGCAGGTAGCCGGGGTTGTTGCCGCGAACCTGGAACACGGGCCGGTCCGACGGCGAGAGCGGTCCCCGGCCGATCGGGCTGTCGGCCGAGACCCGGGCCGCCGAGGTCGCCGCTCGGTTCTGGGTCGCCGGAAGCTGCACCGCCACTGCCCCGCTCACGTTCCGGAGCGAGAACTGGAGCAAGGGGGCCCCCACGACCGAGAAGAGGACGATGGCCGCGGCGGCGACGAGTGCCCATTCGGGCCCCGCCATCCAGCGCCAGGCGTCTCGCCGCAGCAGCCCGACGTCTGCCGCCCCCGCGGCTTGGGCCCGCCTGACCATCGACCGGTGGTGGATCCGCGCGTAGAGCAAGGTCGAGGTCGCCAGGAACCCGAAGAACATGATCGTGGCGGGGGGGAAGGTGTCGAACACGCCGACCAACCCGAAGATGGCGAGGCACGGGAGGTTCAGGAAGAGTAGGGTCTGGTCGCGCCACGAGACGGCCCCACAGAGCAGGATCATCCAGCACAACCACCCGCCGACGATGAGCTGGAAGGGGAACCCTTCCTCCGGGAGGATCTGGTTCAGCGGCCAGATCGTAGCGATCGACACGATGGCTAGGACAGTCCACAGGTAGCCGTCCGCCGCCGCCAACCCGTGGCGGTCGGCGGCCCGGGAGAGCCAGTACCCCAGCGCGAGACTGAGCACGACTCCGAGGGTCAAGAGAAGCGAAAGGTTCGGCTTGCTCAGGCTCATGCCGATGGCGAACACCGCCATCCCGCACCCCACCATCACGAGCGCGGTGTCGAAGAACGACCGTTCGGTGCCGACCTTCACGCGGGCCCCCCGAGGACAGGCTCGGTCACGTGGACCTCGACGCCCGCCGCTTCGAGCCGGGCGAGGTAGGTCGGGTCGGCAGCGTTCGCGACCGTCCGGGGGAGGCCCCCGGTGGGCGCATAGGCGGCCGCGTCGTAGACCAGCGCGATCCGTCTGACGTCCGACATCCCGGCGAGCACGTCGGGGAGGAGGGCGTCCTGGACGGCCAGGAACAGGACGAGCGTCGCGCCCGTGGGCAGCCGGAGCTTGGACGTGTCGTCGGCGAGCGAGGCTGCCATCTCCGGTTGCAGGTCCGTGAGCACCTCGCGGACGGCCCGCATCCTCGCATCGGGGTGGCCGAGAAGGGCGTCTGGCCCCTCGACCACCGGGAACAAGACGGTGGCTCCCTTCTTGAGGAACTGCTCCGCGATGAAGAGGGCGTGGCCGCACATGGCCTCGAACGTCGAGAGGCCCGCCCCACCGATGTCCGTCCCCTGCTTTCGCTGCAAGACCAAGGCGAGGGTGACCCCCGACCCGGACTCGAACTCCTTGACCATGAGCCGCCCTGTCCGAGCGGTCGATCTCCAGTGGACGAACCGCTGGGGATCCCCGAAGACGTACTCGCGTACTCCCTGCGGCTCCAGCCCCGAACCCTTCGTCCGGCCGGTCTCGAGGTCGCTGAGCCCCCAGCCGGCCTCCGGTCGGAGTTCGACCCCGATCGGGATCGCGACTGGGTGCACGGTGAGATGGGCGGCCTCAGTCGTGTACACCTTCTCCATCGAGATGACGCCGAGGGCGTCGCTCCCGTGGACGGTGACCTGGCGCCAGCTGAACCGGCCACGCCGCATCGGGCGGAACGAGTAGCGAGTCCGCAGCCGCTGCCCGAACGCGGGGGCCACCGGGAGCGACGGGGTGCGGTCGAGCGCGCGGAGGCCGGGCGGCAGGTGGTCGACGATCGTCAGGAGCGGGCGCCGCACCTTGCTGTCCGCCGTCACGGCGAGTTCGACGGTGACCTGTTCGCCGACGCTCACCGACGGTGGCGCTTCTCGGTCGAACCGAAGACCCCGCACCGCGAGCCACGCCTGAAGTCGTGCCGCACCCAGCAGCGCGAGCACGGCCGTGGTCATGTAGAACAGCGGCGGTGAGTTGACGAGGATCGCCATCACGACCAGGAACATCGCGGCCACCGACAGCGCGATCGAGACGAGCCGGTTCATCATGGCGTCACGCCACCGGGATGGGCGCCGGGATCGCGTCCACCGCTTGTCGCACGATGTCCTCGCCGAGCGTGCCCCGTGCCCGGACCTCGCCCCGGACGATGAGGCGGTGGCCCAGCACCATCGGCGCGCAGGCCTTCACGTCGTCAGGCCGTACGAACTCAGCACCCATCATCGCCGCCCTCGCCTGGGCCGAGTGGAGCAGGTAGAGCGACCCGCGCGGCGAAGACCCAAGGTGGACGAGGCTCGACTCCCGGGTCGCGCGGACGATGTCGACCACGTACTCCCGCACCTTCGAGTCCACATGGATCCGCCGGACCGCGGCCTGGGCCTCGACGAGCCTCTCGAGCGCCACGACGGGCCGCACTTCTTCGAGCGGGCTCGCGACCTGCTGCTGGATCAGCATCTCGGCCTCGTCCGCCCGCCCCGGGTAGCCCAGGCGCACCTGGGCGAAGAACCGATCCATCTGGGCTTCCGGCAACGGGTAGGTGCCCGTCATCTCGATGTTGTTCTGGGTCGCGACCACGAAGAACGGCCGAGGCAGGCCCCGCGAGACGCCCTCGCTCGAGACCTGGCGCTCCTCCATCGCCTCGAGGAGCGCCGACTGGGTCTTGGGCGTCGCCCGGTTGACCTCGTCGACGAGGACGACGTTCGCGAACAGGGGGCCGGGCCGGAACTCGAAGTCCCGGGTGTCCTGGTTGAAGATGCTCGAGCCGGTGATGTCGCTCGGCAGGAGGTCGGGCGTGAACTGGATCCGCCGGAACTCCCCCCCGATGCTCCGGCTCAGCGCCTTGGCCAGGGTCGTCTTTCCGACGCCAGGCACGTCCTCGATGAGGAGGTGCCCCTCGCACAGCATCGTGAGGACCGCCGACTCGACGGTCTCGCGCTTGCCCACGATGACGCGCTCGACCTCGGCAATGACGGACTGGGCGAGTTGGGAGATGTCGTTGACGGTCACTCTGTGCCTTCCTTCCTCGAAGAGACCCTACCACCCGGCAACCCTTCCCGGCCCGCCTCGGTTCCTGGACCTTCCTCGGTCACTACGTCAGTCGGAGCCGGGTCGGTCGCCGGTTCGCGTCCGACTCTATAATCCATGCCGATGGAGCGACAAGGGTGCGTCGTCGGGGTGGACCTCGGTGGGACGAACGTCCGGGCTCAGGCGTTGGACGCGGGCGGGGCCCCCGCAGGTGACCGGTACGAACACCTGTCCCACGCCCAAGACGGCTTCGAGCGGACGATCGAGGCGGTCGCGGGGGCGGTGCGCCAAGCGGTGGCCTCGGCGAAGACACCCGTGCTCGCCGTCGGCATGGCGGTGCCGGGGTTCATCGACTCCGAGGCCGGCGTCGTCCGGTGGGCGCCGAACTTCGGCGAGGAGCACGCGGGCGTCTTCCACTACTGGCGGGACGTCCCCCTCGCCGCCCCGCTCTCGGACCGGCTCGGCCTGCCCGTGGTCATGGGCAACGACGCGAACTGCGCCGCCCTCGGCGAATACCGCTACGGGAGCGGGCGGGGCAGCGCCAACTGCCTCGTGCTCCTGACGCTCGGGACGGGGATCGGCGGGGGCGTGGTGATGGCCCCCCGGGCCGTCCACGGCCAGGCGACCGGCCCGCTCCTGCTGCTCGGCGGCAACCATGGCGGGGCCGAACTCGGCCACGTCGTCGTCCAGCGCGGCGGGTTGGACTGTAACGCCGGCTCCTACGGCGCGCTCGAGGGCTACTGTCAACGAGACGCCATCGTGGCCAGAGCCCAGCACAAGCTGCGACGAGGTCGGCCGAGCGCGGTGCTCGAGATCGTGGAGGACATCGCGGGCGTCACCCCCCAGGCCCTGGGGTTGGCCGCGGACCGGGGGGACGAACTGGCGATCGAGGTCTGGCGCGAAGTCGGGGAGGTCCTCGGCGTCGGGATCGGCAACTTCATCAACGTCTTCGCCCCGGACGTCCTCGCGATCGGGGGGCAGATCAGCAAGGCGGGGCGCTGGCTGCTCGACCCGGCCATTGCCGAGGCCCGGAACGTGGCGATCCCGGCCCTCTTCGCCGACTGCACGATCGGGCTGGCCGAGCAGACGGACGACGCCGGGCTTCTCGGGGCCGCCGCCCTGGCTTGGGGGGCCGTGTGACCCACACCGGCGACGGGCCCGACCCAGTTTCGATGACGGTCGAAGAGGCGGAGGTCTCCGGGGGCCGGAGGCTCCTCCTGTACTCGTTCGAGGGGCTGGACGGCGAACCCGACCAAGGGACTGCGACCGAGAGGCCTCTGCCACCGGCGGTAATCTACACCGGGCCGAGCGACGACGTGGTCGCCCCGCCGGTAGAGGAAGGGGAATCGCGATGACCGAAGTGATCATGCCCAAGATGGGCGACGGGATGGAAGAGGGCACGCTCCTCGAGTGGCTCAAGAAGGACGGGGACAAGGTCAAGACCGGCGAGGTCATCGGGACCATCCAGACTGACAAGGCCACTCTGGAGCTCGAGGCGCCGGGGAGCGGGATCCTCACCGGGTTCTTGATCCAGATCGGCGTCACCGTGCCCGTCGGCGTGCCGATCGCGGCGATCCTCAAGGATGGGGAGACCCTGCCCGAAGGGTGGGGAAGCGGGGGAGGGACTCCCGCCGCTGCCGTGCCCGCCGAGGAGGGTGCCTCTACCGTCGCGCCACCCATTATCGAGCAGATCAGCGAGTCTGACTCCCGCGTCAAGGCGAGCCCCCTCGCCCGCAAGATCGCCGCCGAAGCCGGGCTCGACCTCGCTCGAGTCGCCGGGTCTGGCCCGGGCGGGCGAATCGTCGAGAAGGACGTCAAGGCGGCCCTCGCCTCCGGCCCCGTGGCCGCTCCGCCCGTAGTGGCGAGCCCAGCCCCAGCGGCGCCTCGCCCGGTCGCCCCCGCGTTCGTCCCTGCCCCGAACGGCCAGGATCAGAAGGTACCGCTGACCCCCATCCGGGCCATCACGGCGAAGCGGACGCTGCAGAGCAAGCTCGAGGCGCCGCACTTCTACGTGACCGTCGAGGTCGACGTCGACCGCATCATGCAGTTGCGCGATATATTCAAGGCGGAAGGGGCGGCGGGGATCAGCGTCAACGACTTCGTGGTGGGAGCGTGCGCCCGGGCGTTGCGCGAGGTACCCGCGGTCAATGGGAGCTTCGCCGGGGACCACGTCCTGCTCCACGGGGCCGTGAACATCGGGATGGCAGTAGCCCTGGACGACGGCCTTACGGTGCCCGTCCTGCGGCACGCCGACCAGATGACGCTCCGCCAGATCGCTGCCGCGAGCAAGGACCTCGCCGTCCGGGCCCGGGAGAACCGCCTTGGGCTCGACGAGCTCTCCGGGAGCACCTTTAGCGTCTCGAACATGGGGATGCTGGACGTCGACGTGTTCGCTGCGATCATCAACACCCCGAACGCCGCGATCCTCGCCGTGAGCTCCGCCCGTCGCAAGCCGGTCGTGAGCGGAGACGACGAACTCGAGATCCGGTGGCGGATGAACGTGACCGGCTCCTTCGACCACCGCGTCGTGGACGGGGCGGTGGGGGCCCAGTTCATGGGCGTCGTCCGGTCCTACCTCGAGAACCCGAGCCGGCTCCTTTCCTAGCCCGGCAAACGCCGAGGGCCAGGGTGGCGATACACCCTGGCCCTACGATCTGGGAAGGTATGGGAGGACGACTTAGGCTTTGCGGCGACGGGCGACCAAGGCGATCAGCGCGCCGAACGCGGCGAGGGTCGCCGGCTCGGGCACCGGGTTCAGGTTCGCCCCGCCCGAGCGGACACCGATCACGCTCACGTCGTCGATCCATGTGCGGAACGTGATCCCGCCGTTTACGCCGAAGATGCCGAGGCCGGCCACCGTCTTGGACCGATTGAGTCCCGGCAGGAGGCTGTACGTGTTCCAGGCGGAGTTGGGAGTCTGAAGGTAGTTCTCGGTGTACGTGTTGTCCGTGTAGTACCAACGGTACGCGTTGAAGGTCGCGTCGGAGTTCTTCAGGGTCACGCGGGACGAGACGATGAATCGGGCCGAGATCGGTGCGACGCTCTGGTAGAGCATCTTGTTGCCCCGGGCGGTGGCACTGAAGGTGCCGTTAGCCTTGTCGTTTCGAGTGACGCTCCAGTTCTCTGGGCCGCCGAGGTCGATCGTCTGCGCCCACGGAGTAAGGACGCCCGACTCGAAGTCCCCGTTGGCGAGGAGCTGGAGCGCGAAGGCAGGGCAGAAGGCAGCCCCTAGGGTGAAGGTGAGAAGGATTCGCTTCATGTCGTTGCTTTCCCGTCGCCATCCTGCGACGCTGGCCGAGTCTAGCCCCTCGTCAAGACCGAGGGCAAGGCTTCGGGAGAACTTTTCCGGAAAAAGGGGACGCTTACGAACCCCAATAACCCAAAGATAGAAACAGCGCTAGTCTCTTCGCCCCGCTTCGTTTCGCGTTCCTTTTGAATTCGGCCCCGTCGCAGGTACGACGTAAGTTAACGTCTTCGATGGGCCAGTCTCGCCGGGGCCAAGACTCGGTCTCCAGTTCGCCAAGACCGATCCCCTAGATGCGGAATACCTCTGCCAAGGCCTTATTCGATTTCGAGCGAGCGGAACCGCTTCTCCATCTCGCTTGTGCCTTTCGTCAACTCGCGGTACGCCCAGTTCACGCGGAGGTGGATCGCGCGGGCGTTCTCGGCTTCGGCGGACCCTTCCGGGAAGTTGGCCGGTTGGCTGCGCCGGTTCAGTTTCTCGAAGGCGCGGCGGATCTCCTCGAACCCGGCCGACTCGTCCACCCCAAGGATCTGTCGGGCTGCCTGTTCGCGCTGCTCGTCGCTCAACTCGTCCACCCGGGCCGTTTCGGTCACCGATTCGAGAGGCGGGTCGGAGGCGGAGGTTGGGGCCGCGAGCCCTTCTTGGAGCTCCTCCCAGGCCTTGTGGAGATCGATCCCGCGGATGCGGTCGGCCTCCCGGTTGACGTAGCCGCGGAGAAGGTCGTACGCCCTACGGAACTCGCTCATCGTTGCCGATCCTCCAACATCGCCGCCGCTTCGTCCAGGGACGTCCCGAACGAGCGCAGCCCGGTAAGGGCCGAGTCGAGCGCCTCGCGGTCGATCGCTTGGGCTTGGGCGGAGACGCTCGCCGCGGTGACCGACGCCGTCAGCTCCCCCAGGACGGCCTCGGCTTGGCGGAGCCGGGCGGAGAGCGCGTCGACCGTCGCTTGGGCCTCGTCCAGGCGTTTGAGTTGCTCGGTCCGGCTGGCCCGAGCGGCCTCGAGGGCTTGCCGCTCGGCGTCGGACTTAGCCTCGGTGAGAAGCCGCTCGGCCCGCCCAAGCTCAGTCTCGGCGAGCCCCCGCCCGCGGATCGTCTCCTTCAGTCGCTGACGGGCGAGGGCGATCTCGGTAGCCCGGGCGACGACGGTCTCTGCCTCGGCCGCCGCCTCCGTGGCCACGACCGCCACCTCCGGTCGCCCTGCGTTCTGGGCGGCGAGCTCCGAAAGCCGGCGCTGGGCGTCCCTCAGAGGACGGACGAGCGACCGGCCCTCGGCCCCGAGCTCGCCAGCCTCCGGGGTGTCCACTTCCGCCCGCCTGAGGGCTCCGAACGCCGCCGACCCAAGCGCGACCGCAACCCCGCCGAGCGCCAGGAGAGGCTGGCCGATCACGAGCCCCACCGCCGCCAGCGCCAGGCCGAGCCAAACTCCTGGCCGACGGAGCACGCCCCTCACAGCCGCACCACTGCCGTCAGCGAGAAGTCACGGAACCTCAGCCGTTCCGTCCGGATCGCAGGGACGTAGACGACCGCCCCCTTTTGGCCGAGTTGGGCCTCGATCCGGTAGACGTCCCTTCGCGACCGCCATTCGCGGCCCCATGAGGCCGTGATCGGGTAGCGAGTCCCGCGGGTCACCCATTGGACGCGGACTTCGCTGAAGTCCCGGTCGGGGTCGGCCACCCGGTTCGCTTCGCGCAGGGCCGACCATTCGACGGTCGCGAGAGTGGGGCCGAACGAGCGCTCAGCGTCCAAGCCGAGGACGAGCCGGTGCCCCCCACCCTTCCCCGGGGCCTCTTCGGGGTCGCGGAACGCGGCGAAGGCAGTCTGCTGCACCCCAAAGTGGTCGCCGACGGCGAAGCTCAGGCCAGCCGACCGGCCGATCCGCCCCGCGACCCCCCGCGGGCGTCCTGGACCCCCGTCACAGGCCGCCATCGCGATCGGGACGTCCTCGAAGACGAGCCGGGTATCGAACCGGACGGCGTTCACGGTCTCCCGCAAGAGCCCCTGCCGGCCGAAGGGAAGGTATTGCTTGCCGATCCGCCATACTCCTGGGTCTTCGACCCAGGCCTCGTCGATCCCTTCCGGGTCTCCGTCGCCCGGGGCCTTCTCCAGTCGCTGGGCGACGTACCCCCGAAGGCCCGGCTCCAGCCCGAGCCGCAACCCGACCAGGCTGTACCGTACGAGCGGGTCGTAGTATCGGAACACGTTCTTGGCCCCGCTCCGCACCTGCCAGGTCGGGCGGAGTTCGACGAAGGCCGCGATGTCGGGGGCTTGGGCGAAGCTCGCGCCCGTCAACGCGAGTGGGGCGAGAAGGGCGAGGGCCCGGTTCACAACCCTTTCAGACGGGCTACCGCCTCGCTGCGTGGCACCGAACCTTGCTCGCCGGTCGCTAGGTCGCGGACGGTCACCGTGCCCGCCGCGAGCTCGTCGTCGCCGACGATCAGAGCCAGGCGGGCCCCGCTCCGGTCGGCCTGCTTGAACTGAGCCTTCAGGCTCTTGCCGTCGAGGTCGCGCAAACATGCGAACCCGGCCGCCCGGACCTCGCCCGCCAGCTCCCCGATCGTGGCCCTCGCCCCCTCGGTCGCGGCGACGAGGTAGGCGTCCAAGGCGGGGTTCGGCACTTCGACCCCCTCGAGTTCCATTGCGAGGATCGCTCGCTCGAGCCCTGGCGCGACCCCCACCGCGGGTGTCGGCTGCCCTCCGAGTTCGGAGACGAGCGTGTCGTACCGGCCCCCACCGCAGAGGGAGAGGCTCGTGCCCAGTCCCTCCGCGGCGACCTCGAACACGGTGTCCGTGTAGTAGTCGAGGCCCCGGACGATCCCCGGGTCGACCTCGAACGGCACCCCCGCCTCGGCGAGCCGCTCGAGGACCGCTTCCCCGTGGGCGCGGCTCTCGTCGCCCAGGCAGTCGGCGATCCGGGGGCCGTCCTTCAGCAGGGCTTGGAGGTCGGCGTCCTTCGAGTCGAGCAGGCGCATCGGGTTCTTGTGGGCCCTCGCTCGATCCTCCTCGGTCTGGTCGGCGAGCCACGCAGCCACGTGGGCAAGGACCGCCTCGCCGAACCGCTCCCGGGCGTCGAAGCGACCGATGTTGTTGACCAGGAGCTTCGCCCGGCGCAGGCCGAGCGCTGTGTAGAACCGGTAGGCGACCTCCATGACCTCCGCGTCGGCCGCGGGGCTGGGCGAACCGAGCACCTCGAGCCCGACCTGGTGGAACTGACGGTAGCGCCCCTTCCCCGGCCTCCCGTAGCGGAAGATCGGCCCGCAGTACCAGAGCCGGACCGGCCCGCCCGCCGCCCCCAACGAGTGCTCGAGGTAGGCCCGGACGACGCTCGCCGTAAGCTCCGGGCGCAGCGCCATGTGCCGACCCCCCTTGTCCGTGAAGTCGTACATCTCCTTGCTGACGATGTCGCTCGTCTCGCCGCTCGACCGGACGAAGAGGTCGTACGATTCGAACATCGGCGGTCGCACCTCAAGGTATCCGTACTGGGTGACCAGCCTGCGCCAGGTGTCCTCAATGTGCCGCCAGACGGGGATCGCGTTCGGAAGGACGTCGTCTGCGCCGCGGGGGCCCTGGAACTTCATGCGCCCTATTCTGCCCGCTCGCCCCGGGGTCGCGCCGGGCGAGCGAGGGCCAACCCCGGCTTCACTGCCGTGTCACCTTCCCCTCGCCGGGGTTCGTACCCGGGGTCTCCGAGCGGTCGAGCGCACGGACACCGCACGGACACCGCACGGACACCGCAAGGACACAGCCCAGTGCGGCCGGGTACGGCGGTGGGTACAACCTGTACGTGCTCGCCCTGACCCTTGCCCTCGCCCTCCAGGTGACCCCGCTCGAACGGGCCCACTCGCACAACGACTACTGGCGGCCGCGACCCTTGCTCGACGCCCTGGAGCAAGGGTTCTGTAGCGTGGAAGCGGACGTGTTCTTGGTCGGGAGCGACCTGCTCGTCGGGCACAGCAAGGACGAGCTCAAGCCCGGGCGGACGCTCGAGGCGCTCTACCTGGACCCCTTGCGGGAGCGAGTCCGGGCGAACGGGGGACGGGTCTACCCGAACGGCCCGGAGTTCACCCTCCTCGTGGACGTGAAGGAGAACGGGGAGGCGGTCTACAAGCGCCTCCGCGTGTTGCTCGACGAGCGCCGGGAGATGCTGGCCACCGACAAGCCCGGTGCGGTCCGGGTCATCGTCAGCGGCGACCGGGCCCGGCGGGCGATCCTTCGCGACCCTGACGCCCTGATGGGGCTCGACGGGCGCCGGGCCGACCTCTACAGCGAGCTCCCCTCGTACCGCATCCCACTCGTGAGCGAGGACTGGAAGGGCCTCTTCGACTGGCGCGGCATCGGGCCCGTGCCCCAAGACACCAGGCTCCGGATCCGCGACTTTGTGACGCTTGCCCATGCTCGCGGCCGGAAGGTGCGGTTCTGGGCGGCGCCCCAGAACCGGAACGCGTTCACCGTCCTCTACGACCAGGGGGTCGACCTCATCAACACCGACCGCCTGGCCGACCTCGCCGAATTCCTGCGCGAGAAGGCTGGGCGGCGCTGAATCCCGACGTGGCCAGCCCCTGACCTCGCCCGGTGCGATAATCCGAGAAGGGCGCAACGGTGAGCACCAAACTCAAGGCGGTCGTCATGGCGGGAGGGGAAGGGACGCGGTTGCGCCCGATCACGACGAACCGCCCCAAGCCGATGGTGCCGGTCGTCAACCGGCCGATCATGGCCCACATCCTCGACCTGCTCGTGCGGCACGGGGTCACGGACGTCGTCTCGACCCTCTTCTACCTGCCGGACGAGATCCAGAACTTCTTCGGCGACGGTTCCGAGTTCGGCGTGCGGATGACGTACACGATCGAGGACTCCCCGCTGGGCACAGCCGGGAGCGTCAAGCTCGCCGAGGACGAGCTCAAGGACGGTACGTTCTTCATCGTCAGCGGTGATGCGCTCACGGACTGCGACCTCACCAAAGCCCTTGCCTTCCACCGGGAGAAAGGGGCCCTTGCGACCCTCGTCCTGACCCGGGTCCCGAACCCGCTCGAGTTCGGCATCGTGATCACAGGGGAGGACGGGCGGGTCGAGCGCTTCCTTGAGAAACCGGGCTGGTCAGAGGTCTTCAGCGACACCGTCAACACGGGCATCTACATCCTCGAGCCCGAGATACTGAAGTCGATGACCCAGGGCCGCCCCTACGACTGGAGTCGGGACATTTTCCCGCGGCTGCTTTCCGAGGGAGCGCCCCTCTACGGCTACGTGATGGACGAGTATTGGTGCGACGTGGGCACGATCCCGCAGTACATGGAGGCCCAGCACCACGTCCTTTCCGGCGAGACGGTCTTGCGGCCGACGGGCCAGGAGGTGCGGCCTGGCGTCTGGGTCGGAGAGGGGACGGTGATCGACGACTCAGCCCAGATCGTGCCCCCGGTCTGCATTGGCCGGAACAGCAGGGTCAAGCGGAACAGCCAAGTCGGGCCCTACACGGTGCTCGGCGACAGCACGTTGGTCGAAGAGGGGGCGACGATCGAGCGCAGCGTGGTCTGGGACTCGTCCTACCTGGGCCTGGACGTGTCGGTGCGGTCGGCCGTGATCGGGTCGCGGGTGACGATCAAGCGCGACACCAAGGTCATGGAGGACGCGGTTGTGGGAGACCGGTGCCTCATCGACGTCGGGTGCACGATCCGGCCCCGAATCAAGGTCTGGCCCGATAAGCTCATCGAGCGTGGCTCGACTCTGACCATGTCCCTCGTTTGGGGGAACAAGTGGCGGGGGTCGCTTTTCCGTGACCTCGGCGTGGCTGGGCTCAGCAACATCGAGATCACGCCTGAGTTCGCCACCCGGTACGGGCTCGCCCTCGGGACGGTGCTGCCCCAGTACAGCCGTGTCGTCACGAGCCGGGACTCGGCCCGAAGCTCGCGCATGATCAAGAGGTCCGTCATCGCGAGCCTCCTGAGCACCGGGTGCAACGTGCTCGACATGCGGGGGACGCCGCTGCCCGTGATCCGGCACTTCGTGCGGGGGAGTGACGCGGTGGCGGCCATCAACACCCGCAAACTCCCGGGCAACGCCCGCCTCACGCTGCTCGAGACCTTCAACGGCGCGGGCCACTACATCGAACAGGCGATGGAGCGGAAGGTCGAGTCCGTCTTCTACCGCGAGGAGTTCCAGCGGATCGACTCGGACGAGCTCGGGGTCATCGACGTCGTCCACAACAGCGTCGAGGCCTACCGGGCCGACTTCTTCCGCCAGCTCAACGCGACCGCCACCGGGCGCCGGCGACGGATCGCGGTCGACTACGGCTACAGTTCGATCAGTCCGATCCTGCCCCCGATCCTCCAGGGCCTGGGCGTCCAGGCGATCAGCCTCAACGCCTACAACGACGCCCGCCGCTCCCCCCGTAGTCCGGAGGAGATCGAGGGCCACCTCAAGAACCTCGGCCATATCGTCGGCTCGCTCGACTACGCCATGGGTGTCCTCTTCGCGAACGAGGGCGAGAGCCTGTTCGTGGTGGACGACCGGGGTAGGCCGCTGATGGGCCACACGCTCTTCGCCGCGCTCTGCCTCCTTACCGCCCGGACTCGGCCGCACCCGAAGATCGTCATGACGGTGACCGCACCCAGTCGCCTAGAGGACCTCTTGCGGCGCGAGGGGGCCGAGGTCGTGCGCTCCAGGTCGAACGTTCGGGACCTCATGGCCGCCGCTGGAGGCGAAGGCGTGGCCTTCGCCGGAGAGGAGGGTGGCGGGTTCATCTTCCCGTCGTTGGGCCCGGGGTTCGACGCCCTCTTCGCCCTCGGCAACCTCGTCGCCATGCTCGAGGCCACCCGGCTCCGGCTGAGCGAAGTCGTCGACGCACTTCCCGACTTCCACCTCGCCTACGAGAAGGTCGAGTGCCCGTGGGAAACGAAGGGCACCGTGATGCGCCGCCTGGCCGAGGAGCACCGGCAAGAGGAGCGGGTCGAGCTCGTGGACGGGATCAAGGTCTACACGGAGGACGCCTGGATCCTGATCCGGCCCGACAGCTTCGAGCCCGTCCTCCACGTATTCGCCGAGAGCCCCGATCTTGAGGCCAGCCGTAGTCTTGTGAGCGGATATGCCGACAAAATACGTGGGTTCGGCACCCACTCGTGATCGGGAGTCTGCTCGCCCTCGCCCTCGCGCCCCAGGCGCGGCCCGCCCCCCTCGACGTACCGAGGCCGGGGCTCGCCGTCCATTCTTCGGTCGGCCCCCCGCCGGTGACGGCCCGCCCGCCGAATCCCAAGGGTCGCGTACCGATCCTGATGTACCACCGGATCGGCCCGAAGGAGAAGTACATGGTGCGGAGCGCGAAGAACTTCCGCCGTGACCTCGAGCGGCTCCACCGGCTCGGGTTCCGGCCGGTGACCCTGGCCGAGTACGTGGACGGCGAGTTCGACCTCCCGCCGGGGGCCTCGCCGGTCGTGATCACGTTCGACGACAGCGACGTCACCCAGTTCCGTCTGCGCAAGGACGGGACGGCCGACCCGGCGTCAGCGGTCGGGATCTGGCGGGACTTCGCCGCCGAGAACCCGGACTTCCCGATCAAGGCGACCTGGTTCGTCCTGCCGAACGGCCCCTGGCAGCAACGCGGGCTGGGGCGCAAGAAGGCCCGGGTGCTCGTGGACTGGGGCAGCGAGATCGCCGCCCACACCATGACCCACCGGCCCCTCAACGCGATCCCGGATCAGGACGTGAAGCGGGAGATGGCGGAGTCCATGCGGTACGTCAAGCGCCTGACCGGACGAGCGGCCCGCACTCTGGCCCTGCCGTACGGCAACGTCCCCAAGAACCGTCGGCTCCTCCACGGGTTCACCTACCAGGGCGAGCGATACGCGTACGAGGCGGTCGTCGTTGCAGGGTCGGCACCTGCCCCGTCGCCGCTCAACCCCGACCGGAACTTGAAGCTCCTCCCCCGCGTCTGGGCCTACGAGGGTGTCTACGGCATCGGCTGGTGGCTCGACCGGGTCGAGCGAGGCCAGACGAAGCCGTTCGTCACCGACTGACCACACATGCCAGAGACCACTACGACCCCCCGGCCCATCACGCTCAAGGACGTCAAGGCCAACCCCAAGGTGCGGGTGCTCATCGACGGCGCCAACGAACTGCTCCGTTCGATGGGCTACACCGAGCACGGCCACCGGCACGTCGGGGTCGTCTCGAGCATCACCCGCTATATCCTCGAGAAGCTCGAGACACCCGAGCGGACGGTGGAGCTCGCGATGATCGCCGCCTACCTCCACGACATCGGCAACGTCATCAACCGCGTCGACCACCCGATCTCCGGGGCGAACGTCGCCTTCACCCTCCTCAACGAGATGGGGATGCCGCCGGACGAGGTCGTCCCGATCCTGGGGGCGATCGGCAACCACGAAGAGCTCGTCGGCTCGCCCGTGAGCCTCATCACCGCCGCCCTTGTGATCGCCGACAAGAGCGACGTCCACCGCTCCCGCGTCCAGAACCCGATCCTTGAGACCTTCGACATCCACGACCGCGTGAACTACGCGGTGACGAAGAGCCGGGTCGAAATGGACACGGAGGCGAAGACCGTCGCCCTCGTGCTCGAGATCGACACCGACTTCGCCAGCGTCATGGAGTTCTTCGAGATCTTCCTGAGCCGGATGGTCATGTGCAGGACCTCCGCGGCGTTATTCGGCTACCGGTTCATTCTCCAGGCCAACGGGACCAGGCTCGAATAGGCCCGGGGCCGGGCGTTCGCTGGTCCCGCCCGATGGAACCTTGCCGGTCGCCGGTACGCTATCCCTCCAATGGACGTCGCTGAGATCCAAGGCTTGACCGTCCGCTATGGTCGGTTCACGGCCCTGGAGTCGTTCACGGCCGTCGTCCCGGGGGGTTGCGTCGGGCTCTTGGGCCCGAACGGGGCGGGGAAGAGTACGTTCATCCGCACTCTTCTTGGCTTCGTGCAGCCCGCGGCTGGCCGGGGGACGGTGCTGGGGCATGAAGTCGGTCGCGACGACCTCGCCATACGGCGCGCTGTCGGCTACATGCCGGAGCAAGACTGCCACATCCCCGGACTCAGCGCCGTTCAGTACGTTGCCCTGGCGGGGGAACTCGGAGGGCTCTCGAAGGCTCAGGCGGTGCGTCGCGCCCACGAGGTCCTCGAGTACTGCGGTCTCGGGGAGGCCCGGTACCGCATGGTCGAGACCTACTCGACCGGCATGAAGCAGCGCATCAAGCTTGCCCAGGCCCTCGTCCACGGGCCACGGCTGCTGTTGCTCGACGAACCGACGAACGGCCTCGACCCCATCGGCCGCGAGGAGATGCTCCAACTCGTGCGGTCCATCAGCCACGAGAAGAACGTCAACGTGCTCGTGAGCAGCCACCTGTTGCCGGACATCGAGCGGACCTGCGACGAGGCCATCGTCCTGTTCCAGGGCCGCCTCCGCGCCCAGGGCCGCATCGACGACCTGAAGAGGGTCGAGGGGGCGCCGTACGAGATCGAGCTGCGCGAGGCGAGCGGGGCGTTCGTCCGCTGCGCCGCCGAGGAGGGGCTGCAGGTGCTCGGGGCCGAACACGCCGTCTACCGGCTTCGGGGGGACGGTGCCCCCGAGGACACTGTGGCCCGAGCGTTCCGGGCGGCTCGGTCGGCGGGCGTGCAGGTCCGACGGGCCGTCCCCGCCGTGCGGTCACTCGAGGACGCGTTCTTGGAGGCGATCAGTGGCTAGCCCAGTCGCCGACCTGAGCTACCGCGACGTCGAGGCGGGGGGTGGGCCGGGCTCGCCGGGATGGCTCGTGCTCGCCCGCATGGGTTGGCGCTCCGCCTTCTCGAAGAGGGCGTTCTGGGTGCTCACCGTGGTGGGCGGGTGGTACTACCTGATCCTCCTCGCCATCCTCTACTTCATCGAGCAGGCGAACCTGGCCGACGAGACGTCCCGGCTGGCGAGCGAGTTCTTCGGCCGAATCGTCTGGCGCGACCAGTTCCTGCACGGGTTCGCGTTCTCCCACCTCGTCTGGCTCTCGATCGCCTTGCTCCTCGGGGCGGGGGCGATCGCCAATGACAACCGGGCTAACGCCCTCCTCGTCTACCTGAGCAAGCCCTGCCGCAAGGTCGATTACCTGTTCGGCAAGTGGCTCGGGGTGTTCGTGCCGTTGTGCGTGGCGATGGGGTTACCGATGCTCGTGTTCTTCGCGTACTGCGTGCTGAACTTCCGCGAGCGAGGCTTCTTCGACGATGACCCGCTCCTGCTCGGGAGGGTGCTCGTGCTCGTCCCGATGGCGGCCGCCTTCCACACCTCGATCGTCATCGGCATCAGCTCGCTCTTCAACCAGGGCCGTCTCGCGGGTGCGGCCTACGCCGGGCTCTACTTCATCTCCGGGTTCTTTAGCCAGCTGATGCTCATCATCTTCCTCCGGGCCACGGCCACCCCGCTCGAGCAGATGGGCAGCGGGCAGGCTCAGACGTTCTTCTACCTCTCGGTGGACGGCCTGCTGACCGGGCTGGCTAAGGTCCTCCTCGCGACCGACGGCACGCCGCCGTTCGGGATCCCCGCCCGCACGCCCCAGATCGCCGCCCCGGACCCATGGATGGCGCTTGGCGGGGTTGTCCTGGTGGCCGCTGTGGCCGTCTTCGTCGCCTGGCGACGGATCCGGGCCGTCGAGGTGGTCAAGTGATCGAGTTCGTCGGGGCGAGCCGGTGGTACGGCCAGGTCATCGGGGTCAACGACGTGACCGTGACGATGGGCCCCGGGGTTACCGCGCTCCTCGGCCAGAACGGTGCGGGGAAGAGCACGCTCATGCGCCTGGTGACCGGCCAGCTCCGACCGACGACGGGCACGGTGCGCGTCTTCGGGATGGACCCGTTCGCCAACCCCGACGTCTACCGCAGGCTCGGGTTCTGCCCGGACATCGACGCCTTCCCCGAGCACCTGGACGGCCGCGAGTTCGTGCGGCGGATGGCGCGGCTCAGCGGCTTCGCCGACCCCGAGGCGAGGCGGCGGACCGAGGAGGCCCTCGTCCTTGTTGGGATGGCCGACCGCGCCGACCGGCCTCTCAAGGGCTACAGCAAGGGCATGCGCCAGCGCATCAAGCTTGCCCAGGCCGTCGTCCACGACCCCGACCTCCTGCTCCTCGACGAGCCGCTCAACGGGCTCGACCCGGTGGGCCGACGGCAGTTCATGGACGTCCTCGCCCGGCTCGCCCAGGCAGGAAAGGCGATCGTTGTGAGTTCGCACGTCCTCTTCGAGGTCGAGCAGATGACCCGGTCGATCCTGTTGCTCCACCGGGGTCGCGTGCTGGCGAGCGGGGACGTGAGCGAGGTCCGGGCCTTCATCGACCGGCACCCCCACCGCGTGCGGGTCGAGACCCCCGAGCCTGCACGACTCGCCTCCCACGCGATGGCCCTCGGCTACGTGCTGCTCTGTCGGATCGATCCGAGTGGCCGCTCCCTCGAGGTCGAGACTCGTGAACCGGACCGGTTCTACGGCGAACTGCCCCGTCTGGCCCTGGACGAGGGCATCCCGATCCTTTCGTTCGAGAGCCCGGACAACAACATGGAGGCCGTGTACTCGTACCTGGTCGGGGGGAGGGACCTGTGACCCCCTTCACCTGCGCCCTCAGTGATTTCGTCCGCCCACAACGAGTGGCGGTCTGGCTGCTCGTCACATTCGTGGTCGGGTTCATCGGTTCGGTCTGGGTACGGCTCGTACCGGGGATGAGCCAGCCGGAAGCCTTCGGCCAGATCGTGCCCGTGCTCGTCTTCCGCGTCACCGCCCTCGCCTCGGCTGTGTTCGCGACGATGGTCCTCAGCCAGGAGGTCGAGCAGAAGACGGTGACCTACCTGCTGACCCGCCCGATCGCCCGCTGGCAGCTCCTTCTGGCCCGCATGCTCGCCGCGTTGGTGGTGGTGGTTTCGATCGGTGTCCTCGCCGAAGTGGCGGCGGCCGTGACCGTGGTCGGGCCGGGGGCGCTCGGGTCCAGGGCGTTCTGGATGGACCTCCTGCTCCACGGACTCGGCGCGTTCGTCTATATCGGGCTGTTCACCTTCCTGAGCTTGATCATCGCCAAGTCGATGATCTGGAGCCTGTTGTTCGCGTTCGGCTGGGAGACGTTCGTGCCGAACATGCCGGGCGATATGTACTACCTGTCCGTCATGACGTACCTGCGATCCCTCTCGCTCCACCCGCAACCGGAGACCGACCCTTCGCTGCTCACGGTCTTGGCGGGGTCGATGAGCCCGCAGACGGCGGCTCCGGCGGTGTCATGGGTGGCGCTGATAGGGTCCGGGGCGTTCCTGTGGGCGCTTTGTGCCTGGTGGTTCAGCCGCTACGAGTACTCGCCGCGAGAGGACGCCGACTAGGGCGCGGAGACTTCGAAGACGTTCCTGGCCGTCTCGAAGAGGCGGACGCGAACGAGCGTGCCCGGTACGGCCGGCGCAAGCCTCTCGAACACGGCCCGGGCCACGACCTCGCTCGTCGTGTTCCGCCCGGCGAGCTCGGGCACGTCGAGGTCTAGGTTCCGGTGGTCGTAGCGGTCGACGACCTCGGCGTGGACGACCCTGTCGAGGGCGTCCAGATCGACCGACATCCCCGTCCGAGGGTCCAACTCCCCGGTCACGGTGACCTCGAGCACGTAGTTGTGGCCGTGCCCGTTGGCGTTGTTGCACTTCCCGAACAGGCGGAGGTTCTCGTCAGTCGGCAGCGAAGGGACGTGGAGGCGATGGGAGGCGGCGAACTCGTAGGTGCGGGTGATCGTGGTCATGGCTGGTTCGGCGGTCCATTCTCCGTAGAGGAGGGGGGTCTCTTCGAGCTTGAGGGCGGTGAGCCGGACGCCGCCCGGGAGGTCGGCGAGCGTGTCCCGAAAGTGGTGCAGCAGGTTCTCGAGGGAAGGGGCTCGGTCCGCGAACTCGGGGACCTCGTCGTTGATCGAGCGCTGGTCGAACCGGGCGAGCACCCGCTCCTTCAGGACGTCGTCGATCCACTTGATGTTGACGACCATCCCGTTCTCAGGGTCGACCGGCCCAGCGGCGCTCACCCAGAGGACGTAGTTGTGACCATGGTTGAACGGGCTCGCCCACCGGCCGAAAAGGGCCCTGTTCCCATCAGGCCCAAGGGAGGGGAGCCAGTACCGGTGACCGCTCGAGAAGGCTATCCGACGGGTTAGGGTGACGATGGCAGAGTCCGGAGCCCCCCCCTCGGCCTCGGGGGGATGGTTCGTGCCCTCCGAAACTGAGTGGCGGGTCGGGGGGAGAGACTCGGGCGCTCCAGACATCACCGTTCTCTACGGTACGGCACAGCCAGGGCGGCCGGTGCGGCGGTCCCTTTGCCCACTGCGACCAGGACGACGAGGGCGAGCACGTACGGCAGCGCGATCAGGATCTGGGCGGGGATCCCCAACCCGCGGGCCTGAAGCTCGTACTGCAACGAGTCGACCCACCCGACCAGTAAGCACGCGGCGAGGACCCACGCCGGACGCCACCGACCGAATGTGACCATCGCGATCGCGACGAACCCGCGCCCGGCCGTCATGTTCTCGGCGAAGCTCCCCGTGACCCCCAGAGCGAGGTAGCCCCCGCCGAGCCCCGCGAGAGCCGAGCCCACAACTGTCGCCTGGAACCGAAGGCGCGCCACCCCGTAGCCCGCCGCCTCGACCGCGGCCGGGTACTCCCCGACGCCCCGAAGCGCCAGGCCCCACTTCGTGCGAAAGAGCCCCCACGCCGCCGCGACCACCAGCACGGGCAGGGCCACCAAGGCCGCGTCGAGCCCCGGGCCGAACTGCGGCAGCCGAGGCACGCTGATGAGCTGACCAGAGCCGCCGAAGCGGGCCCGGTAAAGGGTCGACGTCAACCCAAGTGCGAACAGGTTCAGGGCAGTGCCGACGACGATCTGGTCGACGGCGAGCCGGAGCGTGAAGTAGGCTTGGACCGCCCCCAACGTGAGGGCTACGCCGACCCCGCACAGGAGGCCGACCGCCGGAGAGCCCGTCGTGAGGCTCCCGAGCATCGCGAAGTAGGCCGCCCCCAGCATCATGCCCTCGAGGCCGATGTTGATGACCCCGGCTCGCTGCCCGACCGTCTCCCCCGTGGCTGCGAACGCGACCGGCGCGGCAAAGCGCAACAGCCCGACCAGCGCCTCAATCATCGTCCACCACAGGTTTCGGCCGCGAGCGGGCGTTCAGGGCCACCAACCCGAGAACGGCTACGGCTTGGATGACGTAAACCAGGGTCGGGCCAAGCTGGTTGAACCGAGCCAGCCCCTCACCCCCGGCCATCAGCGCCCCGAAGTAGAGGCCGCTCGCGAGCACGCCGAGCGGGTCGAGCCCGCCGAGGAGCGCGACGGGGATGGCGAGGAACCCCCAGTTTTGGCTGAACCCATCGCCTACCTGGCCGATGAGTCCCAGATAATCGACGCCGCCCGCGAGCCCGCAAAGTCCGCCAGAGACCAGCATCGCCCCGATCTGGGCCCGGCCGACGTCGACCCGGTTCGCGCGGGCGACCCGAGGGTTCTGGCCGACCAGGCGCAAGAGGTACCCCGCCTTCGTCGCCCAAAGCAGCAACGCGGTGAGCACGACTGCGGCGACGGCCACGAACACGCCAGCATGGAGGTCCGTCTGCGGGTCGAACCTTTGGAACATGACCGTGTCCGGCAGCCGTTCCGTGAGCGGCAGTTGCCCCTTCGGCTCCTGAAGGGGCCCTCGCACCGCCCAGCTGAGGGCCTGAAGGGCGGTGAAGTTGAGGAGGATCGTGCTGATCACGACCTGGACGCCGCGCCGGACTTGGAGCCAACCCGCGAGCCCGGCGAACAGAGCCCCGCCGAGAGCCGCCGCGATGAGGACAGCCGGGTTCGCGAGCCCGGGGGCGGGTCCGACGAGCGCCTTCGCCACCCATGCCCCGGCGAGGCCACCGAGCACGTACTGGCCCTCGCCCCCGATGTTGTACATCCCCGCTCGCCAGGCGATCGCCATCCCCAGGCCGCAGAGGACGAGGGGCGTCGCGCGGACCAACGTGCGGGCCACGCCGAACTTATCGCCGAACGCCCCTTCGGCGATCAAGGACAGGCCCTGTCTCACATCGACCCCGAACACGGCGAGCGTGAGCACGAGCGCGAGCAAGAGCCCCGCGACCGTGACGAGCGCCCGCTTCACGCGTCAGCTCCGACGAGCCGGTCGACGAAGCGCCCGCGGCTCAGGTAGACGGTCCGGTGAGCAAGGGCGGCGAGTTCGTCCATGTCCGTGCTGACGAGGACGACGGCGGCCCCGGCTTCGGCCGCGGCTGCGATCTGGTCGTGGACGAACGCGCTGGCCTTGAGGTCCAGTCCACGGGTCGGGTTCACGGCGACGAGCAGGTCGGGCCGGGTAGCCAGGGTCCGGGCGACGACAACCTTCTGTTGGTTTCCACCGCTGAGGCCCCCGACGGGCTGGGCCAGGTTCGGGGTCTTCACCTGGAAGCGGTCGACCAAGCCCTGGGCCCAGGCCCGCAGCGCGCCGAGCCGCAGGAACGGCCCTCGGGTGAGGCTAGGGTCGTCCAGGCCGGCGATGAGGGCGTTGTCGAATACGGACATCGAGAGAGCGAGACCGTCGGATTGGCGGTCTTGCGGGATGTAGCCGACGCGGGGCCGGCCGGGGGTCCAATCGGCGCGGCCGGTGAACGGGCGGACGCCAGCGAGCACCTCGGCGAGCTCGACTTGGCCGTTGCCGTCGACCCCTCCGACCCCGAGTACCTCTCCCGCTCGGACGGTGAAGTCCAAGCCGTCGAGCGCGGTGTTGCCACGGTCGCCTTTCGCGCAGAGTCCGCTCACGGTCAGGGACGGACGGTCCGCGCGGTCGGGCAGGGTTGTGGCGCCGCTCGCGGGAGGGGCGTGGCGCTGGCCCGGGGAGTCGCCGACCATCGCGGTCGCAAGGGCCTCGGCGTCGGTCTGGGCCCGCTCGGTCGAGAGCGCGACACGGCCATGGCGGAGCACGGTGACCTCGTCCGCCACCGCGAGCACCTCGCTGAGCTTGTGGGCGATGAGCACCACTGCCTTGCCCTCATCGGCGAGCCGCCGGAGCACCTTGAGCAGGTCCTCGACCTCGTCCGGGGCGAGTACCGCCGACGGCTCGTCGAAGATCACGACCCGCTTGTCGCCCGCGAGCGCCTTCAGAATCTCGACGCGCTGCTGCGACCCGACGGGCAGACCCCCGGTGGGGGCCTTCGGGTCGATGGACCATCCTAACCGTGCCGCCGTCTCCACCGCCTCACGGGCGAGTTCCGGAGCGTCGAGCCGACCCCCAAGGCCCCCTAGCCGCACGAGCGCGAGGTTCTCCTCGACCGTGAACGCGGGTACGAGCATGAAGTGCTGGTGCACCATGTCCACGCCCGCCTCACGGATCGCGACCGGCTGCCCGAGGGGGAGCGCCCGCCCGTCGAGCTCCACCGTCCCCGAGTCCGGAGTGACGAACCCAGCGAGGACGCCGACGAGGGTCGACTTCCCGGCTCCGTTCTCGCCGACGATGGCGTGGACGCGCCCTGGCCTGATCTCGAGGGACACGTCAGTCAGGGCGCGCACCGGCCCGTAGCGCTTGCTGACGGACCGGACGGAGAGCGAGGCCATGGCGACCGAAAGGACGTCAGAACTGATCCATCGGGACGGCGAGCTTGCCCGCCTTGATGTCGGCCTTGGCCTGGTCGATCCGAGCGGCCACTCCGGGCGGGACCCGAGAGGCGAGCGCGGGGTTCCAGACGAAGTCGATCGCCCCGTCCTTCATCGCCATGAGCTGGACGCCGCCTTTGTAGCTCCCGTCCTTCACCGACCGGGCGAGCGCGACGAACGCGGGCTCGGCGACGATGACCGCGCTCGCCAGGACGACCCCGCTCGGGTTGTCGTTCTGGTCCAGGTTGGCCCCGAAGGCGAGGGCCCCCTTCTCCTTGGCCGCGTCGAAGACCCCCTGCGCGGCGGCGTTGGCCTGGTGGATGACGACGTCGGCCCCCTGCCCGAGGGCGGCAAGAGTCGCCTGGCGGGCGGCGGCGATGTCGTCGTTCTTGCCGGTGAAGCTATCGCTCACTTGAATCCCGGGCTTCGCCGCCTCGGCTCCGGCCTTGAAGGCCTTGAAGGTGGAGCGGATCGAGGGGACGTCCGGGCCGCCGATCATCGCGAGTCGGCCCGTCTTCGAAGTCAGGGCGGCGGCCATCCCGGCGAGGTAGAAGCCTTCTTCGAGCCCGAACCGGATCGCGCCGGCGTTGGCCGAGCTCCCGGCGCCCGAACTGCTGACGAACACGGTGTTCGGGAAGTCCTTGGCCACCTCGACGCCCGGACCGTTGTACTCGAACCCGTGGCCGATCACCAGGCGGTACCCCTTCTGCGCGTAGCTACGCATGGCGTCGCGAATCTGGGCGTCGGTGGCCTGCTGGTTGTTGACCTCTGCCCCGAGCTCCTTCTCGATCGCCTGGAGGCCGCGGTAGGCCATCGCGCTCCACCCGGCGTCGCTCACCGGCCCGGGGGTGAGGAGGGCGACCTTGAACCCGGCGTCGGCCGGCTGGGCGGCGGGGGAGGACGTGGTCGTGCTTCCGCCTCCGCCGCCGGTGCATCCGACAAGGGCGAGCGCGAGGACAGTGAACCAGAGGAAGCCTTTGGTCATGACCCCGCATTCTACGCGGCAGGGGGACGCTCCCGTCGGCACAGCGGAAAGGTGTGTCGGGCCATACGACTTATAGGGCCTATAAGACATATAGGCACTATAGGACTTACAGGTCTGACCGGGCCCCCGAACCGGCCTAGCCCCGGATCGGCTCGAGCAGCATTTCTTTCGTGTAGACGAAGTCCTCGCGCTCGTAGTTGGCCAGCTCGAAGTCCTTGCGGAGGACGATCGCACCTGTCGGGCACGCTTCTTGGCAGTAGCCGCAGAAGATGCACCGGAGCATGTTGATCTCGTAACGCTTGGCGTACCGCTCGCCGGGGGAGTACCGCTCTTGGTCGGTGTTCTCGGACGCCTCGACGTAGATGCACCGGGCCGGGCAGGCCCCGGCGCAGAGCGAGCAGCCGATGCACCGCTCGAGGCCGGAGTCGTAGCGGGTGAGTACGTGGCGCCAGCGGGTGCGGGGGAACTGTTCGCGCCGGTCGTCAGGGTACTGCACCGTCACCTTCTGTTCGGCGAGGCGGCGGGCCGTGATGCCGAAGCCGGCGATGATCGGCTGGGCGACGTCGCGGAAGACCTCGAAGCTCACGCTGGCTCCTCCAGCGTCCGGGGCGTGAGCTGGATCAGTGCGTTCTGCTTCGTGATGCCCATGTTCTGCCGTTTGATCTTGTTCTGGAGCTTCATGACGCCGTAGATGAGGGCGTCGGGCGAGGGCGGGCAGCCGGGCACGTAGACGTCTACCGGCACGACTTGGTCGGCGCCCTGGACGATCGCGTAGTTGTTGTAGACCCCGCCGCTGCTCGCGCACGCGCCCATCGAGATCACCCACTTCGGCTCGGGCATCTGGTCGTAGATCTGTCGGAGCACGGGGGCCATCTTCTTGCTGAGCCGCCCAGCGATGATCATCACGTCCGCCTGGCGCGGAGTGGCGCGGAAGGCCTCCGAGCCGAACCGGGCGAGGTCGAAACGACTTGCGACCGTCGACATCATCTCGATGGCACAGCACGCGAGGCCGAAGGTCAGCGGCCAGAGGGCGTTCGCCCGGGCCTGGTTGATCAGGGTGTCCAGGCTCGTGACCACGACCGCCCCACCCTTCTGGATGTCCCCGAGCACGGGGGTGGAACTGTCATGGAGGACGACGGTCTCGATTCGCTTCGGCATGGCGGCTCCGGGGAGTGTACCTTCCCTGTTCTTGCTACGAAGGTTGAGCCCGGCCCGGCGGCGGGATGGACCAGTCAGGCCCCTTTGGCGGCCTGGACGAAGGCGCGGACTCGGTCGGGGTCCTTTTCGCCGGGGGCGGACTCGACCCCGCTGCTCACGTCGACCCCCCAGGGCCGGACCCGCCGGATAACGTCGGCCACGTTCTCCGGGGTGAGGCCCCCGGCCACGACGAGGGGCAGGGAGAGGCGGGCCCTCAGCTCGGCGGCTAGACCGAGGTCGACGAGCCGTCCCGTGCCGCCCCCGAGGGCCGGATGGTGGGCGTCGAGGACGACCGCCGATACGCCCTCGGTCGGAGCGAGACCGAGGAGGGTGCCGAGGTCGGATCCGTCGCGAAGGACCGCAAGCGCACGGCGAGCGGGGGCCGACGGGTCGTCCGGCAAAGGGAACGGCCAGAAGGCTTGGAGGGTGTCAGCGCCGTCGAGGGGGGTATGGGGGTCTAGGCGGGCTAGTACGGCGACCCGCCACACCGGATCGGGCACCGCCGCCGCCAGCCGCGGCAGGAGGTCGGGCGTGACGCGACGGGGGCTTTCGGGGGCGAGGACGAAGCCGACGGCGTCCACCCCCGACGCGACCGCGGTCTCGACGTCAGTCGGGCGGGTAAGGCCGCAGACTTTGACCCAGGTCAGACGGGGGCCTCCGGGGGAGGGACCGAGGCTGGAAGCCTCGGACACCATCGGCTGGAAGCCGATGCTACGGCCCATCGGCTGGAAGCCGATGGTGCGGGCGCGGTCACCACCCCATGACCTCCCGCACCTTTGCCCCTGGTTCGGGGGCGGCGCAGAAGGCGGTTCCGATGAGGACGGCTCGGGCCCCCGCCGCCGCCACCTTCCCGACGTCAGCCGGACTGTGCAGGGCGCTCTCGCTCACGACCGTCGCCCGGCCGACCAGACTCGGGATGACCTCGCACGCTGTGTCCGTCGTCGTGGCGAACGTCCGCAGGTCTCGGTTATTGACTCCCAGGAACGTGGCCCCCGTCGCCAGCGCCGTCTCGGCCTCGTCCCCGGTGTGGGCCTCTACGAGGGCGTCCATACCGAGCGACTCGGCCAACTCCCGCAGACCCGTCAACTCTGCCCGGTCGAGGCCGTAGACGATCAGGAGCACGGCGTCGGCCCCAAGCGCCCGGGCCTCCCAGACGTCGTGCTCCCCCACGGTGAAGTCCTTGCGCAGGCAGGGCAGACCGGTGGCCTCGCGGCAGGCGGTCAGGTACGTCGGCGCCCCCTGGAAGAAGGCCACGTCGGTAAGGACGCTCAGGGCGTCGGCGCCCGCGCCTGAGTAAGCCATGGCGATGGCGACGGGGTCGAAGTCCTCGCGGATCACACCCTTAACCGGGCTCGCCTTCTTGACCTCGGCGATGAGCGAGACCGGGTGGGGGCTACTCTCCAGCGCTCTCCGGAAGCCGAGGGGGCCGGGGGCGTCCGCGGCCCTGGCTCGGGCGTCCGACCGGTCGGCGGCGGTGAGCGCCGCCGCGGCCTCGCGCTTGGCGGCAAAGATCCGGTCGAGCACGTTCACTCGCCCGACGCCTCGACGAGTTCGTTGAGCTTGTGGCTCGCCGCGCCTGAATCGAGCGTCTCGCGAGCGAGCCGGGCGGCGTCGGCGACCGAGCCCGCCCGTTCCGAGAGGAGGAGCGCCAGGGCGGCGGTCGGGAGGAGGGCGTGGGCGTGCGGGTCTGTCCCGCCGAGGGCGGCCCGGAGCACGTCCGCGTTCTCGGCCACGCTCGACCCGGGGAGGAGGACGTCCTCGTCGAGGGGCGGCAGCCCGAAGTCGGCGGGCAGGAACCGCCCGGAGGAGACCTGGCCGCTCCGCACCTCGGCGTAGACGGTCGGAGCGACGGGCGAGGCCTCGTCGAGGCCGTCCTCCCCGTGGACCACGAACGCCCATTCGGTGCCCAGGAGAGCGAGGGCGTCCGCCATCGGTCCGACGAGGGTGCGGTCGTAAACGCCCACGATCTGGCGGCGGGCCCCAGCGGGGTTAGCTAGCGGGCCGAGTTGGTTGAAGACAGTCCGCACCCCCAGCGCCTTTCGCACATGGCCGACCCTGGCGAGGGCGGGGTGGTGGTTCGGGGCGAAGAGGAACGCGATCCCTAAGGTCCGCAGGAGGTGCCCGAGCCGCTCGGTGTCGGCGTGCAGCGAGACGCCGAGGGCCTCGAGCACGTCGGCGCTCCCGCAGTGGGAGGTCACGCTGCGGTTCCCGTGCTTGGCGACTTTCGCCCCGGCCGCGGCGGCGAGGATGGCGGCGCCGGTCGAGACGTTGAAGCTGAGCCGCCCGCCCCCGGTTCCGCAGGTATCGACCAAGAGGGGGACGTCGGTCGCGAGGGCGAGGGCGTTCTCCCGGAGCACGTCCGCGAACCCGGCGAGTTCCTCGGCCGTCGCGCCCTTGACCTGGAGGGCGACGAGGAAGCCCGCGACTTGCGGCTCCGGGGTCTCGCCGGCGATGAGGGCCCGCATCACGTCCGTTGCCTGTCCTCGGCTGAGCGAAGCCCCCGCGATCAGGGTCTCGAGCACGTGCGAAAGGCTCATCGGCGTCAGTGTACTGGGTGGGGCCGGGACGGGGTTCGGGTGTCGGCCTTCGGGCGGTGCGGCCCGGCCGCTGGGGATTGGGCCGACGGTGACGGTGGGCTGACGGGAGAGTAGAATCGCGTCGATGGCGAGCGAGTTCCTCCCGATCTTGGTGCTCATGACCGTCTCGGCCGTGATCTGCGCCGCGATGGTGACCCTGAGTTGGGTCCTCGGGCCGAAGAAGACCACGCCCTACAAGTCCTCGCCCTACGAGTGCGGCGTGGCCCCCCAGGGCGACGCGAAGGAGCGGTTCCCGATCAAGTTCTATCTGGTCGCGATCCTGTTCGTCCTGTTCGACATCGAGGTCGTGTTCCTCTGGAGCTGGATCACGGTGTTCAAGGACGCGCCCCTCGACTTCAAGCTCTTCAGCGGGGCCGTCGTCGGCGTGTACATGATCCTCTGGATCATCGGCGACGCCTACGTGATGAAGATCGGGGCGCTCGATTGGGACGAAGCGACGAGCCTCGCGCCGGAGAAGCTCCTGGCCGACGCCGAGGCGGCCCGGGCCGCCTTGCCCGCCCCGGTGCCGGTGCGACAGGGGGGCCTCTAAGTGCCGATCCCGGTCGTCGAGGGCGAGCGGCTGGACGTCCGCAAGGTGCGGGAGCGGTTCGGGCCCTCGTTGGTCAAGGTCAAGGAGGATCGTGGGGAGACGTTCCTTTGCGTCGAGACCGGCCGACTCCCCGAGGTGGTCGGGTTCTTGAAGGACGACCCCGAACTCGACTACGGCTACTTCAGCGAGTGCGTCGGGGTGGACTACAGCGCGTGGAAGCACGAGCGCGACCTTCCAGGTCGGTTCGAGGTCGTCTACAACCTCATGTCGTTGCGGCACATGAGCCGGGTGTTCGTGAAGGTGGCGGTGGACGACGGGCAATCGGTGCCGAGCCTCAAGCACCTTTTCCTTGGGGCGGAATACCCAGAACGCGAGGTGCAGGACCTCTTCGGGGTGGTCTTCGAAGGGAACGAGGCGGTGCCGGGCGAGCGGTTCCTCTTGCCGGACGATTGGGTGGGCTTCCCGCTGCGCAAGGAGTTCCCGCTCGGGGGCGAGGACGTCGTTTTTGCGCTCGGCACCACAGGTCCGGCGGTGGAGGACGTGGCCGCTCCGCACGCGGGTGAGAGTTTCGAGGGGAAGACCGGCACCGAAGACGTCAGCGGACGGTAACGAATCCGGACAAAGTGCGTATAATTGAGCTAGCCCCCCACGGGGGCTGGCGCGGGCTGAACAAAAGCGTTCTGCCAAGCGTCCCCATCATCCGGAGACCATCATGTCGCGCCGAAGCGCATTCACCCTCATTGAACTCCTCGTCGTGATCGCGATCATCGCGATCCTCGCTGCGATCCTCTTCCCGGTCTTCGCCCAGGCGAAGGAAGCGGCGAAGAAGACGCAGGACGTCTCGAACCTCAAGCAGCTCGGGCTGGCCGCCATCATGTACGCGGGCGACCACGACGACATGCTGCCGATGTCGCACCCCTACGGTGTCCAAGTCGGGATGTTCGTCACCCCGGCCGACCGCTGGCAAGCCGCCGAGCGGTCCATGGACGCCCGCCGCGCCATGTACGCCAACTCCATGTCCGGCTACATGAAGAACTGGGCGATCTGGAAGGGCCCGGAGCAGACCCTCGAGTTCCAGCGCCCCGGCGACCCGGGCCCCGGGCTCCCGAACCCCACCGGGTTCTCGCTCGGCTACCACATGAACAGCTACCTGAACCTGTTCAGCCAGACCGAGTTCACGTCCCCGGCGGACGTGATCATGTTCTGGCCCGGCACGGGTAAGGCCCACGTGGTCGGTCAGAGCTTTAGCTATCCGCTCATGTTCCTGCCCGGGACCAACTGGCTCCGGGGTCTCCGCAACCCGCCGTACAAGTTCCAGCGGAGCGGCGCGGAGTGCACGGCCGGGTACGGCGTGTTCGGCGGAGGTTGGACGAACGCTCAACCCGACCTGTACACGAGATCGGACATGCGGATGTTCAACGACGGCATGAACGTCGTGCGTGGCGACGGCCACGCCCGGTTCGTGCGGAACGGGTCGCCGAACAGCCCGAACGCCGAGGTCAACCCTCAGACGGGCCGACTTGAGAGCTATTGGATCGACCAGGCCGACTGCAACACGGGTTGCTGCTACTCGGTCGCGCACTCGCCCTACCGGGTGACCGGTTCGTGAAGCGGGTTCTGATCGCGCTCGGCCTCCTCGCCGTGGTCGTCGTTGCTGGTTGCGGTGCGGCCGAGACCGACCCCGCAGAGGAGAAGGTGCCGGAAGGCGTCGGGAAGATGAAGGTCGGGGGAGACCCCTCGACCCAGTCCGGCGGCACCCCGAACATCCAGACCGCCCCCACCGAGGGCGGTACCCCGCCCGCCGACCCCGTCAAGTAGTCGGGAGCGGTTAGGGGACGAGGCGCCAGGGTCGATCGACCCTGGCGTCTCGTCGTTTGTGGGGACGTCGCCCACGACCGGTGCACGGCCGCCGTAGAGTCCGCTCAGGGGTATCCTGACCCCGGTCGCCCATGGACGTACACAGCCCCTTCATGCCCACCACCGAGACGGTCTTCCAGAAGACCGGCGAGAACACGATGATCGTGAACATGGGGCCGCAGCACCCCAGCACCCACGGCGTCCTGCGCGTGATCTGCGAGCTCGAGGGCGAGACCATCGTGCGGGCCAAGTGCGTGATCGGCTATCTGCACACGGGGATGGAGAAGGAGGCCGAGAGCCAGACCTACCAGAAGTGCGTGGTCATGACCGACCGCATGGACTACCTCAACGCCAACGGCAACAACCTCGCCCACGCCCTGGCGGTGGAGAAGCTCCTGGGCGTCGAGGTGCCGCGGCGGGGGGCATACCTGCGGGTGATCCTCACGGAGCTGAGCCGGGTGGCGAGCCACTGCGTCTGGCTGGGCACCCACGCCCTCGACCTCGGGGCGATGACGCCGTTCTTCTACATCATGCAGGAGCGCGAGGAGGTGCTCGACATGTTCGAGATGTTCTCGGGCGTGCGCATGATGCCGTCCTGGATCGTCCCCGGCGGCCTTAGGGGCGACATCCCGGAGGGGTTCGAAGTCAAGCTCCGGGCGTTCCTGGCCGACTTCCCGACGAAGCTGCAGGTCGTCGAGGACCTCCTCGTCGAGAACCCGATCTGGAAGGAGCGGACGCAAGACGTCGGCGTCCTCACCGGGAAGGAGGCGCTCGAACTCGGGTGCAGCGGGCCGATCGCGCGGGCGAGCGGCGTGGCGTGGGACCTGCGCAAGAGCAACCCGTACTCGTGCTACGAGGAGTTCGACTTCGAGATCCCGGTCGGCGAAGTGGGGGACGTCTACGACCGCTTCCTCGTCCGGATCGCAGAGATGAAGGAGTCCTGCCGGATCCTGCAGCAGGCGATCGACGGACTGCCGGAAGGGCCCTGGAACACGACCGACAAGAAGGTCGCCCCGCCCGAACGGCACGAGCTGGACAACTCGATGGAGGCGGTCATCCACCACTTCAAGCTCTGGACCGAGGGGTACCGCCCCCCGGTGGGCGAGGCCTACGCCGGGATCGAAGGGTCGAAGGGCGAGCTCGGGTTCTACGTCGTCAGCGACGGGTCGAACCGGCCCTACCGGTGGCACGAGCGGCCGTCGTCGTTCATGAACCTCAAGACCCTCGAGGTTCTCGCCCCTGGCCGCCTCATCGCCGACCTCATCGCGATCATCGGCTCCGTCGATATCGTGCTCGGCGAGATCGACCGCTAGTCCCGGTGCAGGCTTGGGCCCCGGAGCCCCTCGGGCCCCGGCAACGTATACTCAAGTGGGAAGCTTCCAATGAAACGCATCCTCCTGTTCGTCCTCACAAACATCCTGATCCTGACGATGCTCGCCATCGTCGTCCAGGTTTTCGGGATCCGGCCGTACCTCGCTAACGGGGGCCTGAACCTCACTTCGCTGCTGATCTTCGCGGCCGTGCTCGGGTTCGGCGGCGCCTTCATCTCGCTGGCGATCTCGAAGTGGATGGCGAAGGTGGCCTACGGGGTCCAGATCATCGACCCGGCCCGGGCCACGGGCCGAGAGGAGCGGTGGCTGGTCGAGCGGGTCCACGACCTCTCCCGCAAGGCGGGGCTGACGAAGATGCCCGAGGTCGGCGTCTACGATTCGCCGGAGGTGAACGCCTTCGCGACCGGCCCGTCGAAGTCGAACTCCCTCGTGGCGGTCTCGAGCGGCTTGATGCACGGTATGGACGAGCGCGAGGTCGAGGGCGTGCTCGCCCACGAGGTGGCGCACATCGCGAACGGGGACATGGTCACGATGACCCTGCTCCAGGGTGTGATCAACACCTTCGTGATCTTCCTCAGCCGGATCGCGGCGTGGGCGGTCTCGAGGTTCGTGAACCAGGACCTGGTGTGGATCGTCCAGTTCGTCTGCATCCTCGTGTTCCAGATCGTCTTCTCGATCCTTGGCAGCCTCGTCGTCATGGCGTTCAGTCGCCACCGCGAGTTCAAGGCCGACGCCGGGGCGGCCGAGCTGGCCGGGAAGGACAAGATGATCGCGGCGCTGCGCCGGCTGCAAGGCCAGCACGCCGAGCCGGACAACCAGCCCGCTCTGGCGACCATGAAGATCAGCGGGGGCCAGAACTTCCTCAAGCTCTTCTCCAGCCACCCGCCGCTCGAGGAGCGCATCGCCGCCCTCGAGAACGCTCGCTAAGCGGCACCCGGATACGACAAAGGCCCGCCCTCGGTCATGGGGGCGGGCCTTTTCAGTTCAAGGGGACCTAGTGCTTGCGAAGGTCGGGCGTGCGGCCCCGGGCCAGGGCGCGGGTCTTGCGCTTGACGCGCTTGGCGCTAAAGATCAGCTTCTTGCGGCGGACGAGTTTGGGGCCGGACTTCCTGGGCATGGGGTTGTCTCCTATCGACCGTGCATTGTGGCCCTTCCGGCCCGGGTACCGGCGGGCCCGGTAGGCTCGCCGTCCCCGGGGCCGCCGACGATCGGGATCGACCGGCGGTAGACTCAGCTCAGCGATGAGCGAACTGATCCAGATCGGGGCGGCCCGGCCCAAGGCGCCCCAGCCGCAGGACCTGACCCTTCGGTGGAGCGAGCGGGCCGTCGAGGAACTCGAGGCGCTCAAGGGCCACTACCCGGACCTCAAGTCGCTCATCCTGCCCGCCCTTTGGATCAGCCAGCGCGAGTACGGTGGGCACCTGCCGCCCGAGGGGATCGCCGAAGTGGCGGCCCGGCTCCAGCGGACGTACGCCGAGATCGAAGGGGTGGCGACGTTCTACTCGATGTACAACACGGCCCACGCCCCGGGGCGGCACATGATCGAGGTCTGCACCTGCCTGAGCTGCCACATGTGCGGGGCGTACCGGCTCGCGGACATCCTGGAGGAGAAGCTCGGGGTGAAGATGGGCGAGACCACCGAGGACGGCGTCTTCACCCTCCACGAGGTCGAGTGCCTGGACGCCTGCGACCGTGCGCCGGTCATCCAGGTCGGGCCCGACTACCTGGACCCCCAAGCCACTCTGCAGGACGAAGGCGGGGAGGCGAAGATGAGGGCGTGGGTGGACCGGCTGATCGACGACCTCCGTTCCCGGCCCGAGCCGAGCTCCGTGCGGCTCGCAGACACGGTCGTCCAGGTTCACGTTCGGGCGACCGAGCGCTGAGGCGACCCCTCGTTCGATTCCCCGAGCGGAATTTCTTTCCGAAAAAAGGGAACTTCGGCGAACATCCGACCCCCGTCGGGGCGTCTAATGGAGCACTCAGCCAGGGGAGGCTGCATTCCTACCTTGTAGGTATATAGTCCCTTCCTTGACCGGGGAATCTCGAAGTGCGGGTTCGGCTACCGTAAGCTACCGTACCCTCGAAGCGAGGCATCATAGATGAAACGCGCATTCACACTCATCGAACTCCTGGTCGTCATCGCGATCATCGCGATCCTGGCGGCGATCCTCTTCCCGGTCTTCGCCCAGGCGAAGGAAGCGGCGAAGAAGACCACCGCCCTCAACAACTTCAAGCAGGCGGGCATCGCCCTCCAGCTCTACCTCACGGACAGCGACGACAACATGCCGCTCGCGTTCGGTTCGGACGGGTCCCGAAACCCCAGCGCCCCTCGCTGGAACTTCTGGCACGTCGCTCCCTCGGGTTGGCGCCGTGGCGTCCAGGACACCGAGCCGCGCCTGAGCGAGAACGCTCAGATGTGGGTCACCTCGATGTTCGGCTACATCAAGAGCGCTGAGATCTACACGATCAGCTCGGGCCGAACGGTCCAGCTGAACGGCGTCGACTACAACAACCGGAACCGGGCCCCGTTCAAGGTCGGCATGAACTACAACGGCATGCTGCACGCTTGGAACGGCGGCGCGATCACCGAGCCGTCGAAGCTCCCCGTCTTCTGGCTCGGCCACTACCGCAACAACGTCGATGGGTTCGCCATCTCGAACCCGGCCCTGAACTGCGGCACCGCTAACCCGTGCCGCTTCAACCCGGGTGGCCCCGCGGGCCCGAACGGTGCTCGCGACTACGGCTACGCCTGGTGGTACCTCGGTGCCGCGTTCGACGCCAGCATCTGGTCGTTCGGCAACGGTCACCACATGGTCCGCGCCGACACGTCGGCTCGGTTCTACACCTTCCGCGCCCCGAACTGGCCGAACGTCGCTGACAACGTCAACGACAGCCCGTGGAGCTCGTTCGACCCGGCGACCGGAAGCCGCGGTGAGCCATACTGGATGACCGACTGCTCGACTCCGGGCACGCGGCTCGCCGGTCAGACGCTCTACCCGTGCTTCTTCCGACCGGACAGCACCTTCGCGTGGGCCGCTGGCGAGTACGCTCTCCGATAAGGCGAAACACATGAAGACTCTCCGAACGATCCTCGGCATCGTCGTCCTCGGCCTCACCGTTCTTGCGGTCACGGGCTGTGGAGACACTAGCTCGGAAACGGTCAAGGCGGATATGAACTCCGCCGCGACCAAGGAAGCCGGTCCGGAAGGCAAGGGCCGACCCGTGCCGACCGCCGGCATCAACGACTAAGTTCGAGCCAGGCTCGTACGTCAAGCCCCACGGACTCTTGTCCGTGGGGCTTCGTCTTTTCGTATGCCGCCTCCGCCAGCGTGCCCCCGTTTGGGCGAACGTCGGTGCTAGTTCGCCCCGTTTTTTTACTGAAGGAGACAGAGATGTACGATACGAAGCCCCAACGCCGCTTCACTGGGCGAGAGTTCTCAGCGTCCTTGGCGGTGATCCTTCTTTTCGGAACGGCCCTGGTGCCGGTCCTCTCCCCGAGCCAACAATCCGACCGCGATGTGACGATCCAGAGGATGAAGGCCCTGTGGACCGCGGCCACGGTCTACTCCGCAGACTACGACGACACCTACCCGGCCGCCTTCGCATCAGAGAGCGCGTCGGTCCCCAGCCGCCCGCGCTGGCAGTTTTGGACCGTCGTCCCGGAAGGGTGGCGCCGAGGCTTGCGCGACCGGGAGCCCGAGATCTCGGACGACGGGCACATGTGGGCGAACGCACTGCGGTTCTACATCCAGAACCCGGGCCTGGACACTTACGCGCTCGCCGCGATCGACGAGCGCCGCCTCCAGAACGTCGACTACACGAACGTGAACCGTCAGCCGCAACGGGTGGGCCTGGTGTTCAACGGGATGCTTCACTACTGGCCGACGACGGCGATCACGCGCCCGGACAACCTGCCGCTGTTCAGCGCGATGCACTACCGGCAGAACGTCCTCGGGTTCACGGTCTCGAACCCTGCCCTAGACTGCGGCACTGAGAACCCGTGCCGGTTCAATCCGGACCGGCCGCCGGCCAGGAACGGCGGGAGGGTGTGGGGCTTCGCCTGGTGGAACACCGGTGGAGACCAGCGGGTCTTCATCTACGGGAACCGCTGGCCGTACGTGACTGTGGGCGGCAACGCCACGGCGATCCCGTTGCTCATCCCGGACTGGCCGCGGGTCTCGAAGAGCGCCCAGTTCTACCCCTGGAGCAGCCTCAACCCGAACGAGCCTGGGGAGCCTTTCTGGATGTCAAAGTCGGTCGCCCCGGGCAGCGACAAGTCCGACCCGCCGCTCACCCGCTACCCCGCGTTCTTCCGCCCGGACAGCTCGTTCAACTGGAAGGACAGCGAGATCGATTACGGCGGGTAGGCCCGTAACCCCGCGGGCCGACCTGGCCCCCGGCTGACACCCGGCCCGGCGCTCCAGTAGAATGCGGAGAGCCTATGGCCGAGTACAAGCTTCTCCTCGAGCACGCCGACGACCCGGCGTACCGCACCCTGGCGGGCTACCAGGCGAAGGGTGGGTACCAGGCCCTCCGCAAGGCGGTCGGCATGGACCGCCAGGCCGTGATCGACGAGGTCAAGAAGAGCGGCCTCCGGGGCCGGGGCGGGGCAGGCTTCCCGACCTGGATCAAGTGGAACGGCATCGAGAAGGAGAAGACCGCCCCCCACTACATCCTCTGCAACGCCGACGAGGGCGAGCCCGGCACCTTCAAGGACAAGCAGATCATGGAGACGGTGCCGTTCCTCATGGTCGAAGGGATGACGATCGCAGGGTGGGCCACCCAGGGCGACCACGGGTACGTCTACATTCGGGCAGAGTTCTGCGACGCGGCCAAGGCCGTGCGCCAGGCCATCGACGAGGCATACGCCGCCGGGCTTCTCGGCAAAGACATCCTCGGCACGGGCTGGGACTTCGACCTCGACATCCACCTCGGCGCCGGCAGTTACGAGTGCGGCGAGGAGAGCGCGCTCATGAGTAGCCTCATGGGCGAGCGCGGGATGCCCCGGCTCAAGTTCCCCCACGCCCCGCTCCCCACCGTCGCCGGGCTCTGGGACCGGCCGACCGTCATCAACAACGTCGAGACCTATGCCTGCGCCCCGTTCATCGTCGAGCGTGGGGGCGATTGGTACGCCACCCTCGGGGCCTCGACCAAGAACTCCCGCGGAACGAAGATCTTCTCCGTGAGCGGCCACCTCAATCGGCCCGGCAACTATGAGATCGAGTTCGGGACCACGCTCGGCGAACTCATCGACCTCGCGGGCGGCGTCAAGGGCGGGGCCCTCAAGGCGTGCGTGCCAGGCGGCTCCAGCGTCCAGATCCTCCGGGGCGATGGGCTCCGCGACGCCGTGATCGGCTACGAGGAGATGTGGGAGGCCGGCTCGATGGTCGGCTCCGGCGGCTGCATGGTCCTCAACGAGCACACCTGCATCGTGAGCTTCATCTGGCGCACGGCCCAGTTCTACGCGATGGAGTCCTGCGGGAAGTGCACGCCCTGCCGGGAGGGGACGAAGTGGATGCTCCAGATCATGGAGCGCATCGTCCGAGGGAACGGGCAGCCCGGAGACATGGATCTCCTCATGGAGATCACGAAACAGATCGACGGCCGGTCGTTCTGCGGGCTTGGCGATGCGGCGGCCTGGCCGGTCGCGGCCGCGCTCAAGGTCTTCCCCGAGGAGTTCGAGTACTTCATCAAGCACGGCCGGTCGATGATCGACACGCCCCAGGCCCGAGCCCTCGCGCCGCGCTGGGCCCAGACGGTCGGCGTCTAGGCCCAGGCTCTAGCGGACTAGCGTTCGTCGCGTGGCGACCCGGCTTCGCGCCAGGAGCCCGAGGCGAGTCGGGTCAGGGCCCCCTGGTCGTCGGTCGTGGTGTCGGCCTTCATCCTTCGTAGGCGGCCGAGCGTCTCTCGCAGCCGGTCGAGGAAGGTCGCGCATCGGGGGCAGCCTGCTGAGTGGGCGAGCGCGTACCAGCGGGAGAACATGCCCGCGCTTCCGTCGGCGGTGCGCTGGAGGTGGCCTTCCATGTGCTTGCAGGGCGGGCCGGGTTCGTCGTGGTGGAGGGGTCTCATGGGTGCACGTGTTCGGGGTTCAGGCCCCCGTAGCCTCTTGGGTCAGGTGGTAGAGCTTGGCTCGGAGGAGCTTCCGACCGCGGAAAATCCGGGAGCGGATAGTCCCCACCGGGCAATCGAGTGCGGCCGCTGCTTCCTCATACGTCAATTCTTCGACGTCGCACAGCACGATCGGGAGTCGGAACTCCTCGGGGATCGCGTCTAGGGCGTCGCCGAGCTGGCCTCCGACGAGCGTCCAGTCGACGTCCTTCCAGAAATCGTCCATCGCGGGCTCGGAGACCTCCGTCATCTGGACGGTCGGTTGCGCCTTCCTCCGGCGGGCGTCCTGGAGGTGTTCGTTCCGGAGGATCCGGATCATCCAACTCCTCGGGAACGCTCCGTCGAAGCGGTTCCAGTGGGTGACGACCTGCACGAGGGTTTTCGCGACGAGGTCTTCCGCGTCCGCCGCGGTCCGGGCGAGCCGTTTAGCGACCCGGTACAGCACGGGGATCTTCCGCTGGACGGTCTCTTCGAGGGGGGGGCGAGTCATCGGTGTGCTCCTTGTGCCGGCGATGACGAGGGCCGCGCGCGGGGAGCGGCGGCCCTCGACGTATCGGACTTAGCGGGCCATCGAGACGGGGGTGGCGAAGCTGGCCTCACCCAGGTTGACTTCGGCGAAGGAGCACCAGATCTGAACCTTTCTCACGTCCTTGATGTAGCTCGGGAGGGTGAGCTGTCGGTTCGTCTTGCCCCCCGCGATCGTGAGTTGGTTGAGCAGGAAGACGTTGCCGCTCGAATCGATGATCTGCCAGCTCGGAGCGGGGGCCTTCGGGATCACGAAGTCGTCGCTGAGCTTGAGGACGTTCTTCCCGTTCATCACCATGTGGACGACGGTGCCTTTGTTGACCTCCACGCCCCTGAAGACGCCCGTGCGGTGCTCGACGGAGCGCGAGGCCATCGTGCCCTGGGCCCGCATCGGGCTGTCCTGGGCAAGGGCCGGGGAGACGGCGAAGGCACTGACGGTGAGGGCCATGAGAGCGGCCGTGCGGGTGACGAGGGTTCGGGTTCGGTTGAGGTTGGTCATGAGTGTTGGTTCCTTTCGATGTTTGGGGTCTTTTCAGGACAGTCGGAGAGGGTTCGGTCGTAGCCGGGCGAGGGGCGAACTGCTGGACGCAGCGATCCCGCCGGCGGGAGTGTCGAGGTCAGATCAGCGACGAGGAAGAGCCTTTGGCTCGCTCCTGGTCGGATCGGAGGTCGGCCTTCGCCGCGCCTCGCTTCTTGGCGGCGTCCCAGATGGACACCGATCGGTAAAGCCACAGGTCGATCGACTTCGGCACGGCGAACCGCTGTTCGCGTTGCCCGGTCAGGGCGCCGAGGTCGAGTTTTTCGCTCGACGTCACGGTGCCGTCGTTGGCGATCGTCTCGGCCTTGACGAGGACGACTCGGAGCGATTTCCCAGCGGCGGTCACGTTCCGGAGCCGAAGGAAACGCTTGTCGTTCGCCTCGACGAGCTCTGCCGAGCCCCTTAGGGTGGGTGTCGCCGACGTGAACCGCCCGCTCGTCACCGTGATTTCAGACTCGAACGACACGGTTCGCAGGCTCGGAGTCGCGCTGAAGCCTTGAAGCCCCCCGAGCGCGGCTCCCCCGAAGCCGACCGCGAACCGGCGGCACCAGATCGCGACCGACCCGAACTGGCTGAGGTCCGTCCCAGCGGGGAGTTCGTAGTTCTGGTCCCCGAGGTTGCCCTTCAGCTCGCCGAGGTCGATGAACCCGTTTTTGCCCACCCCGGCACCGGAGGGGTCGGACCCTTTCACCAGGTAGACCCTGACGTCCGGGCCGTTCGAGGTGGTGAATTCGGAGAGTCGGAGGTACGTCTTGGCCCCGTCCTTGAGGACGGTCGCCTGGCCCTTGGTCTCGTGGGCATAGGAGACGAAGGTGCCCTCAGCGAGCGTGCTGCTGGCGGCGGAGACGGGGGCCTTCTCGTCCACCCGCTGGTGGACGAAGAGGAGCTCGGGGCGGAAGAGGGCCCAGCCAACGACGGCGACGGGCACAGCGGCGATCAGGGCGAGCTTTTTGAGGTTGCTCATGACCCTGGCAATGCGCGGCGCCCAAGACGGTTCCGACTTTCTTCGCGACGGCCCCTTGGTCCCAGCCGCAGGCTGTCAGGGCCCCTCGATCTGGTTCCGCAGGTCAGGCGCGAGAGCCTGGGCGGCCTGCGCACCGCCCGTCAAGCGGAGCGGTCCTGCCGGAGAGGTCGAGAACGCACGCACCCCTTGGGCCCGGGCCTGAGGCCCATCGATCTGGAGGAACCCAGCGCCGAGGTTGAGGTCGGAGCCCTCGGCGAGGGTCGTCAAGCCAGCGAGGAGAAGTTGGACCGAGGCCGAGGTCGTCTCCGACGTCAGGTTCGAGATGCGCACACCGGGGACTCGCCCGACGTCGCGGAGCTCGACGAGCGTCTCGAACCTTTCGCTCGCGTTCAACCCTTCGAGTCGAAGGTCGGGCGTCGGGACGCCGACTGCGCGGAAGAAGCGGTCGGTCGACTTGGCTCCGTCCCGCCTCGGTGCCCCCGTCGTCCAGACGTAGCTCTCATGGCGGGTCGAGCCGGTCACGACGAAGTTCCGCGCGTCGCCGCTCCGACCGGAGACGATGTCGAACACGGTCCCCCGCCCGATGGCCGTGTAGCAGTCTCGGAACGTGATGTCGGCGACGCCCCCTTGGACGAGCACGACGCTGCGGTCTTCGTTGCCGAGGTCCGGGTCTTGGGCACGGTCGGCCTGCATCAGAGAACTGTCGGCGACCGTGACCCGGGTCGTGCTTTGGCCGGAGAGCCCCACCAAAGAGCCCTTGGGGGAGAACCCGTCGCGAAGTCGGTTCCCGATGTACACCACCGCTCCCGGGCCCTCGTTCGAGAGCACGAGGTGCTCGTACAGGCACAGCTCACCGGCGGCGTGGACGAGGGTGGCCAGGGTGTAGCCCCCGTCGGCCCAGAGCCCGTTGAAGTGAGCCCACGTGTGGTGGTCGCCCTTCTCGTTTCGAGTGACCGCGAAGGCACAGGCCGGGTAACCGACCTTCTTGGGGACCCGGTTTTGGACCCCGAGGTGGCCGGTGGTCTGACTCGCGTCGATGCCCTTGAAATGGACGACGGCCCGGCCGGACCAGTCGATATCGACCGGACTTAAGAAGAGCGTCCCGACGAGGTCGAGGTCGGTGGCCTGGTCCTGTTGGTAGAAGACGACCGTGTCGCTGACCGACGCCATCCCGCCCGATCCAAGACTGAACGTCACCGAGTAGGACCACTTCGGCTTGAGGCGAAGCGCCGTGCGGTAGGCGGCGGCGATCCGGCGGTCGTTTTCGCGGGCGACGATCAGGTCACGTTCCTCGCGGAGGCCATAGAAATCGAGGTCGACGGGGCCGTTGAAGGTGCGCTTCCAACGGCCCGGGCGCGCCTCCGGCGTGGTCGCTGGGCGGACGAAGACCCCGGCGTCGTCGGGGTCGGTCGCAGTCGCGTCGAAGACGAAGGTGCCTCCCCCCCGTTGGCCGCGTGGGTAGTAAGCGGCGACCATCGCCTGGGCGCCGTCGGCCGGTGGTCGGGCGCTTCGGAGGTCGTCGAAGCTAGCGAACGTGACGGCGCGGTCCTGTACCGTGGCGAGCAGGCAGACGGAGGCGATGGCGAGGAGCATCTACGGATTCAGACGTCTGACCGGCGCAACCCGCCACGAACGCCGAGGGTCTGACCCAGCTTCGCGGGATCTGGGCTACGGGCGGATGGGTGCTTGTCCGGGTGGGGCATAATGACGGGCACAGCCCGGACGTAGCTCAGTGGATAGAGCGCTTCCCTCCGGAGGAAGAAGTCGGAGGTTCGAGTCCTCTCGTCCGGGCCAAGCCCCCTCCCCTACTTTTGGGCCGCGCCCGCCGATCCTCGCGGGACGGGTAGCAGGGCGAGTAACCTGAGGGCATGGATCGTTGGTCACAGCCGACCCGGGCCTGGGCCACGGTCGATCCGCTCGCCCGGGTCGCGCCGACGCCCCCGCTCAGCCAAGAGCAACACGCGGTCCTGCACCGGCTCGAGACGGCGATGCCCGGCGCGTTCGTGTTCGTCACCGGCGAGGCGGGGACGGGGAAGTCCACGCTCCTCCGCGAGTTCGTGACCGGCACCCGGCTCCGCACCGTCGTCCTCGCGCCCACGGGACTCGCCGCGATCCAGGTGGGCGGGCAGACCGTCCATAGCTTCTTCAACTTCCCGCTCGGGCCCCTGGCTCAGGACCCGGACGCGATCCCTCAGTTCCGGTCGGGCGGGGCGAAGCGGAGGCTCATCGAACGCCTCGACTGCTTGGTCCTCGACGAGGTCTCGATGGTACGGGCGGACGTGCTCGACGCGATCGACTACTCGCTCCGGCGCAACCGGGAACGCGACGAAGCGTTCGGCGGGTGTCGGGTGGTCGCCTTCGGGGACGTCTGGCAACTCGAACCGGTCGTCCAGGGGGGCGCGGACGCCGAAATGATCCAGGATCGGTTCGCGTCGCCCTTCTTTTTCGACGCCGAGGTGGTCCGGCGGACCGGTCTGCACGTCGAACACCTCGCGACTGTCCACCGCCAGAGCGACCCCCACCTCCTCTTCGCCCTGAACAAGCTCCGCCGTGGGGACGCGAGCGAACTGAGCGTCTTCAACGACCGGGTCGGAGCCGCGATCGAGGGGGAAGGGACCGTCACCCTTACCGCCACGAACGCTCGGGCCGACGCGATCAACGCCCAGCGCCTGGCCGCCCTGCCTGGCCCCGGCCAGCTCTTCAAGGGCGAGGTCGAGGGGAGTTTCGGCGAGGCCTTCCCGGCGGACCGCCTGTTGCGGCTCAAGGTCGGGGCCCAGGTCATGTTCGTCAAGAACGGCAAGGAGTGGGCGAACGGCACGATCGGTCGGGTCGAAGGGGTCGAGGAGGGGGAGGTCCGCGTCGCCCTGGCGGGCGGCGAGGTCGTGACCGTCGGGGTCGAGAAGTGGGAGAAGACCCGCTACACCTGGGACGGGGCCGCGAGCCGGATCGGCAAGGAGGTCGTGGGGAGCTACGTCCAACTGCCGTTGCGACTCGCGTGGGCGGTCACGGTGCACAAGTCGCAGGGGCTGACCTTGGACCGGGTCGTGGTGGAGATGGACCGGCGGGCGTTCGCCCATGGCCAGGTCTACGTCGCCCTCTCCCGGTGCCGGTCGCTGGAGGGCCTCTCCCTGGTGCGCCGGATCGACCCGTCGGACCTCGTCGTCAACCCCCGCGTCGGCGAGTTCGAACGCCTCGCCGGCCTGGCTTGAGGGCGGAGGCGCTTGGGCAGGGCCCTTCCTCGGAGGGGGGGAAGGGCCGTGCGGAGCGGGAGCTCCTCGCTCCGGAGCACGAAGGCCCTAGCGGGTGGGAGGCCGGGACTCGGGATGCCGTTGATACGGAGAGTGCGCAACCTCCAAGCCGCCCTGCGGAGCCTGGTCGAGAGCTGGCAGCGGACGGTCCTGAGCGCGATCGGCGTCATGGTCGCCTCCGTCGCGATCATCCTCCTCGTCAGCATCGGCCTTGGTGTCCAGAAGGACGTCCGCGGCCAGGTCGAGGACCTCGGGGCGAACGTCGTCGTGGTCGTCCCTGGGCGGGTGCAGATGTCCGGCGGGTTCAACCCGAACCTGGGCGGCCAGAGCTGGTTCAAGGAGTCCGACGGCGATGCCCTCCGCCAGGTCCCCGGGGTCGCGAGGGTGGCGACGCTCAGCTTTGCCGGCGGTGGGATCCGTTACGGCGACCTCGACGCTTACCCGTTCATGGTCGCGACGACGCCTGACTGGTTCGTCATGCACCGAGTCCAGGTGGGGTCAGGCCGGCTTTTCACGGACGAGGACGCCGGGGAGCCCGTCGTCGTCCTCGGCTCGATCGCGGCGAAGCAACTGTTCGGCGACGAACCCGCGCTCGGCAAGCGGGTGACCGTGAACAAGCTCGAGCACACCGTGATCGGCGTCACGAAGGACCGCAACAGCGAGGAGAGCCTCTTCGCGATGCAGGGGTTCCAGAACGTGGCGTACATCCCGTTCGCGAGCCTCCGCAGGGCCTCCCCGAGCGCCCAGATCGACCGTTTCATGGTGCTGACCGACCCCGAGGCCGAGCCCAAGGCACTCGTGAAGGCCCTCGACGAGACCCTCGCCGGGCGCCTGGATCGATCCCAGTTCAGCGTCCTCACCCAGGAAGACCTCCTGGGACTGATCTACCAGGTCATCGGCATCCTGGGGACGCTTGTGGTCGGCCTCACGAGCATCGCGCTCTTCGTGGGCGGCGTCGGGATCATGACCGTGATGCTGATGGCGGTGAACGAGCGCCGCAAGGAGATCGGCGTTCGCAAGGCCATGGGCGCCCGCAGAAGGGACGTGTTCTGGCAGTTCCTCGTCGAGAGCGCGCTCATCGGGGTGCTCGGAGTACTCGTCGGGCTCGTGGTCAGCGCGGTCGTGTGCTGGTGGCTGGCCGAGAACACAAAGATCAAGCCGCTCTTGACGGCCGAGACGGTGGCCCTGGCCTTCGCGATGGGCGTGGGCGTGGGGAGCGTGTTCGGGCTCATCCCCGCCTTGCGCGCGGCGTCGCAAGATCCCGTGGTCTCGCTTCGGAACGAGTAGGGGCTGAGATAAGAGTCCGCTGATAATTCCGTCAGAGTGTTGTCTGCAGCCTTCAGTTGCGCTACGATGACTGTCCAAGGAGTCATCCTATGCGTAAGACTGCCTTTACACTCATCGAACTCCTCGTCGTGATCGCGATCATCGCGATCTTGGCCGCGATCCTCTTCCCCGTCTTCGCCCAGGCGAAAGAGGCGGCGAAGAAGACGCAGTCGCTCTCCAACACGAAGCAAGTCGCGCTCGGGTCGCAGCTCTACATGGGCGATCAGAACGACGTCTTGCCGATCTTCTACGCGGTCCTGGACGGAGACATCTGCCTCCCGAACAACCCGAGGAACTGCGGCCGCTACCGTTCCATGTGGCAGTTCCATATGGCCCCGTACCTCAAGAGCTGGGACCTGTTCGTCGCCCCCGGCGACTCGAAGGCGAACGACGACCGTACCGATGCGTTCAACATCAGCTACGGCTACAACTACGCTTACATGAGTAAGCTTTGCGTGCGCAACGACAGTTACTCCCAGACCAGGCTTGGTTGTCCTGCGCAAGACCCAGGCATCCCTCGCGCCCGGCTGTTCTTCATCGGCGAGTCCCAGTCGGGGATCGGACGGCCCTCGGAGACGATCATGTTCGTGGACAACTCGGGCCGATCGCTCACCTCGCCGGACCCGATGGGCTCGGCCGTGAACGCTCCGGACGCATGGCCGAGCGAGCGCTACTTCTTCGGCCCCGGAGGCGGGGAAGTCGGCTGGGGCAAGAACTGCAAGACGTACTACTCGACCTTCGCCGGCGCCCGGGGCAAGTTCGGGGACTTCGACGGGTTCGCCCCGCGGTACGGCGATGGCGGAAACGTCGTCCGAGTCGACACGAGCGCGAAGTGGCTCAAGACGGGAAGCGCGGCTCGAGGCACGGCCTGGAACAAGGACATCACGTGCACGACCATGAACTACGTGACGGACTACGCGCTCTACCAATGGGATCCGCGCTACGATTCCGGGACTCAGCGGCGGTACGATCAGTGACCCGAGGAGCCTCCGCCCTCCTCCTGCTCGGCCTGGCGGTACTTGTGTCCGGGTGCCAGCCGGCACCGGAACCTGAGCCCCCGGCACCTCCGCAGCGCGAGGGACCGGCGACCGTTCCGGGCGGAAAGCAGGGCGGAGGGGTCCCGCCGCCCGGCATCATGCAAGACTGAGCCCAGAGGGGCCCCGAGACGAACCGTCCGGGGCCCCTCCGCTCTTCCTCAAGGTGAGTCGGGACGAGGCTTCCGGCTCCATGATGCCCGCCTAGCGGGCCACCCGATACCCTGGGCAACCCGGTGCCTAGGCCCAACCTGGCTAAGGGCACGCGGTGCAGCGAGACGGCTCGTTGAGCGAACCGATCGTGTAGTTCCCCCCACGGGGGCAGGTGGGCAGGGTCTTGAGCTGCGACGGGTGTACGTCGTCCAAGGTCGCCTCGTCGTCCGGCCGCTTGCTGTTCTCCATCGCCCAGACCTGCTTGGCCCGTTCGATCTGCCAGCGGTTCTCCACGCAGGCGGTCGTCTTGGCCCGCTCCTGGGCGTTCCGCCAGCCCATCGCCCCGATCGTGGCGAGGACGCTGAGGATGAGGACCACGACCATGACCTCGACCAAGGTGAAGCCGCGATGCCTGCCGACCATACGAGTCCCTTTCCACATCGCCCACAACAGGGCACGATTACCAGGTCATAAGGGCCCGCACATTAACCATCCCTTAACATTCCAGCCCAAAAATGCACGCGAAGGTACACGTGTACCTGGAGATGAGTATGAGGAGAGTCCTTACCCTTGCCGCGCTCTGCGCCGGCACCTTCGCTTTCGCCCAGTTCACCCCGGGCAACCTCGTCGTTCGCATCGTCGGTGATGGTGGCGCGGACACGACCGGCGCCCAGGCCACCTCGCTTCGCGAGTACACCGTGACCGGCACGCAGGTCGGCAGCGATCTGAGCCTCAACAACCTGCCGGGCGGTCGCAACGTCTCGAACCCCTACGGCGAGACGAGCGAGGCCAACATGTCGCTCAGCCGCGACGGTCGGTTCCTGATCGTCTCGGGCTACGACATCGCGCCCCGCGACATTTCGTTCGACGTCTTCAACACCCCGCGCGTCGTGGGCCGTGTCAACGTCCAGACCAAGGCGATCGAGCTCTCGAACACCTTCGTCCCGCTCGCGGGCGACGGGATCCGGGGCACCTATTCGCCGGACGGCGATAAGTTCTGGACCACGGGCGGCGACGCCGGTCTCCTCGAGGGCACCTTCGCGGGCCCGGTCAACCAAGTCCTCCCGAGCCTCGTGAGCTCGCGCTTCGTGGCCGAGGTCGGCGGCGTCATCCTCTTCAGCGGCTCGAACGCCTTCGGCGGCTCGAACGGCTTCGCGACGTGGGACGGCACGAACCAGGTCGAACTCTTCGCCACCCCGAACGGGGCGTCGAGCCGCAACTGGGTCGTCATCGGCGACACTATGTACCTCGCCACTTCGACCGGCGCCCAGGGCCTCATGAAGCTCCGGCGCAACGCGGGCACCGGCGCGTACGACCTCCAGTACCAGCTCGGCGGCATCGGTGTCGGCGGCCTGGCCGTGGTCGGCAACGACGTCTACGCGACCCGCTCGAACGGCGTCGACCTCCTGAAGACGACCGACAGCGGCACCTCGTTCGCCGCGTGGACGGTCGTCGCCGTTGCCGCGACCAACACCCGGTTCCGGGGCCTCTCCTTCATCCCGCGCCCGGCGGCCGAAGAGATCTTCCCGACCAGCTTCAACCGCCTCCGCGGCCGCGTCGACGCCGGTGACGTGAACAGCCTGCGCGGCGACGACAACAACCGGCTCCGCGTGTGCCGGTTCATCGTCCCGAACGACCCGGCCCGCATCATCGAGGTCGACTACCTCGGCTCGACCACGGTCGCCTCGCCGAGCAGCTTCAAGCTCGACGTCCGCAGCCGCTCGACGGTCGGCGGCCTGGTCCAGCAGACCCTCCAGGTCTTCAACTACCAGACCAACGCCTTCGACACGACCGACTTCAACCAGGTCAACCTCAACACGACGCTCACGACCCGCACCGTGAACGGCACCGGCACCCTGAGCCGGCTCGTCGGCCCGGCCGGGGCCCTGCGCGCCAAGCAGACGATCCGCATCGTCGGCCCGGTGCCGAACCCGAACGTCTGCAAGGAAACGACCCTCGTCCGCTGGACGATCGGCAGCTAAAACCGACCGAAGCCCACCGAACGAAAACGGCCCCCCAATCCGGGGGGCCGTTGCTCTTTCACCTACCCAACCCGGCCCCCAGCCCTCACCCCGCGAGTTCGGCCGTGACCTTGACGACGAACTCGTCGACGGCCATGGCCCCGAGGTCCTCGGTGCGCGAGCGGACGCCGACCGTGCCCGCCTCGATGTCCCGGTCCCCAAGGACGAGCATGTAAGGCAGCTTCTGCCGCTGGTTCTCGCGGATCTTCTTGCCGAGGGTCTCGCGTCGGTCGTCGACCTCCACTCGCAGCCCCTGCCCCCGCAACCGGGCCGCGAGGGCCTCGGCCGCGTCGTTGTGGCGGTCCGCGATCGGCAGTACGGCTACCTGCACCGGCGCCATCCAGAGCGGGAACGCCCCGGCGTACTGCTCGGTGAGGAGCCCGATCATCCGCTCCAGCGACCCGAACGGGGCCCGGTGGATCATGATCGGCCGGTGAGGCTTACTGTCCTCCCCGATGTACTCGAGCTCGAACCGCTCCGGAAGGTTGTAGTCGACCTGCACCGTACCCATCTGCCACTCGCGACCGAGGGCGTCCTTGATGATCAGGTCCAGCTTCGGGCCGTAGAACGCGGCGTCCCCAGGCGAGAGCTCGTACTCGAGACCCAACTGTTCGCAGGCCTGCTTGATCGCCGACTCGCTCAACTCCCAGTTCTCGTCGTGGCCGACGTACTTGGTCTCCCCCGGGTCGCGGGTGCCGACCCGAACGCGGTACTCGCTCAGCCCAAGCTTCTTGAGCACGGTGAGCATCAGATCGACGACGCCCTTGAACTCGTCGAGCAACTGGTCCGGCCGGACGAAGAGGTGGGCGTCGTCCTGGGTGAACCCCCGCACCCGGAGCATCCCTGCGAGCTCGCCGCTCTGCTCGTACCGGTAGACCGTTCCGAACTCGGCGTACCGGACCGGCAGCTCGCGGTAGCTCCGAAGGCTCGAGGCATAGATCTCGATGTGGAAGGGGCAGTTCATCGGCTTGAGCACGAACGTCTCCTTCTCCTCGTCCTCCATGAAGGGGAACATCTTGTCGCGGTAAGTCAGGATGTGGCCGCTCTTCTCGTAGAGCCGGATGCTCGCGATGTTGGGCGTGACGACGGGCTGGTAGCCCCGCTTGAGCTGCTCGGCCTGGAGGAAGTCGCAGAGGACGTTGCGCAGCGTCGCCCCCTTCGGTAGCCAGAGCGCGAGGCCGGGCCCCACCCGCGGCGAGAACATGAACAGCCCGAGCTCCCTGCCGAGCACGCGATGGTCGCGCTTCTTGGCCTCTTCCAGGTTGTGGAGGTAGGTCTCGAGCTCTTCCTTCGTCTCGAACGCCGTCCCGTAGAGCCGGGTGAGCATCTTGTTCCGGACGTCGCCGCGCCAGTACGCTCCGGCGATGTTCATGAGCTTGAAGTGCTGGATCTCGCCCGTGTTCTCGAGGTGCGGCCCTCGGCACAGGTCGATGAAGACGTGCTCCTGGCCCTGCTTGTCGGTCGCCCGCTGCTCGTAGAAGCTCACCTCTTCGCCTCCCGGGATCGCGTCGAGGAGCTCGAGCTTATAGACCGCGTTCTCCGCCCCCTCCCCGTTGGTCGTCTCCTCGAGGATGATGCGCCGGGCCTCGTCCCGGTCGGCCGCGAGGCGCCGGACGATGGGCTGCTTCAACTTGGCCAGCTCCTTCATCTTCTGCTCGATTCGCTCGAGTTCTTCCTCCTTGATCGAGGCGGGGAACTCGATGTCGTAGTAGAAGCCGTTCTCGATGGGCGGGCCGATCGAGAGCTTGGCGCCGGGGTAGAGTTCGGCGACCGCCTGCGCCATGAGGTGGGCGGCGGAGTGGCGCAATCGGTAGAGTCTGGAGTCTTCGTAGCTCATGGTGAAACCCCCGCGAACGATGCGGAAATGTTGTCCGACGGAGTCTACCGCCGGGAACCCGCGACCTGATCGGGCCGGTCTAAGGCGCTGATGACGACAGTGTTGCTCGCGCCTTTGGGACTTTTCGGGTCGATCTCAGACCCGGGCCAGGTGATGCGCTCGGCCAACCTCCGCCTCGCGGGGAGCGAACTTCTGACCGTCACGGCGACCTCCGAGGAGATCCGCGGGAGCCAGACCCGGCGCCAGAAGGTGACCTTCGGGATGGTGCACCGTCCGGGCCTGGGCGACGTACGGCTCGAACTGATCGTCGAGGAAGGGGGACGGTTGACTCACCGGATCGCCGCCGACGGGAAGCGGGTCTGGGCGTGGGAGGCGGTCGGCAACACCTACCTGAGCCGGAGCTACAGCACGGAGGAAGGGCTGGCCCCGAACTGGCGCGAGCGAGTCTTCGGGGTGCTCGGGTCGCAAACGTCGGGCGCGGCATCGTTCGTCGTGCGGCTCGTGGCCGACGCATACGGACCGGGCGCGCTGGCGGGGAAGGCGTGGCTCCCATGGATCCCTACCTCGAAGCTCGACCTTACGGACAAGGCCGTCGTCGCCCGCGCCGTCACGCCCAGCCCGAGCGAGACGAAGTACTGGCTAGAGAGAGACCCCGACATGGGCTACGACCTCGTCGGCGCGACCTTCCAGACGTCGCTGACGTCCGGTCGCAGCCAGGGCTCGACCGGATGGTACGCGACGATCGAGGCGGGAACGCTGCCCGAGAACGTCGAGTTCGGCTTCAACGCCCCCCGCGGCTCGCGGGTGCGGGCGACGGAGACCGGCGGCTAGAGGACGGGGTTCAGGGCCGCGGCGAGCCGGTCGATCTCTTCAACCGTGTTCGTGTGCACCGCGCTCACCCTGACGACGCCCGTGTCCGTCGGGATCCTGACCGCTTCGCACAGGCGGTACGAGTACATGTGACCGTGGCGGATCCCGATCGCCTCCCGGTTAACGTGGGCCGCCACGTCGGGCGACGGGGTGCGCGGGCTGAGGAAGGATACGGTCGGCACCCGGCCTGTCCGCCCCGGGCCGAGGACCCGGACGCCTGGTTTCGACTCGAGGACGTCGAACAGACGGGCGATCAGGGGGGCCTCGAACTCGCGCATCCTGGCCGTGGCTAGGCGGACGGTCTCGCGGTCCATCGCCGTACGGCCGGCCAAGAACTGGAGGTACTCGCCGAGCTCGACAAGCCCGGCACAGGCCTCGTAGCTCAGGCAGCCCAGCTCGAACTTTCGCGGGACCTCGTCATGGGGGATGAAGAAGTGGTTCGGGCCCTGCAGCTCGGCCCACGCGTCGTGCCGCCCGTAGAGCGCGGCCATGTGGGGTCCGTAGACCTTATACGTCGAGAAGACGTAAAAATCGACGTCCCACGCGGCGACCTCCATGAACCCGTGCGAGGCGAAGGCGACCCCGTCCACGACGACCCGGGCCCCGGCGTCATGGACCATCCGAGTGAGGGCCGGGACGTCGGCGACGTCGCCGAGCAGGTTCGACGTATGCGGGAAGGCGACGATCTTCGTGCGCTCGGTGAGAAGGGCCTGGAGGGCAGCGGGGTCCGAGAGCCCCGTATCCGGGTCGACGCCCCACCACTTCACCACGATCCCGAAGCGCTCGAGCATCGCCCAGGGCCCGGCGTTGGCCTCGTGGTTCGCCACGGAGACCACGACCTCGTCCCCCGGCTGGAGCAGCCGGGAGTAGCAGCCGGCGAGCATGTGGCAGAGCTGGGTCGTAGAGGCCCCGAGGACGACCCGGCCCTTGTCCTCCGCTCCCATCAGCTGTTCGCAGAAGGCGTGGGCGGCGCTCGCGGTCTCGGTGGCCCGGTCGCTCGCTGGGTAGCCGGCGCCCGTCTGGACGTAGCTCTCGCGCATGAACCGGGTCATCGCCTCGATCACGCAGCCAGGGAGCTGGGAGCCGCCGGCGTTCTCGAGGTACGCGAATCCGGAGGCGAGGGAAGGGAACCAGGCGCGGGCGGCCTCGACGGTCGGGGCGGTGGCGGTCATAGCCTAGGGTGGCATAAATCGCCGGGATCGGGGTCGTGGCCTTGGGGATCCTCCGGAGCTGGAGCTCCGCGCTCCGCTTTAGCAGCAGCCCTGAGGGAAGTCGATGCGGAAGGTAGCCCCTTCGCCGAGCAGCGACTTGACGCTCACCCGAGCCCCGAGGGCCTGGGCCAGCTCGAGGACGACCTTGGTGCCCATCCCGCTCCCGACCGTCCGCTGCCAGTTCGACCCGGCAGTGCCCGCGAGCACGGCGCGGATTGCCCCGGGCGACATCCCGGGCCCGGTGTCGGTGACCTCAAGGACCTGGTGCCCGTCCTCGCACGTCACTCGCACCGTCACCGTGCCGAAGGTGGCGTCCTCGTCGTGCCGGTTCTCCGCGAGCCACTCGTCGGTGACGGTCTCGCCGACGGCCCGGATCGCGTTCCCCACGAGGTTCTCGACGATCCGGATCACGAACAGGTCGTCGAACTCGAAGTCCGGCAGGTCGTCGTCGATCGCGTACTCGATCTTGACCTTCGTCGCCCGGCCCTGCGGTTCGAGGTACTCGGAGCTCTCGCGGACCACGACCCCGAGCGACGCCCGCTTGAGCTTGGCTGTGAGCCGCTTCCCGGCGGCGAGGTCGTTGATGAGCCGGGCGTACCGGAACACGCGCTCGGTGTACGGCGCGAACACGTCCTCGAACGCCCCCTCGAGCATCTCGAGGTAGAAGCTGGCCTGCGGGTTCGGTTGCCCGTCGCACACCGCCTCCCGCAGACCCTCAAGGTTCCGCCGGAAGTCTGCGATGAACGTGGTCAGCACGCCCGCCTTGTTCGCGAGGTCGTGGGCGGCCCGCCCCATCCCTTCGAGCGAGGCGACCCGGGTCTGCTGCGCCAGCAGCCGCGAGTTCTGGATGGCCATGGTCGAGACCGAGCTCACCGTCTCGAGGACGGCCTCGTCGTTCTCGTTGAAGTTCCCGTTGCGCTTGTTGACGAGCTGGATCACGCCGATCGGGTCCATTCCCGGGATGCCGAGCGGGAGCGTGATCATCGTCCGGACCGTGATGCCCGTCTTCTTCTGGATGCGGATCCGGTTCGGGTCGCCCTCGCGCGGGAAGCTACTGGTCTCGGCCTGGCCCGACCGGAACACCCGGCCTGCCACGCCGTAGTCGTCCGGCACGTCGAGCCGTTCGAGGCGCTGGGCGACCTCTTCTGGGAAGACGAACGCGAACCGGAGCTTCCGGTTGGCGGGGTCGTGGGTGTAGATCGTGCCGCCCTCCGCGCCCACGGCTTGGACGCAGATCTCCAGGACGTCCCGGAGCACGGCGTCCACGTCGGCCGCACTCGCAAGAGTACGGGTCGCCAGGTGGACGGCCTCAAGGAGTCGGGACGATTCGGCTCGGGTCATGGTCAACACAGTGTTATGGGACTTAAGTCTTAGGTTCCAACGCGAATTGTAGCTTGGGAGTTCCCCGGTTGTCATCACTTGCGCAAAGAACTCGCGCGAGCGGTCAGGTCTCGCCCTCGAGACCCCTCTCGGGGGGGAGGCAACGTCGCCTCTCTCACAACAAAGACGAGTCTCGTCCCACCCAAGTTCGACTCCGGAGCCCCCCGCAGCGGCTTCAGTTAGGGTTACCGGGCCAGAATGGGACGTGCCGCTCACGACCGCGACCTTGGCCTTGCTCCTCACGACCGCCGACCCGCTGATCGTCCGAGAGGGCCTCGCGATCGGGCCCGTTCTGCGTCGGGAGCGGGCCCCGTTCTCCCTCGACCCGGTGCTCGCCTGGTGGGTCGAGAACGACGGCAAGGCCCCCGCTACCGGCACCTCGCTCCGAACGCCGGACGGTCGGACGGTGACATGGACCCCGGTCACGGCGGGTGAGGACGGGAGCTTCTCTGGCCCGGCCCTGCAGGGCGGCTACCTCGCGGCGTCGGTCGATTCGCCCGAAGCCCGCCCCGCCCTCCTCGAGGTCCGCGGGAACGGCATGGTCTACGTCAACGGCAGACCCCGGGTGGGCGACGTCTACGGGTACGGCTACGCCAAGCTCCCCGTCGCCTTGCGGGCCGGGCGGAACGACCTCCTGATGACGGTCGCGAACGGGCGGGCGTCGATCAAGGTCCACCCCGTCGAGTCGGGCTGGTCGGTCTCGACGGAAGACCCGACGCTTCCGGACCTCGTCGTGGGGGAGCCCCAAGCTCCCGAGGCCTCGATCCTCGTCCTCAACGCGACGGAGGCCTGGATGGACGCGAACGTCCGGGCTCGCGTCGGCGATTCGGTCGGCCCGGCGCGGCCAGCCAAGGTGCCGCCCATGACGCTCCGGAAAGTCCGGGTCAGCCTTCCCGGTGTCACCGCCAGCGACCTCGCCCCAGTCCCGTTCACGGTCGAACTCCTGGACCGCTCAGGCGAGGCCCGGGCGAGCGCGGGCTTCCGGCTTGCCGTCAAGCACCCGCGGCAACCCCGGAGCGTCACCTTCGTGAGCGAGGTCGATGGGAGTGTCCAGTACTACGCCGTCCACCCGGCGAGCGAGCCAGGGCCGGGGAAGGCCCTCGTGCTGAGCCTGCACGGGGCGAGCGTGGAGGCCTCCGGCCAGGCCGGGGCCTACGGGGCGAAGCCTTGGGCGCACGTGGTCTGCCCCACGAACCGCCGGCCATACGGGTTCAACTGGGAGGACCAGGGTCGCCTCGACGCGCTCGAAGTGCTGGCTCATGCCCAGCGCACCCTCGCGACTGACCCGACCCGTACGTACCTCACCGGGCACTCCATGGGGGGCCACGGAACCTGGTACCTCGGGTTCACCGACCCAGACCGCTGGGGAGCGATCGCCCCGGCCGCGGGGTGGGTCTCCGTCTGGTCGTACGCTGGGGCCGTCGAGTACCCCAACCCGACTCCGGTCGAGCGCGAGCTGCGTCGGGCCGCGAACCTGAGCGACACGCTCCTTCTCGTGCGGAACGCCCTCCACTTCGGGGTGTTCGTACTCCACGGCGACGCGGACGAGACTGTCCCCGTGACGGAGGCCCGGGAGATGCGGCGGCGGCTCGGCGAGTTCCACCGCGACCTCGACTGGCACGAACAGCCGGGCGGCGGGCACTGGTACGACACCACCCCCGAGCCGGGGGCGGACTGCGTCGACTATCGACCGCTGTTCGACCTCTTCGACCGACGCCGGGTTCGGGAGTCCGGCGCAGTGGCCCACGTCGAGTTCACGACGGTCTCGCCGGCAGTGAACGGTCGCTGCCACTGGGCCAGGGTCGTGCGCCAGGCGAGGTCGCTCGAGCCGAGCCGGATCGACCTGACCCTGTCGCGGCCGCTACCCCGACTGTCCGGCTCGACCGAGAACGTGGACCGCCTCGAGATCGACCCCGCGGGCCTCGCCCCCGGCGTCCCGCTCGCTGTCGAGATCGATGGGACGGCGCTCACCGTCCTCCCAGGGCTCGGCCCAGTCCGCCTCGAGCGCCGGGACGGGACGTGGGCCGAGGCGACCGGAATGTGGGCCGGCAAAGGCCCGGAGGCGTACGGCCCGTTCAAGGACGCCTTCCGCCACCGCATGCTCTTCGTCGTGGGCACGGCCGGCGACGCCGAAGAGGACGCGTGGAACCTCTCGAAGGCGGTCTACGACGCGGAGACGTGGTGGTACCGAGGGAACGGCTCGGTCGACGTCGTACTGGACACGGAGTTCGACGAGGCGGCCGCGGCTGGTCGGAACGTCATCCTCTACGGCCATGCGGGCTCCAACCGCGCCTACCCGTCCCTCGTCGGCGAAGGCCCGGTAGGGGTCGGGGCCGGGGAGGTGCGAGTCGGCGAGCGGGTGCGCCGGGGCGATTTCGGCTGCCTGTTCGTCCGCCCTCGGGAGGGGAGGCTGGTCGCGGTGGTGGCGGCGACGGGGCCTAAGTCGCGCCGGGCGGTCGAGCGGGTGCCCCTCTTCGCGGCGGGGGTCCACCTGCCGGACTACCTGGTCATCGACCCCTCTACGGCCAGTTCGGGGACACGCGCCGTCCTGGAGGCAGGGTTCTTCGACGGCGATTGGGGACTTGCGGGTACCACCGGCACCTGAGGTTGAGGCCAAAAGACCTACTTGCGCTGACTGGCCGACTACTGCGATCTGTCTAGGAAGGCGGAAGGAAGGGAGGCGGCTAGCACCTGGTGCTCGTGGAGCGCCGCCTGGCACCCTTGACAGGTGGCCAGGTGGGCCTCCACGACCTCGACCTCTTCCGGGGCGAGCTCCTCGCAAGCGTACAGGTAGAGGAGGTCCCGGACCTCGTCGCACAGGTTCGAGTCGTCCGGTTCAAGCGAGTCGATTTGGTTCATGAGTCGGTAGGCGTTTTCGACCACGGGTGTCTCCTGACCGGCCCCTGGGGAAGACTTTGTCTAGTCTCAGGCGAGACGGTCGATAGTGTATTGCACCCACGACGTCTCGTTGTGACATGAGAGGCGGACCCTTTCCCTTCTAGACGCTGCGAGTGGGTCTGATTGCGCGTGACAGGCAGAAATACGAGTGTTCGAAAACTCACGTTTCGGAGCGTCACTTCAGGCTGCTCCAGAGTCAATACTCAAGCGGGCCGGACGCGCACGACGCGACTGGCTTGGGTTCTTGCTTGTGGGGTTAAAACATGATAGGAGTGCAAGAGCACGGCCTTTCGGCCGTGTGGATAGATCAGTACTCGAGAGGTGACCGTGGATCGGCCGACAGACTGGCCGAACACGTTCGGTCGGTGCTTCGGCGCCGGCTCTTGAACTTTGGCCTGAGACCGCAGGACGCGGACGATCTCGTCCAGGACTGCATGGCGAAGGTCTTCGACTCACTTGGAGAGTTCGACCCATCGCGAGGGTCGATCGACGCGTGGTTGACGGGGTTCGCCCGGAACGTGGCCCGCACGTGGTGGCGGGGCGCCTACTCCCGGCGGTCGTCCGAGACACCGCTTGAGAGCGTCCCGGAGGCGGTCGAACCGGAGCCGGTCGACCTCTCTGCTAGTGGCGTGCTCGAGGCGGCCCTCGAAGACCTGTCGGACCTGGACAAGGAGTTGCTCCAACTCCGGTTCGGCCACGGCTATTCGTTCGAAGAGGCGGCCTCCGCCGTCGGGCTGACTCCGGTCAACGCCCGAAAGCGGGTGTCGCGAGCCATGGAAGCCCTCCGGCGCAACCGGGAGCTCCGTCAGGAGCTGGGTTTCGTCAACTAGAGACCGGCGGGAGTCGGTCAGATCAGGGCGCGGAGGCATCCCCTCTGCGCCTTTTTCGTGCCCGGGGACGGGCCCTCTCGGCCACCGCCGAGAAAAATGCTTCAAGCCCCGTGTCACATCCGCCTCCTGATCCGTCAATAACGCTTTGTAGGAGCCGCCCCGTTCACGCGGGAACGGCCCCGAGACCAAGTGCGTGGGCAACGAGCCACGCTCAGTGTCAGCGTCGTTCGCTGGTCGGTGCTTGTACCTCTCTGCCGACCAGCGTTTTTTCTTGCTTGATCGCCGTAGTGGACGTGACCCACCTGGGCGAAGTTCGCCCGCCCGGGTCCTCTCTGGGCCCTCCCCGCTGAGTTCGGGACTACCGCCGGGCCTTTTCGACGCTCTGGAAGACGTAGGCGAGGACTTCAGCGACCGGCGCGAAGAGGTCGCGCGGTACGAACGAACCGACCTCGCACTTCTTGTACAGAGCGCGCGCGAGGACCTTGTTCTCGACCACGGGCACCTTGGCCCCCCGAGCGAGCTCCTTGATCCGCAGTGCGATCAGATCCTGCCCTTTCGCCACGACCATCGGCGCGTGCATCCGGCTCCGCTCGTACTTCAGGGCCACGGCGAAGTGGGTCGGGTTCGTGACGATGACGTCGGCGTCCTTCACCTGCGATGCCAGGCTGCCCTTGGCCAGCCGTCGGCGCCGCTGCATCTGCGCCATCTTGACCTCTGGAGAGCCCTCCTGCTCCCGCATCTCCCGCCGGAGCTCGTCGCGGGTCATGCGGAGCTGCTTCTCGACCTCCCACCGCTGGTAGGCGTAGTCGAGCACCGCCAGCACGAGCCACGCGATGCCGATGCGGATGAGGATCGTGTGGGCCAAGTACCCTACCTCCCGGGCGGCGAGCCCGGCGGGCAGGTTCATCAGGTTCACCAGCACGTCCCACCGTTCGCGGATCGCCATCCACGCGATCCAACCGAACAGGAACATCTTGAAGATCGCCTTGAGGGCCTCTACGAAGGATCGGCCCGAGAACAGCCGCTTGAACCCGGCGAGGGGGTTGATCCGCTCGGCTTTCGGCGCGATCGACTCCGGCGTGGCCATCAAGCCGACCTGGACGAGGTTCGCAACGATACCGACCAAGATCATCGTCGCCATGATCGGCAGCAGGCCCAGCACGAGCGGCGCCCCCATCTGGAGCGAGAAGCGCACCACGTCGCCCATCTCTCCCGTGCCGGGGATCCGTGCCAAGCCGTTGGAGAACGCCTTGAACGCCCCCTCGGTCAGGGTCACCGCCGCCACGGGCACGATGAAGGTCGAGGCGAGCAGTCCCAGGGCCCCCACGAGGTCCGTCGACCGCGCCACGGTGCCCTTCTTGCGGGCGTCCTGGCGCCGTTTCGGAGTCGGCTGTTCAGTCTTCTCGCCGGACTGCTGTTCGGCCATCCGTTACCTCAGGGCCAACCCGATCGCCTCGATCGCCCGGTCGAGGCCCAAGTGGACGGCCGTCACCAGGGCAGGGAGCCCGATAGCGAGGGTCCCCACTCCGAGCGTGAGCTTGATCGGGAGCGACAACATGAACGGCTGCGTCTGGGGCACAGCCCTGTTGATGAGGCCGGCCGAAACGTCGAGGATGACCGTCGTGGCGACCACGGGGGCCGCGATCTGCATCCCGAGCACCCCCAACTGGCCGATGAGGACGAGGAGTTCGCCGGGCGTGTGCCCTGGGCTTGGCCCGACGGCCGAGAAGCTGAGGGCGAACGCCCGAAGCACGGCCAGGTGCCCGTCCGCGAGGAACACGATGACGATACCGAGCATGAGCTTGAACTGGGCGATCGGGGTCGCCGCCCCGCCGAAGAGCGGGTTGAACACCTGCGACGCCGCCGTACCGACCTGGATGTCCAAGAAGGCCCCGGCCGACTGGCACATGCTCACCACGAGTTGGACCGCGCCCCCGATCACTACCCCCGCGAGGACCTCCCGCCCGACGGCGAGGATCAGCGAGACGGTCTCCTGGGGCAGGGGACCCACATGGGGCTGCACCGCCGGAGCCAGGGCGAAGGCGATGACGGCCGAAAGGAGGACGCGGACGTTGACCGGGACGACGGTGCCGAAGATCGGGGCCGTCAGCATCAGCGCGGCGCAGCGTACGAACACGCACAGCCCGGCGAACACCAGCGGCCCATCGAGGCTCACGGCGACATCCTCGACGCTTGTTCGAGGCAGAACTGGGCGAACTTGACCATCTGCCCGATCATCCAGGTGCCCATCACGACGAGCACGGCCGAGACCCCGACCAGCTTCGGGACATAGGTGAGGGTGGCCTCCTGCACCTGGGTCACGGCCTGGATCACCGAGACGGCAAGGCCGACGGCGAGCGCGACGCCCAGCAGCGGGAGCGTGATCGAGAGGGCGAGTTGGAGGCCCTGGCGGGCCACGTCCATCGCCGCCGCTTCGTTCAACCGAACCCTCCCATGATCGCCTTCGCGAGCACCGCCCACCCATCGGCGAGCACGAAGACCAGCAGTTTTGCGGGGAGTGAGACTACCGTGGGCGGCATCATCATCATGCCCATGCCCATGAGCACGCTCGCGACGATGAGGTCGATGAGCACGAACGGCACGAAGATGTAAAAGCCGATCACGAAGGCGGTCTTGAGCTCGCTGATCACGAACGCGGGGAGCAGCGTGAGGAAGTCAAGGTCCTCGCGGGAGGTCGGCTTCTGGCCCCGCATCTCCACGAACATCTTGAGGTCGCTCTCGTAGGTGTGCTTCAGCATGAAGTCCTTGAGCGGCACCTGGGCCCGTTCGACGGCCTGCTGGAACGTGATCGGCCGCTCGGCCCGGACGTAGGGCTGGATCGCCTCTTTGTTGATCCGATCGTAGGTCGGGGCCATCACCGAGAAGCTGAGGAGGAGGGCGAGGCCGACGAGGACCTGGTTGGGGGGAATGGTGGGCGTGCCGAGCGCGGTTCGGACGAAGCTCAGAACGATGACGATGCGGGTGAAGGCCGTCGTGAGGATGAGGATCGCCGGGGCGAGGCTCAGGACGGTCAGCAGGGCGAGGATCTGGAGCGACGTGCTCAGATCCTCGGGGCCCTTGCCGTTGCCCACCCCGAGTTGGATCGTCGGGATCGGGATGGCGCCCTGCGTCGCTTGGGCGGCCTGGGCCGCGGCCACCCCCGCCCCGCCGATCAGGGCGAGGAAGAGGAGGACTCGGCCCCAGGCCGTCCTCGTCCCGGTCGGCCGTTTCATCCCTTCAGCAGTCGCTCCAGGCGGGTCGTGGCGGTCGCCGACTCGGGCTGGACCGCGAGGCGGCTCTTGGCCCCATGAAGCAGCCGAAGTGCGTCGTCCATGGACATCGCCTCCGCGTCGGGCTCTGACGTGAGCGGCGCCGAGGTAGGGGCTGACGCGGGTGGCGACGCGATGGCCTCGTCCAGCATCTCGAAGAACGCGGGGGACTCGGCGGGCTTCGGGACCCCAGGCGCCGGAGTCAGGTCGGAGACGAGCGCGATCGACGAGGGCGAGGTCCCGACAAGGAGCCGACGCCCCTCGACGGTCACGACGCTGAGCGTGCCCGGTCCGAACGGGACGGTCTCTTCGACGGTGACCAACCGCCCGGTGGCCGCCGCGGGCTTCCCGAACGCCTTCGCGACCCTGGGGAGCACCCACCGGGCTGCGAGCAGGATCAGCGCGCAGACGACGAGCGGGGTTAAGGCGTCCATGGGTGAGCTGCCGCGAGAGGGCTCTGGCCGAGCGGCCGGATCCTGGCGGCTTCCGAGGAGCGTCCCCTGGGAGAGGGCGATCGACGGGGCGAGGCCCACGAAGACGAGCGATCGCTTCATCAGGCCGCCTCGTTCAGCTTCTGCAGGCGCTCCTGCAGGCTAAGGATCTCCGTGATCCGAACGCCGAAGTTGTCGTCGATGACGACGACCTCGCCGCGGGCCACCATCCGGCCGTTCACCAAGACGTCGACCGGCTCGCCCGCCGCCTTGTCGATCTCTACGATCGACCCCGCGCCGAGTTCGACGACCTCCTTGACCTGCATCTTGACCCGCCCCAGCTCGACGCTTACTTCGAGCGGGATGTCCATGATGATCTCGAGACTCGAGTCCTCGTAGATGCTCCCCTGGCTCCCGCCGCCGAACGCGCCTCCGGCCACGGTCTTGAAGGCGAGCTGCTCCTCGTTCAGTATCTCGACGCCGGTGATGTGGTGGGCGACCTCAGCGTCCATGAGCCAGGTGACCGGGCCGCTGAACGCGTCGCACGTCACGTTCGCCGTGACGCGCACCATCTCGTCCGTCTTCTGGAGGTTCGGGGGGAAGCTTGGGATGTGGAACCGGATGCTCAGGCCGCTCGCCACGGTCGGTTCGTTCTTCGAGTTGCCGATCGCAAGGCACGTGCCTTGTACGATGGCCTCGAGCAGAGGCCGGAGTTCGGCCACCATGTTCTCGTCCGCCGGGGGTGCGGGAGTGCCCCGGATCGCGCCCGTGAGGCCCGAGACGGTCTCGGGGGACATGAGCAGCATCATCGAGTTCTCTGGCATGTCCGCGAACGAGAATTGGATGACAAGCCGAGGGGTCCCGGCGTCCGCGTAAACGTCGTTCGTCGAGACCGTGCCGGCCTCGCCGTCCCCGAACATCACGTCGCAGCCCGCCGCCTCGGAGACGGTCAGGGTCACGGTCTGCCAGACCTGGTGCTGCAGGTTGGTGAGCTTCGTCGAGACTTCGTTGGGGATCGCGGGCATGGTTAGATCTCAATGTAGGGGCCGGTCACGTTGTAAACGAGCTTCTTGCCGTTGAGCGCGGGCCGCCCTTCGAACTTCGGTTGCTTGGCGACGTGCATCAAGATGTCGCGGTCGGCCCGCTGGTTAAGCCGGAGGACATCCCCCGCCTTGAGGCCCATGAAGTCGCGAACCGAAAGCCGGCACTGACCGAGGGTCACGGTGCACTCGACCGGAGTCGCGTGGACGTGGGCGCTCAAGAACCGCCGGTGGAGCGGGTTCTGTTTGCGGCTGCTGCTGGCGAACCACTTCTGGGCACTGAGCTTGGCCGTCACCGGCTTGAGAACCATGTACGGGATACAGAGGCTCATCGCCCCTCGCATGTCGCCCGCCCGGACCTCGAAGAGCACGCTGATGACGATGTCGCTCGGGGGGGCGATCTGCACGAACTGGGCGCTCGTCTCTAGGCCCTCGATGCCCGGGTTGACGATCACGACGCCTTCCCACGCTGACTTGAGGGCGCCGAACGTGCGCTCGATGAGCGAGCGGACAAGGGGGGCCTCGATCTCCGTCAAGACGCCTCGCTCGATCGGCCGACCAGGCCCGCCGAGGAGACGGTCGATGATCGTGAAGATCACGGAGAACTCGATCTCCAGGACGGCCTGTCCGTTGAGCGGCGGGATCGACATGATCGCGAACACCGACTGGTTGATGCTCCGGAGGTACTCCTCGTAGGGGATCTGCTCCAGCGAGATCAGGTCGATGTTGATCGGCGAGCGGAGGTAGGCCGACAGGGACGAGCCGGCCAGTCGCGCGAACGTCTCGTGGAGCATCTGCAGCGTCCGCAACTGTTCCTTGCTGAACTTGTCCGGCCGCCGGAAGTCGTAGACCTCGTAAGCGTAGGTCGGCCGGGTGACGCGGGGGGTCGGGGTGTCGCCCTGGCCGGTGGGCTGAGTCGTCTTGGCCTTGGCGCCCTGATCTGAGACCTCCGAGGGGCCATCGCCCGACAGGGAGCTCAGGAGAGACTCGATTTCAGACTGCGAGAGGATTTCCGACACGGCGCGTCCACCTAGCAAGACCGCTAGTGCGGCCCGTCAGTTGGAGTATCGGCGGGCACGCGGCGGACTGGAGGAGGGGCCCGTCAGTCCTTGGGGGTCGGGTTGGTAACCGTCAGGGCTCCCGTGGGCTGGACCTTCGCCCAGCCGTCCCTTCGGGCCAGCACCTTGCCCCCGGTCACACGGCCCTCGCCGAGTGGGATCCAGATCGCCTGGCCGCGCAGGAAAGGCGGGATCGTGACCGGCACGGTCGGGCTCTCGGCGAAGGCCTCCCGGAGGGCCTTCTCGTAGTCGAGCGGCGCCTGGCCGTTCGTAAGCACGAGCGACCGCCGTAAGACGCCGAGTGGCAAGGTCCATTGGGCGGTGCAGACAAGGGCTACGTACTCGTCGAACCCGCGGTCGGACTGTTCGGCCAGGGCCTTCCGGTCGGGGCCCTTCGTGGCGACCCGGGTGACGAGGGGCACGACCTGGCGGTCGAGGTACCCCTGGATCGCCTCGGGGGTGGCGCCGAGGGTGTCCGAGGGCGTGAGCTTGCCCTCCACCAGCAGGTCGCGGAGCCAGCGCAGGAAGACGCGCTCGCCGACGTCGCCGTTCGCCCAGTCCTCGCGCCCACCGGGGACCTTGACCGGCGGCAGCGTGGCGTGGCCGTACTCGTGCGCGACCTCGCGGGCGAACTCTAGCGGGCTCGTGACCTCGGTGATCTGGTAGATGTAGACCGTGTTGACCCGGGTCGGTTGCCCGTCCGGGCCCGGCTGGTGCACGTCCCAGTCGAACAGGTGCTCGCCGCCCGCCTTGCCGCCGTAGCAGAGGTAGACGTCCACCGAACGGAGCAGGAACATCGGGCTGTGGTCGAGCCGCAGCCAGGTCGAGTTGAGGTCCCACATCCGCAAGAGCATCCGGGTGACCCCCACGGCTGGGTCCTCGGCGAGGCTCCCCCGGCGGAACTGGCTGAAGACTCGGAAACGGGGCTCCTCCTGCTTCGCGGTGACGATCATCCCGTTCACGATCCACTCGAAGGTCCAATCGTGCTTCGGCGAGACCTTCGGGGGGTCGAGTTTGTGGTCGGGGATCCGCAGGTAGAGCCGGCGCTCGCCGTCCAGGGCGCTCGCGAGTTCGAGCCGGTGGAACCCACGCAGGGTGGGCCGGTCTTGCGTCGGCTGGCCGAGGCCGGCCAGCGCGAGGCTGGCGAGGACCGCGAGCGGCACTAGTGCCCCTCGGCCTCCAGGAACCGCTCCGCGTCGATGGCGGCCATGCACCCCGTGCCCGCTGCGGTCACGGCCTGGCGGTAGACCTTGTCCGCGACGTCGCCGCAGGCGAAGACCCCCGGGATCTTCGTCCGAGTCGAGTACGGCTCGACCCGGATATAGCCCAGCTCGTCCAGGTCGAGCCAGTCCGCGAACACCTCGCTGTTGGGCTTGTGCCCGATCGCCACGAACACCCCGTCCACGGGGACCTCCCAGACGGAGCCGTCTTGGGTGCTCTTGAGCCGGACGCCGGTGACCTTGCGGTGCGGCTCGGTCACACCGAGCACTTCGTCGACGGCCGCGTTCCAGACGAACTCGACCTTGGGGTTGTCGAACGCCCGCTGTTGCATGATCTTGCTGGCCCGCAGGCTGTCGCGGCGGTGGACGACGGTGACCTTGCTCGCGTGCCGCGTGAGGTAGTTGGCCTCCTCCATCGCCGTGTCCCCGCCGCCGACCACGACGACCTCCTTCCCTCGAAAGAAGAACCCGTCGCACGTGGCGCAAGCGCTCACCCCGTAGCCGCCGAACTCCTGCTCGCCGGGGGCTCCCGTCCACTTCGCCACCGCCCCGGTACTCACGATCACAGTGCTCGCCCGGTGCTCCTCGTCCTCGGTCCAGACCCGGAACGGCCGCTCGCTCAGGTCGACCTTCGTCACGGTCTGGTTCCGGACGTCCGACCCGAACCGCACCGCTTGGGCCTTGAACAGCTCCATCATCTCCGGGCCCATGACGCCCTCCGGGAACCCTGGGTAGTTCTCGACGTCGGTCGTGATCATGAGCTGGCCCCCTGGCTCTGGCCCGGCGAAGACCAGCGGCTGAAGGCTGGCCCGGGCCGCGTAGAGGGCGGCGGTGTAGCCCGCGGGGCCGCTGCCGACGACGATGACGTTGTGCACCATACGAGTGCCCCAAGCGTACCAGCCGACACGAGGGTTCCCGGGAGCGGGCCCTTCTAGACGTTCACCCTCGCCCATCCCCCGGCCTTGAACAGGAGCATGGCCGCCGCGCCCTGGACGACCTGGGTGATGCTCATTGCGAGCCACACGCCGTCAGAGCCCATACCTGCCCCGAGGGCCAGCGCTACCGCGAGCGGCACCCGAAGGCCCCACATGGCCCCCAGCGTCATCCAGAAGGGCCGCACGGTGTCGCCCGCCCCCTGCATCGCCCCCACCAGCACCATCCCGTACGAGAACATGACTTCGGTGGCGCAGATGAAGAGGATGTAGCGGGCCACGATCGCCGCGACGTCCGGCTGCCCGGGCAGGACGAGCGACGAGACCGGGTGGGCGAACGCCATCAACGCCACCGAGACGGCCACGCTGATCCAGGCCGCCTGGTGGGCCGCCGTCCAGCCGAGCCGCCGGGCCCGGTCGGCGTCGCCCATGCCGAGGCTCTGCCCCACCAGGGCGGAGGCGGCAATGGAGATCCCGAACGGGGGCATGAACGCGAGCGACTCGATCGCGAACGCCGGCCGCAACGCCGCGAGAGCCGCCCCCGACTCCGGCACCCGACTCAGCGCCCAGGTGAGGCCCATGAGGGAGGTCACCCGCACAAGCGACATCATCCCAGCGGGCACCGCGATCCGCAGGATCCGTCGCGCCCACTCCCATCCCGGCCAAAGGAGCCGTCCCGTCTCCGCGAAGGGGGTCTTCCGGGCCCAGACCAAGTACACGCCCGCCGCGGCCCAGGCGCTGACCGAGAGAGCGATCCCCTCACCCACCAGCCCGAGCCCCGCCCCCGGCAACACGAGCGGCCCGATCCGGACCTCGCGGAAGATCAGGGCGTAGTTCAGCGCGATGTGGAGCACGATCTGCAGCCCGCTGATGACCATCGGGCTCCGCGTGTCGCCGATCCCCCTCAGCGAGCCGGCCAGCACCTGGATCACGAAGTAGGCCGGGATCCCGAAGGCGAACACCCCGAGGTAGCTCACCATCAGGCCCCGGGCGTCTGTGTTGCCGGGCGGGGCGAGCCCGGCGGCCAAGCCGGGGGCCGACACGGCGCACAGGACGCCCAACGCGAGGCCCAGCGAGAGCGAGAGCCCGAGGCACCGCCGGTTGGCCTCGGTGTAGGCGACCGGGTCGCGGGCGCCATAAGCCCGGCTCACGAGGGCGGTCGCGGCCGTGCCGATGGCGAAGCTCAGGCTCACGAAGAGGAAGACCACCGTCGTCGACGAGCCGAGCGCCGTGAGGTGCGCCTGTGGCATCTGCTGCAGGAACACGGCCCCGAGCAGCGAGTTCAGCGTCTGGAGGGCGTTCAGGGCGACCGCGGGCCAGGCGAGGTCCCAGACGACGCGGGAGGCGTTCTCCTCGCCCCCGGCCCGTCCCGCCGTCCCGCCGCCCGTCCCCACCCGCCTAGTCTAGCGACCCCGGTCCCGCGAGTCCCGGGGTCGCCCTCCGTTCGACCCCCGTCGAACGGAGGGGCCCCCAGAGTACGATAGCGGGGTATGCGCTACGAGCTCCTCTACCAACCTTCCTTTTCGGTGGCCCGTGTCCTGCTCGAACCGGGCCAAGCCATTCGGGCCGAGAGCGGCGCGATGGTGAGCATGTCGCCCTCGGTCACGATGGAGTCCAAGTCGGGGGGGCTCGGGAAGATGTTCGGACGGCTGCTCACGGGCGAAAGCCTGTTCCAGACCACGTTCACGGCCACCGGTGGCCCCGGTGAGGTGATCCTGGCTCCCGCGGCCCCGGGGGACATCGCCGCCGTGGATGTGAGCGCCCACCCGATGATGGTGACGAGCGGGTGCTTCCTGGCCTGCGACCCGCAGATCGACCTCCAGACCGTCGCGAGCGGGCGGGGCTTCTTCAGCGGCGAAGGTCTCTTCCTCATGCGCGCCTACGGGGCGGGCACGATGCTCGTCGCCTCCTTCGGCGCGATCCACACCCTCCAGCTCCAGCCCGGCCAGCCGTACATCGTCGACAGTGGCCACCTCGTCGCCTTCAGCGAGGGGATGGGCTACCAACTCCGCAAGGCGGCGAAGAGCCTGCTCGGCACCGTCACGAGCGGGGAAGGCATCGTCGTCGAACTCACGGGGCCGGGGATCGTACACATCCAGACCCGCACGCCGAGCGGGTTCGCAGCCTGGCTCGGTGGGCTGCTGCCTCGGGGCTGACCGGTGCTCTGGCGCGAGGGCTATCGCACCGAGGTCGTCCGGGGGTTTGTGCCGCCCAGTGCCCTTCGCGGGGCGTCACTCGCGGGGGCCCCGCTCGCGGTCGAGTCGTGGGACGGGTTGCTCCTCGGACTGGGCCCTCCATCGCTCGGTGGAGTCGAGGGGTGGCGGCGGTTGACCGAGGCCGACGCGGACGGGGCGAAGGTGGCCGTCGTCGTCTTGGAGGCGGGTGACCTCGAGGGACTGGTACCCCGTAGCCGGGCCGCGACGACCTTCACCGCGAGTGGGGAGGGTTGGGCGGAGGTTCTGGGCGGCCGCGTCGCCGCGTGGTGCCCCCGGGCGGCCCTCCTCATGCTCGGGCCGGCCACCGAGGAGGCGTGGGAGCAGTTCCAGGCCGCCCTCCTCGGGTGACCCGCTCCCGCACGTTCGCCGGGTTCCGCGGGGGACGCGGGCTCGTGTACAATGGGGCGGGCAGTATGGGACACGAGACCGCAACGGGGCGGACGGACGAACTCGTCCGCAGATTGGACGAGGCGGTGGACACCGACTGCGTCCACGGACGCTGTGATAAGGTCAAGGCGATCCTCGAGGACGTGTTCCGCTCGGGCGAGCCGTTCCTGGCACCCGAGTTCCTGGAGCCCGACCCCGAGCGCTACGCCCGGCGACTGGTCCACCGCGACCCCGCCGGCCGCTACAGCGTTGTCGCGATGGTCTGGGGCAAGGGGCAAGGCACCGCGATCCACGACCACGCCGGGCAGTGGTGCGTCGAGTGCGTCTATAGCGGCACGATCAGCGTGACCTCCTACGACCTCGTCTCGGGCGACGAGGAGGCCGGGGTCGTCCAGTTCCGCCAGGAGAAGACCGTTCTGGCGGGCGTGGGCGAGGCCGGGGCCCTGATCCCTCCGTTCGAGTACCACACGATCGCGAACGCCCTCGACGGGCCGACCGTCACCGTCCACGTCTACGGTGAGGAACTCACGTGGTGCCACGTCTTCCAACCGGTCGAGGGCGGGTACGAGCGGGTGCGGCGCGAACTGAGCTACACCCCGTGAGCCCAGGGCGGGCTTGGGCCCCGGCCTGGGTGCCAGGGTTGGCCCTGTGCGTAGGCCTGGCCGCCGGGTCGGTCCTGCTCGCCGAGCAGCCCTGGTTCAAGCAGACCGTCCGGTTCAGCCCCCTGCTCGTCGTCATCCTGCTCGGGATCGCGGTGGCCTCGGTGGTGCGCCTGCCCAAGTCGCTCGGCGAGGGGATGGCGGTGGCCCAGAAGGGCGTGCTGCGGTGGGGGGTGGCCGGGCTGGGGCTGCGACTGAGCGTGCCGGAGATCCTCAAGATCGGTGGCCCCTCGCTCCTCGTGGTCGCGGTGTCGACGGTGGCCTCGCTCGCGTTCGGATGGTGGCTCGCGGTGCGGATGGGGCTGCCGGAGAAGCTGGCGATCCTGCTGAGCGTGGGCGGCTCGGTCTGCGGGGCCTCGGCGGTCGTCGCGGCCGACTCTGTGGTCCAAGCCGAGGGCGAGCACGCGGCGGTGAGCCTCGGGGTGATCACGCTCTGGGGGACGGTCGGGATCTTTGCGTTCCCGGCTCTGGGCCATGCGCTGGGGATGGGCGACTTCGGGTACGGCGTGTTCGCCGGGGCCACCCTCCACGAGATGGCGCAGGTCGTGGCCGGAGCGCAGGGGTTCAGCGACGAGGCGGCGACGGTCGCGACGGTCGTCAAGCTCGCCCGCATCACCCTGCTCGCCCCGATCGTGCTGTTCCTGGCCTGGTGGCTGCTCCGCTTCCGGGGCGGGGCGGGCGAGGCGAAAGTGGCCCCCGTGCCCTGGTTCCTCGTGGCGTTCGTTGCGCTCGCGGCGGTGAACTCGATCGGGCCCCAGATCGGCCTGACCCCGGAGGTGCGCAAGCCGCTGGACACCTTCGTGGTGCTGCTGCTCTGCGTGGGGATGGCCGGGGTCGGGCTTAAGACCGGGGTGCGGGACCTGGCCAAGGCCGGCTGGCTCCCGATCCTCGCCGGGCTCGGCCAGTGGGGGTTCCTCTGCGTCGTCGCGTTCGGCCTGAGCCGGTTGCTCGGGCTCGTGTGAGCGGGCTCCTGCGATAATGGGGGCGTGCGAGCACGGTTCGACTTAGGGATCCTCGGTGGGGGGCAGTTGGCTCGGATGTCGATCATGGTGGCCCAGCGCATGGGCCTGCGGTGCGCATCGTTCGACCCCGGGCTCGATACTCCGGCGTCCCAGGTCGCCCCGCCGGTGCAGGGCTTTTTCGACGACGAGCAGGCGATGGCCGGGTTCTTGGGCCAGTGCGAGGCGTTCGCCCTCGAGAACGAGTTCCTCGACGCCCGGGCGTTCGGCTCGGCCCTCGAGGCCGCGGGGCACGACCCTACGTTGGCCCGCCCGTCGCCCAGCACCCTAGGCACGATCAACGACAAGCTGTCCCAGCGGGAGGCCCTTGCCCGGGCGGGGGTCCCGTCGCCGCCCGCCGTCGCCCTGACTCGGGCCGACGACCCCGACGTCCTCGCCCTCGGGTTGCCCATTGTCATCAAGGCCCGCTACGGGGGCTACGACGGGAAGGGCACCCGCACCGTCAGGACGCCGGGGGACCTCGAGTCTTACCGGGGGCTCTGGGAGGGCGGGGGCTGGCTCGCCGAGGCGTTCGTGCCGTTCCGCCGCGAGCTCGCCGTCATGGTCTACCGCTCGCCGCAAGAGACGGGGACCTTCCCGACCATGGTCACCGAGCAGGTCGACCATGTGTGCGACGTCGTCTACCCGGCCGACGTCGACGCGAGCGAGATCGCGATCGCCGCGGTCGAGGCGGTGGAGGGCTACGGGCTCTTCGGGGTCGAGCTATTCGAGCTGGAAGACGGTTCCTTCCAGGTGAACGAGATCGCGCCGAGGCCGCACAACTCGGGTCACTACACGCTGGACTGGGGCGGTGTGAGCCAGTTCGAACAGCACGTCCGGCTCGCGCTCGGGCTGCCGTGCGTGCGGCCGGAGGGTCGGCCGGCGGCGATGGCGAACCTGCTCGGCCTTGCCGGGCCCGCCCCCGGCCAGTCGGGCGCGACGATCGGCGACTGGCGGGCGGGGGTGCGGGCGGCCTTGGAGGCGGTCCCCTCGGCCCGGGTGCACTGGTACGGCAAGACCGAGAGCCGCCCGGGGCGCAAGATGGGGCACATCAACGCGGTCGGCCCGGACGCCCTGGCCGAGGTCAAGGCGGCCCGGGAGGCCTTCCTGCGAGCCTGGAGCGCCTAACCGCCGGGGGCCTCGACCCCGCGGACCTGGATGCGGGCCAGGTCGAAGGCGGCCCGGCCCGACCACTCGACCCGGACGTACCGGGCCCGGGTCGCGGTCGCCCGCAGAGCAAGCAGCGACCCCTCGGCCACCTCGCGCGGCTCGGCGACCACCGCCCAGGGGCGCCCTCGCTCCGCCGGGTCGCCGGTAGACCGCACGAGCACCCGCAGGAGCGCGGGCTCCTTGAACGACCTGCCCTCTGGGGCCAGGAGGGCGACTTCGCCGATCAGCCGGTCGCGCCCGAGGTCCACCTCGACCCACCCTCGCTCGGCCAGCCGGACCTGGTCTGTTCGACCGGGGGCGGTCAGCGGGGCCAAGGCGGCGGGCAGGCGTCCTTCGCTGTCCGTCACCGGCCGGCCAGCGGCGTGCTCGGGGTTTGGGCGGATGGGGCCGCTGGAAAGGGAGACGCGAACCTCCACGGTCGGGGCCGTGTTCCCCCGCGCTCGCTCGACCACCAGCGTCGTCGCGGCCAGCCACGTCGAGGCCGTCCCCCCGTTCCGGGTCACGCGGACCTCGATCCAGCCGTTCGACCCGTCCGGGAGCAGGGCCCCGAACGGTCCCTGCCCCTCTTTGCTCGGAACCAGGATCGACCCGCGGTCGCTCGTTTGGCCCTTGAACACGGGGGGATCGGCCACCTGTCCGGCCGAAGTCTGCCGAAGCTCGACCGCGGCGTTCGCGACCGGCTGCCCGCTGTCGTCCGTCACCCGCAGAAGCATGACGGGCGGGGCCTGGGGCCGCCATCCCGAGCGCTCGGCGAGCGACTGGCCGAGCGTGCCCTCCAGCCGCGCGACGACCCACATCGGGAGCCCCTGCGTCCGGGGCAACATGGGCAAGTCGGGGCCCGGCGTCCCCCCCGGGAAGGCGGGGAGGGGCACACCCGGCAGCCACCCCGACTCGTCGCGGGTGTCCAGGAGGCGCTTCCCGTCCGGGCGCACGTCGAGGGATGGGGCCCCCTCGGCTGCCAGCGTGGCCTCGCGGGTCCCAAGGTAGCCGAGAACCCACTCGGTGAGTTGGGCAAGGCTGAGCCCGGTCTCGCCCGACCCCGCCCGCCGCACCCGTTCCCGCACCCCGCCCGGCGCGAACGAGGCGCGGCTCGAAGGGAACACGACGTCGTTGAGGCGGGCGAGCGTCGTCGCCGGGACCTCCTCGTCGATGGGGACGCCAAGGGTGTAGGTCGCCGCTGTCCGGGTCTGGCCGCCCATGGAGACCGTCAGGGTGAGCCGGCCGTACCGCGGGTCGCGCCGGTCCCCGGGCTCGATCTCCTGGCGCAACACGACTTGCCCGCCGGCGTCCGGCCCGGGCCGGTTTTGCCCGACCCCCAGCGTCCGCCCATCGAGCCGCCACTCGAACTCGAGCCCGGACGGGGGGAGCGAGCGGTTCGTCACGGTGGCGACCCATTCACGGCCGACGGGGACGGGCTCGCTCACCTCGAGCCCCGGCGGGGTGGGCACGCCTTCGGCCTTGAGGGTCAAGCGGGGGCCTCGCTCCGCTGAATCGAAGCTCCAAAATGTGCACGGTGTCTCAAACTCGAGCCGCAAGCCTTGGTTGGAGGCGGGGTCGCGCAGCCAGGCCCGAACCGCGGGTGCCAGCCCGACGACCGTGAACCGGCCGCCTTCGAGCACTCCTCGGGCGCCCTCGATCGGCGTGTCCCCCTGAGTCCACGGTACTGCCCGCGGCCCGTCTATGGCCGCTTCCCAACTCGCGCCCTTGGCCAGTGGGTTCTCGCCCAGATCGGGGAGGTCCCGGCGCCCGCCGCCCTCGAACCACGCTTGCCCGACGACCGAGACCGACTTCAGCCGCACTTCGCCGCCAGCTGTCGGCGTCAACTCGAGGACGGCCGACTCGACGTCTCCGGCCAGGTTCGCCCCGACGAGCGGGAATCGGACGAGGATGGCCGTGTCGGGCCCGCCACGGAGGACGGCCTCGCGCCCGAAGTTCACTTTCGGGGCCTGGCGGTCGAGGACGGTGTCGAAGCCTCTGCCCACGACGACGGGCTCGGCTGTCGGGGCGGAATGACCGCCGAGGGCGAAGAGGAGCACGGCCGCGACCATCGCAGCCCCAGTCTAGCCCTCGGGGACCAGGGCCGTGTAATGGACCCGGTCGCTACGCTTGCGCGGGGGGTCGAGCGTGTAGCTGTCGTACGCCCGGACCTCGACGAAGCCCGCCGCCTCGAGCGCCTCGCGGACCTCTTCGTCCGGGTGCGCCCGTTGGACGTGGGTCTCGTAGAACCGCTCGCCATCGCGCTCGAACTCCATATCGACCCGGATGAGCCGCGACGAGGGATCGTAGTGGCCCTCCCACCAGTACCGGATCGGTGCCGTCGACCGGGTCTCGCGCTGGTCGAACATCTTGGCCTCGAACGCGAAGGCCGTGTTGAGGTCGAACACGAACGACCCGCCGGGGACGAGGTGGGCGGCGACCCGGGCCACCGCCGCGCGGAGCCCCTCGGGCTCAACGATGTAGTTGAGGCTGTCGAAGAACGAGAAGGCCCCGTCGAACCGCAGCCCCAGGTCGAAGGTGCGGGCGTCGGCCACCTCGTAACCGATCGGGCGCCCGCTCTCGGCGGCCTTGCGACGGGCTTCGATGACCATCGGCTCGCTCAGGTCGAACCCGGTGACCACGTAGCCTTCGTCCGCGAGCATCTCGGCAACGGTGCCCGTCCCGCAGCAGACGTCGAGGAGGCTGACGGGGGCGACGTCCATCTGGGCGAGCAGGAGTTGGTAGTAGGACGCCCACGTGTCGTACGGCACCCTCCGCATGAGGAGGTCGTAGTGGGCGGCGATCGGGCCGAAGGCGCTCATGCCCGGCGGTCGACGCACATCCGGGCGAGGTCGCGCAGCGGCCCAGGGTCGCCGGGGAGCCCAGCGAGCAGTCGGTCCGCCTCCGTGGCCAGGGCCTCCGCTCGTGCCCGAGACGCCTCGACCCCGATCACGGCGGGGAAGGTGGCCTTCGCCCGCTCACGGTCCGAGCCCGCCGCCTTGCCTAACTCCTCGGCGGTCGACGTCTCGTTGAGCACGTCGTCGACGATCTGGAACGCTAGCCCGATGGTCTCCCCGAAGAGGCGCAGCGTCTCGATCGTGGCCGGTGAGCCTCCGGCGCATGCCCCGCCCACCGCACAAGCCGCCGCGATGAGCCTGCCCGTTTTTCGGCGGTGGATCGTCTCGACCGTCTCGAGGGTGACCTCCTGCCCCTCGGACTCGAGGTCCATGACCTCCCCGCCCACGAGCCCGTCGCTCCCGGTCGCTCGGCTGAGCAGCCCCAGGCACCGGGCCGCGACCGCCTCCGGCAATCCCGCCAACGTCTCGAAGGCGAGCGCGAAGAGGGCGTCCCCCGCCAGGATCGCGGTGGCCTCGTCGAAGGCCCGGTGGACTGTCGGCCGCCCCCGGCGGAGATCGTCGTCGTCTAGAGCGGGCAGGTCGTCGTGGACCAGCGAGAAGCAGTGCACCAGTTCGACGGCGCACCCGGCATCGAGGGCGTCCTCGGGCGCCCCGCCTGCCGCCACCGATGCGGCCATCGCCATCGCGGGCCGTAGCCGCTTGCCCCCTCCGAGGACGGCGTAACGCATCGCTTCGTGCAGCCGGTGCGGGGCCGTCGCGGGTGGAAGGATCATGCCCAGACGGGTCTCCACCGTCTCCTGGACCGCCCGGAGGGCAGAGGGCGAGGTCATCCCCCTATTCTGCCCTAGCCTCGGTGCACGCTTTGCGCCGGGTCCGGGCGTCATATAAGGGAGGGCCGATGGATCGAATCCCCCTTGACAAGCTCGTGGCCTTGCTGATCGTGGGCGGCGTCGCGCTCATCGTGCTCGGCGTCGTGGGCACGGTGGGGGCGACGTGGCTGGCGGCAGGGGCTTCGCTCGTCGGGGTGCCGGGGGTCACCGACTGGACAGGGGCGCCGATTTGGCTGTCCGGTGTCGGGGCCGTGCTCGCGGTCGCGGGGGCGGCTTTGGGGCTCCGGGAGGGCTACCGACCCGACCACCGCGCGCCGATCGTCCGTCTCGAGGCGTCGTCCGTCGTGTCGATCCTGCTCCAGACCAAGGACGGCAGGCCGGTGTTCGAACTCGAGCACGCCGAGCCGGACGACGTGGACTGCTATGTCCGAGTCCTTCACCGCGACGGCCGGCGGGTCGAGTACCGAACGGACCCCGCTCTCTCGCAGGCCATCGGCGAAGGGGCCTACGGAGCGGTGACGGCGCAGGGACGGTGGCTCCTGGCCTTCGAACCCCAGCCCCGGCCCGCCGAATTCGACCGGGCGTGACGGCCCACGAGACCCCGCGGGTGCCCAGGCGGCAACCTTCCTTCACCGAGACCGGTAAAGTATCGGTGTCATGAGGCAGACACGCATCCTGCCGGTGTTGGCACGGGCCATTGTGGTCCTGGCCGCCCTGGCGCTCACCGGGGCCGCCCTCGCCCAAGAGAAGGTCACCCTCCGCGCCAAGGGCGAGAAGGGCCAGATCGCTCGCTACAAGGGCAACGCCGACATCGAACTCGAGGCCATGGGCCAGAAGATCACGGTCAACATCAAGGAGACCTCCCGGGCGACGGTCGCCGACGTTGCGGAGAACGGCAACGTCACGATCGAACGGGTCACGGAGAGCTCCGAGCAGACGGTGAACGGTCAGAAGATCCCATCGGAGGGCGAGTCGCCCGACTCTTCCACCTACGTTCTGGCCCCGAACGGGAGCCTGCTCTCCTTCAAGGCCGAGTCGCAGCAGCCCGACCCGGAGAAGGTCTCGCTGAGGCTGTTCCTCTCCCAGCAGCCCGTCTTTAGCGACCAGGCGGTCGGCGTGGGCGACACCTGGACCCATCAGCACACGGCCGAGACTCCCGAAGGGGCCCGCGGCGCGACGTCCAGCTACGAGCTCACCGCGTTCGAGGACGTCGGCACGGCGAAGACTGCGAAGATCGTGATGACCTACCAAGAGTCCGGCGCGAACGGGGTCTCGGGAAAGGCCACGCTCTGGGTAGAGATCGCCTCCGGCGACGTTGTGAAGTCGGAGTTCTCGGTGGAGAACATCCCGTTGCCTGGACCCACTGGCCCCCTGATGGGCAAGGCGAAGGGGATCTCCGAGCGGACCGCGGGCGGCCCGGTGAAGGGCACCGGCCCCGAGGCGAGCGCCGAACCTGAGCCGAAGAAGATCGACGACGTCGTCAAGGGCTTCGAGAAGCTGGACGGGGCCGTCACGCTCTACCGGAAGGTCACCTCTGGCCGCCAGCAGCTCTACATGGAGCTCAAGAAGGACCAACTCGGCAAGCTCATGATGCTCCAGGCGACCGCCGGGACGGGCAACTCCGAACAGGTCGTCGCGGGGAACCCGATCAACGACATCGTCTTCCGTTTCGAGGAGCTCCAGAAAGACCGACTGACGATGGTCGTCCCGAACTTCAACTTCCGGGCCGACTTCGGCACGCCGATCGGCGAGGCCGTCCGCCGGAGCTTCGCCGACTCGTTCGTCGAGCAGTTCAACATCGAGGCCCGGCAACCCGACCGGGACAGCCTGCTCATCGAGGTCACCGACTTCTTCCGCGGGGACATCGCGAGGGTGAACGCCCTCTTCCAGGGCGGCGGCGGACCGATCCCCGGGCTCGGTGGAGGACGGTCGTACTCGCTCGACCGCGAGAAGACCTTCGTCTCGAGCCTCAAGAACTTCCCCACGAACCTGGTGGCGGAGACGACCTACAACTTTACGGGCGGCGCCGGGCCTGGCGGTCTGGCCGACCTCTTGGGCGGCGGTGGCACCTCGGGCGACCCCCGCAGCATCGTCGTCCGCGTCGTCTACAACCTGTTCCCCCTGCCGACCGAAAACGGCTACCGCGCGAGGGCCTTCGACGGCCGCGTCGGCTACTTCACGGTGGGCTTCACGGACTTCTCGCAGAACCGGGAGGTCGATAACTTCGTCCAGAAGATCCTGCGGTGGGACCTGCGCAAGCAAGACCCGGCTGCGGCCTTGTCGGCCCCGGTCAAGCCGATCACGTTCTGGATCGACACCACCGTCCCCGAGGAGTACCGTGCTCCGGTCCGGGAGGCGCTGCTCATGTGGAACCGACCGTTCGAGCAGGCCGGGTTCAAGGACGCGGTCGTGGTGAAGCAGCTCACCAAGGATGACAACGTCGATCCGGGGGACATGCGTTACAACGTCGTCCGCTGGGTGACGTCGCCCCAATCGGCCTACGCCGTCGCGCTCTTCCGCTCGAACCCGCTCACCGGGGAGATCCTCAACGCGAGCATCACGGTCGACGCGGGGATCGTCCGCTTCTTCGCCCAGGAGTACCAGGGCGTCGTCGATCCGGGTAACCGGGTGAAGATCGAGGGTGAGCACAAGGACCACGTCTGCACGGACCCAGCGCGCTGCCGGGCCGCCGAGGACGGGGCCCTCATGGCTCGGACCGGCCTCATCGCCCTCCAGGCGATGGGCGGCCTCGTCGACGAGAAGGAGTACGTCCGGCAGTTCGTCCAGTGGGTGGTCGCCCACGAGTTCGGGCACATCCTTGGCCTCCGCCACAACTTCGTCGCCTCGACCGAACTCTCGATGGCGGACCTGAAGGACAAGGCCAAGGTCGAGGCGGCCGGGACCTCGGCGTCGGTCATGGACTACGTCGCCTTCAACCCGTCCGCGCTGGGTCGGGCCGGGGTGCCGTTCTTCGGACCGGTGCTCGGAAAGTACGACCACTGGGCCATCGAGTACGGCTACCGCGACTTTGGCCGCCGCACGGCCGAGGGGGAGGCCGCCTCGCTCGCCGCCCTCGCCAGTAAGGGCAACTCGGCCGGGCTGGGCTACCAGTCCGACGAGGTGGCCGATGGGTTCGACCCGTACGTGACCCGGTTCGACCTTGCCGCCGACCCGCTCAACTACTGGACGACGATGATGGGCCTCACCCGTTCGCTGATCGACTCGCTCGAACAGCGACAGCCGAAGTCGGGCCGCAGCTACTGGGAGCTCACTAGGGACTTCAACCTCCTCCTCGCCGTCCACGGCCAGGGGGCGAGCCAGCTGGTCCGGTGGGTCGGTGGGATGCGCCGGTTCGCCAACCACAAGGGCGACCCGGGCCAGCGCCCCCCGCTCGCCCCGCTCCCCGGCGACGAGCAGCGCCTGGCGCTCCAGACCCTAACGCGCCGGGTCTTCAGCGAAAGCGCGTTCGACCTGCCCAAGAGCCTCTTCACGAAGCTCGCGGACAACCCGAACACTGGGTTCGTCGAAGCGTTCTTGAGCGGTCAGAACTCGTTCCCGATTCTCGACGCGATCGCGAACCTCCAGGGCCGGGTGCTCAGCAGCCTCATGGCCCCCCCACGGCTCGCCCGCGTCGCGAACAACGAGTTCAAGACCCAGGGGCCAGGGGCGCTCACGCTGGTCGAGGTCTACCGGGCCGTCGATGGGGCCGTCTGGAGTGAGTTGGGCACGGCGAAGGCCGTCGGCCAGCTCCGTCGCGAGCTCCAGCGCCGGCACGTCGACCTCCTTATGCGCTATATGCTGCGGCCGCCGAACGGCCTGCCCGCCGACGGGCGCATGCTCGCCTGGAACAGCCTGCGGACGCTCACTGGGCGCATCAAGAACGCCCAAGCCCGGACGACCGACGAGACGACCAAGATCCACCTCGCCGAGTGCGCGATGCGGATCGATCGGGCCCTCAGCGCCCAAGAGACCCTGGGGAGCCAGCAGCAGGCCACGCCTAGCCTGCTCGAGATGCTGCTCGGCGGCGGGGCCAAGCCCTGACCCGTACGGGGGGCGCCCAGGCGGGTGCCCCCCAACAGACCTGGGCTTATCGTTGGGTCCGTCGGTCTGTGAGGTACCTCGCGCTCCCGTCGAGGAACAGCCGGTTCCGGCCGCCGGGGTGCGCAGACCTCCCCTTAAGTTCGTCCGGCACCGTCGGGATCGTGGCGGGGAAGTAGGGGTCTACGAGGAGCTCGACCTCGCTCGGTCCCTCTGGCCGCCCGGTGATCGGGTCGTTCAACTGGTAGAGATCGTTCGTCGCTTGGTCAGGCGTCTTGCCCCAGAAGTTGTCGAGCGGCACCGGGTCGTCCGTACGGTCGAACCGCCACATCCAATAGCGGGCGGTGCCGATCGGAGTCTCTTGCTCGACCTCGGTGCGCCGGGCGAAGAGCCCGAAGACCGACGGGCACGTCCAGACGGCTTGTTCACGGACGTACAGGTCGTACACCATCAACGCCCAACCCGACCGGGGGTCCGAGCGGGGCCACCCGGCCCACGGGCGATAGCCCCCAGGCAATGAACGCTTGAGGTCGCGCCGGTCGGGCATCCGATCGTCACCGTCGCCCAGGTAGAGCCCCGAAGCGAGGCCGATCTGGCGCATGTTGCCGAGGCAACCCGCCCGCTGGGCGCCCGCCTTGGCCCGGGCGAACACAGGCACCAAGATCGCCGCCAGGATCGCTATGATCGCGACGACCACCAGGAGCTCGATGAGGGTGAACGCGCGGCGCACTCGCCCTCACTACGTAGCCGCGGCCCGTCGGGTGCCGCCTACGCGGCTTTCGACTCTTCGACCGGGGCAGATCCGCCTAGGCCCGCGAGGATGGGGCGGCCGAGGGGCTGGGGTAAGGCGCCGGCCAGGCACTTTGCGGAGGCGGCGAGGGTTCGGGCGAGCGGCAGTTTCCCTTGGGCCACGCCCTGGACAGCTCGCCTCCGCGCGGCCTTCGCCAGGGTGCTCGACTCAGTCCAGACTCCGACCGGTTCGACCGTGAGGCCCAGGCACCGACCTGCCTCTTGCCGGAAGGCCTCGAGGGTGGCCCTCCCTTGGGCTGGCCCCGCCGCCCGGTTGACCAGGGCCCATACCTCCGACCGCCGCAGCACGTCGCGCACGGCCGTCAGGCACCCCAGTGCGTCTGCCACGCTTGAGGACGTCGGTTCAAGGACGACGAGCAGCTCGCCGACCGAGCGTGCCACGGCTCTTGCCCCGGGGCCAATGCCTGAGGGCCCGTCCACGACGACCACGTCGGTGCCTTCCGCCTCGACGAAGGCGTCCTGGAGCCCGAGGGCGAGGGCCTGTTCGTCGAGCTTCGCGAGGCGCGGGTCCCCGTTTCCGGCGGCGATGAGCGAGACCTTGCCGCCGACCGCCTTGGCCAGTCCGGTGACGGGCCGACCGGACAGCACCCGGTGCCCGAGTCCCTCGCTGGGTTCGACTCCGAGCACGACGTCGAGGTCGCCCAGGGCCCAATCCCCGTCGATCACGAGAACCGATGTCCCCAGGGCGTCCCACGCCCAAGCGAGCGCCGCAACCGCCGTCGTCTTTCCGACCCCGCCCTTCCCGCTCAGAACCCCGATGCTCTTCATGCTGCCTTCCTACGGACGAGGGCCTTCACGGCGGCCAAAGGGTCGCGCGTCTCGGTCACGGCCCGGCGGGAATCGATCTCGCCGACATACCAATGCCGGATCGCGGCGACGACCGCTCCGATCTCGGCCTCCCGCGGCTCGACGGTCAGCCCTGACGCTTGGGCGACCTCGTCGAGGGCGGCGGGGTCGATGGGGCTTGCGGCGGCGCAGACGAGGGTGTCGCCCTCTACGGCGAGCGGCAGAACGAGGGCCGCCGCGGCGACTCGACCAGGGACGCGGTCCAAAGCCTCGAACGACGGCAGGAGATCTGTGACGGGCTCGGCCCCGCCGTCCGACTCGGTCTCGGGCTCGGCGAGGGCCTGGACCGTTTCCGGTTGGTCGGCTGGCTCGGTCGCCGCTGCAGCGGCCTCGGCGGCGGCCAACTCCTGCGGGGTGGGCCCTGCGGGGACGACGGGGTCGTTCCGCAGCCCTAGCATCTTCTCGATCTCGTCGGCCGAGACGACGGACGACGCCTTCGCGGGTGGGGTCGGGTCGTCTGGGACGGCCGCTGGAACCTCGGTCTGGGCCTCTGGGGCAGGATCGGGGCTAGCTTGGGCGATCAGCAGGGCGATTTCGGCGGCGCTCAGGGCTTGCCTGCCGTCGTCCACGTCGGCTTGGACCGGTTCGGGCTCAGAGTGTGGGTCGGGCATGCCGACCGGGGTGTCCGCCTCGGCCTCCGGTCCAGCGTCCATGGTGGGCTGTTCCGGCTCGCTGAGGAACGCCATCCCCTCCGTAAGCGCCGCCATCTCCTCATCGGTGATCGTGGCGGCGGTTGCCCCGGGCTCTGTCGGGATCGGGTCGGCGTCCGCGTTGAAACGGTCGATTTCGGCGGCGAGGTCCGGGAACTTCTCGTGGATCTGTTGGATGAGTTGGGACTCGAGTTCAGGATCGATCGGTTCGTCGGGCTCGGGCTCGGGGTCAGGGGCCTCGTCGGCGCTCCAGACCACCGGTTCGGGGTTCGCGACGGCGAGATCGAAGTCAGCGGCGAACTGCGAGGCGTCGAACTCCCCACTAGGGACGATCTGGTCGACGATGGCGCCCATGACGGCCTCAGCCTGGCTCTCCACGTCGGCCTCGGGCGAGGGTAGGTTCGGCTCGAACCTCGTCTCTGGTTCGGCGCCCGCCTCGGCGGCCGACGAGAGGACTTCGGTGGGGACGAGTGTTTCCGTAGGGCCTGGGACGTTGTCCTCTTCGGCGACTGGCTGTTCTGGGAGCGGGACGTTTGGCTCGACCTCGTCGGGGGGGGCGTCGGCCGCAACCGGAATCTCCAAGCCCTCGTCTGTGAGGGATGGGAGCGTGCCCACCGGACTCGCGGAGCTTGCCTCGGCTCGGGCCCGGGTGACGTCCTCGTGGAGCGTGGCCACCTCCGATCGAACGAGTTGGATCTCGGACCGTAGGGCCTCGATGGCGTCAAGGAGCCGGTCCTCCCGGGCACGGGCCGGGGTCGGGCGCACACCTCCTTCTGCTTCAGTCGGCTTCGTCTTGGCCCGCGGCATACGGTCTCGCTGGGGCCGTCCGTCGACCCTAGAAAGAGTATCGGCAGACGGCCCCGCTACGCGTTAGGGTCGAACCAGCCAGAGAATTCGCTTCGGCGGGCCCAACTTTTCGCGCAACCCTTGCGCGGGGCCGTCCGTCCCTTTATAATGATCGGAGCACGGCTCACCTGGCGATCCCGCTGGGAGGGCACGGCGACCGTCCGCCTTTCGGGGTGGACAAGACCTTTCGGAGGAGGTTCCAAGAACAATGAAGAAGCTCATGATGATCGTGATGGCGCTCAGCGTGCTGGGCTACGTGGTGGCGGGCTGTGCCCCGGCCGCTGAGGGTGGCGAGACGACCGGCGGTGCGACCGCTGGCGCCACGGCTGGCGGCGAGACCGCCGGTGCTACCGGCGGCGAGACCAAGTAAGGACTAGGTCTCAACGACTCTGGGCCCGACCGCGTGCGGTTGGGCCCTCTCTATGTCAGCCCCTTTACCGTGGTGACCCCCCACGCCCGCGCCTTTCGGGCGGCTTCGGGGGGAGCGGCCTACTCGAGGTCGCCGTACCGGATCGCGCCTACGAGGTCGCCCTCGACCGTCACGTCCCCGCCAAGCAGGCAGTGCCGGACGGTGCCCGACACCGACACCCTCGCACCAGGGAGGATCACTGAGTCCTCGATGCGGACCGCGCGGTCGACTCGAGCCCCGTCACCGACCACGACGTTCTCACCGAGCTCGGCGACGACTTCCGTACCTGACCCGACCAGGGTGCCCCCGTCGATGAGGTACCGCGTCGTATCGAGGAACGAGTCCAAGGTGCCCGTGTCGAACCAGTCGCCGGTGTAGACCCCCGCGAGGACGGTCTCGCCGTTCGAGACCAAGGTCTGGATGGCGTCCGTGATCTCGTACTCCCCTCGGCCGCTCGGCTGGAGACCGGGCAGCACGTCCCAGATCTGGGGCCCGAACACGTACATCCCGGCCATGGCCAGGTTCGACTCCGGCTCCTGAGGCTTCTCGACGAGCTTCACGATCCGCTCCCCGTCCACGTTCGCCACCCCGAACCGCCGGGGGTCCTCGACGGGCTTGACGAGGTTCAGGTTGGCGCAGCCCGCTTCCCGGAACCGGGCTACGTGCGCCTCGAACCCCTCGCTGTAGATCGCGTCGCCCAGGTAGAGGACGAAGTCGTCTCCCGCCACAAAGTCCTTAGCGAACCCCACGGCGTGGGCCAGGCCCTTCGGCTCGACCTGGCGCACGTAGCTCAGGGAGATGCCGTGTGCGCCCCCGTCCCCGAGGGCGTCGCGCATCTGAGGCTCGTTCTCGCCGACGACTAGGCAGACGTCGTGGATCCCGCACTCCTTGAGTCGGTCGAAGGCGTACTCGAGCGTGAGCCGGTTCGCGATCGGGAGCAACGGCTTGGGGACGGCTTTGGTGACTGGGTAAAGCCGGGTCCCCTTCCCGGCCGCGAGGATGACGCCTTTCATGGTCGCGGTCGGAATGATGACACGCCCCGGTACCATGGGAGAGTGACAGGGAGGTCACTCGTCGTTGGGGTAGGGGGCCTGGTGGGCTTGGTCTTGGGGGGGTGTCGCCCCGAGCCTCCCGTCGCGTTCCCGACCTTTGCCCCCGCCGTCGAGCCGTACGCGCCCGTCGCCGGGTCGGGCAACGCGTTCGACGGCTACGTGCTAGCGGGCCGCCTGGCGGTCGAGAACGCCCCCCAAGAGTCCCGCCGGGTGAGCTTCGGCCCCCAGCAGCGGCAGCGCCTCGTCGCCCGTCTGGGGCCCGCCCTGGCCGCGCTGGAGCGGGCCTCCCGGTTGGAGTGCCGCTACGAGTACCGCCCCCGGCAGGGCACGACGCCCGAGGAGTGGGAGGTCGGCGTGCGCCTCCTTGGCCGGGCGGTGGCGTGGCGGGTCGAACGTGCGGTGGCTGAAGGGGACTGGGCGCCTGCCGTAGGGTGGACCCTGGTGGCCCACAAGGTCGGGTTCGATCTGCTCGACGGGGACGCGGCGTCGGCCAGCCTCGGCGCGGCGTTCCTCGACGACACAAGGGCGGCCCTGGCCCCGAGCCTCGCCGCACTCCCCGCCCCCCAAGCCCAGAGACTCTACGCGGGCCTTGCGGTTCGCCTCCGTCGGGTGGGGACGGCCGAAGGTGCCTTGCGGAACGAGGGTCAGACGATGCTCGTAGGAGTCCAGACCGTCGCCGACGCGTACCGGACCAAGCGGCTGGACTCGCTGCGCGACACCCTGGGTCGGGACGTCCGTCCCGCCGTGAGCTACCTCGCCGGCCTGTCGCCGTCCGCGGCGCTCGAGTTCCTCACCGGGCTGCGGGACGAGGCGCTGGCCAAGACGGCGTTCGACCAAGAGGCAGCGCGGCTCCCCGCACGTGACCGGCGTCAGTTCGTGCCGCCGGACGAGGAACGGCCCTGGAAACGGTTCGCCCGGCACTACTTCACAGGATCGACGGTGCTCCTTCATATCCACGACCGGGCGATCGCGAGGACGAGGCTGTTCGCCGTGGGTGCCTGGGCAAGGACGGCCGTGGCAAAGGCGGGGGTCGCGCCGAAGGGTCTGGGGCCGCTCCCTCCGACTGTGCGGCTCGATCCGTACAACGGGCTCGACCTTGCGTATACGGCGAGCGGCCCCGAGTTCCGGGCCTACTCTGTCGGAGCGGACGGGCGGGACGACGGTGGGGACAGCGACGAGTCGGGCTTGACGCCGGACACGGTGCTGGAAGGGACGCTCTGACCGGCAGGGGGCGGGGTCAGAGCGAACCGGCCGTTGGGAGCACGACCCGAGAGCGGGGGCGCCAGACGGCGGCCTCGAGGTCGTGAACCTGCAGCCGGTCCTCGCCGATGCCCGGCATTCCGCCCGGGACGTAGCGAGCGGTGGACTCGCTCACGACGAGCGTCCCCGGCTCGCCCGCCTTCTGCATGTGGGCGCTCACGTCGATCACGTGCGCGAAGTTGACGTTAACGGCGCTCTGGCCCGGGGCGAGGGCGCTGCCGGTGTGGACACCCGCTCGCACCTCGATCTGGCGGCCGATCTTGTTCCGGGCCGCGTTGAACTCGAAAAGCCTGGCCAGGATCTCGCGCCCCGCCGCGTAGCCCCTCACCGGTTCCTCGAACACGCAGGTGACGCCGTCGCCCGCGGTCGAGTGGAGCACCCCGCCGTGCCGCTCCGCGATGGTGGCGACGAAGCGGTGGTACTCGTTGAACGTGAACTCCACGTCGAGCGGGTCTGCCTCGGCCTTCATCCGCGTCGAGCCCACGATATCGACGCTCAGAAAGGTCACGAGCCGCTCGTCTGACCGAAGTTTGGTCTGGATGTCCTGGAGCTGTTCCAGGAGGAACTGTCGCTCGGCTACCGGGTCTTTCACTCCGAGCTTAGCCCGGTTCTGTTGGAAGATCGTTTGGGCGAGCAGCCCGACCAAGGCCCCGCCGCCGATGAAGGCGAGCAGGAGTCCTGGCGCCATGCCCCCCGCGGCCGCGCCGGGCACGAAGCGAAGGATGAAGGCGAAGAGAGTCAGCAACAGGAACCCGGCCCCGCCGTACAGCGCCCCCGAGGCGACGGCCGTCTTGGCGTCCTTCGCGACGGCGCAGTTCCACACGGCGCCCAGCGTCGCTAGCAATGCGAGCGAGCCCATGAACCCTGAGCCGTCCCGAAGAGCCCCGGCGATCGCCTGGGTGAGGCCGAACCCGGCCCCAAGGACACCCGCCATGGTGTACCGCCGCATCGCCGGGTCGAAGGCGAGGAAGGCGCTGCGCACCCGCTCGATCGGCGTGGTCTTGGTCTCGGTCGGGGCCGATCGGACGGCGAGCCGGACGTAGTCCTCGGGCGCCCCGGTCGCTTCTGAGACCGCCTGGATCGCGGCGTCGTCGAGTTCCCCGAGCTCCGTACGGAGTCGGGCCGCTAGCTGTTGGATCTCGCGAAAGGCGCTGTCCAACTCCCCACGGTGGTCGACGGCCACCTCGTTCGTCAGGCTCACTCTGTTAGATTCTACTTGGGTGGGCCCTCAGGTTGCGCCCGGAAGGGAATGGGAGCCTAAGGAATACATCCAGTCGGGGGAGGGGGGGGACCGTCGGCCTGGAGCGGCACCTGGATCGTGCCAGGAAGGGCGTTCTCCCGACCCAGGTTCAGGACGGGCAGGGGGACGGCACAGCCAGGGTCGTCCATCGTGTAGATCTCCCCGAGGTACCGGATCGACCGGAAGTACAGGGGCACCGGGATGGTCTCCGCCCGGACGGAGATCTTGGTCGCGTTCGCCGGGACTTGAACTCGGAAGGTCCCGTCCGCGAACGCCCGGGCCCCGGCGACGACCTCGCCGCTGGCGCTGAAGAGGATCACCTGGGAGTAGACGATGCCCGTGCCGGTGCTCTGGCCGACGACCCGGCCGGTCAAGACGGTCGCGCTCCCCGCGGGGACTTGGGCGTCCGACCTCACGACCCGGGCCGCTCCGACGAGGGTGTAACGCCCGGTCACCCGGAAGACGCCGGGCGTGCCGGTGAGCACTCGCAGCGTGCCGTCCGTCCCGACCGTGACTTGGGACGGGTCGGCGCTGCATTCGAACGTCGCTGGGAGCTCCGACCGAACCCCAGCGGGGTCATAGTTCGCTACCACCAGCCGCACCCGGTCCCCCGGGACGAGCTGGAGCGGGTCGAGGTTGCCCGGTCGCGTGATGCCCGCGAACTCAAGGTACTGCCCGGGCACGGGGGCAAGGCCAGTCCCGCCACCGGTCCCGCCGCCTCCCGAGCCGCCGCTTCCGCCGCACCCGAAGAGTCCGGCGAGGACACTCACCACCACCACAAGGAGGACCGCGTACTTCATGTCTGTCCCAAGTCTGTCCGAAACGCGAAGGGGAAAAGTTCGAGGAACGTCCGGGTCGGGCCTGCGCCCTCCTCGTCCAGGCAGACGACCGTGGCCGTCGCGGGGTCCTCGCAGAACTCGGCGAGGACCTGGAGGCAGACCCCGCAGGGCGTCCCCCCGTCCCGAGTAGCGACAGCGAGGGTCCGCCACCGTCGCTCTCCGGCCGCCACCATCGTGACGAGCGCGGTCCGTTCGGCGCAGACGGTCGCCCCGTACGAGACATTCTCGACGTTGCAGCCTGTCCATACCTGCCCGTCCGACCCGAGGAGCGCGGCACCGACGGCGTACCCGCTGTACGGGCAGTAGGCCCGGCTCCGGGCATCGAGAGCGGCTCGGACGAGGTCTTCCATCGCCTCCCGAGACTCTACTCGGCGGCGGGCCGCTATTTCAGCACCGCCACGGTGACGCCCTCGCCGCCCTCGTTCGCGTCGCCCAGGTGGTGCGACCGCACGTCCGGGTGTTTGCGCAGGTAGTCCTGGACCAACTTGCGCAACACGCCTTCGCCTTTACCGTGGACGATCCGTACGCTCGCGAGGCCGGCGAGGAGGGCGTCGTCCACGAACTTCTCGAGGGCCTCTTGGGCCAGCTCGGCCCGCATGTTGCGCAGGTGGAGCTCGGGGCTTACGGTCATCGCCTTCTGGAGACGGGTCTGGTTGAGCCGGGACTTGTCGGTCGGGGCCTTGGGCGCCTCGACCGCGGTGAGGTCCGCGAGCTTGGCCGTCATCCGCAATGGGCCGACTTGGATCGCGACCTGGTTGCCCTTCGGGTCGTCGAGCACGACCCCGGTCTGGCTTAGCCCGCGTACACGGACGGTGGCCCCGCGGACGATCGGGCCTGGGGCGACGGCCGGTTTCTCGGGGCTCTTCGGTTTGGGCCGGGCTTCGTCGACGAACGATTTTCCGACGTCCTGGAGCTGTCGGAGCCGCTCGCGGGCCTGGTCGAAGCCCCGCTGGGTGGGGTCACGCTTGAGCTCTTCGAACAAGTCTGACGCTTCTAGCCGGATTTCGCGTAGGAGCGACTCGAGTTCTTCTACCGCCCGCTCGCGCACCTTGGTCCGGGCCTCTTCGGCGGCCCGGACCTTCACTTCGGCCTCCCGTTCGACCTCACGGAGTCGGCTCGCGAGCCGATCAGCCTCGCCTTGCGCCCGTTGCGCCTGCTTCTGGGCCTGTTCGAGCCGTTCGATCATGCGGGCGACGTCCTGCTGCTCGGCGCTGACGCCGGTCAGGGCTTCGTCGATCACGTCCCTCGGCACGCCGTACCGTTCAGCGATCTTCATCGCGTGGCTCGAGCCGGGGACGCCTACGAGAAGCCGATAAGTCGGGCGCAGCGACTTCGGGTCGAACTCCATCGAGGCGTTCATGAACCCCTGGGCGTTCGTGGCGAGGATCTTGAGTTCCCCGTAGTGCGTCGACGCCAGCACCTTGGCCCCGCCGGACTGAAACCGTAAGAGGAGCGCGCGGGCGAGGTTGGCCCCCTCGTCGGGGTCGGTCCCGGCTCCGACCTCGTCGAGCAACACGAGCGCCCCCGGTTTGAGGTCCTTGAGGGCCTCGGAGATGTTGCGGATATGGCCGCTGAACGTGCTAAGGCTTTGCTGGAGGGACTGTTCGTCGCCGATGTCGGCCCAGAGCTGGCTGAAGCACCCGACTGTCACGGCTTTGGCGGGCGGCATGAGCCCGGCCTGGGCCATCGCCACGCAAAGCCCGACCGTCTTGATTCCGACCGTCTTGCCACCGGTGTTGGGGCCGGTGATGAGGACGACGTCGATCGCGGCCCGGCCCGATCCCGAGTCGCCGAGGTCGAGACTCAAGGGGACGACGCTCTCGCGCGGAAGGAGCGGGTGGCGAGCCTCGACCACCTTGACGTAAGGCCCCGAAGCCCGCTCGGGAAGGCACCCGCCGCTCGCCCAGCCATGGCGGACCTTGGCGAGGACGAGGTCCAGTTCGGCGGCTGCGTCGAGCCCGTCCCGCACCTGGGGCCCGACGGCGCCGACCTTCTCGCTCAGCTCGCGGAGGATCCGGGCCACCTCGGCGCGTTCCGCGGCCTCGGCTTCGCGGAGCTGATTGCCGAGGGCCACGACGTCGTCGGGCTCGAGGTAGATGGTCGCCCCGCTACCGCTCGTATCGTGGACGATCCCCTTGATCTTGCCCCGGTTCTCGGCCTTGAGCGGCAGCACGAACCGCCCGTCGCGGACGGTGTAGAGCGGGTCGCTCAGCAGGTCGCGGGTCCGCCCGGAGACGTAGGACTGGATGCGCTCGAGGATCCGTTGCGAGGCGGACGCGACCCGCTTGCGGAGGGCGGCGAGCTCGATGCTCGCCTCGTCGCGTACGGACCCGTCGCCGTCCAAGCTGTCGAGGAGGCGGTTCTCGAGCCGTTGGAGGTCGGGGAGCCTCTCGCCGAGGAGCCATAGGGTGGGGGCCGTCTCGCGCTTTCGCTGTAGCAACTGCCCCGCGGTCCGCATCGTTCGAAGCGACTCGCCGACTTTGTGGAGGGTCTCGCCGTCCAGGGCGGCCCCTTTCTCGGCGACCTGCACCTTCGGCCCGACGTCCCACGCCCCGCGCATCGAGAACGGGTCGACGGCGAGGACGGAGTCGGCCTCCCGGGTTCGCTCGAGTTCGAAGGCCACCCCGGCCTCGTCGAAGCGAGGGAGGAGGCGCTCGGCCATCGCCCGGCCCCCGGGCGTGTCGCAGGCCTCGGCCAGCGCCCGGAGGACGGCGTCGTACTCGATCACGCGGAGGGCGTGCACGGGCCCATTGTGGCCGAGCCCAGGGCCCGGGCTCGGCCCAGAGCCCAGCCCGGCGAAGACCTAGAGGGCCCAGGGGCCCCGGGGACCCCGTAGGTGAGATGGATTCATGGTGTCCGCCCTCGCCCTCGCCTTGGCCGTTGGGGCCACTCCCGTCGTGATCGAACCCACCGACGACGTGTGGGTCTACCAGTTCGCCCAGGATCAGACGAGCGACCCGTACCTCCGGGCCTGGGGGGCAGACGGGCGGGCGGTCGGCGAGGTCGGCGCGGACCACATGGGGTTCTCGTACAGCCTGCTCAAGTTCACGGTGCCCAAAGACCTGCCGGAGGTGGGGAAGGCGACGCTCCGGCTCGTGCACACCGCCGAGCCCGGGTTCGACGCGGAGACGGCCAAAGCCAACCCGGTCGAGGCCCGTCCCGCGACGTCGGGGTTCGACGAAGCGAACTGGGAGGCCGTCATGGCGAAGACCTGCCACCCGGTGGCCGACGATGGGACCGTGTTCGGCACGGGTTGGGCGTACCCGGGGGACGCTGAGAAGCCGTTCGCTGTGGAGGTCGATCTCCTCGCCGGGCCGAACGACTTCCGGAAGGCGCTCGCCGCCGCGGCGGAGAGTCCGAACCGCACGCTCGTGCTGGCCCTCACCACGCGCCTTTCTCCAGAAGGCGCGGGGGAGTCGTCGATCTACAAGTTCTACTCCCGCCACAACGACCCCGACCTCCGGCCGAGGCTGACGATCGTCGCCCGCTAGAAGGCGCCTAGGGGCCGCGCAGGAGCCGCAGGCCGTTGAGGATCACGAGCACGGTCGATCCCTCGTGCCCGACCACGGCGATGGGCAGGATGAGGTGCCTTGCGTCCGGGAGCAGGGCGTCGATGAGGACCGTCGCGATGGTCAGACAGCCGATCACGAGCCCGGCGAAGACGAGGTTCGCCCAGATCACGGCGTTGGTCTTGCGGCCGAGTCGAACGAGCATGGGCAGGCGCGAGAGGGTGTCCTGCATGAGGACCACGTCGGCGGCGTTGAGGGCGACGTCGCTCCCTAGCCCGCCCATCGCGACCCCCACGTGCGCCCGGGCGAGGCCCGGGGCGTCGTTCACGCCGTCGCCGACGTAGACGAGCGCCTTGTTCTCCTGGGCGAGTCGGCTCACGGCCTGTTCCTTGTCGGCGGGCATGAGCCCCGCGCGCACGTCCTCGACGCCCAGACGGGCGGCGACGGTGGCGGCGGTCTGGGGGTTGTCGCCGGTGAGGATCGAGACCGACCGGGCCCCGAGCCGTCGGAGCTCTTCGATCACGGCGCGGGCCTCCGGGCGCGGCTCGTCGCGCAGGCCGAGCACGGTGTAGCGGCCCCCGGCCTCCATGACCGCGATCGTCATCCCTTGGGACACCAGGCGACTCACGTGGGCGTCGAAGTCGGGGGGAAGCGCGGTGTCGCCCTCGAAGAACCGGCGTTGGCCGATCCGGACCGTAGACGCATCGACCTCGGCCTCGACCCCGAGCCCGGCCAAGACTCGCTGGCTCGTCGCCTCGGGTACGTCGAGGCCCCGGTCGCGGGCGGCGCGGACGACGGCCTCTGCGATCGGGTGGGTGCTGTACTGCTCGGCCGCCGCGGCGAGTCGGAGGGCTCCCGCCGCCTCGTCGGACATCGGGCCGTCGCCCGCCCAGCACCCGTTCGCCTCGTCGCAGTCGGGCCGGGCCCCATGGGTGGCGGCGACACCGTGGCAGACGCAGACCTCGGCCAGCTCTGGGCGCCCTCGGGTGAGGGTGCCCGTCTTGTCGAAGGCGAAGGCGTCCGCCCGCCCCACGGCCTCGATGAACTCGCCGCCTCGGACGAGCATCCCGTTCCGCGCCGCCCAAGCCAGGGCCGAAAGGGTGGTCGCCGGGGTGGAGATGACGAGGGCGCAAGGGCTCAGGGCGACGAGGAGCGTGAGCGAGGCGTAGAGGGCCCGCTCGGCGTCCTCGCCGAGCGCGAAGCGGATGGCGACCGAAAGCAGGGCCGCGCCGATCACGAACAGGGTGTAGCGGGATCCGAACCACTGGCTGACCCGTTCGCCGCTCGCCTTGTTCTCTTGGGCGTCGCGGACGAGCGAGACGATCTTCTCGAGGGTCGTGTCCCCCGCCGCGCGCTCGACCTGGACGAGGATCATCCCATCCTGGTTCTGCGTCCCGGCGAGCACCTGGTCGCCGCTGGACTTCGGGACAGGGACGGACTCCCCGGTCATGGCGGCCTGGTCGACGCTGGTCTCGCCGCTCACGACCCGCCCATCGAGAGGGATCTGGTCGAACGGCAGGACCCGCACCGTGTCCCCGACCACGACGTCGCGGACGAGCCGGCGGACATCGACGTCGCCCTCGACCACGATGGCCTCGTCCGGTCGGAGCTTCATCAGCCCTTCGATAGCGGACCGCGTGCGGGACATCGCGTACTCCTCGAGCGTGTTCGAGAGGCTGAAGAGGAAGAGGAGTACGGCGGCCTCGACCGGTTGCCCGAGGAGCACGGCACCGACGGCGGCGACGAGCATGAGGACGTTCACGTCCACCGACCGCCGCGCGACTGAGCGCCAGGCTGCTCGGAGGGCGAACCACGACCCAGCGACGCAGGACACGTAGGCCAGGGTGGGGTGGAGGCCGAGCATCGCCCCGAGAAGGGCGAGCCCGCAAAGGGCGGTCAGCGCGGTCTGAACCGTCCGCAGGTTCACGGTCAGCACCTCCGGAGAGTCCGGTTGGCTCCCATACCCTGAGCATAGCAGGTCGGACACAGGGCGACCGCTAGCGGTCGCCCTGGCCGTGGGTTTAGGCCTTCTTGCGGTGGAGCAGCCGCGCCAACCCGACGGAGACGTCGTCGAAGATCGTGTAGGAGCACGGGATGATGAGGAGGGTGAGGACGGTACTCAGGATGGTTCCGCCGATGATCGTGATCCCGATCGTCTCCCGGAACTCCGACCCCCGGCCGATCGCGAGCGCGACGGGGAGGGTGCCGAAGATCAGCGCGAGGGTGGTCATCATGATCGGCCGCAGTCGGGTCTGGCCCGAATCGAGCAGCGCCGTTAACCGGTCCTCGCCCCGCTCGCGGAGGGTGTTGGCGTAGTCCACGAGCAGGATGGCGTTCTTGCCGACGAGGCCGACGAGCGACACGATCCCGATGAAACCGACGATGTTGAGGGTCTTGTCGGTGATGACGAGGGCCAGGATGGCCCCGACCATGGCCTGGGGCTGCGCGAGCTGGATGATGAACGGGTAGAGCAGGTTGTTGTAGAGCGAGGCGAGCACCATATAGACCAGGAGGAACCCAAGGCCCAGGGCGCCGAGGAGGAACCCGGACTCGCGGGCCTGGACGTCCGCCTGACCGAGCGGCAGGTAGCGGACACCGTCTTGGATCAGGCCCTCGGCCGTCATCCAGGCGTCGATCTCGGACTGGACGGTACCCGCGGCGAACCCAGGGAGGAGGTCTGCGCTCACGATGACCTCTTCTTGGCGGCCGCGCCGGTCGATCTTGTCGACGCCCTGGCCCCGCTCGATGCGGGCGACTTCGGAGAGGTAGATCGGCTGGTTCTGGCGGAAGGCGACCGGGACGCTCCCGAGCGCGGCCGGGTCGTTGCGGTCGATCGTGTCGAGCATGACGCGGACGTCGTACTCCTGGCCGCCCACGCGGAACTTCGTCTGGGTGTCGCCTTCGTACATGACGCGCAGCGCGGCCCCCATCTCGGCGACGGTGAGGTCGGCGTCGGCGAGCCGGGCCCGGTCGGGGATCGCCCGGAGCTCGGGCTTGCCCGGTTTGGCGGAGAGGTCCGGCGTGATGACGCCCTTGACCTTGCCTGCGGCGAGGCCGTCGTAGACAGCGCGGGCGGTCGCGAGGAGCTTGTCGCGGTCGTCCGACCGGAACGACATCTGGATCGGGGCGCCGAAGCCGAAGTTCGAGCCAGCACTCACTGTCACACGGGCGCCCGCGATCTTGCCGACCCGCTCGAGCATTTCGGCCGCGACCTGGGTGTCGCTCACGTAGCGGAGCTTCTCCTCGTGCTCGGCCCAGGGCAGCGCGTCGAGGAGGGCGGCCTTCTCGTAGAGCGTGACCGTGATCGCGGCGTAGTTCGTGCCCTGCTGGGAGGCGCTGAAGCCGGAGCTCCGCGAACCGAGGCTCGCGGTGACGTAGTGGGCCTCGGGGTGCTTCGAGACGGTCTCTTCGATCTGTCGGACGACGCGTTCCGTCGCGGCAAGGCTCGCGCTGGAGGGGAGGTCGACGAGGATGCTGATCGTGCCCGCGTCGCTAGGCGGGAAGAAGGCGAACTTGAACACCGCCTCCCCTTTCCACGCCCGGTACTGGTAGCCGACGAACGACGCGAGCGGGAACACGAGCCCGAAGAGAGCGCCGTAGAGGATGAACTGGGGCTTGAAGTACCGCCGGAAGAGGTTGACGACGAACACGAGCGCCCCGACGATGGTTGAGAAGACGACGAGCCCGATCTGACCCGTCACCGCGGCCTGGGCTGACGGTGCGAAGCTCCCGCCGATGAAGATGAACAGGGCGAACAGGACGACGAAGCCGGCCGTGAACACGAACCACCGGTGCGCCAGGGCCCAGCCGAGCATGGAGCGGTAGGCGAGGGCCACTCGTCCCCAGCCGCGCTCGAACCATTGAGCGAACCGACCCTTCGGGTGCTCCCAGTCTTCGCCCGCCCGGTACCACTTGCTCGCGAGCATCGGGGTCACAGTGAACGAGACGAGGAGGGAGAAGAGCACGGCCACGGCGTAGCCGATGCCGAGCGGGCGGAAGAACTGCCCGACGACGCCGCCCATCACCCCGATGGGGATGAACACCACAACGTCGGCGAGGGTGATGGCGATGGCGGCGAGTCCGATCTCGGCGCGCCCGTTGATCGCAGCCTCCTCGGGCGACTCGCCCATGGTGAGGTGCCGGTAGATGTTCTCGATGACGACGATCGAGTCGTCGACCATGACGCCGATGGCCAGAGAGATGGCCAGCATCGAGAGGTTGTTGATCGTGAACCCGAACACCCAGAGGACGATGAACGTGGCGAAGATACAGAGCGGGATCGAGATCGCGACGATGAACGTGCCCCGCAGGTTGTGCAGGAAGAGCCACATCGTGACCATCACGAGGAAGATCCCGAAGGCGATGGCGAACTGGAGGTCGAAGAGCGACTCGCTGATCTGCGTCGAGGTGTCGAGCGTGACGACGAACTTGAGGCCGTACTGCTGTTCGAGTTCCTCCAAGAGGCTGGGCTGGCCTGGGCCTTGCGGCTGTCTCATGGCCTTCGAGATCTCGACCGCGTTGCCGGCCTTGGCCTTCTGGACGACGAGGGTCACTGCGTCGGCCCCGTCGAGCCGGCTGTACTGCCGTCGCTCCGCGTTCGCGTCGACGATCGACGCGATGTCCTTAAGCCGGACCGACTTGATCGGGCTGTTCGGCTGATTGCGGTCTTGGAAGCTCAGCCACGTCTCGCCCACCTGCTCGGGGGTCTTCCACTCGCCGAGCAGCCGGACGGTGAACTCTTCGTCCCCGGCCACGACCCGCCCACTGGGGACGTTGACCGAAGCCGCTTGGACAGCCCGCTGGACGTCCGAGATGCCGATCTTGTAGACGTCCAGGGCTTCGCGGCGCAGTCGCACCTGGATCTCGCGCTGCTCGCCTCCGGCCACGTTCACGCTCGCGACCCCCTTGATCCGCGCGAAGCGGTCCTTGAGCTTGTTGTCGGCGATGTCGCGGAGCTGACGGTTGCTGAGCGTGTCGCTCCGAAGGCTCATCGTGAGCGTCGGATCGGCCGCCGTGTCGATCTTCTCGACGAGGGGCTTCTCGACCTCCCGGGGGAGTTCGTTCAGGACCCGGTCCACCCGGGCGCGGACCTCGTTGAGGGCCGCTTCCTGATCGGAGCCCACCTCGAACTGGAGAACGACTGCGGAGACGCCCTCCTGCGAGGAACTGATGATCTCTTGCAGGTTCGCGACGCCGGAGACCTGCTCCTCGATCGGTCGCGTGACGAGGGTGTTGATCTCGTCCGGGCCCGCCCCGGGGTAGACGGTCGTGATCGTGACCACGCCGAAGCTGACGTCCGGGTTCAGCTCGACGCGCATGCTGTTGTACGCGATGAACCCGAACAGCCCGATGAGGGCCATGCACATCCAGATGAAGATCGAGCGGACGATCGAGAGCTTGGTCAATCCCATGCGTCAGGCCCCCTTCTGCCCGGTGGCGGGGGCGCCGGTCTCGATTCGGACCTTCGTGCCCTCGGTGAGGCCCGTCTGGCCGGAGACGACGACGTCTTCGCCGAGCCTGACTCCGTTCGCTTCGACGACGCCTTCGCCCTCGATGCCGAGCTTCACGTCGCGCCGGACCGCGGCACCGTCCGCGACGACGAACAGGTAGGCCCGCTCCCCGTCCCGGACGACCGCGTCGATCGGCACGACGACCGCACCTCGGCGGACACCGGCCAGGATCTTGCCTCGGGCGAACATCCCGCTCTTCACCTGCGCGAGCCGCTCGGTGAACCCGATCCGGACCGTGAACAGCCTGCCCGGGCCGGAGGCCTGCGGGTTGATCGCGATGACCGAGCCGGTGAGGCGGACGTCGGGGAGCGCGGTGAGGGAGACGTCGACCGAGGCGCCTGGCTCGATCCGGCGGATGCTCGTCTCCGCGACGTTCGCCTCGAAGTACTGGCCGTCGCCGCCGACGATCGTGGCGATCACGGCACCGGGGGCGACGTAGGTGCCCGGCTGGAGCGGTCGCCCTGAGACCCGGCCCCCGAACGGGGATCGCACGGTGGCGTCGCTAAGCGCCTTCTGGGCAAGGGTGACCGATTGGAGGGCGGCGTCGAGGTTGGCCTGGGCCGAGCGGACGCGGTCGCGGGCGAGTTGGTCGTTGCTGCGGTCCGCCCGGGCGATCCGGACGGCCTCCTCGGCGGCGCGGACCTCCTGCCGGGCTGACGCGAGGTCTTCCGGTCGGGTCGCGTTGTTGACGAGCATCTGGCTCTGGAGGGCCGACTCGTAGGCGGTGAGCGCGTTGTCGTACCGGTTTTGGGCGGCCTCGACCTCGACGAGGGCGATGGCCCCCTCGCCGAAGAGCCGGTTCGCGCGGTCGAGCGCGGCCTTCGCCGTGTCGAGGTCAGACTTCGACCGGCGGACGGCCCACTCGGCCTGTGACCGCTCCTCGTCCCGGGCCCCGCGCTGCGCCTTCTCGAGCTGCGACCGGGCCTGGGCGAGCCGGGCTTCGGCGGCCCGGAGGCCCGCGGAGGTCTTTTGAGGGGTGGTGACGGCGTCGGTCCGAGCTTGGTCGAGCGCAGACCTGGCCGAGGCGACCTGGGCTTGGGCTTGACGGAGCTGGGCCGACGAGTTCTGGGTCTCCTGCTGCGCGATGGCCTGGCCTGGCGAGACCTGGTCCCCGTCCTTCACGTACACCGCGATGAGCCGCCCCGGCACGGCGGGCCCCACGGCCGCCTCTTCGGACGTCGTGATCGCACCGCTCACGTCGACGATTTCCGGGAGGTCGCGGGCGGTGGCCTTCGCGGTCCGAACGGGCACGGTCGTGTCCCGGACGAGAGCCTCGGTCTTCTTGGACTGCTCTTGGGCAGCCCGGTTGACACAGCCGCCGATGGAGGCGAGCACGAGCATGCCGAGGCCGAGAGCGGCCAGCGTGGGGGCCTTGCGGATCGAGTTCATGGGGCAGGGGATTCCAGTGAGTCGGAGCCGACCCCGCGCTGGAGGGCGGCGTAGGCCTTGAAGTACTCGGAGCGAGCGTTCTCGACGCCCCCTTCCGCGGCGGTGACGTCGGCTTGGGCCTGGGTCACGTCGATGAGGATGCCCGCTCCTTCGTCGTAGCGCAGCTCGGCGAGCCGGAGCGCCTCGCGGGCCAGTTTCAGGCCGTCCTCGGCGACGGCCAGCGACTTTTGGGCGGTGACGAGGCGGGTATGGGCGGAGCGGACCTCCAGCGCGATCCCCAGGACGAGCTGCTCGCGGCCGATCTCGGCCGCGGTCTGATCCCGGAGCGCGGACTGGACGAGTGCCCGGGTCACGCCCGAGTCGAAGATGGGCCACTGCACGGCGATCGTGCCGATCGTCCCGTTGTCCTTCTGGCCGGGGAACGGGTCGATGACGCGGTTGTGGGTCGCGCTGACGACGAGGCTCGGGTCGAGCCCGCGCCGGTTCGTGTCCGCGACCTTGCCTAGTGACCGCACCTGGAACTCGGCCTGGCGGGCCTCGCCTCGACGCTGCACTGCGATGGCGACGAGCGGGGTCGGGTCGGGCGGCACCGCGGGGACGGCCGCGAGTTCGACCGGCTCGAACGGAGTCTCGATGGCGCGGGCGAGGGCGTTGTTGAGGGCCTGCTTGCTCGTCTCGAACGCGCCTTCGGCCTCGACGAGAGCCCGCTCGGTCTGCTTGACCTCGTTCTCCAGGCGCAGCACGTCGAACGGCGGGATCGCGCCCGCCCGCTGGCGTAGCCTCGCCTTCTCGAGCCGGGCCGATTCGGCCTTGAGCGCGTCTCGCTGGACGCGGACGAGGGCGCGGGTGAGGAGGACGTCGAGATAGGCGTTGCGGACGGCGAGGTCGAGGTCGCTAGAGGCCGAGTCGAGGCCGGCCTGCTCCGCCGAGAGGGAGAACCGGGCTGCCTCCACCGCACTGCGGAGGCCCCGGCCGAGATCGAACACTTGGGAGAGCGTGACGCTCGCGGTCTTCGAGTCGTTGACCGTCGGGGCGGAGGACGAAGACCCGTTCTCTCGGGTCGTGCTCCCGCTGGTCGAGCCTGACCCGGAGCCGCCTCCGACAGACCCTTCGAACCGCGAGTACGCGGCGTTCACGCTCAAGTTGAAACCGAGGGCGCCACGGGCAGCCCGGACGAGGTCGTTCGCTTTATCGACCCGGACCTGGGCGGTCCGAACGGCGAAGGAGTTCTGCCGGGCGATTTGGAGGGCGTCGTCGAGGCTCAGCGGGTCGGCGCCGAAGAGCCCGAGCCCCGCGAGGACGACCCAGGCGGTCACTCGGCCCCCTCCAGCTTCTGGGCCTGCTCGAGCTTGCCCTTGATGTCTTCCAGCAACGTCTGGAAGGCCTCGATCTTGGCGAGGACGATGCCCTTCACCATCGGGTCCCGCATGACCATGAGCTTGTCGCCCGCCTTGATCCCGAGTTCGGCGCGGGCCTCAGCGGGGATCACGACCTGACCCCGTTCCCCTACCGTCGTCGAGCCGTAGAAGCATTTTTCAACGTCCATCGTCTGTCCGGTCGCCACCGGCGGCCTGGACGAATCCTACTTGTAGGAAAAGACGTAGAGTTCTGAGACCTAGGACGTTGCGCCGAACATCGCAAAGTAAGACGGGCCGACTCGTGAGAGCCGGCCCGTCTTCGGTTGGGGGTAGTGGGAAGCTATTCGGAGGCCGTCTCGGCGGTGGCCCGCTCGGCCCGATCGCCGCCGTAGCCGCCTCGGTCGCCCCTGTCGCCTCGATCACCACGGTCGTAGCGGTCGCCGCGCGGGGCCCGGCTGCGGGGCTCGTCGGTGAGGTCGGTCACGACGAACGGGAGCAGCGCCATCTCTCGGGCCCGCTTGATGGCCCGGGTGATCATCCGCTGCTGCTTGGCGGTGTTGCCCGTCTGGCGGCTGGAGAGGATCTTGCCGCGGTCGGTGAGGAAGCGGCGCAGGATGGCCACGTCCTTGTAATCGACGAACTCGATCTTGTTGACGGTGAGGTAGCTGACCTTGCGGCGGCCTTTGCGCCGCAGCCGGCCTTCGCCACGCCCGTCGTCCGCCGCCGCTTTCTCGGCGAACGGGTCGATCCCGGGGGTTCGGATGGTATCGCTCATTGGTCTCAATTGGGCACCGAGGTGCCTGGCGATCCCGCAGTATGACAGCCTCTTGGGCCGGGCCCGAGGGTCCCCCCTGCCAACCTCACCCGCGGACTCTTGTCGGTTTTGGGCGAGGGCGAGGGGAGGCTCGTCCAAATGACGTGGTCGAACCCGGGTCGGAGCGGGAACACACCCCACAGAGGCCCGCCCAGCCTCTCAGCCCGAAAAAGCGGAGGGCCCGCCCCAAGCCCCCGCAGCCATAGCCCCCCCTAACGAACGGCCGGCTCCCTCCCCCCAGGGCCGGCCTTCGTCCTTCTTCCGGTGTCGATCTCAGGGGGCAATGCTCAGGAACTCGTCCCACGACGTGTCCTGGGCGAGCTTCATTCGGAGGTAGTCGAGCCGGTTGTCCTGGAACGAACTCCCGTCCGAGAAGTCGATCGACACGCCGTGACTGCGAGGGGACTGGGCGTTACTGCCCTCCCAGACGATTGCGTCGCGTACGGCGGTCTGGACGGCCCTCGTGGCGTCGACGACGGCGGACGGGAGTCCGTTCGCGACGAACCGGTCGCCCAGATCCACGAGGTCGCGGTACGTCCGGAACGGCCGGGGACTGTACGATTGGGCCTCCTGGCGGGAGGCGGCGATAGCGGGGGCGAAGTTGAGCCGGTTCGCGAAGAGGGCCAGGCCGAGCCCGTCGAGGGCCTGGGCGAGGGCCTCGAGCCGGGAGGTGTCGATCACGCTCTGGGTGATCTTGCGCCCGCCGTACCTTGGGTCGTTCAGCATGCCGTCGACGAACGACTTGGTCAGTTCGCGGGTTGGGGAGTCGGGCCGGTCGCGGAACGGGCCGAACACGGCGTCGTAGGGGTAGCCCTCGCCGGGCGGGCTCTCCTCGCTCCCGACGATGTAGTCAGCGTACGAACGGGCCTCGTAGGCGACCTCGAGCATCTGCATGAGGCTCGCGTCCCAGGCCAGGACGTCGAACCGGTGCCCGGCGAACGCTTGGTCGATCTCCCAGACCTTGATCGACGTGCCCCGCTGGTCGTCGTAGCTGAAGGCCCGTCCGTCGTCGTCTTCCGGTCGTCGGAGCCACCCGTTGCCGTGGTTCCAGACTACGAGGGCGTACCGGTCCGCCGGGAAGTACTGCTTCGACCAGGCCACGAACTCGTTCAGCGTCCGGTGGTTGCCCATATCGACCGGGTGCCCGTCGGCGTCGACCATGTCTGACTGCAAGAGCTCGCTCGCGAGCGTCCGGGGGTCGGAGTCGGGCCGAACCAGATACCGGCGCACGCCGTCGAAGCTCGAGTCCGGCCAAGACCGCTTGTCCTGCTTCCACTGGACGACGAACCGGACGTCCGGGTTTTGGGCCACGAGCTCCATCTGGTTCACGTTAAGGTCGCTGTACTGGTAGAGGTCGTTCGCGGCGTTCATGAAGACCATGACCGTCCACTTGCCCCGTCTGACCTCGAACCGGTCGACTTGGACGGGGGCGAGAGCCGTTCCGACTCCAGAGACGGTCGCTACGACGGCTCCGCTCCCGGCCGCGGTGCTTGTGAAGACCCCGGCCGGAGTCACGGTGCCGACCCCTCCCTCCACCGACCACCCAACGGACCCCACCGGCACGAACGCGGACGAGCCGGTCCGGGTCGGGGTGAGGGGTACGAACCGGGCGGAGCGCTGCTCGAGGAGCCGGACCGGCTTGGGGGCCACATCGGCCCGCACGGGTCCCTCGGCCCCCGTCGTCCCGACCGCGACCGCGGGTGGGTCGATCCCGTTGCCGCACAGGTCCACGACCGTGCTCGTCCGGGCGACGGCGCCGCCCGTCACACCTGGCCCCGCATAGGTCGTCGCCCGGAGCTCGTGGACCCCGGCGGGGAGGCTCGGGAGTCGGGCCTCGGACACGCTGGCCCCGTTCCGGTCGATCGAGTCGACCCGCAGCACGGCCCCGGCGGCGTCGAGGACCTCGAGGAGCTGGGACCCGGACGGCGGGAGGTCGGCCGGCCACACCGTCCGATAGTCTATTCGGCCCAAGGGAGAGTTCGGTGTACACCGATCTCCCAATTGCCGGGTCACGACGGTGGCCCCGCCCCCGCCTCCGCCACACCCGATCACAAGCGCAGCCAAGGCGGCTCCGACAGCGATCCAACCGAGTCTCGAACGACCCATCACGCATTAGACGCACGCCGGGGCCCAAAATGCACGGGTCAACCCGACAGTTCCGGCCCTTGGCCTCCCGATAATTCAAAACGGTTTGAGTACTCCGAGTCCGCACGCGGCCCTGCTCGACGCGCTCCGGCGGGTCGGAGTGAAAGCGATCGAGAGTCCGGACGAGGCCCTGGAGGGCTTCCCGGTCTCGGTCCGGCTGTCGGGCGGCGAGTCGTTGACTCTAGACCTCCCGGAGCCGGGCGTGCTCGGGCAGTTCGACGAGACGCACGTGGGACTCGCGCTGGTCGATGCGGCCGGGTTCGTCCGGCGGACGTGGGGCCTCGGCCGGGACGTCCCCTACTTCCGAGCGGTGGGCTCCTTGACCGAGACTCCGCTCGCCCGGCTCGTCGGGGGGGCGTGGCGGGGGATCGGCGGGTCGCTGCACCTCGACGACCTCCGCTACTACGCCGCCCCGATCCGGTCAAATGGGTCGGACGCCGTACTCCTGCTGGTCGTCGACGCACGGGACGAGGGCCGGGCCCGTAAGGACGCCAGCCTCAACGAGCGCAAGGCCGACGCCCTCAAGCGGCTGGGCAAAGCCCTCACGATGAACCAGACCCTCGAGCCGATGGCGGTGGCCGCCGTCCACGCGATCAACTCGGCAGGGGAGTTGGCGGCGGTGCTGCTCTGGGTCCGAACGTCGGACGAGGACGAGATGGCCCTCGTCGCGAGCGTGGGCGCGAACCGGGCCGGGATCGCCGTGCTCAGCGAGCTCGACACCCAGAAGGGTGTGAGCTGTGCGGCGGAGTTGGCGGCCGTCCGCCAAGAGCCGCTCGTCCTCCGGCGGGTCGACGACAACCCGGTGACCGCAGACCTCGAAGGGAAGTTCTGTTACCTCAAGCCGGGGGGGCTTATGGTGTTCCCGCTCGTCGTCGGGGGCAAGCTCGTCGGGTTGCTCGAGGTCATCGCCCGCCAGGACGACGAGACGTTCCTCGAGGCCCAGGAACTCTTCGCGACGATCGCCGAGCACCTGGCGCTCGCGCTCAACTCGGCGATCATGTTCGAGAACGTCGAGCGGCTCGCGGCCTACGACCCGCTCACCGGGATCGCGAACCACCGGACGATGCAGGAGTTCCTGCTCAAGCGGGTCATCGAGGCGCAACGCAACGAGACGACCCTCGGCGTGATCATGGTGGACGTCGACCACTTCCGGAGCTTCAACGAGGAGGAGGGCCACGACGCAGGCGACAAGGTCTTGCGGATGGTGGCGGACGTCCTCAAGGCGACGGTGAGGCCGTACGACTTGGCGGCCCGATACGGGGGCGAGGAGTTCACGGTGGTGATGCCGGGCGCCGGGGTCGAGACGACCCTCGCCGTGGCCGAACGGATCCGGGCGAGCATCGAGAAGCTGGAGTTGGTGGCCTCGAGCGGACGGGTCCGGCACGTGACGGCATCTCTCGGCTGTGCCGTGTTCCCGATGAACGCCACAGAGTCGGCGACCGTCCTCAAGGCGGCCGACACCGCCCTGTACGAGGCGAAACGGTCTGGCCGGAACAGGACGGTTATGTTCGAGGGCGAGTTCACGGACGGCTCGGCGAGGACGGAGAGGTTGCTCACGGCCGCCAAGGACCATCTGCCCGAAGACATGCGCGAGGCGAGCCTCTCCTACCTGTCGGAGTGCCGGCCGTTCATCCTCCACCTCGCGGCCGAGATCGGGCTGAGCGACGGGCAGGTCGAGATCCTCGGGGCGGCGTGCCTGCTTGTCCCCGCATGGTGGCGATGGCAGAGGACGTCCGACGAGGCGGCGCTCGAGGCCCTTCGAAAGGACTCGGAGATGCGGGCGGTCGCGCCTTGTCTGGCAGACCTGTCCGAGCGGTTCGACGGGACCGGCCCGCGGGGGCTGGCGGGTGAGCGGATCCCCCTCTTGCCCCGAGTCCTGTCCGCCATCGTCGCGATGACACTGGAGCGGGGCATACCGTTCCAGAGCGACCCGGGCCGGTTCGACCCGAGCCTCGTCTCGGCGATCGGCGGGTTCGAGACGGCAGCCTGACGGGAGGGGGGGTCCCGGCCCACCCGGACAGTCCAGGCCACTGGAGCGTAAGGTCACGAAGCGATGGGGTTCGTCGGCAAATGGTTCGGTTTCGGGCGGAACGCCCACCTGGACGCGGGCGTCCGGGCCTACGAGAAGGGCGACTTCCAGGCGGCGGTCGAAGAGTTCCGCGTCGCGTCGACGACCGAGCCCGACTTGACGCTGCGTCAACGGGCCCGGTCGTACTTGGCGGGGGCGTTGGGGAGGCTCGGGCGCCAGTCGATGGCGGCAGGCGACTTCGCCCAAGCCATCCAGCACCTAGGCGACGCCGTGGCCCTGCGGCCCCGCTACGCCGACCTCCACATGGCGCTCGCGATGTGCCACGACGCGGTCGGGGAGTGGGCCCGGCGGAACGAGGAGGTCGCGGTGGCCCTGCGGCTCAACCCACGATACGGGTTGGCCGTGCTCTGGGAGGCGAGCTTGGCCATGGCGGACGGGGACCACGCGAACGGGCTCGTACGGGCGGTTCAGGCCGCGGCCCTAGACCGGCGGCTCGAGACGGACACCTTCCGCGAGGCGATTCGGCTTGCGGACGCCGGGGAGTGGGACGAGGCGGCCCGCCGGCTGCGGCAGGTCCGACCGGAAGCGACCGACGACCCGAACGCCCTCGCTATGTTGGGTGACCGGATGATGGCCCAGGGCCGGTTCGCGGACGCCGAGGAGGCGTATCGGATGGCCCTGGAGTCTGCGAGCGGGTACGCCGACCTGCACGTCCGCAACGGCCAGGCGCTCCTCGAGCTCGGTCAGGTCGAGCGGGCGGCCGAACAGTTCCGCGAGGCGACCGCGATCAATCCGCAGTACGCCGAGGCCCATGCGTTGCTCGGTGTGGCACTGCGTCGGTCTAGAAAGGAAGAGGAGGCGCTCGAAGCGTTCCGAGAGGCGCTACGGCACGACCCCAACCAGGTCATCGCCGCCGAGGAGCTCAAACACCGGCGGCTGTAGGCGCCGGTTCCGAGCCTAGCGGCCGAGGCCGCCGAGGCCCCCGAGAACCCCGCCCATGTTGCCGCCGATGTCGGCGGTGACGTCGAACCACTTCCGCTTCCGGTATCGGTCGCAGATCTCCCGCACCAGGTCGTCGGTTTGGCGGGCGGCGGTGTCGATCCGGGCGGCGCTCGTGCCCTTGAGCTTCTGGAGGGAGGTGATCGCGAGCTTCGGGTCGTCCCCGGCCTGGGAGATGGCGTCGAGCACCTCGACGATCATGATTTTCGTCTCGCCGATGGCCTGGGCGTAGGCGTTGCGGATGGGCACGCACTCGGTGGGCGGGGGCAGGGAGTCAAAGTCCTCGATCAGGAGCCGCCACTCGTTCCGTTTGACCGACGCCTGGTCAGAGACCTCTTGGGACGGGGTTTGTTCGAGGGCGTTGTCGTCACCGTCTAGGAGGCCCCGCATGATCTCCTCGGTGCCTCCGACCCCGCTGAGCATGGCGAGGCTCGTGAGGAGCCCGGCGATCTGGCGGGTGGCCATGTCCTTGCGCAGGCCCTCGACCCGTTCGAGGTGCTTCAGCCACTCGAGAACGTCCGGCGGCATCTCCGGCGGGACTTCGGCGGCGGCCTGGGTGACGGGAGCCGTCTGGGCGGTGGCCCGGGTCACGGGTGCCGTCTGGCCGGTCGCTTGGGTCACGTTGCTAGGCCTCGGGAGGTCGGCCTGGGTGACGGGGTTGGGGAGGCCCTGACCCCGGGCGAGGAGGCCGCTCACCCCGATCCCGACGACCACCACCACGGCGAGGACGGCCAAGGCTACGAGGAGGGCGTTGCGCTCCTTCTTGACGTGGCCTGCGTAGGGGTCGGGCGAGGTGTTCACAGCGTTCTCATCGAGGCGGTCTCGATTCTCCCATACCGTAGGACGTCCTGGCCCGCAGACCCGTTCCTGGCGGGTCGGGCGAACTTCCCCGACGGATCTCGCATCTTAGGGGAAAGGTGGAATAACGGCCCTATGGCACGAACCGGCGACGACCCCCTGTTCATGCACTTTCGCGACCTCGTGCACGAGGCGCTCGCGGTGGAACTCCGCGAGCGCCACGTGGATGACGTCGTCGATTACGTCTCCCGGCTCCTCACCGAGTTCATGCGGACCGACCGGGTGTACTCGATCCGGGGGCCGGACGGGCGTCCGGTGACGTCGGTCTACGAGATGCTCGCCGAGGGGGACGTCCGGCTGAACGCCGGGTCTTTCGAGCGGGAGCGGGAGGTCCACAAGCACATCGGGGACTACATCCTGTTCTGGTCGGGGGTCAACCCGGCGTACCTGAGCCGGCTCCGGCTCCAGGACGGGCGGGAACTGCGGTGCGACTACACCCGGCAGGCGAAGGAGAGCTACTACCTGGTGAGTACCTTCGATTACCGTCCCTACGACGCCGAGGCCGCGACCTACCGGAGGCTCAGTGAGCTCTACGAGGGGATCGCCCACTCGCTGACCCACGTCCGTCGGCACCTGCCGTTCGGCCACGCTTGAAGCCCCCGCTCACCGGCTCAGCGACCGCAAGAACGCCTCGTCCACGAACCAGTCCCCGTCGTCCTGTACGATCGGGGCGGTGAGGCGGCGCCTCTCCGACCCCACTTTGACCTCGTCGCCGGCAAGGGGCACGATCACTGTCACGCCCCCGATCGTGAAACGCCCGAAACCGGTCTCATGGTTCTTCGTCAGCGCGACGCCCTTGGCCACGCACCAGTCGTCTAGGCTAAGGAGCCCGGCTCCAGACTTCGCAACCCGCCTACCGACCTCGCGTCCGGAGATTCTCGCCGCGGCCGACCGGTCGGTCTCTGCGAGAAGCATTTGGGAGAACACCGCCCGCGCGACGGCCTCTAGCAACAGAACGTCGGCCTCGGGATCAACTAGACGCCACGAAGGGCGCCCCGGCTGGCCGGAGTACTGATAGTCGAAACCTGCCGTGACAACATGGCCCCCTGAGAAGAGGCTGACCACCCGAGACCCCCGGCCCCTTGGTACGACTGCGTCGCCAAAGACTCGGAACCCGGAGGGCAGGACCTGGATAATCGGAGTGGCATCGGCGCCCCCCGGCCAGAACATCGTCTCCTTGCTTGCGCCGGAGAGGGAGTACGCGTACACGTTCAGCCGGGCCCCGTCCCGCGATCGCCAAGCTTGCACGTCGACTCCGTTACTCGCACCCTTTAAGCCCTTAGCGCGAAGGTCAAGCTCTGGGACGACAATCCGGGACACTCCCCGATTGTATGCTTCGGGGCTGAACGTGTTCTCGTACTGGGCAGTTACCGGCGAAAGGCTCGCGAGGCAAAGGGCCACCAAGCTATATCGCGCGAACCACGTGGTCACAGACTGGCTCAAGGTTGTCATGGTTCTATCCTGTTTGATGCGTGCGGACTGTCGGGGGTTCGGAACTTTAGGGTGAGGGATACTGGAGTGCAACCAGCCGGGCCTGCTTGACCGTTCGCTGGACGACCGACCCTTGGGGAGTGGTCTGGCCTTCGTATCGGAACGCCAGGCCGCGGAACTTTGAACCCGAGGGCGGGGCTGGAACGATCTCCGTTTGCCAGTACGAGAGGGCCGGCGGGGTCTCGAGCGGCCATTGCCAGATCGGGTTCATCCAGGCAGCTCCTCCGAGATCGACCGGGAGCGCCAGGCAGGAGTCGAAGACATCGGGGCCGTAGCGGTTGTGCTGATGAAACTGCCAGGTGGTCGGCAGATAGAGCCCAGGATCAGAGGAGTCTGACCCAATAGGCACAAGAGGGTGTGTCTCGAACGAGAGCGAAGGTACGGGGTAACCGGGGCTGTTCGGCCTCTGTTCAACGCCCAGCAAGGGTACTCCCAGCGCGCTCGTCAATACGATCAGGTACATCGATACGTCCGTACACTGCCCGTTCACGTAACGGGAGACCTCCCTGGCGGCTGCGAACTCGCTCAGCTTGAACGTCCAATTGGTTACGGCCGATGAGCCACCGGGAGCGGGCCTCGCCCAGCGAAGTTGAGTTCCTTCGTAGACGAACACGGTCGTCCAGAAGTCGCGGTGGGAGTGGAAGAGCTTGTAGGTCGTGGCTTGCCGGACGGCGGACGGGCCGACGGCGGTACAGGCGAAGCGACAGGCGTCCTCGAGGACTTCGGCCCAGACCGGGATCTGGTGGCCGTGGCTAGCCCCCAGCGGGTAGGCGTCGGTGAAGTAGAGCCGCTCCTCGATGGCGCCGGTCAGCCCCGCGTACGCGGACTCGACGGTCAGATCCACCCTCAAGTCCCCAAGTGTGACATGGTTCGGGAACCCAGAGAGGGTGAAGGTGACCTCGGCCGTGCCCCCAGCCGGGAAGGAGATGGTCGGCGAGTCCGGCGTTGCCGTCACCGGGTAGGAGGCGCAGAATCCGTAGAAGACCCCGTTCTCGGCGGTGACGGTCGCCGTGTGCGCCACGTTCGTGGGGTTGAGGAAGACGTACTTCACCTGTCTGGTGCCACCCGAACGCACCCAGGCCGTTCCCGGGGCCCCGCCCGGGAACTCCTTCGGGTCGTAGGGGGCAGGGGCCTGGTGACGGTCCGTGATCTGCAGGCTGCTTAGGTAGTCCACCTCGACCACTCCATAGGGAAGGTTCGCCTCGGCGATGCCCCCACCAAGCAGCGCAGCGCCTCCGCACAACACCGCCACCAAAGTACGAAGCCTGAACATTGCATCCACCATCCTACACCTCCCCGAGGGGCAAGGCAAGGGGTCGCTGGAAAGCAGGCAAAAATACGTGAGGGTGGACGGGGCTGGGTTGGTGGTCGGAGTCGCTGGCGTCCAAGCGGTTGAACCTGTTCGTACGGGGGCTTTCGTGGGCGGGTCGAAGGACGGTGTCTGGGTCAGGCCGGGACTTCGAGGCGGACGATCTGGGCGGGGCGGGGGTAGAGGCGGGTGGCGGTGGGGAGGTCCTGCTCCCGGATCACGCCGATGAGTTCGTGCTCGGCGACCTCGACCCCCATGTCCCAGGCGTGGCCGGCCACGAACTCGAGGATCGGGTCGATCGGGGTGAGGTCGGGCATGGTCACGTTGATCGAGACCTGGACCAACTCGCGGGAGGCGAGCGGGAACCCGAGGGAGCGGACGCCGAGGAACCGGGGGTCGCCCTCCGCCCGCAGTCGCCGGATCGCGCCGGCCACCCGCTTGGCTGCGCTAAGGTCCGTGGTGCGCAGGTTGGCGTTCATCGCGATGAGGAAGTCGCGCCAACCGAGGACGGTCGCCCCCAGGTGGGGGTGGGCGCGGGTCGGGCCGAAGTCGGGCCGAAGCGGGCGGTCTAGCAGCCCGCCGAACCCGCCTGACCGCAACGTCGGCAGATCGCTCTCGTGCCGGCCCCGCTCGGACTTCTCGTAGAGGAACACAGGGATCTCGAAAGCCTCGGCGAGGCTTGCGCCGACCCCCTCGACCCAACTGAGGAATCGCTCACGCCGGACCTTCGTCGAGAGGGGCGCCAGGGGGAGGAACGGGCACACGTCCAGGCCCCCGATCCGCGGGTGGACGCCGGTGTGACGGTTGAGGTCGATCGCGGGGAGCACGAGGCGGGCGAGGTCGAGGAGCGCTTCCTCGACTGGTTCTTGCTCGCCGCTGAAGGCGGTCACCGTCCGGTTGTGGTCGACGTCGCTCTCACAGAAGTGGACGGCGAGCGGCCACCGGTCAAGCGCCTCGCGGCAAGCGAGGAGGAGGCGCCGGTCACGGCCGAAGGACCAGTTGGGGACGGTGAGGACGCGCATCTACATCCCGACGATGTTGTAGCCGTCGTCGACGAACACGATCTGCCCGCTGACGCCCCGGCTCAAGTCGCTCATCAGATAGACGCAGGTTCCGGCCACTTCGTCTTGACCGAACGGCCTCTTGAGCGGGGCCCGTGAGTGGACGTAGTCGATCATCTCGCCGAGTCCCTTCACGCCGCGGGCGGCCACGGTGTTGATCGGCCCGGGGCTGACGGTGTTGACCCTGATCCCGCGGACGCCGAGGTCGCCGGCCAGGTAACGGACGGAGGACTCGAGGGCCGCCTTGGCCACGCCCATCACGTTGTAGTTGCCAACCGCTCGGGTGGAGCCGAGGTAGCTCATCGCCATGACGCTGGCGTCGTCGGCGAGCACTCCTTCGAGGGCCCGGCACAGGGCGACGAGGGAGTAGGCGGAGACGTCGATGGCGAGTTGGAACCCGTCGCGGCTCGTCTCGATGAACCTGCCGCTGAGGTCCTCGCGTTTGGCGAACGCGGCGGAGTGGACGAGGAAGTCGATCTTCCCGTAGGTGGCGCGGACCTCGTCGGCGAGTGCTTCGAGCTGGTCGTCGAAGCTGAAGTCGACGGTGTGGGCCCGCATCCGGGGGTGGTCGGCGACGAGGGCCTCGACCTTCTCGCGCATCCGGGCGTCTTGGGCGCCGACCCCGACCTCGGCCCCGTGGTCGTGGGCGGCCCGGGCGACGGCCCAGCCGATCGAGTTCTTGTTGGTGACGTTGAGGACGAGGCCCTTCTTGCCGTCCAGGAGCATGGAGCGCATTGTACGCTTGCCGGGGAGACAGCGGCCCGGGGGAGGCTCATCGTCGAGCTCCCCGGGCGCCTTTCGGAGGTCCCCTACGGCGTCCGACCACGGCCCGCGTGGTGGAAAAGGGCCGGGCGGGCGGAGAGGGGGATAGGAGGGATTTCGCTGACCGAGAGACCCGCTTGGCCCACGAAGGGCGGCGGAGAAAAGGGCAGACGGTGCAGGACGGCGCCTAACGACACGCACGCCTTCATCGACACTTCGTTGTGCCAGCGCGACGGGACGGTTCGGACGACGGGACCCACGATTCCTCCTCCAGGCAGAGCCTGGTTCTTGCATCGGCCGACGAGGTTAGCTGACGGGTTAGGGCCAAGAACCACCCTTCACGACTCGCGCCGCGATTCACCCCTTGACTCGGTTCCCCCGTTGCCGGTCGCCCGGCATTAGGCCTCGGAGTGGCCCGTAAAGGCCACCGGCATAAGTATACACGGGGTCGCCGCCGATTAGGCCCCTTGTCCTCCAGGCCTTAACACTCGTGCCTTAACGGCCGCGGGGGTCGACGGGGACGCCGTCGATCCTGACCTCGAAGTGGAGGTGGGGCCCGGTCGAGAACCCGGTGGACCCGACGGCCGCGATACGGTCGCCGGTGCCCACCCGTTGCCCCGCCCGGACGAAGACCCGGGAGCAATGGGCGTAGAGGGTGGACCGGCCGCCGCCGTGGTCGATGATGACGGTGAGCCCGTACCCCCGCATCCAGCCCGCGGAGATGACCGTGCCCGAGCCGGCGGCACGTATCGGCGACCCGGTGGGGGCGGCGATGTCGATGCCGGTGTGCATCCGGCGGGTCCGTGAGATCGGGTGGATCCGGTAGCCGAAGCCGCTACTCAACCGGCCGGAGAGCGGGCTAGCGAAGCCGCCCCGGTACACCGGGCCGCGGCCGACGTTGGCCCGTTGGAAGGCCTGGATCTGGGCCTGGATGCGGCGGCTCTCCTGGAGCATGGCCTCGAGCTCCTCCTCGAGGGTCTCGCGCTCTTCACGGAGGCGGTCGAGGAGCGACTCCTTCCGTCCCATGGCTGTGTCGAGCGTGTCCTGCTGCTCGCGCTGCCGGGCTTCGAGGGCCTGGACCTCGGCGACGACCCGGTCTTGCTTGGCCTTTCGCGAGGCGACCTCGTCTCGGAGGGCCTTGACCTCGACGAAGAGGGTCCGGTCTCGTTCGGCGATGCGTTCGAGGAGGGCCTTGCGGGACGCGAAGTCGGCCAGATCCCGAGCCCCGACGAGGACGGACAGGACCGACTCGTTCCCGTCCACGTACATCGACCGGATCCGCCGCCCCGCCACCTCTCGCTTACTCTTGAGCTCCTGCGACACCTCGGCGTACTCCGCGGCGAGCCGACCCTGGAGCCGGCGGGATTCCCGGAGCCGGGTCCGGGTGTCGTCGATCTTCTCGTCGAGGTTTGAGATCTGGGTGTCGAGGCCCTTCATCTCCTCGGACACGACCCACACCTCGCGCTTCTTTTGTCGCAGTTCCTGGCGGACCTCGTTGGTCTCATGTCGGACCCCGCTCAACTTCTTGCGGAGCTCGGCCTGCTTCTGTTGGGTGGCGGGTCGGGTCTGGCTCTGGGCGAGCGGGCCGGAAAGGAGGAGGGCGACCAGCCCGAGAAGGGCCGTGGCCCTCACGCGGGCCTCCGCCGCGGCTGCATCGGTTCGCGGACGGCGACGAACGAGCACACGAACCCGTACGCCGCCCCGATCCCGATGAGCCAGGCGAGGGCGGTCGCGGTCGGGAAGGCGGGCATCGTGCCGATCGCCGTGAGGTTGCGCACGACGGTCTGTTGGACGACGTTGTGAGCCGACCAGAGCACGAGGGTGGCGAGGGCCCCGCCGAAGGCGCCTTGGATGACCCCCTCGATGAGCATGGGCGTCCAGACCATGGCCCTCGTCGCGCCGACGAGTTGCATGATCCGGATCTCGCGGCGACGGGCGAGGACGGTCAGGCGGATCGCGTTGTAGATGAGGACCCCGCTCGTGAGCAGCATCAGTCCGCCGAGGGTCATGCCCAATAAGGGCATCGTGCGCAGGGCGTCGGTCAGGAAGTCCTGTTCGGCGGCGGCGTACTTGACGCCGTTCGCCTCGACCTCGGGCTTCCTCGCGATCGATGCGGCGAGGGGGGCGAAGTCTTTGGCCTGGCGAACCCGGACGACATAGGCGTTCGGCAGCGGGTTGTCGTCGAGCAGGCCGGTGACGTCGATGTTCGGGTTCTCGGCGAGGAACCGTTTCAGCCCTTCGTCTCGAGGGACATAGCGCACGGTGGCGACCCCCGGCAAGCGCAGGAGCGAGTCGCGGAAGGAGGCGGCCTTCTCGTCGGGCAGGCTGTCCTTGAGGAAGACCTTCATCTCCATCCGGTCGCCGAGCGACGAGACGAACCCGGCGAGGCCGCTGTAGGCGTAGGCCAGCCCGCCGAGCAGGAACAGGGCCATGGCCGAGGTCGTGATCGCGGCGAAGCTCATCCAGGGGTTGCGGCGGAGGCTGACGAGGGCCTCGCCGAGCAGGAACTCGATCCGGTCAAGCATCGACGGTCTCCGGGGTCGGGGCGGACGTGGGGCCGAGGTCGGCGCGCTCCGGGCCGGACTCGCCGACCACGAGGCCCTGTTCCAGGTGGACGACCCGCCGCCCGAACCGCTCGACGATCGGCATGTCGTGGCTCGAGATGAGGACGGTGGTGCCCCGGAGGTTGAGGGCCGTAAGCAGTTCTAGGATCTCGTGGCTCTGGTCGGGGTCAAGGTTGCCGGTCGGCTCGTCCGCGAGTAGGAGGGGCGGGTTATTGATCAGGGCGCGCCCGATGGCGACCCGCTGCTGTTCACCGCCCGAGAGCTGGTTCGGAAAGGCGTCGGCCCGGTGGAGCAGGTTGACCCGTTCGAGGATGTCTGGGACGAGGGTCCGGACTTCGCGGCGGGTCTTGCCGACGGCACGCATGGCGTAGGCGAGGTTCTCCCAGACCTTCTTGTGCGGGAGGAGGCCGAAGTCTTGGGGCACGATCCCCATCTGGCGCCGGAGGAGCGGGACGTCGCCCGGCCTCACCTTGCCCAGGTCGCGACCGGCGAGGCGCACCGAGCCTTTGGTGTGCTGCACCTCCCGCGTCAGCGTGCGGAGGAGCGTGCTCTTGCCGCTGCCCGTCGGGCCGCAGAGGAACACGAACCCGCCTCGAGGCACGCAAAGGGTGACCCCCCTCAGGCCTTGTACGAACTCGTTGTAGGCGACTTCGACGTCGGCCCACTCGATGTAGGGGACGCCGCCCTCGCCCCGCGTGGCCCTCATCCTTCCCATGGTACCCGCCAGCCCCCTGGGCGGGTTCCAATTCGGAGGATCGAGGTACCTTTCCCGAGATGGTCGCCCTTGCCGCCCTCGCGCTCTTGGCCCAAGACCCCTCGCCCAAGGACGCCCTGTTCGCCGTCTTGGATAGCTACAACAAGCACGAGACGATCGCCCTCAAGATCGATCGGGAGAACACTAGCGAGAACTTCCCCGGGCGGTTCGTGCAGGAGCTCAAGTGGCGCCGAGGGATGCGCTTCGAACTCGTCGTCACGAAGCCGAGCGAGTTCAAGCCCGAGGTTGGCTCCTTGGGGCGCCTGGCGCCGGACGTCTACTGCAACGGCGAGCGGACGCTCCAGGTCTGGCCGAGCGGGTTGCGGACCCTCATGCCCGTCATCCCGATGGACACGGTGCCGATCTGGGAGGAGACGGGCGACCTCGTGCTGACGTGGCTGATGGGGACGCCGAACAAGGAGTTCTGGCTGAGCCAACCCACCGACCGGGTCGAGTACAAGAAGGTGGGCGAGGCCGAGTGGCGGGGCGCGTCGGTTCTGGAGTACCAGATGATCTTCAAGGCCGGGGCGCAGGCCGTGACGGTGCGGATGTTCGTCTCGCGCGACGGCACCCAGTACGTGGGATCGGAGTATCCGACGGACGAGGGGTTGGCCTGGGTTCAGTACACGGACCAGCGGTTCGGGCTCGAGCTCCCAGAGACGCTCGGCGACGGGCCGAAGCCGCCGGCAACCGGGGGCTGACGGCAGGACCGTGATCGGACACGTCACCGAGGAGCGTATCCGGGTCCGCTACGGCGAGACCGACATGATGGGCCACGCGTACTACGCGAACTACCTGTACTGGCTCGAGCAGGCCCGGGGGGCGTGGTGCCGGGCGAGGGGGTTCACGTACAAGGGCCTCGAGGAGTCGGGCTTCAAGCTCCCGGTCGTCGAGGTCTGGGTGAAGTACCGCGGGGAGGTCAAGTACGACGAGTGGATCGTCGTCCGGACGTGGGTGAGCGAGATCAAGCGCTCCTCGCTGAAGTTCGAGTATGAGATCGTGAACGGGGCGACGGGGGCGGTCGTTACGCAGGCCTGGACGTGGCACGTCCTCGTCGGCCCGGAGATGAAGCCGGTCTCGATCCCGCCGGAGGAGCGCGCGAGGATGGAGCGCGACCCGGCCGAGTGGGCGGCGGCCGACTAGCGCCAGTCGAGGCCGTCGCGCATGGGGTCCTCGGGGTCGATGACCAGGGTGGTCTCGGCGGTCACGTAGGCCCGGCCGGTGAGCGTCGGTACGACCCCCTCAGGGTGCGGGGCGGCCACGGCCTCGAAGACCCCGCCTGCGAACCCCTCTTGGCGCCAGGTCTGACCCGGAGCGAGGCGGCCCTCGGCGACGAGGCAGGCGAGCTTGGCGCTTGTACCGGTGCCGCAGGGGGACCGGTCGAACTGGCCGCCGGGACAGAGCACGAAGTTCCGCGAGTCCGCCCCGGGTCGGGTGGGCGGGCCGAAGAGCTCGACGTGGTCGATGGGGGCGCCGCCGTCTCCGGTGACGCCTTGATCCCGGAGGGCCCCCATCACCGCCTGCGTGAAGGCGAGAAGGTCGGGGGCGTTGGCGGGCCTGAGGTCGAGGCTCGGACTGGACACGAGGAAGAACCAGTTGCCGCCGTAGGCGACGTCGCCGGTGACGGACCCGTGACCAGGGACATCGAGGGTGACCCCGGCGAGGTGACGTCGGGAGGGGACGTTTTCGAACTCGACCGCCGATCGGCCGAGGAGGCGGGCGCGGACGGGGCCGCCGGGGGTCCGGAGCTCGACGGGGCCCGGGAGGGCGAGTCCGGCATGGGCGAGGGAGACGATCACGCCGACCGTGGCGTGGCCGCACATCCCGAGGTACCCGGCGTTGTTGAAGAACACGGCCTCATAGCCGTGGGTTGGGTCTCCGGTCAGGTATGCGCCCACGGCGATCTCTGAGCCGCGAGGCTCGAGGCAGAGCGCGCGCCGGAGCCAGTCGTGTCCTTCTTCGAGGGCGCGGCGGAGGTTTGCCGCGGGCCGAGCGAGGCGGAGGGGGTCGCCGAGGACGACCCGGGTGGGCTCGCCCTCGGTGTGGGAGTCGATGACGGGGAGTCGCACGGCTTCGGCGAGGTTACCCCCTCCCTTAGTGGATAAGGGAGGGGGGCGGAGTCAGATGACGCCTTGGGAGCGCAGGGTCGGGTAGTGGCAAGACTTAAACTTCTTGCCGCTGCCGCATGGGCATGCGTCGTTCCGGCCGACACGGCTCCAATCGACCTGATCGACGTCGACGGGCTGTTGGATCGCGACGCTAGTCGACCCGTTGGTGGCCCCGTTGGTTACGCTTGCCGGGGCGTCGGACTCGTCCATCCGCGCCATCGCGGGCGGTGCTTCCTGTTCCGTCCGGACCTGGGCATGGAAGACCATCTTGACGGCCTGTTCGCGGATCGAACGCATGGTCGTCTTGAAGAGGTCGAAGGTCTCTCGTTTGTAGGCCACGAGCGGGTCCACTTGACCGTAGCCGCGCAGGCCGATGCCCTCGCGGATGTAGTCGATCATTTGGAGGTGCTCCATCCACTTGTCGTTCACCGATCGCAGCATGACGTGCTGCTCGACTTGGCCCATAAGATCCTTGCCGAACTCGGCGGAACGGGCCTCGAAGGCTTCGGTGGCGGCGGCGACCATCCTCTCATCCATCTCGGGCCCAGGGGCGATCTCGGAGAACTCGCCCAACGTCATCGTGTCGATGAGCGGGAAGATGTCGTTGAGGTGCTCGTAGACCTTCTCGTGGTCGTAGATGGGTTGGGCGGTCTCGGGGTCGAACCCGTAGCCGGTCGCGCACACGGCCGTCACCGTTTCACTGATCGCAATTCGGACGTCCGGGTCGCAATCCTTCCCGAGCAGGATCTCGCGGCGCATCCCGTAGATTGTCTCGCGTTGCGCGTTGAGGACGTCGTCGTACTCAAGGACGTGCTTACGCGCTTCGAAGAAGTGGTTCTCGATGCGCTCCTGCGTCTTAAGGATCATGCCGGTGATGAACTTCGCCCGGACTTCCTCCATCGGCGGCCACGCTTTAAGCACGGGGTTCTCCATCATCTTCGCGTTGAAGATCTTCCAGAGCATGTCTTCGAGGCTTACGAAGAACCGTGACTCACCCGGGTCGCCTTGGCGGCCGGCGCGTCCGCGCAGCTGGTTATCGATCCGCCGGCTCTCGTGGCGCTCGGTGCCGAGGATGTAGAGGCCGCCGAGGGCCCGAACGTCTTCGGCAAGCTCGCGACGTTCGGTGTCGTCGAGCGGTAGCGGCGGTGCGGCGCGCTCTTTGCCGCCGCGGCGGAAGGACAGGAACGTGTCCGCGTACTCGCTGGCGACCCCGCCGTCCTCCTCTTCCTGGCGTCGGGCCATCTTGACCGTCTCGTCCGCGACACGCCCGCCGAGCAGGATATCGACGCCGCGTCCGGCCATGTTCGTCGCGATCGTGACCGCACCTTTGCGGCCCGCTTCGCTGATAATGGCCGCCTCCTTCTCGTGGTACTTCGCATTAAGGACGTTGTGGGGAATGCCGTGCTTAAGGGCTTCCTCCAGGTACTCGACCTGGCCGGGATCGAGCGAGTGGAACGAAAGGAACCAGGCGGTGGCGTCCTTACCGCTCGGACTCGTCGGGAGCCCGGCGGTTTGCATCACGTTCTGGATCATCCGCATGTCGAGTTCACTGAGGTCGGTAGCGAAGATCGGCTCGGCCTCTCGCTTCACCTCCTTCCCAATACCCTTCTCGTTGTTCACCTTGTCGAAGAGCATGTCGGTAAGGATCAGCTTCTGAAGCATGTCCGGGGTGAGGCGAGACGACACTTGTTCGGACATCTCGATCGACCGGGTGCCGACCAGGACTGGCTGCTGCTTCGTATAGAGCCGCAGGATCTCCCGGGCGATCCCTCTCATCTTCGCGTCCATGGTCTTGTAGACCACGTCCTCCTGGTCTTTGCGGATCATGTTCCGGTGCGTGGGGACCGCGACGACGTCGAGTCCGTAGATCTTGCGGAACTCGTCCTCTTCGGTCTTGGCCGTACCCGTCATCCCGGCCAATTTGTTGTACATTCGGAAGAGGTTTTGGAAGGTGATGACCGCGATCGTCTGGCTCTCGCGCTGGATGGCCACACCCTCCTTAGCCTCGAGTGCCTGGTGCAGACCGTCCGAGTAGCGCCGCCCGAACATGGGGCGACCGGTGTTCTCGTCGATGATGACGACCTCTGTCCCCCTTACGACGTAGTCAATGTTCTTCTCGAAGACGCCGTAAGCGCGCACGGCCGCGTTAAGGTGGTGCATGACCTTGGGGTCGCTCGCGATGTTGTCGAGCCCCAGAGCCTCTTCCGCAAAGTCCATCCCTTCCTCAGTCAGGGAAGCGTTATGGTTCTTCTTCTCGACCGTGAAGTGAACCTCGGGCTCCATCTTTCGGACGACCGCGTCGACGACCTTATAGACTGACGTGTCCTCCATTGACGGGCCGCTGATGATGTGCGGAGTCCGTGCCTCGTCGATCAAGATCGAGTCGACTTCGTCGACGATGGCGAAGTTCAACTCCCTCATCGAGAGCTGCTCGATCTGGAACGCCATGTTGTCGCGGAGGTAGTCGAACCCGAACTCGTGGTTCGTCCCGTACGTGATGTCGCAGAGGTAGGCCTCGCGCCGACTGATCGGTCGGCAGTGGAGGTACCGAGGGTCCTCGTGCTGATAGCCCGGATCGTAGAGGTAGCTCCCCCCGAGTTCGTCGCTGTCCGCGCCCTGTCCCTGAATGATGCCGACGGACATGCCGAGGAAGTGGTAGATCGGCCCCATCCAGACCGCGTCGCGGCGGGCGAGGTAGTCGTTGACCGTGACGAGGTGGGCCCCCTTGCCGGTCAGGGCGTTCAGCACCATCGGGGCGACGGCGACGAGCGTTTTGCCTTCACCCGTTCGCATCTCGGCGATGCGCCCTTGGTGGAGCACGCAGCCCCCGACGAACTGGACGTCGAACTGGCGCATCCCGAGGGTTCGGCGGCTGGCCTCGCGGACGACCGCGAAGACCTCGGGGAGGAGCTGCTCGAGGGTCTCGCCGCGGCCGATCCGGGCCTTGAACTCGTCGGACTTGGCCCGGAGCTGCTCGTCGGAAAGAGCCTGGATCGCCGGCTCGAGCTGGTTGATGACTTCGATCGTGGGTTCGATCAGCTTGACGTCCTTGTCGGACGTGTCGAACATCTTGCGGAGGAACTTTAGCATGTGTCTTCTCGGGGGAACCTGAGGTCGGCCCTCGGTGAGGGCAGGGGCAACGGCCGCTCCGACCCCGCAGGGGATCCATGAGCGGTGGGCAGGTTCAGGCCGAGAAGGGTCCGGCTCGCGAGGGGGCGTTCCGGTCGTACCCAGCGTGGAGTACGGGGGGCGCCGGGACGATCGCGGCGGGTCGGGAGGTAGGGCCGGGGAGCCCCACGGCGGGACCGGCCGGATCCAGGGCCGCGGCCAGCGCAAGGCTCGTCGCGATGAGATCGGCGGCGCTGACGCCCCTCTGCACCGACCGATGCAGCGCCTGGTGAACCAGGGCCCGATCCATGCCGACCGACTCGCGGTCGGGCGCGATCGGCCCGTTCACGAGCAGGAGCAGCAGGGCGGGGAGCAGGTTCAGCATGCCGGTGGGTCTTATGATTATAGTCGGCCGGGGGTCGCTTGGGCCCAAGAAACTTCGGCAAAGCCCCGCCCGTATCGGCTCCCGTGGGTCGAAAGGGTGCGTTCAGAGTCTGGTGTACGGTCCTGTTGGTCGCGGTCTTCACAGCGGTGAACGCCCAAGGGGGAGCACCCGTTCCGGGGACGGACCCGTACGTCCTGCCGTCGCAAGTGCCGACGAGCCCTCCGAGGATCGACGGCGTCATCGATGCCGGGGAGTACCCCGACGCCGCGCGTCGCGAGGGGTTCTGGGACATGGGCACGGCTATAGCCTCGGACGAGGTGGCCGAGTTCTGGTTGACCTCGGACGCCCAGTTCCTGTACTTCGCGGTGCGGGTGCGGACCGACCCGACCCGGATCGTGGACGACGAGTACCGCCAGAACGTGAGCCTGGGGTCGAACGACAATATGAGGCTGATGGTCGACGTCTTCGGGACGGGCCGGTCAGCCAACGTGTTCGCGGTTAACGCGAGGGGGGCGACGTCCATCTTCCTCTCCGGGGGGCGGGCGGCGAAGACGGAGTGGCTCGGTGAGTTCGAGGCCTCAGGCCGCAAGACCGAGACCGGCTGGCAGGCCGAGGCGAAGATCCCCTGGTCGACGATGGCCTTGCCTTCCGCCGGCCCGAGGGACCTGCTGTTCAACGTCCTCTGGTACCGGTCGAACAAGTCGAACACCTACGAGTGGAAGCCTGCACGGGGCGACTTCCGGAACTCCGCGAAGTGGGCGGGCGTCCCGGTTCCGTCGGTCGAGAGGGTGCGGGAGATCAAGGTCCTGCCCTATGCGGTGACCGGGATCGACGAGGACGGGGGTCTCGTCGCCGACACCGGGTTCGACTTCAAGACCGCACTCGGGTCGGACCTCGAGTTCGTCGGCACCGTCAACCCCGACTTCCGCAATGTCGAGCAGGGCGTCCTGTCGCTCGACTTCTCTTACTTCGAACGTCTTGTGGACGACGCACGACCGTTCTTCCAGGAGGGCGCCGAGTACCGGTCCACCGGGTTCGACCAGCGGCTCTTTGCCAGCCAGCGCATCGACCGGATCGACGGGGGCGTGAACGTCTATGGGAACCTGGGCGGCAAGACCCAGGTGGGCTTCCTTGGGGTCACGGACGTGGGCAACCAGACCGCGACGACCCTCGCCGTCAACCAGGCCTTGACCGCGAAGGACTCGGTCGCCTTCGCCCACGTGGCCAACCGGCAACGGGACCGCAACTCGGACGCCTTTCAGCTGAACTTCGACCGCAGCATCCCCGGGGGCACGCTCTACTTCAACTCGCAACTCACCGAGGATCAGGTCCGAAAGACCGGCACCCGCCTCTCGACAGGGGTCTGGAAAGGGGAAGGGGGGTGGGGTCGCAGCCTTGAGTACAACCAGGTCACGCGGTCGTTCTTCCCTCGGATCGGCTTCTCGCCGGAGCGCGACCTGCGCGGGGTTCGGGGCAGCGTGAACCGAGAGGTGCAGCCGAAGTCCGGCCCCATCCTGACGCACTTCCTGTCGTTCGACGCCCTGTACTACGACCGGTTCAACGGCGACCCCTACCGCCGCGAGTTCGAGATCGACGGCTTCGTGGGGCTCCGGTCGGGGCACTTCGTCTCGGCCGACATCAACTGGTCGCGGTTCGAAGACTCGGCCGACCGGCAGATCGACGTGACGATCGGGTGGCCCTCCTCGAACCCGTACCGTCGCTGGAGACTGGGTTACACCGCGGCCCAGTTCGACGGGTCCGCGTACGACGAGGTCTCGCTCAGCGCGGCGTACCGCCCGATCAACCAGCTGCAGCTCAACGCGAGCTCCCAGTTCGTGCGGTTCCGCGGGTTCCGGCGGCAGCACGTGCTGAGCTTCAACTGGGACACCGGACGGTTCGAGGCGATCGGTGGCCGGGTCGTCAATCGGGGTGACGATTGGAACTGGTACGCCTCGTACCGGCTCAGTGGGCGGCGGGGGAACGAGGTGTTCCTCATCCTCGGCGACCCGAACTCGCGGACCTTCACCCGCCAACTCCTCGTGAAGGTGCTCGTACCGGTCTCGGTGCGGCTCTGACTCGGGGGCCCGGTATCCTGGCCGACGCATGGCGCAGGTCGAGCCGGTAAAGGGGCGGGTCGGCGGCTGGGGAGTGTTCTCGGCGGTCGAGGCAGCCCTGACGTTCGTGGGCGAGTGCACCTTGCTCCTCCTAGACGCGGCGAGGCGGCTGTTCCGTCGTCCGGTCGAGTTCCGGGAGATCGTCGACCAGATGGCGTTCCTCGGGGTCGCGTCGGTGCCGATCGTGGCCCTCACCACCTTCGCGTCGGGGGCGGTGCTGAGCCTTTACAGCGCCGAGATCTTGGTGCGCTATGGTGCGTCCGGGCTGGCGGGGGCGACGGTGGGGCTTGCCGTGACCCGCGAGATCGCCCCGGTCCTTGCCGGGATCATGGTGGCGGCGCGGGCGGGCTCGGCGATGGCGGCTCAGATCGCGACGATGGCGGTCACGGAGCAAGTCGACGCCCTGAGGTCGCTCAACGTGCACCCGACGAACTACTTGGTCCTGCCCCGGCTCATTGCGGGCGTCACGATGCTGCCCGTCCTTGCGCTGGTGGGGATGTACAGCGGGGTCATCGGCGGGTACGTCGTGAGCGTGTTCGTCGGCGGGGTCCCGGACGGGTCATTCTGGCTATCGATCCGGCAGTTCGTCGTACCGAGCGACTTTGGGAACGGCATGCTGAAGACGGTCGTGTTCGGGTTGATCGTCGCGACGGTGGCGTGCCAGCAGGGCCTGCGCACACGTGACGGGGCCGTCGGCGTAGGCCGGGCCACCACGAACACCGTGGTGATCACGATGGTCCTCATCTACATCGCGAACTACGTCCTCACAGCTGTGCTCTACACAGGGCGCTAGTCCTTCGATATCGCGACGAGGGCGTGGGTCGGCACCGCATCGTCGAACACCGCGAGCACGGCCGTCGGGGCGGTGGTGAGCGGCTGAAGGGTCAGGGCGTGCGCGATCGACCTCCGGTTCGATGACTCGATACGGACCTCGCACGTCTGTGGTGACCGGGCGAGGGCGACGCCCCAGGCGGCCTGGATCAGGGCGTCGCGGTCCTTCGTTGTCAGCGCCTCAGACAGGAACAGGGGGTCGGCGGGCCGTACACCGAGGAGGGCTTTCGCCGGCCGGGTGGCGACGGCCTCTGGGGCCCCTGGGTCGATCACCAGTGCGGCCAGAGGGCACTGCGCGAAGAGCCCTTCGATGACGGGGACGAGGAGGGCTTCGGCGGGCGAGTCCCGGTTGTTACGGGCCCCGACGAGACGGTCTGCCACCACAGAGGCGAACTCGACGAGATCCGCAGACGCCTCGGCCCGGCTCATGGCCGCGACGATCGCGACGCGGTTCCGGAGCCTCGTCTTGGACTTGATCCGGGTCCAGTAAGTGCCGATTGTCCCGGACGAGATCCCAAGACGCCCGCAGATCTCTCGGTCCGTGAGGCCCCGACTCGCCTCGCGGACCACAGCCGCTTCGCTCGGGGCAAGGCTGGACAGATTTCGGTTGACAAAATATGTTCTTTTATCGGACATAGGTCACACGAAAGGTCTACGTCCGTCGCGGGATCGTCCCACACAAGCCAGAAATCCGGGCTCGAAACCACGAGCGGCCGCTGCACCGACCGAAGTTAGTCTACTCTAAGACTTACCGGCAAGTCCAGCCCAGACGAGTCCGTCCGAAAGTGCCCTTAGGCCCACTAGGAACACGAGGAACACCGGGACTGTCGAGAGCGTCGCCGCGGCCATGGCGAGGGCCGCATCGCTCCCCCGGTCGGCGTGGAAGAGTTGAAGGGCGTACGCCACCGGGAGCCGCTCTGGCGAAGACACGTAGACCAGCGGGCCGAGGAAGTCGTTCCACGCCCCGATGAACGTCCAGACCGCGACCACGGCGAGGACCGGCCGGACCTGGGGCAGGACGACACTCCAATAGGTCCGCACCGGCGTGCAGCCGTCGATCTTCGCCGCGTCCTCGAGTTCGCGCGGGACGGTGAGGAACGCCTGCCGAAGGAGGAACACGAAGAAGGCGCTCCCGAAGAAGGTCGGCAGCCAGACGGGGACGAGGGTGTCGACCGCTCCCAGGCTCCTCCAGAGGAGGAACTTAGGGACGAGAGTGACGGCGCTCGGGAGCATCAGGGTCGCCAGGAGCAAGGCGAACAGGGCAGCCCGGCCGGGGAACCGCATCCGCGCGAACCCGTACGCCGCGAACGAGCAGCTGAGCACTGTGCCGACCACGCTCAGGCCTGCCAGCCAGAGGGAGTTCGAAAGGGTGACGAGGCCCGAGTCGGTGCTCTCTGGCAGCCACTCGAGCGCCTCGCCGTAAGTCTCGCCCCGGAGGCCGGGGCGGCGCACCGGGGTGAAGGCGCCGGGTTCGAGAGTCGTCCGCTCGCCCGTCGCGAAGGTCTCGACCTCGGCCCGCCCCCCCACGAGCCGCCCTATGACGAACGCCCGCTCCTCGCGCCCGTCGATCCGCGCGGTCACGACGTCGGCAGATCGGAGGAGGGGCTGGGTGGCTACGGCGGGGACGCTCAGCCGCTCGCCGCGGAGCGGGTAAGGACGCTCGAGCTCGAGGTGGAGCGTGTCGCCCTCTTGCCTCAGCACGGTGGCTTGGGCAGCCCGACCGCGCACCGAGAGGCCTACGAGGGGCCGGCTGGGGTCCTCGTACTGGTGCTGTTCGGTGACCATCGGCAGCCAGAGCAGCCGCCCGCCCACGTCGTCGCCAGGCTCGCGGAAACTGGTGAGCAGCATCCACGCCACCGGGAGCGCGAAGAACGCGGACGCGCCGATGAGGGCGGCCTGGCGGAGGACGCCCTTGGCTCGACCCCGAGAGCCCCGGTCGGCCCGGGCGAGCAAGGCCGCACAGCCCGTGCCCAGCAAAAGCACCGCCGCCAGAACCCCCCACGGCAGGACCGCCGCGCCGGTCAGGAGCTTGGCCTCGCCGGGGTCTGCGACCGCCCAAGCCCCGGCGATGAGGGTCGCGACCGCCCACGGGGCCGTCGCCGCCAAGGGCCCCCCGGCGACGGTCGCTCGCCAGAGTGCGGAGAGGAGCCCGAGCCCGGCAACGACCAGCGCCCAACTTCCGAGCGGCAACACCGGCCAAGCGAGCGGGACGGTCAGCCCTTGCCCGCGGCTTGGGACGAGCCCGGCGGCCACCACGACCGCTGCCGCCCCAGCCGTCAGCGCCAACCACAAGGCGCCCTTAGCACTCTCCGGCTGCGGCCCGATCGGTCCGAGCCAAGACTGGGCCAGCCCCCACGCACCTCTTGCGACCAGCGCCCACCCCACCAGCGACAGGACCGCCGCGATCCCTCCGAGCCAGGCTTCCGTCACGGCCCCGCCTCGTCGTACACCCACCGTCGCCCGACGAGCATCTGGACGGCGGTCGCGGCCAGCACGACCACGAACAGTGTCCACGCCAGCGCGCTCGCATGACCCATCCGGAAGTCGGCGAACCCGCTTTGGACGAGGCGGTTGACGGGGAAGGCGAGCGCGTCGTTCGGCCCGGAGCCTACTCCGCCCGTCACCACGTACGGGGCGTCGAAGGTCTGGAGGGCGGCGATCACGCCGGTGACCGCGTTGAAGAAGACGAGCGGGCTGAGCATCGGGAGGGTGACGGCGGCGAACTGTGCCCACGGTCGCGCCCCATCGAGGGCCGCTGCCTCGTAAAGCTCTTTGGGGACCCCCCGCAACCCGGCGAGCCAGAGGAAGGCCCCGCCCCCCGCCCCCCAGAGGCCCAGGAGCACGAGCCCGGGCTTGGCCCAGTCTTCGGATTGGAACCACCCCGGCGGGGGAACGCGGAACCACTCGCCGACGGTGGCCCCCCAGACGCCGTTCACCAACCCCTGTGCGGGGTCCGGGTTCAGGATCCAGACCCAGAGGACGGCGGTCGCGACGGCAGGGACGATCGTGGGGAACGTCGCCACGGCGCGGTAGGCGAGCAGACCCCGCGCCCTCCCGTCGAGGAGGAGCGCGACCGACAGCCCGGTGACCAGCCCAAGCGGTACCCCGACGCCGGTTAGGTAGAGCGCGTTGCCGAATGCCCGGGCCGTCAGCCCGCCTTCAAGCCCGAAGAGCGCCTCGTAATTGCCCGTCCCCACCCACCGCGGTGGCTGGAGGCCGTTGTACTGCGTGAAGCTAAGGATCAACGACGCGAGCATCGGCCCCGCGGTGAACGCCACGAACCCGAGCACCCACGGCGCGACGAAGAGCACACCCCACCCGGCCTCCGTCCGGGCGACCGGCCCGAGTCGGGCGCGGCGGAATCGAGCCGCGAAGAGCGCCGCACCCAGGGCGAGCCCAAAGAGACCCAGCACGGCCGGCACCCGGAGATCCGCGACGGGGAACGCCTCCTGCCGGTAGTGGGCGTCGAGCTGAGCCTGGACTTGGCGGTCGGCTTCGGCGAGGGCCTGGCGGGGGGTCGCGAGTCCACGGAGCGTCCGGTCGAGGGCCCGAGCTTGCTCGTCCCAGACCGCCCTGCTGGCGACTGAGACCGGGCGGGGCTCGGCGACGACCATGAGCGCCATGTGCTGGCGGACAGCCGCGGCGAAAGACGGACGCCGGGGAAGGGCTTCGGCGAGCGCGGCTTCGTTGAACCCGCGGTGGGCACTCACCCTGGGGAACGACGCCTGGCCCCGGGCGCGGTTGAGCTCGTCCTGGCCGCGGAACTCGAGCAGCCGCCCCTCCTCGCTCGTGACGAACTTGACGAACTCCCACGCGAGATCGCGGTGCCGGGCACCCCGGGGGATGCAGTAGGCGAACCCGCCCGTCCAGGTGACGGAGGGGCCCTCGGGGCCGGGCGGAGGGGCGACCCCGAAGTCGAGGTCGGGCGCGAACCGGGCCAGCCCTCGCAGCGACCAGTCCCCGTCCAGCTTCATCGCGACCCGGCCCTTGATGAAGGGGTCATCGGCCTGCCCAGCGAACGACGCGGCGAAGCGCCCCGCCTCCTCGACCCCTCCGACGATCGCGTAGGCGTCCTTGAGGAACTCGAGGGCCCGCTCGGCCTGGGGCGAGTCGAGCGTAGCGGTGCGGCCGTCGGGGCCGATCACCTGCGCCCCCGCCTGGAGGGCGAAGAGCACGAAGAAGGAGTTCCCGTAAAGGGGCACGAACCCGGCGCGGACCAGCCTCCCGTCCGGGGCGCGCTCGGTCAGGACGCGGCTGTACGCGAGGAGTTCAAACCAGGTTCGGGGCGCCCGTTCGGGGTCGAGACCGGCCCGGCGGAGGTCGCCCGCTCGCTCGCGGAAGACGGCCCGGTTCCAGTACAGAGCGCGGTTGTCTGCCATCCAGGGCACCCCGTACAGCCGTCCCTCGAAGCTAGCCTCGCGCCAGGGGGCAGGGAAGTAATCGTCCGGTGTCGGGGTTCGGGGGTCGTGGAGGCGGTCACGCTCGACCAGGGGGTCGAGGGGCTCGAACGCCCCGCGGGCGGCCCAGTCGGCGACGGTGAAGCGGTCTTGGTAGACGACGTCGGGGGGTGTGCCGCCGACGATGGCGGTCATGAGCTTTTGGGGGTTCATCCCCCCCGCGCCCATCCCGAGGGTCAGGACTCGCACGCCGGGGTGGCGGCGCTCGAACTCGCGGACAACGTCGGCCTGGCCCTTGTCGTCGGGACCGATCGTCGTGCCCCAGACGGTGAGCACGGTCTCGGCGGGCAAGGAGGGGCCCGGGCCACAGCCGGCCATCGCGACCGCGATCCCCGCGAGGGCGAGGCGGCAGACCGTGCCCGATCCGAAGCTCACGCGAAGAATGGTGGCGCGGGCCGGGAACTCAGGGCGAGGGTTGGGCCTTATGGCTTATGTAGGGGTCGTATGGTGACTCGAAGCCCATCGCTGCATCGCTCCGCCGAGGCGGATCAAGGGCCCGTCCGTCCGGCCCGCGTCCCCGCCCGGGTGGGCTGGGGATGGCCGGTTCGGGCTGCGGCGCTCGCCCTCTGCGGACTCGTCGTGTCGTGCCATCCGGTCACAGGGCCCGACCTGACGACGGCCGACCCCGCCGCGCCGGTCGCCCCGCTCGACCGCCGCGAGGCGGCCGAAGGACGGCGGCGCGAGCAGGCAGAACGGTCGGCCCGGGCGCTGGACCACGCGGCCGCCGAGCACCTCGCAAGGAACAGGGGCTCGAGATGGGGGATCGACGGCCGTGACCTCGCGGAAGGGCTGCGGGTCGGAGACCCACTCGCCGAGCTCGTGCGTCGGTACCCGGAAGGGCCGGTCGGGTTCTTTCCGTCCAGCGGTCGGTCGTACGCGGTGATACTCGAGAGCTCTAGGCCTGGGGAGCCGCTCCGGCAGTTTCGGGTCGATCTCACGGACGGTCAAGTCGTGCGGACGTCGAGCGTGACGGACTCCTCCGAGCCCAACCTCGTGTCCGTAGCCCCCATGCGGTGGGGCGAGGTCATGAGGCGCCTGGACCGGCTCGAGTCCGAGACAGTTACGCGCCGCTCCCAGTGACCAGGGCGCCAAAGGGACAAAGCACGAACCCCCGGCCGAAGGGCCGGGGGCGGGAGAGAGCGAGCGAAGGAGAGAAGGTCAGTGGATCGGGATCCAGAGCCAGCTGCGGCAGCCTGGGTCGCGAGCGAGGCCCCGGAGTAAGGCGTTGCCTGGGATGCCGGTGATCGGAGTCACCGTGCCGCGGGCGCCGGTCGTGCGGTTGACCTGGACCAGGTTGCGCCCGGTCTGGCCCATCGCGATGAGGAAGGCGCTCGTGTAGGTCTCAAGGTCGACCGGGTTCGACGCGAGGGTCGTGTCGTAGGTCATCGACCCGACGAAGATGGTCGGCGAGGCCGCGCCCCGGTAGAGCAGGCACCCTGCGCCCGGGGCGATGACGTCCATCCCGTAGAACTGACCCGACGCGAACCCCATCGCGTCGATGTCCGAAGACAGCCCCGACGACGCGCCGAGGGTGCCCGTCATCGGGTTCACCGGTGCGAAACTGAGCGAGAAGAAGTTGACCGGGGGCTGGTTCGAGTAGCTCAAGAAGAGCCCGGCCCCGTTCGAGGCGAGCCCGGCCGCCTCGGCCCCGACGTAACCGCCGCCGTTGAGCGCGCCGCCCGGGATCGCATAGCCCGCCCAGGCGCCGGTCGTGACGATCTGGTAGAGCCGGACGCCGTTGACCGTCGAGACGCTCTTTCCATAGAGGGCACCGTTGTGCCAGGCGAGGTCGATCTGGTCGACGTCGACGCCGAGCGGACCGACAGGAGTAGCGACGCCCGTGGTCGGGTTGATCTGGTAGAGGACGTCGTTCACAGTGTCGACGGTGTAGTAGGTCTGGGCCGAGGCGGCAGCGGCGAGCCCAAGGGCCAGAGAGACGAGGTGAGTGCGAAGTTTCATTGGTTTTGTCCGGCTTCGGGCCGTGTCGAGGGTTGTACCGACCGTTCCATAACGGTTCCGTTTTCCAGAGCGTGACGAAGCGTGACCGGTTTCGAGCCCGGCGGCGGCCACGGCGCGCAGTGCGACCGGGTGGCGATCCTTGGCCCAGCTGAACGGAATCTCATCGGGACTTTAGGCCCAATGCGGGGGGGGGGATACGTGCCCTTCCGAGAAGTCGCGTACGATTAGAACTGCCATGAAGCTGCTTAACTCGTTGAGTCCCGGACACGTTATGTGCCTCTGGCTCGGGGCGTCGTTGTGGGTGCTTGCATTGGGTGCCAAAGGTTGGATCCCCCGCCCGCCCGCCTTCGGCACGGAGCGAGAGGGGACGGCTTGTCCGCAAGCCGGGGCGTCCCCAGAGATTCGTGCTCAAGCGGTCCAGGCCTTACTGGAGAGGGTGACCCCGTGACCCTCGACCCGCGTGCCTCGCGAGCGACTTGGGCGGCGGTTTGCGGTCTCGTGGGTTCGGCGGTGGCGTTTAGTGTCCTCGGTCCGGACGCTCGAGCCCTCCAGATGGCCGACTCGCACCGGAACATGGCTGACCTCCACCAAGCGATGGCGCTGTACGGTGTGGACCACGACGTCTGGGAGGACCTTCCGGGATGGGGATCGATTACCCCTCGAGTCCTCCGGCAGCCGAATCTACTAGAACCCGTCCTTGGGCCTGACTACTCGCGGGTGGTGTGGTCGCCTGCCCACCGTGAGGGGTGGCGGACCCGAAGGGGACGTCAGAACCCGGCCGGAACCGGGTTCTTTTGGCGTGCCCCGTCGCACCGCGATCGAGGGGTGCTGTTCCAAGACTACTCGACGACGATCGAAGAGGCTACGGCCCGGGAAGGGAGCTACGCGATCGTTGTCGATCAGGTCTTCGACATGCGGTACTTTTTCCCCGAAGAGGGCGACCAACAGCGGGGGCCGGTGCTCGTGGAGCTTCAGGTCTCGGGAGCCGTCGAGACGACACGGCGGGCGGGCGTCCCTCGCATCCTGTTCGAGTCGTGGTACCAACCGACGAGGAGCGAGCCGTGAACCGGGCCACGGCGCACGCGGTCGGGTTGCTCGCCCTTGGAACGGCCCTGTTCTGGGGCGGCCGTCCTGCCCTCGGGCAGGGGGATGTGCAGTGTCTTCCCGAACTGTACGAGCAGTGCGAGAACGGCCCTCAGAACTGCCTGGAGCCTGCCACATGTAACGACGCAGTAGAGACCTTACCGTTTAACTGCTGTAACACCCCGTCCCCGGGCTACTGTTGTCAGTACCTGTGCCCGACGTTCCAATGTCCATGGGCCTGCAAAACTGGCCAGGTCGGTAACCTCGTTCTGCTCGGCCCTTGTGTGGCCTGGCCGCCTTTCATACCGCCGAGCGGCAACTTGAGGCTGGGTGTGTCCGGTCCGAACGCGAACTCGCAGTGCCGGGTGCAGGGGACATGCCTACCCAACGATTGAGCCCGAGTCGTCTCGTCGGGGCCGCGCTCCTCTCATCTGTCCTCGTACTCGTCGGGTGCGAGGGCCCCGCTGTGCCGCAGGAGGCCCAGACGGAAACGCCTCCGAAGCGGAAGGTGACGCTGACGGAGACGGACATGAAGGCCCTTGTCGGCGACACCACCGACCAGCTGTTCCGGCAGAACGCCGCCGCAGAGGCGGCCCTCGCGAAGCACCTCAAGGCCGCTCGAGGGTCTGGGACGGCCCTCGACGGCAAAGCGTTGGCGTCCGGGCTTCGCGTCGGCGATCCGCTGGACGAGTTAAGGGACGAGTTCCCCGATGGCCCTGCGTCAGTGATCCAGACCTCCTGGCGGATGCACACGGCCTTGTTCCTCTCACCCCGTCCGGGCGGCAGACTGGGCCGCCTGAGCGTCGTCCTTGTGGATCGTCAGGTCGTCGACGCTCGCTCGATACCGGACCTGGCGACTGATTCCGGGGAGGCAACCAAGGCTACGGTGCCCTGGAGCAAGGTGCCCGAGCTTCTGAAGTTCCGGCCCAAGTCCTAGCCGAGGGGACGGGGGCGTCGACGTCCGGTCGGTACGATGGGCGGCGATGGCCCAGTCCTCCGTTCCCGCCGACCGCGTCCCTCGCCTTGCCCAAGCCTTGCGGCAGGCGGGGCTTGGGGCGTACTTCGCGAGCGCGGAGAAGACGATGGGCTACCTGACCGGGTTTTTCGAGGACGGCCACGAGCGTCTCATGATCCTTGCGGTCCACGAGGACGGTCGGTCGGCCCTGCTCGCGCCGGCGCTTTCCGCTACCCACGCGCAGCGGTGCGGGATCGACGACGTGCGGGCCTGGCGAGACGGGGAGGACCCCACCGCCCTTGTCCGGGCGCTGGCCGAGGAGTGGGGCCTCGCCGAAGCGGGCGTGGCGGTGGACGACGAGATGCGGGCGTCGGTGTTGCTTTCGGTCCAGGGCGTCCTTCCGAGCGCGCGGTTCCAACCCGGCCTCGAGGTGTTGACCGGGCTCACCGCGGTCAAGGAGCCCGGGGAGCTTGAGGCGATGCGTGCGGCGGGGCGGGTGGCGGACGAGGCGCTCGCCCCTGCTCTCGCCCAACTCCGGCCAGGGATGACGGAGCTCGACGTGGCGCGGGTCATCGAGGACGAGATGCTGAGGGGCGGCGGAGAGCCGGTGTTCTGCATCGTCGCGAGCGGTCCACACTCCGCCGAGCCGCACCACGAGACCGGCGACCGGTGCCTCGAGGCCGGGGACGTGGTGGTCATCGACTTTGGGTGCGTCGTGGACCGGTACCTGAGCGACATCACGCGGACGGTCGCGCTCGGAGAGCCACCCGAGGGCGCACGAGAGGTCTACGCGGTCGTCCACCGGGCGTTCATGGCCGGGCGGGGGGCGGTGCGGCCAGGCGTTGCGGGCCAGGAGGTCGATCGGGCGGCCCGGGCCGAGATCGTGGCGGCGGGCTACGGCGAAGCCTTCGTCCACCGGACCGGGCACGGCATCGGGATGCGCGGGCACGAGCCGCCCTACATGACGGAGGGCAACGCCGTCCCGCTCGCGGTCGGGAACTGCTTCAGCGTCGAGCCCGGGGTCTACTTGCCTGGTCGGTTCGGGGTCCGGATCGAGAACATCGTGACCGTGACCGCCGACGGGCACGAGAGCCTCAACGCCGAACCGAGTCCGACGCTGGTCTCCGTGCCCGTCTGAGGGGCGTCAGGCCTTTCGCTTGGCCCGGCGGGCGGCGAGTAGGCCAAGGCCGGCGGCGAGGACCGTCAGCGAGGCGGGCTCGGGCACGGGCGGCGGCGTGTTGCCTTGGTCGAGCAGGGCGAACGTGCCGATGATCCCCGGGATCGCGAGCCAGCTGAGTCCGAGGCCACCGATCGCCGCGGGGGCGGCGGGTACGAACGGGGCGCTGGGGACCACCGACACCAACTCGGCGGCGCTGACTTCCGGCAGGCTCGGCACAAGGGCCTCGCCTCGGATGCCGACGACGTTCGTCTCGGGCAGCCCTAGTTCGCTCGCCGTCGCGCTCGGCATGCTCTGCGCCCCGCTGATGGTCTGGGTCTTGTCAGCGCCCGTGAGGCCGATGTCGGTGCCACGGACGAGGGGGTTCCCGCAGGAGGCCTTCAGGATCGGCCGGCCGGTCGCGTCCTGCCAGACGAGCGTGCCCTTGCGCATGTAGCGCGTCTGGGCGCGGAGTTCGGACCACCCGGGCACGTTGTAGACCACGAACACGCCGCCCTCGGGGAGCCGCGCGAGGGTGAGGCCGTCGATCATCTGGCCGACCTCCTCCTTAGACTTGCCGAAGTGCCGCATGTAACGGTCGGCGACGGCCGGGTCGGCCTTCACCTGGCTCTTCAGTTCCGACTTCGTGTAGGCGTGTCGGTTAAGGAAGGCGTTCGGCTCGACCTGAGCGAAGGCGCTAACGCAGATCCCCAACGACACTAGGGCCGCTAGGCCCCTGAGTGCTCTCTTCATCGTTACCCCTCGTAGAATCGCGCCCGTTCAAGCACGGGCGACGGTCTAGGTTAACGACTATGACATCAAACTCCGGGCCAATGTTCGTCCGGGCCCGGAAAAAGTGGTCTAAATGCCGGAAGCCCCGTACCCGTCGCCGGGGTCGAGGCGGTGGAGCTCTCGGGCTCGTTGAACCCGTTCGATGGCCTCGAGGGCGTCGCGGGCGGCCGCTTGCTCGGCCTCCTTCTTCGACCGCCCCGTCCCTTCGCCGAGGACTTCGTTGTCGAAGAGGACCTGGACGAAGAAGCGACGCTCGTGGGCCGAGCCTCCTTCTCCGGTTATCCGGTAGTTCGGCGTCCGCCTCCACTTGGCCTGGGCCACTTCCTGGAGCCGCGACTTATAGTCGTTCGGGCTGACGTCGCCCGCGCTCACTTGCATCAGGAACGGGTGGAGCTGTTCGAGTATAAACCATCTCGCTTTCTCTAAGCCCGATTCGATATAAATCGCCCCGATGATGGCCTCGAAGATGTCGCACAGCACCGCTGGACGTTGTCTACCACCGGTCGACTCTTCGCTCGCGCTGAGCACCAGGTGACGGTCGAGGCCGAGCTTGAGGGCGGTCTCTGCGAGAGGCCCTTCTTGCACGACGCTCGAGCGCGCCTTGCTCATCATCCCCTGGTCCCAATCCGTGTGGTGCTCGTAAAGGTACTGGGCCACGACGAGCCCGAGCACGGAGTCCCCGAAGAACTCGAGGCGCTCGTAGCTGTCGCGGACGGAGTCGGCGACGGCGGAGCGGTGACAGGTCGCGAGGCGGAACAGGGCCTCGTCCTTGAGGGGGATCGTCTTGGGGATCATAGCTTGGCGAGCGAGTCCGCGACCCTTTCGAGCCCTTTTTCGATGTCGGCCGGGCTTGCGGCGTAGGAGAGCCGCAGGTGCCCGGGTCCTTCGAACACGGAGCCGGGGATCGTGGCGACGAGAGCGTCTTCGAGCAAGAAATCGGCCAAACCGACGTCGTCGCCGAAGCGTTCGAGGAACGGGCTGACGTCGGGGAAGCAATAGAACGCCCCGCTGGGCGTATCGAGGGTGACCCCGGGGATCGCCCGGAGCCGTTGGCACATCTGGTCGCGACGGCGGAGGAACTCCTCTCGCATGGCTTCGACCGACTCGGGCCCGAGTTCGAGGGCGGCGATCGCACCCATCTGGGCGAAGCTGGTGGGGTTACTCGTCACCTGGTCCTGCAGGTTCGACATCGCTTGGGCGACCGGCCGCGGGGCGGCGGCGAAGCCGATGCGCCACCCGGTCATCGCGTACGTCTTCGAGCAGCCCGTGACGGTGACCGTGCGCTCAGCGACGTCCCGGCCGAGGGCGGCTAGGCTCGTGTGGGGGGTGTCGTAGGTCAGGCGCTCGTAGATCTCGTCGCTCACGACCCACAGATCGTGCCGGATCGCGAGGGCCGCGAGCTCCTTGAGTTGCGCCCGTGAGAACGTCGCGCCCGTCGGGTTCGAGGGCGAGTTCAGGATCAGGGCCCTCGTCCGGGGGGTGACGGCCTCTCGAAGGCGGTCGATGGACGGCACGAACCCCTCGCGAGCCTCCGCGGCGACGGTCACAGGCACCCCGCCCGCCAGCAGGATCTGGTCGCGGTACGTCATCCAGTAGGGCGCGAGGAGCAAGACCTCGTCGCCCGGGTCGATGAGCGCTTGGAGGGCGTTGAAGACACTGTGCTTGGCCCCGCAGCTCACGACGACCTGGTCCGGGTCGTAGGCGAGCCCGTTCTCACGGCTGAGCTTGGCGGCCACGGCCTGGCGCAAGGCGGGAAGCCCGGCCGACGGCGTGTACTTGGTCACCCCGTCGCGCAGGGCCTTGATCGCCGCTTCGCAGACCGGCTCGGGCGTGTTGAAGTCGGGTTCGCCCGCGGCGAAGCTCACGACGTCGTGCCCCTCGGACTGAAGGCGCCGGGCCTTGGCGGTCATCGCCAGCGTCGGCGACGGCTTCAAGAGCCCACACCGCGCCGCCAACTTCAGAGTCGCCACGACCGGCAGGTTACCCGGGGGCGGTGCGGCGGCTGCGACCCGTGCCGGAAGACCGCATAATCGGTCCGTGCGTGGGTCACGGCTCCTGGGGCTCGGGGCGTTGGTCGCGGTCGCGTTCGTGGTCTATGTCGGCTTCGGCGGGGCGGTGTGGCTCGGCCCGGCCGAGGTCGTGTCCCAGATTCTCCGGGGCGACGTCGACGGGGGGGGGCCGGCGAACGCGATCGTATGGCGGGTCCGACTGCCCCGGGCGTGCGCGTGCTTGCTGGTCGGGGCGATCCTGGGGGCGGTTGGGGCGGCGTTCCAGGCGCTGTTCCGGAACCCGTTGGCCGACCCCTACATCGTCGGGGTCTCGAGCGGTGCGGCGGCGGGGGGCACCCTGGCCGTCCTGCTGGGTCTGGAAGCGGGGCTCGGGCTCATGGCGTGGTCGGTCGTGGGCGGGGTTGGGGCCTTGCTGCTCGTCCTGGCGCTCGCTAGGCGTGAGGGGGGCTCAAGCGTCGTCGGGCTGCTCATCGCGGGGGTCGTGGTCGGGGCGCTCCTCTCGGGGGTGACGACCCTCAACCTCTATCTGGCCGGGGAGGACACCGGGCGGGTCCTACGGTGGCTGCTGGGGAGCACGACCCCGATGTTCTGGGATAGGGTCGCCCTCTTGGCGGTCGTGCTCGCGGCGGCGTCGGCCGTGCTCTGGGGCCGGTCGCGCGAGTTGAACGTGTTCGCCCTCGGGGAGTTCTCGGCGGGAAGGCTGGGTGTGGACGGGCGGTCCCTCCGGGGGTGGGTGCTGGGAGCGGGGACGGTGGCGACGGCCGTCGCGGTCGGGGCGGTCGGCGTGGTCGGGTTCCTCGGCCTTGTCGCGCCGCATATCGCCCGAAGGCTGGTCGGGCCGGACCTGCGGGTTGGCCTCCCCGCGTCCACTTTGGTGGGAGCGGGGCTTCTCTTGGCCGCCGACCTGGTCGCCCAACGCCTGAGCCCCGGCACCGAGCTCCCGCTCGGGGCGGTGACCGCCGTCCTTGGCGCCCCCGTCCTCCTCTGGCTCCTGCGCCGCGAGAGCATGCGAGGCGCTTCCATCGGATGACGAGCATCCGGTTCGCCGACCGGCCTCAGGCGAACTGGGCCAGGACAGCGCCCAATCTCCACCAAGCCGGGCCCAACTCCGCGCTAACGCTTCTGCGGGTAGGGGCGGCAGAGGGGGTCGCCGATGACGACGTCCTTCCACTTCGCGACCAGCGAGGCCATGTAGAACGACTCGGCCAGGTTGTAGCCTCGGGTGTAGCGGTCGAACAGGATCTCGGGCCGGGCGAGGGCGAAGGTGAACGGCTCGCTGACGTAGCCCTTGACTCCGGTCACCCCTTGAGCGATGAGGTCCGTGATGACGCTCTGCCCTCCCTCGACCCGTTCGAACGTCCGCGCGCTGGTCGAGACGAACGTCTCGGCGATCGCCCCTGGCTTGAACCGTAGCTTGCGGTAGGTCTCAAGGCCGAAGTCGGCGTCGTTGCTCCCCCAACTCGCATAGCCCATGAGCGGTTGCGAGGGGGCCACGAATGCGGAGGTCGCTTCCAGGCGGGAGTTGAACCCGCGGGCGTTCAGGGTGCCGTCGGCCGTCGCGAGGGCGGAGTTGAGCTCGCCGTAGCCCGCGTCGGTCCGGTTGCCGGCCTGGTCGAAGAAGAAGAGCCCGTCCTCTTCTTTGGCCGCCAGCGCGTTGTCGACGAGCCGCTTCGCGTCCGCGGCTGTGTACCCGTCGAGCCTGGTGACCAGGAACATGTTGAACTTCGAGCTGTCGAACGGCTCGTTCCGGTTGAAGTAAGGACTGATGGACCGCTTGATGGACTCCTGGTCCGGGTTGTCCATCGCTTTGAAGTCGAGCCGGTAGGAGGCGAGCAGGGCGTCGACGGAACGGCCCCCCGGCCCGCCGAGGCGGATCGGGACGCCCTTGGTGAGGACGATGAAGTCGATGCGCGACTTCGACCCGTTGATCGCGACCTTGACCGGGTCCTCGATCTTCTTGACGTAGTCCAGAAGGGGTACGTCCTCGGCGGGGGAGACGTCGATGGTGACCACGTTCTCGGCGGGGATGCCCCGCTTGGCCCGGTAGTGGGCGCCGACCTCCTGGCTGTCCCTGCTCGCCTTGTTGACGACGAGGAGCACCCGCCGGGCCTGGGCCTGTTCGGCGGGGGTGAAGGTCTTGGGCGGCTGGCAACCGAGGGCGACGAGGAGGGCGAGCGGGGCGAGGGTCATGCGCATCGTTCCTGGCCAGTCGGCCGCACCGTTCAACGCGCGACGGCGTGGCTGCGGCAGAACTCCCGGACCTTTGCCGCCGCGAACCGCACTTGCTCGTCGCTGAGATGGGCGTGGATGGGCAGGCTCAGGCACTCCTGGCAGACCCGTTCGGTGACCGGGAGGCTCCCGGGGCCCTGGGCGAGGTGGGCGTAAGGCTTGTGGAGGTGGAGCGGCACCGGGTAGTAGATGGCCGAATCGACCTCGTTTTCCTTGAGGAATGCGGCGAGCGCGTCCCGGTGGGGGTGGCGGACCGTGTACTGGTGCCAGGTGTTGTTGTTCCCGGGTGCGGTGGTGGGGAGGGTAAGGCCCTCGCCTGCGAGTTCGTGCGAGTAGATCGCCGCGAGCTCGGAGCGCCGGGCGTTCCAATCGGCGAGTCGGGTGAGCTTGGCCCGAAGGACGGCCGCCTGGAGTTCGGCCATCCGGCTCGTGTAGCCGACCTCGTCGTAGTAGTAGCGCTCGCGGCCCATCCCGTGCACCCGGAGGCTCCGGCTGCGTTCGGCGACCTCGTCCTCGTTCGTGAGGATGAGGCCCCCGTCGCCTGCGGCGCCGAGGTTCTTGGTCACGTAGAAGCTGATCCCGCATGCCCGGCCCCAGTGTCCGGTCGGCACCCCGTCCCGCTCCCCGGCGATGGCTTGGGCCGCGTCCTCGAGCACGAACAGCCCGTGGCGGTCGGCGATCTCCTTGATCGCCACGACGTCGGCGAGCTGGCCGAAGAGGTGGATCGGGAGGATCGCTTTGGTCTTCGGGGTGATCGCGGCCTCGATCGCGGCCGGGTCGACGTTGTAGGTCACCGGGTCGATCTCGACGAGCACAGGCCGGGCCCCGAGTTGCACGACGGTTTCGATCGTGGCCACGAAGCTGAAGGCGGTCGTGATCACCTCGTCGCCGCACTCGATCCCGGTCGCTTGCATCGCGATCCGGAGCGCGTCCGTGCCGCTGTTCACGGCGATGGCGTGCTTGACCCGGTGGAGCGATGCGATCTCCTCCTCGAGGCCCCGGTTGTGCTTACCGAGGACGAAGGCGCTCGTGGCGAAAATCTCGGCGACGTCGGCGTCGATCCGGTCTTTCACTTCGCGGTATTGGGAGGTGAGGTCGAGGAAGGGGACTCGCAAAGTCAGTCTAGTTTAGCCGGAGCCGTCGCCGAAGGGGGTTCCGGTGCCCGGCGATGGGCCTTGTCGGAGGTGCGGGACCTAGCCGGGGCGTTGGGTCCGGGTCTGCTCGGGGCGATGTGGCCCGTCGTGCTCGCCTCCGCCTCGCCCCGTCGTCGCGACCTGTTGCGCGAGCTCGTGCCTGAGTTCACGGTCGACCCCGCCGACGTGGACGAGGACGCGCTGACCGACGACGACCCGTGGGTGACGGCCCAGCGGCTTGCCCGCGAGAAGGCGCTGGCGGTGCGCGAGCGACACCCCGACGCACTGGTGATCGGAGGGGACACGGTTGTGGCCCTTGAGGGCGAGGCGGGCTGGTCGCAACTGGCGAAGCCGCTCGACGAGGCCGACGCCCGTCGCATGCTCGGCCTTCTGTCCGGCCGGACGCATACGGTGATCACGGGGGTGTGCCTGGTCTGGCCGGGGGGGCTGAGCGCCTTCACCGAAGCGACCCGGGTCACCTTCAAGGCGATGAGTGAGGGAGAGATCGGGGCCTACGTCGCGACCGGGGAGCCGATGGACAAGGCGGGGGCCTACGGGTTCCAAGGAGGGGCCCGGCCGTTCGTGGAGCGGGTCGAGGGGAGCGTCTCGAACGTCATCGGCCTGCCGCTGGAGCGGCTTGAAGAGGCTTTGGGGGCGTTGGGGCGCGGCTTGAGCCGAGGGCGATAGGGCGTATAGGTCTTATGAGGCCTATAGGTCCTATGGCCCAGCGAGATCACCCGCGGCGACCCGCTACCTCTCAGCGAGATGTATAGTAATCACAGAGGTATCGATGCGATTCAAGACTGACCTAGAAAGCCTGGTGTTGGGGGCTCTGAGCGAGGGGCCGTTGCACGGGTACGGGATCGTCCGGCTCATCCGTGACCGCTCCGGCGACTTGCTCCGGGCCGGGGAGGGGCAGCTCTACCCGGCGTTGCGCTCGCTGGAGGAGGCGGGGCTGATCGTCGGGGAATGGGAGGCGCAGGACGGGAAGCCGGCCCGACGGGTGTATACGCTCACGGAGGGCGGCCGGGGCGAACTCGCGACCCGCACGAGCCAGTTCGAGGGCTTCGTCAAGGCGGTCCAGGGCGTGCTCTCCGGATCGCCGAAACGGGCGGAGGACAGCGGTGTTTGACTACGTCGCCTGGTACAAGGTCGAGCTGGCCCGTCACCTGAGCGGGAAGACGACCGAGGCCGAACTCGTCTCGACGGTCCGCGAGGCCGAGTCCCATCTCTCTGACGCGACGCAGTCCTTGGTCGAGGCCGGGCTGGGCCCCGAGGCGGCCGCGCGGGCGGCGGTGCTCGACTTCGGCCCGCCCGAGGCGCTGGTCCCTCGCCGGGGTTCGACCGCGGTGCGGGTAGCCCTCTGCGGCGTCGGGCTCTTGGCGGCGACGTTCGTCGGGTGGCACCTTATCTTCGTGACTCTGCCCGACCTTAGGAGCTTCGGCATCTTCCTCGCGGTCGCGCTGGGAATCGTGTTCCTCGTCGGCAGGTCGTTCCCGCGACCTTGGGTCCTGGCCGGCGCGAGCCTGGCTGTGTCCATTGGATTGGCGTGGGTTGCGTCGGACGGATCGGTCTTCCGGCCAACCGACGGTCGCCTGGTCTCGGACCAGCAAGCCCTCGCCGATGCGAGGGGCCAGGCCCACATCGCGGCCGAGTACAAACAGTACGCCGACTCGGTCCGACGGATCAGCCGTGCCGCGCAAAACACCGAAGTGCCGGTCGGGTTGCGGCTGGTGAACATGACCGTCGTCGATCCTCGCCTGAAGGTCTGGCTGGGGGGCTACCGGGTCGGCGGGACCACTTGGGCCCCCTTGATGGCCCCCCGGAGCGACCAGGATATGTCCTGGTGGCTGGCCTCTGACGCCTATCTGGGTTACATCTACAGTCCGGGCGACTTTCTGACCCAGGTGGGGGACGTCCCAGCCCAAGCAAGGGCGTGGGCGGAGGTCGGCCCGGACCTTGAACAGCGATTGCTCGCCGCGTCGCTCCGCGTGAGCGAGACTGCCACGGCGACGGCCAATGCGGTGGCGGCGCCTCGTCCGGTGCGGTGGGCCTCCATCGTGGTCGGCAGGGCCCTCTGGATCGGGGTCGGGGCGGCGTTGGTGGGGCTGGCAGCGGCGTTCGGAGTGCGCTGGAAGCCGGGGTCCCGGTCCCAGGCTCGGTTCCGTTCGTCGCTCCAGCGGCTCGCGGGCTAACCGCCGGTCCGCGGGCCCTCGATCCGGCTCAGCACGAGGGGAGGCGGGGTCACGGGATCGGGCGAGACCGAGACCGCCGAGGCGAGCCGGGTCGCGACCGCCGCCGCCGCCTCGGTGGTCGCGGCGTGCACCTCGATCAGTGGTTCTCCCCGCTCGACCCTCTCGCCGACGCTGGCCCGCAGAACGAGCCCGACGCGGGGGTCGATCGTGTCGGCCTTCGTCGCCCGTCCCGCACCGAGGCCGAGAGCCGCCTCCCCGACCTCGCGCGCATCGAGGCGCGAGAGGAAGCCCGACGCCGGGGCGGGCACGGTCACCACGACGGGGGCGCACAGCCAGTCCTCCCGGTCGAAGACGGAGGGATCCGCCCCCTGCGCCTCGAACCACGTCCGGGCTTTGGACAAGGCGGCGCCTGAGGCGAGCACCTCCTCGGCCGTCGCTCGGTCGCCCCGGCCCACGGCCTCGAGGGCTTGCCCGGCAAGGGTCAGGCAGAGATCGCGGAACCGGGCGGTAGGGCCCCCGGACCATCGGGCCGAGCGAGACCCCGCCAACACGGCCAGCGCCTCCTTGACCTCGAGCGCGTTGCCGACCGCCGCGCCGAGGGGCTGATCCATGTCGGTGACCAGGGCCCGGACGGTGAGCCCGGCCAGCGAACCCACCCGGACGAGCGACTCGGCGAGGGCCGTCGCCTCCGCGGGGCTGTGCATGAACCCCCCGCTCCCGCACTTCACGTCCAGCACGACCGTCTCCGCCCCGCCCGCGATCTTCTTGCTCAGGACGCTCGCAGTGATGAGGGGCACGGAAGCGACCGTGCCCGTCACGTCGCGCAGGGCGTAGAGAGCCTTGTCGGCCGGGGCGAGCCTTGGCGTCTGTCCGGTGAGGGCGACGCCGATCCTGGCCGCTTGGTCCTTCATCTCCTCGGGGGAGAGGTCGGTGCGGAACCCAGGGACGCTCTCGAGCTTGTCGATCGTCCCGCCCGTCACGCCGAGGCCCCGGCCGCTCATCTTGACGACGGTCAGGCCGCAAGCGGCGAGGACGGGGAGCACGACGAGGGTCGTTTTGTCTCCGACCCCGCCCGTCGAGTGCTTGTCGAGCCAGGGCTTTGGGAGCCCAGTGAGGTCCAGCCGCTCGCCGCTCTCCGCCATTGCGAGGGTGAGGTCGGCGGTCTCCTGGGGCGAGAGACCCCGCAGGTACGCGGCCATGAGCCACGCCGCGAGTTGGTAGTCCGGGATCGAGCCGTCCGCCGCCCCCCGTGCGAGGGCCCTTAGGTCGTCGCTCGAGTGGGCGCGCCCGTCCCGCTTGGCCTCGATCAGCGCGCGAACGTCCATCCCGGCATTGTGGCCCGGCCGTCAGGCGGTGCGATGCGAGTGACCTGGTCTGGATCGTTCTACCGGGGGCTAGCCGGGGCCGAACGAGAACGGGGGGCGGTGCACGCCTTGCTCCGTGACGATCGCCGTGATCAGTTCGCCGGGGGTCACGTCGAACCCCGGGTTGAAGACGGGACAGCCGATCGGGGCGACGCGGACGCCCTCCGTCTCCGTCAGTTCGTTGGCGTCACGCTCTTCGATGGGGATGCCGTCGCCCGTCGCCAGCGAGGGGTCGAGGGTCGAACTTGGGGCGGCCACGACGAAGGGAACACCGTGGTACCGGGCCGCCACCGCGAGCGCGTAGGTCCCGATCTTGTTGGCGGTGTCGCCGTTCGCTGCGATGCGGTCGGCGCCGACCACGACAAGGTCGACCCGCCCGGAGCGCATCAGGCTTGCGGCGGCGGAGTCGGCGATCGACGAGAACGGAATTCCCTCCCGCATGAGCTCCCACGCGGTGAGGCGCAGCCCTTGCTGGCGGGGCCGCGTCTCGCACGAGGTCACGTGGGCGACCTTGCCCTGAGCATAGGCGGTGCGGACGATGCCGAGCGCGGTGCCGTGGCCGGCTGTGGCGAGGCTCCCCGTGTTGCAAATCGTGAGCACCCTCGCCCCGGCCGGGACGAGGCTTGCGCCGTGCTCGCCGATGGCGAGGTTCATCTCGAGGTCCTCGCGCTCGATCGCCCGGGCCTCGCTGAGTACGGCCTCCGGGCCCATGTCGGGCAGCGCCATCACCCGGTCGAGTGCCCAGAAGAGGTTGACCGCCGTTGGCCGGGAGGCGGCGAGCCCGGCCCTGGCCGGCTCCAGGCTCGACCGCTCCCGTTCGACTCGCGCGTGACCCGGCAAAGTGTCGTGCAGGGACCGGGCGGCTAGCGCAAGACCGTAGGCGGCGGCCACCCCGATCGCCGGGGCGCCGCGCACGGCCATGTCCCGGATGGCGTCACGCACGTCCTCCCACGTCCGGAGTTCGAGCCACACCTCCTCGAGCGGGAGGCGGCGCTGGTCCAGGAGGCGAAGGTGGTCACCCGCCCACTCCATCGGTCGGATCGGCATCGGCCGAGGGTACCGGGGGCGGTAGACGCACGTCCGTGCCGTAAGACGGAGGCCGACCTGGAGCCTGGGACTTGAGGCCTAGCGCGCGTGGGTGCGTCGCGCCACGACATGGAAGACGTGCCAGTGCTTCGGCGTCCCTTCCGCGGTCTGGCCCGGGCGATCGATCTCTTCGAAGTGCAGGACTTCGAACCCGGTGAGGAGCGCCTCGAGTTCGGCCCGGGAGTGGACGGAGAGTCCGGTACCGACCCACTCGTCGCTCGGTCCGAGGAACTGCCCGGCGAACACCCCACCCGGCTCGATCGCCGTCACGAGCCGTTGCCAGACGTCTTCGAACGATTCGGGCCGCGTGAAGAACAGGCTGAACACGCAGAGGGCGAGCCGACAAGGGGGGAACGTCGCCTCCTCAAACGAGGCGGCCTGGAGTGTCAGGGGACTCCCGACCGGGACTCGCTCGGTGAGGGCGGCCAGGGCCTCCGGGTCGGCGTCCACGGCCTCGACGCGCCAGCCGCGCTCCAGGAGCCACACGGCGTGCCGCCCCGTCCCCGCACCGAGGTCCAGCGCCACGCCCGGGGGCGGCAAGAGCGGTTCCAGGATCGAAAGGAAAGGGTTGAGACCCTTCGCCTCGACCGTCCGGTGGTAGTCCGCCCAGAACGCCGAGAACCCGGGGTCGTCAAGGGCCGGCCAACGCTCGCTCACAGGCGGACGTACGGCCGGATCTGGGCGAGGGTTTTGGGGCCGATCCCCTTGACGTTGTCCAACTCGTCGATCGTCTTGAACCCGCCGTTCTGTTGCCGGTAAGCGATGATGCGCTGGGCGATGGCGGGGCCCACGCGAGGGAGCGTCTCCAGTTCCTGCTGGCTCGCCCTGTTCAGCGACACCGAACCGTAGGCCGGGCGGGCAGGGGCGCGCTCACTCTTTATCGAAGCGACGGGAGGCCGGGGGGTCGGGCCGTCGGTCGTCCGGGACGTCGAAAGCAGAGGTTGCGCAGCGCTCTGCGGCGGCGTCGAGAGCTGTCGCTGGCCGACGAAGCCCACGGCCAGGACCGACGCGGCGACCAGCCCCGTCGTCGCCACTTTCTGCCGACCGGACATCCCCTGGAAGAAACTCATGACACGACCTCTCATGTCATGGTATCCGCGTCCAAAGTCGGCCGTAAAGTGGCCAAGCGTCTAGCGGAGGGCGAGCGTTTCGGGAGTTTCGAGCAGCGCGTGGCGCCACCCGCGCACGCTCACGGTGCAGCCGAGGACGTGGAGCGCGTAGAGGAACCGCTCGAGGATGAGCGCCCCCGCGTGGATCGTGTGCTCGCGACCAGGTTCGAGGCCGACCACCGCCCGGCGAGCGGCGTCCCCCAGCCCGCTGAGCCACCCGACCGCCTTGCTGACCTCCTCGAAGTCGAGCCACGCCCCATGGACGTGCTCCGGCTGCCAACTCGTCAAGGCTTCGCGGATCGAGACGAGGTTCGTGCCCGTCGCGCCGAGGGTCACGACCGTGCCGGCGGTGTGGGGCCGGTACTCGAGACCGATAGCCCGGTCGATCTCGGCCACGGCGGCCAGGCGCTCGGGGAAGCCGGGAGCGTCGGGTGCCAGCGACCCTTCGCGGAGGGCCAGCGCGCCGATCGGGTAGCTCCGGCGGAACGCCACGTCCCACCCGTCCCCGCGCCGATGAGCGGTGACGAGCTCGGTCGAGTGCCCGCCCGGGTCGACGATGCTGAGGGTCTCGACCGCCGCGAACAATGGGTCACCGGCCACGGCCAGGAAGCCAAGCTCGGCCTCCGCCTCGCCGCTCAGCACCGTCACGGGCGTGCCCTGGGCCCCGGCCCGTTCGAGGAACTCGGAGGTGTTGGTCGCGATCCGCGCCGCCATCGTGGCCGCCGCCGCCACGGACTCCGCCCCCAACGACGTCGCCATCGCGAAGGCGCGCTGGAGTGCCGCTAGCGTGTCGGCCATCCCTGGCTCTCCGAGTCGGCCGGTGGTCTTCGTCCCTTTGCCAAGGCCGGTCACCTCGGAGGTCTCCGCGAGCTGACGCCACCCGTCCGCGGTCCGTTCGGCGACGACGAGGAGGACTGAGTTCGACCCGACGTCGACGACGGCCTTGACCATGGGGTGCCAGTGTACACTCGGGCCCATGGCGAGGCTGCTCGGGGTCGACGTGGGCACGAGCGCGGTCAAGGCCGTCCTCGTCGACGACCAAGGGGTCACGCTCGCCGAAGCGTCCGAACCCCTCACCCTCCAGACCCCTCACCCGCTTTGGGCCGAGCAGGACCCGGAGGAGTGGTGGGCGGGGGTCCAGGCGTGCCTCGGCCGCTTGGGCACGGACGTAGACGCGATCGGGCTCACCGGCCAGATGCACGGGGCGGTCGTCCTCGACGCCGAGGATCGCGTCTTGCGGCCCGCCCCGATCTGGTGTGACCAGCGCACCCGCGAGGAGTGCCGTGAGATCGAGGCGACTTTGGGCGCCGACCGGGTGCGGCAGGTCACCGGCAACCCGATGCTGACTGGGTTCCAAGCGCCCAAGCTGCTGTGGATGCGGAACAACGAGCTGAGCCGCTTCGGGCAGGCGACCCGGGCGCTCCTGCCAAAGGACTTCGTCCGGTACCGGTTGACCGGCGAGGCGGCGACGGACCCGAGCGACGCCTCTGGGGTCGGGCTCTTCGACGTTCGCGCGCGCGAATGGTGGGTCGAAGGGATCCTGGGCCTGGAACTCGTCCCGTCGCTCTTCCCCGTGGTCCGCGAGTCGTGGGAGGTGACGGGGGAGACACAGGACGGTGTGCCCGTGGTGGCTGGGGCGGGGGACCAAGCGGCCGGGGCGGTCGAGGTCGGGGCCGTAGGCCCGGGCGTCGTGAGCGTCAGCCTCGGCACGAGCGGCGTGGTGTTCGCCGGGCTCGATGCGATGCCCGAAGGCGTCCCGGATTCGTTGCAGGCCTTCGCCCACGCCGACGGCCGTTGGCACGTCATGGGTGTCGTCCTGTCGTGCGGCGGCGCGGTCCGTTGGGCTCGGGACGTCTGGTTCCCGGAAGCGAGCTTCGACGAGATGGCGGCGCTCGCCGCCGGGGCCCCGCCGGGGGCCGACGGGCTCACGTTCGTCCCTGCTCTGGCCGGGGAGCGGTGCCCGGTCGTGGCGCCAGGGGCCCGGGCGGCGCTCCTGGGGCTCACTTTGTCTCACGACCGGCGCCACGTCGCTCGGGCGGTCTTCGAAGGGGTCACGTTCTCCCTCGCGAAGGCTCTGGAGCTCGTGTCCGGAGTGGCCGGACGGCCGTCGGCGCTGCGACTCACCGGGGGCGGGGCGCAGGGGCGGTTTTGGGCCCAGTCGCTGGCCGACGCTACGGGGGTCCCGTGCGAGGTGTCGGGGGCTGGGGTGGGAGGGCCGGCCGTCGGGGCCGCCCTCCTCGCGGGGGTGGGGGTAGGGGTCTGGCCGGACGTCCGGTCGGCGGCGGGGAGGGCGTGGAGGCCCGGCGAGCGGTTCGAGCCCGGAGCCGCCGACCTTTCCGAGGCTTTCGCCCGGTTTCGTTCGTCTTCAGCCGACGTTTGGGCCGGGGGCCGAATCGGAGATACGCTACAATAGGGCTCAGTGGCGCCAGGCGGGCCCTGAGGGCCCCGCCACCGCGCCAGGTCACGCTCTATGAACGACGAAGAATTGACGACCACTGGCCCGGCCGAAGCGCCGTCGGCCGTCGAAGCGAGTGGCGTCGCGCCGAGTCCCGAGCCGGTGGTGGAATCACCGTCGGCCGACGTCCAGGCTGCGACCCCCGCCTCCGAGCCGGAGCAGCCGGCGACCGCCCCCGAAGCCGTGAGCGCCCCAGAAGCGGCGCCCACGCCCGACCCCGCGCCCTCGGCCGAGGCCGTGCCCGCCGCTGAGCCGGTATCCGCTCCAGAGCCTGCCGCCGAGCCGGTAGCCGCTCCCGAGACGGTGGCCGTCGCTGAGCCTGCGGCTGAGCCGGTAGCCGAGCCCGAGGCCGTCGCCGCGCCGGAGCCCGCTCCGGCCCCGGAAGCGAAGGCCGCTCCCGAGCCGACGCCGAGCGACGAGGACCTGTTCGAACAGGCGCTCGCCAGCCTCGACACGGACGACAGCAAGCGCGAGTCGAGTAAGGGGATCAACCGGGGCGACCGGATGGACGCCGAGGTCATCCAGGTCGAGAAGGACCGTGTCTTCGTCAACCTCGGCACCAAGGCCGAGGGCGTCGTGCCGCTCAGCGAACTCACCGACCTCAACGTCGACACGGCGGTGGGGATCGTCCAACCCGGCGACCGTTTCGAGGTCGTGGTCATCAAGACGAGCGGCGCCGAGGGCAACCCGATCGTCTCCAAGCGCAAGGCCGACTTCGACCAAACCTGGTTCAGGGTGCTCGACGCCTTCGACGAGGGCAAGGTCTTCGAGGCCCAGGTCGTCGACCGGGTCAAGGGCGGGCTCGTGGTCGACATCGGCGTCCGGGGCTTCGTCCCGGCGACCCACGTCGGCAACGGGCGGCTCCGGAACATCGAGAAGTTCCTCGGCCAGACGCTCAAGGTCAAGATCATCGAGGTCGACCGGGAGCGGCGCAAGGTCGTCCTGAGCAACAAGGCGGCCGAGGACGAGTCGCGGGACAACGTTAAGCAGAACATCTTCGGGAACACGAAGGTCGGGGACGTGATGCCGGGCACCGTGCGCCGGCTGACGGACTACGGCGCCTTCGTCGACCTCGGTGGGATCGACGGCCTCCTGCACATCAGCGAGATGAGCTGGTACCGCATCGACCACCCGAAGGAGGTCCTCAAGGAGGGCGACGACATCAACGTCATGGTCCTTCGGCTCGACGAGGGCTCGGGTCGGGTCAGCCTTGGCCTGCGCCAGGTGCTCCCGGACCCCTGGAACCTCATCAAGGACAACTATAAGCAGGGCCAGAAGATCCAGGTCAAGGTCAGCCGCATCGTCCAGAGCGGCGCCTTCGTCCGGCTCCCCGAGGGCGCCGAGGCGTTCCTCCCGCTGAGCGAGTGCAGCAACAAGCGGGTCAAGAAGCCGAACGAGGTGCTCGAAGAGGGCCAGGACATCGAGCCGGTGATCATCGACCTTCGGGCCGAGGACCGGCGGATGGTGCTGAGCCTCCGCGACGGCGCCCAGCCGGGCGCGGACTACAGCTACGGCAACCGCGACCGGCGCGGCGGGCCGATGGGCGGGCCCGGCGGCGACCGCGGCCGCGGTCGGCGACCGATGCACCGCGAGCAGAGCACCGAGGCCCCGCAGGCCACGATGCGCACCCCCACCGGCGGCGCGACGATCGGCGAGCGCCTGGCCGGCCTCAAGGGGCTGCTCAAGGCGGGCTCCGACGACGAAGAGTCGAAGGAGTAGCCTACGGCCCGACGCCCGTTCGTCGCCCTGACCGGCGGCGCGGCTGAGGGCAAGTCGACCGTGCTCGCGCTCTTGGCGGGCATGGGCGCGAAGACCGCCTCGGCCGACGACATAGCGGCCGGGGCGGTCTCGTCCCCGGAGGTCGCTCGGCAGGTCGAGGCTGCGCTCGGCGTCTCCCCGCTCGACCGGGAGGGCCTGCGGGCCCTGGTCCTCGCCGACCCCACCGCTCGCCGGCGGCTCAACGCCATCGTCCACCCGGCGGTCGCCCGGGCCGTGCTCACGTGTGGGGCGGACGTCGTCGAAGTCCCGCTCCTCATCGAGACGTGCCTACACCCCGCGTTCGACCGCGTCTGGGTCGTGACGTGCGGGCCGGAAGAGCAGCTCCGGCGGCTGACGGCCCGGCTCGGGTCCGAGGACGCGGCCCGACGGCTGGTCGCCTCCCAGCTCCCGACACGCGTGAAGTGCGCCTTCGCCGACGCGATCGTCCGAACCAACCGCCCGATGGACGACGTCATTGAGTCTGTGGCCGCCGAGGCGGCCCGCCAGGGTCTGACCTAGGCGCAGCGGAAGGGCGGTCGTGCTATACTCGGCAGCCTGTACCCCAGGGCAGTCTGCCGGGGCCGGTGACGATCGATCGTTGCCCGCCCCTGGCAGTTTCTGCTAAAGTGGGGAGTCGCGCCGGGAGGCCCCGGAGGGCACAGGTCGCTTGGGATAGCACGATGATCAGGCTAAGGACGATGCGAAACGGGAGCAGAGCGGGCGGACGGGGGACGAGGGGGGCGCTTGGCGCCGTCATCGCCTTCGCCAAGGCGTTCGTGACCTTGTCGGTACTGGCGTTGGCGGGGGCCCAGACGGCCCTGGCTCAGCTCGAGACGCTCCCCAGTTGGGCGGTGTTCGAGTTCACGAACCGTTCGAAGGACGCGACGTTGCCCGTCGGCCGACTGGCGAGCGAGGCGATGTCGGAAGAGCTCGCCCGGACCGGCAAGGTCGAAGTCATCGCCGCGGCGACGGTGGACCGTCAGACGCGCGACCTGCGTGTGCAGCCGCCGGTGACGTCCGGCCGCGACGTGGTCCGGATCGGTCAGGCCCTCCAGGCCTCCAGCGGCGTCACGGGCGAGATCGTCAACTGGCGTATCGTCAAGAACGGCGAGACCCGTAAGGCCCAAGTCCTCCTTCGCGTGGTCGTGTGGGACGTCGCGTCCGGCATGACCGTAAACGGCTCGGCGCTCGGGGCGGACTCCGACCAACTCGGCGCCGACGTCTCGGACGAGGACCTCGTCAAGGCGGCGCTGGCGAAGGGCGCCTTCGAGGCCGTCGCCCAGATCAACGCCCGCACGCTCCCCTCGGCGACGATCCTCAACACGCTGAACACCCGCGCCCTCATCAACAAGGGCGCACGGGCCGGCTTCAAGGACGGCCAGCGGCTTATCGTGACCCGCGGGAACCAGCAAGTGGCCGAAGCGATCATCCGCGAGGTCGACCCCGACTCTGCGTTCCTCGAGACCACCCGGTCGACGCGCGGCATCCAGCCGGGCGACAAGGTCCGCGCCATTTTCGACGTCCCCGAACTCCGGGCCAATTGGAGCCGCGGGGGTGAGGCCCAACCCGCCCGCTCCCGGGCCCGAGGGGACAACTCCACCGTCATCTCGCTCGTCCTTGTCGTGCTCCTGCTCGGGTTCCTCCTCCTCCAGGGCCGGGGCGGGAACCAGGACGGCGTGAACAACGTGACCGCCGAGTCGCTGGTCCTCGGGAACGACATCCCCGCGGTGAAGGTCAGCTGGACTCGGGACGCCTTCTTCCGCGGCACGAACCTCGGACCCTTCCAGTATCAGGTTTGGCGGGACGGCGTCGGCGACACGCCTGTCGCCGTCGCGGCCGCGAACCAGTCCTCGACCTTCGACGATGCCCTCGCGTCGTACCGAGGGGCAGGTTGGTACGACTTCAACGGCCAGGTCGGGGGGACGACGTGTAACATCACGGACCCTGAGCTGACGGAAGCGGTTCAAACCAGCCCGGCCGTTGCGGGCACGCCGTACACCTACTCGGTGGAGGTCATCTACCGCGTCTCGGCGCTCGACCTGCCGGGCGGCGGGAACACCGGCGGGACGACAGGCGGCGGAACGACGGGCGGTGGTACGACCGGCGGCGGTACGACCGGCGGCGGCACCACGGGCGGGACGACCGGTGGCACCACCGGCGGGACGGGCGGGACCACTGGCGGCACCACGGGCGGCGAGGAGTTCTGCTACTTCGCCTCGTCTCGGGTCTCGGCCCAAGGCCAAGCGACGCCGCTGAACCGGCCGACGCTCTTGAGCCCGCAGGACAACCAGGTCGTGCAGGTGCCGATCAAGTTCGTCTTTGCCTCGGTCCGAGGGCCGGTCGCGAGCGTGCCGCTCGAGTACGTCGTCCAGGTCTCCGATCGAGGGGACTTCCCGAACGGGCGAACTTTCACGACCGATCCCTTCGTCGATCTAGTGTCGCCCGGAGGCGCACAAGTGAGCTCCCCCACGATCAACACGGCCACGATCTTCCCCGGCTCTCCGACTCTCTTCTGGAGGGTCGGGGCCAGGAACCCGGACGACCGGCCAGGCCCGGTCGCCGATAGCTCGGGACGACGGTACGTGTTCAGCTCGGCTCGGCGCATCACTCGGGCGGTGAACCCCTAACCTAGGGGTAAGGGACGACGAACGACCGGGCCCCCACCCGACACTCGGGCGGGGGCCCACCGGAACCGAACATGCTCAAGAAGTACATTGGTGTCGTTTCCGCCGCGCTGGCGCTCCTGCTGGCCGTGCCCGCCCACGCCCAGACGACGGGCTGGCTCTTCGAGTGTATCGACCCGGAGAACACCGAGCCGTACACGTCCGACTACGGCATTTACCTTATTGGGAACGACCTGGTCCGCGGGGCCATCGGTCTGAGCGGGTCGGTGACGTACGGCGGCGAGAACGGCCCCTGCTATGCTCCCAGCGCTCGCACGATCGACGCCGTGGGCGGCCTCGGGTTCATGGCTGGCCCCGAGGGCTCCGTCCAGACCGAGCTCGACGACCTGATGGCCTTTTCGACGGGCATGCCCAGGGATCCGGGCGACTTCGGCTACGTCAAGATCCTCAAGAACGGAGACACGAACGCTCAGTCCGTCCTCTTCGGGAGCGGCGGGTTCTATAAGTCCTTCGTCGGTGCGAGCTTCCGCTACGCCGAGGTGGGCTGGGCCGACGCCGACGTCGACGCGACGCTCGAGATGCGCATCGTCGGGGACGCCGTCCGCCTCAGGTGGACGCTGCTGAACCTCCAGGACGAGGCGCAGAGGCTGGGGATCCTCTTCGCTCTCTACACCGGCACCCGCCTGTCCGGCTTCAACCTCGACCCGTTCGACAACACGAACCAGTCGAACTCCTACCTCGGGACGGCCTCCGGCCGAATCAAGAACCTGGCGGTGCCGAACGACGACTACATCGGGCTCACCGTGCTCCCCACCGGCCGACCGGTGCGCAACGAGCGGCGGTACGACCGGTTCAACCCGAAGTTCCCGCCGTACGCGAAGTTCCTCTACGGCCAAACCGTGCCGTACGGGATCCGGATCGATAACCTGCCGGACACGGCCGTCACCCCAGACGCGAGCACGGCCGACCTGTTCCTGATCGGCAACTACGGCAACTTCACGGCCCCAGGGCTTTCGATCGGCGGCAACGTGCGGCTCAACGTGTTCGGGGACTCGCCGAACAACCCGGCCCCGCTCGAAGAGGCCGACATCTTCCTGAACGAGACGACGTTCGTCCAGCGGTTCCCCTCCCAGACGACGGCCATCGGTGGGAGGCGCGAGATCATCCACTACGTGAGGTCAAGCTGGTCGGTCGCGAACTACCTCGACCCCTATTCGATCATCCTGGACGCCCCGCAGCTCGTGACGCCGAACCCCGACGGGCAGAACGGCCTCACCCCGAACCCGATGACGTTCCGGGCGTACCTGGACAACCAGTACTCCCAGCTCGACCGAGAGGTCGAACTGAGGAACGTCAGGTTCTCGCTCCAGCTCCCGGCCCGCAGCGGTCTCGTGTTCGGCCCGGGTGAGTCGTTCAACACTCTCCCCAACGGCGACTTGGTCGGCGTGAAGACCCTCGACCGCGTGGCCGCCAACCAGATCGCCTCGATCGACTGGTCCGTGGTGGCCGACGGTTCGACCTTCGGCGAAGCCCCGTACTCGGTCACGGTCACGCCCACCCCGGGCCCGACCAAGACCATCAGCGGCACCGTCCGCATCTCGGCGACCCCTCGACTGGACCTTCCCGCCGGAGCGAACCTCGTCTCGATCCCGTACACGTTCCAGGACACGTCCTTCGAGGACATCCTGAAGCTCGGGCTCGGCTCCGACTTCGTGGCCTACCGGTACGACCCGGACCAGTTCGGCTACGTCCCCGCGCAGACCGTCGAGCGTGGCGTCGGGTACTGGCTCGTGCTGAACGATTCGCTCGCGGGCTACCAGCTCGAAGGGGCACAGACGCCAACCGACCAAGCGAGCGGCGGCCTCCCGATCAGGCTCCGGCAAGGCTGGAACCTCATCGGGAACCCCTACAGCTACTCGATTCCGCTCGCCAACCTCGTCGTGGTCGCCGAGGACGCCCCCGAGCGCGCCCTGACCTGGATCGACGCGGTCAACGCCGGGTTCGTGCAGTCGAGCCTCGCGTTCTTCCAGCCCGACCCGAGCCTTCCCAACGGCGGGAGCTACTCGTACACCACGGGCCCGACGGACGTCCTGTTGCCGCACCGGGGCTACTTCGTGTTCTGGAACGCCTTCAAGCCCGGCACCATCTCGATGCCGCCGGTCTTCATCGAAGGCCTGCCGAACTCGAGGACCGTCGAGACGACCTGGCGCCAGACCGAGCGCGAGTGGAGGCTCCAACTCTCCGCCCGGACCGGAGACGGCGTCGACGCCACGAACTACGTCGGGCGAGTCGCCGACCAGAAGCGAGCCCAACGCGAGACGATCATGAAGCCGCCGACGGCGCCGAACGCACCTGTCGAGCTCTTCATCGCCGACACCGCGAACGGCCAGCCCACCCGGCTCGCCCAGGCGATCGACAGTAAGCCGGGCGCCCTGGAGTGGAAGGTCAAGGTCAACGCCGCCAAGCCGGGCGACGTCACGATCACCTGGCCGAACCTGCCGTCCGTCCCGCGCAACGTGCGGTTCCGACTCACGGACGTGGCGACGGGAGAGACTCGCGACCTGCGCTCGACCTCCGGCTTCACGTTCCGTGTCCCCGAAGCCGGCACACGTGAGTTCAAGCTCAACGTGGACACCAGCGGGTCGGCCCGTCCGGTGATCGGGAACGTCGTCGTCTCCCGGCCCGGACGCGACAACAACGCGCCGGTCTCGGTGAGCTATGCCCTCTCGGCCGATGCCCTGGTGACCGTCCGCGTGCTCTCGGGCAACGGGCGCGAGGTCTTCACGGTCACACGTGGCCGATCCGACAGCGCCGGTCAGAACACAGTGACTTGGGCCTTGCGCGACCAAGCGAACCGGGCCGTGGCCCCGGGCGTCTACCGCGTCGAGATCTTGGCTGAGACCCCGAACGGCGAACGGGTGCGCAAGGTCGTCCCGGTCAACGTCGTCCGATAATCCGCGATGCGCCCCGACTCGTCCACCACGGGTCGGGGCCAGGGCCTTCGATGGGCCTTTGGCCTCCTCACCGTCCTCGCCGGGGTCGGTGCCCAGGCGCAACAGGCCTCGGTAACGCTCTCCGCGTTCCCGGGGATCGCCCTCGCCGACGGTCAGAGCACGCTCACCGTCACCGCCGAGGTTCGGGACGACAACGGGCGGTTCGTGCGCGACGGCACGCAGGTCGTCTTCGAGACCGACAAGGGCACGTTCCGCTCGCGTAACGTCGTCCCCACCCAGGGCGGGTTCGCCCGGGCCATCCTCACGGCCCCCAGCGTCGCTGGCACAGGCAAGGTCCGGGCCAGCGTCTTCAACCTCAACGCCCAAGGCTCGCTCGAGGTCGAGTTCGTGGCCGACGCCTCGATCCTCAGCAGCGCCCGGGAGTTCATCGAGGTCGCGGCACCCGAGAAGGTCGTGTACAGCAGCCAGCACCGAGTGCTCGAGGCGCTGTCGAACGACCAAGGGGCCAAGCTCCGGTACCGAGAGGTCGAGGTCGCCGCCGACGCCCTCCAGCTCCGGCCCGCCTCCTACGACCTTCGCGCCCGGGGCGCACGGGTCACGATCGGGGGGCGGACGATGGACTTCCGCGAGGTCTACATGCGCCTCGACCAGCGCCGTGGGTTCGGGTTCGCCCAGGAGTCGGTCACCGTGCCCGTGGCACTCGCCCTCGGGCACACGGTCTCGATGCGCACGCTCCAGCAGCCCCGCCTCCGGCTGGTCGAGATCAGCCCCTCCGGGTTCAAGACGTCCGAGACCGAGCAGAGCATGGCGATGCTCGTCTTCCTGAACATCGAAGACGCCCCGTCCGTCGTCGAGGGCCGCAAAGCCGTCGTCGTCCCCAGCCGCGGGATCCAGTTCCAGAAGGCCAACCTCATCGTGAGCGGGCGGAACGTGATGTCCCTCCCCCTCTTCCAACTCGACACCCGAACCTCGAGCCCCGTGGTCACCGAGCAGTTCGTCAACGTGTCGAACAGCAGCCTCGCGGTCAACTACCCGTACTACCTTCGCCTGGACCCGGGGGCCACGAGCCTGCTCCGCTTCCGGTACGGCAACCGGTTCGGCAACGGCCTCGGGGCGACGGGCGGCACCTACCTCGACTTCGAGTCCAACTGGAACCGGGGGGCGGAGATGGAGGGTGGGCTCACGTTCACGGGGCTTGCCAGGGACGACTGGGGCGTCGGCCTCCGCCAGTTCTGGCAGCCCAACCGGGACACGAGCCTGTCCGCGCAGGTCGACCTCCCGGCGAACCGGAGCCTCTTCGCGAACGCCAACCTCAACCGGCGGATCGGCGGCTACCGGCTCAACCTCGCGTCCCAGTACGGGCGCAGCATCCGTGGCGAGCGGTTCACCAGCGACCAACAGTCGCTCAGCTTCGAGCGCGACCCGGTGCCGATCCGCGGGGTCCCTTTCTCGCTCACGGCGGGCGTGAGCGCCTTCCAGCGCCGGTTCACCGGTCTCACCGACCAGACTCAGCGCGGGGCCGCTCTCAACACGCGCTTCGACAGCCGTAGCCTTCGGCTGGGCCCCTCGGCCAGCCTCCTGGGTTCCTACACCCTGTCGCGGATCGTCGGTGAGGAGACCCGCACCGGGTTCGTCCAGACCGCCAACCTCACGCTCTCGACCACCCCCACCCGCGGCCTCCTGCTCCAGACGACGTACGACTTCGTCCAAGACGGCGTCAGCGAGTCGTTCCTCGGACGCCACCGGTTGACGACCGAGTCGCTCTACACGACGGGCCCGATGACTCTGCGGGGGTTCCTGAGCCAAAGCCTCGACGCCGACCGAGTGAGCGGCACACTGTCGCTCAACTACCGGTTCTCAAGCGCCTGGCGGTTCACTTACGGGTTCTTCGCGGACCGGTTCGGCTCGGACTCGTATCGCGACGACACGTTCGTGCTCGGCTACCGTATCGGTTTCCGCGAGGTCGGGGTGAGCTATTCCACGCGGACGCGGAGGTTGGGCCTTGAGCTCCTGGGCACGAGCTTCGACTAGCTGGGTCGGCTTGGCCCTCGCCGTGGCGGCCGTTGGCCAGCCGTTCGGCCGCTTCGGCTATTCCCACGTCCCCCAGGTCCCCGGGTTCACGATCGAGGCCACTGGGTTCCGGGCCCTCAGCCCGACCAGCGATACCTTCCGCTGGCCCGCGCCGCTCGCGGGGCTCAAGCGGACGCGGTCCTCGGACCAGGTCGCCTGGTACCGAGCAGCGGGGGCCAAGGGGTCGCCGAGCCAGATTCGGGTCAACCTCCGGGCGCCCGGATGGTCCGTTTATCTTGAGCGCGGGCTCCGCCTGTCCCTCTCGAGCCTCAACGCGCCCTATCTCACGACCGGCGAGACCACCTACGGCGAGGGGATCCCGACCCCCAAGTCGCCCTGGATCGTCGTCAGCTTCACTGATCGGCAGCCGCCCGTGCTCTTGGTCGGCGAGGACGCCCCGCTCCAACTCGTCGTCGAGGGTCGGCCGGGGGACTGGACGCTGAAGACGGTGGGCGACCATAGCGGGTGGGTCCGTGTCTGCCTGCCGCTGGGGGTGCGGCCGCTCGCGACCGCCTCCACGGGTGCGCTCGGGGCGGTGGCCAGGCGGGTCAGAGACCACGAAGCGTTCTGGACGGGGGCGGTCCCGGTGCCGGTCGAGACGCAGGTCCGGTTCGAGCCCGGTGTCCTCATCGCGACCTGGGTGTACGACCGGCCGGGGGTCGGGTTGCCCGTCCCGCTCGTGCTCGCCGCCCAAGGGGGATACGGCATCCGGGTCGAGACGGAGGTGCGGGACTCGGGCGCAGACCTGCCCTGCGGTCCGCAAGTCTATGCGGCCGGGCCCCGCGTCAGCGTGCGCTTTCCGTTGCGCCAGGTGCCTCCCGGGCGACCGGTGACGATGGGGGAACCCTCGCAGTTGCCCGCTCTGACCGAAGGGAGCGAGCCCCGGGTTCTGGCAGCGGCGGGTTCGTCGCTGCTCGCGACGAGCGACCCCTCTCTCGCGCGGAAAGCCCTCGACGTGGTGAACACCTTCCTGGCCGCCGCCCCCTATTCGACCGAGCCCGTGAGCCAAGCCCGCCTGCCCTTCGGCCCGAGCGGAACTGGGATGGCGGAAGTCGGCGCCTATGCCCTGCTCCTTCAGGCCCTCCGGCGAGGGGGGGAGACGGCCGCGAACCCAGATGCCCTGCTGACGAGCCTCCTCTGGCGTCGGGACTGGCGGGCATGGCGGCTGGTGGGGGCAGACCCCGACGCGACGGCCCGCGCGGGGGCGGCGCTCGCGGCGGCGTGTGCGCTCAGCGACTCCGCCCCGACCCGCCTGGAAGGCGTCATGCTCCGGGCGGGGTTGGCGTGCGAGGTCGGGCTGCGGCTCTACCAAGCCAAGCGCGGGCTCGAGGCGTCCAGGGTCGGCGACCCGGGGTTAGGGTGGTTGACGACGGCCCTCTTCGACCCCGCCGGGCTCGACCCCTGGGGTAGGGCCCTCGCGAGCCCGGTCCGGGTGCTCTCGTCCCACCGGGTCCGGGCGGCGACCGGCCTCCTGATCGAGTGGCAGGCTGGTCCGGACGTGGACGGCCCCCTGCGCCTTTCCGCGCCCCGGCCCCTGCGGCTCGAGGGCCTCGTCAACCTCGGTTCGCTCGAGACGACGTCCGCCGACGGGGCGACGGTGGTCCAGTACCGCCCGGCCGGGCCCGGCCCTTGCCAGGCGCGGGTCGTGCCGCTCGGCGGGCCGGTGCCCCCACTCCCGGAGACCCCCCGGCTGCCGGTACGGCTCCTCGACGGCCGCTGACTCAGGCCCGAGGGGCGGGGCCCGCAGCTGCAGGGTCAGGCAGGTCGGCGTTGAAGTGCAGGCCGACGTTCTCCCGCCGCGCCAATGCTCCTTCGACCACGTACTTGGCGGCGACGAGGAGGTTGTGGGCCTCGCGGCTGTAGGCCGAGAACTCAGCCCCCGGTAGCGAGTCGAAATGGGCAGTCAGTTCGGCGACCTTCGTCCTTGCCGCCTCCATCCCAGCGGTCGTTCGGAAGACTCCAAGGCCCCCCCCCATCGTCCGCTGGAGGGTGTGCCGGATCGGGATCGTCTCGCCTTCGAGCGGACAGTGCGGCGGCGAGAGGTCGAGCGCGGCCTCCTCGACCACCGGTTCCTGTTCGCGGGCGACTGCTTCGGCTGCGGATGTCGAGAACACGATCGCCTCGAGGAGGCTGTTCGATGCGAGCCGGTTGGCGCCGTGGACGCCCGTCCGGGCGACCTCTCCGCTCGCGTAGAGGCCGGGCACGGACGTTCGCGCCTCGAGGTCCGTGACGACGCCGCCGCACGAGTAGTGCTGGGCGGGCACGATCGGCACCCAGTCCTTTTCCATCTCGATGCCGAGCCCCCGGAGCGCGTCCCAGATGGTCGGGAACTCGTGGCGCAGCCGCTCGGGCGAGAGGTGGGTCGTGTCGAGGTAGACGCACCACGTCTCGAGCCGCTTGAGCTCGGACTCTATGGCCCGGGCCACAACGTCTCGCGGGGCCAGCTCGAGCCGGTCGTCGTAGTCGTACATGAACCGTCGGCCGCGGTGGTTCCGGAGCGTGCCCCCCGCCCCCCGGACGGCCTCGGTGATGAGGAAGCCCGACCGCTGGGGGTGCGAGAGCGTCGTCGGGTGGAACTGCATGAACTCCATGTCCCGGATCTCGGCACCGACGCCCGAAGCGAGACCGATGCCGTCCGCCGTCGCGACTCGGGGGTTGGTGGTGTGGGAGTAGAGCTTGCCGCAGCCCCCGGTCGCCAGCAGGACGGCCCGGGCAAGATACCCTCGGAGCCCCGCGTCCCCGAGGTGGGCGGCCAATCCGACGACCCGCCCCCCGTGCCTGAGCAGCCGAGTGACGAACGCGTTCTCCAGCACCGTGATGTTGGGGTCGCGCCGGACGGCCTCGCTCACCGCCCGTTCGACTTCCCAACCCGTCCGGTCGGCGTGGTGGACGATGCGGTTCCGACTGTGCCCCCCCTCCCGACCGAGCTCGAGGTCGAACCGGGCCCCGAGGCCGCGCAGCCAGTCGATCGCCTCGGGTGCCCGCTGGACGAGGAAGCGGACGGCCGCCGGGTCGCACAGCCCCGCCCCGGCCACCAGCGTGTCCTCTTCGTGAAGGTGCCAGTCGTCGCTCTCCCCCACGGCGGCGGCGATCCCGCCTTGAGCCCAGTTCGTGTTGTTGTCGGTGATCTCGGCCTTGGTGAGGACGCAGACGCGTCCGAAAGCGCTGGCCTTGAGGGCGAAGGTCAGCCCGGCGAGCCCACTGCCGACGACGAGCGTGTCGAACCGGTCGAAGCGCATGAAGGGTCAGTGTATCCGTTGTGCCCCCGTCGCCGAGGGCGGTAGCCTGTGCGGATGCCGGTCACGGACGAGGGCGTTCGTCGTCTGCTCGCCCCGCTCGAAGCGGTGCGCCCGATCACGTCGCGGAAGATGTTCGGCGGGGTGGGGGTGTACTGCGAGGGCGTGTTCTTCGCGGTCGTGGACGACGACAGGCTTTACCTGAAGACCGACGCCGAGCTCGACCCTCGGTTCGACGCGGTCGGGGCGGCGCAGTGGGTGGTCGAGGGGCCGAGCGGCGGTCCGATGCCGTACCGAGAGCTCCCCGGGGGGCTCGGGCCGGAAGAGGTCGCCGAGTGGGTCGACCTTGCCGTGGCGGTGGCGGTTCGCAAGAAGCGGAAGCGGTGAAGGGGTCGGGTTCCGGGTTTCGGGTTTCGGGTTTCGGCCCGAGGGGCCTGTTCGAGAAAAGGTGGTGGGCGGTACAGGATTTGAACCTGTGACCCCTTCGGTGTGAACGAAGTGCTCTACCGCTGAGCTAACCGCCCGATCGATCCAGGATACCAGACTGTCCGCCGGGCGCAGGACGTGGTTTCGGGGCGGGGCCTAGCGGCAGGGAACCGGGCGGGGGGTGGGTACCCTTCCACCAAGGTGGACGAAGGGCAACGGGGCGAGGGGCCGGTGGTGCTGTTCGACGGGGTCTGCAACCTGTGCGACCGGAGCGTCCAGTTCGTCCTGCACCATGACCGGAAGGGGGAGTTCCGCTTCGCCTCGCTCCAATCGGCCGCCGCCCGGTCGCTGGTGGGTGAAGCGACGGCCAGCGGGCTCGGGAGCGTGCTTCTGGTCGACGAGGCGGGTGTCCACACGAAGTCGGAGGCCGCCTTGCGCATCGCGGCCCGGCTGGGAGCCCCGTGGTCGTGGCTCAGTGTGTTCCGCCTCGTGCCCAGGCCGATCCGGGACGGGGTCTACGGGTTCGTCGCTCGGAACCGCTACCGGTGGTTCGGGCGGAAGGACGCGTGCCCCCTTCCGCCCCCCGATGTGCGGGCCCGGTTCTTGGACGCCGGCGAGGGCGTCCCGTGAGTCCGGCTACTCGACCAGCGTCATCGTGACCTTGCCGTCCAGGATCTGGCCGGCGATGGGCACGTTCTTCCACTCGGTGACCCGCTTGACCAAGGCCCCGGTCTTGGCGTCGAGCCAGACGGTCCCCTTCGTCGACGCCGGGGTCGAGCCGGCGGTCTCGGTCGCGCTGTAGTCGACCTTCACGGTCTCACGAGAGCCGACGGTCTCCGAACCGGCCACGGTGAACGTGGTCTTGGTGTCCCTGGTGCCTTTGGCCTCGTCCCCGGTGGTCGTCGATTCCCAGGTCGTGCCCGCCGAGACCTCGCCCTGGGGCCAGACGAACGCTTCGAGCACGGCCATCCGCCAAGCCCCGTCGTCGACCATGTCGCCTACGACGTTGGCGACCTGCCCGGTCGGGCCATAGGTGATCGTGGCGAGGGCGCCGACCTCGGCCGGGGCGTCCATCTCGTTCCCGTCCATCACGAGCTTGCCGTCCTGCTGTTCGGAACTCGTCTCGATCGTGCCGTCCTCGCCGACGCGCACGATCTTATCGACCATGGTGGCGCGGTAGGTGATCGGGTTCCCGGCGAACTCGGTCTGGACTTCCAGGGTGTAGCGGAGAGTCTCGCCCGCGGTGGCGGTGCGCTTGAGTGTCCAGGCGGACTGGGCCGAGGCGAGGCCGGCGGCGGTGACGAGGGCGATGAGGGCGATGGCTCGAGTCATTTGGGTTGCTCCTTGGCGATTCTACTGGCCTCCCGCGCCAGATGGATGCGCGACCGGTACCATAGGACGGCTGGGAGGGCGATGCGCGACATCGGGCGGCTGATGGTCATGGTGGGGCTGGGCGTGACGGCCGTGGGAGCGCTCGTTTGGTGGGTCGGCGTGGCGTTCCCTGGGTTCCGGCCGGGCCGGTTGCCGGGGGACGCCGTGGTCGAGCGGCCAGGGGTGAGCGTCTACGTCCCGATCGTCACGATGGTGCTTCTGAGCCTCCTGCTGACCGGGGTCCTTTGGCTGGTGGCCTGGCTGAGGCGGTAGCGGAGCGATGCGGCTCGAGGATCTCGACTACGACCTCCCCGAGGAGTTGATCGCCCAGGAACCCTTAGCGGACAGGGCGGCGTCGCGCCTGCTCCGGCTCGACCGACAGACCGGCGAGGTCGAGCACCTTGCGTTCCGGGACGTCCCGCGGCTCCTTGCCCCCGGGGACCTGCTCGTGATGAACGACACCCGGGTCTCAGCGCTGCGGCTGTTCGGTGAGCGACCGACGGGAGGGCGGGTCGAACTGCTCCTGCTTCGGGAGCGCGAGGATGGATGGGAAGCGCTCGCCAAGCCCGCTCGGAAGTTGGGCCCCGGGGAGCGGGTCTCGTTCGGCGCGGGGCTCGAGTCGACCGTCCTCGGAGACCTTGGCGAGGGGCGGCGGCTGCTCCGGTTCACCGCGCCCGGCGACGTCCGGGAGGCACTCGCCGCCCTGGGCGAGACCCCGCTGCCGCCGTACGTGCGCACGAAGATCGAGGATCCCGAGCGGTACCAGACCGTTTACGCCTCAACGCCGGGCAGTGCGGCAGCGCCGACCGCCGGCCTCCACTTCACTGAGGAGGTTCTGGCCGAACTCGAGGCTCTCGGGGTGCGGACGGCGCGGGTCACGCTCGACGTCGGGATCGACACGTTCCGGCCGATCAGCGCGGACGACCCGCTCGCCCACCGGATGCATGGGGAGCGGTGCCGCGTCCCCCAGGCGACGGCGGACGCGGTGGCGGACTGCGAGGGGCGGGTCATCGCCGTCGGGACCACCAGCGTGAGGACCCTCGAGTCGATGGCCGTCGGGCCGCGACAACTCGTAGCCGGCGAACGGGACACGGACCTCTACATCACCCCAGGGTTTCTATTCCGCGTGGTAGACGGGATGTTCACAAACTTCCATATGCCCCGCACGACGATGCTCATGATGCTCGCGGCCCTCGCTGGACACCAGGCTCTGATGGACGCGTATCGTGAAGCCGTAGAGCGCCGTTATAGGTTCCTGAGTTTTGGCGACTCGATGTTCGTTTCTTAACCTCGCCCCGCACATTTACAGTCCACGTTCGCAGGAGTCGGTGTATATTGGATCGAGGACACATGGCCACACCGAAAGACTTCGACCCGCTCGCTTACATTGAGAGTGCCTTCCTCGACACGAACCCGACCGGCGCGAACCGCAACGGCGGTGCGACTTCGGCCAGCGCGATCGTTACCGAACCGGCCTCCAAAGGCGTCCGGTTCCGCAAGACGGCGCTGAGTGCCCCCCGGCCCCGACGAGTCAAGACCGAGCCTGAGGAGCAGGTCATCGACCATGAGTTTAAGGCGGTGTTGGAGAACCTGCCGCGAACCATCGGGTTCCTCGGCCAGTTCTTCAACGACTCCGTGACCGCGCACTACTATCAAGGCGGGTTCCAGGAGACGCGCCAGGATCTCATCCGGCGCTTGCTCGACCCGGAGTTGACCCTTGAAGAAGCGAGCCGCCTGCTCGGAGTGTGCCCCGCTACCGTGCGGCGGTACACGAACCGCGGATGGTTAGACCACCATAGGACCCAAGGTGGCCAGAGACGGTTTCGTCTCTCTTCGGTCGTGAAGTTCGTCGAAGCCCACGGTCGCACCCCGCAGTCCTGATCGGGTCGAAAGTCCCGCAATGGTTAGACCCCCGAAGCATGTTCGGGGGTCTATTCTTTTGTCTCGTCACCGGGCGAGGACGAGCGCTCCGAGGGGGGGCAAGGTCACGAGGCCGCTCGCGGTGCCGGTTGGGGTCGCCGAGGCCTTTCGCCCCTCGACCAGGACCTTCCACTCGCCGGGCGGCAGCGTCAGGATCCCCGGGGCAAGACTCCCGTGCAGCACCACGAGATACTCTCGATAGAGCGATCTCGACACGCTCCCGTCGATCGTGTAGGCGAGGGTCTCGGTGCGCCCGGTCGTCGGCCCGAGCGGTTTGACAGCCTTCCGAACGTCGTCGGCGTCGACCATCCGGAACGCGTTGTGGCGACGGCGGAGGTCGATCAGGCCCCGGTAGTAGGCGTTGGTCTCGTTCCAGGCCGGGAGCTTGGACCAATCGTAGCCGTTGACCTCGTCGCCTGCGTTGTAGGAGTTCCCGTTCCCGCCTTTGGTGCGGCCGATCTGAGCCCCACCTTCGAGGAACGGAAGGCCCTGCGCGAGGAGCACTGCCGCGCCGGTCAACCGGACGGCGGCCTGGGTCGTCTCGCTGTCGGCAGCCGGGATCACACGGTGAATCCGATCGATGAGGGTCAGGTTATCGTGGGCGGACACGTAGTTGACCGTCTCGGTCGGAGAGTCCGTGAACCCGTCCCCGACTTCGGGGCCCGAGTCGACCCAACCGGTCATCGCCCGCCAGAGGAGGCCCGCGTCGCCCCCACCGCCCATGACGAACCCGGCGTTGGTGCCGTCCAAGTCGCCTCGGAACACGCCTCGGAACCGGTCGTTGAACACGGCGACCCCACTCCCGCGTTGCGCGCCCTTGCCGAACCGGGTCGGACCGCCGCCCGTCCAGGGCTCCCCGTAGAGCACGACGTCGGGGCGCACCGCCCGCATGGCTCGGGCCCAGTCGCGGACGCTCTCGGGCTGGTGCATCCCGATCAGGTCGAACCGGTACCCGTCGATCCGGTACTCCTCTAGCCAGTAGAGCAGGCTGTCCCGGACGAACTTGCCCACCATCGGGCGCTCGTCGTGAAGGGCGTTGCCGACCCCCGACTCGTTCAGGACGTCGCCTCGGTCGTTGGTGCGGAAGTAGTAGTAGGGGACGGTTTGCCAGAACGCGGACCCTTCGCCCTCCGGTGGCCAGGTGTGGTTGTAGACCACGTCGAGGACCACACGTAGCCCGGCTCGGTGCATCTCCCGCACCATCGTCTTGAACTCACGGATCACGCCTACCGGATCGCCGGGAGTCTCGCTGTACGTCTCTTCGGGCACGTTGAAGAGGTTCGTCGCATAGCCCCACGTGTACTCCTCGTCGCTGCTCGTGAGGAAGTTCTGGATCGGGAGGAGGTGGACGTCGGTGACGCCGAGGTCGGCGAGGTAGTCGAGGCCCGTGGGGACGTCGGTTCCGGGGAGGCGGGTCCCACGGGCCGCCATGCCCGCGTACTTGCCTCGGGCGGTCCGGCGAACCCCGCTGTCGGCGTGGACCGTGAAGTCGCGCACGTGGAGCTCGTAGAGGACGGCGTCGGTCTGGTGCCGGTGGCGGAGCTTCGGCTCGCTCGGCCAGTCCGGCGGGTCGGTCCGGTCGAGGTCCACGACCATCGAGCGGCTCGAGTCGCGGCTCGCCGCCCTCGACTCGATGTCCTGGGTGATCCGTCGCCGGCCGAGCGATTCGAACTCGAACTGGTAGAAGGTGCCGTGCAGGTCTCCGCGCACGTCGACAGCCCACACCCCTTCCCGGTTCCGCCGCATGGGGACGACCCTCGACGCGGGGCCGTTCTGTCCGGGGAACAGGTGGACGGACGCCCTGCTCGCGACGGGCGCCCAGACCTTGAACGTCGTCTTCTCCTTCGCCCAGACCGCGCCGAGGCGGCCGGAGTAGGTGAACGCGGGGTCGGAGAGGACCTCGCGAGGGTAGACGCGGCGGGTCTTGCCATCGTGACGGACGAGGATCGCGTCGTCGACGTGGGCGGGGGCGAACGGCCGCTCGAGTTCGAGGACGGCGACGTGGAACTTGGTGGGCTCGGCCGGTTTGGGCCGCTCGGGGGCCCGCTCGGGCGCGGTGACCTCGGAGGGGTGGTCGATCGAGTTCACCACGGTCTTGCGGTTGAAGTCGACGACGAACTTGACGACGGTCCCGTCGCGCAGGACCGAGAGGGGGATGTTGCCCCCACCCCGCTCGAACCCGACCCCGTAGTTCTCGTTCCAGCTCCCGTCCCGGGCGACCTTGAACTGGTACTGGCCCTTGGGGAGGGTGACGACCAGGGAGAACACGCCGGGGCGGTCCTCGGTCATCTGGGTCTCCTCACCGTCCGGGTTCCACTCCGTGCCGCCGAGGGCGCTCTGGAACGAGCCGGGCAAGGTGACTCGCCCGGGGGTTCGCGGGAGGACGCGGGCTCGGGTCGGCTCTCCCTCCGCCCGAACTGCCTTGACCGCGACGACCTGCCCGTCCCTGGTCACCGTGAACCGACCGGCCATGTCTTCGGGCCGGAGTGGCGGGTCGACCCAGACCCGGACCTCGCCCCAGCGGTCAAGGAACGCTGGGTCCTCATGGTCGATCCGTTGGGCCGAGGCCGGAAGCGCGACGAGGGCGGCGAGGAGGAGACCGGCCCCCCTGACCTCGCAGGAGATCGAGCGAACGTGCACGACCATCAGCGTACCCTTATGGGTTCACTGATTGGTCTCGCGCCGGGTCGGCTCGCCGGGTGGGGTTGTTCGCTAGGCTGCCCGGGGGAACGGGGTGGCGATCACGCCTCGGATCGCATCCATCTGGCTCGGCGGCACGATCTGGGCGAGGGCGTCCGTCACAGTGCTGAGGAGGAGGGACTTGTACTGGAGGACCGGGTCCGCGAACCCGCGCCTCGCCACCTGGTAGTTGATCTGGGTGTTCAGCATCTGCCACTGGCTCATCGCCTCGATGAACCGGAGCCCGACGTAGAGGTTCAGCTCCTCTTCGTCCTGGACGTCCTCGGCGAACTGGGCGAAGTGCTCGGCGCTGTCTCGCACCCAGCGCAGAAGCTCGGCCCGCTGGTACTCGCTCCCCTCCGTCCACGAGGCCAAGATCGAGTCCCACGCCGCCTTCAGCAAGGGGTCTCGCAGTCGGTCGCAGACGGCCGAGGCCGTGACGGGGGCGGGTCGGGGGGTCAGCGACTCCATACTGAAAGTCTCGGGTCTTCTGGGATCGCCTTGAGCCCGGTTTCCGGTGAACGGACCGGTTGGCCTACCGCTTCGGCCGTCCGGCGCCCCGAACCTTGTGGCACGCCCGACATCTGGCCTCGTACACCTCGGTCGCCCCGATGAGCACGACCGGGTCGTCCCGATGGGCGGGGCGGCCGTCGATCTGGCGGTAGGTGTGGCTGGCGGGCCGGCCGCACTTCACACAGATCGCCCGGAGCTTCACGACCTCGTCCGCGATCGCGAGCAAGGTGGGCATGGGGCCGAACGGCTCCCTTCGGAAGTCCTGGTCGAGCCCGGCGAGCACAACCTCTCGGCCCGAATCGGCGAGTTGGGTCACCAGATCGACGATGGAGGGGTCGAAGAACTGCGCCTCCTCGATGAGTACGACCTCCGTGTCGGGCTCGATGAGGCCCCGCATTTCCTCGACCGAGACGACGGGTACGGCTTCGTGCCGCACCCCCTCGTGGGTGACGACCATCTGGGCGTCGTACCGGTTGTCGAGCGCGGGCTTGAAGACCTTCACCTTCTTCTTGGCGTAGAGCGCTCGCCGGGCGAGGCGGATCAGCTCCTCGGACTTGCCCGCGAACATACTCCCGCACACGACGGTGATCTGGCCGAGCGGCTTCACGGGGCGTCCTCCGGGGTCTCCATGTCCGTCTCGAAGAGCTCCTCCATGTCGTCGGCCATGTCCTCGTCCATCGCCTTGCCCATCTCCCGAAGAATGGCCCGCATGGCGGTCGGACTCTCGGGATCGCCCGCCACTTCGAGGCGGTCGTGCATCTCGTCGACCCGGTCGTCCTCCGTGCGTCCCCGCCGGAAGCGGCTCACGAGCTTGACCAGGTCGGTCCCCCCACAGTGGGGGCACGTCTCGTCGTCCGGGGCGGCGACCATCCCGACCAGCAGCGTGACCTTGCGGGCGCACCCCCGGCATCGGTACTCGTAGACCGGCACGTCGCGAGGTTACCGGCCCGTTCGCCGGGGGTGAGTAGGCCGAACCCGGTAGACTCGCCTAGCCGACAGGTCCCGGGAGGCCCGCGTCGAGAGCCCTGCGCTTTCCGCCCGCCCGCCGGTCTCGCCTTGAGCGGCCACAGGAACACCGGTTTGAGAAGACGTCAACGCACGACCCGCCCTGCGGGCCTCGCTTCGGGCGGACCGCCCCAGCGCATCGAGATCATCGTCAACAGCGGCAATCGCGAGACCCGCATCGCCGTCCTTGAGGACGGCCAACTCATGGAGTACCGCGTCGAGCGGGAAGAGCGGGTCGTCGGGAGCATCTTCAAGGGCATCGTCCAGAACGTGCTGCCCGGCATGGACGCGGCCTTCGTCGATATCGGCCTCGAGCGCAACGCGTTCCTCTACGTCGCCGACATCATCCCCGAGGACGTCGGCGACAACAGCCCGGCCAGCGTCCGGCGCAGTGAGTTGCGACGGAGGAAGATCAAGGAGCTCATCAAGCCCGGCCAGGAGCTCATGGTCCAGGTGACTAAGGGCCCTCGCGGGACGAAGGGGAGCCGCGTCACGACCCGCATCAGCCTGCCCGGCCGCTACGTCGTGCTCATGCCCGAGGGCAACCACCTCGGCGTGAGCCGCAAGATCGAGGACCGCAAGGAACGGGATCGCCTGCGCCGGGTGGGCGAGAAGATCGTGCCGCCCGGATTCGGCGTGATCCTGCGCACCGAGTGTGAGGGCCGCACTGTGGCCGAGCTCCAAGCCGACGTGGCCTTCCTCCAGCAGCTTTGGGGCCAGGTCCTCGACGCAGCCAAGAAGCTTCGGGCCCCCGCCGTCGTCCACCGCGACCAGACCTTGCTCTACCGCACGATCCGCGACGTGTTCGGCGACGAGATCGACAAGCTCGTGATCGACGACCCCGAGGAGTACGAGAAGGTCAGCTTGGTCGCGGGGATGGTCGCCCCGAAGCTCCGGGAGAAGATCTTCCTCTACGATCGCGACCAGCCTATCTTCGACCATTACGGCGTCGAGAAGGATCTGGACCGGCTCCTGGAGCACAAGGTCGGCCTCAAGAGCGGGGGGTACCTCGTCGTCGATGAGACCGAGGCCCTCACCGCGATCGACGTCAACACGGGCAAGCAGGTCGGCTCCAGCAACCTCAACGAGACGATCATGAAGGCGAACATGGAGGCGGCCGAGGAGATCTGCCGTCAACTCCGCCTCCGTGACATGGGGGGCATCATCGTGGCCGACTTCATCGACATGGAGGAGGCGACCGACCGGAAGCGGCTCCTCGACCACTTCGAGAAGATGCTCGCACGGGACCGGGCCCGGACGCGGGTGGGGAAGGTGTCGTCGCTCGGCCTCATCGAGCTCACACGGAAGCGGACGGGCGAGAGCGTGACGGAGGCGATCACCACCGTCTGCCCGACCTGCGAAGGGCGGGGCCGGATCGCCAGCAGCGACACGGTCGCCCTGTGGATCGAGCGCGAGATGCGGCGCAAGCTGCACGACCCGGGCGACGCGTTCTACGTCGAGTGCCACCCCGCGGTGGTCGAGAGCATGATCGGCGGCGACGGCGAGGCGATCGAGGACCTCGAGCACGAGCTCAAGCGGGGCCTCTACATGCGGGCCAACTTCGACTTCGAGTTCGAGGACTTCGAGATCGCGTCGGGCACGATGGACGAGTTCGACCGGCGCTACATGGGGTACCGGCGGGCCCAGGTGCTCGAGTGCAACGTACGGCGGAGCGCCCTCGATGGGGGCTCGAAGGCGATCGGCTGGACGGACGGCGGCTACTACATCGAGCTCCTAGACGGCGGGGAGCACGTCGACGGCCGGGTCAAGGTCGTCCTCCAGGACATCCGCCGGGCGTTCTCGGTGGCGGACGTCATCCTGCCGGGCCGCTAAGCGGGGGGCCGACTTCGGCCCCTGGCTCAGGTTTCCGGCTTGGGAAGGGTGAAGGGCAGGCCCTTAGCGGACCTTGTCGGCGATCGCGCGGCGCACCATGGCGTCCGCGATCTCTTCGGAGCTGACGTGGTACGCCCCGGCTTCGATCCGGGCCTTCACGTCGGCGACCATCTCGTCCCGGTCAGGGGTCGAGACGACCTTGGCGGTGACCTGTTGGATCAGGTCGGCGTCGATGAGTCGGATCACGGCGGCGTCGACCTCGGCCCCGGTCGGGGTCACGCGACCCCGCTCGGCGGCGATCTTTTCGAGTTGTTCGGTGGAGATTTTCACGACAGACCTCGCAGTTCAGCGCCTCTTCGTAGGCAACCCGGCGATCTCAGGGAGACCCGTGGCTTTGCGTGATCGGGGTCGCCCCCGTCGTGCCGTTGTCTGCGTCGAGACCTGTCTTCGCTAGGTTGGATAACGGTTCCGGCCCCCGCTTTCTTAAGGGCCCGTGCCGAAGTTCGACGGTGATAGGGACGAAAGACCCATGCGCATGTGCGGGGTTTGCCGGCGCGGGTCCGTTCAGCACCGCTTGAACCGGCGGTAGAGGTCCCCCTTCGGCAGGGCGATCGTGATCGGCCGGCCGTGGGGGCAGAGGTAGGGGTTCTCGGTGCGCGCGAGGTCGGCGACGAGCCGTTCCATCTCGGCGGGGGCGAGGGGGTCACCCGCCTTGACCGCCATCTTGCAGGAGCACATCGTGTAGACGTCGTCTCGGAGCTGGGTCAGGCACCCCTGTCCGAGGCCCTGGGCGAGCTCTTCGACCATGTCGGCGAGGGCCGCGATCGGCGACCGCCCCCGCCATAGGGCAGGGACCGCCCGGACGATCACGCTCTCCCCTCCGAACGGTTCGAGGTCGTAGCCGATCGCGCGGAGCTCGGCGAGCCGTTCGCCCAAGAGCGTCGCCCCGACCCGGCCGACGTGCAGGGTCTCCGGGACGACGAGGCGCTGGACCTCGACCGAACCGCCCCCACGGGACTCGCGGAGCCGTTCGTAGAGCACCCGCTCGTGGGCCACGTGCTGGTCGATGATCAGGATCGCCCGGTCGTTCTCGGCGAGGATGAAGGTGGCGTCGATCTGACCGTGGATCCAGAGCCCGGAGAGCATCTCCTCGGCCGCCGAACGGCCGCCGCTCGCCCCTTCCGCCCCCGACTCGGCCGCCGCTGATCCACCCGCCAGACCTCCGAACGGCCCGAGCGGGGCCTGGCCCGCCAGGGCCGCCTCGAACGCCGTGCGCGACGATGGCCCAGCCCACCCAAGGCTTGCTCCCGACCCCCCTTCGGCCTCCGAGCCAGGGGCCCCAAACCCGCCAGGCCCCCCAGCGCCGCCGAACAGCCCGACGAGCGGGTTCTCGGCCCGGGCCTCGCGGAGGGCGGCGTTGGCGGCGGCGAGACCGTCGGCGCTGGGCACCATCCCGAAGGCGAGCAAGGCCGACGTGACCGCCCGGCGCACCGCGTCGAACACCGCCCCTTCGGACTGGAACCGAACCTCGCTCTTGGTGGGCGAGACGTTCACGTCGACCCGGGCGGGGTTTACGTCCACGATGAGCGCCGCCACCGGGAAGCGGCGCTCGGGCGTGAGCGATCGGAACGCCTGGTCGAGCGCCGCCTGCAAGAGCCTCGAGCGCACGGGACGGCCGTTCACGAACGCCCATTGGAGTGCCCGGGTCGGCCGCGTGACGTGGGGCGGGCTCACGTACCCCCGCACCCGGAGCCCCGACTCGAGCGTGGCCCCCGTCGGTTCGAGCGGAACGAGGGCCCGCGCGACCTCCCGGCCCCAAACCTCGGCGAGGACGGTGAGCAGGTCGCCCGAACCGGATGTCTGGAGCAGGGTACCGACCGCGCCCTTGGCCGACTCGTGGCGCAAGACGAACCGGACGTCCGGGTGCGACACCGCCGCCCGCGACACCGCCTCGACGCAGGCGGCCAACTCGGTCGCGTCCGACTTGAGGAACTTCAGCCGGGCCGGGGTGTTCGAGAAGAGGCCCTCGACCGTGACCGTCGTCCCGCGGGGGCCCGCTTCCGAGCCGACCGGGCCAAGTCGTCCCTCCTCCGAGACGACGACCGCCCGGCCCCCGTCGTCGACCCCGGACGAGAGCGTGAGCCGCGAGACCGACGCGATGGAGGGCAGGGCCTCACCGCGGAACCCGAACGTCCCGACGGCCTGGAGGTCGGCGGCCAAGCGGATCTTCGAGGTCGCGTGCCGCTCAAGGGCCAGGGCGAGGGCCCCGGCCGGGATGCCGTGCCCGTCGTCCGCCACTTCGATCCGGGCCCGACCGTAGTCGACGAGGGTCACTTCGACCCGCCGCGCCCCGGCGTCGACCGCGTTCTCGACGAGCTCCTTCACGACCGAGGCCGGCCGTTCGACGACCTCCCCCGCCGCGATCTGGTTCACGGTGTGGGGGTCGAGGAGCCGGATCACGGGCCGGCCTGGCGTGGAGAGTATCTCGGTCGTCCTAAGGGCCATTGGTGTGGAGGGGGGTTCGGGGTTCGGGGGTCGGGGGTCGGGGTTCGGGGGTCGGGGGTCGGGGGTTGGGTCTTGGGTGTGCGGGTTGCGGGTGTGCGGGGATTCTGGCCGATCCGCTCGGCCACCTGTAGACGTCCTCTGGGGTTCCGACCTCTGGGGGTACCTTGCCCGGCTCTGCCAGTTTGGCCTCTAGGTGCAGGCCAAAGGCCTGCGAGCCGGAGGACCCTCCACCAAGAGACGTCCCCGCCCCCCCTTCCGCCTCACGCCCCCCGCCCCCCGCCCCCCGCCCCCCGACCCCGACCCCCGACCCCCGAACCCGCCCCGGGACCCTCCGCCGGTTCCCTGGGGAGCGGGGCGGGGGGCGCCGATAATCCTTCCAGGCTCGGCATGTTCGCGTTCATCGGCGTCATCGTGGGGGTGGTCTGTACCCTCTTAGGGTACATCTTGCACGGCGGCAAGATCGATATCCTTATTCAGCCGACCGAGTTCATCATCATCTTCGGCGCTGCCCTCGGCATCTTCCTCGGCTCGTTCGGGATGCCGATGCTCACGGCCACGATCAAGGCCGTCCTGGGCCTGCTCAAGGCCCCCCCCGGCAAGGCCGCCTACGTCGATCTCCTGAAGATGATGTACCAGCTGTTCACCATCGCCCGGAAGGAGGGGCTCCTCGGCCTCGAGAAGCACGTCGAGGAGCCCGAGCAGAGCGAGGTCATGAAGAAGTTCCCGAGCTTCCTGGCCAACCACCACGCCGTCCACTTCTTCTGCGACACGATGAAGGTGATCCTCACGGGGGCCGTCGGGCCCCACGACCTCTCCGAGATGATGGAGCTCGACCTCGAGGTCGCCCACCACGAGGAGCTCGGTCCGTCGGAGGCCCTCCAGAACGTCGCCGACGCCATGCCCGCGGTCGGGATCGTCGCCGCCGTCCTCGGCATCATCATCACGATGGGCAAGATCGGGGGCGAGGCCGCCCTCATCGGCAAGTCCGTCGCCGTGGCCCTCGTCGGGACGTTCCTCGGCATCTTCATGGGCTACGTCGTGCTCGCCCCGATCTCGAAGTCGATCTCGAACCAGGTGCGCCAGAACGGGATGTACATGAACTGCATCCGCCACGCCCTGTTCAGCTTCGCCCGCGGCGAGTCGCCGATCACGTGCATCGAGTTCGCCCGCCGGAACATCGACCCGAGCGTCCGCCCCGGCTTCGTCGAACTGGAGAAGGCGGTCAAGGAGAAGGACGCGGCGTGACCGCGGCCGCCTAGGGGGAGAACGTGCAAGAAGGCACCCCGATCATCATCAAGAAGAAGAAGGTCCACGGCCACGGCCACCACGGCGGGGCCTGGAAGGTGGCCTTCGCCGACTTCGTGACGGCCATGATGGCGTTCTTCATGGTCATGTGGATCATGGGGATGTCCCAAGAGACCAAGGAGCTCATCCAGGGCTACTTCCGCGACCCGGTCGGCTTCATGGCCAACCCCCCCAAGACCAACGTCAACGTCGGCCCGGACGGGGGCCCGATGCGCACCCCCCAGGGCCAAGAGGGCGCGGCCGACCGCGAGCGCGACGAAGTCAAGATCATGGAGGCGATGGACGAGCAGCTCCGCGGGGCGCTCAGCGACGACCCCACCCTCAAGGAACTCGGCCGCCAGAAGGCGATCGAGACCAAGGTGACCCCGGACGGCGTGGTCGTGGAGCTCGCTGAGACCGAGACGAACAGCGAGGTGTTCTTCACACTCGGCTCGTCCCAGGTGCGCCCCCAGGCCCGGGCGGTCCTCGCGCGACTCGCCCCGATCCTCGCCGGTACGAAGCGCCCGATCGTCGTCGATGGCCACACGGACTCCTTGCCCCTACCCAACCCCGACTTCGATAACTTCGACCTCAGCAGTGCCCGGGCCAGCGCGGTGCGGCGGCTTCTGCGGGAAGGGGGCGTCCCGGAGGGTCAGTTCCTGGCCGTGCGGGGGTTCGGCTCGACCCAGCCCCGTCGGCCAGAGGACCCCGCCCACTTCAGCAACCGCCGCGTGACGATCCTGTTGCCGTACTCGTTCTCGACCCAGAGCGTCGGCGGGCTGCCGGGCGACGTCGAGCGCGCGACGATCGAGGGCAAGTTCCGGATGCCGGGCCAGGTGACCCCGCGCCGCGTCGACCTGCGCCGAGAGGGCCTGGGCCGTCGCGACGCGCTCGGGATGTAGCCGCCGCGAAACGCCGGGGTGGACCGTCCCAACCTTTGTCAGGACAACGCCGATGGCACTCATGGACGAGAACTTGTGGGCGTTCAACATGGCGCGGGTGGTCGTGGTGGACGTGAGCGACGACTACCGCTTCATGCAGCCCCCGTTGCCGAACGACTGGTACCCGGTGCTCCGGGAGCTGTGGGTTCCGACGATGGACCTCGACCGCCGCCTCTCGAGCCTCGACCTCGTCGAGGGGTACCTCTACGACTGGCACCAGTCGCCGGAGGACGTGGGCCGGCCGTGGTACGTGGGCGTGGTGGACACCGCGCTCCTCGGGCACTAGCCGGTGGTCGTGCTCGGGCTTGACCCTGGGCTCGAGCGGATGGGCTACGGGGTCGTCCGCCGCGAGGGGAGCCGCCTCACCGCCGTCGAGTACGGCGTGGTCACGACCCCCCGGGTCGAGACCCCCGCCCGGCTCTGCCTCCTGTACGACCGCCTCACCGAGATCGTTGGACGGCTGCAACCGGGGGCGGCCGCGACCGAAAGGCTCTTCTTCGCGAAGAACCAGACCACGGTGATGGACGTCGCGAAGGCCCTCGGGGTGGCCCAGTTGGTGGTCGCGCAAGCGGGGCTGAGCTGCCGGGAGTTCAGCCCGCCCGAAGTCAAGCTCGCCGTGGTGGGCAACGGGGCGGCCGACAAGCGCCAGGTGCAGTTCATGGTCCAGCGGTTGCTAGGGCTAGCCGAGCCGCCCCGGCCGGACGACGCCGCCGACGCCCTCGCGGTGGCGATCGCGCTCGCCCTCAGGCCGCCCGTCTAGCCCCACCCCGCGCCCCGTAGACCGCCGGCGGGGGGCCGGTGACGGCGAACAACCGTCGCGGGGGCTCGTCGCGGCCGGTCAGGAGGCCGAGTTCGGCCGGGCTCGCGAGCGGGACGGCCCCCAGGGCCACAAAGGCCCCGGAGCCGCACGCCC
>JALHNM010000002.1 GCA_022843485.1 Fimbriimonadaceae bacterium | reverse complement strand
AGAAGGCCGCCCTCGTCGCCTGCGAGAGGAAACTCCTCATGATCTGCTACGGCGTCGTCAAGAACCGAAAGCCCTTCGACCCAGGCCACTTGACTTGAGACAGCATCTGCCACCCGCCGCCACCACGTGGGCCCTGGTCGGGGACACCCAACTGGCCGGCTTCGGCAAGTGGGGGGCGTTCCGCAACTTGAGCGACCCGGTGGACAAGAAGCTTGCCGACGTCTCGGCGAGCCCGGAGGCGTTCTACTTGGCCCTCAAGCCCGCGACCCGCCTAGAGCAGACGTTCGACGAGACGGGCACGAACTACGCGGCGGTCGATCTTAGGGTCGCGGGGCCGAAGGTGGCGACGTACCAGGCCCTCGTCAGCGTGAAGGGCACGGTTCGCTTCGCGCTCGTGAAGTCGGACGACGCGGCCGTTGTCTACGACGAGGTTACCGTGGCCGGCACAGACGCCTTCACGGACACGACCCTCGTGACCCTGCGCGCCCAGGTCAGTCCCGCTGAGCAGTCGGGCTTCTTGAAGCTCGTCGTCGAGAATCCGTCGGGGTCGGTCGCCGCCCAGCTACGGGTGACCTGGCAGCAGGCCTGGTCGAGCGAGCGGATCAATGGCGACACCGGGGACTACACTGCCGAGAAGGGACTGAGGAACACCGGCTTCGTCCGGACCGATGCCAACGCGGCGGTCAAGGGCGAGTACCAGTGGGCGATGAACGCGCTATCGGTCAAGGCAGCGGGCCGGCTCCAGATCCCGCGGCTGGAGCCTGACCCTTCCGGTCTTAGACCGTTGCTTGTCGGGTGGAAGAACCCGTTCGGCAAGGACGTCTACGACCTGACCGAGGGCGAGGTGTACTACGACGTCGTGCAAAGGGCCGTCCTCGCCTTCCAGGCGAACGGGTGGTTCGTGCTGCGCCAGCCGGACCGGGTCAAAACCGACTTCACGGGTTCCTCGTTCAATTGGGCCGCAGGGACCGAGAAGAACCTCTTGTACCGAGGGACGACCGTCTTCTCGGTCACGTTGCCCACGACCGTGGCGGACATCGCCCCTGGCACGGTCGTGCGCGTGGCATGGCATCCCGGCGGTGTAGTCAGTGGGGGCATCTTCCTCACGGTGAGCTTCGGTGGGTCGACGACTGTCCAACTGAGCCCGAACCAAGCGGCGGAGTTCGTATTCTACACCGAACAGGTCGGACAGAACCTCGTCGGGCGGTGGCTCGTCACCCAGGCGAACGTGACAACGAGGTCCTAAGCTGCCGTCTTTGGGCGCCTGCGCAGGCAGGCGCCCAAGGCCAACCCTCCCAGCGCGAGGGTCGACGGCTCGGGCACGGCGTAGACCCGCGTCATGGTGTAGGACTCCGGGTGCGCGGGCGGGGTCCAAAGCTGGGTGAACTGTAGGTTTACGATCCGGGACCGGTCGACGGACCCTGTGAAGGTGGCCAGGTCGAAGGCGATCCCGCCGTTCCTGCTCGTCCAGCTCCCGTTCGTCCCGGACCGCCCGTCCGCGTCGATGTACCGGAGGCTCCAGACGTCGGCGAACCTTCCGTCCGGGTCCTTCACCTCGATGTCGACCCAGATCTCTGCCTCGCGGGAGAGGTCGAGCACGACCTGGCGGCTGTTCCCCCACTCCACGCGGAACTCGGTCCCGAGCGCGCGGCTCCGGCCCCCGTCCAGCCCCGAGACGCCCGCGTTCCCCCCACCGACGTCCAGCGTGACCGGGATCCGGTCGGGGTTGGAACTTATGCTCAAGTCCGTGATCCGGTCGCCGAAGGCCACGTGCTGCCTGTCCAGCCCTCCTACGAAGTGGGCGTCGGACCCCACCCCCTCCAGAACCGCCCGGTAGTCCCCGACCGTGAAGTCGTCGATCATGACGAAGGCGTGGGCGGCCGGGGCTGCGGCGAGGGCCAGGGCGAGGAGGGCGGGTCGGCTCACGGGCACAGTCTACGACAGTCTCCAAGGCTCTCCGCCGCCCGGAGTGAAAAACCTCGTACCCCTCCTCCCCTCCCGCCCGCCGGGTCTCCCGGTGGGTGGCCGGGTTGAGGGGGATGGATCGTGCCCGCTCAGCCCGGTTCCAAGGGAACTCTCGAACCCGCATGGATGCAGGTGCCCGAGCACCTGGCGATGGCCCTGGGCGCCGACGATCCACCCAGCCACGGGTGGGGTCATGGCTCAGCCACGCGCCGTGAAGGGGCTAGCGCCCATGGCTATGGCCCTGAGGCCCATGCTGGCCAGGGCCTCAGGGCATCGACGGGCCATAGCCATGTCACCCGCCGTGGCTGTCGCCTCGGCTCAGGCTATGGTTGGGGGGCCCAGGACTTTGAGTCGTCCCCGCTCCGGGGGCCTCTCTCCTAGTAGAGGTACCAAGACCGTGACCGCCATTCTTGCGCTTTCACTCGTCGTCAGTCTCACTGCGACCGACCCAAGTCTCGTGCTTGCCGAGGCGATCAGGGACGAGCAGCACAGCCGAGCATTTTACGGCGCTGCCATCCTAGCGTTCGGTGACAAGCCGCCGTTCGGGAACATCGTCCACGCCGAGAACCACCACGTCCGGCTCCTAGAAGGTCAGTTTAACCGGTTGGGCCTTCCCGTGCCGCCCGATCCTTACGCCCGGACGAAGGACGAAAGTGCGCGGGCCTGGCAGGCACGCCTTAAAGTCCCTACCGACTACAAATCGGCCCTTGAGGCGGCCAGGAAAGGGGAGGAAGACAACGTGCGGCTCCTTGACCGGCTGATCCTCCGGACCGACGACCGAGAAGTCGTCGCCGTGCTTGAAAAGCTACGCGACGACTCGCGGGATCGGCACCTCCCCGCCTTCACCAGAGCCGCCAACGGGCAAGGCCACGGGCCCGGGAGCGGTCGCAGGCCCGGACGCGGGCCCGGAGGCTGAGAGCCCTCCACGCTTCTCGCCCCCTGATTTTCGCGCCTGGCCCCCGAGGGCGACACCACGGCGGGTGGCCGGGTTGAGGGGGATGGATCGTGCCCGCTCAGCCCGGTTCCAAGGGAACTCTCGAACCCGCATGGATGCAGGTTCCCGAGGGCCTGGCGGTGGCCCCGGACTCAGACGATCAACCCAGCCAAGGGTGGGGCTCTCTCTCAGCCAGGCGCCGTGAAGGGGCTAGCGCCCAAGGCTATGGCCCTGAGGCCCATGCTGGCCAGGGCCTCAGGGCATCGACGGGCCATAGCCATGTCACCCGCCGCCCCCGGGTGTGATGCGCACCGTGGCCCTCTTGAAGGGAGCCCGTACCGATGGGTCGCTTGGCCCTGGGGGCGTGCCGAGTGTAGTTAAACTCGGCCCGGCTCCGCGGGGGAGCCACCGGGTCCGCGGACAGGGTTGAACCCACCCCGAACAGACGCAAAGCCTTGGGACGACGCCTTTGTGCGGCCTGACCGTGCGGATCGCAGGCACGAACGCATGGAGGACAGATGAACCGAGACTTGCCGTCCAGGCCGAACCTGGACCACCTTCGTCGTCAAGCCCGTGAGCTTCTCCGGGCCCTTGCCGCCGGTGAGCCCGAGGCGCTCGCCCGGGCGGCGCCCTACCGCACCGCCCCGCCGCCGACCCTGGCGCACGCCCAACTCGTGGTGGCCCGTGAGTACGGGTTCGCGAGTTGGCCCCGACTGGTGGCCGAGGTCGAGCGCCTCGCCCTCGCCGCGGTGGACGATGCCGCGTTCGTCGAACGGGTCTTAGCCCTGGCGATGGGACGCGGGTATGAGGCCCCCCAGCCGGAGCGGGCCCTCAGGACGCTGGAAGGGAGGCCGGTCGACTCCCTGGCCATCGCGCTGGTGACCGGCGACCTGCCGCGTGTCCAACGGGGCCTGGCCGGCGCCGACCTCGCCGCCCCGCTGGCTCCGTTCGACGCCCCAGCGTTGCTGTACGCCGCGTTCTCGTCGCTGGCCAGGCTGCCGTCCCACCGGCCCGGGTTGGTCTCCACGGTTCAGTGGCTCCTCGACCAGGGAGCCGACCCGAACGGGAGGATGATCGACCCCGACTTCCCGAACGACCCGTTCCCAGCCCTCTACGGAGCCTCGGGGCGGGTGGGGTGCTTCGAGACGACCGTGGCCCTACTTCAGGCAGGGGCCGAGCCTAACGACGGGGAGTCGCTCTACCACAGCGTCGAGCAGTCCGACCGGCGGATCGTGGCGGCGCTCGTCGAGGCCGGGGCGCGGTGGCCGCGGACGAACGCGCTCTTCCGGCAGCTCGACTACGACAACCTCGAGGGCCTGCGGCAGGTGCTCGACCTTGGTGCCGACCCGAACGAACTCGGCCCGCAGACGGGCCACCCGTTCTCCTCCCCCCGGCAGGGGACACTGCACTTCGCGATCATCCGGGGCCGGAGCGTGGAGTTCTTGCGGTTGCTCGTCGAGCGGGGGGCGGACCCGCTGGCCGGGGACGGGGGCCGCAGCCTGGCCAAGCTCGCCGCGCGGGCCGGTGACCGGGCGGTGTCGGAGTACCTTGCCTCGCTAGGGGTCCTTCCTGACCTAGAAGGCGTGGCGGGCTTCTTGGCGAGCTGCGCGGCTGGGGACGGCGAGGCGGCCCGGGCTTACCTCGCGGAGCACCCGGACGCCATCGCCGGGCTCGGCCCGGGGGATCTGCGCCTCCTCGCCGACCAGGCCCAGCGGGGCCACCTGGCGGCGGTGCGGCTCATGGTGGAGCTGGGGTGGCCGCTCGAGGAGAAGGGTGACTGGGGGGCGGGGCCGCTCAACCAGGCGGCCTTCCGCGGCGACGGGCCGATGGTCGACTTCCTGCTCGCCTCGGGCGCAAGGTGGGAGAGCGAGAACGGCTTTGGGGGCACGACGATGGGCAGCTGCCTTTGGGCCGCCCGGAACGCACCGCACCCGGAGGGCGACTACGCGAGGGTCTTCCTTGCCCTCGTCGCAGCCGGTGCGCCGGTTCCCGAGGACTCCGAGAACCTACCTGAGCCCGTGCAGGAGGCGTTGGCCCTGCTCTGAACGTCGACGGCCCGGGCGCGCCGTGTGGCGGCCCGGGCCGGGGGCAGGGGCGACTAAGCTCAGTTCTTCTGGGCCTGGACTCGCGGCGACGGTGGGGCGACGTCGACGAACGCCGTGGCCGGGGCGAGCAGGTAGACGTTGTCGCCAAGCTCCTCCCAGACGCCTTCGGCGGCATAGCCGACCCCGCACAGGAAGTCCTTGATCTTCTCCCGGAGCTCGGCGTTGGCCATCGTGAGGTTCAGGATCTGCTGGTCGCCGCGCTTGAGGCCGTCGGCGGCGGCCACGGCGTCCTGGAACGCGACGATCTGCCGGCGGACGCAGACGTTGTAGCGGTGGGCCGAGTGGACGCGGAGCGAGGAGGCGCCAGCGGGGGCGTCGAGGTCTTCGTACTCCTCCTCTTCACGCCGGAAATAGCTGGTGAGGCGGCTCAACAGGCCGGGACGGGCTTCGATAGTCTCTTCCATGAGGTCTCCAAGGGGGCAGGTTTTAGGGGGTCAACCCCGCTCTCCGAAGAGGGCGGTGCCGACCCGCACGTGGGTGGCTCCTTCCTGGATCGCCACGTGCAAGTCCTGGCTCATCCCCATGCTCAGCCACTCGGCCCCGACCCGCTCGCCCAACTCCTTCAGGCGGCGGAAGACCGGTCGGCTGAGTTCGGGGTCGGAGCTTAATGGACCAATGGTCATCAGGCCCCGGAACCGGACTCCCGGATAGTGTGCGACCATCGCGACCGCGTTGTCAAGGGCTTCGGGAAAAACACCTCCTTTTCGCGCCTCTTCGGCCACATTGACCTCTACCAGTGCGTCAATGGTCCGGTTCGCCTTAGCGATCTCGCGCAGTTGGCTTTCGCTCTCGATGGTGTGCAAGGCGGAGAACAGCCCCGCGACTTTCCGCGCCTTGTTCGACTGCAATCGGCCCACGAAGTGCCACACAACGTCCGAAGGGAGGGCTTGGACCTTGGGGGTAGCCTCTTGGAGCCGGCTCTCGCCGAAGTCGCGGACCCCCAGCTCGTAAGCGGCCAGGAGCCCTTCGACCGGCACCGTCTTGCTCACCGCCACGAGCGTGACGTCCGACCGGGCCCTCCCCGCGTCGCGGCACGCCGCCTCGATCCTTGCCTCGACCTCTTGGAGCCGCCCCGCCAACCCCGTCATCGAGCCCAGTTTATGCCATCATCCCGGCCGATGCAGAGCCCGACGCCGGACGCCCCCCGAGACCAGGCCGCGGCGGGCGGCTGGATCCCTCTGTGGCGGGACGTGTTGGCCGACGTCGAGACGCCGCTCAGCGCGTACTGGAAGCTGGCCCACGACGAGCCGTACAGCTTCCTGCTCGAGAGCGTGACGGGCGGGGAGCAGGTGGCGCGGTACAGCGTCATCGGCGTCCGGCCGCGTGAGGTGCGGACGGTGAAGGGGGGCGTGCTGCGGCGCGAGTCGGCGGACGGCGTGGCCGAGGAGCCCTTAGCAGACGGTGAGGACCCCTTGGCGAGAGCCTGGGAGGGCCTGCCTTGGGTGCGTCCCGAGGCGGCGGAGGGGATGCCCAAGTTCATCGGCGGGGCGGTCGGGACGGTCGCCTACGACTACCTCCGCACGATCGAGCGCCTCGGCGAGGGGCCCCCGGACGACGCTCCGGTCCCGACGGTGGCGATGATGGTGACGGGGTCGGTCGTCGTGTTCGACCACGCCCGCAACCTCATGCGCCTCATCGTCCTCGCGGACGGGAGCCACGAGGGCGCGGCGGCTGCTGAAGCCGAACTCGACCGCTTGGCGGAGCGACTCGCATCCGAGCGGCCGCCTCTCCCCGCCGGTGGCTACCCGGAGCACCCGGTCGAGCAGAACCGGACGCAGGCCGACTTCGAAGAGGCCGTGCGGACGGTCATCGAGTACATCCGGGCAGGGGACTGCATCCAGGCGGTGCCATCCGTACGCTTTTCGACCCGGATCGACGCCCACCCGGTGACGGTCTACCGGGCACTCCGGTCGATCAACCCTTCGCCCTACATGTTCCTGCTCCGGTTCGGGGGCTTCGACGTGGTGGGAGCGTCGCCGGAACTTTTGGTGAGCCTTGGAGGCGGAGTGGCGCGGGTTCGGCCGATCGCCGGGACTCGGCCGCGCGGGGCGACCCCGGCAGAGGACCAGGCACTGGCCGAGGGTCTCTTCGCCGACGAGAAGGAGCGGGCGGAACACATCATGCTCGTGGATCTCGGCCGGAACGACCTCGGCCGGGTGTGCGAGTACGGCTCGGTGCGGGTGGAGGACCTCATGGTCGTGGAGCGGTACAGCCACGTCATGCACATCGTAAGCTCGGTGACGGGGCGGTTGCGCGAGGGGCTCGGCCCGGTCGAGCTCGTGCGGGCGTGCTTCCCGGCGGGGACGGTGAGCGGGGCGCCGAAGGTGCGGGCCATGCAGATCATCGACGAACTCGAGCCGACGCGGCGGGGCCTCTACGCCGGGGCAGTGGGGTACGTCTCGGCCACCGGGGACGTCGACCTCGCGATCGCGATCCGGACGGTGGTGCTGCGCGAAGGCGTGGCGTACGTCCAGGCCGGGGCCGGGATCGTGTTCGACTCCGTACCCGAGAGCGAGTACCTCGAGTGCGTGAACAAGGCCCGCGCCTCTCTCCGGGCCCTGTCCACCGCGCAGAAGGGCCTGTCGTCCTAGGCTCAGGGTCTGCGGCGTCGCGGGGAATGGGCGGCTGTATGAACTCGACCGGTCCGGGCTGGAAGCCCGGGGCACCATCGGCTGGAAGCCGATGCTACGGCTGGAAGCCGATGCTACGTGGGCCGGGGCCCGGTACACTTAGGGTTATGGACGCCTTCACCGTTCACACGGGGCGGATCGCGGTCTATGACGCCGACCAGGTCGATACCGACCGGATCATCCCTGCGCGCTTCTTGAGCCGGGTCGAGCGGTCCGGGTACGGGGAGCTCCTCTTCAAGGACGTCCGCGCCGAAGACTTCCCACTCGACCGGCCCGATGCCGCCGGAGCGTCGGTGCTCGTCGTCGGGACGAACTTCGGTTGTGGCTCGAGTCGCGAGCACGCCGTCTGGGCGATCCAGCAGGCCGGGTACCGGGCGGTGATCGGGCGTCGGACAGCGGAGACCGCCGGGTTCAGCGACATCTTCCGGAGCAACGCGGGCAACTGCGGGCTCTGCCTCGTCGATCTCGACGAGGAGGCCCACGCCGCCCTAGTGGCCGCGGGGAGCGGGGCCGAGGCCACCGTCGACCTCGAGCGCCAGGAAGTCCGGCTCGGCGACAAGGCCCTTCCGTTCACGATGAACCCCGGTACCCGAGAGCAACTCCTCGCCGGGCTAGACTTGATCGGCACGACCCTCGTCCACGAGTCCGCTATCGGCGCAAAAGAGGCCTCGTGGGACAGTTTTCGGCCGCCCGATGGTGCCGTGGAGCGACGACAACCGTCAGAGTAGGTGACCCATCGATGCGGAGGCCCCAAACCATGTCCGTTCTGCCGACCCTGCTCCTCGCTGTGACCCTCGGGTGCGCCCCTGCGCCCCAGACGCCGGCCGTCTCGACTACGGCCGTATCGACTCAGGCGACAGGGAGCCCTGCGCCCGAGACCGTCGTCCAAAAGCGCCCCGACCCCCCTCAGACGGGGACCGCGACGCAGCAGGCGGCCCAAGACGACAAGCCCCGGAAGTGGCGGAAGATCGAAGAACGGCTCTTTCAACTCGACGACCTGCAGCGCGTGCCGCTCAAGATCAACGGCAAGACGCTCATGGCCTGGGTCATGGACTCGGACATGAAGCGGCAGGAGGGGATGATGTTCGTCAAGGACGCCGACTTCAAGGAGGACGAGGGCATGATCTTCGCCTTCCCGAACGAGGACTTCCGCCGCTTCTGGATGCGCAACACCCTCGTGCCCCTCGATATCGCGTACTGCGACAAGGACGGTCGGGTGCTGAACACCTACACGATGCGCGCGATGGACGAGACGACCGACTACTCGAGCCGCGGCCGGTCGATGTTCGTCGTGGAAACGAAGGCGGGCGTCATGAAGAAGTGGGGCATCAAGGCGGGCGACCGGTTCGAGATCCCCGAAGACGTCGTCGCCCGCGACTGAACTCGGCTAGGGTCCGCTCTCCAGCCAGGCGAGGACGGGCGAGCGTCTGGCCTCGTCGAGGAGCGCGTCGAGGGTGGCCTCGCCGAGGATCCACCTCAGGATCTGGTGGGGCACTCGCAACGTCTGTTCGGTATCGAGCGGGCTCGGCCAGTTGAGGTAGTCGTGCTCCCGGCCAGGGGGAAGGGGGACTCTGCGGACCAGGCTGAGGAGCCGGGCTCGGGGGGGCGCTAGGGCGAGCAAAGACTCGAGAGCCTCCGAGAGGGCTTCCTCGCGGGTGCGGCCATCGTCGCGGAGGGGGTTCGCGAGGATGAGCCGGGTCTGGGGGCTGAGCCGCTCGAGCGGGGTCGGCCGGTTCGGGTCGCCGCGCACGAGATCGAGGTAGCTCTGACCCGGTGGGACAGCTTCGACGGGCGTCGGCTCGACGGCCCCCTTCATCCGCCGGGCGCAGTCTTCGCTCACGGTCAGGACGACGGAGTCGGCGTCTTCGAGCGCCTCGGCGGGGTCGGAGGTCGCCTTGAGGGCGTGCCCGGCGTTCGTGCGGTCGAGGCAGACCCGCGCGAACCGGTCCATCAGGTCGAGTCGCTCCTCGTTGGAGTCGAAGAGCCGGACTTCGACCTCCATCTCCGGGCCCCAAGCCGCGAGGGAGGCGACGACGGGCGGTCCGCACCGGAGGTTGCCCACCCCGACCAGCGACACGACGTACGCCACGCCTAAAGTATGGCCCCGATGCGGCGAGCCTCGGCCGTGCGGTCGACTGTCGGGACGGAGCAAGGCGGAGGGATCCAGGCTGGAAGCCTTGGGCACCACCGGCTGGGAGCCGGTGCTACGGGGGAGGGTGGGGTCGCGAGGTACGCTCCCTGCCCATGGACCCGTTCGACGACGACCGGTCAGACTTGACCGGCAGTCTCATCTCGATGGAGTTCGGCCACGGCGGACGGGTCGTGCAGCTCTGGGCGAGCGACCCCGCCCTCCCGGAGGAGGGCGAGGACTTCCAGTTCGTGCTCCCGTCCCTCCAGTTCGGCGAGGAAAGCAGCCTCGACTACCTCCCGGGCACGGTGCTGATCGGGGCCCGGACCGGCCCAGACCAGCCCTGGATCGTCAGCCGCAACCGGAGCGCCCGGCCGGTGTTCAGCCTCGACGACGAGGACGAAGCCGGCGACCCGGGCGTCGTCAGCCTCGAGTACGAGTTCCCCTTCCTCGAGGACCTCGCCGCGACCGGGAAGTGGTACGAGGTCACGGGGAGTTACCCCCAGGTCGTCTGGGACCTCGAGATCCGCAACACGGGCCGTGTCAGCGTCGAGATCGGTGAGCTCGGATTCCCGCTCGCGTTCAACAACTTCTACGACGGCTTCGGTTGGAACGACGACCAGCTGCGGCGGCTCTGGACCAGCCGGGTCTACATCCACAAGTTCATCGGTGGTGCCGCCAGCTGGGTCTTCGCCCAGAGGATGACGGCCGAGACCCCGGGGCTCCTCGTCTTCCCCGGCGACGGGACCTCTTGGGAGTTCTACACCCACGTCCGCGCGAGCATGAACACGCCGCACCAGTGGGAGGGCATCCCGGTGGTCTACGCCTACAGCAAGGCGACCATCGAGCGGGAGGAATGGCCGAACTGGATGAACGAGCACACGTCGCTCATCCTCGAGCCCGGCGACCGCCGGGTCTTGCAGATGCGGTTCGTGCCGACCGATAGCGACAAGCAGGACGGCGTCCACCAGACCCTCGTCGCCTGTGGCAAGCCCTCGATCCGGCTCCTCCCGAGCGCGGTGGCGCCCGTCGACGTCGGGATCGCGCTGGAAGTGAGCGGGGCCTCGCCCAAGGAGTTCTTCGTGAGCAAGGACGCCCAGGTCGAGACCGACACGGACGAGGAGGGCTCGTTCTGCTTCGTCCGACCGAGCGACAACGGCCCCCTCCGTGTGAGCTTCCAGGACAACAAGGGCCAGATGTGCCACGCCCACTTGATGTTCACCGAGCCGATCGGCGAGCTCATCGAGCGTCGCGCCGTCTACATCGCGGGGCGACAAACGGTCGAGGACCCGGAGTCCCCGCTGTTCGGGGCGGTCGTTCTGACCGACATCGTCAAGAACGCACCCGTCACCGGGCCGGAGGAGTTCGCCGAGCCGAGCGGGCTCGAGAGCAGCCTCGCCGACGCCCTGTTCCTTGCCGAGAAGAACACGATCTACCCGGATCGGGGCCAGATCGGTCTAGTGGACCGCTACATCGACGAGTTCCTGCTGGACGACGTCCAGAACCCGGGGAGTTTCGCCGTCGGGAGCGTCCTGGACGAAGAGGGGCTGGGCTCGCACTTCGGGCGGCCGCTCAACTACCCCCACGTCTTCAACCTGTACCATGCGCTCTACCGGATCGCGAGTACGTACGGTGAGACCGCCCGCGACCGCAACGAGTACCTCCGCATGGCCTACCAGACAGCGATGGCCATGTTCCAGGAAGGGTGGCGGCTGTACGTCCGCACGGTCGGCGTCCTCGGCTACGCCCGGGTCTACGACCTCCTCGACGACCTTCGCCACGAGGACATGACCGCCGAAGCGGACCAGCTCGCCCACTGGATCCAGTTCAAGGCGAACGAGCTCGTCAAGCTCGAGTACCCGTTCGCCGGGGAGTCGGTCATGGACACGAGCGGGTTCGAAGAGGTCTTCGCCGCCGCCCGGTTCCTGGCCAACGACGAGGACTTGGAGCGGACCGTCCGTTGCGCGTTCGCCACGCGGTCGCTCGCTGCGAGTTGGTGGTGGTACGGGGCGGACAAGCGGAGTTGGGACGGGGCCGACTCTTCGCCCCTACGAGCGTTGCTCGATCGCGGCGAGGCGTGCCTCGCCCACACCACGATCCCGAACTCCCTCATCTTCTTCGGGCTCATGGATCGCGACTACTTCGGCCTGCCGGAAGCGTACATGCGGATGGCCTTCGGCGGGATGGTCGGGCCGTGGGCGCTCGTGCGGCGAGACGGGGGGGCGTCGATGTGCTACTGCCCTGACCTCTCGTCGAAGCACGCCGGCTACAACCCGTTCACCGGGGCCTCGGGGCTGGGCTACTACCACTACCTCCGGGGCGTTGGGTCGTACGTGCTGCCGAGTTCGGGGGCGGGGCTCTACACGTTCGGGTGCCACTTCGAGACGGACGGTTCCGCCTACGTCGTGCGCCCCTGGGACGGGGTGGGTCGGCGGATCGTCCTGCGTCAGATCGGGGCCGAGTTCGAGCTCGGTTTCGGCCAGTTCACAGAGCTCAAGTTGGACAAGCGGAAGCGGTGGTTCGAGGCCGTCGTCCGCAACCCTTCCGACAAGGACGTGACGGCCACCCTCCGGGTCAAGGGGCTGTGGGGGAGCGTGCTCTCGATCCAGTCGACGACGGTCAACGCCCCTGGGGGCGTCGCCTCGTGCCCGATCCGGCTCCCGGCCGGGGAGTCGCTCCGCGTCAGGGGTACGGTCGCCGAGTGAGCCGTCGGTAGGTGCCGTGCGAGGTCGCGTTCGCGTAGCCCGGGGCGAGGGTTGGCATGGCCACTGATTCGGCCCTCGGGGCCTGTGAACCTGACGACGTCGTAGCGGCCTAGAAGTTCTGTTGACTGTCTGGGCCGGATGCCGGTGCCGCCTGGGGCCTGGGATCGAGTCTGCCGATAGGTATCCTCATAGACCACCCTCCGGAGACCTCCATTGGCCAGTACCGCCGCCGACCGTAGCCAACGACCCCCAAGCGCCCCGCAGGCCCCCGCCGAGTACGTGCTCGGCCCTTACAGTCAGAAGCTTACCGCTGACGATCACAGGGAGCTGCTGAACCAGCTGTACCTGGCCCGGTACTTCGACGTGCGGCTCATCAAAGAGAAGAAGCGAGGGCGGCTCCGCGGGACGCTCTACTCGAGCCATAACCAGGAGGCGATCTTGGTCGGCTCGCTCTACGGCCTCAAGCCGAACGACTGGATCAGCCCGATCCACCGGGACATGCCGGCGTTCTTCCTCAAGGATTTCCGCAACGGTTGGCGCAACCCGGGGCGGATGGGGATGACGATCCAGGAGGTCTGTGCCCAGGTCTGGGGCAAGCAGGGCTCGCCGGGCCGGGCCCGGGACAACTGGTCGCACATCGGCTCGAAGGCGAAGCACATCATCCACTCGACTTCGATGCTTGCGGGAACGATCCCGGCGGCCGCAGGGGTGGTGTACGCCGACCGGCTCGACGGCGGCGACGCCGTGGTCCTCACCTACAACGGCGAGGGCTCGACGGCACAGGGTGTGTTCCACGAGGCGGTCAACTTCGCCGCGGTCCACCGGCTGCCAGTCGTGACGATCATCGAGAACAACCAGTGGGCGTACGGCACTCCGACGGACATGGAGTACAGCCTCGAGGACTTCGCCCGGCGCGCCGACGGCTACGGCATCCCCGGCCTCATCGCGGACGGGCAGAACGTTTTCGACGTCTACGAAAAGGTCATGGAGGCCGTCGACTTTGCCCGGAGCGGGAAGGGGCCGAGCATCGTGGAGTGCAAGACCTTCCGCGCCTATGGCCACGGCGACCACGACGACGACCGGGCGGCGAAGTACCGGCCGACCGACGAGGTGGCCCAGGGCCGATCGCGCGACCCGATTGCCGTGATGAAGCGGCTGATGGTCGCGGCGGGCACGATGACGGCCGACCAATCCAAGGAGCACCCGGCGGAAGGGAAGGGCGCCGCGGAAGTCACCGACGCCGATTTCCCCCCGGTCGTCGTGGAGTACCTGACCGAAGGCGTCGAGTTCGCCGTGAACGACACCGTCCCGCCCGGCGAGGAAGGCGGGATGTGGGTGTTCCGGGAGTGAGGCGATTGCGGATTCGTGATTGCGGATTGCGGGTTCAGGGAGCGGTTGACGATGGAGCGTAACGAGTTCAAGAGAAGGACGAAGAGCCCTGCCGGGCTCGAGCTTCCGTCGCCCCGCCGCGTGGGACGATTCGCAGAAGGCGCCGCCGACAACGTACTCGTAGACCCGGTCGACGCCAAGCGACCGATGCCCGCCGCGCGGACGGCTTCGCAGTCCCCAATCCGCACTCCGCAATAACCCCTATGGCCGCTACCGCCGAAGCCCCTCAATCGACGAAGAAGAACTACCTCACCGCCCTCAAGGAGGCGCTGTACGAGGAGATGGCCGCCAATTCAGACATGGTCTGCATCGGCGAGGACATCGGCATCCTCGGCGGGGCGTTCGGGGTCACGGACGGGCTCCAGGAGAAGTACGGCCGCGAACGGGTCATCGACGCGCCGATCAGCGAGGCTGCCATCGTCGGCGTGGCTTGCGGGATGTGCGTGAACGGCAAGACGACGATGGTCGAGATGCAGTTCATCGACTTCATCTCGTGCGGGTTCGACCAGATCGTCAACTTCACCGCGACCTACCACTACCGGACCGCCGGTGAGGTCGCGATCCCGATGGTCATCCGCGGCCCGGCGGGCGGCTATGGGGGCGGCGCCCTCTACCACAGTCAGATGAACGAGGCCTGGTTCGCGAACTCGCCCGGGCTCAAGATCGTCTGCCCCAGCACGCCGCGGGACGCCAAGGGGCTGCTCAAGAGTGCTCTGCGAGACCCGAACCCGATCCTCTTCTACGAGATGAAGGAGCTCTACCGCCAGCGGGCCATCGAGGAAGAGGTGCCCGAAGGCGACGCCGCGCTCGTCCCGCTCGGTAAGGCCGCCGTCCGGCAAGAGGGTGAGGACGTGACGATCGTGACCTACGGCACAAACGTCTACATGTGCCTCGAGGCGGCGAAGACGCTCGAGGCCGAGGGGTTCCGGGCCGAGGTCATCGATATCCGCTCGCTGGTTCCGCTGGACGAGGAGACGATCCTGGAGTCGCTCAAGAAGACGAACCGGCTGGTCGTGGTCAACGAGGCGCCCCGGACGTGTGGCTTCGCCGGCGAGATCCTCGCCCGGCTGGCGCAAGAGGCGTTCGAGTACCTGGACGCCCCGCCCGTGCGCGTGACCCGGCTCGACACGCCGGTACCGTGGGTGAAGCCGCTGGAAACGTTCGTGCTGCCCTCGGTCGACAAGATCACCGAGGCCGCCCTCCGCGTCTGCCGCTACTAGAGCCCCGTAGCATCGCCTCGTAGCATCGCCTTCCAGGCGATGGTGTCCCAGGCTTCCAGCCTGGGCACAGCAGCACACTGTTCGCGAGACGCCGAAGGCCTACTCGGACGTGCCGGGCTCGACGACGCAACCGACGAAGAGCAGGGCACCGGACGTGCGCTCGACAACGGCGAACAGAAACGGCCGGTCCGCGACGAACTCCTTCCTTTCGGTCGGTAACGGCATCCCCCCTGCCGCGGCGGCCCCGGTGGCAGCGGCCGCCTGGGTGCCGCGCTCGTCGACCTTGATGACCGCCTGTTGCACGAACTGAGTCACGGCCGCATCCGTCGCCAGTTCGAGGGAGATACGAGGGAATGTGTTCACGGTCTTGAAGAGCTCCCCCATTCCCATCCCGGCCAGGGGCTCGTTGAGCGCAAACCGAGACCTCAGCTCGAACTTCGGCACCTGCAGCTTCACGTCCCTGGACTCTAGCGACTGGATGAGACGTCCCCACGCGGCTCCGTTCATCCCGCGAACGAGCTGATCGACGTCCCCTGTCTTGGGGAGGACCACCACCAAGCCCAGGTTTGGAGCGCGGTAGGGGATCCGAATCGCGGTCCAGGTGGCGCCCTCGGCGAAGTCGACCGTCCGCTCGTCGACGAGCGCCGGGATCGAGCGCGTGCCAGAAGGCGACCGGAACGCCATTGACTTCCCCGGCTCGAACGGGAGTTCCCAGGTCGCGTCGAGGACCGTCGTCGAGACCACGATGAGCACGTCGTTAGGCGACAAGCTCTCGAACAGGCCCGTGATACGGCCCTTGGTCTGGACGCTCACCCATTCGTTCACCTGACGCACGGCGTCCCGACCGGCTGAGCCCAGCTTGCGGGCCTCGGCGCCGAAGTACCGGAGCATCTCCTCGCGGTAGGTCGGGTGGAGCGGGGCGGGCTGCACGGTCCAGAGGGACGAGGCGTTGAGGACCGGTTCCCCGGGGAGCGCCCGGATCGCGTCGAGGGTGGCCATCCGGGCTTGGTTCGTCTTCTCCAGGCTCCCGTCGCCGATCCGCAGCCCCTTGGCGAGCGTGTCGTAGGTCTCCCCTTCCGCCCCGTTCAGCAGCATGAGGAGCACCTGATCGACGCCGAACGGGCTGAAGCACCACCCTCTACCCGGGGTGTGGACGGCCCGCGTCGCGTCCCAGGCGAACTCGGTGGCCTCGGCGAACCGTTTCGGCTCGACCTTGGCGATCTCGACCCTGTCGCGGGGAAGGTCCACGACCCGCACGACGGGCTGAGTCCAGCACCCCGCCAAGGACAAGCAGAGCGCCGCGCACGTCAGGCTGATCAGGAGACGGACCATGTCCCGAGTCTGGCAGAGACGCGTCCCTAGACCGCTTCGCCCAGGTAGGCCTCGATGACTTTCGGGTCGTTCCGGATCGCCTCGGGCGGCCCCTGGGCGATCTCCTCCCCGTGGTCGAGGACGACGATCCGTTCGCAGAGGCCCATCACGAAGCGCATGTCGTGCTCGATGAGCAGGACGGTCTTGTCGAACTCGTCGCGGATACGCCGCACCGTCGTCTGAAGCTCCTCCTTCTCCTGGGGGTTCATCCCGGCGGCGGGCTCGTCGAGCAGGATGAGTTCGGGGCGGGTCGCCATGGCCCGGGCGATCTCGAGCCGGCGCTGCTTGCCGTACGAAAGGTCAGCGGACCTCGAGCTGGCCACCTCGGCGAGGTTGACGACCTCGAGCAGGGCCATGGCTTCCTCCCGCAGGCGGCCGGTCTCGGCGATCGCGGGCGGAAGATAGGCGAACGCGCTGAAGAGCGAGGTGGACTTTCGAAGGAACGCCCCGACGACCACGTTCTCGAGCACCGAGAGGGCAGGGAAGAGGCGGATGTTCTGGAAGGTCCGGCAGACCCCGAGCGTGCAGATCTTCGCGGGCGGCAGGCCGCCGATCTCCTGCCCCTTGAACTTGATCGAGCCCGACGTGGGTTTGTAGACGCCGGTGATGAGGTTGAAGCAGGTGGTCTTGCCCGCGCCGTTGGGGCCGATGAGCCCGAACAGGTCGCCCCGTTGCAGGTCGAAGCTGACGTTGTTCACCGCGACAAGCCCGCCGAACCGGATGGTCGCCTTGTCGAGCGAGAGCACGGGCCCGGTCACGCCGCGGCCTCCTTGACCGGCAACCTGAGGACCTTGGCGAGCCACTGCCAGCTGAACTCGTGGTGGCCGAGGAGCCCCTGGGGCCGGAGGAGCATGAGCACGATGAGGGTGCTCGAGAAGATGACCATCCGGAGGGCGGAGGCGTCGTACTTGAGCGCGGCGATCGCCGGGACGTTGCCGAGTAGGAGCCCCAAGACGGTCGCCAGGAGGGCGGCTGCACCTGCGACGCCGAGGTAAGCCCCCACGCGCTGGGGGAGGGGGCGGTGGAAGTGGGTCTGCAGCCACCGGAACGCCGCCACGGCCAGCCCGATCGCCACGATCCACCCGATCAGGCTCGGGCCTCCGATCTGGAGCGGAATCTTGGTGACGGGGTCTTGGAGCGTCCGCAGCCACTCGGGGATCGCGAACAGGGCGACCGCCGCGAGCACCGACCCCGTGATCGACCCGGTGCCTCCGAGGACGACCATGGTGAGGATGATGAACGACACGTCCATCTTGAAGGTGTCGGGGGAGATGAAGGTCTCGGAGTGGGCGAGGAGGGCCCCGGCCATACCGGCGAACATCGATCCGATCACGAAGGCCGTGACCTTCGTCGCTGCGGTGCGCACGCCCATCGCCGCGCTCGCGACCTCGTCCTCGCGCACGGCCAAGAACGGCAGCCCGTGGGCCGTCTTGAGGAGGTTGCGACAGACCGCGATGGAGAGGATCGCGAGCAGCCAGACCAGCCACAGGACGGTCGGCGGCGCTCCGAACGGCTTCACGTTCATGCCGTAGGAGCCGCCGAGCTCGGGGACGTTTTGGACGACGATCCGGAGGATCTCTCCGAAGCCGAGCGTGACGATGGCAAGGTAGTCGCCCCGGAGGCGCAGGCTCGGGAGCCCGACCACCAGCCCGGCCAGGGCGGCGAAGGCGCCCCCGACTATGCACATGACCAGGATCCATGGGATCGGTCCGAGCGGTTGTTGGGCGTAGAACGCGTTCGAGAACGAGGCGGCCGCGTAGGCTCCCACCATGTAGAACGCGGCGTGCCCGATCGAGAACTGGCCGGTGATGCCGTTGATCAGGTTGAGGCTCACGGCCAGGGTCACGTAGAGTCCGGCGAGCACGGTCAGGCGGTAGAGCGGGTTCTCCGCCGAGTTCTGGCCGGCCACCGATTGGAGGAGGAAGACGAACCCGACCGCCGCGAGCACGGACCCGATCCGGACGAGCCAGAACTTCATACCTTCTCCACCTTGCTCGACCCGAGCAGTCCGCCGGGACGGAAGAGCAGCACGAGGATGAGGATCACGAACGCGACCGCGTCACGGAATCCGCTGAAACCGGCCCAGACGGCAAGCGTCTCGACGATGCCCATGAGTAACCCACCGAGCACGGCGCCGGGGATGTTGCCGATCCCGCCCAAGACCGCCGCGACGAACGCCTTGACGCCCGGCTGAACCCCGAGGAACGGCGTGAGCGGGGTGCGGAGGACGGTCGCGTACATCATGGCCCCCGCTCCCGCCAGCGCCGACCCGATGAAGAACGTGACGGTGATGATCCGGCCGACGTTCACGCCCATGAGGGCAGCGGAGTCGAAGTCGTGTGAGACCGCCCGCATCGCCCGGCCGGTCTTGGTGAACTGCACGAGGTACCAGAGCCCGACCATCAGCGCGACGGTCGTCCCGAGCATGAAGAGCTGGCCGTAGGGGACGATGAGGCGCACGGTCTCGGCCCGGGTCTTGGCCTGGGCGTCGCGGAGCTCGGTCTGAACCCGGGTCAGCTCTTCTAGCGCCTCGCGCTCCTTCGCCTTGTTGGCCTCCCGGGTTACCGGGTCCTGCCCCTGGGCTTCGCGGAGCGAAGCGATCTCGCCTCGGACCGAGTCGACCTGCGACTGGGCAGCTTGTTCGGCAGTCCGCAGCGGCGCCGAAGGCTCTCTGAGCGAAATGGTCAACGACCCCCGGTAGGGGTTGACCTGTTCCGAGATCGCGGGCGGCGGCGACTGGGGCAGGAACAGCCCGCCCGCATACTGGATGAAGAGCGACACCCCGATCGCGGTGATGAGCGAGGCAATGCGTGGCTGGGTGCGCATCGGTCGGTAGGCAAGGGTCTCGATGAGGACGCCGATGAACCCGCACACCATCATGCTCACCATGAGCATGATCACGAGGTTGAGGGCCGTCGAGCCCTTGTCCATACCTTGGAGGGCCTCCGGATGGAAGCCGAGCGCCCAAGAGACGAACAGGGCCGAGTAGGCCCCGAGCATGAAGACCTCCCCGTGCGCGAAGTTGATCAGCCGCAGGACTCCGTACACCATCGTGTAGCCCAGGGCGATCAGGGCATAGATCGACCCGAGCAGGAGTCCGTTGACCAACTGCTGTGGCAGGATCGACAGGTCGAGCCCTGCCACGAGCACGGGGAGGAGCGAAGGCACCTAGTTCACATCAGGCCGGCGAGGTCTTCCGGCGTGAAGGCTTTCTCGAAGACGAAGCCCTCCCGGGTGACCTTGACGACGAGCGCCGGCTTGGCCGGGTTGCCTCGCATCCCGGCGAGGCTGATCTTGCCGCTCACGCCCGGGAAGTCGGTCGTGGCCTCGATCGCCTTCGTCACGTCGCGAGACTTCTGCCCTTCGGCCCGCTTGATCGCATCGATCATGAGCTTGGCCGCGTCGTAGCCGAGCGCGCCCATCGTCGTGCCCGGTTCGGCGTTGTACTTGCCGCGCCAATCGGCGAGGAACTGTTGCACCTCGGGCCGGTTCTCCTTGCTGTTATAGTGGTTGCAGAAGAACCCGCCGACGATGGCGTCGCCGCCGGAGGTGATGAGCTGGGAGCTGTCCCACCCGTCGCCGCCGAGGAGGGGGACGGTCAGGCCAGCCTGTCGCATCTGGCTCGCGATCGGGCCGACCTCGTTGAAGTACCCGCTCAGGAAGACGCCGTCGGGGTTCTTCGACTTGAGCTGCTCGATCTGGGCCGCGAACTGGGTCTGGGCGGTCTCGTACTTCTGTTCGTCGACGATCTTGCCGCCGAGCTTCTCGAACGCCTTGCGGAACGAGTCGCTGAGGAAGGTCGAGTACGGCTGCTTGTTGTCGGTCATGAGGGCGACGTTGCGCAGCTTGAGCTCGTCGTAGGCGAACTTCGCCATGACCGGGCCCTGGAAGTCGTCGGTGTAGCACACGCGGAAGAGGTTGTCGCCCGCCTCGGTGATGTCGGTCTTCGTTGCGCCAACGGCGATCAGCGGCACGCCCGCGTCGAAGGCCACGCTCGCGATCTGCTGGGTGATGCCGCTCGCGACCTCGCCGAGCAGGCCCACGACCCCGTCGGCGATGAGCTTTTGGGCCGCGGACTTCCCGCCCTCGGGCGAGGAGTTGCTGTCGCCGACGAGGAGCTGCACGGTCTTGCCGTTGATGCCCCCGGCGGCGTTGATCTGGTCGACGGCGAGCTGGGCGCCCTTGATGCTGTCGTCGCCCCAGGGCTTCAGGTTCCCGTTCTGGCTCGCGACCAGGCCGATCTTGATGTCGCCGTCGCCGAAGCTGGCCCCGTCCTTTGCGGGGGAAGGCCGGGCGGCCGCCCCGGTCGTCGTGCCAGCGCCTGCGCCAGTGGCGGGCTTGGCGGTGTCGGTACCGGTCGCCGTCTCGGGTTTACAGCCGGGCAGTAGCCCGACGCAGAGCGCGAGCGCCCCGGCAAGGAGGGTCGTTTGAATGTTCTTGAAGGTCACCACTGATTGCTCCCGGCACCGTCGGGCCCGAACTGCCCGCGGGTGCCGAACTCGAAGTGGGGCGAGTATACAGGAAATCCCCTGCAAACCCGCTTGGCCCGGGCCGTCGGGTGGACGGCCCGGGTCCTGGCCGGGTCAGTTGCCCGAGCTGATCGGGAACAGGTTGCCGTTCACGACGACGCCGTAGCCCATTCGCGTGCCTTGGTTGATTGCACGGGCCCGAACGGTCACGGTGTACGCCCCCGGAGCGGGGGCGTTGAGGATGACCATCTCGGTCGAGTTTCGGAAGTCGGCCGCGCCGCCGGGGATCGACTGGCCCTGGGCCGTGTCGAACACGTTGCCCAGGTAGAGGGTCCCGTCCGGCCCACGGACTTCGAGGTCGAGGTCGTTGACCCAGGCCTGGGACGCGTTGATCGAAGCGGCGAAGTCGGCGAACGAGAGCGCGATGCGGAGCGGGTTGTTGCCGTCCGTCACGAGGACGCTGAAGCTCCTCGCCTCACCGAGCGTGAGCCCGCTGGCCCGGCGCACGTCGCGGAAGCGGGTGCGGCGGGTCTCGCCGGGGAACCACAGCCCGTTGTCGAGCAGCAGCCGGCCGAAGCCCTCTGCGTTGCTCGGGTAGCCCGCCACGCCGGTCATATCGACCGAGGTGGCCATGAGCGTGGCCCGGATGAGCGAGCCGCTCGGGTTGATGCCAAGGCTGACCGAGGGCGAACCCTCGATGTAGCGTCCCTCCCGGTACCACTGGCGGACGAGCGCCGCGGCGGCGGTGACGGCGGGGCAGGCCATCGACGTGCCCGAGAGGCCCGTGAAGCCGTCCGGCGAACCCGACCGGGCCGAGACGATCCCGATGCCGGGCGCGAAGACCTCCGGCTTGCGGCGGCCGTCCTGCGTCGGGCCGGTGCCGCCGGACCCCACGCTGTTCTGGCTCGGTGCCTGCCGGGTCGCACCCACGCCGAGCGCGCTCTTGGCGTTCTCGGGGGTCGTCACGATCGAGCCGTTGCTCACCGCGAACGCGACCATCGAGTCCTCGAAGTCGTAGCTGAACTGGTCGATCGCCTGGGCCCACGCGGTGTACGAGCGGGTGCCGTCGTTGCCCCAGCTGTTGCCGTGATCCCGGGCACCCGCGTTGTGGGCGGCGGACAGGCGACTGTAGAGGTTCGTGTTCGAGATGTCGCTCAGGTTGGTGAAGGCGATCTTGGCGAGAGGGGCGTTGCCGTTGTTCACCGTCTGGCCGTTGACCGGCTCGCGGTCGCCGGCGACGGTACCGCTCACGTGGGTGCCGTGGCTATCGGCCCCGATCCCGCTGCTCGAGGAGTAGAACACGACCTTCCGGTGGTTCGGACCGGGCGTGTTGTTCACGAGGTCGCGGAAGCAGTTGTGGTTCATGTCCAGGCGACCGTCGATGATGCCCACGATCTGCCGTTGGCCCCGCAGCCCCCGGTCCCAGATCGGCCGCTGGTCCGTGACGTTCGATTGGATGACCCACTGGGTCGTGGTGTTCCGGGTCTCGGGATCGATCGCTTCGTCGACGAACTGGACGCTCTCGAGCCTGGTCAATCCCCGCACGGCCTCGATGGGGCCCGTGGCCTCGAAGACCGGTCGCTCACCGATCCGGTCGAGGCTGGCGACGGTCAGTCCGCTTGCTTGCGCCTTGGCGACCGCTTCCGTCGCGTCCTCTCCGGCGAAGACGAACACGACCGCCCGGATCACGCCGCGGGCTTGGTCGAACGTGCGCTGGACGTCGCGGTGGCGGAGCTGGCCGAGCTCGGGGCTCACCTTGTAGAAGGGGTGGAAGTCGCCGACCCACTTGACGCCCGGGAGGGCCCGGAGCCGCTGGGCTTCGGCCTTGGTCGCGTTCACAATGAGGGCGTTGGCAGGGATGAAGTCGTCGATGGTCGCGCCGGCGGAGAGCAGCGCCTGGCGGGCGGCAGGGGTGACCTGGCCCTTGAGCTGGACGAGGAACCGGCCCTCGTCACCGGCCTTGAGGGCAGGGCGGGCGAGACCGGCCGGGACGGCGGGCTCAGCGACGGTCGGGTCGAAGGTGGCCGCCTTGAGGTGGAGAGTCTGGGCAAGGACCGCGGCCGGGACGACCAAGGCGAGGGACGCAAGGGTAAGTCGGTGCAGGACGGGACTCATGGAAAAACCTCGCGCCCCGAAAAGGGCACGTGTCCCTATTCTACTTGAACTTGGTCGGAAAGTCACTAGGTGACATTCTGGGAGCGGACCCGAACGCAGAATCCGATCGCTAGGTGTATCCACGGGTAAAGTGCCGATCGGAGAACACCATGAAGCGTTCGCTCACCGTCCTCGCAGTCCTTGCCGTCGCCATCGCCGCCCAGGCTCAGGTCCCGTCGACCGAACCGCCTGCTCAGGTCAAAGAGCTCGACTGGTTCGTCGGCACTTGGAAGGGGAGCGGGACGATGTCGATGCAGGGCATGGAGATGGCCTTCTCGACGGAGATGACGACCTCGTACTTCGGCCAGTTCCTGATGACGCGGTCGACGATCGACTACGGGATGCTCAAGGTCGAAGAGACCATGATGCTCGGCTGGGACGACGCCAAGGGCCAGTACGTGAGCTACTGCTTCACGAACATGAGCCCGGCTCCGCGGATTGAGCGGGGCATGCGGGAGGGCAACGCCCTTACGATGGTCTCCGAGCCGTGGTCGATCATGGGTCAGTCGATGGTCAGCCGTGGTCGGATGGAGAAGCTCAGCGACACCAAGGCCAAGTTCACCCTCGAGTTCAAGGAGGGTGAGACCTGGACGAAAGCGAGCGAGATGGAGTTGACGAAGGGCTAAGGCGCTAGAGCAGACCTTCGGATTGGCCCTCCGGAGCCTGAGCTCCGGGGATCGGGGTGCGGAGCGGGGGCTCCGCGCTCCGTGGTCTGCGGGAGGCCTCGGGATCACGGGTCAGCGGGAGTATCCTGTCGGCCTCCATGCCGTCCACCTCCGTCACCCTTGCCCGCGACACGAACCAGGCCCTTGGGATCGGGCAGTTGGCCATCGACTTCATGGGTGGGGCCCTCGGGTCGGGGCCGAGCCAGGCCGTCCTCGACCGCACGCGACTGTTCCACACGGACTCGGTGTTGTGCGGGCTCTCGGCGCTGGCCCTCGGCACGAACGCGCCCCACGTCCTTCGCGACGAAGCTTTGGGCTACACGTGCGACGACCCGAGCCGGGCGGCGTTCGTGTTCGGGAGCAACCAGGGGGTCTTCGCCGAGAAGGCGATCGTCGCCAACTGCGCCGCCGTCCGCGAGTGGGACAGCAACGGCACGAACTTCGGCTACCGCCCAGAGCACGGCCACACCGCAGGCGAGTTCGGCCACAACGACTTCTACCCGGTCGTCGTCGCCGCCTGTCAGCAGCGGGAACTGGACGGCGCCACGGCGCTCCGGGCCATGGTGCTGCACGACGAGGTCCGTGGTCGGCTCGCCGAAGTGTTCAGCCTCAAGAGCCACAAGATCGACCACGTCGTCCACGGGGCGATCGCCTCGGCCGCGGTCTACGGCGCCCTGATGGGGGCGACGGCCGAGGAGATCGAGAGCGCGATCGGCATGTTCGTGGCGCACTACGTCCCGTGGCGGGCGATCAGGGCAGGGAAGCAGCTCAGCGACAGCAAGGGGGCGAGCGCGGCCCTTTCGACCGAGGCGGCCGTCCTCTGCGCGAAGCGCTCGATGGCTGGGTTCCGTGGCCCTCGCGACGTCTTCCGCAACCCCGAGGCGCTCTGGCGGTTCTTCGAGCCGACGACCCACGGGGCCGAACGGTGGAAAGAGACGGGCGACAGTCCGTTCGACCTCGTGCTCTCGCACTCCGGCGACGACTTCGCCGTCATGGGGATGCACTTCAAGCTGGGGCTCTACGAACACCAGTCGGCGGGGGCCCTCCAGGCGGTGATCGACATGGTCGCTTCCCACCCCGAGCTGGTCGCGGACGGGTGCAAGGCCATCGAGCGGATCGAGATCGTGGCCTACGAACCGGCGTTCGGGATTATCGGGAACCCCGCGAAGAAGGATCCCCGGACTCGGCAGAGTGCCGACCACTCGATGGCGTACATCGTGGCGACGCTCCTGCGCAAGGCCTCCGAAGCGACTTCGGCCGAGCTCACCGCCGGACCCGCGGCCTCGGGGAACGCCCACCTTTGGAAGGCGCTCATGCTCATGCCCAGCGACTACGAGGTCGGCGAGGGCGCGATCTTCCACCCGCTCGCCCGGGCCCTCATGGAACGGATCGACTTCCGCCACGGCGGGCCCGACTACGACGCGAAGTACCCCGACGGTATCCCGACGTCCCTCCTCGTCCACACGACCGACGGGCGCACGGTCGAGAGCGGTCTGGTGATGTACCCCGGGGGCCACGCCCGCAACACGACGGTCGACCTGCAAGACGTGCTGGACCACAAGTTCGCCCTCATGGCCGCCCTGGCCTTGCCGGACGGGGAGGACGCAGGTGCCCTGGTGGAGCGGCTGAACGCCCTCCCCGAGTCCACCCCGCATGACGTGGCCTTGCTCTACGACGTCGAAGTGGCCCAGCGACCTTACCAGGACTGAGGCGCCGTCGCCGCCCGCCGCCGCCGCTCGCGCGGCTGAGGGCACTGTCCCACCCCTGGGCCTGGGCACCGATCCCGGGTCCGGGGGCTGACCGCCGTCCCCGGACGGCCTAGGGAGTCCGACTCTCCCCCCCTGCGCGAGCGACCCGTTCGTGCCATAATCCAGGTTCGTCCGCCGATGTAGCTCAGTGGTAGAGCAGCTGTTTCGTAAACAGCAGGTCACCGGTTCGAATCCGGTCATCGGCTCCAGGTTTCTAGCCGCAAACCCTAACATAGCCGGTAGCTTCCGCAGCTAGGGGGAGAAGCGTGGGGAGATGTTGGTCCGCAAGGGCATCAAGGGTTGGCCTCTTCTGCAGTGAATGCGGGAAGGGTCGGCCCTTCGTCGTGAACGGCGGGAGACCGCGTACACCATGGATCCCGGTGGCCGCCTGACGGGCCAGCAGGTGACGGGCGGGACAGCGACCTTCGCCTACGACAGCCGGGGCAACCTCACGCTGAAGTGGCACCAGGGCCTGGATCCGATGACGTTCGTGCACGACGCGGCGAGCCGGGTCACGACGCTGCAGGACGGTCCGACGCGGGTGACGTACGCCTACGACGCGGACGGGAACACCACGAGCGAGGACCGGGGCGGCGTGGGCACGAACTGGGTCTATGACCAGGAGAACCGTCTGACGGTCGAGGTGGCGCCGGACGGCTCGTGCTCGACGTACGCGTACTCGGCGGACGGTCTGAGGCGAACTGTCCAGACGGTCACGTCGTCTATAAGGACGATGGTCTGGGACGGGAGCGACACCTTAGGGGAGGAGTGAACCGATGCCGTTGACAACGCGTTATACGAGCTTGAACGGGGTGGTCTACTCGGAAGACCGCGACGGGACGGTGCGGGACTACCGCCACGACACGCTCGGCTCGGTGGTGGCGACGACGAGCGGGAGCACGGTCTCGGACGTCACCACGTACTGGCCCTACGGCGAGGTCCGCACCGGCCCCGCCACGACCGCCTACCCCTTCCGCTTCGTCGGCAGCCTCGGCTACTACCAGGACACCGCCAAGCGCACCTACGTCAGGGCAAGGCACTATCGGCAGGATCTCGGGAGATGGCTGACCGTCGACCCGCTGTGGCCGGAGGAGGAGCCTTACACTTATTCCAGAGCTGCCCCCACCTTCGCGACTGATCCTACAGGGATGGCAACGTACTTGTGTCGCAGACCTGTGATCCTGAATGCCTGTGCTCCCGAAGACAGCCACTGGTGGCTCAGCACGGGTGAACCTGGTTGCGCTGGCATCGGGCTTGGTCCTGCAGGAACCGCCGCGGGCGTGCTGGGCCGACCAGAGGGCTCCGATTTTCGAGGAACTAACCTGGACAACATGCGTAACTATGGCGTTGGCAGCGTCACCTGCATTAACATATCCAATGACGCAATGGTCGAGAAGTGCCTGTGCAAGAACTTCAAGGCGATCGCGCTCGGAAACCTCAAAGGTAAGCCTCCTAAGCTATGCGGACGTACATGGACGGGAGCGTGCTATCATGTGCTACAGCAAAACTGTCAAGACTTCGTGCAATGCCTGCTGGAGAAGTGCATCGGCGGCAAGTCTAACTGGCGACAGCTTAGGGACAGAGTTGACCTCTTTGAAAGTTGGTCGTGGGAAGTGACAGGCCCTCCGATACGATGGCACTGAAGAACTAATGTTCGCAACAATGTCTCGAACTGTTCTTTCTATTTCCATCGTCGCATCACTGATTGGATTTGTAGTTACGACTTACGGGATGTCAATCCACGTGGAGGCTACTCAAGACCCGTTCGGACTGCAACTCATGGCTAATCCAGTTGCTAGAGTTGCGGTCTTCATTGGGATCTTGCCAAGTGTCGTTGTCGCATTTCTGGCAAGCATTTCGTCTACATACCTCGGGGCCGGGATCGAAGTCATGTTACATCGAAGAGGAGTGAGGATTTCGACTATACACGCCTTTCGGATAATCGTGTGGGCTTCACTGCATGTCTATGTGCTCGTTTTCGCGAATCCCACGCTTCTTGTGTCGGCGACAAACCAGGCTGGTTCCCCAGTTCACTACTTGACAGTTATTGCCAGTCTCACAAGCGCATCGAGCATTTGGTTGATCTTTGCTCCGTGCCTTGCCGTGCGGGCGGGCGGTACTCAATCTGATGTGATAGGCGATGGGAACTCCACCTCGGCGCAGTAGAACGCCTGACTCTCGAAGTGGCTGCTCGCTCCAACTATCGTCAACACGACTCGCGTTCGGGATCTCAAAGTGTCCTGGTACAATGGTTCATTGACGACGAGGACCGCATGACGGTGGAGACGCAGGTCTTCGTGGTCAACGGGGTCACGACGAACACTTACTCGGGCGACGGTCTGCGGCGGTCGGTGCGGGCGCAAGGGGCTTCCCCGGTGACCTTCGTCTGGGACTGCGCCGACTACCTGATGGAGAAGTCTTAAGTGCCGACCGTGACCTACACGGTGATCAACGGGGTCATCGTCCACGAGGACCGGGACGGCGTCCAGCGGAACTACCGGCCCGACACCCTCGGCAACACCGTGGCCCTTACCGACGCGACCACGACGACCGACACGATGGCGTACTGGCCGTACGGCGGGCGGGTGGCCGGGTTGAGCGGGATGGATCGTGCCCGCTCATCCCGGTTCTCAGGGAACACTCGAACGCGAGGCGCCGCAAGTGCTCAAGCACCTGGCTATGGCCCTGGACGTCGCGGGAGCCACCCGGGCCGGGCCGGGCCATAATCAGGCCATCCGCCCGCTCGACCCTATGTGCTCCCAAATGCGCTTCCGTGTGTCCAACATTCAGTGACTGCGAGCATAATGTGGCTTGCAAGAGTAGACGGTAACTATGCGCGCCCCACCTCCACTAAGTGACCAAGATCGGATTACTATCAGCAAGAGCCTCCAGAGGCACCCTGGCAAGTCTTCTCTTTGCGGTGCGCTTCTGGCCGAGGTCGGCTCCTCAGCAACCTCCCTTGACGAACGTACCGCGGCCGCGCGTTTGCACGGAGATCGCCGCTGCAGGAGGGGACTTAATGTTCTGGACAAGGTTGTCTGGGAGGCACACGCCAGTATTGAGGCCACATTGTGTGAGAACGACGGATTTCCGGTCGGTGCGATGAGGAACCTTCTTGGAGCCACGTTGTATGCGATAGCGAGCATGGATAGCCCGCAGTCGCACGCGAAGGGGCTAGAGTATCTATTCACGTTCTCGAATCCACACCTACGTTCAGATGTGCTCGAGTACATGGCCTTCGCCGAGGTCACTTTCGACACTCAGCTGATGGCTCACTTTCTCACTAGCGATACGCCAGAGCCTATGGTCTTAAGTGCACTCTACGCGCTGCGTCTAAACCCGACTGCTGCCGGCATAGCTGCTACACGCCCAGTCATCGCTCCCCTCCTAGGGTCTCCATCGGCATGTGTCCGCGCCTATGCCGTGTATGCGCTTCAGTATTCTAGTGATAACGAAGATCTGGTGATTCGCTTAGTCGACGATCTGGACCCCGACGTCAGAGACGCTGTGACTGATGTAATGACCTGGTTTCGCGAGAATTGAGTGGCATGAGGTGGGGCACGCTTTGCTGAAGGACGAGCCGATAGGGGCACAGTAGCGAACTGGACCCTTCGGCAAACGGCCGTCCCGATGCCCTTTGGGCCTTGGCTCCGTCCAAGTTCTCGAAAGGAGCTCACGATGGCAGCTTCCTCGAACCGTCCGTGCTGGCGCGGCGTCTGCACATACGATGGTCTGGGCCGGGAGCGACACCCTTCAGGAGAAGTTCTAAGTGCTGACCGAGCTAATCAGGTCTCGATGGCTCCCCTGGCCGGAGCTGCCTGCGGAGGAGCTCGCCCTGTACCGCTCGGGGTACATAGACGGCGACCCCTCGATGGCCGAGGAAGCCCTGGCCGTCCAATCGGTGACGGCGACCGGGCGCGATACCCTCCTGGTCTTCTTCGCCGAACCTGGGCTGCTCGCGCGGGTCCTCGGGACTGTGGCGTACCAGATCGCCCTGGTCGAGGAGGCCGGCGAGCTCGATGACGGGGACGCGATCAGTGCCTACCTCTGCTTTTTCGCGTCGATCGGCCGCGCCTCGTTCCCCCGGTTCGTCGCTCAGCACGGGGCGCTCAGCGTCGCCCAGCTGGCGACCCTCGTTTTCCTTCTTGAACTGCTGGTCACGAGGCTCTCGGAGGGATACGACTTCGCCGCTCGCTGCGAGTACACGTCGACCCCCAACGGTGAGCTCGCAGCGTGCGCCCGCGAGGTCGTCGGCTTCCTCGGGGCGTGCGTCGCCCTCCGGCGGGGGGCTCCGGGCTAGCCCGCCAGCGCAAGAGTTTTTCCTCGGGGCAACAGGTTCGGAGACGACGGCTTCGACTCGACCTCCTTGACTTCATCCGAACCGAGTCGTCGCCCATGTCGGTGGCGGTCTCGGCCAGCCTCAAAGGGCTTCCCGAGTCGCGGGCAGGGGTGGGACGTTAGGCCTGGGAGCGATCCTAGGCGGCTCCAAAGCCCGCCACGGTGTGGCTAAGTTTGGGCCTACCGCCCCCGACCTGCTAGTTTTCGCAGTCACGAACTCTGCCGGGCCGCACGTATAACTCCATGGGGGGCCGGGAGACCGACTGGGCGCCCCTGGAGACGATACAAGCATGCATGCGACTTTAACTTTAGCCGGGGTCTTGCTCGGCACCTTCGGGCCTGCGACCGGGCCTGACCTTCGAGTGAGCGAGGACATCACCGTGGGTGGCGTCCCGTTCGTGAAGGTCCAGGGCCGGGCCAACACGTTCCTCTTGAGCGACCAGAACGGCGCCAGCCTCGCCGTGCGACAGGACGGCTCGTTCGCCCTTGCCTGGGCCAGCCGCCGCCAGAACAACGGGATGCCGGGCGTCTTCGTCCGCACCTTCGATTCGTTCGGCAGGCCGATGAGCGCCGAGGTCCCCGCCTCGACGGATCGCCGGACCTCCCAGCTCAACCCCACCGTGGTCTGGGCCGGCGACAAGCCGCTCGCCCTCTACGCGACCCAGTTCCGCGACGGCCAACAGAGCTCGGTCTTCGCCGGCGACACCCAGATCAACGCCTCCGGGATCGGCTCCAAGGACTCGGTCACCGCCGCTAGCATGCCGAACGGCACGACGTTCGCCGTCTGGCTCGAGGAGACCCGACAGAACACCCCGCGCGTCTTCGTCCGCGTCCTCGATGCCGACGGCACTCCGGTGGGCGAGCCCACCCTCCTCTCGACCGCCCCGGGCGGCCGCGACATTTTCCCGACCGTGACCGCAGACCAGAACGGCGCGGTCGTGGCCTGGCTCCGCTTCGACTCGAACGGCAAGGCTGAAGGGGTCTACGCCCAGCGCCTTGACGCCACCGGTCAGCCGGTCGGCTCCCGCCGGCTCGTCGCCGAGGGCCAGCATCTGAGCCCCAGCCTCAGCACCGCGGGCGGCAACACCGTCCTCGCCAGCCTCACGATCGGCACCGGCGAGACGTGCTCGGTCGAGACGCGAGTCCTCGACTCGGCCCTGAACCCGGTCGGCCAGCCGTCGAGCACGGCCCTTCAGTCGGGCTACATCGACGCGGTCACGGTCGATGGCCGCGAAGACGGTGCCTTCGCCGTCGCCTGGAGCCAGGTCTCCGACGACCAGGGCGTCGTCCGGGCCCGGATGTTCGAGTCAGACGGCTCCCCCGCGGGCGAGGCGTTCGACGTCAGCCCGAGCGGCCCCGGTACCCGCACGATCAGCTCCCCCGCCGGTTCGAGCCGGGTCGCCTACACCGACGCCGGTCTGACGGTGGCCTGGTCGGGCGACGGCGGCATCGCGGACAAGTCGGGTGCCTACTTCACCCGGATCGTCCCCGCCACCGCCCTCACCGGCGCTGTCCGGACAGAGCTCAACGAGGTCGCCCGCGAGACGACCGAGTTCGCCGCGAACGCCAAGGCGGTCGCCGAGAAGCCGCGGATGGAGTTCGTCCGAGTCGTCCAAGAAGGCCCGACGCCCCACACGCCGCCGATCGACCGGCCTTGGCTCGCCACCAACGAGTGGCAGAGCTCGATCCCGATGTCGGCGGGTGGGTTCAACGCCTGGACCCCGACCACCTTCACCCCGCCCGACCCGGACGTCGCCATCGGTCCGGACGACATCATCACCGTCGTCAACGACGGCATCGCGTTCCACAAGAAGGACGGCACGACGACCTTCCGCACGAACATGCGGTTCACGAACGGCTTCTGGGGCTCGTTCTCGGCCGTCGACAACTTCATCTACGACCCTGAGGCGTTCTTCGATTACTCGACCGGTCGCTGGTGGGTCATGGCCACCCAGGGTGCCGGGAGCGGCACCAAGTCGTGGGCGCTCATCGCCGTCAGCGCGACGAGCGACCCGAACGGGGCTTGGAACAAGTACCAATTCGACGTCTCGAGCCTCGCGGGCAACTTCTTCGACTCGCCGAACTTCGGCGTCGACGGGAACGTGCTCTACGTGACGGGCGACGGCTTCGGTCTCGGCTCGAACTATCCGGTCTTCACCTTCGACAAGGCCTCGCTGCTCGCCGGTAACCCGCCCGCGATCCAGCGCTCGCTGACCCTGCCGACGAGCACCCAGTCCGCCGGCATCCCGGACACGGTCGACCGCAACGAGCCGGCCTACTACATGGTCGAGCACCAAGAGGGCGCCAACCGGACGCAGATCAGCCTCGTGGCCCTGCGCGACCCGCTCGGCACGCCGAACTTCACGCGGTTCCAGATCACGGTCCCGGCCTACAGCAACCCGGAGAACATCCCTTCGGGCGGCACCGGCACCCGCGTCACGGCCTTCGACTCGCGCTTCTGGAGCGTCAAGTACCGCAACGGCTCGATCTGGGCGACCCACCACGTCAGCAACCCGATCCGAGCGCGATGGTACGAGATCCGTCCCAACGGCTGGCCGGTGAGCGGGAACAACCCCGTCCTCGTCCAATCGGGCGACATCGACCTCGGTTCGGGGATCCGCTCGAGCTTCTCGAGCGTCGGCGTCGACCCGGCCGGTAACGCCACGGTCGCCTACGCCCGGTCCTCGACGACCGAGTTCTTCTCGTCGGCCTACTCGACCCGAAAGCTGACCGACCCGCTCGGCACCATGCCGACGAGCGCGATCGCCCAGGTCTCGAACGGCCCCTACACCACCACGCGCTGGGGCGACTATAGCGGCGTCGAGGCCGACCCGGCCTACCCGAGCCTGTTCTGGTCGCACCACGAGTGGGCCGAGACTAACAACTGGCGCACCTGGGTGCAGCCGTACCGCGCGACCACGGAGGTCGTCGGCACGGCGATCCGGACGTTCCGCGGCGCGGTCGTCTCGGGCGGCCTCCAGGAGACCCTGATCGACGACGGCACGGTCTTCCAGGTCCGCAACGGCGTCACGGTCAACCGCACCGAGCCGCCGGTGAGCGTCATCCTCTCGTCCCGCTCGTGGGTCCGCGTGCCGACGCAAATGTCGTTCACGGTGGACGCTCGGGTCTCGACGGGCGGGCTCTTCCAGCGGATCGAGCTGTTCGACTGGGTCGCTAACCAGTGGGTCCAGATCGACCAGCGCGCCGCGACGCTTGCCTTCAACCGGATCACCGTCCCGGTGACGAATCCGGCCCGGTTCGTCAAGGCCGGTCTGGGCGAGATCGAGGCCCGGGTGAGCTTCGGCTCGAGCGGCCCCGTCGGCGCCAACACCTGGACGGCCGACTACGACCTGCTGAGCTGGGACATCCAGTAAGGCATCTCGTAGGGCCGAGACTCCCACCCCCGAACTCTCGGGGGCGGGAGTCTCTAAATGCCTATAGGTCTTATAAATCCTATAAGACCTATAGGCTCTCGAAGACTTCTCGCCTGCTCCCGCCTCAGCCCGCGGCGAACACCCTTCGATCGTAGACCAGGTCGTCCGCGATCTTCCAGACCTCGCCGTCCACCTGGTTCTCGGGCAGGATCTTGCTCGCGTGGACGATCGCGCTCGTCAGCCCCGCCTCCCGCGCCCGGGCGAGGAAGACCGAGTTCAGCACGACCCGCGCCGCCGCCTTCAAGCCGAACGACACGTTGCTGATCCCCAGGATCGAGTTCACCCGCGGGTAGCGACGCTTGATCTCCCGGATCGCCTCGATCGTGGCGATGCCAGACTCGCGGAACTCCTCGTCGCCAGAGCCGAGGGTGAAGGTGAGGCAGTCCAGGAACAGGTCGTGGTCCGGAAGCCCGGCCGCCCGCGTCCGGTCGATGAGTCGCTCGGCCACGGCCACCTTGTGCTCCACCGTCTTCGCCATCCCCGTCTCGTCGATCGTCAAGGCGACGACCGCGGCCCCGTACTTCCGGCAAAGGCCCAGCACCCGCTCCGTCCGCGCCTCGCCGTCCTCGAAGTTGATCGAGTTCACGATCGGCTTGCCCGCCACCTTGCGTAGCGAGGCCTCGACCACCGGCCACTCCGTCGAGTCGAGCATGAGCGGCACCGTCACGTGCTGGTTATAGGCCGAGAGGAGCTTCTCCATGTCCCGAACCTCGTCCCGCCCTACGTAGGCCGTACACACGTCCAGCACGTGCGAGCCCTCCGCTTCCAGCTCCCGGGCTAGCTCGGTGAGGCCCTCCCAGTTCTCGGCCGCGAGCATCTCGCGGAAGGCCTTCGAGCCGTTCGCGTTCGTCCGCTCGCCCACGATCAGGAAGCTGTTGTCCTGCTCGTACGGCTGGAACTGGTAGAGGCTGCTGCAGCCGACGAGCTGGGTGGCAGCGGCTTGCTCCTCGCCCCGCATCGCGAAGTCGAAGCCCGGGAAGGCCCCGCGAACCTTCTGCCAGTGGGCGTTGGTGCCGTGCGCCCTTCCGCCCACCGCCGCCTTGACGGCCTCGATGTGCGCGGGCGTCGTGCCGCAGCAGCCCCCGACCATCGCGACGCCGAACTCGGTGACGAACTGCTCGTGGAACGCCGCGAGTTCGTCCGGGGATAGCTTGTAGACCGCCTGGCCCTTCTCCATGACCGGCAGGCCCGCGTTCGGTTGCACGCTCAGCGGCCGGGTCGAGTTCTGGCCGAGGAACCGGACGTGGGGCTGCATCTCTTGCGGGCCGGTGGCACAGTTCATACCAACGCCCACCACGCTAGGGAAGCACTCCAGCATGTTCAGCGCGGCCCCCATCTCGCTGCCGAGGAGCATGGTGCCGGTCTGCTCCATCGTGACCTGCACAATGAGCGGCACCCGGCGTCCCGTCTCCGCCATCGCCTTCTCGGCGGCCACGATCCCGGCCTTGACCATGAGCAGGTCCTGGAGCGTCTCGAGCAACAGCCCGTCCACCCCGCCTTCGAGCAGGGCGGTGAAGCTAGTCGTGTAGGTGGACTCGAGTTCGTCGAAAGTCGTTTGGCCGAGGCTCACGAGCTTCGTGCCCGGGCCGAGGGCGCCGATCACGAACTTGCCCGAGAACCGGTCGGCCGCGCGGCGGGCGATCTGGGCGGCGGCGAGCGAGACCTCGTGGACGAGCTCCGGGATCTCGTACTCGGCGAGGACGATGCTGGTCGAGCCGAACGTGTTCGTCTCGACCATGTCGCTCCCGGCGGCGAAGTAGTCGGCGTGGATGGCCTCGATCACGTCCGGCCGGGTGAGGTTCAGGATCTCGTTGCAGCCGTCGAGCAGCTTGCCCCCGAGACGGTCGGCCGCCTCCGCCACGGCTCCGCTCCAGGGCCCGCCCGGGTCGAGGACGAACGCCTCGTCGCTCGGGTCGCGACGCTGGATCTGAGTGCCCATCGCCCCGTCCCAGACGAGTACACGGTCGTTGAGCGCCTCGAGGAGCGGGCTGGCCATGCCCCGGTAGTACCCGGCGGGGGGATCAGCCGATAGGCCAGCCGACGAGGGTACGCGCCTTGTCCATGCCCGTCTCGCCCGGGTCGTCGATATAGCTTTCCCAGGGTGACCCGCTCGGCTGCATCCCGTTCTCCTTCAGGTAGTGCATGACGGCTTCGTGGGCCTCGCTGAGCGTGTCGTACCCGACATGGACGACGGTGACCGCCTTGTGGGCGGGGAGGTGGGTGACGTGGATGTCGCCGAAGAGGTCGGGCTCGCCCGCGATCGGCACGCCCGCCTCGATATCGCAGTCCGCCTCTCGCCAGTCGTGATAGAGGCACATCGGCGGGCCCGCCATCAGGAAGTGCCCGGCCCGGCGCCCGACGTGGGGGAGGATTTCGGCGAGCTTCGCCCCGATCTCACCGTGGCCGCACGTCGCTTTCTCCGTCAAGAGCGTCGCGGCCGGGATCTCCTTGATTTCGAACGTGTACTCCATACTCGAACCTCTGACTAGGCTACCACGACCCACACCCGGACGGGTCGGCCGGTGATCTCGCGACGGGTGCCACTAGGCTCCAATCGGAGCGAGTAAGTGGCCAGTACCTCCGCCTCCGGGCGGCGAACCAGGCTAGGCCTCCCACCGCCGGTACACTCCCCTCTATGCGGGTCGTCGAACTGCTTCGGGACGAGCGACCGACCTTCTCCTTCGAGTTCTTCCCACCGAAGACCGAAGCGGGGGTCGCGAAGCTCTACGCCACGATCGAGCACCTCGCCGAACTCGACCCCGGGTTCGTGAGCGTGACGTACGGCGCGGGCGGCTCCACACGGGACACGACCGTCGAGACCGCCGACCACATCCGCAACCGCATCGGCCTCGAGACCGTGGCCCACCTCACCTGCCGCGGGCACACCGCCGATGAACTGGACTCGGTCATCGACCGGCTCGGAGCGGCAGGGGTGGAGAACGTCCTCGCTCTTCGCGGAGACCCGCCGAAGGGCAGCCCCGCCGACCAGGCTCCGGGGGCCTTCGCCTTTGCCCGCGACCTCGTCGAGCACATCGTTGGGCGGGGTGGGTTCAGCATCGGCGCCGCCTGCTACCCCGAGGGCCACGTGGAGAACCGGGACAAACAAGACGACCTCTGCCGGCTCGTCGAGAAGGTCAACGCCGGGTCGGAGTTCCTCATCACCCAGCTCTTCTTCGACAACGCCTTCTACTTCGACTTCGTCGCCCGGGCTTGGGCGCTCGGCGTCGCCGTGCCGATCGTGCCGGGCCTCATGCCGGTCACGAACGTCGGCCAGCTGCAGCGCTTCACGGAGATGTGCGGCGCGACCGTCCCCCACCGCCTGCGAACTCGACTCGAACCGGTCCAGGACGACGACCAGGCGGTGATGGCGGTCGGCATCGAGTGGTGCCTCGACCAGGCGCGCGACCTCCTCGCCCGCGGGGCGCCGGGGATCCACTTCTACACCCTGAACCGGTCGCTCGCGACCCGCGTCGTCTGCCGCAGCCTCCAACGGTGACCGTCGCGCACCGGCAACTTTCGGGGCGTAGATTCTTATGTGACCCCTACGAAAGCCTACAAGAAGAGGATCTACGAGTCCTACCTCGACAGCGGCCACCTGAAGGTCGATCGATCGGCCACCGTGCCACCAGACCCCGCCCGACACGCCCGGCAGGCGGCGATCCACCGGTACTTCCCGAAGGATCGGGACGCCCGGATCCTCGACCTCGGGTGTGGGTTCGGCGGCTTCACGAGGATCGCGCAAGACCTCGGCTTTTCGCGGACAGAGGGCGTGGACGTCGCCGAGTCCCTGATCGCTGAGGGGCTCCGGCGGGGGACGAATAACCTCTTCGTCGGGGAGCTCATGGACACCCTCGTCGGAACCTCGGACGCGACCTATGAGCTTGTGGCTGCGCTCGACGTCCTGGAGCACTTCGAACCCGACCTCATGATGGACGTCTTGGACCAGGTCCAGCGCGTGCTGATCCCGGGTGGGGGGATCCTGATCCACGTCCCGAACGCGGGCGGGCTGTTCTCGGGGGTCGTCCGGTACGGGGACATGACCCACGAGTGGGCGTTCACAGACTCATCGCTGCGGCAGTTACTCAACACGATCGGCTTTCGAGACGTCGAAGTCACGGAGGACGCCCCGGTAGCCCACGGGCCCAAGTCGTGGGCGAGACTTGTGGTCTGGACCGTCGGCACGCTCCCGGTGCGCCTTCTCTATGCGGCCGAGACGGGCAGGTTCCGATGCCACCTCACCCAAAACGTCTGGGCCTTCGCGCGCAGGCCCAAGGCGCTCAGGTCCGCTTCCTGACCCGGCCCGACGGCGGCCAGGTACCCTGAACCCGCCGATGGAGGGGACGACCTGCACGTACGACCCATTGATCGAGTTGATGGCCCGGTTCGAGAACGTCCGGGCCACCGACGTGGTGGGCGACCCATTCGAGGGCCTCACGATCGAGGACCAACTCAAGAAGCACATCGTCGACGGGGTTAAGAAGAGCCTCGAGACCCGGCTTGCGGCGGCGATGGAGGTTCACCCCCCGCTGACCATCATCAACCAGATCCTGCTGGACGGGATGAAGACCGTCGGCGAGCTGTTCGGGGCAGGGAAGATGCAGCTTCCGTTCGTGCTCCAAAGCGCCGAGGTGATGAAGGCGGCGGTGCGGTACCTCGAGCCGCACATGGAGAAGGTCGAGGGCAGCGAGCGCGGGTCGATCCTCCTCGCCACGGTCGCCGGGGACGTCCACGACATCGGCAAGAACCTCGTCGACATCATCCTCTCGAACAATGGTTACCGGGTCGTGAACATCGGGATCAAGCAGCCGATCAACGCGATCATCGACGGGGCGCTCGAGCACAAGGTGGACGCGATCGGCATGAGCGGGCTGCTCGTCAAGAGCACGGTCATCATGCGCGACAACCTGCTCGAACTGAACTCCCGGGGCCTGGACCGGTTCCCCGTCATCCTCGGCGGCGCGGCCCTCACCCGCGGCTACGTCGAAGAGGATCTCCGAGCGATCTACAAAGGCCGCGTGTTCTACGCCCAGGACGCCTTCGAAGGCCTGCGGCTGATGGAGGGGCTCGGTGACGAAAATCGTGGCATGGCCGGCTCGGCCATGGTCCCCGGGGCGGCTCGCCCCGAGTCTGAGGACGGGCTATGGGTCCCCCATGACCCCGAAGCCCCCGTGGAGAAGTACCAGGGCACATACCTCCCCCATTGGCGCGTTGCGGGGGGCACCTACTTCGTCACCTACCGAACGGCGGACAGCCTGCCGAAGGAGTTCCTCGACCGCTTGAAGAAGGAGAGGGATCTGGACGCGGAGCGAGCCGAGGGAGCCGAAATCGGCGCGTGGGAAGTCCAGAAGAACCGTTGGGGGCGCGCTAAGGCGGTCGACGCTTACCTTGACAAAGGCGTCGGTCGGTGCCTGTTCCGATCGTCCGAAGTGGCCTCAGTTATACGAGAGAACCTCCACCACTTCGATGGGGAGCGCTACGCCCTGCTCGCCTACGCGGTAATGCCGAACCATGTCCATATTCTGGTGCGGCCGAATGAAGGTCACCGGCTGGAGGAGATCGTGCACGCCTGGAAGTCCTACACGAGCCACAAGCTCAGGGGTCAGTTGCCGAAGGGAGAGCGGCTTTGGCAGGCAGAATTCTATGACCACATCGTCCGTGACGAAGAGGAGTTTTGGTCGATCGTGGAGTACATCGAGGGGAACCCCGCGAACGCTGGGTTGTCGCCGTGGGAGTTCGTTTCTGACCGCACCGAGTCCGGGCGAGCCGCCCGGGGGACCAGGCCCGAGCCGGGCCTGCCACAGGATCCGATCCCGCCGCGCGTCGCGAGCCATAGGGTCGGCGTCGTCGACCCGGACCTCTACGTCTTCGACGGCACGAAGTCCGACGTCCGCAACGACGTCCCCATCCCCGAACTCCCCTTCTACGGGGCCCGCCGCGCAACCAAGTTCGACGTCTTCGAACTCTACAAGTACGTCAACCCCGTCGCCCTCTGGCGCGGGCAGTGGCAGTACCGCAAGCCCGACGGCATGTCCAACCCCGACTTCGCAGCATGGCTCGAGGAGAACGTCCGCCCCGTCTTCGAACGGAAGCAGCGCGAACTTGCCCGTGTCCTCAAGCCCGCCGTCAAGTGGGGCTACTTCTGGGTCCAGAGCCAAGGGAACGACCTGATCGTCTACCATGAGGACGCCAAGACCGAGCGGTGCCGCTTCACCTTCCCGCGCCAGCGAGACGGCCGCCGCCTCTGCCTCTCCGACTTCTTCAAGAGCGTCGAGTCGGGCACGATGGACGTAGCCGGCTTCCACATCGTCACCGTCGGCCACGACGTGAGCGAGCTCGAGCGCAAGCAGTTCGCGGACGGGGACTTCCAGGAGTACCTCTACACCCACGGCATGGGCGTCGAGACCGCCGAGGCGCTCGCCGAGTACTGGCACAAGCAGATCCGCCAAGAGATGGGTATCGCCGACCAGGAGCCTGACGACGTGCGCCTCCTCTTCAGCGCGAAGTACCACGGGGCGCGCTACTCGTTCGGCTACCCGGCATGCCCCAACCTCGAGGACCAAGTGATGCTCATGGACCTGCTCCAACCGCAGGACATCGGGATCGAGCTGAGCGAGGAGTTCATGCTGGTCCCCGAGCAATCGACGAGCGCCATCGTCGTCCACCACCCGGACGCTAAGTACTTCAACGTGCGCTGACCATGGCCCGGTGGCGCAACTTCTCGATCTGGAGAGGGAGGCTGCCGCATTGGCGGGCGGACGACGTGGTCTACTACCTCACCTTCCGCCACCGGCGCCCGCTCGACGAACGCGAACGTGGGCTCCTCTTCGCCGCGCTGCTCAAACGGTCCGGAACCCAGTGGCAGATCGACCTCCTCTGCGTCCTGCCCGAGAAGACCGAACTCCTCGTCCGCGTCGTCGAGCGCCGCCCCGGCGAGCCCCACGAACTGAGCGACATCGTCGAACGGGCGAAGGCCAAGGCGGGGAAGGAGATCGTCAAGGCGTCGGGCGAGCGCTGGCCCCCGTTCTACGGCGAGAGCTACGACCGAATCGTGCGCGACGACGAGGAGTTCGAGCGGTTCGCGAACGAGATCGCGCAGGCGCCGCAGACCCTCGGGTTGGCCGACGCGGAAGGGGATTACGCGACGCTCTGGTGCGGCTAGACCCCCGGCGAAATGACGGGACATAAGTCCCGCTTTCGCGCTTCGCGGGCCCCCGTACCCTCTCGAAACGCACGCTCTGAGAGCTTTTTAAGCTTTCAAACCTAAAGAGCCGCGAACCCCAGACCGACGCTGATCGGTGGACGGCCCGGTACGGCACAAATCGTACACAGGGCTCAAGTACAGGGGATACCAACTTGGCTAAAATCAACTTCCCGAAGAACGCGTCGAACTTCGACGCCTGGTTCACGAACTTCCAGAAGGCGTTCAACGCCCATGCCCGTGAGTTCGGCTTCACGGCCACCGACATCAAGAACGTCAACCAGTTCTTCAAGACCTGGCGCACGTCGTTCACCAGCTACAACGAGTTCAACCAGTTCGAGAAGGCCTTCGAGACCTTCTTCAACGCCCAGTTCGCCCTCTTCCAGGGCTTCGTCCAGAACTACTGGAACCAGATCGTCGCGAACCCGAACTTCAACGGCAACGCTCAGGCCTGGTTCGGCCCGAGCGCCCCGAAGAAAGTCGCCACCCCGGCCCGCTCGAAGAAGACGACCGGCCGCAGCACGACGAGCCGCACGACCACCGGCCGCTCGACCACGGGCCGCACGACTTCGACCACCCGGAACCGCCCGACCACTTCGACGAAGTCGACCGCTCGCCCGTCGACCTCGAAGACGACCGTCAACAAGTCGCGCACCAACAGCACTCGGACGTCGACCAGCAAGGCCACTCCGATCGCCAAGACGACCGCCCGCAAGACGACCGCCCGCAAGACCACCGTCAGCAAGACCACCGTCAGCAAGACGACGGCCAAGCGCACGAACGTCCGCAACGTCAACAACAACGGCATCAAGACCACCATCCTCACGAACAACGGCACGCCGGTCCCGAACAACGCCCCGTTCGTGTGGTTCAGCTCGAACAAGTCGGGCAGCGTCAACGTCTACGTCGGCGGTACCAAGAACGGCTCGTTCCACCTCCCGACCGGCGCCACCGCTGCGATGGTGCAGTACCGCTACGGCAAGGTGAGCTGGCGCAAGCTCAACCAGGGCAGCAACGTCCCGTTCAACCACAACCTGACCGGCATCGACGCCAACAAGGTCATCTACCGCGCCTGCTGGATCTTCGGTAACAAGAAGGGCCCGTGGAGCGCCACCAGCCACTTCTCGATCAGCACGACGAAGGCCGCCTAAGCCTCCTCATCTTGCTGTGGGTTCGGGGGCCCGCGCCGGTTATGGCGCGGGCCCTTTCTCGTGTCCCGGGGGTCAGCCGCCGTAGTTGGGGTTGACCTTGAGGTCCGAGCCGCTCCCTGTCTGGCCGCCTTCCTTGCTCGTGGCGGGCTTGGCCGCCGGGTCGGTGCCCTGCTCGGCGGGCTGGCACCCGACGAGGAGGCTCAGGGCGAGCACGCCCAAGGCGAAGAGGCAGACCCTCATCAGTCCAGGTCCCACATGTACTCGTTGACGTCCGTCAGACGAACGGTGTTGGCCCGGGAGTTCCATGTCCAGTTCGTGCCCCGAGCGAGGTTCCCGGGCTGTCGGTACTTCGCGCTCGTGTCGGACATGATCGTGACGGCCTGTCCGCCCTTGCGGATGGCGACGGCGCCGGTACGGGCGCCCTCTGAGTCCGATGGGTCGGGGTTCAAGCCGCCCATCCCCCCAATGCCCCAGCGGTAGACGAGCGGGCACATGCCGTCCGGGTTAGTCCCTGTCCGGCTCCCCTGACAGAAAGGCGGCGCGACGATCGGGGCCATCCAGATGAGGGTGCCGTTGATGAACCAGTCGAGGGTCCGGCGATCCTTGCGACTGACGAAGGCCACGGTCTCGCTGGGGTTGGCCGCCTGCGTCAGGCTCTGCGGGTCCGGCTGGCCGTCGATGGTGTTGTGGTTCCGCAACGGGCTCCACGCCGTATAGGCATAGCCGTACTGCGGCCGGTAGGGCCACAGGATTCCGGTCGGGATGTTGTTCTCGGTCGCGTTCGGGGCCGTCACCGGATCTTGGGTCACGGTGCCGTCCTTCAGGTACGCCTTGAGCAACTGCGCCCACGGCGAGTATGGGACGCCCGGCAGACGCCCGAACTCGAGCGGGCCCGGGACCAGCGCCCAGACGGGTACCGCCCGGTCTTCGTAGTCACCGGCGTACAGGATCCAGGCCCGGCCGATCTGGCTGATGTTGGAGATGCTCGCCGCTCCCTTCGCCGCCGTCTTGGCTTGGGCGAAGACCGGGAACAGGATCGCCGCGAGAATCGCGATGATGGCGATCACGACAAGGAGTTCGATGAGGGTGAATGCACGTTTCATGGGGCAGTCCCGTATGATCAAGGCGACCCAGCAGGTGGGCCTGATGGACTATATCACAACTCCGCCCGGATCGTGATACGTGTTTCTCCGCCCCGTGTCCCTCACCCGAATCCCCTCCGACCGTAGAATCGAGGTGACGATGGCCCTTGAGACCACCTACCCACGCCGCACGACCAAGCCCTGCCGGATCGGCCCGGTCACGATGGGGAGCGGCTACCCGGTGGTGGTCCAGTCCATGATCACCGAGGAGACTCGAAACGTCGAGGCCTGCGTCGAGCAGATCGTCGCCCTCCACCGCGCCGGGTCCGAGATCGTCCGGGTCACCACCCCCACCCTCAGCGAAGCCCAGTGCCTCGAGGAGATCAAGGCAAAGGTCAAGCAAGTTTACCAGGACGTCCCGATGACAGCCGACGTCCACCACCAAGGCACCGATATCGCGGTCCTAGCGGCGAAGTACGTGGACGAGATTCGGGTCAACCCGGGGCTGTTCGTGTTCAAGCGCCACGGGAGCCGGGCGAAAGAGAAAGCTCCCTCCCCAACCCCGCCCTCAGTTTCGGAGGGCACGAACCATCCCTCCAAGGCCGAGGGAGGGGCTTCCGGAGTCGACCTGCGTGGCCGCAACGAGGACGAGATCGACCGCCTCCGCGCTGACCTGGCCTACACCCCCGACGAGTGGGCCGAGGAGCTGGCCGAGCTGGAAGAGAGCTTCGTGCCCGTCGTTGAGGCCTGCAAGCGGCACGACCGGGCCATGCGGGTGGGCGTCAACCACGGATCCCTGGCCGAGCGGCTCCTCGTGACCCATGGCGACACCCCGCTCGGACTGGTCGAGAGCGCCCTCGAGTACCTCCGCGTCTGCGTCAAGCACGGCTTCGAGAACCTCAACGTGAGCGCCAAAGCCAGCCGGGTGCCGGTGATGGTCGCCGCGAACCGCCTCATGGCCGAGCGGATGGACGCCGAGGGCCTCAACTTCCCGCTCCACCTGGGCGTAACCGAGGCGGGCGACGGCCAGTACGCCCGGGTCAAGTCGACCGCCGGTATCGCGACCCTCCTCATGGAGGGAATCGGCGACACCATCCGCGTCAGCCTCGCCGAAGACCCCGTACACGAGATCCCCGTCTGCTACGAGATCCTCCAAGCCCTCGGGCTTCGCAAGACCCAGGTCGAGTACATCGCCTGCCCGAGCTGCGGCCGCACCAAGTTCAACCTACCGATCGTGCTCAACCAGGTCCGCGAGGCGACCAAGCACCTCGTGGGGCTCGACATCGCCGTCATGGGCTGCATCGTCAACGGCCCGGGCGAGATGGCCGACGCCGACTACGGCTACGTCGGCGCGGCGGGAGGGAAGATCACCCTCTACCGCAAGCGCGACCCGGTCAAGCACGGCATCCCCCAAGAGCGAGGCGTCGAGGAGCTCGTGAACCTCCTGAAGGAGGACGGCGTCTGGATCGAGCCCGGGGAGAAACCGAAGCTGCTCGCCCCGCTACGCCTGGTTTAACCGCCTCGAGTCGAAAGGCCCCCGTCGTTACCGGTTGTTTTCGCGACCTCGGTCGTGTAGACTAACGGTCCCTATGCGGTGCCGTGCCCTCTTCTCCGTCGTCCTCGCCTGTCTGGCGGGCCTCGCCTCCGCCGCGACCGGGTGGTGGCGGGTGCACATCCACGTCCCCGACCAAGCCGCCCTCCAGCGCCTGCTCGACAGCGACGTGAACGTGATGCCCTGCACCCCGGGCCTCGGGCACGTCGACGCGATCCTCGGGCCGGGGGAGGAGTTCAAGCTCGCCCTCCTGGGGCTCGACTACCACCGCCTCGGCCCCGTCCCACCCCCGGACGCCTGGAAAGGGCGCGAGAATGTCGGGCTCACGTCGAGCGACTACCGCACCGCCTACTTCACCGCCGACCAGATCCTCGCCTTCTTCGAGGACTACCGCAGCCGCTTCCCGGCCCTCATCAACCGGTTCGCGATCGGGACGAGCATCAACGGCGAGACGATCTGGGGCTACCGCATCCGCCGTCCCGCCGCCAACTCAGGCCGCGAGAAGGGCTTCCTCATGATCGGGCTCACCCACTCCCGCGAGTGGGTCAGCGGATCGGTCGTCATGCACATCCTCGCCAAAACGATCGAGGGCCTCACGACACCCCAGACCCGGCCGTTCCTGAACAACCAGGGCATGTACATCGTCCCCATCCTCAACCCGGACGGCTACCGGTTCACCTGGACGAACGACCGCTTCTGGCGCAAGAACCGCCGCAACAACGGGAACGGCACGTTCGGAGTGGACCTCAACCGGAACTACTCGGTGGGCTGGGGCGGGGCGGGGAGCAGCGGCAACGGCTCGTCCCAGACCTACCGCGGCACCGCCCCCTTCAGCGAACCCGAGACCCAGGCCGTCCGGAGCTTCAACATGCTCATGCCGGGGATGGTCGCTTGCGTCGACTGGCACAGCTTCGGGCAGCTCGTGCTCTGGCCATGGAGCCATATCACGACCCCGCCCCCCACCGCCGCCGAACTCGACCGGATCGGCCGGCTCATGGTCACCGGGCTCGCGGTCCGAGGCCAGACGTACCGCCAAGGGCCGGCCTGGGAGCTGAACTCCTTCGCCGCCGGGTCGAGCAAGGACTACTTCTACGACGCGAACGGCAACGCGCCCTCCTGCACCCTAGAACTGCGCGACACCGGCGCGTTCGGCTTCGCGCTCCCCGAGAACCAAATCTCCCCGACGCAAGACGAAGCCTGGGAAGCCGTCCGAGTCCTGCTCGGCCAGTTCCCAGGCTAGGGCTGACTAGACCGACAGGGCGCCCGAGACGAAGGCCGACCTCGGGTGCCCTTTGCTGACTCGCCACCGAGCACCCAGGAGCGTCCGGACGCGGTCGAGCGTGACCGGTGTGCCGACAGCGAGCCTGGCGGTGTCTTCGGCCCCCATCTCCACGCCCCGCACCTCCGTCGTCCAGCCTTCCTCTCCTTCGACCATCGTCAGCCCGCGCCGTTGCCACGCCCACTAGGCAGCGAGGTTCGAGAACGGGGGTGGGTTCTCTGCGAGCACGAGGTCGATCTCGACGAGCCCAAGACGCCTCCGAGACGCGGCTCCGCGTCGCAGAAGGCAGCCACGGATCGTTTGCGGGTGGGTATTCATGGTCTCTCCATCGAGTCAGCCCGACGCCTAATGTGAAGCCCGAACTCCGGTAGCCTCGCCGGCATTGGGCGAAAGCCGTTGCGGAAAATGGGAAGGGCCCGGAAATCCTACGAGAACCCGTACGGTCGCCGTTGGCAATTCGACACCGTGCGGTGTAAGATCCCAGTGCCTATGCGTCATCGCCTTGCAACCGTCTTCGTCCTCGCCGCGGCCGCCACGGCCTGGGCCACCGCCTCGGACTGGAGCCGCCTCCACGTCCACGTCCCTGACGACGCCGCGATGCAGCGGCTGCTCGACTCCGACCTCAACATCATGCAGTGCCACCCCGGCTGCGGCGGCACGGACGTGATCGCGGGCCCCGGCGACGAGTTCAAGCTCCGCATGCTCGGTTTCGACTTCACCTACGTCGGCCCGATGGCGGCGCCGGACGCCTGGGCCAAGAGCCAGATCAACCGCACCGCGGCGAACGCCTCGATCCAGAGCGACGAGTACCGGAACCGCTACTTCACCGCCGACGAGATCCTCACGTTCTTCGAGAACCTCCGCACCACCTACCCCGTGTTCGTGACCCGGCGTCAGATCGGGACCTCGATCAACAGCGAGCCGATCTGGGCCTACCGCTTCGGCCGACCGCTCCGCACCGGGGGCCAGCCGGAGAACAACATCGTCTTCATCAACCTCATCCACGCCCGTGAATGGGTGTCGGGCAGCGTCGGGATGCACATCGGTCTGCGGGCCGCCCAAACCCTCTCCGCGCCCCAGCAGACGCCGTTCCTTCCCAACCAAGCGCTCTGGATCGTCCCGATCACGAACCCGGACGGGTACCGGTTCAGCTGGACGAACGACCGCTATTGGCGCAAGAACCGGCGCCGCAACAGTGGTGGCAGCTTCGGCGTCGATCTGAACCGCAACTTCGGCACCGGCTGGGGAGGCGGAGGCAGCAGCGGCAACCAGAGCTCGTTGATCTACCGCGGAACCGCCGCCTTCAGCGAGCCCGAGTCGGTGGCCATCCGCGACTTCGCGATCAGCCTCGGTCGCGTCGGCGCCTACATCGACTTCCACAGCTTCTCCCAGCTCATCCTCTGGCCGTGGAGCTACACCTCGAACCGCGCCGCCGACTGGCAGGCCTTCGACGCCCAGGGCCGACGTATGCAGACCGCCATCCGCCAGCCGTGGGGAGTGACCTACACCCAAGGTCAAGGCTTCCAGACGATCTACCAAGCGAGCGGCGTCACGCCGGACTGGTTCTACGACCGGTTCCGAGCCTCCGCCTACACGATCGAGCTGCGCGACGACGGCACGTTCGGGTTCGAGCTCCCGGCGGATCAGATCCGACCCACCCAGGACGAGGCGTGGGCCGGAGCGCTCCAGCTCATCGCCGAGACGCCGCGCTGAGCCGGCCGCGAACGCTGGGGGCGACGTGATCCTTACCCCCAGACCGGAACCGCCGCGTAGGGGCACAAAGGGGCCCGTCCCGAGGGACGGGCCCCCCCACGTTTGCCTACGGGTCGCGGCGGGCGAGGATCGACCTGTAGACGCCGACCGTCCTCGCCGCCATCCGCTGGACCGTGTACTCCGATTCGACGCGGGCCCGGGCCGCCTCTCCCATCGCCGCTCGCCGAGCCGGGTCACGAAGGAGGACGAGCAAGGCCTCGGCCATTGCCACCGGGTCCGCAGGGGGTACGAGCAGCCCGGTCTCGGCCGTGACGACCTCGGGGACCCCGCCCGTGTCCGAGGCCACGACCGGTAAGCCGACCGCCATCGCCTCGACGATCGCGATACCCATGGCCTCGCGCAAGGTGGGGAAGAGGAAGACGTCCAGGCCGGGCAGCAAGCCCACGACCCCGGAGCGATACCCCGCGAAGACGACGCTCCCCGCGATCCCCAGTCGGTCTGCCAGCGTCTTGAGGTCGGCTGCCTGCTCGCCGTCGCCGAGCACGACGTACCGGGCGTCGGGCATGTCGTCCAGCACCCGCCGGAACGCGTGAAGGGCGTGGTCAACGCCCTTGAGCGGGGTCAGGCGGGCGACCGTTCCCATCACCGGGGCGTCCGGCGGTACCCCGAGGTCGGCCCGGGCGCGTTCGCGAGCCCCCGGGGCAGGGGACGGCAGCACGAGACCGTTCGGCACGATCGAGACCCTCGCCTCGCCGACCCCCTGAGCCACCAGGTGACGGCGGACGTCGCCCGAGACCGCGATCAGGTGGTCGCACGCCGAGAAGGACAGCTTCCCGCTGAGCCCGTGCACCGAGGCCACGCTCGGCACTCGGGCGAGCCGGGCCGCGAGCGACCCGTTCACCGCCGAAGTCGATAGGTGGGCGTGTAACAGGTCGAACCCGCCTCGTCGAAGGAAGCGGGCGAGACCGACGATCGCGAGCGGGTCGATCTTCGCCCGCACGCGGAACTCCTTCGTCTCATAGCCGAGGCGGCGCACGTGCTCCCCGAGCCCGCGACGGGCGAACGTGCCGAACTGCACCCTGTGCCCCTGGCGTCGCAACTCGTCCGTCAGAGTGAGCATGCTCGCCACCGCACCGTACGTCGCGCGCCGGGCCGAGCAGAAGTGCAAGACCGTCAGGGGGCGGTGGCGCTCTTCCTGGCCTGCGTCCAAAGCTTCCAGAAGAGGATTGGCGTCGAGGTGTCCCCCCTGACGTTCACCCGCTTCCATCGGAAGGCGTCCGTGCTCCGATCGTTCCACCCTTTCTCCACCGTGCAGGCGACTCGGTAGCCGGCGGCTGAAACCGCCTGGGCGACTCGATCGTCCACTGCTCCGTAAGGATAACAGAAGCTCGGGGCCACGACCCCGCACAAAGTCTCGATCGCCTCCCGCGAGGAAACGAGCTCGCGCTCCAGTTGGTCCGGTGCGCACTCAGTCAGTCGGGCGTGGGTGGCGGTGTGGCTCCCGACCTCGAACCCCTGTTCGAACACGCGGCGGACGGTCTCGGACGACATCAAGGGCTCGGCGACGTCACCGCGGACGGTGTCCCACGCGTTCTGCGCTCCTAAGAGGTCCGTGACCACGAACACGGTGCCCCGAGCCCCGTCCGCAAGCATCGCCGGCACCGCCTCGGTCGCGAAATTCTCGTATCCGTCGTCGAACGTCAGGGCGATCGGCCTCGGGACCGGTGCGGCCCGACTGTGGACGATGTCGAACGCCTGGCCGAACGTGACAGCGGTGAAGCCGAACCGGACGAGCGCCCGCACGTGGGAACGGAAGCGCCGGGGGTGGACGTAGTGCATCGGCACGAGGCTCCCCGCCGGCCGCGGGGCGACCTTGTGGTACATCAGGAGCGGCACACGCACGGGGGGACTCTACCCACCCGGGTAGAGTGGCCCCCGTGCTCCCCGAGCCGCGCCGCTACGCCTGCCGACGGTCCCTCTCAGGCCAGGCCTGGCCACAGACCGAGGATTGGGCGGCAGCCTCTTGGAGCGAGGACTTCGTCGATATCGAAGGGTCTCTGCGCCCCGCCCCCCGCCACCGCACCCGGTTCAAGGCGCTCTGGGACGACGCCGCGCTATTCGTGCTCGCCGAACTCGACGACCCGCACCTCTGGGCCGAGACCTCTCAGCCGGGCGAGGTCGTCTTCCACGACAACGACTTCGAGGTCTTCCTCGACCCGGACGGTGACGCCGGCCAGTACCTCGAGTACGAGGTGAACGCCCGCGGCGTAGGGTGGGGGCTGCGGCTGGTCCGTCCCTACCGCGAGGGTGGCCCCGTCGTGGATCCCTGGCCCTGGGTGCCCGACGAGCCTCTGGTGACCCTCCGGGGCACGCTGAACGACCCGACCGACCTCGACGAAGGGTGGACGGTCGTCATCCGGATGGCCTGGGATGGCATCGCCGACTTCGCCGGCTGCCCATCCCCACCCCGGCCCGGCGACGCGTGGAGGGTCAACTTCTCTCGCGTCCACTGGGACCTCGAGGTTGTGGGCGGCCGGTACCGCAAGGTCGAGGGGCGAGCGGAGCACAACTGGGTCTGGTCACCCCAGGGCGTGGTCGATATGCACCAGCCCGAGCGCTGGGGCTGGTTCGACTTCGTGGGCCCGACGTAGAATCGGCTTCCAGCCGATGGTGCCCCAGGCTTCCAGCCTGGCCCCCGCCCCGCCCCCGCCTAGAGCCGATCCGGGATCCCGAGGCTCTCCTCGAACCCCGCCATCACGTTCATCGCGTGCACCCACTGGGCCGGGCCAAGTTTGCCTTCGACGTCCGCCATGGCGTCGATCGTCAGGAGGGAGGTGCCGTCCCCTAGGGTGTAACCGAGCCGGTAGACCGCCCTTGGCGTCCCCGCGACGAGCTCGGTGTCCCAGACCCCGGCCGGAGCCTCTCGAACGTAGAACGACCGCCCGTAGGCTTCGGCGTAGAGGTCGTCCACATCCCGCCAATCGTCCGGGGTCGAGATGACGGCCAGCGCCTTGACCGCACGTACCGTTCCGAGCTCGGCCGGATCCACGGCCACCAGCGCCCCGCCCGTCCCCTCGGTCGCCAGGGCCGATTCGACTGCCTCGACGTCCGGCTCCCACGAGAACACCAGGCTCGGCTCCTCGACCGCCATCCCCGCTCGGACGACCGGCCCGAGCGCGAGCAGCGCGAGCGTCCCCTCCGCCCCTGGCACCGACACCCAGTCTGCGCACACCATGGGGTTGTTGTCGGCGAGTTCGACTAGGCCGAACACCTCAGCCGCCGGGTCCCCGACCGTGAGCGACCGCCGCCAGTCGCCTTGGCGGAAGGAGAGGCCCGTCTCGGGGCCTTCCTCGTCCGATAGTCGAACCCGAGGGTGGCCGCCTAGCAGCCGGGCGAGCAACGGACAGGGTGGACGGCTCACGTCGATCACCCCCGTAGGTTACACCGGCGCCGCCCCGCACCGGAGTCCGACGCTCCGCGCCGGACTCGCCTCCGACCGGAACCCGCTGCTCGCCGGCGGGATAGCGTCTAGAGCGAACCCACGATGAACCAAACCGTCCAGACGAGGGTGTAGACCCCAGCCCCGGCAAGGGCGGCCTTTCGGACGAAGTCCCGGTTGACCCGGGCGTAGGCCGCCATCGCCGCCCAAGCCCCCACCAAGGTCATCCCCTTGACCAAGACGAAGAGCCATTCGTCCCGCTCGATCAGGGGCTTCATGAGGGGATTCAGCTCCACGATGAGGCCATGGTGGTGGAGCACGGCCGTCGCGACGAGGTCGACGAAGCCGATGGCCATGAGGAGCCCGATCGCACGGGTGGGCATCACGCTGCGCCAGAACGGCCGGGGTTCGAGGGTGGGGGTGGTGGCGGTCATTGCGGCGGGGCCTGCTCCAGTCTCCGCACGAACCGGTCGATCACCGGTCGGACCTCGGAGGCAGGAGTCGCGCTGTGGTTCACGATCAGGCTCACGACCACCGTACGTCCGTCCGAGGCGGTCAAGTAACCCGATAGCGAGGTCACCGCATTGAGCGTGCCAGTCTTCCCGGCGAACTGACTGGACTGGAGCCTTTGGCGGAGCGTCCCCTCACCCGGCTTCGGAAGGCTTGCCCGGAAGACGTCCGCGAAGGGTTGTCGAAGGCCCCAGCGTAGGGCCTCGGCGAGTGCCCGGGCCGTCACCAGGTTCTGCCGGCTTAGCCCGCTGCCGTCTCTAGGCAAGAACCCGGTTCGGTCCAGCCGGACCGTGTCCACGAAGAAGGACCGCATCCGCCCCGCCGCCACCGGGTACGCGTCCGCCGGGAGCGGCCCCTCCTTCAGGGCCGCGACCATAAGCAGGTGCTCTGCGAGGACGTTGTCGCTATCCACCAGGACTGGCCGGAGCCGCTCGGCGAGGGAGGGCCCGGTGAGCTCGGAGTCTGCGGGCCGATCGGGCGGCGGTGCGTCCGTCCGCTCGATCTCACCCCCTAGCAGCCGGGCCGCTGCGGCGTCGGGCTCGGCCATGGCGTACCGCCCGAACCCCCGCCTTCCCCTGGGTAGCGCCCCGGAGAGCCGGAGCGTGCGGGCTGTCGGCTGGTAGGCCGCGACGAAGCGTCCTGGCCCACCGTCGACGATCACGGAGAGACGCTGCTCGAACGGAACCTTGACCTCGCCCCCGTCCACGACGAACTCGAACGCCCCGCGGTCGAACCCAAAGGCGAACGTCGGGGCCGCATAGCCGAAGGGGAGGTCGTCGAACTCCCAGTCCGGCCCGATGCCGGGAAGGTACGCCTGCCGGACCGCGACCGGCAACGCCGGTTTGCCGAGGGCCTCGTGGACCCCCGTGAGCTGGGCCCGGGTGAGCGTCGGGTCTCCCGGGGCATCGACGTACACCCGGTCTTCGATTCGCCAGAACCGGGTGGTGGACCGCTCCTCAAGCGGGATCCGCGAGAGGGCGTAGAGCGCGGTGAAGACCTTCTGGTTGCTCGCGGGGACGAGCCGGACGTCGGGCTCCCGGGCGTACAGGGTCCTCCCCTCGACGTCACTGACGTAGACACCGACCACCGACCCCTTCAGCGAAGGGCTATCGAGGATCCGGTCGAGCGCGATCGTCTGCTGGGCGATCCCGAGGAGGAGGGGCAACACGGGTCTGTCACCAAAGACGTCGGGCCGGGCCCCGGGGCGTCACATCTTCTCGACTTGGGTGAACTCGAGTTCGACCGGGGTGTCTCGGCCGAAGATCGAGATGAGCACCTTGAGCCGCTCGCGCTCGGCGTTGACCTCTTCGATCTTGCCGGTGTAGTCCGCGAAGGGGCCCTCGACGACCCGAATGACGTCGTTCTTCGAGTAGGCGACCCGGGGGGCTTCCTTGCTCGACTCGAGGTTCCGCATGATGCGGTCCACCTCGTACTGCTCGAGCGGGACGGGACGGTTGCCGCTCTGGACGAACCCCGTCACACCGGACGTTCCCTTCACCAGCTTGAACGTGTCGTCGGTCAGGTTCATCCGGACGAGGATGTAGCCGGGGAAGACCTTCCGCTCACGGGTCACCCGCTTACCGGCCCTCGTCGTGAGCTCCTGCTCCGTCGGGATGAGGATCTCGAAGATGTCGAGGTTCCACGCCCCCTGGACGGTCGCGCGGCGGGTCAACAGCTCCCGGACCTTGTTCTCGTGACCGGAGATCGTGTGGACGGCGTACCAAGCCCGGGCCATCGCTTACGCCGTGCCTCCACCGATCCCGATCATTCGAAGGAACAGATCGAACCCGAACGAGAGCGCCGTGAGCATGATCGCGATCAGCAGGCACACGCCGAGCACGACCCCGGTCAGACGGGTCGTCTCGCTGCGGGAGGGCCACGTGACGTGCCGCATCTCGCGGGTCACGTCCCGATAGAAGCCCCCGATGCCTCGCTTGCCGATGTTCGGGATCGCCGGGGAGTTCGGTCGTTCGCTCATAGTTCTAGACCTCCGCGGGGTCGCAGGTACGCTGACGCACCGTCGCGAAAGGGGATGCGGCCACTTTACCCCACCCCGAAAAGGGACCCGGTCGCTATCGACCGATCTCCAAGACGTTGTAGCGGATCTGGCCCTGGGGCGCCTCGAACTCCGCCGTGTCGCCGACCTTGAGCCCCACCAGCGCCTGGCCCATCGGCGATTCCTCGCTGATCAGGTCCTCGTCAGGGTTCGCCTCGACCGTCGCCACGAGCCGGACCGCGAACTCGACCCCGCGCTCGGGATCCTTGACCCTCACAAGCGAGCCCAGACCGACGCGATCCGTCGGGATCTGGTCGATCTCAAGGATCTCCGAGTTCGAAAAAATAGTCCGCAGGTCATTGATCCGATTCTCGACGATCGCTTGTTCGAGCTTCACCTCGTCGAGTTCGCTGTTGTCCTCGCTGAACTCGCCGTGGTCCATGCTCGCCCGGAGGCGCTCGGCGATCTCGGCCCGCTTCACGACAGTGAGACGGGTCAACTCGTCCTGCAGGCGCTTGTGGCCCTCAGGCGTGAGCCGCATCGGCTGGACGTCTAAACTGAGATCTTCTTCCATAGGTGCGTAGGGGACAGGCGAGCTATCTTATCCAAGCCCCTCTCGAAAACTCCAGGGGGGCCTGACCACTTCTAGACGGCGGAGGTTCCGGATTGGTTCCGTCGCGGCCGTTTCGAGTGGGGACGGCCTGGGTATCGTGAACCTGTGCGGCACGCTCTCGCCCTGGTCGCGGCCCTAGCGCCGCTGCTGGCCCTGCCCCAGCCCGCGGCGGATCCCGAACTCGTCGCGCCGCAAGTGACGGTGGCCGTCCGCAAGCACTCCATGGGGGCGGACCTCGTGTCCGTGGCGATGGTGTCGGCCGATTACCCGCCCGAACTCCTGCGCGCCCAGTGCGAACGAGTAGGCCAGGCGACCGGCTCGCCCGTGCGGGGGCTCGAAGTCCGGCTCGAGGGCCCGCGCGAAGGCCTCCGCATCGTCCGGGCGTCCTTCGCCACGGACGGCCTCATCGACCGGCTTGAGGGGGAGCTCCGACTAGAGCCGCTCGTCCGAGCCTTCCTCGGTGCCCCCGCCCCGCACACGGTGACTTCGTTCCTCGTCCTCTTCCCAGGCGAACAGCCGGTCGAAGGGAAGACGCTCCAGGATTACCGGTCCGACGTCGTCTCGCTGAAGGCCCGGGCGGTCGCCTCGCCCCCAGGGATCGAGTGCCGCATCGTCGTCGGAACCCAGGACCCCGCACTCCTCACGATCCCGTCCCGCTTCGTCCCGGACGAAGGGACTCGGGTGGAGCGCGGCACCCCCCCGGGGCCGAACCCGGTCTTGGTGGGCCTGCTCGTGCTCGCGGGGCTCGCGGCGGGCGCCTTGGTATACTCGCTCCTTGTCAGAAGCTCAGGTCGGCGACACCGTTCCGGACGCTGACGAGAGGTTGATACACTTATGCGCGATGCGTCGAGTCTTGATATCCGGGAGTTGATCGAGGTCGGTTTCGAAGTCGGTGCGTCCGACGTCATGATCAAGTGTGGCCAGCGGCCCTCGATGAAGCAGTTCTCCGCGATGAAGCCGCTCCCGGGGGAGTGGCCCGTGCTCGAGGACGAGCACATCACGCGCATGATCGGTTCGGTCATGAACGACCGGCAGCGACGGAAGTACGAGGACACGAACGAGATGGACCTCGCTTTCAAGCTAGAAGGGAAGTGCCGCATCCGTACGAACCTCTATCGCCAACGGGGCGGCCCCGCCGCCGTCATGCGCATCATCCCGAGCCGGATCAAGAACCTTGAAGAACTCGGCCTCCCCAGCGTCCTGGCCGAGCAGACCAAGCACCGCCAGGGCCTGATCCTCTGTACCGGGCCGACCGGGTCCGGAAAAACGACGACCCTCGCCGCCCTCATCGACATCATCAACTCGACCCGGCCCGTCCACATCGTCACGATCGAGGACCCGCTGGAGATCGAGCACCCGGACAAAGTCGGCTATGTGAGCCAACGGGAGATCGGCATGGACACGAGCGACTTCATGCCCGCCCTCCGCGCCGTCGTCCGGGAGGCCCCCGACGTGATCCTCATCGGCGAGATGCGCGACACGGTCACGATGAACGCCGCCCTCCAGGCCGGTGAGACCGGACACCTCGTCTTCTCGACCGTCCACACCGCGAGCGCCTACGAGACCCTGGACCGGATCATCAACATGTTCCCGCCGCACGAGAAGGTCCACCTCTGCCAGCGCCTGGCCAACTCGCTCCGCGGCATCATCGCCCAGAAGCTCGTGCCCCGCGCCGACGGCCAAGGCCGCGTCGTCGTGCCAGAGATCCTCATCTGCACGCCCACCGTCAGCAAGGCGATCGAGGACGGCCACTTCGGCGACCTCTACCACCTCATGAACGAAGGCGGCTTCTGGGGGATGCAGACCATGAACCAGGGCCTCGCGCGCTACGTCAAGGCCGGGATCATCGCCGAAGAGGTCGCCCTCAACTATGCCGGCATCGTCTCCGAGCTGAAGCAGATGCTGCGGCGCTGAAGAGTGGAGAGGGCGGAGGCGGCCGCTAGGCCGCCCGCTGAACCGGCTTCGCTGACCGCGGGGCCAGGGGGTTACGGCCGGGTTCGACCGAAGACTTGAGGCCGTCGAGGGTTTCCAGCAGTGACTCGCAAGTAGCCTGGGCCACTTTCATTGAGTCCTCGACCTCGCGCAGGTGGTGAGTCTGACTATGGCTCGCCTGGGCGACCTGCTCCACCGACGCCACGCTCTGCTGCGAGACGGCGGCGACGTCAGACAGCAAGCTGGCTAGGTTGCTGCTGCTCTCGAGCATCGACTCGGTCGAATCGTTCGTCTCGTTCGCCAAGTCGCCGAGCCGGACCGTCATGGTCAACAGCCCTTGAGCGGCGTGGTCGATCCGCCCTGTGAGCGACTCTACGCCCTGGATGGCCTGAACGACCGCCGCCACGTTCCTCTCGATCTCGCCAAGGGTGGAGGTCGCGTCCGCGACCAGTTCCGACCCCTCCTTAACCTCGCCCATGCTCGATTCCATCGCCGAAACCGCCCTGGCTGTCAACTCGCGCACCTGAGAAATGATCCCACCAATCTCCTTGGTCTGCTCACTCGAGCGCTCAGCGAGCTTGCGAACCTCGTCGGCCACGACGGCGAAACCCTTCCCGTGCTCCCCGGCCCGAGCCGCCTCGATGGCCGCGTTGAGGGCCAGAAGGTTCGTCTGCTCCGCGATGTCGCTGATCGCCTCGACGATCGAACCGATCTTCGTGCTCGCCTGACCGAGCTCGTCGATTGCAGAGGCTGCCGACTGGGTCGCCCCGAGAATCCGGCCCATGCCGTTCGCACACTCCTCAACCCCGACTTTGCCCCGGGACGCACTCTCCACAGCCTGGTTTGAAAGGGCACCGGCCTCGTTAGCGAACCGCGCGCTCTCCGACAACGCCGACGCGATCTCTCGCACCTGGCCTGCGGCGTCGTCGGTCTCATCCTTTACCGAGGCGGCGACCCCGTTGACCCGGCGGATCGCGTCGTTCAGACTGTCCATGGACCGGGACGCCCGAGCGACGTTCTCCGCCGACTGGGTCGCTCCCCGGGAGACTTCGTCGAAGTTGGCGCTGATTCGCTCTGTCTCCGTCAAGGCGAGGCCCACCGACGTCGAAACAGTAGTCGTCTGTCTGTGGGTCTCACGCGTGTTGCGCCGCACCTTGGCGACCGTCGCCTCCACGCTCTCCATGAGGCCGTTCATCGCCAACGTCAGTGCCGAGAGCTCGTCACGACCCGTGACCGGGAGCCGGATCGAGACGTCGATGACGTCCTTAGCGGCAAGCTCCATCGCGTTCCGAACAGAATCGACCCGTCGAGAGAACGAGAGCGTGACGACCGAACTGAAGATTGCGGCGAGCAAGACTGCTACCACGCCCCCGATCGTCAGCTTCGTCTGGGCGAGCGTCACCTCGTGTTGCGTCGCCGACAGGCCCCTTTGCGCCGACTCTAGCACACCCTGACGCAAGGCGGTCAAGGCAGGCTCGAACTTCGCCTGTTGTTGGATGCAGACGTCCCAGAGGTAACGATCCATCTCGTTGTAGTTCTGGGCTCGAGCCAGGGCCTGCATCCGGTCTACGATCGGGACATACCCCGCGAGGACCTCGCTGTACTCCGCGAAAGAGGCCTGAACAGACGGATTCTCGGGCAGGACCTTTTCCAGCCGGGCCGTGGCCTCGGCAAGCTTGGCAAAGGCGACGTCGATGCGCTCGACGCGAACCTCGGTCGTCGCGGCGTCTCGGGCGATGATCGTCTCGCGAATCGCGATCCGGATCTTCCCAGCCTCCTCGCCGATCTCCCCCGTGATCCCCAGAGGAGTGGCAGACTCCTCGAACAGGCTCGTCGCCCGGACACCCACCGACGAAAGGTTGCTGGCTCCGATCCACCACATGAGTACGGCCAAGAGGGCCACGAGAGTGAAGCCGCCGAAGAGTCGCTGCTTGATGGTCATCCTGATCTCCGATCCACTGTCTGGAAGGGATCATTGGCGACCCGGATCCCATTCTCTAGACTTGATGCTTGCGGTTCTTCATTGATGGGGAGTCGGCCCCGGGACAGCGCTCCGGACCGATGTGCGACAATGAGGGGCAACGATGCCCGGACGACTCGACACCCTCCTCCACAAGCTCGTCGAACTCGACGGGAGCGACCTGCACGTCAAGGCGAACAACCCGCCGATCATGAGGGTCCACGGCGACCTGCGGCGCCTCGACGAACAGCCCTGGGGCGACGCCGAGACCGAGGAGATGCTCTTCGCGATCCTGAACGACGAGCGCCGCCACCGGCTCGACAACTTCCGCGAGTGCGACCTCAGCTACGCCATCCCCGGCCTCGCCCGGTTCCGGGTCAACATGTTCTGGCAGCGTCGCCACGTGGGGGCCGTCTTCCGCCTCATCCCCTACAAGATCCGGACGATCGACGAACTCCGCCTCCCGCCCTCGACCAAGCGGATCGCACTCATGCCCCGCGGGCTTGTGCTCGTCACCGGGCCGACCGGGTCCGGCAAGTCGACCTCCCTCGCCGCCCTCATCGACCACATCAACGTGAACGTGCGCAAGCACATCATGACGATCGAGGACCCGATCGAGTACGTCCACCAGGACAAGATGTCGATCGTCAACCAGCGCGAACTCGGCACGGACACCCATAGCTTCTCCGACGCTCTGCGCCACGTCATGCGCCAGAACCCGGACGTCATCCTCGTCGGCGAGATGCGGGACCTCGAAACCATCCAGCTCGCCATCACCGCCGCCGAGACCGGGCACCTCGTCTTCTCGACCCTCCACACCGTCGACGCCGCCCAGACCATCGACCGCATCGTCGACGTGTTCGAGCCCGACCAGCAGGAGCAGATCCGGACCCAGCTCTCCGTCACGATCCAAGCGATCGTGAGCCAGACCCTGCTGCCGCTTCGGAACGGCAAGGGCCGCGTCGCCGCCTTCGAGGTCATGACCGCGACCCCCGCCATCCGCACGATGATCCGGGAAGGGAAGACCCACGCCCTCTACCACGACATCCAGACCGGCGTCGAGCACGGGATGCAGACCCTGGACGGCTCCCTCCTCACGCTGCTCAAGGAAGGCGCGATCGACTGGGAACACGCCGTCAGCAAGTGCTCGAACGTCCAAGAGTTCACCAGCCGCGCCGCCCACCAAGGCATCGCCATCCCCGCGGGCGTGACTGCGTAGCGGAGGGCCGCGGAGACCTCCGGCCGCTCCCATCAACCGGGGCTGAGGGCCCATCGGGCGGGGCCGCCCCCGGTTCCAAGGGCCCAACCCGGGCCGCCCTGGTCGGTATCCCTCTTACGGCCCCCCCGGGCAAGCGCGGGCCGAAGGTAAGGAAGCATGCACAGATCCCGCAACCCACTCGCCCTGCTCGCCGTCGCCACCGCCGCCTTGCTCACTCCGGTCGGTGCCGTGGCCCAGGTCCTCGCCGATGGGGATCCGCCGTTGACTCAGGAGATCGTGGCCGAGTTCGTGAAGGCGACCGAGTTCACGACGCTCGGCAAGTTCACTCCCCAGCAAACCGAGCGCATGCGGACGATCCTCATCAAGTACTGGTCGGACGGCACGACTCCACGGGCCGTGGTCGGGACGGTCGACGGCATGAGGCAGCTGCGCGCCCTCCCGGCCCGGACGCAGCGGCTGGCTCTGACGTCGAACATCATGGGGTTTCTGATCCGGGCGGACGAGGCGGTCAAGCAGGGCGACGAGAGCAGCATCCTCATGCTCGAGGTCTACCGACAAAGCAACCCGGCCCTCGTCCCTGAGGCTCCCCTCTTCAGCAAGGCCCTGGCAGACGCCTATATCGATGCCTTCCTCTTCCTCGGCTCTGTGCAGAGCGGCAAACCCGAACCCAAACTGAGCGAGGCGAGCCGGCAGAAGCTGCGCGTCCAACTCGCCCGGGACTTCGCCAAGGCAGAAAAGGAACAGCGCGAGCAGTTCCAGGAGAACGTCGCAAAGGTGATGGGGCACATGATCCAATGGCCGAACATGGACGAACTCGACCGGCTCCTGGTGCGCGCCGACCTCGGCGCGAAGCTCACGCCCCAAGAGCAGCAGACCGTCATGCAGGCGCGCCAGATGATGAGCCAGCACAACCATCAGATGATGTCGAACCAGCTCAACTTCATGAAGCAGAACACCGACACGATCATGGGCAGCGCCCCCTACTGGAACCCGAGCGAGAACCGCTGGGAACAAAAGGGCGGCATCGTGACCGAGTTCGGCGTCACAAGCGTCAAGGGCGGCTAACCCGATCCCCTCCGAGGGCCCGGCCCCCCGGGCCCTCGACCCCTCCGTGTGCCAGTCCACTCGGCTCGGCTACACTCTGGCCATGCTCGACGTCCAAGGGCTCCTTCGGCGCACCGTGGAGATGCAAGGGAGCGACCTCCACATCAAGTCCGACACCGGCAAGGTGTACGTCCGCGTGTTCGGCGACCTCCTGCCGCTCGACGACGTCCCGAGCTTCTCCGACGACGACTTCCTCGCCGCCATGCGAGACCTCCTTCGGCCGGAGCAGATGGTCCGGTTCGAGAAGGAGATGGAGCTCGACTTCGCCCTCGAGATCACTGGCGTCTCCCGCTTCCGCGGCAACCTCTACGTCCAGCGCGAGCACCACCAAGCCGCCTTCCGCGTGATCCCCTACGAGATCACGAACATGGAGGACCTCTCCCTCCCGAAGGTCTGCTATGAGTTCATCGAGCGCCCCCGTGGCCTCGTCCTCGTGACCGGGCCGGCCGGCAGCGGAAAGTCGACGACCCTCGCGGCGATGGTCGACCGGGTCAACCGGACGCAGAAGTGCCACATCATGACCGTCGAGGACCCGATCGAGTTCGTCCACGACGACCACATGGCCCTCATCAACCAGCGCGAGCTCGACGTCGACACCCTCAGCTTCGCCAACGCCCTCAAGTACGTCCTGCGTCAGGACCCGGACGTCATCCTCGTGGGCGAAATGCGCGACCTCGAGACCATCCACCTCGCGATCACCGCCGCCGAGACCGGGCACCTCGTCTTCGCCACGCTCCACACGGTCGACGCCGTCCAGACCGTCGACCGCGTCGTCGACGTCTTCCCGCTCCACGCCCAGCAGCAGGTCCGGATGCAGCTCTCCGTCAACCTGCTCGGCGTGATCTCGCAGAGCCTCGTCAAGCGCAAGGACGGCCGGGGCCGCGTCGCCGCGTTCGAGGTCCTCAACGCCACCGGCGCCATCCGCAACCAGATCCGCGAGAACAAGACCTACCAGCTAAGCTCGATCATCCAGACCGGCTCCAGGCAGGGCATGCAGACGCTCGACCAGTCGCTCGCCAAGCTCGTCGAGAAGGGCCTCGTCTCCGTCGAGGACGCCGCAAGCAAAGCGAAGGACCCCGGCGAGTTCGGTCGCCTGGTGGAACTCGCTCAACGGGCCGCCGGTAGCGCCTCGGGGGCCCCTGGTGCGCCCGGGTCTCCCGCCCCGCCGCCCGCCGCCGGAGTCCGAGGACAGCCCAACCGACCCGGCTTCAACCGCGGCTGACGGGGGTTACCACCCTCGCTCGTCGTCCGGGTCCCGCCGCCAGACACGGTCGAGGAACCGGGGGCGGCTAGGGGATTCCGCCGCCCCGCCGAACTGCTCGATCTCGTCCCGCGCCGAGCTCATCGGAACGGCCCGAGTCTCGCCCTGGAGCACAGTCAGCCCCGGGTTTGCAGCGGGCCCGTCGACGCGACGGAGCAAGGGAGGCTTGACCGGAGCGGCGGGCGCGTCGAGCCCGGTCTCCTGGTTCGTTGGGACACCCTGACCAGAGAGGTTGCCTGAGGCATCGGCACCGGCCCGAAGCGCCTTACACGCCGCCAAGACCGCCTGCGCCCGTTCCAAGAGCGTCGGCTGCAGGTCGAGTCCCTGTCCGCCCATATCGGGTCGTATCGGCCGATGACCGTGAGACCCACAGGGTACCGGGAACGAAAGTCTCGCCACGCCCCGACTTTCGCCCGGAAGAGCCCACTGGGGGCGAGGGGAGGCTCGACTTTTCCGGGGCGCGACCGACCATTTTCTCCAGAGGGTTCGAGTCCGACGGGGACACGCCCGCAAGACGAGAAGACAACATGGGCGACATCGAGAACATGGAGCGTCAACTGGCCGAGCTCTACCGGGACAAGGAACTCCTCGACGCCAACTTCCCCGGGAAGAGCGCCCAGGAGATCGTGACGCTCGTCCGGAGCGTCGACGACGAACTCAACCGCCTGATCCAGGAGCGGTTCGACGCCCTCGAGAGCGACCGGGCCCGCCTCGCCGCAGCGTTCCCCGGCCTCACGATCGACGAGGTCATCGAGCTCGCCCGCCAGGGGGCCAAGACCTCTCGGGTCACTCCCCCCGACCCGACCGACCAGGCCAGCTCGCTCGAGGCCCAACTCATCGAGCTCTACGACGAGAAACGACAGATCGCCGAACAGTGGCCTGGGCTTGAGATCGAAGAGGTCGTCGCCGAGATCAAGGCCAAGATCGAACGCCTCGAGCGGCTCTGCTCCGACGCCGCCTGAGCCCGACCCCAAAACTAAGGAACCCCATGAGCTTCGTTTCCCCGAAACTTCTGAACAACCTCAGCAACGTCGACCGCGAGGCCGTCGATAGGGAAGAGTACGGCGTCGTCAAGGTCGACGACGAGGGCACTGTCATCTTGTACAACCGCTACGAGTCCGAGTTGGCCGGGGTCGCCCCGAGCGACGCCGAGGGGCGCAACTTCTTCACCCAGGTGGCCCCCTGCTCCAACAACCGGCTCTTCTTCGGCAAGTTCAAGGAGGGCGTCGCGAACGGCCGGCTCGACGAGCAGTTCGTCTATACCTTCACGTACAAGATGAGGCCGACGAACGTCAACGTCCACCTCTTCCGCAACCCGACCGACAACACGAACTGGGTCTTCGTTAAGAGAGCCGCCTAAGCGCCAACGGGGTGGGCCCGGCGCGCACCCGCGCCTCAGCGAACCGACCCCGCCAATGCCCGATGGATCGGACCGCCCTCCTCAGCCCCCTCTACGACCGACTCAAGGAGTGGCTCGCCGGTGGCTCCTACCCGGTCGTGTACGAGTACGGCGAGACCGGGCCCTCCCGAGCCTGTCCAGGGGCCTCGATCCTCACGAGCGGCCGGGCCGTCTCGGAGATCCTCGACCGGGCAGGGGTAGCCCCCGGGGATCGCGTCGTCGCTCAACTGGCAAACGGGGTCGACTTCATCGCCGTCCTCGCTGCGTGCGCAAGGCTCGGTGCCACGTTCTGTCCGTGCGCTCCCAACCGAGCCCTCGACCCCGCCGCCTACGAGCCCCGGCTGATCGTCGGCGGTCCGCACGGGGTTCCGATGGATGACCTGTACGAGGCCCGTCCTCCGGAACTCCTCGCCCCCCTCAGGCCCCCCGACCCCTCATTGGCCGTCGTGTTCGCGACGAGCGGCACCACCGGCCATGAGAAGCTCGTCGGCCTCACCACCGCGAACGTGCTCGGTCAGGTCGAGTCCCACGCCCCCCTCCTCGCCCTCCGCCCCCAGGGCTCGGTCTGTAGCTACCTGAGCTGGGGGCACGCGTTCGGAGGGGTGCTCGAGCTGCTCTGCTCACTGGAGGCGGGCCTCGAGATCCACCTCCCGTGCCCCGACCGGTTCGACCTCAGGCGCTGGATCGACCTTGGGAGAACCCTGCCGCACCCCCACGTGTTCACCGTCCCCGCCGTGGCCGAGGCTGCCCTTGCCACCGACCGCGGGGGGGAGTGGTTCGGTCGGCTCGAAGGGGGGATCGTAGGCGGCTCGGCCATCGGGCCCGAACTCGCCGCAGCGCTCACCCGAGACGCCCCCCGGCTCCGAGTCGGCTACGGCCAGACCGAGTGCTCCCCTGGAGTGACCCTGGGCGAACCCGGCGTCTTCCGCCCCGGCGGGCTGGGTCGTCCGGTGGGCTGCGAGGTGCGGCTGTCGGGCGAAGGCGAACTCCTGGTGCGGGGTCCAAACCTCTCTCCTGACGCAGTGGCCTCGGCCACTGACGGCTGGCACGCGACCGGCGACCTCGCCCGACAGGAGCTCGACGGCTCGTACACCTACCTCGGTCGACGCGACTCCACCTGGAAGCTCCCGAACGGTCGCCTCTTCTTCCCCGAGGGGCTGGAGCAGTCCCTCTCGAGCCCGGGCCGTGCGGTCCTCCTCGTCGAAGGGAACGGGGGCCGGGTTCGGCCGATCGTGGTCACAGACCGCGCCTTTGACCTCGACCTCCCCTCCGAACTGCCCTTCGAGGACCCGGTCACCGTCAGCCCGACGGTCGCTGCCCGTGAGTTCCGCACGAACGGCAAGTGGTGCCGCCGAAAGGTGCGGGAGTGGGCGGCAGAGAAGGGACCCCTCGAGGTGGGCCCGGCAACTCGGCTCACCCCCTCGTTGCTGGCGGCCTGGGCGCGTGACCCTGACCGAGCGGCGAGTCTGCCCACGGCGACCCGGCGACTCCTGCGCCGAGGGCACGAGTTCGCCGTTGCCCGCGCTGCCAGTGGGGAAGCGGTCTACGGCTGGACCACGGGGTTTGGGCCGCTCGTCGGGTTCGGCGCTCGGTGCTCGCCGGAGGACCAGGGCCGAGGCTTGGTCGCCCACTTGCAGGCAGGTCAAGGTCCTCCGCTTGCCCCCTTAGTGGTCCGGGGGATGCTCCTACTCCGGCTGCACACCCTCTCGCAGGGGCTTTCCGGTGTGTCAGAGGACTGCGCGGAGAGCCTGGCCCGGCTCCTATCGGCCGGGGTCGTGCCCGTTGTGCCGACCTACGGATCGGTCGGCGCAAGCGGGGATCTCATCCCCATGGCCCACGCCGTGGCCGCCCTGACCGGGGACGGTTATGTCTGGGACGGCGACCGTAACGTCCATGCCCGCCAGGCCCTCGAAGCCCGCGGGGTGTCGCCGTTAGTGCTCCAAGGCCGCGACTCCCTCGCCCTGGTGAACGGCACGGCCCTCATGGGGGCCACGGCCGCCCTGGCCCTCGAGGCGTACAGCCGGCAACTCGCCGCAACGGCCGCGCTCACCGGCCTGCTCTACGATCTGCTCGGCGCCCATGGCCAGCCGCTACGCCCTGTCCTTCACCGGTCGAGCGGCCACCCCGCCCACGAGACCGTCGCGGCACTGATCGGCCAAGCCGCCGAGGGGAGGGTGCTCAACGCCGACCGCCCCCTGCAGGAGCCGTACTCCCTCCGCTGCACCCCCCAACTCCTCGGTGCCGCCCTCCGCACGCTTCGCCACGCCTGGTCGGTCGTGACCGACGAACTCAACGGCGTGTCCGACAACCCCCTATTCGACGTCGAGGCCGAGGAAGTCGTCCACGGCGGCAACTTCTTCGGTCAGGAGACCGCCTTCGCGATGGACTCCCTCTCGACCGCCGTCGTCCAGTCCGCCAACCTCGCCGAGCGCCAACTCGCCCTCCTCTGCGACCCCGCCAGGACCGACGGCCTCCCCCCCCTGCTCAGTCCCCGGCCCGGTTTGGACAGCGGCCTCGCTGGGATCCAGTTGGCGGCGACCGCCGTCCTCGCCGAAATGCGCCGCGAGTGTGTGCCCGCCTCGGTCCAGAGCATCCCCACGAACGGCTCGAACCAGGACGTCGTGCCGATGGGCACCCACGCGGCCCAAGCCGCCCTTCGCCAGACCGAACGGTTCACCTGGCTACTGGGGAGCCTCGCGTTCGCCCTGCGCCAGGCCTTCCACCTTGTCGGTCGGGAGCCTCGGTGTCTCGGCGGAACGGCTCTGTGGCCGCTCCTCTGCTCCGTGCCTGCACTGACGGAGGACAGGCCCCTCGCCTGCGACGTCCGCCTCTTGGGTCAGGGGCTGCTTGAGCTCGGGTACGTCACGGCGATGGCCGGGCAGTTGGGGCTTGAGGGGTGGCAGGGCCCGGCGACCTAGCGACAGGACGCCCCACTCCGAGTATCATACGTGTCCCAACGCGAGGGTGTAGCTCAGTCGGTTAGAGCGTCGGCCTGTCACGCCGAAGGTCGCGGGTTCGAGCCCCGTCATCCTCGCCATATGTGCCACTGTAGCTCAGTTGGTAGAGCATAGCACTGAAAATGCTAGGGTCGCCGGTTCAAGTCCGGCCGGTGGCACCACCCTTCCTCCCATCCCGCGGCGAAAGGAGTTCCCTGGACGTCTTTCCTAGTGACGCCATGGCCGTTCGACTCACCCTAGTTCTCATAGCGCTGTTCGCGGCCGCTTTCGCCTGGGCGGGTGACCGGGCGATCCGTCCGGGCGACCGCCTCAAGGTCACTTGCGCCGAGGCCCCTGCCCTCACCAAAGCTACCTCGGTCTCCCGGTTCGGCACGATCCTCCTTGAGTACCTTGGCGCCGTCGCCGTCGAAGGGCTTACCACTGACCAGGCCGCCGACCGCATCGCGGGCCTTGTTACCGCGAACGGCGTGGCGCCTACGGCGACCGTCACGGTCGCGCTGCTGGAGTCTGACGCCGGACCAGCACCCACCCCCGCGACCGAGACTGGAGTCCGGGTCGAAGGAGCGGTCGAGGTGGCGTCGACCCTCCCGCACCGCCCCGGGATGCGTCTGAGCGACGTCGTCCGGGACGCCCGGCCCCTCGCTGGCTCCGACCTCCGCCGAGTCAGGCTCGTAGGCACCGACGGCGCCGAACGCACGGTCGACTTCACCGACCCCGGCCCCGCCGGCAACCCCGAACTCAACCCGGGCGACCGCGTCTTCTTCGGCCCGACCGGAGCCCCCCGCTTCACTCTGACGCCCTTGCCCGGGAGCGTTCCCGACCGCGCCCGGACGCAGCCAGAGGCCCAGAGCCCCCCTTTCCAGGGGCCCGCCGAGCCCGAGCCGCTCCGGGTCGTGATGGTCATGGGGGGAGTGGTCCGCCCCGGACCCGTGGTCTTCACACCGGGCCTCACCGTCCGCCGGGCGATCGACCTGTCCGGCGGTGTCTCCAGCTTCGGTCTCCTAAGCCAAACGTTCGTCGAAAGGGGGAGCCAGCGCCAATCCCTCGATCTCGCCCAAGACGGCGTGGATGCCGCCCTCGAGCCGGACGACCGCGTGGTCGTCGGGGTTCGGGAGGGTCGCGGGTACGTCCAGGTCTTTGGGGCGGTTCGGAGCGAGGGCTACTTCCTCTTTACACCGGGCATGCGCCTGGCCGACGCCGTCCGGGCCGCCGGTGGGCCGGGCCCCGGGGCTAGCCTCCGCCGTGTCCGAGTCTTCCGGGAAGGGGCCGAAAAGCGCCCGTTGGTCGTCGATTTCGAGGACATCGAGCGAGGGTTCGCCGGCGACGTCCCCCTTCAGCCCGGCGACCGGATCGAAGTCCCTGGCCGCGGCGGGCGTCGAGCCGTTTCAGCGACTACGGCCGTCGGGGTCGCCGCGCTCTGGGCGTTCCTCGGCCGATGACCGCCAAGTGGGATCGCTCGAAGGGTCGTCCCGAGCCGATCCGGGCCCTGAACCGGGTGAGGGAAGTCGAGACCGGCGAGCCCCTCGTCGATCTCCGTGAGGCGGCCCCGACCGTCGTGATCGTCCGCGAGGCCACGATCCCCTTCTGTCGCGCCCGGGTCGCGGCGATGGCCGAGGTCGCCGCGCAGGGCCTGCCGCCGGGGGTCCGGCTCGGAGTGACCGACGCGTGGCGGCCGCTCGAACGCCAGCAAGCGATCTACCGGTGGATGGAGGCCAACTTGGTCGCGGCCCGGCCGGAGCTCAGCCCCGCCGCTCGCCGCCGGGTGCTCTGCCGCTTCGTCGCCCCGTTCGACCAGAAGGCCCCGCCTGGCCACTGCACCGGAGCCGCCCTTGACGTCGTGCTCATCGGGCCGGACGGCGAGCCACTCGACCTCGTCTCCCCGTACGACCGCCTCTTCGGCGCCCCGACCTACGTGTTCGGCCTCACCGAAGAAGCCTCACGCAACCGGGCCCTCCTCGTCGAATCGATGCTCGCCGCAGGGTTCTCGAACTGCCGGGACGAGTTCTGGCACTACAGCTTCGGGGACGCCGGCTGGGCCGTCCGCACTGGCCGGGATTCCTGCGACTACGGGCTCGCCTCTCTGGACGAGGTCCACTGGCGGGCCAAGCAGGACGCCTGGGTCACCGCGATGGCCGACCGGCCTAACCCCTTCCGTCCCCCGTCCGCTTAGGAGGGGGCAAGGATCTGAGGAACTCGGTTGGGACTCGCGGACCCGACGGGCGGAACCCGACCGGCATCAGCGCAACCACGTCGAACACCGCCTCCACCCCCCTCTGGCCGCTCAACTCGAGCCGCAGGTCGATGAGCCCCCGAGGAAGGTTCAGCGTGCCGAACCGGGACCACGCGAACCCCGGCCCGTAGACGCTGACCGGCGGCTCCGGCGTGAACGTCTTTGCCCCGATCCGCACCCGCCACCCTTCCCGGGCGGCGTCCGGGATCCGCCCCGAGACCCAGACCTCGTACTCCCCCTCGTTCCGCACGTTCCCTTGGTACTCGGCGTAGAACACGCCCGCCGCTGGGTCGAGCCGGGTGTTGAGGACGAGCGACTGCTCGAAGGCCGACCCCGGGATCCGCACCGGCGCCCCTAGGTTCGTCGCCCGGGGACGGGCCGCCGAGAGCCAGACGTATGGGGCGACCCGCGGCACGACCTTCGTCAACTGTGCCCGCATCGCCTTGAACGCTTCCGCGGGCCGGGACTTGCTCGCCTGCAACGTATCGAGGAAGGCGAACTTCTCCTGGCCCGTAGGGTCGACCCGGTTTTCCATCGTGTCGAAGAGGGCGGTGAGCATCCCGGCGGTCTCGGCGAGCGAGCGCTCGGGCACGATCTGCTCGCCCACGCCCCGCAACACGACAGGCTCCTGGGTCAGGTCGAGCTCGAAAGCGTCCCGGCGCCGCCGGACTTCGATGGGCTGACCGTCGAGGTCAGTCGCCTGGACCTTCGACGCCTCCGGTGTCAGGAACCGCGTCCGCGGGGCGGGTTCGGTCGCCCAGACTGCGATCGACGTGCCTTCTGGGGCTTCGATCCGGTACCCCTCGAACCCAGGGCCGAGGTCGAGCCGCTCCCCAGGGTAAGGCGTGGGGAGCCACCAGGTGCCGCCTCGAAGCCGGGCGGGCACCGCCGGGTCCCGGGCGGCGTCAGGGAAGAAGAGCGCCTTCACCGTCCATTCGGCCGCGCTCACGTCACCCTTCCGTGTGGCCACGAGCCTCCCGACGGCCGCCGCCTCCTCGCGGTTCGCGGCCCGGAAGAACCAGCCCCGTACGCCCATCCCTTCGAGCTCGGCCACCGCCGTCTCGGGGGTGAGGGTCGATACGGGCACGTCGAGGGCCCAAACGAACCCCGGCTCGGCCCGGCGCAGGGCCTCGCTCATTGGCCCTGCGCCTGCTTCGACCGCGTCCGGGAGGCCAGGCCCAGTCGGTCGGAACCCGAGGCCGTCCGTCGAGGCCGGGAAGCCGCTCGCCCAGGAGGACCAGGTCCGCACGAGGGGTAACCCCGTCTTTGCTTTGACCGCCTCGGCGAGGCGCGCGGTCCGACGAGTCGCCAAGTCGCGGAGGCAGGCCCGGATGTCGCTCCAAGCCACCGAGGACCGGGTCTCGACCGGGTAGAGCCGGTCGCCGACGGGGTCCCAAAGCTGGGCCACGCCGCGAGCCTGCGACCAGAGCGGGACCGTGCGGGCGAGCTGGGCGAAGTTCGACACGTCGTTCGTCGAGACCCCCCACGCCTTGAGGGCGGTTGGGAGGGTCGCGTACTTGCGCTCGAGGAAGTCCGCCATCTCTAGCCGGAACACCGTCGAGGTCGGCACGGCGGTCGTCTCAGGGCCCGGCTGAGTCGCGCCCGCCCCTCCGACGTCGAGGATCGCCCGTGCCCCAGGCCCGAGCGGCGTCGACTCGAGGGCTTCGAGCAGCGTGTCCCGGTGGGCGTCGTACGCCTGGCCGAAGTCAGGCGCCCGGAGATCCGCCACCACTGGGTAGACGAGGAGCACGTGCGAGACTTGGACGAGCGGGTCGATCTCGCTCTCGACGACCCCGTCCGTGACCACGACCCGTCGGCTCCAGCGCACGGACCCGTCGCTCGCTTTGGCGAGGACGAGGAGGGCTTCGCTCGCCCCCTCGAGCCGGAGCCGGACCGAGGTCTTCCGCTCGATCCCCGGCAGCCGATAGCCGTCCGGTTCCACGACGACGGCGGGGGCGGTCGGTGCGGCCGACGTGAGCGCCACGGCGTACCGCATCCCCCGCTCTTCGAGTTCTTGCACGACCGACTTCCAGCCGGTCCCGTCCGCGGGTAGCTCCACCACCAGGTCGCTAACGCCCGCCTCCGCCGCCAACCTCACCGCATCGACCGACCCCTCCACCCGCAGGCCCACCGGAAGGTAAGGCTCGCCCTCCCAGACGAGCGTATGGCGAGGGTTGACCGACCATTGGGGCGTCGGCCAGAGGGCGAGGAGGGCGAGGAGGGCGTTCATGGTTCGGACTCGAGTTCGGACGGGCCCGGTCGGGTTCGGTTACGGGGTGGGGAAGGCTTCGGTCTCGCGCCAGGCTCGGAGGAGCTCGGCCGCTCCCCAGGCCTGCCACGGGCAGCCGCCCGGGCGATGGGGTTTGTCGCCGTCGTAGACCTCCGCGATCCCCCCGAGGCCATACTCCTCCAGCCAGCACTGGGCGGCCTCCAGGGCCCGCATCGCTTCCTCCCGGTCACCGTCCACGCGCAGGACCGCGGAGACGTACGGCCCCAACAGCCACGGCCAGACCGTCCCTTGGTGGTAGGCCGCGTCGCGGTCGGCGAGAGGCCCTTCGAACCGGCCCTTGTAGCCCGGCTCCTGAGGCCCAAGTGTCCGCAGACCGCAGTCCGTGAGGAGCTGCGCTTTGACCTTAGCGAGCGCCCGCTTGGCACGGGGACCCTTCAGCGGAGCGAACGGGAGGCCCATCGCGACGAGTTGGTTAGGCCGCAGGCTCGCATCGTCCGGGTCGACCGTGTCGAGATAGTGCCCGAGCGACTCCTTCCAGTACTTTTCCTGGACGCTGGCCTCGGCGCGGTCGGCGGCCGCTCGTACCTCGCCCGGATCGCGCCCGAGTCGGCCCGCGAGCCACTCTGCGATCCGTAGCGCGTTCACCCAGAGCCCGTTCACCTCGATCGGCTTGCCGTGCCGGGGGGTGACGACCCAGTCCCCCACCTTTGCGTCCATCCACGTGAGTTGGACCCCCCGCACCCCCTGCTCCAGGAGTCCGTCCTCCTTATCCATGGCGATGCCGTAGAGCGTGCCCTTCATGTGCCACTCCAGGCTCTCGCCGAGCCATCCGGCCGCCTCTTCGGCGAACCCCTCGTCCCACTCGGCCTCGAGGGTCAGATAGACGGCGTTGGCGAACCAGAGCGTCGCGTCGACGGTGTTGTACTCGGGCTTCCCGCCCCGGTCGGCGAACCGGTTCGGCACGAGCCCCTGGAACATCGCACCGGCATAGCCGCGAAGGATCGACCGAGCCTCCTCGACGTGTCCGGTGTGCAGGCACACGCCCGGGAGGGAGATCATGGTGTCCCGACCCCAGTCGGTGAACCAGGGATACCCGGCGATGATCGTCGTGCGGTCCGGGGCCTGGACGAGGAACTTGCGGGCGGCCTCCTCAAGGAGCGTCACCGTGTCCGGCTCGCCCTCCTGGTCGTCTGGGAACGCTGCGGCGGTCGTAGCTTCGTCGGTAGAGGCGATTAGCGTCGCGGTCTCGCCCGGGAGCAGGTAGTACCGGAGCTCGCACGGGCAGTAGAGGTCATCGATCGGGTCGAGCCCCCTCTCGATCTCGCGAGCGTGCTCGAACCGGTAGTACCAGCCGGTCGTCGGCGTCCGTTCGGCGTCGGGGTGCTGGATGACGAGCTTGACCTCGTTGTGGACCAACACCGTCGCCCCATCGGGAAAGAGCAGGAACTGGGGGTAGAAGTCGGTCACTCGAAAGTTGTCGTGGTAGAACTTGTGGCTTGCCAACGGACGGAGGGTGAGCTGGACCGGTTCGTCGCCCAGGTTCGCGTACTCGATCGTGCAGGCGTCTTCGCCCGGGTGGACCAGCAGGCGCTTGCGGACGCGGTGCCCGTTCATCCGGTACACCCACTCCGCCCACTCGCCCACGCCGAACGACTCGAGCAGGCCGTAGCCCACCGGGTGGACCGCCCCGACGTACTGGTTGCAGCTGATCCCGAAGACCTGACCGTCGATGGTGACGTACGCTTCGACCGCAGCGAGCAGCACGAGCCGTTCGGTGGGGGGCCGCACGGCCGCGACGAGGTGGCCGTGGTACCGCCGGGAGTTCGCCCCGGCGACGGTGCCCATCGCGAAGCCCCCGCGGCCGTTCGGCAGCATCCACTCCAGCCGCGACGACACCGCGTAGTCCCGGCACCGCGCCTCCCCGACTCGGTAGTGCATCGACCGGGATTCTACTGGGTCGGCCTGGCCGAAGATGCCGCCGGGCCCGCAAGTCCCTCGGCTTTCGGTGACTCCGGAACGCTTACGGGTCGGAGGAGGGTCGAAGACCCGGAAAGACAGTGACACGGGGGCGAGCCCCTCGTGCCTCGCCCCGGCCAAGGGGCGGAGTGAACCCATGTTGTTGACCCAGGCTAAATCGTTCGTCGGAGACTTCGTCTGCCTCAGCTACCGCGACCGCTCGGGTGAAAGCCACGAGAAGCTCGCCGAGGTGTACGACGTCGGGTTCGTCCCGCTTTACGGACCGTGCCTGATCACCGACATCGGCGAGGTGCGACTCGACCGGATCGTCGCCTGCCGCCGCATCGAGTCGTCCCGCGTCGCCGCCTGACGCGGGTCCAGTCCACGGCCCCCGTCCGCCCATGGGGACGGGGGCCGACCTAGCGCCTCTGCTGCCGCGACGACACCCGGTCGCGGAACGAGTCGATCCGGAACCGTACTCCAATCCTCGTCTCGCTCGGGAACTCTCGGAAGACTAGGAACGGCTGGAACGCCCCCGCCACCACGGCGAGCTCGTACTCCTGGTCATACCACGTGTTCCGTCCAAGGTCGTACTTGCGGAGGTAGCGGGCCGTGAACGGACCCCGGACATAGTCCACCCGGAGGTGGACCGCGTCCCCGCCGACGAGCGGGTCGAAGCGGAAGTCCGGCCGCCCGCGTCCCGTCCCCATTTGGTACGCCGCCCCCAGCGTCACCCCCTCGACCGGCTCGGCGAACACGCCGACCTGACCCCGGGCCCAGCCATAGAGCCCCGACCCGCTCGCCGTCCCGAACAGGTCTCCCCGGGCTCGGAGGTAGAGTCCGCGGCCGACCGGCACTGGTCTCGGCAACACGGTCAGCTCAGCGACTGTCCGACCGAGGAACCCCTGGTTCGCCCCGTCGCGCTGGCTCTGGAGCCGGACCGCCCCTCGCCAGGCCATGCCTCCTCGGCGCCCGCCCTGCTCCATGCTCAGTTCGAGCGCCTTACTGACTTCGGTGCTGTCCTCCGGACGGGCAGTGGTGCCCCGGTTCCAGCCGGTAGCGACCCCGAAGCTGGACCGCCTCGCCCCGATGTCGGCCTCCTCGCTGGCCGGACTCGCCACGCTGACGTTGTCGAACCACCCGTCGGCGAACCGCTCGTCGAGGTCGCCACGGGGGGCGATGGCCGTGGGTGAGTCCGGGTCGAGTGGGCTGTAGGCGTACTGGAGGGCCAACCCCGGCAGGCGCTTCGGGAAGCTCTCGACGGCGAAGTCGGTGACGCCCCCGCTCCCGACTCGGAACCCGCTCCGCCAGGACACGCCAAGCCCGACACCTTTCCGGTTGGCTATCTCGGGAGCCTTGAGGCCGGCGACCCGTCGATCCAGGCTGAACGGGATCCGCGGGATCGGGCCCAGCCGTGTCCCAAAGACCTTGAAGTACACGTTCCGAAGGAGCGCTCGCTGGCCGGGGACGATCTCGGCACTGTCGGCCTCGAAGGTCACCGGTGTGTCGCCGGTCCGACTCAAGGAGCCTCGCCCTCGCGTGACCGTCCAGAGCCCGGGGGCCACATCGAGCCGCTCGGCCGCGATCCAGACGTTCGGGGCCTGTAGCACCGCCCCGAACGCCACCCCCGTTTTGGCGCCCCAATCGAAGGTGAGCGACTGGGCCGAGATTTCGCCCTCGGGATCGACGACCCGCACCCCGCCCTTTGCCTCTCCGCGTCGGTCGAACGAATCGACTGTAAGCTCGTCGCACTGGACTCGGGTCTGGTCGTAGACCGCCTCGACCCGTCCACGGAACACGACCCGCCCGGTCTCCTGGTCGGTCTCGCTCTCCTCGAACGTCACGGTGAGCCCGCCGGGGACTTGAGCGGTCTGGCGATCCTGCCGGACGACCGACTCGGACGGCCGGAGCAAGGCCAGGACGGCGTCCGGCACGGGGACGGGGCCAGGGAGCATGCGGGTCTGACGACTGTACCCCTGGCCCCGGCACACCGGCGGGCTTGTAGAACGGGTCGAACGAACAGGAACTCCTTGGCCGTCTTTGCGTCATACTATGTACGCGACGACCATGTCCGAGACATCCGCCTTCCTGAACCCAGAAGCGCTCGCCGAAGACCTCCAGGTCTTGGCCCGGTGCCGCGCCGGGAACGAGGACGCGATGGCGATCGTCATCGCCAAGCACCGGCGCCGGCTGATCCGGATCGCCGCGAACGTACTTCGCGACCGGCACGAAGCCGAGGACGTCGCCCAGGAAGCGTTCATCAAGGGCTTCCGCCAGCTCGGTCGGCTCCGCGACGACCGGGCCTTTGCCAGCTTCCTCTACCGGATCACCGTGCGGCTGTGCATGGACAAGCTCCGTGGCCGCCGGGCGCAACCGGCGATCGTCGATTCGCCGCAAGCCTCGGGCGAACGAGAGGTCGAGACCAAGATCCTCGCCCACGACCTGCTCGACCGACTCTCGCCCGACCTCAAGATGACCCTGGTGCTCCGAGAGATGGAGCAGCTGAGCTACGAGGAGGTCGCGGTCGTGATGGGGGTTCCGGTCGGCACCGTCCGGTCCCGACTCCACACCGCCCGTGAGAGGTTCCGAGAGATGTGGATTCAAGCGACGGTGGAGGCCTGATGTTCAAGTCCCTCTTCCGCCGCGAGCAGACCCCCGACGACCCGTTCGTCGGGCAGGTGCTGCGAGAGTGCGCCTTCGACGACCACACCGACGAGCGGTTCGTCGCCGACACCCTCCGAAAGGTTCGGCTCGACGCCAAGAGCCGGACGATCCGGTACTGGTCGCCGATGATCCTGAGCGCCGCCGTCGGGGGCCTCGCGGTCCTCGCCCTCCTCCAGATCCTCCTCTCCGCCCCCACGATCCAGCCGACCCAGCTTCGTGGCGAAGAGGCCAGGCTCGACATCCCGGTGATCCGGGACTTCACGGACTCCTCGATCCCGACCGATCGATGAGCCTCGCGGCGAGGGCCTTCCTCGGGGCGTTGATCGGGGCCCTCGCCGTCCTCCTCGCCCACCCGTCGTCACGCCCGTACCTGTTGCGGGGCTTCGCGGGCTTTCAGCCGTCCGTGTACCTTGGCCAGACGCGCAGCCTCCCGGAGAACGTGAAAGGGCTTCCCGTCCCTGCCTCCCTCGACGAGGCCGCCTTCTGGCTCCAGGTCGGCGCCGAGATCGACCGGGCCCAAGGCGGGGTCAGCACCGACGACGCCCTCTCGCTCGCCGAGATCGCCCAGATCGGGGCAGGAGAGGAGCCCGACAACGCTTTTTGGCACCAGATGGAGGCGGTGTGGGTGGACGAAGGTCTCCAGGGGCAGCCCGGCGGGAGTGAGGCGGTCGAGCGGGCCTGGAGCCGCGGCGCCCTGGCGGTGAGCTGGAACGACCGCCAGGGCGAGCGCTTGGCCAAGGTCGTCGAAGGTCTCGCCCAGGAGGCGGGGGCACCCTTCGCCTGGCACCGGGCCCTCGCCTATAGCCGCAAAACCACCTACGCCGCCGAACGGGTCTCCCAGCAGGCGGTGAAGCTCATGACCTCGAGCCCCGCCGATCCGATCCGTGCCCGGTACGAGGCGCTCAGGAACGGGGTCCTCCTACGGGACGGGGGCCGGAGCGCAGGGAACTCGAGCGAGGGGATCGACATGATCGAAGCGGCCGCGATCGGGCGGGTGCGGCCGGGCGGCGAAGGGAACAACCTGCGGGCGGGCGCCCTCGCCCGGGGACGATTCATCGAGCAGGTTCGGGCGACCGTGGGCAACGACGCCGCCCTCGCGGCCTCCCGAGCGTTCGTGACGAACGACGCCTGGCTCGCCCTGGTGCCTCTCGCGACCGCCGCCGACCAGGCCCGACGGACAGGGCTCGCGTCGATCGTTTCGGCGGGCCTGCCCGCCGCGCTCCTGTTGGTCGGGGCGGCGGGGGGCCTGCTCTGGGCCATGGCCTTGGGCCTCGAGCGGGCCCCGTTCCTCCTCCGGCACTTGCAATCTCCGGCCGCTCCGCTCTTGGGCATCGGTCTGGCGGCGGCCGCGTTCGTATGGGCCCACCTCCAGACCCCCGCCGTGTTCTTGGCCGTCGTCCTGGCGTTACTCCGAGTCCGAGACAGCTGGGTTAAGGAAGGCCCTCTGCCGCCCCTCCCGAAGGCCCACGTCGTCGCGGTCTGGGCGATGGTGCTGCTCGCGGCCGCCGGGGCGACCCTGTTCCTGCTCGCCTCGTCCACGGCCTCGTTCGCGCTGGGCCCGTGGGTCGCCCCGCTCGTGCCGATCCAGCCCGGGAACACCCTCGGCCTCCAGGTGGCGCTCGTCGCCTTCCTCGTCGCCGCCTGCGTCGCCTGGCACTTCGCCTACTTCAACCGCTACCCGGCGGAGAAGGTCTTGGCGCCCGCCATCCGAGTCTTCGGGGCGGGGCTCGGGATCGTCGGGCTCGTCGGGGCGGTCGTCGCGACGCCCGTCAGCGTCGCGGTAGACCGAAACCTGGGCGACCATCTGACCCGGCTGGTGCGCAACGAAGGCAACACTTACCTTCTGCGGTGAGCCCCACCCGCCCAAGCCGAGGGTCGGGGCCGCTGGTATGATCCCGCCCGGCCCGCTATGAACGTCGTCATCCTGGGGTGCGGACGGAGCGGGGCGACGATCGCCCTTCAACTCTCCGCACAAGGTCACCAAGTGACCCTGATCGAAAAGAGTCCGGAGGCGCTCCGCCGGCTCGGGAAGAGCTACCCCTGCCGCATCGTGATCGGGAACGGGCTCGACGACGACATCCTCCAGAAGGCCGGTGTCCAGTCCGCCGATGCCTTCATGGCCGTCACCCGGGGCGACAACACCAACCTCATGGCCGCACAGATCGTCCAACGTAAGTACGGCGTCGACCGGATCGTCGTCAAAGTCGCGGACCCGATGCGGGCGGAGGCCTACCGCCGACTCGGGCTCACCTGTATCAACGCCAGCGCCCTCATCGCGGGCATGTGCATCGACTGGCTCATGGGCGAGCCCTACAAGCCGATCGACCAGTACAACGTCCTCGCCCCCGAGTTCCAATTCGAGGTGAACTAAGCCGTGTACCTCATCCTCGTCGGCGGCGGGAACGTCGGGACTAACCTCGCGAAGCGACTCATCGCCAGCGGCCACGAGGTTCTGATCCTTGAAAAGAACCCCGCCCAGAACCAGCGCTTGGCCAACCTGCTCGGAGACGAGTTCGTCATGCACGGCGACGGGTGCGAGCTCCACACCCAGAAGACCGCAGGGTTCAACAGGGCCGACGTCGTCGTGGCCGTCACCGGCGAGGACGAGGACAACCTGGTCGTGTGCCAGCTCGCCAAGAGCATCTGGCAGGTCGAGAGGGTCCTGGCCCGGGTGAACGACCCCGGGCACGAGGAGATCTTCCGCCAGATCGGTATCGACGAGACCGTCAGCGCCACCGGCATCATCCATAGCCTCATCGAGCAGCAGATCGGCGGGGACGAGCTTGTGCCGGTCGGCGCGCTCCACCGCGGCCACGTCGAGGTCGTCGAGAGCGTCCTGAGCTCCCGCTCGCCCGTGGTCGGCCGGGCCGTCCGCGACATCCAGTTGCCCGTCGGGACGTTCTTCGTCTACTACATGCGGGACGGGAACGGGGCGACCGTGGACGGCGACACCGTCTTCAGGGCCGGGGACATGGTGCTGGCCCTCGTGCCCATCAACCAAGCGGGCGCCCTGCGGGACGTCCTCGCCGCCCCGAGTTGACCCGCAAGTTGCGCTCGGTGTTCGGCGTCTACCTCGCCGAGATGCTCGCCTACCCGGGGGCGGCCTGGATCTGGGTCCTGGCCGACGTCCAGAGCGCCCTCGTCCTCCCGTTCGTCTGGCTGGCCGCCGGCGGTCTGCCCGGCTACGATTCCGGCACGCTCGTGGCGTACTACCTCGCGAGCATGACGGTCGCCCAGTTCACGGTCTGCCACCTCATGTGGGACATCGGGATGGACGTCCGCGAAGGGGCCGTGAGCGCCCACCTCCTGCGCCCGATCCCCTACTTCTGGGCCACGGCCGCACGGAACATGTCGTGGAGAGTGGGGAAGACCGTGCTCTTCCTCCCCGTGCTCGCCGTGGTCGGCCTGGCGTATGGTTGGCCGGCAGGGGTGCGGCTGGACTTCGGGCCCGCGTTCTTGCTGAGCCTCGCGCTTGCCCACACCGTCTCCTTCCTCGCCGCTTACTGCCTGGCGATGGTGACCTTCTGGACGACCGAGTTCGTGAGCGTGTTCCGGCTGTTCTATGTGCCCGAGAGCCTGCTCTCCGGCCGGATCGTGCCCCTCGCCGCCTTCCCGCTCTGGGCGCAGGGCCTGGCGGACTGGACCCACTTCAAGTACACGATCGCCTTCCCGGTCGACCTGCTGCTCGGGCGGCTCGGGCCGGAGGAGGCGGTGGGTGGGTTCGGGATGCAGCTGGCCTGGATCGTCGTGTTCGGGGTCCTCGCGAGCGTCCTGTTCCGGGCGGGGACCAGGCGGTACACCGGCGTCGGGATGTGACTTGCCCGGGGCCAACGGCGGGCCGGTGGCACAATCTAGGGTGGACGCTCCCCCCATGCCGACGAAGCCCGTAGCCGCCCTGAGCCTCCTGATCGCCCTGTTGACCGCCGGCTGTGCCCCGGCCCCGACCGTCGAGGGCAAACCGACGTCCGGCCAGACCGCGACCCGGAAGCCGACCGCGTTGCCCCCCGCCCCGCCCGAGGGCTACCTCCTGCGGGTCAAGGAGACCAAGGGCACGAAGTTCACCTACAAGTGGACGAACGACGCCTCGTCCCGCCCCTCGGACGCCGAGTGGGAGAAGAAGCTCCCCGCGCCCTATAACAAGCCCGGCTCGATGAACGTCCAGGGCACGCTGACCTGGGAGGTGGCGGACGTCAAGGACGGGGTCTACACCTTCAAGAGCGTGAGCGACACCACCGAAGGCACCGGCGTGGGCCACGGCGTGGAACAGGCCAAGGAGTACGTCGACCGCGCCCCGACCCCGCAGACCATCAAGGTCAACGAGCGCTGGACCAAGCCGAGCGAGGACGACTTCTACGACCCGCTCACCAACTCCTTCCACCGGCTGTTCCCGGAGAAGCCGGTCAAGGTCGGCGACAGCTGGACCTACAAGCCGTTCCCCCAGGCCAAGGACGCCAAGGCCACCCTGGTCGGCGCAGAAGAGGTCGCGGGCCGCAAGGCGCTCCACATCAAGGTCGACCTCCCCGGGGCGTTCCCGTCGTCCAAGGACGTCCTCAACATCTGGGTCGATCCCACGAACGGCCGGATCGTGAAGGTCGATATGCTGAACACCCAGGACGAACAAGGGCTCTACGTCGAGAACCGGTACGTCCAAGAGATCAAGACCGACGGCTAAGGGGGCAGGCCGGGCAACCCGAGAGTCGCTACGGGATTTTCACTCTGTGCGTTGGAACGACCCGAAGAGTGTTGTAGACTGTTTCTATGAGCCGATCCGCCCTCCTCGCCCTCGCCCTCGCCGCCGCCCCGGCGGCCCACGCCTTCGTCCTCATCGACGACTTCACGGTCGGGCCGTTTGATAGGAGGATCGTCGGCAACGGATCGTGGGAGTTCTCCCAGTTCGACCTCGACCGCTCCCGCGTAGCCCTCGGGGAGCGGAGCACCGCCCTCGAGGTCGGCGGCAACTTTTTCCAACGACCGGTCGATCTCCGGCTCGGAGCAGGGGAGACCAGGGTGTCCTCGGACACCGACGAGCTCTCGTCGATCCTGCGGTTCGACTATGGGAACACGAGGACGAACGAACTCGACCTCACTGTCGAGACCGAGTTCTGGGTCGATCTGTACACAGAGGACCCGGTCGGCCGGCTCGCCGACTTCCACACCCTCTTCGTGCGCGACCGTAGTGGGCTCACGGCGACGAACAACAGCTGGATCCTACGGGACGGGGGCATCCGCTTCCGCCGGCAGAACTTCTCCCGTGCCGTCGACTGGTCGCGGATCGACTTCGTCAGCTTCGAATCCCGGTACACCCGGGATTCGGGGGTGCACCCGTTGGCCTACGGCGTCCAGCGGATCTACGCCGTTCCCGAGCCGGGCACCTTGGGGCTCGGGCTAGTCGCGGCGGCGGGCCTTGCGGCCCGCCACCGCAGGCGCCGTTAGCAAGCCAGCCAGCGACCGGTCGTGCCGTCCACGTAGAAGACGAACGTCCGCCCGGTGTTCGACGCGATTGTCACTGCACTGGTCTGCCCGCAGTTGACCGTGATGTTCCCCGTCGCAGGCCCCGTGGGGTGCCACGCGACCCGAACCGTCGTGCCCGGTGCCACCTTGGCCGGATCCGTGTCCAACGTGAGCGTCCGGCCCGTAGTCACCGTATAGACCACGTTCTGCTGCATCCCTGTGCGCCACGTGAAGGCGTCAGCTGGATCCTTCAGAAGCCTTTCTGGCTGGCTAACGACGTACCATCCCCCGACGGAGTCGAACGCCATCATGGCCTTCTGCCAGTCGTCCCAATAGACTTCGCCTGTCTGGAGGTCGTAGGCGCTAGCGGAGGGGTGGCCCCGCCTAGTTGCGAAGGGATGGGACGGGGACGGAGGCGCCCCTACTCCCGGCCCGCCCCCCGGGTCAGGCCGGGCCACCCTATGCGAGGGGCAGCGCTCAGGCCGTCAGGCCGAGCCAGCGTTTGATCTTGTAGACCGTCGTCGCCCGGTTGATCTCGGCGATGGCGCGGGTGAGGGGGACTTCCTTGGGGCAGACCTTCACACAGTTCTGGGCGTTGCCGCAGTTCGTGATCCCCTCCTCGCTCGTGAGGTACTCGAGCCGCTCGTTCTCGAGGGCCTTACCGACCGGGTGGAGGTTGAAGAGCAGGGCCTGGCCGATGGCGGCGGGGCCGACGAAGTTCGTCTTCTCGTTCACCTGCGGGCACGCCTCGAGGCAGCAGCCGCACGACATGCACCGCGAAAGCTCGTACCGCAGCCGCCGGACGTGGTCGTCCTGGGGCGGGGCCATGCCTCGGTCGAACGAGCCGTCGATCGGCACCCAGCCCTTCACCTTGATCAGGTTCTCGAACATCTTGCTGCGGTCGACGACGAGGTCCTTGACGAGCGGGAACTTCTTCATGGGCTCCAGCACGACCTCGATCGTGTCGCCGTCCTCCTCGCCAACGGCGTCGATGAGCGCGGTGCAGGCCTGCCGCACCTGGCCGTTCACGTTCATCGTGCAACTGCCGCAGACCTCCTCGAGGCAGGCCGCCTCCCAGGCCGGGGGCTCGACGTCCGTGCCCTCCACCGTCCGCGGGGCCTTGCGCACCTCCATCAGGGCCGAGATCACGTTCATCCGCTCGCGGTAGGGGATCTCGAACACGTCCCATCGGGCGGGGGCGTCCTTGGCGGCTTGGCGGCGGACCTTGAGGCGGATCGTCGTCGGCATGTCTGTGCCTATTCTACGCACAGAGGGCCGACCGTTTCCGCGAGGACGGGCCCGAAGGAGAGGGGTGGTAGCGACGCGCGGACTCGAACCGCGGACCTAGCGGGTATGAACCGCTCGCTCTAACCAGCTGAGCTACGTCGCCGTCGGGAGCGCTATTGTGGCACGACCCGCCGAGCCGGGGTAGGAGGCCCTATTCCGGCTCCCAGCCCTCGGTCCCACCCACCAGCTCCATCAGCGGCCAGACCGCGCAGAAGTCGTCGCCCGGCCCGAACGGCGTCGTCCCCGTCCGGACCACCGACCCGTCCTCGAGCTTGCGGAACCCGCTCACGCCCGGCCCCCAGTCACCGTCGCCGTCGAGGTAGCCCATCGCTCGGGTGAACCCGCCGTCGGCGTCGGTGACCGTCCGCACCCGCCACCCCCGCTTCGCCTTGAGGGCGGCCTGGGCGGCCGGGGCGTCCGGGGAGACGAGCACTACCGCCGCCCTGCGCTCGAGCCCGGGCAGGTAGGCGTTCAGCCCGTCGGCCCAAAGGGTGCAATAGGAGCACCGCTCACCCATGTTGTGGACGAGGAGCAGGTCGCGATGGCCCCCGAACAGCTCGCTCAGCCGCACCGGCCCGTCGAGGGTCTCGAAAGCGGCGTCCTCGACCGGCTCGGGCTGCGCCTGCAAGCGGGCCTCGGCCAGTTCCTGCTTGAGTTCGTAGATGCGAGTCTCGAGCCCGCGCACGCGGTCGTCCATAGCGAGCGTTCTACCCGGATCGGCGGCGTGCCCGGGGGCCGGGCGCGGGCCTGGCTACACTCCAGCGTATGGCGGCGTCGCGGAGGCTCCAGGTGCACCCGGCGCTCGTCTTCGTCGTGGTCGCCTGGGGCCTCAACTTCAGCGTCCTCAAGCTCCTCTACCGAGACCTCACCCCCGCCGCCACCGGTCTCGCCCGCTATGTCCTCATGGTCGTCTGCCTCGTGGCGGTCTGCCTGGGGTTGCGCCGGCCCCTCCGCTATGGCCCCGGGGAGGCGTGGCGCTTCAACGTGGCCGGGTTCCTGGGCAGCGGCCTCTATATGGTCCTGTTCCTTGAGGGCATGAAAGGGGCCCCGGCCGCGCTCGGGGCCATCGCCCTCGCCACCGTGCCGATCCTCACCATGCTCATGGGAGCGGCCGTGGGGCAGGAGCGTCTGACCGCCCGCCTCATCGTCGGCTCCCTGACCGGCTTCGCGGGGGTCGCGGTGGCTGTCCTCGGCCGGGGGACGGGGCTCTCGGGAGAGCTCACCGGAACCCTGACCGTCCTCGCGTCGGCCGTCGTCTGGTCAGTCTCGGTCGTGGCGATGCGCCCGCTCGTGGCGACCCGCGACCCTATGGCCGCCTTCACGCTCTCCCTCCCTGGGGCCGCCCTCGTGCTCGTGCCGTATGGGTGGGGGGCGGTGGCGGAGACGGACTGGGGCGCGGTGTCGTCGGTCGGGTGGCTGTCGCTGGCGTACCTGGTCTCGGTGGCCGGGGTCGGGGCGTTCACCGCCTACTACCGGGGCCTCTCCGACGTCGGCCCCGCCCGGGCGACCATGGTGCAGTACTTCGTCCCCCCGACGGCGGCGTTCTTCGCCTGGCTGCTGCTCGGCCAGCCCCTCCGGTTCACCGAGGGCGTCGGGCTGCTGATCGCCATCGCCGGAGTCGCCCTCGCGACCTGGCCGACCAAGGCCGCGGCCCTCCCCCCCGGCGAAGCGGCCCCTTAGAGCGTCCGCGTCACCTTCTCGATGTGCGGCGGCCGGTCGGGGTCGAGCCCCCGGGCCCGGGCGGCGAGCAGGGCCAGCCACTGACCGTAGACGATCTGCCGGATCGGGGCGTCCGGGGTGTCCGGCGTCTCCGGGGCCCGCTCGACCAAGCACCCCTGGGCCTCCAACCCCGCAGGCGGCTCGCCGTAGACGACCGCCACCGTCCCGTGCCCGGCCAATGCCCGCGGCCCGTGTTGGAAGTCCGCCGTCGAATACCCCTTGCAGGGAAGGAGGGCGCACTCCATGAGCTTGAGGGCCGTCTCCTGGGCCGTAGCGAACCCGAACCCGCGGGCCAGCGCGAACCACCGCTCCGACCGCACCACCGCGCCGACCCCCCGCTCGGCCGCCTCCCGGCACCGCGCCACCCAGGCCTCGTCCGGCAGGGAAGGGTCGGGCAACTCGCCCCCCAGCGCCCGCACCGTCTCGTAGAGCGCCAGAAGTGAGGCCGTGTACGTCTTCGTGGCCGCCACCGAGTGCTCCGGCCCCACCCCGAGGTCGATCACCGTTTCCGCCGCCTCCCCGACCGGCGAGTCGGGGCGGTTCGTGATCGCGAGCGTCCGGTGCCCTTGCCTGCGCAGTGCGGAGAGCGTCTCGCTCACGTCCGGCGCCGCCCCGCTCTGCGAGACCCCGATCGCCAGGCACGGCGGGTAGCGCACCGTCCGCCCGTACCGGGTCAGCACCGAGGGGGCCGCCAACGAGACCGGCAACCCCAGCACGACCTCGATGAGGTACCGGCCGTAGAGCGCGGCATGGTCGGAGGAGCCCCGGGCCACGAGCAACGCCATCTCGAACCCACCCCCCCGCAGGCCCCGCGCCGCCTCGGCGTAGGCCGGGCCCCGCTCCGCCAAGACCCGGGCTTGGGCCAGGAGCTCGGCCTCCATCAGGGTCCCGTGCGCCACGGGGCCCATCCTACCTAGGCGAGGGGGCGGGTACCGTCCTCACGGTGACACCCGGGGCGGGCCCCGGCCGTCCTTCAGGAACACGACCATGGCCCTTGCACTCCTCGCCGCGACGCTGTTGACCACCCCCCAAGACGTCTCCGACAAGGCCGTCTACCGCGACGACCGTCTGGGCGTCTCGTTCGAGTACCCCAAGGCCTGGCAAGTCCGGCGCGAGCGGCTCTTCTCGACCGTCGTCCTCCCCCTCGATGGGGGCAAGACCGCCCAGGTCCAGATCTTTAGCGCCGTCTTCCGCCAGAAGGCCGAAGAGTGGCAGTCCGTCCTCAAGGAGGTCAACACCTCGATGGGCCGCACGGTCGCCCGCCAGTGGCAGGAGGAGATCCTTGGCGTCCCGATGCTACTCACCAAGGTCGAGTACTCCGACGAGGGCCGGGCCACTGCCGCCCTGATCGGCCTGCTCTATTCCCGCACCGCCGAGAAGTTCCAGTTCCGCCTCGTCGCCGAACAGGCCGTCTACGACCAAGCCGAGACCCAGTGGCGCGAGGCCATGCTCACCCTGCGCACGGTCTCCGGCACCCTCCCGCCGGCCGAGGACCCCGCCCAGCCGGTCAAGGTCATCGAACCGCCCAAGCGCGAACGGGTCTGGGCCCGCCCCGAGGCCAAGCGAGGGGCCCTGCGTGGGCCCGTCCGCATCGCGTGGAAGGCCGAGGACGGCTCCTACACCCTCTTCCTGCCCGCCGGGTGGTCTTCCGGGGCGGACGGCACCGTCGTCCACCCCCGGCTCACCGGCTCGGTGCGGGTCGCGGTCGCTTCCGGCTCTGCCCCCGCCGCACTCGAGCGGTTCAACCGGAGCGTCCTCGAGAGCCTCGGCCAGTTCCAGGCCGTCGCCGTCCGCTCCGACGCCCCGCCCAAGGCGATGCGCTCGGGGGCCGAGGTCGCGACCGTCCTGCGCCGTGGCACCGCCGCGGGCTCGCCCCTCGCCGTCGGCCATGCCCTCGGCTTCTGCGAGACGTGCTACTGGCTGGCCGAACTGCGCTGGACGGCGGCGGGCGCACCCACCCGGGCCGAGCTCCGCCTCCTCGACGAGCTGTTCGACACGCTCTACGTGAGCCCCGAACGATGACGCTCGCCGTCAGCACCTCGAGCCCCCTCGTCAGCGCCGCCCTCATCGGCCCCGGCTCCGAGGTGCTCGCCCGGGCGTCCGAGGTGGCGTCCGGCAACGCGAGCGGGGCCCTCACCCGGCTCGTGGAGGCCTGCCTACGTGAGTCCCGCCACACCTGGGCGGACGTCAGCCAGGTCGTGGCGGACGTGGGGCCGGGCGGGTTCTCGGGCGTGCGGGTCGGGGTGACCATGGCCAAGACCTGGGCCTACGCCCTCGGTGTCCCGGCGGCGGGCGCGACGGCCTTCGACCTCGTCGAACCCGGCGCCCCCGTGGCCGTCCCCGTCCGCAAGGGCGAGTGGTTCCTCCGCCGCCCCGGCTGCGAGCCCGAGCGGGTCACCGACCTCGCCGAGACCGGCGCCGTCGGCTATGGCCCCGGGCGCGAGGACTCGGTCTGGCCGGAGGCGTTCCGAGCGGCCCCCCTCCTCGCTACCCTCGAGTTTGCCGACCCCTTCCTCCTCGTGCCCCGCTACCTCGCCGAGCCCAGCGTCTCCCAGCCCAAGAAGCCCTACGCGCTCGGGGGGGCTGGCTGAAGGGCCTGGCGTTCGACGCCTCCCGCATCGCCCGCGGGGTGCCGCTCCGGGCCTACACCACGCTTCGGGCCGGGGGGCCGGCGGAGGCGTTCTTCGTCGCCCGCACGGTAGACGACCTCGCCGAGGTCTCGCTCTGGGCGCAAGAGCACGACCTCCGCACGACCGTCCTCGGCTGGGGCAGCAACGTGCTCCCCTCCGACCGCGGCGTCCCCGGGCTCGTCGTGCTGAACCTGGCCCGGCGCATCGAGGTGCGGCCGGACGGCGAGGTCGAGGCCGATTCCGGCTGCGGCTTCCAGGAGGTCTGGCTCAAGACCGCCCAGGCCCGGCTCCGGGGGCTCGAGTTCGCTGTCGGCATCCCCGGCACCCTCGGCGGCGCCCTCGTGAGCAACGCCGGGGCCTACCGCTCGAACGTCGCCGAACTCCTCACCGCGATCGAGGTCGTCCACGAGGGCGCCCGGAAGTGGGTCGAGCCCGCCTTCATGGAGTTCGCCTACCGCGACTCGATCCTGCGCCGGGTGGACCCGCCCGCCGTGACGCTGCTGCGGGTGCGCTTGCGCCTGGCCCCCGGCGACCCGAAGGCCGCCTACGACGAGGCCCGCGACTACCAACGCCAGCGCATCGGCAAACAACCCGCCCCCGCCAGCGCCGGGAGCTTCTTCAAGAACGTCTACGACCAGGCCCTGGCCGACTCGCTCCCCGACTTCCCGGAACGCTTCCGGGCCGCGGGGGTCGTGCCGTCCGGGTTCCTCATCGAACGGTGCGGGCTGATGGGCTACCGCCACGGCGGCGCCATGGTCGCCCGCCGCCACGCCAACTTCCTGCTCAACGTCGCCGGCGCCACCGCGACCGACGTCCGCGAACTCGCCGACGTCGTCCGGGCCCTGGTAGCCGACAAGTTCGGCGCCCTCCTGGAAGAAGAGGTCCTCTACCTAGGCTCCTGGCCCCCCTGGCCCCCCCGCTAACCCCCGACCCCCGCTCCCGGCCCCCCGACCCCCGCTCCCCGCCCCTCGACCCCCGACCCCCGCTCCCCGACCCCCGACCCCCGCTCCCCGACCCCCGACCCCCGACCCCCGACCCCCGACCCCCGCTCCCCGACCCCCGACCCTTACCCACCCGCCCCCACAAGCACCGTCCCAAGCTCGACCACCGGAGTCGCCTGGCCGGTGGCGGCGTTGACGAAGCGGACCCCGCAGGCGTGCCACCCCGGCAGCGCGGGGACCGTCGCCGAGAGCGACCCCGGCGCGAACGCCACGAACCCCTGGGCGCGGTACTTGTCCCGGTACGCCCGGCGCGCCCCCGTCGCGAGCGGCTGGAGCAGCAGCTCGGTCACCACCCCCGCCGAGTTGGCGCGGTCGGCGGTGAACGTCGCCCCCGTCCCCTCTGGGGCATCAGGCACGAACGGGTCCCGGAACGGTGAGTCCAGCCCTTCGCCGACCCCGCCCGGAGAGGGCGGGCCGCCCTGGGGGCCAGGGGCGGGCCGCCCCAGCCACATGGGCGCGACTGTTACCGACACCGCGTCCCCAAAGAACGGGTTGCCCGGGGGCGAAAGGGGTGGCGCAGCAGCGGGGTCGAGCTGCATGAGCTTCGTGAACTGCGCCGTGAAGAGGTTCATCGCCCGCGGCGTCCGCGGCAGGCCCGACTCCGGGTCGGTCACCGCCAGCGACCGGGCGTAGGCCTCCCACGCCGCCCGAACCCCGGGGTCCAACCCCGACCACGTCGCCACCGCCCGCGCGAGCCGGTTCCGCTGCCGCGTCTGGTCGGCCGTCCGCGGGTTCCGAGGCACCACCCGGTCCCGCACGACCACACCCCCTGCCGTCCGAACGAAAACCGTCGTCCCGCTCGAGCCACTCAAAGAAGCCGAGAAGGCCCCCAAAACGAACTTAGCCATCGCCCCCCAAGATCATCGGCACCAAACCCCCGCCTCCCCACCCCTCACCCGCTTGCTTTCCCATAGCTCACCCCTTGTCACGACAGGCGGTGAACAGGAGGAGAACAGGAGGTGAACAGGAGGAGACACGGAATTCCGCCCCGCCGCCCCTCGGGTCGTTCAAGTCGGCGCGATCCGCGCCTCACGCCGCCCCCGAGCCCGCGGCACGGCCACACTCGACGCGGGGCCCACCCCCCAATTTCAGGCGGCCAGAGCCCCGGAGAAGCGTCCTAACGAGCGACCCCTCAGAAGCCTCTAGAGCGTCCTAGAACTCAGACTGATATCGTGGGTAGTATCGCCACGGAGTCGAATGGCGAAGTGGAGGAAGCGATTCCTTGCCTGGGAGACGGCCAAGCAACCGATCGCCCGGGATGAGGTCGAGTCGATCCTCCACCGAGTGTTCGGCGACCGGGTGACCGTCCACGAAGGCGGGAGCCATCGCTGGACGGTGAGCACGCCGGAACTCGTGGAGCATGCGGTGGAGTTCCAGTTCGGACACTTCGGCATCCCGCTCAAGGGTGGGCGCGAGGTGAAGGCCCGCTACTGCCAGACGGCCCACAAAGCGGCCTTGCTCCTTGGGCTCCTAGAAGAAGCTGACGACGATGAAGACGAGGAACAAGAAGATGACGCGTGAAGAGTGGGAGGCGCTGCGCTACCGCATCGAGATCCAGGAGCTCTCGGAAGAGGAGGGCGGCGGCTGGATGGCTTGGATCCCTCAGCTCGGTCAAGGCCTGTTCATGGTCGACGCCGAGACTGCGGATGAGGCGGTCAGTCAGCTTGAGACCCTCCGTCGCTCACTCTACGACACGGTGATGGAGAGCGGGCGCCCGATCCCCATCCCGGCCGATGTGACCGACACAACCGCAACGAGCGGGCGTTGGCTCATGCGCGCTAGCAAGCGGCTCCACGCCGAGCTTAAATCGGCCGCCGAGCGGGAGGGGGTCAGCTTCAACTCCTACTGCGAGTCGGCCCTCGAACGCGGGCACCTCGTCCGGTCGTGCACAGAGGCGATGGAACGACTCGCCAAGGAGACCTTGGAGCGCACGGCTCGTGCCATAGAACGGCGGGCCGAAGAGCCCACGAGTAAGTGGGGTGGATCCATCGACGAGACTTCGCGGTCAAGCGCAGGAGAAAGTTCTTACGATCCCCAAGTCCTCACTTTGGAGGTTTTCGCTTATGGCGCGTGAGGCCGCTGGAAAGACAGCGTCGATCAGTCCCGAGGACTTCAACGCGTTCCTTGTTACGCTCCGGCTTCAGCGGGTGAGGTTGATTGGGCTCCAGGCGGGGCTCGTCGGCCCTTCGGAAACGGAAGACGAGGACGTGGCAGTGATCGGGACCGCCACCCGGGGCTGCGACCTCGGGCCGGGGACGTACGCCCCTGCGATCCGCTACCGCATCTTGCACCCGATGGGGCCGCTGGGCTCGTCGGTGTCGGTCGAAGCCGAGTTCCGGGTCGAGTTCAAGGCTCCCGAGCCCTTGCCACCGGGGTTCGACGTGCGGTTCCGGGAGTCGGTGCTCCCGCGCCTGACGATCCCCTACGTCCGCGAGCTCACCGGGAGCCTGGCCGCGAGGATGGGGGCGCCGCCGCTGGTGATGCCCCTCGAGGTCTTCCCGACCGGCCCAGCGCCGAGCGGCAAGCCTCGCGGTGGCGCCCCGGCCAAGCCTTCCAAACGTACGCGGCCGGCCAAAGGCGACTAGCCGCACCCCGAACCGTCACCCGGGACCCTGGATCAGGGCGGCGCAGACGGTGTGGTGGGCGGTGTCTAGCGTGGGGGCTAGGGCAAGGAGGGTGGCTATTCGGCGGGCGGTTTGGGTGAAGTGGGCGATCTCGTCGGGGGTGAGGGGGCGGGTTAGGATGTCGTGTTCGCGGTAGCTGAGCCACTTTTTGAGGACTTGGTAGCCGCCGAGTTTGTACTCCCAGACGGCCCGGGGGATGCCGGTCCAGGCGGCGCGGTCGTTGAGGAGGACGCTGAGCACCTCGCCGGGGTCGGGTGGGAAGGGCGGGTCGATGATAATGACGTTGCCCTTGGCATCGGGGAAGTGCCCGTCGCCCGTCAAGTCCGAGCGGTCGAACGGGGGGTGGTGCGGGAGCGATTCGAGGGACGCCCGGATGTCGTAGCCAGCTCGCGGGAAGAGCGACCCGGTGACGACGACGCGCCCGGGGCCGGGCATGACGACGCCGCCTTGGCCCCGGTAGCCCCAGCGGGCTCGGAGCTCGAAGTCCTCTGGCCGGGCGGGGCTGCCGTCGAGGGTCACGAAGGCGGCGACGGAGCGGAGCTCGGGGTCGATCGTGCCGGTGGTGACACCGGGGACGGGGGTCTCGGGGTCGAGGAGGGCGGCGACCCGGCGGCCGAGTTCGGCGCTGGCGAGGATGGCGTCCCGGAGAACCTCACCCCCCAGCCCCCTCTCCTTCGCGGAAGGAGAGGGGGAGCCCGGAAAGGGGACGCGGGGCCAGTCTTGTGAAGCGCACCTGGGGCAGCACGATGGGACGGTTCGGCATAGCAGTGTCGCGAGCTTCGTTCGCGAGCGGCGCAGGTAGCCTGACTCTTCAGAGTGGTCTACCGCCAGGCGGAACGACGGAGGGTTGTCTTCAGCCGTCTAGCTCGTATCGCCTTAGGCCCGCGGGGTGACCGGTTCTGCCCGGACATCACCTAAGCTGGTGCGCGCGCCGCTAAGCCGCTTGATCATGGATCCGTTGGGCAGTTCGGACCGCGAGATCCGCGGCACACCTCACCAGCTTCGGCTCTCTGGTGAGCAATGCCCTTGCGTGCTGCGCAGCGGACGGCTTGAGCGCAGCCAACCCGCTCGCAGCGCCGACCCGGCAATCCATGCGGACTTCTTGCTGGAGCCGGTACAGGCAAGCGTAGGCTGCCTGTTCCGATCCCGAAGCAATGGCGACCTCGTAGGCCGTAGATACAAGGTGACTAGCAGCCCCCTCGGTTTGAAGAACGCTCATGGCCGCTTGCCCAGGCGGCCGACTAGACCAGTGACGATGTCGCCTGAGGACCTCAGCACGAGTCCACTCTGAGGAGGAAGGGGCCTTTACGAGCTTGTGTGCCCATCCGCTCAGCTCGGGGTTGATGACGGCCTTGATGGCTGTCGGTAGAAGTGACGGGTAACCCGAAGCGAACCAGGGGACATCGCCCACGATTTTGCTGCGATCGATCTTAGCCGTCTCGCGGATCGTCTGCCGAAAAAGCTTCTCCGTGCCGACATCCGGGCCCCGTGCTCTGAGATCGTCATGGAGCCGGGACCAGTCGATGGAGCAGGGCAGCACTCCCGACTTTCCAACAACGCTATAACTCTGATCTCGCTCCGGCTCCTGATCCTCATGCTCCTCTGAATCTTCGACGACATAGTTCTCCATCTCGACGTCGCCTGGCTCGACCCCCATGGCTGCAAACTGGGCGTTGAGCCCATCGTAGATTCGCCACTTAGCTGGGTTGATGAGGAAGCCACGCTGCTCGCACATCTCGGTTAGCTGCGCTAGGTAGCGACCACCAGTCCACCGGGAGTCGCAGGGGATTGCGAAGTCATCCATGAAGGCTACGACCGGGATCCCATACCGAGCAAACTCAATGAGGATCGGGGACACCACGAGTGGCGCGAGGAGCCAGCTTAGTGATGGTCCCTGTGGTAAGCCTCTTCCAGTAAGCTCTGCATAGACTGTCGCCCTGTCGATCAGCGACGCCGGCACCCCTAGGTTGTCGAGCACGATCTTCACCTGCTCGCCCCTAATCATCTCGAAGCATGACTGGATATCGGCGCAGAGGAGATGAGGGCCGTGCTTCGCGTGCAAAGCACCCAGGAATCTGCGGCTGCGACGCCAATCATCGGCTTCGAACAAGCCTGTGGACGCGAGTTTCTTCAATTGCGACCGTGGCCTTCTTCCCCAGTTACAGTGCACACCCGGGGCCGATGGTAAAGCGGGGTGGACGATAGGCCAGAGCTCGAGCGCTAGCTCGTTATACTGATAGATCGCGGCTAGTGACAGGTTCGAGCCCGGGCGCAACTTACCGTTTGCCTTGGGCTGATAGACGAACTCATGTTCGGGTTCACCCTCCAGGGACAGATCCGCGACGCCCAGGTCCATACGGTAGGCGCTTAGGACGTTTGCGACTGCTCGCCGCGGGGCGAAGGTCGTTTCATTAAGATCGTAGATCGTGAGTGCTAGTGCCTGCTTGTTCATGCGATGGTCGATGCCTAGGAGTGAGCCTGTCGTTGATTTGCGGCGGGAAAGGGTCATCGTGTGCTCCCGCCCGTATCTTCTGCCTGTCAGGGGTCGACCTGTGCCAGGTCAGCGACCACCTCGGGCAGCTACCGGACACTCTTGCCCCTGTCATAGTGACGGGTCAACGAGGCTCGGTGGCGCTGGATTTTTCCCCCTCCGTCGAGTTGGTGCTTGAGAGCTAGGTGTGCCCTGGCCCTGAACTCAGGCGATGGGCAGAGTCATCAGCACCAGCCTGATCCGGCAGGGGTCTAGGGAGGCTGTCCTAGTCTATGTGCGCGATGGTCTCTTTCTCGAGGTCGCCCATGGTCAATGCTTGAAGTATCGATCAGGAGTTCAACGGATGCCGCCAAATGGGGCTGGGCGGCTGTCCGGACACCTTTGTTTCTCGGACGGTGCTCAGGTACTCGTCGAGAAGCTCGGGCTGGCCGTCGGCGAGGCGGTAGAGCGCGAAGTGCCAGTAGTTGGTGACGAGGAGGTGCCCGTACTTCTGGAGGTACTTGCGGGCTTGGGGGCTCTGGGCGGTGGCGTAGACGTCGTGGGAGGTCGGCTTGACCTCGACGGCGCCGCGGTCGGGGAGGGTCTGATCGTCGACGAAGAACTCCCCCTGGCCGTGCTGACGGCCGCGGCGGGCCTCGAAGAGCCCTCCATCCGGGAGCCCGGCTCCGTCCCCGCGGGGATGGACCATCAGGATGATCTTGGGGTTGAGCGCCTCCCCGGCGGCGTCGAAGAGGGCTTTGAGGGCTGGGTAGCCGCTGGTCTCGGCAGTGCCGACGCTACGGGCTTGGGTCAGGGCGGCAAGATAGTCCCGCAGGGCCTGCACACAGGGATGCTACCCGGGGAATGCAAGGGGCCGGCATTGGTGCCGGACTTCCCAGGTCACGGTGAGGAAAGGGGCGTGTGGGGGCCGAGGATTTTAGGGATGGTCACTCAGCTAGGGTCGGGGTTGGGGCTAGGGATGGCTCTGTCGGAGGTGCGGAAGCGGCTTCGGTCTGGCTCCGGAGGTCGACCGTCTTGGAGTATCCCATGACGAACCAACAGCAACGGATGGCTGGTCTCCCGACCGCCCCCACTCTCGGAGGTCTCAGCTAGTGGCCCTGTTCAAGCTCGGGGCATTCGCTCAGGCTCTTTCCGGCAAGGCCGGGAACACGGTCTTTGCGGACACCAAGAACGGCACGGTGGTGCGGGACTTCGTCGTCCCTGCCAACCCGCGCACCGACAAGCAACAGAACGTTCGCGGCAAGTTCCGCCAGTCGACGACGACGTTCGCGACCCTCCCGAAGGCGAAGGTCGACCTTTGGAACCGCTATGCCTCGAACCTGACCGTGCTCGGCCGAGGGAACAAGCGCCGGAAGCGGGAGGGGATCGCGGTCTTCAACGAGCTGACGACCCGCTTCCTGCTCGCTTCGCCGACGGGGACGGTGCCGCAGGACCCGCCTTCGACGCCCTTCACGGGCGACACGATCACGATCACCGTTACGGCGACCCCGGGCCGTTTGAGTTTTACTGCTTCGGCCCCGAACGGGACGGGCGTGACCACCGAGCTGCTCATCCAGCCGCTGGTGAACGGCAACCGCAAGCCGCTGCCGGAGCTCTACCGCACCGCGCAGTACTACAAGTTCGCCCCCGGGAACCTCTCGCGGGAGGTGACGGTGCCGCCGGGCTGGTACGCGGCGGGCTACCGGTTCGTGCGCCAGACCACCGGCCAGGCGACAGAGCTGCAGCCGCTCGGGGTGAACCAGGTCTCGCTGGTGCTCGAGGAGGGCGGTTCGAGCCGCAAGAAGATGTCGGCCTGACGGCCTCTTGCGAGTTTGCCATGGTCGCGGGCCCTTGCTTTGAGCGGGGGCCCGTGTTCGTTTTGGCTCGGTCAGAGGGGGGAGCGGTGGGTTAGGAGGGCGGTGGCGAGGGGGTCGATGTGGCCGGGGTTGGGGGTGGGGAGGGTGACGGGGTCGCCGGTGACGGTCTGGTAGGCGAAGGCGGCTTGGACGTTCGCCCAGTTCACGAACCGCTCGTAGGCCATCTGGGCGAGGCCCCCGAGGCGCTGGGCTCGGAGGCGGGCGCTCTGTTCGGCGTAGGTGAGCAGCACGAGGTCGCTCAGGCCCCCGACGACGACCTGGTCCTTCGAGAACTTGGCGAAGGCCTTGTGGGCGAGCTCGCTCACGAAGGAGTCGCCGGGGCCGCCGAGCTGGGCGCGGCCTTCCTGGGCCCTGCGCCAGAGGCGGTCGGCGAGGAAGACGCGGTTGATCTCGTTGGTGCCCTCGTAGATGCGGCTCACCCGGGCGTCGCGGTAGGTGCGGGCGATGGGGAACTCCTCGGTGAACCCATAGCCGCCGTAGACCTGGAGGGCCTCGTCGACGATCCGGGCTTCGGCCTCGGTGGCGAGGACCTTGAGGGCGGAGCACTCGACGGCGAACTCCTCGGCCGCCCGCCGGTTACCCTCGACGGTGCCGCCCCATTCGGCGAAGGCCTCGTCGATGTTGGCCCCCACGCGGTAGAGCGCGGACTCGACGGCGAAGTAGAGGGCGGCCATGTCGGCGAACTTCTGGCGGACGAGGCCGAAGTCGCTGATCGGTTGGCCGAACTGCTTGCGGTCCTTGGCGTACTGGGTGGACTCCCAGATGGCGTCGCGGGCGGGGCCGAGAGACATGGCGGCGAGCTTGAAGCGGCCGATGTTGAGGGCGTTGAAGGCGACTTGGTGGCCCTTCCCGGGTTCGTGCAGCAGGTTTTCGAGCGGGACTTCGGCGTCCTCGAGCACGAGTCGGGCGGTGGAGGAGCCCTTGAGCCCCATCTTGTGCTCTTCGCGGGCGACGCTGACGCCGGGCATGCCCCGCTCGACCAGGAACGCCGAGACCTCGGAGCCGCCGATCTTGGCCATGACGAGGAAGGTCTCGGCCCACTTGGCGTTGCTGATCCACATCTTGGTGCCGTTGAGCACCCACTTGCCGTCCCTCTCGTCCGCCCGGCAGGACATGCTGAGGGCGTCGCTTCCCGAGTTCGGCTCGCTGAGGGCATAGGCGCCGATCCACTCGCCGCTCGCGAGGTGGGGGAGGTACTGGGCTTTCTGGGCCTCGGTGCCGAACAGCGAGAGCCCGAGCTGGCTGATGCCGCTGGTGACGCCGTAGGTGACGCTGAAAGAGCCGTTGAGGCTGAGGTACTCGAGGATGCGGGCGGCGAGGTTCTTGCCGAGCCCGAGGCCGCCGTAGGCGTCGGAGGTGTCCACGCCGCAAAACCCAAGTACGCCCGCCTTGCGGATGAGGTCGGGCATGAGGCCGTCCTCTTGCTTGTCGAGCCGCTCGGCGAGGGGGAGCACCTCTTTGCGGCTGAACTGCTCGGCCTGCTGGACCATGAGCTGCTCGTCCCCGGCGAAGTCCTCGGGCACGAAGCAGGTCTCGGGGGTGCGGTCGAAGAAAGAACAGCCCGTCTCGCGGGAAGTGAAAGGCAGCGTCGCCACGGTCGTGTCTCCAGGCCGGGCGACGACGCCCAAGCTCGCTGCGAGTCTACCTAGTCGGGGGTCTCGGGCCCTCGGTGAAGGTAGAACGCAGGCGATGGCCATCCGCCTCCCTGCCACGCTCTTCTTCGTCGCGACGTTCGGGATCGTTCTCGCCCAGGATGGGACCACGACGGCGCCCCCAGCGCCCTCGGTCGACCGGAGCGGGGAGCCGTTGCTGCGGGAGATGCTCGCCTCGATGGGTCAGGTCCGGAACGTGCGGCTCACGATCGGGCGCTACTTCCTAGGCGCGCCGGGGGACCGGGTGAGCGAGAGCGCGGTGAGCCGGGTCTGGTACCGCGAGCCGGGGGTGTTCCGGCTTCAATGGAGCGAGGTCATGGGCGATGCACAGCTCTGGGTGACCGACGGGCGATCGTTGCTGCGCGATTCGATGGGAACTCGATCCGTGAGTGTGCGCGACCCGTTGAAGTCCTTCGCTGAGAAGGGCTCGGGGCCGAGCATCGAAGAGATAGGGAGCGTGATCCTCTGGGCACTTGACGGCGAGGCCTCGTTGCCCCTCATCGCGCCGGAGGGCAAACGGGTCGTGCGGCTAGCGGACGTCGAGGGGCTGACCGTGGTCGAGTCGGCATCCACCGTGGGCACGGTTCGGTTCTTCGCACGTCGCTCTGGTGGGGCGCTGCGGGTCGTGCGGGTCGAGACGCAGAGGGGAAGCGGCCCAGCCCCGGTCTCGTTCGGGGGCGGGGCTTTCATCACCCGGGACGAGGTCCTCGAGTGGGAGTCTGTCCGCCGGTTCGAGGATTGGGTCTTCGACCCCTCGCCCCCCAAGGGGCTCGAGGTCCGCGACGAGCGAACCTCGAAGAAGCCGGGCGGCTGGTAGACTTCCGGGCGTCCGGGCCCGTAGCTCAGGGGTTAGAGCGGGCGGCTCATAACCGCTTGGTCGTGGGTTCGATCCCCACCGGGCCCACCAGCCTCAGCGCGTCTGGCCCCACCGGCCGATCGGGAACCAGATGAACTCGGACTTGCCCACGATGTTGGCCTTGGGCACGAGCCCCCAGAACCGGCTGTCGTCGGAGCCGTTCCGGTTGTCGCCCATCATGAAGTAGTAGCCGGGCGGGATCGGGGCGGCGGGCAGGGCGATCAGGCGCTGCATCTCTGCGAGGTCCCGGATCGCGTAGGCGTTGACCGAGTTCATTGTGTTGCCCCCGGCGTTCGCGAAGGGGCCTTCGTAGAGCAGCGGGATGATGCGCTCGCCGTCCTGGACGAACTTGAAGTTGGCCTGCGGAACCCCGGCCCAGTCCTCGGGCGGCAGGACCCGGAAGTTCATCGTAGCGGGGTCGGTGAAGTCCTTGTACGGCTCGTCGATCGCCTTGCCGTTGACGTAGAGGGTGCGGTCGCGCCACTCGACGACCTCGCCCGGCACGCCGACGAGCCGCTTGATGAAGTCGCTGCCGGGGGCGGTGCCGCCGCGGAAGGCCACGGTCGGCGGCTTGAACACCACGATGTCGCCCCGCTTAGGCTCTTCGACTCGGTAGACCCACTTGTTCGCGACGATGAGGTCGCCGACGAGCAGCGTCCCGACCATGGACTGCGAGGGGATGTAGAAGGTCTGGATGGCGAACGGCCGGATGATCATGAACACGACGAGCCCGGCGTAGACCAGGGCGTCGGCGAGTTCGTTGACGACCTTAGCGACGGGGTAGAAGCCCGTCCGCAGGTGTTGGGGCGTGTTCTTGAGGTAGGCGTACAGGGCGAGCCGGACGACCGTGCACGCCAGGCCGAACGCGACGATGACGCTGAGGGGCGTCTTCGCCAGGTTCTCGACGGCGACCTGGAAGGGGGTCAGCTGAACCTGGGCGACAAGTCGCTCGAGCCCGAGCACGGCTTAGCGCTTTTCCTCGATCCGGGCGTCCTTACCGACCTTGTCGCGAAGGTAGTAGAGCTTGGCCCGCCGGACCTTACCGCGCCGGGTGACCTCGAACTTCGAGACCATCGGCGAGTGGACGGGGAACGTGCGCTCGACGCCGACCCCGTTCGAGATCTTGCGGACGGTCACGTTCTTCTGGATGCCCCCGTAGCGGACGGCGATCACGACGCCCTCGAAGATCTGGATGCGCTCCTTGCCGCCCTCGCGAACCTTGACGTGCGCCTTAACGGTGTCGCCGGGGCGCATGTCCGGCAAGTCCTCACGGAGGTGGGGCTTGGCGACGCTCTCGAGGATGGCCTGCTTGTTCATGACGGGGCTCCAAAGCCAGGCGACCCTGGCTCGTGCGGGACGGGATTATAACAGATCGAGGTCGGCGGCGGTTAGGTCTGCGGTCACGAATAGGTCGGGCCGGTGGTCTCGGGTGCGTCGAAGGCTCTCGCGACGGCGCCAGGCGGCGATCTGGCCGTGGTGGCCGCTAAGGAGGACCTCGGGGACGTCCGCCCCCCGGTAGCTCGGGGGCCGGGTGTAGAGCGGGTGGCCGAGGAGGCCCCCGGCGGTGTGGGAGTCGTCTCGGTGGCTCTCGGGGTCACCGAGCACGCCGGGGAGCAACCGCACGATGGCGTCGGCCATGACGAGGGCGGGGAGCTCCCCGCCGGTGAGCACATAGTCCCCGGTCGTAAAGGTGTGGGTGGCGAGGAGCGTGCGGACCCGCTCGTCCAGCCCCTCGTAGTGCCCGCACAGGAAGACGACGCGAGGCCCCTGGCTCAGGGCCTCGGCGTCGGCCTGGCGGAAGGGACGGCCGGCGGGGTCGGTGAGGACGACGGGCGTCCCTGGCTCGGGGGCCAGGCTGTCGAGCGCCTCGGCGACGGGCGGAACCATCATCACCATGCCCGGGCCCCCGCCGTAAGGCTCGTCGTCGACCGAGCGGTGCTTGTCGTGCGCGAAGTCACGGGGGTTGACGGCCCCGAACGCGACCGCCCCCGACGCCTGGGCCCGGCCCATGATGCTGTGAGACATCGCGCCGAGCACCATCTCGGGGAAGAGCGTGACGAAGTCGATCCGCACGGTCGGATCGTAGCACCGATGATCGGCGTGGCAGTTTGGCCTTCGGGGGGACGTTACTGGCCGGGGGCCCCCGGTCCGGGGGGCGGGTTGGGGACCGCCCTACTTCGTGGATTTCGGGGGAGCCAGCCTGGAAGGCTGGGGCACCATGGGCTGGAAGCCCATGCTACGATCCCCCGAAGTCTTCGGGGCGGGGGTAGACGCCGAGCCGCTCCTTCACGATCTGCATCAGGAGGTCGGTGAGTAGGGCGCTGGCCCCGAACCGGAAGAGGGCCGGGTCGAGCCAGGCCGGGCCAAGGGTCTCGTTGACCATCACGAGGTAGTGCAGGGCCTCCTTCGCCGAGCGGATGCCCCCGGCCGGCTTCATGCCGATCCGCACGCCCGTCTCGTCGAAGGTGTCCCGGATCGCCTCGAGCATGACCAGCGTCACGGGCATCGTCGCGGCGGGCTGGACCTTGCCGGTCGACGTCTTGATGAAGTCCGCCCCCGCCTCGATGGCGATGAGCGACGCCCGGCGCACGGTGTCGTACGAGCCGATCTCCCCCGTCTCGAGGATGACCTTGAGGTGGGCGGGGCCGCAGGCGTCCTTTGCGGCGGCGATCTCGTCGTAGACCCGCCCCGTGTCGCCGGTGAGCAGGGCCTCGCGGTTGATTACGATGTCGATCTCGTCCGCACCCTCCTCGACGGCCTGCCGAGTCTCCTCGAGTCGGGGCCCGAGGGGAGTCTGGCCGCTCGGGAACCCGGTGGCCACCGCGGCGACCTTGACCGGGCTCCCGTGCAGCGCCCGCTTGGCGTCGGCGACCCGGTTCGGGTAGACGCAGACGGCGGCCACCGGCGGCACGTCCCAGCCTTCTCCCGGCCCCAGATAGCCGCCCATCGGCGACCTCGCCCGCTGGCAGAGCTGGGCGACCTTGCCCGGGGTGTCCTTACCCTCCAGCGTCGTGAGGTCGCACATCGAGACCGCGAGCCGGAGCCCCTCGGCCTTGGCGGTGGTCTTGACGCTCCGGGTCCGGAATCGGGCGGCCCGCTCCTCCACCCCGACCTGGTCCACCGTTCGCTCGAGCAACCGGGCTGCCCGGAGCTCCCTCGACTTGACCGTGCCGATCACGGCCGGATTGTGACACGCCCCGCGATTCTAACCACCGTTCAATCCGCGTTCAGGTTATGTTCAGGTTCAGGGCCGATCATGGTCGAGACGCGGGGGCCCGACCGGGCTGCCCTCGTCGAGGACTCAACCCTATGATTCGCACCCGATTCCGATCGACCCTCGGCCTCGTGGCCCTCTGCCTCGTCGCGGCCGTTCAGGCCCAGACCGTCTACGGCGTCACCAACGAGAACTTCCTCATCAAGTTCGACGCGGGCGACCCCACCAACCTCACGATGAAGACCCAGTTCACGGGCCTTCAAGCCAACGAGCTCGTGCTGGGCATCGACTTCCGCCCGGCGACGGGCGAGCTCTACGCCATGGGCAGCTCGAGCCGGCTCTACAAGATCGACGTCAACACGGCGGCGGCCACGGCCGTCGGTGGGCAGTTCTCGACGCTCCTGAACGGCGTCGAGTTCGGCTTCGACTTTAACCCCACCGTCGACCGGATCCGGGTGGTGAGCGACACGGGCCAGAACCTGCGGCTCAACCCGATCACTGGCGCCGTCGCCGCGGTGGACATCCCGCTCGTCTACGCTGCCGGTGACCCGAACTTCGGTCGCACGCCGCGGGTGTCGGGTTCAGCCTACACGAACAACTTCGTGGGCGGCGGCTCGACGGTGCTCTACAATATCGACACGGACGCCGACACGCTCGTGACCCAGATCCCGCCGAACAACGGCGTGCTCAACACGGTCGGCTCACTCGGCATGGACGCGGCCAACCTGGTCGGGTTCGACATCATCGGGGTCGACACGGCGTTCGCCGCCCTCACCCGCCAGGGCGACTTCCGGACGTGGCTGAACCGCATCGATCTCACCACCGGCAAGGCGACGGCGGTCGCGCCGATCGGCGGGACCTCGGAGCTCGTCCGGGGCATCGCTGTGGTGCCCGAGCCCGCGACGCTCCTGACGCTGGCGACCCTCGGTGCCCTCGCGGCCCGACGGCGCCGGCGATAAGGAGAGGACTCCTCGGGGACTCCCTCGCCCTTCGGCGGGGGGTCCCCCACGCTGGTCCCTATGTACTGGTCCCGGAGGTGGGGCGGGATGTGCCATACTCACTCCCCGCAACGAGGAACGAATGGCGAACCTTAAGTCGTCGAAGAAAGACATCCGCCGCATCACGAAGCGCCGGGCTCGCAACCTGAGCGCGAAGACCGCTCTCAAGACGTACGTCAAGAAGGCGCGGAAGGCCGGTGAGTCGGGTCAGGAGACGGCCGTGACGGCCGCGGCGTCCGCCGTACAGAAGTTCTTCGACAAGGCCGCTCAGAAGGGCATCTTGCACCCGAACCAAGCCGCCCGACGCAAGAGCCGTGCGATGAAGGCCGCCCACAAGGCCCTCGCCGCCAAGGCCGTCTAACCTCCGGAGCCCGGCGCTCCGCGGCGGGCTTCCCACTTCCGATAGCGGAGCCCGGCGCTCTGCGACGCCGATCCCCAGGGCGTAACCGAGCGTCCCGGGAGGGCCGCCCTCCGGAAGGGGGGGGCTACTCGGGGGTCGTTGGAAAGAGTCTCCGCCGTGTGGCCTCGATGCGAGAGGAGCGGTCGGCTTCCCGGAACGCGAGCAGCCTCGGCTTTCCGGCCTCGGCCTCCGCCACCCATCCCCGGGCGAACTCCCCAGACCGGATCCGCTCCAGCGCCCTTCGCATCGCCTCCCGCGAGGCCTCACCGACCACCTCCGGCCCGACCTGGTAGGACCCCCACTCGGCCGTGTCGCTGATCCGCTTGCGCATCCCGGCCACCCCCACGCTCGCCACAAGTTCGGCCAAGAGCCGCACCTGGTGGACGCACTCCAGGTACGCCACCTCAGGGCTGAAGCCGGCCTCGACCAGGGTCTCGAAGGCAGCCTCGGCCAACGCCGGCATCCCCCCGCAGAGGACGGCCTGTTCGCCGAAGAGGTCGCACTCGGTCTCCTCCCGGAAGGTGGTTTCGACCAGCCGGGCCCGGTCGCAGCCGAGGCCCCACGCATAGGAGCCGGCCAGCGGTAGGAGCCCCTCCGGCTGGGCCGCAAGCATCGCCGGGATCCCCCGCCCCGCCACGAACTCCTCCCGGAGCGCCGTCCCCGGCCCGACCGGGGACACGAGCACGCAGCCCACGCCCTCCGGCGGCTCCAGGAGCCCGTAGACGACCGAGAAGCCGTGGGCGAAGACAAGCGAGGCCCCAGGGGCGAGGGAAGGGGCGACCTCTGCCGCGAACACCTTGCCCAGCGACTCGTCCGGCAGCAGCAGCGCGACGACCTGGGCGCCGTCAACGGCCTGGCGGATCGGCTTGGGGTCGAACCCGTCCTCTCGGGCCCGCTCCGCGCCCCGGCCTTCGCGGGCGCCGACCGTGACGGCCACGCCGCGGTCGCGCAGGTTCAGGGCATGGGCCCGGCCCTGGTTGCCGTAGCCGACGACGACGACCCGGCGGCCGAGGATGAGCGATGGGTCTGGCACCCCCCCATCTTGTCCCCTCGTCAGCGGACCCCGTAAGTCCACGAGTTTCAAGGACAGGGTGTGAGGTTCGCGTGGCGTCCGCCTCATGGAGGGTGTGACCGAGGTCACGAGAGGAGACATGGGACACGCAGAGGCTCGGCGGGCGCAAGGACGGACACCGCGGCCACAGGGTCGGAAGAGACGCCCAGCCGACCGAAACCCAGCGGAGCCGCCCCCATCCCTTGCGGCCGGGTGGACCAAGGCCGAGTTCGGCTACGACGACCTTCGGGTCTGGGCGGCGGCGGTGGGGGGCCCGATCGACCCGCTCCTCCGGGTGGCGCTCGACGAGGACGGCGACCTCGCCGAGTTCGTGTCCGAACTCTGCGAGGTCACGCGAGCCGCGGCGAAGGTGGCACTGGCCGGGGTCTGAGCCCTCAGGCCGACCCGGCCAACTCGCCCGAGCGCCAGGACGGGAGGTTGTGCCGCAGCGGCTTATCGGTGCGGTAGCCCAACTCGTACTCGGCCTGCATAAGCGTGTGGATCTCGTGCGTGCCCTCGTAGATCATGGCCCCGCGGCTGTTGCGGAAGTAGCGCTCCACCGGGAACTCGTCGCTGTAGCCGTACGCCCCGTGGATCTCGACCGCCTTGTTGGCGGCGTCGAAGGCAGCGGCGCAGTTCGTCCACTTCGCCATGCTGCACTCGCGGGTGTGGCGGAGACCGGCGTTCTTCATCCAGCCCACCTTCTGATAGAGCAGCCGCCCGACCTCCCGGCCCTGCACCATCGAGGCGATCATCTGCTGGACGAGCTGTTTTTTGCCGATCGGCTCGCCCCCCGCCGTCCGGTCGTGGGCGTACGTGACGCTGGCGTCGAGGCAGGCTTGGATGAGGCCGACCGCCCCCGCCGCGACCGTGTACCGGCCGTGGTCGATGGCGCTCATGGCGACTCGGAAGCCGTCACCCTCCTCGCCGATCATGCAGTCCGCCGGGACGCGGCAGTCCTCGAAGAAAATCTCGCCCGTGTTGCCCGCCCGCACGCCGAGCTTGCCCTTGATCGGTCGGCTCGTGAAGCCCGGGAGCGTGCGGTCGACGATGAAGGCGGCGAAGCTGGGCTTGCCGTTCTCGGCCCCCCCGGCGAGCCGGGCGACGACGAGGAACTGGTCGGCGTAGTCGGCGAGGCTGATCCAGGTCTTCTGGCCGTTCAGGACGTAGGCGTCGCCGTCGCGGCGGGCGGTGGTCTTGAGGTTGCTGGCGTCGCTGCCCGCGCCCGGCTCGGTGAGCCCGAAGCCGGCGATCCGCTCCCCGGTGGCGAGCTTCGGCAGCCAGCGCCGCCTCTGATCCTCGGTGCCCCATTGCATGAGGGTCATCGAGTGCAGCCCGACGTGGACGCTCATGACGACCCGGGCGGTGGAGTCGGCCCGCTCCAGCTCCTCGCAGACGATGCCGAGGGCGATGTAGTCCGCGCCCATGCCGCCGTACTCCTGGGGCACGCAGACGCCGAGGAACCCGGCCTCACCCATCTTCTTGAGGATCGAGGGGTCGCTCTCGTGGGCGCGGTCCCGTTCGGCGAGCCCAGGCAGGATGACCGACTGCCCGAACTTGTGGGCGCTCTCTCGGATCAGCTCGTGCTCGGGGGTGGGGGCGAAGTCCATTGACTCTATTCTACGGGCGCGAGCGGCGTTTCGTCAGGGACTCGGGGTGGGAAGGGGACGTGGGTCAGGAATCGGGGGCGTCGCGGGAGCGTCGCCCTCCGGGTGGGGTTGGTATTCTGGGGGGCCATGCCGGAGCTGCCCGAAGTCGAAGCCGTGCGTCGGGTGCTCGAGCGGTGTCTGGTGGGGAAGAGGCTGCGGGCGGTCGAGGCGGTGGCGGACGCGATCGTCTTCGAGGGGCTCCCGCCCGAGGCCATAGTCGCCGCGCTAGAGGGCCGGGCGGTGCAGGGCGCCGGGCGGAAGGGGAAGGCGTTCTGGCTCGAGTTCGACGAGCCGCCCTGGGTGTACGGCCACCTCGGGATGAGCGGGTGGGCCCGTGAGGTCGGGGCCAGCGTCGAGAAGAGGCTCGTCTCCCACGGATCGGCCCCGCTCGACGACGAAGGGGGCCGACCGCGGTTCCTGAAGCTGCTTCTCGAGGCCGAAGACGGGCGGCGGGTCGCGATGACCGACGGTCGAAGGCTGGCCCGGGTCTGGCTCGGGCGTCCGGCGGCGGAGGAACCCCGGGTGTCGGCACTCGGCCCGGACGCCTGGCTCGAGCCCTGGCAACCCGCTGACCTCGCCCGGCTGCTCGGGCGGCGGACAGCGCCGATCAAGGCCCTCCTCCTCGACCAGCGCCTGTTCGCGGGGGTCGGGAACTGGGTCGCGGACGAGGCCCTCTACCATGCCCGCCTCGCCCCCGCCCGCCCCGCGGGGAGCCTGTCCGAGGCCGAGGTGGAGGCCCTCGTCCGGGCGCTGGCCACTGTGCTCGAGGTCGCAGTGGGGGTCGAGGCGGACTCGGCCCGGTTCCCGGAGGGCTGGCTCTTCCCGCACCGCTGGGGCGGTGCCCGGGGGTCGCAGGAGATCGACGGGCGGGCGATCCGCCGCGACACCGTGGGCGGCCGGACGACCGCCTGGGTGCCGGGCTGGCAGTCGTGACGACCAGTCCGATCGCAGCCCGGGACCCGTCGTCTCGCAGTACCCAACCGCCTAGAAACGGCCCAGAAAAGGCCCACATACCGCCTAGAAACCCTGTTTCTGGGCCTTTTCTAGGCGGTTTGAAGGCGGTATGAAGGCGTGATGGTAGGACGAAGGCAGGGTGGCGGGGGTCTGGCGGCGGTGGTGGCCGGTCTCGTCTTGGTGGCGATTTCGGCGTGTGCCCCGAAGCCCGTAGTCGAGGCCCGGAAGGAGCCCCCGGCCGCTCCGAAGCCCGAAGTCGAGGTCGCCCGGCCGCTCGTGCGGGGCCTCAAGAGCCGGACGATCATCCTGACGTACCACGACATGGTCGAACGGCGGGACGGCCGGTCGGTATGGTTCGACTGCACGCCCGAAGAGCTCACCCAACAGCTCGATTGGCTCCGCGACCAAGGGGCGACGTTCCTCGACCTGCGGACGGTGCGCGAGGGGCTCACCGGCCAGGTCGAACTGCCGGAGCGGACCGTCGCGATCTGCTTCGCGGACAACTATGACGGGTTCTACCGTCTCGCCTGGCCGATCCTCCGCGACCGGGGCATCCCGGTCACGGTCTTCGTGCACACGGACCACGTCGGGTCGCGCCGGGGGCGCCCAAAGATGACGTGGGACCAGGTCCGGGAGCTCGAGTCTCGGGGCCTCGTGACGGCCGAGTCGCAGACGATGTCCCACCCCAAGGACCTCTCGAAGCTCCCCGACGAGCAGATCCGGGCCGAGTTCGTGGGGTCGAAGTCGGTGCTCGAGCGCGAGCTCCGGCGGCCGGTGACGCTGCTCGCCTATCCGAACGGGAAGTGGGACGCCCGCTGCGAGCGCCTGGCCCGGGAGGCGGGCTACCTGATGGCGTTCACCGAGGAGCAGACCCCAGCCGAAGAGTCTCCGAACGAATTCAGCGTCGCCCGTTACGTCCACACGAAGTGGCGAGAGGCCTGGCGCGAGGCCCACGGCCGCTGACGACCACGGGCCCGTTCAGTCCGGGCACCCACCCCCTACCGAGCGGGGCGCCCCGCCAGAGCGTCAGGCGTCGGACTTCTTGGCCTTCGGCTTGGCGGCCTTCTTAGGGGCCTCGACCGCTGCTTCCGCCTTCGGGGCCTTGGCGGGCTTGGCGCCGCCCGGGGTGACCTTGCCGTTCAGGAACTCCATGACCTGGTGGTACATGGCCCGGAAGACGATCTCTTCTCGCAGTTGGGGGCCGAACTCCTTGGCGAACCGCTGGAGCTGGTCCTCGGGCACCTGATTCTCCTGGGCGATCGAGAGGAAGTGGCGGTCGACGTCGGACTGGGCGATCTTCATCTCCTCGTTCCGGAAGATCGTCTCGATGAGGACGGCCCGCTGGACGTGGACCTTGGCCTCCATCATCTGCGCCGCGACGAGGTCGTCGACGGTGAGGTTGTTCTCCTTGGCGTGCTCCTCGACGGTCTTGCCCTGGCGCTGGAGCTCGGCCGCGATCTCCTGCAGCCGCCGGCTGCCGACCTGCTCCCAGGTGTTGTCCGCCACCGAGACCTCGCTGCTCGCGAGCAGGCTGTCGAGGATCTGCTCGTTGGCCATCTCCTTGCCGATCTGCGCCTTGGCTTTGCGGATGCCTTCGCGGACCTTCGTGCGCAGCTCGTCGAGGTTCTCGGCCTTGAGGCTCTGGGCGAAGTCGTCGTCGAGCTGGGGCGGGGCGACCGTGGTCACGCTGCGGACAGTCACGATCGTCTCATGCGTGGTGCCGGCCCAGTCCTTCTCCTGGAAGGTGCTGGGGAAGGCGAGGCGCACGTGCTTGAACTGCTCGACGGCCATGCCGATGAGGGCTTGGTCGAGGTCGGGGAACGTCCGGCCCGCGATCACCATGAACGTGCGGCCCTTCTCGTCGTCTCCCGTGCGGATGTTGACGACGGCGTTGTCGCCCTCCTGGATGCCGCGGCCGGTGACCTGCTCGGTCTTGCCCTTGCGGTTGCGCAGATCCTCGATCTGCTGGTCGACCTCGTCCTCGCTCACTTCGACGGCGGGGACGTCGACCGAGATCGAGGAGTAGTCACCGAGGTTGACGACCGGGGGGAGCGGCACCTTCGCGACGAACTCGAGCGAGAGTCCGTCCTTGTCGAACTTAGTGACCTGGACTGAGGGGCCTTGCTGGACGGTGAGCCCGGCGTCCTGGACGACCTTGGTCAACACGTGGCGGACGGTCTCGTCCACGGCGCGGTTGAGGTACTCGTTCGGGTCCACCATCTTCTCGATGACCGACCGCGGGGCCGCCCCCGGTCGGAAGCCGGGCACCTTGATGCGCTTAGCGAAGTCCTTGGCCGCCCGGTCGAGCCCGTCCTGGACCTGCCTCGACGAGCACACGACGGCGAACTGGACGGTGCAAGGGTTGAGCTGCTCCTGCTTGACTTGCATCTCGGTGACGGTGGTGGACATGGTGAACCGAAGAGTGTACCTGTGGGAGCGGTACGGGCCCGGACAGGCGAGGAGGTCGAAAAAACGGCCCCGGCGGTGCCGGGGCCCATCTATTCTCTTCGTCCTGCTGCGTAGCACGGCTCTGTGGCCGCCTTGAGTGGGTTAAAAGTCGAACAGTTCGCCGAGGAAGCCGCCCTTCTTCTTGCGACGCCGGCCCCAATCGTCATCGTCGTCGTCATCGTCCCGGCTGCGGCCGTAGGGGGCGACGGGGGCCCGGGGCGGCGGGTAGGCGGGGGCGACAGGGGCGCTCGGCTGGGCCGGGGCCTCGAGGGCAGCGGCGCGCTCGATGATCTTGTCGAGCTCGCCCCGGTCGAGCCACACTCCGCGGCACTTGGGACAGTAGTCGATCTCGACGCCGTGGCGCTCGGCCATCATCAGATCGACACCACAATCGCGGGGACACTGGCTCATACGTGTAGGTTTCGGGTCAAAGACGGGGCACGTCGAAGGGCCTCAAGCGCGGGTCGCCTGGGGGCCGACTTTAGCGTTCCCTTAACTATACTCCTGAGTCTGGACAGTTTACTGACCGTAAGACCTAGAAACTCTACCGGCTTTCCGTTACCCACTGATCGGGCACGGACTCGCTCCAGGCCCGGGGGGCGTCGTCGATCAGGTCGGCGAGCGCCTGGGCCAGGGTTTCGAACTCGAACTGGAACCCGAGGCCGAGCGGGATGGCGGGGACGGCCCGGGTCCCGCCGAGGACGACGTCGGCGGGCAGGCCCTGGGCCTGCAGCATGAGGCGCACCAAGGGCTCTGGCGCGGCGGGCACGGGGGGGCGGCCGAAGGCGGCGCGGAGCCCGGCCATGAGGTCGGCGTTCGTCACCGGTCGGGGGGCGGTCCCGTTGATGGCCCCGTGCACGTCTTCGGTGAGGGCCCAGACGATGATCCGTGCGAGGTCCTTGACGTGGATCCAGGGCACGTACTGCCGACCGGAGCCGAGCGGGCCCCCGAGGAACGCCTTGGTCACCGTCGAAAGCAGAGGGAGCGCACCGCCGCCCCGCCCGAGGACGAACCCGATCCTGACCTTGACCTTGCGGGTGTTGGGGGCGACCGCTGAGTCGACGGCCGCTTCCCACTGACGACAGACGTCGCCGAGGAAGCCCATGGCCGCAGGGCTCGCCTCGCTGACCTCGGCGGCGCCGGTGTCGCCGTAGTAACCCACGGCGCTGGCGTTGACCCAAGCGGTAGGCGGCGTCTGGCAGGAGGCGATCGCCTCGCCGATCGCGCGGGTGGTCTCCACCCTCGACGATCGGATCTTTTCCATGACGGCCGGGGTCCAGCGGTCCATCACAGGGTGCCCGGCGAGGTTGACTACGCCCATGGCCCCCTCGAGTTCGGCCGCCCAGGGGCCGACGGACTTGCCGTCCCACACCACCGCGCGAGAGCCCCGCGGGCCCTTACCGGACCGGGAGAGCACGACGGTCTCGTGACCGGACCCCTGCAACACCTCGACCAGAGCGGCCCCGATGAACCCGCTCCCCCCTGCCACCACGACTTTCCCCATGCTCGCCTGCACACGCATTATGGTCGGCACGGTCAGGCTGGAACTGAGGCTCGGCGGCCCTTATACCGAACCGGGCTCGCTGGGGGTATTGGCCGTTACGGGGTATCGTGCGTGCGAAGCGGAGAGGCTGGACGACGATGCGGCGCGCACTGGGGAAGGGGCTCACGCAACTCCTGACGGAAGAGGGCGAGGGGCTCGACCACGAGCGACCGGACGAGACCCCCGTCGAGGCCGTCACACCGGGTCCGTCGGGCCCTCCATCGGGCCCTCCGGCGCCAGCCACGCCGACCGGGGCGGTGGACCAGGTCCCCGTGTCCTCGATCATCGCCAACCCCCGGCAGCCGCGGGGCCGGTTCGACGAGGACGCCCTCTCCGAACTCGCTGACTCGATCCGTGAGCACGGGGTCATCCAGCCGCTCGTCGTGCGGCCGCTGGGCGAGGGGCGGTTCGAGCTTATCGCCGGGGAGCGCCGCTTGCGGGCGGCCCAGAAGGCGGGCCTGACTCGGGTGCCGGTCGTGGTGCGCCGGGCAGACCCTCGGCAGTCGCTCGAAGTCGCCCTCATCGAGAACGTCCAGCGCGAGGACATCTCGCCGATGGAGTGCGCCCTTGCCTACCGGCGGTTGATGGAAGAGTTCGGCGCCAGTCAGGAGCAGGTCGCGATCAAAGTGGGGAAGACCCGGGCGGCCGTCGCTAACACGCTGCGGCTCCTCAAGCTCCCCCCAGAGGTCCAGGCGGCGATCGACGAGGGGGGGCTGAGCGAGGGCCACGCCCGGGCCCTGCTCATGGCGGACGGGCCCGTGCGCCAGCTGCGGCTGTTCGCCCGGGTCGTCCGGGAGGGCCTCTCGGTGCGGGAGACTGAGCGGCTGGCCCGCGGCGAGGCCAAGCTCCCCGCCCCGGCGCCCGCCCCGAAGGCGGGATCTCCTCCGCGGAAGGTCGAGCCGGAGTTGGTCGCCCTCGAAGACGGGCTCCGCGAGCTCTTCGGCGCCCCGACGACGATCGAGCGGCGTGAGGTCGGGGGGCGCCTCACGATCGAGTTCTATTCCGACGACGACCTCGAGCGGATCCTCGAGGTCGTCGGGTTCTCGCTCTAGGCGGTTAGTCTTCGAGCCCGACCGGGCTCGCCGGGGCGTCGACCAGGTTCTCGACCCGGAGCACAGTGCCCCGCGTCTCGGTCTCGCCGACCTTGAGGACGATGCCCAGGTCGCCCGTGCGCACCGCCGTCCGGCGGCTTGGGCGCCACGTCACGACGTTGAGGCCCTTGTCGCCCTTGCCGTCCAGCTTGGCTACCTCGCGGCCGGCCGCGTCCACGAGCTGGACGACGACCTTCTCGGTCGTGCCTTGTTTGAGCCAGTAGAAGATCTGGGTGCCCGGCTGGGTGTTGTTCGACTCGAACCGGCCGTGCCCGTCCCACGCCCCGCCGCCGCTCACCCGGCCGAGGCCGTAAACGGTCTGCGGTTCGCACACGAAGACGTCCTTCTCACGGTTGGCCTTGGTGAGCTGTTCCAGGGCCGCGACCGGGAGGATCCAGATCGAGCGCCCGTGGGTGCCGACGACGAGGTCGAGCTCGCGGGGGTGGATGAGGAGGTCGTCCACGCGGACGGCCAGCGGCCAGGGCTCGGTCTCGTACCGCCGCCAGGAGGCCCCTCGGTCCAGCGAGACGAAGAGCCCGCGCTCGGTGCCCAGGAAGAGGAGGTCCTCGTTCCGGCGCCCTTCACGGACGACGTAGGCGACCTGGTCCTGGACGAGCCCGGAGACCAGGGGCTTCCAGGTGGCGCCGAAGTCTTCGGTCACAAAGACGTAGGGCGACTTATCGCCGGCCCGGTGGCCGTCGAAGGTCACGTAGCACCGGCCCTCGGCGAAGCGGCTCGGCTCGACCCGGCTCACCCACGTGTTCTTGGGCACCCCCGGGACGTTCGCGATGACGTTCGCCCAGGTGACGCCGTCGTCTTGGCTGACCTGGAGTTGGCCGTCGTCGGTGCCGACCCAGAGGACGCCCTGCTTGAGCGGGGACTCGCCGATCGTGATGATCGTGCAGTGGGTCTCGGCGCCGGAGTTGACGGCGTCGCCCACGACCGGCTTTTGCTTCTCGGGGTCGTTTGTGGTGAGGTCCGGGCTCACGACCTTCCAGTTGTCCCCACGGTTGACGGACTTGAAGAGCCGGTTCCCGCCGAAGTAGACCGTGGCCGAGTTGTGGGGGGAGAGGAAGATCGGGCTGCTCCAGTTGAAGCGGTACCGCTCGCCTTGCGGCGGCCGGGGCTTGATGAACTTGCTCTCGCCGGTGACCTGGTTCAGGCGGGAGACGTTGCCGCCCTGGCTCTCGCTGTAGAGCCACCGCCAGTCCTCTTGGTCGACCTGGACGAAGAACCCGTCGCCGCCGCCGACGCCGTACCAGTGGTGGTAGGCGACGTGGCCCTGCCGAGTCTGGGTCGGGCCGCCCCAGGAGCCGTTGTCCTGGAGGCCGCCGTACACGAAGTACGGCTTGCGCATATCGGCGCCGATCGCATAGAACTGCCCGACGGCCATGTTGTCGATGAAGTCCCAGGTGGCGCCCCGATCCCGGCTCTGGCTGAGCCCGCCATCGTTGCCGATGATCAAGTGCATGCTGTCGGTGGGGTCGACCCACATCGCGTGGTGGTCGGGGTGGATCGGCCATGGGGCTTGGCGGAAGGTGCGCCCCTTGTCGTCGCTGACGTGGACGTTGACGCCGCAGATGTAGACCCGGTTCTCGTCGAGGGGGTCTTGGACGGGCCGGCTGAAGTAGAAGGGCCGCGGGTTGAGGGTGTTCACCTTCGACCAGGACTGTCCGCCGTCTTCGCTTCGGAAGAACCCGCCGGCAGCGGCGTCGATCGTGGCGACCCAGACCTTGGGGTTCGACTTCATGACGCTCAGCCCGATGCGGCCGAGGTCGCCTTCCGGGAGGCCCCGGGTGACGCGACGCCAACTCTCGCCGCCGTCGGTGCTGCGCCAAAGGCCAGAGCCAGGACCGCGGGAGTAGAAGTTGTACGGCAGCCGGAACCGCTCCCAGGTGGCGGCGAGCAGCACGCTCGGGTTCTTGGGGTCGAAGACGACGTCGATCGCGCCCGCCTTGGGCCCGGCGTCGAGCACTTTTCGCCACGACTTGCCGCCGTCCTTGGTCTTGAAGAGCCCGCGGTCGGTGGTCTGATCCCAAAGCCCGCCGAGGGTGGCGACGAAGACGGTCTTGGTGTCCTTGGGGTGGATGGCGATGCGAGCGGTGTGGCGGGTCTCGGCGAGCCCCAGCGGCTCCCAGGTCTTGCCCGCATCGACGGACTTGAAGAGCCCGGCGCCCCAACTCGTCGAGTTCCGGCTGCTCTCCTCACCCGTCCCCGCCCAGATGACCTTAGGGTCGGTCGGGTCGATGGCGACCGCACCGAAGCTCTGGGTCGGCATGCGGTCGAAAATCGGGGTCATCGTGGTGCCGCCGTTCTCTGTGCGCCAGAGCCCGCCGCTCGCGAAGGCCACGCAGAACACGCGGGGCTCGCGGTCGTAGACGGCGATGTCCATGATCCGTCCGCCCATCGTGGTCGGCCCGAGCTCGCGCGCGGGCACTGCGCCCAGGATCTGGGCGACGGGGTCGGTCGGGGTCGGTTGGGCGATTGCGGCGGCGAACGAGGCGGCCAAGGCGAAGGACAAGCTCAGCTTCATCGGTGCTCGTCCACCATACCGCCGGAACGCCGTCCGCGTTCCGGCGGGGCGCACTCAGTCGGTCATCGAGATGCCGACGGCGATACGTGACGCGTTGAGCGCCGCACCTGGCTCGGGACGGCGCCCGACCGCGGAGACGTAGAGGCCTTCTCGGAGCTGATCGAGTGTGACCGACCGCTCCATATCGGTCCGGAGGCTGAGGCGGGCGTCGGCGGCGAGCCTCACATAGACCGTCCGCGGGGAGACAGTGGCTTTGGCCGCGCCCGTGGGGCCGACCTCGCCGATGCTGTCCATGATTACGACGCCCCTCTCGCGGTCCACGCTCGTCACCACGCCGTCCCATCGGACCTCGTTGGATGCAGGTCGGAGGTCGCGGGCGGGGGCGGGGTAGTAGGGGGCTTCGACCTTGGTCGCCGCGCGGAGCGACCGGGCCGGGTTGAGCTTGCCGCCCCCGATCAGGTCGTGGAGCTCGAAGTGGAGGTGAGGGGCGGTGCCCTCGGCGTTGCCGCTGTCCCCGTTGAAGGCGACGAGCTGGCCCGCGACCACCCGATCACCCGGCCGGAGCCCGGGGGCGAATGCGTACCGCTCGCCGCCCGCCATGTCGTCGGTGCCCGGGGTGTCGTTGTTGACGTGGATGTAGACCGCCATCCAGCCGTCGTCGCTGCGGATCGAGAGCGAGTAGGAGCTAGGCGTGCCCCCGAACGAGACGACGCCGTCGAAGGCGGCGACCATGGGTCGCATCTTCGGCGCCATGAGGTCTTGCCCGTGGTGGCGCCGGGTACCACCGCCACGCGGGGCGAGGAAGGTGTCGCTCCAGCTCGTCCGGCCGACCATGGGGAACACGAGGGGGACGGTCACGGGATCCATGGAGACGCCGTCGTAGTCGAGGGTGCGAGGGCCTCGGGTGGCCGGCTCGACTCGGGTTTCGAGAGCGGCTGGGACACCGATGAAGACCCCGTCCGCTTCGAGAGGGGCGTCGGCCCGGGTGCCGGTGCCCCGGGCGAGGACGGCGACCTCGGCGTCGAGCGTTAAGTCGGACGCCCGGAGCGGTCTGCCCCCGGCCGCAGTGAGCCGTCGCGTGTCGTCGCGCCAGGACACGGCCTGGCGGACGGGCTTCACTGGGTTGAACTCCTGGCCGTTCGCGGAAAGCACCCCGGTGACGTCGAGTTCGAACCGGTCGTCAACGAGGTCGAGGCTGACGATCGTGCCCTGGAGCCGGATCGAGCCGGCCCTCGGTCGCGGGGCCCGGGCGAAGGGCGAGACCGACCCCCCGGCCACCACGATCCCGGTGAGCCGAAGAGCGGCCCGGACCTCGCCGGATCCGGCGGGGATGTGGGCCTGCTCTGCGGCAGGGGCGAGGGTGGGCTCGGCTCCGCGGAGCGAGACGGTTACGGCCCGGCCTTCCTCTACCCCTAGGAGTTCCCGGGCGGAGAGCCATTGCGGGATCACAGGGCCTTTGAGGTTGACGCTGCCCCACTCGCCGTTCGCTGCGTCCATCCGCCCCCAGACGCCGCCTTGGCGCACGAGGAGGTGCAAGCCGTTCGGCGCCCAGGACACGCCGTCGAAATCGGTCTCGGCGAAGGTGCGGGTCTCGCTGCGGCCCGGCCAAGCCAGGACGACCTTGCGCTTGTCGCCGGTCGCCTTGCCGCGGGCCACAAGGGCCACCGTCCGGCCGTCGGGCGACCAGGCGAGGGCGGTCACCAGGACGTCTCGGGCGAGCGGCCGGGCCTTGGCTCCCGGACCGTCGGCCACGAGGAAGGCGCCTCGCTGGCCTGCACTCCCGGCGAAGGCGATGCGCGAGCCGTCGGGCGACCAGGCCGGCGCGGCCCCGGCGGGCAAGAGGGCGGTCAACTTTGGAGCCTCGCGGTCGAGCGTGATGACGACCACACCCTTCGCCGCGTCGGCGACGAGCGCCTTCCGCCCGTCGGGCGACAGCGAGGGGAGCGAACCCCGCTCCGAGAGCACCACTAGCTCAGACTCGGCCGCGAGAGGCTCGACCGCCCAACTCGACCAGGCTCCAGACCCGGCCGGTCGGGCGAGGAGGAGCCAGGCACCGTCATAGGACCAAGCGACGGGGAAGGCCCCCTTCGGCGCGCTCAGGTCCTGGGCCTTGTCCCCGACAAGAAGCACGGCCTTCTCCGAGGTCGTGATGACGGTGCGCTCGGGCTGGAGGGCGGCGGCAAGGACGAGGGTCAGGGCGGTCAAACTCATCGATAGCGGGAGTCTAGCCGAACGCGCCACGCCTGGAAGTCGGACCTTAGCCCAGACCGTTTCGGCGGTTTGAACCTTGGCGAGGTTGTGTCCGTCCATCGTTGACGCCATAATCGGCGGTGGCTAGACAGGTCTGATGTGATTTGTCTCGCGTTGCCTGGAGAAGGACATGAACGGTATCCGTCAGATCACTCGAACCTCGCTCGTCGTCGCGGCGCTGCTCGCCGTCGCCAGCTCCCACGCCATGACCCGCCGGGACGACCGGACGGACGCCCAGTACCGAGCGTTCGGCGACCAGTTCGCCGCGGTCGGCGAAGTCTGGGTCAACGGCGGTTGGAGCGCGAGCGGCACGCTCATCGGCTCGAACTGGGTGCTCACCGCCGGTCACGTGGTGGAGCGCAACGCGGTCAACCCGACCTTCCGGGTCGGCGGCCAGGAGTACCAGGTCGATCAGTTCTTCGTGAACCCGGGTTGGAACGGCAACCTCTTCAACGGCACCGACTTCACGCTCATGCGGCTGCGCACCAGCGTGAACGGCGTTGCGCCGATCGGCCTCTACCAGGGCGCGGCGGGCAGCGAGGTCGGGAAGGACGCGGCCATCGTGGGCTACGGAGGCACCGGTACGGGTTCGGCGGGCTGGACTGGCACGTACGACGTGCTGCGCCGGGGCGGGACGAACGTGGTGGACGGCTACAACTGGAGCTACCAGGGTAGCAACTTCACGAACGTTCTGGTGACGGACTTCGACAGCCCGGCCGGGAACACCAACACGCTGAGCTCGCTCGGGTCGAGCAACCGGTCGACCGACCTCGAGCAGAACGTCATCTTCGGCGACAGCGGCGGCGGGTTGTTCATCCAAGAAGCTGGGGAGTGGCGCCTTGCGGGGGTGACGTCGTGGCTTTGGGGCGTCACCGGCGGCAACTGGGGAGTCTACGGCCACCTGAGCGGCTTCGCAGCCGTCAGCGGCCAGCGCGACTGGATCAACAGCGTGGTTCCGGAGCCGGGGACGATGATCGCCCTCGGTGCGGGCCTCGCTGCCCTCGCCGCCCGCCGGCGCCGCAAGTGACGACGGGGCACAGGGGTCGGCTCTTACTCTCCGGCTGGCCCCTTGTGCCGCACTTGGCCCCCCAGATGGGTGACACCTAGGCGTTCCGGTCGCCGGCCGGGCGGCGCGAGCCCAGGTCTAGCCAGGGCGGTGGCGCGAACTTGAGCGCGAAGGCGATGAACGCCGGCCACCAGATGAGGTCGTTGAAGACGATCGTCCACCCGAAGACGAGGGGGAGCTCGCCTTTGATCAGCGCGAAGACGAACCCCAGGGGGCCGAACACCTTGCCGAGCAGGCCGATCCAGACGAACACCCCGTAGCGTTCCGGGTCGCGGGCGATGTAGAAGTAGCCGAGGGCGTAGACGAGCACCATCATCCCGATGCACTGGAACAGGGCCGGGTAGTTCGGCGGCGGCATCCCGGCCAAACGGAAGAAGGCCTCCGGGGCGAGGACGGCTGCGGTGCCCCAGACCACGTTGTAGACGGCCGCGGCGTAGAACCAGCCCCGGTACGGACGGTAGGGGTCGTGCATGTCCCAGTCTACGGACGTGCCCTACGAAGGGTCGGCGAGGGATAGACTCTCGGCCGATGCACCCCAACGCAGAAGGCCTGCCGCCGGTCCGCCGACGGACGAAGGCCGGGCTCGAGACGCCGCTTCGTGGGCGGTTCGTCGGGGAGGATCGACGCCTGGCGTTCGGGCCGCCAGCCTGGTACGACCGGCTCGTCGCGGCGTGCCTGTTCGGCGGCCCCGCCCTGACTGTCCACGGGGTCATGGGGAACCCGCTCGGGTTTGGGCCCGACCCGGGCGTCACGTGGTGGCTCGGCCTTGCCGTCGCCGGGGCGGGGCTGTGGGCGCTCTTGAGCGCGGAGCGGTTGGTCTGCGACCTACGGGCTCGGCGGTACACGCGCGTCGAAGGGCGGGGGGTCGTCGGTCGAGTCTCCCAGGGTTCTCTCGATGAGCTCGACGCCCTCGTGCTCTTGGCGCAGCCCGGCCCGGTCGTTCGGTACCGGCTCGTGCTCCACTGGAAGGGGGCGGCCCGCCCGCTCCTCGTCGTCGAGCGGGAGGACCACCGGCTACCGATCGGAGCCCCTATCGGGGCGATGGCGGGCTCGCTTCAGGCGAAGGGCGTGCGCTATGCCCGGGCCCTGGGGGTGCCCCTCTACGACAACGCGCACTTCGCCAGCCCCGAGCCGCTGCCGCCCATCTAGCCTAGACGCGGGTCGGCCCCGGGATTATCATCGGGCCGAGCATGATCGGAGACACACAAGGGTGGTCGGCGCTCGACCCCCGGGTCAAGCAGCTCTGGACCGTGGCGGGGATCGTCTCGGCGATCGTGTTGCCGCTCATCGTCTTGGCGGGCGACGCCGTGTTCTTCCGGCGGATCCCGTGGTGGCAGTTGCCCATCGGGGGCCTTTCGCTCGGCATGTTCTTGGTGTTGCTCCCGCTCAACCTCTGGTTGGTGGGGAAGAAGTTCGCGGCCTGGCGCTACCGGTTGCGAGAGGAGGACTTGTCGGTGGCGTACGGGGTCTATTGGCAGACTCGCCGCTACGTGAACCGGGCCCGGATCCAGCACGTCGACGTGACGGCGGGGCCGGTGGCGCGGGCGCTCGGGATCGCCGAGGTGCAGGTCTTCGTCGGGGGGCAGATGGGGCCGGTTGCGAGCATTCCGGGGCTGAGCGTCGCGGACGCCGACCGATTGCGACAGACCCTCGTGCGCCTCGACGCGCCGCCGGTGATCGACCGGCCGAGGGGCGAGGGACAGGGTGGGTGAGCCCAACTGGCGGCGGCTACACCCGGCGACCGTCGCCCTCGAGTTCTTGCGGGTGCTCGGCCGCTTGGCCTGGGGCATCGTCATCGTCGTCGTCATCACGGTCACCCGGCGAGGGGCGGAGGGTCTCGACACGCTCGCGATCCTCTTCGGCCTGTTCGCGGTCGTGACGGCGCTGGTCCGCTTCCTGACTTTTAAGTTCGCGGTCCACGAGGGCAAGCTGCTCGTCCACTCCGGGCTGTTCACGAAGAACGAGCGGACGATCCCGCTCGACCGGATCCAGCACATCTCGGCTTCGCGTGACCTGCTCCACCGAGCGCTCGGCCTCGTCAAGCTGAAGGTCGAGACGGCGAGCGGCACGGGGGCGGAGGCGGACATCGACGCCCTCGCCGAGGCGGACGCGGTGGCGCTTACCGCTGAACTCACCGGCCGGCCGGTCGAGTATGCCAGCGCGCGCCCGGTTTGGGAGCGCGAGCCGGACCGCGCCTACCGGGCCTCGGTCGGCAGCTTGGTCGCGCTGGGGGCGACCGGCAACCGGGTCTTAGCCTTGGTGAGCTCGGTGGTGGGCTTCGCGTTCTTCTTGGGGGCGCAGGACCAGGTCGCGGACCAAGCGATGGAGTGGTTCGACGCCACGGACCCGAGGACGCTCGCCGTCATCGGGGTCGCGGTGCTCGCCGTGGGTTGGGGCGCGTCGGTCGTCACCACCCTCGTGAGGTTCTGGGACTTCACCGTCCGGCAGCAGGGAACGCGGCTCCTCATGGCGTACGGGTTGGTGAACCACCAGGAGCGGGCGGTGGAGTTGGGGCGGGTCCAGGTGGTCGAGGCCCGGCAATCGGTGGGCCAGCGCCTTCTCGGCCTCTGGGGGGTGGGGTTGCACACGGCGGGGGGCCGGATGGGCGACGAGGAGGCGGGTGCGACGGGGGCGACGACGCTCGCCCCGGCCGTCTGGGGCCCAGCGCTTGAGGGGACGGTCGGACTCGCTGTCCCTGGGTATTCCGAGTCCCAGCTTGAATGGCGTCGGTTGCCCTGGTCCACAGTCGCACGGAGCGTGCACGCGTCGCTCCTCGTCGCGGTCTCGATTGGGGCGGTCGGTTTCTCGTTCCTCGGGCCGGTGGGCTGGGCGTTGACTCCGGCGATCCTGCTGGTGGCGGGGACGTCGGGCTGGCTGCGGTTCCGGACGTTCCGCTTCGCGGACGCAGGCGAGTGGGTGGCGGTGCGCTCGGGGTGGCTGGGGCGGAGGCTGGCTGTCTTACCGGTGGCGAAGCTCCAGGCGGTGACGGTGGAGCGTTCTCCCGCCCAGAAGTTTTGGGGCCTCGCGGGGGTCGGTCTGGCGTTCGCGGGCGGGACGATGGGCGAGGCTTCGTCCCAGGTGCCGGACCTGGCGTTGGCGGACGCGCTCGCCCTGGCCGAGGACCTTTACGGGCGTTCGACGGTGCTGGGGGCCCTTCGGACGGACGGTCTCTGAAGTTTTCCGAGGCTTGGGGGGTCTAAGTGAACATTCCCCCCCTGTCATTTCGTCGTACTTCTGAGCTAGAATGGCCGGGCGCCGCCGGCGATGCCGGTCCGGCTCCTAACGTGCGCTCGCCGCAGGCTGCTGCGGCGGAGTGGAGATACTGGATGAATCGGATTCATAACGTGGTTCGAACCGCTGCCGTGCTGCTCGCCCTTGTGGCGGGTGTGGTCGCCCAAGCCCAAGGAGGCGGTTCGGGCCGCCCGATCGCGGCCTCGTCCTGGGCGTTCCGTGAGAACAAGGGCCAATGGGACGGTCGTGCCCGGTTCCTTTCCCAGACCCAGGGCCTCGACTACTGGGTCACGAACCAAGGGGTGACGCTCGACGCGTACCGTTTGGTGAACAGAAAGGTCGAAGGGACCCTCCTCGACGGCAATGGGGAGCCGATCGACACGAACGGGCCGTTCCGCGAGGGTCACGTCGTCCGGATGCGGTTCGTCGGCGGGAACCAGACGCCGCAGGTGCGCACGGCCAAGCGGCAGAACGACGTCCGCGACTACTTCACGAGCCGGGGCCATGCCCGGGGCACGCAGGCCTACGGTGAGGCCACGATGCGCAACGTCTACCGTGGGGTCGACGTGCGCCACTATTTCGACGGGGGCAAGCTGCGGTTCGACGTGGTCGTCAACCCGGGCGCCGACCCTCGGCTCGTCCAGTTCCGGTTCGACGGGGCGGAAGGTGTCCGGATCGGCTCTGACCGGCACCTCTACGTCGGCACCTCGATCGGCGACGTGAAGGTCTCGGACCTCTTCACCTACCAGGTCGTCAACGGGAACAAGCGCGAGGTCTCGTCGCAGTTCCAAGTGTCGGCGGACGGCACGGTGAGCTTCCAGGTCGGCCAGTACGACCGCTCGAAGCCCCTCGTCATCGACCCGCTCGTCTACGGCAGCTACGTCGGGAGCGACACGAACGCGGACGAGTTCGTCAGCGGCGTCTACGCGGACTCGGTGGGCAACGTGTACCTGACGGGTGGCACGAGTTCGCCGTTCTTCCCGATCAACGAAGGCCCGTACGGTCGGTTCACTCCCGCAAGCCAGGACGCGTTCCTAGTCCGGATGGACGGGGACGCTTACTCGGTTTCGTACTCCGCGGTCATGGGCGGGGGCGCAGGCGACCGGGGCTTCGCCATCGGCGTCCAGGAGTCGACCGGGTCTTTGTGGCTTGCGGGTACTTCAAGCTCGAACGACTTTGCCGGGATCACCGGTGGCGCGAAAGGCTCGGGCACGCGGGTCTGGGTCTCCCGGTTCAACGTGATCGGCAACTCGATCACCACCAACTTCGTGCGCTGGCGCAACGAACTGGGGAACGTGGACGGTACGAACGTTCGTTTCGGTGGCCTCGAGGTGAGCGCGTCCGGCAGTGTCGCCCTTTACGGTAACTCCACGATCGACCGGCTACTGCCGGCCGGGTTCACGAACTTCCTCTCGTTCGCGATCGGCACGACGAACCGGGCCGCCTACGTCTGCTACTTGGACTCGGCGGGCGAGTACCTAGTCCGCCGGATGATCGCGGGAACGCAGGACGTCGAGATCGGTTCGCCGCCGGTGGCACCGTACGGCACGCAGATCCCGGCGCGGTTCAACCCGGTCGCGATCAGCGCGTCAGGCGATGTGGTCGTCGTGGGCAGCTTCACGTTCACCGGCACCCAGGACACCGCGCTGACCTCTACCCCTGCGTTCGGCACCACAGCAGGCGTCTTCCCTGAAGACCCGGGTCGGTTCAGCGGCGGTCGTCTGATCCAGAACGATACGTCGTTCGTGGTTCGAATCCGGGCGGACGGCACGACCGCTTTCAGCGCTCTCCTCGGTGGGGCCCAGTCCGACTACGCACGGTCTGTCGCGCTCGACTCGGCCGGGAACGTCTACGTCAGCGGTTGGACGAACTCGTTCAACTTCCAGCGTTCGCGCGGCGCCTTCGACGAAGCCTTCGGTGCGGCTCGGAAGGTCTTCCTTTCGAAGCTCTCGAGCGATGCCTCTACGCTGGTTTACTCGACTGGCCTCTTGACGACTGGGGTCGTCGAGCCGACGGTCGTCACGGTGGATCCTCGCGGCAATGCGGTGGTCGGTGGCTTCGTCAGTTTCACGCCGAACCCGGTCTTCGGCGGCCCGCCTGAACCGTCCACGCCGGGTTCGATCTTCACGACGCCGGACGCCCTCGACGGAGCCTACGAAGGCGGGACCGAGCGCGTTGACGGGAGCAACGTGGGGACGAACCCCGGGGACCTCTCTTCGACGAACGACGGCTTCATGACCTACGTGGCCCCGTCTGGTTCGAGCGTGATCTACTCCAGCTACATCGGAGCGCTCTCGGACGATCAGGTTCGGGACGCCATGGCGGACTCGGTCGGTGCGGTGTGGTTCGCTGGGTCGAGCCAGGCCACGTTCGGGTTCGACGGCGGCCCCCCGAAGGGCCCACTGGGGATCGCCCCGCACATCACGACGAACGCCTTCAAGTCGACCATGCCGACCGGACAGGCGCCCGGTGCGAACCCCCAGTTCGGTGGTTCTAACGGCTGGATCGTCAAGCTCCGCGTCCAACTTCCGATCGTCAGCAGTATCTCGGTGGCCCCGACGACCGTGGCGGGCGGGCTGGGGGCGACCTCGGTGGCGACCGTGACGCTTCGCAATCCGGCTCCGGCCGGGGGCGTGCCGGTTACGATGACGCTAGGCAACTCCTTGGCGGCGTCCTTCTCGCCGACGGGCAGCCAACTCTCCACCGTCGTAACGGTGCTCCAGGGAGCGACCACCGCGTCAGTCCCGATCTTCAGTCTCCCGGTCACGACCCTGCAAACGTGTGCCGTCCGAGCCACGCTCGAGAATGACTTCAAGGAGACGACTCTTACCGTCGCGCCGTGGCTAAGCCAGTTGGCGGTCTCGCCGAACACAGTCGTCGGAGGGACTTCGGTGACGGCACGGGCCCAGCTCGTCCAGAACGCCCCGGCGGACGGAATCCGAGTCCAGCTCTCGACCGATCGGCCGGATCTCGTCCAATTGCCGAGCCCGGCTGAGGTGTTCATCCCCGCGGGTTCGAACGTCGCGACAGCCGTTGTCAATACCATCGGCGTGGATGCGTCCACCCCGACGACCGTCACCGCGGTCTTCCTGGGTGTCCAGCGGTCTCAGACCCTCACGCTGCGGCGAGCTGCGCTTACGAGCTTCTCGTTCAACCCCACGTCGGTCAACGGAGGGGATGCGACCACTGGGACGGTCCAGTTGGACGGCTTGACGGGAACGGCGCGGTCAGTGACCATCAGCCAGGTCTCTGGCGTGACAGGGGTGACCGTGAACGGCCAGGCTCTCCCTGTCGTGATCACGCTGCCGGCCCAGGCCCGCTCGGTGAGCTTCACGGTCGGTACGCCGACTGTGTCCACGCCGAGTACTGTCGTCCTTCGCGCCAACGATGGCTCGACCACCGTCGATGGGAGCCTTACGCTTAACGACATCGACATCACGTCGATCATCGTTCAGCCGGGCGTGGACGTTGTGAGCGGGACGCGGTTGACGTGTAACGTCCGGCTGAGCCGGCCCGCGGGCCCGAACGGGTTCCAGGTCGAACTGGCGAACTCGAACCCGGCGGCGGGGACGCTCAGCGTCCAGCGGGTGACCGTCCCCGCGGGCGCTATCTCGAGCCCCGACTTCAGCTTCCAGTGCGCGACGGTCTCGGCCGACGCCACGACGACGTTGACAGCCAGCAGGACGGGGTACACGACCCGGACGATCGGGATCACCGTGCGCGCGATCGGTGCGACGCTCACGATCACACCGAATACGGTCGTCGGCGGCATCACCGACGCGACGGGGACGTTGACCTTGAGTCAAGCCGCCCCGAATACTGGCATCACGTTCGCACTGACGAGTAACGACACCACCTCGGTGAGCATTCCCTCTCAGATCACGTTCACCGGTGGCCAGACCGTACGGACCTTCCTGATCGACACGGCGAGCGTCCCGTCCACGCGCGTGGTGACGATCGTCGCCGACGCGGGGTCGAACGTCAGGGCCCAGGCCGAGATGACGATCCAACCCCCGGGCGTCATCGGTCTGAGCTTCTCGCCGAACAACATCGCCATCGGGCAAAGCACGACCGGGCGGCTCACCTTCGCCTCGCCGGTCGCCCCGGGCACGGTCGTCTCCTTGACGGCGACGCCTGGGTCCGCGCTGACCCTACCGAACACGCTCAACGTACCGGGCGGAGTCACCTCGTTCACCTTCCAGGCGACGGGGAACACGGTCGCGGACGAGACGGTGGTCCAGGTTCGGGCCGAACTCGGCTCTTCGAACGTGACGTCGAACGTGACGGTCCGGCGACCGTCGGTCTTCGCCATCTCGTTCAACCCGAAACGGGTTCGCGGCAGCCGGACGGCGACGGGCACGATCACGCTCGAACAGAACGCGCCTCCCGGTGGGACGGTCGTGACAGTCACGAGCGGGAACACTCGGATCGCCCGACTCGCTGGCGGATCGACCATCACGATCCCGGCCGGGTCGAAGACGGGCACCTTCCAGGTGAACACGTCCCGCGTCGCCCGGACCTTCGCCGTCACGTTCACGGCGCGAGTAGGGACGGGTACCGCGACAGGCACACTCTTCGTCGATAAGTAACTCGGCGAAGGGCCGATAGCGTGGGTGCCGGGGGAGTCCTTCCCCGGCACCCACCGTCGTTTCAGTCCACGGGTTAAAATGGGGCCGTGGGTCGAACCCTCGGAATCCTGATCGTTGGGGCGGCCGCCGGTGCGCTCCTAGTGATGCTCGCCCAGCGGCTGGACGCCCGGCACAAGGACGAGTCCGTCGAGAGCCTGGCGGACAAAATCGCGGACCGGCTGGAGACGCTCGAGCGGGACGCCCGCACGGCCTGACCCCCCGTGGCTCGCCAGCTCGTCGTCGTGGGCGCAGGGGTCGGTGGGCTCTCCGTCGCCGTCCACGCCCGGCTGAACGGCTGGGACGTACTGGTCCTCGAACAGCGCGACCTCCCGGGCGGCAAGGCGGCCCAGCTGAGCGTAGGCGGTCACACCCTCGACCCCGGCCCCTCGATCGTGATCCTGACCGAGGTCTACGACCAGGTCTTCCGCGATGCGGGGCGCCGGCGCGAGGACTACCTCCAGTTCGAGCCGCTCGACCCGTTCACCCGGGTCTACTTGGAAGGCGAGGACGCCCCGATCGATCTCCCAGCTGGACGTGAGGCTTGCCTTGCCCGGCTTGCGGAGGTCGCCCCTCAGGACCGGGACGGCGTGCGAGACCTTCTCGCCCGCCTCGACCGGGTCGCGCCTGGCCTCGAGCGGACCGTGTTCTCGGGCCCCATCGATCGACCGTGGCAGCTCGCCGACCCGCGGTTCCTCCGCGTCGCGACCCAGTTCGACGTCCGCAAAACGTACAAGGAGCTCGTCGACGGGTTCGTCCGGTCCCCCCTCCTCCGCGCCTTCTTCTACGGCTTCCCCTCGTACAGCGGCCAGACGTACCGCTCCAAGGCGGCCGGGGCGCTCCTCATCCCCTACTTCATGCTCGATCGGGGCGTGTGGTGGCCGGTCGGTGGCATCGGGGCGATCCCACGGGCCCTCCACCGACTCGCGTGCGAGCTTGGGGTCGAGTTCCGGTTCGGCGCGAAGGTGACCGGCCTGCGGCGCGCCCGGGGCAGGGTGACGGCGGTGGAGACCGAAGGGGGACCGGTCGAGGCCGATGCGGTCGCCTGTAACCGTGACCGGGTGAGCGTGGGTGCCTGGCTTGGTCGGCCCCTACCGATCCGTTCCAGCTCGAGCTATTGGACCCTCCATTGGGGGCTCCGGCGGCGCGTGCCCGGCCTCAGCCACCACACGCTCCTCGTCCCGGCCGATTTCGAGGAGGGGTTCCGGGAGCTGTACGACGAGCGACGCCCCCCCGCTCGGCCGGTGGTCTACCTGAACGACACTTCCGACCGTGGCATGGCCCCGCCTGGCGAGACCAACCTGTTCGCGGTGCTGACCGTCCCGGGGATGGAGCCCGGGCTCGACTGGGACGCTGAGGGCGACCGGCTTCGGCGAGCGACCCTGTCTGCGCTCTGTCGGGCCGGGCTTGAGTTCGACGAGGCGGACATCCTCTTCGAACGGCGCCAGGACCCGGGGACGTTCGCCGAGCGCGACGGTAACCACCTCGGCTCGCTCTACGGGCCAGACGAGGAGGAGCGTCTCTGGGGGCTCTTGCCACTTCGAGTCCGGGACGAAGAAGTCGGGAACCTCTTCTACGTCGGCGGGTCGGTGCAGCCGGGCGCGGGTCTGCCGATGGTCACACTCAGTGGCCGGTTCGCGGCGATGCGCATGGGCCCGGGACGGGGCTAGACTGGCGCCGTGGTCAACGCCCTCGTTCTCGCCCTCGCTGCCGGGTCGTCACCGGAGACCCGGCCCGCAGTCGTCCTCCGCGTCGAAGGCAGGGGGGCCTTCACGATGGAGATGCGGCCGGACCAGGCGCCGCTTCTCGTGGGGCACGTGCTCCGCTTAGTCGATTCAGGGTTCTACGACGGCCTGTTGATCCACCGGAAGGTGCCGGGCTTCGTCGTCCAGGCCGGCGACCCGGCTTCTCGGCGAGTCACCCCAGGCTGGGCGCGGAAGAACCCGGGCGAGCGCGGAGGGACGAAGACGCTCGGCGACGGCGGGTCGGGCCGCACGGTTCGGTTCGAGATCAACGACCTCACCCACCGCAAGTACACGGTCGGGATGGCACTGGAGGCTCCAATGAGCGATACCGGCGACAGCCAGTGGTTCATCAACCTGGCCGATAACGCCCGGCTCAACGGGATGTACGTCGTCTTCGCCGAGGTCACCGCCGGCCGGGACGTCGTGGACCGGCTCGAGCGGGGGGACCGCATCCTCTCCGCCCGCCGCGTCCAACGCTGACTTCGGACAAGAAGTGAGGCCGTCCCGGAGAGGGACGGCCCCGAAAGGTGAGAGTGAGTGTTTTGGTGGGTTAAGCCTTGATGTCGAGCCGGTGGGGCTCGCCGGGTGGGCGCCGGTGCGAATCTGCCACCGGTGCCGTCCGAGACAGGGGCTGGACCCGCCGCTGCCTCCACGCCCGAAGCAGGCCCTGGTCGGGGCGGAACTTCACGGGAGCGCTCGTGGAGAGAGTCATGTCAGAACCAGGAGAATCCGACTAGGGGTGCCGCACGGCCCATGCCAGACGGCGATGTCCCGGGGGAATCCCGTCGTTAGACCGGGGCCGCCCTGGCCCGAGCCACTACACTGAGGGCCGTGCTGCTCTCTGTCAACGGGGTCCGAAAGCTCTTCGCGGCCGAGATCGTGTTGGACGGGGTGACCTTCCGGATGGATCGCCGGGCCAAGGTCGCCCTTGTCGGCCGTAACGGGACGGGGAAGACCACGCTCCTTCGAATCCTGACCGGCCAGTACGAACCGGACGGCGGGAGCGTCACGCTGGCGAGGGGCGCCAAGGTCGGCTACTTGCGTCAAGAACAGGCCGTCGAAGCGGGCCGGACGGTCATCGAAGAGGCCGAAGCGGCCCGGGCCGACCAGCTCGCCCTCAAACAACGCCTCGCCGACCTCGAGCGCTCGATGGAGGCCGGGGCGACCAGCGAGGACCTCGAGGAGTACGCCCTCCTACAAGAGCATTTTCTAGAGACCGAGGGCTACAGCGCTGAGACCGACGTCCGGGTCGTGCTCCAACGCATGGGCTTCGAGGAGGAGGACTTCGGCCGCCCCACCTCGAGCCTGAGCGGCGGCGAGAAGACGCGCCTGGCGATCGCCCGGCTCCTCCTGGAAGAGCCCGACCTGCTCATCCTGGACGAGCCGACCAACCACCTCGACATCCAGGCGACTGAGTGGCTCGAAGCCTGGGTGCGCCGGTACCACGGGGCGGTGCTCCTGGTGAGCCACGACCGGTCGTTCCTCGAGAGCACGGCGGAGTCGGTTCTCGAGCTACGCCAGGGGACAGTCCAACACTACCCGGGCGACTTCGCTCAGTACCTTCGACTCCGGGCCGAAGAGGACGCCCGACAAGCCGAGCTCGCGGCGAAACAGTCGCAAGAGATCGCCAAGCTCGACGAGTTCGTGCGGCGGTTCATGAACAGTCAGCGGACCGCCCAGGCCCGGGGTCGGCTAAAGATGATGAACCGGCTCATCGAGTCGAAGGTGGACGCGCCGCAGAGCGAGAAGGGGATGGCGGCGGGCTTCGTCAAGGCCAAGCGCTCCGGGGACGTCGCGCTCGAGACCAAAGGGCTCGCGGTGGGCTTTCCGGGCGTGAGGCTCTACGGAGGTCTGGACTGGACGGTGCGCTACGGAGAGCGCTGGGGCGTGATCGGCGAGAACGGGGCGGGGAAGTCGACCCTCATCAAGACCGTGCTCGGCCTCCATGACCCGCTGGAGGGCGACTGCCGGTTGGGCGCCGGAGTCGTCTGTGGCTACTTCCATCAGGACGTCTCGGACCTCGATCCGGACAGCACCCCGCTTGAATTCATGGTGTACGAGTGCGGCTTGGACACCGAGCCGGCGCGCAAGCTCCTGGGCCGGTTCCTGTTCAGCGGTGACGACGTGCTCCGGCCGATCCGGACCTTGAGCGGGGGCGAGAAGAACAAGCTGGTGCTGGCGCGGTTGACGCAGCTCGGGCCCAACCTGCTCGTGCTCGACGAGCCGACGAACCACCTCGACATGGCGAGCCGGGAGGCCTTGGCCGAGGTCTTGCGCGAGTACATCGGAACGCTGGTCCTCATCAGTCACGACCGGTGGCTGCTGAGCCAGGTGACGGAACGCGTACTGGACGTCCGGCGGTCGGGCCCGGTGGAGTACCCGGGCGGGTTCGCCGAGTACCGAGGGCGCACGACGGGCCCGCGATCCTCGTCCCCCGAACCCAAGCCCGCGAGCCCGAAGCGAGGGGATCCGGCCGCAACCGAACCAGAGGAGGGCCGCCTCAGCCCGCGCGAGTTGAGCAAGGAGATCGGTCGGCTAGAGAGGCTGGTGGCCGATCTCGAGGATCAGGTGGCGGAGGAGGAAGCGGAGTTGAAGGCGATCGAAGCGGCCCTGGCCGACCTGCCACCGACCGCGGACGTGTTCGACCTCACCCGGCGGCACCAATCTCAGACCGAGGCCGTCGCCGCCGCCCTCTCGGCGTGGGAGGAGCAGACGTTGCGGCTCGAAGGGCTCCGGGAGCAGCAGGGTGTCGGGGTGACGTTCCGGCCGAAGGCTTAGCGCCGTCGTTCTGCGGCTCGGGCGTGGGCCTCAAGGCCTTCCATTCGGGCAAGGGCGGCGGTGTCGGCGATCAGGGCCGAAGGGTCGCTCAGTTCGAGCCAAGTCTGCGCCCGGAGGAACGTGAGCACCGAGAGGCCCGCGGTCGTCCGGGCGGTGCCGCCAGTTGGGAGCGTGTGGTTCGGCCCCGCGCCGTAGTCGCCCATCACCTCCGCGCTCGTCTCGCCGACGAAGAGCCCCCCGTATTGGCGGACACGCAAGCGGCGAGGGTCTCGGGTAGAGAGCTGAAGGTGCTCGGGGGCTATGAGGTCGCTGAGCGCTGCGGCCTGGTCGAGGTCGACGCAGAGCACGCTGAAGCCGTTGGCGAGGGCGGCCTCGGCCGTCGCCCGGGTCGGGAGGCTCGCGAGTTGGAAGTCCAGCTCTCGCTCGACCTCGTCCTGAAGAGGGGCGTGCGTGGTGAGCAGGATGGGCCGAGCCTCGGTGTCGTGCTCGGCTTGGGCAAGGAGGTCGGCCGCCACTGTCCCGGGGTTGGCGGTCTCGTCGGCGATGACGACCAGTTCGCTCGGGCCCGCGAGCATGTCGATGGCCACGTCCCCGTTCACGAGGCGCTTGGCGGCGGTGACCCATACGTTTCCTGGCCCGACCACGGCCGCGCAGGCGGGAACGGGCCCCGCCCCGTAGGCGAGCGCGGCGATCGCCTGAGCACCCCCGACACACAGGACCCCGTCGACCGCGGCGGCATGGGCGGCGGCGAGGGTGGCGGCCGTTGGGCGGGGGGACGCGAGCCACACCGTCTCGACGCCCGCGGCTCGGGCCGTTACGGCGGTCATGAGGGCGCTGCTCGGGAGCGGGTAACGCCCGCCGGGGGCATAGCACCCGGCCGACTCGACCGGGGCGACCCGATGGCCCGCCCTTCCCCCCAAGACGGCCACGTCGAGGTCGGCCAGGGACCGTCGTTGGGCGGAGGCGAACTCCCGGACGCGGGCTGCGACCCGGTCGATGACCTCGCGGTCGGAGGGTGGGAGGATCGTCGCCCGTTCGGCCACCTCGGTGGGCGAGAGGGTTAGGGGGGCCCCTGGCTCGAGGTCGCCAAGCCGCTCCGCGTGTTCCCTGAGCGCGGCCTCGCCCCGATCACGAACGTCCTCGACGATCTGTGCTGAGGCCGAGAGGACCTCGCTTGGTACGGCCGGGCGGTTCTGGGACGCGACCTGGGAGGGTTCGATGCGGCGCAGCCTCATGTCCCTGCCTCCGGCTTCGCGTCCCCGGGGCGTCTCGTCAGCTTCCGAGCACGGCGGTCGAGCACAGCCTCGGCATCAGACCAACGACTCCCGGCACGGGCCAACGCTACGGTCGCGAAGAAAGCCAAGTCCGCCGCCTCCGCGGCTACGTGGCCGGGCTCGCGAGCCTCAGAGAGTTCGCCCGCTTCCTCGGCCAGTTTCGCGCGGAGCAGGGCCGGGTCTCCGAGGAGTCGGCTCACGTAGGAGGCCTCCTCCGGGCTCGCAAGACGGGAGCGGACGGTCCGTTCGAGGGCGTCGAGGCCGCTCGCCGCGCCCCAGCACGATGCGGTGCCAAGGTGGCAGAACCCAGCTCCCTCTTGCCGGACGGTGAACCGGAGGGCGTCGCGGTCGCAATCCAGGCCGATCCGCAGGAGCCGCTGGCTTGCCCCGCTCGACTCGCCTTTGACCCACAGCCCCCGCTTGCGCGAGTGATAGACGCCTCTACGCGTCGCCACCGCGGCCCGCAGACTCTCGGCGCTCGAATAGACGAGCCCGAGGGCCACGCCCCGCTCGTCGCAGACCACGGTGGGCCAGAGCCCGTCCGGCCGGTCCGATACGAGCGGCGCGGCGATCGCGTCCCCGAGGTTGAGCCTCCCGGTGTAGAGGGCCATCCCCACCTGGCAGTCGGCCCCCAGCCGATCGATCTCCGCGACCTCCGACGCCGACGTCACCCCGCCCGCGACCGTGACGCGCACCGGGTCGGCCGCCTCGACGACGCGACGCACGAAGTCGAGGTCGATGCCCTCCATCCGCCCTTCTCGCTCGATGACGGTGACGAGAAAGCCGCCGACGAACGGCTTCAGCTCGGCGACCCGTTCGAAGAGGCCGCGGCCGGTCCCGGTCGTCCAGCCCTCCGCCATGACCTCGCCGTGGCGGGTGTCCAGAGCGGCCTGCACCCGGTTTCGGGGAAGGTGGCGGAGGAGTTCGGGCTGGGCGGCGGTGCCAAGGATGACCTGGGTCGCGCCGAGGTCGAGCCACTTTCGCGCGGTGTCGAGATCGCGAACGCCTCCCCCGACCCGGCAGTCGAACCGCGAGACGAGCCCTTCGACCAAAGTCTTATTGTCGCCTTGGCCCATGGCCGCGTCGAGGTCGATCACCGCGATCTCGCCGGCGACGGAGAAGCGCTCGGCCCAGGCGAAGGGGTCACCGCCGTCGATCGCCTTCTCGGCCCCACCGACGAGCTGGACGGCCTGGCCAGCCTGAAGGTCGATACTGGGGACGATCAGAGTCTCACCGTCACCCCGAACCCGGCGAGTTCGTCCTTGATGTCCCAGACCCGGGCCTCCCGGTCGTGAAAGATCGACGCGGCCAGCACGGCGTCGGCCCCAGCGAGGAACGCCTCGGCCATGTGGCGGGCGTCCTTGGCCCCGCCGGAGGCGATGACGGGCACGTGGACGGCACGACTCACAGCTCGGAGCAGGTCCAGGTCGTAGCCCTCTCCTGTGCCGTCGCGGTCCCAACTCGTGAGCAGCACCTCTCCCGCCCCTGCCTCGACGGCTTGGACGGCGAAGGCCACCGCGTCCCGGCGCGCGTCGTCCTTGCCGGACCGGACGAGCACGGTCCATCCGTCGTGGCACTTTCTGGCGTCGATCGCGACGACGGCGCACTGGCGTCCGAGGCGGTCGGCGATCTCGGTCAGGATCGCGGGGTCTGCGACGGCCGCCGAGTTCACGCTGACCTTGTCGGCACCCGCTTCGAGCAGCCTCTCCGCGTCCGAGACGCTGCGGACCCCGCCGCCGACGGTGAGCGGGATCGCGAGGCGCTCACGGATCGCGGCCACGGTTTCCAGCGCCGTCGCCCGGCCCTCATCCGTGGCCGAGACGTCCAGCATGACAAGCTCGTCCGCGCCCGAGTTCATGTATTCCTCGGCCAACGCAGCCGGGTCGCCACAGTCGCGCAGGGACGTAAAGCGGACTCCCTTCACCACACGCCCTTCGGCGACGTCGAGGCAGGGGATGACGCGCTTGGTCACCACTGGTCGGACCTCGCCAGCCATTCGCCGATGAGCGACTGGCCCAGGGTGCCGGAGAGCTCCGGGTGGAACTGGCAAGCCAAGACTCCGCCCCGTGTGACGGCCGCGAGGAACGCCCCGCCGTGCTCGCACCATGCCGCGTCCCATCCCGCCGGGTGATGGGCGACCCGGAAGCTGTTCGCGAAGTAGTAGTGGCCCGGTTCGATGGTGCCCGGGCCGGGGCGAGGGTGCACTCGGTTCCAGCCGAAATGGGGCGACCGCACCCCGCCCGGGAACGCGCCGACGACCCCCGACGCGACCCCGAGGCCCTCGCAACCGGGGGACTCCTCGCTCGACTCGAACAGGATCTGCATCCCGAGGCAGATCGCAAGGGTCGGGCGGCCGGCTTCGATCCGCTTTCGAAGGGGAGCGACGAGGCCGAGGCCGTGGAGGCGGTCCATCGCCGCTCCGAACGCCCCGACCCCAGGGACAACGAGCCGATCCGCCCGTTCGACCGCCTCCGGTGTCTCGGCGGTGACCGGTTCTGTCCCGAGCCGGTGGAACGCGGCCGCCACGGACGCGACGTTCGCCACGCCCGTCGTCAGGATCGCGACCGTGCTCAAAGCGCCCCCTTCGTGCTGGGGACATCGTCCGTTCCCGTCGGCCTGACGGCTTCGCGAAGGGCCAGCGCTGTCGCCTTGTAGGCCGCCTCCACGCGGTGGTGGTCGTTCTCGCCCCGGAGGACGTCGAGGTGGAGCGCCATCCGCCCCGCCACGGCGAGCGACTGGAAGAAGTGCGCGAGGTTCTCGCTCAGGACTTCGCCTTGGCGTTCGTGGCGCAGGCCTAGGTCGATATGGGCGAACGGCCGTCCGCTGAGGTCGACCACCGCCCGCGCGAGGGCCTCGTCGAGGGGCGCATAGGCGTGGCCGAACCGCGTGATGCCTCGCCTCTCCCCGAGCGCTTGGTCGAGGGCCGCTCCGAGGGTGAGGGCGGTGTCCTCGACGGTGTGGTGCTCGTCGACGTGCAGATCCCCCGTGGCGACCACCTGGGCATCAAATCGGGCGTGCTTGAGGAGCGCGTGGAGCATGTGGTCGAAGAACCCGAGCCCGGTCGTCGCCTCGACCTCGCCGCTCCCGTCGAGGACGAGCGTGACTCGGACGTCGGTCTCGCCCGTTCGGCGGTGGACTTCCGCCCGGCGCGGGGCGCTCAGGGCACCACCTGCCGCATTTCGGTGACGACGATGTCCGACCCGCCCGCCGCCTTGAGCCGACCGATGAGCGCGGCGAGTTCCGGCTTGGGGACGGCCGCCTTGACCGCGTACCCATGGCCCCCATGGAGCTCGGCGACGGTGGGGTGGCGCATCGCGGGGAGTTCGGCGATCACCGCGGCGAGGCACTCGCGCCCCACGTTCAACTCGAGCATCACCCTACGGCGGGCGTCCAGCACAGAGCGGAGGAGTACAGCGAGGTGGTCGAGCAGCTCGCGTTTGCTGGGGTCATCGGCGGCCGCCCGGCTTGCGTAGAGCCGAGTCGAACTCGTCGCGAGGGTCTCGACTATGGCGAGCCCGTTCGCTGCGAGGGTCGCACCGCTGGCCGTGATATCGACGACCACGTCCGCGTCTTCGGGCGGGAACACCTCGGTGGCGCCGTAGGACCGCACGAACCGGTCGCCCTGTCCGCGCCGGGCGATCCAATCGGAGCTGAGCCGTTCGTACTCGCTCGCGACGACCAAGGGGCGAGACGGGAGCCGGCCTTCGGTCACAAGCGCTTCCGGAGCGGCGGCGACGAGGCGCACTCCGTCGAGGCCGGTGTCGAGCAGTTCGACCAGGTCCGCCCCGAGCTCCATGACCCAGTCCGCCCCGGCGAACCCTGCGTCGCGCGTGCCCGAGTGGAGCATCTCGATGATGTTCTGCGGCTTCTGGATCTTCGCCTCGAACCCGTCGAGCGCGAAGGCCGGCCGGTACTCGCGAGCACCGACGTCCAATCCGATCCCGGCGTCGCGCAGGAGCTGCGAGACGCCGGCCCAAATCCGCCCCTTCGGGAGACCGATCCGTACCATCACGAGGAGTCTACGAGTCGGGGGCGGCCTCGAGTGGGCCCCCGGCCTCCGGGGACCCTCGCCGGACACGCTTCGCTACGGCACGAGCTTCACGTACGTGATGTGACTGAAGTGGACAGGGATCCGCCCCGGCATGTTGCCCGGCCCGGGCGATGAGCCGGGAGCCTCTAGGCGCAGGCACGGCAGAACCCCAAGTGTGACCATCGCGTCCATAGGGATCCCTTGCTTCGAGGCCCACTCGCGGAGCCCGGGTTCGAGGGTCAAGAACTGTTCCATCGAGAGGCGACGGTTGGAGAAGAAGTCCTCCTTCGACGTGCCGGTCGGGAGTGGACCGATCCATTCGGCGGCGTTAGGGTCTTCGCTGAAGAGTTCCTTGGCTAGAGACTGCTCGGACGTGCGCCGCGCTGTCACTTCGGCGGAGGTCGGAGGCGTGGCGGTCGCGACCTTCTTGAACACGGCGAGGAACCCCTCGCGGGACATGGACCCTGACACGAACACGTCCGACATGGACAGCCGCTCGTCGTAGTTGAGGGACACTCCCAATGCCCGCCGCCCCCGGGTGGCCAAGGAGTACAGCGGGAGCCGCATCCCCTCGCCGAACGAGACGAGCCCCGGGGCCGCGGGCTCCAACTCGGCCTCGGGGATATGGGTCGTCCAGTCGGCCGTCCGGACGAGCTCTGTGGAGCGGTTGAGCGTGCTCGCGTCGCGGCCGGGGAAGTGCGCGAGGCGAATGGCGCCGTCGATCGAATACTCAATGATCGGGGCGACCATCAAGCCGGCCGTTGACTTCTCCGGTTGGCTGAGCATGGCTCGGAGCAGGGAACTGCTCGGGCCAGGGCCGACGAGGGCGCGGAGCGTGCCGGGTGACATCTCGGTCACAGCGAGCCCGGTGCGGGTGAGCATCTTGGCGCGTTCTTCGGGGGTCGCCGAGTCCACGAACCCTCGCCAGTGATCCTCGGGGGACTCGAAGTCGTCCTCGTCGCGCACGGGGATGAAGATCTGTACCCCCTCGACCTGCTGTCGCCTCGTCCCGGTGAGCAGCGCGAACCGGGAAGCCAACTTCCCGGGGCTCATCGCCTTGATCCGCGTCCAATCCTCCTCTGGTACTCCAGCGAGTCGGATCGAGAACTCGGCCGCGATGGGCCGTCCGATGATTTGGGCCGCTTCCTGGAACCGCTTGAGCGAGAGCTCCTGGTTGAAGCGGGTGATTTGATCCGCCATCTTCTGGGCCCTCGCTTGCGCGTCTTGGGGCGCGAGACCGAGGACAAGGGCCAGGCAGGCGATGGAGCTACCCATATCCTGACCTTACGCCATCGCCCGACCCTTCGTGGCACCGTGGCTGGCCGAGGCGCTCGCCGATCGTTCCGCGCGCAGACCGGGTGGCCCGGCCCGGAGGCCTCCGGGGGGGCATACTGCGTCCGGTCATGCAGTTGACACCGACGGCCGACACCAGGCTGTGCCTTGCCCCCGAGCGGATCGCCGCCCTCGCGACGGAGTTCGGGACCCCCCTCTACGTCCTCGACGAGGCGCACCTCCGCGCCCGCGTCCGGAGGCAGGTGGCGGCGTGGCCCTGGGGCGAGGTCAGCTTCGCGAGCAAAGCGAACTCGACCCTGGCCGTCCTGCAGGTCGCGCACCAGGAAGGCTGCGCCATCGACGTGGCGAGCGAGGGTGAGCTGCGAGCGGCCCTGGCCGCCGGGGTGCCCGCGGAACGGTGCCGTCTCCACGGCAACGCCAAGACCCGCGCCGAACTCGAGTTCGCCCTCGCGGCCGGGATAGGGAAGGTGATCGCCGACAACACCGAGGAGCTCGGCCTGCTCGGCGAACTCGGCGCACGGTGCCCCGTGCTGTTGCGGCTCGCACCGGCGGTCACGCCCAAGACCCACGCCAAGATCTCGACCGGCCAGGCGGACACGAAGTTCGGGTTCCCGCTGGGCGAGGCGATGGGGGCCCTGAGCGCTGCCCTCGCCGCGGGCCTCGCGGTCGAAGGGTTCCACTGTCACGTCGGCTCGCAGCTCCTGGAGCCGGGGGCGCAGGTCGAGGGGGCGGTCGCGATCGCCGAGTTCGCCCTCCGCGCCCTGGGCGAGATCGGCTTCGAGGCCCGAGTGCTCAACCTCGGCGGCGGCCTCGGAGTGCGCTATCTGCCCGACCACGAGCCTTTGGCCGTGGAGGAGTACGCCGCGCGCCTGGCGGGGGCCGTGCAGTCCGCGCTCGGCGGCCGCCTGACGCCCAGGCTCGACCAAGAACCGGGGCGGTCGATGGTGGCGGAGTCGGGGGTCACGGTGTACCGGGTCCAGACGGTCAAGACGGCGGGGTCGGGCCGCACGTTCGTCTCGGTCGACGGCGGCCTCAGCGACAACCCCCGGCCCGCGCTCTATGGGTCGAGGTACGACGTCCGGTTCAATTCCAACGGCCCACCGGAGCCGACGCGCCCCGTCACCGTGAGCGGCAAGCACTGCGAGACGGACACCCTCTTCGAGGACGTCCCCGCCCCCGAGAGCCTAAAGGCGGGGGACTTCGTGCAGGTGCTGGTCACGGGGGCCTATAACAGTTCGATGGCGAGTCAGTACAACCGCTACCCTCGGCCCGCGACGGTGATGCTCCGCGAAGACGGGCGGGCCTGTCTCGTCCAGGAGCGCGACAGATGGGACGCGATGTTCGCCCGCGAGCGGCTGTTGGGAGGGGACTGACGTGCAGTTGCCCCCGCCCGAAACGATACTGGCGCTCGCGGTGGTCATCTTCCTAGCCATCGGCCTCCACGAGTACGCCCACGCCAAGCTAGCCGACATGGCGGGCGACCCGACCCCGGGTTTCTACGGCCGCGTCACGCTCAACTTGACGAAGCACTTCGAGCTCCTGGGCACGATCATGATCGTGGTGACGTCGCTCGTGGGGATCGGCATCGGCTGGGGTAAGCCGGTGCCTATGGACCCGCGCAAGATGAAGAACCCGAAGTGGGACCACTTCGTCGCCGTCCTGGGCGGGCCGGTGTCGAACCTCATCCAGGCCGCCGTCTTCGCGATCGTCGTCCGTGGGTTAGCGATCGCCGGGGTGCCGCTCGGCGAGCGCGGAGAGTTTCTGCACGACCTCTTGTTCCTTGGGGTCTCGATCAACCTTGCCCTGTGCTTCTTCAACCTCCTCCCGATCGGGCCGCTCGATGGGATGTGGCTGCTGGGCACCTTCTTGAAGGAGCCGGCGCGTCTGAACTGGACCCGCTGGAACCTCACGGTCGGATCGTTCGTCTTCCTGGGCCTGGTCCTTCTCGGTCAGATCACGGGAGTGGGCCTGCTCGGTCTCCTCGTCGAGCCCCCGGTCCTGTTCACGTTCGAACTCTTGACCGGCCAGAGACTGCGGTGATCGGTCACACTCTCCGTCGGCATGAGCGATAGGAAACGGATCTTGAGCGGCATGCGGGCGACCAACCCGCGCCTCCACCTGGGCAACTACGAGGGAGCGTTGCGGACGTGGGTGCGGCTCCAAGAGGACCACAAGCTCTACTGCATGGTCGCCGACTACCACGCCCTCACGACGATGGGCGACCTGCCGCCGGACCTGGCCCGTAACTCGCGGGAGGTGGCTAAGGACTTCGTGGCCGCCGGGATCGACCCGGAGCGTTCGTCGGTGTTCGTCCAGTCGATGGTGCCCGAGCACGCCGAGCTCCACCTCGTCTTCTCGATGGTGACCGGGCTCGGCAAGCTCGAGCGGGTGCCGACCTTCAAGGAGAAGAAGGACGACCTCGGCGAGGGCCGGCAGGTCTCCTATGGGTTGCTTGGGTACCCGGTGCTCCAGGCGGCGGACATCCTGCTGTACAGGCCGTTCGGGGTGCCGGTGGGGAAGGACCAGGCCCCCCACCTCGAGCTGAGCCGGGAGATCGGGCGCTCCTTCAACGCGGCGTTCGAATGCGAGGTGTTCCCGGAGTTCGTGGACATCATCAACGAGGACGAGCTGCGGTCGAAGCTCCCGGGGCTCGACGCGGACGAGTCGGGCACGTTGAGGAAGATGAGCAAGTCGTACGACAACTGCATCTACCTGAGCGACACCCCGGACGAGACGGCCGAGCGGATCAAAGGGGCGTTCACGACCCCGACCAAGCTCCGGAAGACCGACCCCGGGGTGCCGGAGGGGTGCGCGGTGTGCCAGTACCTCAAGCTCTATTCGCCCGATTGGGAGGCGCAATGGGACGAAGACCGCCAGGGCGTCCGCGGGTGCATGCAGAACAAGAAGGAGTTGACCGAGGCGCTGAACGAGTTCCTCCGTCCGATGCGCGAACGCCGGGCACTCCTCGACGACGGCGCCATCGACGACATCCTCCGCCGCGGGGCCGAGGAGGCCAGGGACTTCGCCGCCCAAACGATGCGCGACGTCCGGTCGGCGATGCGGCTGGTCTGAGTCTCCGGGGCCGGTAAGACGGAGGCCCGCCGTCCCTGAGCGGGGCGGCGGGCCTCTTGCGTCCGTCGAGGGACGGGCCTTAGCTCGTCTTGTCCTCGTCGCCGCTCGGCGTGGGGGCCGGGGTCTCGTGGCCGCCGGCCATCGCGGGAGCCGCGGTTTGGCCGCTCATCGCCGCCATCTCGCTGCCGATCGAGCCGCGCTTGGACATCCAGAACGCGAACACGAGGGCGGCGACGGCGGACACCGTCACGATCGTGAGCACCTGGTTGTCGAGCGGGAGGATGATGACCGGGGCGAGCAGCAGCGCGATCAGGTTCATGACCTTAATCAGCGGGTTGAGCGCCGGGCCGGCCGTGTCCTTGAACGGGTCGCCGACGGTGTCGCAGACGACGGCCGCCTTGTGCGCCTCGGTGCCCTTACCGCCGTGCATGCCGTCCTCGATGAGCTTCTTGGCGTTGTCCCAGATGCCGCCCGAGTTGGCGAGGAGCACGGCCATGAGCTGGCCGCTGACGATCGTCCCGGCGAGGAACCCGCCGAGCGCCTGGGCGCCGGTCAGGTTGTAGAGGTTGCCGCCGATATCGACCGGGCTCTTCCCGATCGAGAACCCGAAGGCGACGGCCACCGGGAGGGCGATCGCGAGGATGCCGGGCCCAAGAAGCTCCTTCTGGGCGGCGGCGGTCACGATGGCCACGCACCGGCCGTAGTCGGGCTTCGACGTCCCGGCCATGATCCCGGGGTCCTTGCGGAACTGCTCGCGCACCTCGTTGATGAGCTGGAAGGCGGCCCGCCCGACGGCGTTGATCGAGAACGCCGAGAAGAGGTACGGGGCCGCACCGCCGATCATCAGTCCGAGGAAGATCTCGGGGACCTCGAGGCGCATGCCAACGCCGGTCAGCTTGGCCGACTCGACGAAGGCGTGGAACAGGGCGACGGCGGCGACCACGGCGGTCGCGATCGCGAAGCCCTTGGTGAGGGCCTTCGTCGTGTTCCCGGCGGCGTCCAGGCGCTGAATGCCCTTGCTCGCCTCGGGGTTGTCGTGGCCCGCGCCCGACATCTCGAAGACGCCTTGGGCGTTGTCGCTGATCGGCCCGAACGTGTCCATCGCGAGGATGAACCCGGTCGTGGTGAGCAGCCCGAGGCCGACGAGGGCGATGCCGTAGAACGACAGCAGGTAGCCGCCGAACTCTGCGGGCGGGAAGATGAGGAGCGGTGCGATGAGACACGCGACGATCGCGAAGAGGCTCATCACCGAGGACTCCTTACCCAGGGCGAAGCCTTGGATAATCATCGGGGCCGGGCCGGCCGTGGCCACCGTGGCGACCTCCTGGACGGGCTTCCCGTGGAGCGAGACGTAGTAGTCCGTGAGCTTCTCGAAGATCCAGGCCATCACGATCCCGAAGAAGATGCAGACGAAGAACGTCCACCACGGCACCGGGTTCTGGGCCACGCTCGCGAGCTGGATCGGTTGGATCGGCGGGGACGGCTGGGGCGTCTGCTGGTTCGCGGCCCGAGCCTCCTCAGCCTTCTTGACCACGTCGACCGACTCCTTGTAGTAGGAAAGGGGCGGGCCGGTGACGGTGTGGATCGGGAGGTCGCCCTTCGGATCGTCGACCCCGGCGAGGACGCGGCCCTCGCGGTTGGCGAAGAACCGTACCTGGTACTCGCCCGCCACGTCGATCTTCATGTCGGGGCTGCGCTCCTTGGCCTGCTGAACGATCCTCTCGAAGTCGGCCTTCAGGATCGGGCCGTAGTGGATCGTCTGAGTCTGCTTCGTCGGCTGCTGGTCGCTGCCGGGCGGGGCGGGGATCGTGGTCTCGATCGCGATCTTGAAGACGCGGAACTGGTCGGTCTTGAACCGCTCCCCGAACGTCTTGGTGACCTGCTGCGGCGGGGGCGCCGTCGGGCTGGTCGGCATCGGGATCTCGGTGGTCGCGTAGCTGAGCAGCTTGTTGCCCGTATCGTTGAAGTCGATGAGCGAGTAGCCTTCGAGCGGCTTGGGGGCCTCGATCCCGCTGGCCTGCTGACCGAGGACGACGCCGACGACCCTCTGGAGGTCCGTCTTCACGGGGAAGGCGGCGACGAGGGTCGGGTCGTTCTCGAGGTCGGCCTGCGAGACCTGCCAGGCCGGCTTCTTCTGGGCCGTGGCGATCCGCTTCTGGGCGTCGAGCACCTGCTTGGTCTCGCGGAACTCGCTCTCTTCTCGAGAAGAGAGCTGGTTCGTCTTGATCTCGCCCGCGAAGGTGGGCACGCCGCCCATCATGAAGAAGGCGAGGCCGGCCGTAAGGGCGGCGGCGATGAAGGCGGAGCCGTTGAAGCCCCGGCGGATCGGCTTGAGCGGGTCGACGTTGATGTCGTCGCTGCCCTTGACCATGTACACGCCCACGATCGACGCCACGATCCCGACCGCACGGGCCATGAGGGCGAAGATGACGAGCCGCATCCAGGTCTGCGTGTCGAAGAGGGCCGCGGTGGCCGCGCCGAGCACGATGGCCGAGACGAGGGTGACCTCGTACGACTCGAACACGTCGGCCGCCATACCGGCGCAGTCTCCGACGTTGTCGCCCACGTTGTCGGCGATGACCGCCGGGTTTCGGGGGTCGTCTTCGGGGATGCCCGCCTCGACCTTACCGACGAGGTCAGCACCGACGTCCGCCGCCTTCGTGTAGATCCCGCCGCCGACGCGCATGAAGAGCGCGGCGAGCGAGCCGCCGAAGCCGAAGCCGATGAGCAGCTTCATGGCGTTCGCGCCGCCCAACCAGAAAATGACCGTAGCGCCGAGGAGGCCCATGCCGACCGTGAACAGCCCTGCGACCGCACCGGCCCGGAACGCGACTTCGAGCGCGCTCTTATAGCTCGTGAGGGCGGCCGCGGCCGAGCGCATGTTCGCCCGGACCGCCATGTCCATGCCGATGTAGCCGGCGATGTACGAGGCGAAGACACCGACCACGAAACAGACAGCGACGCTGGCCGCGATCTGTGCTCCGAACTGGTTCTGGTAGAGGAAGAACAGTCCGACCGCGAGGATCACGATGAACACCGACATCAGCCGGATCTGTTGGGCGAGGTAGGCGCGGGCGCCGTCGTGGATCGCCTTACCGACTTCCTGCATCTTCTCGTTGCCGGGCGAGTAGCTGAGCACGTTGCCCCGGAAGATCATGCCGAAGACGATGGCGATCACGCCGATCACCGCGGACACGACGAGGAAGATCTGGTCCTGTTGGCTAAAGTTCAGCCGGACGTCTTCACCGCCGGCTGCGAGCGCGGGGGCCATGAGGGCGAACGACAGGCCGATCAGGCCGAACATCCGCTGGGCGAATAGGGATAGGGAACGCATTTGTGCCGTCCTGTGCGAAAGCATCTCCTAACGTGGCTCAGCCGCCAGAGGCCCTTGTGGACCGGCCGGCGGCTGATTGAACGGTTAAGATACCCCAAGCCACAAGGCGTACCGGGTGGGACGGGCCGGGATCAGTGGTCTTCGTCCTCCTTCTTGTGCTTCTCGTACTCCTTGACCAGCGCCGCCTGTTCGTTGTGGGGCAGCTCGTCGTAGTGCGAGAGGTCCGCATTGAAGCGCCCCCGGCCCTTGGTGATCGAGCGCAGGTCGAGCGCGTACCGGGTCATCGTCGCCATCGGCACGAGGGCAGCGACCCGGGTCTTGCCGGGGGCGCTCGGCTCCATGCCCTGCATCTGGCCGCGCCGGGTGTTCAGGTCCCCGACCACGTCGCCGACCGCCTCGTCCGGAACCTCGACCTCTAGCTTGAGGATCGGTTCGAGGATCGTCGGCTGGGCCTTCTCGGCCGCCGCTCGGAAGCCGATCCGCGCCGCGGTCTTGAAGGCCATCTCGCTCGAGTCGACGTCGTGGTACGAGCCGTCGTAGACCACGCACTTGAGGTCGACCACCGGGTAGCCCGCGAGGAACCCGCTGAGCATTGTCTCCCGCACACCCTTCTCGATGGCAGGGATGAAGTTCTTCGGGATCGCGCCCCCCACGACCTCGTTCCCGAACGTGAAGCCGCTCCCCCGGGGCTGCGGCTCGAGCCGGAGCCAGCAATCGCCGTACTGCCCCTTGCCGCCCGTCTGCCGTTTGAACTTGCCCTGGGCCTGGCCGGACGACCGGACCGTCTCTTGGTACGGCACCTTCGCCTCCACCGCCTCGAGGTTGACGCCGAACCGGGTGCGGAGCTTCTCGAGCGACGTGTCGATATGGATGTCTCCCATCCCGGCGAGCAGCTCTTGGTGCATGACCGTGTCGCGGGTGTACCGCAGCGTCGGGTCCTCCTCGAGCAGCCGGGCCAGGGCCTGGCCCATCTTGTCTTCGTCGGCCTTGGTCACCGCCTTGATCGCGACCTGGTAGATCGGGTTCGGGAAGGTCACCGGGGGCAGCTCGACCTTGTCCTTGGCCGTAGTGAGCGTGTCGCCGGTGTGGGTGTCCTGGAGCTTGGCGATCGCGCAGATGTCGCCCGCCGTGACCACCGTCGCGGGCTGTTGGGCCTTGCCGTGGGGCACGAACAGGTTGTGGACCCGTTCGTCCTTCCCGCGGTTGACGTTCAAGACATGGTCGTCGAGCTTGAGCGTGCCGCTGAAGATCCGGACGTAGTTGATCTTCCCGACGTAGGGGTCGGCCGTGGTCTTGAACACGAAGCCCACGAGCGGCCCGTTCGGGTCCTCCTCCAACTTCGTGCCGTCCACGGTGGTGAACGGGTGGTAGACCGGCGAGGGCATCTCGCCTACGATCCGGTCGAGGAGGGTGGCGACGCCGATCCCGCTCGACGCCGACCCGAGGAGGACCGGCACGACGCGACCTGCCTTCGCCCCGAACATGAGGCCGTGCTCGACTTCTTCCTCCGTGAGGCTCTCGCCGCCCAGGTACTTCTCCATGAGGGCGTCGTCCCCTTCGGCGGCCGCGTCCATCAGCTTTTCCCGCAAGGCGGTCGCCTGGTCGGCGTAACCGGTCGGGACCTCTTCGATCTCGACGCCGCGGTCCTTGCCCTTGTAGACCTTCATATTCAGCAGGTCGAGCACGCCCGAGAACGCCGCCTGGTGGCCGATCGGGATCTGGGCGTCGACGATCCGGTTCCCGTAGCGACCGTGGAGGGTCTCCATGAGCCCCTCGTAGTCAGCGTTGTCCCGTTCCAGCTTGTTGATGAAGATGCAGCGGGCAAGGCCGTGCTCCTCGGCCACCTCCCAAGCGAGGTCGAAGCCGACGTCGAGGTCTCGCTTGGCCTCGCAGACGATGACCATCGCGTCCACGACCCGGGCGACGGCGTGGAGGTCGCCGATGAAGTCGGGGTAGCCCGGCACGTCGATGAGGTTGATCTTGTGGTCGTGCCACTCGAGGGGCAGGACGCTAGCGCTCACACTGATCTTGCGCCGGATTTCCAAGGGGTCGAAGTCGCTGTGCGTGTTGCCCGCCTCGACGGTCCCCACTCGCTCGGCCGCCCCCGCGGTGTACATCATGTGCTCGACGAGCATCGTCTTCCCGGAGCCGCCGTGACCGACGATGGCGACGTTTCGGATCGTGTCTGGACTGTACTGCTTCAACTGCGCCTGCCTTCCCGGCATCGGCCGGGGGAGTCTCGAGCCTCTGGGCCCGTTGAACCGAGCATAGCACGGACTCGCCAAAGGTCACCCTCGCCTCTCTACTAGGGTCGAACGTGCCGATGATCCAAGGAGAGACCCTGTGACCCGCTCTCCCCTGACCCGCCTCTCCACCACCCTCGACCTGATCCCGCACGCCTTCCGGACGGTGCTCCTCGTCCTGGCCTCGGCCGCGTGCTGTGTCGCCCTGAGGTGGGCAGATAGGAACTGGTCTCTGCCGCCAGGACTCGACTTCTTGGCCTTGATCCCGATCGCCCTCGCCTTCAGGGTCGGAGCCCGGACGGCCGGGTTCCTCAGCGTTCCTGTCGTCGCTGTCATCCTGACCGTCGGTTCTGGCGCGGGCCTCGACGCTTTGGGTGGGCACCTTGTGAGCCTTGGGCTCGTCGGTTTTCTCCTAGACAGCCTCGGTCGCTCCCTGCGGAAGGCGCGCCACCGCGCGGTGAGCGACCACTTGACCGGCGTCTACAACCGCCGCGGCGGCGAGGAGCGGGCGGCCCTCGCCATCGAGACCTGCCGGCGCAACGGCGAGCGGGCAGTCCTCGTGATGGTGGACTGCGACGGGTTCAAGGGGATCAACGACGAGCTGGGGCACGAAACGGGCGACTTGGCGCTCCGGTCGGTGGCTCGAGCTCTCAGGTCAGCGTGCGGCCCTCGGGACCTCGTCTGGCGCCATGGGGGCGACGAGTTCGCCGTCCTTCTTTGCGGGGCGGAGTTGGGGGACGCCCGGTTCTGGTCGGGCCGGGTCGAGTCGGCACTGGCCAAGGGGGCCCGCGGCCTCGGAGTGCGTCTCACCGTCTCGACGGGGACCGCCCTCCTTCGGGACTCCCAAGACTCCCTCTCGAGCCTCATGGCCCGAGCGGACAACAACCTCTACCACCGCCGCCGCCTGCTTCGGACAGAGGGTCGGCGGACGCCCGCGTCGGTCTAGCCTCCAGTCTTCGCGCCCTCAGTGGGGCTCCCGAGGGGGGCCATCCTCGTGAACTCGGCCTGGGGACGTAGCGAGAGATAGTGGAGGGTCCCGTCCTCAGCGAGCACCACCGCCTCCCGGATGTTGGCCACGGCGACCCGGTCCTTCACGGCGCCGACGGGGGTCGTCGCCTGCACGATCTTCGGGTCGAGGTCGGCCCAGCCGGTCACCGTCGCGCGCACCCCGTACAGCACAAGCTTGAGCGGGGCGGCCGGGTCTTCCATCCGCCAGACCATCGCGACGGAGTTGAGGGACGAACTCCGGACCAATCCGACCTCTGGCCGAGCCCCCTTGGGCGTGAGGTTCGGCAGGAGGATGAACGCCCGTGCCATCCGATCGTTACCGACGTAAAGCTCCAGCTCGGACTGGTCTGTGACCGTCACCGCGAAGCCTCGACCGGCCGCGAAGTCCTCTTTCGACACGTTGAACTGGACGTTCACCCGGCCGGTGTCCACCCCGCGGTCGAGGGCCCCTCGCCCGGCGAGGTCCGTCCAGGTCGTGTCCTTGAAGAAGTGGCTGGCGGGTTTGCCCCCTTGGGTGCCTGCGGCGTAGACCCGGCCGTCTTGGAAGCCCACGAGTCGCTTCGGTTCGAAGTCGGCGGGGGGGTTCACCGTCTCGCCGACGCCCCCGTCCGAGAAGACGAACCGGAACTTGGGCTGGGCCTCGTTCGTAAAGGCGGCGAACTGCTCGGCCCGGATCGGGGCGACGAGCCCGAGCCGGTCGGGCGATTCGACCGCCTTGAACGGCACGGGGGCTTTCCGGGCTTCGCTCAAACGGGTCACCATGAACTCCCCGTCCGGGTTCACGACGAGCACGGAGTCCCCCGAGACGGCGACCTGCCACGGGGCGGGAGAGAACGTCAGGGCGGCTAGGATGGCTACGGTCGTCATGGTGGTCACGAGTCTATCCGACGTCCCAAGGTGGGCCCCGTTCCGTCTTCCGTGAGATTCTCGGGCCGGATCGAATCGGATCGCAGCCCAAGGCGGTATCTTTACTCCGTATGCGGACGGTCTGTGCGCTGATCCTCTTCGCGGTGGCCGGGAGCGCCTTCGCGGGCGACCGCCTTGAGACGTACGCCGACCTGGTCGCCCACCTCGAGGCCGGGGGCAAGGTGCGGGCGGTGGTCGATCTCTCTAAGCTGAGGCTCCGAGTGGACGGGGTCACGGCTGAGTCCCCCAAGATGAAGACGGGCTTCGAGTTCACGACCTGGCAGCAGGTGGAGAAGGGTGTCCTTCAGAACGTCCAGGCCTACGTGATGCTCGTGTCCGACTTCGACCAACACCTGCGCGGCCGAGGGAACGTCCGCCACCTGGTGGAGGCGAGGCTCGACGAGAACGGGGTCTTCGCCCTGCGTGTCCGTCACCTGGTGACCGGGTCGGAACCGACCCTCTTGCTCTATGACCTCCCCGCCGGGACAGCGGCGAGCACGGCGGTCACGTTCTTCGCCGTCGAACCCGGCCGGAAGGGCTCCTAGGCGATGGACCCGGTCGAAGTGATCGGTCCCCTGATCGGGTTCGGGCTCTTGGTGCTCGTCCCGCTTACGGCGATGCTCCTCAACCACCAGCGGAAGATGGCGGAGCTGATCCACCGCCGGCCCCAAGACGACGGGCTGCGCGACCAGGTCGCCGCCCTGTCCCGCGAGGTTCAGACGCTGCGCCACGAACTCCACCAGCAGATCATCGCCGCCGAGGACGTCCGGGGTCTCGTCGCTCGGGCCACCACCCCGCCGCCCGTGCCCTCCGAGACCGACGTGACGTCGCGCCTTCAGGGCTGAGCCCCGGATCGGTCTGGCCGTTCCCGGCGTAGATCCCTTACAAGCACTATGGCTATGCTCCTCGCCCTCGGACTTGTCGCCGCGACTCAGGCCCCTGTGGCCGTGGAAGTCCCGTTCCGTATCGGCGACGACGCGATCATCGTCGACGCCCTCGCGAACGGGAAGAAGGTCTCGCTCATGTACGACACCGGGTACTCCGGGGCCGTCATCTTAAGCGACGGGATCTCGGTCGGGCCCCCGTCCGGCTCGGTCGAGTTGCGTGACTTTGTAGGCCAGTTCTCCGCGGACACGGTGAAGCTGAACTCGCTGAAGCTCGGCGACCGGGTCATGGGCACCGGCGACCGGGACATCGTCCAGAAGCCCGCCGACCACTATACGTACGCCTACGGTACCCACGTCGACGGGGTCCTCGGCCTCGCCCCCTTCTCGGATCAGGTCTTCACGATCGACTTCGAGCGGCGACGGTTCGTCTTCCACCCGCCGACCCACGACGTGAGCAAGTTCACCCCGGACAACACCCGGACGTTCCTCGCCCGGATGCTGCCCATCGGTCGCGACTCGATCGAGATGTCGGTTCAAGCCCCTGGCGGGCGAATGACCCTGGCCCTGGACACGGGGAACGCCTTCTACGCTACGACCCACAAGGAGGTGCTCGAACGCCTCGCCCTATGGCCGTCGGGGACGAAGCCAACCTTCACGAAGACGGCGATGGTCGCGAGCGGTCCGGTCGACTCGTTCTACGTCCGGCTGCGCGACCTCAAGATCTACGGAGTGCCCGTCACCGAGAGCGTGTGGAGCATCATTGACCTCCCCTCGAGCAGCGCCGAGAAGGACGGTACGGTCGGGTTCGGGTTCCTCAAGCACTTCAATGTCACCGTGGACATGCGCCGCCGTCGGGTCTGGCTCCAGAACTGGACCGGGCGGGTGACGGACGCCCCGGTCGGAGACCCCGGGCTTTGGGCCTTCTACGACCCGAGGGTCAAGAGGATGCGGATCTACAACGTCACCCCTGGCAGCCCGGCTGACAAGGCTGGGGTGAAGCGAGGGGACGACCTGCTCGGCGTCGACGGCCGGGAGCTCACCACCCTAAGCTTCCGTGAGGTCGAAGGGCTCCTTCGGGGCGAACCGGGCACCAAGGTCAAGGTCGCCACGAGCCGCAACGGGCAGCTCACTCGCCACGAGCTCGACCGCGCGGTCTTGGTGAACGAGAAGAAGGACTGACCCGCGGTCGGCCACGCGGACCGGCGGGGTAGCCTGACCGCGTGGCAGTGACCGAACAGGCCGTGCTCGACGCGTTGCGGGCGGTGCAGGACCCCGACCTCCGGCGCGACATCGTGAGCCTTGGGTTCGTGAAGGCCGTCGAGGTCGGGCCGGGGGGAGAGGTCGCCTTCACGGTCGAGCTCACCACCCCGGCATGCCCGGTCAAGGAACAACTCCAGGCCGAGTGCGAGGCGGCGGTCGCCGCCCTTCCGGGGGTCACCGGCGTCGAAGTCACCATGACCGCCCAGGTCCGCACCCGCCAGACCCAGGCGGAGGACCTCATCCCGGGCGTCAAACAGTGCATCGCCATCGCGAGCGGGAAGGGCGGGGTAGGGAAGAGCACCGTGACGGTGAACCTGGCGGTCGCGCTCGCCCAAAAGGGGGCGCGGGTCGGGCTCATGGACGCCGACGTCTACGGCCCAAGCATCCCGCTCATGATGGGAGTGCCTGAGGAGCGGCCCCTGACGCGGGACAGCAAGATCGTGCCGATCGAGCGGTTCGGGGTGGCGATGATGTCGCTCGGGTTCCTGCTGGAGCCTGGGCAGGCCGTGCTCTGGCGGGGGCCGATGGTCGCGGGGACGGTGAAGCAGCTCCTCGCAGACGTGATCTGGGGGGACCTCGACTACCTCCTGGTCGACCTCCCTCCGGGCACAGGCGACGCCCCGATGTCACTCGCGCAGTTGGTGCCGCTGACCGGGGTGGTCATCGTGACGACCCCCCACAACGTCGCCGCCGACATCGCGGGGAAGGCGGCGGCCCTGTTCCGGCGACTGAACACCTCGGTGTTGGGGGTGGTCGAGAACATGGCCCGGTTTTCCTGTCCGAACTGCGGTTATGAGACACGGGTCTTCGCGGGGACGACGGGGGCCGAGCTCGCGACCCAGTTAGGGGCGCCGTACCTGGGTTCGATCCCGCTCGACGAGGCGGTGGGCGAGGCGAGCGACCGTGGGATCCCGGCCCTGATCGCGCACCCCGAGCGACCGCAGGCCCGGGCGTTTGTCGAAGTCGCCGGCCAGCTCGCCGCCCAGGCCAGCGTCCTCTCGATGTCCCGCGCCGCGACCACGACCGCCGAGTTCACCCCCGCCTGAACGGCCTGCGACTGCTTGCAGTCGCGGGAGTGCGACTGCTTGCAGTCGCGGGAGTGCGACTGCTTGCAGTCGCGGGAGTGCGACTGCTTGCAGTCGCTATGGATTAGCGAGCTTGCTCGCTAAAAGCCCTCACCGACCCCAGACCAACCCCCAGGAACAGGGTATCGTGCCCAACACGGTCAAGGCCCAGCGCCCGAGACCGGAAAAGGCAGGGACAGCGCGAAAAGGGCTGAGCACCTGCGCCCTGGGCTCCTGGACGATTGCCACGGTCGAGCCCATTGCACCCTGTCCGGCGATCCAACGATCCCTGCCGCCACGGTGCGGCACTGTTTTCATGCACAACCCATCGAGCCCTCAGGGCTTTTCAGAACTCGGCGTCGGGCCGGGCCTCGTCGGCCTCCTCCGCGAGGCCGGCATCGTCACCCCCACGCCCATCCAAGCCGCCGCGATCCCGATCGCCCTTACCGGCCGTGACCTCATTGGACTCGCCGAGACCGGGACGGGCAAGACCCTAGCGTTCGGCCTGCCCATCGCCAGCCGCCTTAGGGAGGGCCAGTGCGCCCTCGTGCTCGCCCCGACCCGCGAGCTCGCCGAGCAGATAGCCGAGACGCTCCAACGGCTCCGGGTGCGCACCGCCCTCGTCGTAGGCGGCCGGTCGGTCTCGGTGCAGGCCCACCAGCTGCGCAAGGGCCCGCAGGTCATCGTCGCCACGCCGGGCCGGCTCATCGACCACATGAACCAACGCACGGCCCACCTTGGCCGCGTAAGCTTGGTCGTGCTCGACGAGGCGGACCGGATGCTCGATATGGGCTTTGCCCCCCCGATCCGACGCATCCTGGGGACGGTTCCGAAGGAGCGCCAGACGCTCCTCTTCAGCGCGACCCTCCCGCCCGATATCGAGGCCCTCGCCACCGAGTTCCAACGAGACCCGGCAAAGGTCGAGGTCGCTCGTCCCGGTGCCACCCCCAAGCAGGTCCAGCAAGAGGTGGTCTACGTGGAGTGGGAGGCGAAGACGGTCGCCCTCGCCCAGACGCTCGACCGGTTCAAGGGTCCGATCCTGGTCTTCGTGCGCACCCGCCACGGGGCCCGGAAGATGGCGAAGCATCTTCTCGCTGCCGGGTACGCCGCGGGCGAGATCCACGCCGACCGCACCCAGAACCAGCGCCGCGAGGCCCTTGCCGCCTTCAAGAGCGGCGAGGTCAGGGTGCTGGTGGCGACCGACGTCGCGGCCCGCGGGATCGACGTCAAGGACGTCGAACTCGTACTGAACTACGACGTGCCCGAGAAGCCGGAGGACTACATCCACCGGATCGGTCGCACGGGCCGAGCGGGCGCCGCAGGCCGGGCCCTGACCTTCGCACTCCCCGCCCAGCGCAAGGACGTCCGCGACATCGAGCGGCTCCTGGGCGAAGAGATCCCGGTGAGCCGGCTCAGTAGCGTGTCGCCGCCCCCCGACCCCGGCCACGACCGTCCCCTCCGCCAGCACCCGCCCGCCGCCAAGGTCACGAACCCGGTTCCGGTGGACAGGCCCCATGCCCCCAAGCCGGAAGGCCACGGGGGCGACCTCAAGCCCCGCAAGCCCAAGCGCCGCCCGACCCCGGCCGCGGCCGCCCCGCCACCCGCCGCCCGACCCGGGCACCGAGGGTGGTCCGGCCGACCCAACAAGGGCCGTCCCACCGGGCGCCCGAAAGCCCGCTAGAGGCCACCGAGCGCCTCGAACCAGGCCTCAGCGGCCCGGGGAGAGCGCAGCACGAGCACGGGCGGCACCTCCGGGTCTGCCGCCCAGGCCCTGATCTGGTCCCGCTTGCGAGCGAACGAGACGGCGTGCCAGACCAGGATCGACTTCTTTGAGAAGGTCCGGCGCAGCGTCTCGCGGTTCCCGTTGCAGCAGGGTTCGCCGGTCAGCACCCTTCTGGCCGTCCGGCGGACCAGTCGCGACAGCGAGACCCACCGCGGATAGTCGAGCCCGACGATGAGCTCGATGCGGTCGAAGACCTCGGCCTGCCACGCCCCGTAGACGCTGTCGATGACCCAGGCCTCGCCTGCGGTGACCGCCGCGGCCCGGCGTCTTTGCTCGTCGGCCGCCACTTCCTGCCAGCACGGCTCGAACGCCAGGTCGTCGACCGAGACGTACACGGCCCCGATCCGCTCGGCGGTCGCCCGGGCCAGCACCGACTTGCCCGAGCCCGTGACTCCGAACACGGCGACCCGCCGAGCGGTCCGGCTCAGCGGGTCGCTCAATTCACACCGGGCCATCGCTGGCCAGTGTAGCCGTCTGGTGCGTCAGTTGGACACGAGGACGCGGACCGGGAGGACCTTGCCGTTCAGCCCACCCGAGTGGACGATGTCCGTGACCGAGTGATAGCCCTCGAGCGACGAGTCTGCGGGGCGGCCCGGTTCTAGGTGTCGCTCCGGGCCCCCGAAGGGCCCTTGGCTGGACGGTACGCTGATCCGGTGTGGTCGGCGTTCGCCCTCGGGGTCGTGATCGGGCAGCAGGGGCCGGTGCCGCGGGTTCGGGTGACCGCTGAGAACGGCGGCCGGGGGTTCGTCGAGCGTTTGGCGGGTTCGGGCGAAGTCGCGGTGTGCTTGGCCTTCGGGGCCGGGGCGGTCGCTGACACCCCGGAGACTCACGGGGCGAGGCACCTTCTGGAGCACCTTGCCGCCCGCGTCCCAGAAGTCGACCAGGCCTTGGAGTCCCGGGGGATGGTGCTGCTCGCCGAGACCACACGCGACGCGACCTTCTTCGAGGTCCGCGGCCCGGCGGGGGAGCTGCGACGCGTCCTCGCCTCGCTCAAGGCCCTGATCCGGCCCATCGAGCCGACTCGGGAGGAGATCGTCGCCGAGGCGGGGACGATCTTCGAAGAGTCCGCACTCGTCCTGCCCGAAGTCCGGGAGGCCGCGAAGGCGTGGTCGGAGCTCTTCGGCGACCAAGGCCTGGACCCGTTCGGCACCGTCTCTGCCCTCCGCTCGCTCGAACCGGCGGCCGTGGCCCTTCTCGCTCGCCAGACCTTCGTTGGGGGGAACGCCTCACTCGCCGTCGTCGGTGACATCGACCCCGCCAAGGCCGCGGCGGAGGTGCGAGAGTGGCTGGACGCGCTTCCATCAGGATCGGGCGGTCTGCCCGAGCGGCCCCCCGCGCCCCCTCGGGTCGTGCGGCGAGATGGGGCAGGCGGGCCGGTGCTGGCGCGCCCGATCGGGCCCCTAACCGACTCGCGCAGCCTCGCGAACCTGGCGGGGGCGTTCGGTCTCGCGGCGGCGCGGCCCCGGTCGACGGTCACCTTCACACCCTCGCCCCTGTCGGCAACGGTCACCGTTTCGCTCGTCGGGGCTCGGCCCACCCCGGACATGACCGCCGGACAAGCCGCCCTGGCCTCCTGGCTCCGAGGGCAAGCCGCCGACTTCCGGACAAGGGCTCGGTGGCGGGCCGTCTGGGCCCTCGCCGACCGGACGCTTGACCTCGACGACCTCCCGAGCGCCCCCCTTCGGCTCAGCCAATCGTTCCTCGACGAGGCACGCCGGGCGTGGACGGAGGGGTCGTGACAGTCCTCGCCCTCCTCCTGGCGGCCGGGCTCCCGCTCACCGACATCTCCCCCCGAGTCGTGGAGGCCCCAGAACCCGGGGCGAAGATGGTCGTGGTCCAGGCGTTCGTGCCCGCTGCCGACCGGGAGACGGTGACCGACCGGGCGACTTGGGCGGTACTCGTCGAGGCTCTGAAGGACGGGACTTCGGACTTCACCGAGGCCCGGCTCCGGGCCTTCGGCGAGCAGGCGGGCTACCCGGTCGAGATCGCCCCGGGCGAGGGGTTCGTGCGCCTCCAAGTCGTGCAGCCAGCCGGGGGGCTTGACGTCGCCCGGACGCTCGTCGTGTCGCTCCTCCAGGATGCCCGGCTCAGCGACGAGGCCGTCCGAGAGGCAAAGGGCCGGCTCGCTCGGCCCCCGTCCGACCCATGGGCGTGGGTGCTCTCGGGCCCCCGGCCCGGAGTCGCGTCGGTCACCGCGGCGGAGGTACGGGCAGCGTACGGTCGCTCATTCCGACCTGAGGCCGTCGTCGTGGCCATCGGCGGGGCGATCGCGCCGGGCGAGGGGGTGGCGGCGTTCAAGGAGTCGCTCCGGGCCGTGCCCCGGGTCCTGCCGCGTAAACCCCGCCCTCGCCGCGAGGCGGAGGAAGACTGGGGGTCGGGGGTAGGGGTCGTCGAGCTCAGCGGGGCGGGGCCGGTTGTCGGGCCCGCCCAATGGCTCGCCGCCTGCGCCTTGGGGGCAGGGAAGCAAGGGGCGCTGCACCGGGTGGCCCGGGAGCAGTTGCGCCTCTCCTACCGCCAGGAGGCGGTCCTATGGCCGGCGAATTCGGGCGTCGGGGGTGGGTTCCGACTCCGGCTGCTCGTGGCCCGGGCGGCCCCCGACAGCCTTCTGGCTGTCCCCGACACGCTGCGGAGGGCCTTGCTCGCGGACGTCGAGACCTGGGGCGAGCCCGAACTGGGGCGGGCCAAAGCGGTGGCGGTGGCGACCCTGGGCCGAGGCTACGACCTCAGCCCCCTCGCCCTCGACTCGACCCGGTTCGCGAGGGGAGGGCCGATCGATCGAACCGCAATCGCCGGGCTGTTCGCTCTCTCTCAGCCTGGCAGCGACCCGGCCGGGCTCGTCGAGGCGATGGCCAGCGTCACCCTCGACCAGATGAAGGCGGCCGCACGAGAGAGTCTGCGGACGGCCGTGCCCATCGTCCGACCCCCGCGGGCGCGCTAGCGGCGACGGCGAGGGGGCTCGGGGAGGGCGTCCTCGGTCGGGACGGCCTGGCTGGGGTCGGTGAGGGTGCCCCGAAGGACGATCGCGTGGGGCACAGGCCGGCTCTGGCGGTCGCGGGTTGCGTGCCCGCTCGCGAGCACCGCCCCGTCCACCACCAGCGACGTGGAGAACCCGGAGTCGAGGAGCACGGCGTTCTGGACGCCGTTGTCCGCGGCCACGGCCGCCAGGTCGGCCGAACTCACTGACCCGAGCGCGGCCAAGCAGATAGGCTCCCCGTCCCGCGTCACGCCGAAGAGGACCCGCCGCCGGTAGTCCATCGCGTCCTTCGGCCCGAGCTCCAGAACCTGCTCGCGGGTCATCGGGACGCCGTCCCGAACGAGCCAGGCCCCGCCCAGGAACACGTCCGTGAGGTCCGGCATGAAGTCCCGCAGCACCCGCTCGGTGTTCATCGACTCTGGCTGGTAGGGCACGAAGGCCACCCGCTGCGGCCCCCAGACCACCAAGGGTCGGTCACGGAGCTTGTCCGGGTCGCTCTGCGTGTAGCCCGCGATGAGCCCTTCCCGGTTCTCGCAGAGGACGGGCCCGATCATCTGGTTATCGTCGCTGGCGATGGCGGCGAGGGCGAAGAACGCCCCGTTGATCCCGGCCACCCCGCCGAGTTCGGTCACGAAGTCCGAGACCTGGCTCCGGCCGTCTGCCATGCCGGTCACGGCCCGGCCCCCGATGGCGGCCACGTACCGGGCCCGACCCCGCTCCCACCGCTCGACCCGGACGGGGCCCTCTTTCCACTCCGTCTGGGTGAGCGGGACGGCCCGGGCGAGCATCGCCTCGCGGGCCTCCCAGCCCTGCTTGAACTTGTTGAACGGGTAGCGTCGCACGGCCAGGATCGACCGCGACGCCTCCGCCATGCCCGAGTCCATCGCCAGGCCGATCTGGTAGCCGACCGCCTCCGCGTAGCCAAGGGTCACCTCGTCGAACTTGCCGTTCGCCCAAGCGATCGAGGTCGGACGCTCGCCCATGCCCTGCTCGATCGCCTTCATCGAGGTCACGAGCTCTTCGCGTTGCTGCTCCGGGGTGAGCTGCGTGATGTCCTCCGGGTGGCTGGCCGTGTGCGAGCCGATGGTCGCCCGGTACTCGTCGCGAAGGGTCTTGAGCTGGTCCCAGGTCATCTTGGGGCGGCCCTTGTCCTTCACCCCGACGAAATCGGTGTGGACGAAGACGGTGAAGGGGGCCTGGAACTCGTCGAGCACGGGGGCGGCGTAGTCGCCCACGCCCTGGTAGTTGTCGTCGAACGTGATGACGACCGAGCGGTCGGGGATGGGGGCGGCCTCGGTGAGGTGCCGGTGCAGTTGGTCGAGGCTGATGACGGTGCCGCCGTTGTCCTTGATGAACTGGAGCGTCTCGCGCAGGCCCGCGGAGGTCTCGTCGTACCAGACCGTGCCCGGGCCCCGGGCGGCGACGACGTCGTGGTACATGAGCACGATCACCCGTTGCGGCACGGCGAGGGGGGTGATCTCCTTGAACTTCGGCGGCTCCGGCGCAGGGGTCGCGCTGGGGAAACTGGGGAGCGTGATCCCGCCTTGGTCGGCCCGCCCCGCTACGACCGCGCCGACGGGGGTGAACTGGAGCACGGCCCAGACCGCCAAGGCCACCGCCACGAAGACGATGCTGGCGTTCCGGGCGAGGCGTGGGGCGTCCATGGCCGGGGCTATTGTGGCACTTTGGGCTAGGGGCGGGGTGGGTGGACTAGGTGGACCGGATGGACCTGGTGGACTGTCCACACCGTGCACTCCGTCCACCCGGTCACCCCAAGACCCGGTCGAGAGTGTCGAAAACCTGGTGAGCGTGCGAGAGGTCGTGGCGGCCGTCGCGGTCGATCGCGACGGTGTGGCAGCCTGCGGCGACGGCGGCGGTGACGCCGTTCGCCGAGTCCTCGACCGCGAGGCACTCGCTCGGGGCGACCCCCAGGAGCCGGGCGCCCAGGAGGAACGGCTCGGGGTCGGGCTTGCCACGGTGGACGTCGTCCGCAGTCACCACCGCCCCGAACCGGGCCGCCAACGCCGGGTGGCGGGCGAAGACGGCCTCGACGTACCAGCGCATCGACGACGTCACGAGGGCGACAGGCCCGGGGAAGCGGTCCAAGAGGGCGACGGTGTCCGGGAAGAGCGCGATCCGTTCGGCGACCTCGGCCTCCATGACCGGTCGGTGGCGGGCGAGGAAGGCCTCGGGCGGGACGGTGACCCCATGGCGCTCCTCGACCCGTCGGAGCCACGCGGCGAGCGGCGTCCCCGTGTAGCCGTCGAGCTCGGCCTCGCTCGCGTCGACCCCGAGTTCGAGCAGCACCGCCGCCTCCGTCCGCTTGTACGAGGGCTCGGAGTCGAGCAACGTCCCGTCTAGGTCGAGGAGGAGGGCTCGGGGCAGGGCGTCCACAGGCCAGGAGTATGCGCCGCCGCCGACCTGACGGGGGGCCGTACACGGGACACCCTCGCTTCAAACCCGCCTCAAACGTGCTTCAACTGTGCTTCAAACCCGGGTTTGAAGCACGTATGAAGCACGTGTGCAGCACGTTCGAAGCACAGAACCCCCGGGCGAAGGGGGGGTCACTCGCCCATGACCTTGACCACGACCCGCTTGCGGCGGCGGCCGTCGAACTCGGCGTAGAAGACCTGCTGCCAGGGCCCCAGGTCGAGGCGGCCGGCCGTGATCGGGATCACGACCTGGTGGTGCAGCACGAGGTTCTTGAGGTGGGCCTCCCCGTTGTCCTCGCCGGTGCGGTGGTGGCGGTAGTCCTTCTTCGGGGCCAGCCCGTCGAGCCACTCCTGGATGTCCGCGATCAGCCCGTCCTCCCAGTCGTTGACGTACACGGCGGCCGTGATGTGCATCGCGCTCACGAGGACCATGCCCTCCCGCACGCCGCTTGTGGCCACGATCCGCTCGACCTCGTCCGTAATGCGCACGAACTGTTCCCGGTGCTCGGTCTCGAACCAGAGGTAGTCGGTGTGGGTCATCGGCCGGACGTTACCCGGGCCTTCGGGGCGGGGCGGTGGGGGTAACCTGCCCGTCATGTCGATGGGCCAGAGCCCGACCCCCGGGCGGTTCGTCCAGTGCGCCAACTGCCGTAAGACCCTGTTCCTCGCCGAGTTCCTGCGGGACCTCAAGGTGTGCGGCCATTGCGGGCACCACCACCGGCTGACCTGGCAGGAACGGGTCGAGGCGACGTTCGACCCTGGCACGTTCGAGGAGACCGACACCGGCCTTCGCTCGGTAGACCCGCTCGAGTTCCCCGAGTACCGGGAGAAGCACGTCGCGGCGATGGCGAAGACGGGGATGGCGGACAGCGTGGTGGGCGGCCGGGCCCGGATCGAAGGGCGGCGGGTAAGCGTGGCCGTCGCCGACTTCCACTTCATGGGCGGCTCGATGGGCTCGGTCGCGGGCGAGAAGGTGACCCGGGCGCTGGAGCGCGGCTGCGACGAGCTCATGCCGGTCGTGGCCTTCTGCGCGAGCGGCGGGGCCAGGATGCAGGAAGGGCTGCTGAGCCTCATGCAGATGGCCAAGACGACCGCCGCCGTCGAGCGCTGCCGGAGCGAGGGCGTGCCGTTCATCGCGGTCTTCACCGACCCGACGATGGCGGGGGTCCTGGCGAGCTACGCGAGCGTGGCGGACGTCATCCTCGCCGAGCCTCGGGCCCTCGTCGGGTTCGCCGGGGCCCGGGTGAGTAAGCAGGCGCAAGTCGTGAAGGCCCCGGACGACTTCCAGACCGCGGAGTTCTGCCTGCGGGCAGGGATGGTGGACGCCATCGTCCACCGGCGAGAGCTGCGCGACCACTTGGGACGGCTCGTCGGTGCCCTCGGCGCCCACCTCGCCCCCAAGGAGGCCCTGGTCGGGTAAGGCAAGATGGCGAAGACCTGGAAAGAATGGATGAAGCCGCTCCTCGAACTCGAGGAGCTCATCGAGAAGCTACGGGCGGCCGCGGCGAAAGAGACCGACCCAGTCGAGCACGAACGGCTCGAGGCGAAGGTGCACGACTTCGAACGCAGGCGCGACGCGGTGCTCAACGTGATGATCACCCGCATGGGCCCGTGGGAGGAGGTGCTCATGGCCCGGGCGGAGCCCCGGCCGTACACGCTGGACTACGTGGACGCCATGTTCACCGAGTTCACCGAACTGGCGGGGGACAGGCGGGTGGGGGACGACAAGGCGGTCGTCGGCGGCCCGGCGCGGCTCGACGAGAGGCCGGTCATGGTACTCGGCCACCAGAAGGGCCGGAACCTGCAGGAGCGGACCTTCCGCAACTTCGCCATGTGTAAGCCGGAGGGGTACCGGAAGGCGATCCGGCTCTTCGAGATGGCCGAGCGGTTCCGGATGCCGGTCGTCACCTTCGTCGACACCCCGGCCGCGGACCCTGGGGTCGAGAGCGAGAGCCGGGGCATCAGCGAGGCGATCGCGGACTCGATGCGGGTCATGTTCTCGCTCACGGTGCCGGTCGTGTCGGTGGTGATCGGCGAAGGCGGGAGCGGCGGGGCCATCGGCATTGCGGCGGCGAACGAGGTCCTCATGCAAGAGCACGCGATCTACTCCGTGATCCCGCCCGAAGGGTGTGCGGCGATCCTGTGGCGCGACCCGGCGAAGGGGCCCCAGGCCGCGGCCGCCCTCCGCCTCACCGCCCGGAGCGCCGGGGAGCTCGGCCTTGTGGACCGCGTGCTGCCCGAGCCGTTCGGAGGGGCGCACCGGGACCCGGTCGAGGCCGCCGACACGGTCAAGCGGGCGGTGCTCGAGAGCCTGGCCGCCCTCGACCGGATGGGCCCGAACGAGGTCAAGCGCCACCGGTACGACCGGTTCCGGCGGATGGGCGTGTACGAGACGGTCTAGGCCTCGGGCGCAGCGGGTTCCAGCCACCCCCGAGCCTGCCAGACCAGGTAGGCCGCGCTCCCAGCCGCCGCGCCCAACCCGGCCGCGGCGAGGACGTCCAACGGGTAGTGGACCCCCGCATAGACCCGCCCGAAGCCGACGAGGCACGCGATGGCCAAGGCGGCAGGCCCCACCCAGGCCCGGTCCGTCCCCCGCAGGCACCACCAGACCGCAACGGCAAGGGCAAAGCTGGTCGTCGCGTGCCCGCTCGGGAAGCTCGACCGCCCGAAGATCGCCTCCATCGGCTGGGCGAAGTCGAAGTTGCTCGGCCGCTGCCGCCCGGCCACGGGTACGACCAGCAAGCGCACCAGTCCCGACGCCACCAACGCGGCGAGACCGCAAAGCGCCGCTGGCCGCCCCGAGAAGAGCAGCACCCCCGCCAGGCCAGCAAGGGCCACGACCGGCGCCAATCGCGCCTCGTAGACCACCCCCGCCGCCGCCACCGCGACGAGGAGACCCGCCACCGCCCACCGTGGCCCCCGGCCCAGCCACGCCGCTGCGACGAGCGCCGCGATCTGGAGGTAGCCGAGGCCCATGTCGTTGACGACCTGGAGGGCTGGGTCTAGCCACTCGCGGCGGGCCCCCTCGTGGACTGCCCGAAAGAGCGCTTGGTCGAGCTCCCAGAGCGGCGGTAGGGGCACCGTCAGACCCCCTCCACGTGGAGCGTCGTCTCATGGTCGTAGACGGCCGTCCCCGGGGCCGAACCTCGCGGCTTGCGCACGTACCGCCGCTGGGTGTAGTCGACCGAGACATAGCTCGAGTGCTTGGCGGCCGAGTGGCGCACGGCGAGGCGGGCCGCGAACTCGATGTCCGGCCGTTGCACCTTTTGGGGCTGGTTGTGGGTCCGGAGGACCACGTGGGTGGACGGCGCCCCCCGGACGTGGAACCACAGGTCGCTGGGACGGGCCACCTTGGTCGTGAGGAAGTCGTTCGCGGTGGCGTTCTCGCCGTAGAGGACGGCCCACCCGCCTGGGCTCACGAGCTCCCGGATGGCGTGGCCTTCGTAGGGGCGCTCTTCCTTGCGGAGCGGGGCGCCGGACCGGTGGAGCCACTTCCGCCCGTCGGCCTCCTGCCGCAGGGCCTCGACCTCGGCGACGGTGCACGCCTTCTCGAGCCTCTCCAGAGCTTCGGAGACCTTAGCGAGGTCCTCGCCCAACCGCCCGCGCTGGTCGGCGACCGCCTCGGCCCGGTTCTTGGCCCGCTTGGCCTTTTCGAAGACCCGTTGGGCGTTCTCGACGGGGGTCAATTCTGGCCGCAACGGGATGGCGATGGGCTCGCCGTCGTAGTCCCACGCCTCGAGCACGGCGTCGCCGGGACGGATCTGGCCCTGGTACGCGAGGATGAGCTCCCCGCGGCGCTGGATGGCGTTGGCGTCGCGGGCAGCGGCGAGGGCCTCGTCCACGTCGCGCAGGGCGACTTCCCGGGCGAGCCGGACACGTTCGAGCTGGGTGCGGAGCGACCCCCGGGCCGAGAGGAGGGCTTCGGCCTCGATCAGCCCCTCGAAGTGCTGCTCTAGCCCCTGGCTCACCGACGAGCGGGGGAGGTCGTTGCGGACGAGCCCGGTCAGCGGAAGGGGGTAGGCCCCCGACCCCTCTGCGTAGACCGGCTCGAAGTCGTGGTCCCGGAAGGCTCGCTGAACCCGGTCGAGCGTCGTCCCCGCCGCGATGAGCCTAAGCAGGAACGGGGAGGCCCCTTCGAACGAGGCGAGGTCGTCGCCTGGCCCCGCCTCGAGGATCGACGGGCGAGGGGCGAAGGGGGGCGGTTCGTAGGGGCGCATCGGCAGGACGGGGCGCTGGCTCTTGCCCGGGCCCACCCACTTGGCGGCAGTCACGACGACCCGGTCCGCTCGGACGAGCATGAGGTTCGCGTGCTTGCCCATGAGCTCGGCGACGAGGGTCCAGTCGCCCTCCGGGCCGGAGAGCCCGAGTTCGAGCACCCGGTCCAGCCCCCGTTGCCGGGCGAACACGAGCAGGGCGTCGTCTAGGCGCTGGCGCAGCTCGGTGCAGAACGGCGGCAAGGGCTTGAGCGACCCGGGCCGACGGGCCACGAGGTGGGCCCGGGCATAGCGGGGGTCGGCCGAGAGGAGCAACCACGCCTCACCCCGCCCGTAGAAGCCGAGCACGATCGTGAGCGGCCCCGGCTGGACCACGCGCTGCAGCTTCGCCCCGAGCCACGGCTGGAGCTCGGCCACGACCGCCGCGAGGCAGAGGGCGTCGAACGGGGTCTTCATGCGTCCCCCGATTGTGGCCCCGGGCGGAGGGTGGACTTTGTCGCCGGGGTGGGCTGGGGGGCGGTGGCTCAGTCGGGTGGGCTCTGGCTACGGTAGATTCGGGGTGTCGCCCGGCCCAGAGGCGGGGCGTTGGACGGACGATGCGCGACCACTACAGCCCCGGGGAGTTCGAAGCCAAGTGGCGCGAGCGGTGGGAGGCGGCCAAGGCCTTCCGCACCCGGGAGGAGCCAGGTCGACCCAAGTTCTACGGCCTCGACTTCTTCCCCTACCCCAGCGGGGCGGGACTGAGCGTGGGGCACTGCCGGAACTACGTCCCCACCGACGTGCTCTGCCGCATGAAGTTCATGCAGGGCTACAACGTGCTGCACCCGATGGGGTTCGACGCCTTCGGCCTGCCCGCCGAGAACGAGGCGATCAAGCGCAAGACCCACCCCGCGCCGATGATCGACGAGTACGCCGGCACCTACGAGCGGCAGATGAAGCTCATCGGCGTCTCGTACGACTGGGAGCGGAGCTTCAAGTCGAGCGACCCCGACTACTACCGGTGGACGCAGTGGATGTTCACCCTCCTCCACCAGCGGGGTCTGGCTTACCGCAAGCTCGCCGAAGTCAACTGGTGCCCGAAGGACAAGACCGCCCTTGCCAACGAAGAGGTCGTCGGGGGGCTTTGCGAGCGGTGCGGGACGCCGGTCGAGAAGCGGGCTATCCCGCAGTGGTTCTTCCGGATCACCGAGTACGCCCAGCGCCTCATCGACGGCCTCGACACGGTCGACTGGCCCGAGGGCATCAAGCAGATGCAGCGGAACTGGATCGGCCGCAGCGAGGGGGTCGAGTTCACGATGGCGGTCGAGGTCGAACCCGGGGCCGAGGTCGGCGACGACGGGGACGAGGGCCTCTCGGTTCGAGAGTCGCCGCTCGAGGTCCGGGTCTTCACGACGCGGGTCGACACGGTGTTCGGCGTGACCTTCTGCGTCGTTGCCCCCGAGCACCCCGTGGTTAAGAGGGTGCTCGGGCGGGCGGGCCAGGAGCGGCGGGAGGCGGTCGAGGCGTATGTGGCGTCGGCGAAACGCCTTTCCGACACGGACCGACAGGCCGAGGGCAGAGAGAAGACCGGAGTGTTCCTCGGGGCCCACGCGGTCAACCCGCTCACCGACGAGCGGATCCCCATCTACGTGGCGGACTACGTCCTGATGGGCTACGGGACAGGCGCGATCATGGCCGTGCCCGGGCACGACCAACGCGACTTCGACTTCGCCAAGGCGCACGGGGTCGAGGTGCGGACGGTCATCGCGCCCGCCGGGGCCGAAACGCCGACTGGCCCGGACGCCGACCGGGCGTTCGAGGCGAAAGACGGGGTGCTCGTCAACTCGGGGGCTTACAGCGGGATGCCTGTGGCCGAGGCCCAGCGGGCGCTCGGGGAGTGGTTCGAGCAGAACGAACTCGGCGAGCGCAAGGTCAACTACAAGCTCCGTGACTGGCTGATCAGTCGCCAGCGCTATTGGGGCTGTCCGATCCCGGTCTGCTACTCGGCCGAGGGCGACGAGATGCTCATCCCGGTCGACCAGCTCCCCGTCGAGCTCCCGAAGGTCGAGAGCTACGAGCCGGGGGACGACGGCAGTTCGCCCCTTGCGGGCATCCCCGAGTTCGTCAACTGCACTACCCCCGAGGGGACGCTCGGCCGGCGGGAGACGGATACGATGGGCGGCTTTGCCTGCTCCTCGTGGTACTTCCTGCGCTTCTGTGACCCCCACAACCCCGACCAGGCGTGGGACCCCGGGCGGGTGGCGTACTGGATGCCGGTCGATGCCTACGTGGGCGGGGCGGAGCACGCCGTCATGCACCTGCTTTACGCCCGGTTCTGGACGAAGGTGCTCTACGACGCCGGGCTTGTGCCGGTCGAGGAGCCGTTCCAGCGACTCATGAACCAGGGCCAAGTCCTCGGGCACACCCCGTACCGCCAAGCCCGCGAAGGGGAGACGCTCGGGGTCGGTGAGGACGGGGTGCTCGTGAGCTTCGCCGAGGCGGCGGCGCTCCCGGAAGGGGAGGTGACCTGGCGGTGGGTGCGGATGAGCAAGTCCAAGGGCAACGTCGTGACTCCGGACGAGGCCGTCGCCCAGTTCGGGGCCGACTCGCTTCGGCTGTACGAGCTGTTCGTCGCACCGTTCGAGGCGGACGTGCAGTGGTCGAACGAGGGCATGAACGGGACCTCCCGGTTCCTCTCCCGGGTGTTCCGGCTCGTCAGCGACCTCCACGGCGTCTACGATCCCGCCTGGCGGTCGCGGATCGGCGGGGAGGAGCTGTCGGAACGGGCCCGTGCTCTGCGACGGGTCACCCACAAGCTGGTCAAGAAGGCCACCGAGGACATCGAGCGGTTCGCCTTCAACACCTACGTCTCGGCGATGATGGAGACGCTCAACGCTTACAACGACCTCCGGAAGGGGTCGGAACCGGACGCCAGGGAGCGGCTGGCCTGGAGTGAGGCCCTGGAGTCGCTCGTGCTCGTCCTAAGCCCGGGGGCCCCCCATAGCGCGGACGAGATGTGGGAGGGCTTGGGCCACGAGGGGTTCACGTACCACGCCGATTGGCCGGCCTACGACGCAGAGATCGCCCGGGACGAGACCGTCACCGTGGCGGTGCAGGTGAACGGCAAGCTCCGCGATACGGTCGAGGTGGCTGCCGATGCGAGCCAGGCTGACCTCGAGGCCGCCGCCCTCGCCTCGGCCAAAGTCCAGGCCTTCATCGATGGCAAACAGGTCCGGAAGGTGATCGTCGTCCCCGGGAAGCTGGTGAACGTCGTTGTGGGCTAGGTGGGCTTTCATCGCAGTCCTGGCCCTGGTCGCGGGCTGTGGGCCCCGGACAGGGGGCGTGCCCGTGCTGCGCAACGCGGAGGAGTACGTGGCGACCCTGGCCGAGATCGAGCGACTCACCCGTGGGCCGCTCGTCGCCCATGCGAGCGGGGAAGAGCTCACCCCCGCCCAGATCGCCGACCTCCGCGCCGCCGCCCTCCTCACCGAGGGGCTGATCGGGTTCGATCCCCGCAACTATCCGCCGCACCTGCTGAAGGGCGAGATCCGGGCCGCCCTGGGCGAAGACGAGTCGGCCGAGCAGGCGTACAGCCAGGCCGTGGTCATCCTGCCCGAGCCCACCCGGCCGGAGGACAAGATCGCGATCGGTCGGGCGTTCAGCGAGCTCAGCCGGATCGCCTTCGGCCGGAACGACCTTACTTCAGCCCGCAACTCGGCCGAGCGCGCCGTCCAGCTGGCGCCCGGCTCGCCCGACGCCCTCGTCAACCTCGCCTCCGTCCTCGTCCAGGATAAGGAGGTCGTGCGAGCCCGCGAGTTGCTCGATCGGGCCCTCAAGGTCGACCCTCAGAACGCTCGGGCGCGCCAACTCCTGCGGCTCATCACGATGACGGGGTAGCGGGCCCGCGGCCGAAGTAGGCCTGGACGTCGGGCTTGAGCCAGGCCACCAGGAGCGGCAGGCACAGGGGCGTCAGGCACACGCTGCCGACGCCGAGCACGATGTTCGTGAGGTGGAGGGCCCAGGCTCGGCGGTCGGGCGGGATCGTCGGCAGCCAAAGGGCGACGGCCCCGAACACGAGCCCGACCGGCAAGAACATCGCCCCCGCCAACACGAAGACCCAGACCGGGACGGCCTCGGAGGCAAGCCGGTCGCGCCCGAGGATCGCACCGAGGGACGCCAGAGCCAGGGCCCCGTTCATGATCGCCGAGGCGAGACAGTACACCCGGTACCAGGTCACGGCCTTCGGCATCCCCCGTTTGTACCGCGACCTCCCCCAGGCCCGCCCCAACCCCGGCAGAAAGGGTACAGAGAGGCCGTGCGCCTGACCGCTGAGTCGAAAGAGCGACTCGACCGCTTCCTGAGCCGGTCGTTGCCGGAGCACAGCCGCACAAAGCTCGCCCGATGGATCGAGGACGGGGAGGTCCGGGTGGGCGACCAGGTCGTCGTCCGGCCGTCGCACGAGCTGCGGCCGGGCGACGAGGTCGAGCTCGTCCGGCCTCCCGAGAGCCCGGTGCACGACCTCACGCCGGTCGAGATCGCCCTGACCATCGCCTACGAGGACGCCGACCTCCTGGTCGTGGAGAAACCCCGCGGTCTGGCCACGCACCCCGCCGCGACCTCCCGTGCGCCGAGCCTCGTCAACGCCCTCCTCGCCCGCTCGCACGACCTCAGCCAGGCCGGGGGCGCGTTCCGGCCCGGGATCGTGCACCGGCTGGACAAGGACACCACCGGGCTTATCGTCGTCGCGAAGAACGACGCCGCCCACGTCGCCCTCTCCCGCCAGATCCAGGCGAAGACGGCGGACCGTCGCTACGTCGCCCTTGTAGGCGGGGAGCCGGGGCAGGAACGGTTCAGCATCGAGGCTCCGATCGGCCGCGACCCCACCCGGCCGACCCGGCGCGCTGTGCGGGCCGACGGCAAGCCCGCCTTGACCCACGCCCTTCGCATCGGCCAAGCGGGACCGGGGTGGTTGCTCGCCCTGCGCCTCTCGACCGGGCGGACGCACCAGATCCGGGTCCATTTGGCGGCGTGCGGGCTCCCCGTCCTCGGCGACCCGCTCTACGCCCCCGCCTCCCTGGCCTCGGGCCCGTTGCAGCTCCACGCCGCGCTCCTGTCCTTCGACCACCCCACGACCGGCGAGCGGGTCACGCTCTACTCGGCGCCCCCGGCCGACTTCTTGGCCACAGTCGAGCGGGCGATGGTGGAGGGGTGGGAGTGAGGCCCACATCGGCTTGGACAAAGGCCCTCGAGACCGGTCTGGCGACCCTGACCCCGATCGAGCTCCTGACGCTTGCCGTCACCCGCGACGAACGGGACGTGGCGACGACCGAGACCGAAGTGCGCCAGGCGTTCGGCGACTATCAGCTCCCGCACTACCGCGACCTCTCGCCCGCCGACCTGCACCGAGTGGCCGGGCTGGAGGCGTACGAGGCGGGGCGGGTCCTGGCCGCGCTCGAGCTCGGGCGCCGGATCGGCCTCGCGACGCAGGGCGAGCGGGCCACGGTCGTCGCGAACTCGAAGGACGCCTACGAGGTGTTCCGCAACCTGGCGGACGAGAAGCAGGAGCACTTCTGCGCCGCGTTCTTCGACTCGAAGGGCGCCCTGATCACCCGGAAGACCATCCACATCGGGACGCTGAACATGAGCGTCGTCGGGGCCCGGGAGGTCTTCCGCGAGGCGGTGCGGCACAACGCGGCGAGCGTGATCGTGGCCCACAACCACCCGAGCGGCGACCCGACCCCCTCGCCCGAGGACGTCCGCGTGACCCGAATGCTCAAGGAAGCGGGCGAGCTCCTCGACGTCCCGGTGCTCGACCACCTCGTGATCGGTCACAATGGCCGCTACACGAGCCTGCAGGAGCGGGGGATGCTATGACGTTCGAACGAGAGTGGGAGGAGGCGGTGGCCGGGCTGCGGCCGGTGATGGACGCGATGCACCAGACGCGGGAGGGGGCCCTGCGCGAGTGCCGGCTGCTGATCCAGACGAGCTCGAAGTGCATCCGGCACGTCCACCGTCGGCAGTTCACCGAGGCGCAGGGGCTGCTCGCCGAGGCCCAAGCCGTGGCGGACCGGGCGCGCGGGCTGCTGGCGCCGCACCCGGAGCTTTACTTCACCGGGTTCCTGCAGGACGCCGAGAAGGAGATGGTCGAGGCGGCCGTGCTGCTGGCGATGGTGAAGGGGAACACGCTGCCGCTCGCCGAGGCGTTGCAGGTCGGCCCGGCGTCGTACCTGAACGGCGTGGCCGAGGCCGCGTCGGAGTGCCGGAGGTACGTGCTCGACGACCTCCGCAAGGGCCACCTCGCCGAGGCCGAGCGGCTTTTGCGGCTGATGGAGACGGTCTACGACGACCTCATCGCCTTCGACTACCCGGACGCACTGACCGGAGGCCTGCGCCGCACCTGCGACGCCCTCCGCGCCGTGATCGAACGCACCCGCAGCGACGTCACGATGACCGTCGTCCAACGGGGCCTCATGGACGAACTCACCAGGGCCAAAGACCGCTCCGTCGTGCTCTAGGCCCCCCTATTCGGGGGGTGCGACGGCTCGTCCCTTGGAGTCCGACTGCTGGCCGTCGCGCTAGAGTCTCGACATTGGTCGCGTGGAACTGTTTTCGCCCCACCGGCCCGTTCGAGAAGCGGACTTAGGCCGGAGCCTTTCGCTCTTCGGAGTCCTCCCTTCCGAGGTCGGCTGGAGGACGCGCACCCCCTGCCTCTCGACACCCGGGCCTTTGCTCTTGTCCCATCTCCATCGGCCGGGCCCGAACGGTGTGGGCGTCGGTGATGGCCCACACTCCCTGCGTGAGCGAGCGGCTGGGTGGGTGGCCCGGTCTGGCTCGGGGGGAAAGCCGAGGGCGGTGACGGACAAGGGAATGGGCGAAGGAGTCGATCCCGTATCCCTCGGGGTTCCTCGATTGGCCGGTGAGAGTCATCGCCGGGGTATCAAGCGACCGATACTCCCCGGGATCGCCCCCATCGAGAGCCGAGGCGGCGAGGGACTGCGACTCACCGGAGCTTGGCTCGACGGGGTCGCAGGCGTCCTGAGCTTCGGCGCGAACAGCCAGGTGATCCCGGGTCCCGGCTCCACTCACACTTGGCGCCACCGCTCCTTTGGCCTCGCCGTCTCTCCCAAGCACGTGACACTCGACTTCGGCAGGCGCCTGCCCCCTCCGCGCCCCCGCTGGAAGCGGGCTGCGGGAGACACGATCCCGGAACGAAGTGTCTGCCGAACGTGATCCATTGACGTGCGTACGCCGTCGCTACCTTCGAGGTAAAGAATGGGTATCGGACAGGTAAGGGAGAGGTAAGGTACTCCCGGCGATTCCCCCGGTGACCCCTGGGCCCGACACCTCGCCCCAAGCCGCCTCACAGGGCGCGCGCAGACGGAAGGGGGGGCTCGAAACGCAATCGACCGTCTGAGGGCACCCCGGCGCCGAACCGACCCGGCGCAACTCGGAGCCTGATTGAAGAGAGACACGCGTCTACTTGGTCACACCCGTTGGCTTTGCTAGACTACGGTCAGCCAGAGGGTTGCAACGTTTCGATCCTTCCGTGACACACCTTTCTCGCTCAGTTTGTCGCTGCTCGCCGGGCCCGTTCGGGTACGCGGGGGCGTTCGGATATTGGACGGAGGCCGCGAACCGGCCGACGCAGGTGGGCCACCGCTGGTACGACCCGACGACCGGCCGCTTCCTCAGCCGCGACCCGGCCAAGAGCGGGAGGAACTGGTACGTCTACTGCGACAACGGGCCGCTGCAGAGCGCCGACCCGAGTGGGCTGGTCAAGATCACCGCCTACTGGTACCCTGTCAAAGGCACCGAGGGGTACCACTTAGGAATCGAGGTTGAAGACAACGTACCGGGGAGCCCCACCTACGGCAAGAAGTGGAGATACAACGGTGGTCCGGAGAGCTACGGAACTCTTAATCAGGGAGCACTGCAGTCAAAATCGGGCCCTAAAGACGACGAAACGCTTCAAGACTCCAAGCACGAGATCACGAGCGGAGTCGTTCTCGTGGACGATCAGTCGCCAGTCGGACCGTGGCTCAAGCGATTCAACCAAATCGAAGACGAGCTAGCCCAAGGTTACGTCGGATACGGCGTACTCGGCGTTAACTCTAACTCATGGGCGTATAAGCTTCTCAAGGAAGCAGGACTCTTGGACGAGTTCGAGAAGGCCCTCAAAAAGCGCCGAAGAGCGGGCCATCCAGACAAGTGGTTGCCTGGGTACGGTCGGGATCCATGGGGGCCGGTTCCCCCGGAGCGAGGCCGCATTTGATTCGGGCAGAGAGGTGCCGAGCGAATCGAGTTGAAGCCCGGAACCAGTTCGTGCAGGTAGTCTCGGGGCAGAGCGAGAGCGGCTTGAACAACTCGTGAAGCTCCTCGCCCCAAAAAAAGGTCATTGGATGCGGTACCAGCCTATGAGTGACCGTCAACGGAAGGCATTGTTCTGGTTCTTGGCGGCGGTTCTCACGCTAAGCCTGGTAGGTGCGTTAGGTCGGGCATCATCTTTGGACAGAAGCCTTGAGGCAGTCATCGCTCTTGACGAATGCCTTGTGCAGGAGTGTAGCCAAGACCAGATCGAGCTGAGGATGGCCGATCTCGGCGTCCAGGTGGGATGGGATAGGATGCGCGACGAAGAGACAGGACGGATCGTGACCTTTGGTTTCGTCTACCTGGCCCCAAAGGGTTGGCTGGAGAGAACGGCTTGGCTAAAGCTGCGGGAGGACGGACGTCTTCGCTCAGTGAGTTACGCTCATAGTCCTATGGGTAGCTTGTAGGTGGGCAGCCCTCACTCATGCGGTCATTGCGGAGCACTCGTGGAGCATTGGGGAACGTGACTCAATGCTACACTCCGGGCGTGAGCGAGCGGCGGGGCGGGGTGTCGCGGTTCCTGCACGGCGGGGTGAAGAACGCTGACCTGCAGACGAACGCGGCGGGGGCGACGGTGAGCCGCCGGCGGTACGACGCGTTCGGGGACGGGGTGCAGACGTTCTCGGGGATCTGGACGGGCCCGTTCGGGTACGCGGGGGCGTTCGGCTATTGGACGGAGGCCGCGAACCGGCCGACGCAGGTGGGCCACCGCTGGTACGACCCGACGACCGGCCGCTTCCTCAGCCGCGACCCGGCCAAGAGCGGGAGGAACTGGTACGTCCACTGCGACAACAACCCGTTCCAGAACGTCGATCCGACGGGGCTTGAGTGGCCCGACCCTGCCCAGGTCCACGTGAGCCCGAACTTCGAAGGCGAGGTCTACGTCATCGGGGAGCCTCACAAGGGATACGATATCGATGGTGATGGCAGGGAGGATCAGGTTTGCATGAAGGTGCCTCGGGGGAAGAGCTCGCCGCCCGGCATGGACGTCGATCTCGTCGTGATTGTCTACCCAGACGGGACGGTCGAGAGGAGGTTCCTGATGGGTGTCGGGTACATCTGTCCTGGGCCGGTCGACTACTACGTAGGCAAGGACGGCTCGGTGTCGGGGCCGCTCGTAGTCCCATTCGTTCCAGTAAAGGACTGGCTGGCTGACATCAGAAAGGCAAAGCGGAACCCTATCCCTAAGGGGTGTGTTCCGGTCCCGCAGCCCTGCTGGACGCCAGGATATGGCCCATGGGCTCAGGAGAAGCCCCGTCTGAGGGCCCGAGTGCTCCGTCGCCGATAGGGCTTGATCCTCCTATGTCCCCTTCACGGCTCTGGCACGTGTCGACGCAGTTGTTCTGGGTTTTAGCTCAGAACGTGGGACAGCTGCTGATCTCTTTACTCATCCTCACGCCCCTGCTCATCCTCGTCTTGCTACTGAGTCTTCGCTTTGGGTCCCGCCGTTCTTCAAGTAGTTCCGATCGACTACATAGATCCCTCGTAGTTCAGTCCGCGGTCGCCGTCCTTCACCTTGTCATCTTGGGAGCTGGTATCGACAACGAAGAGGCCTTGTTCTTGACGATCCCCGCCGGTCTAGCCATGATTGGCGTCAGCTTCTATCTCTGGCACAAGAACTCGGTTCTCCGAGTCGAGTCACGTTGAGCAAGTCGAGTGATTCCGTAAGGCCCGAGTCGGACGTCGGGGCTGCGGCGGTGGGCTACACTCCGGGCGTGAGCGAGCGGCGGGGCGGGGCGTCGCGGTTCCTGCACGGCGGGGTGAAGAACGCTGACCTGCAGACGAACGCGGCGGGGGCGACGGTGAGCCGCCGGCGGTACGACGCGTTCGGGGACGGGGTGCAGACGTTCTCGGGGATCTGGACGGGCCCGTTCGGGTACGCGGGGGCGTTCGGCTATTGGACGGAGGCCGCGAACCGGCCGACGCAGGTAGGCCACCGCTGGTACGACCCGACGACCGGCCGCTTCCTCAGCCGCGACCCGGCTTACAGCGGGAGGAACTGGTACGTCTACTGCGAGAACGGGCCGCTGGACTCGGCAGATCCGAGTGGTCTAGAGCCGATCCCTGGTCAAACGCAGCCTCCAATACCAGTTCCCGGGACGAAGGACGGGGAATGGAAGTGGGTACCAAACCCGAACCACGACCCGAGCAACCCTCGATCTCGGCCCGGTAAGTGGGTGCCCAAGAAGTCGCTCAAGACTCCGAAGGGTAGCCAGCCACAAGTGAGTTGGGATCCGAAGTTCAAGCATTGGGACTACGACGATGGGCGCGGTACGCGACTGCGTTTCTCTGAAAAGGGCTATCTACTGCCTAACGATAAAGCTCACGCTCCCCAAGTGCCTCCAGGCTCTAATCGACCGCTACCGCCACTCATCCGGCTGCCCTTGACCCTAGTCCTCATCCTAATGCCCTCGAACGCCTCCTCGCCGTCTTGCACTGGGATGCTACATCCACCGGGTAAGTGCCGTGCGTGCGGCCGCATGGAACCTTTGCCCGATCCGCGATTGACCCGCGAAGGCCATAGCAGGTGATCAGGCTGCTTTCTATCGCTGAATGCCCATCTGGGCTCGGTGAGGAACACGTTCTGGGACGAGTTCCCGTCACAAGCGAGCTTCTCGCGACGATGTCAAGTTTGTCGGCAGGGCTGTTCGACACTTCTCTGCCGTTTTGCGAAGGCGGATTCATTCGGTTTGACGACTACCTGGGCTCCGAGGATGTCCGACTCGACCTGTTGAGCGAGCTCTGCTCTCTCTACGGCCTGGGCGAGTTCTCGAGCTGGGACGCCAAGGCGCTACAGTACGACAACGAATCCCTGCAAGTAGCCGCTCGTCTCTTCACGGTCGCCGGGCTGACCGGCCTCGACGTGCAAGTGTGGGCGGTACAAGGCACCGCGCACGCCTATCTAGAGCACGATGGTCTCTTAGTTCTGTCTGCCAAGGGGGCTACCGTAGTGGAGGTCGAAACGTTCCTTAGGGATTGGACGGCTTTTCAAGTAACTCGTGACGACTGGGAAGGGTCGGTCAAGAGCGAGTGAAGCCCAACGGGAGCCCGAGCTGCGCTATACTCCCGGTATGACCGAGCGGCGGGGCGTCGCGGTTCTTGCACGGGTGGTAAAGAACGCAGACCTGCAGACAAACGCGGCGGGGGCGTTCGGTTATTGGACGGAGGCCGCGAACCGGCCGACGCAAATGGGCCACCGCTGGTACGACCCGACGACCGGCCGCTTCCTCAGCCGCGACCCGGCTTACAGCGGGAGGAACTGGTACGTCTACTGCGAGAACAGCCCCCTCGACTCCGCCGACCCGGCTGGGCTGGACAGGCTCATCGTCATCGGATGCTTAACTAACCCCGACGTGCTAGGCGGGGAGTGGGCCGCCGAACGATTCATCGGCCACCGAGACGGGGATCAACACTATTCGGGTCAGAACAAGGGTGCGCTGGTCGAGGCTCTCGTCGCTGCGGGTGAGGACGACGAATTCTGGTTCTACGGCCACGCCGATTCGCACGGAAGCCTCTACCTTCATCGAGAGGTTAATGAAGAGGGAGAGACCGTGTCCGTGACCAAGTTGACCCAGGCGGACGTTGCGGAGATCAACCGGCGCCGGGCAGCGCTAGGGAAGGGGAAGATCAAGTTCGCCTATCTCGGAGGTTGCTATACGACTGCCGAGGATGTCAGGGTCGGGAACTGGCTTGGCCTTGCCAAGGAAATCGTCGGCTTCCCCGGGCCGACGAATTCGAGTGTTCCCCAGTGGTTTACGAAGCCCCCTAAGCCGAAAGTGGGCCCCAAGACGGGCGGGGGCAAAGCAAAGCGGTGAGCAGGAGCGGTACTGACGGCGGGCTCTGGAGGGTTGTCCTGCGCACCCTCGGCCGGTTCGCCCTGTTCTTCTTCGGGGCCGGGCTCGCCCTGGCGGTCGTATTCGGGGTCTGGGTGGTCCGGGTGATGCGGAGTTTGGCCGAGGGAAGCGAGATAGCGTCCTTATCTGACGCCTTAAGGGAATCCGACGCCGTAGCCGGTCAGGGGGCAAAGATGCCGGTGACCGCAAGGGCTCACTTTCACCGCCCGGACGCACCCGACCTGGATCCAGTGCCAAAGGAGGTCATGGAGTGGATGAAGACAGTCGAGGCGACCGGACGACCCGGCGAGAGCCTCAAGCCCCACTCGATTTGGCACCTGGGTACCGTCACCGAAGTGACCTACATTGGGAGATCCTCGGGCAAGACCCACAAGATCGTCATCATTCATGGGATATCGGGGCCCGATCAGGAGAAGGTCGTCGATCTCGTGTTCGACTCTTCGTAAGACTCAGAAGGACGGCCAAGGCTAGCAGACCGACCTGGTGGGCAGGCCGGACTCTTGAGCCGGGTACTCGACCCTTACTGGGGAGCAGAGACCGGGCTGGAGACCAGCGAGCCGGAGCGCGGCTCCGGGGTCCGGGGAGCGGGTCGCGGACCCGCGCTCCTGGAGGCCTGCGGGGCTCGGGTGAGATGGCGCCGCAGAGCGCCGCCCTCCGGGGTTAGAGTTCGAAGTCCTTATCGACCGGCGGGGTGGGGCGGGGGATTTGTTTGAGGTCCATGCGCTTGGCGGCCGCGCTCGAGTCGCCGATCGCGTAGAGCCACGCCGCGGCGGCGGTGAAGAGGGGCAGGAGCACGAGGCCGTTGAAGGGAGGCCCGGGGCGGCCGAAGAGGGCAGGGAAGCCGCTGAGCCCGTTCGGCACCGCCAGCGCGAGCCCCACGGACGCGACCCATACCGCAAGTAGAACCGTGCCCTCGCGCTGGCGTCCGAGCGTCAGGTGCCCGAGGCCGGGCAGCAGGAAGTTCATGATCACGGCCGCCCTCCCGCTCGCAAAGCTCTCGTCCCGGGCGACGGTCGCGAACGAAGGGTCGAGGGCGAGCTGGACAGCGAGCACCGTCTCGCCGTACTTGCGCTCGGCGCTGGCGTTGCCGGGTTCGAGCCGGACGGCAGTGTGGTAAGCGTCTCGGGCCTTGCGAGTCTGTCGGTCGGCGATATAGGCGTCCCCGACCGCCTCCTGGACAGCCGACGACCCCGGCGCGGTGGCGAGCGCTTCGTCCAAGAGCCGGCGTGCATCGTCGAGTCGGCCCCTCATGCGAGCGAGGTTGGCCTGGCGCAGGAGCTGCTCCGCCGCCTCGAGCTGGTCGGGGGTCGGGGCGGGCGGGAGGGCCTCCTCGGGGGTCAGTCGATCAGGTTCGGGTCGGCCTGGATCGTCCGCCATAGCGCCTCAAGGTCGTAGAACTGCCGCTTTTCCTCCAGCATCACGTGGAAGAGGACGTCGCCATAGTCGTAGAGCACCCACCCACCCGCGCGGGCCCCGACCTCGGACCGCAACGGCCGTAGCCCGGAGAGACGCATCTTCTCCTCGACCCGCTCGGCGATGGCGTTCACGTGGGTGTCGCTCGTGCCGGAGCACACGACGAAGTAGTCCGCGACCGACGTCTTGGCACGGACGTCGATGACCTCGATGCGCTCGGCCTTCAGGTCGTCGGCGAACTCGCGGATGAGACCGGCCTTCTCGGCCGAGGTGGCGTCAGACTTGTTCTCGATAGAGCCCTTCCTGCTGGATGTAGGCCTCCACGCTCGGCGTCAGCCACTGGGAGACGGGCCGACCGAACGCGGTGTCCTCACGAATCTTAGACGATGAAACGGGCATGGCGTCGAACGGGACGGGGTCCGTCGCCCGGCGGAACTCGTCGGCCTTGGCCTTGCGAAGGGCCTCGACCTCGAGTTTGTCACGCTCGACGACGGCGAGCCGGCACAACTGGATGAGCCGGGCGGGGTCCTTCCAGTCTTGGAGGTCGCGGTAGGCGTCGGCCCCCACGACGAACCAGTAGTCGCCGGGACGCACCATGCGCAGCTCCTCGACTGTCTCCACGGCGTAGCTGACCCCGCCTCGGGTGACCTCGACGTCGCTCACGCTAAGGGTGGGGTCGTCCTCGATGAGGCGGCGCACCATCTCGAGCCGCTGCTTGCTGTTCGCTACTGCCCGGCGCGCTTTGTGCGGGTTGCGGGCGGCAGGGACGAACACGATCTCGTCCAGCTCGAGGTGGTCGCGCACAGCCCGGGCCACGGCGAGGTGGCCCACGTGGGGAGGGTCGAAGGTGCCGCCGAAAACGCCGTACTTCATGACCAGTCCGTGAACGTGAAGACCCAATCGGCGATGATGATCTGGTCGCCCTCCTCGGCCCCGGCCTCGCGGAGACGGTCGATGACGCCGATCCTCATGAGCTTCCGGTGGAGGTAGCGGACGGCCTCGCTGTTGCTGAGATCCGTCATCTGGACGAGCCGCTCGACCCGTTTCCCGGTCACGACATAGCCGTCTTCGTCCTTAACGACGTCCCACTCGCCCTCTTTGCGGACGGTCGGGAGCGGGCGCAGGACGACGGGCTCGAGCGTGGCCTCGGCCTCCTCGATGAGGGCGAGACACCGGAAGAGTAGGGGCCGCAGACCCTGCCCGGTCGCCCCGGACACTTGGAACGTCTCGAGGCCCACCCCCGCGAACCGCTCCGCCCGCTCGGCGACCTCTGTCGGGTCTCCCAGGTCGGTCTTGTTGAGCGCGAGGAGCCGAGGGCGACCGGTGAGGTCGGCAGAATAGAGCGCGAGCTCCCGCTCGACCGTCTTGAAGTTCTCGAGCGGGTCAGTCTCGTCGACAGGGAAGAGGTCGACCAGGTGCACGAGGACCCGCGTGCGCTCGATGTGTCGGAGGAACTGGTGGCCCAGGCCCACCCCGCGGCTTGCCCCCTCGATCAGCCCGGGCATGTCCGCCATCACGAACGTCTTGCCCTCGAGCTCGACCACGCCGAGGTTGGGGACGATGGTTGTGAACGGGTAGGCCCCGATCTTGGCCTTCGCGGCCGAACAGGAGCTGATGAGCGTGCTCTTGCCCGCGTTGGGGAGGCCGATGAGCCCGACGTCGGCGAGGAGTTTGATCTCGAGCTTGACGCGGAGTTCGTCGCCAGGGGCCCCTCGCTCGGCGAAGGTCGGGGCTTGGCGCACGGAGTTCGTGTAGTGCAGGTTGCCACGTCCGCCCCGTCCGCCCCGGGCTACGACGTAGCTCATGCCGTGGGCGTGGAGGTCGACCATGGGCTCGTCGTCGCCGACCTCGGTGACGACGGTCCCGATGGGCACACGGACCTTGAGCGACTGGCCGTCCTTGCCGGTCTTGTTGCCGACCGCGTTGGTCCCGTCCCCCGCCCGGTAGGTGTCGCGGAGCTTGAACTCGTAGAGCGTGCGCATCCCGCGGTCGGCCACGAGGACGATGTCGCCCCCCTTGCCTCCGTCGGCACCGTTCGGGCCGCCCCGAGGGACGTGTTTCTCCCGGTGCATGCTGGCCGCGCCGTTGCCCCCTCGGCCGGACTCGAACACGACCTCCGCCTCGTCGACCCAGCTCACTCAGCCACCTCGGCTTCGGAGTCGTCGAAGAGCCCTGGGATCGGCCGGACGACGATGCGCCGGGCAGAGAGGTCGATCTGGAGCACGAACTCGGAGACGGCGGGGACGAGGGCCTGGCCGACCCGCAGGAGGTCGTGGGCCGGGGCGTGGACGACCTCGTCGAGGCTGCCGATCAGGGTGCCCTCAGGGGTGACGACCTCGCAGCCGAGCAGGTCCTTCGCGTAGAAGACGTCGTCGTCGAGCTTGGGTCGGTCGGTGTCGGGCACGGTGAGGTAGGACCACTTGAGCCGCTCTACCTCCTCGACGGTGGCCACCCCTTCCAAGACGAGCCGAGCTTGTCCCTTGTGCCAGGTGGTCTCGACCACCCGCCTCTCGGTACCGTCGAGCCAGAGCCGCCGGCCCCGGTCGAAGCGCTCAGGGAAGTCGGTCAGGACGGAGACGCGTAGGCCGCCCTTGATGCCGTGGGGTCCAACGACCTGGCCGACGACGGTGTGGCCGGGCGGGGGTGCGGTCGGTCGGGTCACAAAGGTCCCCGTTGGTCGTCCCGGGTCAGTCCGTGACGACCTTGACCACGGTGCGAAGGTTGCCCTTGGATCCGGCGGCCGAGACGAGCTGCCGGATGCAGCCGACGACCCTGCCGTCCTTGCCGATCACCCGGCCCACGTCGTTGGGCGAGACGGTGACGTTGTAGACCTGGGTGCCGCGGTCGCGGGCCTCGCGGACCGTGACGATCTCCGGCTCCATGACAACAAGCTGGACGAGTTTCTGGACGAACGGCGCGAGGCTCATCAGGCGGTCTCTTCAGGGGCCGCGGGAGCAGGCTCAGCCGGGGTCTCGGCGGGCGACTCGGCAGGGGCCTCAGTGGCGGTGGCCTCAGCGACCGGGGCCTCGGCAACCGGAGCCTCGGCAGGGGCCGTTTCTGCGGCGGCGGACGCTTCCTCGACCGGGGCGGCCACGGCGACGGCGGCGGCGGCGGTGGGTGCGACCCGCTTATCCAGGAACTTGTAGTCCTTCCGGGCGGCCGGGCGGGCTTCGAAGAACGACTCGAGAACCCCCTCGCGCTTGAGGATCACGGCGACGGTCTCCGTCGGTTGGGCGCCGCTCATGAGCCACTCCAGGGCCCGGTCGCCCTTGAGAGCGATCGTCGACGGCCGGGTCAGCGGGTTGTACGTCCCGAGGACCTCGATGAAACTCCCGTTCCGGCCCGCGGCGCTCTTGGCGACGACGATTCGGTAGAAGGGGCGGTGCTTATTGCCCATGCGGCGCAGGCGGATCTTGACCATGGCAGATGCGTAACGGACGTGTATACCCGCTCCTGCCAACCCCTCCCGGGCCCAGACCCCTCAACCCAGGGGAAGGGCCGTGCATCCCATAATAATGATTATCAGAAGAGTCGTGGGTGAGCGGAGAAGGGGTGATTGCGAGGGGCCTAGCTGGCCTTGGCTTGGTCGCCGAGGATCACGGTCTCGAGCTTGGCGGCCGCCCGGTCGCAGGCGTCAATGATGGAGTCGACGTCGACCAACGTCTGGCCGCGCCGACGGCTCGCCATATAGAGGACGGCGGCCGTGAGGCCCACAGCGGCGGCTGCGACGACGAGCCCCCACGGGGTCGTGGTCGTTCGGTCGGGTGCCTGAGAATCGTGTGCCATGTCGCGGTCGCCCTCGAGATCGGACGCAGATTGAGTCTTGGTTGTTTCCACCCTGTTCAACAGGGGGGACAGGGCCGTGGTTTCACCGCGTCGGTACACTCCCCACCTGTGCTCGACAACCTGACCAAGCGCTTGACCGGGATCTTCGCGGGACTGCGCAAGAAGGGCCGCCTCAGCGAGGACGACGTCACCCAGATGCTCCGCGAGGTGCGGGTGGCCCTCCTAGAGGCGGACGTCAACTTCCAGGTCGCCAAAGACTTCATGGCGCGGGTCAAGGAGAAGGCGGTCGGCGAAGAGCTCTACGGGAGCCTGACCGCGGACCAGACCCTCGTCCGCATCGTTCGGGACGAGCTTGTGGGCCTCCTCCAGACCGGCGAGCCCCAATTCCGGTGGAGCCCTTCCCCCCCGTCGGTCGTACTGATGGTCGGGTTGCAAGGGTCTGGCAAGACGACGACCTGCGCCAAGCTCGCCCGTTGGTTCGTCAAGCAGGGCAAGAAGCCGATCATGGCGGCATGCGACCTCCAGCGCCCCGCTGCGATCACTCAGCTCGAAGTCCTCGGTGGACAGGTCGATGTCCCCGTCTTCACCCCCGAGCAGGCGGGGGGAGCGACGGACCCTGTCGAGGTGGCCCGCCGAGCCCTCGACCGGGCCCGTCACCTCTTCCTGGACGTGCTCATCGTCGACACGGCCGGCCGGCTCAGCATCGACGAGGAGCTGATGGACCAGCTCGCCCGAGTCGGCCGGGCCGTCTCGCCGACCGAGACGTTCCTCGTGCTCGACTCGACCACCGGGCAGGAGGCCGTCAACGTGGCCCAGGCCTTCCACGAGCGCGTGCCCCTGAGCGGGGCGGTCTTCACCAAGCTCGACGGCGACGCCCGGGGCGGGGCCGTCCTCAGCGTGCGCCAGGCCACCGGCGTCCCCGTGCGGTTCTTAGGGGTGGGCGAGCAGACCGACGCCCTCGAGGCCTTCGACCCTGACCGGATGGCCGGGCGCATCATCGGCATGGGCGACGTGCTCGGCATCATCGAGAAGGCCGAAATCGCCATGGAGGGCGAGAACGTGCTGGACATGCAGGACAAGATGCGGTCCGGCAAGATGGACTTCAACGACATGCTCCAGCAGACCCGAATGGTGCGCAAGATGGGGTCGATGCGCAACCTGATCAAGATGGTGCCGGGGCTGTCTCAGATGGTGCCCGAGGAGGCGCTCGAGAACCTCGACGAGCGGCGCATCGACCGGCTCGAGGCGATCGTGCTCAGCATGACCCCCTTCGAACGGGCGAACCCAGAGTCGCTCAACGGTTCCCGCCGCCGCCGCATCGCCCGCGGGTCCGGCACCAGCCAGGAAGACGTCAACCGCCTCGTCGAACAGCTCTACGAGATGCGCAAGGGGATGAAGCAGATGATGAAGATGGAGAAGAAGTTCAAGAAGTTCGGTCGCCGACGGTAAGCAACTCTCAGGTCCGCTGTAGGTGACAGGCGGCTATGAGGGTGGGATTGCCGGTGCGACGCTGGGGCCGCAACCTCCCTTCCCTCCCCCGCGTCCTCACTCGCAGTGAAACGTGCGTTGGAAGCGTTCGGGATGGTCTACCGGGACCGGTCGTTCTGGCCCTACCTTGCGGGGCCGCTGCTCGGGGCAGCGATCGTCTACGTCCTCCTTCTCGCCCTCGGGTTCGCCGTTCTAGTTCCGATGGCGGCGAGGGCGGCCGAGAGCTTCCGCGTGGTGAGCTGGCTCAGCTGGGGCGGGAGCACGGTGGTCTTCGGTGTCCTCTGGGCCTTGGCGTCGGGGCCGGTGTTCCTCGCCTTCGCGGGGATCTTCTCTGGACTGACCTGGGACCGGCTGAGCCGGCGGGTCGAGGAGCGCCTTACGGGGCGGGTCGTCGACCAGACCGCTGGTCTGGTCAGAGTGGGCGTCGACACCGCCCTCCGCTCTGTCACCGCACTGGTCTTCGCCCTGGCGATCCTCCTGTTCGGGTCCCTGTTCTTTGGGCTGGTGGCGGTCGGGTTGGCGGGGTTCCTGGGCTTGGCGGACACGTCGGCCCCCGCCTACGCCCGCCGGGGGGTCTACTTCCCCGGCCAGCCGTTCCGGGCGCTCCGGACGAGATGGGGCCTTCCCTTCGCCGCCCTCGCGGGGCTCTCCGCCCTCGTGCCGTTCCTCAACCTGCTGCTCGTCCCCGGCTTCGTCGCCGCTGCCACGGCCCTGTGCGCCGCCGACGACCCAGCCTAAAGGCGTCGGTCTCCCGGGTGGCGACGTAGAATCCCGGTGTGTACGACGTGAAGCCGGTGGCCGGGCGTTTCGGCGCCTTCGGAGGGCGCTATGTGCCTGAGACCCTCGTCCCTGCCCTCGACGAGCTCGAGTCCGAGTTCGAGCGGGCCTGGGCGGATCCAGACTTCCGGCGGACGTTCGAGAACCTGTCCCGCGACTACGTCGGGCGGCCGACCCCGCTCACCGAGGCTCGCCGTCTCAGCGAAGCCAGCGGCCTGCACGTCACGATCAAGCGAGAAGACCTCTGCCACACCGGGGCTCACAAGGTCAATAACGCGCTCGGCCAATGCCTGCTCGCCCAGCGAATGGGCAAGACCCGGATCATCGCCGAGACCGGCGCCGGACAGCACGGGGTCGCGACCGCGACGGTCTGCGCCCTCCTCGGGCTGGAGTGCGTGGTCTACATGGGCGAGGAGGACACCGTCCGGCAGGAGTTGAACGTGTTCCGGATGCGTCTCCTCGGTGCCCGGGTCGAGCCCGTCTCCAGCGGTACCCGTACGCTCAAGGACGCCTTGAACGAGGCGATGCGCGACTGGGTGACGAACGTCCGGGAGACGCACTACGTCATCGGCACCGCCGCCGGCCCCCACCCATACCCATGGATGGTCCGCGAGTTCCAGTCCGTCATCGGCCGCGAGGCCCGTGCGCAGTACCTCGAACGTCACGGTCGCCTCCCGGACGCGGGGGTGGCGTGTGTCGGCGGGGGGTCGAACGCGATCGGGTTCTTCCACGCCTTCCTCGGCGACGATGTGCGGCTCGTCGGGATGGAGGCTGGCGGGCGTGGGGTGGGGACGGGAGAGCACGCCGCCCCGCTCACCGCCGGGACGCCCGGCGTGCTCCACGGGTCGTTCAGCTACATGATGCAGGACGACGACGGTCAGGTTCAGCCCACCCACAGCGTCTCCGCCGGTTTGGACTATCCCGGTGTCGGCGCGGAGCACTCCTTCCTTAAGGAGGCGGGGCGGGTGACTTACCTCGCCGCGACCGACGAAGAGGCTCTGGCCGCCTTCCAGTGGATCGCCCGGCTCGAGGGACTTATCCCAGCGTTCGAGTCGGCGCACGCCTTCGTGGCCTTGCGGGCCGAGGGGTTGTTCAAGCCTGGAGACCACGTCCTCGTCAACCTGAGCGGAAGAGGCGACAAGGACATGGCCCGGGCGGCCGAGATCCTCGGCTACGGCCCGGCGGCGTCGGCCTAGCTTAGGTCGAGGCGACCGGGATCGAGCGCAGTTCGGACGGCAGGAAACCGACGACGTGTCGGAACGCGTCGCGCATGGCCTGAGTCGATCCGAACCCGCACTGCTTGGACACTTCTTCGACAGGGACCGAGCTGCCGAGAACCTGCCCCAGCGCCCGCTCGACGCGGCACCGTTCGACGTATTCCGGGAAGCCGTACTCGAGGAAGTTCCTGAACGTGCGTGAGAGGTGGAACGGGGAGTAGCCCGCGACCTCAGCAGCGTCCTTGAGCGTCCAGGAGCGCTCCGGCCGGGACCGGACGTCGTCGGCGAGGCTGGCGAGTGCGCTCGGGGTCTCGTGCGGGAGCGAGGCGAAACGCGGCGAGCACTCGCTGGTCACGATCTCCGAGACGACGTCCCAGATCAGCGACCAGAGGGCCGCCTCGATCATCGGCGACGGGAAGTTGAGGACGCGGGTCAGGTGGCCGACGGTCGAACCGTTCCGACCTTCGACCGAGACGAGCGACCGGCCAAGGATGGCGCCGCCCTCTTCGTTTAGGCGACCCGTGCGAGTCAGCCACTCGCTCAGGGCCCGGTTCGTGCCCCGGCTCCACTCCATCTCGACCCAGTCGTGCTGGCCCCGGGCGTACTGGAGGCTCGCGCTGACCGGCCCGGCGACGAAGAGGGCCCCGCTGGGGGCGAGCACTTCGCGGCGACCGTCCGGCCGAGACTCGAACAAGACCGAGCCCTTCCGCGCCAGGGCGAGGAGGAAGCGGTCGGCAGGCAGGCTCAGAGCCCGTGGGCTCGGCTCCGCCATCACCCCCGAGAACCCGGTCACCTCGAGGGTGCTGAAGTCCGCGATGGCTTTGGACTGGAGGCGGCTGAGCGTGACGGAGTGATCCGCCTGAGAACTGGTCGATAACGAACCGTGCATATTCCGCTCCTGAGACCCCCCGAGTCTTGCGATCTGAACCGCAGAGTGGAGGAGTCATATCAATAGTATCAGAGATATGTTCGGGAATGCCAGGGGTCCGGCCCCTTTTTCTCGCAATTCAATCGGGTATCCCCCGCAGACGTGGGAGACGGGTTGAACGTCGGGATCCTTGGGGTGACGGGGGCGGTCGGGGCAGAGTTCCTCGCCCTGTTCGAGCGTCGGGCCTTCCCCGTCGGACGGCTGGTCCCGATGGCGAGCGCCCGGTCGGCGGGCCGAACGGTATCGGCTTTGGGTCGGGAGTGGCCGGTCGTCGAACCCTCCGAGGAGTCGTTCGCCGGGTTGGACGTGGCGTTCTTCTCGGCGGGCGCGGGCCGGTCGCGAGAGTGGGCTCCGGTCGCCCTCGCTGCGGGGGCCCGGGTTGTGGACAACTCGAGCGCCTTCCGCATGGACCCCGAGGTGCCCCTCGTCGTCCCTGAGGTGAACTGGGACGCCGTCCAGCCCGAACACCGGCTCATCGCGAACCCGAACTGCTCGGCGATCATCCTCCTCATGGCCCTCGCCCCGCTGACCAGGCTGGGTCACGTGGAGCGGGTGATTGTGAGTACCTACCAGAGCGCGAGCGGGGGCGGGGCGGCGATGATGGAGGACCTCTTGCGCCAGACGCGGGATGCCCTCGACGGCCTCCCTCCCCGGCCTGAGGTAACGCCCCACGCCTACGCCTTTAACCTCTTCAGCCACAACACGCCGGTCGGGCCGGACGGGCTCAACGAGGAGGAGTCGAAGGTCGTGGCCGAGTGCCGCAAGATCCTTGGTCGTCCCGACCTGCGAGTGAACCCGACGTGTGTGCGGGTGCCGGTGCTGCGGGCGCACTCGGAGTCGGTGACGGTCGAGTTCGACGGGCCCGCGCCTTCGGTCGAGGACGCCCGGGCCGCGCTCGAGGCCTTCCCTGGGGTCCGGGTCGTCGACGACCGGGAGGGGAACCACTTCCCGATGCCGCTGGAGGCGAGCGGAGGCGACGACGTCCTTGTCGGGCGCCTCCGGCCCGATCCCAGCAACCCCTGGGCCCTCTGTCTGTTCGTCTCTGGGGACCAACTGCTCAAGGGAGCGGCCCTCAACGCCGTCCAGATCGCGGAGCGGCTGTTCGCACCGGTCGGAGTCTAGCGAGCAAGCTCGCTACTCCACAGCGACTGCAAGCAGTCGCACTCCGACCGGGGGTCAGAAGAGCCGACGGTCGCGGCCCTTGGGTTCGGGCTCGGGCACGACCTTGTTCGCGTACTGCCGGACGGCGAAGACCGCCAGCACGCACACCGCGAGTGCGATGAACGCGAGCCACGGCCCCCGGTCTGGCTCCGGTGCTTTACCCGCCCGGGCGGCGGACGCCTCGAGGTTCTGGCGGTCCCGGTCGGCCTGGTCGAGAGAGGCCTGGTTCTCGGACTCAGAGACGATCTCCGGGACGAAGTCGGGCTCGGTGTCGACGACGACTTCGCCCACAGTCCCTTGGGTGCCTTGGTAGCCCTGCTGGGCGGCGACCTCTTCCTGGGACATCTCGGGCCGGAACTCTTCGCCCTTCGGCTTGCCCTCGATGAACCCGAAGGCGCAAGCCGACAGCGCGAACAAGGCGAGGAGTGCGAGTGCTTTCTTCATAGGTGGTGTCTCCGTGCGTCAGTAGCCCGGCGAGAAGCCGCGGTCTTGCCAGGTGCTCCGCATGAGCGTGGGCTGGCGGGGCAGGTTCAGGTCGATGAGCGGGGGAACGTCCGGTCCGCGCTCCCGGACCCGGTTGTCGTAGTTGAGCCGGATCGGCACCGACCAGGCGACGATGGCCTCGTCCTTACTGACGAGGGTCCCGTTGAGCGTCATGCCGCCGCCGCCCGTGCCGACGTTGCCCCCTCCCACGAAGTTCGTATAGAGGATCGCATCGATCTGGTTGACGCCCTCGGCGATCGCGCGGATCGTCGCGTCGGGCACGACGCTCTGGTAGCGCATGCGCCCCGTCGCGTCCCGCTCGAGCGCGTTGTAGGGCGGGATGAACACGCCGTTGTCGTCGAAACGGCCCTTTGTGAACGGCGGCGTCATGTAGGCCAGCGGGTACGGCGAGCTGAACCGGGTCGGGTCGCCCATGATGACCGAGCCGCGGGCGGCGAGGCCCAGCATGTCTCGTTTCTCGTTCTGCTGTTCGAGCGCGGCGGGGTTGCTCCCACGGAAGTTCGGCGGGTTCGAATAGCGCACCGAGCCGACCACGTGGACGTTACGCCCGGCGTAGAACGTCCCCTGGCCCGTCACGTTGCCTTTGATCACGACGTCCTGGTCGACCGTGACAGGGCCGTAGATCCGGATCGGGTTCGTCGTCGTCCCGATCAGGACGGCCGAGCCGGCGACCCGGCCGTTCGCGTCGGAGATCCGGTCGTACCGTCCGAGGGTCGAGTTCCAGATCTCGACGTAGGCGGGCTGGCCGTAGTTCGGGTTCGCCGTACCGTCCCCGAAGTTCGCCTTTTGGTAGTTCGCAGGGTCGGTGCTGAAGTTCCGGCTGAGCTCCTGGTAGCGGGCCAGGTCCGACAGGTCGGGCATGACGACCTCTTGGGTCGGCCGAGTGTCCAGCACGGTGCGGGTCGCGACCTGGCCGGTCGAAGTACGGGTCCAGGCGCTCGTCCCTGTCGCGTCGGCGAGCACGGAGCCGAAGGACCCCGGGGCCACGTAAGTGCCGTTCACGTCGCGCCCGGCGACCCATTGGGCGTTCGAGAAGTGGACGAGGTCGCGCCACCGCTCGAAGTCGGCCGTGCCGATCGCGCCGTGGATAGACGGGTTGTACGCGGGGCGCCACCGGTCGCGATGGGGCGTGGCGGCGTTGTTCCAGTTATTGTTATAGGTCGTGTCGTTCCACTTGACGGGCGGGGTGTTGATCAGCCCCGCCGCCGGCGGGACCAGCTTGTCGTTTGCCGCGGCGATGACCGTCCCGTTGATCGTAGGCGAGCCATTCAAGAAGTCGAAGTTCCCGTTCGCCCGCATGTCGCCGTTGACGATGAGATCGCCTTCGCGGAACCCGTCCATCCAGCCGTAGTTGTTGACGAAGTAGGTGTAGTCGAACACCTGGCTTCGGGCGAGCTCGAAGCGGGCCACCGAATGGACCTCCTTGGAGGCCTCGCCCGGGTCGAGCAGGTCATTGTTGTTGCGGTCGATGAACCCGACGGTCCGGATGTTCACGACGGCCAGGTACGGGTTCACCTGGGTGTAGCCCGTCACGCCCGCAACGAAGTTCCCCACGCCCCCGATTTCGCCGGACCGGACGACGCGCTCGTTGCCAGGGGAGGCGCCGGTGGTCGCCTGGGCGATCTCGGTGAACCTCTGGGAAGCCCGGAACGGCCGCCAGAGCTCACGCTGCACGGCGTTCAGGCCCGCCTCGCAGAGCTGCGTCGCGCGGACCTCCATGACTGCGTGCTGGGCTTGCCGAAGGGTCTGGGTCGAAGACTGAACGTACGAACCGGCCGCGAGGGCCATCAGGGTCAGGACTCCGAACGTCGTCACGAGGGCTGTACCCTTGCGACTCCGAGGGGTTCTCCGGGGGGTTCGTCGATTGCGTTGCATGTGCGTCCTCCGTTATCGGGTGGTGTCGGCGACGTTGCGCAGGAAGATCGTCTCCCGCTTGCGCCCGTGCTTGAAGGTCAGGTCGGCCGACCGGCGTCGGGTGACGACCATCACGGTGATCTGGCGCACCATCGCGCCCGCGTTCGGGGTGAAAATCCGGTAGGCGCCGTTCCCGCCTGCCGTGTGGGGGTCGGTCAGGATCACGTTCGTCGCCACGATGCGGATCCCCTCGGGGTCTTGGAACCGGATCTGACCGGACTGGTGGAACACCCGTCGGGCGATCCCGTCCGAGACCGGTTGGCCGCGGCCGTCCGTCCGGAAGGTCCCGTCGGGGTTGCGCTCGGGAACGAAGTAGGTGAGCCCGAGGCCGTTCGCGTCGACGGTGACGATCATCGCCTCGCGCAGGGCGTCGGCGATGAGGCGGACCGTGCCCGAGCTGTCCCCCTCGACGTCCATTCGCTCCATGCCCCGGGTCCAGCTTTGGATGCCCGAGACGTAGGTCATGAGGCTGCCGAGGATGACGAACGACGAGATCACCGAGGCGACCATCACCTCGGTCAGGGTGGCCCCGCGGAGCCGTCGAGTGCGAAGGGCGGTCCTCATGTGTTCAGGTCGGCAATAAGCGTGCCGATCGTGAGCGTCCTGGTCTGGCCCTGTTCACGCCACGTGACCGTGATCGTGACCCGCCGGAGCTCGACGTCGATGAGTTCGACCGTGATCCGCCCCGTACCACTAGGTAAGACACGGGCGGGGTTGTCGAACAAGGCGTGGTCGACGTTGGTGAACGACCACGTGTTCGTCCCGATCGGGCTTGTGCTGTCGATCAAGCCGGCCCGGTGAAGGATGGCCGCGCTGAGCGAGGGGTCGACCCCACGGACGGCCTCCATCTGCTTCTGGGCGAGGCTCAGGGCGAGGTTCTGGAAGTCGGCCTTGGCCCGGCTCACGTTCGCCACCGGCATGCTGGCCGTGAGGATCAGGGCCGACACGAGGGCGAGGAACGCGGAGAACAGCACCTCGAGAAAGGTGTGGCCGCTGCGTCGTGAGGTGTTGGTCTTCATGGGGGTGGCGGGGGTTAAGCTCAGACGGACGGCGAGGCGCATCGCCCCGCCGTCCATCGATCGTTGTCCGTTGGCGGAGCCTTAGAGGCCCGACTTGTCGGTCTTCCAGTCGCCGGCGGTCTTGCCGTTAAACGTCGCGGCGGTGCCGATCGCACCCTCCTCGAACGTGCCCTGGATCGGCCACTCGGGCTCCGACTTCAGGTAGACGAGGATGTCCGGGCAGCTGTCGCCGGTCGTCAGACCCTGGTCCATGCCGCACTGGTCCTTGGCGGCCTCGACCTGGTTGAGCGTGGCGATGATCGACTGGGCGCGGCTGTTCGTACGGGCCGTGATGAAGTTCGGCACGGCAATGGCGAGCAGGATGCCGATGATCAAGACCACGATCATGATCTCGACGAGGGTGAAACCTTTCTTCTTGTTGGAGCGCTTCTTCATGTCCTTGGATCCTCCGGTGAGCCGGTTCTGTTCGGGGGCGCAAACCCTCCTGGGGATGGGGTTCCACAGGGCCTTGAGGGCCCTCCCGGTCAGGAATACGGGACTTGCCATCGGGGACCCCGGAACCCCGGGGACCCGGCCGCCCGTCTAGAGGGGTGTGAACCCCCGCGCATCGGTGTTCCTCGCCCTCGCCCTCGCCTCCTCTACCTGGGCCGACCCGTTCCGGCCGAGCGTGAAGGACCAGATCGCCCTCGGTCAGCGGGCGAAGGCGACGGTCGAGAAGGAGATGAAGGTGCTCCCCGAGACCGATGTCCGCGTCGTCGAGATGCGCCAGATAGGGGCTGAGCTCGTGGCTCGGATCCCAGAGAAGGAGCGCAAGGACCGGCCGTTCCAGTACACCTTCGACGTCGTCGACGACCCGGAGCTCAACGCCTTCGCCCTCCCGGGTGGGCCGATCTTCTTCAACTCCGGTCTGCTCAATCGCCTCACGACCCGCGACCAGGTCGCCGGGATCCTGGCCCACGAGATCATCCACGTCCGGAACCAGCACTGGGCGAGCTCCTACGCCGACAACCAGAAGCGCCGTCTTGGGCTCGGGATCGTGCTTACGGTGCTGGGCGCGGGCGACGTCGTCTTCGATCTCGCCTCGGTCGCCGACACCGTCCTCTTCACCCTCAGCTACTCCCGGAAGCACGAGTCTGAGGCCGATTCCTGGGGGTACGACCTCGCGCTCAGGACCGGCTACAACCCGAAGGGGCTCATCGAAGTGTTCGACGTCCTGAAGGCAGGGGGCGGCGGGGGCGGTCCGGAGTGGCTGAGCACCCACCCGGACACGACCCGGCGCCAGAAGGCCCTGACCGACCGACTCTCCCGGGAGAAAGCGACTCTGCCCACCCCCCGGCTCCGAAACGAGGAGGTCCTCGACGTCTCAAAGAAGGAGCTGGCCGCGCAGGAGGCCGAGCGCGAGCGCAAGAAGGCCGAGCGCGAGCAGAAGAAGAAGAAGGACGGCCGCCGCGACTGAGCCCCTATGAGGGGAGGGCGAGTGAGGCGGCCCAGCCCGCTGCCCCTCCAGCCGCCATCGCGACCATCGGGCCCCCTCGGCCAAGCACCAGGATCGCCCCCGAGACCACGAGCGCGAACCAGGCCGCCGGCGTTCGGAGGACGGCGAGGCCAAGCATCAGGGCCGTCACCACGATGAGCCCGGCCGAGGTCGCGGCGAGGGCCGAAAGGGCCGCTTCGACCCGCCCATTCCCTTCGAGTCGGTCCAAAGCGGGGCCCGCGAGCGACACCGCCACGACCGCCGGGAGGAAGATCGCGACCGTGGCCACGAGCGCACCCACGGGCCCGTTCGTCACCCGGCCGACGAACGTCGCCGTCGTGAAGAGGGGGCCCGGAGTGACCTGCCCAATGGCGACCGCGTCCAGGAGTTCCCGTCCGGTGAGCCAGGCGGGATCGAACTGAACCAACGGCTGAAGGAACGAGACGAGGACGTAACCTGAGCCGTAGAGGGTCGCTCCGACGGTCGCGAAGTACCCGGCCAGGGCGGCGAGAGGGACCGGCCGCGAGACCTCAGCCACCCCGGTGACGTCGAGGACGCCTAACCCCCCGCCCCATAAGGCAACCCCGGCGATTGCGACCGCCCCCGCCAAGACGGGCCATGCCCACCCTGGCCGTCGCGAGCCGAGATACGCCCCGATCGCCGCACTCGCCCCGACCGCCGCCAGGACCCCGCCGGGGGAGAGGCCGAACAACGCTAGGAACGCGAACCCCAAGCCCCTCGAGTCCCGGACTACCGTTCGCCAGAAGCGGACTGCCGCGTCGGCGATGACCGCCAAGGCCGCAGGGACCAGTCCGCTCAGGAGCCCCAGCCCGACCGCGCCCGACCCGAAACGCACGTACGCCTCGGCCAAACCGTAAACGAGGAGCGCCGGAGGGACGATGAACCCGGCGCCAGCGGCGAAGAGCCCCGCAAACCCCGCCCGCTGGTACCCCAGAAGCATCGCGACCTCGGTGGACGTCGGCCCGGGCAGGAGGTTGGCGACCGAGACCGCCCGCAAGAACCGCTCTCGGGGCATCCAGCCCCGCCGCTCGACGAACTCCGAGTCCATCAGGGCCAGGTGGGCTGCCGGCCCCCCGAAGCCGAGGAGTCCGAGCTGGACGAACGCCCAGAACACCTCACCGACCGGGCCCCGCCCCATCGATCCAGCATAGCCGACCTACGGAACGGCTCTGGACATGGAACACCCCTCCCGAGGGGTACTCATGCTCGGGCTCGTCGGCTATTCCATCGTGTCGCTCGTGATCGGGGCTCTGCTCACGGTCCTCGTCCACCTGTTCCGGCCCATCCGACAGAACGACTCCTTCCCTGCCCTCAAGTGGATCCTCGGGTTCACGGCGCTGGCGATGGTCGTGCCTTACGCTGCGGTCGAGGTCCTCACCAAAAGCCTTGAGAAGCCGCTGTCCGAACCGGCGCTCGCCGCCGTGACCGACCTCGGCGTGACGGGCAGGCTCGCCTATCAGAAGGTGACGTGGTTCGACGGCCAGACGGCCCGGGTCATTGCCGTGATCGACGAACCGAACCAGTGGGGCACGGGCGAAGCCACCGTTGTCCAGATCGGCCTCGAGCGTGACGGCCAGGGCTGGGCCGTCGCCGACGGCGAGATCGTCAACTCCTTCCAGCGCCAGCTCGACGCCACCACGTTCCCCCCCTACTGGTAGACTCCCTTCCCGATGACCTTGCGGGAGGTGCTCCACGCCCACGTGCCGACGCTCCACGTCGATAGCACGGTGCGCGACGCGGTGGACAAGATGGACGTCTACCAGTTCCCCGCCTTGGTCGTCGTGGACGAGGACTCGCGGCCGATCGGGGTCCTCACCGAGGGCGACCTCTGCCGGGCCGTAGCGGTCCACGAGAGCCTGACGGCGATCGGCCCCCAAGCCGCGCTCGGGTTCGCGACCCCGACCCCCACCACTGCGAGCCCTGACGTCGAGGTCGCCGATGCCCTCCACCTCATGCTCAGCCAGGGGATCACGCTCCTCCCCATCGTCGAGGACGACCGGCTCAACGGAGTGGTCCTACGGGTCGACCTGATGCAGGCCGTGCTCCTGGACACCGACACCGCCGCCCTTCCGTAGACTATCGAGGTGCCCGGTTCGAAGACCGGCAAGGTTCACCCTATGATCCAAGAAGGCATGAGGTTCCCCGATTTCTCGCTCCCGGACCAAGACGGGACGACCGTGACGCTCGACAGCCTGAAAGGCGCCCCCGCCGTCGTCTACTTCTATCCGAAGGACGACACGAGCGGCTGCACCGTCGAAGCGTGCGAGTTCCGCGACGCCACGCCCCAGTTCGACGGCGTCCGTGTCGTCGGGGTCTCGCCCGACTCGGTGAAGTCCCACCAGAAGTTCGTGTCCAAACACGGGCTCAACTTCACCCTGCTCGCGGACGAGGGCCACACCCTCGCCGAAGCGGCCGGAGTCTGGGTCGAGAAGTCGATGTACGGCAAGACGTACATGGGCGTGGAGCGGTCGACGTTCCTGCTCGACGCGAACGGCGTCATCGTCAAGGCTTGGGCGAAAGTCAAGCCCGCCGGACATGCCGCTGATGTCCTAGCCGCCGCAAAGGGGGGCTAGTAGACTCAGCGGCCCATGGCCGCCCCCGTGACCGCCCCCCGCCTCCTCGCGATGAAGGCTGAGGGGGCCCGGATCGTCTGCCTCACCGCCTACGACGCGACCACCGGACGGCTCGCGGACCAGGCGGGGGTGGACGTCGTCCTGGTGGGCGACTCGCTCGGCAACGTCGTCCAGGGTCACCAGACCACCGTGCCCGTAACCCTGGAGGAGATGGCCTACCACGTCCGGGCCGTCCGCAAGAGCGTCTCCCGGGCCCTCCTCGTGGCCGACATGCCGTTCGGCAGCTATGGGTCGTCGGTCGCCCAGGCCGTCGATTCGGCCGTCGTGCTCGCCAAGGCCGGGGCAGAGGCGGTCAAGCTCGAAGGGCCCCACATCGATGCGGTTCAGGCGATCCAGGCGATCGGCCTCCCAGTCATGGGGCACGTCGGGATGACCCCGCAATCGGTGAACGCCTTTGGCGGCTTTCGAGTTCAGGGGCGGGGGGAGGAGGGCGATTCGGTGCTCGCCGCCGCCCGGGCCCTGGACGAGGCGGGCGTGTTCTCGATCGTCCTCGAGCTCATCCCGGCCGACTTGGCGCAGCGGATCACCGGGACCGTCCGTTCGGCGACGATCGGCATCGGCGCCGGGCCCGGCTGTGACGGCGAGATCCAGGTCTTCCACGACCTGACTGGCCTGGCCGAGCGGGCCTTCAAGCACACGAAGTGCTACCTTGAGGGCGGACCGCTGATGTCGGCCGCGCTCCGGGCCTATACCGAGGACGTACGGGCCCGGCGCTTCCCTAGCGAGGAGAACTCGGCGTGAAGGTCTTCCGGACGGTCGCCGAGGCCAGGGGCTATCGAGCGAGCGTGCCGAGCCTTGCCCTCGTCCCGACGATGGGCGCATTCCACGAGGGCCACCTTGCCCTCATGCGCGTGGCTCGGGAGTCCAGCCCCCACGTCGCCGTGTCGCTCTTCGTGAACCCTCTGCAGTTTGGGCCCTCAGAGGACTTCACGAGCTACCCTCGGCAAGAAGAGAGGGACCTCTCGTTGGCAGAAGAGGCGGGCGTCGAGGCGGTCTTCGTGCCGAGCGGGGACGAGATCGTAGGCGAAGGCGAGACGGAGGTCCGTGTGCTCAGCGTGTCGCAAGGCTACGAAGGGGACGTTCGCCCTATCCATTTTACGGGAGTCGCGACCATCGTCCTCAAATTGTTCTCGATCCTCGCACCTACCCACGCCGTCTTCGGTCTGAAGGACCTGCAACAGTGCGCCGTCGTCCGCCGGTTGGTGAAGGACCTTTTCCTTCCCATCGAGCTCGTGTTCCTCGAAACGGTCCGCGAACCCTCGGGCTTAGCGATGTCGAGCCGTAACGCTTACCTGAGCGATCAGGATCGGGAACGGGCCTCGACCCTCGTCGAAACGTTGCGATGGGCGGCCGCGGAGGCCAGACGTGAAGGGGCGTGGACGTCCCAAACGTATAAGGAAGCTTTAATGAAGATTGAGGCCGCAGGCCTCGTCCCTGACTACATCGACGCTGTAGACCCTTGGACGATGCGCCCGGTTCAACGTGTGTCGGACTCTACCCGCCTCGTCGCCGCCGCACGGTTGGGCGCGGTACGGCTCCTCGATAACATCCCCGTCAGAAACAGTGCCTAAGGGCTTGCATTTCCCAAACCCCTGGGCCATAATTATTGTGTTCCGTCTTCAAGGCCACGGTCGGCCTTGTTTACCTGGGAGCCCACGATGGCGAAAAGTATCGAGAAAGTCAAGTCCGCGCTCAAGCTCAGAACCGAGCCCCGTCACGGCGTCCTGACCCTGCGACTCGGGGTCAAGAAGCACGTCCTTCCGTTCGAGGTCCGGATGCTGAGCTCTGAGGGTTACCTCTTCGTCCACATCCCGCCGAGCGCCGAGGTCTTGCGCCTCACTGACGAAGGGCTCCAGATCGTGGAGGACGCGACGGAGGCCGAGCAGGCCGCCCAACAGTTCCGAAAGAGCCGACGCCGTGGCGGCCAAGGCAGTCGCTCGAAGAAGTCCGCCGAAGTCCCAGCGGAACTTATGGCCGCGCTGAGCAAACTCCCGGCCGGCATGAAGGTCGGCTACAACGCCGACGGTTCGATCAAAGTCGTGCGCGCCCGACGCCGCAGAAAGTCGAGCTGACGTCTGTCTCGAGTGCGACAAGGGGCCGGTCGATTCGACCGGCCCCTTCGTTTACCGGCGGTACACTCCCGCCGTCGCGCCGCCTTAGCTCAGTGGTAGAGCAACCGCCTTGTAAGCGGTAGGTCGGGAGTTCGACCCTCCCAGGCGGCTCCAGTCAGTCGAAGACCGGCTCCTTCACCGTCCCCCAGTGCCGCCACGCCCACAGGGACGCCACCAAGAGGCACACCGCGCCGGACCCGAGCGCCGCCTGCAACCCTTGCGCCTCGGCGACCCCGCCGAACAGCAACGTCCCGATCGGCGCAAGCCCGCTGATCGCCCACACGTGCATCGACAACACTCGTCCCTTGAGCGCTTCGGGTGCGATCAATTGGAACAACAGGTTCGTTTGGTTGAACTGAACGATCGTCGCCATCCCCACAAGCCCGAGCAGGAGGAACGCCAGGGCCGTCGAGCGGACGAGCGCGAGCGAACCGAGCCCCAGGGCCATGACCGTCATCGCCGAGTGAGCGAACAACGCCTTGTACGGCCGCTGGCTCATGGAAGCGACGAGCACCAACCCGGCCAGGGCCCCGCACCCGATGCAACTCAGCGCCACCCCTAGTCCCGCCTGGTCCAACCCAAGCCGTGACTTCGCGATGGCGGGCATCAGGGCGATGTAGAACGTGCCGAAGACGCTCGTCGCCGCCTCCATCCAAAACAACAGTCGGAGCGAGGGCTCGCGGAACGTGTACCGCATCCCCTCCAAGATCACGTCCATGACCGGTTCCTTGCGCCGGGGCGGGGGCCGCAGGTCAGCCTTCATGAGGAACGGGGCGACGGCCAGCGCGATGTAGCTCGCGGCGTTCACCACGAAGCAGACGGCCGCTCCGAACGCCGCCGCCAAGAGTCCCCCGATCACGGGCCCCACGATCCGCGCGAGGTTGAAGGTCGAGGCCTGGGCCGGGATCGCGGCCGAAAGGTCTTGCGGGCTGACGACGGCCCGCACGATCGACTGGCGCACCGGGAGCTCGACGCACTGGACAAACCCCATCAAGACGGCCGCGGCGAGGAAGTGCCAGTACTCCAACCGCCCCGACCAGGTGGCGTAGGCGAGCCAGATGGGCCCGAGAGCGCTCGCCGCCATCGCCGCGACCAATGCCCAGCGACGGTCGAACAAGTCCGCCACGAACCCCCCGAACGGCCCGAAGAACGACACGGGCAAGGACATCGCGAACGAGACTAAGGCCAGCTTCTGCTCGCTCCGGGTCAAGTCGTAGACCAGGTAGCCCTGGGCCACGTTTTGCACCATCGAGCCGGTGAACGAGAAGAACGAGCCCACCCAAAGGAGCCGGAAGTCGCGGTAGTGCAGGGCACGGAGGGCGGGGGCTCGCCCGAGCCACCCCCGGAGCGGCCCGAAAGGGCTCGCCATAGGTTCGAGTATGGAAGGGCCGGTCGATGGACGACGGGTATAGTCCACCGGAGAGGACAGACTCAAAGCGTGGGCCGGGCGAACCTTCGTGTGCTACAGATTGTGTCCAGCTCCGCGACCTCGGGAGCCGAGCACCACGCCCTCGTCCTTTCCCGACTCCTCGCCCGCCGCGGGCACACCGTCGAAGTGGTCTGCCCCCCGATCCCTTGGATGGTCGAGGGCCTCGAGCGGAGCGATATCGTCTGCCACCCCTTGGACATGAAGTCCGGTTGGGGCCTCCCGGCACAGCGGGAGACGCTCAGGATCGTCCGCGCGGGGCGGTTCGACGTCGTCCACACGCACCTCAGCCGCGCCACGTACCTCGGCGTGGTCTCGAGCCTCGTCACCCGGGTACCGCTCGTCACGACCGTCCACGTCGAGACACGGGAGCCGATCTACCGGTGGATCGGCCGCGGCCGGAACCGGATCGTGGCCGTGAGCAACTACATCCACGGGGTCCTTAAGGGGAGAGGCGTCCGGGCCGACGCGATCGACGTCGTCTATAACGGGACCGACTTCGCCGACGTCCCCGCCGACCCCGAGTTCCACGTCCACCGGGAGTTCGGGATCCCATCCGATCGGGCGCTTGTCGGGCTTATCGGCAGGGTCGCCCCCGAGAAAGGGCACCACATCGCCCTCGAGGCCCTTCCCCGCGTCCTCGACCAGAACCCTGCGGCTCAGCTCCTTTTCGTCGGCCGGACCGACGGCGACTTTCACCTTCACCTTCGCGACCGTGCGGACCGGCTCGGCGTCGCGGGGCACGTGACGTTCACCGGGAACCGGGGCGACGTCCCCCGGTTGCTCGACGCGATGGCGTTCTCGATCTTGCCGAGTGTCATGGAGTCATTCGGCCTCGCCGTCATCGAATGTATGGCCCGCGGGCGACCGGTCGTCGCTACCAACGTGGGCGGCCTCGCTGAGCTTGTGGTCCATGGTGAGACGGGCCTCCTCGTCGAGCAGACTCCGGAGGCGTTCGGGCTTGCTATGACTAGGCTCCTCTCCGACCCGGACCTGTGCCAGACCATGGGCCGCAACGCCCGGATCGTCATCCAGGAGAAGTTCACGGTCGGTCAAATGGTCGAACGGCTCGAGGCGGTCTATGCTCGGGCCGCTTGGGGCTAGCCTCAGGCTGGTGCCGGCACCGGGGTGGGCTGCTGGTTCTCGAAGTCGTCGGTCTCGGTGAGCTCACCGGTGTCCTCTGCCTTCATGACCGCCTTGAGGCTCGCGATCGCTACGTCCACGTGCGGCCGGTCCGGCTCCGCGGTCGTGATCAACTGCGTGAGCAAGCCCGGTTTGAGGATCACGTTCACCCAGCGTTGGTCCTTCGCCTTCCCCGCCGCCCGGATGACCTCGTAGCTGATGCCCGCCACCACCGGTAGCATGGCAAGCTCGACCGGCAACCGGGTGAGCGCGATCAGCCAGCCAGGGGAGTTTCCAGACACGAAAAGGTCGCGCGGGATGGCCGGGAACAGGAGGAAACTGACCAGCGTGACGATGATCACGAAGTTCGTGCCGCACCGCGGGTGGAGCCGGGTCTGCGCCATGCAGTTCTCGGCGTTCAGCTCTTCCCGGGCCTCGACGGTGTTGATCGCCTTGTGCTCGGCTCCGTGGTACTTGAAGACCTCGAAAATGGCGGGCAGCCGGCTGATCAGAGCCAGGTAGGCGATCACGAACACGACCTTGACGACCTCGGCGAGGTAGTTCGTGGCCGTCAAGTAACGGTTGACGTCTGGTGAACCCGTCGAGAACCGGACGATGTACTCGGCGACGAACTGGGGGGCGGCGTTGAAGAGCAGGAACCCGAGCGCCAGCGAGACGACCACCGTCGCCGCGATGACGAGGGTGTCGACCGTCTTGCTGGTTGGCTTCGCGGCCTCGGCGGCGGTTCCGTCCGCGTTCAAGGGCTGGTACTTTGCCTCCGTCTGGACGTTCCCTGCGACGTTCATTGCCCGGACGCCGAGCGCCATCGTGTCGAGCATGGCGAGCGTCCCTCTCAGGAACGGCTTCTTGAGCCACTGTTGCCGCCCGATCCAGGTCTTGGCGAGCGGCTCGGTGCGGACCACGATCTGGCCGTTCGGTGCCCGGCACGCGACCGCCCAATGGTTCGGCGACCGCATCATGACCCCCTCGACGACCGCCATCCCGCCGAACGTCAAGTACTCGGCTTGCGTCGGGGCGGTCGCGCGGGGCGGGGTCTCGGGCATTCGAGCGAGTGTACCTACGGCCGATCCAGAGGGACCGTCCGACCCGGCGCCCCCGCGATTTGACCTGAACTGAGCCGCCGGAGGGAACCTTCGGGGTCGTCGCGCAGTCTATGCACCTGGGCGGACGTGTTCCGACGGTCGTCCAAGGAGCGATAGCATGGGTCAATTCGACCGACTAGAGCTCACCGAGGACGAAGCGTTCGCGCTACTCGCTCTGTGTATGACAAGCGAGATGGCGTTGGACTCGGAGTCCGAACATGCACTGCACAAACTGGCCGCGTTCTGTAAGAAGGCACGCAATCATCCCATTGTGGCTAGCGGTGAGCTATGCGAGGCGGGGTAACCCCCGCCTTCGCCATTTCTGCCCCAGGTAGATTGGCCCTGTGACGACCGTCGGCCACCTGCTCGACGCTATCGACCGGATCGCGCCCTGGAGCACGGCCACCACCTGGGACCGGAGCGGGCTCCAAGTCGGAAACCCTGGCTCACCGCTGACCCGAGTCGCGGTCAGCCTCGATTCGAGCGTCGCTGCGGTCGAGTTCGCGCTGGAGCAAGGGGCGCAAGTCCTCGTCTCCCACCACCCGCTGATCTGGGACCCCCTGAAGCGCCTCGTCGCGGGCAGCCGTGTCGAGCAGGCGCTTCGCCTTCTCCTTACCAACGACATCGCCTTCATCGGGGCCCACACGAACTGGGACTTGGCGAGCGGCGGCGTGAACGACGCCCTCGCTACGCGACTGGGCTTGGTCGACGTCGAGTCGATCCCCGACGGCCAGTCGGTCGCGGGCTGGAAGCTCGTGACCTGCGTCCCCGAGTCGGCGGTGGAAAGGGTGTCCGAGGCCCTCTTCTCCGCGGGGGCGGGGAGGATCGGACGGTACGACCGGTGTAGCTTCCGTTCGATGGGCACCGGTACATTCCGGGGCCTCGAGGGGTCGCAGCCGGTCGTTGGCGAGGTGGGGCGCTCGGAGGCCGTCGAGGAAGTCCGCCTCGAGACTGTCGTGCCAGACGCCGCCGTCCGGGCCGTCGAGCGGGCGCTCCGGGCCGCCCACCCGTACGAAGAACCCGCCTACGATTGGGTACGCCTCCGCGACACCCCTGGCCCCACCTTCCTCCGCCGAGGACGACTGCCCCGGCCACTGCGGGCCGAAGAGTTCCAGGCGTGGATCGACGAGAGGCTAGGGACGAGGTGCCTGGTGTGGCCGGCGGGGGGGCCGGTCGAGACGGTCACGGTGTGCGGTGGGGCAGCGGGCGAGCTTTGGTCTCTGGCCCAAGCCGATGCGTACGTGACGGGCGAGGTGAAGCAGGACCAAGCCGTCGACGCCCAGGCCGTGGTGACGATCGTGGCGGCCGGACACTACGCGACCGAGCAACCGGGAGTCGATGCCCTCGCGTCTGCGCTCACGCAGGCGATCCCTGGCCTGGAAGTCTTCGTCTTCGAGCCTGGACCAGGCGCGGCGGGACGGCCGCTCGTACCGTAGTTCGTGGTACCCCGGACGGGAATCGAACCCGCGATTTCCTCCTTGAAAGGGAGGCGTCCTAACCGCTAGACCACCGGGGCGTCGGTGACCGTTAGTATGGACGAAACGGGCCCGCGTTCGGTGCGCGGGCCCAGTCCGTGGTCGTCGTTGCTTAGCGCCCGACGGCGTCGGTGGTGACCGGTGCCGACCGGGGCTCAGCGACCGGGGCCGGATCGATCGAGGCGCTGGTTTCAGGGGCCCGGCTTTGTGGCTCGACCTTGGCTCGCTGCTCGGGAGCGGGTCGGCTCGGCCGTGCCACCTTGGTGGGGGTGACCCGTCGCGCCCCGGCGTACCGGGCGGCGTAGTAGCGGTCGTTCAGGGAGTTCACCCGAACCCGACCACTGCCGGAGCTGGCGTGGACGAACTTGCCGTTACCCTTATAGATCCCGACGTGGCTGACTCGCGAGCTCCGGGTCTTGAAGAAGACGAGGTCGCCTTCCTTAAGTTCACCCCGGCTGACCGACGCCCCGACCCGACTCTGCTCGATCGAGGTCCGCGGTAGGGACTTGCCGTGCTGCCGGAAGACGTACGTCGTGAAGCCCGAGCAGTCGAAGCCGCTCCGGCTCGTCCCACCCCAGCGATACCGGACGCCGAGGTTCGAGAGCGCCGTCCCCACCAGCGAGCCGGCGACCTCGGGACGCATCGTCGGGAGCGACCCGCGACGCAACGTCCGGGGCGTGGCGGAGCTCCGGGTGGTCCGCGAGGCGACCCGGGTCGGCCTTTCGTCGTTCACGATCCGGCGCCGGGTCGGGCTCGACGGCCGTGCGGTCGCACTCGCGACGAGCTCCGCTGCGCTCACCGGCTTCAGCAAGTCCCCACGGACCCAGCCGACGGTCCCTGTCGTGAAGCGGAGCTTGTACCAGTCGCCGATGCGGTCGGCCACCGAGGCGATCCGTCCCTGGTCGACCATCGCGACCCGAGCCGAGTCCTGGCGGGCGCCGGAACGGACGATCACGTTGTCGCGGACGACCCGCGCCCGCTTCGTGGTGATGCGGGCGACCTGGCTAGACCCGGTGCCCTTCGGGACGGTCAAGACGGTGCCCGGTCGCATGGCGGTCCAGTTCACGCCCGGGTTCAGGGCCCGGATCCGGCTGGGCGTCGTGCCATAGCCGCGGGCGATGATCCAGTCGTTCTCACCGGGCCGAACGGTGTGCCGGACGGTGGGGCCGACAGGGGTCTTCGCGACGGTCTGTGCCGTCGGCCGGGCCGGGTTTGCTCGGGCGACGGTCGCGGTCCGGTTCGGGACCTGCAAACTCGTGCCGATCGCGAGCGTTCGCCAGTTCACTCCCGGGTTAAGGGCCCGGAGCTGGCTCGGCTTCAGGTCGAAGCGCCGGGCGATGGACCAGTCGGTGTCTCCGTTCACGACTCGGTAGCGCCCCGCTTGGGCGACGGGCCGCGACTCTGGCTCACGGATCCGCCCAGGGATCAAGATCACGGTCCCGGGTCGCACCCGCTCAGGGACGAACGCGGGGTTCGCCGTCACAAGGCGCTGGTAACCCACGCCGTAGTGTCGGGAAATGCTCGCGAACGATTCGCCCTGAAGGACTCGATGGTGGTTCGGTGGCGTGTAGGTGCCGCTGGCTAACAGCGCGGCCGCCCACAGCGTGCCGGAAAGCGTCAAACTCAGTCTCCTCCTCCGGCCCCGGCGGACGCTGGCGCCCGCTGAGGTTCGATGACTCTACCAGGTCGGCGGGCGGTTCGTCAACGAGAAACCCGGAATTTGGGACCCCACGTATCCGTTTATGCACCGCCCGCCGAGCCCGATGGTAGCATGGTCGGCACCGATGGTCAGCGTCCTGATCGTGAACTGGAACACTCGGGACCTCTTGCGTCGGTGCCTTGCCTCCATAGAGGCTTACCCACCCCAAAGGGCCTACGAAGTCGTCGTCGTCGACAACGCCTCGAACGACGGCAGCGCCGAGTCTGTCGCACGCGAGTTCCCATGGGCCAAGACCCTGGCGCTAACGGTCAACACGGGCTACGCCCGCGGGAACAACACTGCCTTCGCCCAGGCCTCCGGTTCGTACCTGTTAACCCTTAACCCGGACACAGAGTTTACGGACGCTACGCTCGAGACGAGCGTGCAAACCTTGGAGGCCAACCCACGTTTTGGCAGCCTCGCGGTGCGCCTCGTCGGCCCGGACGGCCACACCCAGCGCTCCGTGAGGGGCTTCCCTACCCTCGCCGGGCTCCTCGGCGCCGCCACCGGCCTCGACCGCCTCTTCCCCCGGGGCCCGCTCGGCAGCTATTCCCTGCCCCGGTTCGACTATGGGGTCGAAGGCCCCGCCCCTCAGCCGATGGGGAGCTTCCTCCTGTTCCGCCGCTCTGCCCTAGAGACGGTCGGCGACCCCCGAAAGCCGTTCGACGAGCAGTTCCCGATCTTCTTCAACGAGGTCGACCTCCTCTACCGCCTCCAGCGAGCCGGGTGGCCGTGCCTCTATACTCCGACGGGCCAGGTGCTCCACCACCACGGGGCGAGCACCCGCCAAGTCCGCCCCGCTATGGTCTGGGAGTCCCACGAGAGCCTGATCCGCTACCTGCGCAAGCACGGTGGCCCCGGCACCCGCCTGGCCCTTCCCTGCGTCGCGCTCGCCGTCCGTGCCGCAGCACTCGTCCGGGCGAGGGGGGTCCATGCCGGGTTTCGACCTGAGCGTGACGATCTGTAGCTGGAACACGGTCGATGACCTCCGGGCCTGCCTCGAAAGCCTGGAAGCCGAGCGGGAGACCCTGCCCCCAAGCCGGCTCGAAGTCGTGGTCGTGGACAACGCGAGCGCAGACGGGTCGCCGGACATGGTCGAGGCCGAGTTCCCCTGGGTGCGCTTGCTCCGCCAGACCGAGAACCTCGGCTTCACCGGCGGCCACAACCTCGCCATCGCCCACCGCCAAGGCCGCCACGTGGCTCTGTTGAACTCGGACACGGTCGTCCATCCAGGGGCGATCGCGACCCTCTACGCCGCGCTGGAGGGATCGACGGACGTCGGCGTGATCGGGCCGAAGCTGCTCAACCCGGACGGGAGCCTCCAGTACAGCTGCCGACGGTTCCCGAACCCGGTCGCGGCCGCCTTCCGCAACACCCTGCTCGGCCGGCTGTTCCCCGATAACCCCTTCGTCCGGGACTACCTCATGAAGGACTTCGACCACGGCCAGACTAGGGACGTCGATTGGGTCAGCGGTGCGGCCCTCTTCATCCACGAGCGGGCGGTCGAGCGGCTCGGCGGCCTCGACCCCGCGTTCTTCATGTACTGCGAGGACACCGACTACTGCCGCCGGGCGCACGACGCGGGGTTGCGGGTCGTTTACCTGCCCGAGGCGGTCGTCACCCACGCTATCGGCCGCAGTACCGACCGGGTCGCGAACAAGATGATCGTGCGGTTCCACCGGTCGATGCTCCGGTACTACGGCAAGCACCTCGTGCCCCGGGCCCCTTGGCCGCTCCGACCCGTGCTCTTCGCCCTGGCGGCACTGGCCCTCTCGACCCGAGCCGGGCTATTCTTGGCCAAGAACGGCCTCGACGCCCTTCGACGATGGACAGCCCGGTAAAGCCCTCGATCCGACCCGAGCTCGTACCGCTCGTCGCGGCCTGCGTGCTCGCCCCCGTCATCGGGGGCCAGGTGACGATGGACGCCCTCCCGATGCCGCCTGGAGGCTTCTTCGAAGGGGCACTCGGCGGGTTCGAACTCCCGATGGGGGCCCGGCTGATCCTCGGGCTACTCGTGTTCGGGGGTCTGGCCTACGCTTTGCTCAGTCGGCGGGTGCTGCAGGGCCCGGGCCTGCCGGTGGGGGCCTCGATCCTTGTGCTCGTGGCGACCCTAGGCTTCTCGATCGCCAACTCCTCGTTCCCGTGGGCTTCCTACTCCGCGTGGCCCACGTGGGCGCTGTATGGAGCGGCGACGTTCCTAACGGTCATGGCGGTCGGCCGCTGGTCGGGCGTGAGGGCCGTGCTCTGGGGCCTTATGGCCGGTGGCGGGCTGGTCGCGGTCAAGTCCATCCTGGAGTACGCCGCCGTGCGTGCGCAGGAGCCGTCGTACCGGGTCTTCGGCGATTGGAACAACCCGAACGCCTTAGCCGGGGTGCTCATCGCCGTCCTCCCGGTCGGGGTGGGGCTCGCCCTGACCGGCGAGCGGGTCGAACGCCTGCTCGGGTTCGTTGCGGCCACGCTTGTTGCCTTCTCGCTGGTGCTGACCCAGTCGCGCGGTGGGGTCTTGGCCTTGGGCGTTGGGCTGGCCGCGTTCGTCGTCCTCTGCCTCGTCTGGCGACAGGGCCGTGCGGCGTGGGGGGCGGTCGTCCCGGTGGCCGTGGCGGCTGGCCTGGGAGGGCTCCTCGTCTTGACCCAACCCCAGGTTCAGGGCGGCGCGGCCTTCGCCCGGGTGACGACGGCGGCGGCCTCGCAGGAGCACTCGGCCGGGTTCCGATCCCTGCTGTGGAGGAGCACCGTGGAACTCGCCCGCTCCCGGCCGATGGGGGTCGGCGTCGGGGCGTACCGGTTCGAGTCGGCCCGCCCGGGCCTCGTCGTCCAGACGTTCTACGCGCACCAAACCTACCTCCAGGTCCTGGCCGAGGGTGGGGTCACGGCTCTCCTCGCGCTCCTCGCGGCGGTGATGCTCTGGTTCCGTAGTGCGCTTGGCGGAATGCTCAAGACCCCCCCCGAGCGGCGTGTCCTCCAGGCGTCTGTGGTGTCCGGGGTCGTGGCCGTCGGTGCGCACGGGTTCGTCGAAAGCAACCTGTACTATCTCGGGCTCGGGTTCGTCGCGTTCGTGTTGTTAGGGGTGGCCCTCCAACTCGCGCCGGACGGGTCGAACCCAGAGCTTACGCCTCGGGGGGCCCGCTGGGGGCTGGTCCTGCTCGGTGTCGCGCTCCCACTCGCTGCGATCGTCCACACCTCCGTTCAAGAGGCGACGAAGTCCGAGGCGATGGCCGCCCGCGCCGGCCAGACAGCGAGGGCTCGAGAAGCCGCCCTCTCCGCGGTCGGGACCGGCCCGTTCGACGGTGAGGCCTGGTTCCTCAGCGCCCTGATCGCCGCCGAGTCGAACGCTGACCGGCGCCTTAGGCTGCAGCGAGCGACCCAGTACCAGCCGACGCCTCGTTACCTCCGGGCGCTCTCCGACGCCGAGCGCCAGGCGGGGAACCCGCTCTCCGCCGTGATGGCGCTCGACCGCGCCCTGCTCTTCGATCCGAACAATCTCCCCGCTCTCGAGCGCCGGTACCGACTCCAAGACGAGATTGGCGAACTCGAACAGGCGCGGCAGACGGCGAGGAGGCTCGTCGCGGTCGAGGAGTCCCCCGCCTATCGAGTCCGCGCCATCCCCGAGCTCGTCCCCGTCGAGACCTTCGACGCCCGAGTGTTCCTAGCCAGGGACGAACCCGACGCGACCGAACGGCTTCGGCTGATGCGGGAGGCGGCGATGGGCTTCGCGCGCTACGCCGAAACGACCTGGCCTCTCGTCCAGCGAAACCTGCGCAACGCCCCGGACGCCGAGTTCCTCGGAGAGACCCTGGCTTCGGGGCGGGAGGTGTTGCGGCGGGGTCAGTCCGCGGCGGAGGCTTGGGGCTCGCTCGCGCTGGCGGCCGGCGATTCGGCCGAAGCGGCCGAAGCCGCCCGGGTCGCCTCGATCTTCGCGGAAGGCTGAGGGGGCCGGACCGGCTGGGGCGGGAAGAACATGTGCTGGAGGAACGCCCTCACGATGGGCCCGGCGACCTCGCTCCCGTGCCCGGCCTCCTCGACCATGACGCAGAAGGCCACCTTCGGGTTCGTCGCCGGGGCGTAGCCGATGACCCAGCTGTGGGTCTTCCCGTCCCGCCGGTTCTCGGCGCTGCCTGTCTTGCCCGCCCAGGCCAGCCCCGGAACCCTCGCCCCGGCGAGGGTCCCCGACTCGACGACGGCGACAAGGGAGCGGTCGAGGGCCTCCCAAAAGAGGGCCGACGCGTCCAGACGCTCGGCCGTGACTGGATCGACCAAGGTCGGCGCGTCGCCGGGTCGGCGCCAGGCTTTCAAAAGGTGGGGGCGTAGGGCGTGCCCGCGGTTCGCGGCCAAGGCGGCCACCATGGCCATCTGGATCGGCGTCGTCGCGAGCTCGCCCTGGCCAACTCCCAGGTTCACGGTATCGCCCGTCATGAACCGACGATCGCGGTTCCTGGCCCACCACTCGTCCGTCGGGACGACGCCCTTCGACTCGGTCGGCAGGTCGATCCCCGTCCGCTTGCCCAACCCCATCTCGAGCGCGGTGGCGACGACCCGGTCCGGGCCGACGCGTACAGCGAGGTCTGCGAAGTAGACGTTGCACGACTTCTCCATCGCCCTGTGGAACCGGATCGCCCCGTGGTTGCCCAGGCATTTGAACCGCCGGTTCCCAACCCGGTACTCGCCCCGACAGACGGTCGTCCGCTCCGGGTCGAAGAGCCCGGCGCGCTCCGCCGCCATCGCTGTGACGAGCTTGAACGTCGAGCCCGGGGAGTACGCGGCGGCGACGGCCCTGAAGAAGAGGGGCCGGGCCGGGTCGTCGCGCAGGGCGGCGTACTCCTCGGAACTGATCCCTCCGAGGAACTGGTTCGCGTCGAACGTCGGGCTGCTCACGAGGGCGAGGACCTCGCCGGTGGCCGGTTCGATCGCCACGACCGACCCGACCCGGCCCGCCAAGAGGGCGAGCGCGTACCGCTGGAGGTCGAGGTCGATGCCGAGCACGAGGTCTTTGCCAGGTTCGGGGACCTCGGTGCCGAGGGCGCGGACCGGACGTCGGCGGGCATCGACCGCCATCCGTTCCGCTCCTGCCTGGCCCATGAGCAAACCCTCGTACTGCCGCTCTAGACCCGCGATCCCGACGAACGCCGCGGGTTCGATCCCCTGCGACTCGAGTCGGGCGACGTCCTCTTCCCTTGGCTGTCGGACGAACCCAAGGATGTGGGCGAGCTCCCTCCCGGCGGTGTAGACCCGCATCGGCTGGGTCTCGACCCCCCAGCCGGGGAGGTGCCATGCGTTCTCGGCGATCCAGCTCGCTGTCTCGAGGTCTGCGCCCACGAAAACGGCCGCCGGGAGCTCACCAGCGCGGGCGTTCTCGCTGACCCGAGCCTTGAGCCGGGCGGGGGTGATCCCGAGCCGGGCCGCCACCTTCCCGAGGGCGACGTCGTCCTTCAGTACCGTCAGCGGACGGGCGGTGACGACCACCTGACCCTGCGCCGAAGCGACGACTCGACCCTTGCGGTCGACCATCGTGCCCCGAGGGGCGAGTCGCTCGACGCTCGCCACGGTACCGCGCTCGGCCCGGACGCGCAGTTCGTCCGCCTCGACCACCTGAAGGAACCAGAGCCGACCGAAGTAGACGCCCAGAACCAGGAGCAAGACCGCCGGGAGGAGCAGTTGCCGGAGCCCGAGCTGCGGCTCGACGGGGATGTGGACGGTCGACACGGTTAGGGCCCCCGGTGGAGCGGGCAACGGCCCTTCGGCTCGCTCCCCCGTCGAAACGTCTTCGTGGCCCGTTCCGGGCAATAGACCGTTGCTCGCTGGCCGGAGTCGGCACAGACCTCGACCGTGACCGTTTCGCCCTCGGAATCCCCCGTCGGCTGGGCCGGCGGTGGATCTGCCACCGGGGGCTGGGCGCCTTCACCGGAGGCGGGGTCGCTGGTGGGATCGACAGGTTCCGGGTCGGTGCCGGTGCCGGGAGCCTGGTCACCAGGCTCGGTCACGGGGGGTTCGCCGGTGGTTGGGGTCTCCTCAGGGGCTGCCCGGACGCCGAGACGATCCTCTTCCGGCCGCAGTCGCTGAGCGTCGAGCAGGATCGCGGCCCATAGGGGCGCGACGACGTGTCCTCCCATGACCCACTCCGCCATCGGGGCATAGCGCGGCGATCGGCCCTCGCGTCGAACCTCGTTCGCAACCCAACCGACGCCGATGAAGCGGTCCGTATAGCCGCAGAACCAGGCGTCGCGGTTGTCGCTGGTCGTTCCCGTCTTCCCCCGAGCGTTCTTGACCACAGCGGCCCGGCGCCCCGTGCCGCCGGTCACGACCGCGCGGAGCAGCCCGTCGATCCCTTCCGCGGCCGTCGTGCCGATAACCCGCTGCACCTCCGTCGGCTCGTTCCGGACGACTGGCAGCCCGTCCGGCCCGATGACCCGCCGCACGCCGAACGGGACGACCCGCGTACCCCCGGTCATGAAGACGCTGTAGCCAGAGGCCATCTCGAGCGGGGACACCTCGCCCGACCCCAAGGCGAGCGAGTCCACGGCGGGGAGGTTCGAACTGAACCCGAACCCGTTCTCCGCCAAGGTCACGACGTTGCGGACGCCCACCTCGCGGATCGCCCACATCGCCGGGACGTTGATCGACTGGGCCATCGCGCTTCTGACCGAGACCGATCCCCCTCGGCCCCCTCCCCGGACGAACCGCTCAGTCCCGTCCTGCTCGCGGATCTTGAACGGGGCGTTGCTCACCGAGCCGTAGGGACTCAATACCCCGTACTCGAAGGCGGTGGCGTAGACGAACGGCTTGAAGGCGCTCCCCGGTTGACGGCGACCTTGGGTGACGACGTTGAACTGGTTCCGGCCATAGTCCCCACCCCCGACCATCGCGAGGATGCGTCCGTCCCTTTCGAGGAGCACGAAGGCGGCGGTCGTCACACGGTTCCGCCGGAGGGCCCGCAGCGTCTCCTGGACGTGGCGTTCGGCTGCTTGTTGGACTCGGAAGTCCAGGGTCGTCTCGATCCGGTAGCCCCCACCGGCGAGGTCGATCCCGGGCATCGTCTCGCGCACCCAACCCCGGACGTAGTCGACGAAGTACGGCGCGAGCTTCCGGTTCGTGAACCCCTCGAACCGGCCCCGGCGGAGGGTGACTTTCTCTGCGATCGCAGCGTCGTACTCAGCCGGCGTGATCCACTCCTCGTCCCGGAGGATGCCGAGCACGACGTCCCGGTTCCGGGTGGCGACCGCGAGGTCGGCGAAGGGGTTCTGGTCGCTCGGCCGGCGGACGCACCGTGCCAGGAGGGCCGCCTCTGACCAGGTTAGTTGGTCGATACGCTTGTCGAAGAAGACCTCGGCCGCGGCCGCGACCCCATAGGCCCCCGCCCCGTAGTAGGCCTGGTTCAAGTAGAGCTCGAGCACCTGGCGCTTCGTGAGTTGCCGTTCCAGCATGAAGGCAAGGGCCATCTGCCGGATCTTCCGGTCCATCGTCCGGTCGTTGCCGGTGAACGCCCCCTTGACGACTTGCATCGTGATCGTGCTGCCGCCTTCGACCCGCCGGCCGCTCAGCGTCGACCAGGCTGCCCGGCCCATCCCGATCGCGTCGATCCCAGGGTGATTGAAGAACCGCTTGTCCTCGGCGGCCAACGTCGCGAGGATGACCTTCTGGGGCACGTCGTCGATCCGCACCGGCTCACGGAGCTCGGTGGCGATCGTGTGGAGCACCTTCCCGTCGCCGCTGACGATCTCCGTCGGCCGGGTGCTGACTGTCCGCATGACCTCCGGAAGCTTGGGGATCAACACGGCGGCTTCGTCCAGCCGCTGGGCCACGTACACCGAGAGCCCGACGAGGATCAGGTTAAACGCGAGCAGAACGGCGCACCCGCCGCGAAACAGACGGCGTCGACCGTTGGAGGCGGCTCGCTCGGGGGCCTTCTTGACCCTAGGCGTAGTGGCAGGCACCTGCGAGGATTATGACGGTCCAGGGCGGCGGGCCGTTCCTAGGCACCCACTCGACCCGCCAATCGGCGGAGTTGCTCCGGTGGGAGGTCGCCGATCAGAACGAGCGTGAACGGGCCCGATTGCCAGACGTGCGAGTCCTCGCGGCCTGAGGCGATCCGGGCGAGCAGCCGCTCGTCGATTTCGCCCCGCAGGACGAAGAGCGAGAGGCGCCCCCTCGGTCCGGCATAGGTTTGAACCAGGATTTCCCGGCCCTTCGACCCGACTCGCCGGACGGCTTCGAGCCGGTACCCCGTGTCTTCGGGCAACCGGAGCGGCCGCACGTTGGCTTGGCGCGCCACCCGTTCGAGCTCGTCTTGGGGCGAGACGAACCGGGCGCCGGGCATGTCGAGCCGGAACTGCGACTCCGGGATCTCTTGTCCGAACGCGACCCTCGTGAACTCGAAGTACGCGAGTTGCTCCCCGCGCGGGCTCAAGGATTGGAGCTTCAGCACGACCGCTTGCTCCGGCTGGATCCAAAGCCGCATCGAGGCTTGGCCGTCCGGGCGCTGAACCTCGAGGAGCCGGGTCTTGTGCCCGGCGATCGTCCCACCGTCCGATTCGACGAACTTGGGCTTGCCCCCTCGCCCGGGGGGTCCTGCCGACGCCCGCCGGAGCGCGTGGAGGAGCCGGCCCTCGAGCGGCGGCTGTTCACGGATCTCGTTCTTCGCCGGGAAGTAGACGAGGCGACGGCGGCCGTCTTCGACCACGATCTGCCCCCGGTTCTGACCCTCTCCGACCGTCTCGATCCGGAAGCGGGCCCCACTGCGGAAGTACCGCTCGGTCGTGACCCGCGAGTTCGGGCCGAACCCGACTTGGACCGTCCGCACCCCCACCATGCGCACGGCCGACCGTGAGTCGTCGACCCGGCGGAGGAGCGGGTGGAGCTCTCGCTCGGGTCCGGGCCCCTTGCGCGGCGCCTGCGCCCCGGCCGGAACGGTGAGGACAGCGAGGAGCAGGACGGTCGCGAGGGTCGGGCGGATCATGACGGTCTAGAGCGAGCCGAGCGTCGCCTCGTCGAGCGAGTCGCTCCAGTCGACGTGGACAGCCACCCCTTCGTCCCGGTGGGCGGAGAGGATGACCTCTTCGACGCTCCCCTTCGCGGCCGGCTTGGGGGCGGTGTTCGAGACGACGACCACGAGGGCCGTCACCGCAGCCGCCGCGGCCAGGGCCCCAGACCCCCAGCGGAAGAGGCTGAACTGCCTTCGCTTCACCTTCGTGTGGGCGAGGCGCTGGTTCAGCTCGCTCCTCCAGGCAAGGCTGGGCGCGTCCTCGGGCAGGTGTGCCACAAGGTTCGCCACAGGCTCCTGGACGTCGAGCGCTTGGTCGAGCCTCAGGCTCTCTTCGGCGCTGAGCGGCTCCTCCCGGGCAATCTTCTGAAGCAAGCTCTTATCCATGGTTCGGAACCTCCGTCGAGGGGTCGAGGTAGGCCCCGACCCATTTCTGCATGTGCGCTCGGGCGAGGAAGAGGCGGCTCTTCACCGTACCGACCGGGATATCGACCATCTGCGCGATCTCCTCGTACCCCAAACCTTCCTTGTCGTGCAACAGCAAAACGACCCGGAGCTTCTCGCTCATCGTTTCGACCGCACGTTCGGCGACGGCGACGAGCTCGTCGCCCATGGCGACCACCTCGGGGTTCCACCGCTGGTCCGGGGTCTCGAAGCCATCCTCGCCGTCACCGGTGGCGTCAAGGGTCGTCTGCAACGGCGTCCGCTCGCGTTTGCGGGAGCGGTCCACGCACAGGTTGTAGGCGATGCGGAACAGCCAGGTTCGCAGCGAGGCCCGCCCGTCGAAGCGGTGCAGGCTCTGGAAGGCACGGACGAAGACCTCCTGGGTGACGTCCAGGGCCTCTTCCTCGTGCCGGACCATCCGCAGGACGAACCCGAGCACCCGGTTCTGGTAGGCGTCGACGATGCGCCCGAAGGCTTCCCCGTCGTTCTGTCGGCACTTGGCGACCAGCGCCTGTTCCGTGGCGGAATCGAGCGGGGTTTTCCTTGCCAAGCCGTACACTCCGGACAGGACGCTCATGTCGTAGGGTAAGGACGACGAAGCTGCGGCCGAGTTCAGCGCCTCGGGACCGCAGCTTCGCGGGGTTCTGATCCTGGTCGTTTTTCGTTAGAGGCGTACGCCGGCGTAGAAGCCGAGGGCGTTCACCCGGCTCTCGCCGCTCCCGTGGTACTTGACCTCGACGAACAACGGGGTCGCGCCTCGGACGAAGTCGTAGCCGACGGTGAGCGCGAACGCCAGGTTGGTCGTCGTCGAGGTGTTCCCGAGGGCGTCCGGCACTCGGCCGAACGAGATCCCTAGGCCGCCGCCGTAGTAGAACTCGTTGTTCCGAAGGACGTAGTTCGCGGTGAGGGGCACGTTCGTGTACTTGTTCCGGCCGTAGTAGTCGACCGAAAGGAAGATCGTGCCGCTCTTGCCGGCTTCGTCGCCGAACTTCAGGTCGCGGAACTTGTAGTCGAGTCCAGCCCCGAGGATCGTGCGTCCCGCATCCTCCCTCATGCTCGAGTTCTGGGGGAAGATCACGCCGATCCGCGGCGAGAGGCCGATGGGCTTCTCGTACTGGGCGAAGGCGACCGGGGCCGCGGCGAACACGGCGACGACAGTAAGGGCGGTGAGAGTCCTCTTCATCCTTGATTCCTCACGGGGTGCCCGGGCGCATGCCCGAACTCCCGTATGATAGCATTCAAGACGGTCGAGCAGGGCTGACAGGATCGCTGGGCTCGTCAACGGGCCGCTTCGAGCACGAGTTCGTAGGCCAGCCGGGCCGTCTCCACGAGCGCCGACACGCTCACGGACTCCTCGTGGGTGTGGATCTTCTCCATCCCGGTCGCCACGACGATCGTCGGCACTCCTTGGACGTTGAAGGCGTTGGCGTCGCTGCCGCCGAGGGTCGAGCGGAGGTCCCCGCTCATCCCGAGACCACGGGCGGCGGCCTGGGCCACCCGCACCACCCGGGCGTCGTCCGGGACGTGGTAGGCGTCGTAGTGCCGCTTGTGGTCGATCGTGACCTGGGCGTCCCACTCGCGGGCGGCCCGTTCGAACTCGGCGATCATCGTGTCGACGACTCGATTGAGCTCGTCGAGGTTCGTGCTCCGGGCCTCCCCCTTGATTTGGACGTAGGGGCAGACAACGTTGACCGCCGTCCCGCCCGAGATCACGCCGAGGTTGCACGTCGTCTCCGGGCCGACCCGACCGATCGTGAGGCGGCTGATCGCGTCCGCGGCCACGCTGATCGCGTTGACACCCTTCTCTGGGTCCTTCCCCGCGTGGGCAGGTCGGCCGAAGACCGTGAAGTCCAACTTGTCGTGAGTCGCCGTCCGCGTTACGAACGTGCCCACCGGGGGGCCCGTGTCGAGGACGTACCCGAAGTCGACATCGAGCTTAGAAAGGTCGAGTGCCTGGGCCCCGAGCAGCCCGATCTCCTCGGCGCAGGTGAAGAGTAGGTAGACGTCGCCGTGCGGTGCGCCGGACTCGAGCAACATCGCGACCGCCTCGATCGCGGGGGCCATTCCTGCCTTGTCGTCCGCCCCGAGGATCGTGTCCCCGCTGCTCGTCAGCACTCCGTCGCGCTCCTGGATGACGAGCCCCGCCGTCGGCTCGACCGTGTCGAAGTGGGCGCTCAGGAAGACGCTCGGCGCCCCCTGGGCGTTCCCCCGAAGCCGGGCAATGAGGTTGTTGGCCTCGCCGCCGATCTTGATCCCCGCATCGTCCTCCCAGACCTCGAGCCCCATCCCTTCGAGGTGCGCCTTCACGAACTCAACGACCTTGCCCTCGCGCAAGGCGGGGGCGTCGATGAGGCAGAGCGCCTTGAAGAGGTCCTTGAGGCGCGACTCGTTCACCATCGGATCGAGTGTATCCGCCGGGTCTGGCGGCCGTCCGCCAAGCCCCGGTACCCTGCAAGAGCTTATGGCGAGGCACAAAGTCACCGTCGAAGGGTTCGGTTCGTTCGAGGTCGAAGAGGGCACGAAGCTGGTCCACGCGCTCAAGAGGAACGGGGTGGACGTCAGTCACCGGTGCGGGGGGCAAGCGAAGTGCACGACCTGCCGGGTGACGTTCGCCGGCGAGGAACCGGCGATGGGGCAAGCGGAGCACGACTCGCTCGAAGAGGACGGCGTGCTCGGCCAGTTCCGGCTGAGCTGCCAGGTCCGGGTCGATCGGGACATGGAGGTGGCCGTGCTCATGCGGGCCTCCGACCAGGGCTGGGACCCTGGCCCCGAGGTCGAGGACTAGAGCGGCGCCAAGGGCCGGGCCTTGATCTCGGCCCACCGCCTCGGGAACGCCCGGTCGGTGCGCTCCACCTTCACGAATACCGGGAAGAGCCGGATTACATCCGTCTCCGGCAGGGGCACCTCGACTACCCGCTCCAGGCGCAACCCTAGCCTCCCGGCAGGGAACGCCTCCACCTGGGCGAGCTCGGCGGGCGTCCGGAAGGGCACGAGCAGCCCCCCCTTTCGCACCCACGGAGCGCAGACCTCCATCTGGACCGGGAACGGGGCGAGGGCGCGGCCGGTGGCGGCGTCGAACCGTTCCCGCTCGGTCCACTCCTCCGCCCGCGCTTGGACGACCCGAAGGTTCGGCAGCGGGTGGCGCCTCAGGAACCCGAGCCCCTTGTTCGAACCGTCCAGGGCCGTGACCATCAGATCGGGCCGGGCGCAGGCCAAGGGCCAGGCTGGAAAGCCCGGCCCGGTGCCGACGTCCACGACGGACCAACCGACCTCGAGAAGCGGGGCGACGAGCACGGAGTCGAGGAAGTGCCGACTTACGCACTCCTCGACCGGCACCCGGGTGAGGTTCATGACCGCGTTCGTCTCGTAGAGCGCACGGCCGAACTCGAGGAACGCTTCCTCCTGGACTGGCGTGAGCGCGAACCCCTGCCCGGCGCAGAAGGCGGTGAGGGGGCCTAGATCCATCGGCAGCCCGTCAGGGTACCTGCGGATAGACTCTCAGGGCAGTGCGGTTGAACGTCTCGCCCTACGTCCCGTTGGCCTGTTGCGTCCTCGGGCTGCTCATCTCGGCGGCGGCCCTGGTGCCGGCCTGGACACGATCGAGCGTCCTCCCGATCCCGCTCTTCGTGGGGGCGGGCATCTACCTGCTCTCGGCGTTCGTAATGATGGCGGCGTCGACGCCCGAAGACCGGCCCCGCCTCCAGCTTTGGCTTCGGTTCGTCCGCCTCGGGTTCGTGGTCGTCTTCCTCTTCGCCTTGCTCCGGCTCACGCCAGGGTCCTGAGGCCGATCCGTTCGAGGGCGCGGGCGAGGCTCGCTCGGTCGTAGTCGTCCATCTGTGTCTTCCCTTTAGCCTCGACCTCGGCCTGTTCGGTGGCGCCCTGGGCGCGAAGAAGGCTCACGAGGAGCCCCCGGTAGTAGCCGTTCTTCGGGGCGAGGTCGCTCGCGAGCCGGACGGCCCGGACCGCCTCGTCCTTCTTTCCTGTGCCCCAAAGGGCCTGAGCGGCGAGGCAGAAGAGCTCGTCGTCCCCAGGGGCGAGTTCGAGCGCGGCGTGGAGGGCCTCGGCCGACTCCACAAAAGAACCCAGCTCAAGGAGCAGCTCCCCGAGCCAGTAGTGATAGAACGATTGGTCGGGGGCGCACGCGACGGCGACCCGTACCGCCGTCACCGCGTCCTTTTTGAACCCGTACCGGCGGAGGGCTTCAGCGAGCTTGTAATGGACGAAAGCGTTCTCTGGTTCGAGCCGGCTCGCTTCGACGAGGGTGTCGAGTGCCTCGTGCGCCCTCCCGCCGTACTGTTGGAAGACCGACGACAGCGCGATGAGCAGTTCACCCGATTTCTGGATCCGCCTCGCCTTCTCGTACTGGCGGAACGCTTCGGGGACCCGGCCGGCCGTGGCGTAGGCGGCCCCGAGTTCCATAAGCGTCCAGGGGCTGGTCTCGCTCGATTGGGCGACCGCCTCCCGAAAGTGGGTGATGGCGCTCTCATAGTCCCCTTCGTAGAGGGCCCCTTCTCCGAAGGCCCGGCTCTCGTCCGGGGACTTCCCCGCTTTGTCCGCGAACTCGCCGCGCCCCTGCCGCTCGACCGCGTCGTCGAAGAGTTGCCGTATCGCCTCGAAGTTCGCTCTCACCGCTGTGCCCTCACTTCCCTTTGACGCTCGTCTCGGCTTTCCGCGTCACGGTCCCGAGTTCGATGCCTACCGGTCGAACGGTGAGCGTCCCCGGGTAGTTCGCCCCGCTGAGGGGCATCGTCTTCAGCGACACATCCCGCCGTTCCCCGGCAGGCACCTTGATCGTGGCGATCACGGTGGTCTCCTTCGGCAAGAGCATTCCCCCGCGGACGAGGCGCCCTCCCATAACGAACAGGACGCCGGCGTAGCCCGCACTCGCCTCGTAGACCAGTTCGACCTCGACCGGTGACGGGCCCGGGTTCTCGACGGTGCCCTCGATCTCGTAGACAACCCCGAAGTTCCCGAACAGGACGCCGTCGCCGGGTTGGTTGGCGACGCCCTGCTCACCGATCCGGAGGTGCCCGAAGCGCTCTCCCACCCGGTACTCAAAACGTCCGGGCCGGAACGGGTCTGGGAACACGTTTTGGGCGACGCCGGTCAGTTCGAGCCGGGTCGCGACGAGGCTCCGTGGGCGAGCCACCCTCCACGCACCGACGTGCCGCTGGGCGGCGGCCCAATTGTCCCAGCCCGTCGTCGGCAAGACGCTCTCGCCGACCAAGACGAGTTGATCCGGCCCGCCTGGCAGGAGTTGGAGCGTGGCAAGCCCACTCATCGTCTCCTCCGGCCGCGTGAGCCGGACGCAGAGTGGCACGACGCTCTGTGGGGGCACAGTCACGACCTCGGCCGAGCGGACGAGCCAGAGGGGCCAAAACCGCTCGCCGGCCTCGTACCCCACCTTGGTCGGGTCGAGCGCGGGCTCAGCGTCGCCGAGCAGCGTGGCCACGCGGGCAGGCGTGTCCGTCGGGTTCGCGACCATGAACCGGACGACGAGCGGGCCCTGCGTCACGTTCTTGTGGTGGTAGAGGAGCCGGACGGCGCGACCGGGAGCCAGCCGACCCCAATAGAGCCGCTGGGGCCGGTCGACGTTCTCAGGGGCGTTGCTGTACCAGAGCTCGTCCTCGCGGCCGATGAGCACGCCGGTGTTCTTGACCTTGACCGGCACGACGGTCTCGTTGGCCGTGTGCCCGGCTCCCTCGGCCCGTACACGGACTCGCGCCGTTGCCGCCTGGCCGACGGCGATCGGAGTCGCATCGACCCCCAGCGCCCGAACGGCGACGGCGCCGCTCAGGGCCGGGTCGCTCTGCACGGCTGCCATGGCAGCACCGGCCACCGTCTCGGCACTGGCGGGGTTCCCGGTCACGGTCGCTTGGTACTCGCGGCCGGGGGTGATCGCGTAGGGCATTACGGCGACCGCGATCGACACCGCCTCTGTCGCTCCACCGATCGTCACCTCGGCCGTACCCGCCCGGAGGGGCACGAAGCGCAGTTGCCCGAGGGTCCGTTCGACCCGAAGCACCCCTTCCGGCCGGGCCTGCACCTTGGCCTTCCTCGCCTGCGAGCCCAAGAGGCGGACCTCGATGGGACGGTCTGGGGCCGTAGAGACCTGGAGGGCGTCGGGCCGCAGAGGCGGGAGCGCGGTGGAGTCGGCCAGGCGTTGGCGGATCGAGGCGGCCAGAGCGGGCGGGGTCGTCCCCAGCGCCTTGGCCTCGGCGGGGGTCACGGTGAGGACGGTCCGTGGGCCTGCCACTACGCGAGCGTCGCGCCCTTGCGGTCGGACTGTGAACGTCGTCCCGGGTGTCCACGCTTGCAGGGTCTCGGCGGCCGCACGGGCTCGGGCTTCCGGTTGCACCCGGCCCCTGGATGTCGCGAACCTGTGGACCCGGACCTCGTTGACGACCAGTTCGTCCCCGTTCGCCCGGGCGTCGAGGGCCGGGCCGGGCGCCACGGCGAACGTCAACGCGATAAGGGCGAGCATGGGAGTCCCCACCATACCCGCGCCCCGCAAGTGTTGCGGACGAACGGTCAGCGCAGGTAGCTGGCCCCGTTCACGTCCACAACGATTCCGCTGAGGTACGCCGCCTCGTCGCGGAGCAGGAACGCGACGACCGCCGCGCAATCCGCCGGGCTGGCCATGCGTCCGAGCGGGATGTCGCGAAGGATGTCCGGCAGGCGCTGCTCCATCCCTTCCCGGGCCATCGCCGTCTCGACCCACCCCGGTGCGATGGCGAAGTGTCGGATCCCGTCCTTGGCGTGTTCGACAGCGAGCGCCCGGGTGAGGTTGATGAGAGCGGCCTTCGAGCACGAGTACGGGGCGGCTCCGGCTTCCCCCCTGTGTCCGACCCGACTCGCCACGTTCACGACCGCCCCCCCACCTTGGCTCGCGAAGTGCAGGCATGCCTCCCGCACGAGGGCGACCGGCGAAAGGAAGTTGACCTGGAGAGCCCGGGCGAACGCGGCGTCGAACTCCTCGCGCTCCGAGCCCAAGAAATCCAGCTTGACGTACTCGCCCGCGTTGTTGACGAGGGCGTGGATGGGGCCTGCCTCTTCTGCGACACGGTCGAACAGCCCCGGCACCGCCTGCGAGTCGGAGAGGTCGCAGCCGAAAACCCCCGCCGCGGAGGTGCCGAGAGCGGCCGCGGTCTCCTCCGCCGCCGCGCGATCGCGGCCGTAGTGGACCGCCACTCGCCACCCGTCCTCCGCGAGCCTCAAGGCGATGGCCCGGCCGATCCCGCGCGAGGCCCCCGTCACGAACGCTGTCTTCCCAGCCACCCGCTCACCATACCCACCGTCCAAGAACTCGACACGACCGTTCAGTTTCGTGTCACGAATTCGTATTCTTGGGTCAATAGGCTGGGTGAGCAGGCTCTGGATCTCTCCAGTGCCTGCCCTGAGAAGAGGATCGAACCCATGACACACTTCCGCTTTAAGGTCGCCCTGAGCACCGTCGCCGTCGCCCTGAGCGCCGTCGCCTCGGCCCAGTTGCTGGACCTCCGCCTCGACAACGACCCCTCGAACTCGGCGTTCGTGAAGGACGGCGTCATCGCCGCCAACGAATACGGCGCCGGCAACGCCCAGAGCTACAAGGGCGCTGGGGGCGGGTTCGGCGGCACGGTCGGCAACGGCACGCTGTACATGGACTACAGCGCGACGAACCTCAACATCGGGTTCCAGGCCGGCGCGAACCTGAACGACCTCGTCGTGATCCTGATCGACTCCCGCGCTGGTGGCTTCACGGACGCGATGATGAGCGACACCTCGGACGGCGGCCGTCGCATCAGCACGAACCTGACTCGCGATAGCGACGACCAGTTCTTCTCGACGTTCCTCCCGGACTACTCGATCGTCATCGGGAACTTCGGCATCGTGGCGTTCGAGCTGACCTCGGGCAGCCTCAACTTCCTGCAGTTCGACGGTGCCTTTACGGGCAACAACCCGTCGCTGGCCCGCGAGTTCTCGATCGGGCGCTCGCTGCTGTCGCTCGGCGCCCCGCTCGCCGGGTTCGACTTCATCGTCGGCTACGGTTCGGAGTCGAACTTCATGTCGAACGAGGGTATCCCGGGGCAAGGCTTCGCCGGAGGGAGCAACATGGGCTTCGGCAATGCGAACCAGCCCGTCCAGTGGAACCGCTACAACCGCTTCGAGGCCGTCCCCGAGCCGGCCACGATGGTCGCCCTCGGCGCGGGCCTTGCCGCCTTCGCTGCCCGCCGCCGGCGCAAGTAAGCCCTGCGTCCGGCCTCGTGGCCGCCATGCCCGCCCCGGGAGTGCCCTGGGGCGGGCATCGCTTGTCGTGGCCTAGCGAACCGCCCCGTTCGCGACCCCGGGGCTCGGTTCGGCAGTGTGCTCCCGGAGCCAGGCGATCGCAGCGTCGAGGGTGGCCTGGACGAGCCCTTCGTCCGCGGCCCCTTCGGCGGTTTCAGGCGGCCCGAGCGGCTCGACGAGCCGGTGCTGCCAGGCGACGAACTCTGAGGCCAGTTGACCGGAGACACTGTGCGCAGCGGCCCAGAACGGCCTCGCCGGATCCACCCCGTCTCGGAGCATGACCCCCAGCGCGACGAGCGCGAACCCGACCCCGACGAAGTGATCGAGTTGGCCAGTCCGCCCGAGCCGGGCAGCCGCGATGCCGTGCTCCACGCACCTGACCCCGTCGCCGGCCTGCCCCGCCGCCCAACTGAGGTAGCCCTGGGCCTCCGCGTGATCAGCGATGAACCCGAGTTCGTCCGCGTAGGCCGCTCCCCGGCGCAGGGTCTGAACGGCTGTCTCCGTTTCCCCCTTGTCGAGATGGTTCAGCCCGATCGCGATGGTGATACTCGGCAGGAACCGGCGGGCCCCGTCCCGTTCGCAGCGCTCGGCCAGGCGTGTGAGGATCTCGATCGCCTCGTCCTGGCGGTCCACTTGGCGGTAGAGCATCGCCAGATTGCCCTCGATCGCGCTACGGACAATCTCCGGCTTCCAGACCCCCTCCTCGGTGCTGTCTCCGAGCCGGGACAGGCCTTCCTCAAGCGACGCAATGGCTTCATCGTTCCGGGCGAGCGCGACGAGGGGAATCGATAGGTTGCTCCGGGCGGCGGCTTGGTCGACCGGCTTGCCGACCCGGTCGAAGATCTCGACCGCCCGCTGGAAGTGGGTGTAGGACTCTTCGTGCCGCGAGAGGTTGGTGCAGAGGTTCCCGAGGACGGAGGTGCCGCGCGCGATCATCGCTTCGGACGTGCGGCCCTCGGCGAACTGGAACACCCGGGTCAGACGCTGGATCCACTCCTCGTTGAACCCGCGCATCCGGATGAAGTAGACGAGGCACGATCCGATGAGGAGGGCCTCGTCGGCCCAGTCCCGACGCTCGACGGCGGTGTCCACGACCTGCCGGAAGTTGTCGTGCTCTGCCTCCAGCCAGTTCCCCGCCTGGGCGGCCCGGGGGCCGTCGAACTCCTTGCGCTGGCGGACGGCGACGGTCACGGCCCAATCCCGGTGGCGCTCGCGGAGGGCCTCGGCCTCGCCCGTCTCCACCGCCTTGGCCCAGGCGTAACTGTGGAGCGGCCGAAGGATGTGGAACCGGACGGAGTCGAACGCCTCCACCCGCTCGACCAGCGACGCGAGGACGAGGTCTCGGAGGCGGTCCACCGCGTCCGGGTCGGCGCTGATCGATTCGGCGGCCTCCAAGGTGAAGCTCGCCCGGAACACGCTCAGGGCGCGGTAGAAGCGTTGAGTCTCGTCCGGCAAGAGCGAGTAGCTCCGGTCGAGCACGGCCTGGAGCGACCGGTGGCGGTCCGGCCCAGACCGGCCGGAGGTCCGGAGGCGGAAGTTCTGGTCGTCGAGCCGGACGAGCACCTGGGCCGGGGTCATGACGGCCGTCTGCGCCGCGGCGAGTTCGAGCGCGAGCGGCAGGCCCTCCATCCGGTGGCAGAGCTCGATGACGGCTCGGACGTTGCCTGCGTTGAGACTGAAATCTGGGCGTTGAGCGAGGACCCTGTCCACGAAGAGGGCCACGGCGGGCACCTCAGCGATCTCGGCCAGGGTGGCGCGGTCGCTCGGGAGCGGGAGCAGGCTTGTCGGGAACACCCGCTCGATGTCGAGGTCCATGGTCACCCGCGATGTGACGAGCAGCCGCAGGTCGGGGCAGGCGGAGGAGAGTCTCTCGATCTCGTCGCCGAGGCCTGGCAGAAGGTGCTCCGCATTGTCGAGGAGGATTAGCCACGGGCTACCGGCCACCGCCTCGCCGATCCGCTCCACTACGTCGGGGGTGCCGGGGTTCGGCAGCTTGAGCGACTCGGCGATCCGGCTCGCGACGAGCCGGGGGTCGTCCAGCCCGGCGAGCTCGACGTAGGAGACGCGCGGCCCCAGCGTCTGACAGACCCGGTGGGCCACAGCGAGCGCGAGGAGGGTCTTGCCGCACCCCCCCGCCCCCGCGACCGTGAGGACCCGCGGCCCGGCCCCGTCGAGCACCGCGTCGGCGAGCCGGGCGATCTCGGCCTCCCGACCGAAGACCCGGCGGCCAAGGGAGGGTAAGCGCGTGCCGTCCGGGGTGTCGGTCTCGACCGCGGCCCGGGTCGGAGTCGGGGTCGGCCGCTCGGGACGGGTCTCGGTGTCGAGGGCCTTCACCGCCTCCGCCGAAGGCGCCTCGCCCCACTGCTCGTCGAGCCAACTCTCGAGCGTCTCGAACTGCCGGATCGCCTCGCCCCTCTGCCCGCTGAGGTTCAGGGCTTTGATGAGGGCGACGTGCAGCTCCTCACGCAGCGGGAAGAGCCGTAGCGCCCCCCGGCCCAAGGAGATCGCGGCCTCGAACTCGTGCTGCTGGGTAAACAGCTCCACTCGGGCGGCGACGACTTGGCAGTACGACTCCTCGAACGCGAGTTGGTGGGCTGCGACCCAGATGCCCGTCGCGGCGGGGAGGAGCGGCCCTCTGACTCCCAAGACCGCCTCGTCGAACGAGCGGGCGGCCGCGGCTGGGTCGGCGGCGGCTCGGCCCGCCCGCGCGGTCCGGTCGAACTCGTGAAGGTCGACCGAGACGTTCTCCCGGTTCAGCCAGACGAACTGGCGGTCGGCCCCGAACACCTCGACCGAGGTCAGCCCTCGGAACGAGTGGAGGGCGGTGCGAAGGCTCGCCCGGGCCTGTTCCGGGTCGTCCTCCGGCCAGACGGCTTCGACGATCTCCTCCCTCGCGACCGCCCGGTCTGCGTGGACGGCGAGGTACGCCAGCACGGACGCGGCCGACCGGGACCGGAACCGGCGGATCGGTTCGCGACCCTCTTCCTGCAGTTCGAACGGGCCGAGGAGGCGGACGGAAACCATAAAATCCTTATAACTGAGTGTACATCATCGCTAGGCACACCCCAGCGCGGGCGTTCACATCCCAACGGGGTGCCACACGGTCTTGACTTCGACGAACGCCTCGACCCAGTCGAGACCCTGCGTCGAGGGGGAGTGCCAGGCGGCGAGGTCGAAGGGCCCCCAGACTCGGACCCGCTTGAGGCTGTCGGCCGCCCCGCTCACCAGGACACGCCGGAAGTCGTCGTCCCCGTCCGCGTCGGCGATCGCGTCCACGTCCCGGTGCTCGACGAGGGTCTTGGCGAGGTCCCCTTTAACGCCGGTAAGCAGGTTGAGCGACCCTGGGGGCAGGTCGGAGGTCGCGACGACCTCGGCGAACTCGGTGGCCACCATCGGCGAGGCCGCGACCGCGACGACGGTGGACCCGACCGCGAGCGGGGGGAGGCACAGCGATACGAGCCCAACCAGCGGCGACGCGGACGGGGCAAGCACGGCGACGACCCCGATCGGCTCGACGACCGAGAAGTCGAAGAACGGCCCGGAGACGGGGTTGACGGAACCGAGGACTTGTGCGGCCTTGTCGCACCAGCCCGCGTAGTGGACAGCGCGGTCGACCGCGGCCTCGACTTCCCGCTTGGCGCGGGGCTTGGTCAGGCCCGACTCCCTGGAGATAAGCTCGGCGAACCCAGAGGCCCTCGCCTCGAGCATCTCGGCCAGCCGATAGAGGACCTGGCCACGGTTGACCGGTGTCCTCGCTGCCCAGGCAGGCTGGGCGGACCGCGCAGCCCGGACGGCGTCTCGAACGTCCTTGCGCGACGCGAGGCACGCCTGTCCTAGCCCGTTTTGCGCCTCGAACGTGCGGCCGCTCTCCGAACGTACGAACTGACCGTTGACGAGCATCTTCGCCGTTTTCGCGACTGTCAGCCGGGGCACTTCAGCGCACCTCCAGGTACGGGGCGAGTCCGTGTCGCCCGCCTTCGCGGCCGTAACCGCTCTCGCGGACCCCGCCGAACGGCGAGGCCGGGTCGAACTTGTTGAAGGTGTTCGCCCACACGACCCCGGCCCGGAGACCGGCCAACACCTTGTGGACCTTGCTGCCCTTGTCCGTCCAGACCCCGGCGCTCAGACCGTAGGTCGTGTCGTTCGCGAGTTCGACGGCTTCTTCGGGGGTCCGGAACGTGAGGACGCTCAGCACGGGGCCGAAGATCTCTTCGCGCACGACGCGGCTCGATGGGCCGACCCCGGTGAGGACAGTCGGTGGGAACCAGAAGCCCCGCTCCGGGAGTCGACAAGCGGGTTGGTGGACGGTCGCGCCGTCGGACGCTCCGGCATCGACCAGCGACCGGATGCGGTCGAGCTGGGCCCGGGAGTTGACGGCGCCGACGTCGGTGTTCTTGTCGAGCGGGTCGCCGACGATCAAGGTTCCGATACGCCGCTCCAGCTTCTTGAGGACCAAGTCCGCCACGCTCTCCTGGACGAGCAGCCTCGAGCCGGCACAGCAGACGTGACCTTGGTTGAAGAAGATCCCGTTCACGATCCCCTCGACGGCCTGGTCGATGGCGGCGTCCTCGAAGACGATGTTGGCCCCCTTGCCCCCCAGTTCGAGGGTGAGGTGTCGGGCGACCGCGTACCGCTGGATCTCCTTACCCACCGCCGTCGAGCCCGTGAAGGCGATCTTGTCGACGCCCGGGTGCCGCACGAGGGCCGCGCCCGCGTCCCCGAACCCGGTCACGATGTTGACGACCCCAGGAGGCACTCCGGCTGCCTCGAGCACCTCGGCGAGGAGGAGCGCAGTGAGCGGGGTCGTCTCGGCAGGCTTGAGGACGACGGTGTTGCCGGTGGCGAGGGCCGGGGCGATCTTCCAGGCCGCCATCAAGAGCGGGAAGTTCCAAGGCACGATCTGGCCTGCCACCCCGAGCGGTCGGACGGTTCGACCGGGAAAGGCGTAGGGCAGCTTGTCCGCCCAGCCCGCATAGTAGAAGAAATGGGCGGCCACGAGCGGGAGGTCGACGTCGCGCGACTCGCGGATCGGTTTGCCGCCGTCCATGCTCTCGAGCACGGCGAACTCCCGCGAGCGCTCCTGGATGAGGCGCGAGACTCTGAACAGCACCTTCCCACGCTCGGCGCCCGGGAGCCTGCTCCAGGGTCCGAACGCTTCCCTCGCCGCCAGAACGGCCCGGTCTACGTCCTCGGCCGACCCTCGCGCCACTTCGGCGAGGGGCTCCTCGGTGGACGGGTCGATCGACTCGTACCGCTCCCCGGACGCCGGGGCGACCCACCGTCCCCCGATCCAGTGGTCGTACCGTTCACGGAGACGCACGATCGAGCGGGCCTCCGGGGCGGGGGCGTACTCCCACCGGAATCCGGATTCGACGGGCACTTCGAGGCCCACGGGGTCACGCGGGGCGACGCTCACGACCAGTTATCGTACCGGACTCCGGCCGTGAGCGGTCGCCGGAGCTTCAGGCGCGGCGGAAGGTGACGATGAGCTTCGTCCCCTTGGCCTCGGGGCTGGCCTTCGAGACCTCCCGCGAGAGGTCGATGGTCATCGTCCGCCCGTCGCCGCTCAGAGTGAACGCTCGCGGCTTGGCCTCTTCGCCCGTGACGGGCTTGCCGTCGCGGGTCTTGGTGGTCATGGTGACCGTCCGACCCTTCTGGGACCACGTCCCGTCGCTCTTCATCGTCCGGGCCGGGCTCTGGCCCATGGCGGGCACGACCTGCGTCACGGTGTAGGTGCCGTTCGGCCGCATCGCGAGGGTCAGCTTCGGCATCGGGGGAATCTGCTGGCCCTTCATCTGCTTTTGCACTTCGGGAGAGAACTCGAGCTTCATCGAGCCGTTCCAAGTTCCGGCGAGATTCTGAGCGAAGGCGGTCGGGACGAGGCCGACCAGGGCGAGGGCGGTGAGGGTGCGCACGGTCATTCGTAGCACCTTACCGCGGGAGACCTTCGTTCGTTGCGACGTCCCAGCCTGGCTCAGACGAAGTCGAACTCCTCGAAGTCGATCTGGTGAGGCTTGAGCCCAAGGCCGAGGAGCTGCCGCCGGAGCCCCTTCATCATCGGGCCCGGCCCGCACATGAGGAACAGGGTCGTCTCCGGCTGGTCCGTGAGCGCGACGAGCCGTTCGCCCGTCAGGAACCCCTCGTCGTCGCTGAAGTGGAGGACGAGGTCGATCGCCGGTTCCATGGCGACGAGAGCCTCGAGTTCTTCAGCGTAGACGGCCTGCGCCCGGGACTTCACGCTGTAGACGAGCGTGAGGCGCTTGCCGTCCTCCGTGTGCGACTCGTGTTGAAGCATGCTCAGGAACGGGGTCACCCCGATGCCGCCCGCGATCCAGACCTGACGGCGGGCCGAGTCGAAATTGTAACTGGTGAACTCGCCGTAGGGGCCGAAAACGTCGACCCGGTCCCCCGGCCGCAGGCGGGAGAGGCTCTTGGTGTAATCCCCCGTCTGCCGGACGCCGAAACGGAGCCCCCGTCGTGCGGGGTCGCTGGCAAGGCTGAACGGGTGCTGTTCCGGCGAGACGTCGGCCCGTCCTTGGACGGAGAGGAACGCGAACTCGCCCGGCTCGTAACTCATCCTCGCACCGTCCGGTGCCAGGCGCAGGTCGAGGATGCCGCCCCCTTTCTCCTCCACCGACTCGACCCGGTAGGCGTACCGCCGGGCGAGGCGCTCGTAGAGGAACAGCTTATAGAGCCAGCACGCCGTCCCGAGCACGACCCAGAAAACGACCCAGAACCGAAGCGGCTCGAACGCCCGGACGTCGCTCGCGGCGGCGACCGCATGGACGCCGGCGAGCACGAACGGCACCCCGAGGACGCGGTGACTGACCAGCCAATGTTGGTAATCGACCTTACGCCACAGCGTGAGTCCTACGAACCCGATGAAGAGGTACCACGAGGCGACGCCCACGTTCCGCGGCCAGAAGTCGGCGAACCAGAACAGCGCAGGCACCGGCTGCCCCGTCGCAAGGTAGTGAGGCACGAGCAGGACCGGGTGGGCGAGCATCAGCCCGAACGCGACCTTCGCGAGTTTGCCGTGGGTTCGGTAGCCCTTGTCGAGGCCCCCGTAAATGCGCTCGATGCCACGGCTTCTGGCGGCGATGACGAGGACGATGGCGAAGAGCTGGATCGCGATGAGGCTCAGGACCTGGCTGAGCGCTTGCGGGAGCGTGACCTCCCACCCGCCGGGCCGGGTCTTCGACCAGAGCCAGAGCGCGACGATGACGACGCAGGGTGAGAGGACGGCGAACTCGACGGCCTGGTGCTGGCGGCGGATCGGGAGGCGGCGGAGGCCCTCGGGCATGGCGGCTTGCCCCTATCTTGGCCGAACGCCGCTGCGAAGGACGTTTGGTTGGGCCCCTCCGGCGTTTCGGGTGGGGCGGGCGTCTATACTAGTATCGGTTCTGGGGAACGCAACGGACTGCCCTAAGCCGCCAGGAAAGGTTTACATATGCACCCTGCATTGATCGTCACGCTCGTCGCCGCTGGAACGATCGTCTTCGCCAGTACGATCGAAGGGCTGTTCCACCAGTTCATCCTCCACACCCGCCAGAAGAAGCTCCTCGGCGGCCTGTTGGAGCAGAGCTACGTGTCTCACGCCATCGAGCACCACCCCGCCTACCGGGGCGACGACTACCACCGCCCCGCGCCCGACCACGAGTCGCCGATCAGCCTGGGCCCGTGGATGTGGCCCGCCACGATGCTCGTGACGTCGCCGATCACCGCGCTCGTTTGGCTGACCCTCGGCCCGGCCGCCGGGATCACGGTGCCGATCGTGCTGACGCTCTACTACGTGATGTACGAGTTCCTGCACTGGCACATGCACTTCCCCCGGGAGGACGGCAAGCCGCGCTGGTACCACGCATTCCCGCCCACGAAGCAGCTGTTCGAGTGGTTCGACGTCCGCCACTTCCTCCACCACCAGGCCGACGACCGGAACTTCAACGTCGTGCTCCCCGTGTACGACCTCATGACCGGGCGGTACACGACGCGAGAGACCGAAGTGCCGTGGGCGATCCGGGCGCGAAAGGCCCGTGCGATTCGGAAGTCCGAGGCCATCAGGCGTCAGCGCGTCCGTGAGGACGAGCGAGAAGAAGAGAAAGTCGGTTAAGCCGTCGCCCTTGACGGGGTCGAGGTCCGTGCGTAGAATCGTGCGATGGGCTTCGACCCCGTCCTCACTCGACAGGCGTTCCTCCGTTCGTCGCTGGCCGCCTTGTTCCTTCCCGGGCTCTCCCTCGAGGCTGCGGCCCAGGCTCCGAGCACTTCCCCGCTGTCCGTGGGCGACCTTGCGGGAGCGGAGAAGGCCCTCGGACTCTCGCTGAGCCCAGACCAGCGCACCCTTGCCCTCGACCGGGCCCGTGAGGGTCTCAAGCGGGTCGAATCGATCCGGGCCCTCGCGATCCAGAACGCGATCGAGCCCCCCCTTGTCTTCCAACCCTCGGGACGCAAGGCTCAGGGGCGTCCGGGCGTCTCCGTGCGACCCACGGAGATCAAGCGCTTCAGGCTGCCCACAAACGAGGCGGATCTCGCGTACCTGTCGATCCCCCAGTTGCGCCACCTGCTTCGGACGAAGCAGATCAGCCCCGTTGAGCTCACCGACGTCTACCTACGGCGGCTGCAGCGCTATGACCCGGTACTGAAGTGCGTCGTCACCCTCATGGCGGAGAGCGCCCGACAGGAGGCGAAACGGGCCGAAGACGAGATCGGACGCGGGCTCGATCGGGGCCCCCTCCACGGCGTCCCCTACGGCCTCAAAGACCTCTTCGCGACGAAAGGGGCGCCGACGACCTGGGGGGCCGAGGCGTTTAAGGACCAGGTCATCGACGCGGACGCGACCGTCGTGACCCGGCTGCGAGAGGCTGGGGCAATCCTGCTCGCGAAGCTCAGCTGCGGGGCCCTGGCCTACGACGACGTGTGGTTCGGGGGGCAGACGAAGAACCCCTGGGACACGAGCCAAGGCTCGAGCGGCTCGTCCGCTGGCTCGGCGTGCGCCGCGGCGGCCGGGTTAGCCGCGTTCACGATCGGGACGGAGACCCTCGGATCGATCCTCTCGCCGTCGATCCGGTGCCGGGTCAGCGGGTTGCGGCCGACGTATGGCCGGGTGAGTCGCTACGGGGCCATGCAGCTGAGCTGGACGAACGACAAGGTCGGCCCGATCTGCCGCTCGATGGAGGACTGCGCGATCGTTCTCGGAGCCCTGGTCGGGAGCGACCCGCTCGATCCGTCGGCGGTGGACCGTCCGTACCACTGGAGCCCGGCGTCCGACCTCAAGGGCCTGCGGATCGGGGTGCTGGAGCAGAAGGAGGAGCCCGACTGGGTGGCCGTCCTGCGGGCGGAGGGCGCCGAGGTTCGACCCGTCACGTTCCAAGCCCCGCCGGACGGTGTCCTCACGAGCCTGCTCGTCGAGGCGGCGGCCGCCTTCGACCGCGAGACCCGGGGGGCGGACATCGAGCGGATCGGCAAGCTCTGGCCGCCGGAGTTCCTCGCCGCCCGGTTCGTCTCCGCGGTGGACTACATCCAAGCCCTGCGGGCCCGGACCCTGCTCGCCGAGCGGTTCGAACGCGAGCTCGGGGACCTCGACGCTGTCGTAGGGGCGAACTGGGGGGACAGTCTCCTGTTCATCACGAACTCCACCGGTCACCCACAGGGTGTGATCCCGTGGGGGACGGACGGCGAAGGGGGCGGCCAGTCGGTGTCGGTGGTGGGGCGGCTTTACGGGGAGGCGACAGTCGCCCAGGTCGCTCACCGGCTCCAGTCGGCGAGGAACTTCCACCTCCGCCGACCGAGGCTGACCGACTAGGAGAGCTGGGCTTCGGGCAGCGCGAAGAGCGCCTTGCTGACACGGGCGAGCACGTTGGCGGCCGAGTCCTTACTCCCCAGGGCCTCGACCCCGCCGTGTTCGCGGCAGAGCTCCGTCACCACCGTCCGTTGTTCCGGGGTCAAGGGGACGTCGAACAGCTCCGCCACCGCGTCGACGAGGCTCGCCGGGTCGGTCGGTCGGGCGTCGGCCTTGAGCTTGGCGACGACCCACATCGCGAGCGGCCGTTCTTCGCCTCCACCCCAGAAGATGGCGTCCCCATGGTTGATCCGGAGCACAGAGTTCTGCGCGGTAAGCCAGGACTGACCCCAGTCCCACCCGTCCACGTTAGGCGGGTAGAGGAGGCTCAGTCCCTGCTGCCCCATCATCCACGCGACGCCCCCGCCGCTCTCACGGAGCTCCTTGCGGATCGGCTTGCCCTTCCCGGAGTCGCCGAGGAGTTGGTCGAAGACCACGCCCATGTCGAGGGATCGGAACAGTGCCACGGTCCAATCGACCGGGCACTTCACGATCCCGCGGACGGCCCGTTCGGACCAGAACTCGGGCATCGAAGCCATCTTTCGCAAGACCGCCTCCACCTGTCCGTCGGTCTTGCGCCACGTCTCCGCGAGCTCGAGCACGACCTTCTCCTCGGGGTCGGGATAGGCGAAGAACGTCCAGAGCTTGCGGCACATGAACTTGGCGGTCGCGGGGTGCCGGGCGACGGCGTCGATGAGCCCGTCCGCATCGAGCGGCCCAGTCTTGCCGAGGAACGTCTTCGGCCCGTCGTCATGGATGGCAGGCACGAAGCAGGCGTTCATGAGCCCGAGTCGGCGGGTGGTGGCGAGCTTGCGGAGCTTGGCCCAGTCCATCTCGATCCCGGTTCCCAGGTAGTGCAGCGTCCAGCCGGTCAGAGCCCGGGCGGCGGACCGCACGTCCTCTTCGGTGTAGTTGCCCCGTCCCAGGCTGAACAACTCGAGCAGCTCGCGGCCCAGGTTCTCGTTCGGGTGGATCCGGTTGCTCGTGTTATTGTCCAGGTAGGCGAGCAAAGCCCCCTGCTTGACGACGGCGGCGAGGAGGTCACGGTACCGACCGAGCCCGTGCTTCCAAAGGACGCTCAGGTAGCCGAGCATCATCGGCGACTCGCCCACCTTCTCCGCGTCGACCGGGAAGTGGTCGTGCCAGAAGAGCGCGAGCTTCTCCTGGAGCGGCCGCCGGGTCGTAAGCATGCGAAGCGCCCACCAGCCAGGGAGCCGGTAGCTGCTCGGGTCGGTCTCCCCCTCGTCGTCGATCGTCCACTCCCAGGGATCGACGTCCTCTTCGACGACCTTGGCGTCGGCGATGAGCCGTCCAAGGGCGGCTTGAGGTCCGCCTTTCTCGTACCTGGCAAGCTCGTAGCGGCCGGCCCCGAGCCCAAAGCGGCGGAGGATATGGGCGGTCTTCTCTCTGTCCGTCACGGGCTACCTCTCCTTCCACTACGACCGACAGACGGGGGAACGTTGCGAGTCGCCGCTCATTCTGTGCGCAGCGCCTCGATCGGGCTGAGGGCGGCGGCCCTCGCGGCGGGGTAGATGCCGAACACGACCCCGATCATCGCGGAGAAGGCGGCGGCGATCAGGGCGACGGTCAGCGGGAACGGCATCTGGAGCCCGTCCGCCGTCGGCCACTTGGCTTGGGCCGTGCCGAAGGTGACGAGCTGACCGATGAGGAACGCGAGCGTCATCCCGATGAGCCCGCCGACAAGGGACAACATAGCGCTCTCGACAAGGAACTGGGTGAGGACAGCGGAGCGAGGGGCGCCGACGGCCTTACGCAACCCGATCTCGCGGGTCCTCTCGGTCACCGAGACCAGCATGATGTTCATGATCCCGATGCCGCCGACGAGCAGGGACAACGCCGCGACCCCGGCGAGCAAGACCCCTGCCGCACCGACCACCACTCCGAAGAAGTTGATGATCGACTCGCGCGAGTCGACGCGGTAGATCGGCTTGTTGTCCGACTTCTGCATGAGGAGTCGCCAGACCCCGTCCATGGCCTGCTCGACCGTGAACCCGTCACGCGGCCGGGCCGTGATGTAGGTCACGTACTTCCCCCCGACCCACTTATCCATGGCGGTCGAGTTCGGGAGCCACACGTCGCGGCCGTTCGTCTGGCCGAGTACGTCAAAACGCTCCATGACGCCGACGACCTCCAGGGTGAGACCCCTGAAGCTCACGACTTGGCCGATCGGGTTCTCGGGGCCGAAGAGCCGCTCGGCGACCTCGGGGCCGATGACGGCGACGTTCGACCGGGAGTCGATGTCCTGCCTCGTGAGGTGTCGGCCCCGAGTGACGCCCACTCGGCTCAGGATGGCCTGGTTCTGGTCGGTCGCGTAGACCCGGAGGTTCTTCACCTCCTTTTCGCCGCGGCGGACCGTGGTTTCCGGCACCTGGAGGATCGAGGACGCGATATCGACCTCGCTCACCCGGTTCTGGATCGCGTCTACGTCTTGGAGGGTCAGCCCCTCGACGCCGCCTAGCGTCTCGCCACGCCGGGCCCGGCTCGGGTCGAAGAAGACCAGGATCGTGTCGCTGCCGAGCCGCTTGATCTCGTGCGTCAGGAAGAAGTTGAACCCGCCCGAGACCATGACGATGAGCGTCACGCTCATGACCCCGATGATCACCCCGAGCATGGTGAGGAACGCCCGCAGCTTGTGCAGCCGCAGCATGTCCATGGCGACCCGGAACGATTCGAAGAAGCCCACCCGCTACTCCTCGTCCGGCCCGAAGGACATCATGCCCTTGCGCTCGGGTCCGCTGAACGGCGGCTTGACGACGACCTGACCCTCCGTCACGCCCGAGACGACCTCGTAGAAGGTATCGGACCGTTGGCCGAGCACGACGCTCTGCCTTTTCGCGCCCTTCTCAGGCTTGGCCTTGTCCGGGCCTGGCAACATTACGAACGAGCCGCTCTTGTCCTTGCCAATGTGGTCGATGGGCAGCCGGAGCACGCCCTTGCGGTCGACCACCTTCATTGTGCACTTGGCCGACATCCCGCTCTTGAGCTTCGGAGAGGGGCGCTCGAGGGTGACTTCGACGGCGAACTTGACGACTGGGTCCGCGCTCTGTTGCTGAGCCCCTGCGGTCGTGTTGGCCGGTGAGATCTTCGTGACCTCGCCGATGAACCTGTCGTCCGGGAAGGCGTCCACCGTGACTTCGGCGGGCATCCTTGGCCGGAGCCGGGCCACGTCGATCTCGTTGACCTCGAGCTTGACGACCATGCGGGACATGTCCTCGACCCGGACGAGGGTCGTGCCCGCGCTGAAGCTGTTGAGGCTTGAGACGAGCTCACCGACCTGGACAGCCCGCCGGGTGACGGTGCCGGTAATCGGGGCGACGACGCGGGTCTCGCGGAGTTGCCGCTGGCCGTCGGTGAGGACGCTCCGGAGCTGGTCGAGTTGAGCGGACTGCTGTTCGCGACCCGCGGCGAGGGCCTCGATGTCCCGGAGCTGGGCTCGGGCGTCGAGGACGTCCTTGAGGGCCCGTTCGTACTCCTGGCGCTTCACGTCGTCCTGGATCGAGTTCGCTTCGGCGCGGCGGAGTTCGGCCTCGGCCTGGCGAAGACGCTCGTTCGACTGCTCGCGGGCGAGCCGCTGGCCCTCGTTGAGCCTTCCCAGGTTCTCCTGGGCGTTGCGGAGCTTGGTCTCGGCGAGCGTGACGTTCAGAGCGGCCGACTCGGCCTCCCTGCGCGAGACATAGCCTTTGGCGAGGAGCGACTCCTGCCTGGCGGCTTCGCTCCTGGCGTTCTGCAGGCCGGCCTCGGCTTCGCGGAGGGCGGTCTCCGTCGCGGTGCGCTCTCGGGGCTGGGTGATCGAAGCGAGCTCGGTCGCGGCCTGGCGGGCCCCGGCGACGGCAGACCGGGCCCCGGCCACCGCGGAGTTCGTGAGCGTCGGCTGGATCTTGAGCTCCATCTGGACTTGGGCCAGGCGAGACTCCGCTCGTTCGAGGGCGGACCGTGCGGTGACCCGTCGTTGGGCCATCTCGACCGAGGTCCGACGCACGGCAGCCTGGGCCCCGCGGACCTGCGCCTCGTTCTGCTCGACCTGGAGCATCGTCTCCTGCGGGTCGATCTCGGCGATGAGCTGCCCTTCGACGACGGTGTCGCCTTCATCGACCATCAGCCTCGCGATGCGACCGCCAACGCGGCTCTTGACCTCGACGGTCTTGACGGCCTGGAGGGAGCCGGACTCGACGACCTGGACCAAGACCTCGCCCCGATCGACCTTCACCTCCCGCTTCTTGGCTGCCTCTGCGTCCTTCTGACCGGCCTGGAAGCGCTGGAACGCCAGGCCAGCCACACCGAGGACCGCCACCAACACCACCGCGAGGACGAGCGCGACCCGCTTCATCGGGTCTCGCTCCTGGGTCGATCCATGCGCCGCATTACCCAAGCATATTGGAACCAGCCCCGCTCGGTTTCGGCGCCGGGACGTTCGGGTCAGCCCAGGGGCCCCGCCGGAACGGCCCGTCGGCTACACTCGCCGCATGCTCGTCATCGAACGCTTGAACGTGTTCTACGGGGCGATCCAGGCGATCAACGACCTTTCGATCACGGTGAACGAGGGCGAGGTCGTCAGCATCATCGGTGGGAACGGGGCCGGGAAGAGCACGCTCCTGCGGACGGTGAGCGGGCTCTTGCGGCCGCGGACGGGCCGGATCGAGTTCAAGGGGGAGGAGATTCAGGGCTGCCCGGCCGACCGGATCGTCCGGATGGGGATCAGCCACTCGCCCGAGGGCCGGCGGATCTTCACGAACATGACCGTCCACGAGAACCTCCAAATGGGGGCGTTCACTCGGGCCGACGGCGACGTGGGCAAGGACATGGAGGCGGCGATGGACCTCTTCCCCCGGGTCCGTGAACGGCTGCGCCAAAGCGCCGGCACGCTGAGCGGCGGCGAGCAGCAGATGCTCGCGATCTGCCGGGCGCTCATGTCCCGACCCCGGCTGCTGCTCCTCGACGAACCGAGCATGGGCCTCGCGCCCAACCTCGTCACCGAGATCTTCAACATCGTCCGGTCGCTGCACGAGAAGGGGGTCACGATCCTCCTGGTCGAACAGAACGCCCACCGGGCGCTCGAAGTCGCCGACCGGGCGTACGTGATCGAGACGGGCTCGCTCGTGCTCGAGGGCACGGGGGCCGACCTCCTCAAAGACCCCCGAGTCAAGGAAGCCTATCTCGGCGGATGAAGGGGTTACGCTTCGAGAAGCTGCAGGAGTCTCACCTCCCCGCCGTCCTAGAGATCGAGCGGGCGTCCGAGTCGGCGCCGTGGTCTGAGGCCTCGTTCCGCACCGAAGTCGACCACCCGCACGGGGTCTTCATCGTGGCCCAGTACGCGGGCCGGATCGTCGGGTTCGCCGGGGCGTGGGTGTTGGTGGACGAGGCCCACGTGACGACGGTGGCGGTCGAGCCCGAGGCCCGCGGCAAGGGGATCGGCCGCGCTCTCATGGTCGAGCTCCTTGCGCGGTGTCGAGAGCGGGGCGCGACCTGCTCGACCCTGGAGGTACGGGTGAGCAACGCTCCCGCTCTCAAGCTCTACGAGGGGCTCGGGTTCGTCCGGGCCGCCGTCCGCCGCCGGTACTACCCGGACAACAAGGAGGACGCGGTCGTCATGTGGCGGTACGACCTCGCCTAGGCGCTCTCCGGTTCGTACGCGACGAGCGCGAGTTCGCTCGCGACGTTGACGTCCTCGTGCTTCGGCACGACCCGCACGATGTAGCCGTGGTGGCCGGGGCTTGGGCATGTGAGGACCCCCCCATAGACGTGGTGGCCGCCGTTCGAACTCACCAACTCGAGGTCCGTGAGGTCCAAGTGGGTGAGCTCGCGGTTCGTCGAGACTTGGCCGGTGAGGGCCTGGACGGCGACCTCCTCGGGCTTGAGTGCCCCGAGGAAGACGGTGGCCTCAACCCGGAACCGACCGCCGATCGGAACGCTCGTCTGGGCGTCGTCCGTCACCTTCTCGACCTTGACGTCCTTCCAGGCCGAGCGAACCCGGTCGCGCCAGACGAGGGCGGCCGTCGCGCGCTCTAGGCCCCCGGACGTGAGTCGGAGGTACTGGTCGGCAGCAGGCATGTAGAAGCGGGTCGTGTACTCCCGGACCATCCGCAGCGTCGAGAACGCCGGGGCCAGCTCGCGCCACGACCGCTGGATCGCCTCGACCCAGGTTCGCGGCACCCCACCCTCGCTCCGGTAGTAGAACATCGGTGCGATCTCGGTCTCGATGAGGTGGTAGAGGGCGCGGCTGTCGAGCCAGTCCTGGTGGCCCTCCTCCGTCGTCTCGCTTCCGTCGCCGATCGCCCAGCCGACGCCGTGCTGGTATCCCTCGGCCCACCAGCCGTCGAGGATCGAGCAGTTGAGTCCCCCGTTCGGGACAACCTTCATGCCGCTCGTACCGCTGGCCTCCATCGGTCGCCGCGGGTTGTTGAGCCAGACGTCCACGCCTTGGATGAGCCGGCGGGCGACGGCCATATCGTAGTCCTCGAGGAATACCATCCGTGTCCGGGCGCCCTCGTGGCGGATGAAGTGCACGATCTCCTGGATGAGCCGCTTGCCACCGTCGTCGCGGGGGTGGGACTTGCCAGCGAAGACGAACTGCACCGGCCGGTCCTCGTGGAACAGGAGGCTTCGGAGCCGGTCCTTGTCGCTGAAGAGGAGCGTGGCCCGCTTGTAGGTCGCGAACCGCCGGGCGAAGCCGATCGTGAGCACCCGCGGGTCGAGGACGTCGTTGACCGTCGCCAGGTCCGGAGGGGCCGAGCGGTTACTGCGAAGCGAGTCTCGCAACCGGCGGCGGCAGTAGCGGACGAAATCGCCCCGCTCGTTCTCGCGGACGTCCCAGATCTCCTCGGCCGGGATCTGGGAGGCCTGGTCCCACACCCCGGGGTCGCTGGGGTCCTCGCGCCACTCGGTGCCGAGGTGCCGGTCGAGGAGTTCCGTCATCCGGCGGCTCATCCAGGTCATCGTGTGGACGCCGTTCGTCACGGCCTCGATCGGGACCTCCTCGAGGGGGTAGTCCGGCCAACGGCGGCTGAAGAGGCGGCGGGACACGGTCGCGTGGAGCTTGCTCACCCCGTTCACCCGGTTGGCGTTCTCCATCGCGAGGACGGCCATGTTGAAGCGCTCGTCCTGGTTCGTGGGGTCGATCCGACCGAGCTCAAGGAGCTTCGGGAAGGAGAGGCCGATCTCGCCCGCTCCCTTCGCCATGTACTTCTCGACCAGTTGGGGCGGGAAGACGTCGAAGCCCGCGGGCACCGGGGTGTGGGTGGTGAAGACGTTGCCCGCGACGGCGCACTGGCGGGCGGTCCGGAAGTCCACGTTGCGATCCTTCATGAACTGCCGGAGCCGCTCGAGCGACAGGAAGGCGGCGTGGCCCTCGTTCATGTGGCAGACCGTCGGGATCTTGCCGAGTTCGACGAGCGCCCGGTAGCCGCCGATCCCGAGGATGATCTCCTGGCGGATCCGCATCTCTTCGTCGCCGCCGTAAAGCGTGTCCGTGATCGACTGGTCGTCCGGTTCGTTCTCGAGGATGTTCGAGTCGAGGAGGTAGAGCTCGACTCGGCCCACCAGAGCCTTCCAGACCTGGCAGAACACGGGCTTGTCCGGGAAGTCGACCCGGATCCGAAGCGGCTTGTCGCCCGCACCGCGCATGAGTTGGAGCGGGAGCCGGTAGAAGTCGTACTGCGGGTAGCGCTCCTGTTGCCAGCCGTCCGGGCTGAGCGATTGGCGGAAGTAGCCCCGCGAGTAGAGGAGCCCGACCCCGACGAGGGGCACACCGAGGTCGCTGGCGGCCTTCAGGTGGTCGCCGGCGAGCACGCCGAGACCGCCGGAGTAAATCGGAAGAGCCTCGCTGAGTCCGAACTCCGCCGAGAAGTAGGCGATCAGGGTGTCCTCGCGGCGCCCGGGGTAGCGGCGGTCGAACCAGGTCTCGGCGGCGAGGTACTGGTCGAGCTCCCGCTGGCACAAGTTGAGCTTTGCCATGAAGACGTCGTCGCCGCAGAGGCGCTGAAGGTCGTCCTCATCGAGGCGGTTGATGAGCTCGACCGGGTTGTGCTCGACGGCCTCCCAGTGGTGGCGGCCGATGTCGCGGAACAGCGATCGAGTCTCGTGGCTCCACGTCCACCAGAAGTTGTAGGCGAGCCTGCGAAGCGGCTCGAGCGACTCTGGCAACCGCTTCACGACCTCGAACGAATGGGCGTACTTCAGGCTCCGCATGGACTCTCCCATTATCGGCTAGTCCTCCGGAAGTTTGCCGGGTGGCCTAGAAAGGTGGAGACCGGGTTCGCGCGCGGTCCGTCTATACTGAGTGTCACACCCGGCGTCGTCGCTGGGAGGCCAAAGCCTATGAGACCGATCCGTGCGATCCTCCTCGTCGTCCTTGCGTCGCTGTCCTTCGCCGCCATGGCCCAGCCCGCGGTCGAGACGGCCGACGCGATGCTCAAGGCGATCGACGCCTTCCAACCCCCGGCCCGCCCGAAGGAGAACACCGAAGCCGCCTGGGACGCCTGGAGCAAGGAGTTCGAGACCTACGCCAAGAAGCGAGGGGACCTGATCCTCGGCTTCTACAAGGCCCACCCGGGGCACGACCGGACGGCGCCGCTCATGAACGAGCACTTTGCGATGGTCGGGCAGACCCACAGCCCCGACGAGGCCGTGAAGGCGATGGACGCCTTCCTCGCGACCAGCCCGACGGGTGCGGTGGCCCAATCCGCCGAGTTCTTCAAGGCCCAGTTCACGGTGAACAAGGTCCTCGGGCCGGTCTACGAAGGCAAAGACCCGAACACGGCCATGGCGGCTTCGAACGCGATGGACGCGGTGGACGCCTTCACCAAGAAGTACCCCAAGGACGACCGCGCCGCCCGGCTCCTGATGACGGTGGCCGAGATCAAGGAGAAGCCGGCCGACGCAAAGCCGTTTTATACGCGGATCATCGCCGACTACCCGGCCTCGCGGGCGGCGGGTTTCGCCAAGGGGAAGGTCAAGCAGATCGACAGCATCGGCCAGCCGTTCGCGCTCTCGTTCGCCGACGCGGTGTCGGGCAACGAGGTGTCGATCGATGGCCTGCGGGGCAAGGTCGTGCTCATCGACTTCTGGGCGACCTGGTGCGGGCCGTGCCGGGCGAAGATGCCGGAGATCAAGAAGCTGTACGCCAACCACAAGGAGGCGGGGCTTGAGATCGTCGGGATTAGCCTCGACGTGCCCGAGGCCGAGGGCGGTCTCAAGGCGCTGCGGGACTACGTGAAGGCCGAGGGGATCGGCTGGCACCAGTTCTATCAGGGCAAGGGCTGGCAAGGCGACTTTTCGACCGCCTGGGGGATCAACTCGATCCCGACGATGTTCCTCGTCGACCGCAAGGGTAACCTGCGCTACATCGACGCCCGCGAGGACCTCGAGGCGAAGGTGAAGGCCCTCCTCGCCGAGACGGACTGACCTCGTTCCGGGTCGGGGCCCAGAGCGGCCCCGACCCTCAGCCCTCCGTCAGGCGTCTCACTTCTGTCGAGGCCCCACGATGACCACTGCCCTCCTGCTTCTCGATATTCTGACGTCCATGACGCCCTCGGGCGACCCCGTCGCGGCCGTCGAGGCCTGGCTCAAGCGCTCCGTCCCCGACGCGGTGGGGGGGTCGCAGACGCAAGCGATCGTCGATGAGCGCCTGACCCGGGTCATGCCGCGCGACCGGTTCGTGAGCCTGCGCTTCCGCGAGTTCCCGATCGCCCAGACCCCGGTGCAGCCGCTCAACCAGCGGAACGTTTTCGTGGTCGACGCCCAGGATCGGGCGAAGCACCTCGAGAACCGGACGGCACTTGTGGCGGACTTCCTCCGCCGGGCCCCCCGGGTCGAGGGGCGGCAGGGGGCCGTCGACCTCGCCGCCGCGTACCTGGCCGTCTCGAAGGAGTTCAGCCAGGACGGGTTCTTCCGGTTCCAGAAGCCCGGCCAGCCCAAAGTCACGACCCGCAGCGGGGCGTTGATCGTCGAGTTAGGCCTCGGGGTCGAACCGAACGGCGGCGACCGCGGGTCCCTCGACGGTGTCTTCACCTTCGGCCGCGACGGGGCCCAGTTCCGGTTGACCAAGATCGAGGAGAAGGACTCGATCCAGCCCGGCGTTCGGCCGGTCTGCCAATCGACCCTGCTCCTCGACCCGAACCCCGTGGTCCGCCGTATGGCCGAACGCGACCTGCTCGTGATGGGCGAGCGGGCCCTCCCCTATCTCCGGGAGCGCCGGGCGACCGCAAGCCCCCTCCTTCAGCGGGAGATCGACCGAGTCATCGGCCGGATCGAACGGGGGGAGCGTTAGGCGTCGAGCAGCGCCTGGTAGTCGGCAGCGGAAAGGAGCGAATCGACGGCTGCCGGGTCGCTGACCTTCACCTTAATGAGCCAGCCGGCCTCGTAGGGGGCCGCGTTGAGGAGCTCGGACTGCCCGCCGAGGGCCTCGTTGACCTCCACCACCTCGCCGGCGACGGGGGCGTAAACGTCCGAGACCGTCTTCACACTCTCCACGCTTCCGAACGACTCGTCCTGGCCAAGGGACCGGCCGGGGGTCGGGAGATCGACGAACACGATGTCGCCGAGTTCCGATTGGGCGTGGTCGGTGATGCCGATGGTCACGGTGTCGCCCTCGAGGCGGACCCATTCGTGCGTCTTGGTGTAGCGGAGTTCAGCGGGGACGTTCATGCGCCGCTCGAATTTACCTGCGGGGCGGGGCCGGGGGCGAGGGCACCCCAGCCTGCCCCAAAGTCCTGGGCCGACCTAGGCGAGGGGCCCGAAATTCCACGGGACCGGAACGATCGTTACGAAGGGCACCGTTAGAATACGTAGAGCGGCTCTGGCCGCTAGATAGGGAACCTACCATGACGAAGAAGATCAGCATCGCCTTCGCCGCTGCGGCCATCCTCGCCCTCCCCGCGCTGGCCAACGTGAGCTCCGGCCCGGCCGTGGGCGAGAAAATCACGCCCTTCCACCCGACCCACGTGACGGGTCCGGACGCCGGCACGACGACTTGCCCGCCCTGCAAGTACGGCAACACCCCGGCCGTCCAGGTTTGGGTCAACGGTGACGACACCGCGAACGTCCTCAAGATCGCGGGCAAGCTGAACGAGGTCGCCAAGAAGGACGAGGACTTCAAGGCCTTCATCATCTTCGTGGTCGATCCGGCCAAGAAGGCGAAGATGGAGACCACCCTCAAGGACGCCGCCAAGAGCACCGGCTACAACGCGATCGCCATGGCTTGGGTGCCGAACAACAGCGAGTACCTCAAGGCCTACAAGATCGACAAGGCCGCCAAGAACACGGTCCTCGTCTACAAGGACCGCAAGGTCACCCACAACTGGGTGAACATGGTCGCCAACGAGACCGGCGTCAAGAACCTGACCGCCGCCATCCAGCAGATCACGAAGTAACCCCCTGAGGGAGCTAAAGGTCGAACTCGGGGCCCGGTCGATCGCGACCGGGCCCCTTCTTTTTTCACCCCAGGCGCTCTCGGAAGAGGGCGAGGGTGCGCGACCACGCGTCCTCGGCGGCGGTCGCGTCGTAGACCTGCGCCCGGTCGTCGTTGGCAAAGGCGTGCTGGGTGCCGGGGTAGGTGTGGAACTCGTGGGCCCTGCCGAGGGCGGTGAGCTGGGCGGAAAGGGCGCCGACGGCTTCCGGAGAGGCATAGGCGTCGTGCTCGGCGAAGAGGCCGAGCACGGGGGCCTCCAGCGCCTCGAACGGCGGGTGGACGTTCGGGTGGATGCCGTAGTAGTTGACGCACGCTCCCACCCGGGGGTCGATCGCGGCGGCGAACATCGAGAGCTGGCCGCCCATGCAGTAGCCGACGGTGCCGACCCGGTCGCCAGACGTCGATTCGTGCGCGAGCAGGGCGTCGATGGCCCCTCGGATGACAAGCGCCGCGTCGTCGATGTTGAGGGCCATCATCAGTGACCCCGCCTCGTCCGGTTCGGCGGTGACCTTGCCGTGGTAGAAGTCGGGAGCGAGCGCGGTGAACCCCGCTTCCGCGAACCGGTCCGCCGTCCGCTTGATCTGGTCGTTGAGCCCCCACCACTCTTGGATGACGATGACGCCGGGGCCCTTCCCCATCGCGCTGGAGGCGAGGTAGCCCCCGAACTCGTTACCGTTGCCTTGGAATCGGATCGACGTGCCGGCCATGGTCTATTCTGGCCACGGGACGTGCCATCCTTGGGCCGTGCGGACGGTGTCGCTGGGGGTCGTGGCCTTCGTCGTTCTTGGGGCCGGGTGCGGGCCCGGGTCCCAGCCTGTGCCGATGCCGCTCTGGGCCTCCGAGCCGAACACCGTCACCCGCCCGGGCGCGGGGCCGCTCCCGCTCGTGGCGAACGGCTGGTTCGGGACGCGCATCGCCCCGGACGGCACGTGGCAGGGCCAGCCGCTCCTCGTGACCGGGGCTTGGGGGTCGCGCGCGCCCGAGTCCCTGGAGAGCGTGACGACCGGGCTCCAGTTCCGGATACTGGTCGACGGTCGACCGACGGCACCTGACCCCGCTCGACCCTACGCACAGCAAGCGGCGGGCGGGTTCTGGTGCCAGACGGCCTGGACCGCGGCCGAGGGGCACGTTGTGATCGTCCGCCAGGTGACGGAACCCGGGTCGAGATCTCTGACCGCCGAGGTCTCAGTCTGGTCGCGGAGCCTGGTCGATCTCCAGATCGAAGCGGGCACCGGCACTCTCCGTCCGGACTGGGAGCCCCGACTGACCGTGACTCAGCGCTCAGGCTCCGGGCCGCCAGATAAGTCCGTGGCTCCGCCGCCGGGGGTGACGTTCGTGTCCAGATCCGTCGAGCTCCGACTCGACGGTGCGGCACCGAGCGCAGAGCCGACACGGGCATGGATCACGATCGAGGGCCCCCCAGAGGATGGAAGGGCGGTGTCTTCGTTCCTGAGCACGCTGCTCGTGTCGGTGCCGCGCCTCGAAGGGGAGCCGGTGTCTCCGTTCGGTCTGTCCCACACTCGGTACGGCGGGCGCCAGTTTTGGGACGCGGACGCATGGATCTTCCCTGCCCTCGCGTTCCTGGAACCCCGGCTCGCTCGGGCGGTCCCCGCTCACCGGGCCCGAACCCTCGCTCAGGCCCGTCGGAACTTCGACGCCTGGTTCACTGGAGGACGTCGCTTGCGGATCGGCCAGGTCGAGTCCCCGGTCACTGCCACCCCCGGGCCCGGCCTGATGTTCCCCTGGGAATCGGCCAAGCGGGGCGACGAGCAGGCGCCCGGAGAGGCTCGGTACCAGCACCACGTGACGGGGACGGCCGCGTTCTGGTTCGACAAGGCGGCCGCCCTGGGCTTGGCCGAAGACCAGGTAGCGGACGAGGTGCTCCAGGGCGCGGGGCACTTCTACCTCGCTCGGCTGAGCCGCCTTCCAGACGGCCGGATCGGCGTCCTGAACACGATGTCCCCGGACGAGTTCAAGGTCGACGCCCGGAACGACCTGTACACGAACGTTGTGGCCGAGTGGTGCGTCCGGCGGGCGGGGCTGGCGCTACCGGGCGAGGTCAAGCGGCCGGGCGACGGGCGCGGCTACACCACGTTCGACGACGACCCCGGCAAGGGCTACAAGCAGGCGGCGGCGCTGCTCGCGGTCTGGCCGCTGCAGGACCCGGGCGCCGAGCGGCAAGCGGCAGTCTTGCTAGAGCGGTTCGCAGGGAAATCGACGCCCAACGGCCCTGCGATGAGCCATGCGATCGACGCCACGGTGCGGGCTCGGTTCGGCGACCCGGACGTCGCGCTCCAGGAGTGGAGGCGGGCCTGGCAGCCCTACACGGCCAACCCGTTCCTGCTGTTCAGCGAGGCCAGGAACGGGAAGAACACGTACTTCGCGACCGGGGCGGCGGGGGCGCTGAACACCGTGCTCTACGGGTTCCTCGGGTTGCGGATCGACCGGGTCGAACCGGTAGGCGCGCCGTGGAAGGTCAAGCTCCGTCGCGGGTATTGGCTCAGCGCCCGGCCCCGGCTGCCGTCGGAGTGGAAGCGGGTGACGGTGGAGGGCCTGGAAGTGCTCGGCGAACGGTACCGGCTCACGGCGAGCGGCACCCAGATCCGGGTCGAGCGGCTCGGGCCGTGAGGGCCCCCGGGGAGCCGGGCGGCGGTATGCTCGGTTCAACCATGCCGACGACCCTCGAATCCTTGAAGGCCCGTCTCGCCGACATCGACGCGCTCCACAACGCGGTCGGCGTGATGGATTGGGACCAGCAGTGCTACATGCCGCAGGGCGGCGGCGAGGCCCGGGCCGAGCACGTGAGCCGGCTGAGCCGCATGTCCCACGACCTCACGGTGAGCGACGAGACGCTCCGGCTCGCGGACGAAGCCCGGCCCGAGAGCGACGAGGACGCCGCCCTCCTCCGCATCGTCCGGCGCGACCTCGAGAAGGCCACCAAGATCCCGTCCTCGCTCGTCGAGGAGAAGAGCCGGCTCTCGAGCCTCGCCCACGAGCAGTGGGTCCGCGCCCGAAAGGCGGACGACTTCGCCTCCTTCGCGCCGACGCTCGAGCGGCTCTTCGAGATCGCCCGGGAGGAAGCCCGTCACCTGGGATACACGGACCACCCCTACGACGCCCTCACCGACCTCTACGAAGAGGGCGCGACCAAGAATGGCTGGGACGCGATGTTCGACACGATCCGCCAGCCGCTCGTCGAGTTGGTCGCTCGGATCAAGGAGTCCGGGGTCGAGCCCGACCGGTCGTTCCTCCACGGCGATTGGGACAAGGGGGCACAGATGGAGTTCACCACGATGCTCGCCAAGGCGGTCGGGTTCGACTTCGATCGCGGTCGCCAGGACACGGCGCCGCACCCCTTCTGCACGAACTTCTCGGTCGGCGACGTCCGGCTGACGACCCGGTTCCTGGACGAGCTCACGAGCGCGATCTTCGGGACCCTCCACGAGGCCGGCCACGGGATGTACGAACAGGGCTCGCCGATGGAGTGGGACCGCACCCCGCTCTCGGGCGGTGTCTCGCTCGGGGTCCACGAGAGCCAGAGCCGGACGTGGGAGAACATCGTCGGCCGCTCCCGCGCCTTCTGGCAGCGTTACCTGCCGGATCTGAAGCGCGCCTTCCCCGCCCTGCCGGACGTCGACCTCGACACGTTTATCAAGGCCGTCAACCGGGTCGAGCCGTCGCTCATTCGAGTCGAGGCGGACGAGGTCACGTACAACCTTCACATCATGGTGCGTTACGAGGCCGAGTGCGACCTGCTGACGGAGGCGGTGCGCGTCCGCGACCTGCCCGAGTACTGGAACGAGAAGTACCGGCAGTACCTCGGGATCGTCCCGCCGGACAACCGGGACGGGTGCCTGCAGGACGTCCACTGGTCGGGCGGGATGGTCGGCTACTTCCCCACCTACTCGATGGGCAACATCCTGAGCTACCAGTTCTGGGGCCGGTTGACGGCCGACCTCGGGGACCCGTTCGACCTCATCGCCCACGGCGACTTCGCTCCGATCCTCGGCTGGCTTCGCGAGCACATCTACCGCCACGGGAGCTACTTCACCCCGGAGGAGCTGATCAAGCGAGTGACCGGGGAGGGCCTGAACGCCAAGCCCTACCTCGACGGGATCACGGCGAAGTACGAAGGGCTCTACGGCTTGCGCCAGACCGTGGCGTCCTAGGGGCGTCCGATGAAGTGCCAGAGAGGGGTCGAGCCGCTCGCGAACCCCATCTCGTCGCGGACGTGCGATCGGACGTAGAGCGACAGGCGGTGGCCAACGATCTCCGCTCGCCCCAGGTAGTCGCTGACCTCAGCGTCACTCATCCCCTCCCGACCGACGAACACCTGTCGGCTTCGGAAGAGCGTCTTCCGAAGCTTCGGGTCGAGGTCGGCCCATCGCTTCTCCGTGCCGGTGATTCCCCCGCCGAGGGAGTCCTTCTCGAGCCGGACGAGTTGGTCGGTCAGGGCCCGTGCCCGGGACGAGTACTCTCGTTCAACCTCCCTCGCTTCCCTGAGTCTGGGGGTCACGACGAGTTCGACCACGGCCTCCATCCTCGAGACGACCAACTCGCCCGACAACGAGACGACCCGCCAGCCAGCGAGGGGCCGGGGCGTGGGCAGGCGCGTGTCGGCCGGGGTCTCGAGTTCGCGGGGGTCGAACGTGTGGCGGGGGGGCCTCGTACCGTTCGACGGCCATCCGACCGCCGTCAGTCGCTGGCCGCGGTCGTTGAGGGCGACCTCGACGGTCAGAGTCAACTCGACGCTCGCCGTCCGCAGATCGTCGAGACCCATCGAGAGGAACTTCCTCGTGTGTCCGCCGGCCAGAACCGCCCGGGCCGTCTTGAGACCCTCGGTAGAGAGCGCGGAGAGGGGGAGTTCGACTTGACCGGTCTGCTCGTCGATCCGCGCCGCACTCAAGAGGGCGACGCCGTCCCGGAGCGAGGCCAGTCCGAATAAGTCCCGCTCGACGAACACCATGCCCCGGGCGTCCGTCAGCGGCTTGGCCTCGATCCCCTTTACCGAGTCCCAGGCCACCGGGCGTCCGTCGTTGAAAAACGGGCTGACGAACTGACGGACCTCCTTGGACGGCTCCTGGTGACCGACGTAGACGACCCAATCGACGTAAGTGTTGAGCGACGGATCGACGAGCCGAGGGGCGAGAACGAGCAGGGCAAGGGCGGCGGTCACCGCAGGCCCACCGACGACCAGGTCGGGAAAGCGCGAGTCTGGCGACCTCTTGCCCGAACGATCATTTTCGAGACTTGTGACACGAAACGGCTCACCACCAATCAAGACGCCCCTAGCGCCACGTCGGCTTCACTTCTTGGCGCCGGGAGCACTGCGGGGCCCCCGTCTTCGACGGGGAGGCCCCGTGCCCGTTTCGCTCATCTGGTCGGGACGCGGCCCGTTCGCCCTGGGGGCCTGGGTGCGTCCTGTCGCCGCTGTCGTTGCCCGGTCCGGCCCCCTCGGGGCGTGTGGACGGGTGGGCGATGACGCCTAGGCTGCGCTTCGGGTCTCGCCCGCTCCCCTTCCGCCTTCTACGACGGTCAGGGTCGTTCGGGCCGGCATCGTCGGGGCGTCTTCTTCGACCCAGACCGCCGTTCTGGCCCAGGAAGCGAGGAACCCCGCCGCCGTGGCCACGTACCCGAGCGCGATCGTTGCAATGAGCACGTTCCCTATTGTTGGCTCACCCTGGGGGCTTCTCCAACTGGGCGACCTACGTGGTTTTCTGCCCCCTCCGGGCTGAACTCGGCCTGACCCGGGGTCAGCGGCCCCTCGTCCGGACCGCGGAGGGGGCCTCGCCGAACCGCTTAGCGAAGGCACGGGTGAAGTGGGCCGGGCTGGTGAAGCCGACGCTCTGGGCGACCTCGGTCACGCTCTGGTCGGTGGAGAGCAGCAGTTCCCGGGCCTTCTCGAGCCGGAGGCCGACCACGTACTTGCGGAACGGCTGGTGGGTGGCCTGCTTGAAGAGGTAGCGGAAGTGCGAGGTGCTGAGGCCGAGGCTGTTCGCGACCTCCTCGTCCTGAAGGTCGCGGGCGAAGTTCCGTTCGAGCAGCCCGAGGGCCCGGTCGATCAGCCCGTCGTGGGACTGGGGCCATCGGGGTAGGACGGGGGCGGTCATGGCCCGGGCCCGGTCGTCCATCGCAGCGGCGATCGCCCCTCTGTCCTCCAGGGCCAGCATCTTTCGGGCGGCCTCGACCTGGGCGGAGTGGAGGGCACGGGGCGCATCCGGGCCCATCAGGGCGGCCGCGACCACTGCAAGGAACGTGAGGGCGAGGCTGCGGGCCTCGTCCGGGTCTTCGGCTTGCCGAACGGACTCGGAGGCCTGGAGGAGCGCCCGGTCGAACCGGGCCCGGTCTCGGAGCCTCAGGATCTGGCCGATCTCGGCGAGGGAGATCCGGTCGCCCTGGCCCCGGAACGGGCAGACCGGCCGCTCGTCGCACTCGAAGACGAGGTCGAAGACGACGAAGCTGGCGGGGGTGGCGAACGTCCTCAGGACGAGGGTCGTCGCGCCTTCGACGCTCGGTACGTCCCACCAAAGCGCGTCCACCCGCACCGGGACCCCATCGGCCAGGGTCTGGCCCACGCTGCGAACTTCGGTGCCATCCCCGTTCACCCGCTCGACGGGCTCGAGCCGGGCCGCGTCCGAGTAATGACGCCCCTGGACGAGGTTGACCCTCGAGACGACCGCTTCCCCTCCCGCCAGGGCAAGAGCACCCCCGATCGAGCCGGGCGGCTCGACCGCCGGGTCCGCGAAGAGGGCGAGCACCCCGACGATCCCGACCCGCGTGAGCCGACCCGGCGTTTCGGGCAGGGGCACCTCCAGCGAGTACGGGAAGCCCCGGGCCGGGTGGAGCCGACCGATGCCCCCGTTGCTCTGCCACCCCCGGCCCCCCCGGACTCTGAGCAACTCCTGATCCGGCCCCGGACGCCAGGTCGGGGCCGCCTCGATACGGCTGAACTCGGCTCGGTGCGTCTTGTAGGCCACTCTGTCTACTTCGCTGCGACGGACACGGACGTATGCGGAAGGTGGCCGAACAGGGACTCCCTCAGGCCTTGGACCCGGGGGCTGATCAGCTCCGCGTCGCGCTGGAAGTAGACCGGGATCCAGACCGCGTCCTGCAGCGCGATGTCCTCGGCCTGCGCGTAGAGCGGGAGCCGCTCCTCCATCGAGAGGAGCCGGTCGGCCTCGCTCGTCAGGCGGTCGAACTCGGGGTTGCTATAGCCGATCTTGTTCTCCGGCCCGTTCGTCGCGAGCATATGGCTCAGGAAGTTCTGCGGGTCGAGGTAGTCCGCCGCCCAGCGCATGTGGAAGAACGCCTGCTCCTTGCGGTTGTACTTCTGCAGGTAGGCCCCCCACTCCATGGTCTGGAGCTTCACGTCGACGTTGAGGTGAGTCTTCAGGTCGCTTGCGACGGCCTCGGCAACGGTCTTGATGTCGGGCCGGTCCTCGCGGAAGGTGATCGTGAGGGACGGGAACCCGAGCCCGTTCGGGAACCCGGCTTCGGCGAGGAGGGCCTTCCCTCGTGCCGGGTCGAACGGGATCGCCTTGGCGTCGGTCCTCGCGCCGCCAGGGATGCCGGGCGGCACGATCGAGTTGGCGACGGTGTTGACCCCGCCGAGCAGCTCGTCCACGATCCGGCGCTTGTCGATCGCGTGGGCGAACGCCTGCCGGACGCGGACGTCGCGGAACTGGGAGATGGCGACTTGGTTCAGGCCGACGTACCACAGGGCCGGACGCGGGAAGAGCTTGAGCTGCGGCTTCAGCGCGGCGTCCTTCTCGATGCCCGCGATGTCTTGGCGCTCGAGCATGACAAGGTCGACCTCGCCGTTCTTGAACTTGGCCAGCCTGGTCACGGCGTCGCCGACGACGAGCCGTTCGATCTTCTCGACCTTCGGAGCCCCGAGGTAGTAGTCCTTGTTCGCGGCGAGGACGACGAGCTGCTGGGGCTTGAAGCTCTCCAGCTTGAAGGGCCCGGTGCCGACCATCTGGCCGGTCTCGATGATCGGTCCATCGGCGGGCACGGACTCCTTCGGAAGGACGGCGGAGACGATATACGTCAGCTTGCCCAGGAAGTAAGGGGCAGGGGCCTTGAGCGTGATCTCCACTGTAAGGGGCCCGGTGGCCTTCACCCCGGCGATCTCAGCGGCCTTGCCGTTGACCTTCTCGGTGACCCCGACGATATCGCTCAGGTAGGCGTCGGCGACGGGGGAGGCGAGCTTGGGGTCCGTGGCGCGCTCGAAGCTCCACTTCACGTCCTCGGCGGTGACGGGACGACCGTTGTGGAACTTGGCCCCGCTGCGGAGTGTGAACGTCCACACCTTCCCATCGGGGCTAGTCGTCCAGGTCTCGGCGAGGAGGCCGACCGGCTCGTTGTTCGTGCCCCAGCCGACGAGGCCTTCGTACATGTGTTGGAGTAGGTCGATCGTGTCGCCGTCCTGGACCAGGTGGGGGTCCATCGTGGTCGGGTTCGTCACGATCGGATAGCGGAACACCCCGGCTTGGGCTTGAGACGTCGTCTCGGAGAACCGGCCGGGCTGGCAGCCTACGGCGCACAGGGCGAGGGCGGCGAGGGCGAAGGGCCACAGTCGCATCGTTCCGATATTCTGACGTGTCCGGGCAGAATGGGGTCGGGCGGGGCGTTAGGCGGCGTACAGGCTAGCTGTCCTCCCGTCTCAGTTCGCGGAGGACGGCCTCGAGCGCCGACAACGGGCGCTCCAGCGTCGCGCGCCAGAACTGGAACAGGGTCTCGAGGCACTCCGAGGCGCCGCGAAGGGCAGGGGGTGGGGACTGGATCTCGCCGAGGCGACGTAGGGCGATGAGCGTCTCGGCGGTGACAGGAGTCCGGTCGGGAAAGGGTGCGGCGAGTTCGGCGCGGACGTATCCACCGGCCCGGGGGGAGACCCAAGCGGGGTTCTCGGCCAGGGGCTGCCCTGAGACGGCGCACGTCGTCCACTCCGGGTGGATCCCCTCGGCCTCGAGGAGGGTGGCCAGCGTCCAAGCAAGTGCCGCTTCCCAAGGGCCCGGTCCGGCGAGCGCCCCGAGTCCGGTTTCGAGGACCGTCAGAACTTCGGGCGCGGGGCTCTCGTAGGGGAGCGAGACGTCCACCAACTCGACGAGGGCGAGGGCGGCGGACAGGCGCGAAAAGTCCTTGCGCAGACCAGGGTAGGAGGTCACTGGTTGGACTTGCGTGACGAACCGACGGTGCCTCCCTGCGGCCCAGGTGAAAACGGCCTGGACGAGGGGCTCGCTCGATCCCGCGAGGCGCGAGCCCGCTTTGCGGGCACCCTTGGCGACCAGGTCGAGCTTGCCTGACTCGGCAGTCAGGACAACGATCCGCCGGTCCGACTCTCCAGAGTCGGACCGGCGGAGGACGATCGCCCGGGCGGTGACGTCGAGCGCCACGTCCTGTGGTCGCTCAGGCGCCTCGGTTGAAGACGGCCTGGATGCTTTGCACCCACTCGACGAACACGAACGACATCCGGTCGATGACGAGGGCGAAGCGGGCCATGACCGTGCTGCCGAAGATCGCGCCGAAGCCGATCATGAGCAACCAGCGGCCGAGCTTGTTGAACCCGATCATCGCCTTGCCCTTGAGTTCGAAGCTGAACAGGAAGTAGCTGAGCGCGGCGAGCACGGTGATGACGAAGATCAGGTTGTTGACGGCTTGGCTGGGCCAGATCTTGGTGTTGAAGTCCGCGATCTGTTCCGGGGTGAGGCCGGTGTTGCCCGGTTTGGTCCACTGGAACGTGCCCGCGGGCCCCGCGAGACCGGTCGGGATGACGGGCTGCATCGTGCCTGCGATCTGGCCACCGTAGGTCTGCCACCAGACCTGGACCTGCTGGCCCGCCCAGAGGCCGAGGATCACGCCGATCGGGACGCGGCTCATCCAGCCGTTCTTCTTGCTGAAGACGGTGTAGGCCATGAGACCGATCGGTAAGAACACGATGTAGGCCCAGTAGGCCGGCTGGACGAGCGCGCCGGACTGTTCGTCGATCTGGCCGACCATCTTCTCCCACCAGAGCGGGAAGAGGGTCTCGCGCCAGAGGAAGACGATCGAGAACCCAGCGGCGAGGCCGAGGAACACGTGCTCGAAGAACCGGTAGAGCTTGGTCTCCTTATAGAGCACGCTGTAGAGCCCGATCGTCGCCAAAACCCCGAAGGTCAGCTTGATAAGGAGATAGGTCTCTGGGTTCAAGCGCCCCTCCTGTTCTTGCGCATCTTGTACATGCCGATGTTGCCTACGACGACGGCGATGATGAGGAGCACGATCGCCGCGTGGAAGGAGAGGAAGTACCGCTGGCCACGCGCGAAGGTGACCGTCTTAGGCTCGATCTCGGTGAGCGGTGGCGCGGTGAGTTCCGCTTTCGCCGGGAACTGGGCTTCGACCTTCCCGGTCGGGCTGACGACGTTCACGCCGTTGGCCATGAGGAACTCCATGTCGTAGACCCCCTTCAGTCCGCCAGCGGCCCCGACGACCTGTCCGGACTGGTAGAACGGCAGGACGCTGGGGAAGACGACGCCGGTCGTCATGGCCGCGAGCTTGGTCTTGCCCGAGATCCGTTGGACGGCGACGTCGATGGTGGCGGAGGCGGTGACGACCACGTAGAGACCGGCGTCCCCGATCTTTTGCACTCGGCTGAGGACCGGTGACTCGAGGACGGGGCGTTCCCGGCCCTCCGTGTCGGCCGAGCGTCGCGGACCGAAGAGCTTCCGGACGTCCTGGCCGATCGAGTTCAGCGTGCCTTCCGCGTTCAGGAAGGCGCCGAGGTCGATGTAGTCCTCCCATTGCCGGTATGGCGGCAGACCCCTCGCTTCCCGTTCCTGGTTAAGCCCGAGGATCACGTTGCGGAAGACCTGTGGTGCCTGCGGGTCGGCGGCGGCGTAGATCACGAACTTGATCCGGCGCGCCATAAGGATCCGGAGCAGAGCTTCGAGGTGCCCTTGGCTCTCGCCTCGGGTCGAGACCGTCCAGTCGGATTGCACGAACACGGTCTTATCCTCCGGCACGCTCATAAGCTGGCCGTAAAGATCCATAGACGTGCTGTCCGGGATGACGGGCAGCTTGGCCGGGATCCAGAGCGGCACGGTGACCGCTATCGCGAGGATGAGGTAGAGGATCCTCCGGTCGATCTCTTGGAGCTTTTCCCAAATGGACTTTTGCGGGGTCACGCGCTGATCCCTCCTTTTTCGAGTCCGAGCCAGAGTCGGAGGCCCATGGCGAGAGCGCCGAGGCCGACCCCGAACTCAAGGGCGCGGAGGGCAGGGACTTGCAGGAAGCTCCTCACCCAGTTCGCGACCTCGTTCAGTTTGAAGTTGTTGAGGAAGTGGGCTTCCTTCAGGTCGACGCTGGCGTTCGGAAGGTTAAGGGCGACGGCCATAGCGTCGACTCCCCCGTTCCAGAGCGCGACCAGCGCCCCGAGGAGGCTGAGCATCAAGATGAGTGCGCTCGCCATCAGCACCGTCGACTCGACCGAGCGGATTCGGAAGGCCCGGTAGGCGGCGGACAGGATGAAGAACGCGATCATCGAGAACATCGCGGCGTCCATCTGTTGGAGCAACCCGTCGAACATGAGGTCGAACGCGTACTGGACGGGGGTCCAGTTCTGCATGAGTTCCAGCTTCTCGCGGCCCTCCCCGAACCGCCTCATGATCCAGTCGGCATAGCCGAACCCCGCCATCACGACCATGCAGACGAGCAGGATGGCGCTGAACTCGCGGTCGGGCTGGCGTTTCGCGATGCGCCCGAGGTGGACGCGAAGCAGCGAGTAGATGCCGAGCCCGAGCAGGAACGCGGTGAGGATGTTCGCCGAGTTGACGATGTGGGGGAGTGCGTCTTGGAGCCAGAACCCGAACTCTTCGCCCGGACGCGGGAGGTCGCTGGGGCCGCGGTTGATCGGGGTCGGAACGATCCAGAGCAGCACGTAGAAGAGGCCGCCTGCGAACGTGAAGCCCCAGACAACGGCCTTTCTCCCCGCGTTCGGCAGGAACGTGAGGCCGAACATGATCAGGAGGCAGACCACAAGGGCCACGACGATCTTGACCCACATCTCGCCCGAGCCGGGCTGAACCCCCCAGAACGTGATGGGCGGCGCTTGGGCTAACGGGATCACTGGGCCCCTCCTGTCGCGGCGGGTGGCGCCGGCGGCTTCTGAGGCCGTTCGACGCGCAGGTCAGCCTCGCGGACAAGGGGGTTGAAGAGTCGGAACACGCTTGTCTCGTTCCGCTTTCGCAGACGGGGCTTGTCCAGCGGGATTTCGTCCTCGGCCGCTTCAAAGACGCTCTTCGTCTCTTCCGTCATGGCCGTCCACTTCTCCGGTGCGGCGACGGCGAGGGGCACCCGCCCGACGCTCGTCTCCTGGCTCCGCTCGAGGCTGTTCGTAGCGAACCCAAGGAGGATCCCGGTCGCGATCAGGAGCTTGCACCAGTCCTGCCCCACGAGGCTTCCGACGAGGACCGGCACGCGGCTCAGGTAGGCGCTCGCGGCATAGAACTCGTCTCCGATAAGGACGTAGTCGCAAGCGGCGATGAAGAACGGGGTCTGAGAGGTCTGGGTGGAGCCCGCGACCTGGATGGCGCCGACGCTGTTCGCGGTCTCGGCGAAGATGAGCGACTCGGCGAAGAACTCGCCGAGGAGGAACGTGGCCGCCGCCTTCTCTCGGAGGATAGTCCCGCTCACGCCCGCCGCGAAGGCGAACTGGCGGTCCGAGACGAACCGTACCGAGTCCACGTCGTAGCGCTCGATCATCCCCTGCTTCTGGTACACGTCGCGGATCACCTCTTGCGCCACGGTGTAGACGGCGGCGTCGGCGACGCAAAGCTTGATGGGCGTCGAGAACTGGGCGGCCGTCTTCGTCACGTGGGCGAACACGTTGAGCGCCTGGACCGAGACGGCGTTGAGCGACCCGATCCCGGGGACCATGATGACGGGGCGCCCCATCTCAGTGGCGCGCCCGATCGCGTCGTCGATGGCGTTCAGGCCGGGGATGCGGCGGATGAAGAGCTCTTTCTTGCCCTTGTCCGCCCGATAGATGTTGGACAGGATGAACGTCACCATCACGAGGGTGATGACGATCCCGAACCAACCGGTGTCGAGCCATTGCATGGTCGTGGGTCAGGACTCCTTTGGGGGAAGTTCGCGCGCCTCCTCCAGGCGCTGGATGAGGCGTTCGACGTACTCGCGCTTGGCGAGGAGCCGGCTGTAGTCGTTCACGTTGTCGAAGCCGACGAACGGGACGAGGAACGGCGAGAAGGCGATCATGCCCTGGGCGGCGATGCCCATGACGGGCCGGTGCATCTCGAGCGCGAAGATCGCGGGGGTCTCCATGTGGCGCTTGCCGATGAGGGCGGCGACCCGGCCGATCAACTGATCGGCCTCCTCACTCGTGAGCTCCTGATCCCAAAACGTCTGCATCGCTGTTCCAGAGTGCGCGTATTGTGTCCAATACCGCGCCCTCGTTGCCCGCATAGCGCAAGTAAACCCCGCGAAAAGCGTCCAATCGGCTGGGCGCGGCCAAGGGGGAGAGCTTCACGCCGTCCTCCATAGGGACAAGACGCTTGACGTCGGCCCATCGGATCGCGGTGACGCTCGCACCGCACCGCACCCGCGCGTCTTCCCCGTCGAGCCGGTAGCGGAGCGGGAAGAACAGCTCGGCCGTGCTCACCACGATCGTGGCGAACCCCACGAGCGCCATGAACGGGGCCGTCGCGGGCGGGAACGGGTCCCGGCCGAACAGGAGCACCGCGGCGACGGCCGCGAACCCCGCCGCGACCAAGACTTTGCGCCGTTGCGTAGGTCGGGACTCCCACAACCGTACCTCCCACTCAAGGGCCTGGACGGTCGGGGTCGGCGCAGTCGCGGTCATAGGTGTGACGACTGAAGGGATACCCCATCCGGCACCCCTGTCGCAGAGGGGAGCGCAGGCAGCGACTGGAGGCGCCAGCCGTTGGCCTTGAGCCAATCGCGGTGGCGCTTCCAGTCCGGGCAGTGCCGCTCGACGATCGCCCAGAAACGGGGGGAATGGTTGAGCTCGGCGAGGTGGGCCAGCTCGTGGACGACCACGTAGTCCAAGACCTCGGGCGGGGCCATGACGAGCCGCCAGTTCAGCGTGACCGTGCCTCTCGAGGTGCAGGCGCCCCACTTGGTCTTCTGGTCGCGGATCGAGACCCGGCTTGGGGCGAGCCCCATCTCTCGGCTCCGGATCGAGAGCCGCTCGGCCATGGCGACCCTCGCCTTCGCGACGAGCCAGCTCACCAGGTCGGCTTCGGTGGCACCGCTAGGGACACCGACCTTGGGCCCATCTTCGACGAAGCACCTGCTCAACCCGGGGACGAGGCGGTGCTCTTCCCCACGGAGCCACAGGCCCGCCGTGCTCCTTGTCGAGCGGCGGGCCGCCATGGCTCGCAGGTGCCTCTCGATCCAGGGCCCAAGGGGTTGGACGGCCCGTTCGACTTCGTGGAGGGCCATTCGGGCGGGGATGACGGCGGTCGCGCCCCGTTCGTCGACGCGGACGCGCACCCTCCGGGCTCGGGGCGAGCGTACGACCGCCACCCGGAGTTCGGCCCCGCCGAGTCGGACGACGATCTCGCTAGAGGGAGGCATGGCGCTAAGGAGGAGACGCCCGCCCGGCCACGAAAGTGCCGGACGGGCGCCCCTGTCCTCTCCAAAGGCCCGCCGTCGCTTAGGGGCGGGTCGTGACCCAGTTCGTCAAGTCGATCCGTGCGCCCCAGTTCGGGCTGTTCACCGGCGCGACCTGGCGGTACTGGATCCGGGCCCGGACGGTGCCCGAGCCCGGCTCGACGTAGCTCGTCGCGGGGGCGGGGGCGGTCAGGGTGACCCGGGTGTCCGTCTGCGGGGCGACCCGGTCGTCGAGCTGGACCCACTGGTTGGTCGAGAAGTTGAAGATCTCGGCCCGTTGGCGGAGCCCGGGGGTCGTGACCGAGGTCATGAGGTCGAGCTTCATCTCCGTGAGGTTCGTGAAGCTAGAGAACCCTTCCGCCTCGAGCTGGAGCGGGGCCTCGGCGGGGTTGGCTGTGATGCCGCGAAGGCCGCGAAGGTAGTTCTGATCGACGTTGTGCAGGCTGCCCACGGTCCCTCCGTTGGCCCTGCCTCGGAACCAGCGGAAGGAGATCGGCTTGATGACGTCCTGCTGTCCTGCCGAGCCGGTCTCGATGACGAACAGGACGTTCGCCTGGTTCGGCGGGCCGTTGAAGAAGTCGGCCTCGGTCTCGTCGAACACCATGTTCGGCTCGTTGTCCAGCCAGAAGAGGTCGGTGCTCGCCCCGATTTGGGGATCGCCGTCGCCGCTGAAGACGGGGCCCATCTCACCGAGCAGGAACGCCCCCTGGCCGAAGATGTTGAACTCGCGCCAAGTCTGGCCGAAGAAGACGGAGGTGCTGGGCGCGACGATCTGCGGGCCCGAGGTCGGCCAGACGACCGTGACCTTATAGTCCCCCGGCGCCGGGAACTGCGACGTGTTGAACCGGACGCCGAAGTTGTTAACGAAGACCCGGTCGAACGCGCTGACGCCGGCCCCTCGACCGGCGACGTAGGTCTCCCACGCGTTGAGGTGCCATAGGACGTCGCCGGAGGTTCGCTGCGTCGAGACGCCGAAGGTCAGACGCCGCCACGGTTGGCCGATGCCAGCCGGGAGGATCGTCCAGTCGTCGAGGGCGCTGCAGATGCCCGGGTTCGCGAAGTAGTTGCTCGGCCGGTCGTTCTGGTAGATCACCGTGAAGGCAGGGTTGACGGTGCCGTTCTCGAGGACGGGGCCCGGGCGCCGTGGTTCGTTGACCTTGCGGGCCTCGATGCGCTCGATTTGCACCTGAAGGACGGTGCCGGTCACGTCCGCCCAGGTGCCGTTGGCCTGGCGGACTTGGCCGCTCACGACCTCGGCGGTGCCATGGACGATTTGGGCGGTCGCGGCCGCCCCCAGACTGCAGGCGAGGAGAAGGGTGATGAGTCTCATGATCGTTGGCGGACGCCGACGATTGTACGACGCCGATGGCCTTCCGGCAACCCCCGCGGAGCGAGTCCGGTCGTTCCGCGGGTTATGACGGCTTCAATCGTCGTCGTGTTCCTCCCCCCCGAACCGTAGGCCACGGGCCTCGAGCCCCTTCCCGTGGGCGCCGGCAAGATGGGCGGGATAAGGGACGTCCCCCTTGGACGCGAACCAGAGGATGCGGTTCAGGAGGTCGTCGTCCGCCGCCGTCCTATACCTCTCGTGCGGGATCCGAGGGCTCAGGACGGCGTACCACTTGGCCTCGCCGGTAAGGGCCGTGGCGGGGGGGTTGAGCTCGTCGAGGGGAACCGTCGCCTCGCGGCACGTGTAGGGGGTCAGGTCAGCCCGGTCGCCGAAGCACGCCGACATCAGGTTCGTCGAGGCGACCTGCTGGTTGAGCGGGGGGATCCCGAAGACGTGCAGGATCGTCCGCAGCACGGCAGCCTGGTTGTAGAACACGCTGACCGTCTTCTTGAGCCGGGAGTAGGGGCTGACGACGAGACAGATCGACCGGTGGCCGTCCACGTGGTCGAAACCGGCCTGAGGATCGTCCTCGTTGACGAAGACGACGGTCTCCTTCCAGAACCGGCTCTTGCTGAGGGCTTCCACCAACCGGCCGACGGCCAGGTCGTTGTCCGCGACGTGGCTCCGGGGGGTCGGCATCCCCGGGCTCGTCCCGCTCGCGTGGTCCTGAGGCAGGTACACGATCACGAAGTTCGGGAAGTCGCCGTCCTTCTCGTACTGGCGGAACTCCTTCATGAACCGGTCGATCCGGAGCACGTCGGGGATGTTCATGTTCCAGCCCGGGTAGTCGCGGCTGCTGTAACCGCGAAGGGACTTGATCCCGATGTTCTGGCGGAACTCGAGCGGGCTCCCGGACTTCCAGGCGTCGTAGACCTGTTTGAAGCCCATGCCCTGGGGCGGGTCGGCGTAGTCGAACTCGCCGTAGTTGCGGAACGACAGCCCCGCCTTGAGCACGGCGTCCCAGACGAAGCCGCTCGACGAGTAGGTGATCGGGTCGTCGCCGAAGGTGTAGCTCCGGCCGAACCCCCCGAACGCCCGCTGGAGGTAGGGCGTCACGTTCCCTTCGGTGGCCCAGGAGTGGCCGTCGGCGGAGAGGACGCCGTTGCAGTAGTAGTTGTCGAGGAGCACGAACTCTTTCGCGAGGGCGTGGTGGTTGGGGGTTATAGCCTCCGGGAACAGGCACAGGCTCGGGTCGCCGTCCCCTTCCTTGATGTCCCCGAACATCTGGTCGTAGGTCCGGTTCTCCTTGATCACGTAGACGACGTGCTTGAAGACGCTCGGGTCGCCGAGTCGGGCCGGGATCGGGCGGGGAGTCGCCGCGCTACCCCCGGTGCGCTCCATCGCCTTGAGCATGTGCGTGAGCTTGACGGTCTCGCGGACGGTCTCGGTGGCTTGGGCAAGGGCCCGTCCCTCGGGGACTTTGAGCCTTTGGACCGATCCCTGGTGGTCGTGCGAGTTCCAACCCTGCTTCTTGTCACGGACGACGGACCGTGACCCCCATCCCTTGTTGTTCGCAACGTAGAGCGTCCCCGACCGGTAGGCGAGGGCGACGGGGTACCCCCCCGTCGGGATGAACCCGGTCACCTTCGGGGTGCGGGCGTCAGCCAGGCTCACGACGGCAACGGCGTTGGACCCGCTGAGGGCGACGAACAGGGTGCGCCCGTCCTCGCTCGCGGCCAGCCCCGTCGGCATCGAGCCGAACGGCAGCTTGGGGTCCGGCTTCACGACCAACTCCGCCACGACCTTCCGGCTCCGGGCATCGACGAAGGCCACTGTGTCCGCGTTCGAACAGGCAACCGCGACTTGGCCCCGCGCCGGCAACGCGAGCACGGAGGCGGGCTGGAGGCCGATCTCGACCGTGGCCGGCTCACCCTCGAGGTCCCGAGCGACGGGGACGACGCTCAACGTGCCGCTTGCGGCGACCCCTCGCTCATCGACGACGACGGGGGTACCCGCCGAAGGGGCGGTTCGCGTCTCTTTCTCGGCGGGCCTTCCACCCATGTCGCTCACCCAGGCCATACCACCGAAAGTCTCGACCGAGAACGGGGCGACACCGACCTGGCTCCTTCGAAGGATTTGCCCGGTCGCGAGATCGACGTGGGCGAGGTCGTTCGCGAGCGAGAGCGCCACGAGGGCCTGCTTCCCGACCAACTTGATGCCGCAGGGGAAGCTCGCGCCCTTCCCGTCCCGAGCAGGGACCGGGATCGAACGGGCAAGGCGCCAATCGCCCCCTTCGCGACGGGTGTACTCGTGGAGCGAGTTCCCTGCGTTCGTCAGATAGACCTCGTCGCCCTCGGCGCTCACCGCGATGCCTCCGATGGACGTCCCGCCCGGGCTGGCGACGCGCTGGAGCTCCTTCCAGGTGACTATATCGACGACGCGCAGGCCGCCGTTGTCCTTGACGAACAGGAGCTTGCCGTCCGGGCTCAGGGCGAGGTCGACGGGCCGTCCGTTGAACGCAAGGACTTCGCCGAGGGGTCGCGCGACGTGGCCGGTCGGGAGGAGGGTGCCCCCCTTAACGGGGCCGACCTGGCCCTGCTGGAGGACGAGCGCTAATGCGACGCATGAGATGGCCATACGTCGGGTTTAGCACAACGGCCCCGTGCTTAACCGAACGTTAACTCAGGCCAAGTCGAACGTGGCGACGACGGGAGTGTGGTCGCTGGGCCGCTCCATGCTGCGTGGCGCCCGGTCAACCACGCAGGCAGTACACCGGCCCGCGAGGGCTTCGTTCGCGTAGACGTGGTCGATCCTCCAGCCCAGGTTGCGCTTGAAGCCGTTCGGGATCGTGTACTCCCAGAACGTGTAGTGCCCCGGGCCTGGGGTGAAGTGGCGGAAGAGGTCGGTCCAGCCCTCCCCGACGATCCGGGCGAGCGCCTCCTTCTCCTCGGGTTGGAAACAGACGTCGCCCCGGTGCCGGTCGGGCTCGTAGACGTCCTCGTCGGTGGGGGCTACGTTGATGTCGCCGAGCCAGACCGCGGGCGTTCCGGCCGGGACGGTCTCCCGCAGCAGCCGTCCGAACCGCTCGAACCAGGCGAGCTTGTAGGCGAACTTCTCGCTCCCGACCTTGGTACCGTTCGGCACGTAGGTGCCGACGACCCAGAGTTCCCCGAACCGGGCCCGGATCACGCGGCAGTCCTCCGGGAAGTCGGGGTCGCCCAGGCCGGTATGCACTTCGTCTGGCGCGACGCGAGAGAGGATCGCCACGCCGTTGTAACCCTTCTGCCCGTGGATCGCGACGTGGTAGCCGGTCGGCTCGAGGTCGGCGATTGGGAACGAGCCGTCCTCCACCTTCGTCTCTTGCAGCGCGACGATGTCGGGCCCGGCCGATTCGACCCATGCCTTCAGCACCGGCATCCGCGCCCTGATCGAGTTCACGTTGAACGTCGCGACCGTCATCTCGACGAGGATACCGGTGCGATTCAGGTTAAGGGACGGCTAAGGCCGCACCGGGTGTGCGAGACTAGGGTCACCCATGCGTCCTATCAGCCGATCCGCCTTCACCCTCATCGAGTTGCTGGTCGTGATCGCGATCATCGCGATCCTCGCCGCGATCCTGTTCCCCGTCTTCGCCCAGGCCAAGACGTCCGCCCAGCGCAGCGCCTGCCTCTCGAACCTCCGCCAGATCGCGTTCGCGAACGAACTCTACGTCATGGACAACGAGGACCGGATGCCTTGGATACCGGACGAGTGGCTCCAGTTGACGCCGCCGGTCAACGCGGGCGGCAAGCGCTACGGGCCGGTCGGGCCGTTCCTCGGCCTCTGGGCCCCATACGCCAAGGGCAAGGGGATCAACACGTCCCCGGTCCTGCCGCCGAGCGAGTTCTCGGACTGGCGGAAGTGGTTCTACAGCGTCTGGGCCGAGGAGGGCCGAGCGCGGCCAGAGAACGGCTTCACGTACTACATGAGTGACCTGCTGAGCGAGCGGAACCCCGAGTCGCCCCGGTACACCCGCGGGCGCACGCCCCTGCAGGTGTGCGATGCCAAGGGCGTCAGCGTCTCGGAGCAGGAGTGGCTCATGACGCCCTTCTTCGAGGCCCCGTGGTGGGACTACGCCCGCACGCATTGGCGCGTCGGGTCGAGCGAGCCCCCCAAGGAGGGGTGGAGCGCCCACGGCCGGGGTCGCAACCAGATTCACTTCGACATGCACGCCAAGTGGGTCCGCAAGGACATCCGGCGCTAACGGACTCACGCCTTTCGGCGGAGGGCTTCCTCGAACCGGTCGAGTTGCTCCCGGAGCTCGGCGATCTGACTGTGCAGGTCGCCGGCCGGCCGGCTCGACTCCCGCTCCATCGAGAGCTTGGCGTTCTCGAGGTTGTTGAGCACGATCGCGATGAAGAGGTTGACGACCACGAACACCGCCACGAGGATGTAGCTCCCGAAGAACCAGGGGGCGTAGGGGTGCTTCGGCGCGACGGTCTTTTGGAGCTCCACCCAGCCTTCTAGGGTTAGCATCTGGAAGCAGCTCTGAAGCGCGAGGCCCAGGTTGCCCCAGTGGACGGGGTCGGTCCGGGCGAACTGGTACACGCCGAGGACGGAGTAGACGTACATCAGGATCCCCAGCAGGAACGCCACGTTCCCCATCGACGGGATCGACCGGAGCATGGTCTCGATGATCAGCCGGAGCTCGGCCGAGACGGAAGCGAGCCGCACCACCCGGAGAATCCGCGCGAGCCGGACGACCGTCGCCATCGGCCCCGCCGCCGGGAGCAGCGAGACGACCACCACGAGGAAGTCGAACACGTTCCACCCGTCGCGGAAGAACGTTCCGAGCCGGGGCCAGTGGGCCGTCAGGCGGACGCTCATCTCGACGACGAACAGCACCTGGACGGCCACGTTGAGGGCCGTGAAGAGCGGCTTGTTCGCGGCGACGAGGGCGGCGTCCGTCTCCACCCCCATCAAGGCGGCGGCGAAGAGGATCAGCAGGGTCGTGGCGTTGACGAAGCCCTTGTGGGCGACGATCCGGGCACAGGCGGCGGGGAGTCCGGGAGGGGGCGTCGTCTCCGTCACGACAGCGAGTGTGCCACAGCGGCATTCCGGGGGCCCGGTCAACCCTCCCGGGGGCCTTTCGCACCACCGTGCAACCTCCTCCCGTCACGAAGGTAGGCCTAGATAGGAGGAAGACCATGCTCACCATCGGAGACGTCCTCGCCGCTACCTTGCTCGTCCTTGGGACGGCCCTAACCACGCTGTCCGCGTTCGTCCTCGTCGGGCTGCTGTTCCCTGTTCGAGCCGAGGCGGCCGCCCAACGGGTGGAGTCGCGCCCCTGGGCCACGATGACGAGCGGGGTGTTGGTCGCGCTTCCGGCCCTGGCCCTTGCGACCGTCCTGGGGGCGATCCCCTCGCCGGTGGCGAGGGCTCTCTCTCTCGTGGTGGTCGTGTTGCTCCTCGTCGTGGCCGTCGTCGGGGCTTCGGGGCTCGCGAAGCTCGCGGCCAACCGGGCGGAGGCGGCGAACTCCCGCCTCTCGAGCCTCGGGGGTCTGGTGCTCGGGTCGACGCTCCTGGTCTTGGCCGCCCTGATCCCGTTGGTCGGCTGGTTCGTCGTGGCGCCGATCGGGCTGCTCACGAGCCTCGGGGCGGGCGTCCATGCCCTGAAGCCTTCGTCGGGGCGAGTCCCCAAGGCGGCCCCGGAGGCGTCGTGACCGTTTCCCGGCGCGAGGCCTTGGGGGCGCTCGCGGCGGCGGGGCTCCTGGGGGCCGGGTGCCGTGCGCCCCTCCCCTTCGGTCGCGAAGCCGCGTTCCCGGCTGAACGGGTCGGGGACGACGAGTTCGAGAGACTCCTCGCGTGCTTCGGGTACGGGGCCCGGCCAGGAGAGGCCGCGCAGGCTCGAGAGCTCGGTGCCGAGGCCTGGTTCGAAGGTCAGTTGGCCGCCCCGGACGACGAGCCGCTCCCGCTCTTGGCCCGGCTCCTCCGCCTCGATGTGATGCACCTCAGCCCGTGGGAACTGCGCGACTGGCCGGAGGCGGCCGTGCTCGCCCAGCTCCAGCAGGCCACCCTGCTCCGCGCCGTCGAATCGCCGTGGCAGCTCCGGGAGCGCACGGTCGAGTTCTGGAACGACCACTTCAACGTCTACGCCAGGAAAGGGCTCGGAGCCTATCGCAAGCCGCTCGACGAGCGTCTCGTCGCCCGATCCCACACCTTCGGGCACTTCCCCGCCCTGCTCAGGGCCAGCGCCCGGAGCGCGGCCATGCTCGTCTACCTCGACCAGCAGGCGAGCCAAGCCCGCCACCCGAACGAGAACTATGCCCGCGAGCTGCTCGAACTTCACACGCTCGGCGTCGATGGGGGCTACACCCAACGAGACGTGATGGAGGTCGCCCGGTGCTTCACCGGCTGGACCGAGGAGCGCGGCTTCCTCAAGGCGAAGGGGGCGTTCAAGTTCGACCCCGCCCTCCACGACGACGGCGAGAAGGTCGTTTTGGGCGAACGCATCCCGGCTGGAGGCGGGGTGAAGGACGGAGAGCGGGTGCTCGACATCGTCTCGCGCCACCCGGCCACGGCCCGCCACGTCTCGGGGAAGCTCTGCGGGTTCTTCCTGGGCGACAGCGCCCCCCGGGCTACGGCGGCGGTCGAAATGGCGTTCCTCGACACCGGGGGCTCGGTCAAGGCGATGCTCCAGGCCCTCTTCGCGACCGGTGCATGGCGGGACGGCGCCCCGGTCGCGAAGAGGCCGTTCGACTATGCGGTCTCGGCGGTCCGCGCACTCGACGGGCACACGGACGGTGGTCGGCCGTTGCAAGACCACCTCGCTGCGATGGGCCAGGCCCCCCACCAATGGCCGATGCCCGACGGCTACCCCATCGAGACGGAGGCCTGGACGGGCACGCTGCTCGCGCGGTGGAACTTCGCGCTCGACCTCACGCGAGGGGGAATCGGGGGCACGCAAGTCGAAGTCGACCGGCTTGAGCGGCGTGGCCTCACGACGGAGGGCCTCGCCGGTCCGACCCACTCCCGGCTCATCGAGTCGGGCACGACCTCGGCCGAGGAGCGCTGGGCGCTCGCCCTTGCTTCCCCGGCCTTCCAGTGGAGGTGACGACCGATGAAACGTGAAGCTTGGTTCTGCGACGGGAACGGGAAGCTGGAGGCTCCCGGACGGCGTGCGGTGGTGCTCGCCGCGGCAGGGGCGGCGGTCGGGTGGCTTGGCGCCAGGTCGGCCTGGGCCCAGGCTGCGTTCGGCGAGTCGAAGGGCGACCCTCCGCTCCTCGTCGTCGTCTTCCTTCGGGGTGGGGCGGATGGGCTGAACGTCGTCGTACCGTACGCTGACGAGGACTACTACCGGTTCCGGCCGTCCCTCGGCATCGCCCGGCCGGGCGACCGGCGGGTGGGCGTAGGTCAACCGGCTCTGGACCTCGATGGCTTCTTCGGGCTCAACCCAGCCCTGGCGCCCTTACTCCCGGAGTACAAGGAAGGCCGCATGGCCGTCGTCCAGGCGGTCGGGAGCCGGGACACGACCCGGTCGCACTTCGAGGCGATGTCGGCGATGGAGCGCGGGGCGCGGGACTCGTCGTCGGGCGACCAGGGTGGCTGGCTCGCGCGGTACCTGAACGCGACCGAGGACGGCTCAGCTCCCCTACGGGCGGTCTCCTTCTCGAGCGTCGCGCCAGAGTCGCTCGGTGGGGCGACCCACGCCCTCACCGTGGAGTCGCTCGACCGCTACTCCCTGGACGCCGGCTCCGAAGTGGGAGGGCTCTTGGAACGGATGTACGCCCAGGGCGACGACCTGATGACACGGGCCGGGCGCGAGACGTTGTCGCTGCTGAAGGCCCTCGCAAAGGCAGACCCCCAGGGAGCCCGGCCGGAGGGTGGGGCGAGCTACCCCGACTCGCCTCTAGGCCGGGCGTTCCGACAGGTCGCGTTCGTCGCGAGACAGGGCCTTGGACTGGAGGTCGCGTGCCTCGAGTCGATGGGATGGGATTCCCATGTCGCCCAGGGCCGGACGGAGGGCTGGCTCACGGAACTCCTCGCCGACCTCGGCGGCTCGGTCGCGGCGTTCCTCACCGACATGGGTCGCGAGGCGGCCAGGACGACAGTGGTCGTCATGTCCGAGTTCGGGCGGCGGATCGAGGAGAACGCCGGCTTCGGCACGGATCACGGGAGCGGAGGGGCCATGCTCGTGCTCGGAGCGGGGGTGACCGGGGGCCGGGTGTATGGTCGCTGGCCCGGGCTGGCCGCCAGCTTCAAACGCGAACCGGGGGACCTGCTCGTGACGACGGACTACCGGGACGTGCTGTCGGAAGTGGTCGCGTCGCGGCTCCGGCCGGTCGAGACCGGACGGGTGTTCCCAGGGCACTTGGCGGCCCCGGTCGGTCTGATGGCAGGGCGGAGCTGAGGCAGGGCGGCTCGGCGCCCAAGGTCAGCGGTCGTCCACGGGCCGTAGATAGCTCTCGCCGATGGCGGTGTCGCTCAGCATCGCCGTCGTTGGGAGCCTTCGCTTCCAGTGAGTCCGTGCGACGAGCCCGTAAGCCCGCTCGACCTTCGCGGACTCGAACCCCCAGCGCACGAGCGTGCCCGCAGGCACGCCCCGGACGAGGTGCACGAGGATGCGGTCCGCCTCGGGGTACGTGAGTCCCAGGTCGCCCTCGTCCGTCTGGCCCGCGACCAGATCCGCCGTCGGGGGTTTGCGCAACACGGCCTCGGGCACCCCAAGTTCCTCGCCCACGGCCCAGACCTGCGTCTTGAAGAGGTCGCCCAGCGGGTTGACGGCCGGGGTGTCGTCCCCGTGCCAGGTGTAGTAGCCGAAGAGGCGCTCCGTCTTGTTCGACGTCCCGATCGGCAGCGCCTCCAGCTTCGCGGACTGGTCGTAGAGGACGACCATGCGACACCGCGAGCAGACGTTTCCGATTCGGTGGGCGCTCGCGTCGGGTTCAGCCGTCCCGATGTAGCCGTCGACGAGTGGGGTGATGTCGATCGTCCGTTCGCCGACCCCCAGCCATTCGCTCACGAGCCGGGCATGGGCGAGGCTCTCCGGCGACGACACCTTGTAGGGGAGCCGGAAGGCCGTCACGTTCTCGGGCCCGAAGGCGCGGGCACAAAGGGCGGCCGTCACGGCGGAGTCCACTCCCCCGCTCAGACCCACGACCGCTCGCATGAAGCCCCGTTGCCGCCCGACCTCGTCTTGGAGGAACCGGACGAGCCAGGCCACGGTCTCGGCGGGATCGACGGCGAGGAGACGGTCGGAGTCGGAATAGGTGGAAGGCGCCTTCAAGACAGCCCAGTCGGACACAAGTTTAGGGTACCGGGTCCCAGCCCGCGACAACCTCTCGCCCCGGGCCGACGTCTCCAGCAATGAGGGTCCCCCATGAACTTCGGCAAGATCGTCCTCTACCCCGTCATCGGCCTCGCCGCGCTGTGGCTCGCCGGGAAGGTGATCGGCTTCGCGGTCGGCCTCCTGTTCCAGATCGTGATCCCCCTCGCCGTGGTCGCGGGCATCGGGTTCGTCGTCTACTCGGCGTTCTCCCGCAGGTCGCTCCCGGCGTCCCGGAACAAGACGCTGCCTTAACCTTGGCGGATCGGCTCCACGGGTAAAACGCCGGGGTATGCAAGCCCTGCTCCTCGGCCTCGCCCTCCTCGCGCCTCCCTCTGCGACAGTAGAGAGAGACGCCTACGGTGTGGCCAAAGTGACCGCGCCCACGTTCGAAGCCGCCTGCTTCGCGTTCGGGCAGGTCGTGGCCGAGGACCGGCTCTGGCAGATGGAGAACGCCCGGCGCGTCGCCCGGGGGCGGATGGCCGAGGTCTACGGGCGCGACAGCCTGCGATCCGACCAGGAGGTCCTGCGAACGGCCTATACGGACGAGGAGCTGTCGGCGATGGTCGCGGGGCTCGGCGAACCGGCGAGGGTCGCGATGCGGGAGTACGCGAAGGGCGTGAACGCCACGATCCAGGCCCGAAAGGCGGCCGGGACGCTGCCTGAGGGGTACGCCCGACTCGGGTTCGAGCCGCAGCCGTGGACCGAGCTCGACTCGGCCGCCATCTCCGTGATGCTCGCCCGGCGGTTCGGCACCGGCGGCGCCGGGGAGTTGCGCAACATGGCTCTCTGGCTCTACCTCCAGACCCAGCCTGTCCGCGAGCGCACCCTCGACGTCGTCGACGACTTCCTCTGGTTCAACGACGCCCGCGCCATCCCCACGGTCTCGGAGCTCGAAGACCCGCTCAAAGCTTCCCCACCGACGTTCCCGCTCCCCGATCGGGCCACGACCGAGGCCCACCTGGCCGCGCTCCCCAAAGTCTCGCTGCTCGAATTGGCCTCGTCGATCCGGGCGGTCGAGATGCGCGAGAGCGAGCTGGTCGCCCAGGCCCATGGCGTGCCGTACAAGACCGGGTCCTACGCCGTCGTCGTCGGCAAGGGCCGCTCGGCGACCGGCCGGCCGATGCTGTTGAGCGGGCCGCAGATGGGCCTCGACACGCCCGCCGTCGTCCACGAAGTCGCGATCGACGCCCCCGGGCTCAAGGTCGTGGGCATCAACGTCCCCGGCGTCCCCGCGATCGTCGTAGGCAACACCCCCTACCTGGCCTGGGGCCTGACCACCGGCGTCGGCGACGTCACCGACATCGTCTGGGCCAAGACGGACGGGCCGGACTCCTACCTCTCCGGCGGACAGAAACGGCCGATCCAGCGCCTCAAGTGGTCGATCCCGGTGAAGGGCCAAGCGCCGGTCGAGTTCGTCGCCGAGCGGACGCACGACGGTCCCGTCGTGCTCAACAGCCGGTCTGGCGGGGCCGTGTTCAGCCAACGGAGCGGGCACTGGAAGAAGGAGCTCTCGAGCTGGGCGAGCCTCTTCGACGTCTACCGGGCAAGGTCGAAGGCGCAGCTCGAGACGGCCGAGGAACAGATCTCGGTGAACTTCAACTTCTTCTTCGCCACCCGGGACGGCGACATCGGCTGGCGCTACACGGGCGACCACCCGGTCCGGGCGGCCGGCTTCGACCCGCGCTTCCCGATCCCGAGCGGCCCCGAGGCCGAGTGGAAGGGCTTCCTGGGCCGCGACCGGCTCCCGCGGGTCGACAACCCGCCCGCCGGGCTCATCGTGAATTGGAACAACAAGCCGGCGACGTGGTGGCCGAACGGCGACACCCCGGCTTGGGGGCGGCTGTTCCGGAACCAGGCGCTCGCGAAGTTCCTGCGTCAGCAGAAGGTGACGCTCGGCGACCTCGAGCGGGCCGTCTGGGCGGTCGCGAGGTACCGCGAGGACGACGGGGCGTTCATGCCGTTCTTCCAGAAGGTGGTGGACTCGGTCGACGAGGTGCCGCTCGCGTGGCGGGTGCTGGACTCGTTCGGCGGGTGGGCGCTCGACGGCGACCCGGCGGCCACGCTCTACGACGAGTCGGTGAGTCAGCTCCGCCGGCTCCTCTTCCGCCAACACGTGGGCAACTTCACGAACGACCGGTTCTTCGAGATCGCCGTCCAGCCGAGCGTGATGCTCGAGGCGCTCGAGGGGCGGACGAAGTTCGACTACCTCGCCGGGCGCACCCGGGTCGAGGTCGCGCAGGCGGCGATGGAGGCGGCGATCGAGAAGCTCACTAAGGAGCGCGGCCCGGACCCGCTCGCCTGGGCCTACCGGGCGGGCGCCTTCCGCACCCCGAACGGCCCGCCCGTGCCCTATGGCAATCGGGGGACCTACATCCAGATCACGACGTTCGGCGAGGGCCCCATCGCGCGGAGCGTGCTCCCGCCCGGCGTCGCCGAGACCGGCCCCCACGAGGCCGACCAGGTGGCCCTGGCCCGAGGATGGACCTATAAGCCGGTCTGGCCGGTCCGGGACTAGCTTGGGGGGCGGTATACTGGCGGGCTCGCGGGCTCCGGTCGTCTAGCGGTTCAGGACGTCGCCCTCTCACGGCGAAGGTCGCGGGTTCGAATCCCGTCCGGAGTACCACTCCTCCCCCACCCCCGGCCTCCGTGCTACATTGAGCCCGTGGGCGAGGGATTCGTTGGGGCCTTTGAGGAAGCCGCGCGGGTGTTGGCGGAGTTTCGGGCTGACACGGGCGTCTTGGCAGTGCTGGAGAGGCTCGCCGAGGTTCAGGAACAGGTGTTCCGGAGCGGCGGGAAGACCCTCGTCGCGGGGAACGGCGGGAGTCTCGCCGACGCCATGCACTACGCCGAGGAGTGGACGGGGCGGTTCCGGTCCGACCGCGCCCCCTACCCGGCCCTGGCCCTCGCCGACCCCACCCACCTCACCTGCGTCGCCAACGACTACGGCTACGACCAGGTCTTCGCCCGGGCGGTGCGGGCGTTCGGGCGGGAGGGCGACCTGCTGCTCCTGCTCTCGACGTCCGGCCAGTCGCCCAACCTGCTCCGGGCGGCCGAGGCGGGTCGCGAGCGCGGGATGGTGGTCGCCGGGCTGCTCGGGCGCGGCGGCGGCGAGCTCGCCCCGCTGTGCGACCTCGTCGTCCTGGCCCCCGGCACGACCTCGGACCGGATCCAAGAGCTCCACATGCTCGCCCTCCACGCCCTGATCGAGGTGGTCGAGGCGCGGCTAGCGGGGGCGGGGTAACGTCCCTGGCCGCGATGACGAGCCTTCTCGACCGATTCGCCGGGCAGACGGTCGCCGTACTGGGCGACCTCATGATGGACGAGTACGTCTGGGGCCAGGCCAGCCGTGTGTCGCCCGAGTCGCCGGTGCTCGTGATCGACGTCCAGCGCGAGACCGCCGTGCCCGGAGGCGCGGCGAACGTGGCGGCGAACGTCGTGGCCCTCGGCGGGCGGGCGTCGGTGTTCGGGGTCGTGGGCGAGGACCGCGCAGGCGAGGCACTGCGGACGGCCCTCGGGGAGCGTGGGGTGGGCGTCGAAGGCGTCGTCACGGAACCGGCCAGGGTCACGACCCGGAAGACCCGGGTGGTCGCCCAGAGCCAGCAGGTGCTCCGGGTGGACCGCGAGGAGCGCCGCGATCTGGACGCCCTGACGGCAGAGCGGCTCCTCGCGGCCCTCACCGAAGCGCTGCCCGGGGTGGACGCCGTCCTCGCTTCCGACTATGCCAAGGGCGTGGTCTCGGCCGAGGTCGCCAGGAAGGCCATCGCCGCCTGCCGGGAAGCGGGGGTGCCGTTCCTCGTGAACGCCAAGCCCCGCTCGGTGCCGTGGCTCATGGGGGCGACGGTGATGACGGTGAACGTCTCAGAGGCGGTGGCCGCGAGCGGGGACGACCGGTTTGCCGACGACGGGTCGATCCATGCCGCCGGGGCGGAGATGCGAGAGGCGACAGGGGTCGAGACGCTCGTCGTCACCCGGGGCGCTAAGGGGCTCATCGCCTGGACGGCGGCCGGGGAGTCGGTCGCAGTGCCCGCCCACCCGGTCGAGGTCTATGACGTGGCCGGAGCCGGGGACACGGTCGCCGCGACCCTCGCCCTGGCCCTGGCGTCGGGGGCTAGCGTGGCGGAGGCGGCGCAGCTCGCGGTCCGGGCGGCGGCCGTTGTCGTCGGGAAGGTCGGAGTGGCTACCGTCTCCGCCGAGGAGCTCCGGGCCGCGCTCCGATCTTGAGGCCTTTCGGGACGTTCGCCCCATAGTATCGCTAGGTTTGCGGAAAAACGCGCTCGATTCCCAGAGCGCTCAACACAAGCTCAAACGTCAGAGTTTCCCGCAAAACCTTCGTGTTTCATTACCGGTTCTCGGGTGACTCGCAGATGCCATCACGGCCCAGTAATCGCTTGAGGCCAGGCAATCCCTAGAGCCGCTCCTCAAAGATGCGCTTCGGACGTCAATAATTGGAAGTGTCGGCCCCCGGGGCCAAGAGGCGAACACGATGCACGACGGCGCGAACGGTGAACGGACAGCGGTGACGAGGGAGACGACCCTCGACGCCCTGCGTTCGACGTTGGCCCGGGCGGCGGATCGCTCGCGAACCCCGACCCTTGTCGCAGACCGGCGCGGGAGGGTGCTCTTCGCGAACGACGCCGTCCGGCGGTTCTCTCCGAGCCAGTCGACAGGCCCGATCGATCTCGGAGGCCAGACCCTCGCCAGCGCCCTGGGCCTCGACATCGCCCAGACCCGCGTGATCCGCTCCCTGCTACGGATCGGAGAGACGGGCAGCCTCCCGATCCAGGTCGAGGGCGACGAACCGGGCGTGCGGAACGCCATCGCCACGCTGAGCCCAGCGTACACCGCCGACGGGGATCTCGCGTTCTTCGTCGTTCAGGTCATCGACGTGTCCGCCTTGCGGGACGCAGAGACGGCTCTCAAGCGCGAAGTCGCCCGGTTGAACTGGGAGCGGTGGCACCTCCACCGAGCGCTGCACCGTGTGACGGCCGCCCATGCACAGGCCGTTCGGGACGCCAAGCTTGACGCCTTGACGGGGCTCGTGTGCCGCAGCGCCTTCCGCGAGGCCTTCACCGCCGCCATGGCCCAGCCTCGGCCGGAAGACCAGGTGCTCGCACTCCTCGTCATCGACGTCGATAACTTCAAGACCGTCAACGACTCCTTCGGCCACCCTGCCGGCGATCGTGTCCTGCGGGCGGTGGCGGACGTGATCGACTCCTCCATCCGCTCCACCGATATCGCCGCCCGGTACGGTGGCGACGAGTTCGCGGTGATGGTTGCCGTGGACACCCCCTTCGAGGCGGCGCGGGTCGCCGAGAGGATCGCGTCCGGGGTCCGCAAGATCGTGTTCGACGGCCATGCCGTCAGCGTCAGCGTAGGCTACGACTTCGCGGCGCCTAGCGAGACGGACCTCGACGTCGTGATCGAGCGGGCCGACGCCGCCCTCTATCGAGCCAAGCGAGCCGGCCGGGACCAGATCCAGGCGTCCTAGCCCTCGGCACAAAGTTTCTCGACAGACTGAGGGCGCCCCCCTTGTCGAACGGCTCCGACCTCGCTATACTAACGTGTCGGTTTTCGGGGTGCGACCCATGGCCTGCTTTTTCATCGCTGCGAACGGCCCACGGGCCCTAAGCTACGGCGTCGCCGCGTCGGCCCGCGACGCGGTGTACGAGATCAAGACGTTCCGTCGAGAGACGCCCGACCTCGTGTACCTGCGGCTGTTCCGTTCGACCGAGGCCGCCCGGCTCTTCCGCGACCGGTTCCTCCACTACGGGCGGGAAGAGCGGGCCCGGCTCGTCGAGCGTCAGAACCCGCTTTGGGCCGACCTCACCTACGACCTCTTCCCCGACGGCGTGCTCGAGCTCGCATTCAGCGGCCCGAGCGACCCTTGGGACGAGGAGGACGACGGTGGCGGGAGCCTCGCTCGGCTCGAACGCTTCCCCACCGACCCGGTCGGCGTGCTGGTCGGGCATAACGCCGCCCCCTGGCCCCTCGAAGCGGAAGAGCACAGCATGACCGTCCACTAGCCCGTCGGTACGGCCGAACCAGTCATACTACGGGCATGACCATGCTCTCACTCCTTGCGGCGGTGCTGCTCGATCAGAGCACCCTGGCGCACCGCTCCGCCACAGTCGAGGCGAACGTGAAAGGCCTCTACTCGGCGAAGACCTCCTTCCCCGTCTTCCAGAGTACGGGCCCCCTGGCGAAGGCCGCCAACTCCCGCCTCGCCCTCGCGGCCCGGAGCGAGCACGATCGGTTCGTCAAGGAGGCCGCCAAGGACACGGCCGACCTGCGCCGAGAGGGCTCCAAGATCGAGTACACGCACGAGGCCAGCTACGAGGTCCACGCGGCCTCGGACCGGCTTGTGAGCGTCTCGCTCTCGATCGCCCAGTACACCGGGGGGGCACACGGCAACCTCGGGCTCACAGTGCACACGTTGGCCCTCGACGACCGGGGTCGGCCCGTCGTCCTCCGGCTGCGCGACGTGCTCCGGCCCGGGATCGACCCGGCGACCACCGTAGGGCCCGAGATCATGGCCTCGATCCTGCGCTCTGGTAAGCCGAACTGGGTGGAGGACGGCACCGTCCGCGACCTTCCTGCCGCGTCGCTCGACCGGTTCGTCGTGACGTCGCGCGGCCTCCTTTGGCTGTTCCCGCCCTACGAGATGGGCCCGTGGTCGAGCGGCGTGTTCGAGGTCCTTCTGACCCGGGAGCAGATCGACCCCTGGGTGAGGCCGAACAGCCCAGTCCGGTCTGCCTGGCGCTAGGGGCGCGTACCGAGGCACCTTGGGGCGATGACGAGACGCTGGGACGACCCGTTCGTGTTCGGGGCGGCGTGCGTGGCGGGGGCGGTCGTCCTGCTCGGGCTCAAGCTCGTGCTGCCGCAGACGGTGGTCGGCGACATCGCGTTCTCGATCCTCCTCGCGGCGCTCGTGATCGGGTTGGCGCTGTTCGGGTGGAACCGCCTCGTCCAAGCCCGGGACGTGAGCGCCGGGCTCGAGAAGAGGTCCGCGTTCCTCGAGGTGGAGCTCCAGCGGCAACGCGACGCCCTTGACGACCTCGCGGACGGGCTGGACGTTCTCGTCTTCCTTGTGGACCGCGAGGGGACGGTGCTCTACGCGAACGACAAGGCCGTCCTGACCTTCGACGTCGAACCGGCGGGCAAGCAGATCCTAGCCGTGACGCTGAGCCGTGAGCTCCAGTCGTTGGTCAAGTCAGCCGTCGAGACGGAGCGCACGGTCCGAGGGGAGATCCACTTCTCGCACCCGGTCGAGAGGACCGGGATCGCCCAGGTGTGGCCGGAGCGTGGCTCGGACGAGCGGTACTTCGTCTCGATCTACGACATCACCGATCTGCGCAGGCTCGAACGCATCCGTCGCGACTTCGTGGCGAACGTGTCGCACGAGCTCCGGACCCCGATGACGACGATCCGGGCGATGGCGGAGACGATCCAGGACGAGGCGGCCCAGTCGAGCGGCACGACGCACCGGTACCTGGAGCGGATCATCAGCGAGGTCGACCGGCTCACTCTCATCACCGACGACCTCCTTGCCCTGAGCGTCGCGGAGTCCAAACCGGCTCCACGTGACCCGGTCGACCTCTCCGAGCTCGTCGACGGGGTCGTGGCGCAGCTCGAGGCGAAGGCGACAGAACGGGGGTTGCGGCTCGCCGCCGACCTTGCGACCGGCATCCACGTCCGCGGCAGCGGGCCCCAGCTCGCCCAGATCGCGATCAACCTCGTCGATAACGCGATCAACTACACGCCGCACGGGTGGGTGGAGGTACGGCTGGCCCTGCAGGGTGGCGAGGCTGTGCTGGAGGTCGAGGACACCGGGGTCGGCATCGCGAGCGAGCACCAGGGCCGGATCTTCGAGCGGTTCTATCGCGTCGACAAGGCGCGGTCGAGGGCGACGGGCGGGACGGGGCTCGGGCTGAGCATCGTGCGCCACCTGGTCGAGGCCCATGGAGGGCGGGTCTCCGTGCAGTCCGAACTGAACCGAGGGACGACCTTCACGGTCCGTTTGCCGCTCGCCTAGCGTCCGGCCGACCCGCCGAAGACTCGCAAGATCGAGAGCACGTCGGACAGGTTCCCCAGCTTGCTCATCACCGCCTGGAGATGGCCGATGTCGGTCACGTCGATCGTGATATCGAGTTCGCCGGTGTGGTTCGGGAGGGTACGGATGTTGGCGCTGCTCACGTTGGTCTTCGACTCTCCGAAGATGGTGGAGACTTCCATGAGGAGGCCCTGGCGGTTGACGCTGACGATCCTGATGTCGACGGCGTGGAGCGACCCGTCGCTCGGCCACTCTACGGCGGTCAGGCGGTCCCCGTCGGTCTCGGCGAGGCGCAGGGCGTTCGGGCAGACCCGGCGGTGGATGATGATCCCCCGCCCGCGGGTCACGTAGCCGACCACGTCCTCGCCCGGCACCGGCAAACAACACTTGGCCCGGCGGAAGAGCACGTTGTCGATGCCTCCCGTGATGAGGGTGGCCTCGCGGCCGCTGGGGCGCGGGTGGAGTAGTTCGGGCTGCTGCTCCTTGACCGTCCGCCGGATCCGGTCGACGACGCTCTGGACGCTCAGGAGGCCCTCGCCGATCCTCGCCAGGATGTCCTCCCCGTTCGCGCAGTGCTTGAACTCGGGCGCCCATTCGTTCAAGCGCTCCTCGCCGACGAACTGCCGGGGGTCGAGCCCGGCGCCCTTGAGCCCTCGATCCAGGGCCTCCTTCCCTCGGAGCACGCTCTCCGACCGGTTACGCTTGCGGAAGTAGGTGCGGAGCTTCGACCGAGCGTGCTGGCTCTTGATGAACTCGAGCCAGTCGAGGCTGGGCTGGGCGTTCGAGCGGGTGACGAGGTCGACGACGTCGCCGTTCTGCAGCGGCGTGCTCAGCGGCACGATGACGCCGTTGACCTTCGCCCCGACCAAGGTGATCCCGAGGTTCGTGTGGACGCGGAAGGCGAAGTCGACGGGCGTGGACTCCTTCGGGAGGTCGAGGACGTCGCCTTTCGGCGTGAAGACGAAGACCTGCTCGCTGAAGAGGTCGGTCGAGACGGCCCGGAGGAAGTCGCTCGACGTGCGCGAGTCGCTCGACCAGTCGAAGAGCTGACGCCGCAGGTCGGCGAGTTGGGTCGTGTCGTTGCGGACCGTCCCTTCCTTGTAGGACCAGTGCGCCGCGACGCCGTACTCGGCGACCTCGTGCATGGCCTGGGTGCGGATTTGGATCTCGAGCGGGTCGTTGTTCGGGCCGAGGACCTTGGTGTGCAGCGACTGGTAGCCGTTCGGCTTCGGCATCGCGATGTAGTCGTAGAACAAGCCCGGCATCGGGAGGAAGAGGTCGTGGACGACCCCCAGAGCCAGGTAGCACTCGTGCGGCTCGCGGAGGATGACCCGGATGGCGAGCAGGTCGTAGATCTCTTCGAACGGGATCCCCTGCTTCACCATCTTGTTAAAGATGCTGAAGAGGTGCTTCGGGCGCCCCGTCACGCTCACCCCGGTGAGCCGGCGCTCCTCGAACCGCTGGCGCAGCATCGAGACGGCATCCTCGAGCTCGGCCTCTCGGTCGAGGCGCGACTTCGAGACAAGATCCGCGATCTCCTGGAACTCCTTGGGGTGCAAGACCTTGAAGGCGAGGTCCTCGAGCTGCCATTTGACCTGCCAAATGCCGAGTCGAGCGGCGAGCGGGGCGTAGACATCGAGCGTCTCGTTGGCGATCCGGGTCTGCTTCTCGGGGGCGAGGGCGTCGAGCGTCCGCATGTTGTGCAGGCGGTCGGCGAGCTTGATGACCATGACCCGGATGTCTTGGGCCATCGCGAGGAGCATCTTGCGGAGGCTCTCGGCGGCGCGTGCGGTCTCGGCGGCCGCCCGTTGGCGTGCACTCCCGTCGGGCAGTGGGGCGATCTTGAGTTTGGTCGTTCCCTCGACGAGGTGGGCGATGTCGGGCCCGAACTTGGCTCTGACTTGCTCGACGGTGACGGCCGTATCCTCGATGACGTCGTGGAGGAGGGCGGCGATGACCGAATCGTCGTCCATGTGGAGGCCAGCGACGATCCGGGCGACCTCGATCGGATGGGTCACGTAGGGCTCTCCCGACGAGCGAGTCTGACCCTCGTGAGCGGACTTTGCGAGCTCGTAGGCGGCCCGGATCGCTTCGAGGTCGGCGTCAGGGCGCGCCGCTCGAACCTCGTCCAGGAGTGTCTGGTACTGGTCGAACGGCTGGGGCTCCGGCTCGTTCGAGGGAACGGCCATTGGGGCAGCGCCTTCCACTACGCCTATTGTGCCCCCGTTCGCCCGGGCCTGTCACCCCGGAGTTCGGCTAGGGACGGAATCGGGGAGGGGACAACGCATTGGGCTGACTCCCGGCGATCCGCCGAAACCCAGTCGCCGCCTTATCTGCTGGACCTGTGAGCGCCCCTTCCCTCACTCGGGGAGCGAGCCATTCTGGGCGGCGCACTACCGGCCTTGCCGTACGAGCAGCTTTCGGACCGCGTCAGCTTGCTCGGGCGTGTCGACGGCGATGGCGGGCGCTTCACCGCGGACGACCTTGATCCGTACGCCGTTCTCCATGAACCGGAGCTGCTCCAGGCTCTCGGCCCGCTCGAGCGGCGTGGGTTGCCACCCGGCGAAGGCGAGCACGACGTCCCGGCGGTAGGCATAGAGGCCGACGTGCTTCTTGAGCGGCTCGACCCGGGGATTCCGGGGGAACGGCACCGCATGTCGCGAGAAGTAGAGCGCATAGCCCGCGAGGTCGCTGACGACCTTGACCACGGCCGGGTCGTCCTCGTCCCCGGGGAGGCACTCGCCGTGGACCGTCGCCATCGGGCAGCCCGGATCGTCGCGCATGGGCGAGGCACAGGCGGCGATCGTGGCGGCGGGCATCAAAGGCTCATCGCCCTGGACGTTGATGTAGAAGTCGGCGGGGATCACTCCCGCGACCTCGGCGATCCGGTCGGTGCCGCTCACATGGTCGGCCCGGGTGAGCACCGCCTCCGCCCCAAAACCCCGGCACGCCTCGACGATCTCAACGTCGGGCGTGGCCACGACGACACGGTCCGACACGCCGCTCGCCACGGCCGCCTCCCACACCCACCGCACCATCGGCTTTCCGCAAAGGTCGGCGAGCGGCTTCCCCGGGAATCGGGTGGCCCCCATGCGCGAAGGGATCACGACGACGCTGTCCACCGCGCCATTATCGCCTAACCCGCATTCGGAGGAAACGGAACGTCTGGGCGCGGACGATGGCCCTTGGAAAAGTAAAGACCCCGGCTGGGAGGCCGGGGCTTTTCGTGTTCACCAGAGAGACCGGTGGTTCATGACGAACCTGGTCAAACGGACAGGGTCGCTAAAACCCGGTGCCCCTCTGGCGGCGTTTACGGTGACTCATTCTTAGGCACCACCTCCAGTTGGTTGAGATTTATCGCCCTACGGACTGAGCGACATGGGAAAGAACGGTCTGGCGGGGCGAAAAGTTTCCCCGGGGGCCGGGTCAAGCCCCTTCTACGGTGACGATCTGGTATCGCTGCGTCCCTGAGGGCGCCTCGACCACGACCTCGGCCCCGGCTGGTTGACCGACGAGCGCCTCGCCTAGAGGCGAAGCGACCGAGATCAGGTCGTTCATCGGGTCCGCCTCGAACGCCCCGACGAGGGTGATCGTCATCTCGTCGCCCCACTGCAGGTCTTTGACCGTGACCTTGCTCCCCATATGGGCGACGTCGGCGCTGTGCGAGCCGGTCTCGACGACCTTGGCCGTCTGCAGGATGTGCTCGAGGTCGGCGATCCGCCCTTCGAGGCGCTTCTGGTTCAGCTTCGCCTCGTGGTACATGGCGTTCTCGCGGAGGTCACCATGGCTCTTGGCCTCGCGGATCGCCTCAGCGATCCGCTGGCGTTCTTCGCCCTTGAGCTGCTCGAGCTCCTTCTTGAGCCGATCGTAGCCTTCCTGCGAGAGCATGACCTCGTTGGACATGGGAACCGACATTGTGGCACGTCCCGCCGGGTTTACTGACCGTCCTGTGCGGATCAGCGTCATCATCGTGAGCTACAACACGCTGGCCCTACTCCGGCGGTGCCTCGAGCGCACGCTCGCCACGGCCCCGGCGGGCACCGAGGTGATCGTCGTGGACAACGCTTCGGCCGACGGTTCGCCGGATATGGTCGCAAGCGAGTTCCCGACCGTGCGGCTGATCCGAAACGACACGAACCGGGGGTTCGGTGCCGCGAACAACCAGGGCCTTGATCTGATGTCCGGGGGTCTCGCGCTCCTCCTGAACAGCGACGCGGCTCCGCTCGAAGGCGCGATCGACCGCCTCACCCAGGTCATGGCAGACCCCGGGGTCGTGGCCTGCGGAGGGCGGCTCGTCGATCCGGGGACTGACCGCACGCAGAACTCCTGCGCCGGGCGCCTGACGCTGTGGGCCGTGTTCTGCGAGCAGACTTTCCTGGAGAAGCTAGCCCCGGGCTCGCGACTCCTTGCTCCCTACTGGGAGACCAGGCGAGCGCTGGACCGGTCGCCCTCCGAGCCGACCGACGTAGAGCAGGTCCAGGGGGCGTGCCTGCTGTTCCGCCCGGTCGAGCGGTTCGACGAGCGGTTCTTCCTCTACGTCGAGGACACCGACCTCTGTCGCCGGTTACGACGGCACGGCCGAATCCTGTACGTGCCCTCGGCGATCTTCGAACACGAGCTCGGCGGATCGAGCACCGGGGATCGGTGGCGTTCGGTGGCTCGCTACAACCGGGGGAAGGAGCTCTACTTCGCGATCCACCACGGGTGGGCGGCGGCGGCGTGCTGCCTGCTCCTCAACCGGCTCGGTGCGATCCTGCGCCTCGTCGGCTGGGGCATCCTGGTCGTGACCGGTCGATCTGGCGCAGCCCAAAAGGCTGCCCTGTTCTGTCGCGTCCTCCTCTCCCCCCTCGACCCCCGGTAGCCCCAGCGGCGCGGGGGTGGCCTGGCGGCCACAGCCCGCGGTTACGAGGGGGCTTGGTAGGCGGCGAGGACCTCTTGCGGGTCGCCGTCCATGCGCACCGTGCCCTGCTCGAGCCAGAGGCACCGATCCGCCACCCGGAGCACTGACTCGGCGTTGTGCGAGACGAACAGGATCGTCCCTCCCGACTCTCGGAACTCGCCGATCCGGCGGTAGCACTTCTCCTCGAAGGCGTAGTCCCCGACCGCGAGCACCTCGTCCACGACCAGCACGTCGGCGTCGACGTGGACGGCGATCGAGAACCCGAGTCGAGCGAGCATCCCGCTCGAGTACGTCCGAACCGGCGAGTCGATGTGCCCGAGGAGTTCGGCGAACTCGACGATCGCGTGGGTTCGCTCGACCGCTTGGCGGCGAGTCAGCCCAAGGATCATCCCGTTGAAGAGAATGTTCTCGAGCCCAGTGAGGTCTGGGTGGAACCCCGCGCCCAACTCGAGGAGCGGCGCGATCCGGCCCGCCACCTCGACCCGGCCCGAGGTTGGCTTGTAGACCCGGGCCAGCAGGGACAGGAGCGTGCTCTTCCCTGCCCCGTTGCGCCCGACGATGGCGGCGCACTGGCCGCGAGGGACCGTGAAGCTGAGCCCGCGGAGCACCTGTAGCCGCTCGAGCCGCTTCCGCTTCCACCAGAGGGCGGCGGTCTTCAGCGAGGCGGCGCCGCTATGCGAGAGGACGAACTCCTTCGTCAACCCTTCGACGACGATGGCGGGCTCGGTCACGGCCGCTCGACGAACCTCCACTTGAGCCGGTTGAAGACGGCGTAACCCCCGACCAAGAGACCGAACGACACGACGCACGCGACGGCGAAGTAGCCCCACTCGAACGGGACCGGCGGGACCTTCCCGATCCCGGAGATGTCGATCGGACCCGGCGAGACGAGCGCCTTCTTGTACGCCGTAGCGAGCATGGCGACCGGGTTCAGGTGGTAAAGCGTGTAGACGACCTCACCCCACCACCCCTTACCGCTGAACGCATAGTAGACGTTCTCGCTGAAGTACATGATAGGGGTGAGGAAGAACGCCAGGTAGAGCACGACGCTCATCACGTACTTGACGTCCTCGTAGAACACGTTGAGGGCCGACACGAGGAACGAGACCCCGAGCGCGAGCGCGAACGTGACTACCAGAAGGATCGGGAGCGCGACGATGCGCCACGTGAACGGGGTCACCTGGAACCCGGTGACCGCCCACACCACGAGAAGGTAAAGGAAGAAAACGAGGAACGCGAGGAGAAGGTGGACGAAGTTCGCGAGGACGGAAGCGAGCGGCAAGATCTCCCGTGGGAAGTACACCTTCTTGACGATCGGCAGCGAGACGAGCACCGACTGGGCCGAGTCGAGCACGGCTAGGTTGAAGAACATGAACGGGATATACGCCGAGAGGACGTAGGCGCTATAGTTGTCCGTTTCGTTGCGCAACAGCGTCCGGAAGACGAACCACATGACGAGAACCGTCACGAGCGGGTTGAGGAACGACCAGAAGAACCCCAGGACGCTGTTCTTGTAGCGGATCCGGAGCTCGCGCTCCACCATCGCCCCGAGTAACTCCCGGAATCGCCACAGCTCCGCTAGCTCGGCCCGCATTGGCTGCGAAGTCTACACCCGTCCGGGTCAGACCCGTCGACGCCCGACTTCGCCGGTGACCATGAACTCCACCCGTTCGGCGATGTTGAGGGCGTGGTCGGCGATCCTCTCGACGTGGTGGATCGCCAGGAGCACCCAACCCGCCGAGACGACCTGGTCGGGGTTCGCGAGCATGTAGTCGAACACCTGGCCCCGGAGGGAGCGGTACATCTCGTCCACCCGATCCTCGGTGTCGAGGATCTCGTGGATCGTCGAGGTGTCCTTCTTGACGAACGATTGCGTGGCGAGGCGTAGCATCTGGCGCGCGGCGTTCGCCATAAGAGGGATATCGACGTAGTCCGTCGCCCCGAGCTCACGGTCGATCTTGAGCGTGATCTTGGCGAGGTCGACGGCGAGGTCACCGACCCGCTCGATGTCGGTGATGATGCGGATGACGGTGCCGATCTCCCGGAGGTCGGCCGCCATCGGCTGCTGGAGGGCGAGGAGCCGGAGGCAGCGCTGCTCGACGGCGATCTCCTTGATGTCGATCTCGTCGTCGTCTCGCATGACCTCACGGGCCGACACCACGTCGAGGCGCTGGAGGGCATCGACCGCCTTCGTGACCATCGCCTCAGCGTGGCTGGCCATCTCGAGCACGTCGTGCTCGAGCTCGCTCATTTCGCGGGCGTAAACGGGGCGGTGCACAGGGGCGGGTTCCATTGAAGTTTGTTGGGGGGACATTGCTAGAGACGCTACGGACGCCCATAACGTGTCTTATATTACTCGACTGAGGACAGGGGGTATAGGCATGCGACGTCCCGTCCGTTACGGAGTTCGAGCGAAGGGTCTATCTTAGCGCAGACGTCCTGCCTATAGCGGCACCGTCCCAGGAACCGGCAGCCGACGGGCAAGTCCCGCGGGCTCGGGATCTCGCCCGGAAGGGCGTCTGGGAGGCGGCCGAGAGTCTCCAGCGTAGGAGACGAGGCGATGAGCGATTCGGTGTACGGGTGGGCGGGGCGGGCGAAGACGGCCTCCGTAGGGCCGGTCTCGACGATCCGCCCCAGGTACATCACGGCGACCCGGTCGGCGAGGAACCGAACAGTGGTCAGGTCGTGGGAGATGTAGAGGTACGCGGCCCCGGTGTCCGCCTTCAGGTGCTTGAGAAGGTTGAGGATCTGGGCCTGCATGCTCAGGTCGAGGGCGGCCGTAGGTTCGTCACACACGACGAGAGGCGGCCGGAGGGCCAGGGCCCTCCCGATCGCGACCCGTTGGCGCTGGCCGCCGCTCAGCTGGTGCGGGAACCGGTCGGCGAAGCTCGAGTCGAGACCGACCTCGCGCAGCACCCCCTCAACGTCCGGCTCACGCCCTGCCAAGCGCGAAGGCTCCGCGACGATGTCTGCCACCCTCCAGCGGGGGTCGAGGCTGGCGTAGGGGTCTTGCCAGACCATGCCCACTCGACTCGCTTGCCCCGGGCTCACGCCGGTCACCGGTCGCCCCGCGAGCGTCACCTTTCCGGAAGACGGCCTTTGCAGCCCGAGCACGACTCGGGCCAAGGTCGTTTTCCCGCACCCGGACTCCCCGACCACGGCAAGGGTCTCGCCCGCGGCCAGGGTCACCGACACCCCATCGAGGGCCTTGACCGTCCCCCCGCGCACCGGGAAGCCGACGTGGACCGCCTCGACCTCGAGGACGCTCACGCTTCCTCCGTGTCGTGCCCCCGGCTCCACTGCAGGCGGTCGGCGAGCTTCTCCAGGAAGTCGTCGCGGTCGACGCTGACGAGCCGGGTCTTGCGGGGGCTCTTGGTGACGATGACGCGGTCCCCCCGGAGCAGGTGGAGACGGCCCTGTCCGTCGCACGAGAGCACCGCGTCGCCCAAGGTCTCGACGGCGAGCTCGACGGTCGCCTCCGGCCGCATGACGAGCGGCCGTGCGGAGAGGGTGTGCGGCATGATGGCGGCGAAGAGGAGGGCCTCCATCGACGGGTCCACCACGGGCCCACCCGCAGAAAGGGCGTACGCGGTCGATCCGGTCGGGGTCGAGACCATGACCCCGTCGGCCGGGTAGTGGGCGAGCTGACGACCGTCGATCGAGACCCGGAACGTGAGCATCCGGGTCGTGGCGGACCTCTGGACGACGGCCTCGTTGAGCGAGTGGAGGCTCGCGACCGTCTTGCCGTCCCGGACGAGGTCGGTCTGTACCATCATCCGCTCGTCGAGCTGGTACTCCCCTTCGAGGAATTGGCCGAGGGCGGCTCGCGCCTCGTCGGGCCGTATCTGGGTCACGAACCCGAACCGACCATAGAAGACGCCGAGGATCGGGGTGCCCGTCGCCGCGCAGAGGTGCGAGGCACGGATGAGCGTCCCGTCCCCCCCGAAGGTGACCATGAGGTCGGCCTGGGCCAAGTCCTGGGCCGATCGCGGGTGCGCTCCGGTCGCTTCGGCGCCCTCGGGGTCAGACCCGACATCGACCCCTCGTCCTCTGAGCCAAGAGGCCGTCTCCGCCGCTGCCCTGACGGCGTCCTGACGGAACAGGTTGACGAGGAGGTGGACTCTCAACCGCCGCTCTCAGCCTTCTTGAGCCGCTCGAGGTTCCGCCGTGCGGGGGCGAAGCCGGGGTCGATGCGCAGGGCCCGCTCAAGGATCTGGATCGCCTGGGGTCGTTGGTCGAGGCGCTCGAGCACGGCGGCCAGGTTGTTATAGGAGGCCAGGTACCGCGGGTGCGCCGCGATCACGGCTCGGAACTGACGCTCGGCGTCGCGGAGCCGGCCGGCCTGGAGGGCGTGTAGCCCGACACCGTTCATCGAGTCGGCGTTCTTGGGGTCGGTCTTCAGCACTGTGTTCCAGTGGAAGAGCGCCCCGTCCGCGTCGTTGAGGTCCCACTGTGCGGTCGCCAGGTTCAGACGAGTACGGTTGTCGGTAGGGCGGAGCCGGACCGCTTGGCGCCAGCTCGCGACGGCCTCTTCCTTTCGGTCGAGCGCGAAGAAGACGGTGCCGAGGTCGGAGTGGGCGTCGGGGTCAGTCGGTCGAAGGTCGCGCACCGCAAGGTACTCGGTGAGAGCCCCCGTCAGGTCGCCCCGCTTGTACAACACGATGGCGAGGTTCTTCCGGAGTTCGGGGTCGTCGCCTTTCGCGTCCACTGCGCGGCGGGTCGCGACAAGGGCCCCGTCAGCATCGCCCGACTTCTCCCGAAGTTGGGCGAGGGTCGACCAGTAGGACGCTTGAGCCTGGGGATCGGGGCGGATCGAGCCTTCGGCCCCTTCGAGCAGCGGACGAGCCTTGTCGAGCTGGCCCAACTGGACGTACGCTGCCCCGAGGGTGACCCGGATCTGCGGGTCGTCGTCGCCAAGGGCACGGGCTCGCTCGAGCTGGGCGACGGCCCGGTCGTAGCGTCGGAGGGAGGCGTTGGCCGTCCCGGCGTTGCGTTGGAAGGTCTTGTTCTGCGGGTCGGCCTGGGCAGCGGCCTCGTAGCTCGCGACGGCCGCGTTCAGGTCGCCGGAGAGCTCTTGCGCCCTTCCGAGGTTGTTCCTCGCGAAGGGGTCGTTCGGGTTCCGGGCGAGGGCCTCGCGGTTGGCAGCGAGGGCATCGGCGGCCCGGCCTTGGCGCAGGGCGATAACGCCGATGTTGTACCAGGGCATTGAGAGCTGCGGGTCGAGGCGGGTCATGCCTCGGTAGACCTCGAGCGCCTTGGTGTCCTCCGGCGGATCGACCCTGCTGTACGCGGTGGCCAGGTTGTTGAGGACCTCTAAGTCATTCGGACGCGCCGCGCGAGCCTGTTCGAGCAGCGGGATCGCCTCTCTGTAGCGACCAGCCTGTAGGTGGTCGAAGCCGAGCCAGCTCAGGGCAGTGGCGCGGGCTTCCGGGTCGGCCGTCTCCGTGTTGAAACGGCTGTAGACCCTCCGGGCATCGTCCGACCGGTTCGCCCGGACGTAGGCCGAGGCCAGGTTCAGCGAGACGGCGGTGTCGCCGGGGGCTGCCGCATCGGCCTTCTCGAGCGTCGCGATGGCCGCATCGACCTGCCCGCCGCTGAGTTGGGCGGTCCCGAGCTTGGCCTGATACGAGGGGTTGTCGGGCTTGAGGGCTACGAGCGCCTGGTAGGCCTCGATCGCCTTCGGCCAGTCCTGGAGCGTGTCGTGGGCGAGGCCGAGATTCGCGAGGACGGACTCGTCGTCGCCTTTGATCGAACGGGCTTTGCTCAGAGGCCCGACGGCCGCCGCAGCTTGGCCAGATCGAAGCTGAACGAACCCGAGCCAGGAGTTCACGTCGAAGTTCTCCGGCTGCTCCTGTCGCAGCATTTCGAGGGCCTTGATCGAACCGGCCGAGTCCTGCTTCTCGGTGAAGAGGGTCGCTGCCTCCTTGAGCCGCGCAAGGAACTCACGTTCGGCGGCACTGACGGTCGGGGCCTGCCCTAATGCGAGGGCCGCGACGACCAGGAGAGCAAGGGTCATCCCCATCCGAGGGAGAGCGCGCCAGGAAGGATGCCTCACGTCAGCGATTATAGCCATGTCCCCACTTCCGTGTTCGATCACGTTACGCACCCTCCTGTTCCCGGGTGGGCTGCATGGCGGCCGGGATCGCCTCGCGATAGGCCTGGGCGAGGTTGTGGACGGCGACGGAGAGGCGCCCATTCGGAAACACGACCTCGAGCCGGTCGCCCCCGACGCGTCCCATCGGTGCGAACCGCACTCGGCCCACGACGCCGCCCTCGACCCGCGGACCATGGCCCTTCGGGTAAGCGACGACCACGAGGCCCGGCACCTCGCCGAACGCTTGTGCGTCCGCCCGAGACCCGAGCGGGGCGGAGGCCGGCACGTCGAGTTCGGCTCCGACGCCGCTCCCGACCGCCATCTCGGCGAGGGCGAAGGCTAACCCGCCCTCGCTCACGTCGTGCGCCGCTCCGATGGTTCCCTGCTCGGCGAGGCGGGCGAGCGACTCGAACAGCTCGGCCTCACCAGCCAGATCCGGAGCGAGAGGCACGCCGTCCTCGATCCCATGGCACTCGGCCAGGTACGAACTCGCGCCGAGACCCTGCTGGGGGCCGGTCTCGAGCGGCACCCAGAGCAGCCCGACCTCCATACCCTCGGCCCAACGGGAGCTGAGCCGCTGGCCCGCGTCCTCCAAGACCCCCATCACGCCCACCATGGGTGTCGGGAGCACCTCGCCGAGCTCGCTCTCGTTGTAGAAACTGACGTTCCCGCTGACGACCGGCACCCCCAGGGCCTCGCAGGCGTCGGCGATCCCGCGCACCGAACGCTCGAACTGCCAGAACACGTGCGGCTGGTTCGGGTCGCCGAAGTTCAGGCCGTCGGTGGCGGCCCGGGGCCGGGCACCGGTACAAGCGACGTTCCGAGCTGCCTCGGCGACGGCGAGCAGGCCACCGGCGTAGGGGTCGAGGTAGACCCAGCGCCCGTTGCCGTCGATGGCGACCGCGAGACCCCGCCCGGTGCCCCGGGGGGCGAGGACAGCGGCGTCGCCGTCGCCCGGGAGCAGCGTCGTCTGAGTCTGCACCTGCTGGTCGTACTGCTCCGTGACCCAACCCTTGCTCGCTAGGGAGGGGGCGGCAAGCAGGGTGAGCAGCCCTTCGCCGAGGTCGGTCTCGGGGATCCCGTCCAGGCGGAACTCCCGGGCGCGCCGATGGTACTCGGGCTCTTCGCCCCGCAGGTCGCGGACGGGGCAGCCCTCTGTGAACGCTTCCGCGGGTGCGTCGACCACGACCTGGCCGTGGCGACGGATCACAAGCCCCGATTCGGTGACCTGGCCGATCTCGACCGCGTGCAGGTCCCACTTTCGGAAGACGTCGACGACTTCCTGCTCTCGGCCCCGGTAGGCGACGCAGAGCATCCGTTCTTGGCTCTCGCTGAGCATGAGTTCGTAGGCGGTCATGCCCTCCTCGCGCATGGGGACCAGGTCGAGGTCGATCATCATTCCCACTCCGCCCTTCGCCGCCATCTCGGTCGTGGAGCAGGTGAGCCCGGCCGCGCCCATGTCCTGGATCGATTGGACCGCGCCCGTGGCCAGGGCTTCGAGCGTCGCTTCGATGAGGGCCTTTTCCGCGAAGGGGTCGCCGATCTGGACGTTCGGTCGCTTCGCGTCGCTATCCTCGCCGAGGACCTCGCTCGCGAAGCTGGCCCCGTGGATGCCGTCCTTGCCGGTGGCCGAGCCGAGGTAGAGAACCGGGTTCCCCACGCCCGCCGCGCCCGCGGTCGTGACTTGGTCGAGCCGGAGCAGGCCGACGCACATCGCGTTCACGAGCGGGTTGCCGGAGTATCGGGGGTGGAAGGAGACCTCGCCTCCGACGGTCGGGACGCCCACGCAGTTCCCGTAGCCCCCGATCCCCTCGACCACCCGGCCGAAGAGGTACCGGTTCCGGGCGACGACCTCTGGGGCGGCTTCCCCGTCGCGGATCGGGCCGAAGCGGAGCGAGTCGAGCGCGGCGATCGGCCGGGCCCCCATCGTGAGGATGTCCCGGATGATGCCGCCGACCCCCGTGGCCGCCCCCTGGTAGGGTTCGACCGCCGACGGGTGGTTGTGGGACTCGACCTTCATGACGACCCCGAGGCCGTCGCCGATCTCGACGACCCCGGCGTTCTCGAGGCCCTCCCCTTCGACCGCCTCCCGGTACCGCCGGAAGTAAGCCAGCACGGGGCGCGAGCACTTGTACGAACAGTGCTCGCTCCACTGGACGCTGAACATGCCCAGCTCGGTCTCGCTCGGCGGACGTCCTAGCAGCTCGACGATCTTGGCGTACTCTGCGTCCGTAATCCCTAGGGAACGGTAGAGCTCAGCGACGATGACGGGCATTCAGCAGAGTATAGCGACCGGGCCGCGAGCCCGGCGGGCGGTAACGGCGACGGTCTTGGGCCTGGTGGGGATAGCGATCCTCGCCACCTCGGGCTGCCAGACCCAGGGCGCCTGGGTCGGGGAGTGGGTCGGGACGAGGCCCCTGCTCACCCAGCAGCGGGAGGACCCGACCGCCCAGACCTTGGCCCGGGTTCGACTCACGATCAACGCCGACGGGACCTTCAAGCTTGTCGAAGCAGGGTTCGATAAAGAGGGCGAGGTCGTGTTCCGGGACAAGACCGCGACCTTGACGATCCAACGCATGCTGGGCCGGCCCATCGAACAGCTTGGGCCCGACATCCAGGGTCAGGGCGGCACCCGGACGTTGCGGTTGGAACCGGAAAGGAAGATGACCTTCATCCGAGGCGAGGGCTTCCCGGACATCGTCCTCCAGCGGCGCGAAGACGTGAAAGACGAGGAGTAACCCAGGACTCGGCCTCCCTCGGGGGCTCCCGCCGCGTACTCGTGAGTGTGAGTCCTTCTGAGTCCGTTGCCCATACCCGCCGTGAACCGGTCTGGCTCCAGCGCGCGTTCGCGACGAGCCTGGACTGGGTGATGCGGTTCTACGAGCCCGTCGTCGCCGCTCGAAAAGCCAAGTTGTTCGAGGGGCTCCACGGTCGGGTCCTTGAGATCGGGCCCGGGACGGGGGTCAACATCCCCCACTTCCCCTCCGGTGTCGAGTGGGTGGGGGTCGAGCCGAACCCGTACATGCGCCCCTTCCAGGAGCGGGCCGCGGCGAAGGCCGGGCTCCGGGCTGAGTTCGTCGTCGGCTCGGCCGAGTCCGTGTCCCTCGCCGACGCTTCGGTGGACTTCGTCGTGGGGACTCTGGTGCTCTGTTCGGTCGAGGACGTGTCGGCGGTCCTGCGGGAGGTAAGGCGGGTGCTCAAACCGGGGGGCGAGTACCGCTTCATCGAGCACGTCTCGGCGCCGGAAGGGAGCTGGCACGCCCGGTGGCAGAAGACGGTGAAGCCCGTCTGGAAGTTCCTGGCCTGCGGGTGCCACTGTGACCGGACGACCTGGGCCGACCTCGAGGCCGCCGGGTTCGACCAGGTCCACTACGAGCGATTCGAACTCCCCTTCCCCGTCGTCCGCCCGCACATCATCGGGCGGGCGACGTGTGGTTCCGGCCTATAGGACGGCAATTCGGTATCGAGTCCCAACCAATGCGTTAACCGTGTACCAGGATTCTAGAGCTCTGGTTAAGCTCGGTGTCTTCGTCGTAGTACACGATCCGCCACTCCGTGTCCCCCTCAGGACGATCAAGGAGAAGAACTGCTTGAAGGTTGAGGTAGCGAGCATGGGCCAAGACTGCCATCTTTGGAGACATGCTAACTTTGACGTCGATCGCGCTGTATAGCCCTCGCGTGTCGGATCCGACCGGCAGAATCGCCGCAACTTGCCATTCTTCAGGTGTCGAAGCCAGATCGTGGATTTCGCGGATAAACTCGTCCTCGTTCAACTCGTAGACCCCTCTTCCCTTCGAAGCGACCTTTGCGGGAGCTTGCTCGGTGTCTCCTTGGAGATCCTGGATCGATAGCGGGAGAGTGTAATCCCCTACCTTTCCGAGTAGGTCGCTGTCTTGGGCGCCTCCATGGGTGCCGGACGCCCGGTTTCGGCCTAGCACGAAGAACGTGTCCGCCCTATCGGCGATCGAGGAGTCCCACAAGAGGGCGACGAAGGGCCTGTTCCAGACGTCGCGCACTTGGACGACCTCACTAAATGCGACCCCCTTCTCCTCTTCGTCGTCCGTTGCGATCGAGACGCCGTTCAGAAGCCCGAAAAGCACAACCATAGTGGACGAAACGTGGAGCCCGATGACCCAAATCCGCAAGCTATAGTCCCCCCCCGATCTCAGCAACACCGCGATCCCTGCTAACGTCGCGATGAGGGCCAGGCCCGCAGCGATGCCGATGAACACCTCAACCCGGAGAAGATACGTCTCGCTGAAGGGCACAAACCGCTCTCGAAGGCTGCGGTATCGAGTAGTAAACGTAGACAGATCGAGCTTCTCCGAACCAGAACCGGCCCCTCTCCGAACCCCTTGCGGTGATATGACTCCGAACCTCCAGTCTAAAGACCAATGCGAGATTTTTCGCAGGATCGCGTTTATGGCGAGACACCACAAGCAAGACCCCCACCAGACGATCTGTGTCATCGCTGTGAGCTCCTCGGACTTTGCCGAGGGCGCAACCTGTTTCATAACATACGGTAAAGCCAAGGAGAAGAGGATGCAGAAGATCAGGTACCAACTAACCAGAACAAGCCTATCCGAGAAACCTTGCCGTCGGCCCTGACTCCACCACTTCACGATATCCGTCAACTCATTGTAGACGATCTCTCCAGTTCTACCATGGCATTTTGCTACGACGCGCTCTGGGTCGGCTTCCTCAAACACCTCTCGTCCGACCAGGTTTTGGACTTTGGAGCCCCAATCGTGCTGGCTGTCCTTCCGAGACTTGCGTTGTCGACGTGGTCTCCACCAAGCGCGGTACATCGCGTTGACCGCCAGGAGGAAGCCACCCGCAAGATAGGAGAGACCAGGGAGAAATGCTGCCGCCCTCCCCTCTTCCGTAACCAGTACGGCAGGCACCGTGGCTGATTGAAACGCACCGAGAACGACCGTACCCGTGACGGCAAGCAAGAGGACGTACTGGGCGGCGCGGTACTCCTCGCTGTTCGAGTTCTGCAACATGGCGAGGAACAGGCCGTAGAACATGACCGAGATTCCCATGATCAGGCCAAGCGCGAACACTTGAAGGAGCAGCAGGGCTTGCATTGAGTAGGCGGGAAGTCCAGACACAATGAGCCCAGATGCAGTCGCGAAAGCAAGTAGGCCACACGAAAGCAAGAGGAGCGATACAGCCGTTCGGTGCAGGTGGCGGTCTGCACGGCTCGCTTTCGTCGTGTTCGAGCCCCTGCGCTCCAAGAGGAGGGCTGCGACCGTAAGGGCGAAGCCAGCGAGAAGGGCCGAGAACGTGCTCCCTGCCGCTCCGAACGCGGGCAGGTCGCCCGACGGATAGATGTCCATCCCGATGATCCGCGCCACAGAGTGGACGTTCGGGTTTGGTCGGGCCGGATCCGCCGAAACGAGCCGGGTAGGGCAGTACTCGAACCTCAGGACGTATGGTGTGAGCCGGGGAACGTCCCGATCAGTCGCTAGAGCAGGGTCGCCGCCATCGGGCCTGCTGATCGAAGAACCGAGGTACTGCTCGTGTCGAACCAAGAAGTCCGGTTGGTTCACCCCCGCTTCCGTAAGATAGGATCGATAGAACGCGAGGAGGATGACCTCAATACGCCGCTCTCTCTTCCGCCGGATAAGGGTCAGATGCCTGGCCATGAGGTCACGAACATCGAACCCCAGCACGTATACAGGGGTGCGGCCCAGGTCAGGCATAAGCGACTCCGCCATCTGCTCATCGAGCTGGACCTCGTTCACGAGAAGCCAACGGGCGAAGTCGCTCGGAGGTAGCTTCGAGTTGGGAACGTAAACCGCCTTAGACGCATCCCTGACTGAAAAGAAACGAAGGTAGCTGGCCGCGCAACATTGGTTCCGGGCGCGCGGCGTCTCGACGACGCTAAGGTGTTTCTGCACAGACGGCGAAAAGGGGACGATTAGGAGCGCCAGAAGGCAAACTAGCCACAATGGGAGAGCAACAATAGGCGGTAGACGCCAGGCCCTAACTCGGTACCAGGTACTCCTCGTCCGACTTACGACGCTATCCCTGAGTGAAGGAATCCTATTGGCTAACCATTCGATCAGAGACCCGCACGTGGCAGCAACTTTCTTCAGGAACGAGGGCCGCCGAGTGCCCTGGGGGGCCTGATGAGACATAGAGTGAGCGCTCCTTGCGCAAGCGCACACGTCCAGAGGCGCCAGCGACAGACTTACCGATATGGGAAGCCTACCACGCTGTTGACCGTCTTTTCAACGATCCCTCACATGAAACGTGAGAGTCAGTCCACGACTTCGACGTCCACCGGCGGGACGAGGCCGATGCGGGCGCCTTCGGCGAGGAGCATCCGGATCGCGCGGACGCCTTCGTCGCCCATGTCCCGGGTCCGCTCGTTCACGTACATGCCGACGAACGTGTCGCTGGTCTGTCGGTCCATCCCCCGGGCGAACTGGAGGGCGTAGTCGAGGGCTTTCGGGCGGGCGTTAAGGCCAGCGTCGATGCTCTCCCGCATACACCGTGACACCTCGGCGCAGAGCTCCGGCCCGAGGTCCTTGCGCACGACGTTCACCCCGAGCGGAAGCGGCAGTCCACCCGTCCGGTCGCGCCACCAGGTGCCCATGTTGGCGATTTCGACGAGCCCCTCCTCCGCATAGGTGAGCTGTCCCTCGTGGATGATGAGGCCCGCACGGAACCGGCCTTCCTTGACCGCAGGCATGATCTCGTCGAACGGCACGACCTCGTACTGCGGGCGCACCCCGGCGCCGAAAGTCTCGTCGAACCAGACGTTCAGTTGAAGGAACGCACTCGTGAGTTCCCCGGGCACCGCGATCACGGTCTCCCTGAGCTCGTCGACCGGGATCGGGGCCTGGGCGACGATCATGGGCCCGTACCCTTCGCCGAAGCTGCCGCCGTGTCGGAGGAGGGCGTAGCGGTCGGCCACGTAGGCGAAGGCGTGGACACTCACCGCGCTCGACTCGAGCCGCCCTTCCTTCGCCCACTCGTTGAGGGTCTGGATGTCGCGGAGGATGTGCTCGAACTCGTGCTCCGACTGGACGACCCCGTTGGCCAGGCCGTAGAACATGAACGCGTCGTCGGAGTCGGGCGAGTGGCCGATGCGGATGAGCATGTGAGGCTGAGCGTACCAGTGAGGCACCCGGAGACCGACTCGGCCGGGACTCCCTGACGCGAAGAAGGGCCGGGGCCCTAGGCCCCGACCCTCCTTGGCGCCATACCGGACCGCTTACTTGCGGCGGCGACGGGCGGCGATCGCCGCGAGGCCCGCTCCGAGCGCGAGCATCGTCGCCGGCTCCGGAACGATGCCGAGCCGGGCTTCACCGCCCTGGAACAGCGGCGTGACGTTGTTGTCGTAGGCGAACTGGTCGCCGTTGCTGAAGCTCGTCGTGATCGCGAAGTACTGCACGCCCGAAGTGAGGATCAGCGTGGTCGGGGAGCCGTTGCCACCACCGATCTTCGAGGTGGTGAAGTCGAGCCAGTCGTCGTTGCCGCCGACGAAGTTGACCGTCGGGGCACCCGGGTTGAAGAGGTCGCGGTAGATGAACGCGAAGGTGTCCTCGCCGGCGTTCCGGGCCCGGACCTCCATCGTGTACTCACCCGTGGCCAGCACGAAGAACGGCTGGACGTCGTAGAAGACGGCCGTGCCGACGCCGGACAGGCCGCTGCCGTCCTCGACTGTTCGGTTGTAAACGGGGTCGGCCGAGGTCAGGGCGCCGTCCCAAACGGCGGACTGAGCGAACGAGAAGGACGAAACGGCGACGAGCGCCAGCACAGCAAGCTTCTTCATGTCTGATCCCTCGGCCCTCCAAGCGAGGGCCGTCCACCCGGGGTGGTGCTAGACATGTTAGACCAAGAAGACGAGACTGTGACTACCGATCGCTATAGAACCCGTATATGTACGTAAGATTTCCCGTAACCCGCCGGGCGAGGTTAGTCTTGGTGCCGAGGGCCACGACCCCTACCGGGAGAAGCCACAACGAATGCGCCCCGCCTCGGAGCCAGGCCCGCAAGGTCAGCCCCCGACGGTCGTCGCCGGTTCTTCGGGGACGGCCACATCGACGTAGACGGGGAGGTGGTCGCTCGCACGATCGCCCTTTTCGGTGTACTGCACGGGGCGACCCTCCTCGACGACTACCCGTCCGCCCTGACCCCTCATCGCGGCGGGTCCAGCGAACACGGTCGGGCGCTCTCTGGCCGTTTTGGCGACGGCTGGGCTCGCAAGGATCTGGTCGAACAGGGTCTGCCGAACCCGGACGTCGTCGGGGAACCGGTAGTCGACCCCGCGGAGGCGGTCGCTGTCCGCTTTGGCGCCGGGCACGCGGGGGACGAGCGCCGAGCCCTGGAAGAGGCTGCTCACGCCGATGGTCACGTAGTCCTCGTCCCAAAGCGGCGTCATCAGGTTCTGGAGCAGCCAGCGGGGCGGCTTGGCGTCCCCGGCCGGGACGGTGAGGTCGCCGGTGGCCAGGATACGGGCGCTCCTGTCGTTCGGAGTGTCGTTCAGGTCGCCGAGCACGACGACGTTCCTCTCATCGGGACGGGCGGCGATGTAGGCGGCGAGCAGCCCGGCCGCGCCCTCGCGCTGGAAGTCCGTCTGCATCCGCCCGCCCCGGCGGCTCTTCAGGTGGAGAACATAGACGATGAGCCTCCTTCCGCTGGGCGTCTGGACGACGGCCCGCAGCGCGTCGCGACCGTTCGGGAAGAACTCCTCGAACGTCGGCCCTGGGAAGACCATCTCGCTGCTCACGAGGACGTGCGGCTTCCTCACCGCGATCGCGAGTTCCTGTGCGTCGTCCGGGTCGTCGGTCATCCCGATCTGCCACTCGCCTCCGAAGACCTGCCCGAGCGCTTTGCGGCTTTGGATCTCCTGGAGCCCGACCACGTCGGGGGCGGTCTCGTCGAGCACTGCCTTCAGGTTGCTGACCCGTCCGGGGTTCGCGTCCTCGCTGAACCACTCCACGTTGTACGTCATGACTCGGGTCAACCCGTCTCGCCCCTGACGCGCGCTGACCCCGCCCGTACACGCGAGCACCGCGATCGCGCACACCACTGCCGCCGTCCAGACCGTTCTCATCGCCCCGGTAAGGTACCCGGCCCGGACTGGGTACAAACCCGCCGTGGCCCGAAAGCCGACGCTGAGCCCGACGAAGATCACCACCTACCTGGCGTGCCCGGACAAGTACAAGTGGACGTACCTGGACGCCCGCGGGAAGTGGTACCTCCGGTCGAAGTCGTACTACTCGTTCGGGACGTCGCTCCACTCCGTGCTCCAGCGTTTCCACGACACCGGCGACCGGGGCGTGACGACCACCTCCGAGGCCGTCGCCGCCCTCGAGGAGAGCTGGGTCGAAGCCGGGTACTCGAGCCAGGACGAAATGGCGCAGGCGCTGAGCGAGGGTAAGGCGATCGTCGAGCGGTACGTGGAGTTACGGGCAGTCGAGGCGGTCAGCGCGAAGACGCTTTTCGTGGAGAAGACCCTACGGGCGGACATGGGACGGTTCGTGCTGCTCGGTCGGCTGGACCGGATCGACGAGCACGAGGACGGCACGGTCGAAGTCGTCGACTACAAGTCGGGACGGGGCACGGTCACCCCTGAGGACGTCGCGACCGACATCGCGATGGGCTGCTACCAACTCCTCCTCCGTCGCAGCTTCCCCGACCGCCCGGTGCGGGCGACGATCTTGGCCCTGCGCTCTGGTGACCGGGCCAGCGCCACGTTCACCGAGGAGGAAGCCGCCGAGTTCGAAGCGTGCGTCCTCGCGATCGGGCACGAGATCCTCGACCGCGACTACGCCTCGCTGCTACCCGTGCCCAAGGCGATCTGCCCGACGTGCGACTTCCTGCCGCTCTGCCGCAAACACCCGGAGTTCGAGGAGGCCCTAGGGCTGGTAGGCGACCTCTGAGTCACGCTCGTGTCGAGCCGGATCGCTCGGTGTCTTTACGACTGCCAGCCAGCATTTGCGAGCTCGCACCGATACCGGCGAAGGCGGTTGCTCTTTCGGCCGTGAACGGGGCCACAGATCATCCGATGCCCGCGGGGGCGCGCCGCTAAGTCTCAACAACGAGTGTGACCGGCCCCGTGTTCGTGAGCGTGAGGGCCATTTCCGCGCCGAAGACGCCGGTCTCGACCCTGGCGCCGAGTCGGTGGAGCTCGGCGACGAACGCGTCGAAGAGCCGCTCGCCCTCGTCGTAGGGTGCGGCGGCGGTAAAGCTCGGCCGGCGCTGGGTGGCATCGCCGTAGACCGTGAAGTTACTCACGGCCAGCACGTTCGGCTCCCCCGTCTCTGGCACGTCCTTGAGGGCGAGGTTCATCTTCCCGGTCTCGTCCGGCAAGACGCGCATTCCCCAGACTCTGTCCGCCATCTTCCTCGCCTCGAGTTCGGTGTCCCCCTTCCCCGCTGCCACGAGGACCACGAATCCGGGTCCGCAGCGCCCGACCTCGCGGCCGTCCACGGTGACCGAAGCGTGAGAGACCCGTTGGACCACCGCCCTCACGAGCCCGACCCCGGCCGGTGGACGACCCGTGCCCGCCCGATCCGCCCAGCCCGGTCGACCGCGGCCACCCGCACGCGGGTCCACCCCTTCGGCACCGCCACCGTCGTCCGAGTCGTCACGATCGGCCGGCCGGGGCCCTCGGGGGCCACAACGTAGAACCGGACCGGGGCCGTGCCCCCAGGGGCAAGTTCCAGCCGCCACGCTCGGCCCGAGGCTTGCCCTACCCGGGGCGGAGGGGGTGCCGCGCCCGAGGCCACGAACGTCGGGACGAGCGCGGGGTCTCGGTACGGCCCCTCCGCCAGGGCCTTCGCCACACCGTCCCAATCGCCCACAAGGGCCTTCGCGCTGAAGTGGACACTACCTCCCGCCTCGCGCTGGGCCGACTCGACTTGGGCCACGATCTCGCTGGCGGGCCAGTCCGCGCCTTGCGGACCCACTTGGGACGTGAACAGACCCGGCCAGACCCGGACACGCGACGGTCGTTCCTGCGCCAGCCACCACTCGAGCAACTGGTCGTACGGCTGCTGCGGAGCCGAACGGCGCCAGTACAGTTGCGGCGACAGGTAGTCCAGCCACCCCTCCCGAAGCCACTTCACCGGGTCGGCGTGGAGGTCGGCGTACTGGTCGATCCCGGCCGTGACCCCCTCCGGCACGCCCGGGCGCGCGATGCCGAAGGGGCTCACCCCCACCTTCACCCAGGGCTTGACCGCCTTGACCCGGCGGTAGAGGTCGCGTACGAACCGGTCGCAGGCCGCTCGCCTCCACGCGTCGCGGTCCGTCGTGCCCGGGGCGCGCTTCGCCCAACTGCGCTCGTCTGGGAAGGGGAGCTTCGTCCCGTCCGCCCGGCGCACGGGGTAGGGATAGAAGTAGTCGTCGATGTGCAGCCCGTCCACGTCGTACCGCCGGACGATGTCCTCGACGACGGCGAGGGCATGGGCCTGGGCGCCGGGGGCGTTGGGGTCGACCCAGGCTTGATTGCCGTACTCGACGACCCACCCCGGGTGCCGCCGGGTGACGTGAGTGGGGTCGGCGGGCCCTTCGAACGTCGCGTGGCGAGCCCGGAACGGGTTGACCCAGGCATGAAGTTCCATCCCCTCCGCGTGGGCGGTCGTCACCGCGAAAGCCAGCGGGTCGAAGCCGGGGCTCTTCCCTTGGCGCCCTGAAACAAAACTCGACCAGGGCTCGAGGCGCGAGCGGTACAGGGCGTCGGCCATCGGCCGGACCTGGAGCACGACCGCGTTACACCCTGCTCGGGACAGGGCCGCGAGAGTGGAGCGCATCTCCGCCTTGGCCTCGGCGACCGGGAGACCGGGGCGGCTCGGCCAATCGATGTTGGCGACGGTGGCGATCCAGACCCCCCTGAACTCGCGGGTCAGGGTCGGTGGGTCGGACGTCTCACGCATGACCAGGGCCGCCAGCAGGAGCGGGCTCACGCGGTCACACTACCCGAAGGTTATGAGCAAGCGACTCACCCTCGACCGCCTCCACGCGGAGGTGAACGGGCTCACCTTGCACTTCGGGTTACGGTTGGAGCACATCGTGATCGAGGCGCAGGCGGCGACGGTGGACATCAAGACGGGGGCGCTCGAGCTCGGGGCGGAGGGTCGGCTCACGGCCGAGATCCTGCCGGAGGGAGTGACGTCCCTGCTGGAGGCCCGGTCGAAAGGGATGCTCCGGGACGTCGTCGTGCGGATGCCGGACGGCGAGATCGAGATCGAGGCGACGGCGAAGGTCGTGTTCGAAGTGCGGGCGACTCTGACGTGCCGGTTGAGGGTCGTGGAGGGGCGGCAGGTGTTCGTGGACCTCGTCGATCTGAGCGTCCCCGTCGCCCGGGGGCTCGTCGAGGGCCAGTTGGAGCAGCTCAACCCGGTGTTCGACGTCGCCGACCTCCCGCTGGCCTTGGAGCTGACCCGAGTCGCGGTCGAGGGTGGCCGGATCGCCATCGAAGGCAGAGTCCCCGTCACACCCTAGCCCCAGGAGTGCGAGAGCCTGCTCTCGCCCTGGATCAATCTGCTCGCAGACCCCGCGAGCGCAGCGAGGCCCGGAGTGCGAGAGCGTGCTCTCGCTCTGGATTAGTCTGCTCGCAGACCCCGCGAGCGCAGCGAGGCCCGGAGTGCGAGAGCGTGCTCTCGCTCTGGATTAGTCTGCTTGCAGACTCCGCGAGCGCAGCGAGGCCCGGAGTGCGAGAGCGTGCTCTCGCACTGGATTAGTCTGCTTGCAGACTCCGCCGGTGCCAGCGCCAAGCGTCCTCGACCACGGTGAGGAGGTCGCTGCGCTGGGGCTGCCAACCGAGCACGGACCCCGCCAGCCCGGGGTCGGCCACGAGGACGGCCGGATCCCCCGGTCGCCGGGGAGCGACCCCAGGTGAGAAGTCGGCCCCCGTCACCGCCCGGACCGCCTCGACCACCTCGCGAACGCTCGCCCCTCGCCCCGTCCCGAGGTTGAACGCCCCGGACTCGCCCCGGCGCAAGGCGTCGAGAGCCGCCACGTGGGCCGCAGCAAGGTCGCACACATGGACGTAGTCCCGAACACACGTTCCGTCCGGCGTCGGGTAGTCGTCTCCGAATACCGTGAACTGCCCGCGCCCCAGGACGGAGAGCAGGGCTCGGGGGATGAGGTGAGTCTCCGGGTCGTGCGCCTCTCCTAGCCTTCCCTCCGGGTCGGCGCCTGCCGCGTTGAAGTAGCGAAGCCGCACCGCCCGGAACCCGTAGGCAGCCTCATAGGCCTGGATCAGTCGTTCCGCGGCCAGCTTCGTGTCTCCGTACGGGCTCGTCGGGTTCCTGGGGTGCATCTCCGGGATCGGGGTGTGCTCGGGCTCGCCGTACACTGCCGCGGTGGAGCTGAACACCAGGTCGCGGACCCCCGCCTCGCGCATCGCCTCGAGCAGGCACCAGGTGCCGTGGACGTTGGCATGGTAGAAGCCAGCGGGGTCCTTCACACTCTCGCCGACCTCGATCAGCCCGGCGAAGTGGAGCACGGCCGAGACCTGATGACGGCCGAAGACGTAGCGGAGTGCTTCGAGGTCGGTCACGTCAGCTCGGACGAGCGGGGCGCCGAGGAGGGCCCATTCATGACCTCGAGAGAGGTCGTCCAGCGCGATCGCCTCCCGACCGGCCTCGCGCAACGCGAGCAGGGTGTGGGAGCCGACGTAACCGGCCCCGCCGACGACGAGCACCATGGATCAGGACTCTACCAGCCGCCGTCGCCGCCTGGCCCCGCCTGGTATCCTGTCGGCCCTCGGGCGAGTGGCGGAATTGGCAGACGCGCTGGGTTTAGGTTCCAGTGCCGCAAGGCGTGTGGGTTCGAGTCCCACCTTGTCCACCAACTCATCGGACGGGAGACGAGCGAGCAAGCTCGCTACTCCAGAGCGTCTGCGAGCAGACGCAGTCCGGGATCACGGAGGGCACCGGTCTCTCGGTGCCCCCCGTCGAACACAGGGCTTACGCCGCCGGGCAGTGGCGGTCGTGGATCTCGGTGAGGCCGTCCCAGAGCGAGCGGCAGATCGTCGTGCACGACTCGACGGCCCGCTCCTGCTCGTCCGGGCTCAGACCGGCGATGCGATCGAGGATGATCTTCGGCTCGGTGTCGTCGTCCTGGTGCACGACGAAGTACTCCATGGCCGCTTCGCCGAGGTCACGGTAGTGCTCCCGAAGCCCGTCCAGCTTCGAGCTCGAGGTGTTCGGCTGCTGGGCCTCGAAGGCGTAAAGGGCGCCAAGCGCGTCGCTCGCCATACCGCACGACTCGCGGGTCCGGGCGACCAGGTCACCGACCCGGGGGCCCTTCGGGCGGTCGATGTCGGTGCCCAAGGCCGCGGCGAACCGGCGCCACATCTCGACGTGCGTCCGCTCTTCGGCCGCGATCGCGAACTCGCCGACCGCCTCCCAGGTCTGCGGGACGACCTCGATGAACGCCCCCCACTCGGTCGCATAGTCCTTGAGCGCCGCGACCGGCAGCGTGCCCTCGTTCCACGCCTTGTAGAACGGGTGCTGGAGCAGGTCGTAGCGGGCGATGACGTTGTCGAGACGGTCGTGGAAGTTCATGTCCTGTTCTCTCTACGAGGAACCAACATGGTACCCGGGGCCCTTGGCGGGTGATACACTCCCGGGTCGTTGAGCCGTCCCCTCACCAAGTCCCTCTACGTCTCCCTTCGGCAATGCCCTCGACGGGGGTGGCTCGAAGTCAACGACCCAGACGCGGCCACTCCGCCGGACCCCGCCTCGCGAGCACGGATGGAGACGGGGCGAGCGTTCGGCGAGGACGTCCGGACCCGGTTCCCGGGCGGGGTGCTCATCGAGGCGACGGAGCCGGAAGCGGCCCTCGAAGAGACCAGGCGGGCTCTGGAATCCGGCGCCGACACCCTCTTCGAGCCCGCCTTCCTGGCGGACGGCCTCTACGTGCGGTGCGACGTCCTCCTCCGCGAGGGTACTGCCTGGCGTCTGGTCGAGGTGAAGTCCTCCACCAGCGTCAAGCCACACTACGAGGAGGAAGTCGCGTTCCAGGTGGAGGTGCTGCGCCGAGCCGGGATCGAGGTCGTCAGGGCTAGCCTTGGGCTCGTGGACAAGACCCTCGTCCGCGGCGACCGCCCGTTGGAGCACGCCGACCTCCTTCTCCTCACAGATCTCACCAGGCGGGTCGACCAACTCAGGACGGCGGTGCTCGACGCGATCCGAACGTGGGAGGGCCTCCGCGAGGCGGGACGCCGACCGGACGCCGTTCTCGGTCCCGCCTGCAGGAACCCCGTGCCCTGCCCGTTCACGGCCCACTGTCGCGAGGGGCAGTCGGAGACGGACATCGAGACGATCCCCGGGATGCGTCACGACCGGATCGTCCGGTTCCGGGCGCAGGGGGTCGATACGATCGAGCAGATCCCGGACGGCGAGCGGCTGAGCCCGATCGAGCGGAGGGTCGTCGAGGTCGTCCGCTTCGGCGGGCCCCGGGTCGAGCCGGGGGTGGCTGGGGAGCTCGCGTCGATCGAGTTCCCGGCGTGCTTTGTGGACTTCGAGGCGGCCGGGCCGCTCTTGCCGCTGTTCCCCGGGCTCGGCCCATACGGCCCCGTCGTGTTCCAGTGGTCGTGCCACCGCCTCGACTCACCGGGCAGCGAGGCCGTCCACTCCGAGTTCCTGGACGTGACCGGTCAGGACCCACGCTCCGGGTTCGTCGCCTCCCTGCGGCTGGCGGTAGAAGGGGCCCGGTCGATCGCGGTCTACAGCTCCTACGAGAAGCAGCGTCTCGAGGCCCTTGAGCGCCAAGGGATCGACGGGGCGAAGGATCTCTTGGGGTACGTCCTCGACCGTCTCGTCGACCTCTATCCGATCGTCCGTGAGGGAGTCTACGACCGGGCGTTCGGGGGGCAGTTCTCGATCAAGGCCGTGCTCCCCGCGCTCGTGCCCGGCCTCGACTACTCCGACCTCGCGATCAAGGGCGGCGACGCGGCGAGTCAGGCGTACCTCGACCTCGTCTCCGGTGCCCTGCCGCCCGAGGCCGCGGAGGCCACGCGAGAGGCGCTCCTCCGCTACTGCGAACGCGACACCCTCGCGATGGTCGAGCTCTACCGCGCCCTCCGCCGCCTCGCCAGACTGGACTGAAGGGCTAGTCGTCCAACGCGATCGAGCCGACGTTGTCGAAGACGACCCTATGGGCGCCGGTAAGCATCCGCCTCGGCAGTTCTCTCCAACCTGGAGCCTCGAGGCGCAGAATCGGCCTCAGTCCCAAGCGAACCCGGTCGTTCGGCCCGAGGTTGAGCTGCTTCCTCGCCCAGTCCCCTAAATGGGGGTTCTGCGACAGCAAGCCCCCAAGAGCGATCTCCCGCCCTTCGAGGAAGTCTTTCGCCGTAAACCCGTTCAGCGGTTCGGTCTGGAGCGGGATCGAGTCCGGGTCGCTCCCAAACCAGTTCTTCAGCGCGAGGGCGCCGTGTTCAGCGGTTTCGGACCGGCGACTGGACGACGGGTCTTGCGACGTGACCAAGCGTCGGAACACCTTCAGCCAAGTTTCTTCGGTCATCGAGCCCGCCGCGAAGACTTCCGCCTCCGCAAGCCGGAAGTCGTAGCCCAATTGGAGGTCGAACTGCCGGGTCGCGGCGTTCACCATCTTGTACAACGGGGTCCAGGCGCCGGGGCCAAAATCGAGCGGGCCGGGCACGGTCTCCTCGAGACTCACCGACGGCACCAGCGTCCGCCAGTCTGCGGGAGGGGAGACAGGGTCGTCACGGTGAATCCGGCGCATATCCGAGCCTGGCAACGGGACTCGTCGAACCTTTCCCTCGCGAACGAACTCGACGTAGGGCGACCCCATGACCCCCACGTTCGAATCGGCGCGGTGACGGATCATGGCGAGCCCCAACGAACTCGGCCCCCCCACCGAAGCCAGCGTCCACAGGGTTTGGTCGTCCAGCTTCGCCGTCGAGAGCCCGTCCGGGGTCAGGAGAGCCTTCAGTTGGTCGGGCGACAGTCGGGAGGCCCAGGCGAGGGCCTGGGCGGCGTCGCTGTCCCCGGTGGGCGAGCCATCTTGACGGTCTCGCAGAAGGAGCTGGACGCCGTTGTGCTGCTCCCGCTTCGTCCCGGTCCAACCGGCGAGAAGCGTCAAGAACTGGCCCGGTTCCAGGCTCATCGCGCCCTCCCAGAGCTCGTCCGGGATGTGCGCCATTTCGATGGTCGTCTCGACGATCAAGGGCCGCCCGAGCTTCTTCGCCGCCTCCATCAATCGACTCAGCGCGAGGGCCTTCGTCTTGGCGAACGAGTCGTCCTCGGTAGCCGCCAGCCCCGACCCCGCCAGGAGGAGCGACCCGGCGATCGCCAAGCTGACCCTCCCCCAAGAAGCGAAATGAAACGGCCCCTGGCTTCCGAACCTCGTCATGTCCTGTCCTTCTCCACGTGGTCTGACACCACTCTCTAGACGCCACGCGTGCTCCTCGTGTCGCAGACCTCCCCCTGCGAATCACTAGGGCAAGAGAGCGACGGCCTCAGAGCGGCTCGAACCGGGCGCGGAAGAAGCGGAGGTACTTCGGCTCGTAGACCATCTTCAGGCCCCGGGCCTGCCGGCGGCGGTCGTAGGTGGCGTAGACCGCCTCCGCCGTCACGTCCATGTGCGCTTGGGTGTAGACCCGGCGGGGGATCGTCAGGCGGGTGAGCTCGAGATTCGGCCGGTGGTTCTCGCCCGTGACCGGGTCTCGCCCCGCGCTAGCGATGCCCCGTTCCATCGACCGGATCCCGCTCTCGAGGTACAGCTCGGCGGCCAAGGTCTGGGCCGGGAAGGCGTCCTGGGGCAGGTGGTCGTAGAACCTCCTCGCGTCCAGGAAGACCGCGTGGCCCCCGATCGGGCGGACGACGGGAATGCCTTCGGAGACGAGGTGGTCGCCCAGGTACTCGACCTGTCCGATGCGGGCCGCCATGTGCTCCTGCCGGACGCTCTCCGCGATCCCGCGCGCCATCGCCTCCATGTCGCGCCCGGCCAGCCCCCCATAGGTGTGGAGGCCCTCGAAGACGACGACGAGGTTACACGCCTCCTCGTAGAGGTCGTCCTCGTTCGTGGCGAGGAACCCCCCGATGTTCACAAGGGAGTCCTTCTTGGCGCTCATCGTACAGCCGTCGGCGTGGGCGCAGATCTCAAGGAGGATCTCCTTGAGGCTCTTCTCCGCATACCCAGGCTCGCGCCGCTGCACGAAGTAGGCGTTCTCGACGAGTCGGGTGGCGTCGAGGTAGACCTTGACCCCAAGCGGCTCGGTCAGGGCCCGAACCTCGCGGAGGTTCGCCATGCTGAACGGCTGGCCGCCCGCCATGTTGACCGTCCCGGCGAGGCAAACGTACGGCACGCGCTCCGGCCCGACCTCGTCGATGACGGCCTGGAGCTTGCCAAGGTCCACGTTGCCCTTGAAGGGGTGGAGCGAATCGGGGTCGTGGGCCTCGTCGATCACCACGTCCACGAACGTGGCCCCGGCGAGCTCTTGGTGCAGCCGGGTCGTGGTGAAGTACATGTTCCCCGGGATCCGGTCGCCGGGCTTGATCTTGACCCGGCTCAGCAGGTGCTCCGCCCCGCGCCCCTGGTGGGTGGGCACAAGGTACTTGAACCCGTAGTACTCCCGAACGGCAGCCTCGAGGTGCTCGAAGTTCCGGCTGCCTGCGTAGGCCTCATCGCCGAGCATCATCCCCGCCCACTGCTCGTCGCTCATGGCGCCCGTGCCGGAGTCCGTGAGCAGGTCGATGTAGACGAAGCGCGAGGGCAGCAGGAAGGTGTTGTAGCCCGCTTCGGCCAGGGCGGCGTCCCGCTGGTCGCGGGTGGTCACGGTAAGGGGCTCGACGACTTTGATCTTGTACGGCTCAGCCCAGGATCGGACGGTGGGACGGGACACGGCAGTTCCAGTATGTCCAGGGAGGGGCGGTCGTTGCCGGTGGTTGGGCCGGGGCTAAGGTTCTTTCCACACTCAGCCGAGAATCCCTCATAGCAAGACTGCCGGTTTCCTCCGTGGATCCGGCTTGGAGCCCAGACTGTGAGCCTGAGGATCAATACCAACGTCCCCGCGATGACCGCGATGCGGTACCTGAGCCAGACCGACGCCATGATGTCGGGCTCGGTGACCCGCCTCGCCACCGGCCTGCGGATCAACACGGCCGCCGACGACCCGGCCGGCCTCATCATCAGCGAAGGCCTGAGGTCCCAGATCAAGGGGATCGAGCAGGCGAGCCGCAACGTGCAAGACGCGGTCAACATGGCACGGACGGCGGAGGGCGCAATGGACGAGATCTCGCGCCTGCTCCGGGACGTCCGCGGCCTCGCTGTCCACTCGGCCAACACCGCGACCATCGACGCGGCACAGCTCGAGGCGAACCAGACCCAGGTGCGGTCGGTCGTCGACTCGATCCGGCGCATCGCCGAGCAGACGACCTGGGGGAGCAAGCGGCTGCTCAACGGGAGCTCCGGGGTCTCAACCTCCGTCACCCGCACCGACCTCGTCTCCAGCGCGTTCGTCGGCTCGACGTTCAACGGCGCGACGGTACGGACGGGATCCATCACCATCGACCAGACCACAGCAGCGACCCGGACGACGACCGGGGCCTTGGCGACCACCTTTGCCAGCACGGGCGCGACGGTGGGCGCAGGCACGTTCGTCCTGAACGGCCAGGCCTTCACGGTCCAAGCGGGCATGACCGTCAACGACGTGCTCGCGATGGTCAACCAGCAGTCGGCCACGACCGGCGTCTCGGCGACGGTCGCCGGCACCCCGCTCCAGTTCACGCTCACGTCCACGAAGTTCGGCTCGCGCTACCCGATCAACTACCTCGAGACAGGGACAATCCTCAACAACGGTTCCGGCGCCACCCCAGCGGTCGGGGCGAACGCGGTCTACGACGTGACCGTCCCCGTCGAGCCCTCGGGCACCCAGACGGAGACCTTCACGGGCGGGGTCGGCCCGAACGACGACGGCCTGACGCTGACCTCGCCGAGCGGGAACAAGCTCGTGGTTACCGTGGCGGGCAACGCGGTCGGCGCCGCGACCGTGGTCGGGCAACTGAACGTGGGGAGCATGCGCTTCCAGATCGGCAGCAACTCGGACCAGGCAACTACGTTCTCGATCCCCAGCGTCGACCCCTCTCGGCTCGGGACGGCCGCCGTCGCGGGACAGAACCTCTCGACAATCGACCTGCGGTCGCCGCAAGGCGCCCGCGACGCGATGGCGATCATCGACGACGCGATCTCCCAGCTCTCGGCCCTCCGCGGCAACCTCGGTTCCTTCCAGAAGAACTTCCTCGAGTCGACCGGCCGTTCGTTGGCCGTCGCCCAGGAGAACATCACGGCCTCCGAGAGCCAGATCCGTGACGCCGACCTCGCCAAGGAGATGACGGAGTTCACGAAGGTCCAGATCCTTCGCCAGAGCGGCGTCTCGGTGCTGGCCCAGGCCAACCAGGCCCCGCAGAGCGTGTTGCAGCTGCTGCGGGGCGGCTAGGCGGCCGGTCAGGCGCTTAGGACGGGGTGACCGTGGCTCGGACGAGCGTCGTCTCGAGGCACGGGTTCGGGTTCGGGATGGGGCCGACGATGCGCATGGTCTGCTGGACCCGGATGCGCCGGTTGGAGTCGACGTAACGGGTCAGATCGCCCGTGGCCGTCAAGACCCGGCTCGTGAAGGTCGTGTTGAGGTTCCCCTGGAGCACGTCCGTCGGGTCGAAGCGGTTCTCGGCCCAGTCGAACAGCTCGAGCGTCTGCTGGAGCAACCCACCGACCGAGGCCCGCGAGCGGACGGCCACGACGAGGGCGCCGGGCTTCGGCGTGATCGTGCGCAGCGTGTACCGGAGCTCGACGACCCGCAGCGGGTCGTTCGGGACGATGAACCGGCAGACGCGGAGCGGGTTCGAGTCATCGCCTCGCAGGCTCGTGAGATCGCCACGATCGACTCGGCCGCGCAGGGCCTGGAACGCGATCGGGAACTGCACGTCCGGTACGCCGAACGGGTTCCGGGCCACGCCGGACTGTTCGGCGGCGATGCCGAGGAGGGCGTCGTCGAAACCGAAGGCGAGGCCGAGCACGGCACCGGTCTCCTCGTCGTAGCGCTTGCGCAGTGTGCCGTCCTGCGGGTTCCAGAACCTGATGGTGCCGTCGAGCGAACCCGAGACGAGCGTCCTGCGGTCACCAGTGAAGACAAGCCCGAGAACCCAGTCGGTGTGGCCCGGGATAGTCCGGAACAGGTCGCCGGTCTGCGGGTTCCACAGCTTGACCGTGGCGTCCCACGAGCCCGAGGCGAGCTGAGAGAGGTCGGTGTTGAAGGCGAGCGAGCTGATGGGACCCGCGTGCCCGGTCAGCGTGCGCAGGAGAATCCCGGTGGCCGGGTCCCAGAGACGGATCGAGAGGTCGCTCGAGCCGCTCGCGAGGACGTTCGAAGAACCCCAGGCCAGCGAATTGACGGCGTCCGTGTGGCCTGTCAACGTGTTAAGCAGAGCCCCATCCCCGACACGCCAAATGCGGACCGTCCGGTCGGTGGAAGCCGATGCCAAGAGGTTACCGTTCGGCGAGAACGCGATGGCGTTCACCGGGGCGGAGTGGCCGGGGAGCGACCGGATGAGCGCGCCGGTCCGCCAGTTCCAGAGCCGAACAGAGCGGTCGAACGAGCCGGTGGCGACGACGTCGCCGCTGTTGGGGAACGCGATGGCCAAGACTTGTCCCGTGTGACCGGAGAGCACCTGGCTCGGAGAACCCTCGATCGAGTCGAATACGAGCACGTCGGAGCCGGTCGTGCCCTTCGCGAACGCAGTGCCGTCCGCCGAGAAACCGACCGCGTTCGCCGGGTCCGAGCCGCTCGCCTTCCAGAGCCACGGGGGAGGGCCCTGGGCCGCGCCGACGACCGGGAGGGTGAGCGAGAGGAGCAGGAGCGAGCCGATGAGAGCCGAACGGGAACTCCGCTTTAGAGGCAATGAAGAACAGGGCATGGCGGGCCAAGGATACCGGCAGCGCCTGGAAGGGTTACGAGCGACTCCTTCGATTCCAGCACTATTGCCGGGGTCAATCTCCGAGGGTGTCGAAGAACCGGTCGGCTGGGTTGGCCCCGACACTGAAGCCCCCCGCCGCGCGCCGGGAGGTATGAAGGTCGGCCCATTGGACGATGGCCTTGCCCTGCGCGTTCGGGTCCGGCCTGCCCCAGCAGTCGTCGTCGGGGTCGCTCGGGAAGAGCAGGAGCTTGCCGTCGTCGCCGCAGAAGCTCGAGAGCCTGCTCGCCTTGGCGGTCACGAGCAGCACGGTCTCGCTGGGCTGTTCGATTTGCGATTCCGAGACGGCCCGGTGGCCGACGGCGTTGGCAAAGTCGAGACGGATGTCCGTGAGACCCCGCACGTTGTAGCCGAAGTGCGAGGTCGGGGCCCCGCTCTCGTCCCGAGGCTTGACCCGGCTACAGGGGCAGAGCCACACGTCCTTGTTCTTGACGAACGGATCGACGAGGTCGTGCCAGAGCGCGAACCCTTGGCCCCCGGTCGGATAGGCGGCGAGGGGGTAGACGCCGTCCGTATCGCCCGTGTAGAGCGTGAACGAGACCCCCATCTGGCGGATGTTCGACGCGCACGACGTGGCCTGAGCGGCCAGCTTCGCGCTCGCGAACACGGGGAACAGGATCGCTGCGAGCACAGCGATGATGGCGATCACCACCAGGAGTTCGATCAGTGTGAAAGCCCTTCCCCGCTCGCGCATCAGTACACCGAGTTCGGGAAGTAGTGGCGCCCGGCGTTCTCGGGGGTCACGAGCTCGACGTCGATGAGCATGTGCCTGGGGAGGAAGGCCGACTTCTCCTTGACGTTCCCGTCTCGTAAGGCGCTCGTCGCGAGGAACATCCCCGTCGCGACCATCGACGGGGGGTACGTGACGGTCGCCGGGAACGTCGCGTCCCCGTCCATGACTCGCTTGACGACGTCCTTCATCCCGCCACCGCCGACGATCCAGACGCCGGTGCGACCCGCTTCCTTCAGGGCCTGCTCGGCCCCGAGGGCCATGTCGTCGTCCGCCGCCCAGATCGCATCGACCTGGGCGTGCTTGACGAGCATGGTCTGCGTGACTTCGAGCGAGGTCTTGCGGTCCCACTTACCGGCCTGAGAGTCGAGGATCTGAACCCCTGGGTAGGCCTTGAGCGCCTCGCGGAAGGCCGCGTTCCGGTCCGTGTTGACCGTGCTGGGGACGCCTTCGAGGACGAGGATCCTTCCCTGCCCATTGAGCTTCTGGCCGATGAACTCGCCCGCCTTGCGGCCGAACGCCACGTTGTCGCCTTCCAGGAACACGTCTGCAACGGGTTCGAGCAGGCCGCGGTCGACGTTGACGAGATAGACCCCAGCCTCCTTGACTTTCTTCGCCACCGGGGTGAGGGGGGCGCTCTCAGTCGCGAGGAGGACGATGGCGTCCACGCCCTTCGCGAGCATCGTCTCGACGTCGGCGATCTGCTTCTCCGGCTTGTCCGCCGTAGCCACCGTCCATTCGACGTCCGGAATCGACTTCTTCGCCTCTTCGACCCACCAGACGACGCCCGCCGTCCAGCCGTGGTCGGCGGCCGGGATCGAGACGCCGATCCTGAGCTTCTTCGGAGCGGAACCGGAGTCCACGAACCTTGAGGCTCCCCCTGCAACCGGGGCAGGGGCGCTTCCACACCCGACGACGGCGACGAGCGCGACCCAGAGCAGGACGCAGGTGACGATTCGACCGACGGTCTTCACGCCCCCATCTTGGCACGTACCCTTCGGCGCTCGCGAGTAGGCCAGTCAGGCGGGCCTTACGCTCGCGACCGCTGGAGCAAGACGGCGAGCAGGATGACCACACCCTTGACCAGGCCTTGCCAGTAGGGCGAGACGTCGTTCGCGACGAGCATGTTCGAGATGACCCCGAGGATGAGCACGCCCACCACCGTCCCCCAGACGCGCCCGTGGCCACCGGCCATGCTCGTCCCCCCGATCGCGACCGCCGCGATGGCGTCAAGCTCGTAGAGCACCCCCGTCTGTGAGGACGACACGGAGTTCATCCGGCCCGCCAGCCCGACCGCGGCCAGCCCCGACAGCGCCCCGCAAAGCGCGTAGGTCGCGAGCTTGACCCGTTGCACGGCGATCCCGGCGAGGAACGCGGCCTGCTCGTTTGCCCCGACCGCCACCACGTTCCGACCGAACGTCGTCCGGGTCAGCAGGACATGCCCGGCCACGGCCACGGCCACGAACGCCAAGATGTTCCACGTCAGCTCGAGAGGCCTTCCCGAAGCGGTCGCGATCGGGAGCGGGATGCCGCCCTGCCCAATGGCCGGCAGCACCGTCGCGCTCGCCGACCTGACTTCCCCGCCGTCCGCCGACACCAGCGCCAACGACCGGTAACCGACCAGCCCGACGAGCGTGGCGATGAAGGCGGTGACCCGCCCATAGGCGACGAGCGCTCCGTTCACCAGCCCGCACGCGAGGCCCACCCCCACGCAGGCCACCACGCCGAGAGCCACTGCCGAAACCTCGCCCATCGGGATCGCCCTTGCGACCGTGTGCAAACCGACCGCGCCCGCCAGGGCACAGAGGCTCCCCACGGAGAGGTCGATGCCGCCCGCGATGATCACGAGCGTCATCCCGACTGCCACGATCCCGACGACCGCGTTCTGGTTGACGAGGTTGCGCAGGTTCTCGGGGCGGAGGAACACGTCCGGCTGGGCGGCGGCGTTGAGCACGACGAGCACGACAAGGGCCACCAAGGCCCCGTACTCCCGGAGGAACCGACCGCTCTTCCCCATCTGCGGCCGGTTCTACCCCGGGGGGCCCTACCAGCGGGTCGCAGGGGCGAACGCGGAGGCGACGATGTTCGACATCGCGACCGCGCCGCCGCTCGTGACGTCGGCGCCGTGGACGCGGACAACGGCGGCAGGCCAAGCCGTCCCGACGGGCCACTGCGCCGGGATCCGCACCGTCCGCCCCGCCACGGTCGTGACGTCGAACGTGTCGAGCGACGAGAGCTTGGCCACGCTCGCCCCCTCGGCGAAGTCGAAGTCGGTCCCCGCGGCTGTGATCCTCACGCTCGCCGTCGGAGCCACCGGGGGCCGCGTCCGCCCGGCGAGGGCCTCGGCGATACCGAGCGCGAGCTGGTGGTATCCGAGTTCGTTGTAGTGGGTGTTGTCGCCGCTGAACATGTACCGGTGGAAGTGGTCCCGGATCAGGGCGTGGGGGTCGACCGGGAGCACGCTCCGGCCTCGCGAGAGCTGGCCCTGGACCGAAAGGCGCCACCCATCGATCCCCGCCTGCACCACTGAGTCCATCGTGATCGCGCCGTTCGTGTTAGCGGGGGGTCGGCTGAGGGAGACGATCGGGTTCGTCGTGACCGCGAAGTAGGCGTCGAAGAACCGGTCGAACCGTCCCTTGATCACCTGGACGTCGGTGGTGTCGCCGTCGTTCGAGCCCATCATCGCGACGGTCACGTCCGGGGCGTTCGAGGTCAGGGCCGTCGCGATCCGGGCGGTGAGCTGGGTCACGGTCTCGCCGCCGTAGGCCTCATGCTGCCAGTCGCGACCGTAATCGGCGAGGTAGCCCTGTTGACCGGTCTGGCTACCGACGTACTCCCAGTTGGTGACGCCAAGGTCGGCGAGCACCCGCTTCAGGGGCCCGCGCCAGCCGGAGAACGTGCTGGTGCCACTCGTGAGGCTATCGCCGAACGGCATGACCCGGTAGAACCGGTCCGCGCGCATCGGCAGCACAGGGAACTTAGAAGGGTTGAGCATGCTGAAGTCCGCGGTCGGCCAGGGCCGACCCACGCAGATTCAGCGCGGAAAAGGGGTCTCAGTCAACCGCTCGACGGGGGCGAGGGGACTCTTTTGGCTGCCCGACAGGGACTCGAACCCCAACTGACGGTACCAGAAACCGGTGTCCTACCATTAGACGATCGGGCAGCTCGAACCTTCATTATGGCTCGAACCGCCCGGACTCTGCACGGTTGGCCCGTCCGGGTTGGGACCCGGGGGCCTGGGGGCCTACGAGGCGAGTCGGTAGGCGACGTACCGCTCCTGGCCCTCGATGACCTGCTGAAGCCGCTGCTCGGTGAGCCGCTGGACCTCGTCCTCGTCGCGGGCGACGAACACGACCTCCTTCGCTCCACTGAACTTCGCCATGTCCCGGGCTTCGGAGAAGGCGTCTTCGACCCCTCTGGCGAGCGAGCGCACGGTCGCAAAGTCGAGGACGAAGGCGAACGGGCTGCCATTCTCCGATTCGAGGGCCTCGCGCAGGTCTTCGAGGAAGACCTGTCCCTCGCCGGCGGTGACGACACCTCCAAAGCTGGCTTCAAGGCGCTGCGAGTCTGGGTTCCAATTCAACGTGTACATGATCGGTGACAAAGGGTGGGCGTTTCCGCCGTACCTGCTCCCTTTGGGTTATTCACGGTCTGGCGGATCGGCCCGCTCGCAGGGTTGTCAGGCTCGGATCGGTTCCGGGTCTCTTGCCAGCCAGGCCCCTTGCGGGCCCGCAATCCGCAGCCCCCGGACGCGCGAAGGGCCCGGGGGGGTTCCCCGGGCCCTTCGCTCGCTTCGACCCAGTTCAGCTGGCCTGCCGGATCATCTCCTCGGTGAGGAGCATCGGCTTGGTCTGGCCGGTCACGACGCCCTCCGGGACGACGACCTTCTTGATCTTGTCGTCGCTCGGGACCTCGTACATGACCTCGAGCATGACGTGCTCGATGATCGATCGCAGGGCGCGGGCACCGGTTTTCCGGCGCATCGCCTCCTGAGCGATCTCCTGCAGGGCCCCCGGATGGACCTCGAGCTGAACCCCGTCAAGCTCAAAGAACTTGGCGTACTGCTTGAGGATCGCGTTCTTCGGCCCGGTGAGGATCTGCACCAGCGCTTCCTCGTCGAGTTCGTCGAGGGTCGTGATGACGGGGAGTCGCCCGATGAACTCGGGGATCAGCCCGAACTTGAGCAGGTCTTCCGGGTTCACGGCGCGGAGCACGTCCTTCTTGCGCTCGGCCTTGCTGGCGGGGTCGGCACGGAAGCCCATGACGTTCTCCCGTTGGCGCCGCATGATGATCTCGGCCAGGCCCTCGAAGGCGCCTCCACAGATGAACAGGATGTTCTTCGTGTCGATCTGGAGGTACTCCTGCTGCGGGTGCTTACGGCCGCCTTGCGGGGGGACGTTGGCGGTCGTGCCTTCCAGGATCTTGAGGAGCGCCTGCTGGACACCCTCGCCGCTCACGTCGCGAGTGATGGACGGGTTGTCCGACTTGCGACTGATCTTATCGATCTCGTCGACGTAGATGATGCCCCGCTCGCAGAGCTCCTTGGCGTTGCGAGAGTCGAGCGTCTCGGCCGCCTGCCAGAGCTTGAGCAGGATGTTCTCCACGTCCTCGCCGACGTACCCGGCCTCGGTGAGGGCCGTGGCGTCGGCGATGGCGAACGGCACGTTGAGCATCCGGGCCAGCGTCTGGGCCAGGAGCGTCTTACCAGAGCCGGTCGGGCCGACCATGAGGATGTTGCTCTTTTGGAGTTCGACCCCCGAGTCGTCCTGATCCTGCACCCGCTTATAGTGGTTGTACACCGCGACCGAGAGCGACCGTTTGGCGTTCTCCTGTCCGATGACGTACTGGTCGAGGAAGCCGACGATCTCCTTCGGCTTGGGGACTTTGGTCGCCTTGGGTCCGCCGACCGTGGCCGGGGTCCGTTCGCGACGGGTCTCCTTATCCTCCCGTCGGGACTCCCGCACGGGCGCCCCGCCCTCGTTCTGCAGGATGTCGTTGCAGAGGTCGATACAGTCCGAGCACACGGCCCCGTGAAGGCCGACGATCAGCTTCGGTACCTGCTCCTTCGCTTTGCCGCAGAGGCAGCAGCGGTCTCTTCGCTCGTCCGGTTTGGCCATCGAGTGTCCCTACCCTCCTATTATCGCTCGCCAGGCTTGAGAACTTTATCCACGAGCCCGTAATCGCGGGCCTGTTCGGCCGACATCCAGTAATCGCGGTCCATGTCCTTGCGCACGGACTCCGCATCTTTACCGGTACTACTCGCCAGGATCCCCACCAGGATCTCCATGAGCCGGTCGGCCTCCTTGAGGCTGATCTGCATGTCGCTCAGGCTGCCCTGTGCACCGCCGCTCACCTGGTGGATCATGATCCGGGCGTTGTCGAGGGCGTAGCGCTTGCCCTTCTTGCCCCCGGCAAGGAGCACCGCGCCCATCGAGGCCGCTTGGCCCACGCAGAACGTCGCGATGTCCGGCTTGATCATCTGCATCGTGTCGTAGATCGCCAGCCCCGCGCTCACGACCCCTCCCGGGCTGTGGATGTAGAACTCGATGTCCTTGTCCGGATCCTCCTTCTCCAGGAAGAGGAGCTGGGCGATGATGAGGTTCGCCACGTAGTCGTCGACGCCGGTGCCGAGGAAGACGATCCGGTCCTTGAGCAACCTGCTCCAGATGTCGTAGCTGCGTTCCCCGCGCGCAGTCTGCTCGATAACGAACGGCACGCCCATGTTCCAGGTACTCATGCTGTGTCCTTCCTACCCTATACGGCCGTCGGGCGTCACAGACTCCCTTCGACCCCCAGGACAGGTAGGACGTCCGGGGTCGCCCTAGAATGGTCGGCGGCAACGGCCCCCAGCGTCAGGGTGACCCTGAACAACGACCCGACCCCCGGTTTCCGGGGGTCGGGATCGCGGACTCGAACCGAGGCGGGGGCGCTTACTTCCGGCGGCGGCGGGCCAGGGCAGCAAGGCCGGCCCCGAGGGCGAGCAGGGTGGCCGGCTCAGGGACCACTTCGACGTTGATGGCGTCGATGGCGGTCTGGGAGATGTCGCCCGCGGTGGCCTGGCCGCTGAAGACGATGTCCGTCCAGGTCCCGGTGGGGGCCACGAACGTCAGCGAGCGGGACTGCCAGGTTCGGACGGCCGTGCTCGCAGCGAGGGCGCCGACGAACTGGGTCGTGACGCCGTCGTACAGGAACACGTCGATGCCGCCAAGGACGGTCGCGTTATAGGCGCCGCCTTGGTTCAGCTCCGAGGCGAGGAGGGCGCCGATCGTGATCTCGGTGCCGCCCGTGATGGCGGTCGTCATCGTCTGCCCGAAGCCCTCGATGTACGAGCCGATATTGATCGTGCGGGCGAAGACAGTGCCCTCTCCTGCCCCGGCGCCGTCGAAGTCGTAGCCGACGGTCGAGAACCCGTTGATCCCGGTGGTGTCGAGGGTGTCGGGGGAGTTGTAGAAGCTGTACCAGGGCGAGCGCATCACGCTGATGGTGCCCGGGCTCCCGGTCTCGAACCCACCGTTGACGATGTAGGTGGCGTTGGCGAGGGCGGCAGCGCTAAGGGCCGCGGCGATGAGTAGGGTCTTGTGCATGGTCGATCTCTCTCTGTGAACCCGCCTTTATGCGGGGCCACACGAGGAGTTCGCGCCGGGCGGACGGATTCGGACAGGCGCCTGGGTTCCGAGTTTTGAAACGTCTTACGGTCGATCGCCCCTGCGCTCGATCTCAAGCGGACACAAGCCCTCCCACGGCACACTTGCGCAGGGTCGTGGCAGGCCCAAAGGTCAGGCGGGCTCCCGGAGCCCCTCCGGTGATCCGTCGGCCCTCGTTCGCCACCCGGCCAAGGCACCCTTGACTCGAACCCAACCGCTGAAACGAAGCGCCCCCCGGCGCGAGGGCCGGGGGGCAGAGGGGATCGCTGTCGGACCGTGCCTTACGGCGTGAAGGTCCAGCTCGCGAAGTCCGACTCTTGGCACCAGACCGAGGCGCCGACCGGGCCGGTCGCCTGGATGCGGTAGCGAGCACGGACGACGCGGCTCGCGTTGATGTAGCGGTTGACTACACCAGTCGCGGCGAGCGACCGGGCTGTCAGGGTCTGGTTAATGGCGTCGGTCCGCCGGTCGATCGGGCTCCAGTTGTTAAGGTTCCAGTCCCAGATCTCCATGATCTGCTGGAACGACCCGGACTGGGCCATCCGCGAGGTCAGGTTCCAGTCCATCGCCGAGGCGGTGGTTCCCGGAGCCTGCCCTTCGAGCTCGACGTTGATCGGCGGGGTCGTCGAGTTCGGGACGACGAACCGGCAGACGCGGTACACGTTGCCGTCTCGGCTCTCGAAGCTCGCGAGGGTCCCCGCGTCTCGCCGACCGAGTCGGACGGTCACCCGGTTCGGAGAGATCCGGGCGCGGACGGTGACGCTGGCCGACCGAGAGGTCGTGGCGTCGTTGAAGCAGTTCCGGATCCGGACGCTACCGTTGTAGATCCCGTAGGTCAGGGCGTTGGTGGCGGCGTTGGGCGTCACCGTGAACGGCGTCGAACCGCCCGCGTAGAGCGTGCCGCCCGACTCGTTCGCCGAGAGCCAGTTCGGGAGCTCGAGCTCCCAGATCGCGCCGAGCTGGCCCGTGTTCGTCACGGTGTAGGCCTGGCTGCCGGGGCTGAACGACCCGCCTTCGAAGCCGACGAGGTTGTAGGCGTTACCCGTGAGGCTGAAGGCGCCCTCCGCCGTCCCCGCCGAGCCCATGGACCCCACGAAGGTGGCCCAATTGGACGTCGACGCGGCGTACTCGGCGTAGACCCACATCTTTTGGCGACCGCCCGAGCCGCCTTGGAAGTTGTAGTCTCCCCAGTCGAGGTCGCCCGCGAAGTAGTCGCCCCACCGGTAGACCGTACCGGCCACCGAGCCGTAGCTCGACGAGCTCGTCCTCAGCGAACTTGACGCGTTCGTGAAGGCCCCGTTCTCCCAGTTCACGTACCGGATGTTCGGGTTGAGCGTGGTGCTCGTCCGCGTGAAGACCCAGTTACACGTGTTCTGGTAGTTGAGGGCCGGGCTCGGGAAGGACGAGTGCGCGTCCGTCGCGAAGAAGTCGATGTCGAGGGGGTTCGTGCTGTTCGTCACGTCCATGACGAGCAGGCGCGTCGTAGCGAACCCGTTCTGGTTCGAGTTGTTCGTCGTGAGTCCGGTGAACACGTAGAAGGCATTGTTGATGACCTTCATGTAGGCCGGCATGAGTCGGCAGTCGATGGTGTCGGTGAAGGCCCCGTTCGGCTGTCGGCTTTCGGGCGGGGACGAGTAGCCTCCTACCGTGTACTCGCGAACGTTCTGGGTCGCAGCGCCGAGGGGGTCGATGTACCACCACAGGGTGATCCGGTTGCCACCGCCGCCGCGCGAGTTGATGAACGCGGTCAGGCTGTCCTGGAGGAGCCGGACGCTGCGCGGGGTCGCTGCTGCCGAACCGTCCGGGTTGTTCCCAAGGCTGCGCGTGCGCATCGTCGCGGCGGCACCGGCATAGATCTCCGCCGGGTTCCACCAGCGCACGTACCCGCCGCCGAAGCCGCCCGAGTACCGGAATTGGTTACCGGAGGCGGTCACGACCTCGTTGGAGTAGCCCAGGTCGTAGTAGTCGGCCCAGGCGAGGGTCCCGCCGCTCCCCGTGTTCGCGTTGAACCGGTAGATCCAGTAGTTGCCGATCGGGCTGGACTGCTGGCTGACGGCCAGAACGAGCTGCGAGGTCTGCGCCGACTGGTCGAACAGGTGGTACATGATCACCCATCGCTGGCGCCACGGGTCGAACTGGACCTTCGGGTCGAAGTAGAAGCCGCCCGGATCGCCCACCCAGTCGCCGAAGTCTGCGTTGAACAGCGTGTTGCCACACTTGTCCGAGATTCGCCAAGTGGCGTTGACGGCGGTGACGACGTGGTCGATACCGACGCCCAACGCGGGGTCGGGCGGGGAGAGGTTCGTCTGGCCGATCCCTTCCCAGCTCTCGATGAGGGCCTCAGCCGAGATGCCCGCCTGATCCTCGACCTGCTGGGCGAGTGGGGCCTGCGACACCCGGATCTTCGGCCCGGGGATCGAGGTGTCCTCGTTCGGAGTCCGCGTCGGGTTCGGGTAGTCGATGACGGGAGTGTACGTGTCGATCGTCTTCGGCGTCGCCGTGACCAAGACCTCGTTGCTGCCCTTCGGGATCCTCCACGGCGTGTTCGGGATCGAGACAACTGCGCCGGTCGGGGGCGCCAACGACCCTTGCGTCGGCCTCGGCGGGCTCTGGGAGTTCCCAGCTACCGCGCACAGGACGGACGCCGCGACGAGCGCGAAGCGTGTGTTTAGGTTCATTCTCTCACCTCCCCGTTCGCAAGCCGAGCGGGGAATGCCCTAGTGTATCGTCCGTTCCGGTCGGTCGAGCGAATTCTTAGAGAACTCATATCATTAATAGGTCGCAACGCCCACTACGGGACGACGACCGCGCTTGGGTACCCTTCGGGAAGGATGTCGGAACTGGACCGCCGGATCGACGAGTTGGCCGCGCTCATGGACGAGTACGGTCTCGAACGCGCGCGCTGGAGTGGGGACGAATGGTCGGTCGAGTTCGACCGCGGCGCGCCCCGACCGAAAGGTCTTGCGACCGCGATCCTCGGAGAACCGACCCCAACGCCGGACGCCGAGGACGACGGGGACCACTACCCCGCCGAACCTCCCGAGCCCCTGGGGACACCGGTGAACAGCCCGACGACCGGGATCTACTACTCGTCGCCGAACCCGGGGTCGCCGCCCTTCGTCTCGGAGGGCGACACCGTGACCGCGGGCCAGGTGATCGGGCTGATCGAGGCGATGAAGGTGTTCAACGAGATCACATCGACCGTGAGCGGGCGCGTCGTCAAGGTCGTCGCGACGAACGGCCAACTCGTCAACCCCGGTGATCCCCTGATCCTGGTGGCCTGATGCGGCTCGCCGTCGCCCAGATCGACGTCGCCTTCGCCGACCCCCAGGCCAACGCCGAGCGGCTCGAGTCCGTCCTCTGCCGCGAGGCGGCGGGGTGCGACCTCGTCGTCTTCCCAGAGGCGTTCCTGACCGGGTACTGCGTGGCCAGCCCCGAGGAGGCCGCCCGGATCGCGATCGAGGTCGGGGGCGGCCCGGACGGCGAGGTCATCGATGCCCACCCCGCCGTCCGGACGGTCAAGGAGGCGGCCCGCCGCTCCGGGGCCCACGTCGTGGTCGGCTTCGCGGGCCAAGACGCCGAGGGGCTCTACAACGGCGCCCTCCTGGTCGAGCCTTCTGGACGGACCCGGCGATACGTTAAGACCCACCTCCCGGATTTGGGGTTCGACAAGTTCGCCCGGCCGGGGGACGCGCTGCCGGTGTTCGAAACGGCGATCGGCCGGATCGGGGTGCTGGTCTGCTTCGACCTGCGCTACCCCGAGGCGGCCCGGACGCTGGCGCTGAAGGGGGCCGACCTCATCGTGCTGCCCACGAACTGGCCGGTCGGGGCCCATGCCGGGCCGGACTTCATCGCCCCCGCCCGGGCGGCCGAGAACAAGGTCTTCGTCGCGACCTGCAACCGGGTGGGGACGGAGAACGGGTTCGACTTCATCGGCCGGAGCGCGGTCTACGACGTCTTCGGCCGGACCGTGACCGGGGCGGGGGCCGAGGAGACCGTGCTCCTGGCTGACCTTGACCTCTCCGAGGCTCGCGACAAACGTACGGTCGTCCGCCCCGGCGAGTACGAGATCGACGTGACGGGTCGCCGCCGGCCGGAGCTGTACTGGGTCGAGGGCGAGGCCTCCGCCTAGCGCCCCGCCCTCCGATCGACGTCTCGCACGCACTTACTTGACCGTCGCGGTCTCGCGTCCCTGGTCGATACCTCGCTACCCGCGAAGCGTCTACCCGGTGGCAGCTTGCGAAAGACTACTTCTTGCGCAGCCGCTCACGCTCGGTGCTCCGTTCCATCTCCTTTGCGAGCCGAAGGTTCCACTCACTGAACGGCCCTACGCTTGCAAGGCCGGCCTCGCGACAGAGCCGAACCTGTTCGGCCCCACCGACTTCCATGCCCAGGGTTGCCTTGAGGAGCGCGTTGCCGGGGTCGACCTGAAGCGCCCTGCGCAAGATCAACTGGCGAGTCGAGAACCCGGGGATGTAGTCGGCACGGGTCGCCCGCACGAAGTACGCCGCAGCGACGACGGTCGCGCTGGTCGGTGAGAAGGAGGTGTCGAAACCGTAGTCCCACCCCTGGAGGGCATCCCCCCTCAAAAACGCGAGGAACCGTTCGTGCGTCTCGCGGGACGGCTTCCCGAGCATCGCCAACGCGAACTGCCCGAAGGCCTCCGAATCCTCGTCGAGACGACCGTAGAGGAACCTCCAGGGTTCATACCTGCGACAGAGGTCATCCCAGCGATCCAGCGTGAGGAGCGCCGCCTCGTACCCTCGACCGAGCAAGGTGTCGCCCCATGGGCGACCTCGGCCCATACGATCCTGGATGTACCAAAGCGCCTCGATCCTCCGCCCTTGCGCGAGGTACGTCGAGGCCGTTCGAAGAATCGTCTTCTGCTCCTCGACGTCCCTGCTATGAGCCTCCATGTACTCGTGGACCGACTTGTCTCGGTGACTGCCGATCGTCACTCGGAGAGGATCCTGAGCGAAGGCGCTGGATGCTAGCGCTAAAAGGAAAACGGTGCAGTACAGTCTCACGCCTTATGGTGGCACGACGACAGATCCCCGGTCAAGCAGAAAGCAACTCGTACCGCGTGTTCCGCTGCCGGGGCTCGTAGCCGGCGTCCCGGATGAGGCGTTCGAACTCCTCCGCGTTGAGGATGAACTTGTTCCCCGCCGCGCTGACGACGTTCTCCTCGATCATCGTCGACCCGAAGTCGTTCGCGCCGTACCGCAGGGCGGTCTGGGCGATCTTGGGCCCTTGGGTGAGGATCGAGAGCTGGAGGTTCTCGAAGTTATCGAGGAACACCCGCGAGACGGCGACGGTACGCAGGTAGTCGAACGACGACGCCTTCTTCGCGATCGGCAGGTCCGTCTCTTCGGGCTGGAAGCTCCACGTTACGAACGCTCGGAACGGTCGGCACTCGTCTTGGAGGTCGCGGATGCGTCCCAGGTGCTCGACCCGGTCCTCGAGCGTCTCGACGTGGCCGAACATCATGCTCGCGGTCGACCGCATGCCGAGGCCTGAGGCGACCCGCATGCACTCGAGCCACTCGTCGGTCGTGTCCTTGTAGGGCGCGATGACTTTGCGGACCCGGTCGACGAGGATCTCCCCCCCTGCGCCGGGGATCGAGTGGTGGCCAACGGCTTTGAGTCGGGTCAACGTTTGCTCGAGAGTGAGCTTCGAAATGTGGGCGACGTAGATGATCTCGGCCGGGCTGAGGGCGTGCAAAACCACATCTGGGTACGCGTCCTTGATCATCCCGAAGACCCGCTCGAAGTAGTCGATCTTGAGCTTCGGGTTGAGGCCCCCTTGGAAGAGGATCTCGGTGCCGCCCTGCTCGACCGTGTCGCGGACCTTGTCGAGGATCTCCTCGTCGCTCAGGAGGTAGCCCTCGCCGTGGCCGGGCACGCGATAGAACGCACAGAACTTGCACCGGACCCAGCACACGTTGGTGTAGTTCAGGATGCGCCCGACGAGGTAGGTGACGATCGGCTTCCGGGAAGCCCCCCCCTCGGTTTCGGAGGGATGGCTCGTGCCCACCGAAACTGAGGGCCCGGGTTCCGCCCACAGGGTCGTCCGCATCCGGCAGTGGTCGGCGAGCGCGGAGAGGTCGTTCAGGTTCGGGTGCTGGAAGAGCGCGAGCGCGTCCTCGGCACTGATCCGCTCCCCGGCGAACACCTTGTCCGCGATCCCGTCGATGGTGGGCCTCTCCGCGATTGCTGCCATAGCTCTTATCCATTCTACTGCCCCGACGGGCGGGAACTTTCACTTCCGGCTGAAACTTGGGCCCCCCGTCCGCTGGGTAACCTCTCCCCGTGGCCGAGACCCCGCTCAAAGTCCTTGTCGTCTGCACCGGGAACCGGGCCCGCTCCCAGATGGCGGAGGGCTGGCTCCGGCACTTCGGCCAGGGCCGCCTCGAGGTCTCCTCGGCCGGCACCCGTCCCGGCGGCGTCCACCCGCTCTCGATCGAGGTCATGGGCGAGGTCGGCATCGACATCAGCCACCACACCTCCGACCACGTCGACCAGTACAAGGACGAGCGCTTCGACGTGGTGGTCACCGTCTGCGACCATGCGAACGAGGTCTGCCCGGTCTTCACGAACGCCGACCAGCGGGTCCACCACGGCTTCCCCGACCCCGAGGGCGACTCGATCGACCCGGCGACATGGAAGGACGGCTTCCGCACCACCCGCGACCAGATCAAGGCCTGGGCCGAGCCGTTCGCGGCCGCGTTGCTCACCCGACAGTAGTCGCGGGCTGTCGCGAGGCGACCCCGCGGAGGAGGACAGCGATCAACGAAGGCCTTCGTCTCGGCGCAGGGTCGCTGCGCGACAGGCAGCGGCTCCAGGTCGGGCGGCCACCGCTGCAACCGCTTCTCGCCCCCCGCTGTATACTCCCAGGCACATGGGCATCTTCGACAAGCTGCGCGGCGAGTTCGTCGACATCATCGAATGGACCGACGAGACCACGGACACGATGGTTTACCGCTTCGAGCGGCATGGGAACGAGATCAAGAACGAGGCGAAGTTGACCGTGCGCGAGTCGCAGGTCGCCGTCTTCGTGGACGAGGGTCGGATCGCGGACGTGTTCCAGCCCGGGATGTACACCCTCGAGACCAAGAACCTGCCGATCCTTTCGACCCTGCAGGGTTGGAAGTACGGCTTCAACTCCCCGTTCAAGGCTGAGGTCTACTTCGTCAACACGAAGCGGTTCACCGACCTCAAGTGGGGCACGATGAACCCGATCATGATGCGCGACGCCGACTTCGGCATGGTCCGCGTACGGGCGTTCGGCACCTATTCGATGCGGGTCAAGGACGCGGCCACGTTCCTTAAGGAGGTCGTCGGCACGAACTGGGAGTTCACGACCGACCAGATCAGCGACCAGCTGCGCAACTTCATTGTGAGCAGCCTCGCGGAAGCCTTCGCCGAAACGAAGATGCCGGTGCTCGACCTCTACGCCAAGTACGGCGAGATGGGCAGCTTCCTGGCCGAGAAGCTCCAGCCGAAGTTCGGCGAGCACGGCCTCGAACTCATCAACCTGCTGATCGAGAACGTGAGCGTCCCGCCAGAGGTCGAGGCGGCGATCGACACCCGCAGCAAGATCGGCGCCATGGGCGGGGTGATGACCGAGTACATGCAGATGCAGGCGGGCGAGGCGATGGTCAAGGGCGCCGAGAACCCCGGCGGAATGGGCGGACTCGGCGCGCAGATGGCAGCGGGCCAGATCGCGGCGCAGATGGCGGGACAGGCGATGCTGCCCCAAGCCCCTCCCGTCGCCCCCCCGCCGGTGCCCCAGGGCAAGCAGTTCCACGTCGCCGTGGACGGCAAGCAGACCGGGCCCTTCCCTCTCTCGACCCTGCAGCAGATGGTCGCGAGCGGGACTCTGACCCGCGAGACCCTCGTTTGGTCGGCGGGGATGGCCGGGTGGGTCGCCGCGAGCGAGGTGCCCGAGGTCGTCGCGCTGCTCAACGACGCCCCGCCCCCGATCCCCGGCATCTGAGACATGGGGGTCAGTAAGGGGGTTGGAAGGGCGACAGGCTTCGACGCGCCTCGGGCGATGGGATGAGCCAGGTCCTCCGTTACCCGTGCGAGCAGTGCGGGGCGAAACTCGAGTTCCGGCCCGGTACGAACGCGCTCCACTGCCCTTACTGCGGCCACGACCAGGAGATCGGGCCCGGTACGGCGACGGTCGAGGAACTCGACATCAATGCCTATCTCGACCGGGCCCGGCTCGACGCCGTCCTCGAGAGCGACCACGCCGTCCACTGTAACCAGTGCGCCGCCGAGTTCACCCTCGGGGCGAACGAGGAGGCGACCCGGTGCCCTTTCTGTGGCTCGAACGTCGTCGTCCCGACCGACGCCGAGAAGCGGATCCCGCCGAACGCCGTCCTCCCGTTCGCGACCGACCGCCGGGTCGCCCGCGAGAAGTACAAGGACTGGGTCACGAGCCGGTTCTGGGCCCCGAACGACCTCAAGCGCCTCGCCCTCGCCCACGCCGGGCTCGACGGCGTCTACGTCCCGTACTGGACCTACGACTCGGACACCCTCACCCACTACACCGGCCTCCGGGGCGAGAACTACTGGGAGACGGAGACGTACACCGACTCCGAAGGCCGGACGCAGACTCGCCAGGTCATGCGCACGCGTTGGTACCCCGCCGCCGGCACCGTGCACGTCCACTTCGACGACGTCCTCGTGCTCGGCTCGGACAAGCTGCCACCTGAGTACGCCCAGGCCCTCAACACCTGGGAGCTCGGAGGGCTCGCGCCCTACCAACCTCAGTACCTAAGCGGCTTCCAGGCGGCCCGCTACGACCGCGACCTCGCGACCTGCTGGGGGACGGCCACCGAGATGATGCAGCCGCACATCGACACGGCCATCCGCCAGGACATAGGCGGCGACCAGCAGCAGATCCACCACAAGGACACCCACTACAGCGACGTCACCTTCAAGCACGTCCTGCTCCCGATCTGGAGCGGGGCCTACCGCTACCGGGGTCGGTCGTGGCGGTTCCTCGTGAACGGTCAGACCGGCGAGGTACGGGGCGAGGCGCCGATCAGCTTCTGGAAGGTGCTGCTCGCCGTCCTCCTCGGCCTCATCGTCGTCGGCGGCCTCATCGCCCTGCTCTCCCAGCGGGAGTCGACGTCGAGCGGGACGGTCCCGAACCCCACCATCGAATCCCCGGCGTTGGAGACCTGGCGCTAGTCGTCCGAGGCGAGCGGAAGGCTGCAGACCTCGCCCACGACGGACCCCACTGTCACCGGCGTCCCCGACTCGGCCGCTTCGTTGCGTACCATGGCGGCCCCGATCCAACCGTGGGCCGCGCTCCAGACGCAGCGGGTGACACGTCCGACGTCAGAGCGTCCGCGGACGGAGACGGTGTCCCCCGGCACGACCGACCCTGCAAGTTCCAGCCCGACCCACGTCCGGTTCGTGTGGCCCCGGGAATGGATCCGGTGGAGCACCTCCTGCCCCATGTAGCAGCCCTTGCTATGGCTCACGTGTTGCGCCTCGAACCGGTGCCCGAGCTCGGGCGGTAAGGTCTTGGCGTCGGTATCGACCCCGATCAGCGGGAACCCAGCCTCGAGGGTGGCCAGGTTCCACGCCTCCGCGCTCACCGGCTCAAGCCCTCTCGCCAGAACGGCGGGCGCGGCCCCGTCGTCCAGGCACAGGTCCCACCCGCCGGCCCAGGTGCGCCGAGAGCGGAGCGCAAGGCCGACGCCGCCACCCAGGGACACCTCTCCCCCGTCCTGGTGCGGGAGGTCCGCGAGGCTCGCGAGTGTGCCGGTCGCTCGCGGACCTTGGACGCTGACCACCCGGCTCTGGGTTAGCTCGACCCGCACGTCCTCGAGCACGACGAACTTGGCGGCCCTCTCGAGCAACGCCTCCGGGGCTTCGGTCAGCACGGCGATCCGCCCGGGCAGCGACCAGAGACGCAACACGGCCCGGATCTGGCCCGTCGCGGCCACGAGGCAGGCGTCCAACGAGTGGCCCAGGGCAAAGTCGCGAAGGTCTTGCGTGACCTGGCCCTGGAGCCAGCCCTTGCGGTCCTCACCCGTCACGAGGAGGAGGCTGAGCCCAGTTTCCGCGTAGAGCCCGGCCCCCTCGGTCAAAGAGTCGTATCCTGCGGGGACGGTCATGGAAGGCGCAGTCATCGAAGTTCGGGGCCCGTGGCCCCCCCTGGGGATTCTTAACGATGCGAGACGGGCTCGAGGCGCAAAATGGGGCCCCTAGTCGCATTGGTCGCCTTCGGGCTGGGGGCTGGGCTCGCCGATCGAGAGATCAGGGTCTTCGAGGGCGCTGCCGCCCGGGACATCGCCACTCAGCTAAGGGGCGGCACCGTCAAGGTGGACGTCGAACCCGGTCTCGGGGCGGCGTGGGGGGAGGTGCGGCGGGCCACCATCCAGGCCCAAGGGTTCTCGGTCGACGGGCTCCCTCTGTTCACCGAGCCGCAGCGATCCCAAGCCGGCCGGCTGGGCGAACTGCGGATCGAGCTGCGCGAATTCGAGCTTCGCGGCCTGCGGGTTGAATCCCTCTCCGCCCGGATCCCGGCCTGTCGCTACGACCTGGGACTCGCCCGGCGCGAGAAGAGCATCCGGCTCAGTCGGGCTGGGGTAGGCACGGGGACGGTGCGCGTTCGCGAGGCCGACCTCGCCGCCTTCATCCTCCGCAAATTCCCGGAGGTGAAGCGGGTCACGGTCAAGGTCTACAACGGCATCGTCTGGGTCGAGGGCTACGGCGAGTTCCTCATCGTGAACAGCACGTTCACCGTCATCGCCCGCCTGGCCCCAATCGACGGCACGAAGCTCTCGCTCACTGAGGCCAAGATCTGGTTCGACTGGCGCAGGGCCGACCCGGCGGCGGCGAAGGTGCTCCTCGACACGCTCAACCCGGTCGTGGACTTCGACCGCGACCTCGGCCTCCAGGACGCCATTCTCGTCGACCGCGTCCGGCTCGAGGGCGGGGTCCTCGAGGCGTCGGGACGGACGACCGTGCCCGTCCGGCGGCCCCCGCCTCAGGCGCCGTCGTCGTCCACGTGGACGCCCTTAGCCGCCTCCGCCGTCGAGTAGTCCCAGTTGTCGCAGTCGAGCCGGCGGCAGTGGATCATCCGCTGCACCGACCCGTCCTTGAGCTCGACGGACGCCATTTGGGCGAACCGACATTCTAGGCAAAGGTCGGGTTCGACCAGCCTGACGACTTTGAGCTGCCTCCGTGCCATCCATGCACCCCGTGCCCCTTCCGTGGGCACAGATGGATGTTCGGAGGGCCAGCCTTGCCTCGCCTCTGCGAAGTTGCCGGTTTCGTCGGGGATGCGGTCCGGCGGGGTCGCCGGACCGCTCCCGAATCAGTCGACGATCCGCCAGCGGACCAGGTCGAACCTCACGAACCAGTTCAAGAGGGTCGTCGGACCGGTCTGGCGAACCAGGGCACGGAGCCTGACCCTTCGAGTGGCCCCGTCGACGAACCGGCTCGCACTGCCCGGCAGGGTCACCGTCGTGACGAGGTCGCTCAGGCTCGCGTTGCGCCGGTCGACCTCGACCCACGCTCCCGCTAGGGTGTCCCGAGCCTGGATCGTCTGCTGGAGGCCGGCGGTGTTCGCCCCGAGTTCCAGCGTTACCTCGATCGACTGGGCGGTCGACGTCCGGGCCGTGGTCGAGAACTCGACGGTCACCGGGGACTCCTGCTGGTTCAACACCAGGCCCCGCCCGACGTTGAGGTAGGCGTCGTCGCTCGTCGTGAGCTCAGCAAGACCGCCGCCCTGGTTGACGCCCCTGGCGATCGTGAAGCTCTCGGGGCTCGCCTCGTTGGCCCCCGGGGTCACGTTGGCCTGCCAGACCCCGCGACCGTGCGTGGCGGCCACGAGGGTCGTCGGGTTTCGCCAGACGAGCTCGTCGATCGAGACCGTGCCTGGCCCCTGCGACTCGACCGACCAGGTCTGGCCGTCGTCCCAGGTCGTGAAGAGCCCAACGTCCGTACCGGCGAAGAGCCGGCCGGGCCGGGCCGGATCGACCGCCAACGCCGAGACCGGCGCCGCCGGGAGCTTCCGCGCCCCGACGCCCGTCGCCTGCTGCCACGTCGCGCCGCCGTCGGTCGTGCGCCAGACGTTGTCCCCCTCCCAACCCATAAAGGCCACGTAGACCCGGTTCGTGTCGTTCGGGTCGATCACGATCCGGCCCACCCAACGGCCCGGGGTCACGCCACCGTCCACCCGCGTCCAGGACGGGGTCCCGGCCGTGCCGTTCGTCGTCTTCCACAGCTGCCCATTGTTGTGGCCCACCCAGATGAGGTTCGAGTTACCCCGCGCGATCGTGCAGGTCGAGATGTTCTGCGGGGGGTTCGAGTTCATGTGGGCGTTCGGGGGGTCGCCGGGCCCGTCCCCGGGGCCGAGAGCGATGGGCTGCTTGATGATCGTCCACCCCGGCGTGCCCTTGACGGTGTTGGACCGCCACAACCGCCGCCCGCAGGCGAGCATCCGGTTCGGGTCGTTCGGGTCGAGCGTGAAGTAGGCGATGAAGTTCGAGTTCGTCGAGCTGTCCCGGTCGGTGATCCCGGTGCTGATGTCGCTGAAGTTCGCGCCGCCGTCGCTGGACCTGAAGATCCGGTTGTAGTAGTAGCCGCCGTAGAAGTAGTTCGGGTTGGTCGGGTCGCTGCCGCAGAAGATTCCGTCGCCGCCGATCCGGTCGCTCCAGGTGTTGACGTTGCCGGTGTAGCGGAGCGTCCCGTTATCCTGGGCCCCGGCCACGATGACGCCCGTCGCGTCGTTAACGGCCACGCCGTAGAACTGGGTGATCCCCAGGTTGTTGTTGAGGTCCGTGTAGGTCGAGCCGTAGACGTTGGTCGCGACGGAAATGCCGCCGTCGTGCCCGAAGTAGACCCTCCGGTTGGTCGAACCGTCGTAGCCGGGCGCCTCGACGATGACGTGGAAGTCCGGGTGCATGGCGTTGAAGACGCGGGGCACCGTCACACCCCCGTCGGTGCTCCGGTAGACGAAGACCCCGCCTACGACGAGGTTGTTCGCGTTGGTCGGGTCGACCCAGAGGGCCGAGTTGTACGACTCGTACGTCGAGACCCCGCTCCCGCTCGTCCGCAGCGTCCAGGTCCGGCCAAAGTCGGTCGAGCGGAAGATCCGGATCCGTTCGTTGGCGCTCACCCCGGCGTAGACCGTCCCGTTCGCGCTCTTCGACCAGTCGAGCTCGCACCGGTGGGCGCCCGTGATGCCGGTCGAGTTGCCCCAGGTGACCCCGTTGTCGGAGGAGTGGATGACGCCCGCCCCCGCGTGCAGCCCGGCGACGACCTGATCGGGGTTGTTAGGGTTCAGCTTCAGGTCGTAGACCCAGCCGGTGAAGGTCTTCTGCCACGTCTGGCCCCGGTCGATCGAGCGGAAGAGGCCGGTGCTCGTGGCGGCCATGATCCGGTTCGAGTCGCGCGGGTCGATCGCGAGGCGGTTGACGAGTTGGAAGTCAATGCCCGCCGTGCTCGGGATCTGTGCCCAGGTCGTGCCCCCGTCGGTGCTTCGGAAGATCCCGGCCCCACGCAGGGCGGCGGTGTTCGAGGAGCCCTCGACCGTCTCGAAGAACCCTTCCCCGGTGCCCGCATAAAGGACGTTCGGATCGTTCGGGTCCAACTCCATGCACCCGATGCTCAGGGCGGGCAGGAAATCGTCCATCGGCACCCACGAGCCGCCCGCGTTCACGGACTTCCAGACGCCCCCACCGACCGAGCCGAGCCACATGGTGTTAGGGTCCGTCGGGTGGATCAGGATGGCCCGGATCCGGCCGCCGATGTTCCCCGGACCGAAGTTCGTCCAGCTCAGGGCGCTCAGAGCGGGCTCTTCGCCCTGCGCCGCCAGGAGGGCGTCCCGCTGGAGCTTCGCCCGCCAGAGGGCGTTCGGCGGAGCCGTGCCGTCGGCCCCGAGCCGGGCCTGAGCCCGCTGTCGGACGGCCATCACGGCACTCCGCTCCTTGTCAAGGCCCGGCAGGCCCCGGACCACGTCCGGCCGGCTCAGAGCCTGGGAGAGAGAGAGGGTCCAGTCCGCCGGAGCGGCGACGGCGAGGCCCAGGAACAGGGCGAACGTGAGAAGACGACTGTGACGCATACTGACGAACCCCGCCCCGAAAACCGAGGCGAACGACGCACAGTTTGACCCGGAACCCGCAGGATCAGAGTGATACGAGTGTCAAGTCTCGCACTTATACTGGGTGCCGCGCCGACTACCGCCAGCCGTCGAAGAGCGTGCTCACCGACTCGTTCGTGTGGATGCGCCGGATCGCGTCGCCGAGGAGGGGGGCGATGGGGAGGACGGTGAGCTTCGGGAACACCTTGACGCTCGGGATCGGCACCGTGTCGGTCACCACCACCTTCGAGAGCACGCTGTCCTGCAGGAGTTGGGGGGCGTTGCCGCTGAAGACGGCGTGCGTCCCCACCGCGAGCACTTCGGTCGCCCCGCGCTTGAGCAGCGCCTCAGCCCCCCGGATGATCGTCCCACCGGTGTCGATCATGTCGTCGATCATCACGCAGCGCTTGCCGTTCACGTCGCCGATGATCTCCATGATATCGACCTTGTTCGGTTCCGGGCGGCGCTTGGCGATGATCGTGATCGGGCAACTCAGCATCTCCGCGAGCGACCGCGCCCGCTGCACGCCGGCCACGTCCGGGCTTACGACCACGACGTCCTCGGCCTCCGAGAACCCTTGCTGGACGAGCCAGCGTCCGATTACCGGCCCGGCGTAGAGGTGGTCGACCGGGATGTCGAAGAAGCCCTGGATCTGTTCCGCGTGGAGGTCGACGCAGACGACGCGGTGGGCCCCAGCCTCGACGATGAGGTCGGCGACGAGCCGAGCGGTGATCGGCTCACGGGGCTTGAGCTTCTTGTCCTGCCTCGCGTAGCCGTAATAGGGCATGACGACCGTGATTCGGCTGGCGCTGGCCCGGCGGAAGGCGTCGAGCATGATGAGCAACTCCATCAAGTTGTCGTTCACCGGGGCACAGGTCGGCTGGAGGATGTAGACGTCGTTCCCCCGCGCGCTCTCCTCGACCATGAGCCGGATCTCCCCGTCGCTGAACCGGGTGATGGTGATATGGCCGGGCTCGGCCTCGAGGTAGGCGGCGAGCCGCGTTCCGAGTTCCGGGTGCGCGTTGCCGCTAAAGATCTTCAAGGCCTGGAATTCGCCTTCTCGTCCCGTTGTCCCGATCGCCGTTCCCGCCATGACGCTACCCATTGCTCCTTGTTCTCCTGTTTGGCCCGTCCGATCGCCAAGGCGTCGTCGGGGACATCTTCGTGCACCACGCTCCCGGCCGCCACCATCGCCCCGTCGCCGATCCTCCGGGGGGCGATGAGCGTGGAGTTGCTCCCGACGAAGGCGTCGTCGCCGATCGTCGTGCGGTGCTTCTCGAACCCGTCGTAGTTGCACGTGATCGTGCCCGCGCCGATGTTCGTCCGGGCGCCTACGGTCGAGTCGCCGATATAGGTGAGGTGCGAGACGGCGGTGCTCTCCCCGATGTCGCTGTTCTTCACCTCGACGAAGTTCCCGACCTTCGCCTTGCGCCCGAGCCGGGTGCCGGGGCGGAGGTTGCTGAACGGCCCGCATCGCGACTCGGCCTCCATGACCGCCTGGTCGATGTGGCTCATGAAGACGCGGCAGCCCCGGCCGATCACGCTGTCCTTGACCCAGGCGTTCGGGCCGATCGCCGCCCCGGTCTCGACCTCGGTGCGGCCCTCAAGCACGGTCATCGGCTGGATCGTCACGTCCGGCTCGATCACCACCTCCGCCCCGATGTAGGTGCTCGTCGGGTCGACGATCGTCACGCCGTTCATCGCATGGCGCCGCAACACCCGCAGGCGCATGACCCGCGACGCCTCGGCGAGCTGCCACCGGTCGTTGACGCCCATGAACTCGTCCGGGTCGTCCGCGGTCATTGCCGTCACCAGCCCCCCCTCGGCCGCGATCGCCGCCACGACGTCGGTCAGGTAGACCTCACCCTGGGCGTTGTCCGTCCCCAGCGTCGGCAGGATCCGGAACAGCGTCGCCGAGTCGAAGCAGTAGAGCCCCGCGTTCACTTCCTGGATCCGGCGCTGCTCGGGCGTGGCGTCCTTCTCCTCGACGATGCCCACGACCCGGACGTCCCCGTCCCGGACGATCCGTCCGTAGCCTTTCGGTTCGAACGTCACGAACGACGCCACGACCGCCTGCGCCCCCGACCCCAGGAACTCCTCCACGAGTCCCCGCACCGTGCCCGACGTGAGCAACGGCGTGTCACCGGCGGCGACCACGACCGGCCCCTCGAACTCGCCGAGCACCGGGGCGGCCATGAGCGCGGCGTGCCCGGTGCCCTTCTGCTCCGCCTGTTCGACGAACTGGCACCCGTCCGGCGCGAGCGACTCCCGCACCAACTCGCCGCCGTACCCTGTCACGACCACAGGCTCCCGAACGCCCGCCTCGGCAAGGGCCGCCACCACCAGCCGCACCATCGGCGTGCCCGCCACCTCGTGCAGCACCTTCGGCAGGTCGCTCTTCATCCGGGTGCCTTTTCCTGCGGCCAGGATCAGGCCGGCGGTGGGGGTGGGGGCCATGGGTGGGGCTAGACGATACCCCGGGGAGGCCAGTCTGATGTAGCATCGCGCCCATGGCCGTCCACGTCGTCGACCACCCGCTCGCCCGCCACCTCCTCACCGGACTGCGCGACCGCACGACCCCGCCTGCCACCTTCCGGCGCTACGCCTGGGTGCTCTCGACGCTCGTCATCCTGGACGCCACCCGGTCCGTGCCCGAGCGCGCCCACCCGGTCGAGACACCGCTCGAGACGACCGACGGTGCCTCGCTGGCCGTCGGGCTCGCCGTGGTGCCCGTCCTGCGTGCTGGGCTCTCGATGCTCGAACCCGCCCTGGAGCTCTTCCCCGACGTCGCCGTGGGCTATATCGGCCTCGAACGCTCGCACGAGACCGCCGTCGCCCACAGCTACTACGTCAAGCTGCCGCCGCTGCGTGACCGGCACACCCTCCTCGTCGACCCGATGCTCGCGACTGGGGGATCGGCGGCCCAGGCGGTCGGGCTCCTGAAGTCCCACGGCGCCGCGTCCGTCGCGATGGCCTCGATCGTCTCCGCCCCCGAGGGCATCGCCCGCCTCGCCGAGGCCCACCCGGACGTTCCCGTCTTCACCGCCGCCGTCGACCGGGGCCTCGACGACTCCAAGTACATCCTCCCCGGCCTAGGCGACTACGGCGACCGCCTCTACGGCACCGCCTGACCGGGGGGCCCAAACCACAGGCGCTGGCGGGACTCGACCCGCCTGCTCGGCCGATCCGATCAGCGCGGCCCCTAGCCGGCCGCGCCCGATAGCCTGGAGAGCAGTTCATCGAGGCACTCCTCTTCGGGCTTGCGCGCCGTATCGAGAAGGATACGCTCGGCCGTCCAATCGTCGTAGTCGCGACTCACGACCTCGGCCCACGTCGGCAGGCGCAACCCTTGCACGGTCGAGGCTCGGGTCTCCACCCTCTCCCGGTGTTCTCGTGCGTCGGAGCAGACGATCTCAATGTTCACGTACGGGACGCCGGCGTCCATGGCCACCTGTTCCCATGCACGCCGGGTCAACTCGAGAGGGTTGCAGGAGTCGGCGACCACGCTCACGCCTGCGTTGAGGACGTCTGAGGCCACCCGGTACGCGAGGCGATACCCCTCGTCGTGCACATCGACACGGCCCAGGTCTCTGAGCGCCTGCTCGATCGTGTCGATTCGGAGGTGCGCGGCACCGAGGCGCCGTGCCAGCGACTGGGAGAGGGTCGTCTTCCCACTTCCCGGGAGTCCGGAGAGTATGTAGAGGGTCGCCTCGCTCGTTCTCATGACGCCTCCGGGGAGAGCCTGGAGCGGGGACTCTCTGGCCCCCGTGTCTCCCGGTACCACTCGCACTCGCATGATAGCCCTTACCCCCTAGCCCCACTCGCTGGGGAGACCTCGTCACCCTGCCCGCTCCTCGCCTTCGACCCGCCCGACCCGGCCGGCCGACGGCGGGTGGTTAGGGGTTGTTGCCTTCCGGGGGGACGTCGTTCCAGCCGGGGCCGGTCATTTGGCCTGGGCGGACGGCACGGAAGCTCTTGGGGATCTGGAACGGCCCTCTCGCCTGGAGGCCGGTGAACTCGGACGGCCGTATGGACCCGGTGTGAGAGTAGGCGTCCAGCCGGTTGGAGCCGTTCTGGACGAACACGGTGCCTTGCGGCCCGGCCATGAGCCCTTGCACCCCGCCCGCCACCTTCGCCGTGACGCGAGTGCCGAACCGGGCTGCCCCAGCGCGGGCGAACCGGGTCCAGCCTTGCTCCCCGGTGACAGCGACGAGGTAGTCGCCGGTTTCGGAGTCCACGGAGAACACAGCCTCACCGACGGCGATGTTCGTCACCGGCCGGGCGGGGACAATCCCGAGCAGCGGCTCGCGTCGGGAGGTGACGAAGTCGGTGTCGTAGGCGGTCGTGCCCCCGAGCTTGGCGTCAAGGGCGACGAACCCGCCCGTGACCTCGTCGACGTCGATGGCGGCGACACGCCCCCTCAGGTTGCGGGTGACCGCCGGGCCGCCGGTGCGGAACCAGGTGCCGTTGACGTTGGCGTAGCGGCCATAGCCGAGCCTCACCATGGCCCCGGAGCGGAACAGGTCCATGACCGTGTCGTGGTTCCAGGAGCCGGTGGGGCTCCAGGCGCCGAGGTAGACGAGCTTGCTGGTTTTCCAGTCCACCCACGACCACTCGACCGGGTAGGAGCCCTTTATGCCCTTGGTGGGGTCGGTTCCCATGGGCGCCCCCATGAGAAGGAGCAGGTAGGTGATCTCCGCGTGGCTGTTGGGGTTGCTCCCGCCCAGCATGGTGCGCATCCCGTTGTCCCGCAGGTAGCCGCAAGCGTTCACGAAGCTCGACGGTACGCAGTACATTCTCCCGCCGTTAAGAAGACCGGAGCGTCGTTGGTCGAAGCCTTAGACGCCGGTCCGGTACTGGAACTCGAGCTGGAGGGCGACCGAGGCCGCGCCTAAGGTCGAGAGCGCCGTCACGATTCGGAGAGCCTGGGTGGCCATGGGGCACTATAACGCAGCCGATAGACCCGGAGCAGCTCCCTCCCCTCACCGTTACCTTCCGGGGCCCCAACTCGCGCCGTGGTTGAGTGGGAGCGAGGCGGGGACCTAGTGTGGTCGTCAGGGGGCAGGCGTGGGCGTTCGCGGCGGTGCGCCTGCGGGCCTGGTGGCCTGCGCGCCGGGGGCTAACTGCCTTCGGCGAGGAGGCGTTGGATGGTCTCGAGCTCGGCGATGTGGGCGAGGTCTTTGGGGCGGCCGGCGGCGCGCTTCATGGCGATGAGGTCTTCGATGCAGGCCACACGCACGGGGCGGCCGTCCAGGTCGAACACGTTGGCCCGGGCCTTGAGCGCTTCGTAGGGCGGGGCGCCGTCGGGCTCGGCGAGGAGGTCGATCCGGCCGATGTCGGTCTCCAGGGTCAGGGTGGTGGCGTTCATCAAGGTCTGGTCGTCCCAGACGTAGGGCAACCCCTCGGGCCAATCGAGCGGCCGCGGGTGGAAGGGGGCGAGGGCGTCCGCGAGCCGCTTGGCGTTCTCGCGACGGCGGACGAAGGCGAAGTCGACGTCCTGCGTCACATGGGCGCCACCGGAGAGCACGAGCGCCACACCGCCGATCGTGACGAAGTCCACCCCTGCGTCAAAGACGAGGGCAAGGACGCGCTCGAACTCAATCGGCCTTTCGGGCTGCCCCACGATACTTCTCCACGAACCGGGCGGCCCGCTCGAGCCGCCGAAGCCTCTCGAGCGGGGTCAGCTTGAGGTTCGCACGGAGGGCGGCGACGCTGTTCCCCCAGGCGTCCTGCTCGCCGCACTTGGCCCGAGCCTCGGCGACCTTCCCCTCGTCCTCGTTCCCCATCGCCGGAGTGTACTCGGCCCTCTTCAGGCCCCTTCCCGGCGGTCGGCGGCCCCGGCCAGCTCGGCCCGCACCGCCTGGGCGGCGGCGACGAGCGACTCCAACTTGCGCCGGGCGGTGTCGCGGTCGTTCATGGGTCGGAGCGAGAAGGTGCCGAACCCGCAGTCGGGGTTGAGCCACAGCCGGTCCGCGGGGACGTGGGCGAGGGCCTCGTGGATGCGGGCAGCGATCTCGTCTGGGGTCTCGACCTTGGCCGTGCGGGGGTTGACGGCCCCGAGCCCGAGTTCCTTCCCTCCCATCGGGATGAGCGGCCCGGCCCGGGGGGTGGCGTACTCGAGCACGAGCTGGTCCACGGCGAGGCGGTCGAAGACGGGCACGAGCGGGTGGTAGGGCCCGGCGAGCAGGGTCTCCTCGCGCTGGCTCCAGTTGCCGCGGCAGACGTGGAGCCCAGTGCGGCACCCCTTCCCCGCTTCGGCGACCTGGTTGATCAGCCCGACCGCGAAGTCGAGCTCCTCCTTGGGGTCGCTGCGGGCGGCGAGGGCGGCGCACATGAACGTGCGCGTCTCGCCCTGGGAGAAGACCAACTCGGTGAGCACGGGCTCGTCGAACTGCACGAAGTCCACGCCCTCCGCCACGAGCCGCCGCACCTCGTCGGCCAGGATCGCCACGACCTCCTCGCCCAGCTCCTCCTTGCTCGCGTAGTAGCGGCCTGCGGCCTCGGGCACCCACATCGCCCGGGTCAGCAGGTACGGCCCGGGGAGCGGCACCTTGATCGGCCGGTCGGTGGCCGCCCGCAGGAACCGGGCCTCGTCCAGGGCGATCGGCTCGCGGACGGACACCTTTCCGACGCAGGTGGGGTTGCTGATCCCGAAGGCGGGTACGTCGAGGGTCTGGAGGAGGCGTTCGAAACCGGCTTTGTCCTCGACGAGGTCGAGCATGTCGCCGAGGGTCATGAGCTGCACGCCGTCGAGCTTGTCGGCGACGAACGAGTAGAAGTTGTCCCGCCGTTGCTCGCCGTCGGTGAGGACGTCGACGCCGACCGCCTCCTGCAGCGCCACGAACTCGGCGACCTCGGCGGCGGCCAGGGCCTGGAACCGCTCGCGCGAGCTGCGGCCCGCCCGCAGGGCGCGTTGCTCCTTGAGCAGCGCCTCGGACCGGGGCCAGCTGCCGACGGTCGTGACGGGCAGGAGGGGCAGCTTCACGCCTGGAAGTACCCCAATCGTGCGACGGCGTCCTCGAGTTGGGCGAAGCCGTCCGTGCGTCCGGGCTGCCACGCCTTCAGCCCCTCCATGTCCATCATCTCGCGGTGCTCGGGGTTGTCGTAGCTCATCGAGTGCAGGGCCGCCAGCCAAAGCCGCTCGGTTTCCTGGTCGAAGTCGGCGCGGACGGTGAAGACGCAGTGGTCGAACGGCTCGGTGGAGTCGAGCGCCTCGAAGCGGGCGGGGTCGGCGGTGCCGTCGCTGGTCCAGAGCTCCCAGTTGAGGTCGAGCACGCAGGCGGCCTCGACCTCCCCGGCCGCGAGGGCGTCGAAGGCGTCGCGCTCGCCTCCCACGTGGTCGCCGTGGAGGCCGACTTTCACGTCGAAACGGCGCACGGTGACGTCGATCCCCTCGCTCATCAGCCGCCGGAGCGGGATGAGGTGGGCCTGGGGGGAGTCTTGGGCGCCGAAGCCGACCGGGCGCCCGGCGAGGTCGGCCAGCGAGCCATAGCCCGACTCGCGGCGGACGACGAAGCGGGTTTGGCGGTCGCGGTCGGTGTCGCGCATGGCGATGGCCCGGCAGGTGCCGCCGCTGCGCCGTTGGGCGTCCACCCAGGCGAGCGGCGAGTTCCAGGCGACGTCGACCTGCCCGTCGAGGAGGCCCTGGACTTGGGTGGTGTAGTCGCCGTAGAAGACCGGCTCCATCGGCACCCCCTGCTCGGCGAAGTAGCGGCGGATGATCTCCCAGATCGTGACGACCTTGGGGTCGTAGACAACGGCGCCGACGAGGACGGGCCTCACGAGAAGAGCTCCATGCCGCAGAGCGCCTTGCCGACGAAGTCGTGGAGCACGTCGGAAGTCGGGGCCATGACGCTCATGGCCCTGGCGTCACGGAACACGCGCTCGACGCCTAGGTGGCGGCTGAAGGCGGCCCCGCCGCAAGCCCTCATCGCGAGGTCGGTGACGAGGAGGGCGGTGTCGGCCGCCATCGCCTTGGACTCGAGGACGAGGAGCATGGCTCCAGGGTCCTCCGACTCGAGGGCGTCGAACGTGGCGGCGAGCAGGGCGCGGGCCTTGTCGGTCTCGATACGCATCGCGGCGAGGCGGTGGCGCAGGTTGGGGAGGTCGGCGAGCTTGGTGCCGAGGTGCTCGAACCCCTGCCCGGTCAGGTGCCCGGCGGTGGCGCGGACGGCGGACTCGGCGGCACCGATCGAGACGGCGGCGTTGCCGGTCTGGAACTGGGGCAGTACATGGCCCATCATCATGCCGAACGCCTGGCCGGGCTCGCTGAGGCGGCGGTCGGAACCGGCCTCGACCCCGGCGAGGCGCATCGGGGCGGAGGCAGTGCCCCGCATCCCGAGGGCGTTCCAGGGGCCCGCCACCTCGAGGCCAGCGTCGTCCTTCTGGAGCAGATAGAGGTCGATCCCGCCTTCGGCGGTGCCGGTCGTGACGACATAGCCGTCGGCGTGCCCGGCGGAGGTCACCCAGGACTTCTCGGCCCGGAGCCGGACAGCGTCGCCCTGGGGCTCGGCCTTGCTGACCGGGGCCCAGAAGTGGCTGCGGGAGCCCATTTCGCTCCAGGCGAGGGTGGAGAGGTGCTCGCCCCGGGCGGCGGCCCGCAGCGCCTCGGACGCGACATGGGGGTTCGCCTTGTAGCACGCAATACCGCAGAGGTGCATGAGATAGACCATCGCGGTCGACGGGCAGCGCTGGGCGACGGTGTCGAGCACAGCGGCGGCGGCACGCAGGCCCGCCCCTTGTCCGCCGAACTCGGTTGGGACGGTGAGGCCGAACAACCCGGCCTCGGCGAGGGCGCTCACGGACTCGCTCGGGAAGCGGGCTTGTTCGTCGATCTGGGCGGCGAGGGGGGCGATGGTTCGGTCCGCAACTTCGGCGGCGCGGGTCACTGCGAGCGTCTCTTGTGGGTTCAATCGGTACATGGCGGTGGGGTTAAACGGACTTGCACTGGAGGTCGAGCTCGGCGGAGAGCGAGCGGGCGAGGACGGACCCCTGGCACGCGCGGCGCCAGGCGGCTTGGAGGACGGGGTCGCCGTCGGGGGTCGACGCGAAGGCGGACACTTCGATCCGCCGCACCCGGCCGTCCCCTGGGGCGCCGACGACGCCGATGGCGGCCATGGGGTCGTCCAGCCAGAGCCTGGCGACCATCTCAAGGTCGTCGAGGACGGCCCGGGCGCGGGCCATCTCGGCCGTCAGGCGCCCAGCCAGCTCGGCGCAAAGGCTCAGGAGGAGGGCGCGGAGGGGGTCGAAGCGGTCGTCGGCCTCGCTGAAGCTGAGGCGGGTCCCCAACTCCAACGACCCCTTGCCCGCGTAGCCGCGGGCCGAGCCCTTGCGATCGGTGCGCACGCGCACCGAGGCATGGGCGTTCAGACGAACCCCCGGGTGGGGCGTTGGCGAGGGCTGGCCACGGCTTCCCTATCATAGACGCCCGGAGCGCGGATCCGTGGACCCGCTCCCCGGTCCCGCGCTCCTAGGGGAGCACGAGCCGGGATATAATGGCAAGGACGCTCTTCGTTGCCCGAGCGACCGTATTCCGTTTCAGTCGGAAATTGGGGCGAGCGACGTAAGGCAAGGTAGGAACCAACGATGAGCACCGACACCTTCCCGATCCGCCGGGTCGACCACGTCCGGCACTACGTCAACAACGCCCGGCAGTCCAGCTTCTTCTACCAGCACACGTTCGGGTTCTCGATCTCCGGCTACTCGGGCCTCGAAACCGGCAGCCGCGACGAGGCGAGCTACGTCCTCAAGCAGAACGACCTCACCCTCTGCTTCACCGCCCCGCTCCGGCCCGGCCACCCGATGGCCCCGCTGATCGCCGAGCACGGCGACTTCGTCCAGGACATCGCCTTCGAGGTCGACGACGTGGACTGGGCCTACAAGGCCGCGACGGACCGCGGCGCGATCGGCGCCGTCGAGCCCCGCACGCTCGAGGACGACCACGGCAAGGTCCGCCACGCCGCCATCCGCACCTACGGCAACGTCGTCCACTCCCTCCTCAACCGCGACGCCTACAACGGCCCGTTCCTCCCCGGCTTCCGCGCCGAGAACCAGCCCGGCGACGGGATCGGGATCATCGAGGTCGACCACTGCGTCGGCAACGTCGAGCTCGGCAAGATGAACGTCTGGGTGAAGTGGTACGAGGACGTGCTCGGCTTCGCCAACCTCATCAGCTTCGACGACAAGGACATCTCGACCGACTACACCGCCCTCATGTCCAAGGTGATGGCGAGCGGCAACGGGCGGGTCAAGTTCCCGATCAACGAGCCCGCCGAGGGCAAGAAGAAGTCGCAGATCGACGAGTACCTAGAGTTCTTCGGCGGCGCGGGCGTCCAGCACGTCGCGATGCGCACCGACGACATCGTCTACACCGTCTCGCGCCTGCGGGCTCGGGGGGTGGACTTCCTCTCCGTGCCGAAGACGTACTACGACATGCTCCCCGATCGGGTCGGGAAGATCGACGAGGACATCGACGTCCTCGCCGACCTCGGCATCCTGGTCGACCGGGACGACGAGGGCTACCTCCTCCAGATCTTCACCAAGCCGATCACGGACCGCCCGACCCTGTTCTACGAGATCATCCACCGCAAGGGCGCAAAGAGCTTCGGCAAGGGCAACTTCAAGGCTCTCTTCGAGTCGATCGAACGCGAGCAAGCCCTCCGCGGCACGCTCTGAGGCTCTGGCCCCGTCGGCGCGGGCTGGCGGGAAGCGACCCTGCGCTGGCGGGCCTCGGCCGAAGAAGGAGTGTTGCAAAGCGTAACTTTTCGGCCTATACTGTTGTCATGAGGCGGTTCGACGTCACGTGTGCGGTTTGGGTGGCGGTGCTCGCGCTGGTCGGGTGCCAGAGCGAGACCGCCCGCTCGTTCGAGCAAGCGGCGAGGGAGCTGCCGGCGGCAGAGGCGGAGGCCAAGCGCCTTGGGCTTGTCCTCGACGGCTCGGCGCTGAAGCCGAACCCGCCCGTGACGCCGGAGGAGAACGCCGCCCCGGCGCTTCGAGAGGCCTTCGGCAAGCTGACGGCCTTGAGCAGGAGCCGGCGCGGCTGGGCCGAAGAGATCGACAAGGCCCTCAAGGACCCGACCGGGGCCGCCGTCGGGCCCGCCCGCGAGATCCTGGCCGAGCTGGCCCCGGCCATGGCGGACGCCGCCCGCGCCACCCAGCGGCCAAGGGTCGACTTCGGCAGAGACTGGGAAAGCCCGAAGCCTTGGACGATCCGCTTCCCCGAGTTCAGCTCGTTCAAGCAGCTAGTTCGGGCACTCTCGCTCCGGGCGACGTTGGGCGCCCTCGAGGGCGATACTGCCGCCGCGATCGAAGACTTCAGAACCGCTCAGGCCCTGAGCCGCTTCGTCGGATCGGAGCCTGTAGTCATAGGCGCGTTCGTTCGGGTCGTCTGCGACCTGGCCCTACTTCGCCAGATGGAGTGGGCACTCGCGACCCGGCCGGAGGACGCCGCCTTCCACCGATCACTCGCCGATCTGGCCGCGAAGCAAGCCACCCCGCCGCTCGACTTCGCATGGTACTTGCGGAGCGAAACGCTGTTCTCCACCGCCGTGATCGAGGCTGGGATCGACGAGATCATGGATGGCTCGCTATCCTTCGACCAGGACCCGCCCGAACCGGACGAGCTCGCCGGCCACCGCCGACGGGTGCTCCCCTTCGGCGTCGGCCGAGACACGGCGCGAAAGGCGTATCGAGCCCGATCCCTCCAGATGTGGTCCGAGGTGTTCTCCGATCGGGAAGCCGTCTCAGATCCGCGACTGTTCGCGCCGCACCTAAAGAGGGTGGTGGGCGTGTTCACGCGGGAAGGAGACCCCACCCTCGAGATAAACCGATTCTTGATGCCCGTGTTCGGCCAGATGGGAGACGCCTTTCTCCGGCATCAGGCCCTGGTCGGCTCGTTCAGGGGCTTGATGGCGGCCGTCGAGTTCAAGCACGCGAAGGGCCGGTTTCCCAAGACCTTGGCTGAGGCTGGGTTCCAAGCTACGGACCCCTACTCGGGCGGCCCGTACCAACTCCGCGTCGATGGGGACATTGTCAGAGTCTCCAATGGTCAGCCAGACGGGATCGCTGCGGACGGCCGGGGCGAGGACTCCGAGTGGAACAGAAGGAACTTCGAGTTCGTCTTCCCGAAGACGGCCGACGCCACCGGGCGAACCGCCCCTCGACCCAACTAACTCCTAAGGCCCCCAACCGGGTCGCGCCCCTCCGCAACCCCTAGAGCGTGCCCTGGAGGAACCGAGCCGCGGTCTCGATCACGAACGTGTTCGTCGGCGGGTCGAAGCCGTGGCCTTGGTCCGCGAACTCGAAGTACTCCACCGGCACACCGCTGGCCCGCATCCGGTCGACCAGCCGACGGCTTTGGGACGGCGGCACGACGTCGTCGAGCGCGCCCTGGAACACGAGCGTCGCGGCGTCGTCGGGCGTGACGAAGGTGATCGGCGAGGCGGCCCGGTACACGAGCGACTGCCGCGACCAGGGCTGGCCCATCAGCGCGAACACCAGGACCCACAGGTCGCGCCGGAACTCCGTCAGGTCGCCGATGTCCGTCGGCCCATAGATATCGACCACCGCCCGGACCCGCGACGAATACCCCCGCAGGTCGGGGTCGAAGTCGTTCAGCGTCTCGCGAGCCCCCAGAAACAGCGCCAGGTGCCCGCCCGCCGAGCCCCCGACCGTCCCGATCCGCTCCGGCGACAGCGAAAGGGCCACGGCGTGGCGGCGAAGCCAGCGCACCGAGGCCTGCACGTCGTCGAGCTGGGCCGGCCAGATGTGGGTCGGCGTCAACCGGTAATCGACCGAGGCGCACACGTACCCCCGGGCCGCGAAATACCGGCCCCAGTCGGCGAAATCGCTCTTGTCGCCGAACATCCACCCGCCGCCATGGACCAGCACCAGGGCCGGGCGGGCGGTGCTCGTCACCGGAAAGGGCAGATAAAGGTCGAGAGCCTGCGGAAACCCGCTCGCCTGGGTGTAGACGACGTCCGGGACCTCCTGCACGGCGAACTGGGCTAGGGCCGCCAACGGAGCGAGGGCGAGGGCAAGGAGGGCACGGCGCACCCCCTCAGTATAGGCCGCCTCCTGCCGATCCGGTGCACACGCGATCCACCGGGTTTCCTGGTGGTCCCTTGGAAGGTCGCTAAGGGCCATCGAGTGGCGGTTAAGCCAGCCCAGGCGACACGTTTCTATAAGGCTAAAATGCCCTTTCCCGGATGCTGCTCACTCTGACGACGACCCATCGCCCCGCGACCGACCTCGGCTACTTGCTCCACAAGAACCCGGGGCGCGCGCACGAAGCCGACCTCACGTTCGGCCGGGCGACCGTCGTCTTCCCAGAGCGGACCGAGGAGCGATGCACGGCAGCGCTCATCCTCGAGGTCGACGCGGTCGGGCTTGTCCGAGGGCCAGGACGCTTCGACCAGTACGTCAACGACCGGCCCTACGTGGCCTCGTCCTACCTTTGCGTCGCCCTCAAGGGCCTCTTCTCGACCGCCATGGCCGGACGCAGCAAGGACCGGCCGGAGCTGGCGCAGACACCGATCCCGCTCGAGGCCGGGCTCCCCTGCGTCCCCTGCCGCGGCGGCGAGGCCGTGCTCCGTTCGCTCTTCGAGCCCCTTGGCTACGAGGTTGAGTCACGGCATCTACCCCTGGACGACCGCTTCCCGGAGTGGGGCCAGAGCTCGCTCTACGACGTCCGGCTAAGGGCGACTGTCACGCTCCAGGCCTTGCTCAACCACCTCTACGTCCTCATCCCCGTGCTCGACCGGGACAAGCACTACTGGCTGGACGGGAACGAGGTGGAGAAGCTCCTCCGCGCCGGCGAGGGGTGGCTCAACGACCACCCGGCGAAGACGACGATCGTCCGGGGCTACCTCGAGCGTTCCGCCCACCTCACGCGAGAGGCCCTCACCCGGTTGAGCACCCAGGACGGCGAGCCAGACCCCGACGCCGAGCCGGAAGAACCCGCCTCCGAGCCCAAGGAGCGGCTCCACGACCAACGCCTAGCCGCCGCCGCCGAGGCGCTCGTGGCCAGCGGAGCCTCCCGCGTCCTCGACCTTGGCTGCGGCGAGGGCAAAGTCCTCACGCTCCTCCTCCGCGAGAAGCAGTTCAAGGAGATCGTGGGGATGGACGTGTCGCTGGCTTGGCTGGACCGCGCCGAGCGGCGGCTCAAACTCGACCGGCTCCCACCGAGCCAGGCCGAGCGGATCCGGCTCATCCATGGGTCGCTCGTCTATCGCGACCGGCGCTTGGAAGGGTTCGACGCGGCGGCGATCGTAGAGGTCGTCGAGCACCTGGACCCGGAGCGACTCGTCGCCTTCGAGCGGTGCGTCTTCGAGTCGGCCCGCCCGCGGACGGTCGTCCTCACCACGCCGAACCGGGAGCACAACGCGGTCTTCGGCATGGAGGCGGGGGCGGTGCGACACTCCGACCACCGGTTCGAGTGGGACCGGGCCGAGTTCCAGGCCTGGTGCGCCCGGGTCGCGGGTGCCCACGGCTACTCGTTCGAAATCCGGCCCGTGGGACCCGAGCACGAGGAGCACGGCCCCCCGAGCCAGATGGCGGTGTTCACGCGATGACCGTCCACGTCCCCGACCTGAGCCTCGTGGTACTGATCGGCGCCTCCGGCAGCGGTAAGTCGACCTTCGCCGCCCACCACTTCCTGCCGACCGAGGTGCTGTCGTCCGACTGGTGCCGAGCGGCGGTCTCGGACGACGAAACCTCGATGGACGCCACGAACGACGCCTTCGCACTCCTCCACACGATGCTGGACGTCCGGCTCAGGCGCGGGCGTCTGACCGTCGTCGACGCCACCAACGTCCAAGCGCACGCACGGGCCGGGCTCCTGAAGTACGCCAAGGAGCACGACGTCCCCGCCGTCGCCATCGTCTTCGCCCTCCCGGAGGCCGTGTGCCAAGAGCGCAACGTCGGCCGGCCCGGGCGCGACTTCGGGCCGCACGTCGTGCGCAACCACACGCGCGACCTCCGCGCAAGCCTGCGCGGCCTCAATCGAGAGGGGTTCCGGTCGGTGACAGTCCTCAAGACCCCCGAGGAAATCGACTCGGTCGAGATCGTCCGCGACAAGGGCTGGCACGACAAGAGCCATGAACGGGGGCCATTCGACATCGTGGGCGACGTGCACGGGTGTCTGGTCGAGCTCCTCGAACTCCTCGGTGCCCTGGGCTACGAGGTCGAGCGGATCGACGAGCCCCGACCCACCACACTCAGCGAGCCGCCCGGCCGGCACGACGGCCCATGGCAAGAACTCGCCTGGTCGTGGCGAGTGAGCCACCCCGAAGGCCGCAAACTCGTGTTCGTCGGCGACCTCGTCGACCGCGGGCCCCACTCCGCCAGCGCCCTCACCCTCGTCATGAGCGTCGTGGCGCAGGGAGCGGGCTACTGCGTCCCCGGCAACCACGAGGAGAAGCTCCTCAAGCACATGAACCGCCAGAAAGTCAGCCTCAACCACGGGCTGGCCGAGACCGTGGCCCAGGTCGAAGCCCTCCCCGGGGAGGAACAAGGCCGGCTACGCACCTTTCTCCGGTGCTTAGTCTCACACCTGGTCTTCGACGGGGGCAGACTCGTCGTCGCGCATGCAGGAATGAAGGAGCGGTACCAAGGACGGGCCTCGGGGCGGATCCGAGACTTCGCCCTCTACGGCGAAACGACCGGCGAGTCCGACGAATTCGGCCTGCCCGTCCGCTACCCCTGGGCGCTCGACTACAGAGGCAAGGCGGCCGTGGTCTACGGGCACACCCCGACCCTAGAACCGCAGTGGCTCAACAACACACTGTGCGTGGACACCGGCTGCGCCTTTGGAGGCAAGCTCACAGCCCTGCGCTGGCCGGAGCGCGAGACCCTCAGCGTCCCGGCACGGGCCACCTACGCCGAACCGGCCCGGCCCCTCCAGGCCGCCACCCTCTCCGCCTAACACGAAGCGGACGACGTGCTCGACATGGAGGACGTGCTCGGCCGCAGGTATGTCGAGACATCCCTCATGTCGCGCGTGACGATCCAGGCACAGAACTCCTCGGCCGCGCTCGAGGTCGTCAGCCGCTACGGCGCGAACCCGAAGTGGATGGTCTACCTCCCGCCGACCATGTCACCCGTCCAGACGAGCAAGGAACCCGGCTACCTGGAGCGCCCAGAGGAGGCGTTCAGCTACTTCCGGGACGAGGGCGTCGAGCGAGTCGTGCTCGAGGAGAAGCACATGGGGTCGCGGGCCGTCGTCGTCGTCTGCCGCGACGCCAAAGCGGCCCGCGCGCGCTTCGGAGTCGAGACCGGCGAGACCGGAATCGTCCTCACCCGCACCGGTCGGCGGTTCTTCACCGACCTAGACCTCGAGGCGGCACTGATCGGTCGAGTGGCGAAGGCCATCGGTGAGTCCGGGCGGTGGGAAGCGTGGCGCACGGACTGGGCAGTGATCGACTGCGAGCTGATGCCCTGGTCGGCCAAGGCCCAAGAGCTGCTCCGCACCCAGTACGCCCCCGTCGGGGCGGCGGGAGCTGCGTCGTTGGCCGCCGCCGAGGCCGCCGTCTCCGCCGCAGCGGCGACGGCGGGGCCCGATCCGCTCGTCGATGCCCTCGCCGCCCGCTTGGGCTCCCGGCGCGCCGCCCTCGGCCTGTACGTCGAGGCCTACCGACGCTACTGCTGGCCCGTGGACGGGCTTGCCGGGTACCGGCTGGCCCCGTTCCACGTGATGGCGACGGAGGGACGGGTCTGGGCCGTCCTCCCCCACGCCCAGCACATGGACGAACTGGCCTCGGTCTGCTCCGTCGATCGCCAACTCCTGTCCGCAACGCCCTGGCGCGAGGTCGAACTCGCCGATGAGTCCGCCGTAGCCGCCGCGGTCGAGTGGTGGGAGGACTTGGTCGGGTCGGGCGGCGAGGGGATGGTCGTCAAACCGTCGTCGTTCGTCGCCAAAGGGCGCAAGGGGCTGGCGCAACCGGCCTTGAAGGTCCGCGGACTCGAGTACTTGCGCATTATCTACGGCCCGGACTACCTTGCACCGGACAACCTGGACCGCCTCCGCCAACGGGGGCTCGCAGCCAAGCGCTCCTTGGCCCTCCGCGAGTTCGCGCTCGGGCTCGAAGGGCTCCAGCGGTTCGTCGCTCGGCAGCCGTTGCGACGGGTCCACGAGTGCGCCTTCGCCGTACTCGCCCTTGAGAGCGAGCCCGTCGACCCGCGGCTCTAGGTTCGCGCCCCACCCGGTCGCAGCACCCAGCACGCACGGCCGCTAGGCCAGCAGTCCTCTCCAAACGGCACACGTTCATGAGCCGAAGCTCTACGGCCGTGTGTTCTAGCTCGACGGGAGCCGTTTGAAGCCTTACCGGTAAGGCCCGTAGGCTGACAGTCGTGCCTTGCAGACCGACAGTTACGGCCTGAAGGCGACCCTTTTTTAACGCCGGTTGACCTATGTGTCACAAAAGGTGGCCTTCGCCTATTAACTGTGGTACACTGGCACGCACTATGCCGATCACTGGTGTGGCGTCGTGGCTTCCGACTATGGACGAGTTCCTGCAGCACTGGCAGGACGTGAACACAGCCCTTGCGCCTGGGGCTTTGACGCTCAGCGGTGCGTATGCTAGGGCCAACCTCGTCACTGACCGTGCCGCGGTCGATGCGGCCGTGACCGAGGTGCAGACTAGGCTTAACGTCGAGCAGACGGCTCGGGGCGAGCGTGACGTTCGGCGTGCCTCCGTGCGGCCTCGCTTTGCCCAGTTTCGAGCGGCGATCAACGCCCAGCTGCCTGGCTCCCGCTACCAGCGGGCGATCCCCAGGACGCCGCCCTTTACCGCCTCCCCCGGTAAGTGGCGCGACGCCCTAGACGACATGAGCAGCCTCTGGACGACGGTGAACACGAACTCCCCGCCGGTGAGCGGGTTCACCCCGCCGCTTCTCTTGGCCGGGGCGTACACGCTCATCCTCTTCACGGGCGAGAGCAACCTGCTGAAGAGCTCTTTCGTGGCCTTGGCGAGCGCGGAGCAGGTCGCGCAGCTCTCGCGCGAGCAGCGGGACGCCGTTTTTGCCCCCGTCTACCAGCGGCTTAAGCAGTACCGCCAGGCGGTGCTGGCCAGCTTCCCGTCGACCAGCCCCTTCGTGTCCTCGTTGCCGAAGCTCACGGCCGCTCGCGGCCACACCCCGGCCCCTGTGAACGCCAGCGCGACATGGGACGTGGCGCTCGGGAAGGCTCGCGTGACCTATACGGCGAGTACCGACCCCAACCTCGACCAGTACGAGCTGCGTGCGTGCTTTGGTGACCGCTGGAAGGCCGACGAGTCGGTCGTCATCGACAATAACCCGCCCGGTGCGCTCCAATTCCTGACCGACGAGGGGCTCGTCGCCCCGGGCTCGCGGGTTTTCTACAAGGTCTTCGTCGTTTTGACGACCTCGAACGAGCGGGGCAGCAACACGGTGAGTGTGACCCGCCCCTAAAGTGTCCCTCTGCCCCCCGCGAGGCGGACGGCGTGCCCGACACGGCGGACGTGCTCGGTCGCCGGTCCGTCGAAGCCAGGAGAGTAGGTGTGTCGGCCTCGCCCTGGTGAGCGATCCGGTCGATCCGACGCGCGAGGGTCGCGCCGGGGCCGATCACCCTCCCCGGCGACGGCGGGACCAGCCGGAACCGAGGAGGCTATCGGCGAGGGCGCCCCGAAAGCCGAGGCCGCCGTGCAGGAGCGAGGCCAGCCCCAGCCGCCGCGAGGCCCCGCGGGCGCCCCGCTGCCAGGCATAGCTCGCCAGGTGGAGCCGGGCCGCCGCGCTGTGCGGTCGCCGAAGCGTCGGGAGGTGGTGGAGGAGCAGCGCCTCGACCTTGGCCAGGATCTCGCCTCGCCGCGTCTCCGTCAGCGATCCCTCGTGCAGACGGTACTCGTACAGGTCCTCCGGCACGGCTACCAGCCGGCCCTGGCTCGCGAGCCTGATCCAGTGGTCCCAATCCTCGACGAGCCGCCAAGAGGGGTCGTACCCGCCGATTCGCCTCGCCGCGGCTGCCCGATAGAGGAAGCTCGCTCCGACGACGTTCTCGAGGAGCAGCAACCGGGGAGGCAGGGCCGCCTTTCCCCCCGTGACGTGCCCCTCGCCGTCGATGAGCGCCATCGCGGAGTACGCAAGGTCTGCCCTCTGGCACTCGGGGACCAGCCGCTCGAGCATCGGTGGGCGCAGTCGGTTGTCGTCGGACGTCCACGTCCAGAGATCCCCCTCCGCCCGTTGGAACCCTGCGTTCAGCGAGGCTGCGATGTGCAGGTTCTTGGGGTTGCGGAGCAGCCGGACCCGGCCGTCGAGGCGTGCGAACCCTTCGACCACCGCCGTGGTTTCGTCGTCTGAAGCGTCGTCGACGACGATGAGCTCCCAATCGCCGAAGGTCTGCGCCCGGACGCTCTCGATCGCCTCCGGCAGCAGCCCCGCCCGGTTCCTCGTGGGCAACACGATCGTGACCAGCACCCCCATCCGCCCCCCGGGTTTACCCCCGAACGGTTGCCCTCCTCCTCGGGGTCGCCGACAGCGGGCCCTTTAGAGGCTACAGCCACGAGCGGTTCGGGAGCCAAGCCGGAGCACCGGATTGCCCCCGACCCCTCACCACCGCACGCCGAGGAGGGCGGCCGTGAAGAGGGCGGCGGTCACGGCTGCGATCCCGTAGGCCAGGACCAGCACCCGGAACGCTCGCCGGCCCCGGGGGTGGGCGAAGTTCACGACCCGGACCGAATCGACCGGCCGGCCCCATCGGTCACGGCGGGGCACCCAGAGCCGGGAGTCGCCCGCCCCGAAGTAGAACCCGACCCGCCAGTTACGCCCGTCGGCCCAGACCTCGTCGTTGGCCTGGCGTCGCTCGGTGAGGAACGGCTCGGCCAGCCGACCGGCGACGAGGGCGCACCGGGAGGACCCGAGCACGCCCGGCCACACGAACCGCTTCGAGGCCGACGCCATACCGTGGATTGTCGGTCGGGTCCGCCGGGGCCTGCAGTGCGGGGTCCCGCGAGCCCGGGCCCGGGCGTGCTAGACTCGGTCCGCTCTCCGAAGACCGTCGGTGGCCGCAGGCCATAAACCGTGCTCGCACGGGCCGACCGAGGGTGGCGTGGACAACGAGGTTTCGAGTCGGGCCCAGTCGGGTCGGACGCTGGATCGAGCTCCCGCTTCCCATGTAAGGACGGGAGCTTGATCCGTTCTGGGGGGTCTTCCCTACCCAGGCGGAAGGAGCGATCCACAACTATGCCGACTGCCGAAAAGGCGCAAGTCATCGAAAAGACGAAAGCCAAATACGACCAGGCAGCCGGGGTGATCTTCGCGGAGTACCGCGGGCTCAAAGTCCACCAACTCCAAGCGCTGCGCTCGCAGCTCAAGGACAAGGGCGGCGAGTTCCACGTCGTGAAGAACACCCTGTTCCGGATCGCGATCGGGGACGACGCCCAGAACCTGCCCACCGAGCTCAACAGCGGCCCCACGGCCGTCGCCTTCCTCGGGTCGGGTCACGAGCCCGAAATCGCCAAGCTCCTCTTGGACTTCGCGAAGACGAACAAGGCGCTCGTGGTGAAGGGCGGACTCATCGGCGGGAAGCCGCTCAGCGACAAGCAAGTCGAGTCGTTCAGCAAACTCCCGCCGCGTGACATCCTCATCGCCCAGGTCATCGGCGCTATCGCCGCCCCGCTCTCGACACTCGTCGGGACGATCGAGGCGCTCTACGCCGACCCGATCCGCGTGATCGGAGCCGTCGCGGACAAGGTCGCAGAGGGCTCGCCCCTCCCGGCCAAGACCGAGGAGGCCCCTGCGGCCCCCGAAGCCGACGCGACCCCGGAACCCGCTGCCCCGGAACCTGCTGCCGAAGCCCCCGCCGAGGCCGCTGCCGAAGCTGCCCCCGAAACCCCCGCGGCCGAAGACGCCGCCCCGACCCCCGAGGCCGCCGAAGAACCGGCCGCGGACACCGAAACCAAGGAGTAACACAAGATGGCCACCATCGTCGAAGAACTCGTCGAGAAGATCAGCGGGATGACCGCCCTTGAGCTCAGCGAGCTCAAGACCGCCCTGGAAGATAAGTTCGGCGTCACCGCCGCCGCCCCCATGGGGATGCCCATGATGATGCCCGGCATGGGCGCGGCCGAAGCCGCCGCCCCGGTCGAGGAGAAGACCGAGTTCGACGTCGTCCTCACCGACGCCGGCGCGAACAAGCTCAACGTCATCAAGGTCGTCCGCGAAGTCACGGGCCTCGGCCTCAAGGAAGCCAAGGACCTCGTCGACGGCGCCCCGAAGGCCATCAAGGAAGGCATCGGCAAGGATGCCGCCGACGACCTCAAGAAGAAGCTCGAGGAAGCCGGCGCCAAGGTCGAGCTGAAGTAAGGCCCGAAAGGACCGCGAACGGCGAGGCCGGCCAGGGGGATCCCCGGCCGGCCTCGCGCCGTTCTACGGGCCGGGCTCGGTCAGGAAGACCGCCTGGTCCGTCTCGACGCACCACGCGTTCGTCCCGACCGGCCCCGTCGGGCGAACCGTGTACCGGGCGCGGAGGCGACGGTTCGGGTCCAGGTACCGGTTCGCGTTGCCGGTCGATTGCACGACCAGGGTCCGGAGGGTCGTCGAGATCGCCGAGGCCACCGTGTCCGTGGGGTCCCAGCGCGATGCGGACCAGTCCCACAGCTCGAGGCGCTGCTGGAACGAGCCGGTCACCGTCATCCGGGCCACCGTGCGAAGGCCCACCCGGCCGAGCACCGGGTCGGGCGAGACGGCCTCGACCTCGACGTTCACCGGTGGCACCGTCTGATTCGGCACGATGAACTTGCAGACGCGGTAGACGTTCCCGTCCTGGGCGGCGAAGCTGGCCAGGTCGCCGGCCTCGCGACGGCCCAGGCGCACCGTCACCTTGTCCGGCGGGATCGGCCCCGAGAGCGCGACCACGCCCCGGCTAACGGCGGCGTTGGCGTTCGAGATCGAGAAGACCCCGACCACCAGGCCGCGGCTGGTGGCCACGTTCCCGCTGCTGGTGCGGTCGACCCCGATCACGACCCCGCGGCTCGTTGCGGCGTCGGCCGACTGGGTGCGGTTCACCCCAACGACCACCCCGCGCGAGACGGCCACGTCCTGCACCTGCTGCACGGCCGCCGAGGCCGCGACCAGGGCGAGGGAAAGCTCGAAGAGCATCCCGTTCGCCCCTTAGTCCGGGTACCCCGGCGCCGCCGCCTTGGCCACGAGGTAGTTGCCGTTGTCGCCCAACTCGACCATCGCCTCCCACTTCCCCGTCCCCAGGTTGAAAGTGGCTTGGACAAACGCGGCAGTGCTGGTGTTCTGCCGCACGTTTCGCAGTGTCACCTTCCAAGAGGGCGGGACGTTTCGAGTGACGAGCACGACCGGAACCATTCCCCCGCTCGTGACCGAGAGGTCGGGCACGCTCATGTTCCCGCTTGGGTCTGTGTTCACCGCCCGTGCGTTAACAGTGTCTATTCGCACTTCGGGCGCCTGGACATCAGGCCAAATCTGAGGAGTATTGTTGGGGATCGGCTGGAGGACGGAAGCGGTCTGGACGACATTGTTGCCGACGTTGAATTGGTTGGCCTCAAGCCGAATTGACCAAGACCACTACCATTCGAACCTTCTGCACGAGCAGATCCAGAAAGGTGTAAAGAGTCACCGACAAGTCGTATCGCTCCCCCGGAACCTCCGGCGAACTGGTTGCCCCTGAAGCCACCAACGGCCGAGATGGGCGAAGGCGATGTCGATAGTCGCCCGATCGACCGGCTTGCCCTGCAGCAGGCGTTTGGTCGTGGCCTCACCCAAGCCCAACAGCAGCGCCCGGCGTTCCCAGGTCAGCTTCTCCAGCCGTCCCGACCGGCGCCACGCCTCGTCGAGGGCCGCCTCGACGAGGGCGACCGCCTCGGAAGAGAGGGCGACCCCCCGCTTTCGAGTGCGACTGGCCCGGCCCCCCATCCCTCCTTGCCCCCGTTCAGTTCACCTGGACTAGTTCGTACGCCTCGATGAGGTCTCCGTCCTTGAAGTCCTCCCACCCGTCGAACTTGAGTCCGCAGTCCTGACCGGCGATGATCTCGCGGACGTCCTCTTTCACGTTGCGGACTGAGGCCAGCTTCCCTTCGAACACGATCTCCTTGTCCCGGCGTACGCGAACGCTCGAGTTCCGCGTGATCTTGCCGTCCGTACAGTGCGAGCCCGCGACCTTCCCTGCCTTCGTGAGCTTGAATACCATCCGGACCTCGACGGTGCCGTGGTACTGCTCCTCGAACTTCGGTTCGAGCATGCCCTTCACGGCCGCCTCGATGTCCTCGATGAGCTCGTAGATGATCGTGTAGGTGCGGATCTCGATCTTCTGCCGCTCGGCCTCGATCTTGGCTCCGCCCTCCGGCTTGACGTTGAACCCGACGACGATAGCGTGGGCCGCGCTCGCGAGCAGGATGTCCGACTCGGTGATCGAGCCTACGCCCGTGTGGATGACCCGGACGTTGACCTCTTCGTTCTCGATCTTGTCGAGCAGCCCCTTGACCGCCTCGACCGACCCTTGGACGTCCGCCTTCACGATGAGGTTGAGGTCCTTGACCGTGTCCTCTTCGCCCATCTTGCGGATGTCCTTGAGGCTGACCTTCCTCTTCGGCGAAGTGAGGGCACGGACGCGTTCGGCCTGTTGCCGGGCGGTAGTGACCTCGCGGGCCTCGCGTTCGTCCTTGGCCGGTTCCATCGTGTCGCCCGCCATCGGGACTTCGGCCAGGCCGAGGATCTCGACCGGGGTGGACGGGCCGGCCAGCTTGAGCCGCTCGCCCTGCCAGTCGGTCATCGCCTTGAGCTTGCCCCACGTCCGACCGATCACGACCACGTCGCCGACGTGGAGCGTGCCCTCCTCGACGAGGACGGTCGCCACCGGCCCGCGGCCCTTATCGAGCTTGGCCTCGATGACGACGCCCTCGAGGGCCCCCCGGGGGTCGGCCTTCAGTTCGAGCACCTCGGCCTGGAGCAGGATCATCTCGAGGAGCTGCGGCACCCCTTCCCCAGTCAGGGCCGAGACCGGGCAGGTGATCACCTCGCCGCCGTAAGCCTCGGGGATAAGCTCGTACTGGGTGAGCTGTTGGAGCACCCGGTCCGGGTTGGCGCCCGGCTTATCGATCTTGTTGACGGCGACGATGATCGGCACGTCGGCGTTCTTGGCGTGGCTGATCGCCTCGATCGTCTGGGGCATGATGCCGTCGTCCGCCGCGACGACGAGGACGGCGATGTCCGTCACCTGGGCCCCGCGGGCACGCATCGCGGTAAAGGCCGCGTGGCCCGGGGTGTCGAGGAAGGTGATCGTCCCCTCCTTCAGGTTGACCTGGTAGGCGCCGATGTGCTGCGTGATGCCGCCGTGCTCCCGGCTGACGACGTTGGTCTTGCGGATGTAGTCGAGGAGCGACGTCTTCCCGTGGTCGACGTGCCCGAGGATCGTGACGACGGGCGGGCGGAGCGACTTCTCCCCCGGCTTCGCGGGGCCTGAAGGCTTGGCGGCCTTGGCGGCGGGCTTGGCCGCCTCCGGCTGCTCCCAGCGCACCTTGAAGCCCAGCTCTGCGGCCAGCTTCTCGGCGACGTCGTCGGCGAGCGTGGTCGTCAGGGTCGCCATGACCTTGACCTTGGTCATGAGCGTCTTGAGGACGTCCTTGTCCGGCTTGCCCATGGCCGCAGCCAGGTCGCGTGGGGTCCGGCCCGGGGCCAGAACGAGTACGTCCGCCGCAGGGGCCACCCTCCCCTTGAGTTCCTCGATGATAAGGTCGAGCGCGTCGGCGTCGGCTTCGAACGCCCCGCCCTCGACCTCGACCCCAAGTTCGGCCAAGACCTCGAGAACGGTGTCTTTCACGAACCCGTGTTTCTTGGCGAACTCTTCGACGACGACAGTCATTCCGGCTGGTTTTACCTCTGCTGGCACGTGATCTCCTGAGACAACGATCCCTTCACCCCGTCGCTGAGGGGTCGGCGCAGACCCCGTTCGAGCCGTCCGCGCTCGAAGAGGCCGTGTGGACAAGGCGGCTCTGGGCAGGCGTAGACGCTACGCCCCGTCCCCTGTGGCCCGGTCGCGAGCCGCCCTTGCGTCTCGTCCCAACGAACGCGGACGAGCTCGGTCTGCGGCCGACGGCGGCGGCAGACCACGCAGGTGCGGACGGGCGACTTAGCCGCCGGGAGCCTCCGGTGCGGGGTTGGAACCGGCCCGCTCCTTAGCCTCTTGGGCCGCCTGCGACTCGCTCCGGATGTCGATCTTCCACTCGGTCAACCGGGCGGCGAGCCGGACGTTCTGGCCCCCGCGGCCGATCGCCAGCGAAAGCTGAGTGTCCGGGACGATGACGTAGGCGCTGCGCTCCTCCTCGTTCAGCCGCAAAGTGTTGACCTTCGCGGGGCTGAGGGCGTTCACGATGAGCTGCTTGGCCTCCTCGCTCCAGGGGACGATATCGACCTTCTCGGGCCGGAGCTCGTCCATGATCGCCTGGATCCGGGTACCGCGCTGGCCCACGCAGGCCCCGACGGCGTCGATGCGCTCGTCGTGGCTCAGGACGGCGACCTTAGACCGCTGCCCCGGCTCTCGCGAGACGCTCTTGACCTCGACTAGACCCTCGGCGATCTCGGGCACCTCGAGCTCGAGCAGCTTGCGCAACAGGTTCGGGTGCGAGCGGCTCACGATGACGCGGAACCCCCGGTACCCCTCGTCGATCTTGAGCACGTAGACCTTGATCCGCTCGTTCGGGCGGTAGTCGTCCGTCGGCACTTGCTCGCGCTTCGGGAGCTCGACCTCGTGCCGGCCGACCTGGATCATCACGCTGCCCTCCTCGCGACGGGTCACGAGGCCGCTCACGACCTCCCCGAGCTCGTCGCTGAACTGCTCGTGGACCCTACGGAGCTCGACCTCGCGGAGCTTTTGCTGGAGCACCTGCTTGAACGTCTGGGCCGCGATGCGCCCGAACGTGTTCGTGTCGATCTCGATCGGCACGAAGTCGCCGATCTGCGCCTCTGGGTCGTGCTTCCGGGCCATGTCGAGCCCGATCTGCACGGCCGGGTCCAGCACCTCGCCGACGACCTCCTTCTCGATCACGGCGCCCCCCTTCTTCGTCGGGTCGAGCCGGACGACAGCCTCCCCCGAGGTGTTCTTGAAGCGCTTGTACGAGACCGCCAGCGCCTGTTCCAACTCGACCTTCAACTCTTCGACGGGGATTTCTCGCTCCGTCGCGATCTGTTTGAGTTCATGAAGGATGTCCATACGTGTCGCCTCTTGCCCGAAATAGAAACGAGGCTCGCCCCACGGCCAGCCCCGCCTCACCTCGGTCTGCCTGTTATGCAGAGATTATAGCACGGACCCCGGTAAGGCCCCGGACGAGGCCCCGAGGGTCGGGCCTGGTGCTGGAGGCGGCGGAACGACCCCGAACGCACCCGCGTGTGCCAAACTCCGGCCCATGCTCACCGTCTTCGTCCGCGGGCTCGAGTTCTACGGGTTCCACGGCGTCCCCGATGCCGAACAGGCCGTCGGCCATCGCTACGTCGCCGACGTCTCTGTCACCTTGGAGGCCCCCGCCGCCGAGTCGGACGACATCAAACAGACGGTGGACTACGGCGCCCTCGCCGGCATCCTCCTCAAGCTGAGCCACGAGCGGCGGTTCCGCACGCTCGAGGCCTTCGCCGCCACCTACGCCCAGATCGTGCTCGAGGCCCTCCCCCCCGTCCAGGAGGTCGAGGTCGAGCTCGCCAAGCGTCTGCCCCCGGTGCCGGTCGTCGCCGAAGCCGCCGGGGTGCGCCTCGCCCTACGCCGGGAGCCCCCCCGCCGCAACGACGCCGCGTCCGACATCGTTTGAACCTATGGCCGTGAAGAAGATCGTCCTCGCCGCCCCCCGGGGGTTCTGCGCCGGAGTCGCCTATGCGATCGAGGTCGTCGAACTCGCCCTCAAGATCCACGGCGCGCCCGTCTACGTGCGCCACGCGATCGTCCACAACGAGTGGGTCGTGCGGTCGTTCGAGGAGCGGGGCGTGGTCTTCGTCGAGGACGTCGCCGAGATCCCGACCGGCTCGGTCGTCGTGTTCTCCGCCCACGGCGTCTCGCCGGCTGTAAGGGCGGGGGCGGTCGGTCGGGGGCTCAAGGTCATCGACGCCACCTGCCCCCTCGTCACCAAGGTCCACAACGAGGCCCGTCGCTTCGCCGCCAAGGGCTACCTCATGGTCTACATCGGCCACGCCGGGCACGTCGAGGCGGAGGGCACCATGGGCGAGGCCCCGGACCGCATGGTCCTCGTCGAGACCCCGGAGGACGCCGAGCGCGTCGATCTCCCCCCGCACGACCGCCTCGCCGTAGTCACCCAGACCACGCTCAGCGTCGACGAGGTCGAGGCGACCATGGCCGTGCTGAAGCGCCGGTTCCCCCACCTCGAGACCCCTCAGAAGGAGGACATCTGCTACGCCACGACGAACCGCCAAGCGGCGGTCAAGGCTCTGGCCGCCGCCTGTGACCTCGTCGTCGTGGTCGGCTCGACGACGTCCTCGAACTCGAACCGCCTGCGCGAGGTGGCCGAGGCCCACGGCACCGACGCCGTGCTCCTGATGTCCCCCGACCAGATCGACCCGTCGTGGGCCGAGCGGTACAGCACGATCGGCGTCACGAGCGGTGCCTCGACCCCCGAGAAGCTCGTCGAAGACGTCATCGGCGGCCTCCTTGTCGGGCGTGAGGGCGTGCCGATCGAAGTCCTCGAGACCGTGCGCGAGGACGTCGAGTTCAAACCCCCCCGCGACCTCGTCCAACTCGCCATGGCCCGGAAGGGCGCCATTTAGTGGGCCTTTAGGCGGGTGGCCCTGCCTGACCCGAAGGGCAGGCCGGGGGCATGCGCGTGGCCCGCTAGCCTGATCGAACAGAGCCTACATTCCCTGCCTAACCTGTAGGAGGGTGGCCCGGCCTGACCCGAAGGGCAGGCCGGGGTGAGGCGTGTGGCCCGCTAGCCTGATCGAACAGAGCCTACATTCCCTGCCTAACCTGTAGGAGGGTGGCCCGCCAGCCTCATCGAACCGAGCCTGTGTTCCCTACCTGAGCTGTAGGAGGGTGGCCCGGCCTGACCCGGAGGGCGGGCCGGGGGGAGGCGGGTGGCCCGCCAACCTGATCGAACCGAACCGGGCCTGCATTCCCTGCCCTAGGCGTAATTCGATGGGCCACGCCGCTTCTTGGCGACGGGCGGAAGGGGAACGCGAGTAACCTGAGCCGTGAAGCGACCTGCTCAAGAAGAGATCCGGGCATCGGGCGAAAGGCTCAAGGGGACGCGCCAGCCGCAAACCCCCTCGCCAGGGGCCCCGTCTTGCACGCTCAGCGAGAGAACGTCGAGCCAGCGGACCCTCAAGCAAGGAGTCTGACCATGGGAGACAAGAAGCCTAAGAAGAACTCCTCCGGCAACAGCGACGCCCACAAAGCCAAGGTCGCCAAAGACGAGGCGAACAAGCCCCTCCTCGCGCCAAAGACTGGCCAGAAGGACAAGAAGAAGTAGGCCCGCCGGCTGGCCCGCCTCGACCCTGCGAGGGCCAGAGCTAGCCAGCCGCACCGTGGCTGGGGCGGCCCGCCCCTGGTCCCCAGGGCGGCCCGCCCTGACGCACGCCCAGCACCCCCGGACCCGACCCCTTCTGAGGTGCGTCGCTCGGCCGCGTCGCGGACTGAGGGCCCGTGGACGGGGGCGCCCCATACCCCGGCCTGCCCTCCGGGTCAGGCCGGGCCACCCAACCCGCTCCCCGATCCCCGACCCCCGACCCCCGACCCCCGACCCCCGACCCCAGACCGCCATACTCCTCCCCGTGACCACTGAACAAGCCCTCCTCGAATCCTGGGCGCGGCAGTGCAGGATCGTCAGCAACCTGACGACCCTGCTCACCCCGGAGCTGCTGCTCGCGAAGCCGGACAACGACGGGTGGACGGTGGCGTTCCACCTGGCCCACGTGCATTCCGTCCGGCGGTACTGGCACATGAAGGCGGCCGGGCTCGAGGCGCCGGTCGGCGCGAGCCTGTACACCGTGGACGGCGAGGACTGGATCCCCTCGCTCGACCTCGACGAGGTCCGCACCCGACTGGCCGAGAGCGAGGCGTTGGTGCGCGACTGGGTCGCCGACAAGCTCGCCGCCGGGGCACAGACCGTCGGCAACTACGACCACCCGGTCCTGTACCTGCAGCACATGGTCTGGCACGAGGGCTGGCACGTCGGCCTCATCGTTCTCGCGCTGCGCCTAGCCGGGCACGAGCCGTCCGACGAGTGGGAGTCCGCGAACGTCTGGGACCAGTGGCGACTGCCCGACTGAGCGGCCGCTAGCGGGCAGCGGCGCGAGGCTAGGCCTAGCCGCGGAGGGATGGCCCGTGGACGGGGGCGCCCCTTACTCCGGCCTGCCCTCTGGGTCAGGCCGGGCCGCCGGTCTTCTTGCGCTGGAGGGCCGGCACGAGCCGGTGCCAGGCCAGGGACGCGAGCACGGCGAGGCTCACCGGGATGAGGAGCATGGCGAAGCTCTGTTGGCCACCCATCTCGGTGGGCATGCCGAACCGGATCGAGAGCGTGATCAGCATGTTCATCAAGACCCCCATGGCCAGGGCGGCCGCGACCCAGGGCCTCCTTACGAGCGCACCGATCAGTACCGGGTACACGAGAGCCGTACCAAGGATCCCGATAGCCCCGAAAATGTCCAGCACCGGCAAGAACAGCGCCCCGAGCCAGGTCGCCACCAACCACAGGATCGACACGTGGATCGCGGCGAGTTCGTTGCCGAGCGACCTCTCAAGCTGCCGCCGCAGCGTCTTCTCGCTGGGCTGCGAGATCACTTGCCGATAGGCCTCCTCGATCACCTCCCGGCTCAAGCCCGCCTCCTCGCCGATGCGGATGACGTCGGCAAGGGTCGCGCTCTCGTCGTGCTCTTGCTGAAGCCGCGCAGCCAGCATCAGCACCGCCTGCTGCTGGTGCGCGTCCAACCGCACGTCGGTCCGGGGCGATTCGTGTTCGTGCATGACGCTCTGCCTACAAGACTACGCTCGCGGCTGCGCCGTTGCGACGGGCCGCTTCGAAGAATGGGATTCGGTGAGGCACAAAGTCTCGTAGGCGGCGTGTGGCCGGGGTGATGTCTTGTGAACCCCGGCGGGTGGCCCGGCCTGACCCGGAGGGCAGGCCGGGGTCGGGGCGGCGGTTGGCCGGGGTGATGTCTTGTACACCCCGGTCGCTCCCGACGAACGCCCCGGGGGTCAGTCCACCTCGAGCTGGCCGAGCCAGGTGAGGGGGGTGGATTGGCCGGTGGCGGTCTTGTAGAGGCGGATCGCCGCCTCGTAGACCCCTCGGCGGGCGGGGACGGTGACGCTCAGCCCGCCCTCGGCGAACCTCACGGCCCGTTGCCAGCGGGCCTTCTCGGGGTTGCGGGCATCGCCGTACGACCGCAGCCGCTGGAGCATCAGGACCGTCGTCACGTCCGGCCCGTTCGGCCGGTCGGCGCGGAAGGTGACCCCGCCCTCCGCCCCGACCGCCGTCACCCGCAGGCAGTCGCCCAAAAACGGCGCCTCCGGGGGCAGCCGCGGCGGCCACTGCCCGGGGTTCAGCCGCCGGAAGGTCGTGGCGAGCGCGATGAAGGCGTTGACGGCGCGGACGGTCTGGCCCGGGCGGCTCAGGTCCTTGGCATAGGCCCGCCACGCCCGGTGCTCCTCCGAGCTGAGGCCGCTGAACAGCGCCGTCGCCGACTGGAAATCGGCCCGCCAGTCCGCCTGGGCGGCCGTGCGGGGGTCCCTCCGGCGGGGCAGGTCCCGTACGATGGTCTCGCCGTCCGCTGTCTGGATATAGACCGCGTTCCCCACCTTCCCGCTCACCGCCCCCGCAAACGCCGCCGCCCGAACCTTGGCCATACCCCCATTGTCGGCGTTCCCCCCCCCTTCTGCACCCATCGTCCATCGGCCGTCCATCGGTCGTCCACCGGTCGTCCATCGATGGCGACCGAAGGACGACAAAGGGAGCACCGCCCTTGGACCGACGGACGATGGGTGTAGGCCCGTTCCGGACGCGGCCCCTGGCCGGGAAAACGGCTTGTCCCTGCAGGCGGCTCAACCGGGGTACAGGAGGCACCACCCCGGCCACGCCGGCCCGTCCTCGGTATGGCGGAAGATGGGTATGGCCCTGATCGGTCCGTGGATGCGCAGCCCACCCAGCCGGGGAGCACAAGAGATCACCCCGGCCCGGCGCCCGAGGTGCTTAGGCAGCGGACGGTCATCAGTTACTGAGCTCCGCAATTGCGGTGGTCAATTCCTTCCGGACTTTTCCGCACACTCCGAATGACGATTGGATGTTAACAGACCAAGCTACGATCTTCGTATGAGTAGAATACTGGCCGACGAACAGGTTTGACTTCGAGGAGCCTCCCGTGACCATGCCCGCCTTCTCCAATCTGATCCCTATCGCTCGTTCAAACTCAGTGAGCACTCCTCTACCATTCAGGAAAACTAGCCTGAAGCGTGCGGAGTCGAGCTGATGCTTCAACACCGCAATGTCCTCTGATAGCATACACTTCCGATCTGGGGGCGGAAGTCTCCCCCAGACGGGATCCGTGGCCCATTGAACGAGATCTAGATGGCAAGCAGTGTCCCGATAGTAGGATGCGTCGACGGCCTGCAACACGGGCTCCAGCTGGTCGAACCATCTGCGGTAGGGACTTCTATGGAAGTAGTTGTTGCAACCGTCGACGACTCGCCGCAACGTTGACTCCTCTGCCGCGGCTAGGCTCGTAACGCCCAGGGACTCCATGGTCTCGAATCGGCGGAACTCTTCACGGAGCTTATCTCCCTTCCGGTCAAGAAACTCCTGGCGACTCGGGTTCAAGCCTATCGTTGCGACCGTGGCGGTCATAGGATTTCCGAAGGACAACACAGGCGTTGATCCGGGCACGATGTACTCGGAAGACGGATAGCGTCGCAATCGAGCGACGAGCGTTCTATCGAGGCTCGCGGTCACCTCTTCTTGTACCACAGCGGCGGGCCGGGCGCGTGGCGCGTGGCCGTGGTGATATACTGTGCACCCCGGCGGGTGGCGAGGGGCTGCGGCGGGTGGCCCGGCCGAGCCGCGGAGCACTAGGTCGGGCACGAGTTCGTCCCGGAACCCGGCCTGCCCTGCGGGTCAGGCCGGGCCACCCGTCTCCGGGTCAGGCCGGGCCAACCGACGGGGTCAGCCGCGGGCTAGGTCGGCGTAGGTGTCGAAGGGGTCGGGCATCTCGATGTACTGGTTCCGCCCCAGGGCCACGCCGGACCAGTCGAACATATACGACCCCGCGGGCCGGCGGGCGAGGACCTTGCGTACGAGTTGGGCCCGGCCGTAGGCACGGGTGTCCGAGGGCGGCTCGGTCATGGCGTCCAACACGTCCAGCTCGTCCCCGAACTCACGACCGGGGGCCGCGTAGTAGAGCGACTTGTCCGGGTCGACGTTGTGGTACTCCAGGTCGACGGAGTGGAGGGCGTCGGCGCCCCAGTCCAGACCCTCCTCCTTCATGTACTCCTCCACGACGAGCCGCTTGTTGACCCAATCGAGCCGGTCGCGCATCGTCATGGGGTCGTCCTCGAGGCCGTCCAGCACCGACGCCCACTCGTCGAGCACCCAGTCGGTCTCGGCCCCCGACCCACGATAGGGCTGCGCCAGCTCGAGGTACCGGCGCTGGACGTCGACCGCCGTCACCACGTCCCCGTCCGCCATCTGCACCGGCCACTCGTAGCTCTGGTCCCGGCTCACGTCGCGCAGGGCGATGAGGGGCTCGGCGAGCTGGAGCTCCTCCGGCACGAGGCCGTCCTCGATGAGCCGCAGCACCACGGAGGTCGTCCCCACCTTGAGGGCGTAGGCGAACGGGTTCTGGTTCGACTCCCCGAACAGCACGTGGAGCCGGTGCATGCCGTCGTGGGCGTAGAAGTGCTCCCACTTGGGGTTGATGATCGCCCGGTTGAACCGCACCCGGCTCGCGATGGTCTTGATGATGTGGTCGGCCCGCTGGCTGAGCTGGAACGGCACCGAGTCGTCCGGGTAGACGTTGTAGACCTGGCTCACCCAGATGTAGTCGACCGGGTTCGCGCTCACGTCGGCCATGTTCGGCCGACCCCCGACGGCGAGCACGTGCCCCCCGACCCGGCCGACCCCGGCGAAGATCTGGCGGGTGACGAGGAAGGCGTAGAGCAAGGGGGCCTTGTGGCTGAAGAAGTCCTCGCTCATCCGGACGAGGTAGTTCTCGTGGCACCCGAACGTGTGGCCGCTGAAGTGGTCGATCGAGTTGTTGTAGACGTCGACCTCGTCTTGGAGGCCCAGCTCCCGGATCGCCCGGACGACGATGCGCTGACCGGCCCGGTCGTTCGCCACGAGGTCGCGCAGGGTGCGGCACTCGGCGGTGGCGTACTCGAGGTGCGAGCCGACGGCGTCGATGTAGAGCCGACCCCCGTTGACGAGGAAACCCCCCGCCTCGGCGGGTTCGAAGACCTCGTCGCGGGCGTGGAGGTCGAGGGCCCCGAGCCTCTGCTCGCGGAAGACGTGGTCCTTGATCGCCTCCACCACCTCTTCCGGGCGGACGTCGTCGGAGGCGGCGAGCGTCCCGAACTCAGTCTCGACGCCGAAGATCCGATCCCCCGGGGCGGCGGCCATCCCTGGATTCTACGCACCATCACCCCCCGCCCGCTCGTGGCCCGCGCCACCGGACTAGGGCCGGAATCTTGCGGTCCGTGCGTTCGTTAGTACACTCAGCCCCATGAGCGAACTCAGCCCGAGGCAGCGGCAGATCCTCCGTGCCGTGGTCGTGGAGTACGTCCAGGCCGCCGAGCCGGTGGCGAGCGAACTCATCGCGAGCCGCTACGAGCTCGGCGTCCGCAGCGCGACCGTCCGCAGCGAGCTCGCCGGGATCACCGACCTGGGGCTCCTGGAACAGCCCCACACGAGCGCAGGGCGCATCCCGAGCGACCGGGGGTACCGCTACTACGTCGACCGCCTCCTCGTGCCGCAGACCCCAGACTCGAACGCCCAACACCGGCTCGAAGAGGCCACGACCGAAGAGGACACGTTCAAGGAGATCCTGCGCCAGACGACGAAGGCCCTGAGCCGGCTCACGCACCTGCTCAGCGTGGCCGCCACCGTCCGGGACGCAGCGGTGACGGTGCGGTCAGCCGTAGTGACCGCCATCGGGCCGGAGAAGGCGCTCTTCGTGTTCATCCTTCAGAACGGCCACGTCGAGAACCGCCTTATGGACTGCCCTCCCGGGGTGACGCTCGAGCACATCGGGCGGGTCAACGAGGCGATACGGGACGCGGTCGAGGGCAAGCCGCTCGGCAGCGTCATCAAGACGAAGACCCCGCCGAGCGACGAGCCGGTGTTCGGGAAGCTACTGCGCTCGGTCTTCGCCGTGCTCCGGGCCACGGCTCGCGAACTGGGCCGGGGGCGCTTGATCACCGAGGGCGAGGAGTACATCGTCGCACAGCCCGAGTTCCAGCGCGACGCAGCCGCCCTCCAGGCCCTTCTCAAGAGCCTTGAGGACGAGGAGACGCTCTACGAGGCCTCCACGGGCGAGGGCGTGACGATCGGGCGCGAGAACCCGCAGGAGTCGATGCAGTCCCTCGCCGTGCTGCGGAGGGCGTTCTTCGTGGGCGACGACGAGGCGGGGACGCTGGCCGTTATCGGCCCCACCCGCATGCCCTACGACCGGACGATGGCCCTCCTCGACTTCACGGCCCAAGCCGTCTCGGAGACCCTGACCCGCCTCGCGAAGTGACCCTCGGGCCCAGCTTAGCGGGCCTCGAAGAGCGAGTCGGCCAAGCCAGAGTTGACCTTCACGCCCGCATAGGTGGTCGCGCCGGCGACCTTCCCGTCCGCGTTCCGCACGGTGAGCCGGGTGGGGATCCAGACACCGGAGACCTCGCGCACCTGGTCGTAGGTGAAGACCGCCATCAGGTGGCCGCCGAGCTGGGAGTACCACTCCCGCTTGGCCGTGATCTTGGTCGTGGGGTCGACCCAGACGCGGTGGCGGGTCGTGTCGTCGAGCCGGGCCACGTAGGTCAGGTCGAACACGTGGTCGCCCTGGAACTCGCCGCGGGTCTCCGTCCGCACGAACTTGGCCACGAAGTAGTCTTGGAACAGCGAGGGGGTCAGGAGCCCGAAGTCGAGGGGGGTCTGTCGCTTGCCGGGGGCCTTGGAGAGGTCCTCGCGCTGGCTGATCCCCGCCCGAGGCACCCGGACCGTGCGCTGCGACCCATTGAGGATGAAGAAGATCTTGGTGTCGTCCACTGTGGACTCGAGGCGGAGCTTGAACGGCTCCTTGAGCCAGACCTGGCTCGAGCTGAAGCGGTAGGAGTTCGCGAAGTCCGGGTTGATCTTGCGGAGCTCGGCCTGGTTGGAACTGGCGACGCGGGCAGTGAAGCTGAGGTCGCGCAGGTCGTCCTGGACGAGGCTGCGGATCGTGGGCGTCCCTTGCCCAAGCACGGCGGCGGCGATGAGGCTCGTCATGGTCTCTGCCCTAGAGTACGTGTCATGGCCCGGAAAGGAACGCTGGGGGGCGGGTCGGTGGGCCCGTTCGACCCCTCGGCCGGGACCTTGTAGAATTCCGGACGGATGTCGAGGGGCGAGCCGTACTTGGGGTACCAAAGGCGCCTCCGGTCGATCGACCGGAGGCGACTGCTCAAGCCGTACGCCAGCTCCGAGCTCATCGACACCTCTCTGCGGCTCTACCAGCGGATCGCCTGGCCGGTTCTCCGGGCCACCGCCGCCCCGATGCTGCTGTGCCTCGTCGCGCTCACGTTCTACGCCGGGTTCGTGATCCCGGGGTTCTTCACGAGTTCGGCCGCCGACCTCCCCGGCGAGCTGGCCGAGATCGGGCTGGTGACGGTGATCGGGCTCGGGGTCGCCCTGCCCCTGTTCGCCACCGGGCTCGGGTTGTCCGCGGTCCAGACCGTGCCCCTCGTCTCCCAGCAGGTCATGGGCGAGATCGTGCCACGGCGAGGGGGCGGCGTCGCCCTGCAAGCTACCGTCTCGATGGTCGCCTGCGCCCTCGTGGTCCTCGTGTTGACGATCGGGCCCGCGCTGCTTTTCGGCTTCGGCATGGTGCTGGGGATGGTCGCCGAGCGCACCGGGACGCAGAACATGGTTACCGACGTTGTCTCCGGGCTGTCCATCGTTGGCCTTTACACGCTCGGCTGGGCGCTGGTGCCGTTGGGGCTCCACTACTTCGGGCTCGCGCCGGTGGTCTCGGTCCTGGAAGGCTCAGGGCCCTGGGCGGCCGTCAAGAGGTCGGCGAGGCTCGTGCGGTCGGTCCGGTGGCAGACCGCGGCGAGCGGGGCCACGTTCGGTGCGGCACTGCTGCTGGGCCTCCTCGGGATCGCCCTGTTCACCGCCCTCCAGATGCTCGTGGGCGCCTTCGACCTGGCCCGGCTTGTCGACCGGCACCTCATGGGCACCGGACTCTCTCAGCTGGCAGCGGGGGCCGTCTCGTCCCTGCCTGGCTACCTCACGCTTTGGTTCCTCGTGCCCGTCTGGACGGCGGTCTGCACGGTCCTCTACTACGACCGCCGGGTGAGGCTGGAGGCGTTCGACATCCAAGTCCTGACTGCCGACATCGAGAGCGAGAATGAGACGCGCCGTACTGTGCTGTTGCCTTAGCCTCGCGTTCGCCGGGTCGTGGGCTCAGCCTGCCGAGGTCGATTCGGCGGCGGTCGAACGGGCCCAGACGTCAGCCGAGCTCTCGCGCCTCGTCGAACGGCTCCCCGAGGGCGTCCGCGAGGACAAGGCCGTCAAGGCGGCCCTCGACCGAACCCGGTTCGCAGACCGGAAAGGGCAGCTGGTGCGAACCCTTCGGCTCCGCGAGGCCCTCGACCCTGCCGCACCGCAGGGCCAAAGCGTCCGTGACCCCGGGGTTGCCGCCCAGGAGATCCTCAGCCACCCCCGGTACCGCGATACGGGCGACGGACGCGAGCGCACCTGGGCCACCGGTGCCCTCGAACGCCTCGGGGAGTGGGTCAACGACCTCCTGCGGCGCCTTTTCCCCGAGCAGCGCGCGCCCACGCCGGGCGGGCTCCTCGACCTCCAAGCCCTCACACCGGTCGTCTGGGTGGTGCTGGCGGTGGGTTTGGCCATCGTGCTGGCCCTCTTCGTCCTGCGGTTCCAGTGGGCGCCCGCCCGGAAGCGACGGGCCGGGGGCGTGCTCGCGGAGGACGAGCCTGACCTCACCGCGGACGAGTGGCTGGAACGAGCGGCCGGACTCGAGCGCGAGGGGCGCTTCCGGGAGGCGGTCCGGTGCTTGTACTTGGCCTGCCTCATTCGGTTCGACGAGGGTGGGGTGGCCCGTTTCGTCCGGACGGACACGAACTGGGAGCACCACCGCCGGGTCATGGCGAGCGCCAAGCGACCGGAGGGGCTCGACTTCACCCCGCCCACGCGGGACTTCGACGAGGTCTGGTACGGCTCCCACAATGCCGACGCTTCCACGCTTGCCAGGATGAGGACGGCTTATGAGGCCGTCCTCGACGCGCTCGGATTACGGAGGGCGGCGTGAAGGGCCCGATCCGGACGGCCGCCCTCGTGTTCGTCGGACTTCTCGTCGTCGCCGCCGTGTTCCTGACCGCGAGCCGACAAGACCGCATCGCCCTCCCCAGCGTCACGAACGACCGCCCGAGTGGGCTGAGCGCCTTCGCCGAGCTCTTGCGACGGGACGGGTACACCGTCGTACTCGACCGGCGCCTGCGACCCGAGCTTCGTACGGGCGACCTCGTGGTCTGCGTCCTCTCGTCCGACTTCATGGCTGAGACGCCTCCCTTCGACGAAGCCCCTGAGCCTCCGGGCGTGTTCAAGCGCCTCGACCGGTTCGTAGAGAGGGGCGGGCGGGCGCTCGCCATCGCGACGAACGCCGAGTTCTCGACCGCGAGCCAGGCATCGGTTGACGCCGAAGTCGAGGACTCCCGGGGCCGCACACTCAAGGTGACCCGCTTCGGGGAGGTCGACTCTCTCCAGCCGACGTTCGAGAACGCCGGCACCCCGACCGCACTCTGGTCTTGGACGGAGGGCGAGCTTGGGCACGCCGTCGAGGCCGCCTCCCTTGGCCGAGGCATGTTGGTCCGGATCGGCGACGGCCTGCTCGTTTCGAACCGCTTCCTCGGTCAGCAGCAGAACGCGGAGATCATGCTCGACACGGTTCGTCGGCTCCAGCGTCCCGGGGGTCGGGTCGTCTTCGCCGAGGCCACGTTCGGCAACATCGAGGCCCAGGGCTTCCTAGGTACGGTCGGGGCGTGGGCGGTGGCAGTCCAGTGGCAGCTCGCGCTCCTCGCCCTCGTCGTGGCCTACGCCCTCGGCCAACGACTCGGGCTGCCCGAAACGCCCCTGCCCAGCCAACGCGGAGGGCGGGAGTTGGTGGACGCGGTGGCCGAGACCCTCGCCAGGGGCCGGCGGGGCGGGTTCGCGGCACGGGTCATCGGAGAGACGTGCCTCTCCGAGGCAAGAGCGCTCCTTGGCCTTGCCCCGGGCGTCGCACGCGAGGAGGTGCTGCGTCGCCTGAGCGACGAGGACCGCCAGGCGCTCCAGGCCTGCCTAGACGCCGAGGAGGGCAGGGTGTCCGAGGCCGCCGCCCAGGGCCTGGCGAAGGGGTTGCTAGATCGCGCGGCTACCTGGACTCGCAACACCATCCGCTCCGACTGACCGCCGTCGCCGAGGCTATACTGCAGGAATGACCGCAAGGATCATCGCCCTCCTCGCCATGGGCCTCGCCGCGACGTTCGCCGTCGCCCAGACGCCGGAACTCGAGGCCGAGAAGAAGCGCCTCGTCGCCCTCGAGAAGACGTACACCTCGGCCAAGTCGGCCCACGAGAAGGCCCCGAAGGACGCTCGCCTGCGCAAGGCCCGGGTGAACGCCACCGCCGCCCTCGGCACGGCGATCATGAACACGCCGACCCAACCGCCCCGCCAGAAGTACCCCCGCGCCCTGCGCCTCTACCGCGAGGCGCTCGCCCTGGACCCCAAGAACAAGGAGGCCACCGAGGGCAAGGCGATGATCGAGGGGATCTACCGGAGCATGGGCCGCCCGATCCCCGATTGAACGCCGCCGGGGGCGACCCAGTAGACTGCCGGAGACGTGCAGACCGACGCCCAGGAAGCTGAGAAGTTCCGCCAGACCGAGGTGGGCCGGTTCGCGAGGGTCCTCGCGCTCGCCGTCACCCTGATCGCGGCCGTGCCGGCCTTGATCGGGTGGATGAGCGCCCCGACCGGGTCGCTCTACCTCGGTGCCCAGACGGCCCTGGACGACCACATGGTCTACGCCGCCTGGATGCGCCAGGCGATGGAAGGGCGGCTCCTGTTCGACAACCGGTTCACGTTCGACGCCCAGCCCGGCCTGACCTTCCACGCCTACTTCCTGGTGCTCGGCTGGCTTGCGCGGGTGGTCACGATCCCGGTCGCTGCGACCATCGGGCGGCTCGCCTTCACGTGCCTTGCCGTGCTGTTGCTCTCCCGGTTGGTTCTCCGGGCAGGGTTCAACGTGTTCCAGGCCAAGTTCGCTTTGCTCTTCACCTGCTTCGGCGGCGGCGTCGGGTTCCTGGTCTGGGAGCGGTTCGGCGAGGTCACGGTGAACAGCCCGCAGACCCTCCAGGCCCTCTTCGGAGGGCGACTGCCGATCGACGTGTGGCAGCCGGAGGCGTTCGTCTTCCCCTCCATGCTGACGAACGGGCTCTTCATGGTGAGCCTGTGCCTGATGCTGTGGGTCCTCATCGCCGCACTCGAAGCTCGCGACTCCTGGCGACCGGTTCTCGGCGGAGCCGTGGCCTACGGGCTGCTGATGAACATCCACAGCTACGACGTGCTGCTGCTCGCGTTGGTGCTCGTCGGGCTGTTGGTGGCAAGCCTGGCGCGGGGACGGGCCACGCTGGCTTGGGCGCTGAGGGTGGGCACGATCGGGTTGGGGGCGCTGCCCGCGGCGCTTTGGTTCCTGTACGTCCTTTCGCAGGACGCCGTGTTCCAGTCAAGGGCCGAGACGCCGACCTTCTCGTCGACGTTCCCCCAGGTCTTGCTGGGCGTCCTGCCGTCGGTCGCCCTGGCCGCGGTCGCGCTCTTCGGGCGGGAACGCAGGGCGCAGTACGGTGGGGCGGCGCTCCTTGCCCTCCTGGCGGCGCTGTTCGTCGCCGGACGGGGGCACGACCCGAGCGGGCCGTTTCTGAGCCTAGGGCCTTGGCTAGCGCTCGCCGCGGTCGGGCTTGGGATCGTGGCCCTCGTTGCCAGCGAAGACGACGGCTGGAACCTCTTTTGGGCGTGGTCGGTGATGGGGCTCGTCGCCGTCTACTTCCCTGCCCTGTTCCAGCGCAAGCTCGCGATGATGCTCATCGTGCCTTGGGCAGTCTTGGCGTCACTCGGACTCGCCGTCCTCTTGGCCCGGCGAGAGCGGAGCACCCGGAACATGGCGTCTGCCCTCGCCCTCGTGGGCATCTGCGCGTCTTCGATCCTGTGGTTCCAGCGCGAGACGGTCTTCATCCGGACGGACGTCAGCCGCACAGCCCTCCACTCGGTCTACATCTCCAACGATGCCGTCCGCATCATCCAGGCCCTAGACCGTCTGCCCGGGCGCAAGACCGTGATCGCGATGCCGGGCGTTTGGAACGAGACCGGGCCGGCGGTGTTCGGACGGCCGCTCCTGACCGACCTGAACCCGGTGCTCAGCGGCCTCACCGGGGCCTACACCTACGCCGGCCACTGGAGCGAGACCCCGAACTACAACCGGCGGCGGGCCGAGACGACCGCGATCTTCCTCCGCAGCACGGACGAGCCGACGAGGGCGGCTCTACTGGCGCAGATCGACCCGGACTACATCGTCGCGCCGAACCCCGAGGCGTTCCGCTCGCTGCAGGTCCCTGGCGGCTCGATCCCGATCGCCGACCTCCGCCCCTACGGCGAGACGGTCTACGCGGGGACGCAGTTCATCCTGCTGAAACGCCCTCGGGGCTGACCGGGGTCGCGGTCGGTGCGTCCTGGGCCGGTGGGGTCTGCGGTTCGGCTTGGGGCTTCGTAGCGGAGGTCGCAGCGGTTGGGTTGTGCCGGACGACCCGGACGCCCCCCCGGTAGACGCTTTGGCCCAGGGGCTCTCGGCGTTCGACGACCCCATCGCGGGTGACGACCAGGTACGTCGTGATCCGGTGGCCGCTCGCGCCCGGCTGCTCGACCACCTTCTTGCCCGGAGGCAGGGTCCGGTCCACGACGTAGCGCGTCCCCCGGGCGAAGGACTGGCGTGGACCCCGCTGGATCGACACGGCCTTCCCGGCTTCCTTCTCGCCGAGGACCCGGAACGTGATCGACCCACCGCCCACGGCGACGGAGAGTGCGACCGGGCGCTCGGAGCTGTTCTGGAAGGCGAAATCGATGGCGCCGTAGCTCACCGTCGCGTCCTGGCCGAGGGGCACATAGGGCACGGGGAGCGAGTGGCAGGCCCGCTGCACGACCTTCAAGTCCGCAAGGAGCACCGAGTTGTAAAGCGTGCTGCTCACCTGGCAGATACCCCCGCCGATATCCACGTCGCGCTGCCCGTTGACGAAGACCCCGGCCAGCCGGTAGCCGTTCTCGGCCGTCCGACGACCGACGACCCCGTTGAAGCTAAACCGGTCGCCAGGCATGAGCACGAGGCCGTCGATCTTCGAGGCGGCGCGGCGGATGTTGGCCGAGCGGTTCCGGTCGCCCTCGTTGAACCGGGTCGTGAAGCTCGATACCGGCTCCTTGATGGCGAGAAGGGCCTCGTCCGGCACAGACTTCGGGGCCTCGACCAAGGGAATCTCAAACCGGGACTGCCCCGCCAAGACCACATCGCGGAAGCCCGACTTGAAAGCCTCGTCGTCGAGCCTCGCGCCCGCCGATTCGAACGTCCTCCGAACCGCCCCAGCCTCATAGGTGACCCGGGCGCGCGTCGGTTTGGGGAGGCTCTGGGCGACTCGAGCCCGGACCGAGTCCAGGCCGCCGCGTCGGTAGACGGCGGCGGGAGGGATCGAGCGCTCGACCACCGGTGGAGGCGAGACTTCGTTCCGCACGTTCGTCACAAAGTCCTCGACGGGGAGGCTGGCGACGGTTCGATCAAGGTCGAGGGCGAGACCGACCGCCTCCGCCGAGACCGGCTCGAGGGGCGTGCTCAGCCTAGGCGACACGAGCGCCACTGGGCGGGCGGCCATCTCGGCCCACCACGCGGCGAGGAGGGCCCGGGCTTCGGGGAGCGTCTTTCCGCCGACGTCGACGCTCGCGACCCGAGTCCCGAGCGGGACCTTGGGTTGGTATTGGCTCGCGTGGGCGACGAGGAGGCCACCCCCCAGGGCCACGATCAGCCCCAGAGTTGCCAGTGCGATGCCACCGATCCGCTTTTTCGACACGAGCGTCTCCCTCCCAGGGGATTATTGACGGCGCGAAGGCGAAAAATGATCCCGGCGGGCCCACCGGCGGGATGACCGGGCCCTTGGTACACTGCTCGAATGCCCAGGCTCGTTTGGCTCAACGGCTGCATCACCCCCCTCGAGGAAGCGACCACCTCCGTTGCCGACCACGCCCACCTCTATGGTGACGGCCTGTTCGAGGGGATCCGGATCTACGGCCGGAAGGTCTTCAAGCTCGACGAGCACCTCGACCGCCTGTACCACGGGGCGTCCTACCTCGGGTTCACGATGGAGGTCGGCAAGGAGCAACTCAAGGGGATCGTGCTGGACGTCTGCCGAAAGGCCGACATGGACGACGGCTACATCCGGCTCAACGTCACCCGTGGCACCGGCCTCGGCCTCGACCCCCGGGCCGTCAAGACCGCGCCCAACGTGATGGTCATGGTCTCGACTCTGGCCCTTTACCAACCGGAGATGTACGACCGGGGGCTGGACGTGATCACGACCTCCTATCGGGTCATCCAGGCGGACGCCCTCGACCCGAGGCTCAAGTGCATCGGTCGGTACGCCGCGAACATCATGGCCAAGGCGGAGGCCAACCGGGCCGGGGCGGGCGAAGGCCTGATGCTGAACGCCCAAGGCAACGTGGCCGAGTGCACCGGCGACAACATTTTCCTCGTCAAGGACGGGGTCTTGCGCACCCCGCACCCCTCCAGCGGGATCTTGAAGGGCGTGACCCGAGACACCGTCATCGCCCTGGCCCGCGAGCAAGGGGTTTCTGTGGTCGAGGATACGATCACCCGTTTCGACGTGTTCGCGGCGGACGAGGCGTTCCTCACCGGTACGGCGGCCGAGGTCATCGCAATGGTCACGCTTGACGACCGGCCGATAGGCACCGGCGAACCAGGCCCCATGACCCGCCGGCTCACCGAGCTGTTCCACGCCCACACCGCGACCGGGACACCGTTTTGACCGTCCAACGGCCGATCGACCCCCACCTGAGCCTCGTGCTCAAAGCCCTTCGTGGGCGACGTCGGTCGGCCCGGACCTGCCCCTGTTGTGGCTGGACTTCCGAGAAGGCACGGCAGACAGGCCTGTTCGGATGCCCGCTCTGCTACATCTCGCTCGCTTCGTCCGTCTCTCCCTAAAGATGCCGTTCGGACGGAGACGCCCGATCAGATTTGGTATCGTATCGATCCGCCATGAGGAAGAAGAGTCTGGTCGTCGCCCTGATGGGCCTCGCTGCCGCCGGGTTGACGTTGCTCTCGGGCTGCGGCGGCTCGAGCGGGGGCGTCGGGCTCCGCGATCCGGAGCTCTTCTTCGTGAACGCGATCCCGGATAGCCCAGCCGTCGTCTTCACGCTGAACGACGAGGTGCGGGGCGGACCCTTCGACTACCTCGGGGCCTCGACCCAGTTCATCTCGGTCCCGTTCCTGCGGGCGGAGGACGACGCCTACGACGCTGCCGTCGGCCTGCCCGACGGGAGCGACGTCTTCGACAGCGAGGCCCGGCTCTTCGAGTTCGAGACGAGCTCGATCATCATCGCCATCGGCCAACGCAGCACCCGGATCGGCGAGGAGGACAAGCGGGTTCAGTTGAAGTTCCTCGACGTGCCGCGGGACATCCCCGTCGGCAACCGGGCGCGGCTGCTGATCGTCCACGCCTTCAACCGGGCGCCCGGGGCCCAGACGCCGAGCGTCATCTTCCAGTCCCCCGGCGACAACCCCCAGTACCGAACGTCCGACATCGCCTATGGCAGCACGGCGGACATCACTGTGGACAGCGGTGTTCAGGACTTCGTCGTGAAGCGCTCGGACGGCGACGCGATCTACGCCTCAGTCCGGGCCACGCTAGACCCTGGGACGAACTACTTGACCGTCGTGAGCGGGATCGAAGGGGACGTGATTGACGGCCGGAGGCCACGGGTCACCTTCATTAAAGTCCCCCCGCGACGCTAGTTCAGAAGCTCCCCCTCAGGTGGGCCCTTCGCCTTCGATCGAGACCGTCTCTGTCGACTGGGCCCCGGGATTGTGCGAGGGGCTATACTGCAGGACTGCGCCGTTTCGGGCGCGACCTCCGTCTCTATGTCTGGCAACCAACCGGAAGACACCCTGGCCGAGAAACGATGGCTGACCTCCCTGGCGAACGGAGACCCGAACGCCCTCGGCGGCATCTACCAGATCTACGGCGAGAAGATCTTCCGCTACACGTACCGGATGCTCGGCAACCGGAGCGACGCCGAGGACGCCACCGCGGAAACGTTCCTGCGGGTGCTCCGGCGGGCTCGGGAGCTTAGGGCGGACGGCGCGTTTAGAACCTGGTTGTTCCGCATCGCGAGGAACCTCTGCATCGACAAAATGCGACAGCACAAGTTGATGGAGCTTCCAAACGACGCGCACTACACGGGAACGGAGGATCGGGCGGCCCTGCGGGTCACGGTTCAGCAGGCTCTGGACGAGCTGCCGCTGGACTACCGCGAGCCCCTCATCCTTTGCGACCTCGAAGACGTCTCCGCCAAGGAAGCGGCAGAGACACTGGGCATCAGCGTGCCGGCCCTCAAGTCACGGTTGTACCGAGGACGGCGCGCCCTGAGGGACCGCCTCGGCGGTTCAATCGAGAAACTCACATGAACAAAGACCTCTACACCCGGCTCGTGGACATGTACGCCGGACAAGAACTCACGGAAGAGCTTGTGGAAGAGATCGAGACGGCCGCCATGGGCGACCCGGAACTCGCCCACGACCTGTTCTCCCTCCGCCGCACCGTCGACGCCCTCCAGTCGATCCCACCCGCCCCCTACACGGAGGAGACGGACGTCCGGATCAAACTCCTGATGCAAATGCGAGGGGCCGATGTACGGAGCGACGAGCCTCAACCCTCCTACTGGCAGTATCATCTGCCCATCCAGTCCTGAGAGCCCCTATGAAGGCCACCGCACCCCGTAAAGAGCTCGCCGAGGCGCTCGCCATCGCCGCGTCCGCGGCGAGCGCCCGCTCCCCGCAGGCCATCCTGCAGTCGATCCGAATCGAAGCGACCGACTCCACAGTTTGGCTCACCGGGTGCGACGGCGAGATGTGGGCGTCGGCCAGCGTCGCCGCCCGGGTCGAGACGCCCGGAGCCGTCTGCGTCCAACAACGGCTCCTCTCCGACATCGTCGGTGCCCTGCACGAAGCCCCGGTCGAGCTCAGCCTCGAAGGGACCTCGGTCGTGCTTCGGCACGGGCAGAGCGAATGGAAGCTGCTCGCCATGCCCGGCGAGGAGTTCCCGCCCATCCCCGACGTCCAAGACCAGGCCCAGCTCACGATGGAGATGGGCACGCTCAAGGAGGCCGTGGACGCGGTCGGGTTCGCCGTCTCCGACGACGCGAGCCGCGCCTACCTTACGGGGGTGCTCTTCCACTACGACGGACAGGTGCTCACGATGGTGGCCACCGACACCCACCGTCTCGCCGTCAACCGGATCCACCGCGAAGGCATCGGTTCCCCGCTCAACGCGATCGTTCCGGAGAAGGCCATCCGAACCATCAAGTCGTTGCCCGTGGCCGAGGCGGACCCGATCAGCGTCCGTTTCGACGACACCCGGCTGCTCGTGGACGTGGGGAACGCCAAGGTCGTCTCCCAGCTCCTCTCCGGTCAGTACCCGAACTGGGAGCGCGTCGTGCCGCAAGAGTTCACCCGGACGTGGACCATCGACCGGGTCGAGCTCTACGAGAACGTGAAGCGGGCCATGATCCTCGCCCGGGACAACGCGAACCGCATCCGGTTCAGCGGGACCGGCGATAAGGTCGTCATCTCCGCTCGCTCGGACGACCGCGGCGAGGCCAAGGAGGAGGTCGGCATGATCAGCAAGAACGGCGACCTCGACATCGCCTTCAACGGCCGCTACATCATGGACGTGCTCAACTCGATGCCGGGCGACGGAATCGTGGCCGAGATGACCGAACCCTCCCGCCCCGCGGTCATCCGTCCGACCGAGAACGGCGAAGACCGCTTCTGCGTCGTGATGCCGATGGCTCTGGGCTAAGAAACCTTCGGAGAAGCCCACGCTTCGCACGGGATCCGCTTCGGACTGACTCCTGCACAGCTACGACCGGCCCAGCACGGGACGCGTGCTGGGCCGGTCGGGGGAGGTTCGGGCCTTGGCTAGGCGGCGGCGACGTACTCTCGGGTGCTTTGGGCGGTCACTTCGAGGATCGCTTCCACGTCCTCGATCGGGAGTCCGACCCGTTCGATGATCTCAGGGACGATGTGGACCTCGATCCGCCAGGGGCAGAGGGAGTGGCCGCTCTTCATGGCGAGGTAGTCGGCGTAGTGGAGGCAGGCCAGGGCGTCCTGCTCGGCGGGCGCGGCGAGCGGGTCCTCGAACCCTGAGAGCACGGTCTGGAAGACCGGCGGCAGCTTCCAACCGGTCGCCGCGGCGACGCTGAGTTCGGAGGTCGAGTGCCCGGTGAGCTGCTTGAAGCCCTCGTTGAGGGACCAGCCGTGCTCCTCGGCGGTGTCCCAAACGTCGTCGAAGACTTCCGGGTCCACCGAGGCGAGCAGACCGAGTCCCACGTCGTGGAGGACGCCGGCCGCGAACATCTCGTCCGGGCTCCACGCCGAACGGGCGCCGCGGGTCTTCTGGGCAGCCGAGAGGAGGTACTTGCTCAGGAACCCGACGAACATGGAGTGCTCGCTGAACCGGCGCGGCTCGAAGTTGGGCGAGCCCTTGGCGGCATGGACGAGCGACTGTACCCAGACGGAGACGGCCACACTGCGGACGGCCCGCTGGCCGAGGACCATGATTGCCCCTTTGATCGTCGAGGCCTGGTTGGTCTTGCCGCCATAGAGGGCGCTGTTCGCCGCCCGGAGGACACCGGCTGTGATCGAGGGGTCGCCGAGGACGATGCGCTCGAGCTCTGCGGCAGAGGCCTCGCCCTGGTCGATCGCCTCGCAGAGGTTGAGAGCCGCGGCGGGCATGTTGGGGAGGAACTCGGCCGAGCGGAACCCGGCGACGAGGCGGTCGAAGTCGGGGGTCGGGGTCGCCCCGTGGATCCAGTTCGTGCCAGACATCTCGGTCTCAATCATCGGTTCGCCAGGGCCCCGGCATAAGGGCTCCGGGGCCCCTCGGCCTTGCGAAACGAGGTACAAGCCGGGGCGTGAAGCGCATCGCCGTCCTCGGATCGACCGGCAGCATCGGCGAACAGACCCTCGACGTCGCCCAACGGCACCCAGACCGGCTCCAGGTCGTCGGGCTGGCCGCCCACCACAACGGGGCCCGGCTCCAAGCCCAAGCCGCAGCGACCGGGGCAAAGAAGCTCGCACTGATGGACGAAGGCGCGGCGCAGGAGGCAGGAGTCCCCGGGGGGATGCAAGCCGTGCTCGACGTGGCCACCGACCCGTCGGTCGACCTCGTCGTGGTCGCCGTGGCGGGAGTGATCGGGCTCGAGCCGACCGTGGCCGCGATCCGTGCCGGGAAGCAGATCGCCCTCGCGAGCAAGGAGGTGCTGGTCGCGGCGGGCGAGATCGTGATGCCCCTTGCCCGGGCCCATGGGACGCTCCTCACGCCGATCGACTCCGAGCACAGCGCCCTGTTTCAGTGCCTCGATGGTCGCGATCCGGCGACCCTTGGCCGGCTCATCCTGACCGCGTCCGGGGGCCCGTTCCGGGGCAAGACGCGGTCGGACCTGGCAGACGTGACGGCCGAGCGAGCCCTCGCCCACCCCACCTGGCGCATGGGAGGCAAGATCACGGTCGACTCGGCCACGCTGATGAACAAAGGCCTCGAGGTCGTCGAGGCCCGCTGGCTGTTCGACGTCCCCATCGACCGGGTCGACGTCGTCGTGCACCCGCAAAGCATCGTCCACTCCCTGGTCGAGCTCACGGACGGGAGCGTACTGGCCCAGCTCGGTTGGCCGGACATGCGACTCCCGATCCAGTTCGCCCTGCTCTACCCTGACCGTCCCGCGAGCGGACTGACTCGCTGGTCGCCCCTCGCGAGCCCCCACCTCACGTTCGAGGCACCGGACGTCGAGACCTTCCGGTGCCTGGCCCTGGCTCGCGAGAGCGTCCGCCGGGGGGGCACGTTCCCCTGTGCCCTCAACGCGGCCAACGAGGAGGCGGCGAACGCCTTCCTGCAGGGTGAGTGCGGGTTCCTCCAGATCGCGGACGTTGTCGAGGAGGTCCTGGACGCCCACCAGCCCGGGGAGGTCAGCCTCGAGTCGCTCTTGGCGGTCGACTCATGGGCCCGGGATCGGGCTCGGCAGGCGATGCGTTCAGAATAAGGGCGCATGGATCCGACCGCCGCTCTCCTCGACGTCGCCCGGACGGCAGTGGTGCTCCTCGTGGTGCTCACTGTTCTCGTAGCCGTCCACGAGCTCGGGCACTTTTGGGCGGCGCGGGCCTTCGGCATGCACGTGGACGCCTTCGCGGTGATGATGGGCGGCGTGCGGAAGACCGACCTCTCCTCTCATCTCGAGCGCCCGCTCGCCCCTTCGGCGCGGGTGTGGCTGGCGGGGTGGGCGGCCACGGCGCTCGTCCTTGCCGGGTTCATGACCCATAACGTCGGGGTCCTGAACGCGGGGCTCGTGGCGCTGGGGCTGGCGATGCCCGTCTGGGTGGTGACCCGGCTGGAGGCGCTCTATCACTCTCGGGCCGGTAGCGGTGTGATCACGCTCGTCAAGAGCTGGCTATTCGCCCTCGGCCTCATCCTCATCGCGACCCGGTTCCAAGGGGTCGCCTCGACGCAGGTGCTCGGGCTCCTCTCGGTCGCGTCCCTGGTCGGCATGCTCTTCGTCTACTACTCCCCGCTCAAGAACAAGCCGGAAGACTCCCCCCAGGGCCACGGGCTGGTCGAGGTCGGCGAGGAAGCCCAGCCGGTCCTGTTCCGCCCGCTCTTGGCGACGAAGGACAAGCACGGCACCGAGTTCTCACTCCTCTTGCTCCCCCTTGGCGGCTTCGCAGCGATCCGCGGAATGCACCCGAAGGAGGACGGCAGCGAGGTTCGGATCGAGAAGGGCTTCTACAGCAAGGGCCCCGTTGCGCGGCTGGTGGTGCTGTTCGCGGGGCCGTTCTTCAGCGTGGCGTTCGGGGTGTTGATCCTGACCGGGCTCTTCGCGGTGGTCGGGGAGCGCAAGCTCGAGAACGTGCCCGTCGTCGGGTCGGTCGGCAAGGACGGACCGGCCGCCACGGCCGGGCTCCAGCCTGGGGACAGGATCCTGAGCGTCGATGGGGAGCCCGTCGGAACGTTCTACGACGTCGTGGTCCGGGTCCGCGACCGGGTGCGGACCACCGACGGCCAGGCGGCCTCCTGGCCGGTGAGGCTCGAGGTTCAAACGCCCGAGGCCCCGGTTCGGACCGTGACGCTGACCCCGGTCGTCGACAAAGCGCCGACCCCCGTGCTCGACGAGACCCTCGAGATCACCGAGCAGCGCAAGGTCCAGGCGAAGCTCGGCATGAGCCCGACGGACCGGATGGTCCCTGTCCCGCTCGGGGACGCTTTCGGCCGCGCGGCGAAGCAGCCGGTAGATTTGGTCGCCTCGCTGGCCCAGATCGCTCAACGGCCCTCCCGGGCGAGCGAGACGATCGGCGGCCCGGGCACCATCGCCCAACAGACCTCCACCGCCGCCTCCTACGGGCTGTACGGAATCCTCACCCTAGCCGGGCTTCTCAGCATCTCGCTCGGCGTCCTGAACCTGCTCCCGATTCCGCCGATGGACGGGGGCCAGATGGTGGTCGCGTTCGTCGAGTTGCTCCGGGGCGGCAAGCGCCTGAGCATCGGGGTCCAGCACACCCTGCAGACCGTGGGGTTCTTCCTCATCGTAGCGCTCTCGCTCGCGGCGGTCACGCTCGATATCGGTCGCTTCTCGGGCGGGCCCTAGCGGGCCGCCCGCTCCATCTTGTCGACGAACGCCCGGAAGTACTTGCGCGAGTCCCACGGGCCTGGCGCGGCCTCGGGGTGGTACTGGATGCTCGTCGCGTCTTCCCTCTCGAGCCGGATGCCCTCGACCGTGCCGTCGTTGACGTTGAGCTGGGTGACCTCGGCCCCGGTGCCCACGAGCGAGTCCGGATCGACAGCGTAGCCGTGGTTCTGGCTCGTGATGGTCACGGACCCGTCGAGGAGGTCCTTCACTGGGTGGTTCGCGCCTCGGTGGCCGAACTTGAGCTTGAACGTCCGCCCCCCGACGGCCTGGCAGAGGATCTGGTTGCCGAGGCAGATGCCAAAGAGGGGTCGGCGCCCAATGAGGTCCCTCGCCGTCCGGACGACGCCCTCGAGCCGGGCGGGGTCGCCGGGCCCCGGGGAGAGTAACACGCCGTCGGGCTCCCATGCCATCACTTCGTCCGCCGTGGCCGTCGCAGGGAGCACGATCGTACGCACGCCCAGCGAGGCGAACCGCCGTAGGATGTTGAACTTGAGCCCGCAGTCGATCGCGACCATCTTGACCTTGGCCGAGGCAGCGGGTTGGTCGATCGCCTCCCGACCGGCCCGGCCCCAGGCATAGGGGGCCCGGGTCGTGACGGACGCCACGAAGTCCGTGTCGTCGTATGGCCGGGCCGCCCGGGCGGCGGCGAGCGCCTCGTCTGGCCCGAGGGTGCTGACAGCCCCGGTCATGACCCCTGCGTCGCGGATGCGCTTGGTCAGTGCCCGCGTGTCGACGCCTTGGACGGCCACGACACCCCGCTCACGGAGGAACTCGTCGAGCGATCTCGTCGAACGCCAGTTGCTGGGCGCCTCGCAGGCCTCGCGGACGACAACACCGCGCGGTTGGACGCGATCAGACTCGAAGTCGTCGTCGTTCACGCCGTAGTTCCCGATGAGCGGGTACGTGAAGAGCACGATCTGCCCGGCGTAGCTCGGGTCGGTGAGGACCTCCTGGTACCCGGTCATCCCCGTGTTGAAGACAAGCTCCCCGTCGGTCGTCCCCTCGGCGCCCAGACGGCGGCCTTCGACCACGGTCCCGTCGGAGAGTGCGAGATAGGCTTTCAAGTGCCCGCCATGATACCGACCCGCGTCATGGGCGTTGGGCGCGCGAGCGCACCGTCGCAGCCTCGGCGAACTCGAGCTTCAGAACCGTGCCCACATTGGCCCGGACGTTCGGGCCCTTGAAGATGCCTCGGAGGCTTTGGTCCACGGTCGAGGCCAGGTTGAGGACCTCCCCGGCCGCCTGCGCCGCGACCACGAGCTCCACCCCGGTCAGGCCGGACACGTCGCCTTGCTGGAGCCGTTCGATGACCCCTGCCGTGTCGGAGGTGCCCTTCTTGGGATCGCCGAGCATCTTCTCGGTACTGGGCATACCGTGTCGCTCGGCGATCCGGCGCAGCTGCTCTTGGCCCGCCCGCTCTTCTTGGGGCGTGGGGGCCTTGCCGGAAAGGGCGCGCGCGGCCAGACCCTTCAGGTACGCCTGGGCCTCGGGGTCGGTGGCGAGGGCCCCTAGGTCAGGGGCGGCCCCCTCGGGGCGGGTGTTCGCTTGGGTGAGGCTGAACGTCACTTCCCCATCGGGCCCGCCAAGGGCGAGGGACTGGCCGTCGACCGCCTCGACCGAGAGACCTTCCAGCGCCAACCGGGCCGGCTGGTTCGCGAGGACGGACACGACGGTCGCCCCGCGAGACTGGGCGACGCGGGCACGAGCCGGCGCCCCTTGGGCCACAACGACGCGTCCGTCCGGGGCCGTCACGTCCTGGGCCGCGACGAGCTTCACCTCGTCACCGACCTTGCTCCCGCCAGAGGTGAGAGGGGTGAGGAGGAGCAGCTCGACTGGGGTGCCCCGTTCGAGCCGAACCTCGGGCGGCGGCACTAGGCTCGAGTCGAGACCAGGCACGAGGGACACGGGCGGGCCGGGGGCCTGTCCGCGGATCACGAGGACGGCGTAGACGAACGCACCGAGCACGGCCAGTCCGCCGAGCGCTTTGAGCCACTTCATCCTACTCACTTGAACGTTCTAGAGCCCCAAAGGGGTTCGGGCCCCGGGCCCCTCGACGCTGGCCAAGGGCGCCCAAGCTCATGGGGTAAGAAAGCCTGGTGACGTTCGCCGAGGCGGTCGAGGCCCTGGGGCGGCTGGGCAAGCGGGGATGGAGGCTGGAGCTCGACCGGATGCGCGAGCTCGTCCGGCGCCTGGACCTCGACCACACGCCCCGGTACGTCCACGTCGCGGGCACGAACGGCAAGGGGAGCGTCACCGCCTTCGTCCAGAGCCTCCTCGTCGAACAGGGCTACCGGACCGGGGCCACCTACAGCCCCTATGTGTTCTCGATCCGCGAGCGCGTCCAACTCGGCCGTAACCTCATCTCCGAGTCCGACTTCGCCCGGTGGGTCGGGCGCGTCCTGGCGGTGGGCGACGAGCTCGAGGGCACAGAACTCGGCGGCCCGACCGAGTTCGAGGTCAAAACGGCGGTGGGGTTCGGCTACTGGTCCGAACAGAGGTGCGACGCCGTCGCGCTCGAGGTCGGCCTCGGGGGGCGGCTCGACGCGACAAACGTGGTCACCGACCCGGCGGCGTGCGTCATCGTCAGCATCGGGCTCGACCACACCGCCATCCTTGGGGAGACCCTCGGGAAGATCGCGGCCGAGAAGGCTGGGATCGTGAAGCCAGGGCGGCCGGTGGTCGTCGGCGAGGTGCACCCGGAGGCTTGGGAGTCGATCCATTTCGCCGCTTCGGTCCGAGGCGCCCCGGTCTGGCGGTTCGGCCGGGACGTTCACCTAGGGCCTGGGTTGGACGGGTGGACGGTCGAGACACCGAACGGGGTCTACGGCGGTCTCAACCCTGGGATCCGGGGGGCGATGCAACCCCACAACATGGCGCTGGCGGTGGCCGCGCTCGATGCCGGCGGGCTGCTCCGCGACCCCACGGCCCTCGCGCGCGGGGTCTCGCGGGCGCGGCTGCCCGGTCGGTTCCAGACCGTCCATCACTCCGGCCAACGCTACCTTCTCGACGGCGCCCACAACGCGGAGTCCGCCGAACACCTCGTCGCTTCCCTCCCCCTGCTTCCAGACTGGCCGGTGCCGACCGTGCTCCTCACGGGGATGGTCGAAGGACACGACCCGCGACGGTTCTACACCCCTCTCGCCCCGGTCGTCCAGGAAGTCCACATCGTCCCGATCGCCTCGGAGCGGAGCCGGTCCCCGCTCACGCTCGCCCTGTCGATGGGCGACCTCTTCCCCGCCGTCACCGCCCACGAGACGCTCGAGGCGGGCCTCGCGGCGGCGCGGTCGCGTGAGGGGGCCCTGATCCTTGTGACGGGGAGCTTCTACCTGCTCGGTGATGTGGCGCCGCACCTGGGGTTGGACGCGTGAGGGGCCTCGTCCTCGTGTTGCCCGGCGCGTTGATGGGGCCGGGAGAGACCGGGCCGCTACGAGGGCTCGGCGGACCCTGGGACCGGCTGAGAGCGGAAGGCCGGGTCGTGCGGCTCGAGGGGGACGCTGGGCTCGGGCCGCTCTCCTGGCTTGGAATCGGCGGGGGCGAGGCCGGGCTGGCCCAAGGGCCCCTGACGGTCGCCGCGCTCGGCGGGGACGCAGCCTCGGGCGCGCTTCAGGGGCACCTGTCCCTCGGGTCGATGTCGGAAGAGGGGGTCTTGAAGTCGGTGGCCTCCGGGAGTGCCCGGATCGACGAGGTGGCTGAAGCGATGGCGGAGGCCAGGCGGCTGGAGACCCGCTCGCTCCGGTTCGTGGCCGGGCCGAGGCTCGACCACGGCCTCATCTGGGACGGCGCTTCGGACGAGGTCGAGGCCCCGCCGTTCCTGCAGGCCGTCGGCAGGCCCTACCGGGACGCGCTTCCGCAGGGCGAGGGCGAGGCGATCTTGAAACGGCTGATCGAGGACAGCGTCGACGTCCTCGACGGGCTCGAGGTCAACGCCCGGCGGCGCGACTTAGACGAGCCGCCGCTGAACGTCCTCTGGCCGTGGGGCCTGGGGTTTCGACCGGGGCTGCCGAACCTCGCGATGGCTTACGGGCCGACGGTGCGGGTCGTCTCAAGGTCGTTGCGTTTACTCGGGCTCGGGCGGCTCGCGCACCTCGAGGCGACTCCGGTGAGCAGCCTCGGGCAGGGGGTCTTCCCCCTCGTCGAGCGTCTCGCCGAGAGCGCGGCAGGGACGTCAGTGGTCCACGTGGACGGCTTTCGCGCGGCCCTCGCCGCCGAGCGGGCCGAAGAGGCCGAACGGATGCTGCTCGACCTCGGGAACGCCTTACTCGTAGGCCCGCTGACGGACCGGTCAGGCCCGGTCGCGGTGCTGGCGACCGACGGTCAGGGGGCGGAGGGCCTCGCGATCCTCTACGACCCCGAACGCCCGGGCGGCGGGACGACGCCCTTCGACGAGCGGGCGCTCGAGGACAAGCAAGGGCCCTGGTCCACGGCTGCTGAAGTCGCCCAGGGGGTTCTGCTTGCCCCCCCGTCCGGGCCGACGGCATAATCGGGGCGTGTCGATCCGGCTGTCCCTCCTCTTTGTCGCCCTCGCACCGGGCCTCGCGGGTGCGCAACTTACGGCCGAGGAACGACAGGGCCTCGCCGACGTGATGCTGATCGGCAACCTGCGTCAGGAGGACCTGCGGTTCGCCAGAAGCCCGTTCGACGACCAATGGCGCCTGCCGATCGTGCGCCGCTCCCTCGACGATGCCCTCGGGACGGCCGATGAGCTTCTCGGCTGGCACGAGCGAGGTCGGCTGAGCCCGGCGGCGGCGCTGCTCACGGCCCTCGGCGACCAGATCCTCGCGGCCACGACTTCGAGCGGGGCCAGCGCGGTGAGAACCGGACAGGACGACGACCTCCCGGGCGCGGTGGCAGGTGCGGCCCAGCCCGTACGCAGCCCCGCGACCCAAACCCCGAGCGAGTCGACGGCGACCGCCTTGGCCTCACTGCCGCCGGAGCTCCGAGGGCCGCTCGCCCGCCTGCACGCGGCCGTGGCCCGGGCGAACGCCGACGTCCGTGCCGCCATTCGGGGCCTCACCCCGGCCGAGCTCCGGGAGGTGATCGAGGGGCTGCCGACGCTGGTGGCAGAGGAGCCGAAGGTCAAGCTCTCGTTCGTCAGGGGGCCGGTCGGCTCGCGGGACCGGGTGCTCGAACTCGTCGGCCGGATCGACCGGGCCCGGCTTCAGTCGGCCGCAGCGGCCCTGACCGCCGAGGCCGAAGAGGTCGGGCGGGCGCTCAAGGCGGCCCGGGTGACCTTCTCGGGCAAGGTGCGCCTGAGCCTTGGGGGCCTGCCTGCGGTTGTGGCCGGGACGGGCGACGACGTCCACACCGAGACCGACGCCAGGATCACCGTGGATCTGGGCGGGGACGACGTCTACCGGGGGCGCCATGGGGCCGGGGTCGGCTACGCGGCGGTCCAGATCGACTGCGCCGGCGACGACCGCTACGACGTGCCGGACCTGAGTGTCGGGGCGGGAGTCGCGGGGATCGGCGTCTCGCTGGACTTGGGCGGGCACGACTCGTTCCGGAGCGGGTCGCTCGCCTTTGGGGCCGGCGTGGCGGGGGTGGGGGTGTTCGTGAAGATCGGGGGCGACGACCACTACCGGAGCGGCGCCATGGCCCAAGGCTTCGGGGCCTTTGGGACGGGTCTTCTGATCGATACTGGGGGTAACGATACGTACGACGTCGCGCTCTTCGGCCAAGGGGCGGCGAGGACGCAGGGGGTCGGCTGGCTCATCGATCGCGCCGGCGACGACGTCTACCGGGCGGGGGGGCTCTCGATGAACGAGCCGCTCTTCACCGGGGTCTCCTACTCGTTCGCGCAGGGGTTCGCGAGCGGTTTCCGAGAGGACGCGGGCGGGGTCTCGGGCGGGGTCGGGCTTCTCACCGACGCTCGGGGTTCGGACGCCTACGTAGCCGACACCTACGCCCAGGCGGCGAGCTATTGGTTCGCGCTCGGGTCGCTGGCGGATCTGGCGGGCAACGACACCTACACCGCGCACCACTACGCCCAGTCCAGCGCGATGCACTGCTGCTCTGCCTACCTGTTCGACCTCGCCGGGGACGACGCCTACGTCACGAAGGTGGGGGCCTCGCTCGCGATCGGGCACGACTACGGCGTGGCCTTCTTGCTCGACCGGGCCGGGAACGACCTCTACACCGCTCGTGACAGCACGCCAGGGATCGGGATCGCCAACGGCCTTGGGGTGTTCGTGGACTCGGCGGGTGACGACCGGTACGACGGCCCACCGGCCCAGGGCAACGCCGCCCGGGGCACTGGGTCGTTGGGGCTATTTGTGGACCTCACCGGGGAGGACAAGTACCGGAGGGGGCTGGAAGACGGGCAGGCCCGAGTGTCGCCGACCTGGTCGGCCGCTTACGACGCGGCGACGCAGGCGGCGGTGGTGGCGGCCCCGAGCCCCGCGCCCCAGGCCGCCACCGCCACCCCGGGGTCCCGACCGATCCAGGACGAGGCGGGGATGGCGGAGCTTTACCGCAAAGCCACCCAGTGGGGCGTCGGATCGGCCCAGACGGAGGTGGAGGCCTCGGTGCGGGAGCTGACCGAGATCGGTGTGCCCGCCCTCGAGTGGATGCTGGAAAGGCGCCTCGCCGGGGCGAACCGGCTCCAGATACGGGCGTTCGTGACAGTGGTGCGGGGGATCGGGCCCGCGGCGGCCGCGCCATTGGGGGCAAAGGCGCTGTCCGGGACGAAGGGCGAGGTCCGCAACCTCATCGCCATCGCGAGCGAGGCGGGGGTGACGGACTTCGGGGCCCTTATCCCGAACTGGCTCGACGACCCGGATCTCCAACTCCCGGCGGCGCGGGCGGCGGGCCCGCTCAAGGCGATGGCGGCGGTGCCCGGGTTGATGCGGGTGTTGCTGGACGACGATCGGTTCCTGGTGCGGGCCGCGATGGCGTCGCTGGCCCAGATCGGCGACCCGGCGAGTTCGACCACCCCCCAGGCCATGGCGGACCACCCGGACTATCTGACGCGGATGGCGGCGCAGCAGCTCTTGGGTCGTTTCCCGGAGGTCGCGGCACCGTTGGGAACCCGATGGGCGGCGGACGCCGATGAGTTCCGGGCGCGGCTGGGTCTGCAAATCCTCGGGCGGCTGGGGACGGCCGAGGCCCTGGCGACGGTGGCGGGGGTGCTGTTGGACCCCCGGCCAGGGGTGCGGGTCGAGGCCTTGCTCCAGCTTGAAGGGCGGGTACCGGCGGGGTCGCTGCCGGTGGTCGAGAGCCTCAAGCAGGACCCGGTGGCAGTGGTGCGGGCGGTGGCCGTGCGGGTGGGGTCCCGGCGCTGACCGGGACTTCTTCGGCCGCCGGCCGGGTCTGGGAACGCCCGGGGGCGGCGGGCTGTTGCACTCGTCGTAAGGCCTGAAGCCAGGCGACGACACAAGCAGAAGCAGATCCTGATCCTCTCCAAGCAAGTCGGCCCCGCAGATCGAGCGGGGCCGTTCTTGTGTGTGGCTTCCGGGGTGGTTCGGTCGAGGTGCGGAGTCTGCAAGCAGACTAATCCAGAGCGAGACTGGGGTCTCGCACTCCGGGGGTTAGGGGGCTTTGTCGGGGTCGAGGATGACATCGACGCCGCTTCCGGCGAGTTTCTCCCAGACACCCTGCTCCGAGCGCTTCCAGGTCGTGAAGCCCCGTGCGGCGGCCTTCTCGGGATCGGTGCTGCGGCGGACCTGGACGGAGACCTGGCTCACGACCCTCCGCACCTCGAGGCCGCAACCCGGACAGAACTCGAGGGGGGCCTCGCCGATGCCCTGGACGACTGCGAAGGTCGTGCCCGCGATCTCGCACTCGTCGAAGACGTGCTCGTACTCGTAGACCGGCATCTTCTCCCGCTATTGTTGCCTGACCTTTGCGCCTCGCGAGGGCCCCCGGGCATAATCCAGCTGTGATCAAGGCGCGGACGGTGCTCCTTTTCGTGGTGGCCACGCTCGCCGTGTGGGTGGCGGTGGTCGCTTTCGCCCAGGCTCGGGCCGATCTCTCCCAGCCCGGCCCGTTCTTCGCGGGCGAGCGGTCAGTGACGGTTCGGAGGCAGGACAACTCCACGTTCACCGCCGTCCTTTACTACCCCGCCACGGCGGCGGGTGCGAACACCCCCGTCGACCCGCGGGGGCCGTACCCGGCCATCACGTTCGGCCATGGGTTCCTCCAACCGGTCGACCGGTACCAGAGCACCCTCCGCCACCTCGCCACCCACGGGTACCTGGTCATCGCCACGACCAGCGAGGGCGGGCTCTTCCCGAACCACGCGAACTTCGCCCGGGACATGCGACTCTGCCTGACCTGGCTTGAGGAGCAGAGCACCACCCCGGGCGGATTCCTCCAGGGCCTCGTGCGGACGGACCGGTTCGGCGCGAGCGGGCACTCGATGGGGGGTGGGGCGAGCATCCTCGCCGCGGCCGACGACCCGCGGATCAAGGCCCTAGCGAACCTCGCCGCCGCCGACACCAACCCAAGTTCGATCACGGCGATGACCCGGGTGAACGTCCCCGTCTCGCTCGTGTCCGGGAGCCAAGACACGATCGTCCCGCCAGGCACCAACGGGCAGCGGATGTACGACAACGCCCGCGCGCCCCGCGTCCTGCCGATCATCCAGGGGGGCTGGCACTGCGGGTTCCAGGACGTCTCGGTGTTCGGGTGCGACTCGGGAAGCCTCAGCCGCCCGAACCAGCTCGCCGAGACGCGGCGACTGCTCACGTCGTTCTTCAACCTCTTCCTGAAGGCGGATCAATCCGACTGGAGCTTAGTCTGGGGGCCGCTCATGCGGGACAACCCGCTCACCCGGACGACCTTCGACCCAGGCGCGACGGTGACACCGGACCGGGTCACGCGGACGATCCCCCGCGGCCAGCGGACGACCTACGAGGTCGTCGTACGGAACACGACCTCGGTCTCGACCTCGTTCACGGTGCTCGTCTCGGACAACCGGTGGCCGATGCTCCTGCTGAACCCGGTGACCCCGGTGTTGCCGCCCGGCGGGGAGGCGACAGTGCGGGTCGCGTTCACCGGCTTTACGCCCGGGAGTGGGGCCAACTCGGACACGACCACGCTGAGTCTGCGCTCTGACCGGGACGGGTTGACCCGGGCATTCGCGACCTTGACGACGGTCCTCCAGTGACGGCGTTCGAGGCGCTGAACTCCCGGATCGTCGCATGCGAGCGGTGCCTGAGGTTGCGCGAATGGTGCTCGGAGGTCGCCCAGGTCAAGCGGAAGTCTTTCGCGTCGGAAGAGTACTGGGGCAGGCCGGTGCCGAACTTCGGCGACCCGGCGGCGACGGGGCTGATCGTGGGCCTGGCCCCGGCCGCCCACGGGGCGAACCGGACCGGGCGGATGTTCACCGGCGACCGGAGTGGGGACTGGCTCTACCGGGCGCTCTTCGAGGCGGGGCTAGCGTCGCAGGCGGAGGCGGTCGCGGCGGGGGACGGGCTGGCCCTGCGGGGGGTGCTGATCACGGCGACGTGCCACTGTGCCCCGCCCGCCAACAAGCCCCTGCCGTCCGAGATCGCGGAGTGCGAGGGGCACTTGGTGGACACGGTGGCGCTGCGGCCCTGGCGGGCGGTGTTGTGCCTCGGAGGGGTTGCTTGGGGGAGGGCGCTGGCGGTCCTCGGTGCTCCGGGTCGGCCTAAGTTCGGGCACGGGGTGGAGGCCTCGTGGCCGGGCGGGCCGCTCATGATCGGGAGCTACCACCCTTCCCAGCAGAACACGTTCACCGGGCGGTTGACGCGGGAGATGTTGGCGGACGTGGTCGGTCGGTTCGCGCGGACGCTCTAGGCCTGGGTGCTTTCCGGAAGTCTGCGAGCAGACTAGTCCAGAGCGAGACTGGGGTCTCGCACTCCGGGAGGGTTAGGTGGGTCGGCGGAGGGTGAGGAGGGTGACTTCGGGGGGTTCGAGGAAGCGGACGCCGCGGGGGCTGCCGAGGCCGCGGGTCACGTAGACGAGGTTCCTGCGCCCTTGGACGAGCCCCTGCCGGAACGTGCCGCCGTACTGGCTCGGCACGACCCGGTCGCCGAAGAACGGGAACCAGACTTCCCCCCCGTGGGTGTGGCCGGAGACTTGGAGGTCGACGCGGTAGTGGGCGGGCATGTCGTGGGCGAAGTCGGGGTTGTGGGACATGAGCACCCGCGGGATCGACGGGTCGACCCCCTCAAGGGCCGTCTCCGGGTCTACGGTGCCGTACCACATGTCGCCCACCGCGGCGACGCAGAGCGCTTCCCCTCCCCGCTCGATCAGGGTGTGCGCGTTGTGCAGCACCTTCACCGGAGTGGACCGGTGGAGCTCGCGGGTCACGATCTCGGTGCCGATGGTGACGTCGTGGTTCCCGATCGACCCCCAGACGCCGTCGGGGGGTTGGAGCTCGTCGAGGAGCCCGTCGAACGGGGGCATCGTCAGCGGCCGGGAGTGGCCGTGGACGAAGTCGCCGGGCATGAGGACCAGGTCTGGCTGGGCGGACATGGCGAGACGGCACGCCCTTTGGATGAACTCGGGGGCGATACGCATCGGGTAGTGGAGGTCGGCGAGGACCGCGATCCGGTAGCCGTCGAAGGCTTTCGGTAGATGGTCTAGCGTAATGGCCACCCGCTCGAGCGTGAGGCGTCGGGGTTCGAGGAAGGCGTAGCCGAACGTCGCCGCCGTGGCCGCGACGACGCCGAGCCCGAGCACATCGCGCCGGGAGACGCGCCTCCGTCCTTCGCTCTCCATCCAGGGTCTTTAACGATGGGGGTCGGCCCGAAGGCCCGGAGCCCGGACTTAAGTCCGGTCGAGGGCGTTCGGTTGGGGGCGGTGAGCGGGTCGTCCGGAGCCGGATCTCCGGGGACCGGGGGGCGGAGCGGGAGCTCCACGCTCCGCGAGGGGGTCAGTCGACGATGCGCAAGGTGACGGGGGCGCCGCGGAGGGCGCAGGCGGCGTGGATCCGCTCGAGGGCACGGTTGACGACGCTCTCGGCGGTGGGGTGGGTGATGATCATCATCTGGCCCTCGTCGGCCCGTCCTGCGACCCGGGCTTGGACGTGGGTCACGGAGATGCCCTCGTCGCCGAGGGCGGTGCCGATCTTGCCGATCAGGCCCGGCCGGTCGTAGATCGGGAGCCGGAGGTAGTACCGGCTCGTGGCTTCGACGTGGGCCAGGCGCCGGCTGGCGAGCGGGTTCCACATGACCCCGTTCCCGGAGTTCCGGGCGATCTCGACGATGTCCGAGAGCACGGCGCTCGCGGTCGGGAGCGACCCGGCCCCCTTGCCGAGGAAGATCATCTCGCCGATGGCGTCGCCCTTCACGAGGACGGCGTTGAACTCGTCGCTCACCGCGCCGAGCGGGTGCTCGAAGGGCACGAGCGCCGGGTGGACGCGCAGGTCGAGCAGCTCACCCTGGCGCCGGGCGACGGCGAGCGGCTTGATCACGAAACCGAACTGGTCGGCGATCTCGATGTCGACCGGCTCGATCTGTTCGATCCCTTCGAGCTCGATCTCATCGACGGTCGCTTTGACCTGGAACGTGAGCTCGGTGAGGACGATGAGTTTGTGGGCGGCGTCGAGGCCACCGACGTCGAAGCTGGGGTCGGCTTCGGCGAGGCCCTTCTCTTGGGCCAGCCGGACGGCCTCGGGGTACGGGAGCTTGTCCTTGTACATCCGGGTGAGGACGTAGTTGGAGGTCCCGTTGAGGATGCCGACGAACTCGTCGATGTCGTTGGCGATCAGCCCGCTGCTGATCGCGCGGACGATGGGGATGCCACCACAGACGCTCGCCTCGAACCCGACCTGGCGACCGGCGCGGGCGGCGGCGGTGAAGATCTCCGCGCCGTGTCGGGCGAGGACGGCCTTGTTCGCGGTGACGACGTCCTTGCCCGCTTCAAGGGCCCGGAGCATGAGCGACTTTGCGGGCTCGATGCCCCCGATGACCTCGACGACGAGGTCCACTTCGGGGTCCTCGACGAGTTCGGCCGGGTCGTAGCAGAGGCGCTCGGGCGGGAGCGGCCGGGGCTTGCCCGGGGTCTTGACGAGGGCTTTGGCGATCTCGAGCCGGACGCCGGACTTTTGCTCGATGGCGGCGGCGTTGCGGTTGACGAGCTCGACGAGCCCGGACCCGACCGTCCCCAACCCCATCAGGCCGAGCCGGACCGTGTCGGCCAAGGCTAGGCGGTCTCCAGGGCCTGGGCGAGGTCGTCGATGAGGTCTTCGGCGTCTTCGATCCCGATCGAGAGTCGTACGAGCCCGTCCGCGATCCCGACGCTCAGCCGAACGTCGCGGGGCACGCTCGCGTGGGTCATGGAGGCCGGGTGGTTCACAAGGCTGACGACGCACCCGAGCGACTCGGCGAGGGTGAAGAGCCGCAGGTTCTCCATGACCCTGCGAGCGGAGTCGAGCCCGCCGTGGACCTCGAACGAGAGCATCGCCCCGAATCGCCTCATCTGCCGGGCGGCGACGGCGTGGCCCGGGTGGGCGGCGTCGCCCGGGAAGTAGACGCGGCTGACCTTCGGGTGCGACTCCAGGAACGCGGCGACGGCCTCCGCGTTGTCGCAGTGCCGCTCCATGCGCAGGGCGAGGGTCTTGAGCCCGCGCACAACGAGGTAGCAGTCCTGGGGGCCGGGGATGAGGCCACAGGCGTTCTGGACGAACTTCAGCTCGTCCCACTTCTCCCGGGAGTCGGTGAGCAGGGCGCCGCCGATCACGTCGGAGTGGCCGTTGAGGTACTTCGTGGTCGAGTGGAGCACGACGTCGGCCCCGAGCTTGAGCGGCTGCTGGAGGTAGGGGCTGGCGAAGGTGTTGTCGACGATCGACCACGCCCCCGCCTGACGGGCGATCTCGGTGGCCCCGGCGATGTCGGTGACGTTGAGCAGCGGGTTCGAGGGGGTCTCGAGCCACACGAGGGTGGTCGGCTTCTCCACGGCGGCGCGGAGGCAATCGAGGTTCGTGGTCTCGACGAAGTCGAATTCGAGACCGAGCTTGGCGTAGACCCGCGTGAACATGCGGTAGCTCCCGCCGTAGAGGTCCGCGCAGGCAACGACCCGGTCGCCGGTCTTCAGCGTGTTCATCACGCAGGCGACGGCGGCGAGGCCGCTCGCGAAGGCGAGACCGTGCTGGGCGTCCTCGACCTCGGCCAGGGCGTCCTCGAGGGCCGTGCGGGTGGGGTTCTCGCTCCGGGCGTAGCTCAACTTCCGCCCCATGTACTCAGTCGGCTGGCCGGGGGTGGCTTGGCCGAACGTGGAGGTCTGGAAGATCGGGAACGTGACCGCCTGGCTCGCGGCGTCCTTGTGCCCGCGCTGGTGGACGGCTCGGGTGCTGAATCCCTTGGCCATGGGGGGATTGTGACTCCCCGGCCCTCACCCGCCCCTCCGAAAGTCCAACGCGGCTTGGGTACGGAGCAGCTGCGGATCGCGCTGGGATCCCCCGTTTAGTGAGCCATACTGAGTCCGGCCCCACCGTGAACGACCCTTCCCGGTACTTCGACCACGCTTCGACCACGCCGCTCGACCCGCTCGTGCTCGAGGAGATGCGGCCCTGGCTCGAGGGCGGGTTCGGCAACCCGAACTCGCTGCACTCCTGGGGCCGGGCGGCCGCGGCGGGGGTCGACCGGGCGCGGATCCGGGTGGCGGCCCTACTCGGGTGCGAGCCGGAGGAGGTCGTCTTTACGAGCGGGGCCACGGAATCGAACAACTGGGTGCTTCGGGCGTTCTCGCGGGTGGCGGTGAGCCCGTTCGAGCACAGCTCGGCCAAAGAGCCGGCCGAAGCCCTCGGGCACGCGACGCTCGCCAACGACGGCTACCAGATCGCCGCGCCGGAGGGGGTCGTCGACCTCGTGAGCGTGATGACGGTGAACAACGAGACGGGGGCGCGGTTGAAGGCCCCGATGGGTCCATGGCGGCTCCACCGTGACGCGACCCAGTCGGCGGGCAAGGTCCCGCTGGAGGTCCGGGAATGGTTCTCGGCGTCGGTCTCGGCGCACAAGTTCTACGGGCCGAAGGGGGTCGGGGCGCTGTACGTACAGGACGCCGACCCCCTGGAGCCGCTGTTGCGGGGCGGCGAGCAGGAGTCGGGTCAGCGGGCGGGGACGCTCAACGTAGCGGGCATCGTGGGGATGGGGGCGGCGGCCTCTTTGGCCCACGATCGGCTGCCGGAAGACCTGGAACACGCCCAAAGGCTCAGGCAAGCCTTCCTGTTCGAGCTCGCGAAGGTCCCGGATTGGCGGTCGAACGGCGCAGAGGCGAACTCTCCCTCTATAATGTCGGTCAGTTTCCAGGACGTGGAGGGTGAGACTCTCGTGGTCGATCTCGACGTCCAGGGTTATGCGGTCAGCAGTGGCGCTGCGTGTAGCTCTCGCTCGACCGAGCCCAGTCACGTCCTTACCGCCCTTGGCCTCGAGCCTGAATGGCGGCGCGGGACGGTAAGGGTGAGCTTCGGTCGGGGGAACACGCTGGACTCGACCGCCGGTCTCGCTCGCGCCCTTCGCGAGACCGTCGAAAGGCTCCGGACGATGGCGAAGCGACCCAGGACGTGACACGACCTCGGCGACCCAAGCGTCGTTGACAACAAGGACAAGCCGACAGACCGCGCCCCCGTTGCTGAAAATGGGACGATTTGGGCGACGAACAGGCACGCTCAGCCGTACAATGCTGTAGTCTGTTAAGGGTCTGTTAGCAAGAGAAGCGTCCCTCTCGGACCGCACCGGCCCCCGCCGGGTGTGGAGAGGGGGAATGGAGGGCGCTGGAGACGTGAATGACGGTCGATAGCGATACACCGACACAAGTGAGACGCGGAAAAGCCATAACCGTTCGGACGCATAGCCGGCACAGCTATGTGGACGCCAATAAGCATATGCTCTTGGACGACCAGGAGCCGAACGCCGAAGAGTTGCTGGAACTCGAGGAGGTCGAGGAAGAGGAGGAGGAGACTCCACCGCAGCCCGACGACTCCGAAGAGCTCGAGATGTGGATGCGCCAGACGCGGCGCGCCCACCTGCTCACCCCTGCCCAGGAGGAGCACCTGGCCAAGCGAGTCCAAGCCAAGGACCTGGCCGAAGGGGACAAGTGGTCGAAGGTCGCGGAGCTGATGAACCTGCCGCGGGACCACGAGTGGACCGACTGGGAGCGCAAGGACGTGCTCAAGATGGGGACGCAGGCCAAGCAGCAGCTCATCGAGAGCAACCTGCGGCTCGTGGTCTCGATCGCGAAGAAGTACAACGCCCGCGGCATCCCGTTGGCCGACCTCATCCAAGAGGGCAACCTGGGGCTCATCCGGGCCGTCGAGAAGTTCGACTGGCGCAAGGGCTTCCGGTTCTCGACCTACGCGACGTGGTGGATCCGCCGGGCCATCGCCCGGGCGATCATCAACCAGGGCCGCACGATCCGGATCCCGGTCTACGTGGCCGAGCTCATCAACAAGGTCATGAAGACGGCGAACGCCCTCCAGCAGGAGCTCCATCGCGAGCCGACGCCGGAAGAGGTAGCCGAGAAGGTCGGGATGTCGCCGGACCGCGTGCAGGAGATGCTGCGGGTGGCGGTCGAACCGCTCTCGCTCGAGACGCCGGTGGGCGAGAAGGACAACAGCTCGATCGGGGACTTCATCCCCTCGACGAACATGCCGACCCCGTCGGACGTGACCTGGTCGCTCATCCGGCGCGAAGAGATCGACGGCATCCTCGGCCGGCTGACCTCCCGCGAACGTGACGTCGTGCGGCTTCGCTTCGGGCTGGACGACGGCCGGGCGAGGACGCTCGAGGAAGTCGGCACGGCGCTCAACGTCACCCGAGAACGGGTCCGCCAGATCGAACTCCGCGCAATGAAGAAGCTCCGCCACATCGGCCAAGAGCTCGCCGCGCAAGGGTTCACGATCACGCCGAACCCGAACTGAGGCGCGTCGCCCCTCTCGGTCAGTACCGAGAGGGGTTTCTCTGTACGCCCTTGCCTTCCCTGCCTCGGGTTTCCGCAGGGCACAGAGGCAGGGTCCTCGAGGGGCTTGCGGCACGGTGACGGACCGCGGATCCGGGGAGCGGGTCGCGGACCAGCACTCCAGGGGGCGAGATGTGAGGGCCAGATGGCTCGGACACGAACCGGTGGGCCCCTCTCACGATCCTTAACCTACCTACCGTAGGATGAGGGTATGGGCCGCACCCTTAGCCCCCTGCTTCTCTTCGTCCTCGCGCCCGCCGCCTTTGGGCAGGCCAACCGTCCGCTCGACACGTTCCAGACCCTCGACAGCCGTGACTGGGGCGGTGGGGCGAATCCGACGTACCTCCCCGATGGAGGCCCGGGCGGACAAGGCGACGCCTGGCTCCGCATCACCTCGACCGGCACGGGTGGCGCCGGGGGTCGGCTCGCGACCTTCTCGGACGGCCTCCGCTGGCAAGGCAACTACCTCGCGCTCGGGCGGAGGCGGATCGTGACCTCGATCCAAAACCTCGGCAACACCACCCTGCTGATGCGGATCGTGGTCTTCTCGACGAGCTCCCAGCGCTGGACCTCGCGCGTGCCCGTCGTCCTTACCCCGTTCCAAACGTGGCGCGTCGCCGAGTGGCGCCTCGGGCCGACCGACCTCGTCCGCGTGCAGGGGAACCTCACCTACGAGCAAGCCCTCCAGAACGTGACGCAAATCATGATCCGGCACGACGACGAACCGCCTTCGGCCGGCGGCACCCCGATCGCCGGTTCGATCGGTCTCGACAACGTCCGGAGCGAAGGGGCCCCGACCCTGCTCGAACGGCTGTTGGGCCTCGGATAGTCCCGATAATGCCCAGCCATAACACAGTGATAATACTGATGGCTCAGCATCACTCTGCGCCGGAGTGTTCTGGCGCAGAGACCCGAGATGAAACGCACACTCCTTTTGGCCTGCACGGCTTCTCTTGCTGGCATGGCTCTCGCCCAGATTCAGGGCCCGAGCAGTAGTCAGACCCCCTACCTCGTCCCGAGCGCAGCCGGCGTGAAGACGGTCGCCATCCTCACGGTCGGCGACAGCGTGAACAACAAGCCGGGTTCGAACGACCCCTACCGGCTCGTCGGCATCCCTGACGGGACCGGCGCCCTCGACAACGGGGACGGCACCTTCTCGTTCTTCGTGAACCACGAGATCAGCGCGACCCAGGGCTTCACCCGCCGCCACGGTGGGACAGGCGCGTTCGTCTCGCGCTGGAAAGTCCGCAAGGACGACTTCACGGTCCTGAACGGTGAGGACCAGGTCAAGTTCTTCTTCGCCCCGTCCGCCGGTGCGAAGAACTTCGGTCGCCTCTGCTCGGCCGACCTCCCTCCAACCGAGGCCTTCTTCAACGCGGCCACTGGTCTCGGAACTCAGTTCCCGATCTTCATGAACGGTGAGGAGATCGGCGCTGAGGGCCGCGCGTTCGCCCACGTTGTGGGCGGCCCGGCCAACGGGTTCAGCTACTACCTGCCCAAGCTCGGTCGGTTCAGCTGGGAGAACAGCCTGGCCTCGCCGAGCAGCGGCGACACGACGTTCGTCGTCGGCCTTGACGACACGACCCCGGGCCAGGTCTACGTCTACCTCGGTCGCAAGACCGACCGGGGCGGCCCGCACCAGCGCGCCGGCCTCGCGAACGGCCTGCTGTACGGGATCAAGGTTCCGGGCGCGGCGCTCGAGAGCCGCACGACGGGGATCGGGGGCGCGACGACCTTCACGCTCGAGCCGATGGGCGACCAGGCCGGCAAGTCCGGTGCTCAGCTCCAGGCCGAGAGCGTGGCGCAGGGCGTCACCGAGTGGCTGCGACCGGAGGACGGGGCTTGGGACACGATCAACCCGAACCGCTTCTACTTCGTGACGACGGACCGCTTCGACCAGACCAAGAACGGCACCGGCGCCCAGATCGGTCGGTCGCGCCTGTGGAGGCTCACGTTCGACAGCCTGACCAACCCGACCGGCGGCACGGTCGAGCTCCTGCTCGACGGGACCGAGGCGATGCAGATGATGGACAACCTTTGCATCGACCGCAAGGGCAACCTCGTCATCCAGGAGGACGTCGGTAACCAGTCGCACAGCAGCAAGATCTGGTACTACGAGCCGGTTACGGACACGCTGACGCTGGTCGCTCAGCACGACCCGGCCCGCTTCGGCGACCTCGGTGTCCCGCCGACGGCGCCGTTCACCGCCGACGAGGAGTCGTCGGGCGTCATCGACGCCAGCGCGATCCTCGGCCCGGGCTGGTTCCTCCTGGACGTCCAGGCGCACTACAACATCGGCGACCCCGAACTCGTCGAGGGCGGACAGATCAACGCGATCTTCATCCCGGCCGCCGCGACCCCGTCGCAGCCGTAAAGCTAGACCCAACTGACCACGAAGGACGGGGCCCGCTCGCCGGGCCCCGTCTTCGTGTCACGGGGGCAAGGTAGGGTGATCCCACCGATGGCCCCCCGCCCCCTTTCAGTCGACGAAGCCATCGTCGCCCCGATCACTGCGGTAGGCGGCGCGGTCGCGGTGGTTCGGGTGTCGGGACGGGGGGCCTGGCGGGTCGCGAGCGGGGTCTTCGCGCCATGGCCGGACCCGGTCGTCGCGCGGCGGGCCCTGTACGGGCGGTTTGTCCACGGCGACGACGGGTTGGCCCTTCCCTTCGCCGAGGGCCAGAGCTACACGGGCGAGGAGGCGGTCGAGCTCAGCGTCCACGGAAGCCCCGCCTCGGTTCGGGCGCTGCTCGAAGCGTGTCGCGCCGCTGGGGCCCGACCTGCCGAACCCGGCGAGTTCACCCTTCGCGCCTTCATGAACGGCCGGATGGACCTCACCCAAGCCGAGGCAGTCCGCGACACGGTCGAAGCCCAGACCGACGCCCAACTTCGCCACGCCAACCTCCTGCGCGAGGGGGCGCTGCGCGATCGGGTTCGCGCCGTCCGTGACGAGGCAGTGGGTGTGCTCGCTGCCGTCGAGGCCTCGACGGACTTTAGCGAGGAGGTCGGTGACCTCGACCGGCCCGCCGCCCGCGCCCGACTCGCCCGAGCACGGACGCGGCTCGCCGAGCTGCTCGCGACGGCCGATGCGGGGCGTCTGCTGCGCCAGGGCGCGACGATCGCGATCGTCGGGCTCCCGAACGCGGGCAAGTCGTCCCTGCTGAACGCGGTCGTCGGGGCCGAGCGGGCCATCGTCACCCCGATCCCCGGCACGACCCGTGACACGGTCGAGGAGGTCGTCGAGATCGGCGGGCTCCCTTGCCGCCTCATCGACACGGCCGGGCTTCGCGAGACGGACGACGAGGTCGAGCGCCTCGGCGTGGCCCGGTCGGTCCAAGCCCTCGCCTCGGCGGACCTCGTCTGGCACGTGTTCGACCTCGGCCAAGGGTGGACCGCAGAGGACCAAGCCCTGACGACGGACCGGCCTACCCTGTGTATCGGGAACAAGGCCGACCTCCCCGCGGCGGCCGGACTCTTGCCGGAGGGTGCCCTGTCGGTCTCGGCGTTGACCGGGGGCGGAATCGAAGACTTGCTCCGCGAGACGGCGAGGAAGTTCGACCACGCGGCTTCGGCAGGCCCGACCGTCGCCCCCCGCCATAGCCCCGTCCTGGCCGAGGCCGACCGGGCGTTGGCCGGTGCCGAAGAGACCCTGAGCCAGCCGGTCCCGGACGACCTCGCTGCGGTCGAGCTGCGCCAGGCCGTGCGGCTCCTTGGAGAGGTCACCGGAGAGACCACTCCGCCCGACGTGATCGAGCGGGTCTTCCGAGACTTTTGCATCGGGAAGTGACGCCCGGGCGGCGAGACCCCTTCCCTGCCATAATCCGCCCGATGCCTCACAAGGTGGCGGTCCTGCCGGGCGACGGAATCGGCCCGGAAGTCATAGACGAAGCGGTGAAGGTCCTCCGCGCGAGCGGCGGCGCGTTCGAGTTCGAGTACGCCCTGCTCGGGGGGGCAGCGTACGACGAGACCGGGCACCCGCTGCCCGCCGCCACGCTCGACCTCTGCAAGGCGAGCGACGCGATCCTGATGGGCGCGGTCGGGGGCCCGAAGTGGGATCGGATCGAACCGGTCACGCTCCGGCCGGAGATCGGGGCCCTGCTGCCTTTGCGGCGCGAGCTCAACCTCTACGCTAACTTGCGCCCGGCCAAGACCCTTCGTGCCCTCGTCCACGCCTCACCGCTCAAAGAGGGGCGGAACATGATGGACCTGGTCGTCGTGCGCGAGCTGACCGGGGGCATCTACTTTGGCCAGCCTCGCCACCGGGCCGCCGACGGGTCTTCCGCGGTGGACAGCTGCGTCTACCACCGGTACGAGGTCGAGCGGATCGCGGAGCGCGCCTTCGCGATCGCCAAGGCCAGGGGCCACAAGCTCGTGAGCGTCGATAAGGCGAATGTGCTTGAGACGAGTCGGCTGTGGCGCGAAGTGGTCGACGAGGTCGCCGCCAAGAACCCAGGCGTGAGCACGAGCCATATGCTCGTGGACAACTGCGCGATGCAGCTCATCCGCGACCCCGGGCAGTTCGACGTGATCCTCACCGAGAACATGTTCGGGGACATCCTGAGCGACGAGGCGTCGATGATCACCGGGTCGCTCGGGCTGCTGCCGAGCGCGAGCTTGAGCGACGCGAAAGGGGACGCGGTCTTCGGGCTCTACGAACCGGTCCACGGCTCGGCCCCGGACATCGCGGGGCAGGGGCGGGCGAACCCGCTCGCCGCCATCCTGAGCGCGGCGATGATGATGCGGTACTCCTTCGGCGACGGCGAGACCGCGGACCGCGTCGAGGCTGCGGTCGAGGCGGCCCTTTCTGAAGGGCTTAGGACGGCCGACATCTTCGAGAAGGACACCCGCCTGGTGAGCACGAGCGAGATGGGAGACGCGGTCGTGGCGAAGATGGTCTAGCCCTCGGGCATCAACCCCGAGAGGTCGCGCCAGGTCAAGACGACGTGGACCAACCCGGGGACGGCAAGGAGGCCGTAGAACGGGACGGCCTCGAGCCCGCCGCCGAAAAGCGCGACCGGGACGACGAGGAGCGTCGCCGCCGCGTGGGCCGCGGTCACTGTCCAGAGGGACCGCCCCTTCCCCGGCTCCAGCCCCGAAAAGAAGATGGCGTGGAGGGCGACGAGCGCCATGAACACGCCGCCGCCTACGAGCAAGGCCTTTTCGGAACCCATCACCTCCCCCGGGGCCATGGCGAGCACCTTCTTGAGCCCGACGGCCGTGACGACGACGCCCATCGCTAGGGGCAGGTGCGCGAAGAGCCAGGTGAGGTTCTTCCGAAGGCCGAGCGAGGGGCGCTGCGGGTTCGCCTGGGCCCCTCGCACGCCTTCGAAATAGACCCACCAGAAGCTGAAGGCGATCCCCAGGCCAAGGGCGATGAGGGCGATATGGCGCCCCTCGATCGGCCCACCGGACGCTCCCGCCACGGCCGCGATGATCGTCTCGCCGAGCACGATGATCGTGAACAACCCGAAGCGCTCCGGGATGTGGCCGAAGTCCGGTGGCACCTGGCGTTGGAGTTCGGGGCAGGTGAACGGGGTGACGAGGTCGATCACGAGCGCGACGGCCCATACACAGCCGGCCAGGAAGGGGTCCGGGACGAACGCGCTGGCCACCCAGAGGAGCATCGCTAAGGAGAACCCAGCGAGGAGCCTCCGCACGAGCGGGCGGGCCCGGGGGACATGGGCATAGGCGATGCCGTACAGCACGAGCAGCACGGCCCGGAGCCCGGCGAAGACCAGCGCGAACGCGGCAGGCGACCCCTCGAAGGCGGCCGGAGCCGAGACGGCGAGCCCGACGACCAGCCCGATCTGGATGAGGCCGGCGACTCGGTGGACGAGATCGTCGGCGTCGAACCGGCTGAGGTAGTACGTGTGCCCGACCCAGCCCCACCACACCGGGACGAACAGCACGGCGAACGAGCTGAATCCCGCCCAGGTGGGCTTCTGCGCCAGCAAGGTGCCCAAGACGCCGACACAGGCGACGAACGCGAGGTCGAAGAACAGCTCGAGCCACGTCGCGTGGCGTTCCTCGACGACCCCGGGCTCAGCGCGGAGCACCACCCTTCGGACTAAGTCCGCCTTCAGCCTCACGACCGGCATTCTACAGACTCCAGAATCGAAAGGTGGTCACCGTAGTCGGAGCGGGCTTCGCGGGGGTCGAGGCGGCATGGGCCCTGGCCGAGCGGGGGGTGCCGGTCCGGCTCTACGAGATGCGGCCCTTGACGACGACCCCGGCCCACGAGACCGGGTGGTTCGCCGAGCTCGTCTGCTCGAACAGCCTCAAGTCGAAGCTCCCCACCTCGCCCGCTGGCAGACTGAAGGAGGAGATGCGGGCTCTAGGCTCGCTCGTGATCCGGCTCGCCGAGGAGCACGCGGTACCCGGGGGCGAGGCCCTGGCGGTGGACCGGGAGCGGTTCGGTGAGGCGGTCACCGCGGCGGTGGTCCGTCACCCGCTCATCGAGGTACGGCGGGAGGAGTGGACTCCCGCGGCGTCGAGTCCAGGGGACACGGTCATCGTCGCGACGGGTCCGCTCTCGACCGACCCGGTCTCCGAGTGGCTGGCTCAGGTCACGGGGCGGCAGCACCTCTACTTCTACGATGCCGTCAGCCCGACGGTGGACGCGTCGACGGTCGATCTGAGCGTGGCGTTCGCCCAGAGCCGGTACGACAAGGGGGGGGACGACTACTTGAACTGCCCGTTCGAGAAGGACTCGTACCTAGCCTTCGTCGAGGCTTTGGTGACGGCGGAGCGGGTCCCACTCCACGCGTTCGAGGCCGGGGGCAAGCGGGACGCGCCCCTTTCTCCGCCCCAAAAGGAAGAAGAGTTCTTGGCGAAGGTGCAGTACTTCTCGGGGTGCATGCCGATCGAGGTGATCGCGGAGCGGGGGGCCCGGTCGCTCGCGTTCGGGAACTTCAAACCGGTGGGGCTGACCGACCCACGGACAGGGCGACGGCCTTATGCCGCCCTGCAGTTGCGCCCGGAGAACCGGGAGAAGACGCTGTACTCGCTGGTCGCCTGCCAGAACCGGCTGCGCTTCGGAGAACAGCGCCGGGTCTTCCGGATGGTGCCCGGGCTCGAGCGGGCCGAGTTCGTGCGGTACGGGGTGATCCACCGGAACACGTACCTGGAGGCCCCAAAGGCCCTGACCCCTTGGCTCGAACTCCGGGAGCTCGCCGGGGTGTTCGTCTCGGGGCAGCTCACCGGGGTCGAGGGGTATGTGGAGAGCGCAGCCATGGGGATCTGGAGCGGCATCGTGACCGCGGCCCGGGTCGGTGGCGGCAAGGCCCCGTTGCCTCCCCGTGAGACCGCCTACGGCTCGCTGCTGAGCCACCTGCAGGACCCCACCGACCGCCCGTTCGCCCCGATGAACGTGAACTGGGGCCTCTTCCCCGAGCCGGCCGAACCGAGCCGGGACAAAGGGGTCCGCCGCGAGCGGAAGCTCGCGGCGGCGGTTGCAGGGCTCGAGGCTTGGCTGGAGGCCCTCGACTCCAGCGCGATCCCCGCCCCTAAGGGCACCCTGGGCGTCTAGGCGGAGAGCGCCACCGTCAGGTCCTTCCTGAGCAGGGCCCGGGCGCGGAAGAGCCAACTCTTGATCGTGCCTTCGGGCCTGCGGAGCGCGTCGGCGATCTCGTTGACTTCCATGTGCCGGTAGTGGCGCATGACGATGATCTCGCGGTAGCGGTCCGGCAGTCGGGTGATGGCTTGCTGGACGGTCTCGCTCTCCTCGCGGGCTTCGACGCCGGCCTCGACGTCGAGGGTCTCGTCGCAGAGTGAGTATTCGTGCCGGTCGAGGCTGGCCGGGCCCCGGCGTCGGTCGCGCAAGGCGTCCATGCAGCAGTTCGTGCAGATCCGCATGAGCCAAGGCAAGAGCGGCCGTCCCGGGTCGAACGAGCCGATCGCCCGGAGGGCCTTCACGAAGGTCTCCTGGGTCGCGTCCTCGGCGTCTTCGGCATCGCGAAGGATCCGCCGGGCATGGGCCCGGATTGCGTCTCGATAACGATCGGTCAGGTTCTCGAAGGCGTCCCTCTCCCCGTGCTGGGCCCGGTAGACCAGGCTCGCTTCCCGTTCCGTGTCCCGCTGGTGTCGCTGAGTGCGTTCCACGTCTCTACTATAGGCGAGACTTCGGATATCACAGGGACTCGGCCTGGGACTTCATGATTCTGAAGTCCTAGTCTCAGAGATTTTGAACCTGGCAATTGACCCCTGAGGGCGGCTCAAAGGCGACCGATCCTAATAGGACATGCGATCGTCCCCGCTCCTCCTCGGCACGATGGTCTTGATGCCGGTGGCGTTCTTGGGCACGATCGGGTTCGTGGCCCAGACTCGGGTCGTGCCCGACGACAACCCGCAGTTCGGGCCGGACTCACACCAGCGGCTCCTCGCTTACTCTCCCCTGGTCGGGGCCGCCGAGAGCCTGCCGGCGCCTGTTCCGGATAGCATGGTCGGTGATCTCCGGCGGGTGACCGACCTCTGGACGGAGGCAGTGCAGTCGGAAAGTCTCGGCGTCGTCCGCCGCGCGAGTCTTGAGGTGCCGTTCTCGGAGACCGTCCTCCACCAGATCAAGGAGGCCCAGGAAGCGCTGATGACGGCCTGTTCGGCCCGGGCCCAGACCCTGATCGCGGCGGGCAAGGCCGACGAGGCCGCCCGGTGGCTGGTCGATGGGATCGTGGTCGGCGAGGCGAACAAGACCGCCGACCTCGGCACGGGCCGCGCCCTCAGCCTGCGGCAGTCGCGGTTACTCCGGCAGCTTGCCTCGATCTCGCCTCGCCTGGATCCCGCGACCCGGAGCAGGGCGCTCGCCGGGTTGTCTGCGGTGGACGGTTCGAGCCAGGGCCTTGAGTGCTCCATCCGACACATCCGCCAGATCCACGTTCGGACCTTGGCCGAGCAAGGGGAGCGGGCGCAGAGCATCGAACTCACGAGGGGGTACGAGCTCCTGGCCCAGCTCGCACGCGAGCCTTCCGAGGCCCGTGCTTCGGCGGCCCGTGACCTCGCCTCACCGGACAGTCCGGTCGGCCCGCAGATCGTGACGAGCGCGACCCTCGTACGCCTCGCTGTCTCGGCGAACCAGGAGTTCCAGCAGAGCCTGGCCGCCGCGACCCGGGCCTTGCGGTCTTAGTCCTTGAGCAAGTAGAGGCCGTTCGGGAGGCGAGAGACGACGGTCTTGCCGTCCACTTCTGTCGCGACAGGGTCATCGCCCTTGAGCCTCCAGGTCCGGACGGCGCCGGGATCCTTGACGTCAAGTTGGACGGCGACACCGAGGCCGTCGGCAAGAGCCCGGGCGACGTCGGCGGCCGTGCCTTCACCGGTCTCCCGCCGTTCTCGCTCGGTGCCGGGGATGGCGACAAGGAGCGTTTGCTTCCCGGTCTTGATCTCGCGGACGACAGAGCGGGGAGCCTTGTTCTCGAGCGCTCGGTTGAGGCCTTCAGACGTGTAGGGGATGCTGCCGACGACCCTCTTGTCCTCGGGGTTCAGCACCTCGACCACTCCCACCGATTCGCCGGGGTGGACAACGAAGAGCTGGCCCTCGCGCCAGGCGAAGCTCACGGCGGCTTCGCGGCCGCCCGAAAGGAGATTGGCCTCGGAGGTTTCGACCCCTGGGCGCTGGGCGTTGACGAGCGCGATGACGGTTGCGGCGACGGCGACGGTCCCGAGACCGCCGAACATCGCGAGTCGCCAGCGCTCGAACAGCCCGACGCTGGGGGCCCGCCGGGAGTCGAAGATCGACTTATCGATCCGGGCCATGATGCGATCATGGAGGTCGAAGGGGGCCTCCACCGGTTCGTCTCGCCTGGCCTCGAGGGCCTGGACGACGACGAGGTACTGCCGATACTCCTCCCGGAGGGCCGGGTCTTGCTCCAGGCAACGCTCGAACCCCGCCTTGAGGCCGGGGTTGAGGGTGCCTTCTGAGTATTCGGAGAACAGGTCTCGTGCCTTGTTCGAGTTCATAAGGTGTTCTGAGGGCTGAGACTTCAGCCGATCTTGAAAAGTTCCGCGTCCTCGCGAAGGGCCTCACGCAGGGCGAGTCGAGCCCGGTTCAACCGGCTCTTGACGGTCCCAATAGGTAGGTCGAGCGCCTCAGCGATCTCCTCGTAGGCGAGGTTCTCGACGTGGTACATGACGAGCATCGCCCGCTGGTACTCGGGGAGCTGTTCGAGGGCGGTTTGGACGGCGGACTCGCGGGCGGACCGCTCGGCCTCGACGTCGGGCCCATCGCCAGGGTCGACGACCTGGCGTTCGTACTCCTGGCCGTCCGGGGTCTGGGCCGTGTCGAGGCTGGTGGTGTAGCGGCTCTTGTCCTTCTTCTTGTGGTCGAGGTAGCAGTTCGTGATGATCCGGTAGAGCCAGGTGCCAAAGGCGGACTGGCTGCGGAAGTTCCCGATGGCGTTGTAGACCCGGACGAAGGCGTCGGCGACGACGTCGGCCGCCTCGTCGGGGTCGTGGGTGAGCCGGTAGGCGTACTGGTAGGCCTTTTCCTCGTACATCCGGACGAGCCGGTCGAAGGCCGAGCGGTCGCCCTTCTGGCTCTGGCGGATGAGCACGGAGTCGTCGGCGCCGGTGCTCATGACGTGATCCTAGGGCGGGCCCGGAGGTGGCCAGCGAGTTCGATCGCCTGTTCCTCCTCGGCGCTCACGTGTCGGTCGGGCTTGCCTTGGTGCAGCGGCTTGCCATAGACGCGGCAGCCCTCCCGGCCCACCTGGCTCGTGACGACGACGCCGTTGCCTTCCTCATCGTAGACGGCCAGGGCGAAGCTTTGGTGCCCCCCGATGTCGGGAAAGGCGTCGTAGCGGACAAGGCCGACGTAGCGTTTGGCGGACCGCATCTTCGTGTCGAGGACGTCGAGACGGCGCTCGGCGTCGTCGAGGCGCCCGGCAACGGCGGTGCGCTCACGGAGGTGCTCTTCGAGCATCGTCGCCAGCGGGGCCTCGCCTGCCCCTTCCAGGAGGGTGTCCCAGCGACGCCGGAACCGTTCGGCCCGCCGCCACTGCAGCAGCAGCCCCAGGCCCAGCAGAACCACCAGCACGGCCAGGGCCAGCAGCGCCACCCCGGGCGATCGGTCAAGCAGGGTCAAGAGTCGTTCCATGGTCTGCCCGTGGCACCCGACACTTGAAGTATAACCTCCCCCGGGGCTGGGTGGCGGCCGCACCATGCGCAGCAGGAAACGAGTCTTAGTCACCGGCTTTGGGGTCTTCCTCATCGGCGTCCTGGCGTTCTCCGTCTTCTTCTGGGCGCAGTTCCAGACGATCGAGGTCAAGGGGGACTCGATGGTGCCGACCTTTAACTCGGGGCAGCGGCTCTTAGTGAGTCGTGCCTACTGGTTGGTCGGGCGGATCCGGATGGACGACTTCGTGGTCTTGCGGAACCCCCAGACGGACGAGGTCATCATCAAGCGGGTGAAGGGGCTGCCCGGGGACATCATGGACTTTTGGCTGGCCCCACGGTCGTGGCGGCTGGCGATGGGTGAGTACCGGGTCCCACCGGACTCAGTCTACGTGCTCGGGGACAACCGGGCGGTCTCGCAGGACAGTCGGGAGTTTGGGGCGTTCGAGGAATCGGCGGTGATGGGCAAAGTGGTGGTGTTCGGCACGGAGCAGTGGCTCGGGGCGCTCTTGGCGCTCGGGGCGGTGTCGATCGTCGCCTCGCTCGCGGCGGGGGCGATGGGTCGGCGCAGCCGGGGCACGGCATGAGCCGGTTCCCTTCCGGCCGCTACGGACGGCAGCTCCTCGAGTTCCACCCGGCCCCGTTCCGGGCACCCCTTCGGGCGTTCGCGGCGCTGGTGTTCCCATGGAACGACGACGACGTGCTCATCTGCAACATCGAGAACCGGGGGTGGTGCATCCCGAGCGGCCGGGTCGAGCCAGACGAGACGAGCCTGGAGGCGGCGGCCCGCGAGGCCCGGGAAGAGGCGGGGGCTGTGCTGCAAGACGTCCTCTACATCGGCTGCTACCGGATCTCGGAGCGAAACGAGGTGCGGTGGGCGGACGTTTACACAGCCCGGGTCCAGGACTTGGTCGATATCCCGGAGGAGTTCGAATCGACGGGTCGCATGTACGTCAAGCCCGAGGAGCTCCCGGGGGTGTACCACCTGTGGAACCCGCTCACGGAGGCGGTGTTCGCCTATTCGAGGGAGGTCTTGCGCCGACACGCCCAGATCATCGGCTCGATCAACAAGACGGACCCGAAGACCGGCTAGGGTTTGACGACGACGGTCGCGAGCTGGCCGACGTCGGGCGGGTGGGCGAGGGCGTCTTTACTGAGGCCGTCCGGCACGGGGATCGGGTAGTCCCCGGTGAAGCAGGCGAGGCAGAAGCGTTCGCTGGGCTTACCGACGGCCCTCGTCGCGGCTTCGACGGAGAGGTAACCGAGGCTGTCGGCCCCGATGTGGGCTCGGATCTCCTCGACGGTCATGTGGGCGGCGGCCAGTTCGCCGCGGCTGCTCATGTCGATGCCGTAGAAGCACGGCCACTTGATCGGGGGCGCGGTGATCCGGACATGGACCTCGCGGGCGCCGGAGTCGAGCAGCATCCGGACGATCTGGCGTGTCGTGGTGGCGCGGACGATGGAGTCGTCGACGAGGACGACCCGCTTGCCGGCCAGCTCGTCGACCATAGGCGCGAGCTTCATCCGGACCCCGAGCTCGCGCATCCGCTGGTCCGGCTGGATGAACGTTCGGTGGATGTAGCGGTTCTTGATCATGCCGTCCACGAACGGGAGCCCGCTCACCTCGGCGAAGCCCCGGGCGGCGGGGATGCCGCTATCGGGCACGGGGACGACGATATCGGCCGAGGCGGGCTGCTCGCGGGCGAGCTCCATCCCCATCCGACGCCGGGCGGCGTTGATCGTCGTCTCGAACATCTTGCTGTCGGGACGGGCGAAGTAGATGAACTCGAACAGGCACTTGGCCTCCTTGCGGGGAGGGGCGGCCTGGGCGAAACGCATGCCGTCGCGGTCGATGATCACGAGTTCGCCGGGTCGGACCTCGTGGGTGGCGACGCCCCCGACCGGGAAGAATGCGCAGCTCTCGCTCGCAACCATCCACCCGTCGCCCACCGACCCGGCCATGAGGGGCCGCACGCCGTGGGGGTCTCGGAACGCCAGGATCATGCCCGGGGTCAGGACGCAGACGCTGAAGGCCCCTTCGAGGCGCTTCATCGTGGCGGCGACGGCGTTCTCGGGGCCGAGGTGCATGTGCCGCACGAGGAGGCGGGCGATGATCTCGCTGTCCGCGGTGCCGTCGAAGGCCTCGCCCTCGGCGGTGAGTTCGGCACGTAGCTCGCGGGCGTTGATGAGGTTGCCGTTGTGCGCCACCCCGATCTCGCCGACGACGCTCTGGCAGAAGATGGGCTGGGCGTTGTGTAGCACGCTCGCGCCGGTCGTGCTGTACCGGGTGTGGCCGACCGCCATCTCACCGGGGAGGGTGGCGAGGACGTCCTCGTCGAAGACCTGGCTGACGAGGCCCATGTCCTTGTGCATCCGAACCTGGCGGCCGTCGCTGACGGCGAGCCCGGCGGACTCCTGCCCGCGGTGCTGAAGGGCGTAGAGCGCAAAGAACGCGACCCGAGCGGCCTCGGCCCCGGGGACGTAGACGCCCAGTACCCCGCACTCCTCCTTCGGGGAGTCGTCCAGCCAATCGTCGGGGCGGGTCACTTGGGGAGCATACCGGATCCGGCCTTTACCGACCCCGTACGAACTCGGCCACCTCGTCGCGGAGGCGGACGAGGCTGGGTACGTGGGTGTACATCATGTGGCCGCCCTCGAACTCACTCGTGCGGACGTTGGCCCGCAGGCTCGGGTCGAGACCCAGGTGGGCGAGCGTGTACTCGGTGGCGAAGTAAGGGGTCGCGAGGTCGTAAAAGCCGCTCGCGATGTAGACCTTCATGTGCGGGTTCTTGGCGAGGGCAGCCCGGAGGGCTTCGCTCGTGTCCGGGTGGCCGTCACCGGCCGACCCCCAGTCCCAGGGCTTCTTGATCCCTCCGAAGATTTCGTACCTCAGGTCGGTCTCGTAGCCTAGGCTCTGGCGGACGTACTGCGAGAACGCGGCCGTGTACGGGGGCATGAGCGCACTCATGCTCGGGTCGTGGTCGGGGGTCTCGGTGTGCCACTTCTGGGTGTCCTCGAACCCCTTGACCCGGGAGTCGAGGCGGCCCACAGTCCGGCGCTGGTCGCGGAGCAGCTCCTTGCAGAAGCCGTGGATGTTGACCCGCAGATCGACCTCTTCGACGTACTTGTGGGAGAGTCCGGTGAGGCGGACGAGCTCGTCGGCGACTTGCTTGCGCTCCTCGGTGTCGAGCCGGTCGCCCGCCGCGAGGGCGGAGGGGTAGCGCCCGCCCGCGAACGCCTCGGCCTGGACGAGCCAGTCCTTGAGGGGCTCGCGCTGGCCCCCATGGAGCCGGCCGTGGTACCAGGCGGTAGCGGTATAGGTGGGCAGGAAGAGGACGTAAGGCAGGTCGTTGCCCTTGTTGAAACGAGCGGTCTGGAAGTTGAGGATCGAGGAGACGAGGACGATCCCCGAGAACGCCACCCCACGGTCCACGAGGTGCCCGGCGAGCCCGGCGGCGCGGGTGGTGCCGTAGCTCTCTCCCACCATGTAGAGGGGCGAAGACCAGCGGGAGTTGCGGGTGAGGTAGAGCCGGATGAACTCGCCGACGCTCTCGATGTCCCCCTTGACCGACCAGTAGGGTTCGGCGTCCTTCGCGGTCTTGGCGCGGCTGTAGCCGGTGCCGACGGGGTCGATGAAGACGAGGTCGGTGAACTCGAACCAGGACGCCTCGTTATCGACGAGCCGGTACGGCGGGGGGGGCAGGCTGCCGTCCTCGTTCATGGGGACGCGCTTCGGGGCAAGCGCGCCGAGGTGGAGCCAGATCGAAGGGGAACCAGGGCCGCCGTTGAACGAGAACATGAGCGGACGGTCGGCATCGGCCCCGTCCTTGGTGTAGGCGATGTAGAAGACTTGGGCGACGATCTGGCCCTCCTCGTCGCGGAGGGGCATGCGGCCCGTCGTGACGGTGTAGGCGACTCCGTTCGCCTCGTGCTGGGTCACGACCGGTGTCTCGTCGACAAGAGGCTCCGGCTTGGCGTCGGTCTTGGCTTCGGTCTTGGCCTCGGTGCTCTCGTTCTCGGGCATGGGGGCTATCTTACGGGGTGAGTGGTGGGCGATGAGGGACTCGAACCCCCGACACCCTCGGTGTAAACGAGGTGCTCTAACCAACTGAGCTAATCGCCCGGACGGCAGGAAGGATACAACATCGTCCACCCCAACCGGCAGAGGTAAGGTGCGGACGGGATGGAGATCGAGCCAGGGGCACCGGCGGCCGCAGTCTGGGTCGATGGAGAACGGGTGCATGCTTGCGCCCTTGAAGAGGCCCTCCGCACCGTCCAGCGGGGAGCGGGGGTGGCGTGGATCCGTCTGACCCTCGACGACCCGCAGGCCCTGCGGCGGATCCTGCAGGACGGGCTCGGCGTCCACCCGGTCGCGGTGGACGATGCTCTCGAGCCGGTGGCCCGCCCGGGCGTGCACACGGGCGAGGACTGGGTCTACCTCTCGGCGAGCGTCATCGAAGAGGACGGGCGGCACGACCAGTACCGACCGGTGGGCATGTTCGCCGGCGAGCGGTTCCTCGTGACGGTGGAGCGGGAGCCCATCGCGTTGCTCTCGCTCTGGTTTGACCGGTGGGCACGGAAGCCTCAGGAGGTCGGGCAGACGCCCCCGTACCTGCTCCACACCCTGTTGGACGCGATCGTCGACGACTTCTTCCCTGCCCTTGACCGCGTCCAGACGGCCATCGCCGAGCAAGAGGACGCCGTCTACCGGGGCGAGCGAGGGGACGCGGTGGACGCGATCCAGGCCAAGCGAGCGATCGTCGAGATGCGGCGCCGTGTGATCCCGATCCGGGACGCCCTGAACAGCCTCCTGCGGCGCGACGTCTCGTTCGTGCCCGAAGGCTGCCGGGCGTACTACCAGGACGTCTACGACCACGCCTTGCGTGTGGTCGAGGACCTCGACCTCAACCGGGACATCCTGACCACGATCCTCGACGCCCAGTTGAACGTGACGTCGAACCGACTCAACGAGGTCATGCGGTTCATGACGGTCATATCGACGGTTCTCATGTCTATGGCTCTCGTCTCCGGGGTGTACGGGATGAACTTTCGGCTGATGCCCGAGTTGGCGTGGCCGTTCGGCTACCCGCTGGCGATCGGGCTGATGCTGCTGATCGCGGCGGTCGAGGTGTGGCTGTTCCGCCGGAAGGGCTGGCTCTAGGGGGCCTCTTCGAGCGTGACGCGGAGGCGAGCGGTACACCAGGCCGCAACCAGCATCGGGCCGTCGCCAGGAAGCTTCGCCGCGGCCGCCCGGAGCTTCGCCACGGCCTGGGAGGTCGTCCGGTGAGCCGCGCGGGCCCGGGCGTAGGACGTCTGGTCGCCGAGGCTCATCTCCTCGAGGTCTTTGCGGTCGGCCTCGATCTTCTTTGCGAGGCGGTCGAGCACGTTCCGGGCGGAGGCCCAACCTTGGTCAGCCTTCTTGGCGTTTGCCGCGCCGGGGGTCTTGGCGAGCCGGGCGACGAGGGCCTCGACGGTCGCGGGGACGGCGGCTTCGACGGGGATCCACATTGTCCCGCCGCCTGAGAACGCGGCGCCGAGCGAGACGAGCCCGTTCCCGACGTCTCGGCCGGCTGCGCGGACAGCCTTGACCGACGCCTGGCGAGCCGCCGGGAGCTTGGCGAGGGCGAGGTCGTTGACCCGCGTGTGCGCCTCGCCGAAGACGTCCTCGGCTTGGGCCATGGCAGCCGTGCTCCCTCCGACCTCCCGGGCGTAGAGGTCACCCCACGCTTCGCGGCCGAGGGCGACGATCTCGGCGTCGGACTTCCCGAGCTTGGGGTCTCGGTCTTGTTGGGCCGGGTTCGGGCTGAAGGCGGCGACGAGGGCGAAGAGCACAGCGGCGTACACGACCCGAGTCTATCCCCTACGAAAAAAGGCGCCCACGGCCGAGGGCCGAGGGCGCAAGTGAGATACCTTTCGTTTGTGCGGTGTCGGTCGGGGCTCAGCGAGCGGCGCGGCGGCGTGCGGCGAGCATCCCGATGGCGCTGCCGAGCACGAGGAGCGTGGCCGGCTCCGGCACTGCGCTCGAAGTGAAGGCGGCGGTGTAGGTGAACTTGTTGCCGACCCGGTTCGTGTTCGCGAAGTTGAACGCGAACTGCTCCTGGCTCAGCCCACCGGGGACGTTCGGGCCGCTGAAGTCGACGACGTCGCCTCGAAGCTCGCTCGCCCCGGCGACGAACGGGTTGAGGAACTGGCCCGACCCGAAGTCGATCGTGAAGAACGGGGTCGACGGGTCGCTCGTCCAGAACTTGACTTCACCGGCGTTGATCGTGTAGAGCGTGCCGGCGATGACCTCGGTCACACCGACCGGGCCCATCGTGAAGCGGGCGTTCTGCACCTGACCCCCACCGACGAAGCCCGGGGTCTCGACGGTCAGACCGTCGACCTGCCACTCGCCGAACAGGGTCATGGTGTCCATGTCGAACGTGAACATGACCTGCGATCCGCTGGTGGTCGGGTCGAAAAAGTTGGCGACGGTGAAGCTGGCCTGCGAAGCGGCCGCCGAAGCGACGAGGAGGGCGGTGATGAGGACCTTCTTGTTCATTGCAATCACTCCGGGCGACCGTCGTAACCGCTGGTCGACCCTTACCCTCACGTTCGCAGCGCAGGGCCGTTCTGTGACACGGCCCCGCGAGAAAGTGAGAAAAAAGTGGCCCGCTCCTCTGGCGGGGGCTGCTAGGGGCTGGCTTTGAACCCTGTATCGACGGTCTCGAGGGTGAAGGTCCCGTCCGTCATCAGGTCGATAAGGGTGTAGCCGGGCCGGGCGCGCTCGAGGCGCGGGGGGGAATCCGGTTGGCGCTCGGCCCTAGACCGGTTGTCGGCCACCGGGTCGCGCCACCAGGCGCCGCTCACCGCGCCGCCGTTGAGGTAGGTACACCCGGCCACCTTGACCTCTTCGCGAAAGTGGATGTGCCCAGCGAGGACGAGCTTGACCTGGGGGTGGTCGGCGAAGAGTCGCACGACCTCGTACTGGTTGCGCAGGATCGAGCCGTAGGGAACGAGGTGCCCGTTCTCGGCCGGGCTCGCATCGACGATCAGCGGGCTGATCCCGGTCACGGGGATGTGCGACAGCACGAGCACTGGCGTCGAGGCCGGTGTGGCCTTGAGTTCACCCTGGAGCCACTCGAACTGCTCGGGGTCGATGCCGCCCTCGTACCGGTCGCCGGCGGGCTGGACCGAGTCGAGTACGATGAACTTCCACCCGGCCTGCTCGTGGGCGTAGCTGAGGCGGTCGAGCTCGAACTGGTCGCGGGCCCAGGCCTTGCCCCAAAGGGGCTCCTCGCCCGTGGAGCCGCTGCGCTGCTTGTTCCATCCCCAGACGTCGTGGTTGCCCGTGCAGTGGAGCATGGGGAGCTTCACCCGGTTGAGGAAGGCCTTCTTCCAGCGGTCGCGCATCGAGACGGCGGCCTCGAGCGGCTGGGACATCGTGCCAGTGAGGTTGTCGCCGCCGGTGAGGACCAAGCCGGGGCCGTCGGAGAGGGAGAGCAGGTGGTCGACGGTGAACTCGATCCCCTGATCCGACTCGGGCCGGTCGGCGAAGACGTGCATGTCCGTGAGGTGGGCTACCCGGAGTGCGCGGCGGCGGGCGGGCTGGCCCTCGGCGAGTCGCGGGAGGGCCCCGGCGAGACCGGCGACGGCAGCGGCGGACCCGACCCCCTTCAATAGCCCGCGGCGCGAGATCTTCGTGTCCATGAGTGTGCAGAAACTACCCTGCGCACCGTTAAGGTCGCCTTAACGGTGCCCGGGGGCCCAGGCCCCACGCGAGGAGGGCGCGTAGGCTCGGCCCGGGATGGAGGTTCTGCTCGAAGCGTGCTGCGCGTCGGTCGAGGAGGCCTTCGCGGCCGACGAGGCGGGGATCGACCGCATCGAGCTGTGTGCGGCGCTCCCGACCGGGGGTGTCACGCCGTCGATCGGGATGCTCGAGGAGGTCAAAGCGCGGGTGAAGGTGCCGGTCGTCGCGATGGTTCGAACCCGCGAAGGCCGGGCCGATCCGCCAGAGCCGGACTTCCGGGCCGCGGTGCGGGACGTGCGATCGCTCGTCCGGGCGGGGGCGGACGAGATCGTGTGCGGGGTGCTCGCGGCGGACGGGCGGGTCGACCGGGCGCGGAACCGGGAATTGGTCGAAGCCGCCGAGGGGAAGCCGGTCGCCTTCCACCGGGTGTTCGACATGACACCGGACCTGGACGAGGCGCTCGAGGCGTTGGTCGAGACGGGGTTCGCACGGGTGCTGACGAGCGGGGGCGAGGCCGACGTCGTCACTGGGCTCAGCGGGTTGCGGCGACTGGTCCAGCGGTCGGCGGGTCGGCTGACGATCCTGGCCGGCGGGGGCGTGCGGCCGGAGAACGCGCGCCTTCTCGTGGACGCCGGGTGCCGTGAGCTGCACTTCTCGATGCGAGAGGCGAGCGGGCGACCCGGGTATGGCGGGGCTGAGGACTTTGCTCCCTTACCCGCACGGATCGCGGCGATGCGCTTGGCGCTCGGTCTCGGGCAAACTGGGCCCCAGTGAGCAAGACCGAGTCCGGTGGCTGGCTGAAGCTCCTCTGGGGCGTCGGGGCGTTCGGGGTCGTCTGGCTCTTGACCGGGGGGCTGACCGACCAGCAGCAGGTCGTAGCGTCCGTTTTCGCGGCGACGGTGGCGCTCTGGGTCACCGAGGCCCTTCCGCTCGCCGTCACAGCCCTGCTCTCGACCACGCTGCTCGTCCTGCTCGGGGGCCTGCCGGGCCGCGAGGCGTTCGGGGCCTACGGCGACCAGATCATCGTCCTTTTCATCGGGAGTTTCATCATCGCGAAGGCGATGGAGGACTCAGGGCTCGACCGGCGGGCGGCGTACTGGCTCATGAGCAAGCCCTGGGCGACCCGGAGCCTCTCCTCCACGCTCCTTTCGCTGGGGGCCATCGCGTGCGTGCTGAGCCTCTTCGTGAGCAACACCGCCACAACGGCGATGCTGCTCCCGATCGGGCGGACGATCTTGAAGGAGGTCGGCCACGAAGGGCGGGGGGACCCGGTCTCGACCTCGGTGCTCCTGATGCTCACGTGGGGCTCGAGCATCGCGGTCGGGACGATCATCGGGACGCCGCCGAACGTGATCGGCGTCGCGCTCGTCAGGGAGGCGACCGGGGTCTCGGTGAACTTCGTCGAGTGGGCTGTCTTCGCGATGCCGGTGACGGCGGTGATGCTGCTCCTGGCCTGGCTCCAGCTACGGCGACCGCTGCGGGGAGCCCAGCCGGAGACCGCCCGAGCCCACGAGCACGCGAAGGAGGAGTACGCCAAGGTCGGGCGCTTCAGCGACGCCGAGAAGGGGGCCCTGGGAGCCTTCCTCGTGGCCCTCACGTTCTGGGTGGCGCCGGGGCTCGTGGAGTACGCACTAGGATCGGAGTCGCCGGTGGCGAAGGCCCTCACGGCCCGGGTGCCGGAGGCGGTGGCGGCCCTGCTCGGGGCCACCGTGCTCTTCGTGTGGCCGGCCAAGGGGTTAGAAGGGGGTCGGGTGATGACCTGGGCCCGGGCGACGAGGATCGAGTGGGGGACGATCCTGCTCTTCGCGGGGGGCCTGGCCCTGGGGAAGGCGACGTTCGACTCGGGTTTGGCTCAGGTGATCGGGGAGGGTCTCGCGGCGGCGACGGGGGCGCGGGACGTCTGGGCGATCACCGCCCTTTCGATCGCCCTGGCGATCGCGCTGAGCGAGCTCGCGAGCAATACGGCCTCAGCCACCACGGTGGTGCCCGTGGCGATCGCCCTCTCGAACGCGGCGGGGGTGTCGCCGGTTCCGGCGGCCCTGGGGGCGACGGTGGGGGCGAGCCTCGGGTTCATGCTCCCGATCAGCACGGCGCCGAACGCCATCGTCTACAGCACGGGGCTGATCCCGCCGGGCGTGATGTTCCGCCGCGGGTTCGTGTTCGACGTCCTCGGGTTCTTGGTGACGCTCGGGTGCCTGCGGGTCATCCTCCCGCTGCTCGGGCTGGCTTAGTCCGAGTCCTCTTCCTTCGCGGCGGCGGGCTTCTCGGAGTCCTCGTCGTCGCCCCCTTCGGGGGCGCAGCCGTAAGCGAGGACGCCAAGCGCGAGGAGGGCCATGATCCAACGTGCCATCGAGCAGAATTTACCCGAGAGGGGCGGGGCGTCGGGCACGCCTCCGGAGGGCGTCGAACACGATTTTCGCCACGACCAGGAGTGAGAACCCGACGACGGCGAGGCCGATGTTCTCGCGGACCCCAGGGACCTTTCCGAAGACGGCTCCCGCCGCCACGAGGGCACCGATCCAGACGACGGCGCCGACCGTGCCGCTCACGGTGAACGGACCGAGGGGCATGCGGGCAAGGCCGGCCACGAACGGGGCGAACGACCGGACGAACGGGAGGAACGGGGAGAGGAGCATGGCCCGGCCGCCGTACCGGGCGAAGAACTCTTCGGTCTTGGCCAGGTTCTTCGCGGTCAGGAAGCCCTTCTCGAGGTCGAAGAGGTGGCGTCCAAAGGCGACGCCCTGGCCATAGTTCGCGACGTTGCCGAGGGCAGCGCCGAGGGCCATGGTGGAGAAGGCGAGCCAGGGGTCGATGAGCTTCGCACCCGAGGCGAGCACTCCGACCGCGAAGACAACGGCGTTGCCGGGGATCAGAGGGCCGATGACGAGGCCGGTCTGGAAGAAGCCATAGGCGAAGAGGAGGAGTGGGAACAGGGGCCCGGTCTGAGCCGCGAGTTCGCCGATGTGCCGGTCGAGGTCGCGGACGAAAGCGATGACCTGCTCCACACCGCTCTCCTACGGTCATCGGGGCCCGGGGCTCGGCCGGGACCTAGCGGCGGGGCTCGCTTCGCTCGCGGGGTGTGCGAGCACACTACTCCAGAGCGTGAGCGAGCTCACGCAGTCCGTCGTTAGCGAGCTCACGCACTCCAAGGGAGTCTAGGGGTGGAGTCGGTCCTTGATGAGGGCGAGGACTTCGCCTGGCTCGGCGTGGCGGCCGGTTTGGTGTTTCGAATAGACCAAGTCCCCGTCGACCCGGACGTCGAACACCCCGCCGCCGCCGGGGACGAGCGTGACGGACTCCAGTTGGCCCTGCTGCCCCACGGGGGATTGGAAGGCGGTGAACAGTTGCTCCGCCAGACCGGCGGCGCGAGGGGCGTAGTTTCACGCCATGCAGAACGTGACGGTGACGACCATGGGCTGCCCAGGGTACCTCAGCCCCGGCCCTTGAGCGGCACGCCGTGGCCGGGGTCGGCCCGCCTCGTGGCCTCGCGGAGGGTCTTGCCGAACGCCTTGAACAGGGCCTCGCAGACGTGCTGGTCGCTATAGCCCGCTTCGCGCCGCAGGTGGAGCGAGGCCCCGGCGAACAGGGCGCACGACTCGAAGAACTGGCGGACGTTCTCGCTCTCGAGCCCGGCGACGAGGGTTTGCTGGAGCTCGACGTGCCAGCCGAGGAACGGACGGCCGTCGAGGTCGAGGGCACAGGACACGAGCGCGTCTCCGGCGGGGATCTGGGCGTCCCCGGTCCCGACAACAGCCTCGGAGTCCTCGAGGGCCCGTTGGATCGCGAGGCCGAAGCACAGGCCGACAGTCTCGATGACTCGGTGGTGGCCGACGGGGCCGTCGGGCTCGAGCGACACCCCAAGGCCGATGCCGGCGTAGCGGGCGAGGTGGGCGAGGAGCTCGTCGAAGAACGGGACGCCGGTATTGGCGTCGCACCGGTGGCCGCTGTCGAGGTCGAGGACGACGTGGACGCGTGCGCCCGGCACTTCCCGATCGACCTCGGCATAGCGCACGTTCGTTGAGCCCTTGCCCATGTCGCGCTACTTTACTCGCTAGGGTGCCATCAGGCCCCTTTCCCGGCCACGGGGCCCAGCGGGGTTGACGGGGGGGCCCCGGTGATGGGATAGTTCCCAGCGCGGGGTGGAGCAGCCTGGTAGCTCGTCGGGCTCATAACCCGGAGGTCGCGAGTTCAAATCTCGCCCCCGCACCCAACCCTCTCGCGCTGCTCCAAGGGAGGGGAGTCCGGCCCAGGGCCGGCACGAACGGGAGACCGCCCCCGAAGGGACGGTCCCCGCAATGGCCAAGGAAACGGGGCCAAAGGAACGGCTTCAGTCTTCGTCGAGGCCGAAGTCGGTGTAGCGGAAAGCGCCGATCTCCCAGTCGAGGCCGTCGAAGCTGAACGTGAAGTTCAGGTCGTCGCCCGCGAGGGTGCCCGTGCCTTCCACGCCGGTCCCGGTCTCGCCCCGGACGGTCACGGCCGCATCGCCGTTCGCGTCCACGGTGCCGATGCCCATGACGACGACGTCGTCGAATGACGTGGCCTGGAACAGGACCGTGTTGTCGTCGAGCACGAAGGCCAGGTCGAGTTCGACCTCGCTCGTGAGCGGGCGGAACGGCTCGAAGGCGTTGACGCTCTGGACTTCGAACACGCCCGAGTTGGCGCCGTTCTGGAGCGCGATCTCCCAGGTGCCGCTCTCCCAAGCGCCGGTCTGGGCGTTCAGGGCCTTCCAGACGCCCGTCCCTGTGCCCTTGGCGATGATCCCGTTGAGCTTGAACGTCTCGCTGCTCACGACGACGTTGCCTTGGTCGGTCACGTCGGTCAGGAACGAGTGGAACATCGGCGCGGCGGTGCCGGTGGTCGGCGGGACGACGAGGATCTTGGCCTCGTCACCGTTGAAGACACCAATGGCGAGTCGTCCCGGAGTCGGGCCGGTGATCGTGCCGCCGTAGACGCCGACGGGGGTCGAGGCGGTCAGGAGCTGGTCGATGAGGGCCTCGATGGCGGCCTCGTCCTCAAAGTCGGGCAGCTCGAAGGCTTCGTCCTCGAACTCGGCGACGAAGTCCTCGACGAGGTCCTCGAGGTCGATCGTGTCGGCGAGGCCGTCGTCGCCGGCAGCTTCGAGGAGGCGGCGGAACTGCCTGGTCGTGGCCTGGGCGCCGAGGGTCGTAAGCGGGTCGAGGTCGCGGTCGATCCCGGTCTCGCCGGCGTCGACGGTCACGACGTTTTCGATGGTGAGGTTGTTCGGGCCGACGGCTCGGATGAGGTAGTTGCCGTCCGCCAAGACCGTGCTCACGGAGTAGGTGCCGTCGGTGCCGGTCGTGGCGCTGGCGGCGACGAGGTCGGTCTCAAGGTCGATCACCGAGACCGGGGCGTTCGCCAGGGGAACGAACGTGGGGCGCAGTTCGCGGCCGGCCGGGCGGCTGCCACCAGGCTGGGTAACGGTGCCGGAGAGGAAGGCGGTCCCGCCGCCACCACCGACGGACGAGCCCGATCCACCGCACCCGACGAGGACTAGCACGCCGGCGAGGGCGGCCGTGGAGAAGAGGAAACGCTTCATGGGTGTCACTGGGCCCTCGCGCGGCTGCCGAGGGGCCTAAGGGGATCGTCGGCGGCGCCGCGGCGGCAAGTAAGCGTGCCGGGGAGAACCGGGCCTATTGGCCCTTCCGCTCAGTCTCGAGGGGGCAGCCAGATCCGATGTCGCCACAGAGTCCAGAACGCCTCGGGGGCGTCGGTCCACCTAATCTTCTTCCCTGCCTCTTTCGTACGTGGCACGTACTTTACGGCCACCTCATGGATCGGTTCTCCGAACCGGATGGCCTTCGCAGTGACTTCCGGGCAGAACTCGAAGCGTTGGCACTCGAGTTCCATGCTCGTGAGCAGGTCTGTACGGACGGCCTTGTAGCATGTCGCCTCGTCGGTGATTCGGCGCCCGAAGAGGATCCGGACGGCGAGGACGAGGAGGACGTTGACGATCCGGTTCGGGAGGGCCATTCCGGGCGGGAACCCTTCCTGGAATCGGGTGCCGTAGACGACTCCGTACCGGCCGTCCAGGATCGGCCCGACGAGGCGGGGGATGTCCTCGGGGTCGTACTCGAGGTCGGCGTCCTGGATGACCACGACCCGGCCCTGGGCGTAAGGGAGGGCCTGCCGGATGGCGGCCCCCTTCCCCCCTCGCACGGGGTTGGTCAGGACGACGACCCGGTCGCGGTAGACGTCGAGGATCGAGCCGGTGCGGTCGGTGCTCCCGTCGTCGACCACGATGACCTGTGCCCGGATCGGGACGGCGAGGACACGGTCGAGTACCTCGGCGATCGTGCCTTCCTCGTTGAGGACGGGCACGATCACGGTCACGTCCGGTCGCTCGTCGGTGTGCATCGTCGGCCTCAGTGACTATGACGCGGGTGCGACCCGGAATGCGCCCAAGCGTCTTGGCGGACCTAGCCCGGGGCGGGCCAAACTAGGCTATGGGACTCGACCTGGTTCTGACGGGGGGGACGGTGGTCTCGGGGGCGGGGCGGAGGGTCGCCGACGTCGGGATCGCGGGGGGACGGATCGTGACCGTCGGGGAGTGTGACCGTTCGTCGGCCAAAGAGTGGGTGGACGTTTCTGGGCTTCACATCCTCCCGGGGGTGATCGATACGCAGGTTCATTTTCGAGAGCCTGGGCTCACCCATAAGGAGGACCTCGAGTCGGGGACTCGGGCGGCTGTCATGGGTGGGGTGACGACCGTCTTCGACGAGCCCAACACAGACCCGACCACCACGACCCAGGCCGCGCTCGAGGACAAGCTCCGACGGGCGGAGGGGCGGGCGTGGTGCCACTTCGCGTTCTGGGTGGGGGCGTCGATGGACAACCTTGACGAGTTGGGGCGACTTGAGCTGTTGCCCGGGACTCCCGGTATCGGCGAGGTGTTCATGGGCAGCTCGACGGGGCCGTTGCTGGTGGCGGACGACGCCTCGCTCCGGAGGGTGCTCGAGAACGGGCGGCGGCGAGTATCGATCCACGCCGAGGACGAGGAACGGCTCATCGGCCGCAAGGGTCTGCTGAGCCACTCCCCCCACGCCCGGGAGCACCCGAACCTTCGGGACGTCGAGTCTTCTCGTTTGGCCACCGAAAGGGTCTTACGCCTGAGCACCGAGACGGGTCGGCCCGTGCACGTCCTCCATGTCTCGTCCGCCCCGGAACTCCCGCTCTTGGCGCAGGCCAAGCGGAATGGGCTCGGGGCGTCGTGTGAGGTCACCCCGCAGCACCTCACCTTCAACGATGAGGACTACGAACGACTCGGGGCCCTGATCCAGATGAACACCCCGATCCGGTCTGAAGAGCACCGGTCGGCGCTGTGGCGGGCGGTGAAGGACGGGCTGTTCGACGTGATCGGGAGCGACCACGCTCCGCACACGCGGGAGGAAAAGACCCGGCCCTACCCAAGTTCGCCGAGCGGGATGCCAGGGGTACAGACGCTCCTGCCGGTGATGCTCGACTGGCGCCACCGGGGTGAGATCGGGCTCGAGCAGGTCGTGCGGATGACGTCCGAGACTCCAGCCGAACTGTTCGGCGTCCGCAACAAAGGCCGCGTGTGGCCCGGGTACGACGCAGACCTTGCGCTCGTCGACCTCGACGGACGGTTCGAGGTGACGGCCGAATGGCTCCAGTCGAAGTGCGGCTGGTCGCCCTATGAGGGCCGGTGGCTGACAGGCCGGGTGGTCCACACGCTCGTCGGCGGGGAGTTCGCGGTTCGTGAGGGCGGACTTGCGGGGAGCCCCAAGGGCAGGGTCGTCGAGTTCGCGCTAGCCTAAGGAATCGAGGAGCCCAGACGGTCGCCTGACCGTCTGGGCACCTCACGGACTTCGGCCCTTGGCTACTTGAACGCGGCGAAGGAGGCCTCATCCGAAGGGACTTGGAGTTTTCCTTCGACGATCTGTTGCCGCACCCGGTCGATGCGCTCGACGTTGAGGTCGCCGATCATCTCCCGGGTGTGCCGGAAGTCGGAGGTGCCGACACCGCCCGCCTTGAGGTCGTAGACGACCGCGCCCGGGCTCCACTTTCCGTCCTTCACGTCCCGAATCGTCAGGAAGACCCCCTCGTCCACCCGCTTGATCATCGACGTGAGGACGGTGCCGGGGGCGATATCGTCCTGGTCGGAGTCGACCCCGATCGCGAACTTCCCTTTCTCCTTGGCGGCGGCGATGACGCCTAGGCCCGCCCGGCCGGCCGCGTGGTAGACCACGTCCGCCCCCTGACCGAAGAGCAGGTTGGCGGCGACCCGGGCTGTGTCCTGGTTGTCCCAGCCTTGCGTGTACTTGGGCGGAAGAAGGACGACGTTCGGGTTCGCCCGCTTGGCCCCGGCCGCATAGCCGTACTGGAACTTCTTGATCAGCGGGAGCTCCATCCCCCCAACGAAGCCGATCTTGTTCGTCTTCGTCATGAGCCCGGCAAGGTAGCCGACCAGGAAGCTCCCTTCCTCCTCTTTGAACTGGATCGTGCGGACGTTCGGCTTGGCGAGCGGCTCGCCGTCGATGCTGACGAACTTGACGTCCGGGTAGTCGGGGGCCACTTGCTCGACGGCCACCCGCATGTTGATCCCCACCGCGACGACGACGTTGGCCCCTTGGTCGGCGAGGGCCCTCAGGTTCGTGGGGTAGTCACTCTCCTTGGTGCTCTCGACCTTCGTCACACCGACGCCCAGCTCCTTCTCGGCCCTCTGAACCCCCCGCCAGGCGCTGTCGTTGAAACTCTTGTCCCCGAGGCCACCGGTATCGAACACGATGCCGACCTTGAGGGCGGCGTTCGTTTGGGCGGTGCCGGTGCCTCCGCCCTCGGTCGGGGCTCCACACCCGGACAGGACGAAGGTCGCGGCCAGGAGGGCCAAGGGGAGGAAGCGGCTTAGGAGCGATCGCTGGGTGCGGTACACTGGGCGATTATGACGCGGGGGCTCTCCCCGGCGTCGCGAGGTTCCCCTGCCGTTGACCACGATCAACCTCACTAAACCCGAACTCACGTTCGATCAGATTCGAAAGGCCTACCCCGACCTCAAGCCGACGGACGTGGCGCTCGTCGCCACGGCCCTCGTCGAGACGGGCCGCTTCGCCACCGCCGTCCACGACGACGTCGATTTCGCCTGGAACTCGGAGGACTACGCCCCGATGACCAAGTCGCTCTTCGCAGAAGTGGCGCAGGTGCAAGAGACCGTCGACGAGAAGAAGAAAGTCTCGGCCAAGGCGCCGGAAGAGGAGCCGGTGACGCTGAGCGTCCACCTCAAGCCGAGCCTCACCGCGGGCGAACGGATCCTTGTCGGGCGGGAGGACCTCAAGACCCTCGTCGCCGACATCATCCAGGAGGGGGTCGAGTTCCTGTTCTCGCCGACGGACATCGGGTGGCACTGGACGCTCGAGCGGGTGAACTGGGCCACGCTCTCCGGGGGCGACCTCAAGCGGCGGGTCAAGTTCCGGCCGACCTTCGACGGTTCGGCGGTCGCGGTCGAGCTCGGCCCGGGCGGAAAGCGCAAAGTCTCGAAGAAATCGGGGGCGTAAAGAGGCATTCCGGCGGCGGGACCGGCCACACTAGGGCCTATGGTCTTCGCCGCCACGCTCTTGCTGTTCGCCGGGGCGACTCACCCTCAGCCTGAATCGACCCTGCTGAGCGCCCTTGACCTCGAGCGCCAGGGCGATGCCTTTCGGGCCGCGGCGGTCGTCAAGTTCGGCAACGTGGCCCCTTTGAAGGCCTACCGGGCCGGTCAGGACGGTGAGAAGGCGCTCACGGTGGCCTTCTCGAAGATCGGCGGCGGTGCTCCGGCCAATCCGTACGCCCGCCAGAAGACCGAGTCGTCGAAGACTTGGGCCGACCGGCTCGGTGTCCCGAAGACCCTGTTCGAGGCGGCCGAACTCGCCGCGAAGTTCGAGGCTCGCGCGGCATCGACCTATGACGGGCTGGCGAAGGCCGACCCCGACAACGCCGCTCTGATGGCCAACCTCGCCGCCCTCTCGCTCCAACGCGAGAAGGCCCTCACGCACTTCCTCACGAAGTCCTGCTGCGGCTCCGGGGACTAGCCGCGGTCGAGAAGCCAGCGGGCGGCGGCCACGACGGCGTCCACGGTCAAGCCGAGCTCCTGGTAGAGCGTGGGGCCAGGGGCACTGGCTCCGAAGCGGTCGAGCCCCACGTGCGCCTGGGCATAGCGGGCCCAGCCCAGAGTCGTCCCCGCCTCGACCGAGACCGTCGGTACGCCGGGGGGTAGCGTCTCGCTCCGGTAACCGGCGTCTTGACGCTCGAAGAGGAACCACGAAGGCATCGAGACGACGCGAGTCGGGGTGCCCTCCGCATCGAGTCGCTCCCCGGCCTGGACGGCGAGCCCGACCTCGCTCCCGGTCGCGACGAGGACGACGGACGGACGACCGCCCGAGGCCTCGCGGAGCACGTAGGCGCCCCGCTCGGCCGGGTGCTTGGTCGGGAGGGCGGGGCTGAGGGCCGGCACCTTCTGGCGGGTGAGGATCAGGGCGCAGGGGGTCGACTTCGACTCGAGGGCCAGCTTCCAGCAGGCGGCCGTCTCGTTCCCGTCGGCGGGCCGGAGCACGTTGAAATTGGGGATCGCCCGCAGGCTCATGAGGTGCTCCACGGGCTGGTGGGTCGGGCCGTCCTCGCCGAGGCCGATGGAGTCGTGGGAGAAGCAGTGGACTGCGGGCACCCCCATGAGGGCGGCGAGGCGTAGCGAGGGGCGACAGTAATCGCTGAAGATCAGGAACGTGCCCCCGAACGGCAACAGGCCGCCGTGGAGGGTCATCCCGTTCACGATCGCGGCCATGGCGTGCTCGCGGACGCCGTAGTTGACGTTCCGGCCCGCCGGGGTGTCCGGTTGGACGTCGCCGCCGCCCTTGATCACGGTCTTGACGCTCTCAGCGAGGTCGGCGCAGCCCCCGATGAGGCCAGGAAGGTGGGGGGCGAGGGCGTTGATCACGGCCCCGCTCGCGTCCCGGGTGGCGACGGCCTCCGGGAAGGTCGGCAGGGCCCCGTACCAGTCGCGACCAAGGTCGTGGGCGAGGGACGCCTCCAGTTCCCGGGCTTCAGCCGGAAAGGCCGCGCGGTAGTCGGAGAGCCGGGCCCCCCAGGCCCGCGAGGCTTCCCTCCCGACCTCCAGGGCACGACGGTAGAAGGCGAGGGCGTCGGAGTCGACGGCGAACTCCTCCTCGGGCATGCCGAGGGCTCGCTTGGTCGCGAGCACCTCGTCGCGGCCGAGGGGGGCGCCGTGGCTCTTCTCGGAGCCGGCCTTGTTCGGGCTCCCGTAGCCGATGGTCGTGCGGCAGACGATGAGGCTGGGGGCGGTCGGGTCGGCGACCGCAGCCTGGAGGCAGGCGTCCACCGCGTCCACGTCCATGCCGTCGCACTCCCAGGTCGCCCATCCGAGGGCCCGGAAGCGGGCACCGACGTCCTCTGTGAAGGCCAGGTCGGTGGAGCCATCGATCGTGATGCGGTTCGCGTCGTAGAGGGCGATGAGCTTGCCGAGGCGTTGGTGTCCGGCGAACGAGCAAGCCTCGTTCGTCACCCCTTCCATGAGGTCGCCGTCGGAGCAGATCACGAACGTGCGGTGGTCGACGACGGTGTGGCCGGGCCGGTTGAAGCGGGCGGCGAGAGAGCGTTCGGCGAGCGCCATACCCACCGCGGTCGCCAAGCCCTGCCCTAGGGGCCCGGTGGCCATCTCTACGCCGGGGGTGAGGTGGTTCTCGGGGTGCCCGGGGGTGCGGCTGCCCCACTGCCGGAAGGCCTTGAGGTCTTCGAGCCCGAGGTCGTAACCGGTGAGGTGGAGCAAGGCGTAAAGGAGCATCGACCCGTGCCCCGCCGAGAGGACGAACCGGTCGCGGTCCGGCCATTGGGGGTCGGAGGGGTCGTGGCGGAGGTGGCGGGTCCAGAGCGCGTGGGCCATGGGGGCGGCCCCCATCGGCATCCCGGGATGGCCGGACTCGGCCCTCTGGACTGCGTCCATGGCGAGTCCGCGGACGACGTTGACGCAGGTCGTTTCGAGGGCGGCCGTAGGGGCGGGCACCCGGGGACTTTACCCCCGCCGGGGTGCGGGGGTCGCGTCCGGCTCGGAGGCCGTGCAGACGATGCAGGCGCAGGCATGGTGGCCGAGACGGTGGTTGACGACGTGGAAGGCGACCAACGTTAGACCGCCAAGGACGGCGAGTGCGGCGGCCCAGGGTTCCCGGTGCACGCAACCCGGTCCGTGGACATGGGCGGCAGAGGCGACACCGTGGGCGTGCCCGTGACCGAGGTGGCTCGCGGCGACGAGGACGAGCCCAGCCAGGAACAGGACGGCGGGCCAGCGGTTCCGGTGCCGCCGGTAGCCGGCGACGATCGCCCAGACCCCGAGCACGACGGCGGTCCCGATGAACACGGCCTCGGTGCGAGGGTCGGCGAGGAAGGTGAGCCCGAGCACCGGGAGCACCGCCATGGCGAGGCCGACCGCGGCGCAATGGACGGCGCACAGAGCGCTCGCAAAGGCCCCGAACTTATCGATATGCCTCGTGATGCCATTCATGCTTAGTGTCACAGTATGACAGCCTTGGAAAGACCGGGGCAGGACCGGGGCAGTACCGCTGGAGGAAGGGTCTCCTTGGGGGGTGGATTGGCGCGCTCGAGAGGACTCGAACCTCCGACCCTCAGCTCCGCAAGCTGATGCTCTATCCACTGAGCTACGAGCGCGTTCAAGGAAGCATACCCCTGGGCGAGGGGGCTTGGGGGCCTAGGCCGCGATCCGGAAGGCCTCTTGGGCTCGGGCGATCTCTTGTCGGGTGACCTCGGACACGACCTCGTACTGCTCTTCCGGCAGGCCGACCGTCTGGACGACGGCAGGGTCCACATCGACCGGGAGCCGGATCCCGCTGTGTCCGAACCCGCTGCGGTTCGCGAGGCACTCCGCCAGATTGACGATGCAGGTCGACTCAAAGTACTCCTCGTCGGCGAGGGGGTCGTCGATGTAGCGGATGCCGCAGGTGATGAGGGGGCTCAGGCCCCAGTGCCGGGCCAGAAGGGCCCCTGCCTCGGCATGGGTGAAGCCGCAGACGGCACGCTCGGTCTCGGCGAGCGGCGTCGCGGTCTCACAGGACTTCTTGATCGCGATGTTGAGCTCGGTGGACATGAACTTCTCCATCACGAGGAGCCCGATGTCGTGCATCATCCCGGCGCAATAGAGCTCTTCGGCCTTCATGGGGGCGACGAGCTTGCCGAGGATGCGGGCGGTCGTCCCGACGGCGAGGCAGTGGCGCCAGTACTCGATCTTCGAGAAGCTGGCGGAACTGCTCTTGCCGCTCGCCATCGCCTGCATGGCGACGCTCACAACCAGGGATCGTACGGTCGTCAGGCCGAGGAAGCTGATGGCCCGCCCAAGGGTGGGGACTTTGGGGGAGCCGTAGTAGGCGGAGTTGGCGACCTTCAGGATCTTGGCCGTGATCGCGGGGTCGCGCTCGATCGCCCGCTCCATGTCCCGGGTACTCGCGTCCGGGTCATCGGCGAGCTTGAGGACCGTGCTCGCCGCTTGCGGCAACACGGGCAGGTTCTCACTGCGCGACATGCGAATCTCAAGACTTGCCAGTTCCACCGCAGCAAGATTCTCGGTCGTTGCGGGTCGCGGCCTAACCCCTGGCCTTCCCTCTTTCGGTCGCATTTTCGACTGGGGGACTCGGTCAGGACCGAAGTCCCGAAGCGGCACCGAGGGCCCGGACGTCTCGGTTCTCTGAGTGTAGTACACTCATGCCCTTGAGTCTCTGACCCTCATGCCGAAGGACTATTACGCGACGCTGGGCGTCCCTCGGGACGCGGACGAGAAGGCCATCCGCACGGCATACCGCCGCCTGGCCCGCAAGTACCACCCAGACGTCAACCCGAACGACGCCCAGGCCGAGGCGAAGTTCAAGGAGGTGGGGGAGGCCTACTCAGTGCTCAGCGACCCGGAGAAACGGGAGAAGTACGACCGGTTCGGGTCGGACTGGGAGCAGGCGGGCGGCTTCGGAGGGCCGGCCCCAACTGGGGGGGTCGACTTCGACCTCGGCGACCTGTTCGGCAGTTTCTTCGGTGGCGGGGACGCGTTCACACGGACGCGGGGCCTTCCCCCTCGGGACGTCGAGCAGACCGTGCAGATCACCCTCGAGGAAGTGGATAAGGGGACTCAGCGCACGCTCGCGTACCAGGTCGAGGACGCGTGCGAGACCTGCGGCGGGACGGGCCAGGTCCGGCTCCAGGGCGACACCCTTCGCCGGGCGGCATGCCCGACCTGCCGGGGCGCCGGGGTGGTCGCCAAGCCGCGACGGATCTCAGTGACCGTGCCCCCCGGGGCGGCAGACGGGCAGAAGCTGCGGGTTCCGGGGGGCGGGGGCCAGGGGTCGAACGGTCGGCCGGGGGACCTCTTCGTCGTGGTGCGGGTGGTGGCGGGAGGACCGTTCGTCAGGCGGGGCGAGGACACGGAGATCGAGGTCTCGGTGCCCTACACCACCGCGGCCCTCGGGGGCGAGGTCCGTGTGCCCACGCCTCGATCCAGCGGCACGATCAGCGTGCCCCCGGGCACCCAGACCGGGCAGGCGTTCCGGCTGAAGGGCCAGGGGCTGAGCCGGCTGGGCGGAGGACGAGGCGACCTCATCGCCCGGGTGAAGGTGACCGTCCCGAAGAGCCTCACCGACGCCGAACGGGACCTGCTCCAGCAACTCGCCCGACTCCACCGAGAGGACGCATGAAGAAGACCGACCGACCTGTCTACATGATCGGGGTCGCCGCTGAGCTGTGCGGCGTCCACCCGCAGACACTCCGCCAGTACGAGCGGATCGGCCTCGTCAATCCGGCCCGGGTGGGGACGAAGAACCGGCTCTACAGCGACGAGGACATCCAACGAGTGAGGCAGATCCAGCGGCTGACCCAGGATATGGGCGTGAACCTGGCGGGGGTCGAGATCATCCTCCGGCTGCTCGACGACATGGAGGAGCAGCGCCAGGAGTTCGACCGGGCAATGGACGAGTACGTGGTCGAGGTCGAGGCCCGGGTGCAGCAGCTGCTCTCCAACTCCACGGCCCCGATCCGGGCGGACGGTTCGTTGCTGCCCGTACCCCGGCACCGCACCCCCCGGAAGCCGGAGCTCTAGACCGTCGGCGACGGTGGGGCCTCGGGGATCGCGGCCCGTCGCCACGGGAGCTTTCGACCGGCCGCGAGCGAACGCCACGCCCACTCGAAGGGTCCGATATCGAACCGGGCCGTCCAGAACCAGGCGAACGCGACCACGACGGCCCAGATCGGCAGCGCGACCAGCAGCATCTCTGGCTGCGAGAGGCGCCCGAACCATCCGAGCCCCCAGGAATAGAACACGAACGTCCCCAGCAAGGACTGGAGGAGGTAGCTGGACAGCGAGACCTGGCCGACCCGCGACAGCGACTCGCGCAGCACGGTGCCGGGGCGGCTCTGGACCAGCCAGAGGCCGAGCCCGATATAGCCGACGGCGAGGATCATGCCGAGGCCCCCTTCGACGAGAAGGCTGAGGTCGAGGGGGACCGGCGCGAACGCCCCGAGGGCGCACAGCGCGTTGAGTGGCAGTCCGAGGCCCAGGCCCCAAAGCATGAGGCGACGCCGGGTGCCGTCGTCGGGGCGCGAGAGGTCGAACACCCCTCGGCGGGCCATCAGCACCCCGGCGAAGAAGAGCGGGAGCACGAGCGGGAGGTAGAAGAGGATCCCGGTCAGCTGCAAGGCCCAGAACGCGGCCCGGAAGCCGAGCTGCTGGAGATACGTGCCGTTCTGGAAGACCCGCGTCTCGTAGGCCGCTGAGAAGAGCCAGTCGATGGCACCGAGCCCGCTGCCCCCACCGCTGATGGCCCCTGCTCCCTGGAAGGCGACGAAGGCAGCAAGGAGGGCACAGACAAGGAACAACACGGCGGCAAGGCCCACGCCTGTCACGACCAGGACCTTCCCTCGAAGCTTGACGAACGGGATCGTGACCAGACCCGCGAGGGCGTACATGAAAAGGATGTCCCCGAGCCAGATGAACACTCCGTGGACGGCACCGAGCGCGGCCAGCCAAAGCATCCGTTTGGCGTAGGTACCGGGCCACTGGCCAGAGGCCTCGAGTCTGCGGAACTGCATGTACAGCCCCGCCCCGAAGAGGATCGCGAGCATGCCCCTGAACTTGCTGTTGACGAACGTGACGCTGAGCGCATCCACCCAACGCTCCAGAGTGCTCGCGTCCGGCGTGAGGCCGGAAAGGAACTTGTTGAACGGCCCGCCGAAGTAGGCGAGGTTCGCGAGGAGGATGCCAAGGACGGCGACCCCCCGCAGGACGTCGAGCGAGGCGAGGCGGTTCTGGGTCGGGGCAGGGACGGTTGTCATCGGAGTCTTCCCGATCTTGTCACGTAACACGCGAGCGGCCCTAGAGACGTTTCGCGGAGCAGAACCGGCTCGCTAGAATGAGGGATGCTCTCGCTCGCCCTCGTGCTCGCCGGCAGTCTGGCCGTCGACGTCAAAGCGGACATCGTCTACAAGCGGGTCGCCTCGCAGGAGCTGCGGCTCGACCTGTACCTCCCGAAGGAGCCGCTTGCCCGGCCCGTGCCGACGGTCGTCGTGATCCACGGCGGGGCTTGGATGGGGGGCAAGCGGCAGGACATGGCGAGCCTCGCCACGGCGATCGCCCAACAGGGGATGGCGGCGGCGTCGGTGCAGTACCGCCTGGCCCCGCGGGACAAGTGGCCGGCGATGCTGGAGGACTGCCAGGACGCGGTGCGGTTCCTGCGGGCTGGGGCGGGCCAATGGGGGCTCGACCCGAAGCGGTTCGGTGCCACGGGCGGGAGCGCTGGGGGGCACCTCGCCCTGATGCTCGGCTTCGCCGACGGGCCGATGTCGTTGCCCTCCTCGCGGGTCTCGGTGGTGTTCAACATCTTTGGGCCGACGGACCTTTCGAAGGACTTCCCCGTGGAGGCGGCCAACTTCGTGTCGCAGGCGGTGTTGGGGAAGCCTTACAAGGACGCGATGACGGAGATCGAGCTGTTCAGCCCCATCCGCTACGTCGATCGGACTTCGGCGCCGGTGTTCACGATCCACGGGACCGCGGACACGACCGTGCCTGTGCGGCAGGCGTACCGGTTGGACGAGGCGTTGACGAAGGCGGGGGTGGAGCACCAACTTCGGATCGTGCTCGGCATGGAGCACGACGTAGACATGTCGAACCAGACAGTGGCGAAAGGGATGGCGGACGGGGTCGCGTTCTTGAAGCGACACCTGCGGCCGCGCTAACGCAGAGAGGGGCAAGCCCTTGGTGGCTTGCCCCTCTCTGGTTGTGGCGCGTTACCTTGCTTACTTGTCGCGGAGCGGGAGGCCCAGGAGCTTGAGGAACGCCCGGCCTTCCTCGTCCGTCTTCGCCGTGGTGACGATGGTGATGTCCATCCCTCGGATCTTGTCGAACGAGTCGTAATCGATCTCGGGGAAGACCAGCTGCTCCTTAAGACCGAGGGAGTAGTTTCCTCGTCCGTCGAAGCTCTTCGGCGAGAGGCCCTGGAAGTCGCGGATTCGCGGGAGGGCGACGGTGCAGAGCTTGTCGAGGAAGTGGTAGGCCCGGTCACCACGGAGCGTGACGCGGCAGCCTACCTTCATGCCCTCACGGACCTTGAAGTTCGAGACCGACTTTCGCGCGGCGCAGCTCACGGGCTTTTGACCCGTGATGATCTGCATGTCCAGCATCGACTTATCGAGTTCCTTCTCCTCGGCCCCGGTCCCCATGTTGACTGTGACCTTGACGAGTTTGGGCACCTGCATGACGGAGGAGAACTTGAACTGCTCCATCAGCTTCGGCACGACCGTTTCCTTATAGATCTTCCGCAGACGGGCGGGCGGGAGTTTCCCTTGTGTGCCCTTCGGCTCGTCCTTTCCTTTCCTTGCCATCTCTCTTCCTCTTCAGTCTCCGTCGTGCCGGTTCAGTCCTTGGCGCTGATGTTCGGCTTGTCGTCGAGCGTCTTCCCGCTCTTCTTGGCGTAGCGCACGATCTTGTCCCCCTCTTTGCGCCGGCCGATCCGAGTCGGTTCGTCGGTGTTCGGGTCGATGACCATGAGGTTGCTCACGTGGATCGGCACCGGGATCCGGATCCGCGCCGACTTCTGCCCTTGGAACTTCGCCTTGAAGTGCTTCGTGGCGGCGTTGAGCGGTTGCGGCTGCTCGGGGTTTTCGGGGTTCTCCTGGAGCACGATCGCCTTCATGTCCTCCGGCGAGACCGCGGCGATGAACCCGATCTGGCCTTTGTCCTTTCCGGCGATGACGACGACCTTGTCGCCCGTCCTCACTTTAAGTTTGACCTTCTTCCCTTTGAGCTTGAGTTCGGCTTTGGTCGGCATGGTTCAGAGCACCTCCGGGGCGAGCGAGACGATCTTCATGAAGTTGCTGTCGCGCAGTTCGCGGGCGACCGGCCCGAAGATCCGGGTGCCGCGCGGCTCCATGTTGGTCGGGTTGATGACGACGCAGGCGTTATCGTCGAAGCGGAGCGTGCTACCGTCCTGGCGGCGGATCGGCTTCTTCGTCCTCACGATGACGGCCTTAATGACGTCGCCCTTCTTGACGGGCATGTTCGGGGTCGCGCTCTTGACGCTCGCCACGATGACGTCTCCCACCCCACCGTACTTCGGTTGCGACCCTTTGAGCACGCGGATGCACATGACTTCGCGCGCGCCGCTGTTGTCCGCGACCTTTAACCTCGTAAACTGTTGAACCATATCTCGCTCCTTGAGAGTCGGATCGTTCGGTCAAGCTGGGGCCCGGCGTACGCGAGTCGCGTGAGCTTGGCCCCGAACCTTACTTAACCTTCTCGACGATCTTCGTCACCCTCCAACGCTTTTCCTTACTGATCGGCCGGGTCTCCATGATCTCGACCGTGTCGCCGATGTCGCACCCCATCTCGTCGTGCGCCTTCACCTTGTTCGAAGTCCGGACCGTCTTGCCGTAGAGGCCGTGCTGGTAGGCACGCTCCAGGAGCACGGTGACCGTCTTCTCCATCTTGTTCGACGCGACGACGCCGCGCCGCACCTTACGAAAGTTCCTATCGTTCGTCTCGCTCAACTCGTTGCCCCTCGCTTCTTCTCTTCGATGATAGTGAGGAGGCGGGCGATGTTGTGGCGCCGCACCTTGAGGCTGGCAACGTCGGTCATCTGGCGAAAGACGAGGTCGCGGCGGGCCTTATAAAGGGCCGCACGCTCGATCCTCACCATCTCTTCCAGTTCCGGCACGCTCTTGGCTCGCAGGTCGTTCGTCTTCAACGCTTTCATCTCTTCTTCCTCACGCTCTTCCCCGCTCCCGCGGGGCTTTCCTTCGTCGGCCCTCAGGCCTCTCCGCCGCCGTCCTCGGTGGCAGTGGTCTCTGTAGTCTCGATGGTCTCGGTGGCCTCGCTGGTGGTATCGACGGCCTCGTTGGTCGCTTCGACGGTGTCGGCGGCGACGTCCTCGGCGGTCGTGCTCGCTTCATCGGCAGCGGCGAGAGCGCCCTTCACCGGCGGCACGTAGACGAACCCTTCTCGGATCACGAACTTCGTACGGATCGGCAGCTTGTGCTGCGCGAGCCGCATGGCTTCCTTCGCGACGTCCGGGGCCATCCCGCGCATCTCGAACATGATCCGGCCCGGTTTGACGACCGCGACCCATGCCTCGACACCGGCCTTACCTTTGCCCATGCGCTGCTCGAGCGGCTTCTTGGTGAAGGGCTTGTCCGGGAAGATCCGGATCCAGACCTTACCCTGACGCCGGATGTGTCGGGTCATGGAGATACGGGCGGCCTCGATCTGCCGGGCGGTGATCCAACCCGGGTCGAGGGCCTCGAGCCCGTAGTCGCCGAAGGCGATATAGTCGCCCCCTTTGGCCCGGCCCCTCATGCGGCCTCGGAACTGTTTACGGAACTTCGTCCGCTTAGGCATCAACATTCTTAGTCACCTCCGTGTCGGGCCCGGCCGTTTCGCCCTCGCGGCGCGGCGGTCGGTCGCCCCTGGGGGGCCGGTCGCCCCGGTCGTAGCGGTCCCCTCGGTCGGGTCGGCGGCGTCGCTGGTCGCTGGCCGCTTCGGCCGCGATCGCGGCCATGAGCTGCCGCTCCGGCAACACTTCACCCTTGTAGATCCAAACCCGGACGCCCACCGATCCGGCGACCGTGTTCGCGACCGAGAAGCCGTAGTCTATGTCGGCCCGGAGCGTGTGGAGCGGCACCTTGCCCACTCGGTCCTGCTCGACACGGGCGATCTCCGCCCCGTTGAGTCGGCCGCTCACGATGACCTTGATGCCGCGGGCGTTCATGCGCTGGGCGCGCGTCATCGACTGGCGCATGGCACGGCGGTGGCTGATACGGCGCTCGAGCTGGATCGCGATGTTCTCGGCGACGAGCTGGGCGTCGAGCTCCGGCTGCCGGACCTCGGTCACGTTGACCTGCACCTGCGCCGTCGGGTCTTCCCTTCGCACCCGCTTGTTGAGCTCGTTGCTGATCTCGTCGATGCCCTTACCGCCGCGGCCGATGACGGCCCCGGGGCGGCTCGTGAAGATCGTGACCTTGACCCGGTTGGCGGCCCGCTCGATCTCGACGCGGCTCACGAGGCCCTTGCCGATCTTGTCCCGCAGGTAGAGGCGGATGCGTTGGTCGCTCGCCAGGGCCTCGCGGTACTGTCGCTTCGGGAAGATCCAGTGGCTGTCGTGGCCACGGATCACGCCGAGTCGGAAACCTACTGGGTGGATCTTCTGTCCCATTACTTCGCCTCCCCTTCTTCGGCCGGGGCCTCGCTGGCTGGGGTCTCGCTCGCGGTCTCCTCGGCGGGCGTCTCAGCGGGTGTCTCGACCGGAGTCTCGGCCGGGGCCTCGACGGGGGTCTCCGCCCCGGCGGCCGGCGCCTCGACCGGGGTCTCCTCCAGCTTGGTCTCCTCGACCGGGGCGGCCTTCGCCTTCTTCGGGGCCGCGAACTTCGGCCTCGGCTTGGCCTGGGTGCCGTGCGGCTTCACCTTGCGCTCGCCCTCGTAGTCCTCGACGACGACCGTGATGTGGCTGGTCTTCTTGAGGATCCGGTTCGCCCGGCCCATGGCCCGGGCTTGGATGCGCTTCTGCTTCGGCCCTTCGTCGACCATGATCGTGGCCACTCGGAGGTTCTCGGGTTGGGCCCCATGGTTCTCGACCGCGTTCGCCATCGCGCTCGCGATGACCTTGCGGAGGTGGAACGCTCCCTTACTAGGGTGGAAGCGCAGGACGTCGACCGAGTGTTGGGCCGGGAGTCCCCGGACCTTATCGGCCACGATGCGCACCTTACGGGGTTGCACCTTGATGTATTTCGCGACTGCTCTGACTTCCATCTCGTTCTTATTCCCGACGTTCCGGTCGAGGGCCCGCACCGGCGTGCCACGGGCGTGGGCGGGGGGTAGAAGATACCCCGTCCCGCCGCTCGCCCAGGGACTTAGCGCAGTTTCAGCCCCCGCTCGGGGATCGACCCCGCGTGGCCCCGGTAGGTCCGCGTGGGGGCGAACTCGCCGAGTTTATGGCCGATCATGTTCTCGGTCACGAACACAGGCACGTGCTTGCGACCGTCGTGGACGGCGAGCGTGTGACCGATCATATCCGGGATGATCGTCGAGCGCCGGCTCCACGTCTTGATGAGTTTCTTCTCTCCGCTCGCGTTCATCGCGTCGACCTTCTTGAGAAGGTGGTCGTCGATGAAGTAGCCCTTCTTAAGACTCCTCGCCATTCCTTACCTCTTCTTCGCCTCGTGGCGCCTCCGTACGATGAAGCCGTCGGTGCGCTTGTTCTTGCGCGTGCGCCGGCCCAGCGCCTTGTTGCCCCAGCGGTCGACCGGGCCCTTCTTGCGGCCGATGGGCGATTTCGCCTCACCGCCGCCGTGCGGGTGGTCGCGCGGGCTCATGACGACGCCGCGGACGTGCGGCTTGCGGCCGAGGCCGCGGTTCTTACCGGCCTTACCGAGCTGCTCGTTCTCGTGCTCGGCGTTCCCGACCTCGCCGACCGTGGCGCGGCAGTCCCGGTGGACCATCCGCATCTCGCCGCTCGGCAGCCGGAGCGTGGCGTAGTCGCCCTCCTTGGCCATGACCTGGGCGGCGTTCCCGGCCGAGCGGACCATCTGGCCGCCCTTACCCGGCTGCAGCTCCACGTTGTGGACCAGCGTACCGAGCGGGATGTTCCGCAGCGCGAGGCAGTTCCCGGGGAGGATGTCGCTCCCTTCCCCGTTGCTCACCTTCGTCCCGACCGCCAGGTTGCGGGGGGCGAGGATGTAGCGCTTCTCGCCGTCGGCGTACTCGAGCAGCGCGATCCGGCACGTGCGGTTCGGGTCGTACTCGATCGCGATGACGGTGGCCTCCACGCCGTCCTTCTGCCGCTTGAAGTCGATGATCCGGTAGCGCCGCTTGTTGCCGCCGCCCCGGTTCTTCATCGTGATGCGGCCGGTGTGGTTACGGCCGCCCTTCTTGGGGAGCGGCGCGGTGAGCGACTTCTCCGGCTTCTTCTTGGTGACCTCGCTGTAGGTCGCGGCGATCATGTGCCGCCGGCCGGGCGAGGTGGGTTTCATTCGTCGGGTCGGCATCGTTAGACTCCGTAGTCCTCCAGCATCTGGCCTTTCGCGAGGGTCACGACGGCCTTCTTAAAGTCGGGCTTCTTCCCCTTGCGGGCGCCCACGCGGCGGGTCTTCCCGTGAACCATGATCGTGCGCACCTTCTCGACGGTGATGCGTTCGTCCTTGTCCCGCTTGCCCGCGTTGTAGATCGCCTCGATGGCGCCCTTGATCTCGATCTTGTTCGCCGTCGTGGCCACGACGAAGGTGTACTGCCTCTGGAGCAGCTTTTCGTCCCGCTGGTGCCGGTCGCCGTAGCTCAGGGCCACGGTCTTCTCCGAGATGCGGGGGCGGATGATGATGTCGTGCGGGTCTTTCACTTCGCGGCCTCCTCGCCGGAGTAGGTCGTCTCGAACAGGCTCAGCGCGTCCTTGCCGATGAGCACCTTGTGCGCCACCACGAGGTCGCGGGTCGAGAACGCCTCGCCCTTGCCCTCACGGTTCGGGGCGGTCTTGACCGTCACCCCTTCCAGGTTGCGGAAGCTCTTGAGCGTCGCCTCGTCGTGGGCGGCGAGCACCACGAGCACCCGGCGCACCCCGGCCAGCCCGTTCTCGGCCAGGAGGGCCGTCGCCTGCTTCGTCCGCGGCTCGGCGAAGTGGACCTTGTCCACCACGACCACGTCGCCCGCCTGGAGCTTGGCGGCGAACGCCGTCACCAGCGCCAGTCGCCGCTCCTTCTTGTTGACCTTCTTGTCGTAGCTCCGCGGCTTGACGGCCAGGGCCATCGAGCCGTGGGCGTAGTGCGGCGAGCGGGTCGAACCCTGGCGGGCGTTGCCCGTCTTCTTCTGCTTATAAGGCTTCTTGCCGCCGCCCGCGACCTCGCTGCGGGTCTTGGCGCACTGCGTCCCCTGGCGGGCGTTGGCCTCCTCGGCCACCACCACGCGGTGGAGCAGGTTCCGGTCGACCGAGAGCGACTTCAGCCCGTCGATGAACTTCGACATCACTTACCCTCCTTCTGGATCGTCACGAGCGTCCCGTTCGCCCCCGGCACCGAGCCCGAGATGAGGATGAGGTCGCGCTCGGCGTCCACCGCCACGACCTTGAGGCCCTTGGCCGTCACCCGCTCGTCGCCCATGTGCCCCGGCTTGCGGGTGCCCTTGAACACGCGCTGGGGGCCCGTCGCACCGCTCGAGAGCGGCCGCCGGTGGGTCATGTAGCCGTGCGTCATGTGCTGGCCCTTGAAGTGGTAGCGCTTGACGCCGCCCTGGAAGCCGCGGCCCTTGCTCTGGCCGACCACCGAGACGTCCTCGCCCTCGCTGAAGATGTCGACCTTGATCGCTTGGCCCGGCTCGAAGCCCGCCGTGTCGTCCACCCGGAACTCGCGCATGTGCCGCACGTTGTGCGTCAGGCCCGCCTTCTTGAGGTGGCCGAACTTCGGGAACGTGAGGTGCTTGTCGCTCTGCTCACCGTAACCGACCTGGACCGCCGTGTACCCGTCCTTGTCCTTCGTCTTGACCTGGGTCACGACGACAGGGCCCGCCTGCACGACCGTCACGGGCACCATCCGCCCCTGCTCGTCGAAGACGTGCGTCATCCCAACCTTAGTCCCTAAAATCCCTGGTAGTGCCATGAACCCTCCCGGGCGCCTGCGGCGTCCTTGAGTATCGAAAGCGAAACCTCGCCGGCTTCGACCGCCAGCGACCGTCCTTGGTGGCGTCCCCCTCGCTCACAGGCGAGGGCCGTCCGACGGTCGCGACTAAAAGCCGCTTCGGCTCAGATCCGAGCCTTCGGAGTATGTCGCCTCGTCCCACCCCGACGCTAGGCCCCTAGGACCAGTTGGAGCCCACGGGGCTCGGCGTACCACTTGGGAGGTTTGAAGTCGGAGCGGGCTGTCCGTGCTGCGGCCTCGTGATCCGCGTGTCGATCCTTGCCGGGCCGCTCGACCAACCTGTCCGGGGGACGCCAAGGGAACCTCGCATCGTCTTGGGTCGGTTCTTAGTGGGCCCCTACTTCCTCGCCGATCTCTCCCCAGATTGCTGTTCGACTGAGGAGGCGACACGAAAATGTTAAAAGTTCTTAATCATAGGGTGCGCGCCACCTCCTTAGGCCGTCATGGTCGATGAGAGGCGTGAACGTCCGCTGACACCGAACACCTATGACATACGGACAACTGACCAGGCAAGCCAGAATCGACCGGGGGCTCTCCCTGAGGGAGTTAGCCAGGCAGGTTCAGGTTTCACCAACCTATCTATCTCACATCGAAGCAGCCCGCGTCCCGCCACCGAGCCTCGACAAGATAAGGGATCACGCCCGGGCGCTTGGCCTCGACCCGCTAACTCTGGTCGACATCGCCGACCGCTGGCCTGAGGAGCTAGCCGAAGCGGCCCGAAGGAGCCCGCAGCTATCCCGCGCTGCTCGCCTGCTCTTCGGGATGGAAGAGGTGGAAATCGCTCGGCTGATCGACGGAATCGAGCGGGGCGACTTCAGCATCGGGGAGGGGGATCATGAGGCTTGACACTGTCCGTCAGAAGGCGCGTGAGCTACAAGGACTGGTCGGCCTCCTCGATCAGCAGGGTTTCGTTCAGCTCGGTGCCCCGTCCATCGATACCGTCCTCGAGCGGCACCGGGGGATAAGAATCATTGGATCAGATCCCAAACACGGTGCCCTCCCACCAGGTCGCCTTGCTCAACTCGACATGGCAAGTCGCGAGCTCCTGATTCGTTCGAGCTTGCTCGACGACCACGGTCAGGAGCCGCTCTACCGGTTCGTTCTCGCCCACGAACTCGGCCACGATCTGCTCCATCAGGGGCATGCAGCGCAGTTCTCGCTGGACTTAGACGGGAACGAGGAAAGACCACGGCTCGAGCTAGTGCTGGGGTACCACAAGACCACCCGCGAAGCCGCCGAGCGAGAAGCAAACCACTTTGCAGCGATGTACTTGCTGCCTGTCGCCGAGCTAATCGCGGCAGTCGCACCTGCAACCGACGCGTTCTTTCGCCACCCCCATGTTATACACCGCCTAGACAGGGAGGCAGATTGGGTCAAGGTTGTCGAGGACTATCGGGCAGAAGCGATCCGTAGGGCGGCGACTAAACTCGATGCCCCAGAATTCGCTGTCGAACTTGCTCTTCAGTACTGGGATGCACTTCAGACACCGCGCTCCGACTGGAGAACCGGAGCCGGCCCACGACCCTCCTAAGCCTTGCACGTGGCGGGCGATGCCTCTTTCAGGGTTATCAGGCGGTCTTGATCTCGATTTCGACCCTTTGGAGGCCCAAGTCCCCGGTAGCCCCGGCCATTCCCGAAGCCAGCAGCCGGGGGCACGGGCCCGGCCGGGGCGGATGCCGGCCCTCAAGGGAGGGGTCGCACCAATGAGGCACCGACCTGTTCGGGCGCGGGGTCGCCGCGCGACAACCTCCGACTACGGGTGCGGCCCGCTTCAGCCCACCTGCACCCGGCCAAGGAGGAGGGGGGCGGTCTGCTGCCCGGTCGCGGCGCGGACGAAGCGGGCGGCGACGACGTACCAGCCCGGCTCCACCGGCAGCGAGAAGGTCAGCCCCCCCGCCACGAACCGGTGGAACGCCGCCGCCGCCATCCGCCCGGTCGCCTTCCGGCGCCCGTTCGGCAGCCGCTCCAGCATGAGCTCCGTCACCGACCCCGGCTCGTTCGGCCCGCTCGCCTGGACGACGATCGCCCCCGCCTCCGACGAGGCCACGGTCGGCACGAGCAGCCCCCCCGGCCCCGGCGTCGGGTCCCAACCCCCCTGCCCGCCGACCAGACTGAACGTCACCGCGTCCCCCGAATAGTCCGTCGCCGGGGGCACGATCGGCACGACCGCCCCCCCATCGACCTGCAACACCTTCGTCGCCAGCGCTGAGAAGGCGTTGAACCCCGCCGTGAGGTACGAGCGGCCCGTCAGAGGGTCCGTCCGGGGCAGCGTCCGGCCGTACTGGTCCCAGGCCGCCGCCTGGGCCGGCGAGAGCCCGGACCAGACGGCCGAAGCCCGGCGCAACCGGCTCGTCGCCGCCCGCTGCGAGGGGGACAGGACCCGCCGGTACTGCGGGGGACGGCGGATGACCAGCCCGCCCTTCCCGTTCACGACCACCAGCCCCGAGAACTTGCCCGAGACCTCCGATACCAACGCCCCCGGCGCCGCCTTCGCCATACCCCTAGTGTCGGGCCCCGAAACCGCCCACATAAGGCCCAGAAAAGGCCCAGAAACAGGGTTTCTAGGCGGTTTCTAGGCGGTTTGAGGGCCTTGTAGAGGCCGGACCAGACCGCCCGGCCCACCCGCAGCCGAGCGGGCCTGAAGGGACGAGCGGGAGACAACCCCTGTTGGGCGAACGCCCTTGACTTGGCCCACCCTCACTTGAGTAACGTAGACGTATGGCGTCTTCTAGTGAGTTTTTCGCACACTCCCCGTCTCGTTCGCACAACGAGTGGCATCGCCTCTCAGACCACGCCTGTGCGACCGCAGAGCGAGCGGGCGAGTTTGCCTCCGTTTTCAGGGCTCAGCCGATCGGAGAAGCGCTCGGACGGGCCCACGACGCGGGAAAGGCAGACCCAAGGTTTCAGCGCTACCTGCGGGAATCGGCGTCTGGAAGAAGTGCGCCGAAGTGCCCCCACGCACCAGCTGGCGCAGTGGCCGCCTATGGTCGACTCGGGCCTCTTTCTCTGGCCATAGCGGGGCACCATGCGGGTATTCCGAACGCCACGGAGTACCCGTCGATCAAAGCGAACGCCGATCCGGACACCGTCGAAGCGGCCCGAGTCTGGTTAGCCGCGAACGGCTGGCCCCGAGAGGGCCACGTCGAGGTTGATCCGCGTTTCAGCAGCCCTCTGAGCGCCGAGATGCTCGTGCGCATGGCCTTCAGCTGCCTGGTCGATGCGGACTACCTCGACACGGAGGCCCACTTCGAGCCGGGTGCCGGCGGTCGGCGTGGCGCGTATCAGCCGCTTTCGTGGTACCGGGATAGGCTGGACGAAGAACTCGCCCGGTTCCGAGCGCCTGAGACCCCCGTCAACTTCGCCCGCGCCGAGATCCTCGCCGCATGCCGGGACGCAGCCGAGCAACCGCCAGGCGTCTTCCGCCTCACCGTCCCGACGGGTGGCGGTAAGACACTCTCCGGGCTCGAATTCGCGCTCGAGCACACCGTCCGCCACGGCCACCGCCGGGTCATAGTCGCCATCCCCTACACCAGCATCATCGACCAGACCGCTTCGGTCTACGGCGGTGTGTTCGGCCCGGACGCGCTGGTCGAGCACCATTCCGCAGTCGACTGGGACGACGTCGGGGAGGGACAAGACGGGGCGACGTGGCGGCGGAAGCTCGCGACGGAGAACTGGGACTGCCCCCTGGTGGTGACGACCACCGTCCAGCTCTTCGAAAGCCTGCTCGCGAACAAGCCGTCCCGCTGCAGAAAGCTCCACAACGTCGCCGGGAGCGTGATCATCGTCGATGAGGTCCAAGCCCTACCCGCCAAGCACTTGGGCCCCGTCTTGGACGTGCTCTACGAGCTCGTGGCGCACTACGGGTGCTCGGTCGTCCTCTCGACGGCGACCCAGCCCGACTACAGCCCCGTGGAACCGCGCCTCGAGAGCCAAGCGACCGAGATCGTCCCGGAGTACGCCCGGCACTTCGAGACCCTGAAGCGCGTCCGGTATGAGGTCGTGGAGCAGCCATGGAGCCTGGCCGAGGTCGCCGAACGGGTGCGCTCGGAATCACAGTGCCTCGTCGTGCTCAACTCGCGGAAGGACGCCCTTGCCCTGGCGCGGGAGGTCGGCGAGTCGGAAGGCCTCTACCACCTCAGCACGCTCCTGTGCGGCCACCACCGAAAGCAGGTCATCGCAGACGTGGTCGCTCGCCTCAAGGCGAAAGAGCCGGTGCGCCTCGTCTCGACCCAGGTCGTGGAGGCGGGCGTGGACCTGGACTTCCCGGTCGTGTTCCGGGCGATTGGTCCCCTCGACCGGATCGTCCAGGCGGCCGGGCGCTGCAACCGCGAAGGGAGGCTTGCTGAACCTGGGGTCTGCACCCTCTTCCGGCTCGCCGAGGGCCGTGCCCCAAAAGGCGAGTACGCGACAGCGACCTCCAAGACGGAGACCTTCTTGCGGGAGCGACCAGGCACGATCGCCGACCCGGAGACGATGAAGACCTACACCAGAGAGCTGTACGCCCTCATCGAGACGGGCTCGACGGAGGACGGCGCGAACCGAGCGTCGATCCAGCAAGCCCGCAAGGAGCTGGCGTTCAAGAAAGTGGCCGAGACGTTCCGGATGATCGACCAGGACACGGTTCCTGTGATTGTGGAGCGTTACAAGCGGGAGAACGTCCCGGAGGTCGTCGCCACCTGGCACGACCGGCCGGGCGGCTGGTTCCGTCGGGTCGGCCCCTTCACCGTGAGCGTGTACCGACACGAGCTCCAACGCCTCGAGCGAGACGACCATGTCCGACCTCACGAGTCCGGAGCCTGGGTGTACTCCGGCCCCTACGACGACACCTTCGGGCTCACCCCCGACCTGACCGACCCGGCGGACTTGGTGGTCTCCGCCAGTTGACCAAACCCAATGAACGAACGCTACGTGTCCGTCCGGGTGAAGGGCGAGTTCGCCCTCTTCACCCGACCAGAGAACAAAGTCGAGCGGGTGAGCTACCCGCTCCCCACCCCCAGCGCTGCCCGAGGGGTTCTGGAAGCCATCTACTGGCACCCGGAGTTCACCTGGGCCATCCGCGAGATCCACGTGCTTGCGCCGGTCAGGACCTTCGGGATCCTCCGCAACGAGGTCAACTCGAAGATGTCCCCGGGCCGCGCTGAGCCCTACTACGCTGACGAGGACCGGAGCCAGCGCCACAGCGTCTGTCTCCGCAACGTCGACTACCTGATCTTCGCCGACGCCGAGCCCAAGGCCCACGGCGGCGACCACGCCAAGTATCGCGACATCTTTAGGCGGCGGGTCGAGAAGGGCCAGTGCTACCACCGCCCCGCCCTCGGCTGTCGCGAGTTCGCGGCCGATTTCGGCCCGGTAGAGGGGGCTCCCGAGCCAGTCGATTGGAAGGAAGACCTCGGTCTCATGCTCTGGGACATGGACTACTCGTCTGGCAAGCCCCCCTACTGGCCCCGCTTCTTCGAAGCGAGGATCGAGAACGGCGTCCTCCGCGTCCCCCGCGAGCCGCTGGCGGTGTTGGCATGATCCTCCAGCGAATCGTCGAGTTTGACCGGAAGTTCGGAGAGGGCCTGCCGACTGGCTACCGGCGTCTCCAAGTGCACCATATCCTGCAAGTTTCCAGCCAGGGCGAGCTTCGAGCCGTGATCCCGACCATGGAGCAGGACGGGAAAAAGGTCGTCGGGCGACTGTTGCCCGTGCCCGATCTGAAGCGTTCCGGGTCTGCCCCTGGGGCGGGGCTGTTCGTGGACTTGGCCAAGTACGTTCTCGCCCGTGGCGCCGAAAACGATCCGAAGGACTACGCGCCCTATCGCAGTCGGTTCCTCGAACTCGCCCGGGCGTGTGCCCAGCACTCAGACGACGCGCGGATCTCAGTAGCCCTCCGGTTTCTCGAAGCACTGGATCCGGGTGACGAACGATTCAACGGCATCGAACCGGATCACCGGCTCGCCATCGAGGTCGACGGCCAGGCCATCGCCGACCTGCCGGAAGTGCAGGGGTACTGGGCCAGGTACGTGCGACAGAAGACCGCGGCCAAGGGAGGCGACGCCCGTGCCCAGTGTCTGGTGACGGGCGAGGAGTGCGAGCCGGTACGCATCTTCGCCCAAAAGGTGGTGGGCGTGCCGAACACGAACCAGGGCCGGGCGGACCTCATCAGCTTCAACGCCGATGCGTTCTGCTCGTACGGGCTCGATCAGTCGCTCAACTCGCCCATTTCCCCGGAAGCGGCAGAGGGCATCACCCGCGGTCTCAATCAGCTCATTGGCACCGAGAAGCATCGGATTCGGTTAGGGCCGGTCATCTACATTGCGTGGTGCCGCGAGAACACAGAGTTCGACTTCTGGAAGGCTCTGGAAGACCCTCAGCCGGAACACGTCAGCAATCTCCTCGCGGCAGTGGTGAAGGGAGGAGCGACTCCTCAGCCGAACTCGGCCGACTTCTTCGTCCTGAGCTTGTCCGGCGCAAACTCGCGCATCGTCGTCCGCGACTACCACGAGACGACGCTGGACATCGTCAAGGCAAACTTGGCCCGCTGGTTCCAGCGGCTGCAGATCGTTGGCCTCGACGGACAACCCGCCAAGCCAGTCGGCGTCTACCGCCTGGCCGCTTCGCTCTACCGGGACGCCAACAAGGAGATGCCGGCCCACGTGCCGACCGCGCTCCTTGCGGCCGCACTCTCCGGGCGACCAATTCCCAGATACATCCTTGGCCTCGCAGCCAAACGCAATCTGGCGATGCAAGGCCCCTTCTATGAAACCGGTTCTGGCGCAGGCAAAACACGAGAGCTCTCCCTGACCAGGCTGGCCTTGATCAAGGCGGTACTGACCGAAACCCCAGAAGACAACATCATGAACGAACAATCCGATCCCAAAGACAGGCAGGCATTCGCGTGCGGACGGTTGCTTGCCGTGCTTGACAGCATCTACACCCACTTCCTCAACAGCGATACGCCGAAAGGTGCCCCCTGGAAAAGGCCGAAGGTAAACGTGTCGACCCGGTACTACGGTGCAGCATGCGCGAGCCCGGCTTCTGTCTTCGGACGACTGATCGATAACAGTCGCCCACACCTCTCAAAACTTCGTGCAGTCAGTAAGGATTTCGGCTACGAACGCAGAATCGAAGAAATCGCCGGACACATCGGATCGGAATTCCCCAAGACCCTGGATGTGAGGCGACAAGGGGTCTTCGCACTGGGCTATTACCACCAAGTGGCGAGCGATCGGGCCGCCCGAAGCCAGTTCGGCATCAGAGAAGACGACTCGACATCCGAGGACAAAGCAGAATGACCATCCCAACCAGCATCACCGACCCTGGGAAGCGCTACGACTTCCTCATCCTCTTCGACGTCACCGACGGCAACCCGAACGGTGACCCGGACGCGGGCAACCTGCCCCGCATCGACCCCGAGACCATGCAGGGCATCGTCACTGACGTCTGCCTGAAGCGCAAGATCCGTAACTTCGTGGACCTGATCCACGGTTCGGACTACGATGAGCTCGACCGCAACGACCGTTTCGGCATCTTCGTCCGCGACAGCGGCGTCGCGTTGAACACGAAGCTCAAGGCCGCTGCGGAAGCCGTCGGCGCGAAAGCCGACAAGAAGAAGGAGAACAAGGACGCCCGAAGCGAGATGTGCCGTCGGTACTATGACGTGAGGCTCTTCGGAGGCGTCCTCAGCACCGGCGACTACAACTGTGGCCAAGTTCGGGGACCCGTGCAACTCACGTTCTCCCGTTCCATTGATCCGGTCATCCCCGGCGACGTCGCGATCACTCGCGTCGCCATCACGAAGGAGGGAGAGCAGAAGGAGACGGAGATCGGCCGCAAAGCCCAAGTCCCTTATGGCCTCTACCTTGGCAAAGGCTTCTTTTCACCCATGCTCGCCAAGGACACGGGCCTCGACCAAGCCGACCTCGAGCTCTTCTGGCGGGCCCTGGCGGACATGTTCGAGAACGACCGGAGCGCAGCTCGGGGAGACATGCGTCTGAGAGAGGTCTTCATCTACCGCCACGAAGACCCGCTCGGCAACGCCCACGCGGGGAAGCTCTTCGACCGAGTTAGGGCGAAGCTCAAGGAGGGGGTCGAGGCACCCAGGGCATTCGAGCACTACGAAGTCAGCGTGGACGAAACCGACTTGCCCCAAGGGGTGAGCCTGGTCCGGCTCATGGGGTGACGCACGACGTCCTCGTCCCGATCTCCGCGCTCGAGCACTGGAGCTACTGCCCGCGGCAGTGCGGGCTCATCCACCTGGAGAGCGTGTGGGACGAGAACGTCTTCACCGTCCGGGGGAGCCAGGCTCACGAGAGGGCTGACCAGCCCATGACCCGCACCGAGAGGGGCGTCCGCGTCGAGCGGGCGCTCCCCGTCTGGAGCGAGGAACTCGGCCTCGTCGGCAAGTGCGACGTGGTCGAGGTCACGAACCCCACCCCCAACCCCCTCCCCCCTGAACGGGGGAGGGGGCTCCGAATCGTCCCCGTCGAGTACAAATCGGGCGGGCCCGCCCACGCTCGCCACGCCGCCGTCCAGCTCTGTGCCCAAGCCCTCTGCCTCGAGGAGATGTTCGGGGTGCCCGTCCCCGAGGGGTCGCTCTTCTTCGCGAAGACCAAGGAGCGGGTGCCGGTGGAGATCAACGCCGCCCTCCGAGAACTCACGCTCCGAGCCGTCCAGGATGTTCGGGCCATGCTGCTAGCCACGGCCCTACCGCCACCGGCGAATGACAAGCGATGCCCTCGGTGCTCGTTGATCGACGCCTGCATGCCTGGGTGTGTCGCCCGTGCCGCGGCTTTCACCCCCGACCCCTTCGCCCCCCGCGCCGAGAGGGAGCTGCCATGACCAAGGTCTTCCTCAACACCCTCTTCGTCGGCACCCAGGACGCCTATCTTCACCTCGAGAACGACCAAGTGTTCGTTCTCGGCCCACGGCCCGACACCAACGACGAGGAGGAAGGGACGGGCCGGAGACCCAGGCTCCTCGCCGTCCCACTCCACCACCTCGGCAGCATCGTGGTCTTCGGTCGAGTGGCCGCGTCGTTCCCGCTCATGGCCCGGTGCGCCGACGACGGCCGCGCCTTCACGCTCATGACCGAGTACGGACGTTTCCGGGCCCGGATCCAGGGCAAGACGAGCGGCAACGTCCTCCTGCGCAAAGCCCAGTACGACCACTGCACCGACCCCGACCGGACGTTCGCGACCGCCCAGCTGATCGTGGCCGGGAAGCTCCAGAACGCACGCCAAGTCCTGCTTCGGGCCGCTCGCGAGGCCAAGTCGCCGCTCAAAGAGCCGTTCGTTCGAGAGGCGGACGCCCACGCCTCGCTGATCGAATCGCTGCCGTCCGCTCGAACGATGGACGAACAGCGCGGGGCCGAAGGGCTGGCCGCCCAGGGCTACTTCGGCGTGTTCGACGCCATGATCACTCAGCAACGCACCGACTTCCGCTTCGACGGCCGCTCTCGGCGACCCCCGCGAGACCGCACGAACGCCCTCCTTTCGTTCCTCTACAGCCTCTGGACGAACGACTGCGTGGCCGCGCTTGAAGGGGTCGGGCTCGACCCGCAGTTCGGGATCCTCCACGTCCTGCGCCCCGGGCGGCCCGCCCTCGCGCTGGACCTCGTAGAGGAGTTCCGGAGCGTAGTGCTCGACCGCATGTGCCTGAGCCTCATCAACCTCCGACAAGTGACCTCCCAGGACTTCACCGTGCGCGAAGGGGGAAGCGTCATGCTCTCCGAGGACGGGCGCAAGAAAGTGCTCGTCGCTTACCAGAAGCGGAAGCAACAGGAGGTGCGGCACGCACTGTTCAAGGAGAGGGTGCCGATCGGCTTGCTCCCGCACGTCCAAGCTCGGCTCTTGGCACGCGTCTTCCGAGGGGACGTGCCGCACTATGTCCCGTACAGCCCGGTGTAAGACGATGGCGAAGAGACTTCACGTGGTGGCCTGCTACGATGTGGACACATCGACCAAAGAGGGGGAACGACGCCTGCGGCGCGTGGCCAAAGCCTGCGAGGCCTTCGGGACAAGAGTCCAGAAGTCCGTCTTCGAGGTTTCCGTGACCGAAGCCGACTATGAGCGGATGCTGAAACGGGTGCTCGATCAGATCAAGGAAACGGAAGACACGTTCCGGGTCTACTTCCTTGGCGGAGAGTTCTCCGCCGTCGTCCGAGTCTATGGGATCGCCCACGGAACCGACTTCGAGGGTCCGCTGATCGTCTGACCGCGAACCGGAGGCGATGACGCAGCAGAGCCGAGGTCCGCGAGGGCGTCCGGCCTCGAATTCGGGGTCTGCACGTTGAAAACCGCAAACTGCGTGAGACCAAGAGCGGAGCCCGATATGGCAAGATCGAACCTGTCGGGCGCGAACCGCCCGCCGTCGCACCCCCCCACCCGGGGGGGTGAGGATTGAAACGCCCTCTACGAGCGAGGGGAGGCCCTGCGCATAGGGGTCGCACCCCCCCACCCGGGGGGGTGAGGATTGAAACCGTCAGAGCGCAGCCGCTCGACAGAGGAGGCCGGGACGTCGCAC
>JALHNM010000001.1 GCA_022843485.1 Fimbriimonadaceae bacterium | reverse complement strand
GACAGTCTGTACCAAGACCGCCGACCGACAGCTTGATACAACGGTTATGGCCCGTCGAACCTCGTCAGCTTGGGCCAGCCTAGGCCCCAGGGCCATAGCCATGGGCGCTAGCCCCTTCAAGGTGTGGCAGTGGCGAGTGGCCGGGGGTGAGGCCTTGTATGCCCCGGGTGCTCGGGCTCTCACCGTAAGTACCCAGCCCCAGCGTGCCGACCGGGTCGCCGCGGAGCGTCGACCTTCGTACCGCGCGGTCCTGACCGGGCCGCCGCTGTGGCTGGCGTGGCCCCGTCGCGGAGCGATGGGCCGGGGAAGGAGGCGGCCCTGCTCCCGGCCTGCCCTCCGGGTCAGGCCGGGCCACCCACTATCTGGGTCAGGCCGGGCCACCCACTATCTGGGTCAGGCCGGGCCACCCACCATCCGGGTCAGGCCGGGCCACCCGGTCCTCCGCGGGTGCAATGGGACTGGCACCCTCCGGAGCTGTCAGTAGACACGCTTCTGCCGTCCTTCCCCGCTCGCTCCAAGGCCGCTGCACGCTGCGTACACGGGGGGTACACGCTGTGTACACGCTTGGGGCCGCTCAGGTTCGAAACCCTCGAGTGACCGGTCGTCACCCGTCTGTACGTCCGCCAGACGGGCCGAGGTGCCGAAGGGCCCTGGCGGGCCGTCGCCGCACGCGCGTTCGGGGGCTGCGGACGGGCCCGTCGGGGCCCGGGCCGAGGGGATAGCATTGCCGGGTGACCCTGCTGATCGCCGCGCTCGCCCTCGCCCCATCGACCGCCCAGGTGACCTACGTCCGCCACGCCGAGACGGTGGCGAACGCGACGGGCCGCTACAACTCGCGGACGCTGAACGTGTTCAGCACCAAGGGGGAGGGCCAGGTCAAGGCGCTGACCGAGCGGCTGCGGCCGAGGCGGTTCGACGCGATCTTGGTCTCGCCGAGCCCGCGGGCCCTTCGCACGGTGGCGCCGTACCTCAAGGCGACGGGGCAAAAGGCGCTCGTGTGGCCGTTGCTCTACGAGTGCTGCACGGGGCGGCGGCCGCGGGGGGTGAAGGCGACGTCGTTCACGTGGGGGGCCCGGGTGACGCTGGCGGCCGACATCGCGCCGCTCTTCACGGTGCGGCCCGGGATGGACCGCCTCCCGGTGGCGCCGGGGTGGCCGGAGGGTCTGGCCCAAAGCGAGGCGGCGGTGCGGGAGTTCAAGGCGAAGTTCGCCCGGGGCCGGGTGCTGGTGGTCGGCCACTCGGGGATGGGGGGGCAGTTCATCTACGGCTTGACGGGCCGGCGGGAGCACGTCAAGAACGCGACGGAGATCGAGTTCCCTCTCAGCGCCGCCGGGCGGTGAGGCGGGGGTCGCTGGGGCTCGCGGTCGGTCGTGGGGAGCAGGAGCTCCGCGGACCGGGGGGCGGACCGGGAGCCCCGCGCTCCGCGGTGGGCCAGGCCGGCGCCTTCGACTCCAGAGCGGGAGCCCCGGGCTCCGAGCCTTAGGCCACCGACCGCAACGCGGCCCCGAGGCGCTCGACGAGCAGGTCGACGTCCTCGGCCGTCACGCTCAGGTTCGGGCGGAGCCGGATCGAGCGCTCCCCGCCGCCGAGCAGCAGGAGGCCCTGCTCCCGGCGCGCCGTCTCGAGCAACTCGAGCTTGCGGTCCTCGCTGTCCAGCGAGAAGCCCTGGTAGAGCCCCATCCCGCGCACGTTCAGCAGGACCCCTTGGAACGACCGCTGCAGCTCGCGCAGCCGCTCGGCCAGGTAGGCCCCCGTCTCCGCCGCCCGCTCCACCAGCCCTTCCGCTTCGACGATCTCGATCTCTCGGACGACCCGCACCATGTCCGCCAACGTCCCGCCCCAGGTCGAGTCCAGAACCCCCACCTCGTCGAGCGGTTCGAGCATCCACACGACCCCGGTCCCGAACTTCTTCCCGCTCGCCACCGCCAGCGGCGGGTGCGGCAGGTCGAAGTGGTCGATCGCGAACGCCCGTCCCGTCGCCCCGAGGCCGGTCTGGACCTCGTCGAACGCCAGCGCCACCCCGTTCTGGTGCGCGATCCGGCTGAGGCCCCGGAAGAACGAAGGCATGGCCACCCGCTGTCCGCCCGCACCCTGGATCGGCTCCACGATGATCCCGACGATCTCGTCCCGCATCTGGCCGACGGTCATCTCGACCATGCTGAGCACGTTCTGGGTGAGCCGCTCGTTCTCCGCCTCTGTCCGGTCCGAATCGTAGGCCGGGAACGGTAGCTTGATGTTGCCGGAGTTCGTGAGACCGTGGAAGTCCTTCGTCGCCACCGTGTCCAGCGTCTGGGTGACGGCCAGCGCGTAGACCGTCCGCCCGTGGAACGCCTTGTCGAAGTACACGAACCGCCGGTTCGTGACCGTCTTCTCCTCCCGCAACTTGCGCGAGTTGAAGCGGCTCACGAGGTACTTCATCATGTTCTCGACGGCCTCGGCCCCGGAGTTGACGGTGTAGACCTCCAGTTTCGGGTTCCGCATCGCCTCCGGCGCCCACCGGTGCAACGTCCGATAGAACGCGAGGCACTCGGCCGTGAGGAAGTCGGGGTTCGCCGTCTTATTGTTCGCCGCCAGCGCCAGCCGCCGCAGGTAGCCGGGCTCCTGGAGGCCAGGGTGGTTGTGGCCGAGGAGCTTCGAACCGTAGTAGCCGCACCAGTCGAACAGTCGCTGGCCGTCCACCGTGACCAGCCACATCCCCTCGCACCGGGCAAGGTCCAGCACGAACGGCTGCGGCTCGCTCACCACGTACCGCCCCAACTCTTCCAGCATCCCCGCCGAGACCGGGCCCGGGAACACGGAACGCACACTCTGTTCGGCGGAGGTCATGTCCCGAGTGTACGGGCCCCCACGCCCCCCCACCCCTGCCCCCTTGAGCCGAACGACCCTGGCAACCCATAGGCCCCCGCGGACACCGAACCGCGCCCGGGCGGTCACCATAGAGGCCCCCAAACGGGCTGCACACGTAATACTGCCGGATGTGTAAAGGCTGAGTTGACCGACGGTGGCCGATACCGGTACATTCCCCTTCCGGGTAATTGCTATGAGAAGGAACACACCCAGAAACCTGCTCGTCGTCGTTCTGGCGGCCCTCCATTGTGCCGCCCTCGCGCAGCTTCAAGTGCCCTCGGACGGCTCCGACGGGATCATCGACGTTTCGGTCGATACGACCATCGACCTCGGCCTCGCCCCGACGGGAGTGTGGAACCAGCCGGGTACTGGTGTCGGCGTCTATGACCCTGAGCGGTGGGCGGTCGTCTTCAAGCTCCAGTCCCTGCGCGTCCGAGACGGTGCGAGACTGACCTTCCGGAACCACCCCAAGAACCCACCGGTGGTCTTCCTCGTCCAGGGGGACGTCACGGTCGATCCAAACGGCTCGATCCTTCTCAACGGCGGCAACGGGAACCAGGCTCGCCCGGCCGAGCCAGGCCCAGGCGGGTTCCGAGGCGGCGGACCAGGCTCCGCGGGCCTCGAAACCGGAGCGGGCTTCGGGCCCGGTGGCGGTGCCGTGAGAGGAATCGACGGCGCATCCTTCGCGTGGGGCACCCATGCGACGCAAGGCCCTAACAACGGCCTTCCCATCTACTCGAACTCCGAGATCCTGCCCCTCATCGGCGGCTCCGGAGCGGGGGCCGGGGCGACCACCCAGAGCGGTGGAGGGGCCGGGGGCGGTGCCGTCCTCATCGCAACGGGGGGAACGCTGACCGTCAATGGGATCATTGACGCCCGCGGGGGCTCCGGGAACTTCGGAAGCAGCGATGGGGCCGGAGGAGCCGTTCGACTCGTCGCCTCGCGGATCGCAGGGTCCGGACAAGTGGTGACCTCGAACGGTGGGTCGCAGGGTCAGGGACGGACGCGATTCGAGTCCGGCCAAGACCTCTTCAACGGGTCGGTGCATGGCACGTTCCGCCGCGACTCCGTCGGGACTCAGTTCCAACTCTGGCCCGTGTCGAGCGCGCCGAGCGTACGCATCGCACGCATCGGAAGCACGAACATCCCGGCCGACCCGAAGTCGGAGTTCAGCTTCCCCACCGACGCGACGGTCTCGACGACCGCGCCCGTACGTATCCGGGTGGAAGCCACGAACGTCCCGACCGACGGCAGCTGGAGCGTGTTCCTCAGGACCTCCCCTCGCAACGGCGAACAGGTCTACGTCCAGATGACCCTGGTCTCGGGCAGCCTGGTGCAAAGCTTCTGGGAAGTCGACGTGGCCTTCCCCCGCGGCTTCACGGCGATGACCGCCCGTGCGGCGAGGAACTGACGTGGGATCCGCCCTCGCCGCGGTCCTCGCGCTGGCCGGAGCGGTCTTCCCTTGGCCGGTTCCGATCGCTGCGAGCTCGGTCGCACAAGTCCGGTCGGGCCAGGGGGACGCCGTGAGCAGGGAGGTCGCGGTCTTCAACGACCTCCCGACCCAGCTCGCGGGAGATTCGGTCAGCCGAGAAGTCGCCCTGTTCAACGACCTCCCGACCCAGCTCGCGGGAGATTCGGTCAGCCGGGAGGTCGCCCTGTTCAACGAAGTCCCGACCGGGCTAGCGAACGACTCCGTCAGCCGAGAGGTCGCGGTGTCCTCGCCTCCGGTCCTCCCAACCTCCTTCCAGGTGTTCCGCGGGATTCGGGACGCAGGGACGCTCGCGTCGCTGTTCGAGCTCGATAACGACCTCATGGACATCCGGCGCGGGATCACGGCTAACCCGACCGAGGCCCCGATCACGCTCATCCTGACCGGGGCCTCGCCCCTCGCAAACCCGACCGCGCTCGAGTTCAGCGTCGCCGCCCGCGTCAACACTGTCGGGCTTCAGGTGACCCTCGACCTCTTCGACTGGGTGGCGAACCGGTACGACCCGACCGACGTCACCGTCCGGAACGGCTCGACGACCTTCTCCCGAGTGTTCGTCACTGCGACTAACCCCGCCCGCTACGTCCGGTCCGGCACGCGCGAGATCCGCGCCCGCTATCGAGTCCGCCAGACCGGCCCCACCACGACCCAGACTTGGCGATCTCTCTTCGACCAAGCCGTCTGGTGGGTCGAAGGGTCGAACTGACCTCACAGGGAGGGCCCCCAGGGCCCTCCCTCGGGTCGATTTCGATCCAACCCCCCGCGTCCACCGACCCTTGCGCCCTCGAGCGCAAGTGCTGTATCATGAATACGTATTCTCGGCCTGGCCCCGGGCCGGAGGAGCCTCAGGATGACTGTCCGGCGGACCGTTGTCGATTGCGCCCTCCGAACCCCGACCGTCCGAGTGGACCGCGGCACCGACGACCGACGGGAGAAGCGACGCGCCCATGACCAGCAACGACATCCGCACCCAGCCCCATCCGAACCTCCGGCTGCCCGCCCCGCTCGAGGGGCTCGGGCGACTCGCGACGAACCTCTACTGGTCATGGCACCCCGAGGCCGCGGACCTCTTCCGGACGGTCGGGGGGCCGAAGTTCGACGAAGGAGTCGCCCCCGTCCAGATCCTGGCCGAGGCCAAGGACATCGCACGGCTCGCCGAGGACTCGAAGTTCCTCAAGGCGCTGGGGGCCGCCGTGAAGCGGTTCGACGCCTACATGGCGGAAGCCCCCAGCCTCGACCGGTGCTGCGCCTACTACTGCGCCGAGTACGGGCTCCACGAGAGCTTCGCCCAGTACTGCGGCGGCCTCGGCATCCTCGCCGGGGACCATTGTAAAGAGGCCAGCGACCTCGCCATGCCCTTCGTCGCGATCGGCTGCTTCTACCGGCTGGGCTTCTTCCGCCAGACCATCGACGCCGACGGCCGCCAGCAGCACCTCTTCCCGCCCTTCGACCCCGACCTCTGCCCCCTCGAGCGCGTCCTCGACCCCAAAACCGGTCACCCGCTGACCGTCCAAGTCGCCTTCCCCGGGCGCGATGTCCACATCGCTGTCTGGAAGGCCGCCGTCGGCCGCACCCCCCTCCTCCTCCTCGACACCGACCTCCCCGAGAACCGGCCCGAAGACCGCCCGATCACCGCCCAGCTCTACATGCTCGGCCGCTCGATGCGGTTCCACCAGGAGACGGTCCTCGGCGTCGGCGGCACCCGGGTTCTCGCCGCGCTCGGGATCGAACCGGCCGTGTCCCACATGAACGAGGGCCACTCCGCGTTGCTCCTCCTCGAGAAGCTCCGCGTCGCCATGGCCGAAGGGGCCACCTGGAGCGAGGCACGTGAGCAAGTAAGGACTACCTCGATCCTCACGATCCACACCCCCGTGCCCGCCGGCAACGAGCGGTTCGACGCCAAGCTGGTGAAGGATCTCCTCGCCCCGACCCTCGAAGGCACCGGGGTCCCCCTCAACGAGGTCCTCAAGCTCGGCCTCGACTCCGTCCAGGACAAGAAGGTGTTCGACATGACCGCCTTCGCCCTCCGCCTCTCCCGAGCCGCGAACGGGGTGGCGATCCTCCACGGCCAGACCGCCGACGGCACCTGGCGCCCGGTCACGGGCAAGCCGGTCGGGGCGGTCACGAACGGCGTCCACATGGGGACCTGGCTCGGCCGACCCATGCGCGACCTCCTCGCCGCCCACGGGGTCTCCCTCCACCCGGCCCTCGAACTCGACCTCACCCCCCAGAAAGCGTTCCGCGCCACCTGGGAAGCCGTCGCCGAGATCCCGGAGGACGCCCTTTGGCGGGCGCACCTCGAGCAGAAGCAGGCCCTCGTCGAGTTCGCCCGCGCCAGAGCCCTCAGCCAGCACACCCGCTACGGCAAAGGCCCGGCCGAACTCGCGGAGATCGCCACGCTCCTCGACCCGGATGCGTTCGTCATCGGGTTCGCGCGCCGCGTCACCGCCTACAAGCGCCCCACGCTGCTCCTGTCGCAGCTCAAGGCCGCCCTCGCCCTCCTGGGCGACACCAAGCGGCCCGTCCAGGTCGTCTTCAGCGGCAAGGCCCACCCCGCCGACACCGACGGACAGGCCATGGTCAAAGAGATCTTCGACCTCACCCGGGACAAGCGGTTCTACGGCAAGGTCTTCCAGATCGAGGACTACGACATGGCGGTCGGCCGGGCCATGACCCAGGGGGTCGACCTCTGGATCAACAACCCCCTCCGACCGCTCGAAGCCTCCGGCACCAGCGGCATGAAGGCCGCCGCCAACGGAGTTCCGAACGCGTCGATCCTCGACGGCTGGTGGGATGAGGGCTACATCGGGGGCAAAGACCGGAACGGCTGGCAGGTCGGCCAGCGCGAGCCCCAACGGACGAGGGCCCGCCAAGACAAGTTCGACGCCGCCGACCTCCACCGTGTCCTCTCGGAAGAGGTCCTGCCCACCTACTGGAAGCGGGACAAACAAGGAGTCCCGTCCGGATGGGTGAAGGTCATGCGCCGGGCCATCGCGACGAGCCTCTACGCCTTCTCGACCCGGCGGATGCTCGAAGACTACGCCCGGGAGATGTACTGGCCCAAGTAGGCAGCCGCCGAAACGTCGAGAGCGGGGCGTGCAAGCCATGACCCGAAGCAAAGAGGCTACGCACGATCCCCGCTCTCGACGGACGACCGATGAGGTTGTGTCGGGCAGTATAGCACGGTTCTTAACCGTTGGTTAACATTAGGACGAAAGTCTAGGGGGAGTATGGGGATCTACCACGAGATCGAACGGATGTTCGCCGACCACGGCGACGAAATGTACGGAGAGGACGTCACGCAACGCCAGCACGGCCTCCAGGCCGCCTACTTCGCGGGCCGGGACGGGGCCCCCGAAGAGCTCGTCGTCGCCGCCCTCCTCCACGACATCGGCCACATGATCGACGCCAGCCCGGAGGACATCGCACGGCAAGGCGTCGACACCCTCCACGAGGACGTCGGCCACCTTTGGCTCGCCGACCGCTTCCCCTCGGTCGTCTCCGAGTGCGCCCGGCTCCACGTCGAGGCCAAACGCTACCTTTGTGCCACCGATCCGGGCTACATGGACAAGCTCTCCGAGGCCTCCCGCCTCAGTCTTAAGCTCCAAGGCGGGCCGATGTCCCCCGAAGAGGTGCGCGAGTTCGAGGCGGGGCCGTTCGCCCGAGAGGCGGCCCAGCTTCGGGTCTGGGACGACCTCGCCAAGGAGGTCGACCTGGAGGTGCCCGCCCTCGAACACTACCGCGAGGCCATCGAACGAGTCGCCCACGCCTCGGCCGTACTCTGACCTCCCCTGGCCGGGCCTCGGATCGGGCCCGGCCCCCTGGGCGTTGAAAGGAGATGAGGAAGAATCCCAACAATGAGCGTGGAACGAGTTCGCCCCGTCTTCTTGGCTCTGTTGACCGTCCTGGCCCTGTTCGCCACCGTCTCGTGCGCGAGCCAGCATAAAGACGTCTCGAAACTCGGCTACCCCGGCTCCGAGAACGTGACCTCGCCCCCCGCCAAGGCCTATGAGCCGCCGCGGGACCGAGTCGACCGACCCAACTCGGACCCGTCACCCAACGACCCCGGCCCCGTCGCCGGGCGCGACACCCCGGAGCCCCCCGAGGGCGAAGTCCTCTCCCGGTCCAACGGCATCGTCGTGAGGAGGCCGCCCGGCGACGCCCCTCGCACCGTGAAGATCCCGGAAAGCCAACGCCCCCGCCAGATCCCGGCGCCGAGTCGGGAGGCCCCGCGGGCCGAGTACGCCCCCACAGGCGCGAGCCTCGACATCGTCCAAACCCTCGAAGCCGAGGGACGGTTCGGACGCTTCCTCGGCCTCGTCCGCCAAGCCGGACTCACCCAGGAGCTGCTCAACGAGGCGAGGATGTCCCTTCTCGCGCCATCCGACAAGGCGTTCGAGACCGTCTCGAACTCGATGCTCCAGTCGTGGACGACCCCTCCGGAGCGGCTCAGGAAGTTCGTGCGCGCCCACTTCCTCTACGGCCAGATGGACTCCGCCGTGCTGCTCGACGCCCGGAACGTCCGGTCCGTGGGAGGGGTCAACCTGAGCGTCGAGGGCCAGGGCACGATGACTGGGATCGGGTCGGCACGGGTGCTGAAGGCCGACCTCATGGCGAAGAACGGGGTGATCCACGAGATCGACCGCGTCATCCCGCCCCCCAGCGACTGAGAGCCCGGGTAAGGTCGGGGGCGGATGATCGGCGACCTCCTGGCCCGGGCCGTCCGTCCGTTCCCCTACTTCCGGGGGCGGCAGCGAGTCCTCGACTCCCTTCTCCCGCGGGAAGGGGTCAGGATGGCCGTGGTCAACGGCGCGGTGATGGAGCTCGACCTCGCCGACCTCATCCAACGTAACATCTATATGGGATCGTACGAACCGGCCGAGACCGCACGGTTCGCGAACCTGCTCGAACCCGGGATGACCGTCGTCGACGTCGGGGCCAACATCGGCTACTACACCCTCCTCGCTGCCCGGTCCGTCGGGCCGGAGGGGAAGGTCCTCGCCCTCGAACCCAGCCCGATCTTCGCCAAGCTCAGCCGCTCCGTGGGGACGCTCCGATCCCAGAACGTCACGTGTCTCAACCTCGCCGCCAGCGCAACCGAAGGCCGGCTCCGCCTCTTCCTCCCCCCGGCGAGCTACCAGAACTTCGACCCGAGCGTCGTCGCCTACACCGAGGGGATGACCGAGACCGAAGTCGAGTGCCGGCCGCTCGACGCTGTCCTCGCCGACCAGGGCCTCGACCGCGTCGACGCGCTGAAGATCGACGTCGAAGGCCATGAGCCCGCGGTCGTCGAGGGGGCCGCCCGGGCCCTGGCCGAAGGGCGGATCGGATGGGTCCTGTGCGAGTTCCACGACGGCCTCCTCCACCAGGCGGGCTCCAGTAGCAGCGCGCTCCTCGACCTCTTCGCCCAGCACGGCTACCGCCCGGAAGGATCCGTACCCCCACTCGAAGGCGCCTGCGTCAACCTCATCCTGCGCCGGGCCTAAGGGTCGTGCCAGACTCTCGCCGATGGATCGGCCCCTCGTCGGCGTGATCATGGGCTCGCGCAGCGACCTCGAGACCATGCGGCCCGCGGAGCGCACCCTAGCCGAGTTCGGGGTGCCCTGTGAAGTCCGCGTCGTCAGTGCCCACCGCACGCCGGCCCTCATGGCGGAGTACGCCGAGTCCGCCCGCTCGCGGGGGCTGCGTGTCATCGTCGCCGGTGCCGGAGGCGCCGCCCACCTCCCGGGGATGGTCGCCGCCCACACCACCTTGCCCGTTATCGGCGTTCCCGTCCCCTCGAAGGCCATGAATGGCCTCGACTCGCTCCTCTCGATTGTCCAGATGCCCGCCGGGGTGCCCGTCGCCACCGTCGCCATCGGCAACGCCCGGAACGCCGGGCTGCTCGCCGTCCAGATCTTGGCCCTGGCCGACCCCGACCTCGCGGAACGGCTCGACGAGTTCCGCCGACGTCAGACGGCCGACGTCCTTGCCGGCCACGTCATCGAACCGGAAGGCGACGCCTCATGACCCGAGACCAAGCCCTCGCCCTCGTCCACGAGCACACCCCCAGTCCGTCGCTCCGCCGCCACATGCTCGCCGTGGAGTGCTGCCTCCGGAAGTACGCGATCCTCCTCGGCGAGGACCCCGACCTCTGGGGCCTTACGGGCCTGCTCCACGACTTCGACTACGAGGGGCACCCCGAGGACCACCCGCTCTGGGGCATGCGGCTCCTCGAGTCGATGTCGGTCGATCCGGCTATCGTCCGCGCCGTCGCCGCCCACTACGAGGAGAAGACCGGCGTCGCTCCGGAGAGCCCCCTGGAGCGGCACCTCGTCGCGTGCGACGAGCTCACCGGGTTCATCGCCGCCGTCGTCTACGTCCGCCCGTCGAAGTCGATCCTCGACGTCGAAGTCAAGAGCGTCCTCAAGAAGCTCAAGGAGCCGAGCTTCGCCGCCGCCGTCGACCGCGAGGGGGTCCATCGCGGGGCCGCCCTGATCGGTAGGCCGCTCGAGGAGCACGTCGCGATCATGCTGGAAGCGATGAAGGCCTCGGCCGCCGACCTCGGCCTCGCCTGAGCCACTCCCCGTGCCTGGTAACCTGAACCCTGTGTCAGATCAGCCGTTGACCTACGCCAGCGCGGGCGTCGATATCGACGAGGCCGACCGCGCGCTTCGCGTCGTGGCCGGGGCCGTGAACGCGACCCACGGCGACCGCGTCCTCGGCGGCATCGGCGGCTTCGGCGCGATGTTCTCCGCCTCGTTCCCCGAAATGGAGCACCCGGTGCTCGTGGCCAGCGTCGACGGGGTCGGCACGAAGACCAAAGTCGCCGCGATGGCCGACGACTTCTCCAACATCGGACGCGACATCGTCAACCACTGCGTCAACGACATCCTCTGCCAAGGCGCCCGGCCGTTGTTCTTCCTCGACTATTTCGGCTGCTCCCGGCTCGCCGGGCCCGTGTTCGACCAAGTTGTGCGGTCGGCGGCCGAGGCCTGCGCCGAGGTCGGCTGTGCCCTCATCGGAGGCGAGACCGCCGAGATGCCGGGCGTGTACCTGGACGGCGAGATCGACGTGGTCGGCTCCATCGTCGGCCTGGTCGAGCGAGACCAACGCCTCCCCCGCGGAAGGCCGACCGCCGGCGACCGCCTGATCGGCCTCGCGAGCGACGGGCTCCACACGAACGGCTACTCGCTGGCCCGCCGGGCGCTCTTCGAAGTCGGAGGGCTCTCCGTCCGCGACCCGATCCCCGGCACCGAGACGCCCCTGGGCGAGGCGCTGCTCAGGCCCCACCGGTGCTACTTCAACGCGCTCTACCCCCTGATGCAACAAGTCGGGGGCGTCTACTCGGCCGCCCACGTGACCGGCGGCGGGATCGCTGGGAACCTCGCTCGCGTACTCCCGGGGAACACCCAGGCCGTGGTCAGCCGCCACACCTGGGAGCCGCCACCCCTGTTCCGGGCGATCCAATCGGCCGGGCAGGTGCCGGACGACGAGATGTTCCGGGCCTTCAACATGGGCATCGGCATGGTCCTCGTGGTCGCCCAAGACGCCGCTGAGAGCGTAGTCCAACGACTCAACGAGTCCGGCGAGCACGCGGCCGAGATTGGGTCGCTCCGAGCCGGGCCCCAAGACGTCCAGATCGTCTAGCTCAGAGCACGTGGAACACGAACCGGGCGTTGCCAAGGGCGATCTCGGTACCGTCCGCGAGTTCCACCGTCTCGACCCGCTCGAAATCGTCGCGCAATACAAAGGTGCCGTTCGACGACCCGAGGTCGGTGACGGACCACACCCCGCCCTCGAACGTGAACCGGGCGTGCTTGCGCGAGACGTAACTCCCCTCCGGCAGGTCGCCGAGGTCAATGTCGATCGGACCGACCGAAGCGTCGAACCGCCCGATCACCGCGGGCGACCCGAACTCGAACGTCTCCTCGGTCTCCTGCCCCCCCCGTTTGACGGTCAGTCGAGCACGGCCGGTGCCGCCCCCGTCCTGAACTTCGGCCGGCGCCTCGCCGACCTCAGCCCCGTCCACCGCCACCGCTTCCTGGTCGATCGGTTCGTCCGTCATGGTCGTAAGGAGGCAGGTTACCCGCAAAGACCCGGTGCGCTCACCAGGTCGGCCGTGTCCAGGACGGCCCACAGACGAAGAGGTAGGCCGCCCCCGTCCGGAGGCTCGCCTCGACCGTTCCTGTCCCCTCGTTAGAAACACTCAGCGCCCCACCCGGCTCGATGACGGCCTCCTCGAGGCCCCAGACGACCCCTCGGAGCGAGACGCCAATACACCGGACCAACGGGATGAGCGACACCCTGGCCCCGAACGCCTCCTCGACCCGGACTCCCGGCCCTGGCCGCACCAGCCAGGCGAGCCCCGATCGCAGCGCGAGCCGTCCATCCAGCCCCGAGCGCGCAAGGCTCGAGAGGGTCGCAAGCGTGTGGTCGAGCAGGTCGCCCTCGACGCAGGCGAGGGTCACCGCCTCGTGCCCGTCCGACCGGACCAATGCCAGGAGCTTGTCGCAGTCGGTCCGGTCGGGGTCAGGGTCGTGCACGAGACGCGTGCCGGGCGGGGCTGTCGCCGGGTCGAAGCTGTCGAAGTCCCCCACGACGACCGGCGAGAAACCGAGCCCGATCAGTCGCTGCGCCCCCGAGTCCGCGCCGTAGAGCGCATCGGCCCCATTCGCCCAGGCCGCTAACTGCTCGTCCGGCATGTCCCCACCCCCTAGAACGCCGAGCACCCTCCCTCCCACGGAACGAAGTTTGGCAGGCCCAGGCCGGACCATGCCCCCACCGTTCGCTTTTTCCGCAAGCCTCCAACCTGGGCCGCCGAACAGACGGTGGGCGCCGGGTTCAAAAACCCGGCTCGGGCCACCCGGCAAGCGGGCGAAGACCCGCACGATCCCTGTGTATAATGCCGTTCCCCCGGAGCCCCGGGCCCTCTTTCCGGCCATGTCCGACCAACCTTCCTTACTCGACCATGAAGACACTGTCCAACTCCGGGCAGCGTGGGACCGGGTCTTGCGGGGGTTCGAGTCGGAGCTCCCCGAAACGGCGATGACGAAGTTCCTGCGCCCCCTCGTGCCCGCCGGGATCGAGGGTCGCACGGCCGTCTTCGACGCTCCGGGGCAGTTCATCGCCGCATGGGTGAGGGATAAGTACGTCGACGTCATCGAGGCCGCCCTCAGCGAGGCCCTCGGGACGAGCGTGCGCGTCGAGTTCAGAGACCAGCCGCGCGAACGCCCCCTACCCCCCGCGCCCGACCTCGAGGTGGTCAACCGGCAACCGGCCATCGTCGACGCCCGCCCCGCCTTCTCGCCGATCGAACGCTACCGGTTCGACGCGTTCGTCATCGGCCAGAGCAACCGCCTCGCCCTCGCCGGCGCCAAGGCCGTCGCGAGCCAGCCCGGCACCAAGTACAACCCGCTCTTCATCTACGGCGGCCCCGGTCTCGGCAAGACCCACCTCTTGCACTCGATCGCCCACGAGATCCACCGCCATGACGCCCAGGCCCACGTCGTCTACATGACCGGCCAACAGTTCGCCGAGGAGTTCATCCACAGCGTCCAGACGAACCGCGTGGACCACTTCCGAAAGCTGCAACGCGGGGTCAGCGTCTGGCTCCTCGACGACGTGCAGTTCATCGCGGGCAAGGAGCGCACGCAAGAGGAGTTCTTCCACACCTTCAACTGGCTCCAGGGGTTCGGGAAGCAGATCGTCCTCACCTCCGACAAGCCCCCGAAAGACCTCCTCCTCATGGACGAGCGCCTACGGTCGCGGTTCGAGGCGGGGTTGGTGGCCGACGTTCAGATGCCCGACACCGAGACCCGGTGCGCCATCCTCCAGAGCAAGGCGGCCCAAGAGGGCATCCCGCTCGAGCACGAGGTCGCGATGTTCCTCGCCACCTCGGTCTTCGCGAACGTCCGGATCCTCGAGGGCCTCCTCACGAAGGTCGCCGCTCACGCGAGCCTGGAAGGGGAGCCGATTACGCTCGCCCTGGCCGAGGAAATCGTCGAGAAGTACTACCGCAACGTCACGACCGTCAAACCGAGCTTCGACCAGATTGTCGAGACGGTCGCCCGCCACCTCCAGATCCCGGCCTCCGAGATCAGGGGCGTCAGCCGGAAAGCCCCGATCGCCCACGCCCGACACGTGGCCGTCTACGTCACCCGCGAGATCACCGGCGACTCTTGGAAGCACATCGGGGCCCTCTTCGGCAACCGCGACCACACCTCGATGATGCACGGCTACAAGAAGATCAGAGAGCTCATGAACCGCGACAAGGACCTCAACGCGTCCGTGCGCCTGCTCATGAGCGACCTGTTCCCCGAGGTCTGATGAAGCTCGCCCACCTCACCTGGCCCGAGGTGCGCGACCTCTCGCGCGACGTTGTCGTCCTCGTTCCGACGGGCTCGCTCGAACAACACGGCCATCACTTGCCGCTGTTCACGGACTCGCTCCTCGCCACAGCCGTGGCCGAAGCGGCGGAGGCCCGAACGCCCGAGAGCGTACTCCTGACCCCCACGCTCTGGCTCGGCGCCAGCGCCCACCACCTCGCCTTCCCCGGCTCCCTGTCCGCCTCGTTCGATGCCTACATCGGCGCGGTCGAGGGCGTCGTCCGGCCTCTCGCCGCCCACGGGTTCTGGCGCTTCTTCCTCCTGAACGGTCACGGGGGGAACACCTCGCCGAACGACGTGGCTTGCCGCCGCCTCAAGGCCGACCTGCCCCGGCTCCAGATCGGCCACGCCGGCTACTTCGAGTTCATCCCGGACGACCTCCTGGCGAGCACGCTCACGGGGCCGGTGAAGGGCGTGCGCCACGCCTGCGAGGCCGAGACGAGCCTCATGCTCCACCTCCACCCAGACCTGGTGCGCTTCGATGCGGCCGTGGACGGCGGCCTGGCACCTGAGCCCCCGATCCGGGGCGGCGTCTGGACGTTCGACGAACTCACCGAGCACGGGTCGTGGGGCTACCCGACACTCGCGACCGCGGACAAGGGCCAAGCCCTCTTCGACGCGGCCGTGTCCCACGTCTCCGCCCAACTCCAATCCCTAGCTGAAGGCGTCGCCCTTTCGTAGCATCGGCCCGTAGCATCGGCTTCCAGCCTGGGACACGTTCACCCCCGGAGAGGCCTTACTTCCCCAGAAGTGTGCCCAGGTCCAGGTTCCCGACCATCCCCTTGACGGCCTCCATCATGTCGAACCCTTGCGGGACCTCGCCGTTCGGGGTCGCCTTATCGACCATCTGAGGCACGATCTGCGAGGCTGCCCCGGTGATCGCCCCCGGATCGACGCCGAACTGCTGGGCCATCTGGGTCACGAAATCGCCACCCAGAGCCGCCCCCGTCTCGTCCGGAGTCGGATCGACGTTCGCCCCGGTGCTCACCCACGACGCGGCCTTCTCGCCCGCCCCGTTGTTCTGGAAAGCCTGGAGCAGACCGGGCAACCCGCCCTGCGCCTGGACGTGCTTCGTGATCATCGCGACAAAGTCACCGGCCTTGTCACCGAGGCCGAACTGCGCACCGACGTTCTTGATCAAGTCATCGAGCATAGTGGGTTCTCCCGAAGGCTATCCTACCAAGCTCGGGTTAAGACCCCTTAATCCAGGCGCCTGCGCAACCATCCCGAGAGGGCGTCCACGGCCACGACCGTCACCAGGATGAGCAGGAGCACCGCCCCCGCCCGCTCGAAGCGAAAGCTCCCCATCGCTTCCCGCAGGTCGACCCCGATCCCCCCCGCACCGACGACCCCAAGCACCATCGCCGTCCGCACGTTCCGGTCGAGCGTGTACAGACCGAAGCCCACGATCTCCCGCGAAACGCTCGGCCACGCCGCGAACCGTACGCACTGGAACCGGCTCGCCCCCGTACTCGCCACTCCCTCCAGAACCCCCGCCGGGAGCCGCTCCATCGCGTCCGCCACCGTCTTGCCGAAGAACCCAGACGAGTGGATCCCAAGCGCGAGCACCCCCGGCAAAGGACCCACGCCCGTAGCCGAGAGGAGCAACAGGGCCAAGAGCAGGTCCGGCACCGCCCGGCAGAATGTAAGCGCTTCCCGCGCGAGCGCCCGAACCCACCGCGCCGGGGTCAAGTTGGCGGCAGCGAGCCATGTCACCGGCATCGCGAGCACGACCGCGAGGACGGTCCCCCAGACCCCCATGAGCACGGTCTCGCCGAGTCGTCCCAGCAGCCGCCCACCGTCCGAGAAGTCCGGCCGCGCGAAACGCCCCGCGTACTCGCCCATCGCCGCCATCCCCGCCCAGAGCTCCCCGGGGTCGAGCTTGAGCCACCACGCGACCGCCACGTACCCCGCCGCCAAGCCGAGCCACACCACCCAGCTCCGGTTCGGTGGCCGCGGGGGGAGGCCAGGCACCCCTAGACCGCCCTCGCCCGGAGCCAGGCGCTCAGCCGGTCGATCGCCGACACGACCAGGTAGATCGACAGCAAGAACAGCGAGAGCCGCTCGAACTTGAAGAGGCGCACGGACTGCGAGAACGCGAACCCGATCCCCCCCGCCCCGACGACCCCCAGGATCGTCGCCGCCCGGACGTTCACGTCGAAGAGGTACAGGCTATGCCCAAGGAGGTCCGGCACGGCCTGGGGCAGGATCGCGAACCGGCGCACTGCCAGCCCGTCCGCCCCGTGCGCCGCAACGCCCTCGACCGCCTTGCGATCCGCAACCTCGAAGCTCGAGGCGTAGAAGAGCCCGAGCATCCCCACCGAGGTCACCACCAGCGCCAGGAACCCCGGCAGCACTCCCAGCCCGACCGCGGCCACGAAGAGCAGCGCCCAGACGAGTTCCGGCAACGACCGCACCAAGGCGAGCCCGGCCTTCGTCGCCGAGCCGACCCAAGGTGCGAACGAGGTGTTCTGCGCCGCCAGGAGCCCGACCACGAAGCTGAGCACGCACGCCGTGGCCGTCGCGACGAACGCGATCGCCACCGTCTCCCCCATAAGGGGGATCAAGGTCGCCAGATACCCCCAGTCCGGCTTCGAGACCAACCTCCAGGCCAGGTCGGCGAGCCGGCCCGGGGCTTGGGCGAGGACCGCGGGGTCGACCCCCATGAGGGGCGCCGTCAGAATCAGGAAGATCGCCAGCACGGGCAACCCGACCGACGCCGCCAGGCCCGGGCGCCCGCTCGGGGTGGGCCACCTCATTCCGCCCCCGCGTAGAGCGGCGCCGTCAGCCCCTCATCGAGCTGACTGGCTGGGACGTCGAACGAGACCGAGCCCTCGCGGATGCCGATGATCCGGTCCGAGAACCGCCGCGCCGTCTCGACCTGGTGCAGGTTCATCACCAGCGCCGAGCCCGTCGCCCGCACCGACTCCACCAGAAGCTCCATCACCGTCTCGCTCACCGAGGGGTCGAGACTCGCGACCGGCTCGTCCGCGAGCACGACCTTCGGCCGCTGGACGAGCGTGCGGGCGATGGCGACCCGTTGCTGCTGTCCGCCAGACAGCCGGTCGGCCCGGTCCCAGGCCCGGTCGGCGAGGCCCACCTTCTCGAGCGCCTCCTCGGCCAAATCGTAGTCCTCCTTTGGGAACGCGAAGAAGAGGCTCGTACGCCAGTCCCGCTCCCCGAGCCGACCACAGAGGACGTTCGCCATCACCGACAGCCGCGGCACCAGGTTGAACTGCTGGAACACCATCCCGACCTGGCGGCGGACCTGCCGCAGGGTGGACGGCCCGACGGGCGTCCCATCGACCGTCACCTGCCCCGACGTGACCGTCTCCAGCCCGTTCGCGCAACGCAGGAGCGTCGATTTCCCCGCCCCGCTCCGTCCCAGCACCGTGGCGACCTCGCCCGCGTGGAAATCGAGGGAGACGTCCCGCAGGGCCCTCACGCCGTTCGGGAACGTCTTCTCGACCCGCTCGAACCGGAGCAGCGCCACGCTACTTCGCCATCGCGTCGCGCGTAAGGCCCATGGTCTGAGCCATCTTGGCGATCGGCTCGAAGTCGTCAGGACCGGCCGCCACGAACTGCTCGAAGTCGCCCTGGCCCTTCACGTCGAGCCGCACCCCGTGCTCGTGGGCCTCCAACACCGCCCGACGCACCTTCTCCTTGATCGCCGGGTCGAGGTCCTTCCGGAAGGCCAGGGGCGATTGCGGGATCGGGCTCGACGACGCGAGGATCCGCACCTTCTTCATCTCGTCCGGACGCTCCTTGCTGTACTGCTCGTACGTCACGTCCTGGATCGCACAGACATCGACGCTCCCGCTCAGCAGCGCCATGAGCGCCGCGTCGTGTCCGCCCGCGTAGACCACCTTGCCGAAGAACTCCTCCATCGTCTTGCCGGAGTCGTCCTTAATCATAGATCTTGGTACAAGGTTGCCACTCGTGGACCCCGGGTCTACGAGTGCGATCCTCTTGCCCGCCAGGTTGGCGAGCGTCTGGGCGGTGTCTTCGGCCCGGACGAGGAAAATCGACTTGTACGTCGCGTCCGCCCCCCGCTTCTTCCCAATGGCGAACGCCTCCGCGCCGGTCTCCTGTCGGGCGAGCACATAACTGAGCGGCCCGTACCATGCGACGTCCACCTTGCCCCGGCGCATCGCCTCGACCACGCCGCTGTAGTCCGTCACCGACATGACTTCCACCTCGACCCCCGCCTCCTTGGCGATGTGGCGCCGCAAGGAGTCGAACGACTCGATCATCGCCTCCGCGTCCTCGGCCGGGACAAGGGCGAACGTGAGCTTCGTCACCGGAGCCTGCCCCGCGGGCGGCGACGGGTCGGGGGACGCCGACGAAGACCCCGGGGTCTGACCGCACCCGGCGGCGAAGAGGACCCCCACGAGGAGGGCGACGAGGAAGCAGGGCCAACGGTACATGGCGTGATCCCGGCGACTCTGGCGCGAGAATGTTAAGACAAGGTCAAGGGTCGGCAGTCTGGTGAGGCCCTGCCCCCGATCCCGTAGAGTTCGGGGTGCGTCGCGTGTTCGAAACCCGGATCGCAGCCCCCGTCGAAAAGGTCTGGGCCTTCCACGAGTCGGTCGAGGCCCTGAAGGCCCTCACCCCTCCCGACCGCAATGTGACCGTCATGAGCGAGGACACGGCCGTCCGCGAAGGCGCCCTCCACGTCCTCCGGGTGGTCATGTTCGGAGTGCCGATCGTGTGGAAGGCCAGGATCACAGACGTCCAGCCCCCGTTCGGCTTCACCGACACCGCCGAGAAGTCCCCATTCGCCGCCTGGCGCCACCGCCACGACTTCTTGCCGGACGGCGACGGGACGTTGCTTCGGGACACGGTCGAGTACCGAGCGCCGTTCGGGCCCCTCGGTGCTCTCGCCCACCGGCTGTTCATCGACCGGGACATCGAGCGCATGTTCGCTTACCGCCACCGGGTCACGAAAGAGGCCCTCGAGCCGGGCTAGCCTCGGAACAGGATCTTCTCGAGCCCGATCGTGAGACCCTGGAGCGACCGCACCTCGCGCAGGGCCACCTTGACGCCGAGCATAAAGGACTGGCGGTCCAGCGAGTCGTGACGGATCGTGAGCACCTCGCCGTCGCCGCCGAAGACCACTTGCTGGTGGGCCACGACGCCCGGCAACCGGATCGAGTGGACGTGGACGTCGCTCACGTTCGCCCCGCGGGCCCCCGCCACCTTCTCGGCGGAATGGGCGGTCTGCGGCCGGGACTGGCGCGCCGACTTGATCTTCTCCGCAGTGTGCAGCGCCGTGCCCGAGGGGGCGTCCAGCTTGGCGAGGCTGTGGGCCTCGACGATCTCGACGTCCGGCAACCATGCGGCCGCCATCTCGGCGAACCGCATCATAAGCAAGGCCCCGATGGCGAAGTTCGGTACGACCATCGCCGGCGTCTCGAACTCGGCGCACGCGTCGCGGATCGCCGAGAGGTCGGCCGGGCTGAGGCCGCTCGTGCCCACCACCGGCGAGACCTTTCTCTTGAGGCACGACATCGCGTGCTCGGCCGCGCCCGACGGTGCCGTGAAGTCGATCGCCACCTGCGGGGTCGATTCGTCCAACGACGCTCCCACGCGCTCGGAGATCTGCAACGCCGGGGCCTCGAGCCCGGCCAAGGTCCGGCAGTCCGTCCCCACGTGCTCGCGGTCGATCGCCGTGACCACCTGGAACCGTCGGTCAGACCCAAGCGCTCTCAGCACCTGGACGCCCATGCGCCCCGCCGCACCGATCACCGCAACTCTGAGGGGGCTTTCGTCCACCATGGGCGGAGTCTACTCGCTCGAACGCTCCAAGACGACCGAGCCGGCCTCGAGCCGATGGGGGAGCCCCCGATCGTCCAGGAACGCCGTCGCAGAACCCACCTTCACCGCGTGGCCCCGCACCTGCTTCGTCCCGATCACCAACGCGCGAGGCCCCTCGTAGACCACCGGTGTCTCGACCCACTTCGCGTCGCCGAGCGAGAACTGCCAGAACGTCGCCTTCGTTCCCGGGGCAGGGCGGTCCCGGAAGAACCAGAACTCGTGGGGAGCCGCGGCCGTGGCCCCTTCGGGAAGGTCGACCCGCCTGTCCTTGCCCGGCGTGGCCGACCGCATCAGCGTCGCGCCCTTCGCGTCGAAGACCGCCGTGACGGCCGTCCGCTGCCCGTCGATGACGGTCGATTGGAGCATCCGCACCGGAGCCCCGAGCCGATCGTAGGTCGACTCCGTGAGCACGTCCACCGACCGCCCGTTCTCGTAGCGTAGCTTCATCGACAGCCGGACGTACTTGCCGCCGGTCTCGGGCAACAGCCGGGCCGTGAGGTCCGCCTGGCCGGTCAGCCCCCCTGGGCCCTTGGCGGTGAGTCGGACGTCGGGCCCCGCCGTCTGGACCGCGCAAAGGAGTAAGAGCAGGCCGTTCATGGCGCAAGGATCCGACGCGCGGCGAGGAGCCCCGTCTCGTAGGCCGCGTCCGCCCGCCCCGCGAGCACTCCGTCCCCCGCCACGATGAGCCGCGCGCCCGGCGGGTTCGCGCTCTCGAACGACGCCGTCGTCTCCGGCTGGCTGTACCGCCACCGCTTCACGTCCGATACGACCGGCTCCCCGACCCCGGCCCCGACCAGTCGCCTCACGTCGGCCAAAACCTCGCCCAGGATCAGCGAGTCAGGGGCGTCGTACCGGCGTTGGCTGTACTCCGGGCTCATTTGGGCGACGACGGCGGCGTGACCCTCTGGCGCCCGCGCCCCGGGGACCTTGACCGACTCGACGCTGAGCCAGGTGAGGGGCACGTTCCGGTCCAGGCAGACCGCCGCGTGGTAGGGCGTGTCGAGCGGCCGTTCGAAGCCGAACAGCACGCTGACGCACGCCCGGTACCGAGCGTTCGCAAGGGCCCTCGCCTCACCGACCGATGCGAGGAGGGGTTCCGCCTGGGGCGCAGGCACGGCCAGCACCACCGCCTCGAACGCCTCGCCCCCTAAGACATAGCCACCGTCCAGCGGCCGCTCGAGGCCCTCGATGAGCGTGCCCTGTCGAACGTCGAGCCCCTCGGCGAGTAGCTTTCCGATTCGGTTGATCCCGTCGCGGTAGACGTAACGGGCCTGTTGCGCCCGCGTCGGATCGCCCGGGGCCGCCCGGTTCCCGCGGTGGACGTAGACCGGCCGTTCGACGCGGACGAGGTCGGTGGCATCGAGTTCGTGGAGGAGGGCAGCCTCCAACGCCGAGCCGCGGGGCACAAAACTGGTCGCCCCTGTGTCGAAGGTGTACGGCCCCACCCGCCGCGTGGCGCACCGCCCGCCGAGACCCCCTGACTTCTCGAAGACGACCGCCTCGTGCCCCGCGGCCACGAGTGCCCGGGCCGCGGCCAGCCCGGCCACGCCCGCCCCGACGACCCCGACCCTCAACCAGCCACCGCAGCCGAACGGGACATGACCGCCGTCGCGCACGCGATCCCGCTCTGCACCGCCCCGTCGATGCTCGAGTTCGTCGTGTACTCACCGGCGAGGAAGAGCCCTTCGACCGGCGTCGTGTTGCTGGGCAGGGAGTCCAGGATCCCAGGCTCTTGCACGAGCTGGGCGTGCTCGACCCGATCCACCTTCAGCGGTCGCCACGATCGGGCGTCCGTCTTCGGGAACCACTGCGCGAGCTCGTATCGCACGTCCCCCGCGAGCTTCGCGTCGGCGTCGCGGTGCATCCCGAGCAAGGTCGCCGACACGAGGTGCACGCCCGAGGGGGCGAGGTCCTTCGAGACGTTGCTCATCACCGCGACATGGTTGACCTGACCCGGGAAGTTCCCGTTCAGGATCAGGATGGGTTCGTCGGTGGGCCGATCTTTGGCCGCGAACGTCACCGTCGTGCTCGAGAGGGTGCGCGTCGGGGCGGGTTGACCGGAGAGTGCCGCTGCGGCTGGCCCCTCGGTCGCGACCACCACCGCCGAGGCCGCGACCTCCTCCCCGTTGGCCAGTCGGACGCCGCTCACCCGACCGCCCGAACGGAGAAGCCCGACGACGTCGACTCCGAACCGCATCTTCTCGGCCGGGATCGACGCGGCCACCTGCTTCGGCACCTCCTCGATCCCCAGCGCAGGGACGGTCGTCTCACCCTCGAGCAGCATCTTCCAGACGAACGTCATCATCCGCCGCGACACCGCGAGGCTCCGGTCGAGGAACACACCCCCGAAAAACGGCCGCGCGAACCGGTCGACGAACCGGCGGCTCAGGCCCTGCTCCAGGAACGCCTCCTCGGAGGGGCCGTCCTCCATCGCCCAGATGTCCGCGTAGCTCATCCCCGCGACCTCCGCGTTCCAAGCCGCGACCCGGAGCTTGTCCGCGAGCCCGAAGAAGTCGGAGAACAGCATCTGGACGGTGTCGTCCCGGCGCACCGCCCGGAGCCGCCCGTCCCAGAGCACCAAGGCTCCCGCCGAGAACGGCCGCAGCTGGAGCTTCTCTCGGTCCAACTCCCGCTTGGCGTTCGGGTACGCGGTGAAGTAGACCTGGAAGCCCCGGTCGATCCTGAACCCGTCGACGACGTCCGTCTTCATCCGGCCACCGGGCCGGTCGTCCCGGTCGAGAAGGAGGACGCGGTGGCCCGAGGACAGCAGTCGGCGGGCACAGGTCAACCCCGCCAAACCTGCCCCGACGATGACGATCGGCTCGCTCATCGACACGGTTTTACCTGGCCCCCCGCAACCTGGGCCCCGCCCGCGGACTAGAATGACGGAACGATGGCGGACTCCCACGACTTCCTTCGCACCGACGAAGACGTCGAGCAGATCCTGCGCCTCGCGATCCGGGAGGGGGTCGGCACCGAAGACGACCTCCAGCAACGCCTCCAATCGTCCGCGCGGGACCTCGGGATCTCCGAGGACGCGCTCCATCGGGCGATCGAGAAGTACCGACAACAGAAGGACCTCGGGGAGTCGATGGCGAAGACCGAAGCGCTCCGCCACGAGTACCGCACGCTCAAGCGACGAGACTTCTTCCAACACCTCGGCATCTATGTGGCCGTGAACGGCGGTCTCGCTGCGGTGTTCACCGCCCAAGGCGGGTTCCCGGCCTGGATGCTGTGGATGGTGTTCGGCTGGGGCGTCGGCATCGTCGCCCACCTCCTTGGTGCGTTCTTCCCCGGGACCGACGAGCACCAGGAGTTCGAGAAGTGGGCGCGCAAACGACAGCGGCGGTCCGCCGGCTGACAGGCCTAATCGCGTCCGTCAACGGCACCTTTTCGCGCCAAGGCCGCCTTTTTTCGGGCCAAACCTCGAAAACGTAGGACTTTTGGAGTGGGGCACTAGACGCGGATAGACGAACAATAGAAGCGGCGGAGGCTTTGTGCCGCCAACCCCACAGCAAGGCCCCCTTAGCCCGGGGGCCACTTTCGTCTTTAGCCCCCGCAAGGTTACGGAATCCGACCCTCCGCGAAGGTTCAAACTTCCCGTCGCTGCCCAATAGACGCGTTCGACTGTAAGCTCTCGTGGCTGTCGTGTGTCGGCCTAAGACACTTGAGCCCCTTGCCGGCGCTGAGGGCGCCCCAGGCTCCGCTCCCCCCTCACGCCAGCGGGATCGAGGGTCCGTCAGACTTTGACGCGGTCTCGCGGCGTCACGACGGCGGTGTCTCGCGCCTCGAGCTCGGCCCGACCACGCTCGACCTCGGCCAGCACCCGCCCCACGACCCGCTCGAGGTTCTCGAGTACGTCTTGGGCATACCGGTCCGCGCCCCGTCGCATCTGGTTCGACTCGCGTTCGCCGGCGTTCCGAACCTCCTCCGCCTGGGCCTTCGCGATCTTCAGCACGTCGCTGTCGGCCACCATCTGCTCGTGCTTGAGCCGGGCCTGCTCGACGATCCGCTCCGCCTCTGCCCGCGCTTCGGCCAAAAGGCGCTCCGCTTGGGCCGCCGCCTGTCCGACTGTCGAGTCCGCTTCCTCTCGGGCGGCGTCGATGAGCCGCTCGCTCTCTCTGGTCACCGAAGCCGCGTCCTTCACCTCCCGCGGCAGAGTCGCCCGGATCTGCTGGATCTGCATGACCATCTCCGTGGGGTCGTAGCCGAACGCGATCCCGAGGAAGGTCCGGGGCTTCGTCGCCAGGGCCTTCAAGTTGTCCAGTAACCGCAGGACGTCCGTCGTCGAGTCTTTCATGGGCGTCTCGGCCGGGAGGGCCGCTCTCTCAGATTCTATCACGTGCGACGACCCCCCACCGATTCCGCGGTCCCGTGGGGCGCCCGGCTCACACCGAGTGACCAAGACGACGCCGCACCGCCTCGGGGACGAACTCCGAGACGTCCCCGCCGAGCCGGTTCACCTCACGGACCACCGAGCTCGCAAGGAACGAGTACTCGTCCCTCGCGAACAGGAAGACCGTCTCGACCTCCGGTGCCAGCCGCCGGTTCGCCATCGTCACCCGGAACTCGTACTCGAAGTCGCTCACCGCCCGGAGCCCCCGCACGAGCACGTGGCACCCCTGGCCACGGGCGAAGTCCACCAACAACCCTCGGAACGACGTCACCCGCACGTTCCTCAAACTGCCGACACACTCTTCGAGCGCCGCCACCCGATCTTCGACCGGGAGGAAGGGGGCCTTGTCCGAGTTCTCGCCTACCGCCACGATGAGTTCGTCGAACAACCCGGCCGCCCGCTCGGCGATATCGAGGTGTCCGAAAGTCGGCGGGTCGAAGCTCCCCGGGTAGATCGCGCGACGCATCGTGCCCGGCATTGTAGCCGGAGTCGTCCGTCCAGGTCCCTCCCTGAGCCGTCACGGCCCGGCCGTTGAGGCGTCAAACTCGGTAGAGCCATGCCGATCCGCCCCACCAGCCTCCGAGCAGCCTGCCTCCTGGTCACCTCGCTCGCCCTCGCGGGGCTCGCCCTCGCCCAGACCGGCCAACCGACCCGCCAGGCCACCGACGAACCCCAAGTCAAGCCGCTACCGGGCGTACCCAGTCCCCGCCGGGCTACCCCCGTCCCCCGCGGCCGCACCTTCGGCACCGAGTCCGCCATCCGGACGGTCTTCATGCTCGTCGGCAACACCGGCGTGGTCGAGACGGGGCCGGGCGTTCACCCCAGCACGGTCAACACGGCCCAATTCTCGCGGTCGATGCTCGACGCGAACGACCTTCCCGTCCGCCCCGCCAACCTCATCAGCCTCGGCGGGCTCGTGACGAACGGGGCCGACGATCAAGGCGCCACCCTGCAGCGACGCCTGAACGCTTGGGACGAGTTCACCAAGACCGTCACGATGCCCCGCTTCTACGCCGTGCCTGGCCGCGAGCTCATGGACGCCAGCGGCAAGGTGGACCCGGCCGCGGTGACCGTTTGGCGCGAATGGGCCACCCGCCGGGCCGGGATGCCGAAGGCGAGTTCCCAGGGCCCGCTCAACTTCACCGTCCCGATGGGCCGGTACCTGCTCGTCTTCCTCGACACGGTCACGCGGTCGAGAGGGATGGTCGACGCCGCCTGGCTCCAAGAGCGGCTCCACGCGGCCCAAATGAACCGCGACGTCGACGCCGTCTTCGTGTTCGGCAACGATCCGCTCGTCGCCCCGCAGGGTGGGGCGCCGGTCGAAGAGTCCGATCGGGCGTTCTTCGACGCCCCCGAGGTGGTCGTCGCCCGGACCCAGCTGTCGCTCCAACCCAAGGTGGCCGCCTACTTCTGCGGGGGACCCGGCCAGTTCACCGCGACTCGCCTCTTCGCTGACCGCGCCCGCCTCCAGATCACTTATGGGATCGGCGGGGGCCCGCTGGCCGAGGGCTGGAACCCGCCTTCCGGCCAGTTCTTCGGCTTCGGGGCGATCGTCGTCTACAACGACGGCTCGATCGACTTCGTCCCGCTGATGCGGCCCGTCCCCCAGGGTCAACCGTCGTACGCGGACCGACCGGTCGCCCCCGACATGGCTCGGGCGATGAGGGCCCTGCCCCTCGTCCTCCCCACCGGCGACTCCAAGTAGGAGCGCCGCTGCCCAGTCCCGCAACGGAAAAGGGCCGGGGTCATCAGACCCCGGCCCTTGCCGTGTTCTCGTCCCTTGCCGGGGGTTACTTGCGGCGGCGCCGAGCGGCGATGGCGGCGAGGCCTGCGCCGAGGACGGCCATGGTGGCCGGCTCCGGCACCACGTCGTAGTACATCGTCCCGTTCCACACGCGGGGCGAGACCATGCTCGAGCCCCGAGCGAACACCATAGGCCCTGAACTCTCTCGCGGTACCGAACCCTCGCGGGCTACACTCGGCGGCGTGTTCGACCTCTCGGGCGGCCCCCTTCCTCTCGGCGTCCTCCACCGGCTTTCGCAAGGCGGCCAGCCCGTCCGGCTCGACCCGGCCGCCCGAACCCGGATGGAGGACTCCCGCCGCGTCGTCGAACAGATCGTCCAGGGCCTGGATGCCGTCTACGGGGTCAACACCGGGTTCGGGAAGCTCGCCGACGCCCGCGTCCCGAACGACCGTTTCGCTTAATTTTAGCTCAACCTCGTCCGGTCCCACGCCTGCGGCCTCGGCCCTCCGCTCGAACAGGACGAAGTCCGTGCGATGCTCCTCCTGCGGGCCAACGTCCTCGCCATCGGGCACAGCGGAGCCCGCCCGGTCATCGCCGACACCCTGCTCGAGATGCTCAACGCAGGGGTCTTGCCCGTCGTCCCGTCCCTCGGGTCGGTCGGCGCGAGCGGTGACCTCGCGCCCCTCGCGCACCTCGCCCTGGCCGCCATCGGCGAAGGCGAGACTCTTACCTCGAGCGGTCGCGAACCGGCCCGCGCGGCTCTCGACAGGGCCGGCATCGCCCCCCTCACGCTCGAGGCGAAGGAGGGGCTCGCCCTCCTGAACGGCACCCAGGCCATCGTCGCCGTCGGGGGCCTCGCCCTCTACCGAGCCCTCCGCGTCGCCGAACTCGCCGACGCGGCCTGTGCCATGAGCCTCGAGGCCCTGCTCGGGACGCCGACCGCCTTCGACCCGCGGATCCACGCCGCCCGTCCGCACCCCGGGCAGGTCCGCTCGGCCGCCCGACTCCGTGCTCTGCTCGAGGGCAGCGAGATCCGCGAGTCGCACCGGGACGACGACCCCCGAGTCCAGGACGCCTACTCCCTCCGCTGTGCCCCCCAGGTCCACGGCGCCGTCGCCGACGCCCTCGAGTTCGCGGCCCAGACCCTCGAACGGGAGACCGGGGCCGCCACCGACAACCCGCTGGTGTTCCCTGACACCGGCGAGGTCCTCAGCGGCGGGAACTTCCACGGGGCCCCGGTGGCCCACGCCTTGGACTTCGCCGCGATCGCCCTCGTCGACCTGATCGGAATCGTCGAGCGGAGGGTGGAGCGCCTCGTCAACCCCGACCTGAGCGAGGGGCTCCCTGCCTTTCTCGCCCGCGACCCCGGGCTCGAGAGCGGCCTCATGATCCCCCAAGTCCTCGTCGTCGCCCTGTTGAACGAGGCCAAGGTGCTCGCCCACCCGGCCAGCGTCGACAACCTCCCCACCAGCGCGGGCAAAGAAGACCACGTCTCGATGGGCATGACCGCCGCGAACAAGTTCAAGAGGGTGGTCGAAGCGGCCGAGCGGGCCCTCGCCGTCGAACTCTTCGCGGCGGCGGAAGGCTTGGAGTACCGGCGACCCCTCCGTGCCGGCCATGGCGTCGAGGCCCTTCACCGGCGGGTCCGGTCGATCGCGCCGCGGCTCGACGGCGACCGGCCTACGAGCTCGGACTTCGAAGCCCTCGCCGCGGCTGTCCGCGAGGGGAGGTTCGACGGTCTTACGCCCGACTGAGGCCGCAACCTTGACCACCGCCTTCTCGTTACCACCAGTAAAGGGCCCTTCATGGAAACGTTCAGCATCATCCCGGCCGACGCCCGCTTTCCCTGGTTCGCCGTGATCGGCGGCGTCCTCTTGGTGATCACGGTCGGCGTGTCCGCCCTCCTCTGGTCGAGCTTCAACGCGTCGCGCACTGCGACGTTCGAAGTCTCCCCAGCGGGCCTGACGATCAAGGGCGAATGGCGCCCGAAGGTCATCCCCGCCGATCGGATCGACGCCGCCGCTGCCCGGGCGGTGGACCTCGACTCCGACCCGCCCCTGCGGCCCGCCTGGCGAACGATGGGGACCGCGATCCCTGGGTACTCGTCGGGCTGGTTCCGTCTCAAGAACGGCGAGAAGGCCTTGCTCTACGTGACCGACCGCCATCGCGTGGCCTATGTCCCCACGCGAGACGGCTATTCGATCCTTCTCAGCGTCGAAGACCCCGAGGCCCTTGTGGCGAGCCTGAAAAAGAACCTCGCCCCCGGCTCCGGACTCAATCCTTGACCGCAGCCGCCAACCCGACGCGGGGGGCCGAGAGGGCGAACACGACCCTCTGCCCCATCGCGGCATAGCCCGCATCCCGGCAGTGGACGTCGTTCTGACCGATCCAGGTAAACGTCAACTCCCGGCCCACGAAGACCGCGTAGACCGGGGCGAACACCCCTCCGAACTCCGTCGCCCGCCTCTGCAGCATCGCGTTAAGCCGCGGGATCGCATACTGACTGATCCGGTCTTCCGGGCTCCCCGGGAACGCGCCGTAGCAGTTGTAGTAACCGGGGATGGCGAGCGTCGCCCCGGGGAGCCGCTGGCGGACCAGGGTCAACGCCTGTCCCACCTGCGAGTCCGCCGCCGTGATCGCCGCGTCCGTCCGCCGCTGCTGCTCGTCGAACGGCAGGGCGAGGAACGATCCGTTCAACAGCCCGAGAAGGTCGTTCCCCCCGAGCGAGTAGGTCACGTGGGTCACCGTCCGGCCCGCGGCGGTCTCCGCCGTCACGCGTTCCCCGAAGGTCTGCGCCTGGCTCCTGCGGCCGATGAGCGGGTAGTTCGAGTTCAGGAAGGCCCCGACCTGAGTCGTGTCGAAGAAGCTCGCCGCCGTCTCTCCCGGGACGGAGAGGTTGATGAGCCGGGGCCGGACTCCCCCTTGCCGGGTTCCGATCCAACCGGCTACGGCGCGCACGTAGCCCTTGTCCCCCGGTCCGCGGTTGAGGTCGTTCGGCTGATAGCCCCACCCGAGCGAGTCCCCGAGGGCCATGTACGTCCGCGACTGGCCAAGGGCGCCTACGGCGCATAGAAGCAGGGCCAGCACCACGACGACCCTAGAAGACGAGCGCAACATCACGAGATTGAGTATGACCCCCTGACGAAGGCGCCCGCGGCCCCCTCCCTACGAGGGGACCACGGGCGTGGCGGGCTTCAGCGCGAGGCCCGGCGGCGGCGCAGGGCGAGGAGCCCCGCGGCGAGGGCCGCCAACGTGGCCGGCTCCGGCACCGCAGCGAGTTTGACCGACTGGCCGCCGGGGATACCCTGGAGGTGGATCATTGCGATCACGTCGTTCCGGCCACCCGGGACGGCGTTCGTGACGAAGTCGGTGGCGTCCAGGCCGTTGCCCGTGAGGACGAAGCTGACCGATTCGCCCGGCTTCAGCCGGTTCGCACCCTGCTGAGAGTTCGAGGTCTCGAACCGCTGCTGAAGGTCGAACGAGAACCCGGCGTCCACGAGCCCGTTCTCGCTCGCCTGGATCGCGCCGTTGAACTTGTTGGACGGGGCGGCGTTCGACCGGGTCACGGCGACGTACGGGCTCAGATTGAAGGACAGCTCGGTGATGAACTGGCCCTGGGCCGACGTCGCGTTGTGGTCGAGGGTCACGAGCACGCTGTCGAGACCGTTGTCGGCGAAAGTAACCTTGGCGAAGTTCGTGCCGACCGGGTTCCCACCCGTGATGTAAGTGTCGAAGTTGAACGTGAAGCTCGCGCCGTAAGCGGCCCCGAGGCCGACGGTGACGAACGTAGAGGCGAGCGCGCCGAAGCGCACGAGCGATTTATTCATGGGTTGTGCTGTCCTCTCAGGATCTGAAATCGGAGCCAAGGACGGTGCATGCCCAGGTTCCAAGCAGGTATTGCAGTCTGCGTGCCAAGCTGTGACCGGCCCCGAACGACTTTTGTTCAGAGTCGTGCCGTTGAACCTGACTTCCCGTAAGGCTTCCGGAGTTGCGTGCCCGACGGACGGTCTTAAGGGCCCAGCGGCGTCGGGGGATCGACCTAGCGATAGGCCTACAGGGGCTTGCGAACACGCTGGTGAGGGATCGTGACCTCTTCGAACCGATCGCCGAACGCCTCATAGCCGAGCGCAAGGTAGAAGGGCAGGGCGACCTCCCGAGCGTGGGCGAAGGACTCCGTGAACCCAAGCTCCAGAGCCTTCCTTTCGAACTCTTCGACGAGCACCCGGCCGACCCCTTGCCCTCGCACCCGGTCGTCCACGGCTACCGCCCGCATCCGCGCCCTCCCCCCGCCGTCGTCGGTCAGGACCAGGCACCCCACGATCCCGGTCTCGTCCCACGCGGTGAGGAGGTGGGCGAGTCGTTCCGAGTCGAGGTTCGAGCGGTCGAGGACAAGGCCCAACGGGCGCCGGAGCACCCGGTCGCGAAGCTCGAGCATGGCTTCGTGATCCGGGCTACCGAACTCCACCCACCGGAGGGTCGTGCCCATTGGCCCGATGATATCCGGACCCGGTCGCTACCGAGGCAGAGTCGGGTTCGGGCGACTCGGGGTTCCACTCTTTCGATTCGGGCAGGGGCCCTGCCCACGGAGGGGACCGTATAATGTCTCAATGACGCTCGAAGACGCCACCTGGCAAGACCCCGACCGCCTCAGCGGCGAACTCTGCTTCCGCAACACCCGCGTCCCCGTGACCGTCCTCTTCGACCATATCCGGGCGGGCAAGTACGAAGACTTTTTCGAGGACTTCCCCCCGGTCACGAGGGAACAAGCTGAAGCGGTGCTCCTTAGCCGCCGGGTCTAGAGGACATAACATCGCCCGTGTGAGACAGGGACATCCCCTATCAAAGCTGTTCAAGAGCCAAGCCTAGCTCGCCCTTCGGTCGTACGAGTCACGGCTGAAGGTAGATTGATCAGGCTGGCAAGGCCCCTAGAGCAAGTCGACTCCCTGGGCACCGTTCGCCAGGACTGCTCGGAGTTGTAAATCGTTTGTCAGGAGAACGCGCCCTGAGACCCTGGCCGTTGCGGCGATGATTGCGTCCGCGACTGCTAAGCGGTGGTCCTTTCGAAGCTCAATCGCGGCATCTTTGATCCCTTCAGTCAATCCAAGGACACTTACATCCTCAGCGAGGAGCCGTCGGATCGTCGATTCTTCATCCGCGGTTAGGCTTGGAAAAGACAGAAGCTCGATCTCGGTCACAAACGAAACGCTGTAGTCTGTTCCGTAGAGACTGTCCTTAAGCCTGCCCTGGAGATGATAAAGGACGATGTTCGTGTCAAGGATCACGGCTCGAACCTGTCTGCCCTTGCCCCTCGCTGGTACTCTAACGGATCGATGTCGCTACGGATCGAACCGCGATAAGACTCCAGGCCCCTCGCGGAGTGAGCTGGGCCGCGAGTCCTCGCTAGTTCGATCACCATGATTGCGATCGCCAAGAGCTCTTCCCTCGAGCAGTGGGCAAGCTCGCTCTCAAAACGCCGAGTCGATCCGGGTTCCACAGCCCTAGTTTACAGCCCCAACAGCGGCCAGAGTTCGTCCACCCGCTTCACGACGTCGTCCGCCATCGAAATGAGCTTCGGATAAGGCCGCGAGAAGCCGTTCTCGCCGGGCCACTTGTGGGTGCAGTCGAAGCCGATCTTCCCGCCAAAGCCCTCGGCGATCGAGGCGTGGTCGAGTTGGTCGACCGGCCCCTTCGTGAGCAGGTGGTCCCGCCCTGGGTCGCAGTTCGCCCCGATCCTGAAGATCACCTCGGCAAGGTCGTGGACGTCGCAGTCCTCGTCGAACACGAACACGAACTTGGTGAACGCTAGCCCGCCGAGCCCCCAGATCGCGTTCATCACCTTGAACGCGTGGCCCGGATACTTCTTCTTGATACGGACGAAGGCCATGTTGTGGAACGTCGCCTCGACGGGGAGGTTCATGTCGATGATCTCGGGCACGGTGAGCTGGACCATCGGCAGGAACACCTGTTCGACCGCCTTGCCCATCCACCCGTCCTCCATCGGCGGCCGCCCGACGATCGTCGCCGGGTAGACCGGTTTCTCCCGCATCGTCACGCAGGTCACGTGCAGCACCGGGAAGTCCTCGGCGAGCGAGTAGTAGCCCGTGTGGTCCCCGAACGGCCCTTCCAGGCGCCGCTCGCTCGGGTCCACGTATCCTTCGATCACGATCTCGCAGTCCGCGGGGACACTGACGTCAACCGTCTTGCACCGCACTAAGTCGACCCGCTGCCGCCGCAGGAACCCGCAGAACAGCATCTCGTCGATCCCGGGAGGCAGCGGGGCGATCGCGCCGAAGGCGTAGACCGGGTCGCCCCCCAGCGCGACGGCCACGTCGATCCGTCGCCCCTTCGCCCCCGCGTCCTCCATGTGCCGCATCCCGGTCTTGTGCATCTGCCAGTGCATCCCGCACCCGGCCTTGCCCTGCACCTGGACGCGGTACATGCCCACGTTACGCCGCCCGGTGGAGGGGTCGTGGGTGAAGACCATTGGCAAGGTGACGTAGGGTCCGCCGTCTTCGGGCCAGCAGGTCAGAACGGGGAGCTTCGTGAGGTCGATCTCGCTCCCCTGCAGCACGACCTCCTGGCACAGCCCCCGGTCCACCCGTCGGGGCGGCACGTCCTTGAGCTCGCCGAACGTCCGCTGGGCGAACTTGAGCGCCTCGACTGGGGACTTCGGCACGTCGGGCTTGAGCAGAGCGGCGATGCGCCCGGCGTGCTCCGTGTAGTCGTCGCAGCTCAGCGCCATCGACATCCGCCTGCGGCTGCCCATCGCGTTGATGCTGACGGGCATGGCGTAGCGGCGCACCCCCCCCTCTCCCTCGGCGAGGGAGAGGGGGGCAGGGGGGTGAGGGTCCCCCGCCGCCCGCAGGCCCTGGGGACGGTGGATCGAAGGCCGGCCCATCACCGCGCTCGTCGGGTCGGGGGTGCCGAGGCGCGGCGGGAGGCCGACCACGTTCTCGAACAACAGCGCCGGCCCCCCCGCCTTCATGACCCGGTCCGCGATCTCGGTGATCTCGAGGTGCGGGCTGACCGGCTCGGTGATCCGCTTCAACTCGCCCGCAGAGGCGAGGACGTCGAGAAAGTGCTGGTAGTCGCGGTACGCCATCAGGCCCCGAATTCTACGCACCCCGCCGACCAGGCTCACAGCTTCCAGCAGTTCGCCCTAGCGCACGGCACACCGAGACACCCCCCAGCGACCGATGACGACGCCCGGTTTTCGGTGGCGCGACCGGGCGGTCGTCGGGCATGCTCCGAGGAGTGACGACCCTGCCCCCAGTCTCCGAGATGGAGGCCGCCTACCTCCGGCGAGACCCGGACTATGACGGCATCTTCTTCATGGGCGTCCGCACGACCGGCGTCTTCTGTCGCCCCACCTGCCCGGCCCGCAGCCCGTTGCCGAAGAACGTCGAGTACTTCCCCGACCCCGCCTCCGCTGTCTCAGCCGGCTACCGCCCGTGCAAGCGCTGCCGACCGATGAGCCTGGTCAACCAACCCGACTGGGCCGCCGCCCTGATCTCCGAGGTCGAGGCCGACCCCAACCGCCGCCTCCGAGAGAGCGACCTCCGCGCCCGCGGCGTCGACCCCGCCACCGTCCGCCGCCACTTCCTCAAGCACTACGGCATGACCTTCCAGGCCTACTCCCGCGCCCGACGCCTTGCCGGGGCCTTCACCACGATCCGCAACGGGAGCCCCGTCGACGACGCCGTCCTCGAAAGCGGCTACGAGTCCCCGAGCGGCTTCCGCGAGGCGTTCCAGCGCACGTTCGGCGTCGCCCCCAGCGCGAGCCCGGGGCAGGACTGCGTGCGGGTCGCCTGGCTGCCGAGCCCCCTCGGCCCGCTCGTGGCCGGGGCGACCTCGGAGGGGCTGTGCCTGCTCGAGTTCACCGACCGCCGCATGCTCGAGCACCAGTTCGAGACCGTCCGCCGCCTGTTCCGCCTCCCCGTCGTGCCGGGCACCAACTCCCATATCGAGCAGGCCCAAGACGAGCTCGCCCGTTACTTCGAGGGCCGTCTGACCGAGTTCACTGTCCCCCTCCTATACCCCGGTTCCGACTTCCAGCGCCGAGTCTGGACCGAGCTCTTGCGCATCCCCTATGGCGAGACCCGGGCTTACCATGAGATCGCCACCGAGCTCGGCGATCCCGCCGCCGTCCGCGCCGTCGGCCGCACCAACGGCCTGAACCGGATCGGCATCGTCATCCCCTGCCACCGAGTCGTCAACAAGGGCGGCGCCCTGGGAGGCTACGGCGGCGGCCTCCGCCGGAAGCAGTTCCTCCTCGACCTCGAACGCGGCCACCGCCCTCCGACTCTTGGAGGGCTCTTCGACGCATGAAGCCCATCGAGACCACCAGCCTGTTCGCGATGGCCGCGCTTTGGGGCGGGTCGTTCGTGTTCCAGCGGACGCTCGTCCCGCTCCTCGGACCTTTGCCACTCACCTTCCTGCGGCTCCTGTTCGCCGGGGCCGTCCTTATCGCGGTCGCGGTGGCCCAGCGCCGGCAGGTCCCGGTCCGAAGTCGCTTCGGCATCCTAGTGGTCGTCGCGCTCTTGACGTCGGCCGTCCCCTACTCGCTGTTCGCGTTCGGGGCCAAGTCGCTCTCGACCGCGCTGCTCTCCGTGCTCAACGCCACCGCCCCCATGTTCGGCGCCGCCTTCGCCGCGATTTGGCTCCGGGAGCGGTTGACCCCGGTCCAGGGCCTCGGGCTGCTCCTCGGGGCGGCGGGGGTCGGCGTCGTCGGCGAAGTCTGGTCGAGCCAGGTGGGCGCCGGGTTCGCGCTCGCTGTCCTCGCCTGCCTCGTCGCGGCCGCCTGTTACGGCCTCTCCGGCATCGTGATCAAGAGGCACGCAGAGGGCCTTTCCGCCCTCGACCTTGCCCTCGGTGGCCAGGCCCTCGGCGCACTGCTGCTCGCCCTGCCCGCTGCCTCACAGTGGCCCGCCCAGCCGGTCCCCCCGCGGGCCTTCGCCGAAGCCGCCGCGTTCGGCGTGCTCTGCAGCGCGCTCCCGTTCCTGCTCTACACCTGGCTCCTCGCCCGCGTCGGACCCACCCGCGCCCTCACCGTCACCTTCCTCATCCCGGTCTTCGGCGCCCTCTGGGGCTGGACCCTCCTCCGCGAGCCCCTCCACCCCGTCCAGTTCGTAGGAGGCGGCGTCATCCTGCTCGGCACCTACCTGGTCGCCAGACCTGGGAAGTAGGTTTGAGTTCTTGCAGAGCGGAACCTATAGGCCTGATAAGTCTTATAGGCCCTATAAGACTTATCACCCCGCCATCGCCGCAGCTTCCGCGGCATCCACCGTGTTCGCCAGCAGACACGCCACCGTCATCGGCCCGACGCCCCCGGGCACCGGGGTGATCCAGGACGCCACCGCCGCGCACGACTCGAAGTGGCAGTCCCCGACGTCCTTCTCCCGGCCCGGCACCTTGTTGTAGCCCGCGTCCACCACGACCGCCCCCGGCTTGAGCCACTCGCCCCGGATCAACTCCGGCCGCCCGACCGCCGCCACGACCAGGTCCGCTGTCGCCAGCAGCCCCGCCAGGTCCCGAGTCCGCGAGTGCGCCACGGTCACCGTGCAGTTCCGCTCGAGCAGCATCAGCGCGGCCGGCTTCCCGAGGATGTTGCTCCGTCCGACCACCACCGCGTGCCGCCCTTCGAGCGGGACCTCATAGTGGTCAAGCAGCCGCACGATCCCCAGCGGGGTCGCCGCCCGAAACCCTTGCTCCCCCGCCGTCAACCGTCCGAGCGAGGCCACCGTGATCCCGTCCACGTCCTTCTCGACCGCCAGGGCCTCGAGCACGGCCGCCTCGTCTAGGTGCCCCGGGAGGGGGTGCTGCACGAGCACGCCGTGCACCCCGGGGTCGGCGTTGAGCGAGCGCACCCGGTCGACCACCACCGCCTGGGGCGTGTCGGCCGTCACCTCGAAGCTCCCGCTCTCCATGCCCGCCTTCTCGGCCCAGGCCCGCTTCATCCGGACGTAGGCCAGGCTCGCCGGGTCTTGGGCCGCGACGACCGCCTCGATCCGGGGCACGACCCCCCGGGCCCGGAGCACGGCGACACGCTCAGCGACTTGCGAGCGCAACAGGCTCGACACGGCCTTGCCGTCCAAGATCCCAGCGCTGCCCCCGGTCATGCGGCTCCGAGTGTCCCACATCCCACCCCCAGGCCCGGGGCTCGGGGGCGGTCCGCACGCGGAGCCCGAAACCCAGCCCGCCGTGAGACCCCCGCACTTTCGGTAGGATAGCGGTGTGGTCTTCCGACGTACGCTCCTGGGCTTGACGGCCCTCGTCGCCCTCGCCGCCCCGGCCCTCGCCCAGCAGAGCTACTTGGGCGCCTCGGTCGGCTCCTTCTTCCCCAGCAGCTCCGCGCTCCGCGACAAGCTCGGTGACAACTGGCTCAGCTACGGCCCCACCTCCGTCCGCATCGACTCCAGCCGCCGCCAGCGGGTCACCTCCGACTGGCAAGCGTTCAGCAAGTCCAAGGACGGCAACAAGGTCTTCATGCTCTCCCTGTCCGGCGGGATCCTCTACCCACTGGGCGACCAGATGTCCACTCGGCCCTACGCCGCCGCCCGCGCTGGACTGGGCTATATCGACTACGCGATCAACGTCACCGGCGGGCGCGAATCGGGCAAGCGGTTCGGCCCCACCGGCAACGTCGAGGTCGGCGTCAACATCGGCGAGCGCCTCAATCTCCACGCCCGCTACGACCTGTTCCCGAGCTACGCCGGGTTCAACTTCAGCGGCTTCAGCATCGCCCTCCAGTACGGCATAACCCGCTTCTGAGTCCGACGGCCCGGGGCCCCTGCGTCCCCGGGCCATAATGCGCCGTCCATGATCCTGTTCGACCTCTAAGGCCGTCCTGGCCCCCCGCCCTGGCGCCCGACCCCGGTGCCCGGCCCTCCTGCGCCCCCCGCGCAGGCGTCGAACAGTGCCCCAAAAGGGAAACCCGTACGTTCCGGCGCCTTGCGCCTCGACCCCCGGCCTCACCGCCGGAAGGCAGGTTGCATGTCCGAACTTAAGAACAACACCCCCGAACCCGAACGCCTTTTCCTGGTCTACATCAACTCGGACGAAGAGGACGACACGATCGTCGAACAGGAGCTCGAAGGGCTCGTCGAGGCGGCGGGCGCCGTCGTCGCCGGGTCGGCCCGCCAACGGGTGGGTCGGCCGACAGGCGCGTTCTACATCGGCTCTGGGAAGGCCGAGGAGATCAAGGGCTACGTCGCGATGACCACCGCCGACGTGGTCGTGGTGGACGCAGAGCTGAGCAGCGTCCAGATCCGGAACCTCCAGGACGAGGTCGGCAAGCCGGTCGTCGATCGCACGATGCTCATCCTCGACATCTTCGCCCGCCGAGCCCGGACACGGGAGGGGCAGCTCCAAGTCGAGCTCGCCCAGCTCAGCTACATGCTCCCGCGGCTCATGAGCGTGTACACCAAGTTCGAGCGCCAGCGGGGCGGTATCGGGATGCGCGGCCCGGGCGAGACCAAGCTCGAAAGCGACCGCCGGATGGTCAACGCCAAGATCTCGCGCCTCAAGCACGAGATCGACGAGGTCCAGCGCCACCGGCACCTCCAGAGGGCCGGCCGCCGTGACCTCCCCCACCCGGTCGTCTCCATCGCCGGCTACACGAGCGCGGGCAAGAGCACGCTCATGAACCGGCTCTGCGGCACCGACCTCCTCGCCGACGCGATGCCCTTCGCCACCCTCGACCCCACCACCCGCAAGGTCGAGATGCCCGACGGCTTCGCCTTCCTGCTCACCGACACCGTCGGGTTCATCCGGAAGCTGCCCACCCAACTCGTCGCCGCCTTCCGGGCCACCCTCGAAGAGGTCGCCCAGGCCGACCTCATCCTCCACGTCGTCGACGTCAGTCACCCGGCCTGGGAGATGCAGGTCGACGTCGTCGTCGACACGCTCGAGTCGCTCGGCGGGGCGGACGTGCCCGTCGTGACCGTCTTCAACAAGGTCGACGCCCTGGAGGACCCGACCCTCGCCCGCCAACTCGTCGCCGAGTGGCCCGACTCCGTCGCCGTCTCGGCCAAAGAAGGCACCGGCATCGACGACCTGCTCGCCAAGGTGGACAAGGCCGTCCGCGACCGCTACACCCTTGTGCGGGCCCTCCTGCCCTACGACAAGAACGGCCTCGTCGAAGCCTGCCACAAGTACGGCCGGGTGGTGAAGGAGGAGTACCGCGAGGACGGCGTCTACCTTGAAGCCGAGGTCGTCGCCGAGTGGCGGGCTAAGCTCGCTGCCTACGCGGTGACCGGCTAGACCCGGCCCGCGCCCGTCGCCGCCCGAACCCGGTCTGGGTCGGGCGGCGGACTAGCCGGGGTCGCCATGACTTTGAACGGGCTGTCCGTCTTCTCGAGCCAGCCCCGGATCACCGTCGCGGCCCCCTCGTCCCGCGCTCCGGCGGCCGACAGCGCGAGCCTTTGGGCCCCGCCCGAAGCCGCGAGGGCGGGCCGGTTCGCCGCCGGAGCCCCCTCCGAAAGGAGCCACACCGCCGTCTCGGCCGCCAGCTTCGTCCCCTCGTCGGCGAGGACGCCCACGAGCGTATCGAAGAGCTGCACGGCGCGCTCAGGCTTCTCCCACCCAAACGCGTCGCCCAGGGCCGAGGACTGCCCTCGGAGCCACCGACACGTCTTCCCCGCGTCCGCACCGATCATCGTGCCGAAGGCCCACTTCACCGCGTCCACGTTGAAGTCCTCGGCGAGGAGCAGCCGCGGCTCCATGATCTTCTGGATCTTGGGGTCCTCGACCTGGATCGCAAGCGCCAAAGCGGCACGGTGCATCTCCCGCAGGTAGGTGCCCGGGCCCGGGCTGGGCGAGAGGACCTCGGCCACGCGGTCATAGGAGGCCTGATCGGTGGCGATCCAGAGCCGTGCCTGGTCGGCCGGGCCCACCATCCGCGAGCGCCGGGTGAATCGGGCGAGCCGTGCCAAGGAAGGTAACCGCGGCGGCACCAACCTGAACTCCGTGCCCGGTCGCGGCTCCGGCTTGTCGATCTCGAGGCAGAGCGTCCGGATCGTGTGGCCCGTGCCGAAGCCAGGGAACAGGCTCACGAGCAGGGCGTCCTGGCTGGACACCGTCTCGCACTCCAGGTTCTGGTAGAGCTGCACGTCCTGCACCTTCCCATCGACCGAGTCGAGCTCCCAGCCTGCCGGGATGAACAGCTTCCCCGGTGTCGGCGTCACGCACACGAAGACCGTCTTGTTCATGTCCTTCGGGTCGATGGTCTCGATGAAGCGGCCAATGACCTCGTTGGTGACGGTCTTCTTCCCGGTCCCGTCGTCGAACCAGGCGTACTCGTCCTCGCCCCCCGTGGTCCATCCCGGGATCCACCCGACCTCCTTCCCCTCCTCCTGCGTCCCCTGGCACCGGCAGGCGACGACGGCCTGCCTGATCTGGGTCGAGTCTTTCGCGGCGAACAGCACCTCGAAGCGGAGGGTCCCCGAAGGCCCCTTGACGTCTGGCTGCCCGCTCCCAGGTTTATCGAACAGTGTGTACTCGACGGTTAGGATGTACCGGTCGGCGCGGGCGAGCCGTGGCGACGACGAACAGGGGGTCTTGTTCCAGTGGCCGGGGGTAAAGACTGTTTCCGCCCTCCCAGAGACCCTCTCGCACTCGGCCTTCAAGCAGTCTAGCAACCAATCCGCCTGCAAGACCGAGGGCAGGTTGAAGGCGTCGAAGGCGTCCTCCAGCGTGTCGCTGTGGCTCTGTCCGGGGGGGTCGTCCCCCTGGGCCCCTAGCTCGCCCAAGATCGGGCGCATCGTCTTCGAGTGAGCCCCGGGAGCGTCGCTCCAGCCGTGAGGGCATTGGTAGTCGCAGGACTGGTCACATGAGCGGTGCGACGTGTGTTTCTCCCCCTTGCACGGGTTGACGCACTCGTCCACGAGTATCGTACGCTCCCCAGCCTGGGTGAATCTGTAAGCGAACTCTACCCGCGCCGACAACGCCATGCTGTACACCCACTTCCCGGTCTTCCCGTCCGGCGGGTCCTGTCCCCACCCGAGTCCGGCCAGGGCAAACACGAGCACAGAGAAGAGCGTCTTCATCGCGCCCGAAGTATGCCCCGAAGGTACAGCCCCTCTCGACTCTGATTAGTGAGGTCTTATCCCGTAAAACCTCCCGCCCCCGTAGCACGTCCTTCCAGGGCGTGGTGTCCCAGGCTTCCAGCCTGGGCCCGAAGCCCCCGCCCCTACCCGTTATAGATCGCCCGCTTCACTAGCTGGATCGTCTGCACCGCGTCCCCCGTCGCCTGCGCCGCGGCAAGCGCCTCGCGATCCCCGTAGATCCGCAGCGCCTTCTTCATGCAGTTCGCGAAGAACTCCATCGAGAGCCGCATCGACACCGTCTGCTCCGTCCGGTACGTGAACTGGTCCAGCCCGAACCACCCTTCGTACCCCGTGTCCACCGCCGCGTAGCAGAACTCCACCAGCCGCCACACGTCGTCCGTCCCCGCGATCCGGTCCTCGTCGTTCGCGTTGAACTTCGCCCCGTTGATGTGGAAGTTCGCGATCGGAACCCCGAACCGCCGCAGCGTGTAGAGCGAGTCCGCCGGCGTGTTCCCCACCATCTGCTCGTGGCCATAGTCGATGACCACCCCCATGACCGTGGCCCCCAGCGTCCGGTTGACCTCCATCGCCACCAGCGCCGCCTTCGCCACCGTGTTCACGATCATGTTCCCCTCCCGGGGCTCGTACTGCTTCGGCTCCGTCCCGAACTTCAGCCCCGCCGCCGCACAGGCCTGCGCCACCTCCGTGCAGCCGTCGATGAACCACCCCAGCCGCTGCCCGTAGTCCACCTCGAAGTGGTAGTCCCAGCCGTCGCTCCCGGGCCAGGTGTTGCAGCTCCCGCAGCCGATCTCCTTCGCCACCCGCACCCCCTCGTGCATCTGGTCCAGAGCCTCCCGCCGCCGCCCCGGGTCTGGGTGGGTCAACCCCCCGTACTTGAACTTCGGCGCGCTCCACGTGTTGAAGTTCATGTTCGTCGGGCGCACCTCGTGCCGGGCCATCGCGGCCGTGATCGCCTCCACCCGCGCCCCGTCCCGCGCCCCGTGGGCGTCCAGGAAGACGGCCTCGTGCCACTCGACCCCCTTGATCCCCGCCGCCGCGATCCGGGCCACCTGCGCCTCCTCGCTCGGGTCGAACCCCGGGTCGTCCGAGTTGTAGCCCCGAGGGCAGAACCGGTCGACGAACTCCCCCGCGCACCAATGCCCCGCCGCGAACGGGATCCCGAACTCCGCGAGGAACCCGTCCACCAAGTCCCCCTCCAGGTAACCCCCGTAAACCGAGTCGAGCGACGCGAGCGTGGCAGGCGTGACCACCATGCCCCCGATCTTACCGGGGGCAGGCGGGTGTGCTTGGTGGGCGGGGCGGACTTGGCGGGCAGCCCACGCCGCCCACCCCGTCCACTCCCCGCGAGATCAGGCCGCGCGCTTGGCGACGGCCAGGTTGACCTGGCTCACCGGCAGGCTGCGGATCTCCGACTGCTGCCCCGTGGCCGTCCGCACGAAGCGGTACGCCGCGGCGTAGAACCCCGGCGGCACCGTCACGTCCCGGCTCAGAGTCCCCGGGATGAAGGCTACATAGGCCCCCGTCTTGTACTCACTGCCCGGCTTGCGGTTGCCGTTCACGAGCCGCTGGAAGAGCAGCTCCGTGACCACCCCGCTAGAATTGGGCAAGGTGCTCGAGAAGGTCAATTTGCCCGTCCCCGCCGTCACCGTGATGGTCGCGCCGTCCCCGTTGAAGTCCGAAGTCGGCGGGTCCTGCGGGATCGTCCCGCTCGGGGTCACCTGCAGGAACTTCGTCGCCAACGCGGTGAAGACGTTCAGGCCCTTCTTCTCGCGCAACTTGCCCACCTTGTTCCGGGTCTTGAACTGCGAGGCGTAGACGTTCCAAGCGTCCACCTTCGCCTTCGGCAAGACCTCGAAGGCCTGGGTCGCCCGCTTGAAGTAAGAGCGAGCCGCCTCCTGCGGCGGCGTGTTCGGGTTCGCCGGGATCACATAGTCGCGCCCCACCGTGCCGAACTCAGTGTCGTTGAAGACCATGTTCGTGCCCTTGCCCGACCAGGCCTTCACCCCCATGCCCAACTTGACGATCATGACCGGCCACCCCCAACGGTGAGGTCAACTCCGACGAACTGTCGCCTGCGCCCCAGACCGAGAACGGTCGCCCGCTCCCCATCCCTCGCGCTCAGCATTGAGCCAAAGCCCATAAGGCCCCAATTCCACAGCCATCTCACCAGCCCCCACACCCCCCACAAGAACCCAGCAAACCTTCCAGCGTCCAGTAGGCACCCCGTACCCCTCCGACGAGGGCAACAAGTGGGGGAGGAGTACCCATCCGTCGGCGCGATGCCTGCATCCTGGCCCCAAGGATTACGGACAACACGGTCAGTTAGGATTCGCGTCGAATCAGGGCTTATAAATCACGAAAGTGATTGAGCCGACAGCCATTCCACTTTCGCCAAATCCTGCACTGACGAGGTTTTCCGCATCAATGCCTGCCGCAACGTTCGCCCGCGTGTCTGAGCCACTAGCGAGAACTAGGTAGGCGGTTGGGTCGTTCGTGACACCGGGGACGTTCAGACTTACCGATCTAGACTCGGATCGAGCGATTTTGATACCTGGCGTCCGAGCGAGGAGAACCCAACCGTTCTGGCCGAGGAGGACCGTTGCCATAGCGACCGGGGAAGTGTTGAAGGCGCTGCCGCCTCCAGCCGAGGAACGGAACTCCCTGGCGATAAAGACGCCGTCAATATGACCATGACCGCGTTGTGCTACCCCAGGGGTCGAAGGCTGCAACTGCACAAAGGCAGGCAGGGTGCCTCCCACTTGACGCACAGCGAATGCCGTGACGGCCGCCGAGGCAAGTCCGACCGCGAGAGCGGAGCTGAGTTTCACGATGCAGCTATTATACTGAAAGAGCGCAGGAGAGAAAGATGGGCGTCGAGCTTTTTTCTCGTCGAACCCGCTCGAGCGTCGGCCGACCGGAGCTGGTCTGTAGGCTCCCGACAGTCACCCCTGAAGGGCACCTTATCTCACCTGAGCAGAGCTAGGCACCGCGATGAGGCCTAGGACGCCTTCTAGCCCTCGGGCGAGCTCCTCAGTGGAAATGACCCGAGCAGTCGACTCGTCAAGCCGGGCCGCTAGGAGGTTCCGTTCGAATGGCCTGAGCCTCGGCCTCCGAAAGGACTCCATACAGGATCCCGCGTCGAAACACATCGACAACCACGGGCCCTGGCGGCTGCATAGTCCACCAAGCCGTCCAAAGCCAATGCAAGAAGCTGCTTTTGTCGCCCTCCTGGATCGCCATCACGGCCATGTTGGCCCGCCCGTTGGCCAGTTCCTGTCGCACGGCCGCATCAGCTGGGTGCGCTTCGGCGAGGATTCTCAGCTCATCCAGCCACCGGCCCCGCTCCCGGTCATCCTTTAGCTTCCCCACCGCGGTCTTGATGCCTTGAGCCATGAAGAGCCGAAGAAGTGCTTCGCCCGGGTGATCCCAGGCCAAAGCTCGCAGCTCATCCAATCGCCGATGTATCTCAGGGTCATCCACTAGGTCGAACACCAGGTTGACAAGCCCCTTTGCTAGCTCCTGGCGCACCCCCAGTTCTCCCGGTTGGGCCCCGGCGAGCGCCCGCAGTTCCTCCAGCCGTTCTTCCTTTTCCGCTACAGACAGGAACTCAGCCACCGAGTTCGTTAGCCCCTTGGCGAGAGAGATTCGGAGCTCCTGCTCGCTCGGATAGGTCTCTGCCAAAGCCCGCAACTGTTCCAGCCGCAGCCGCCGCTCCCGGTCGCCCACTAAGCTCCCGGCCACGTTAGTTAGGCCCCAAGACCATACGGCCCGCAATTCAGGCTCGCCAGAGTGCTTCTCTGCAAGGGCCTGGAGTTCCTCGAGCGCTGTCCTTCCTACCGGCGTGGTCTCTCGATTGACAGTCACGTTCAAGAGCCCTTTGGCAAGGCACAGACGAAGTTCGAGCTCGCCCGGGTGTGCCAAGGCCAGGGCCCTCAGCTCCTCTAGCCGCCGAGCCCGTTCCTCGGCTTCCTCGAGCTTGCCAACGATGTTGGTCAAACCCATGGCATGTCGCAGGCGCAACTCCGGCCAGTCTGATTTGGTCTCGGCCAGGGCCCTCAGCTCTGCCAGCCGGCGATTCCGCTGTTCTCCGTCCTCGAAACGTCCCAGAGCGTTGGTCAGCCCCGTGGCCAATCGCAGCAATATCTGCGGCTCACCAGGGTGAGCCTCGGCCAGGGCGTGGAGCTCATCCAACTTCTGCCCCCTATCCCGATCCTCCTGAAGCCTGCCGGCCGCATTGCTAAGTGCCGTGGCCAGAACCAGTCGCAACTCCGGGTCGCCTCTATGGGCGTCGTGCAGGGCCATCAACTCATGCAAGTTCTTGAGGCGCTCAGGGTCGTCCTGAAGCCTGAGCGCCGAGTTACTAAGCCCCTTTGCTAGCTCGATCCGTAACTCTCGCTCGTTCGGGTGGGCTCCAGCCAGTGCTCGGAGTTCCGCCAACAGCTGCTCCCGCGCCCCGTCGTCCCAGATCTCGAGGATCGCATTCGTCAACGCCATGGCGAACATCTCTCGGATCTGTGGCTCGCTGGGGTGAGCCTCGAGCAGGCCTCTGAGTTGCGCCAACGTGTCCCGCCCCTCGTCGCTGTCCTCTCGACCGTAGGTCTTCGCGAACAGCGCTCTGGCAAAGGCCAGAACCTGCGATCGATCAATCAACTTGGCGGCCTCCTTCGCCGTGGCTCCCTCGTGCCCCGTCGCTTCGGCGAGCGTCGCGCCGCTCGCGACTTTGGCTACGGCCACCAAGGCGTCGACCTGCTGACGCTGCGCTGGCGGTACCGTGTCCAGAAGGGCCCCCAACGGACGGTCAAACGTGGGGAGGCTGAGTGCGCACCGCAGAACGAAGTCGGTCAGTGCCCCCGCCCAGTTCTCCTCCGACCACAGACATTTCAGTACACCCGAAGTCTCTAGGGCTTGTCCCACCCGCTGGCCGAGGTCGGCCTTCCCCTCGAGCCGCATAAGTACGTACCTCTCGGCGAGTGAGTCGGGCGCGAGCCCGGGGAGGTACGCCTCCTCCCGTTCGAAGCCCCCTCCCAGAGAGCCTAAGACTGAACAGGGGTCCAGCTCCCATGGTGGTAGGAACGGGGCAAGGCACGCGATCCCGTCTGTTGTCCCCTTGGCTACCCCTTTGAGCGCCGCAGCGACAGTGGCCAGGTGCCCGTGCTTGGCTTCGAGCCCGGCTGGGCGCCATCGGTCGGCAAGCTCCTTGTCCACCACGTGACTCGCCAAGTCGGTCGCCGACCAGCCGGTCACGTCCTTCCCCTCCCGGACGGCCTCGAAGTAGAACGCGGCGAAGAGCGGCCGCCCATTCGGCTCTATGGTCAGAAAGGCGTCCGCAAGAGCCTCCGCCGAGTGACGAGGCACCGGTTCCAGCTTTAGGAGCTCCGTAAACACGTGCCGCACACCGGGCGGCTCCATACGCCTCAAGTCGATCCAAAGGAACTCACGTTCTGAAGACCTCTGTATCCGGAGCCTCTGCCAGCCTTCTGGAACCCCAACTTTCGGATCCGTGTATTCCGCACTTTTCGCCAACCAGCGAGTACTCCAGGTCTTGGCAGCACCTGCGTCCGCGCTCTCGAGCGAACGGCTCTCGAGCCAGCGCCGCAAACCGAACGGATTCTCCGCCCAGTCAGTCAACAGTACTTCAGCGTCCTGCCCCTCGGTTGGGTCAAATCGGGTCGAACGCAAGCCCGGCCCCGAAAGGCCGTCGTACCAAGTGCCAGCTGTGTCCCGCTCCAGGAGCAGCACCCGCACCCTGTGGCCTTGAGCACGCTGGAACAGGGCCTGGAGGGCTAACCCCAGGTCGCCCCTGCGCCGCAAGACGTAGTCCACGACCACAAAGGTGTCCTGGCGCACTTTCCAGTCGCCCCAGCCATCGAACGCCCGATCCCCAACGAGAAACCCGGCGTCGTAACCCCTAGCCAAGGCTTGCTCGACCGCCCAAAGCCCGAGCCGACTCTTGCCCGAGCCCGCGCCGCCGACGGCTAGCATCCAGGCGCATTCGTCCGTCGAGTCCAGGAACGCCCGCAGCCACCCCTGCTCTTTGTCCCGCCCTAGGAGTGGGATCCGCTGGTCGGCAAACCGGTAGAGATTCGTCTCCCTGTCCGGCTTCGGCACGTAGAGAGGCGGGGCGTCGATCCCGCGGGCGACAAGCAAAACCTCCGAGAGCAACGGCTTGATGTAGTCCGCGAACCAGTTCCAATACTCCTGGTTCTGTCGGGAGAGCGTGTCGATGACTCGGCCGGCCTCGTCTTGGGCCACTGCCTCGAGGACCTTCAACCAATCAAGGCTGAGGTCGTCGAACTGAGGGGTGTCAGGCCACCGCTTGAGGGCGACCTCACGAGCTGAGTTGTACGGCTCGCGGATGTCTCGCACGAACTTGTCCGTCACCGCGTCCCGCTCTGCCTGATCCTTCGCCTCCTTAAGCTGGCCAGCGATCCCGAGGGCCGTCGCCGCGGTGAACACGAGGATCGGGAGGGCGGGGGACCCCATGAACGCCGCCAGCCCGCAGGCGGCGAAGCCGGGTAGGGCCTGGTTCAGGGCCCCTACGACTTTGTTCGCCGTGTCGGCCGTGCCCCCCATCGCCGCCAAGTTCTTGATCGCTTCGGACAGGATCCCGGTCAGGCTTGCCATGTTCTCCCGAGTCTCGCTCCCATTGTGGCCCGACTCTCGATTCGGTTCGCTTGCCTTGCCCTCACCTTCTTTGCCTTCAGCTCGCCACCTTGAGAGCCCTTCTCTGCACCCATCGTTCGATCGAGGTGGGGCGAGGGGGGGATCGTCGTGGGGTGGTCGAAGAGCATGCGGCCACTGTGCGGCGAACGAGCGGCGAGCGGGCGGCTACGGGTGATGGACCGGGGGCGGGAAGCCGATGATCTGGGGTATGGCCGAAGTCGTGCAGGGCGGGTTGTTCCCGCCGATCAGGGGGCGGGTGGGGAACGCGTTCTTCTACCAGACCGAGGACGGGCGGACGTTCGTGCGGGAGCGGCCCCGGGTGGCGAACCCCCGCACCCCCGCCCAGACCGAGCAGCGGGCGAACTTCGACGCGGCGGTCGCGCTCTACCGAAACCTGACCCCCGCCGAGCAGGACGCCTGGCGGGAGTGGGCGGCGACGCCGGGACCCGGCGGCCCGGGGGCCAAGCGGACGCAGGCGAACACGGCCTTCCTATCGCTCGCGCTGACCTTCATGCGGCTCAACCCCGGGCAGTGGCCACCCCTGCTGCCCCCGGCGTCGCGGTTCCTGGGGGACCATGTGGTGGTTCGGGTTTCGGTTGTCGGGGGTCGGGGTTCGGGGCCGGGGGATCGGGGTTCGGGTGTGGGGGGTCGGGTTTCGGGGGGTGGGGATCGGGTACTAGGGGGCAGTGCGGAGTTACGAAGAGTTGGAAGTGTGGCAACTGGCGATGGTGACGGCGCAGAAGGTCTACTCCTTGACCCGGAGGCTGCCGAAGGAGGAGCTTTATGGCCTTGCGAGCCAGATGCGGCGAGCGGCGGTCTCGATCCCGGCGAACATCGCGGAGGGCTATGCCCGGGCGGGACGGAAGGAGTACCTCCAGTTCCCGAGCGTCGCTCGGGGGAGCCAGGCGGAACTGGCGACGCTTCTGAAGCTGACGGCGATGGTCTACCCAGACCTGAAGACCGAGGACGAGCAGAGCCACGCGGCGCGCACGGGAATGATGCTCAGCAAACTCCACAAAGCGCTGTCCACAGCCCGAACCCCGAAACCCGAACCCCGAAACCCCTAACCCCGACCCCCGAACCCCTGACTTCAGGGGTGGCGTTCACTAGCGACCGACCGAACTCCCCGGGGGTGGCGACGGCGCTCTACCTGCAGAGGCTGCGGTCGCACGGCGACGGGTTCTCGGCCAAGAAGGCGAGGCTGAAGCGGTTCGCCCGGTTCGAGCCGGGCGGGCTGACGGTGACGGTGCCGGTGGGGCCAGGGACTTATGCTTGCGCGATCAGGCTCGTCGAAGCGGCCACCGGGCAGGCGACCGGGTTGCTGTGGCTGGGGCGGGTTGTGGTCTAGGGGCCACCAACGTTCACATGCCTCAACCCTCGCAGGGTTGAGGCATGGAAGCCCGGCCTGGCCCGGAGGGCAGGCCCGGATTGCTGAGCCACCGGAGCGACCGGGCCAGGCGACCCGACGTGCGCGACAAGGGACCTGTGTTCGTTACTTCGAGAGGCCGTGAGGAGTGCGAGCCAGGTTGGCCGGGCACGACCATCCCGTCACCCTGGCCACCCACCCCGACTGTTACGCAGGATCGACGCGAAGCTTAACGATTCCTTAACTACTGTCCTGAACAATGGATCCGGTTGGCCGGTTTTCATGCCAACGGTGGGAGATCGAAATGAAGAAGTCCATTTGCCTTGCCATAGTCGCAGCATGCACGGCAGTCTGCCACGCCCAGTTCACGTACCCTTTCTTTACCGGTACCGAGCCGATCAGCCTTGTCGGTACGGCGGCCTACAGCAATGGCCGGATCGAACTGACCCCGCCTGACTTCGGTGCGACCGGAGCCGCCTGGCATTTGATTCGCCAATCCGTACGTAACGGGTTTCAGACTGAGTTCGAGTTCGAGATCAAGGACGGCGATGGGGCCGACGGGCTTGCCTTCGTCGTCCAGAACGAGAGCCCCACGGCGAGCAGCCTTCCGGTCGGCGGTGGCATCGGTTACTTCACGATCAGGGACGGCGTCGCCATCGAGTTCGACACGTTTTGGAACCCTGAGTTCGACCCTATCCCGGCATCCGAGCATGTCGCCGTGACGGCTAGCGGAATCGGAGGGACGCTCGATCACCAGGTGTTCTTGGGCTCGACCCCGGTCTCGGGCCTTCGCGGCGGCGTTCGCCGTGCAACGATCGTGTATGACGGGGGCCTTGGCATCTTGACGGTCGTGCTCGACGGCGTCGCAGTTCTTGGCGTGCCAATCTCCCTGGAGACGCAGATGGCTCTCGCCGACGGAAAGGCCTGGGTGGGATTCACGGGTTGTACCGGTTCGCTCACAGACCGGCACGAGATCCTCAGCTGGACGTTCAAGCCGAACACAGAGGTGCAGCCCCCGTTCAGCTTCGACGTGACCCTAGGCCGGCTACAGCGCGGCAACGAACTTAGCCTCGTAACCGAGGACGGAGACGAGCTGCAGGTCTGTAAGTTCGTCGTCCCGAACCAGTCCGTACCGCCCGTATCGGTTATCGTCGCGGGCAATACGTTCCTTCCGTTCGTCGCGAACTACCGGTTGACCACCGTCTCCCGCATGCTGACGAACGGCGCTTTCAGGATACGGACGCAAGCCTTCAACTTCAGCACAAACACGTTCACGACGCTCGGTTCAGACACGGTCGGAACGACCCCTGTTCGCCTCAGCTACGAAGCGAGAAGGGACGCAAACGACCTGGTCGACGCGGACGGTACGCTGCTGGCAAGGTATGAGGTCTTCCAGACCGGCCCTGCCGCGCTTGCGGTTTGGTGCCACGCCATGGATCTCGTGGAGTGGGAGTTGCAGTAACCTGGGCCCTTCACATGCCTCAACCCTCGCAGGGTTGGGGCTCTCTCACCGGCGGGCCCCCTCATGCCTCAACCCTCGTAAGATTGGGGCTCGATTGAGCGGTCGCCCGTTGGGGCACTGTTCTACAGTCGTCCCACAAGCCCTTGGACAGCGCGAGAAGACCCGGCGGCCCCCCCAGTCCAAGCCGGGGGGGCTGACGGTGACGGTGCCGGTGGGGCCGGGGGCTTACGCGGCAGCCATCCGGCTCGTCGAGGAGGCGGCGGGGCTCTTATGGCTGGGGCGGGTGGTGGTGTAGGGGGGTGGGGTGGTTAGGGGGGGGGGGGGTTGGTTTGTCGGGCTTTGGACTCGGCGATGGCCTGGAGCCTGGCTTTCCACTGCGGCTCGAGGGGGTGGTTGGAGACGGCGGGGTTGTCGTCCCAGTCTTCATAGACCTTGAAGTCTTCGAACCCGCTACGCACGGCCTTGACTTCCCAGTCGAACTCGACCGATGACGTGCCTTTGCGGAGCTCGCGGACGACGATGGCGTTGCCGTCGCGCTGGTAGAAGAGGCCCTCGCAGTCGCCGCGCGGCGTGAGGTGGACGGTCATGGTCTGCAGGTTGGCGAGCTTGAGGAAGTGGTCGGGCAGGCTGACGCGCGCCTTGCCCGAGGCGAGCCGGCCGGTGCCGCGGGTGTACATCGCCGCCTCGGGGCCTTCGATGCAGGCGTAGACGATGTCCTTCTTGGGCTCGGTCGGGTCGGGCACGCGGAAGGTCTTGACCGTCGCCTGGATGCGGCCCTGGCGGTTCGAGTCCACGTACATCGCGGCAAGGCTGAGGGACGCTTCGTCATAGACCGAGACGAACCCGCGCCGACCGTCGACGCCGAGGCCGCTGAGTTGGACGTTCAGGCTGTCGTTGCTGCCGTAGACCGTGACCTCTCCGTTATTGCCCGGGACAGGGTTGAGCCGGATCATGGGCTGGGCCGAGCCAGTGCGGAACAGTTCGATGCGTTTGGCCGCGGCTCCGGCCATGCCGTTGCTGCCGATCGAGAAGCTGTTGTTCGTCACCCGGTTGAGGGAGCCTGCGTCGAACTGGAGCGAGTTGGCGCCGACCAGGTTCCACGACGCAAACCCGTTGTTGTCGCCGACCATCACGCCGTTCGAGACCGGGTTTGTCCGCATGCGGATCCGGCCGTTGACGTCGAGCTCGACACCGGGACTGGTCGTGCCGATGCCGAGCCGACCGCTGCCGGTGAACCGGGCGACCTCGGTGAAGGCCTCGCTGGAGCCATGGCCGAAGGCGATGCTGGCGGCGGGCGAGTCGGCGTAGATTTGGTACAGAAAGTTCTGCACACCCATGCCGTAGTGGTTGCCGCTCTGGCCGAAGAGCGAGACCTTGCTGCCCGTGGCGTTCGGGAATTGGATCGGGAAGCCCGGCTGGGAGTTGCCGATGGTGAGGGCGGGGGTGGAGACGCCAGTGCGGGCGACGACCCGATCGGCAGCGGCGATCCCGTCGATGTTCGAGTTGCCGACTTGCGGGGTGCCGGGCGACTGGGTCTGCAGGGCGACAAAGGCGGGCAGCGTGCCGCCCACCTGGGCAACGGCCGGTAAGGAGAAGAGGGCGACGAGGCCGACGCTGGCCAAGGCGCCGATGGCGACGAGCGAGATGCGCGCGGTCTGGTTCATGGGCTGTCTCCAGGCGACCCGAAGACCGAAGCTCAACCGTCAGAACTCCGGCGTCACGGGACGCTAGCCTCAACAGTATAGAGCCGCAAGCGCACCTTTTACCGCAGTGTTGTTACGACACGTCGCCGATACGGTGATCTCGACGGCTTCAGAGTCCGCCTGAAAGCCATTGAGGTCCGGCGCGGGAGTGGGAAGCGCCCCCCTTTTTCAGGCCACAGATACCGGCTTTCTGCTCCGATGGCCCCAATTTCGGTTCCGACATGGGAAACTCGATCACTCGTGGCCCTGGCTGGCCAGGACGTTGGTTAAGAACATGAGACTGTCCACCGGATTCACAGCCACCGCGCTCGGCGTCCTTGCGCTCCTCGCAGTGACAACCCGCAATGCCCAGACCCAGGTCGGGGGGACGCTTCCGGGGTTCGTGCAGCTTCAGACGTCCACGCCTGGTGCGGCGCAGACCGGCAACTCGAACATCAGCGGCACGTCCATCGCCGGTCAGTTTATCGGCAGTGGCGGTGGCTTGACCAACGTCAACGCAAACCTCCTCGACGGGCTCGACTCGACCGCGTTCTTGCAAGGCGTCCCTAATCCGTTGAGCCTCAGTGGATCGCAGATTACACCGACGATCACCGGCACGAGCGGCAGCAACACTAACCTCGGTACGGCTGGCGTCAAGGGCGTCTCCACGGCGTCGACAGGAGCCACATACGGAGTCTGGGGCACGAACTCGAGTGTGAACGGAAGAGGCGTCTTCGGGGCCGCGACAGCATCGACTGGAGTGACGTACGGCGGTCGGTTTGAGAGCGAAAGTTCGACCGGTATAGGGGCGTACGGCCTGTCCACGGCGACGAGCGGTACGACCTATGGCGGGATGTTCGAGAACAACAGCACGACTGGGACTGGAGTCTTTGGCTTTGCGATCGCGAACTCAGGGAACAACTTTGGTGGTTTCTTCCAAACGAGGAGCAACACGGGGATCGGAGTGCGGGGCTTGGCGACGAACACGGGTGGGCTCAACTACGGCGGACGGTTCGAGAGTGCGAGTTTAAGTGGACGCGGAGTCTTTGGCGGTGCGACAGCCACCGCCGGGGTGAACTACGGGGGCCGGTTTGAGAGCGACAGCACGACCGGTCGAGGAGCCTTTGGCTTGGCGACGTCCTCCACGGGTTCCACCTACGGCCTGTTGGGCCAAGTCTTCAGCAGCGATGGCATCGGTGTCTTCGGTGAAAACTTCGCCGACACGGGCCTGGGGTACGGCGGCCGCTTCGAGTCGGACAGCGACTTCGGCCGGGGCGTCTACGGCTTGAACAACCGGAACACTGGCGTCAACTACGGAGTGCGCGGTCAAACGGACAGCCCCGACGGCTATGGTGTGTTCGCTGTAGGTGAACTTGGTGCGACGGGCGTCAAGTCCTTCCGCATCGACCATCCGTTCGACCCTGAGAACAAGTATCTACTCCACTACGCGGCTGAAAGCCCTGTGCCGCAGAACTTTTATGTCGGGAACGTCGTTACCGACTCGAAGGGCTACGCTTGGGTCGAGCTCCCCGACTACTTCGCGGAGATCAACACGAACTTCAAGTACCAGTTGACCGTTGTGGACGAAACCGACTCGAACGACTTCATCTGGGCGAAGGTCGTCCAAAAGATCAAGGGCGACCGGTTCCGGATCCGGACGAACAAACCATCGGTAGAAGTCTCTTGGGAAGTGAAGGCCGATCGCAACGACCTCTACGTCCGTGCCAAGAAGATCAGGGACGTCGTCGAAAAACACGGCCTAGAACGAGGGAAGTATCAACATCCTGAGCTCTACGGAAAACCCGTGAGCCTGGGCATGGACTACATCCCAAGGCCTGGTGCCAATGACGACAGTCGGGTCAGTCGACCGTAGGTGAATCCACTAGGTTTCGGTTCAAGCATGGCTGAGTTGGGATCTTGAGACGATAGACTAGGCCCTCACCTGGCGGGTCGGAACACTTCATGAAAAAACACTTCGGATACGGCGCCGTTTCTCTGACGGTCCTTTCGCTGCTCGTCGTCACGACCCGGCACGCCTCGACCCAGGTCGGGGGGACGCTGCCTTCCTTCGTCCAGCTCCAGACGGCTTCGCCGGGCGTGCCCCAGACTGGGAACTCGAACGTCACGGGCACCGCCCGGGCCGGGCAGTTCGTCGGGGGCGGAGCGGGGGTCACCGGCGTCAACGCCACGCTCCTCGACGGACTCGACTCGACCGCGTTCTTGCAAGGCGTCCCCAACCCTTTGAACCTGAGCGGCTCTGTCGCAATCGGCGCGATCGTCTCGGGCACAAACTCGAGCACGACCGGGAGGGGCGTCTATGGGCTCGCCTCCGCGACGACCGGTGCCGCCTACGGCGTGTTCGGAGAGTCGCAGAGCACGTCCGGAAGAGCCGTCCTCGGGCTCGCAAATGCCACCACCGGCACCAACTATGGGGGCTTCTTCGACTCGGACAGCGTGAGCGGATACGGCGTCTTCGCCAACTCGGCGGGGACATACGGTGTCTTCGGCAGATCGACCCTTGCGACCGGGACGGGCTACGGCGTCTACGGCGAAACGGCATCCACGTCTGGAGCGGGCGTCTATGGTGACTCCACCGCGACAACGGGCCTGAACTGGGGGGGCCGGTTCCGATCGGCGAGCACCGCCGGAAGCGGCGTATCGGGGTTCAACACTGCGGCGACCGGCACGACGTTCGGCGGACGCTTTGAGACGAGCAGCACGTCGGGACGTGGTGTTTTCGGCTATGCGGGCGCCGCCACGGGGACGACCTATGGCGTCTTCGGGCAAAGCGACAGCACGAGCGGTCGTGGCGTCTACGGACGGAGCGCGTCGGGCATCGGCGGGTTGTTCAACTCGACTTCGGGCGAGGCCCTGCGGGCCGAGTCCAACGGGCTGATCGTCGCATCGATCGTCTCAACGGTGGCCGGCTTACAGGATTCGACCGCTTTGGTTGTGCAAGGGGACTACCGCGGCGGTGATTTCTTCGGCGAAATCTACGGCATTGAGGCCCAAGGCCGAGACTCGGGCGTCTATGGGAGATCAGTCGCCCAGAACACTTCTGGGGTTGGCGTGCGGGGCTTTTCCAATAGCACCGATGGGTCTGGGGTCGAGGGCACCAGCGGCGGGGTGAACGGTACCGGCGTCACCGGTTTCAGCAACTACCGCGGGGTCTACGCCGACGCCTTCAACAACAACGGCCCGACGGCCTACGGAGTCTGGGGCCAGGCCCGCACGAGCCCCGGGCGCGGCGTCTATGGCGTCGCTGACGCTTCTGACGGGAGTTCGACCAACGGCGTGCGCGGCTTCAACCCCGATCCAAATGGGTTTGGAGTCTTCTCGAGTGGAGCCTTTGGGGCGAGCGGCACCAAGTCGTTCGTCATCGACCACCCGCTCGACCCGGCGAACAAGTACCTCAAGCACTACTGCACCGAGGGTCCGGTTCCGAAGAACGTTTATGACGGCACGGCGGTGACGGACGCCAACGGCTGGGCGACGGTCGTCCTCCCCGACTACTTCATGGAGATCAACAAGGATCCGCGCGTCCAGCTCACCGTCGTCGATTCCAGCGAGGACTTCGTGATGGTGAAGCGAGTCGGCGAGTTCACCGGCAACACGTTCCGGATCCGTACGAGCAAAGGCCGCGTAAAGGTCGACTGGGAGGTCAAGGCGACCCGTAACGACGCCTGGGTCCGCCAGAACGGCGCTCCGGTCGAGGTGGCAAAAGACGCCGACGAGCGAGGCAAGTACCAACACCCCGAGCTTCACGGCATGCCCAAGGAGATGGGGATCGACTACGACCCCAGGGCCGAGGTCGCGCAGAAACGAGCGACCCCGCAAGCCCGCCGCCAGACGGGACGGCCCGCACCCCAGAGGCGCTGAGCCTGGGCCGGGTCGACCGCAGTAGGGGCTAACACCCCGAGTGCCGGGTTACCGATCCTCAACGGTCTAAAGACGGGTCAGCCCACATCGAGACTCACCACCAAGTCCACAACACACCCGACTACCCGTACCGCCGGCCCTTCCAGGTGACCCGGCCCGTCTTGTGCCAGGCGATCGAGCGGAGGACGGTGAGGGCGGCGGCGGTGAGGGTGAGGGGGGCGAGGGGGGAGACCCAGAGAGGGGTGCGCACCTTGGCGTCGGTGACCAGCTTCCCCGCTACGAGCAGCCCGAGCAGCGGCCACCACACGAGCCAACCCCACGCCACCCCGACCAGGAACAGCGCCAGCGCCACCGACCCCGCCACTGAGCCAGTGATCTCGTAGGAGTTCTTCGACATCCCGTCCACCGCCTCGCGCAGGCGGGGGTACATGCGCACCCCGAGCACCCGCGAGAGGTCGACCACCCCCACCCTCCGCCGCTCGCGGGCGAGGAGGCGGCCGATGAGCACGTCCTCCAGGATCCGCCCGGCGACCCGCTCGTGGGGGCGGATCTCCCAGTAGGCCCGGGCCTCCCAGAGCGTGACCTGGCCGTTGGTGAACCCGTTGTGCCCGGCCCCGGTGAGGCGGACGAGGCCGAAGGGGTTGGTCGCCAGCAACAGCCACGGCACCCAGCTCAGGTAGGCCGGCTCCAGCCCGGCCCCAGGCAGGAAGCGGGGGAAGCCGGTCACGACCGGGGCACGCTCGGTCTCGGCGAGCCTGGCCATCGCCTCGATGAAGCCGGGCTCAGGGCGGGTGTCGGCATCCAGGAACAGCAGCCATGAGGCGGGGGAGGCCTCGCTCGCGACCTTGGCCAGCTCGTGGCAGGCGCGGTTCTTGCCCGTCCAGCCCGGGGGCGGCGGCCCGGCGGCACGGACGACGGTCGCCCCCAGCGAGGCCGCGACCTCGGCCGTACCGTCGCTCGACTCGTCGTCGAACACGAACACCTGCGCCCCGGCCGCCACGAGCGGGGGCAGGCACAGCGGAAGGTTCTGCGCCTCGTCGCGGGCGGGGATCAGGACGTATAGCCGGGCCCCTGGGGCTTGCCGGGGCCCGGCCACACGGGGGACGAGCAGGGCGTTGGTGAGGGCCACGACGAGGAGCAGCCCATACACCCCCCCGACCGCCGCGACGTACCACTCCACCGATGTGCCCCTTGGGGATCATGGCGGGTGCCCGGGGGTGCCGGGGGGCCCGGGGGGCTTGCACTGAGCGGCAGCGGGGGGGCATACTACGTCTCCCTGCGGGCGGTTAGCTCAGTGGTAGAGCACTACAATGACACTGTAGGGGTCACAGGTTCAAGTCCTGTACCGCCCACCATCCCTCCGACCCCGGGCCCGCGCCCGGCCCGGAGCCCGTGACCAAGTGCCCAAGACCCGAGCCCTGCCCGACAGCGTCGCCGAGCGCCTGAAGTCGGTGCCCGGCTCGCCCGGGTGCTACCTCTACCGCGACGAGAAGGGCGAAGTGCTCTACGTCGGCAAGGCGATCAGCCTCAAGAACCGCGTCCGGAGCTACTTCCAGCCCAGCGCCAAGCACAGCCCCCGCATCGCCCGCATGGTCGCGCGGGTGCAGGACATCGAGTGGATCGTGGTCGACTCCGAGCTTGAGGCCCTCGTGCTCGAGTGCAACCTCATCAAGGAGCACCGCCCGCCCTACAACGTCCTCCTCCGCGACGACAAGAGCTACCCCTACATCGTGGTGACCAAGGAGGCCTACCCCCGGGTGCTCTTCACCCGGCACCCCAAGCGGGGGGCGGGCAAGGTCTTCGGGCCCTACGCCAGCACCTGGGCCGTGCGCGACACCCTGCGCCTGCTCCACAAGGTGTTCCCCCTCATCCCCTGCGGCAAGAGCTGGAGCGGCCGGGCCGAGCAGAAGCCCTGCCTCTATCACCACCTCGGTCAGTGCCTCGCCCCTTGCGCCGGACTGAGCCCGAAGGCCGAGTACGCCGAGGTCATCGGGCAGGTTCAGCGGTTCCTGGAGGGCAAGGAGACGGGGCTGATCGACGAGCTTCGGGCCGAGATGGGGCGGCAGGCCGAGGAACTCGAGTTCGAGAAGGCGGCCAAGACCCGCGACCGGATCGCCGCGCTCGAGGGCGTGCTCGAGAAGCAAAAGGTGCTGAGCGGGGACGGGCAGGACCGGGACGTGCTCGCCGTGGTCAAGGACGACCGGGGCTCGGCGGTGCAGATCCTCTACATCCGGGGCGGGCGGCTCATCGGCCAGCGCCACTACATGCTCGACGGCAGCAGGGAGGTCGCCCCGGGCGAGGCGGTACAGGAGTTCGTCAAGCAGTACTACGCCGACGCTCCCGAAGTCCCGCGCGAAGTTCTGCTGCCGGTGGAGATCGTCGAGCGGCACATCGTCCAGTCCTGGCTGCGCCAGAAACGGGGGTCGGCGGTGACGGTGGAGGTGCCCCAAGGCGGGGAGGGGCTGCGGCTCGTGGAGCTCGCCGCCCAGAACGCCGAGCAGGCCCTGCGCGCGTTCTCGATGGAGCTCGACCAGAAAGAGGCATGGGTCGAAGAGGCGGTGGGGCAGCTCACCGAGGCCCTCGCCCTGCCGACCCCGGCGCTCCGCATCGAGGGCTACGATATCTCGAACACCCAGGGCAAGGCGCCAGTCGGCTCGATGGTCGTGGCGGAGAACGGGGAGGCGGCGAAGGCCGAGTACCGGCGGTTCAAAGTGCGCTACACGCCCGAGTCGCCGGACGACTTCGCGATGATGAAGGAGGTCGTGACCCGACGGCTACGGGCCTACCTCGACGGGGACGAGAAGTTCGCCCGGCTGCCCGACCTCATGATGATCGACGGGGGCAAGGGGCAGCTCTCGGCCGCCCTGGCGGCCCGAGACGCGCTGGGGCTGACCGTGCCGATGGTGGGCCTGGCCAAGAAGCAGGAGATCCTGTACCTACCGGCGCAGGGCCCGGAGCCGCTCCCTTCGGACGCGGGCGAAGAGGGGGCCTCGCCGAGGTTCCGGGAAGTCGTCCTCCCGCTGACCTCGCCCGGGCTCATGCTGTTGCGGCGGCTGCGCGACGAGGCGCACCGCTTCGCCCTGGCCTACCACCGCAAGCTCCGCGACAAGCCGATCCAAGGCTCGATCCTCGACGAGATCCCGGGGATCGGGCCTAAGAAGCGCCGGCTCCTGTTGCGGACGTTCGGCTCGATCGAGGCGATCCGGCGGGCCTCGGTCGAAGAGATCGCCGCCGTCCCCACGCTCACCCGGCGGCAGGCCGAGTCCGTGCGCGAGTTCCTTCGTCGCGACTGACCTGCCAATGGCCCCAGCCCGTGTTAAGCCGAGGCTAAGCCCGGGACGCTGGCCCCCGTGCCCGAGTAGCTAAATGGGGGCCGACAACCGGCCCCCAAGGACCCGAACAACTATGCCAGACATCGTGGACATCGCCGTTAACCACGGCTCCTTCAACACCCTCGCCAAGGCCGTCACCGAAGCGGGCCTCGTCGACACGCTCAAGGGCGCCGGCCCCTTCACCGTCTTCGCCCCGACCGACGAGGCGTTCGCCAAGATCGACGCCGAGACGCTCAACGCCGTCCTCGCCGACAAGGACAAGCTCACCGCGATCCTGACCTACCACGTCGTCGCGGGCAAGCACATGGCCGCCGAGGTCATGGGGATGAGCGAGGTCACGACCGTCCAGGGCGGAACGGCCAAGATCAGCGCGGACGGCGGCCCCAAGATCGAGGGCGCAAACATTACCGCGACCGACGTCGAGGCCGACAACGGGGTCATCCACGTGATCGACACCGTGATCATGCCGAACTAAGGCGGTACGACCACCCCAGGGCCGTCGCCGCTCGGCGCCGGCCCCCTCACCCCCGCGGGGGCATCGAGGTGTAGACCAGGGCGCTCACGACACCGGGGATGTACCCGAGGAACGTGAGCACAGCCGTCAGGATCACGGGCTTGACTCCCTTATCCACGACCGCCAAGGGGGGAAGGACGATGCAGACGATCACGCGGAGCCAATTCATGGGCAGTCGCAATCTACCCGCGCAGGGCGTCATAATGGGGCCGTCCTGGCCGCTCCTGACCCGAGGTGCCCATGAAAACTCATCGCGCGTTCACTCTGATCGAACTTCTCGTCGTCATCGCCATCATCGCGATCCTCGCCGCGATCCTCTTCCCCGTCTTCGCCCAAGCGAAGGAGGCGGCGAAGGCCAGTAGCTGCCTGTCCAACGCAAAGCAGCTCGCCACGGCCGTGCAGCTTTACATCAACGACCACGACGACTACTTCGCCCAAAGCATGTACAGCCGCCAGCGCGACCTGGGTGGCAGCGGGGCGAACGTCATCACGCTCATCTTCACGACGGACAACGATTTCTTCACCGTGTTCGACGCCCACGAGCCCTACACAAAGAGCAAGGACGTCATGCAGTGCCCGAGCAAACCGGGAGCGGTGAACCTGGCCAACCTCTTCCCCTGGACGTTCGGCATCGCCCAGCCCCCGAACGTTCGGTTCACGAAGTTCTCCGAGCAGTCATCCTACGGGTTCAACTGGGCCCTCTTCCAGGACCCCGGCATCGCCTCGCTCCACTCCGAGGACCCCGTCATCCACAGCGGCCAGATCGAGGAGCCGTCCAAGACGGTCGCCTTCTACGACGCGTTCTGGCTCCTGCCCCAGATGCCGGAGGGCGAGATCATGAAGGGCTTCCGCCGGCCGACGCTGCAAGACCTGCTCCGCCAAGGGCTCTTCGGCGGGGTCATTATGCCCGGCGCCCCTCGCCACGGAGACGGCTTCAACGTGAGCTTCGCCGACGGTCACGCCAAACGCCATGGCCGGAACGGCAAGATCGAGGGCAAGTCCCGCAGCGGCTGCCCCCGCGGCCAGGCCGAGTGCGACACCTACACGCTGCCCGTCGACCTCTCCGGGATCATCGGCGGCGAGGCCAACACCTGAGGGCCACCCGGGTGGCGCCCCCCTGTGCTAGGGGCGTCACCCGGGGAAGGTCGCCCGGAACGCCCGCTCGATCGGGGCCTTCGCGTCCTCGACGGTCACGGTCCGCCCCGTCTCCTGAGCGATCGACGTCACCCCGAACCCCTGGATCCCGCAGGGCACGATGAGCCCGAACGGCGAGAGGTCGGCGTCGCAGTTGAGCGCGACGCCGTGTAGGTTGACCCACCTGCGGACCTTGACCCCGATCGCCGCCACCTTGCGGGCGCCCGTCCCCGGGTCGCCCACCCAGACCCCGGTGTGCGGGGGGAACCGCCACCCGGCAAGGCCGAACTCGCCGACGGCCAGGATCACCGCCTCCTCAAGGCCCCGCATCCACCGGTGGAGGTCGCGGCCGTGCCGGTTGAGGTCGAACACTGGGTACACGACCAGCTGGCCCGGCCCGTGGTACGTCACGTCGCCCCCCCTGTCCGTCCGAACGACGTCGATCCCCCGTGACCGGTACTCGTCGGCGGGCAGCAGGAGGTTCGACTCCTGGAACGCGGCCCCCAGAGTCAGCACGGGGTCGTGCTCGACCACGAGCAACGCGTCCTCTGCCCCCGAGAGCACCAACTCGGCCACCTCCCGCTGGACGTCCCACGCCGCCTCGTAACCCATCCGCCCCAGGTCGATGACTCTCATGCGCCTAGCGTCGGGTTGACGACGAGGAAGACGTTGCACCCTTCGACGGTCTCGCGGAGGGCGGCCAAGCCTTCCTCGGGCAGACGGGAGGCCACGGCCTCGGTGACGAGGATGCCGCCGACGGGGGCGTGCTTCTGGACGTGGGCGGCGACGTCGATGGCGTGCGTGAACTGAACGTCGCCGAGAGCGGCTTGGACCTGGTCGCTGTGCAGCCCGACCCGCAACCGGAACGGGTCCTTGAGCCGGTTGACGCGCTGGTTGAACCGTGGGAGCTCGGAGTGGAGCCGCCGGGCCGCAGCGAGGGCCGACGCAGGGTGGTTGAAGCTGCACACCGCCCCGTCCCCGGTCGTCGAGAGCACGTCGCCCCCTTCCGCCTCCGTCGCCCGTGCGACTAGCCGCTGGTACTCCCGGAACGTCCACTCGACGATGAGCGGGTCGGCGCCCTCCTTCATCTTCGTGCTCTTGGCGACGTCGACGGACATCACGCACGTCTCACCGCCCGCCGATTGGAGCCGCCGTTCGAGCAGCACCCGCTCTGCGAGCATCGCCGCCGGGTCGTCGCCTCGAAGCAGGCCCTCGCGTTCGGTGTGCCGCTGAAGAGCGGTGGCGAGCCCGACCACGAGCCCGAACCCGGCGACCAGAGCCGCCCCTAGGATCATGCCCGGGCTCGAGACGCTGCGCACCAGGTACCCCGGCCCAAACGGGCCGAGAGGCAACCCCGTGGCCAAGGTCAACCCGGCGAAGACACACAGGGCCGCGACCACGGCGGCCCTGGCCGATCGGGCAAGGCCGGTCGCGAATGCGAACAGGGCCAGACCAAGCACCCCGCCCCCAAGGTTGAAGAACAGCGTGAGCAGGGTCACGCTGCCGAGCGTGGGGTCCGCAAGCCGACCGAGCGCCACCGCGACCACCCGCACGAACCCCGCCCCGAACCCGACCGCGAACGCAAGGAGCGGGTAGTCGGGGCGGCTCGCCCAGACGACGAGCCGCCCCGGCGGTGGGTCGAGGGCCGTCGAGCCCTCGGGGAGCGACCGCAGCCGCTCCTTGAGCTCGAAGAGGCGGTCGAGCATCTCCTGCCGGCTCTGGGCGAACCGCGCCCGACGCGCCCGGCGCACCCGGCCCCAGGCACCGATGACCGCCGCCGCCGCACCCAGGCCTCCATAGACGAACGCCAACAGCGCCGAGACCACCAGGGCCAGAACCACCCGCTGCCGGGGATCGGCCACGCTCAAGGTCGCGACCTGGCCCAGGAGCAGCGCGACGAACGCCATCACCGCCCCGTACGCCGGGTACCGCACGATGCCGAAACGGGCGTAGCAGGCCAGGTGCATCCCAAGGCAGACCACGAGCAGGCTCCCCGTCACGAGGGTCGAGTCGAGCCGGAACGGGAGCGGCAAGCTCTCGATGACCACGGACAGAAGGACAAAGAGGACGCCCGTCCAGGCGACGAACACGAGCGGGCGGTCGGTGATCGACCGGGCCCAGTTCGCAAGCCGCGCCCCCACCTCCGAGAGCCACGACCACGCGCCGACGAGCGCGACCTCGTACCAAGGCCGAGCGGGCGGGGGGACACGGAGCCCTTCCACCACGCTCGTCAAGAACGGGGTCGGCACCCCGAACCGCTCGGCCAACGTCGGGACGTCGTCCTTGTCGGTCTCCGGGTGGTCCCGTAGGTACGCCGCCAGGCCCTCGAGGGCCCCGGGATCGGCCGAGCCCTGGCCAAGGTGGGGAGGGCTCGTGGCGAAGGGGGGCAGCTTCATGACCGGTCGCCTGTCCTACGCTCGTCGGGCCCCTCGCCGTTGCCGGCTCGGCCCGGAGAGGGGGCGAACCGGGGGCTTAGCCCGCGTCCGACGGTTCGGCCGGGGCCTCGGCGACGGCGGGGGCATCCGACGGGGTCTCGGCCGGAGCGGCGACAGCAGCATCGACAGGAGCCTCAGCGGGCGCCGCCGGAGCCGTGTCCTCGGTCTTCTTGGCCTTCGGGGCCCGCTTGGGCTTGTCGGCGGCCGGAGCGGCGGCCTCGTCCTTCACGGCCTTCGGGGCGGGTCGCTTGGGGGCGCGGGGCTCGGCGGTGCGCTGGCCCTTCGGCGCCTTTTTGCCCGACTTCGCGAGCTCAACGGCCTCCTTGATCAACTCCTTCACGCGCTTGACCTTTCGTCGCCGGCGGTTGCGGAGCTCTTTGTTGCGGATTCTCATGCGGCTTCCCTTGAGTGAGCCCCGGAAGATACCCGATCCGCTCGAGCTCCCGGCGGGCCAGGGCCGGGTTCCGCCGTACGGCCGGCGACCCCGTCGTGACCGCCCCAGGCTGGGCGGCCAGCTCGCTCAACGTCACGAACTCGTACCCTTGCAGGCGGAGCGCGAGGATGATCGAGGGAAGGACCTGCAAGGTGCCGGGCATCGGGTCGTGGAGGATGACCACCGCCCCTGGGTGCACGTTGCGCAGGACGTTGCGCAGGATCGTCTCGGCGTGGGGGTTGCCCGCGAAGGTCGTGTAGTCCGCCCCCTCGGCGGACCAGAGCGCGAGCCTCAGCCCGAGCGAACGCGCCGCGGCCCCGACCTCGGCGTCGCGCTGCCCCCCCGGAGGGCGGTACCAGACTGGCCGCCGACCCGTCACCCGCTCAATCAGGGTGGACGTCGTCGCGAGTTCCGCCCGCACCTCCTCGTCCGAGAGCCCCGTCAAGCGGCGGTGGTTCCACGTGTGGTTCCCGATCTCGACCCCCAGCCGAACCGCCCGTGCCACGACCGCCGGACTCGCCTCGACGTTCCGACCGATCACGAAGAACGTGGCCGGGCAGTCGAACGCGGACAGGAGCGTGAGCAGCCGGTCGGTGTAGCCGGGGTGGGGCCCGTCGTCGAAGGTCAAGGCGACCTGCTTCCGCCGCGGGTCCCCCCGCACGATCGTGTCGGGCAAGAGCCGGGGGTCGACGGCCGGTCGGGGGCGGGCAGGCTCCTCCTCCCGGGGCGGTGCCGGCTCGGTGCGGTCCAGCGAGGCGGGAGGGCGGAGGGCCGTCACAGACGACAGGCCCCCACCGGGCGTACAGGCCACACCACCGGCGACCAAGACGGCACCGGCGAGCAACGGCCGAAGGGTGGCGACGGGCCTCATAGAGGGAGTCCCCCGGAGCGAGCAGGCCCCGGGGGATAGGCTCAGAGCAACTGGCGCAGCACGAACGGGAGGATCCCGCCGTGCCGGTAGTACTGGGCCTCCATCGGCGTGTCGATCCGTACCGTGACGGAGAACTCGATCGCGTGGCCGCCGGCATCGGTCGCCCGCATCGGGAGGGTCTTCCCCTCCTTGAACCCCGACTCGAACGCCTCCCGGAAACCGACCAAGGCGTACTCCTCGGTGCCGGTCAGGCCGAGGCTCGCGGCGGTGGCGCCGTTTGCGAACTGCAACGGCAGTACGCCCATGCCCACCAGGTTCGAGCGGTGGATGCGCTCGAAGCTCTCGGCGAGCACGGCCTTCACGCCCAGGAGCAGAGTGCCCTTAGCCGCCCAGTCCCGACTCGACCCGGTCCCGTACTCCTTCCCGGCGATGACGATAAGCCCGGTGCCCTCGGCGGCGTACCTCTCGGCCGCCTCGAACACCGTGGTGACCTCGCCCCCCGGAGGGCACGTCGTGAACCCGCCTTCCGTCCCGGGAGCGAGCTGGTTGCGCAGCCGGACGTTGGCGAACGTGCCCCGGATCATCACCTCGTGGTTCCCCCTCCGACTGCCGTAGCTGTTGAAGAGGTGCGGCCGGACCCCCCGCTCGACGAGGTAGCCCCCCGCCGGCGAGTTGGCCTTGATCGACCCGGCGGGGCTGATGTGGTCGGTGGTGATCGAGTCGCCGAGTAACGCTAGGCACTTGAGCCCCGCAAGGTCCTCCACGTGCTCCCGGGGCTCGCGGCCGATCCCGTCGAAGTAGGGCCCCCGCTTCACGTAGGTCGAGTCGGGGGCCCAGTCGTAGCGCTCCCCGCCGGTGACCTGGATCGACTTCCACTTCTCGTCCCCGTCGAACACGGTGGCGTACGACTTCTGGAACATCTCGCGGGTGATGTGCCGCTCGACGCACTCCGCGATCTCGGCCTGGCTCGGCCAGACGTCGGCGAGGAAGACCTCGGTACCGTCCGGCCGCTGGCCGATCGGGTCCTTCGTGAGGTCCACGTCGATCGTCCCCGCGAGGGCATAGGCGACGACGAGCGGTGGCGACATGAGGTAGTTCGCCTTGACCTCCTGGTTCACGCGGCCCTCGAAGTTCCGGTTCCCGCTCAGCACGGACACCACGGTGAGGTCGCTCTCCTGGACGGCCTTGCTCACGTCCTCGGGGAGCGGGCCGCTGTTCCCGATGCAGGTCGTGCAGCCGTAGCCCACGACGTTGAACCCGAGCGAATCCAGCTCCTCGAGGAGCCCCGCCGCTCGGAGGTACTCGGTGACGACCTTCGACCCGGGCGCGAGGCTGGTCTTGACCCACGCCCGGGGCTTGAGCCCGAGCGCGTTCGCCTTCTGGGCCACGAGACCGGCCGCCACCATCACGCTTGGGTTGCTCGTGTTCGTACAACTCGTGATCGCCGCGATGACGACGCTCCCGTGGGTGAGTCGATCCGTCGCCGTCCGCTCCAGCACCGCCGTACCGCCGCCCGAGGCTGCGTCGCTGCCGGGCCGTGCGTTGGGGAAGGCGGCGAAGAAGCTCTCCCGGGCCTGGCCGAGCGGCGAGCGGTCTTGCGGTCGCTTCGGGCCGGCCACGCTGGGCACGACGTCCGCCAGGTCGAGCTGCAGCGTGCTTGAGTATTGCGCCTCCGGGGCGTCGGGGGTGTGGAACATCCCCTGGGCCCGGGCGTAGGCCTCCACAAGGGCGACCTGCCCCTCCTCGCGCCCGCTCTGGCGGAGGTAGCGCAGGGTCTCGGCGTCGATCGGGAACAGCCCGCAGGTCGCCCCGTACTCGGGGGCCATGTTGGCGATCGTCGCGCGATCGGCCAGCGGCATGTTGGCGATGCCGGGGCCGTAGAACTCCACGAACTTCCCGACGACCCCGTGCTTGCGCAGCATCTCGGTCACGGTGAGTACGAGGTCGGTGGCCGTCGCGCCCTCGCGCAGCTTGCCCGTGATCTTGAACCCGACGACCTGCGGCAGGAGCATACTCACCGGCTGGCCGAGCATCGCTGCCTCTGCCTCGATCCCGCCGACGCCCCACCCGAGCACGCCGAGCCCGTTGATCATCGTCGTGTGGCTGTCCGTCCCGACGAGCGTGTCGGGGTAGGCGACGCCCTCGGCGTCGAACACCACCCGCGCCAGGTACTCAAGGTTCACCTGGTGACAGATCCCCGTGTTCGGAGGCACTACCTTAAAGTTCTTGAACGCACCCTGTCCCCACTTCAGGAATTCGTAACGCTCGTTGTTCCGCTCGTACTCGAGGTCAAGGTTGACCTGGGCGGCGGCGTCCGAGCCGTAGGAGTCCACCTGGACGCTATGGTCGATCACGAGCTCGGCCGGCTGGAGCGGGTTGATCTTCGCGGGGTCGCCGCCGAGGGCCGCCATCGCGTCGCGCATGCTCGCGAGGTCGACCACGCACGGCACCCCGGTGAAGTCCTGGAGCAGCACCCGGGCCGGGGTGTAGCTGATCTCGCGGTCCGGCTCGGCCTCGGCGCGCCACTCGAGGATCGCCTGGACGTCGCCCTTGGTGACCTTGAGGCCGTCCTCGTTGCGCAGGACGTTCTCAAGGAGCACCTTCAGCGAGAACGGCAGTCGGGTGAGGTCGTGCCCCTGCGCCGCGAGGGCGGGGAGGGAGAAGACGACGGTCGGCTTCCCGGCCAGGTCGAGGGTCTGTCGCGTCCCGAAGCTGTCCATACCCAGAAGGTACCCGGCCCGGGCACAAGCCCCGGTGACGCCCGGTATCCGTCCAAACTAGGTAGACGTACCTCGGCGGGTCACTCGAGGTTTTTGAACCTAACACGTGCCATCCGTGGTGACAGCGTGGTGACAGCGTGGTACATCGGTGGTAACACCCTGCTACGCACCCCCTCAAAAGCCCGTCGCGTGTCTACTGGATTTCGGGGCCTGGGAGGGGCGCCTCCGGAGCCGGAGCGCCGGGTTAGGCCAGAGCCTCCGGGTCCAAGCACAAGGCCTCGCAGTACCGCCGGAACAGGTTGTGCGCCGCCGGGTAGCAGGAGTGCGGCGAAAGGAAGTGGGCGAACTCGAACGTAACGAGCTTCTCGGCCACGAGCGAGGCCCGCTCCATCTTGAGCCGCAAGTACCGCCAGTCCGCCGGGGGGAACTTGATGGGCATGTCCCGGTCGAAGGACTCCACGTTCGCCCAAAGCGCGAACCCGTAATGGTCGGCCAGCTCCCGCATCCCCGCGTGGAACTCCGGCAACTCCCGGTACTGGATCTGCCCGTCCTGGAACGCACACACGTCGAACGCCCCCCCCGCCTCGGCGAAGATCCGGTCCCAGTGCTCGAACGTCTCGGCCAAGCTGAACGCCGCCCCCGCCGCGAACTGCTTCGTCCCCATCGGGTACGGCGAGATCAACACAGGCCGGTCGAGCGCGGCCCGGCAGTGGCCGCCGATCTCGCGAAAGAGCCGGGCCACGTGGTGGGAGTGGCTCCCCGTCTCGTGGCACAGGTACCACCCCTTGAACGCGGGTGAAGACCCGTACCGCTCCACGACCTCGTCGATGAACGGTTTGTTGAGCTCGACCTCACGCCACCACGAGTCCCGCAGCCAGTACGTGCCCGAGTCGAACGTGCCCCACCAGAGCCCCAGGCCGAACTCCTCCGCGAGGTCCAGGAAGAGCCGTCCCAAGTCCTCGTAGACCGGCAACAGCCCCGGCACCGACCGCGCCGGGAACACGCACCGGTCCTGGTACCCGCTACGGATGAGCACGAGCGTGTCGACCCCGATCCGCCGGTACAGCTCGAACTCCCGCCGCCACTCCTGCCGCCCCCAGTTCTGGCTCGGAATGTCGTGCGTGATCTCGTCGAGGAACGTCCCGGTGATCGGCTTCATTGGAGGCAGTGAGTGTATCCCGGTGGGGGCCGGCGTGGAGAACGGCTACAAGACCCCGTAACCATCGGCCGAACGTCTATCGCGTTCGACTGGTCTAAACTTCGCCACACACGTGAAGATCCTGATCGTCGAAGACGAGCCGATGGTGGCCGAGTTCTTGGCCGAGGCCCTCGCCGAGTGCGATTATCAACCTCGACTGGTCGTGACCGGTGCTTCGGGCCTGACCGAGTTGCTGACGCACACCTACGACCTCGCCGTGCTCGACGGGATGCTGCCGGACATCGACGGCCTGAAGGTGCTCGCCGACGCCCGGGCGGCCGACGTCCGCACGCCCATCCTCATGCTCACCGCCCGTGGCTCGCTCGAAGACCGGGTGCGCGGCCTCGACGCCGGGGCGGACGATTACCTGGCCAAGCCGTTCGAGCTCCAAGAGTTCCTCGCCCGAGTCCGGTCGTTGCTGCGCCGGTCCGGGGCGGAAGGCCTCAAGCTGACCGCCGGCGACCTCGAGCTCGACCCCGTCACCCACCGGGTCACACGGGCCGGGCGCAAGGTCGACCTCTCCCCCCGTGAGTACGAACTGCTCGAGTACCTCATGAAGCACAAGGGCAAGGTCGTGACCCGGGCCGAGATCATGGAGCACGTATGGGACGACCCCGACGACAAGACTTCGAACGTCGTGCCGGTCTACATGAACTACCTGCGGATCAAGCTCGAGCGACCGGGGCGACCCCGCCTCCTCCACACCGAGCGCGGCGTCGGCTACCGGCTCGCCGACGGGGAGGGCGAGGCCGGTGAGCCACAAACTTAGGCTGACCCTCCTCGTCTCGGCGGTCGTGGGGCTGGTGCTCGCCGCCACCTTCACCTCCGTCGTCGTGGCCTACGTCCGGCTGGAAGAGCGAACGACGGACGCCCAGATCGGCGAGATCCTGGCCGACTACCGGGCGGAGGTCCAGAAGCGGTCGCCCGAAGAGGCGATGCAGGAGGTCATCCGCGGCCGGAGGGCGGCGGCCATCGGCTTCTTCGACAAGGAAGGGCGGAAGCTGGGTCAGGCCGGGCCGTTCGCCGTACCCCACGCCGTCGGCCGGGGAACCCTCGAGTCGCGGGGGGAGGAGTACGTCGGAGTCCGCTACCTGAGCGAGGACTTCGCCGAAGGGAGGATCGTCGTCGCCGTGAACCGGAAGGTCGCCCGGGAGCAGGCGCAGGGGCTGACGCTCCTGCTCGCCCTCGTCTGGATCCCGCTGACGCTCCTCGGCGGCGCGGTGGGGTGGGTGACCGTGAGCCGCACGTTCCAGCCGCTCATCGATATGACGACAGAGGCGGGGCGGCTCAGCGGCGCACCGGGTCAGGCACGACTCGCTGTGCCCGACGACCCGGAGTTCGGCCAGCTCGCCCGGGCCCTCAACGCCTTCCTCGAACGCATCGAGCACGGGGTGGTCGCCCACGAGCGGTTCATCGGCGACGCCGCCCACGAGCTGCGAACACCCTTGACGATCCTCCGCGGCAAACTCGAGACCGCCCTTTTGCGCCCCCGTCGGACCGAGGAGTACGAGGCCCTCCTGCGGCAACTCCTCGCCGAGAGCCGACGCCTGAGCGACCTCGTCGAGACCCTGCTCATGAGCCACCAGTCGCCCGTGATGGAGGCCGAGCCGTTCGACGGCGCCCCCGTCGTCTCGGCCGCGCTCGACCGGTGGTGGTCGCTCTATAGGGACAAGGGCGTCGAGCTCGCCGCGGATGTGGAGTCGGCCGCCCTGCTCGCCCTGCCGCTCGAACTCGACCGGGTCGCCGACAACCTCCTCAGTAACGCCCTCCGCCACGCGCCCGCCGGGTCGACCGTGGGCCTCCGTTTCGGGCCCGACGGCGACTGGGCGAGGCTGACCGTCTCCGACGAGGGGCCCGGGGTGCCCGAGGGCCTCGAGGAGCGGGTGTTCGACCGCTTCTACCGCACCGACCCGGGCCGCAGCCGCGAGCTCGGCGGGTTCGGCATCGGGCTCGCCATGTGCAAGCGCCTCGTTGAAGGCCGCGGTGGCCAGATCCGGGCCGTGCGCAACGAAGGCAAGGGCACCACCTTCCACGCCGCCTGGCCCACCCAGGGCGGCTAGGGGGTCGCGGCGTTGGGACAATTCGCCCAGCCAATCAGGGACCGACCTCCTTTGGCGGCAAGGCAATCCCCGGGGTGCGGCTCACCGACTGGCGCTAGAGACCCAGTCCGTCCTGTTCGCCCGGGTTCTCGCGGGTGGGGGTGGGTGGGGTCTCGCCGAGGTGGCGGTAGGCGTCTGGCGTGGCGCACCGGCCACGCGGGGTGCGGTGGAGGAGGCCCCTTTGCATGAGGTACGGCTCGTAGACGTCCTCCAGGGTCCCCGCGTCTTCGCCGGTCGTGGCGGCGAGGGTCTCGAGCCCGACCGGACCCCCCTGGAACCGGCGCACGATGGCCTCAAGGATCGCCCGGTCGATGCGGTCGAGCCCGAGGTCGTCGATCTCGAGCGCGGCGAGGGCCCGCCGGGCGGCCCCGCGGTCGATCGTGACCCGCCCGTCGACCTGGGCAAAGTCGCGCACCCGGCGCAGGATGCGGTTCGCGATGCGGGGCGTCCCGCGGGACCGACGGGCGATCTCCTCTGCCCCCTCGGCATCGATCTGGAACCCGAGGATGTCCGCCGACCGCGTCACGATCTCGAACAGGGCCCGCTCGTCGTAGAACGTGAAGCTCATGACGATCCCGAACCGGTCGCGCAGCGGCCCGGACAGCAGCCCCTGCCTCGTGGTCGCCCCCACGACCGTGAACGCGGGCACCTCGAGGCGGATCGACCGGGCGGCGGGGCCTTTCCCGATCATCACGTCCACCTTGCGGTCCTCCATTGCCGGGTAGAGGATCTCCTCGACCGGGCGGGCCAAGCGGTGGATCTCGTCCACGAAGAGCACGCTCCCCGGGTCGAGGTTCGTGAGGATGCCCACGAGGTCGCCGGGGCGCTCGATCGCGGGGCCGCTCGTGACGTGGAGAGGCGCCCCCATCTCGTTCGCTACGATCTGGGCCAAGGTCGTCTTGCCGAGCCCCGGCGGGCCATAGAGCAACAGGTGGTCGAGCGGTTCGTCGCGCTCCCGGGCCGCCTGGAGGAAGACGGACAGGTTCCCCTTGATCGTCTCCTGCCCGATGAACTCGGCCAGCCTGCGCGGGCGGAGCGAGAGCTCGACCAGGCGCTCGTCGCGTCGGCCGGCGGGGTCGAGAGCCTCGTTGCGGCTCATCGGCGCAGGCTCCGGAGGGCGGCCCTCAGCTGGTCTTCGACCTCGGAGTGGGCGTCACGGGCGGAGGCGGCGGCCGCTTCCGCCTCGGGTCGGCGGTACCCGAGCGCAAGCAGGGCGTCGACGAGCTCGTCCTCGGGCACGGCGACGACGGCGACCCGAGTCGCGGCCCGCACCCGACGCTCCAGGTCCACCTCGCCGATCTTGTCCTTGAGCTCCAGGAGGATGCGCTCGGCGAGTCGCGGCCCGATCCCGCTCACCCTGGTCAGCGCCCGGGCGTCTTGGGTCACGATCGCGGCCGCCGCGCCGTCCGCCCCCAGATCGCTCAACACCCCGAGCGAGGTCTTCGGCCCGCACCCCTTGACCTCCCGCAGCAGGTCGAACACCCGCCGCTGATCCGCGTCGAGGAACCCATAGAGCGCGACGTCGTCCTCGCGCACCACCTGGCGCACCCAGAGCAGGGCCAGATCGCCTTCGCGAAAGGCGAGCGCCACCGACGCAGGCACGTTGACCTCGTAACCCACCCCGCCGCACTCGACGACCAGCCGCCCATCGGCCGTCTCCAACACCGGGCCCGACAGGCGGGCGATCATCGGCCAGGAGTCTCCATCTGTCTACCAGACGTTCCACCACCGGCGCCGGGTGCAGGGGCCTGTGCAGCGGGCGCGACCGGGGAGACGTCGATTCGGAAGTCCAGCTTCACCTCGTACGCTCGGGGCCAAGGCAATCGGATATCGACGTCGCGCAGCGCCGTGACCTCGTACTGCCGGGGGCCGGCGAAGAACTTGGTGCCCAGGAGCTGCTCGCGGAACCGCCGCTCCAGCCGCTCGCCGAGGTCGGTGCGGACGAGGTCGTCCACCTTCGCGAAGGCCGGGCCGGTCGTCTCTTCGCGGCTGGCGCCAGGCGTGCGGTCGATGAGCCCGTAGGCCAGGGGGCGCACGAAGCGGTGGTACTCGAAGTCGTTGACGAGCCGGTGGAGGATGAACGTCCGCAGGGCGACTTCGCGCTGCACCGGGTCGACGCCCTGCCGCCGGGCGAGCAGGTACACGTTCGCGGCCGGAATGGTCGTGCCCATCGTGTTGCCCGCGGTGTTCCATCCCGCATAGGCGAGGACGCGGGACGAGCGGCCCTGGTCGGTGAGGGCGTCGTAGACCCTCGGGTCGGCGGTGCCGCTCCCTCCCAGGTTCACGTCCGCCACGGCCACTGGCATCCCCTGGTCGACCTCGCTCTTCATCGAGGTGAGAAAGGCGTCGAGCGCGTACTCGCGGGGGTCCGGGGTGTTCACGTAGAGCGAGTAATCGTAGGCCTCACCCGGCCGGGCGACCCGCGCGCCGCTCCCTGTGATCTGGTCGAGCAGGCTGTTGTCGACGGTGTCGGACTCGTAGAACGCCACCTTCTGCCGCCCTGCCTCGTCGGCGTAGACCACCCGCACCGCCGGCTGCCACCCCGCGTGGACGGCCAGCGCCCGGCTCAGCAGCAGGTTGCCGATCTGGTCGATCCCTTCGACGAACGCGGCCTTGGCGGTGATCCCCAGGTTGCGGGCCATCGCCTTGAGCCGAGCGGTCTCGGGCACGTGGGGCCCGATGGGCCGGGCGTCGTCTTGCCCCAGGCTCATCGCGTCGAAGGCACCGGCCGCGGTCATCCGCAGCAGTTCGCGCTGGACGCGGTGGTTCCGGTCCCGGATGCGGTCGTAGCGGCCCAGCTCCCCGGCCGGGATCTTCTGGGCGAGCCGGACGAGCCGGTTCTCGAGCTCCGGGGTCTTCTCCGTCCGGTACTGCTCGCGGAGCTCGACGAACCGGGCGAGGTCCATCCGCCAGCCCGAGCTCGCCTGGGTGGCGGTGGGGGCCAACCGGGTGAGCGTGCTGAAGGCGTAGACCTCGGTGTCCGGGGCCTCGCGGCGAATGCGCCACCAGGTGCGCAGGCGCTTGATCGCCAGGCTGTACGAGGTGCGGTCGGTCCGGCTCGCGATCAGACCCCCGTAGGCCACCATGTCCGAGTTGAGGACGACCGCGTCGTACTCTCGGATCCGCGGCTCCACCCAGGCGAGGATCGCCTCCGGCCGACCGGGCTGCGTGAACCGGCCGAGCAGCTCGGCCGGGGGCGTCTCCACCGAGACCCCGGCCAGCGCCCCGATCATTTGGGTGAACTGCGTCGTTGCGGGCCGGTCGTCGAGCGGCACGAGCAGGACGCGCTTCGGGAGGTCGGGCCCGGTGAACCGGTTCAGCGGCGCTGCCGGGGGCATTCCCGCCGAGACACCGGCCAAGGCCCCGGTCGTCTTCGTGACCTTGGTCGTGGCTGCCCGGTCGTCGAGCGCGACGCGATTCCTCAGGTCGGCCGCGAGCGAGGGCGTGAGGCTCCAGACGGTCAGGATCAACGGGAGCCAGCCCTTCGGCATCCCCCGAGCGTACCCCGCCCGGGCCCCGTACCCCCCGAGGGCGACGCCCACCCGGAGCGCGGGTCCGCGACCCGCTCCCCGGACCCCGGAGCCGTGCTCCGGCGGCCAGGGCGAGGGTAGGGAGCATACGTTGGGGCGAGCCGCCCCGGGAACCGGGGCCGGGGACGCCCCTGGCACGGCCTTCCCCTCGGGCGGGACGCCCGAGAAACCATGCCCGGGACGGGCATGCCACCGCCCGGAGGGCGGCGGCATGGGTAACTAGGGGTCGGCCGCCCCTGGCCCGAGCCCGCCGAGCGTCAGACGAGCCGGGCCACGGTGGCGTCGAAGCGGTACCGGTGGGTCTTGCCGCCGGACACGAACTCGAACTCGACCACGCCCCGGATCTGGGCCCCGCGGAGGCGGTAGGACAGGATCACGTCGTCGTCATCGACGTCCTGGCCGTCGTACTTAATCGTCTCCGCGCCGCCGCCGATGTTGACCTCGCCACGGAGCGTGTGGGCGCCGTCCGGCTCGGTGAACTCGAAGGCGAGCCAGGGCTTTCCGTCCTGCAGCCCGCACCGGAACGACGTCACTTTCGGCCGCTCGGCCGTCTGGGCGCCGTCGATGCGGTGCGAGGCCTGCCACTTGCCGCCGTCGCTGAGGTCGCCCCCGAGGCGGAGGAGGATCGAGAGGATCTGTGATGGGTTCATCTGGGTGTCTCCTGGGCAGCGCCCGAGGGGGCGTCGTCCAACCCCCGTGAATAGGATAGGGGGGCCTCCTGACGGCCATGGGCCGGTCGGCGGCCTAGCCCGCGTCCTGACCACGAAACTGGACCGCCTCGGCCAGGTGCTCGCGGCGGACCTCCGGGCTCCCCGCGAGGTCGGCGATCGTGCGCCCAACCTTGAGCACCCGGTCGTAGACCCGCGCGGAGAGGTTCAACCGCCCCGCCACCAGCTTCATGAACTCCCGGCAGTCGTCGTCCATCGCCACCCCCTCCTTGACCTCCCGGGGGGTCATCTTCGCGTTGACCTTGGCCTTGCCGAACCGCGCCCGCTGCGTGTCGCGCGCCTTGCTCACCCGTTCGCGGATCCGGGCAGAGGGCTCGCCGGTCGGCTTGCCCGTCAGTTCCTCGGGCTTGAGGCGGGGGACGGTCAAGTGGAGATCGACGCGGTCGAGCAGGGGCCCGCTCAGCTTGGCCAGGTACCGGTCGCACAGGGCCGCCCCCACACACTTCGCCTCTGGGTAGCCCTTGAAGCCGCACGGGCAGGGGTTCAACGCCCCCACGAGCATGCACTCGGCCGGGAAGTCCACGGTCGCGGTCACCCGAGAGACGGTCACGACCCCGTCCTCGAGCGGCTGGCGGAGGGCCTCCAGGACGTCGCGGTCGAACTCGGGCATCTCGTCGAGGAACAGAACCCCGAGGTGGCCGAGGCTCACCTCCCCGGGCCGGGGCGTCTTCCCCCCGCCCACCACCGCCGCGTAGCTCGACGTGTGGTGCGGCGAGCGGAACGGCCGCTCCCAAACCAGCCCCTCGCGCCCGCTCCGAGTCCCGGACGAGCTGTGGACCCGAGTCACCTCGATGGCCTCGTCCAGGGTGAGCAGCGGCAAGATCGTCGGCAGCCTCCGGGCCAACATCGTCTTGCCGGAGCCTGGCGGGCCCGTCATGATCACGTTGTGGCCACCGGCGGCGGCGATCTCGAGGGCACGGATCGCGTGCGTCTGGCCCTTGACGTCCGCGAAATCGACCTCGTACTCGATGCGCGGTGGGGCCGCGTCGGCGTGGCGGAAGGGAGTGACGGTCAACGAGCCGTTCAAGAGTTCGACCGCCTCGATGAGCGACCGCACCCCGTACACCTCGACCTCCGGGGTCACAGCCGCCTCGGCCGCGTTCGCGATGGGGACGATGAGCCGGCTGTCCCCCCTGGCCCGGCAGAGCAACGCGAGGTTCACCGCCCCGTCGATGGGCCTTAGCGCACCGTCCAGACCCAGCTCGCCCGCGAACAGCGACCCGTCCAGCCCCGCCATCGGCACCTGCCCGCTCGCGGCCAGGATCGCCATTGCGATGGCGAGGTCGAGCCACGGCCCCTCCTTCCGCACGTCCCCCGGGGCCAGGTTACAGACGATCTTGGTGTACGGGAAGCTTAGGTCGGAGTTGCGGATCGCGGTCTGCACCCGATCCTGGCTCTCTTGCACCGCCTTGTCCGGCAGGCCGACCATGACGAACTTCGGGGCGCCGTTCTGGATGTCGACCTCGACCGTGACGGGGATCGCGTCGATCCCGCTAAGGGTCGCCGTCTGGGCCTGGGCGATCATCCTGCTAAGGATGGCACGTGGGTCACGGCCGGCGCAAAGTGACCCGTAACGATACGCGCCCGCCCTCCTCGTCGCCGGGGACGAAGGTGTCCTCCACCGTGGCGTCCATCTCGACCGGCCAACCCGTCGCCCGGTCGATACGGGCCGTCCCCTGGGCGGTCACGGGGACGAGGGCCTCGACCTCCTTGAACGTGAAGGCGAGGGTCGCTGCGGTTGGGGTGAGCTCGGTGAGGGTCCACCGCCAGACCGCGGCCGGGGTCCGCGTCGTATCGTCGAACCCGACAGAACGCTCCCAGGTCTGCCCGACCACGACGGGAGCGGCGAGGTAGACGATATCGAGCGCCCGTTCCGCCGAGCCCCCGCCGACGGCCTCCACTTGGACGGGCCGGCGGTCGCGGACCTGGCCCCTCACGTCGCGGGACTCGGTCAGGACGAGGCCCAATTCGGCCGTCGGGGGCGGGAGTTCGGTCCCGTCGAGCGCATACCGCACTGGGCGGGCGTGCGTCTCGACCGGCCAAAGCTTGCCGTCACCGGACGGACCGACCCGCCACTCGACCTGCTCCTCGACCCGTAGGCTTTCGCCATTTGCAGGCCCCCGGTACTCGCGGACGACCACCCGCCGCACCACGTCGCCCTCGATCAGCCGGTAGCGCAAAGTAACCGGCTCGGCCGCGAGCGCGAAGGCCAGGGCGAGGGTCACCGCGAGGACTCCACCGGCCGTTCGTCGGGCCGCACGTAGCCCCGTTCGCGGACGGTGCGCTCTCGGCCGACGGGGCTCTGGGCGGCCGCGACCTGGCGCTCGAGCCCGGCCCGCCGCGCCTCCTCGGCCTGCATTTCACGGGTCGCCTCAGCGGTGCGCTCGCGCTCGGCCGAGGCCTGGCCCCAGGGTCGTGCGCTGAGCACCAGCCCGAGCCCAACCCCCACGACCGCTGCCACCACCGCCCACTTCGTCCGGTTGCCCATGCCCAATCCCCTAGACGGCCCGGCGAGCGCGGCGATTCCGGGTCAGTCCTCCAGGCCCTGGCGCAGGAGGTACTCGCGGCTCGCCAGGACGCAGTCCAGCGGGTCGCGAGGGGACTCGTCGAGCTCGACGATCGCCCACTTCACCCCAGCCTCCCGGGCGGCGGGCACGATCGCGGCCCAGTCCAGTTCCCCTTCACCCACGGGCGTGAACTTCGCCCCCCGGTGCCCGTCCTTAAAGTGGGTCAGGGGAACGCGGCCCTTGAGCCTTCTGAGCCAGGCCACCGGATCCTGCCCGGCGTCCCAAACCCAGTAGAGGTCCAGTTGCGCGATGACCCCGGGCGGGGTCGCTTCCCAGAACACTTCGTACCCGGGCCTCCCCCCCTCCGGTTCGAACTCGAACGCGTGGTTGTGGTAGCCCAATGCGAGTCCTTGCCGGATGAGGGCGTCGCTGAGTGGCGCCAGCGACGCGGCGAAGGTCGCCCAGCCCGGCCCGTACTCGTCCTTGCCGACCCAGGGCACCACCGCCCATTGGCTGCCAAGGGTCCTAAGCCCAGCAGCCACATCCGGGACCTTTGCCCGCAATTCGCCGAGGCCGACGTGCGACGAGACCGCCTGGAGACCGTACTCGTCGAGCACGGCCCGGAACTCTTCCGGGGTACGGCCGTGCAGGCCCGCCGTCTCCACCGACCGGTACCCTCCTTGCGCCAAACGCCGCAAGGTTCCGGGAAAGTCAGCCTCAAGGAGGCTCCGAAGGGTGTAGAGTTGGACTCCGATCCGCACGCCCCCCATCATGTCCCCCAGGGAAGCAGATTTGCCAGATCGGGCCAGAAACTGGCCGACGAGGTCGCTTTTGGCACCGTAGGCGGTATAACGAACCCTCCGGGTCGTTAACGAACCTTAACGCCGCAGGCACCGTCCAACGACGAGCGCCCAGAGCGCGGCCCCCGACGAGACACGTTTATGCAGAAGCGCGCCTTCACCCTGATCGAACTCCTGGTCGTCATTGCGATCATCGCGATCCTCGCCGCCATCCTCTTCCCCGTCTTCGCCCAGGCGAAGGAAGCGGCGAAGAAGACCCAGTCCACGAGCAACCTGAAGCAGGTCGGCACCTCCGTCCAGCTCTACCTCGGGGACTACGACGACACGATGCCGCAGAGCGCCTACCTGGTGTTCGACGGGACCCCCCCCAAGGTCGTCTCGGTCTACGACCTGCTGCAGCCGTACATGAAGAACGTGCAGATCCTGGTCAGCCCGTCCGACGGCGCCCCGGGTCAGAGCTGGAAGCAGCGCCTGAGCGACCTCCGGCTCCGCAACGACCGGGTCGAGTTCGCCAGCTACGTCCCGAACCTCGGCCTGTTCGGCGACAACCTCTGCCGGGTCAAGACGCGGTTCACGCCGGTCACCAACCAAAGCACTCTTGAGACCCAGACGCAGACGATCATGTTCTTCGACGGCTACATCCGCCAGCGAGAGCAGACCCTGGACTACTTCACGTTCCTTGCCCAGGCTCGCCACCAGGACGGGCTCGTGGTCAACTTCGCCGACACCAGCACGAAGTACGTGAAGTGGGGCGGCGTATCGAACATCGGGTCCGAGTTCACGACCCCGACCGGCAGCCGGGCCGCCCGCTACTACAACTGGCGCCGCGATACCCAGGCCTGCCCGCCGGACGGCCTCTGCAAGTCGAACGCCCAGCTCCAAGCCGTCACCAGCACGGCTGCGAACCCCTACAACGACCTGCACGGCGTCCCGGGCACCGGTATCACCGACTCGGAAGACACCGTCGCCTGCCCCTAAGGCCCTCCCAAAGAGGCCCAAAAGCACTAGGCCGTCCGGTTTGTCCGGGCGGCCTTGTCGTATGTTAAGGCAGAACACGTAGTGTCCGCAGGGGGTGCCGAGTGAGGCTGAGATGATCCCGGAATGACGGGACTGTCCCCTTGAACCTGATCTGGGTCATGCCAGCGGAGGGATTGCGGCGACGAGGCCCCAGGGGCGCTTGAACCCCACCGGCAGCGCCGTCCAGCGATCGCGGGACGGCGCGTGTTCGTTCTAGGACACCACAATGAACGAACGTCGAAAGGGCTTCACGCTCATCGAACTCCTCGTCGTGATCGCCATCATCGCGATCCTCGCCGCCATCCTGTTCCCCGTTTTCGCCCAGGCGAAGCAGGCGGCCAAGAACACCTCCTGCCTTAGCAACGCCCGCCAGATCGGCCTTTCCGTCAAGCTCTACCTGGGCGACAACGACGACACGATGCCGATCTTCCACGCCTACAACACCCAGCCCGGCCCCAAAGACCCCGGCCACTTCGGCACCGAGCGCCTCCTGCTCGCCTACACCAAGAACCAGGAGATCTTCCGGTCTCCCAACGACGCCGGCACCCCCTACCAGCAACGCGACGTCCCCGGGAGCCGCGACTACTGGACTGCGTACGGCTCGAGCTACCGGTTCACCCGGTGCCTCCACACCGTCGTCAAGGGCTTCTCGCGCCAGAACAACACGCCGCTCGACTACGACCAGCGCGTCACCGAGTCCATGGTCGAATTGCCGTCGGAGGCGCGGGCCATCCGGGTCGAGGTGTTCCCGTTCTTCTCGCGGCGGCTCGACCCGGGCTGCGCGAAGTACGGGTACGACTGCGACGCGCCGTTCGACTTCTACCGACAGTGGTCGCCGACCGGGGGCACCGTCGTGTTCATCGACGGCTCCGCTCGGTTCGTCACGACCTCGGGCGGGTTCGACGCGCACGTCGTGAGTTGGGACGGGAAGCGGTCCAACGACCCCAACCCGGACAGTTGGTCAGGCACCTGGTACGGGGTCTGCGATTGACCGGGTCCCCAGTGTTTTGACCACGCGCTTCCCCCAGTAGCCGTGCCGATCCACGGCGCCGGGGGCGGCCGTCAACTCTCGACTCGCGGGGGGGATTCGACCAGGGCGATGCGCGTGACCCGCCTGCGGGCCATGTTCTCGACCTTCAGCGTGCCGAGTGGCACGTCGACCGAGTCCCCCACCCTCGGCACCCGTCCGAGCGCGTCGATCACGATCTCCGCTAGGGTCTCAGTCGTGAACGGCCCCTCGTCGTCGTCGCGGCGAAGGAACTGGAGCAGTTCGTCGTACCGGACGTCGGCCCGGGCCGTGACCCGCCTCGGGTTCGTCCGCTCGATCTGCGGCCGTTCGCTCTCGAGCGAGTCCTCTAGCTCGCCGAACACCTCCTCGACCACGTCCTCGAGCGTCAAGAGGCCCGACGTACCCCCATACTCGTCCCGCACGAAGAGGATCTGCGTCCGGGTGTCCCGCATCCGGGTCACCACTTTGTCCAGCGAAAGGTTCTCCGGGACGAACTCGGCCGGCCGCATGATCGCCCCCAACGAGAACCCCGGTTCATCGAGGTGGCGCACGATGTCCTGGAGGTAAGCGACCCCTACCACCTCGTCGATGTCCCCATCGCACACCGGGATCCTGGAGTGAGGGATCGTCTTGAGCGCCGCGAGCAGCCCCGCCCGGTCGAGCGAGAGGTCGACCCACTTGATGTCCAGGCGGTGGATGAGCACGTCGCTCGCGTCGAGCCGGTCGAGGTTCAGGGCTTTGTTGACGACCGACGCCTGGGCCTCGTCGAAGTGGCCGTCCTCGGAGCTGGACCGCAAGAGCAAGGCCAGTTCCTCACGCGAGAGCCCCTGGCCCTCGGCGTCCTCCGGCCGAACCCCCACTAGCCGGACGATGCCCTCCCCCGTCTTCCGGATGAGCCACACCAGCGGCATCAGGATCGTGTTGATCACCCGCTGCGGGCCCACCGTCGCAAGCGCGATCCGCTCGGGGTGCTGGAGGGTCACATACTTGGGGAGCAACTCACCGAGCACGACCAACGGGTACGCCACAAGGAACACGGAGACCAACGTCAAGAGCCAGTCCGGGAGGAACCCGAGCATCGGCTCGAGGGCCTTCGAGAGCGCCGGTTCGGTCAGGGCCCCGATGCCGATCCCGACCACGGTGATGCACACCTGAACCCCGGCCACGAACGTCGAGAGCTCGTCGTACGCCTTCATGACGGCCCGGGCTCGGCGGTTGCCCTTTTTGGCCAAGGCCTCCACCTTGCTGCGCCGGGCCGAGACCAGACCGTACTCGGCGGCCACGAAGAAGGCGTTCGCGAGCAGCAGGAGGACGCTGAGGACGAGGGTCGTAGTCGCTTCGGCGCTCATAGGGTGCGAAGAGGGGTGCCCTCTGTCCGGCTAAGGCTGGTCGGGGGAGGTTCGCCCTCGTGCACGGGCCCATTATAATGCCTCCGTGCTCACCCCGGGCGTCTACCCCGCCGCCGTCACCCCACTGGACCCGAACGACCGGGTCGATCTCGCCTCCCTCGCCCGGCTCCTGGCCGGTTTCGAGGCGGCCGGGTGCGCCGGTGTCGTCCTCGCGGGGACGAACGGCGAAGGCCCCTCGCTCTCGGCGGTCGAGAAGCGGGACATCGTACGGGACACGGCTCCTCTCGCCGGGCCGCTCGTGCGCATCGCAGGGGTCGCCTCCCCTAGCCTCGACGAAGCCCGCTGGCTCTGCGCCCAGGCCGGGAAGGCGGGGGCTTCGGCCGCCCTCGTCATGCCCCCCGCCTACTTCCGCTTCGCCTCGGAGGCTGGTCTGCGCGAGTGGTTCCTGCGCCTCGCCGACGCCTCGCCGATCCCGATCCTGGCCTACAACTTCCCGCGGATGACCGGGATCACCCTCTCGCCCGAGTTCCTGGGCTCCTTGGCGGGACACGAGCGCATAGCCGGGGCGAAGGACAGCAGCGGGGACCCGGACAACGTCCTCGCCTACCGCCAGGCCCTCCCCTCCCCTAGGAGGCTGTTCGTCGGTGACGAAACGCTCCTCGTCCCCGCCCTAGAGGCCGGCTGGGACGGCACGATCAGTGGCGCCGCCAACGTGGTCCCCACCTGGCTGGTCGAGATCGTCCGTCGTTGGGCGGCGGGCGACCAGGACGGGGCCCGGGTCAAGGACCGGGTGCTCGCCCCTGTGCTCGCCGCGCTGCGGGGCGGGGTCCAGCCCGCGCTCAACAAGGCCCTGCTCCACGCCCTCGGCACGTTGGCGTGCCCAGCCCCGCGGTTGCCTCTCGAGACCGCCGACCCTACCGATGCGCTCGCAGTCCTGAGTAGCCGGCTCGGCCTCCGACCCGGGGCCAACGGGCTCGCCGCCCCCCGAGCCTGACGCCGACCGGGCCCCCCACGCCTGCCCGGTACACTCCCAGGCCAGACGGCATGGACCTCAAGGCGACCCTGAACCTCCCCGACGCGTCCTTCGGCATTCCCATGAAGGCCGACCTCCCCCTGCGCGAGCCAGAGATCCAAGCGCGTTGGGACGAGATCGGGGTTTACCGGCTCCTCCAGGACGAACGCAGGGGCGCTCCCCGGTTCCTCCTCCACGACGGCCCGCCGTACACGAACAGCCCGATCCATACCGGCACCGCCCTCAACAAGCTCCTCAAAGACTTCGCGATCAAGACCCGGACGGTGATGGGCTACCGGTGCCCGTACGTGCCGGGCTTCGACAACCACGGCCTACCGATCGAGCAGGCGGTGATGAAGAAGTTCCACGAGCAGAAGGTGACGCCGACCGTCCCCGAGCTCAGGCAGGCCTGCCGCGACCACGCCCAGCGCTACGTCGAGATCCAGACCGAGCAGTTCAAGCGAATCGGAGTGTTCGGGCTCTGGGAGAAGCCCTACCGGACGATGGACTACCGCTTCGAGGCCGAGATCGTGCGCGTCTTCAAGCGGCTCGTCGAACGGGACTACGTCTACCGCGGCCTGCGACCGGTGCTCTGGTCCCCCACCAGCCAGACCGCCCTCGCCGACACCGAGATCGTCTACCAGGACGTCACGAGCAAGGCGATCACCGTCCGCTTCCCGCTCCGACCGGACGGCGCGGTGGGCCCGCTCGTGGGCGTGCCGAACGTGTACGCGGTCATCTGGACGACGACGCCCTGGACGATCCCCGCGAACCTGGCCGTCGCCCTGCACCCGGAGTTCACCTACGTCCTGGCTCGGGTTGGCGACGACCACTACCTCGTGCTCGAAGACCTGCTCGCCCGCGTGAGCGATGAGGTGGGCTGGGACTCGCCTGAGGTCGTGGCCCGGTTCAAAGGGGCAGAGGTGGAGGGGGCGCGGTTCAAGCACCCGGTCTACGACCGTGACTCGGTGGCGGTGCTCGCCGACTACGTCACGACCGAGGACGGCACCGGCATAGTCCACACCGCCCCCGGGCACGGCCGCGAAGACTTCCTGACCGGCGCCAAGTACGGGCTGCCCGTCCTGTGCCCCGTCGATGGCCGCGGGGTGTTGACCGAGGAGGCGGGCGAGTTCGCGGGACTCTTCTACAAGAAGGGCGACACCGTCATCGTCGACCGACTCCGCGAGCTCGGGGCCCTGCTGGCCGCCCACGACTACCGCCACAGCTACCCCCACGCCGAGCGCGACGGCCAGCCCGTGATCTTCCGGGCGACCGAGCAGTGGTTCCTCTCCATCGACCACGACGGCCTTCGCGAGCGTATGCTGGCCGAGATCGACGCCGACCTCGGCTGGTTCCCCCGGAGCGGCCACACCCGGCTTCGCGGCATGATCGCGGGCCGGCCCGACTGGTGCGTGAGCCGCCAACGGCCCTGGGGCGTCGGCATCCCTGTGCTCTTCGGCGCCGAGTCCGGCAAACCCGCCCTCGATCCCGTCGCGATCGAGGCCGTCGCCCGGCTCATCGAACGCGAGGGCAGCGACGCTTGGTTCATCCGCGAGCCCCACGAGTTCCTCCCGCCCGGCTACGCCCACCCGGAGACCGGCGAGACCGCCTTCACCAAGGAGACCGACGTGTTCGACGTCTGGTTCGACAGCGGCTCGACCGCCCTGGCCGTGCTCGAGGGGAACGTCGAACCCGAGTGGAAGGAGGACTGGCCCGCCGACCTCTACCTGGAGGGGTCGGACCAACACCGGGGCTGGTTCAACGTGTCGCTCATCCTCGGCACCGCCACCCGCGACCAGTGCCCCTACCGCGCCTGCGCGACCCACGGCATGGTCATCGACTCGGAAGGGCAGAAGATGTCCAAGCGGGTCGGCAACGTCGTTGACCCCGTGAAGGTCTGCGAGACCAGCGGCGCCGACGTCCTGCGCTACTGGGCGGGGAGCGTCGACTTCGAGCACGACGTCCCCATGGGCGAGGACCTCCTCAAGGCGGCGGGAGAGGGCTACCGGCGCATCCGGAACACGTTGCGGTTCCTCTTGATGAACCTCTACGACGCCCCCGGGGGCGAGGAGGTCACCGAGCCGCTCGACCGATGGGTCGTGGCGGCGACGGACCGGCTGGTCGAGGCCTGCTGGCAGGACTGGGAGCGCTACGCCTTCCACCTCTCGCTCCGCCGCGTCCACGACTTCTGCTCGAACGAGCTCTCCGCCTTCTACCTCGACGCGATCAAGGACCGGATGTACTGCGACGGCAAGGACTGGCCCTCGCGGAGGTCCGGACAGGCCGCCTGCCGCGAGGTGCTGGTGCGGCTGGTCAAGCTCGTGGCCTGGGTCCTCCCCCACACCGCGGAGGAGGTCTACGCCCGGATCCCTGGGATCGAGCGACGCCAAACCGTGTTCCTCGAAGCCCTCGACCGACCGGGGGCGGTGGCGCCCGACACCTACGGGCAGGCCGTCGACTGGTTCTTGGAGCAGTACCGAGGGTGGGTCCTCGCCCGGCTCGAGGGCTGGCGCAACGCGAGCGGGGTCAAGGACCCGCGGCACGTGCTCGTCACCCTCCCGGACGACCCCGACGCGCGAGCCCACCTGCTGGCGATCGAGCGCGACCTCCCGCTGTTCCTCAAAGTGGCGGGCGTCCGTTTCGCGCCTGACCTTCAGGAGCCGGCGTTCGAGGCGACCGACTGGAAGGAGTGCGCCCGGAGCCGCCTCGTCCGCGAGGACGTGGCCGAAGTGACGCTGAACGGGCAGACCCTACCGCTCTCGGCCCGCGACCGGACGGTGCTCGGGCTGTGAGCGCAGGTCGGCCCCGGCCCGAGGCCCGGCCCTGGGGGTTCCTGCTCGTTGCCCTCGCGCTGCTGGCCGTCGACCAGGTCGTCAAGGCCTGGGCCCGGGGCGTGACCGGCGGCGTCGAGGGGCGCAGCATCCACCCGCTGTGGCCCGGGGTGTTCGAGCTCAAGCTCGTCTACAACGAGGGCGTGGCGTTCGGGCTGTTCCAGGGGGCGGGGGTGTTCCTGGCCCCGGTGGCGATCCTGATCGCGGGGGCGGCGACTTGGTACAGCTTCCGGCACCCCCATCAGGCCACGGTCAACCACGTGACCGCCGCGCTGCTCGCCTCGGGGGCGGTCGGGAACCTCATCGACCGCCTCTGGATGGGCCGGGTGACGGACATGTTCTGGATCCGGGCGATCAACTTCCCGGTCTTCAACATCGCCGACGTCTGCATCACCGCCGCCGGTACCCTTCTCGTCCTGCACGGGATCCGGGACGCCTTCGCGAAGAAACCGGCCCAGGAACCGGGCCTGAGCGAGTGAGTCCCAGGCTGGAAGCCTGGGACACCACGGGCTAGAAGCCCGTGCTACGCCCCGGCGGCTGGGGAATCGGGGTACAGTGAAGCCTGCCGTCGGGGCATAGCGCAGTTTGGTAGCGCGCTTCTCTGGGGGGGAAGAGGTCGTGGGTTCAAATCCCGCTGCCCCGACCAAAGGCCTCTCAACCCCAGTCCCCTCTCGCCCCTCCACTCCATTTTCAGGCTCGGCTGCGCCTACCCCACCCGTCCTCTGCCCCAGGCCCGGTCGTCCTCCACCCGGTGCCTTCGGCCCGCAAAGAGTCCGAAGAAAGCCCGCACAACGCCCGAAAAGCGGGTTTTCGGGCGTTGTGCGGGCGTCGTGCGGGCGTTCTGCGGGCCGAAGGCACCGTGGAGAGGGGGCGTCCGGTACGGCCCTGGCACCGAGCGAACCCGCGGTCGGCAGGCGCCGCAGAGCGTCGCCCACCGTGACCCGCAATCCGCGATCCCCAATCCGCATTCCCAGTTCCTCGCTCCCACGCCGACGCACCCTGGCCCTCCGACCCCGTAGAATGGCGTCATGGCCGTGCGCGAGGCGATCCGTGCCCCGAGGGGCACCGAGAAGAGCTGTCTGGGGTGGCACCAAGAGGCCGCCCTCCGGATGTTGATGAACAACCTTGACCCCGAGGTCGCGGAGCGTCCCGACGAGCTCGTCGTGTACGGCGGCACCGGCAAGGCCGCCCGCGACTGGCCGAGCTACGAGGCCATCGTCCGCACCCTCCGCGAGCTCAAGGACGACGAGACCCTGCTCGTCCAGTCCGGTAAGCCCGTCGCCGTCTTCCGCACACACGACCTCGCCCCCCGGGTCCTGCTCGCCAATTCCAACCTCGTCGGCCGATGGTCGAACTGGGAGCACTTCCACGAGCTCGACCATAAGGGCCTCATGATGTACGGGCAGATGACCGCCGGGTCGTGGATCTACATCGGCTCGCAGGGCATCGTCCAAGGCACGTACGAGACGTTCGTCGCCTGCGCCCGTCGCCACTTCGGAGGGACCCTCGCCGGCCGCCTCGTGCTGACGGCCGGGCTCGGAGGCATGGGCGGGGCCCAACCACTCGCCGCGACGATGGCCGGCGCCGCGTTCCTCGGGGTCGAAGTCGACCCCGCCCGGATCCAGAAGCGGCTCGACACGGGCTACCTCGACCGGCGGGCCGACACCTTGGACGAGGCGCTCGCCCTCCTTGAAGGCCGACCCAACCTCAGTGTAGGGCTCGTCGGGAACGCGGCCGACCTCCTGCCCGAGCTCGTCCGGCGGGGGATCGTGCCCGACGTCGTGACCGACCAGACCAGCGCCCACGACCCCCTGAACGGCTACGTCCCGAACGGGCTCACCCTGACCGAGGCCCAAGGGCTCCGACGCACCGACCCAGAGGGCTACACCCGGCGCTCGATCGCGGCGATGGGCACTCATGTTCAGGCCATGCTCGACCTCAAGCGCATGGGGGCGGTCGCCTTCGACTACGGCAACAACATCCGGGCCTATGCCCAACAGGCGGGGGTGGCCGACGCCTTCGCGATCCCGGGGTTCGTGCCTGAGTACATCCGGCCCCTCTTCTGCGAGGGCAAGGGCCCGTACCGGTGGGCCGCGCTCAGCGGAGACCCGGCCGACATCGCCCGCACCGACCGCCTGGCCCGCGAGATGTTCCCGGAGAACGAGGGGCTCCAGCGCTGGCTCGAACTCGCCGGGCGAAAGATCCAGTTCCAAGGGCTGCCTTGCCGGATCTGTTGGCTAGGCTACGGCGAACGGGCCGAGTTCGGGCTGGCGATGAACGACCTCGTCGCCCGGGGCGAGCTCCAAGCCCCGGTCGTCATCGGGAGGGACCACCTCGACTGCGGCTCGGTCGCGTCGCCGAACCGGGAGACCGAGGCGATGCGCGACGGCAGCGACGCCGTCGCCGACTGGCCGATCCTCAACGCCCTCGTGAACACGGCCGCTGGCGCGAGCTGGGTCTCGGTGCACAACGGCGGCGGCGTCGGGATCGGCTACTCCCTCCACGCCGGGATGGTCGTGGTGGCGGACGGCACGCCGAACTCGGCCTTCCGGCTCGAGCGAGTGCTCACGAGCGACCCCGGCATGGGCGTCGTCCGCCACGTGGACGCGGGCTACGAAGAAGCCACCACCTTCGCCCAGGAGCACGGCGTCAAAGTGCCGATGGACGAAGCGAGGGGGTAGGGGCCTATGTATCCTATAGGTCTTATAAGACTTATAGGGCCCCTCAACCCCGGGCGAGCCGGAGGCCCAAGAACCCCTGGCGATACCCCGGGACGTACCAGTTCCGGAACGTCCGGCGGGCGATGAGCGGGGAGGTCGCCCAGGAGCCCCCGCGGCACACACGGTGCGCCCCCTTCATGTGATCCTTCGAGTACCCGTCGTAAGGGAACGCCCGGAAGCCCTGGTAGGGCAGGAAGGGGCTCGCGCACCACTCCCACACCCCGCCCCGCATCGCCCGCAAACCGGGGCCTGGAGGTAGTGGCGAAGGGTGGAGCGGATCCTGGCCGAACGCCCCTTCGGCCCCCGCGTACGCCCAGGCCGCCTCCCACTCGACCTCGGTCGGCAGCCGCGCGCCCACCCACCGGGCATAGGCCTCGGCCTCGAACCAGGACACCCCTTGCACCGGCTCACGCCCGTCGAGCGTGCGCACGCCGTCCGGGCCGAACTCGCGACCCCTGTCCGCGAGCCAGTAGAACGGCCGCTCCGCCGCCTCTGCTTCTCGCCACGCCCAGCCCTCGGGGCTCCAGAGCTCGGCCCGAAGGTAGCCACCCTCGCCGATGAACCTCCGCCACTCTGAGACCGTGACCGGCGTGGCCGCGAGCTCGAACCCTTCGACCTCCGCCTCGTGCGGCTCGCGCTCGTTGTCGTAAGCCGCCGCCTCCGAACTCCCCATCGTAAACCGGTGCCCGGGGATCGGGACGAACTCTGCCTCCACCCCCCCGTCATCCTCCGCCCGAGCAGGTTCCGGCGAGGAAGGCGAAGCAGAACGGGCAAGGAGGCAGAGCAGCTCGACGATCGTCTCTTGGTGCTGACACTCGTGCAGGAGCGCGAACTCCCACCCATAACCGTCCTGCACGAGGGGGTCGGGCGAGTCGAGGTCCGCATCCCACAGGGAGGCGAGCACTCGCCGCCGGGTCTCCTCCAGATAGGCCCGGCACGCGTCCGGCATCGGCACCGTCGTCCGGTTGTCTTTCGGGTTGTCGGGCCGGTCCTCGTAGAGGAACGACAGCCCGGCGTCGAAGGGCTCCCGTCCGAGGGCAGCGACCTGGACCCAGTGCTCCTCAGTCCGGCCGATGTGCCCGAAGTGCCACCCGATGGGCGAGTAGAACCCGTGCACCCGCTCGCGCCAGAGGCCCTCGGGCACGCGGTCCATTAACCGGAGCGTCCGCTCGCGCACCGCCGAGAGCCGGGCGGCCAGAGTCTCCTTCCGTCCCGTCGCCACCATCAGGCCACCGGCCTACAGAGCGCGACCGCGAACCACCCCTGCCGATCGTGCCAGACGCGCTCGATACCGAACCCGCCCACCAGGCACGTGGCCTGCAGCGACTCCAGCGTGTACTTCTGGCTGATCTCGGTCCGCACGGACTCCCCCGCCTCGAACCGGTAGGTCTCTCCGAGCGCCTCGACCCGGACGACCGCCTCACGCCGGGCGACGAGGTGCATCTCGATCCGGTCTTTGCCCGGCACATAGGGCGCCCAGTGCCCGAACGCCTCCAGGTCGAAGTCCGCCCCGAGCTCGCGGTTCACCCTGGCGAGCACATTCTTGTTGAACCGTTCCGTGACCCCCGCCCGGTCGTTGTAGGCGGCCCAGACCGTGTCCGTGTCCTTCACGAGGTCGACCCCCAGGAGGAGGCGGTCGTGCGGCCCCATCGCCGCCCGGACGTCGCCCAAGAACTGGGCCGCCTCGCAGAACTCCATGTTGCCGAGGTTGCTCCCCATGAAGGTCACGAGGCGCGGGCGATCGGTGGGAGGGAGCGCGGCGAGACCGTCTCGGTACTCGGCCGCGAGCGCCGTGACTTCGAGCTCGGGGTAGTCCGCCAGGAGCGCCGCCGCCGAGGCGCGAAGGTAGTCGCCGGACACGTCGATCGGGACGTACTGCAAGCTCCCCTGCCGCCCCAGGGCCGCCTCGATGAGCGTCCGCGTCTTGACCCCGCTCCCGCTGCCGAACTCGACGATCTCGCAGGGCCCGTGCACCGAGCGGACGATCTCGTTGGCCGACGCCTGCAGGATTTCGAGCTCGCACCGGGTCGGTGTGTACTCAGGGAGCTGGGTGATCAGGTCGAAGAGCGCCGACCCCTCGTCGTCGTAGAAGAACAGGCTCGGGAGTGTCTTCGGAGACGACCCCAGCCCCGTACGGACGGCTTCGGCCAAGGTCGCCCCTGGGTGGCCCCGCGGGACTTCGACGAACCGGAGGCGGTCGGACTCTCGGCCAGGAGCGCGGGTCAGGGGCACCATTGCCTTAGTCTAACGCCCCTTCGCCCTTCCCGGTCCCTGAGGGCCTGACCCGATCCTTGACCTTTTCGGCACTCGTCAGGGAGCCCCCTACTGACCTTGACCGAGCGAGAACCCCGGGGTCCCGTCGAACGAGCACAGGTGCTCGGTCTTGATGAAGTCGAGGCCCGTGTCCAAGACCCGGCCCATGAGTTCGAGGATCTGGGCGTGCGTCACCGATCCTGCCCTGGCCATGTACCGGCACCGCCAGTGGTCCGTGCAGTAGGTCTCCGGCATCCCGTCCGGCCAGACCTTGACGCCCCGGTTCGTGATCATCTTAAGCTCGAACGCGTCGCCGCCGACGGGGACCATGACCTCGGCGATCGAGTCGGCCGAGCACTGTCGCCGGTGGAGGAACACGTCGATGCCGACGATCTCCTTCTTCTTGGCCGGTTGAAGCACGGGGTCCGGGATCGTGAGCGCCGCTTTCGAAGTCTTGTCGTAGTCGACGGGCTTGAGGGTCGTCGGCCTCTTTCCGAGACGGGCGACCACGGCCTCGGCGAACTCCTGCGTGCCCACGACCTCCTTGCTGACGGCCTGGTTGTAGATGTCCTGGGTGTGGACACCGTCCTCCAGGGTCTTGAGCCAGGCGTTGTGGATGGCCTCGGCCTCTTCCGGCTGCCCGATGTGGATGAGCATCATCACCGCGGCGAGGAGGAGCCCGCTCGGGTTTGCGACGTTCTTGCCCGCGATGGGCGGGGCGGACCCGTGGATCGCCTCGAACATCGAGCAGCTCGTGCCAATGTTCGCACTCCCGCCAAGGCCGACCGACCCCGTGATCTGGGCCGCGATGTCGCTGATGATGTCCCCGTACAGGTTCGGCGTGACGATGACGTCGAAGATGTTCGGCGTGTCGGCGAGCCGGGCCGCCCCGATGTCGATGATCCAGTGCTCCTTCTCGATCTCGGGGTACTCGACGCCGATCTCGTCGAACACCCGGTGGAACAGCCCGTCCGTGAGCTTCATGATGTTGTCCTTCGTCATGCAGCTGACCTTCTTGCGGCCGTTCTGCCGGGCGTATTCGAAGGCGTACCGGACGATCTTCTCGCTGCCGGGTCGGGTGATGATCTTGATGCACTGGACCACATCGTCGGTCTGCTGGTGCTCGATCCCGGCGTAGAGGTCCTCCTCGTTCTCGCGGACGATGACCACGTCCATCCCAGGGTGCCGGGTCGCGATGAACGGAGAGTAGCTCGCGCACGGGCGCACGTTCGCGAAGAGGCCTAGCGTCTTGCGGACGGTGACGTTGAGGCTCTTGAAGCCCCCGCCCTGCGGCGTGGTGATCGGGGCCTTCAGGAAGACCTTCGTCCGCCGAAGGCTGTCCCAGGAGCTGTCCTCGATCCCGGCGCTCACACCCTTCAGGTAGACCTTCTCACCGATCTCGATGACTTCCGGCTCGATTCGGGCCCCGGCCGCTTCGAGCACCCGGAAGGTGGCGGTCATGATCTCAGGGCCGATGCCGTCTCCATAGGCGACGGTGATGGGCACGCGCGCGGGCATAATTCACGTTCTACCCCGCACCCTGGCCGAAGTGCGGGCTCGGGCCGCCGCTCGGTACAGGTTCCCGCCGTATCGCTGGGGCGAACTTCGACTCTGGGGGCGACTCGGCCGCCGAACTCTCCCTGGCCCCGAGGTTCCAGTTCCTGCCGTTGCCCGACCCCTGACCCGAACGGCCGGGCCCCCGGGCGGCGACCCGCCCGGGGCTGCGACCGTCACACCGACGCGGGCGTCGCCGCTCGCAGCGCCCGCGCGACCTCCAGGAAACGACTTAACGTCGCGTCCAGGAACCCGCTCGTGCGCTCGTCCTTGAGTCCGCCCTGCTCGTCGAACGCCTCGAACGCCAGTCCGACCGACGTCTGCTCAGGGATGACCATGGCGTCGAGGTTGTGGAGCACCTGCCGCACGACGTAAAGGCCCCGGAGACCCCCCATCGGGCCCGGCGAGGCCGACACCAGCGCCACCACCTTGCCTCCCCAGGGGCTGCCCTCCTTCGTCTGCTCGTCGAAGCGGGACGTCCAGTCGATGGCGTTCTTGAGGAGCGGGCTGATCGCGGCGTTGTACTCGGGCGATGCGATGATCACGCCGTCGGCCGCCTTGACCTTGGCCTTCAGGAGCCGTGCGTTCTCGGGTAGCCCCGTCCCTGCCTCGTCGTCCCCATCGTACATCGGCAGCGGGTTGGCTCGAAAGTCGAACTGCTCGACGGTGTGGCCTTGGTCGGCAAGGCGTCCCATGACGAGTCGCAGGAGGCGGAGGTTGTGGGACTCGGTGCGGGCACTGCCCGAGAGGCCCAGGATGTGGAGCGGCGTGTTCACGACGGTCTTCTAGGCCCCGCACAGGTGGCGGGTTCCCGGTCGCTGGGCCGTCCCGGCCGTGCAACCCGCCTTACCGCTACGACGCACTCTTGCTGTGGAGACCTCGATCGTCGCGAACGCAGCTTCTGGCAACCTGGCTCAGTCGATCCTCCTTCCTGGCCTGGTTGTCCTCGTCGTGCTCTTGGGCATCGCCCTCGTCGTCCGATCCACCCGCCGCTCGCCAGACGGCCACGCGGGCCGCGACTCGACCGCTTGGTCCGACTCGGGATCGGGCGACTTCGCCTTTCACGGGGGACAGGGGTCTCGCGGCAACAAAGCCGATACGGACTGGGACGGGGACTTCGGGGGTCGGGGAGAGAGCGGCGGCATCGACTGGGGTGGGGGCGATGGCGGCGGCGGAGACGGCGGGGGCGGCGGCGGGGACTGAGCGGCCCCACCGCCCCACTCCCTGGCCGGGGATCATGGGGCGGTGAACGCCCTAGTCGCCCTGATCGCCCAGACCGGCGCCGAACGGGCCGAGGAGATGCGGCTCCCGCTCCTCATCGGGATGTTCGTGGTCGTGCCGCTCTTCATCGGCGGGGCGTGGCTCGCCCTCACGCTTCGAACCCGGGCCAACCGGACCCGGGCCGAGCGAGAGCGAGCCCGCCGCGCGGCAGAGCCCGGGGAACCGCCCCCGGGCCCTTGACCGAGGCTCACTCACCCTTCAAGGTCAGCCGCTTGCCGTCGCGCTCGACGACGATCGTGAACGCCCCCTTCGGCAGCAGGCCGACCAGCCGGCGTTGCTCCGGGGTCAGGTCGTCCGGCGTGAGGTAGCCCTTCTTCTCGTGCGTCTTCCATTGCTCCTCGGTCAGGGTCTCGGCGAGCTTAGCGATCCCTCCGAGCCGCGGGACGGCGATGCGAGCCTCGGGGCCAGCGGGCGCCTCCGGCATCCGCTCCCGGAACCGTCGCTCCATCTCCGGCCCCATGTCCTCGAACCGCTTGCTGAACTCCTCGCCGAGGCCCTCGAACCGCTTCTGCAGCTCAGGGGCGATCCGCTCCAGTCGCTCCATGGCCTCGGGGTCGAGCCCCGTAATGGGCGGCAGGGCAAGGAGCCCCTCCGGCGCGGGGCCCCGTTCCGACCAGGCGAGGGCGCCCAAGCCGGGGCGGAACGAGTAGACCGACCCGTTCTTTTGTGCGACGAGCCCAAGGGCCGAGGCCACAGCTCGCACGACGTCGTCCGGCGCTGCGTCGCTCACGCTCATGGTGACCCGCTTGTCCTTCGGCACGGTCGAGGTCTCGACCACGAAGTCCACGCCCTGGGACTGGAGCCACTCGAGGACTTCGGTGACGCTGGCGTCCCGGAAGCTCTTGGTGACCCGGCCCTCCTGGCTGCGCTCCTGGGGGCTCAGCGCGAACGGGAGCGTCGGCTGGGAGACGGCGAGCCCTGTCACCATCGTCGCGGCCAGCGCAAGGCTGACCAAAGTCGTCGCACGAGAGTGTGTCATCGTTCTTCTCCTCCCCCAGTCGGGGGTAAGAGCCGTTACCCCTCGGCCCGGCCCGAGCGTTCCCGCCCTAGGGCAGGGTCCCGGACGGGGTACCCTCCTTCCCGCTCTCTGCGCCCAATCCGGGCGCCGAACAGCGGTCCATAGGGAGCCCATGAACCAGAAGAAGTACGAAGCCCTTTACATCGTCGCCGGCAACCTGAGCGACGAGGACGTCCAAAAGATCGCCGACCAGTTCAAGGCCGTCGTCGAGAAGAACGGCGGTACGGTCGAGTCGGCCGGCAAGTGGGACAAGCGCAAGCTGGCCTACGAGATCGACGGTCACCGCGACGGGAACTACATCCTCATGCACTTCGAGGCGCCCGCCCCGGTCCCGGCCGAGCTGAGCCGCCTCATGCGCATCAGCGACGACATCGTCCGCCACCGCATCTTCATCCGCGAGGAGGTCCCCGCGTGAGCATGAACCGGGTGATCCTGATCGGTCGGCTCACCCGCGACCCCGAACTGCGCACGACCACCACCGGCAAGCACGTCGTCGGCTTCAGCATCGCGGTCGATCGCCGTGTGAAGGGCCAAGACGGGGTCGAAGCGGACTTCTTCCGCATCAGCGCTTGGGGCCAGACCGCCGACTTCGTCGCGAACTACCTCACGAAGGGTCGGCTCGTCGCCATCGACGGACGTCTCCAGCAACGCAAGTACACGACCCAAGACGGCGTGGAAAAGGAGACCGTCGAGGTCGTCGCCGACAACGTCCAGGGGCTCGACCGGCCCCGCGAGGACGGCGGCGGAGGGGCCCCGGCCCGGGCTGCCGTGACCGCCGGAGGCGGGAGCGTGCCCGCCGCCGACGAGTACGACCCGTTCGCCGAAGAGTGAGCCGCCCCGTCACCCCCGCCAGAGCCTGACGACCGACTCGAACCCATGAACCCTCTCGACGATTCCGCATTCGTCACCCGGCTCGACCCGAAAGGGATGTACGGGCTCACCGCCACGTTCCCCGACCAATGCGCGAAGGCCCTCGAGATCGCTCGGTCAGCCCCGGTGCCTTCGGGGAGGACGCGACCCGACCTCGTCGTGCTCAGTGGGCTCGGCGGATCGGCGGCGGGCGGCGACTTCGTCAAGGCGCTGTTCGAAGCGCAGGGCAAGGTGCCGTTCCTCGTGAACCGGGACTACCACCTCCCCGCTTACTGTGGGCCGGGGACGCTTGTGGTCGTCGTGAGCTACTCGGGCAACACCGAGGAGACCGTCTCGGCCTACCTCGACGCCCGGGGGCGGGGGTGCCCGATCATCGTCGTCGCGAGCGGCGGCAAGCTGGCCGAGATGGCCCGCGAGGACGGGTTCCCGCTCGTTCTCATCCCCGGTGGCCAGCCCCCCCGCACCGCCCTCGCCTATCTGTTCGTGCCCGTGCTCGCGGTCTGCGAGACGCTCGGTCTGCTCCCCGCCCAGGACTACGACGCCCTGTTCGCCGTCCTCCGCGAGGGGGTCGCGAAGTGGGGGGTCGAGACGCCCGCAGACCAAAACCCCGCCAAGAGGCTCGCCGAGACTCTGCACGGCAAGGTGAGCGTTCTCTACGGGCTCGGGCCCTGGCAAGGGGCCGTCGCGAACCGGTGGAAAGGGCAGATCAACGAGAACTCGAAGAACATGACCTTCTCCCACACGTTCCCCGAGCTCTGCCACAACGAGATCCTCGGGTGGGTGAAGGCCGACGGCCAAGGGGTCGCGTCGTGGGTCACGGTCGTGCTGCAGGACGGCACCGAGAGCGCGAAGATGAAGAAACGGGCCGAGGTCGTGGCCCGGCTCACGGACGGAGTGACGACGACGGTCCACGCCCACGCCCTGGGGTCGGCCCTGGTCGAACGGATCATCAGCCTCACACTGCTCGGCGATTTCGTGTCGCTCTACCTCGCCGCGCTGAACGGCGTCGACCCGGAGACCATCGATTCGATCAACACCCTCAAGAACGAGCTCGCTTCGGTGCCCTAAGGACGTCTTAAGGGTTAGGCCCGGGTGGTCCGCATGAAGCTCGTCGTCGCTATCGTCCACACTCGTGACCGCAACCGGGTCACGGACGCGCTCGTCAAGGAGGGGATCAAGTCCACGGCGATCGGCTCGACGGGGGGGTTCCTCCGAGAGGGCAACACGACCCTCCTCGTCGGCGTCCCGGACGAGCAGGTCGAGCTCGTCAAGGAGATCTTCGAGGCGAACTGCTGTGCCCGGGAGCAGGTCGTGAACGTCGCACCGTACGAGGGCGCGGCCACCGGCGGATTCCTCCCCGCCCCGCTCAAGGTCCCGGTGGGAGGCGCCGTGATCTTCGTTCTAGACGTCGATGGGTTCCACCGTTTCTGACCGCCCTGGCCTCCACGGGGCCCGGCGCGTCCTGCACGCCCTCGCCGAGGGCACCAGCCACGCGCACGCCGTCTTGTTCTACGGCCAAGACGGGGCGGGCATGGACGACGTCGCGCGGGAACTCGCTCGGGTCTGGCTCGTGCGGGGCCCCGACGACCCCGTCGGCAAAGCGTTCGACGCCGGGCGGGCCGTCGACTTCCAGGAAGTCGCACCCGCTGGGCCGAGCGCCCAGATCAAGCTGAGCGCGGTCCAAGCGCGCAGCGCAAGGCCGGAGGGCTCGGAGGAGCACGCCGTCGTGCCGCTGATCGAGTTCTTCCGTTCGCCCCCGCTGATGGCCCGGCACAAGGTGTTCCTCATCCGGTCCGCCGACCGGCTCAACCGCGACGCCGCCAACGCCCTCCTCAAGACGCTTGAAGAGCCCCACCCGCACGGGAAGGTGATCCTCACGACCGCGGAGCTGAGTCGGGTGATGCCGACGGTCAGGTCCCGGTGCCTGGCGGTGGCCTGCGAGCTGCCCACCGCCGAAGAGTGGGCCCCGTCGGGTCGGATGGAGCGGCTGTTCGGTCCGACTCCCGGGCTCGCCGAGACGGTCCGCGCCCACGCCGCGGCGTACGAGGGCCTGCTCGCGGTACTCGACCTGATCCCCACGGCTCCGGCCGGAGGGGCCCTCGGGCTGGCTTGGCGCTACCGTGACGCGGCCGAACGGCTCGCGGCCTCCCGCGATTCGACCGCCCGGGCCGCCCAGGCCGAGGCGCTGCGGTGCGCCGCCGCTTGGTTCCGGGCCGAGGCCCCGGACCGACCGGACCTCGCCCTCGCCGCCGTCGAGGCTCACCGGCTCGTGCTGCAGAACCTCAACGCCGGTCCCGTTTTCGACGCCCTCTTCGCCGAAGCCACCGCCCGCAAAGTCACTGGGGTGGGTCCCAACCGGGAACAGGGAGGCCGTTCCGGGTCGTAGACTCGGCGAGGGAGGATCGGATGCTATCAACGTGGGTCAAGGGCCTGGTAAGGGAACGAGAGGATCGAACCGCGCTGTTCGAGCGTCTCATGGGCGACACCCAGCGGCAGGCCTACAACATGGCCTACCGGATGGCGGGCAACGCCTCCGACGCCGAGGATCTCCTCCAAGAGACCTACGTCCGGGCCTTCCGGTTCTTCCACCGGTACGACGAGGCGCTGCCGTTCACGAGTTGGCTCTACCGGATCATGACGAACATTCAGATCGACTCGGCCCGGCGAAAGTCGCGGCTCAAGACGGTCAGTCTGGACGCAGCCGGCCACGACGAGAGCCGGGCCTGGGAGTTCCCCGACCCTGAAGCCAAAGCCGACGCCGCACTCATGGAAGCGACGTTGGCCGAGCCGCTCCAAGTCGGCCTCTCCGCCATGACCCCCGAGTTCCGCACCGCCGTCGTGCTCGCGGACATCGAGGGTCTTTCCTATGAGGAGGTCGCGGAGGCGATGGACACGTCCGTCGGCACCGTTCGGTCCCGCATCCACCGAGGACGGAAGCAGCTCCGGTGCTTCCTGGAGCGACAGGGAGGGCTAGCCCAATGACCTGTGTCCGGGCGGGCCAGGGGCTCTCGGCCTACGTCGACGGCGAACTCAGCGGCCGAGAGGCTCTCGCCGTGCGGGCCCATGTCGCCCAATGTCCCCAGTGCGCCGCCGAGAGGGACCGGCTCATCGAAATCAAGCAGGCCCTCGAGGCGATGCCTAGCCTCGAACCGCCCCCCGGCCTCGAAGCCAGGCTCAAGGCAGCGGTCCGAGCCGAGGCCGCCACACGCCGCCAGACTCGCGTCCCCGCCCTCGCCGGGATCGGTGCCTGTGCCGTGGCCGGGGCCGCCCTTGCTATGATCGCGCTCGCCAACGCCGACCCGTCCCGCCGCCCCTTGGCCCCGGTGAGCCAACCACCGATCGCCGCCGTCGATTCGGTGGCCGACCAAGCGTATGTCATCGGATCTGACCCGTTGGGCGGCGCCACGCCGGTGCTCCCGGCTAGCTTTGGCGGCCGTTAAGCTCCTGGTCGGGGCGGGGTGGCTCGCCCTGACCACCGTCGCCTGGGCGGGGACGGACGATCGAGCCCTCGCCACCCTGCGCCGCGCCCTCGAGTCCCAACGAACCGTCCACTGCGTCCTCGTCCAAAGCCGCAATCTCGACGCGGACGGTCCCCGGCTCCTGCTCAAGGTCCGGCTGGCGGGAGACAAGGGGATGATGGTCACCGTGCTCCAACCCTTCAGCATGCAGGGCATCACGAGCATCGACGACGCCCAAACCCTCCGGACCTACATGCCCGACCAGTCGACGGTGCTGTACCAGCCTTCACCCGTGCGGTTCCAGCCCGCTATCGCGTGGCGACTCCCGCTCATCGGAGCCAACTACTCGGTCGAGTTTGGACAGCGGGAGCGGGTGGCCGGACGCACCGTGCGGGTCATCGAGTTGACGCCCCGCCATGAGCCGATGCCGACCCGGCGCTTGTTCGTGGACGAGTCCCGCGACGTTGTGCTCCGCTACGAGGTGCAGACCGAGGGCGAGCGACCAGTGCGGTTCGTCGATACAAAGTCAGTCGTCTACAGCCGGGCGGGGGAGGACGACCCGCTTGAGTTGCCTGAATCGGAGGACCGGCTCCGGCGGGTGGTGAACCCGGGCCCGCGGGGCATGGGATCGGGCACTAGCGCGCGGAAGGCCCTGGGCTTTACCCCCCGCCTCCCGAAGACCCTCCCGTACGGGTTCCGAGTCCACGCGAGCCACTTGGTCGGTACCGAAGGCACCACCCACTTGGCCCTCCGTCTCTCGGACGGGATGGTCGCCGTGACCATCTACCAATGGGCGAACGGACGGCTGAAGCGCGAGGAGCCGGGGTCGCGTGAGTGGAGGCGGCAGGACCGCCACGGCGTCTGGTTCGCGCCCGAGACGGTGATCGGGGACCCGCTGCCGGCGGAAGTCGTCGAGGGGCTCCTCGACGCCTTCCGCCGCTAGGGTCGGCCCCTACTTCGGCTCGGGGCGGCCTTCGGGCATCGACATGATGTCGGCTTTGGCCTCTTGCGGGTTCTCGCGCGTCGCTTTATCGACCGCTTCGGGGGCCGATTCCTCGGCAGCGCAGCCGCCGAGGAACGGGACGAGACAGAGGACGAGTAGGAGCGCTCGCATCAGAGGTCGCGGATCCGTCGCCGGGTCGAGACGGTCTGGTCGACGACCTGTTGACACGTCAGGGTCGCCTCCCATCCGCCACCGCCGACCGACTCGAGGTCACGGCACATCATGGCGAGTTCGTTCGGCTTCACGGGCATGATCGTGAAGCGAACACGGGCGACGCCCACCGAGTAGGCGTCAACGAGCATCTGCTTGGCGTGCCCGTCGAACATCACGTAGGCGTACCGGCCGCCGTGGCGCACGGTCGAGGCACCGCACTTCAGTCCTTCAACAGTAGCGCCGAAGTTTCGGCCGCACCTGGCTCTCGCGTCGATGTCTTGGAAGTATGGCGAGAGCGTGTAAAGGCGCTCGTCGTTCGTGTTCCCGAGCAGAATGTACTCGGAAGGGCTGACGACCTCAGAGTAGCTCCGACCGACCCACCAGCCATCCCGGTTCAAGTACGAGCCGCGGCCGGCCGAGTAGCTCCAGAGGCCGAAGTTGGTGGAGTAGCCCAAGCACCGGTTACCGGTCCACCGGCTGTTGCAGTCGTACGGGCCGTTCGCGTCGTTCGATTTGAGCGTCCGGGCCGGGTCGAACATGACCTCCCAGTTCTTGATGTAGGGCTGCATCACGCCTTGGAACCCGAAGCGGTCGCTCTCGTTCCCGTCCTCGGTGTTGGTGATGACCTCCATCCGGTCGTCGTTGTCGCCGCCGTACAAGAACCAGACGACGCCGAGCTGCTTGACGTTGGACAGGTTCTGGGTACGGATGGCGGCCGACTTCGCTTGCGCGAACACGGGGAACAAGATGGCGGCGAGAATGGCGATGATGGCGATGACGACGAGAAGTTCGATGAGCGTGAACGCGCGGTTCCTCATGAGGCCTCCGACACGCGCCGCGAAGGCCCGGCGCAGCGAAGCGTAATGTGGCCGCTTCATGTTAACGATTCATTAAGGTGAGTCTTCTGGGTAGATTTTAGCGTCGATAAAGTGATAGTGCGGCGAGACCCGTCAACCCTCCCGCGCGCTTAATGGCCTAGCGGGACGCCGGTTACCAGGGGCTCTTGTCCCTTTTTCGTTAACGGAACGTTAACGTCTCGCTATCGAATTGTTAAGGAGGGCCCCTTTCGCGATACTTCGTGACGTGCCCGGAGTCGGGCGGTCTTCGGTGACGGGGGAGTGACCCCGTCGTTCGACCGCACGTTCGCGGACACCCCCGGGACCCAGGTCGGCACCGCCGACGCACGGGAGCCGGGGCGAAAGGAGAACACTGATGCGCAACCTCGTTCGTACCCTCAGCATCGCCGCCGTCGCCGCCATCGCGGGCGCCGCTTCGGCCTGGATCATCGACCCCGACACCACCGGCGGCCGGTTCGTCATCCTCGACCAGGCCACGAGCACCAACAACTTTATCGGCGGCGACGCCGACGACAGCTACATCATCCGCCCCGCCCTCGTCGCCCCCGTCTTCTTCTGGGGCCAGACGTACTCGGAGCTCAACCTCGCGACTAACGGTCACATCAACTGGCTCCGCACCGACGGCGTGGTCAACACGTACGACAGCCAGGAGAACACCTGGCGCATGTACAGCCAGACGCACGCGGCCGCCCTTCCCCGCATCAGCTTCCTCGGTGAGGACCTGAACCAGGCCAGCCGCGCGGGCCAGGTGAGCAAGGTCATCGAGAACGACACGGCCGACTTCTACGCCGCCACGATCGTCCAGACGAAGAGCTTCGGCGGCAGCCGCGAGGGCCAGGAGCCGTTCCACAGCGTCCAGGTGCTCGTGTTCCGCAACGGCACGACGATCACGAACGCCCAGGGTTCGTTCACGTTCCAGCCGCGCGACATCGCGATGGCCTATAGCGCCATCGGCGCCTTCCGCACGGACGCCGGCACGACCGACCCGCCCGGCCCCGCCTTCCGCCGCACCACCTCGGGCACCGGCGAGGGCATCCCGGTCGAGCGCGGCCAGACCCTCAGCATCGGCCTCTTCAAGGGCGACCCCACGTTCGAGTCGGACCCGATCTTCGGCACGAGCACCCCGATCGACTTCGGCACGATCGTCCCGATCCCGGGCGCCCCGACCGACGGCATCGACAGCAACCCGCAGACCCCGGACGGCTATCGCCGCTACGCGGGTCAGCTCATCTACGGTGCCCGCATGAACGAGGCCGGTACGGTCCTCAACCCGACCGTCGACGAGCGCAATGTGATCCCGGGCTTCAACGGTCCGACGAACAAGTTCGTCCTCTACCGCTGGAACGCCGGCACGAACACCTACGACGCCTCGATCGCTGAGTTCGCCTCGGCCGCCGAAGAGGTCTTCCCGACCAGCTTCAACCGCCTCCGCGGCCGCGTCGACGCCGGTGACGTGAACAGCCTGCGCGGCGACGACAACAACCGACTCCGCGTGTGCCGGTTCATCGTCCCGAACGACCCGGCCCGCATCATCGAGGTCGACTACCTCGGCTCGACCACGGTCGCCTCGCCGAGCAGCTTCAAGCTCGACGTCCGCAGCCGCTCGACGGTCGGCGGCCTGGTCCAGCAGACCCTCCAGGTCTTCAACTATCAGACCAACCTCTTCGACACGACCGACTTCAACCAGGTCAACCTCAACACGACGCTCACGACCCGCACCGTGAACGGCACCGGCACCCTGAGCCGGCTCGTCGGCCCGGCCGGGGCCCTGCGGGCCAAGCAGACGATCCGCATCGTCGGCCCGGTGCCGAACCCGAACGTCTGCAAGGAAACGACCCTCGTCCGCTGGACCCTCGGCCGCTAAGCCGACCGAAGCCCACCGAACGAAGACGGCCCCCCAATCCGGGGGGCCGTTTCCATTTCATCTGCCCATTCCGGCTCCAGTCCTCACCCCAGAAGGACCTCCGCAGGTCCACGGAACCATTCCGGCCGCCAAGAGGGTTCCAGGCAGTAGGGAGAAGGCGCCCCGGCCAGGGCACCCGATGCGGCGTGACGGCCCAAGCGTCTTCTCGTAGACAGCCTTAGGAACCGACTATGAAGTGGATGACCGGAACACTCTCCCGCCCTTACCTCCTGCTCGGAGTCGGGGCCCTGCTCGTCGGCGGGATCGTCGTGGCGCAGAACATGCCCAAAGGTGTCCTGCCCTTCGCCCAGTCCCAACCGATCCAGCTCCGGCCGGTCGCGATCACGACGCCGGCGAACATGGACAGCGTGCGGCAGATCGAGTCGGCCATGACCGCCCTCGCCGAGTCGGCCTCGCAGGCCGTCGTGCACATCACGACGAACCTGAACCGACTCAACGACGACGAGACCCAACAGAGGCCTGACCAGGCCGAGATGATGCGAGGCGGGGGCGAAGGCTCCGGGTTCCTCGTGCGCTCGGACGGCTGGATCGTAACGAACGAGCACGTCGTGGCGGGCCGGGAAGAGGTCGCCGTCATCCTTGCCGACGGCCGAGCCTTGCGGGGCAAGGTCGTCCCCGCCGACGACCCCCAACTCGACCTGGCCGTCGTGAAGATCGACGCCCGGGACCTCCCCACGCTCGAACTGGCGGACAGTAACCAGGTCCGACCCGGGCAGTTCGCCATCGCCATCGGCGCCCCGTTCGGCATCGAGGACACAGTCACCATCGGCCACGTCAGCGGCGTCGGCCGGACCGGGATGATCCCCGACGTCCGGGCAGGCGTCCCGCGAAGCTACAGCGGCCTGATCCAGACCGACGCCTCGATCAACCCCGGCAACAGTGGCGGCCCGCTCATCAACAGCGACGGCAAGGTGATCGGCGTCAACTCGAGCATCGTGAGCAGCACGGGCAGTAGCGCTGGGATCGGCTTCGCCATCCCCGCCAACTTCGTCCGCGTCGTCACGACCGAGCTCATCGAGAAGGGTAAGTTCGACCGGGGCGCCATGGGCGTCCTCCCCCGCGACCTCAAGCCCTACGAGAAGAAGCGCTTGAACCTCGGCGCCGGCGCCCTCGTCGGCCGACAACTCGACCAGGACACGCCGGCCTACAAAGCGGGCATCCGACCGGGCGACGTCATTGTCCGCATCGGGAACCAGGTCGTTTCGAACGAGGTCGACCTCCGCACGGCGATGTACGCCCAAGCCCCGGGCGACCGGGTGGACGTGACCTACGTCCGAGACGGTCGCGAGGCGAGGGTCAACGTCGCCCTGATCGCCCCCAGCCAGCTTCCGGGACAGCAGCAGCAGCAGGAGGCCCAGCCCCGAAGCCGCGACTTCTTCCGTGAGTGGGACGGGCCCCAGGCCCCCGACCGCGAGCCGACCCCGCCCCTCACCGGCGGCCGCCCCCGGCTCGGCGTCCAGATCCAGAACCTGGATCCGAACGTCCGACGCCAGTTCTCGTTGCCGAACGAGCTGGAAGGGGTGGCCGTTATGTCGGTCATGGAGGGGTCGCTCGCCGCTCAGTACAAGCTCGAGCCCGGCGACGTCATCCGCAAGATCGGCGGTCGTGACATCCGCTCGGTCCAGGACGTCAGCGAGGCCATGGGCAGCGCCCGGCCCGGCGAGCCGCTCACGGTCGAGTACACCCGGGTGAAGGACGGGGCGACGGCCCAGTACAGCGTTACGATCCCGATCCGCTAGGGTCGATCCAGACGCGAAGAGGCCCCGTGTCCATCGGACACGGGGCCTCTTCCTTGACTCCGACTGGCTCGCTAGCTGTTCCGGGCTTTGGCCTCGTCGATGTCCAGTGCCGCCGGGACGCGGAACTTGAACGTGGACCCGGTCCCTACCACCGACTCGGCCCAGATCCGTCCGAGGTGGACGTCTTCGACCAGGTGCTTCACGAGGAACAGGCCGAGGCCGGTGCCGTAGATCTTGCGGTTGTCCTCGTTGTCGACCCGGTGGAACCGCTCGAACACCTTGTTCAGGTGGTCGGCCGGGATGCCGATGCCTTGGTCCTCCACCCCGATCTCGATCTCGTCGCCGTCGTGGAGGACGTGGACGATGACGTCACCCCCTTCGGGCGAGTACTTGATCGCGTTGTTGAGTAGGTTCGTGAGGATCTGGTCGAACTTGTCCTCGTCGCCGACGATGGACTCGGGCAGCCCGGAGTGGTTCACCCGCTTCACCGTGTGCCGGTTCGACGCCTGATTCTGCACGACCACGACCTTGTCCAGCAACGCGTCGAGGTTGAAGCGGTTGTAGTTCGGCTTCAGGCTCTCGCCCGCCTCGATCCGGGCCGTGTTCAGCAGGTCGTCGATCAGCCGGCGGAGGCGGTCGCACTCCGAGACGACGATGCCGAGGAACTCCTTCTGTTCGTCCGGCCCGTAGATCTCGTCGTCGATCCCGTCGAGGAGCGTCGAGCTGAAGCCCTTGATCGCGGTGAGCGGCGTTCGGAGCTCGTGCGAGGCCATCGCGACGAAGCTGGACTTCATCTTGTCGATGTTGCGGAGTTCGGTGATGTCGTTCAGGATCGCCACGGCGCCGAGGTTCTTGCCCTCCTCGTTCCGCACCTGGGTGGCCTGGACTTCGTAGACCCGCTCCGCCCCTTGCAGGATGACCGCGATGTCCCGCTTCGGAGTCTCCCTTCCATCGACCGCACCGCGGAGCGTCTCGAGGAGGGCCTCGTCCTTTAAGACCTCGTCCGCCTGCTTCCCGATGGCATCGCCGACGACCTGGAACATGTAGCGGGCGGAGCTGTTCATCTGGCTCACCCGAAGCTCCGGGGAGACCAGGATCAGGCCGACCGTGACCGACTCGAACGTCTGGAGGAGCTCCTCGCGCTCTTCGATGACCTCGCGATAGAGCTGGAGGTTGGCGATGATCGACCCGACGTTGCGGGCCATCCGCTCGAGGAGCCGGACGTCCTCTTCGTTGAAGTCCTCGCCGTGGCGCTTGTTGAAGGCGTGGAGCACGCCGATGGTCGTCCGCTCAACGACCCGGTTCTCCTCGTCCCGCTTCTCGATGATCAGCGGGACGGTGATGCCGTTGTGGACGTGCATCAACGAGACCATGTCCTTCTTCGTGCGACCGTCGTTGGGGGCGTCGTGGAACACGATCGGCTCGGCCGACCGGAAGACCTCGCCGCTTATCCCTTGCGTCGCCCGGACCCGGAAGTGCTCGAGCTTGCCGTCCTCAAAGCCGTAAGCCGGTGGGATCGCCCGAAGCTCGCCCAACTCGCGGTCGTAGAACATGATCACGATCCGCTCCGCCTGCAGGATCATCGCGATGCGCTGAACCAACCGACGCAGCGTGATGTCGCCCTCTTGGATCGGGGCCACGTCCACGTTCGACTCCATCGGGACGGATCGCGGAACCGCCTCACTACTCGAAGGCGCCGATTCGGGAGACTTGAGTCGGCGGTTCTCCTCTTCGAGAGCGGCGATGCGCTTCAGGAGGTCTTCCGGGGCAGGGGATCCGTTATCCAAGGTCATCGGGTCGGCTCGAAGGGTCGAATCGGGATTTGGGAGCATACCTAGGCGAGGGCTCGGGTCAGGGTCGGTCGGCGCAGGCATAATGGACGGCGATGGCCGACCGTCTCGAGGAAATGCCGCTCTTCCTCCTCAGGACCGTCCTCTTCCCTTACGCCCAGATCCAACTGCACGTGTTCGAGGAGAGGTACCGGGAGATGGTGCGGCACTGCACCCAGTTCGACCAGCCGTTCGGCGTCGTCCTCATCCGCTCGGGCGAGGAGGTCGGCCAGACCGCCGAACCGTACATGGTCGGCACCGCCGTCCGCATCGTGAGCGTTCACACGTACGATGACGGGAAAATGGACGTCCGTGTTCAGGGGGAACGGAGGTTTCGGGTCCGAAAGCTGGAGTACGACCGGCCTTACGTCGTCGGGTACGTCGAACCGGTCGTGGAACTCGAGATCGAGGACACTCCCCGCACCCAGGCCCTGCTCAGCCGGGCCCGGGAGTACGTTCAAACCTACATCGAGACCTACTTCGCCCGGTTCGACGTCAAGGTCGCCAAGATCAAGCTGCCCGTCGATGCCACCGCCCTCTCGTTCGTCGTCGCCCATTTCCTCCAGATCGAGAACCTCGACAAGCAACGGCTGCTCGAGGGGACCGACACGATCGAACGGATCGCGGACATGATCCCGATCCTCGAACGGCACATCGAGGACGCCAAGGCCCCCCCGTATCAACGGGTCAGCCCCGTCCAGATGAGCGAGTGGATCACGCCGAACTAAGCGGCCACCGAGGCGACCCGGTCGAGCGACCCGCTAACCGACGCCAGGGCATCGACGATCGCTGGGTCGAACCTTTCGCCCGCCCGCTCACGCACAGAGGCGACGGCGTGGTCTACCGAGAGCCCGGAGACGACTCGAGCCTCGACGAACGCGAACGCGACCGCCAGCACCCCTACGCCCGGGCTTGCCCCCGGGTCCATCCCTGCCCCGAACACAGAACGCATCGTCGCGTCGGCAACCGTCCAGAACGGGTCCTCGACCTCGTCGAGGTACGGGGGCAGGCCCGTCAGCAGCGTCCCGAACCCGGCCGGCCCGAGGCAAGTCTCACGGGCCGCAGGGTCGCAGTTCGCCATCGCCGCGAGGAGGAGTGCGACCTGACCGAGGAGGTCGACGTCCTCGACCGGCATCCCGCTAGCTCGAGCAACGAGAATGGCCGTCTCTGCGAGCGGCTCCGCAAGGCGTAGACGTCCTGCCGAAGTCGACGCGGCAAGGGTAGCGAGCGTCTGGAGCACCCGCTCGCGGGACCGCTTGAGCGCAGTCGTCCGCTGGAAGAGAGCCTCTTGGAGTTCGGCGCCCTGGCTCGCCATCTGGCGCTGCAGGTCCCGTACGCGAAGGGCGCTCTGCACTCGGGCCACGAGGTCCTCCCGGTCGGTCGGCTTGTGGAGCAGGTCAAACGCCCCCGCCTCTAGGGCCTGGCGCTTGAGCTCCGACTCCGTCATCCCGGTCAGAACGATAACCGGGAGCGGTGCCCACCCCGGGTTCCCCTTGAGGTGCCCCAAGAGTTGCAGGCCGGTCATCCCCGGCATGTTGTGGTCGGTGACAATCACGTCCACCGGCTCGACGAGGAGCGTCTCGAGCGCCTCGGCCCCTCCCCCGACGAAGTGAAGCGACCACTCAGCGGACTTCTCAAGGAGCGAGCGTCGCATCCCACTCAGGACGTTCGGTTCGTCGTCGACGAAGAGAATTGTTGGCTTCATGCGGCTTGAAGAGATTCTAGGTCATTCAGGCGGCTGTCTAGATAGACACGGATCGATGTCCCCACTCCGGGTTCGCTATCGACCTCAACCCACCCGCCATGGGCCCGGATCGCTTCGGCCACGACTGCCATGCCCATCCCGGTGCCCTTACCCGGCTCCTTGGTCGTGTAGTAGAGGTCGAAGATCCGTTCGCTCACTTCGGGGCTCATGCCGCACCCGTTGTCGGTGACCTCGAGCGCGACCCAGTAGTCCTCGGTGGACGTGCGGACGGTGATCAAGCCGTCCGCGGGCGTCCGTCCCGACTCTGCAAGGGCGTGGGCGGCGTTGACGACCAGGTTGAGCACCATCTGACGGAGTTGACCCGGGTGGCAAGAGACCGTCGGGAGTTCCTTGTTCAGTTCGAACCTCACGACCCCGTACGGTTTCCACTCGTTGCGGGCCAACGTGACGCTGCTCTCCACGATCCGGTTCAGAGACTCGTCCATGTACCCGGTGCCCCCCGAGTGGACGTGGAGCTTCATCGCCCGGACGATCTCGCCAACCCGCCTCGCCCCTTCCAAGCTCTCCAGGACGGCCCCCCGAATCTCCTCTCGGTAATGGGCGACCGATTGGGCCACCTCCTTGACGCGTTCCGGCGAATCGGACGAGCTCTCCACCTCCAGCCAGGCCGCCTCGAGCCTCTCCGCGGCCTCGCTCAAGAACTGGAGATTGTTTTGGACGAACTGGATCGGTGTGTTGATCTCGTGGGCAATGCCTGCCGACATTTGGCCGATCGACTCCATCTGTTGGGCCTCCACGAGCCGCTGAGTTTGCTCGCGAACCTCTCTCTCGAGGGCGGTGTTCCGCTCGGTAAGGCGCCTTCGACTCACAATGTGAACCCGCAGGAACCCAAGCGCACAGGCCAACAGTACGGTGACCACGAGGGCGAACAGTAGGGCCTCCCGGACCGCACCCTGAAACTGAGGATTTGCTTCAACTGACTCTGCAGTTACTCCGTACCATAACTTCCACTGACCGCCCGGACCCCAGACATCGAGTCGAAGCGTGCCAGCCTTCTCCAAGCTGCCTACGGAACCGGCCTTTGAGGTACGGGAGAACGCACCCGAGGTCGCGGCCGTGATGGCCCCTTCCGTCGTCCCGGCTAGAATCGCGAAGTCCCCGCTGGGGAGGGCTGACGCGATCTTGGACTCAGTCAGAACGATCGAGAGAACCCCGACCGCCTGCTCCTCGTCCGACCAAATCGGCACGCCAAGGATTCGGCCCATGACCGGCGGTGCTGCCCCACGACGGGTTGGTTTCCCTGCCTTGATCACGAACCGGTCGCTGAGGATGACGCGAGAGGTCGCGGCCAAACGGTCTCTCCTCGCCTCAGCCAAACGTGAAGAGCCGGCCATCTTGGCCCAGACCTTGAGCAAAGTCGCCTCCCCTTCTTTGCTCAGCCAGGTGAGGCCCTTGGCCGCATCTTTGGTCGGCGCCACGAACAGAGTGTTCAACTTTCCCGAAGTGGGGTCGAACTCGTGCACCGAGACCCGATAGATCCCAAGGCGCCCGGCAAGGCGCTCCGTGGACCGATCGATCGAGTTGAGGTCATGGGGGCGTATCCTAGACTGGATCGAGCCTTCAGGATGGGTTCCGACCATCTTCTCCCACAGGAGCCCCGCCACGGCGACCGTGTCCAGCCGCCCAACGATCCCAGCCGCCGCCTCCTTGGCCGCAACCTCAGCTCGCATGGAGCTGTGGGCGATGATCTCCTGCCTCCGCACCTCGAGACGCTGCCAAGTCAGCGCGTACAGACTCGTAGCGAACACGAGCGCGAGCAAGACCAAGATCTTTGTCCGGACGCCGTACGGAGTCCGCAGCGCCTCCAAAATGGCCTGTCGTCGATTCTTCGTCGTCACTAGGTTTAGTGTCGGGCCGTCTTGAGCCCATCACGATGCGCGATCGCCGAGGACCCGGGGCCAGGAAAACCAGGCGACCCCGGAGGTATCCTGCCCTTTCGCCAGTCGTGGGGAGTTGCCCGAGTGGCCAATGGGAACAGACTGTAAATCTGTCGGCGAATGCCTTCACAGGTTCGAATCCTGTACTCCCCACCAGCCGACTGCCTAGCCTGACCCGCGAGGCTCCTTCTTCAGCGCGGCCTCGAGTTCGTTGATCGCCGGGGCGACGCTCGCCACCGGGATCCGCCACTGCTGGGCGAGGTCCTCGACGTTGTGCACCGTGCTCAGGTCGGTCGCCTGGACGAGCTGGGCGATCCGGTGGGAGGTAGGGCCCTTCCCCGCCTTTCGCTTCAGGGCCTTGACGTTCCGCAGATCGACGTCCTCTGCCCCTCCTGCCCGGACCATCTTCGACGTGTCCCAGACCAGCCACGGGAACACCTGCGCGACGGCCGGCCCGATCGCCGCGGCCAAGCTCGCCGGAGGTACGAGCCGACCCCGCTCCTCCGCGTTGATCAGCCGCCAACTCGTCCTCAGCATCGGTGGAGCCCCGTAGTCCCGCTCGTGGCCCTGGCCCAGAGTCAAGCGGACCGCCCCCACGTCCGGACACCCGGGCAAGAGGGCGTCGAGTCGGTCGAGGACTCCTTCCAGCTTCGGCCGGAACCCCTCGTCCCCATCGGCAAGCATCGCCTGGGACATCAGATGCGCCGCCACGAGACCGAACATCGGGCACGCCCCGTCCCCCGAGAGCGCTGCCCGCACCTCAGCGTCGTCCGGGATCGGTGGCCGCTCCCGGGCGAGCCACGCCCGCGCCGTCTCCGTCAGCCGGGCATAGCGCAGACGATCCTCGACCCCTTGGCCACGACCGGCGATGAGCACCGAAGCTGACTCAAGGTGGGGTACCCGCCGCTTCTGGCCCGGGCGGCCGACCGACTTGCGGGTCAAGTACACCGTCGTCTCGGACAGGGGGCCGACCCAGAGGGCCATCTCGTACGTCCCGACGGCCGGGCTCTGGACACGGAGCCGGTACGCCCCCGGGTCCACGGCCCCCGCGAAGCCGATCACCGCCGAGTCGTGCACCACCCGCCACCCGTCCCCAGCCGGCTCGCGGTCGCTCAGCTTGACCAGCGGGCGACCGTCGAGGCTCAGAAGACTGACCCGGTCGGCACCGAGGGTCTCCCGCTTCGGGTCACGAACGACGATAGCAAGACTTCCGGCCGCACACAGATCCGCCGCTTCCTCGAGCTCGGCCCGCGTCCAGCCCTCGTCCTCGGTGAGCGGCGCCGAGCTGGCCGGGGCCACCGGTGGACGGTCGAAGTCGAGGTCGACGTCGCGGTCGAGGTGCACCCACTGCTCGGCCCGAGCTTCCCCGGCGCGGAACTTGACGAGGTACGACCCAGCTGGGAGGACCGCCTCCACCCGCCCGAGCCCCCGGGCAACGAGCTGGAACTGTCCGTCCACCACGAACGCCTCCGTCAACGGATCGCCGGTCTCGACGCACAACCGGTGCTGGCTGTGACCACTCGCGCTGAACGTCAACCGTGGGGTCGGGGACTCAGACATAGACCGTCGTTTCCTCCCATGCCAGTGTAACGTCTTGTCTCGACCCGTCCGGGGCCGTCACGGCGTAGTACCCGACGTCGAGCACGAACTCGAGCGGCTCCCCGAGCAGCGCGACGCCCGCCGTCTCACTGTCCTTCTTCCTCGTCACGGTGACCAGGCCGGTCTTGTGGGCCTTGGGGACGATCCGAAGGGTCGGACGGCGGCGGGCGGACTGGCAGAGCAACATCGGCGACGGCTCCTCTTCCTTGGCGGACACCTGCGGCTCGAACTCCTGTCCGAGCCGGGCGACGACGGCCGCGATCAGGTAGCCCTTCAGCGTGTGCGCCCACACTCGGCCCTGGTCGTCGGCGGCGAACCCCTGGAGGCCCCGGAGCAGGGCCTGGGTCGTGACTCCGCCCCACTTGCCGGGGGCGAACTCCTGTTCGATCGCCTTCTCCCCCGCTTCGGCCGCGTACACCTCGAACACCGAGACCTGGTTGGAGTTTCGGTGGGTCTCGACTCCGAAGGGCCAGGACGGTGTCAGGGCGAGCTTGACCTGGTCTCGACAACAATCCGCGACGACGACCACCTCTCTGAAGTACGCCCGGGTCCGGAGGAACGTCCGGGCGGAGAGCAGCGGCAGGCAGTCCGAGAACCGGGGCCCGCTACGGGGCAAGAGCCCGGTCTGTTGGAACTCCTTGTGGTTTATCCCGTGGCCCGCGAACACGAGGTACACCCGCTCGCCCAGCGGGAAGTCGTCTGGCCGGCCGTCCGCCTCCTCTTCGAGGCCAGTCAGCCAATCGACGACCTGCTGGAACACGGGTCTTGCCCGGCGCGCTGTCGTGAACCTGTAGTCCTTCGAGCGCAGTTTGGTGACCCGGTCGGGCGAGACGCCCGTCGAGAGGAGCCAGGCTTCGACGTCGTCGATGTCCGACTCCGCGCCCTTCAGGTCGCCCCAGTCCGGGTAGCGATCGACCCCGATCAGCAAGGCGCGGTGGCTCGCGGGGTCCAACGCTACGCCCACCCCCGGCGCACCAGGCTCAACACGCTCTCCATCGTCTCATTCCCGGGTATGGGCTCACCGAACCCGCTGTGGGAGGACGAGGACGCCCGCAAACGGTCGTCCGCATGCTCGGCGACGGACCACACGGTACGCCCTTCGCAGAACCGGACGGACTCGGCCACCCCCTGGTCCCGCGCGGCCCAGTGTCCCGGGTCGAAGAACCGCTGCATCCCGAGTAGCGGGGCATCGACCTCCGGCTCGCAGAGCCCTGAGACGAAGTAAAGGAGTGACCGGGGGTAGAAGGCCTTCAGCTCGCCGACCGGAGGCGGGAGGCGGACGAGGGTATCGGCCGCCTCGTACTCGTCTGACATCGTGAAGACTCGGAACGCTGGCCCGCTCGGCGTCGGCGTCAGGAGGTCGGCCCGGCCCACCACGGCCGCCGCGAACTCGTCCATCCGGATCGCCGGGGCCAGGAAGACGACCTCGAACGTCCGCCCGAGGCCTCGAGCCCGCCGGAGCAGCTCGGCGATGAACACGGTTCCGGCGCTGTGGCCGACGAGCACGACCCTGCGTTCAGCGGGGATCCGCGCGAGGCCCTCCAGGAGCGCGGTCCCGCCGTACTCTGGGGCCTCGCCCTCGAACGCCTTCCGGGTGTACCCCTTGATCTCGTCCCACACCGTCCTCCCCGCAACGGGGAAGTACAGGGCGCGCAGCACCTCCTCGACCACGGTCGCGTGGAGGCCGTGGTGAGTGCGAGCTGCGTACCGGCCGACGACCCTCAGCACGACGTTGACCGTGAACTTCGCCGCCGCCAACGGGAGGCCCCGGGTCGAGGCGTCGCCCTGGAGCGAACGGAGCACGTCGTGGTCGGCCAGGGTCGGCTTGGGCGGGAGGGTCTCGGCGGCCGAAAGGCCGCGGGCTCCGGTCGGGACCTCGAGCCCGGCACCCCGGGCGGCGGCGTCGAACTCAGCGGTGAGCCGGCGGTCGGCCAGGAGCTCCAGCTCGAGAGCCTCTACTGCTGCGGCCCTCGGCTCGCCTACGTCCGTTCCTTCTGGCAGTCTTGGCCCGTCCAGCACCGCCGGGAAGTCGCCGCGACCCTCGGCCGAGGCGACCATGACCTCGTCGGTCACTTCGGGCAGGGTCCGGTCAACGGTGCCCCGGCCCCCAGGCCCCGCCGCGAGATGGGCATGGGCGAGCCCGGCGACCCGGTCGATGAGGACCTTGAACAAGGCCTCCCCGGCGATCCGGAGCCACGAGTCCGCCAGGACTTCGAGCACGCCTGTCCGCCAGACCGGGACGATGGCGTACGCCCCGGCCCGACCGTAGGCCTCGACCGTCCCCGGGGCTCCCACCACCGCCTTCGACCTTCCGACGAGGCCCCCGTGGAAGTGCACCACGACGGGCCCATCGTGGGCGACGGCCCCATCGAACACCCCGTCCAGCGTCGCGGGGGCAGTGACGGTGCGTCCCCCGTCCATCTCGATCAAGTGGCGCTCGAGGGGCATGATCCCCAAGAGTTTAGCAGGGTGCCACCCTCACCCGGCCCGCGGGGGAACGGGCCCCATTGGGGTCGCGGCCCCGGGTGCGGTATAGTCCCCTGCGGAGGGCCTTTGTAGCTCAGCGGCAGAGCATCCCCTTGGTAAGGGGAAGGTCACGAGTTCGATTCTCGTCAAAGGCTCCAGTCCCCCCTCCGGATCGGCGCGAAGGCGTGCTAGAGTGAGGGCGTGTTCGCGCCCCTCGTCGCCGCCATCGCCCTCTCGCCGCACGATGTGGCGGTCTTGGTGTACACCCGAACGGTCGGATTCCGGCACGACAACATCGAAGTCGGCGTCGCCGCGGTCAAGGGCATGAACGGGGTGACGGCGACCGCCACCGAGGATCCCGGGGCGTTCACCAAGGCCAACCTCGCGCGATTCGACGTGGTCATGTTCCTGAACACGACCGGGGACGTCCTGCCGGAGGCCGGAGAGAGGGCCCTTCAGGAGTTCGTGGAGTCCGGCGGGGGGTTCGTCGGGATCCATTCGGCCGCGGACACCGAGTACGACTGGCCCTGGTACGGCCGGCTCGTGGGGGCCTACTTCAAGAGCCACCCACCAGGAACGCAGACCGCCCGGGTGGAGGTCGAGGCCCCCAAGCACCCGACGACCAAGATGCTGCCCGTCGTTTGGAACCGACGGGACGAGTGGTACGAGTACCGCGTGAACCCTCGGCCGAAGGTGACGGTGCTCGCCACCCTCGATCGCTCGAGCGTCCCGATGGGCGAGCCCGAGGCCGACCACCCGATCGTGTGGTGCCACGAAGTTGGGAAGGGACGGGCGTGGTACACGGGCATGGGCCACACCAAGGAATCGTTCGCCGAACCGCTCTTCCTGGCGAGCCTTCGGAAGGCGATCCAGTGGGCCGCCTGGCACGAGTAAAATCTCAGGGTGAACCCCTACCTCACGAACGTGCTCGACGTCGGCCCACGGGTGACGGCCCGGCTTTGCCGGCGGCTCGCGACGGATCAATGGGACACCCCCACCGGGCCTGGGCGGTTCAGCCCTCGTGAAGTGCTCGCCCACCTCGCCGACTGGGAGCCCATCTTCCTCGCCCGGATGCGCCAGGCGGTCGAGGAGCCCGGGTCGGTGATCGAACCGTACGATGAGGGGCAGCGGGCGATCGACAACGACTATGCGGGCCAGGACCCGGACTCGAACCTCGCCGCGTTCGGCCGATCCCGGGGCGAGACGCTCGCCTGGCTCAAGGGGCTCGAACCGGCCCAGATGGAGTCGCACGTCGCCCACCCAGAACGAGGGAGCATGACGGTGGCCGACATGGCGAACATGCTCCTCGGTCACGACCTCTACCACCTTGACCAGCTGTCCGAGGTCGTCGAGACCCGGGGCTGAGTAACGCGGGAGGGGGCCAAGACAAAAAAATAGGCGGCACCACCCGGTACCGCCGAACTCGATTCAGAAGGTTTCTGCTCTGTGGTAAGCCTTGTTGGAGAGGTGTCCGCTGGACACCGTCTATCGCGCTGTCTATTATCCTACGAGACTGGGTGGATTCGAACTGTCAAGAATGCCAGGTTCTTCGTCGATTCTCGCTATGCGGAACTGGTGAGGCGGCCCAGACTTAGGCCCCCTCACCTGCCGACGACGACCGACGGTTACTTCCGGCGGCGTCGGGCGAGGGCGAGGAGGCCCGCCCCGAGGGCGAGTATCGTCGCCGGTTCCGGCACCACCTCGACCCGGAACGCCCCTCGGGTTTCGGTCGTGACCGCGCCGACCCCGCCGTTGAAGACGTAGTGGTTCCCGGTGTCGCCGATCGAGTTCCAGTTCCAGACCGAGGCGCCGAGCGCAGGGGCGTTCGCCACTAGCCAGTACTTCTGCCCGGCGACCAGCCTCGGCCCACCCGTGATATCGAACACGACCGGCGGGTTGGGCTCGAACTGGTTCCCCAGGGCGTCGTTCAACGTCCACTGGCCAAGCTGCGTCCCGACGAAGTCCATTCCGTTGTCGGCGTAGAGGGTGATCGTGAGGACGTTCGGCCCTACAGTCAGCCCTGCGGCGAGCGATATCCTCGTGACGGCTCCGGTCGCGGCGGAGGTGAACTGGTCGCCCTGGACGAAATCCTCGAAGACCGACCCATCGCCTTCAAGCCTCCAGCCCTGGGCGACGTTGTAGGTGTCCCCCGGGCCGAAGTTGTTGAACGCGATCTCGGCGTTGGCGGCAGCGGCAAGGACGAGCAGGGCGGAAACGGTGATTGACCTCATCTCAATTCTCTCCGTCGCGTCCCTCGCGCGAGCGTCCGCGAGAGGAGGGCGACACTAATTCTTTGCGCAAGAAGAGGTTAACTGTGACGGCCGCAAGGACGCCATGTTAGGGCCTAGGGCGGCCGGGCCTGAAACGGCGGAGCGGGCTGGGGCGGACGGCCCTCCGGGAGGACTAGACCGTCGCGTCCACGAGCCGGCGGGACTGCTCGTCCATCCGGTCGACGTCGAGCTCGTAGCGGTTCCCGTCGACGTCGCTCAGGAGTAGCGTCGAGGCGGTGAGCCAGTTGGCGTTCTCTTGCAGGCTCTGGGTCACGAGCTCTCGCTCGCCCCGGTCGGTCACGACGGTCCAGTAGGTCACGCCGAACTCGGTCTTGACGTGGAGCACCCGGTCGATCCGGGCCGTCAGGTAGCGCCGGTGGAGTTCGGCGTCGATCACCGCTCGGTTTTCGGGCGTGAGAGCCGCGAGGTCCTCGACCATGACGATCTCGCGACCCTTCCCGTCGAGCAGGGCCAGGTAGCGGTTCGGGTGCGAGAGCGGCGACGCCCACGCAGGTTTGACTTCGAGGTAGCTCCGATCCTCCAGCGTCAGCCGGAGCCTTCCTTCAGGTTGGTAGAAAAGCTTCATGGTTCGTTCCGGAGCCCCTCCCTCGGTTTTGTCGGGATGGTTCGTGCCCAAAGTCGCTGCTCGGACACTGAGGCGGCCTTTTTGGGGCGCCAGATCCGCTCGACGTTGTCGGGCTCATAGTTCATGAAGTTCTTGCGCATGTCTCCACCCCCAACCCCCTCCTCGGTTTTGTCCGGCACGAACCATCCGGCCAAAAACGAGGAGGGGCTCCGGTCTCACTCGACCGCCACCGCCCCGACCGCGGCGTTGATCTGCGACTGGGTCTCGACGAGCTTCTTGAAGGTCCCGTTCTTGGCCATCAGCTCCTCGTGAGTGCCTTCCTCGCTGATCTCGCCCCGCTCGAGCACGATGAGCCGGTTCGCGTTGCGCAGCGTCGAGAGACGGTGGGCGATCGCGAAGGTGGTCCGCCCACTCACGAGCCTCCCGATCGCCTCTTGGATCTGCTTCTCGGTCTCGACGTCCACGCTCGAGGTCGCCTCGTCGAGGATCAGGATCTTCGGGTCGTGCAGGATCGCTCGGGCGATGGAGACGCGCTGCCTCTCGCCGCCGCTCAGCCGCGAGCCGCGCTCGCCGACGAACGTGTCGTACCCGTCCGGCTTCGCGAGGATGAAGTCGTGGGCGTTGGCCGCCTTCGCCGCCGTCATCACCTCTTCGAACGACGCCCCCGGCTTGCCGTAGGCGATGTTCTCCGCGATCGTCCCGTTGAAAAGGAACGGCTCCTGGAGCACGATCCCGATCTGCCGGCGGTAGTCCGCGAGGTCGAGGTCGCGGTAGTCGACCCCGTCGATCTTGATCGACCCCACGTCCGGCTCGTAGAACCGCGCGATGAGGTTGATCGTCGTCGACTTCCCCGCCCCCGAGTGGCCGACGAGACCGATCATCTCGCCCGGCTTGACCGTGAACGAGACGCCCTTGATGACCGGGTTCGACTTGTCGTAGCCGAACCGCACGTTCTCGAACGACACCTCGCCCTCGACCTCGCGCTTCAGGCCCGTCTTCGTCTCCGGCGTCATGTCGAGAACCTCGAACACCCGTTCAGCACCCGCCATCGCCCGGCTGAACCAGTTGTTGATCTGGGCGAACCACTGCAGCGGCCCGTACACCATCTGCAGGTACAGGTGGATCATGAAGAACTGCCCGAGCGTGAGCTGGCCCGTCATCGCGAGGTAGCCGCCATAGCCCCAGTGGACGATCGTCCCCATGAGCACGCAGAAGGTCATGAGCCCGAAGCTCGTGTACCAATGCTGTTCGCTACGCATCGCGGCGTCGCGCCACTCGTGGTTGCGCTTCACGAACCGGTCGTACTCGTGCTTCTCCTTGACGAACGCCTTGACCACCCGGATCCCGTGGAGGCTCTCGTTGAGGTGCATGTGCAGCCGGGCCATCTTTTGGCTCACCCGGTGGAACATGTTCCCGAGCCGGCCCCAGAACGAGACGCCGATCAACAGCATCACGGGGATCGGGGCGAGGATCGCGAGCGCGAGCTGCCACTTCGTCACGAAAAGGAACACGGTGACCGCGAGGAGGATCAGCGAGTTGATGAACAGGTACGGCAGGCCGTCGACGAGGAAGAACCAGAGCCGCTCGGTGTCGTTCGTGACCCGGCTCGCGATCGCGCCGACCGGTTTCTTGTCGAAGTACTTGAGGTTGAGGTACTCGACCGCCCGGTAGACTGCGCTGCGCAGGTCGGCGCTGATGCTCGCGGCGAGGTAGGCGTTCGTGCGGCCGCGGACCACGTCGAAGGCGGTGGCCAGGACGACGATCGCGAGCCAGGCGCCGATCCAGGTGGCGAGGTTCGGCAGGTCGGCCCGGCCGAACTGGATGTCGTCGACGATCAGCCGCTGGATTTGCGGAGGCAGCAGGTTGAGGCCCGTCTGCACCATCGCGACCACGCCGAGGAGCACGGCCGCGGTCTTGTAGGGCCCGAGGTACCCCGCGATCCGGAGCATCGTCCGCCCCTTGTTGAGACAGGCAGGGCACACGCCGTCCTTCTCCGGGAGCAGCCGCTTGCACTTCGGACAGCGCGTGAGCTCCGGTTCGAGGTTGACGAGCAGCACCTCGCCCTTGGCGAGTTGCTCGATGCCCCGGGCCGCCTCGCTGAACTGGTGGGCGTGGGTGAGGGAGTAGGTGACGGCGGGGATCTCCTCGCCGGTCTTGGTGCGCAAGAGGAGCCGGCCGCCGCTCACGAGGGGTTCGTGGCGGGCCGTCTTGAGGTCGGACATCGGCACGCGGAGGAGCTCGGCCCCCCCGGGCGCAAGGACACGCACGGCGTCTTGGCTGACGACCAAGCGCCGTGTCCCGTAATGGGCGTCTTCGGTCAGGTCAGCGTCCAGCTCGATGAGCGGGCCGACGGGACCGGACGCCTCTTGAAGAGCCGTCTCTGGGTTCATGCTCGAATGCGACCGCCCTCGACAAAGGGCGCAACGTCGGGGGCTTCAGCGTAGGGCCGCGCTGTCACGGACGCGGGAAGCCGGGCGAGCGAAAGGTCAGTTGTGGGCGGATCGGGGCCGTATCCCGATGTCTAGGGACGCTACCTTCCGGCCAGCCCCGGTCCCGGGCCGCCCGCCGTCGACGCCGAGCACTTAGTCTCGCCGCACCCTGACGAGTCGGCCGTCAGAGAACCCAAGGATGGCCTCGCCGTTCTCAAGGGGCTTGATAGAAAGGATCGTGGACTCGGGTTCGGATGGGAACTCGAACTCTCTTTGGAGGGATGGCACATTGAGCACGGAACCCCCAACGCCTTCTGGCACGCCTATCCGGGTACTGTCCTCAGACCATTGGAGCAGCCAACGCACTTGCGGCCCGACCTGTGGGAGCACCTGCCATGTCGATGTGTCCAGCAGGCGGAGCAAGCCGGTCGCTTCTCGGAATGCCAACCACCTTCCGTCGGGAGAAAACTCCATGAACTCACCGCCAGAGCCCCCCAAAGGAACGGTTGCGACCACGCGACCCGTTGCGGTCTCACCCACGACGATCCCCACCGGGTTCGACGTTCGCCAGGACACAAGCCTCCCGTCTCGACTGATCGAGCTCGTCTCGACGCGGCTCTGAGTCATCGTCACCGACCGCAATAGGGCACCCGTCGAAAAGCTCCAAGCCTGGAACACGCCACGAGTAGAGAGGGTGTAAAACTCTGGCCCGGCGTTAGACGCTACAAGACTGCGAAACGCAAGCCGGACCCCTCGGCGCCCCGCCGAGGTCGGCGACTCGACCTCCGTCGGGGGATCGGTCTCTAGCCCCGATCCACTCTCGAGCCTCGCCACTGAAAACCCTGTGCTTCGAGGCAAGACCACTACGGCACCGCTAGGGTCGAACGCGGCGGATCCCGGCAAGTCTGGGATCCCCTGGACCCTCTTCAAGACCTTCCCAGAAGTCGCATCGATGATGAAGCTGTTGCTGTCGAAGACTGCTAAGAGCTCTTGTCGCCCTGGCCGAGGGTAGATTCGGCCTGCATACCCGATAGGCCTGAACTTGAGGTCGAACGTTGAGAGGTCCGACAGGCGAACCCGGAAGACCGATGCAGCGCCCGACACGAGTAGGGAGCCGCCATCCGGATCAGGCCTCATCGAATTCACGAACCCGCGATCCAGTGGGGCTCGGCGCAACACGGCCCCGGATGCTGCATCGAACTCGACGATTTCCTTGCCACGAGCACCGTACACCCGGGTTCCGTCAATCGAGTACGTGGATGCGTCGAACCGAACATCCGCGCGCCAGCGATCCTGCCCGTTCGAGAGAGAGACGCAGACGAGAGCCGTCGGTGTATCCAGAAGTGCCGACGAGGAGTCTGGGGCGAACGGAGTTCTCGATGACCGCGAAAGGTCGCTTCGGGTCCAGACGTCGATGCCCGTCTCGATATCGGTCATGAAGATTTCTCCCCCGGCCGAGCTTATGAGCACGCGAGAACCGTCGGGGGTGATTTCTGGACCCCATCGCGATGGCGCAGGAAAGTCTCGTATCGGACTTTGCTCCCCCCTTCGCCAAACAAGGAGACGGGAACCATCTCCCATCGCAGTGAGGGTCTGTCCGGTCGCGTCGACGGTGACCTCGCGAGAAACGAACGGCGTACCACGATATGACTCTTTGACCTCTCCAGTCGTTGTGTCGTAGACATTGACGGATCCGAAAGACACGAGAATCGCCCGATCACGCTCGGGCAACATGATCGGTCTTCCAGCACGACTTCTCTCGATCAGCCGAAGGAACTCGAAGTCCGGACCGAGGACGACTGCGGACTCGGCGGTCATCGTCGCTATCTCACCGGTGATCCCCGAAACGCTAAGGTCCGCAGACACACCTCCAGTCGATGTCCAAACCACCCGCACGCTCTGAGCGGCAACTGGAGGCGCGACCATCAGGGTGGCCACGCCGAGGACAAGGCTTACAGGAAAGGTTCTGGGCGGCATGACTGATTTCTACGACCGCCGAGCCTGCCGTGTCGCACCTCAGTTCACGCAGACGTCGTTGACCGCGGGTAAGACGCGGAGCGTTGTCCCGGTGGCACTTCTCGCGACCCTGCCCGCCATTCGCGGGCCCCAGGGAGGTCAAGCGGGTTTCAACCGGCCGTCGCCTACTTTGGCGAACTCAGGCGCCACACGCGGAGGACTTTGTCGAGGCCGGCGGCGGCGAGGTCGAGGCCGTTCGGGCTGAAGGCGACCGTCGAGAGCGGTTGGAGCGACGCCTCGATCCGGCCGTGACCGATGCCGTGGACGACGTTCCACAGCCCCAGGCTCCCGTCGCGGCTCACGCTCGCGAGCAGCCACGACCGGGGATGGAACGCCAGGCCCTCGATCGGCTTCTGGTGCCCGAAGAACGTCTTCCGCAAGGCCAGCCGCCGGAGGTCGAACACGCGAAGCGAGAAGTCGACGGCCGCCACCGCGAGCCAGTTCCCGTCCGGGCTGAAGGCCAGCGACGTCACCGTCGAGCGCACCTGCTGGATCGTGTGGACGAGGCGTCCGGTGCGGCCTTCCCAGAGGTTCACCGTCGCGTCGGCCGAACCGGTCGCGAGGTAACGGGAGTCCGACGACCAGGCCAGCGCCGTCACCGAGTCCGTGTGGACCTCGCAGACGTACTTCACGCTCCCGTCCGCCACCGAGACGACGCGCGCCTGGCGCTCGACCGACCCGAGGGCGAGGCTCTGGCCGTCCGGCGACGGCGCGACGCTGACCACCCAGTCCTTCGGGACGTGCCGCCAGACCTCAACCTTCTCCCCGTCGACTCGCCAGCATCCGACCTGCTGCTCGGTGCAGCCAGCCAGGACCGCCCGGTTGTCGCCCACCGGCTGGACCGAGCTCACGACGCCCCCTTCGAGCCGGAGCGAGCGCGCCGGGCCGGTCATGTCCTTCTCCCACCAGACGACGTCGTTGTCGAACGAGCAGCTGACCAGCCGGCCCGTCTCCCGTTCGTAGCCCATGCCGTAGACCGGCGTCTTGTGGCCCCGCAGCCGGTGCAGGATCGTCGCGCGGATCGAGTCGGGGTCCTTCTCAGCCGACCCGTCCGTGCTCGGCTCCGCGTAGGCGGCCGAACCGATCGCGGCGTCGTACTCCATGCGGCGCACAGGGTCGCTCAGCACCTCGAAGGCGGCGTTCAGCCTCGCCATCATCTCGTGGGCTTGGGGATCGTCGTTGACGTCCGGGTGGTACACCCGGGCCAAACGACGATAGGCCGAGCGAAGGTCGCCGGCCTGGGCTTTGGGGGTCACCCCGAGAACGTCGTAGAGCGTGGGCAAGGCTGTTGAATTATGCGACGCGTCGAAGCCGGGCCCAGGGCTGACGCTCCGGCGAAAAACGGTTCCTTCGTCCCGGTCGGCTTTTCCCGGGCGCGGGCCACAATCCGACAGTGGCCAAGACCGGAGTCGCAGTGATCGGGTGCGGGGACATCAGCGGGATCTACCTGAAGACCCTGACTCAGTCGGCCGACGTCGAGGTCCGGGCCGTCGCCGACCTCGACGCGGAGCGCGCCTCCCGGCGGTCGTCCGAGTTCGGCGTGCCGGCCGTCGATCCGCGCGAGGCCCTCGGCGACCCTCGAGTCGAGGTCGTCGTCAACCTCACAGTCCCCTCCGCCCACCACCAGGTCGCCCTGGACGCGCTCCGGGCCGGCAAACACGTCTACAACGAGAAGCCCCTGGCAGTGCGCCCGGACCAAGGATGGGAGCTGCTGGAAGTGGCCAAGGAGCACGGGCTCCGGGTCGGGGCCGCCCCGGACACGGTGCTCGGAGCCGGGGTCCAGACCTGTCGCGACCTCGTCGACTCCGGTGCCATCGGGACGCCGGTCGCCGCCCAGGCGTTCATGATGTGCCCGGGCCACGAGGGCTGGCACCCCAACCCGGACTTCTACTACCAGCCTGGCGGGGGGCCGCTGTTCGATATGGGGCCCTACTACCTCTCGGCTCTAGTCACGCTGCTCGGGCCCGTGGACCGGGTCGTCGCCTCGGCCCGATCCGCCTTCTCCGAGCGCACGATCGGACACGGCGGTCGCAAAGGGCAGCCGATCCCGGTCGAGACACCCACCCACATCGTGGCCGCACTCGACTTCGCCTCCGGCCCGACCGTCCAACTCACGACGAGCTTCGACGTCCTGCACCACACTCTCCCGCCGATCGAGCTCTACGGCAGCGAGGGCACCCTCCAAGTCCCCGACCCGAACGGCTTCGGCGGACCGATCCGGCTCCGACGACGCGGTGAGGACGCATGGGCGGAGGTCCCGCTCGCCCGGCCGTACGCCGAGAACACCCGGGGGCTGGGGGTCGTCGATATGGTCCGAGCGATCCGCGAGGGCAGGCCGCACCGGGCGAGCGGCGCCCTGGCCCAGCACGTACTCGAAACGATGCAGGCCGCCCTCGACTCGGATAGGGACGGCCGCCGGGTCACCCTCCCGGACGGTCCCCAGCGACCGGAGCCGATGCCGCGGGAGGCCTGGTAGCCGGTGGACGCCCCCAAGGACTACGACGGGCCCGGCTGGCAGGACTGGCTGTTCGCCTTCGTCTGCACGCTCCTCATCGGGTACGAAGTGTTCGTCGCCCGGGGCGCCGAGCAGCAACAGAGCGCCCTGAGCTACTACGTCGAAGTGCCGGGGGTGCGGCTTCTTCAGACCGCGGGCCTGACGGTGACCTCGGCCGTGGTGGGGCTCACCTTGCTCTGGATCCTGTTCGGTCGGCGAACGGTGGTGGAACGGGCGCTGGTCGGGCTGGCCTTGACCGGCATCGCGCTCTGCTGGATCGAGGCCGTCCGGGCTCTCGCGACCCAGCCGAACCCGGTCTTCGTCCTCTCAGAACTCCCGTTCCGACCGGTCAACAACATGGGGCTCGTCGGGTCCCAGGTGTTCGCGACCTACCTGCTCCTCAAGGCCCCCGACAGTCGGATGTCGCCCGGGCGCAGCCTGGCGGTGAAGGCGGGGCTGGCGGTCTGCGTGTGGCTCGTCCAGTGGCTCGTTTGGGACAGCCTGACCCGGGCCCGATAGCCCGGCGACCCCGCAGGGCCACAATAGTGGCGTGTCCAACCGAGTGAAGGCCGCGCTTCTCGTGCTGTTCCTCCTGGGCTTCCCCGCCGGGGGGCTTGTGTGGTTCTGGGCCGACGCCCACGGCCGGATCGAGCGCAACGCACTCCCCGCCGCCGAGGGGGTGGCGAAGGAGTTCCTCGCGGCTTGGGACGGCGAGGTCCTCGAAGAGGCCGGGACGAACGAGTTCCGCTTGGGCCTCCCGCCGACTCAGGTCGCCGACTGGGAGGGGCGCTTCGGGCCGTTCCGGTCGCTCGGGCCTATGAGGGCCGAGAAGTCCTGGGCAGGAGCCCGGAACGACATGGTCTGGCAGTTCGTGCAGGCGACCGGTGAGGCTCAGTTCGAGAAGGGGGCCGCGACCCTGAGGGTGACAGTGGCCCGCCGCACGATGTCGCCCGAATGGCGGGTCGAGTCGCTCACCCTCGAACCTCGTTAGGCCCGCAAAGGCCTCAGACTCGGTTCCGGCAGGCCCAAGGCGGCCCGGCCCGCTGGTATCATCTGCGTTCGCGTCCCTGGCTCAGGCTGGGTCCGCGACAACTCAGCCACAGACGAGGTGCGGCCGCACCCGTCGGGACGTCCCGAAGCCGCCGAAGGGCGCAAGGGCCCGACGAACGAGTGGACGGGCGGGCCGCCCGGACACGGGAGCGGCGCATACCGGTCTGGGAACGGCGGGGCACACGTATGGCCAAGACCTGTCTGATCGTTAAACAGAAACGCAAGCCGAAGTTCAAGGTGCGGGGCTACACCCGGTGTAGTCAGTGCGGCCGGGACAGCGGCTACATCCGCTACTTCGGCATCTGCCGCATCTGCTTCCGTGAGATGGCCCACAAGGGGCTTCTCCCCGGCGTCGTAAAGTCGAGTTGGTGAGGGAACGATGCATAGCGACCCTATCGCCGACCTCTTCGCGAGGATTAACAACGGGCTCCGCGCCCGCCACATGACCGTCGATTGCCCGATGAGCAAGATCAAGCTCGAGGTCCTGAAGATCCTTCAGGCCGAGGGGTTTATCACGGGCTACGACGTGATCACGGAGACGAAGTTCCCGGTCGTGCGGGTGAACCTGCGCTACGACCACCGGCGCAAGCCGATCATCCACACCTTGAAGCGGGTGAGCAAGCCCGGCCTCCGGGTCTACAAGGCCTCGGACGAACTGCGCCCGATGCGCAGCGGCCTCGCCACCCGGATCATGACGACGAGCCTCGGCGTGATGACCGACCGGGAGGCCCGCAAGCGCCGGGTCGGCGGCGAGGTCATCGGGGAGGTCTGGTAACCATGTCTCGAATCGGACTCAAACCCATCACCCTCCCGGGGACGGTCACGGTCGACCACCAGGACGGCCAAGTCACCGTCAAAGGGCCGAAGGGCGAGCTCAGCGTCGCCATAGCCCCGAGCCTCACGCTCGAGAGCGAGGCGGGGACGCTCACGATCTCGCGCCCAGACAACGACCGGTTCAACCGGAGCCAGCACGGACTGGCCCGCACCCTCATCAACAACATGGTCGAGGGCGTGACGAAGGGCCACCAGAAGTCGCTCGAGATCCACGGCGTCGGCTACCGGGCCCAGCTCGAGGGCAAGGCGCTCGTGCTCAACATCGGGTACTCGCACCCGGTGAAGGTCTCCCCGCCGGAAGGGGTCGACATCGCCGTCGCCCAGGACGAGAAGACCCGCGTCACGCGGATCACCGTCACGGGCATCGACAAGGCCGTGGTCGGCCAGATCGCCGCCGACATCCGCAAGGTGCGGCGCCCCGACCCCTACAAGGGCAAGGGCGTTCGCTACGCGGGCGAGGTGGTCAAGCTCCGACCGGGCAAGAGGGCAGGTAAGTAACGATGGCCACCAAAACACGGAGCGACATGCGCGTGGTGCGCCACGAGCGCCTGCGCAAAAAGATCACAGGGACGGCCGAGCGCCCGCGGCTCGCCGTCTTCAAGAGCACGAAGCACATCAGCTGTCAGATCATCGACGACGTCTCCGGGCACACGCTCGCGGCCGCCAGCAGCCAGGAGAAGGGCCTGGCCGCCACCGACAACGCCGACGGGGCGAAGAAGGTGGGACAGGCGATCGGCGAACGTGCGAAAGCCCTCGGCCTGAAGTCGGTGGTGTTCGACCGGGGCGGGTTCCGCTACCACGGGGTGGTGGCGAGCCTGGCCGACGCGGCCCGCGAGGCGGGGTTGGAGTTCTAAGATGGGAAGAGGACCACGACTCACCGGACGGCGCCAGCCGTCCGCACCGCGGGACGGGCGGGCACCGGAAGGGCCGCAGCTCGACGTCCGCGTCATTCGATCGAACAAGGTCTTCAAGACCCACAAGGGCGGTAAGACGGCCAGCTGGTCGATCCTCGTCGTCGTCGGGGACAACAAGGGCAGCGTCGGGGTCGGCCTCGGCAAGGCCCGAGGGATCCCGGACGCCATCCGCAAGGCGGAAGAGGCGGCCAAGAAGGCGATGTTCAAGGTGCCGATGATCGGCACGACGATCCCGCACGAAGTCACGGCCAAGTGGGGCACGGCCCAAGTCGTGCTCAAACCCGCCTCGCCGGGGACCGGCGTCAAGGCCGGGTCGGCCGTGCGGCAGTGCCTCGAAGCGGCGGGCGTCCACGACGTCCTCGCCAAGTGTCTCGGCAGCCGGAACGGCACGAACGTGGCCTACGCCACGGTCGAGGCGTTCCGAGAACTCTCTGCCCCCGAGGACATCGCGAGCCGCCGCGGGGCGGACGTGAAGGCCCTCGTGCCCTGGCTCGCCAAGGCGCGGAAGGAAGAGGAGGACCATGCTTAAGATCACCCTCGTGAAGAGCCCGATCGCGAACACGCCGCGGAACCGGGCGATCGTCCAGTCCCTCGGCTTGGGCAAGACGGGGCGGAGCGTGCTCCAACACGACACCCCCTCGATCCGGGGCATGATCCACAAGGTCAAGCACCTGCTGCAGGTCGAGGAGGTCGAAGACCAACCGAAGGCGCCGAAGGCCCGAGGCAAGAAGGCCGCCGCCCGAACGGGCACCCCGGCCGCCCCGGCCGCCAAGCCGGCCAAGGCCAAGGCCGAGGCCCCCGAGGCCGAGGACACCGCCGAGAAGCCGAAGCGCAAGCCGGCCAAGAAGAAGGAGGACGCTGAATGAGCATGATCCACGAGCTTCGCCCAGCCAAGGGCTCCACCAAGCGGCGGCGCCGAGTCGCCCGCGGGATCGGGAGCGGCATGGGCAAGACCGCTACGCGAGGCACCAAAGGTCAGAAGGCCAGGCGGCAGATCAGCCCCTGGTTCGAAGGCGGCCAGACCCCGATCCACCGCCGACTGCCGGTGAAGAAGGGCTTCCGTAACATCAACCATAAGGAGTTCGCCATCGTCAACGTGGTCGACCTGGACAAGCACTTCGACGGCGAGGTGACCCCTGAAGCCATCGCCCGGCTCGGACTCACGCCCGGGATGAAGGACGGCCTCAAGGTGCTCGGCGTCGGCGAGACGAAGAAGAAGCTGACCGTCCACGCCCACCACTTCTCGGCCACGGCCAAGGTGAAGATCGAGGCCGCCGGTGGGACCTGTGTGGTCATCCCCACCCCGGGCAAGACCACTCCCAAGAAGAAGGTCAAGGGCGACGGCCCGGCACCGGCCCCCGCGACCAAGACGAAAAAGACGAAGACTGCTGAGAAGGACTGACGGATCAAGACCATGGGCGCGATCGCGAGCTTAGGCGGGGGCGGTGGGAACCGCGGGGACAAGGGGCTACGCCTCGGGTTGGCCGAGACGCTGCGCCTCGCATGGCTCGACGACGACATCCGCGCCCGCCTCCAGTTCGTCCTGCTCATCTTCGGGATCTACGCCCTCGGCGTGCACGTCCCCGTGCCGATCGTGGGCGTGGACCCGAACGAGATGACGAACCTGCTCGCGCAGAACGACTTCTTCACGCTCCTCAATACGATGGGCGGCGGGGCGTTCAAGCGACTGTCGATCTTCGCCCTCGGACTCGGCCCGTACATCACGGCCTCGATCATCCTGCAAGTCCTCACCCTCGCCAACCCGGCCTGGAAGAAGGAGATGCAGGAAGGCGGAGAGTACGCCCGGCGCCAACAGAACCGGCGCACCCGGCTGCTCACGCTCGTCCTGTGCGTGTTCCAGGGCTGGGGCTTGCTGCAGCTTCTGGCGGGGGGGATCCCGACGATCGCCATGATGAACCCCGGCCTCAAGCTCACCGTCGTCCTCTTCTGGACGGCAGGGGCCATGTTCCTCCTATGGCTAGGTGAACAGATCAGCGAGCGGGGGATCGGGAACGGCGTCTCCCTCATGATCTTCGCCGGGATCGTCATCTCGATCCCGAACCTGCTCACGACCATCGGAGGCGGCATCCAGGGGGGCACCGTCCAGTTATGGCAGGCGGGGCTCATCTTCCTCCTCTTCCTCGCCATCACCTGGTCGATCGTGCTCTTCACCGTCGCCCAGCGGCGCATCCCGATCCAGCACATGAGACGGAACTACGGGACCAAGTCGCTCGGCGGCCAGACGAGCTACCTGCCCGTCTCGGTCAACATGGCGGGCGTCATCCCGGTCATCTTCGCGATCGCGCTCATCTACATGCCGAGTCAGTTCGCCGCCGCGTTCCCCCAGACCAGCCCGGTGCACCAGACGCTCATGAACGTCGGTCGGTTCTTCAGCCCCGACTTCACGAACTGGAGGGGCTACGTGGGCGCCCTCGTCTACTGCGGCCTCATCTTCCTGTTCACCTACATGTGGAACGCGATGATGTACAACGTCGAGGACATCGCGAACAACCTGAAACGGGCGGGCTCCTATATCCCTGGGATCCGGCCTGGGAAGCAGACGAAGGACTTCCTCGACGGAGTGATCTCGCGGGTGACGTTCGTCGGCGCCCTGTTCCTCTCCGTCGTGGCCCTCACGCCGTACCTGTTCCCCCTCATCGCCAACATCCCGGGGCTCGCCTTGATCGGCGGTACGTCCCTGCTCATCATGGTCAGCGTCGCGCTCGAGACGATGCGCCAGATCGAGGCCAACCTGCTCACGAAACAGTACGAATGACCCGCGCGAGGCTGATCCTTATCGGCCCCCCGGGAGTCGGGAAGGGCACCCAGTCGGCCCTCCTCGAAGAGCGGCTCGGCGTCAAACCCCTCTCGAGCGGGGTCATCTTCCGATCCGAGATCGAGGCCGACACCGACCTCGGCCAACTCGCCAAGTCGTACATCGACCGGGGCGAACTCGTCCCGAACGGCATCACGATCCAGATGATGGTCAAGCGCCTGCGCTCGGCCGAGGTGCGCAACCGGGGCTTCGTCCTGGACGGGTTCCCGCGAACCGTCCGCCAAGCCGAGGCCCTGACCGAGGAACTCGAGCACGAGCACATCGAACTCACCGGGGTCGTGTCGCTCGAGGTCGAGGACGAGGTCGTCGTCGAACGCCTCTCGGGCCGGATCGGCTGCACGAAGTGCGGCGAGATCTACCACTCGGCCGCAAAGCCGCCCCGGCGGGAGGGGCTCTGCGACAAGTGCAACGGCCCGCTCCTCGTGCGCGAGGACGACCGACCGGAGACCATCCGGGCGAGGCTCCGAGTGTTCCACGAGAACACCCAGCCGGTCGTCGACTACTACGCCGCCATGGGCCAGCTGCTCCGGGTCGACGCGGTCCAAGAACCGGAGCGGGTGTTCGCCCAGATCGTCGCGGGGCTCGGCGTTTGATCCTCCTTAAGAAGGACTCTGAGATCGCCAAGATGCGCGAGTCGGGCCGGATCGTCGCCCGGACCCTGCGGCTCCTCAGCGAGGCGATCGTGCCCGGGAAGACCACCACCGGCGACCTCGACGCCCTCGCCCACCGGATCATCACCGAGGAAGGGGGCGTGCCCAGCTTCCTCGGCTACCGGGGCGACTACCCCGCCTCGACCTGTATCAGCGTCAACGAGGTCGTCATCCACGGGATACCCGGCCCCAGAGTCCTGAACCCGGGCGACATCGTCGACATCGACGTCGGGGTCTATAAGGACGGCTTCCACGCCGATAGCGCATGGACGTACCCCGTCGACACGATCGCCCCGAACGCCCAGCGACTGCTGAACGTGACCCGCGAGGCTCTGATGCAAGGCATCGCCAAGGCGAGGGTGGGGGCGAGGGTCGGCGAAGTCTCCTCGACCATCCAACGGTACGTCGAACGGAACGGCTACTCCGTCGTCCGAGAACTGCTGGGCCACGGGATCGGGCGCGACCTCCACGAGGCCCCGAACGTCCCCAACTATGGACGACCGGGACAAGGGCCGGTCCTGAAGGCGGGGGCGACGATCTGTATCGAACCGATGGTCAACGAAGGGACGGCGAAGATCGTGACCCTGCCGGACGGCTGGACCGTCGTCACGGCGGACGGTAAACTCAGCGCACACTTCGAACACACGGTCGCCGTCACCAGCGACGGGCCGGAACTGCTGACCGTGGAGTGAGACGAACCAGGAGACCATGCCGCGAGGCCGACACTATCACCACAAGAAAAAGTCCACCGACGAATCGGATAAGGAAGAGGGGATCCAGCTCGACGGCACCGTCGTCGAGAACCTGCCCAACGCCCAGTTCCGAGTCAAGCTCGAGGAGACTGACGGCGAGATCCTGGCCTACGTCAGCGGCAAGATGCGCAAGCACTGGATCCGAATCCTCACCGGCGACCGGGTCCGCGTCGAAGTGAGCCCCTACGACCTCACTCGGGCCCGTATCGTCTACCGCTACCGCTGAGGGTCCCGGACCCCGCACGGACGGCCCCCCGGGCTGGTATCATCCCTCTTCGCGCCGGGCGTCCACGTCGGTCGGCGCGACCCGCCGAAGGCCGCCTCCCCCGTGAATGGGACGGCCCGGGCGGCGCCGAAGGAGCAGTTAAACCCCATGAAAGTCCGAGCGAGCGTCAAAAAGATTTGCGAAAAGTGCAAGATCATCAAGCGCGAGGGCGTTGTCCGGGTGATCTGCATCAACCCGAAGCACAAGCAGCGACAAGGTTAAGAATCACCCATGGCTCGTATCGCAGGCGTCGACCTCCCCCGTGACAAGGCCGTTTACTACGGCCTGCAGAGCATCTTCGGCATCGGTCCGAAGCGTGCCTCCGAGATCGTCGAGAAGTCGGGGACGGACCCCCGCAAGAAAATCCGTGACCTGAGCGACGAAGAGGTCGCGAAGCTCCGAAACGTCATCGACGAGGACTACCAAGTCGAGGGCGACCTCCGCCGCGAGCACTACGCCAACATCCGCCGGCTCATCGAGATCGGCTCGTACCGGGGGCTGCGGCACCGCCGAGGCCTGCCCACCCGCGGCCAGAACACTCGCCGCAACGCTCGCACCCGGAAGGGCAAGGCCAAGACCGTCGCCGGGAAGAAGAAGGCCAAGAAGTAAGGCATGGCACGCAAACCCACTACCCGCGGCAAACAGAAGGAGAAGCGACAGGTCGCCCACGGCCACGCTTATATCCACTCGTCGTTCAACAACACGATCGTCACGATCACCGACGCCCAAGGCAACGCCCTGTGCTGGTCTTCGAGCGGCAACGTCGGCTTCAAAGGGAGCCGCAAGGGAACGCCCTTCGCCGCCCAGCTCAGCGCCGAGAAGGCCGCGAACAAGGCCAAGGACCACGGCATGGAGAGCGTCGACGTCTTCGTGAGCGGCCCCGGGGGCGGGCGAGAGACCGCCATCCGCTCGCTCAACGCCACCGGCCTCGACGTGCGCTCGATCCGCGACGTCACGAAGGTCCCCCACAACGGCTGCCGGCCGCCCAAGAAGCGCCGAGTCTGACCCCCCGAAAACCGAATGCCCCACATCCAGACCATCCAGATCGATCAGGAGTACGCCAAGTTCGTCCTCGAACCCCTCGAGAGGGGCTACGGGCAGACGATCGGCAACGCCCTTCGCCGGGTCATGCTCAGCAGCATCCAAGGCGCCGCCGTCTGTGCCATCAAGATCGACAAGGTCTTCCACGAGTTCGCCCCGATCCCCGGCGTCAAGGAGGACACGACCGAACTCCTGCTCAACCTGAAGGGGCTGGGCCTGCGCTGGAACTTCGACGGCCCCCAGCCCGAAGAGGCCGTGCTGCGTATCGACGTCAAGGGCCCGGGGCGGGTCACCGCCGCCGATATCCAGTGCCCCGAAGGCGTGACCGTCGTCAACCCGGAGTGCTACCTCGCGACGATCAGCGACCCGAAGGCTAGCCTCACGGCCGAGCTCTACATCGGCTGGGGGAGCGGCTACGTGCTCCCGGAGCGCCAAGAGCGGTACCGAGGCGTGATCGGCGTGATCCCGAGCGGGAGCCAGTTCACGCCCGTCCGCAAGGTCAACTACACCGTCGAGGCCACCCGCGTCGGGATGCGCACCGACTACGAGCGGCTCATCCTCGAGGTCTGGACCAACGGCGGGTGCGCCCCGAACGACGCCGTCACCCAGGCCGCCCACATCCTCGACCGGTACTTCAAGATGTTCTTCGAACTCGGCAGCGCCGGGCTCGACCTCGGGCTCGACGACGACGGTGAGCTCGCCCCCGAACTCGCCAACATCCCCGACCTCAAGATCGAAGAGCTCGACTTCAGCCAGCGCACGTTCAACTGCCTGCGGCGGGCCGGGATCCTCACGCTGCGCCAGCTCGCCATCGTCAACGAGGCCGACCTGACCAGCATCAGGGGCTTCGGGAAGAAGTCGCTGCACGAGGTCCGAGACAAGCTCGCCGAGCACAACGTCGAACTCCGACCCTCCAAGGGCGGCTATATCAACATCGACCTCCTCGACGACGAGGACGATTTCTAAAGGAACACACCCATGCGACACCGCGTCGATCGAAGGAAACTGGGGCTGCCGAGCGACCAACGCCGGCACCTCCTCACGAACCTCACCCGGCAGTTCGTCCGGGTCGGGTACGTCCATACCACCGTCGGCCGGGCCAAGGAACTCCGCCGCCTCGTCGAGAAGCTCATCACCACCGCCAAGGACGACACCCTGCACGCCCGCCGCGAGGCCCGGAAGGTGCTCGTCGGCCACAGCCGCTCGAGCGCCCGACCGGCCGCCCTCGCCGGCAAGACCGAGGCCGAAAAGCTTCAGCTGCTCGTCGATCGGAGCCTCCTGAACGGCGAAGACCTCGTCAGCCACCTCTTTAAGCACGTCGCGCCGATGTTCAAAGACCGGCCCGGCGGCTACACCCGCCTCACCCGCACCGGCACCCGCCGGGGCGATGGGGCCGACACCTGCGTCCTGGAGCTTGTCCGAGACTAAGACCCGGCGCATCCGACTCGTCGTCGCCTACGACGGCACCGACTTCTGCGGCTGGGCGCCGCAGCGTGGACGACGCACCGTCCACGGCACATTGACAGACGCCGTTCGCCGGGTCTCGGGCGAGGAGAACGAACCCGTCGGCGCCAGCCGGACCGACGCCGGGGCACACGCAAGGGCCCAAAGCTGCCACTTCGACACGGACGTGAGCATGCCGATGGAGAACTGGCGGCGAGCCCTCAACGACGCGTTGCCCGGGGACGTTGCCGTCCAGAGCGCGAGGATCGTCCACCGGGAGTTCCACGCCCGGTTCTGGGCCCTTAACCGGTGGTACCGCTACCGCATCCACTGCGCGCCGCGAGACCCGGAACGAGGTCGGTACACCTACGGCTGGGGACGACCCCTCGACACAGGCGCCATGGCCGAAGCCGCCCGGCGCTTCGAAGGCCAGCGTGACTTCCGCGCCTTCACCCAACTCCTCGAGGCCCACGAGAACACGGTGAGGACCGTGAGCAGCGTCCGGGTGAGCCAAGCACGGGACGAGGTTCGCATCGACATCGTCGCCCTCGCCTTTGCTCGGGGAATGATGCGAAGGGTCTGCGGGGCCCTCTTCGAGGTCGGCCGGGGCAGCCGAGACCCCGAGACCATCGACCGGCTCTTCGAACGGCCCTACGACCGGGACTACTCCGGACACTGGCCGGTAGTGCTCCCCGCAGGGGGGCTCTGCCTCATGAAGGTCGATTACGGACGGAAGCCGAGCGACCAGAGCGGGCGCTTCCGCAACGACAACGACTAACGATTTGACAGGACAATCTAACGACAGGGAACAACGATGAACAGAACGTACACGGCGAAGCCGTCGACGATCGAAAGGGACTGGTACGTGGTCGATGCGACCGGCGTGCCGGTGGGCCGCCTCGCGGCCCAAGTCGCCCAGATCCTCCGCGGCAAGCATAAACCGACCTTTACCTACCATATGGACTGCGGCGACTTCGTCGTCGTCGTCAACGCCGACAAGGCCGTGTGGACGGGCAACAAGGGCAAGGAGCTCCTCTACTGGCACACGATGTGGCCCGGCGGCATCCGGAACATCAGCCGCGAGGACTTCCTCGCCGAAAAGCCCGCCCGCCTGCTCGAGAAGGTCATCTGGGGCATGCTGCCCAAGACCAAGCTCGGGAAGAGCACCTACACGAAGCTGAAGGTCTACGCCGGCCCGGACCACCCGCACGAGGCCCAGAACCCCAAGCCGCTCGAGGTGCGTAAGTGAGCAAGAACGCCCTAGCCTATGGCACCGGCCGCCGGAAGTGCGCCGTGGCCCGAGTCTGGATCGAACCCGGCGACGGCCGCATCCTCATCAACGACCGAGACTACGACACCTACCTCTGCCGGCCTGTGCTCGAGATCCTCGTGAAGAGCCCGCTGACCGCCCTCGAGATCGAGGGCCGGTTCAACGTCCGGGCCAAGGTCAAGGGCGGCGGCATCACCGGGCAAGCCGGTGCCGTCCGGCTCGGGATCTCGCGCGCCCTCGTCGAGATCGACGAGAACCTCCGCAAGTCCCTCCGCGGAGGCGGCTTCCTCACCCGGGACGCCCGGGTCAAGGAGCGCAAGAAGTACGGCCGTAAGAAGGCCCGCCGCGGCTTCCAGTTCGTCAAGCGCTAAGGCGCCCCCACCCCTGTCGCAGAAAAGCCCCGCACCGGAACGAACCGGGCGGGGCTTTCTGTCCTTTCCTCTCCTCGGTGAACGCACCGCAACTCGGTGCCCTCGACCCGAGCGGCGACCGCGAGGCCGCCGCTCGGTGGGAGAGGCGTGGACCGCTAGGCTCGGGGCTTGACGGTGACCTCGCCGCGAGTGACGTTGCCGCCGAACTCGAAGCGAACGTTGTTCGGCCCCTCGAAGAGGATGCTGAAGACGTCCGGGTCGCCCTGGCCGTTCTGGCGGCGGTCGACGGCACGGGCCTGGAAGCGGCCCTGGACCCGCTCGACGCCACGGGGCGTCCGAACGATGAGCACGCCCTCACCGGCAAACTCGGCCACCTTTCGCTCGCCGTTGACGGCGAGTCGCTGCACCCGGCCCTGAATGGTGACGGCTCGCTCGCGCGATCGCGTGCCGAACTCCACCATCCCGTTCACGACCTCCTCGTTGTTCCGGAGGAACCGGGCCGCGTTGAAACTGAACGTGCCCTTCGCGTTCTCACGGTTCGTGACTTCCCCACGCCCGCGGGCGCCTTCGACGAACTGGGCCGAGGCGAGCCCGGCGAGAGCAAGGACGGCGACGACGCCGATGGTTCGAATGTTCATGGTCTGTCTCCAAAGCCCCTCAACGGGGTCTACGCAAGGTCAGACGTCGCCGAACCGTCAAAGTTCAGCGCACCACGGAAGGATCGTTTGGGCCGTCCGAAGCCCGGCCGACCCTCGCCTTCGGTAACCTTAGGGGCGTCATGGCCATCAGGGTTGGGATCAACGGGTTCGGGCGGATCGGGCGCCTGTCGCTCCGAGCGATCGTCGAGAGGCAACGGGAGAACATCGAGGTCGTCGCCGTCAACGACCTCACGGACGTCGGGACGAACGCCTACCTGTTCCGCTACGACACGGTCTACGGACCCTACCACGGCGACGTGACCCACGACGACGACTCGATCCAGGTCGCCGGCTACGACATCAAGGTCTTCAAGGAGACTGAGCCGGCCAAGATCCCGTGGGACACCGTGGGCTGCGACCTCGTCATCGAGTCGACCGGCCGGTTCACCGACGCGAACCTGGCCAAGGGCCACCGCGAGCGCGGCGTGAAGAAGGTCGTCATCTCTGCCCCGGGCAAGAACGAGGACGTCACCATCGTCCTCGGCGTGAACGACGACATGTACGACCCGACCCAGCACCACGTCATCAGCAACGCGAGCTGTACGACGAACGGCCTCGCCCCGGTCGCCAAGGTGCTCCACGAGACGTTCGGGATCCAGAAGGGCCTCCTCACCACCGTCCACGCCTACACGAACAGCCAGAGCATGGTCGATACCGCCAAGAAGGACCTGCGCGACTCCCGGGCGGGCGCCGAGAACGTGGTGCCGAGCTCGACCGGCGCCGCCAAGGCCGTCGGCCTCGTCATCCCCGAGCTCAAGGGCAAGTTCACGGGCATGGCGTTCCGAGTCCCCGTCCCGACCGTCTCCGTCGTCGATTTCACCGCCGTCCTCAGCCGGGCGGTGACCAAGGAGGAGGTCAACGCCGCCATGAAGCGCTACGCCGACGGGCCGATGAAGGGCATCCTCCGCTACACCGACGAGGAGCTGGTCTCGAGCGACCTGCGCGGCGACGCCCACAGCTCGATCTTCAGCGCCCCCGACACCGTCGTCCTCGACGAAATGGTCAAGGCCGTGGCGTGGTACGACAACGAATGGGGCTACAGCTGCCGCATCGCCGACATCGTCCACTTCATGGCCCAGAAAGGCCTCTGACCGGGACGGGTCGGCGCCGGGTGTCGGCGCCGACCCCAGACCCAGGGGCCCAAGAACCCTACGATGGCCCACGAACCGCTCCGAACCGACGAACCGCTCAGCGAGCCGGTCAAGTCGAAGTCCGACTTCGAGACCCAGCTCATGGCGGGGTGCGCGACGATCTCACTCGCCGCGGTGTTCACCTATCTCATCGCGGTCTGGCCTTGGCTGGTCTTCCCTGAGTACCGGCTGGACGGGCTCATCACGATCGGTCTGACCGGGGCCCTTCCCGCGAGCGTGTTCGGGGCCCTCTGCATCCGCCGCTTCCGGCTGGCCGGGGCAAGCGGCTTCTTCGGGGGCGGCATGGCGTCGGCGGTGTTCATGTACCTGCGGCTGGAGCAGACGATGCTGGGCCGCCTCAGCGTCGACCTCCCCGCCCCCGAGTACCCGGAGCGCTGGGCCTGGCTCCTCCCGATCGTGTGGTTCCTATGGACAGGCCTGCTCGGCGTGCTCCTGCTCCCCCGCGACCACGAGGGCTCGGCCCCAGAAGGCTGACCCGGCCTCCAAGATCGCGGATGGCGACCGATAATCTTCGTGTCTCTCGGGAGAGTCTGACCTTGCCGATGTCGTCCAAGCCACTCGATCAGTACCGCAAGGCGGCGGTGACCAGCGCCTCGCCGCTGCAACTCGTCGTCATGCTCTACGACGGGGCCCTCCGGTTCATCGAGAGTGGCCGCCGGGCCATGGCCGACGGCGACCTCTACCGCAAGAACGAGGATCTGGTCCGGGCACAGAAGATCATCGCCGAGCTCATGTCGTGCCTCGACATGGAGAAGGGCTCGGAGATCGCCCACAACCTCCTGGGGCTCTATAGCTTCTGCTACGACCGCCTCGTCGCCGGCAACCTGTCCGACGACCCGGCCCCGCTGGCAGAAGCGGCCCAGGTGCTCACCGAACTGCGGCAGTCTTGGGCCGCGCTCGAAGAGCAGCTCCGCACCAAAGGGCCCGTTTCCGATGCCGCCTAGCCGCCCGACGGCCGACCTGCTCATGGTCGGTCACAGCCTCCTCGAGGCTTCGAACCGGGACGACTGGGAGACGGTGACCGCGCTGTTGGCCCGCCGTCAGACGCTCTTGGAATCGATCGACCCACGTTCCCTCTCCGGCTCCGAGGCCGCTGACTACCGGCGGGCACTCGCGGTGGGGTCCGAGGTCCTGAGCGCATGGAAGAGTCAACGCCGGGCGCTGCTCGAGGACGCGGGCCGGGCTCGTGACGCGCGCCGGGCCTACCGGACCGTCAGCCCGCAACACGACCTGACGGAGGGGTCCTAACACGCCGCGGGCCGGACGAGAGACTCGTCCGGCCCGCGCAGGGTCATGGTCGGCCGCGGGGTTACCCGGAGACGATCGACATCTGGACGGCGTCGGCCTTCATCCGGAACGGCGTCGCGTTCGTGCCCCGACGCTTGACCGGGTCGTGCTGTCGGAACCGCACTCGAACCACGCGGTCACCGTCGATGTACCGCTCGGTCCTCGAGGTCACAGTCGCTCGGAACGTCCCCGGGTTCTGGTTCGTGCTGAACGACCGGACGAAGTCCCACCGGCCGGTATCGACGTTGAACAGGAACACGGTCCCCGTCTGCGTCCGGCCCGGCGAGGCGAACGCGCGGAGGATCACGTCCATCGTCCCCGCGTCGAAGCGGGAGAACGGCGACTCGAAGGTGAGGTCGACGCTCGCGAACTGCCCTTCACGACCTCGCTGGACGCTATCGACGTCGTAGGTCGAGTCATCGTCCGCCTCCGAGGCATCCGCCACGTCGCCCTGCACGAACGTCCCGACGCTCGTGGTGATGCTGTCCGGGCGAAGGGCGAGCGGATCGTTCAGCCCCCCGCTCGTCGCGGCGCGCCAACTCGTGATGTTCGTGGTCCACGAGCCGCTCGGGATGACGATCTGGTGGACGCCCCAGAACGTAGTGCCGTCCAGCGGGTCGATATCGACGGTGAAGTAGTCGCCCCACCGGCCGATGTCGGTCGATCGGAACGGGGCGCTCGTGATCTGGAGCGGCGTTCCCATTCGCCCGGGGGTGTCGCTCGCCCGTCGGGTGGCGATCATCCCGTCCGCGCCGCTCTGGGCGCTAGTCCGTGTGAACACGACCGACACGTCGCCGTTGTCGTTCATCGCGATCGCCGGCTGGAAGGCCCAGAACGACCCAGGAAGGGCGATGTCCCCCGCCTGCCGCAGGTCAGGGATCCCGCTCACCGGCCACGTCCCCGGATCGACCTCGTACCAGGTGACCTGCGAGCGTCGCTGGCCCGTCGCCGCCTGCGTCGTGTGGGCGACCATGAGGCTCCCGTTGTTGTAGGTCGCGTCGAGCAGCCGGCCAGAGATCGTGTCGAGCCGGGCACCGCCGGTCATCGGCGCGCTCCCGATCAGCCTGAACGCAGGTACGGGCACAAGCTGGGCGACGAGCTGCGGGGTCGAGGAAAGGATGTTCGCCCAAGCGTAGACCGCGATCTGCGTCTCGGTCACCAGCGATGAGCCGTAGATGTAATCGACCGCCAAGTCCCTGGACTTGGCCGCCTGGATCGTGAAGACCGGGATCGAGTTGACGGTGCTGACGTTCCAGCGGGACACGGTGAGCGCCCGGTTCTCGGTCATCTCGTCCTTTCGGAAAAGCAGGGCCTGGACGAACGTGTCCCCGGCTCCGAAACCGAACATGTTCCCCGTCACGACGACCCCGTCCTTGTTGAACCCAAAACCGGGGTAGTCGAGCCAGAAGCGGTTACTGTCGATCTCGACCGCGACGTCCACCCGGAACCGGTTCCACGACCCGTTCGGGTTCGAGTCGTCGGAGACGGCGAGAAGGATGTGGCTGAGGTTCTGGGAGAAGTCCACCTCGAGCGCGACCAAAAAGAACCGCCCCGTGCCCGGGTCGAAGAAGACCTTCGGGTCGAAAATGAAGTCGTCCTGCTTGAGGCCGGCGAAGAACCCGTTCCCAGCGAAGTCCTGACGGAACTCGAGTCGACCGGACCGCGAGTAGAAGGCCACCGCCGAGTTGACGACCTGCACGATGTGCGTGTCGCTCACCGCGATCTGCGGGTCGGGCGGAAGGTAGCCGTTCGACGTCATGCCCGGGAACCGGGCCTGAACGTTCGCCGTCGAGATGCCGCCGCTCGTCCCCGACACCAGCGAGTTCGCGGGCCCACCGAGGATCCCGCCCGGGCGCTCCGGGTTCGGCGGGACGATCCGCCGCTGGCCCATCGTCTCGTTCACTTGCGGGAAGAACGAGCGCGTGTCGATGCGCGAGCCCGGCTGAACCGTCTGCTGGCTCGACATCGGCAAGACCTCTCGCGCCCAGGACAGGCTCGACAGGGAGAAGAGGAGGGTGACCGCCAAAACGCGGGCGGCACGTGACAAGGTATGAGCGCGATCCATGATCCCTGCCTCCACTATACGCCCTTCAGGCCCAGATTAGCTGAGCCGAACCCACAGGGAGGGAACAACATAAGACGATTCTTATCGCCCTCGCCTCAAGGTAGCGTCCAGTTCACGATGACCGTGCTCCAGTCGCCGTCCGCCCGCGTGACCTGGCCCGTCCCCCAGAACACCCCCGTATCGACCGGGTCCGGCACCACGCTGAAGTAGTCGCCCCACCGACTCGAGGCGTCGATCGGTCGCTGTAGGCTCGACCCGATCCGGGTCGGTGTCCCCATGGCGCCGTTCGGGGCGCTCGCCGTCCGGCCCGTCGCGAACAGGTCGGGGAGCGTCGTCCGGCTGCTCCCCGTCATGACCAGCGAGACCGAGGCCCGAGAGTCAACGGCGATCGCCGGCATGCAGTAGTGCCCGTTGCCGTCCGCACGGACCTCGCCCGTCTGCCGTAGTCCGGGCGACCCGCTCTCCGGCCACGAGCCCAGCGTGAACTCGTACCAGCGCACCGAGGCTCGGGGATCGGTCCTCGAGACCTGCACCGTGTGGGTGGCGTACAGCGAGCCCCCGCCCCAAGCCGCGTCCATGAGACGGTCGCTCACTGGGTCGATCGTCGCGCCGTCGCTCGTCGGGACTCGGGCCGTGAAGAGCGTGAAGGACGGCACCACGACCTCGGCCTCGTTGAGCCTCGGCACCCCGGTCGCGAACCCGGCCCAAGCCAGCAGCCTCAGGGCCGAAGTGGTGCTGAGGGCGGCCCCGAACACCGTGTCGCCCGCTCCCGGGAGGGCCCGCGAGGCCTGCACCGTCGGCGTCCGCTCGTGGGTCCAGAAAAAGAACGGCAGCGGACCGCCCCCGCTGAGCGCAGCTTTCCGGAACCCGATCGAACGGGCCCAAGGAGTGCCCCCCGCGAACGGGAAGAGGTTCCCTGTGACCACGACCCCGTCCCGCGAGAACCCGAGCGACGGGTAGTCGAACCAGAAGCTCCGCCCATCCCGCCAAAGCCGGGATTCGATCCGCCACTTACTCCACCCACCGAGGGGGTCTGGCCCGTCGGAGGCCGCGACCAGGAGGCCGCTCACCTCGGGGGCGTCGTCGAACTCGAGGGCGACGACGTAGAACCGGCCCGCCATCGCGTCGTAGACCACCCGCGGGTCGAACACGAAGCTTCGGGTGGCGACCCCCCGGAAGAAACCGCTCGGACCCAAGGTTTGGAGGAAAAGACGCTGCCCCGCCCGGTCGAACACGGCGATCTGCGAGTTCGTGACCTGCACGATCTGGTCAGTGCCCACCGCGATGTGGGGGTCGGGCGGCCGCGACCCGTTGTACTCGATGCCCGGGAACAGCGCCCGGTCGCGCGGGCGAAGCGCCGTTCGGCGGCCACCCGAGCGCAACCGGTTCGGACGGACCGCTCGCACCTCGCTCCGCTTGGGGTTCGCGGGGCGGATGTACGACTGGAACGTCGCCTCCTGGACCATCGGGAAGAAGGTCCGCGCGTCGTCCCGCACCAGCGGGCCTGATTCCGAGGCCCCCCCGGGCGCGCGCCCCTGGCCCCAAGCCGTCCCCAAGGCCCCTATCACCGCCAGAACGAACCACCCGGCACGTCGCATCCCTCATCATGGCCCGGCCCCGGTCCCCAGCGAAAGGCCAGGGCCCCCGACCGGCACCGGGTAAGGTAACGGCATGCTGACGATGCAGCAGCAGGAAGCGCTGTCTAGGTCTCGATCGAGACTGGACGCTATCAGGGGGCATCTTTGACCTCGATCGACTCCTGCATGAGATAACGGCCCTCGAGGCCAAGCGCGACCAGACCGAGTTCTGGAACGACCCCAAGGAGGCGCAGAAGACCCTGCGGCGGCTGAAGAAGCTCCAGGGGCGGGTCGATCCGTTCGAAGCCTTGGACGCGCGCGAACGCGACCTCGCCGAGAGCTACGCGATGCTCGCCGAGGAGCCGGACGACGACCTCCTCAAGGAGGCCGATGCGATGGCCCGCAAGTTCCTCAAGGACCTCGACGCCTACGAACTCGAGACTCTCCTGGGCGGCGAGCACGACGACCGCGACGCCCTGCTCGAAGTCAACGCCGGTGCGGGCGGGAGCGAGGCCTGCGACTTCGCCGAGATGCTTCTACGCATGTACATGCGGTGGGCCGAGGAAAAAGGCTACAAAGTCGAACTCCTGAACGAGACCCCAGGGGACGTCACTGGGTACCGGAACGTAGGCATCGCCATCTCGGGCCCCAACGCCTATGGTTATCTCAAGAGCGAGAACGGGGTTCACCGACTCGTCCGGATCTCCCCCTTCGACGCCGCCGCCCGACGCCACACCTCGTTCTGCAAGATCGAGGTCCTCCCCGACACCGACGAGACCGAAGTCCTGATCAACGACGCCGATCTCAAGGTCGAGACCCTCCGCGCCGGTGGTGCGGGCGGACAGCACGTCAACAAGACAGAGAGCGCCGTCCGGATCACCCACATCCCGAGCGGCATCGTCGTCCAGTGCCAGAACGAGCGGAGCCAGCACAAGAACCGGGCCAGCGCCATGAAGGTCCTCGCCGCCCGCCTTGCCGAAGTCCAGCGCGTCCAAGATCAGAGCAAGATGAACGAGCTCAAGGGCGACACCGGCCCCGCCGAATGGGGACGCCAGATCCGGAGCTACGTTATGCAGCCCTACACGATGGTCAAGGACCACCGCACGGGGCACGAGACGGGGAACGTCGTGGGCGTCCTCGACGGCGACATCGACGGGTTCATGGAGGCCTATCTGAAGCGACCGCCGACCGATGACGCGTTCATCGAGTAATCCCGCCCCCTTCGACCCGTCCTACCCTACCAACGTGACTGCCCTCCTCCTCTCGATCCTTGTCCTGGGCGACGACCCCGCCCCGATCCTGCCCATCGGTTCCTCGGCGGAGTACCAGGCCACTGCGTACCGGCTCGCGTCGGCCCTGGAAGCCGGGCGGTGGGATGAGGCGACCCGGCTCGCCGACCGACTCCCTAAGCCCCGGTTCGCCTTAACGTGGGACGACCGGAGCGTCCCGGAGCGAGATCGCGCAGCCTTTGCTCGGGCTCGCGACCGGGCCCTCTCCGACTGGCGAAGGCAGTTGGCCAGCGTTGAGCCGACGCTCGGGCCCGGGAAAGACGTTCGCGTCGGGTTCCAGCCCGAGCTCCCCCCCGGCCCCGGGGAACCTATCCCCGCAGGCGCGGTCGCCTTCACGTCCGACGACCCGTCCGAGCCGCGGCTCGACGTCCTCGTCGCACTCCACCGGGAGTCCGGCCGCCTCCCCATAGACTCTGTCCAGGTGCAGAACGAGGTCTCCTACGCGGTCGGTGCCTACCTGGGGCTGGCGAGGACCCCACGCGGGGCGTCCGTGATGAGCCGGACCGACCTCCTTCAGAACCTGGAGCACCGCGTCAGCCCGGCCGAGGCCCTTCTCGCCCGCGAGACGCTACGGGTCGCCGACGCCCTCCGCACCGCGGCGCGGACCAAGACCCGGCTCAGCCTCGCCCGGCCCGAGGCCTTCGTCGATCCGCAGGGCCTTCGACTCGACCCGGTGCCCCAAGGGGACGTCGTCCAGACGAGCATCCAAGTCACGAACCGGGGCAAGGGGCCGCTGGCCTTCCGCGTGACCCCCGACTGTGCTTGCTTCACGATTCGGCACACGCCCGTGGTGCAGCCGGGGCAGACCGGGCTTGTCCAGGTCTTCATCGATACGGGCGAGTTCCCGGGCCCCTTCGACAAAGCGCTCTATCTCTACTCCAACGACCCCGATCAACCGGTCCGTCGGATCCGAGTGCAGACCCGAGTCGTCCCTGCCTACCGGTTCCTTCGCGACGGGGAGGGGCCCGTCGTGCTCGGAGAGGCCGGGGGCAAGGTCGACGTCTACTTCGCGATCGACCCTGCCCGGCCGATCCGGGTTCTGAGCGCGAGCACGAGCGGCGTCTCGGCCATCTTCGAGCAGTCCGACTGGTCCGGCGTCCGCCCCGACCCCGAACTCGGCGAGGGCCCAGTCGAGCGGAAGGGTCAGCGGTTCAGCCTCCTCATCGGGCCGCGCGTGGTGAGCGGCCGGTCCGCCGTCACGCTCTCGCTCAAGACGGACAGCACGCTCTTCCCCACCCTCCACTTCACGGTGCCGGTGCAACGAGGGATCGTCGCGCTCCCGCAGGCCGTGAACCTGGGTCAGCAGGCCGACAAAGCCCGGCCCGCATGGTTCTTGGTGAGCCGTCCAGGCAGGCCGTTCCGGATCCTCAAGGTCGAGTCGGACACCGAGTTCCTCCTTCCCGAGGTCGCCCCCTTCCGCGGCGGCGACTATCGAGTCACCCTCCGGATCAAGCCAGACGCACCCGCCGGGAGCCTCGACGCCAAAGTGACCGTCACGACGGACGACCCCGAGCAACCGACCCTCGTCGTCCCCGTCACGGGAGTCCTGAGGTGAGGCTCTGGGCGGCGGGGGTCGGACTCGCCGGGCTGCTCGCCGGGCTCTACTCCCCGCCCGACGACCGCGCGACCCTCATCGTCGGCGGCGACACGCTGGGGTACCTCTCGCCCTGCGGCTGCACGAAGCCGATGTCGGGAGGGCTGCGCCGAAGGGTGGCCGCGATCCGATCCCTCGGCTCCGAGGGGACGGCGGTCGTCGTCGAAAACGGCGGCCTGGTGTCTGGTACCGGCCGCCAGGACGAGCTGAAGGCCGAGACGCTGGCCGAGGCCCTCGCCGACGCAGGGGTCGCCGCTGTCCACGTGACCTCGCGCGACGCCGCCCTGGGCCCTGCCATGCTTGGGAGCCTCCAGCGCCTGTCGAAAGGCACCCTCCTCAGCAGTTCGCTCGAACCGGTCGAGGGCTTCGAAGCGTCGGAGTCGGTGACGAAAGGGCCGTTCCTGATCGGTGCCCTCGATCCCGACGCCGCCCGGTCAGCCCGGCTCCTCGACACCACCGCCCGACCCTTCGACGCGCAGGCCGAGGCCCTTCTCGCTCAGGCGGCCGAACTCGGCAAGGCAGCGGTCCTCCTCTACGCCGGGGGGCTTGAAGAGGCTCGGACCCTCGCGAGGCGGCACCCCGGGTTCCGCGCCGTCGTCTATCGATCGACTGCGACCCCGCCTGACCAGGCCGAGCGCGAGGGGGGGACCTGGCTGCTCAGCGCGGGCGAGAAGGGTAAGGCCGTCGTCGCCGCGAGCTGGCGGAACGGCGGGTTCGTCGGGTACCGAGTCGTACCGCTCGGGCCCGAGATCACGGACGACCCCGCCACCGCCCGCCTTTACCGGGCCTACCTCGATCGAGTCGGAGAGGAAGGCCTCCTCAAAGAGATGCCTCGGCCAAACCAGGGAGAGTACGTCGGGTCGGAGGCGTGTTTCGGGTGCCACGCGGCCGAGGCGGCCGTGTGGTCAGGGACCAAGCACGCGTCGGCCCTCCGCACCCTCGAGAAAGAGGGCCACGACCGGGATCCGGACTGCGTCGGGTGCCACGTGGTCGCGCTCGACGCCCCGACCGGGTTCCGATCCCGACGAGAGACGCCCACGATGACGGACGTCGGGTGCGAGAGCTGCCACGGTCCCGGAAAGGCCCACGTCGCCCGACCGTTGGAGGCCCGAATGCCCAAGGTCGGCGCGAACCCTTGCCGGTCCTGCCACGTTCCGGATCACAGTCCAGGGTTCGATTTCGACGCTTACTGGGCGCGCATCAAGCACGGCAGTGGGGAAAACTTGGGGATTCACCGTGAAGGATCGACCTCGATTCCCCGGTGAACTTGCGAGCGACGATCAATGCACCTTAGGGCGCTAAAACCCCTACATACTTGGGTCGTCCGGGACGATTTGGGTCTTGACCCCAGGGGGGCCAGTCTCTAACAATGGAGCCGTTCGGGGGATCGCACCGATCCCAAACGCCAACCATGCTCCCGATGCACGACACCCCCGTCTCCCATCGCTGGACCCGCGGAAGGCAGGACCGGCTGTCGTCGATCATGGCCGGACGCTCGCTCAACGCCCTCCAATCGCTGGCCGCGCTGCCTTCGAACATCGCCGCCCTTGAGGCCGGGTTGTTGTTCGGCCGGGGCCATCGCGCCCAGGTCGCCGTGATCGGGCCGTCCGGGTGGGGCAAGACCCACCTCCTCCAAGCCGTCGCGGAGACGATGCGCCAAGAACTCGCCACCGAGCCGGTGCTCGTCCAGGCCGCCGACTGGGCCGCGACCGCCGCGCCGGGCGAACCTCCCGTGCCCCTCATCCTCGACGACGTCCAGAGCGCCCTCCTCCACCCGAAACTCCGCCACCAGTTCCGGATGGGCCTCGAGCACCGGGTCCGCACCGGGCGCCCGACCTTGCTCGCCATTACCGACCACCGACCCACCCGAGGGACCCGGTCGTTCCTCCCGATGGGCCGCGAATGGGCCGTCGCCCAGATCCACGAGCCGTCCCCCCTCGAACGCGAGATCGTCGTCCGGCAGATCGCCTCCCTCTACGGGGTGCAGCTCAGCCGGGCCATGGAGCGGCTCATCGCCCAACACGTCTGCGGCAACGGCCACTCGATCGTCGGGGCCGTCCAGACGCTCCAACTCGAGAAGCAGGATTGGTCGGCCCCGGCCGACCATGCCCGGGCCTGTGGGGTGCTCCACCCGTACCTGGTCGACTTCGACGGCTGGGACCCGCTGGAACGGGCCTACGAGGCCGTCGTCCAGACGATCGGAGACTCCGGACACCCGTCGGCCCACTGGGTAACGGACGTGAGCTGCTTCCTTATGTTGCGGGAGATGGGGGTGAGCGAGGACAAGGTCTCGACCTTCCTCGGGGTCTCCCCGACCAGTGCTTACGCCCGCGCTTCGGCGGTCGAGCGGGGGATGCGAGACCTGACCTTTTGCCAGGCCGTCGAGGCCTGCAAAAATGCCGTACTTCGCCGATTTGAGGACGGATAGGCCCATGGGCGGCGTTCCAACCGTGAGGTTCGGCCCCCAAACTGCGTCAATCCCATGGGCATCGACCGCGCCGTCCTGCGGTCAGACCGGCATGCGCACGCTCCAAGACCTGACCCTGATCGCGGACACGATCGAGCCCCTCGTCACGGCCTCGGTCGCTGTCCGGCTCATGCAGGAGCGGGGGCGCCGGATCGTCGCGGTCACCGACCAGGGACGGCTCCTCGGCCTGCTGACGCTGGACATCGCCCTCGCCAGCGCCCCTGACGTCACGGTCCGGGAGATCGTTACCCCCGCGCCGTGCGTCCTCGACGAACAGACCCCGATCCGAGCGGCCGCAAAGGAGCTCGCGGATAAGTCCCTCGACTACGCCGCCGTGACCCGCTGCGGGCGCTACGCCGGCATCCTCACTGCGCTGAGCCTCCTTGAGGAGCTCGGACGGTCGTGGGACCCGATGACCGGGCTTTCCTGGAGCGACCGACTCCGCGATTGGGGCATCAAGAGCCTTGAGGCCGGGCGCGAGGTCACCCTACTCTTCGTCGACCTCAACGACTTCGGGTCCTATAACAAGCGACAGGGGCACATCGTGGGCGACAGGGTGATCAAGGCCCTCGCGAAAACCCTCGCCGACCACCTGGAGCCCAGCCAGGACGTCCTCGTGCGCTACGGGGGTGACGAGTTCGTGCTCGGCTCGACCCGACCACGGGACGAGATCGAAGCCGTGCGGGACAGGCTCCAAGGGGTAGCCCTTGAAGTCGAGGGGGTGCGGGACCCCGTCACGTTCGCGATCGGGCTGAGCGGAGGCAAGCGGACGCGGGAGCGGGATCGAGTCCACTACGCTTCGACGGTCGATAACCTGATCAATCTCGCGAGCCAGGAGTGCCTCGCCAGCAAGCCCCGCCACCAGGCCGCGGAGGCGCCGCCCGAGCGGGCCCAGGCCCGGCCCACCCAAGTCCAGTTCCTGTCGGTGGACGACGCTGGCGTCGAGCCGACGTCGGTCTCGGTGTCCCTGCGCGGCACGGTGGCGACCGGGGTGGCCGTCCGGCGAGGGGAGTCCACATTGGAGTCGGTCGTGAGCGCGACAGCCCAAGCGATCGAGCACGCCGTCCCCGGGACGAGCGTCGGAGCCGAGGACACCCTCGTCTTCCGCGACTCCGACGGTCGGGTCTCCGTCCTCGTCCAGGGCTGGGCCCGGCGTCACGACCGCACCGTCCGCTTGCGGGCCCAGAGCCGAGTGTCCAAGGACGTCAATCACGCCGCCGCCGAAGCCGTCCTCCAAGGGTTCGAGGGCGCCGAGGCGATGCTCCCGCCGGAGCAGCCCGACGTGACCATCGCATAGTCCCGACCTGCGGCGGCACCGCGCGTTCCCAGCGTAGTATGAGGGAGATGGATCCCGACCAGAGCCGCAGTCTGACCCTCCTCGAGCGTCTGGCGAACCAGGCCCCCAAGGACGACCCGAAACTCCAGAACACGCTCGCCGCCCTGCGGCACGAGCTCGAAGCGGACCAGAAGACCAGCGCCGAGCGCGAAGAGACCCTCGCGAAGTACGCCGAGGCGTACGAGAAGCTCACCGCCCCCGCGAACCGGGTCGGCGTCTACCTCCGGGGCCTGGATCAGGACGGCCTCGTCGTCGTGGCGATGGGGGACACCGAGTACGTCACGACGGTCGACCCTAACCTCGACGCTGCCCTCTTGGCCCCCGGCGTCCGCGTCCGGCTGAACGAGGCCTACGCCGTGGTCGGCCTGATGCCGACCCCCACCGTCGGACCGATCGTGAAGGTGAGCGAGGCGCTCGAGGACGGCCGGCTCCGAGTCGGGAGCGACCCCCAGGGACTCGCGGGACGGCTCGTCGAGCGCGCGGCGGCCCTTGAAGGCGCCCCGGTCAAGTCGGGCGACGAGGTCCGACTCGACCCCACCGGGCGGATCGCCGTCGAGCACTTCGCCCACCGCGAGACTCGGGACTACTTCGTCGAGGAGATCCCCGAGACCCCCTGGGAGATGGTCGGCGGCCAAGAAGAGGCCATCGCCCTCATCCGCGAGACGATCGAGCACCCCCTCCTCTACCCCGAGCTTTACGCCCGCTACGACAAACGGCCGGTCAAGGGCGTGCTGCTCTACGGCCCCCCCGGGTGCGGAAAGACGCTCATCGGCAAGGCGACGGCCTACAACCTGGCCCGGGAGTACAGCGAGCGCAGCGGGCACGAGGTCAAGGAGTGCTTTATGCACATTAGCGGGCCGAAGATCCTGAACATGTGGCTCGGCGAGACCGAGAGGATGGTCCGGGAGATCTTCGCCGCCGCCCGGGAACGGGCCAAGGAAGGGCGGCTCGTGGTGATCTTCATCGACGAGGCAGAGTCGATCCTACGCACCCGGTCGAGCGGACGGTGGATGAACATCAGCAACACGGTCGTGCCTCAGTTCTGCGCCGAGATGGACGGGATGGTCGAACTCGAGAACGTCGTCCTCATCCTCACGTCGAACCGGCCGGACTACATCGACCCCGCTATCCTACGGCCCGAGCGGATCGACCGGAAGGTCAAGGTCAACCGCCCCGACCGGGAGTCGAGCCGCCAGATCCTCGACATCTACCTGCACGAACGGCTCCCCCTCGACCCGGCGCTCGTCGCCGAGCACGCCGAACCCGAGTGTGCCCGGAGGGCCCTCGTCGAGGGGACGGTCGCCCACGTCTGGAAGAAGTCGAGGGAGACCGAGTTCCTCCGCGTCTCGCTCCGCAACGGCAACAGCGAGACCCTTTACTGGCAGGACATGGTGAGCGGGGCCTTGCTCAAGTCGATCGTCGACCGGGCGAAGGACACGGCAATCCGTCGCGCGATCGCGGATCGCACCCTTGACACCGGGCTCTCGCTGACCGACCTCCTCGAGGCGACCGAGGCTGAGTTCCGCGAGAACGAGATCTTCCCAAAGAACGACGCCGTCGAGGACTGGCTTAAGCTGCTGGACCTCGAGCCCGAGTCCGTGGTCGCCCTCAAGCCCATTCGCCCCGACAAGGGCGAGGCCCTGGTGAAGAAGACGATCGTCTAGGCGGGGACGCCCCGAACGGTTAGTCCGTCAAGATCGCGTAAGTGTGGAATCGGGAGGTCATGGGGGGCTCCTCGCCTCGCCTCTTGGCCTCGGCAAGGTCTTCGAAGCCCCGCTTGTGCCCCTCGAGGAACTCGGGCGAGCCGACCCAGGCGTCGAAGCTGGCCTGGTCCTTCCAGTAGCTGACGACGAGGTACGGCTGCTCGTCCTTGGTGTCCTTGAGCACATGCATGCCCAAGAAGCCCGGCATCCGGTCGATGGCCCGGGCCCGGCTGCAGAACAGGCACTCGAACCGCTCGCGGTAGTGCGGCTTGCAGTCGATGTAGTTGACCGCGACGAAGCCGGCGCCCTCCGGCTTCTGAGCCGTGGTCGGGGCGGACTGCATGGGGCAAGAAGACGTAGCGTCCATGGACGCCTTGATCGTGACACATCTGGGCGGTTTCGGGCCCTAGGCTGGGCCGAGGGCGGGACCTTCCCGCCATCCTTCGCGCTCTCCGTCAAGTTTGGCGGCGCGAGACCTGAAGTTCGAGTCGATTGCGAGGTCCGATCCCTCCCTCGATCGATGGCCCAGCCCGATAGACATACCGGGATGCAAAGGGGTGTCTACGCAGCCGCGACCGCCATGGTCTCGAGCCAGCAGTGGTTGGACGTGGTGTCGCACAACTTGGCGAACGCCTCGACCATCGGCTACAAGCGCGATGGCATCGCGTTCGACGACGGGCTCGTGAGGGCCCTCAACGCCGGCGGCGGGTCGGGCCTCGAGATCGGCAGCCTCGGAGCGGGCGCGGTCAGCAAAGGCCGCTTCACCGACTTCTCGATGGGCAACTTGACGCCCACCGGGAACCCGCTCGACCTGGCGGTCATGGGCCAACGGGGCGCGTTCGCCGTCCAGACCCCGCTCGGCGTGCGCTACACCCGGGACGGGGGCTTCACGCTCAACTCCGACCGACAGGTCACGGACAAGGCCGGGCGGCTCGTGCTCGGCATGGACGGGAGGCCGATCACGCTCCCGCTCGGGAAGGTCAAGGTCGACCCGAACGGGGCCGTCGAGGTCGACGGCCAGGTCGCGGGGCGGATCGGGGTCTTCGACGGCCCGTTCCGCAAGACGCTCGACGCCCTCCTCGAGACCGAGGCCGCCACGCCCATGGAGGCCGCTCAGGTGATCCCACAGACCCTTGAGTCCTCGAACGTGAACGCGGTCGAGGAGATGGTCGCGATGATTCGACTCAACCGCGCCTTCGAAATGGCCCAGCGCAGCGTGCAGAGCCAGGACGAAGGGACGCAACGACTGATCCAGAGCCTACAGGGCCGGTAAGCGCGGCGGGACCCCGGGGCTGAAACCCCCGGGGACGCGGCACGGGGGGCGCCGATCGCGCCCCCCACCGGACTGAAGGCGACGACGAACCGAGACAGGGGAGACGCCGCTTATGATGAGAGCACTCAACACCGCGGGCACCGGCATGGTGGCCCAACAGACGAACCTCGACGTGATCGCGAACAACCTCGCCAACGTCAACACGAACGGGTTCAAGAGCCAACGGGCCGAGTTCCAAGACCTGATGTACCAAACGATCCGGGCCTCGGGCGCCCAGACCGGCGCCTCCTCGAACCTGCCCGCCGCCGCCCAGGTCGGCCTCGGGTCGCGGTTCTCGGCGAGCTCGACGAGCTACTCGCTCGGGTCGATCTCGGCCACTGGGAACCCGCTCGACGTCGCGATCCAGGGCGACGGGTTCTTCGAGGTCACGCTCCCGGACGGCACGACCGGCTACACCCGCGACGGCGGATTCAAGGCCGACTCGCTCGGCCAGGTCGTGACGAGCGACGGCTACCTCATCAACCCGCCCATCTCGATCCCGACGGGGTCGAAGGCGATCACGATCTCCGCGAACGGAACGATCACCGCCATCCTCCCCGGCCAGGACGACCCGACGGTGGTCGGGAACCTAACGGTCTCGGTCTTCCCGAACCCGGCCGGACTCACCCGCATCGGACAGAACCTGTTCCGAGCCGGCGGCGGCTCCGGGGCAGCGACGCCTTCGACACCGGGTGAGCAGGGAGCGGGCAGCCTCCAACAAGGCTTCATCGAAGGCTCGAACGTCCAGGTCGTCGAAGAGATGGTCCGGATGATCACCGCCCAGCGCGCCTACGAGATCAACTCGAAGGCGATCCAGACCGCCGACGACATGCTCGGCATCCTGAACAACCTCAAGAGGTAAGGCGATGGTGAGCGTGCTCTGTGGCCTCCTGCTGTCCCCTGCAACGACCGTCTACCGCATCGAAGGCGACGCGTACTTCCGCTTCGTCCGCGAAGGGCGGGCCGTGTTCGCCCGGTCGATCGGGCTGCGGTCCGAAGGCGGCCGGCTCGTGTCGGCCTGCGGCCTTCCCCTCGTGCCCTCGGTCAGCGCCCAGCCTGGGTTCACCCTCGACGCCGACGGCACTGTCCGCTCCGCCGGGTCCGTGACCGGCCGGGTCATGGTCGCCACCTTCGCTTCGAGCCCCAGCGGCCCGGACCCGTCCGGGTTCTTCCGTTCGGCAGCCCGCGCCCAGATGGTAGAGCCGGGCGGGACAGTCCGCATCGTCGCCGCCACGACGGCTCCGAAGCCGGTGCAACCCTCGACCGACCAAGTCGCGCCCTCGGAGCCCAAAGAGACTGCGCCGCCCCAGCCCATGCCGGACCCCGAGTTCCTGCGCTCCGGCGGGGTGGAGGTCAGCTTCCAGGACGAGCCGAAGGTGACCGGCGACAGCCTCACGCTGGGGCAGATCGCCACGGTCTTCGCCCGGGCCGAACTCGCACCGACCTTGACCGGTCTCGACCTCGGGCCCACCCCGGCGTTCGGCGTCGCTCGCACGATCGACCGCACCTTCGTCCTCGGTAGGCTTCGGCTTGCAGGGGTCGAGGTTCGCAGCGTGCGGTTCCTCGGCCCGCTTCGCACCACCGTCCGCCGGGCGGGACAGGACGTGCCCCACTCGGAGTTCGTCGAGGCCGCCGTCGCGTACCTCGCCAAGGGGGGGAGCGCCCAATGGGAGTCCCCTACCCCGGGCCCAACGATGACCGTGCCCGCGGGGGAGCTGCGGCTGACGGCCGAGACCTCCTCCACGAACGGGCTCGAGGCCAGCGTCACCGTCGGCGTGTACGTCGATGGCAAGCGGTTCAACGGCCGGACGCTCCGGCTCCGGTCGACCGCCCCCGTCGCGAGCTTCCGTGTCGGCTCCGTCGTCCCGGTCCGCGTAAAGTCGGGCAGCGTCACCGTCCAAACCCGCGGACGGGTCGTCCAGATCGACCAACGCGGGGGCACCGTCACCGTCCAGCTCGTCGAGTCGACGACCCGGGTCGTCGGCACCGGCACCCCGGACGGGGCCGTGGAGGTCCGGGCGTGAAGCGGGTCGGGCTCGCCCTGGCCCTCGTCCTCGTCTTGGCGGCGGCGGGTGCCCGGGGCCAGGACCCCGGCGGCAAGGCCAACCCGGGCTCGCTCTATGCGCCGGGCGGGGTGAACCCCCTCCACGACCGCATCGCACGGCGGGTGGGCGACCTGCTCCTCGTGCTCGTCGACGAAACCACCGCCGCCAAGTACGCGGCGAAGACGAACGCGACCAAGAGCGACTCCACCAGCTTCGCCCCTGAGTTCGTGAAGAGCCTCCTGAGCCGCCTCTTCCGCCCGCTCTCGGTCTCGAACGACAGCAAGGTGAGCGGAGACGGGTCGACCCAGGTCGACAGCTCGATGCAGACCCAGATGAGCGTGGTCATCAAGCAGGTCCTCCCGGGCGGCAACCTTTTCGTCGAGGGCCGGCGGACGCTCGTCACGAACAAGGACACCCAGACCCTCGTGCTCCGCGGGATCGTCCGGCCGGAAGACATCAGCCGCGAGAACACCGTCAAGAGCGCCCAGATCGCCGAGGCCGAAATCCGAATGGAAGGCCGAGGGATGATCGCCGACCGCCAGCGCCGAGGGCTGATCACCCAGCTCCTGGACTGGCTCTTCTGAAGGGGACCCGATGCGACTCACCACCCTCACCCTCGTCACGGCCCTTGCGGCCAACGTCCTCGGCCAGGCCGTCCCGGGTCGCTCCGGGTTCCAGGAGGATCCCAAGAAAGCCCAGGAGAAGGCTCAGGCGGGCCAATCCCAGACCCAGAACCAAGGGACGGTCGACCCGGCGGCCGGAGCGGGGCAGGAGCCCCAGCTGACCGCCGACCAAGTGGCCGAGATCAAGCGGATGCTCGACGAGCGCCAGGCCCGCAACCTCGAAGCGATCCGCCGCGGGGAGATCGAGGGCGTCCGCGTGCGGCTGGGCGACCTCGGCCGGTTCCGCGGCGCCCGGTCGAACGTGATCCAGGGCATCGGCCTCGTGGTCGGGCTGGCCGGTACGGGGGACTCCCAGTCCGCCCCGTGGACGGCGACGATGATCTCGAACTACCTGAGCCGGTGGGGGACGGCGGTCGACCAGAAGGAGGTGCGCTCCAAGAACATCGCGGCCGTGACCCTGACCGCCGAGCTTCCGCCATTCGTGGCCCCCGGCACCAAGATCGACGTCACCGTGAGCTCGACCGGCGACGCCAAGAGCCTTGAGGGCGGCGTGTTGCTGCCCACTGTGCTCACCGGCATGTCCGACCCCGACACGACCCTCGCCACCGCCTTCGGTTCGGTGAGCATCGGCGGGTTCAACGCGAGCTCCGGCGGGAGCAGCGCCCGGAAGAACCACGCGAACGTCGGCATCGTGGCGGGCGGGGCGGTCGTGGAGCGGAGCGTGCCGACCCAGTTCGTGTTCGAGGGCGGGGTCATGTTCTTCGACCTGCGCGACCCGGACTTCACCACGGCCGAACGGGCCGTCCAGGCCCTGCGCGACCAGCTTCCTGGGTTCCAGGTGGACGCCGAGGACGGGGCAACGTTGCGTATCTTGCCTCCGGCCGGGCTCTCCGGTACGAACGTCGCCCAACAGGTCGAGGCGACCGAGGTCATGGCCCACACCCCCGCGAGCGTCGTCGTGAACGAGCGGACGGGCACGATCGTGGTCGGAGGGAACGTCAAGCTCGGCCCGGCCGTGATCGCCCACGGCTCGCTCGAGGTCCGGATCACCACCGACTACGTCGTCAGCCAGCCGCCCCCCTTCTCGAACGGGGAGACGGTGGTCGTCGCGATCCCCCAGATCGACGCCGCCGAGACCCCGGCCCAGGTGGGGACGGTCGTGCCGAACGCGACCCTCGACGATCTGGCCCGCGTGCTCCAGACCCTCAAGGTGTCAGCCCGCGACATGATCGCGATCCTCATGGCCCTCCAGCGCCAGGGAGCCCTCAAGGCTCGGGTGGAGGTGCAGTGATGACGACCGTCCGCATCGATGGGGCAGCCGGGTCTACCCGGGCCTCTCTCGCGGCCCCGGGGGTGCGGGCGGACTTCGCCCAGGCCCTCGAGCAACGTCTGAGCGGTTGGGTGACCAACGCCCTCGGATCGGCCGGCCAAGCTGCGCTGGAACCGTTCGTCGAAGGAGGCCGAATCAAAGTCGACCGCCTCCCCGCCGAGGCCCAGACCCAACTCGCCAAGCTCCAAGACGCCGCCCAGAGCATGGAGGCCTACTTCTTGAAGGGCCTGCTCGAACAGACGGGGCGTGAGCGCCTCGTCGAAGAGGGGGGGGCTATGGGCGACTTCGCCCGCGACATGATGCACCAAGCGGTGGCCGACCACGCCGCCCGCGGGCCCCGAGGGATGGGCCTCGCCAAACTCGTTTTCCTAAGCACCGCCGAGGCGGTCGTCAAGGGGGCAGTCAGCCGCCCGAACACGACGCGCCTGGAGACTGAAGCATGAACACGACCAAGAAGAAGACCAAACAGCTCGAGACGCTCTGGTGGGACTGGCTGGGGACGGCCGAACGGCTGCTCCGCTCGCTCCACGAACAGACGGCGGCTCTGACGATGCGCGACGTGGAACGGGTGGAGCGGATCCAGCCGGAACTCGACAGCATGGGCCTCCTGATGGAGCAGATCGACGAGAAGGCTGTGGCCTGTGCCCGAGAGCTGGCCGGAGAGTTGGGGACCGAACCCAACCTTCGAAGCTTGGTGCAGGCGCTTGAGAAAGCGGAGGCACAGCAGCTCCAGTCGGTCGCGAACCGGGTGATCGTCGTCGGGCGGAACGTCCAGTCGGTGGTGGCCAAGAACCGGGCCCTCATCGAGGCCGAACTGGAGTACACCGGCGGGACCCTCGCCCTGGTCGCGAAGGCCGCTGCCGAGAGTCAAGGGCCCTACCAAAAGGCGGTCGTGACGAGCGTGGTCATGAACCAGGCCGCATGAACCGATAATCCAACTATGGCCGGTCCGTTCGCGGGCATCAATATGGCGAACCAGGCCCTCCGGAGCTTCCAGAGGGCCATGAACACGGTCGGCCACAACCTGGCCAACGTGAACACGCCCGGCTATTCGCGCCAGCGGGTCTCGTTCGCGGCGAACGAGCCGATCCGGTACTTCGAGCTCGAGTGGAAGTCCCTCGGCCAGGGCGTAAGCGTGACCTCCATCGGACGGCTCCGCGACGGCTTCCTCGAAGCTCAAGGGAACGGGAACCGGGCCGACCTCGGCCGGTCATCGGCGGCGGCGGCGGGGCTGAGCGAAGTCGAGCGGCTCTACGGTGAACCCGGGCCGGACGGCATCGACGCGACCCTCGGTAAGTTCTTCGACGCCTGGTCGAACCTCGCCGCCAACCCCTCGGACGCTGGGGCCCGGCTCCAGGTTCGGGCCGCGGGCCAGAGCCTCGCCGACAAGGTCAGGGGCGCCTGGCAGTCCCTCGAGCAACAGCGGGTCGAGACGGCCGGCCAAATCGAGACCACCTTCGACGAGATCGACCGGCTCGCCGTCCGGATCGAGTCGCTCAACCGCGCGATCCAAGGCTCGGGGACAACGCCGGAGGGCTCACCCGACCTGCTCGACCAACGGGACGAGGCGATCCGGCAGCTCTCGGAGCTGACCGACGTTCGCACCTTCGCCCAGCCCGACGGCTCGGTCAGCGTGATCGCCGCAGGGTTCTCGCTCGTCGATTCGGCCGGGGCACGGGCCTTCCCTCGCACCTACGACAGCGCCGCGGGGACGATCAGCGAGCCGACTGCGACCTACCCAGTGCGCGGCGGGCGGCTGGCCGGGCTCTTCGTGGCCAACAACGCCCTCGTCGACCAGCAGGGCCGGCTGGACACACTGGCCAACCAGCTCCGAACCCAGGTCAACGCCGTCCATACAACCGGCACCAACCTCAACGGGAACACGAACGTCCGGTTCTTCAACGACAACTCGCCGCAGACGGGCGCAGCCGACTTCGACCTCACGGGCGCGGTCAAGGGCGACTTGGACGAGATCGTCACGGGTCTCACGAACCGCCCCGGTGACGGGGGGCTGGCCCAATCGATCGCCGACATGCGCGACGCCTCGTTCACGGGGCTAGGTGGGCGGACGTTCCGGGCCTATTGGCAGAACGCAGCGTTCCAGGTGGCCGGCGACCGGGCGTACTTCGACGGCCTTGTGTCGAGCCAAACGGCGGTGTCCGAGCAGATCGCGAACCGGGTCTCCCAGGTCAGCGGGGTGAGCCTCGACGATGAGATGGCCGACCTCGTCCGGTTCCAACGCAGTTATCAGGCGGCGGCCCGGGCGCTCACCGTCTTCGACCAGACCGCCGAGGACCTGATCGGCATGCTGAGGCGATAACGATGCGGATCGGTACCCAACGCCAATACGAGGCCTACCAACTCCAGATCCTGAACGCTCAACGGCGCTACACGGAGGCGCAGGAACGGGTCACCACGGGCCGCAGGTTCACCAGCGCGAGCGAGGACCTGATCGCCGCGGGTACGGTGCTGAGCGCCCGGGCCGCGCAACGGCAGGTCGAGGCCCTCGACCGCAACCTACGCGTCGCCTCCGACTACCTCGGGACGTCCGAGACGGCGGTCTCCGAGGCGGTCACGCTGCTGCGGCGGGCCTCGGTACTGGCCGTCCAGGGGGCGAACTCGACCGTCGAGCCGCTCGCCCGCGAGGCGATGGCGAACGAGGTGGCCGAGATCCAGCGCCGGCTGGTCGAGATGGCCAACAGCCGGGGCACCCAGGGCCAGTTCGTCTTCGCCGGGCAGGCCAACGGCACCCGGCCCTTCACCGCGACCCCGCCGACGCTCACCTTCAACGGCGACACCGACCCGATCCGGGTCGAGACCCGTCCGGGCGAGATGACGCGGGTCGACACACCGTCCTCCGACTTCTGGACAGGTGCCTATGCCGACCTCGAGAACCTCCGGACGTCACTGCTGAGCGGGAACCCGAACCTGATCGGCGGGCGCGACGTGGCCGCGATCCAGGCCCGGTCCGACGGGGCCCTCCGGCTCCAAGGCGACATCGGCGCCCGGCTCCAGACGGTGACGGCGCTGAAGTCTGACAACGCCCGCCGGATCGACGAGTTCACCGAGCGGATCAGCGACGCCCAAGACATCGACCTCGCCCAAGCGATCACCGAGATGCAACTCGCCCAAACGGCCTACCAGGCGTCGCTCCAAGTGACCGCCCGGGCCAGCGACCTGAGCCTCCTGGACTTCCTGCGATGACGACCGCACACGCCGTGACCACCCCCCGCTTTGGCCGGGTGGAGTTCCTCGACGACGACCTCGTGACCTTCGACGAGGGTCTGGTCGGCCTCCCTGAGTACCGCCGGTTCCTCTTGATCGCCCACAAGGCGGGGAGCCCGTTCCGCTGGCTGCAGTGCCTGGACGGAGAGATGCCCTCGTTCTTGGTGGTCGATCCCCAGGTGTACGTCGGCGACTATGCCCCTGGCGTGCCGGTCGCGACGGCAGATTCGCTGGGCATCGACGAGGAGACGCCGGTTCTCGTCTATACTGTGTGCACCGTTCCGTCCGGTAACCCCCGCGGCATGACGCTCAACCTCGCCGGTCCGATCGTCGTGAACGCCGCGACCAGGCAGGGCCGTCAGATCGTCCTCGAAGACGAGGTGTACCCAGTGCGACACCCGGTCTTCGGAGACGCTCAGGCGACCGCGGCTTGAGTGGGGCCAACGGGTAGGCGGCGGCCAAGGAGGGCGCGTCCATGCTGGTCCTGACCAGGAAAGTCAACCAGAGCATCGTCATCGGGGAGGGCATCGAGGTCGTCGTGCTCGAAGTGCGCGGGGAGCAGGTGCGCCTCGGCATCAAGGCGCCCCGGGACGTGAGCGTCCACCGCAAGGAGATCTACGACCAGATCTTGGCCGAGAACGAGGCGGCGGCCAACGTGCGGCCCGAAGATGTCCCGGAGTCCTGAGCGACCCCCGCGCTGGCCCGCCCGCGCGGCGGCCTCGTTCGGGGTGGCCGTCTCCGCCGCCCCCGCCCTGTTCCTTTCTGCCGCGACGGTCGGCGTCGGAGTCGGTGCGCTTCGAGGGGAGCGGGATCTGACGGCCCTCGCCCTGGCGACCGCAAGCCCCGGCGTCGCCATGGTCAGCGCCATCGCCCTTGCCATCGCCTGGCCCGCCCTGTTCGGGGTCGGCGAGGAGGGGGCGCCGACGTGGCTGACCCTGCCTGCGCTTTACATGACCCTGGTGGCCCTGGTCCAAAGGGGGGTCGATAGCGGCGGCTATGCGCTCGTGCGACCGCTGGACCTCGGCCGGACAGACGGGGTCTGGCGCGAGCCATGGGCACTCGTCGCCACCGCCGCCCTCCAGGTGTCACTATTCTGGGCCATGCGTCGCAAGGGGGAGCCCTGACGAACCTGCACTTCGGGACCGCCGAGCTCGCGCCCGAGTGGGCCTCGGCCACCGTGTGCATCGGGGTCTTCGACGGGGTGCACCGGGGTCACCAGGCGGTTGTCCGGCAGGCGGTCACCGTCGCCCGGGCCAATGACGAGCCGGCGGTGGTCTGCACGTTCGACCGGCACCCCGCCATGGTCCTTGCCCCAGAGCGAGTGCCCCCGTCGATCGGCTCGCTCGGCCAGAACCTAGCGGCGATCTCAGCGCTGGGAGCGTCATCCGTCGTCGTGCTCCCGTTCGACTCTGAGCTCGCCCGGCTCTCGGCCGACGAGTTCTTGTCGGACGTGCTCCGCGGGCGGCTCCGGGCGGGGCGATTGGTCGTCGGGCACGACTTCGCGATGGGTCGGGGGCGCGAGGGGACGGTCGACTGGCTCCGTGAGCGCATCGAGACGACGGTCGTCCCTGCGTTCGAGGAGGGCGGGCACCGGGTGAGCAGCACATCGATCCGTCAGGCTGTGGCGGCGGGGGACGTCGGGCTCGCCGGAGGGCTGCTGGGTCGGCCGTTCGCCCTGGCTGGAGTGGTGGTCGGGGGTCAACGACTCGGGCGGGAGTTGGGTTACCCCACGGCGAACCTGGCGCGGACCGCGCCCCAGGTCCTGCCCGGCGACGGGGTCTACGCCGGGGCCTGCGACACCCCGTTCGGTCGTTTTGGGGCGGCGGTGGCGGTCGGAGTGCGGCCGACGGTCGGCGTCCAAGGCGGGGGGCGCACGGTCGAGGCCTACCTCATCGACTACCCCGGGGACTCCCTTTACGGCCGGGCGGTGGAGCTCGCGTTCTTCGAGCGGTTGCGGGGGGAGGAAGCGTTCGGGTCGCTCGAGGAGCTCAAGGCCCAGATGGCGCTCGACGTCGAGGCAGCCCGAAGGGTCGTGGCGGCGAGGGGAGTGGAGCGGGCGACGAGACTCGAACTCGCAACATTCAGCTTGGGAAGCTGACGCTCTACCATTGAACTACACCCGCAGAGCTACCCTTCATTGTGCCGGGTCGCGGTCAGAAAGTCAAGTCCCAGGGGTACGACGGCGGGGGTGGAGCGGGAGACGGGAATCGAACCCGCATCATCGGCTTGGAAGGCCGAGGCTTTACCACTAAGCTACTCCCGCGGGCGTGGCCGGTAGGTTACCTGGCGTGACCGGTCCTGGGGGTGCCTTGAACCCAGCCCGCCACTTGTGCGATACTCTCACGCCCGGACTGTGCCGGGCCACGAGGCGTACCATGAAGGAAGGCATCCACCCCGTCAACCACCCCGTCCTGTTCGTCGACGGCGAGCACCAGTGGCAGGGGATCTCCACGATGCGGAGCAACGAGACGAAGGTCATCGACGGCATCGAGCACTTCGTGGTCCACGTCGATATCTCCGCCTTCAGCCACCCGTTCTACACGGGCCAGAAGCGCATCGTCGACACCGCCGGCCGGGTCGAGAAGTTCATGCGCCGGTACGCCAACCAGCAGAAGAAGTAGGCGCTCTCCCACCTGCCTCGCGGGCCGCCCGTCGTCGATGGGCGGCCCGTTTTCGTTTATGCCCTTGGACGAGGTGTCATCCTTCAATTGTAAGTCCCATAGGCCTTAAAGGACTTACACTGTTAGTTCTGAGGCCCCCTTCTCTCGAACGAGTCTCATAATGCGTGGAAGTTCTCCTTCTGCTCCGGTTCTGGACACCGAACCGATACAATAGGCTATGCACCGCGAAGACGGGTACCGCGACCGGTCCGTTCTCATCCACGGGAAGTTCCGAAGCGAGAAGTGGGACTTCCAGGACCACATCCTGCCCCCGATCACGACGGCCGTCGCGTTCCGTTTGCGCAGTGCCCAGCGAGGAGCCGATGCGTTCCAGCAGTTCGCCAACCCGGGTGTCGACCGGGACACGGCCAAGCCGATCTACATCTACGACCGGCTCGACGAACCGTGCGTCGGGCTCCTTGAGGAGACGCTCGCCTTCGCGGAGAAGGGGGAGTGCGCCGTCTGCTTCGGGACGGGAATGGCCTCGGTCAGCGCGGCGATCGGCATCCACGTGCGGACCGGCGACCACGTCGTGTTCCACCCGGCGATCTATGGGTGTACGTACAGCCACATCGTGAACTGGCTGAGCCGGTTCGGCGTCGGCCATACGGCGATCCGGATGCACGACCTCGAGGCGCTCCGGGCAGCGATCCGGCCCGAGACCCGAGTGGTCTACTTCGAGTCGCCCTGTAACCCGACGATGGAGCTTGTGGACCTCGAGGCGGTCGTGCGGTTGGTGGCTGAGGTGAACGAGGGCCGTGAGCCCGAGCGGCGGGTCGTCACTGTCATCGACAACACGTTCGCCTCGCCTTACGGGCAGCGTCCCATCACGATGGGCGTGGACTACGTCGTCCACAGCCTCACGAAACATATCAGCGGTTTCGGGGCATCAATGGGAGGGGTCGTGGTAGGCCCGCGAACCAGCGAGACGGCCTTGCTCCTCTACCGGAAGGACTTCGGCGGGTCGATGACCCCGGACACCGCCTGGCGGATCTTGACCTACGGACTGCCGACGCTGGCGATGCGGATCGAGCACCAACAGGACACAGCCCAGCGGGTCGCCGAGTTCCTTGAGCTGCAGCCGACCGTCGCGTCGGTGTCGTACCCTGGCCTCGACTCGTTCCCTCAGAAGGCGCTGGCGCAGCGGCAGATGCGAGACATCGACGGTGATTTCGCACCTGGGGCGATGATCTTTTTCACGATGAAGGGTGACCCGGACCAGTCTTACCGAGCCGCGATCCAGGTCTGCGACCACCTTGCGACGAACGCATTGTCAGTCACGCTCGCCGTGTCGCTCGGGCAGATTCGCACGTTAGTCGAGCACCCCGCCTCGATGACCCACTCCACGATCCCACCGGACGAGCAGGCCAAGGCGGGCATCGTGCCTGGCGGGGTTCGCCTCTCGATCGGGTTGGAGGACGAGCGGGACATCCTCCGCGACCTCGAGTCCGCCCTCGCCTCGGTGGGCGCCTAGCGGAAGACCGGCCCCACCAATGCCTGGCTCAGGTGCGAAGGGTCGATCCAGCCGGTCACGTCACATCCGACCCGGAAGAGGCTCGACGATTCGCCGGCGACGGTCGGGCCAAACCGCATCGTCACGAAGAGAGTCCGGGCCTCTCCGCCGTGCTCGCGGACAAGGAAGTCGGTCCCCTGCCTCCGCCCCTCGTCCGAAGCTCGAACGATCTCCTCGATGAGTTGGTACCCCCGAAACACCCCGGTGCACGTCCCCCCCGTTCGGTGGAACAGCCCTTGGAACGGCTCCGGAAGGATGGCCTCCGGCGTCGTGGCGTGGATCGAGCGCAAGTCGTCGATCAGGAAGCACGACGCACAGTCCACGGCCAGCAGCATGGCGGGCACTTCGGGCTCCTGACCGAGCATGAGCACGGCCGCTAGCTCATCGTCGATGCCTTGCAAGGCGTCGTAAGGCGAGAAGCGATGCTCGGCCGCGATCCGGACGGCGTGTTCTTGGCCCAGCTTGTAACGAAGCAGTTCGCACTCGCGGCGGACATCTTCCAGCACGTCCTCCATGGCCCTTGCCACAATGTGCGTCCGGCTCGAGGTCCCGAAGTGCTCCCGTAGCCGCTTCCAGTGCGACTCGACCGTCTGGGGGCTAATCCCGAGTTCGGTCGCGATCTCCTTGTCGGTGCGTCCGTGCGACGCGAGCCGCAGAATCTGGCTGAGTCGGGGTGGGAGCCCCTTTACCGGAGCCCGTTCGCTCCCAGAGTCACCGACAAATCCTTGAGCTCGTATGTTTGCCCTCACACTTCACCATCCATCACTGTTGGCGCCCAGAACCCGCGCCCCTAACATTAGACACTCACGCCCCACCAGGGGGTATGGAGGGGTCGCACGCCGTTGTGCCGACACTCCTCGCTGTCCCGTATACTATCACCATGGTCAGTCCAGTCGCTACGCGACACCGGGAATCCGTCAACGAATCTGATCCCCTGATCGGCGAAATCCTGCGTAAGGAGGAGGCACGGCAGCAGAACAACCTCGAACTCATCGCCAGCGAGAACATCGCGAGCCGGGCGGTGCGGGAGGCGATGGCGAGCGCCCTGACCGATAAGTACGCCGAGGGCTACCCGGGGCGTCGGTACTACGGCGGTTGCGAGTTCGCCGACCAGGTCGAGCAGCTCGCGATCGACCGACTCCGCGAGCTCTACGGCGTCAACTTCGCGAACGTCCAACCCCATTGCGGCGCCGGGGCCAACCTCTGCGTCTACCACGCGTTCCTCAAGCCGGGCGACACGCTCCTCTCGCTGAGCCTGAGCGACGGGGGCCACCTCACGCACGGCTCGCCCGTCGCGCATAGCGGCCAGACCTACCACATCGTCTCCTATGGCCTCAAAGAGGACGAGACGATCGACTACGACGGCCTGCGCAGACTCGCCCAAGAGTCCCGGCCCAAGATCATCGTCAGCGGCGCGAGCGCGTACTCGCGGGAGATCGACTTCGCCTTCATCGGCCGGGTGGCCAAGGAGGTCGGCGCCCTCCATATGTGCGATATGGCGCACTACAGCGGCCTGATCGCGGGCAAGGCCTACCCCTCACCCGTGGGCCATGCCGACGTCATCACGTCGACGACCCATAAGTCGCTCCGCGGGCCGCGAGGGGGGATCATCCTGTACGACGACGAGCAGTACGACAAGGCGATCCGGATGGCGGTCTTCCCCGGTATCCAGGGCGGACCGCTGATGCATGTGATCGCGGCTAAAGCCGTGGCGTTCGGCGAGGCCCTCCGGCCGGAGTTCCGGGAGTACGCGGCGCAGGTCAAACGCAACGCGCAAGCCCTCGCCGCCGCGCTCACCGGGCACGGGTTCCGCATCGTCTCGGGTGGCACGGACAGCCACCTGATGCTCGTCGACCTCCGCAGCTACGGGGTGACGGGCAAGGTCGCCCAGGAGGCCCTCGAGCACGCGAACGTCACCACGAACCGGAACGCCATTCCGAACGACCCCGAGAAGCCGTTCGTCACCTCCGGCTTGAGGCTGGGGACGCCCGCCGTTACGACGAGAGGCATGCGCGAGCCGGAGATGGCCCAGATCGCGGGCTGGATCGCCGAGGTTCTCCGGACGCCGGCCGACCTGGGCGTAGCTGAGAATGTGAAGCGCCAGGTGATCGAGCTGTGCTCCCGCTTCCCCATCCACGACGCGTGATGGGGGAGGGTCGCCGGATGCCCGGGCTACCAATAGGTCGGTTCGGAGGGCATGAGGTCTGGGGAGACGGTTCGGAACCACGGGTCAGCTTGGAATCCGAAGCAGACCACCTCGGCCGGTTGACCCAGATAGGCGGGAAGGAAGCGGGAGGAAAGGTAGATCCCCTCTCGCCCGGTCGCGTGGACGAGTTCGATGTACTCGACCCCTCGCTTGCGGCCAGCCTCCATGGCGCGCGCCTTCTCCTGCATGAGCTCGACCATGGTGACCCGAAGTTCCTGCCCGGAATTGTGTCGCCGGTACCACTCGATCTCGACCGGCTCTCGGTCGCCGGGCTGCAAGGTGGGCGTGGGCCGGAGGAGCTCTTCGTAGGAGAACCGGAGAGTGACCGGCAGAAGATGGCTAAGTTGGCGCACGACCCCAGGAGGGACGTACGCTGGAACCGAGTCGAGGCCGGCGTCCGACCAGTTCGGCTCGACGAACGAATCCGGCACGGTCTCGCCCGACCGAACATCGAGGAAGGGCCGGAGCGACTGCCAGAGGAGTTCCCCTTCCCGTCGGACGTCGTCCACAAGTCCGCAAAGCGCGAGGGTCACGATGTGGGTCCGACTCGAGGTCCCGTAGTGGGTCCGGATCCGTTTCCAGTGAGACTCGACAGTTTGGCTGCTGATACGAAGGGCCTGGGCAATCTCCTTGTCGGGGTGACCCATCGATGCCAGGTACAAAACTTGACTGAGCCGCCTCGGGAGGCGTGCCGACCCCGGCGAACTGAACCGATCCGTGAGCCTGGCTTCCATTCTATGTATTCCGCCGCAGTGTTATCACCCATCTCCCCGGGCGCCGTGCGTGAATCGTGCCCTCTGAGGGTCACCGTTGTCCATCACGGATTCAGGCCACGGGGGAGTAACGTGCCTCAAGTTATGTTTTCGCACTCAAGATGTAACGGCCCGTCCTTGCGGAATCTGGCCGTTGTCATCCCGTTTCGAACCTGAGGCTCGGTTCAATGAGAGCCCCTGGCGATTGATTGCTTCATGCGCATGTTTCGGTCTCGCCTTGACGCCCGATAGGAGTGTTGTTTGAGCCGTTAGGCCGTTCGGCTAAGGTGTCGCACTTTCGAGACTCGAACCGGAGGACAGAAAGGGCGTGTGGTCGGCTCTAGGTGGAGTCGATTTGACGTGAGTATCGCCTCGGCAGAGAGGTGATGTAACGTATACTATAACCTGCCCCGCGAGCAACAGCGAGCCATGCGGCCCAGTGGGGCTACCCTGCCCCTGGATCGAGGGGTTCTGGGAGCCCGAGAGACGACCCGGTTGGGGAGGCTACGCCAGCGTCCGCCTTACGGCGGCGATCACGTCGTCGACCGAGGCCAGGGCTGCGAACTCGTAGTTCGGGTGGAACCCGATATGGACGTCCGGCCGCGAGCAGAGCTCGGGGTGGGCCAAGAACAGGCCGAACCGCTCGGGCGTGGAGGTCATCTCGGCGATGACGGCCTGTCCGAAGCCGCAGGTCCGCGTGTCCTCCTGAACAACCACGAGCCGCCCGGTCTTCTCGACCGAGCGCGTGACCGTCTCGTAGTCGCAGGGCACGATCGAGCGTAGGTCGACGACCTCGACGCTCGCCTCGCCAGCGAGCTTCTCGGCGACCTCCTCGGCGAGGTGCACGGTGTTGCCCCAGCCGACGATCGTGACGTCTGTGCCTTCGCGGACGACCCGCGCCTTACCGAACGGCACCGGCTCGACCTGCTGGACGTCGCGGCGGACGCGGAACACGTGCTTCGGCACGAGGACGAAGCAGGGGTCGTCGCTGTGGATCGCGGTCCAGAAGAGGCCGGCTGCGTCTTCCGGCGTGCTCGGGACGGCCACCTTGAGCCCAGGCATGTGGGCGAGGAACGCTTCGTTCGACTGGCTGTGCCAGAGCGATCCGCCTCCGAAATAGGCCCCGTACGGCGCATACACGACCATAGATGTCGGCCATTCGCCGAAGCTGCGCCAGCGGGTGGTCGAGAGGTTCGTGATGATCTGGTTGAAGCACGGCCCGAAGAAGTCGATGAACTGAAGTTCGAAGACCGGCTTCATGCCGTAGGCCGCGAGGCCCGCGCCGACGCCGATGATCGTCGCCTCGGCGAGCGGCGAGTTGAACACCTGCTTCGGGTACTTCTCGGTCAGCCCCTTCGTCATGCCGAAGACGCCGCCCTTAGGGTCCTCGATGTCCTCGCCGAAGAAGACGACGTTCGGGTCGTTCTCGCAGGCCTTGTGGAAGGTCTTGTTGATCGACTCGACCATCGTCATCTCGCCCGGTTCGATCGGCGGGCGGGGGGCGGGGCGCTGCTCGCCCCAGACGTCCTTGAACAGCTCATCGCGCCGCGGGTCTTCGGCCCCCTCCGCCTTGTCGTAGGCGTCGCGCACCTCGACGACGATGTCGTCCTGTATCCCCTCGAGCTGCTCCTTGGTGAGCTGGCCGGAGGCGATCAACTCGTCCGCGAGCAGCTTGATCGGGTCCCGCTCGAACATCTTCTCGATGTCTTCGGCGTCGCGGTAGACGCGGTGGTCGTCCGAGCTGGTGTGGCTGCTCAGGCGGTCGAGGTCGGCCCAGATCAGGGTCGGCCCTTCGCCCCGGCGCGCCTTCGCGATCGCCTCGCCGCCCTTAGCGTAGACCTCGTCGTAGGAGCGGGCGTTCATCTTGACCACGAGCTCCTCGCTGAGGATGCCTGGCACGTTGAGGGCCATGAATTTCTCGGTCGGGGTGCTGATCCCGTACTTGTTGTCCTCGATCACGAGGATGAGCGGGAGCTTCTCCTGCACCGCGTACGCCCAGGCCTCGTAGAACTCCCCTTGCCGCATGGCCGCGTCGCCGACGGTGGCGAGCACGACGTTGTCCTTACCCTGCAGCTGGACGCCCCAGGCCGTCCCCGCCGCCGGGATGAGGCCCCCGCCCGTGGGGGTGCAGACGCTCATGACGTTGTGCTTGCGGCTGCTGTAGTGCCCGGGCATCTGGCGGCCACCACTGCTCGACTCCCGCTTCGCGAAGTAGGCGAGGGCGAGCTCGTACGTCGTCAGGCCCCGCACGAGCATGATCGCCCGGTCGCGGTAGTACGGGTAGAGCCAGTCGTCCGGGTTGAGGTGCAGGGCGAGGGCCCCGAGAGCCTCGTGCCCCGTGCCGCCGACGTGGAACCACCCCTTGCTCTGGCGGAGCAAGATCGCCTCGCGCCGGTCGCCTTCGCGGCTCAGCATCATGAGGCGGAGGTAGTCAAGCTTGGTCATCGTAGGGGTTCCGGCGACGGTGGACATCTTCGTCTGATCCTTGACCGCCCGGGTCGGGCTGTACGCCCGGGAGTATATCGGAACGCCGCGCCCGCTATGGGGAACTCGGTTGCGTGGGAGCCACGTGGACGACCTTGTCGATGCCTGACAGTCGGTAGAGCGTCCGGTTCACGGGCCCGACGACGCCCAAGTGCGACAGCCCCGCGACCACCCGCTTCTGGGCGTCCTCGTTGCCGAGGCGCCTGGCGCGGAGCGCCATCGAGGCCAGGAGGTCGTACCGCCAGTAGAGTTCGCTGTCGGTGGTCGATTCGACGTCCCCGAGGAGCAGGTAGGCCGTCTTGGCGTCGTCGAGCGCCACCGCTCGGGCGAACTTGGCCTCGGGACTTCCAGGGTGGCTCGCTTGGAGCCGGTGAAAGAGCTCCGCCCTTGTCTCTGCCCACGCCTTAGGAAGCCGGTACGTGACGACGTCTCGCTGGACGATCGGCGACTGGGCAGACCCTCCAGGGATCTCGGTCAGGAGGAAGTCCGTGATCCGAGTCCAGTCCGGTTGGTCGATGGAGAGAGAGTCCTCGCTGTACCAGGCCAGGAGTTCGAAGAGGACGATCGGGTTGTTCGGGCCCTCCCTCACCAACCAGTCTGCGACTCGGCTGGGGTTCGGACCGGGGGGGCGCGGCCACATCTGGTCCACCCCGGGGCCGTCGTAGTTGTCGCGGTCCCGGTAGCGGTTCAGGATCAGCACCGCACAGAGCCGATCCCAGTCGTCGACGTGGAAGCGGAGCCCCTTGGACAGCTCCGCGAGGGCCTCGTCGTACCGCTCGTCTCGGATAGGCCCCTCGACGAGGGCGGTGATCCGGGCCCGATCCGCGGGTCCCGTGTACCTGGGCTCCGGCGGGTCCTCGGTAGCCGCTGTGGTCTTGTCGGGCTCGCAGCCGGTGGCCAGCAGGGCACAGGCTCCAACGAGGAGCATGACGGCGGTGAAGACGCTCCTCACGCCCGCCCCCACGGCACATCACACGCGAGATCGTGCCCTTCGAACGAGGGCTCATGGGAGGGCGGGGTCACCCCCCTCCGTTCCGCTTCGCGTGGGCTCCGGGAGTGATCGACGAGACACTGCCCGGAGAGCCGCTTCAGCGGACGACCCCGATTGTCGACAGAGAACGGAAACGACGTCGTAGTCACGGCCCTACTATAGACACAGGCGGTGGCCAGAAGCCCAACGCTTCAAGGCGCTGGGCCCAAAGCCTCTCCCTCACTGGCCCTTGGTGACTTCGCCCGCCACGCTCACCTGCGCGCCTCCGGGTCGGGGGCGGCCGCCGTGGGCGTTCCAGGCGGTGGCCTCGGACTCCCAGACGAGCGGCGTCGCCTTGTCCGCCACGTCGTCCGGGTGCTTGCCCGCGAGCGCCGGGTTGTAGGCGAAGCCGTACTGGTCCGCCCCCCGCGCCACGTTCGGGTTCACGAGCTTCTCCTTCGCCTCTTCCTTCGGCAGGTCGCGGGTCTGGAGGCGCAGCCACGCCGCGTCCATCCACGTCTCGGCGGGAGGCAGGGCCCCCTCGCTCTCCACATAGAGCGTCAAGGCCCGGTGGATCGCGACCAGGTTCTTCTCCACGTCCGGGTCGTAGCTCCCTTGCTCGGCCTGCTCGAAGAACCCCGCCCGATAGAAGTCCGCCACGATCGGCCCGAGCCACGCCAGCACCACCCCGCACGAGACCAGCCCGACAAGGCCCACCCAAAGCCAGACCCGACGACCGGACTTGCGCTCCTGTTTCATGGACCCCAAGTCTAGGCCCCGGGGCAGCACGGGGGAGGATAAGTCCTATAGGGCCTATAGGACTTATAGGATCGAGCCAGGCCCCCAAGCTCCACCAGCCCAACAGGCCCCCGGCCGCACCCCCGCGCCCCTCAGAATAGCGCCATGGTCACCGACTGGCCCGGCGTGGTCGTCCGCCCGATCCGCCGGCACGAGGACGCGCGCGGCTGGCTCGCCGAACTCTTCCGGCGCGACGAGCTCCCCGAAGGCTTCGACCCGGCGATGGCCTACCTCAGCGTCACCCGGCCCGGAGTCGCCCGCGGGCCCCACGAGCACGCCCACCAGACCGACGGGTTCGCCTTCCTCGACGGCGAGTACGAGCTGCACCTCTGGGAGAACCGGCCCGACCACCCCGAGCGCAGCGAGACCCTCCGCGTCGGCGCCGCCGCCCCCTGCGTGGTCTTCGTGCCGCCAGGCGTCGTCCACGCCTACCGCAACGTCGGCCCGGCCGACGCCTTCGTCCTCAACTTCCCCGATAAGCTCTACGCCGGGTGGGGACGGGCCGAGCCGGTCGACGAGATCCGCCACGAGGACGACCCCGGAGCGAGGTTCCGACTGCCGTGAGGCTGCTCGTCACCGGCGCGGCCGGGTTCATCGGCTCCCACTTCGTCCGCCTCGCCCTCGAGCGGGCCCCCGGGGCGCACGTCGTGGTCCTGGACGCCCTGCGCTACAGCGGCCACCTCTCGACCATGCAGGACTTCTGGGAGCAGGTCCGCTTCTACCCGGGCGTCGTGCAAGACCCCACCCTCGTCGGCCACGTGATCGAGGTCGAAAAAGTCACCCACGTCGTCAACTTCGCGGCCGAGAGCCACAACGACCGCTCGCTCCAGGACAACGGCGCCTTCGTCCACACGAACACGTTCGGGGTCCAGGTCCTCCTCGACCAAGCCCGGCGGCACGGGGTCGAGAAGGTCGTCCAGGTGAGCACGGACGAGGTCTACGGCTCCATCGCCGAGGGGGACTTCACCGAGGACAGCCCGCTGCGGCCGAACACGCCCTACGCCGCGAGCAAGGCGGGCGGCGACCTCCTCGCCCGGGCCCACCACGTCGCCTTCCGCACCCCCGTCGTCGTCACCCGCGGAGGCAACACCTACGGGCCGTTCCAATACCCTGAGAAGCTCATCCCGTTCTTCCTCACCCGGCTGCTGGACGGGAAGAAGGTGCCCCTTTACGGCGACGGCGGGCAGGTGCGCGAGTGGATCCACGCCCGCGACCACGCGGCCGGGGTCTGGGCCGCCCTCGAACGGGGGGCGCCGGGAGAGGCCTATAACGTCGGCGACGCCAACGAGCGCACGAACGCCGAGGTCGTTCGGGTGCTGCTGGAAGAGACAGAACGCGACGAGTCCTTCGTCAAGCGCATCCCCGACCCCCGGGCTGGGGCGCACGACCAGCGCTACTCGATGGACTGCGCCAAAGCCCGCCGCGACCTCGGCTGGGCCCCCGAGGTCCCCTTCGAGACCGCCCTCCGCGAGACCGCCCGCTGGTACCGCGAGAACGAGTGGTGGTGGCGCCCCCTCGTCGAAGACGACGCCTACCGCCAGTTCGTCCACTCCTTCTACGGCCCCACCCTCGCCGAAGACCTCTAACCCCCCAACCCCCGGAGGCCGTGCTTCCAGCACGGCCAACCCCCGGAGCGCGGGCTTTCTAGCCCGCACGGGGCGTGGCCTTGGTGTGCTGGGTGGACTTCGGGGGAGGGAGGCCAGGGAGGGGCCGGTATGCTGGGGGGGATGTCGGTTCGAGTCCGCTATGCCCCAAGCCCGACCGGGAGCCCGCACGTCGGGAACATCCGGACGGCGCTCTTCAACCACCTCTTCGCCCGGCGGCACGGGGGCGTCCACATCCTGCGGATCGAGGACACGGACCGCGCGCGGCTCGTGGAGGGCTGTGAGGACGAGATCCGCGAGAGCCTGCGCTATGTGGGCGTGGAATGGCAGGAGGGAGACGGCGTCGGGGGGGCGCACGGACCCTATCGCCAGAGCGACCGCAAGGAGGCCGGGGTCTACGAGCCGGTCTGGCGGCGGATGCTGGAGGAGGGGTCGGCGTACTGGGCGTTCGACACCCCCGAGGAGCTCGAGGAGATGCGCGAGTTCCAGCAGATCAACAAGAAGCCGACCGGCTACTTCGGGGGCGTGTGGCGAGACGCCGACCCCGCGAAGGCCGATGAGGCCCGGGCGGCGGGCAAGCCGGGGGTGGTCCGGCTCAAAGTGCCCCGGGGCGAGACGATCGTGCTCGACGACGCGATCCGAGGGCGCATCGAGTACGACTCGAACCTGGTCGACGACCCCGTGCTCATCAAGGCGGACGGGATGCCGACCTACCACTTCGCCGCGATGGTGGACGACCGCCTGATGGGCATCACCCACGTCTTCCGCGGCGAGGAGTGGATCAGCAGCGCCCCGAAGCACTTGGTCCTGTTCCGCTCGCTCGGCTGGGAGCCGCCCGTCTTCGTGCACGTGCCCGTCATCAAGGGCAAGGACGGGGCGAAGCTGAGCAAGCGCCACGGCGACACGGCCTGCCTCGATTTCCGCCGCGCGGGGTACCTGTCGGGGGCCCTCGCGAACTTCATCGCCCTGATCGGCTGGGCGCCCGGGGGCGACCGAGAGGTCATGTCGATGGACGAGATGGCGGAGGCGTTCGACCTCAAGGGCATCCAACCCTCGCCCGGGGTGTTCGACCTGGACAAGCTGAACTGGATGAACGGCGTCTACCTGCGCCAGACGCCGACGGAGTCGCTCTACGCGGGGGCGGTGGACTACGCCCGGCGCGAGGAGACGGTCGGCTACTGGGCCAAGCGGGTGCCGGGGCCCGGCGAGGTCGACCCCCATGTGCGACTCAAGGGCCTGCGGATGCTCGCCGAGGCCGACCCGGGCTACGCCCTGGAAGCGGTGCGGCTGGAACAGGAGCGCGTGACGACGCTCGCCGACCTCGGCCCGGCGTGTTCGTTCTTCTTCGACGAAGAACCGGAGTTCGACCCGAAGGCCGTCGAGAAGTGGTTCCACGAGCCCCACGTGCCGAGGTTGCTCGACCACCTGGCGACCGCCCTGGAGACGCAGGACCAGACGTGGACGGCCGAGGCGTGCGAGAGCCTGGTCCGCGGGGCGGCGGAGGCGCTCGGGCTGGAGAAGCTCGGGCCCGCCGTCCACCCGACTCGGGTGGCGCTCACTGGGCGCACCGTCGGCCCGGGGCTGTTCGAACTCATGGCCGCGCTGGGTTCGGACCGGATGCTGGCCCGGCTCAAGCGGGCTCGGGGCAAGGTCGGGGTGGGGGCATGAGCAGGACGGGACGGGCCGACGGGGCGCGGCGGTTCGGGGTCGGTCTAGAACCGCGGGCCGCTGGGCCCGACGCCCGAGGAGGACGCCCGGCCCGCCGCGGGCTCGGCCGTCGCCCGAATTTGGGGAGCCAACGTGCACATCCAGCCCTTCTTCCCTGAACCGATCCTGGTGGCGGGCAACGTCGCGGACGCCCCCTATGACGTCCGCGTGCGGTTCGTGCGCCTGGTTGTGGCCGGGCACGTGGCGGCGATGGCGGTGTTGACGCTCGGGGTCTTGGTCGGACCGTCGGTGAGCCCTCGGTGGACGCTCGTGCTACTCGCCGTGGGCTACCTCGGGCTGCTAGTGGCGCGAAGGGCCGGCGACGGCGGGCGGGCCGAGCAGGTCGCGAGCCTCGCGCTTTCGGTGCCGGCGGGGCTCGGTCTCGTCGGCGCGGGCCAGTGGGCGCTCGCCGAAGGGCTCCCCATGGTGGCGCTCCCCCTAGGCAGCCTCCTCTTCGGGGTCTACACCGCTCTTTGCGGGCGGGACTTCAGCTTTTCGTTCGTCCCGGTGGCGGTCTTCGGGGCGGGGGCCCTGGGTCTGGCGGCCGGGGCTGGGCTCGGTTGGACGGCCCAGGAGACGCTCGGGCCGACCTTAGCCGCGCTCGGGACGTGGGCGGTGTACCTGGCCTACGACCTCGCGATGATCGTCAAGAGGCGGCGGCCGGACGAGCCCGTCTCGGCGACGATCGACCTCTTCCGCGACCCGCTGAACTTCGTGAGCTACTTCGTTCGAGTCGTGCGGCACTGGCGGACGACCCGGTTCGCCTGAGGTCGCCGAATCTCTGGGGCGGGCGGGGCGTCATAATCCCGCGTACGGGTCCCTGAGCCGATGAGAACTGCCAAGCCCCTCCTGACCGCCCTCGCCGCCCTTGCGACGAGCCTCGCCTTCGCGACGATCACGATCCGCTCGAACGTCAAGGACGGCCAGGTCGTGGCGGGCGAGTTCACCTTCCGCATCACCGTCGAGTCCGATTCGCTCGTGCGGAGCGTCGAGTTCTACGTCGGCGACGACCTGAGGGGGACGGACGAGAGCACCCCGTACGAGTTCACCGTCGATACGCTCCAGGAAAAGGACGGCGAGTTCAAGGTGACCTTCGCGGCGTTCAACCAGGACGGCAAGCAGGCCCGCCAGACCTTGAGCCTCAAGGTCGAAAACGGGCTGGGCAAGGGCGTCGACTTCCACTTGGAGCGGGGCCAGGACTTTCTCGCGAACAGCGCATGGGCGGACGCGATCCAGGCCGGTCGGGTGGCGCTCAAGATCGCCCCGACCGACAACCGGGCTCGGCTGCTCATGGCGCGCGCGAACCTGGGGCTTCGGGTCTTCGACCTGGCCCAGAAGTTCGCCGAGGACGCCGCCGAGGCCGCGCCGAAGGATCGGGCCCCGCTCGACCTCCTGAGCGCGATCCATCTCCGCCGGGGCTTCTCGACGTTCGCGGGCGGGGTCGACGACCGCAAGGAGACCCTCGTCACGCTGAAGGCGGCCTTCAAAGCGGCCTCAGAGGCCCGCGTGAAGTCACTCGACCTTGCGGTGGAGGCCCTCGGCGAGCCCACCCCCGCGAACCGCATCGCCCTCGCCGACACTCTGCTCGCCGCCGGTCGGTACTCCCGAGTGATCTCCATCCTGGCCCCCGTCTTCCGCGAGACGCCCAAGGACAACGCCGTGGCCGCACGGCTCCTCTACGCCCAGATCCGGGCGGGCCGGATCAAGGACGCCGCCCAGACGATGAAGGACGTCGACCGGTTCGGCGAGCCGGACGGGTACGTCTACGCACTCAAGTCGATCCTCTACGTCTTCGCCGGGGACACGCGGCAGGCCCTGGAGATGGAGAAGGAGGCGATCCTGAGCGACCCGACCGGAGTCGGCGTCAAGACGGCCCAGGCGTACCTCGCACTTCGCCGGAACGACACGAAGACGATGGGGAACTTGGCGAACGAGTTGCAGGGTCTGGCGGGCCAGAGCCCCGTGGTCCAGTACAACCTCTCCGCGCTCTACTTCCTCGACGGCCAGTACGACCAGGCGGAGAGCCGGTTCCAGGAGGCGCTCCTGGCCGAACCGGCGAGCTACGACACCTACATCGAGCGGGCGAACCAGTCGCTGTTCTTCGCGGTCCAATCCTCGACCGCGCCCGAGGACGCCCAGTACCAGCGTGACCTCGCGGCGGCGCTGTTCGAGGCGGCCTTGGTGGCCCGGCCGGAGTCGTTCGAAGCACATACCGGTCTTGCGGCGGTTCGGTTGCTCGACGGTAAGGCCGCGGACGCCGTGACGAGCGCGAACGCAGCGGTTAAGGCCGGGGCAGAGTACGCCCCCGCCCACTACGTCCGGGCGGCGGCCCTGTTCGCGACCCGACAAAGCGAAGAGGCCCGGGTCGCGATCCGGCAGGCCGAGGCCCTCGACCCGAGGGGCCTTGGGGGCCGGCCCATCCCCACCCCCACGGCCGCCTGGCGCTACTTCTCGATCAACGGCCGCGTTCCCTACATCGCCCCGCCCGGGAACTGACCGAGGGGCACCGGGTTCGAGATTGACGCCGCAGGGATCGCCATCGAGGCGACCTGCGGCGTCAAGGGTTTTGGAGTGTGGTCTAGGGGTCAGGCCCGGGCGCGGCGCTTGCGGGCGAGGGCGGCAACACCCACCCCGAGGGCGAGCATCGTCGCCGGCTCCGGCACAGCCTCCAGCGAGGCGACACCGACGATGTCCGGACCGTTGTACGAACCTTCGACGGCGATGTGGACGCCGTACAGCCGGCTCTCACCGAGGCCCGAGAGGTCGAGGCCGACCCCGTGGACGGCCTGGGCCGATCCGATCTCGGTCGTCTCGATCGAGAAGCCCGCAGCGGTATCGGCGTAGGTCGAGAACTTATCGACGAGGATCGAGTTGGCCGTGATCGAACCGTCCTGCTTGACGCCGTGGACTCGGATCTTGCTGTTCCCGCCCCGCTCGAGCACCATCACGTGGGCCCGGCCAGCGGCGACGTCGATCCACCGACCGCCACCGTAGCGGAGTTCGAGCGCACCGCCATGGTTGTCCTCGGTGTCGATGATCCAGTTCAGGTTCTTGTTCGACGAGCTGAAGACGTCGCTGAGCGAGACCGAGCGCGAGAAGGCAGCCGCGTCCTTGCCTCGGTCGGGGTTCATGTGGATGGCGTTGCCAGTCTCGACGGCGAGGGCGTCGGTCCAGCCGAAGGTGCCCTGGTTGTTCTGGATCCAGCCGTCGTTCCAGACTTCGAAGCTGGCCCTCCCGAAGACGGACCCGCCGCTGGTGTAACCGTCTTGCACGAAGACGTCTTGGCGAGGGGCGACGGCGTTGCTGACGGCGTTGGGACCGGCAGCGGCGACGCCGAGGACTTGGGCCGACGCGATCGTCGAGGCCGTGAGGAGGAGTGCGAAGAATAGGGTTCTGTTCATCGTGGTCACCGGGCGCAGGCGGCCCGAGGCCTCCGGGGGCACGACTCGTGCCGATCCCGTACGGGGGCAGGACCATGGGCCTGAGTGGGGGCGGCCTCGGGGACAAGGGTGCCAGCCAGGCCCTGCGGCCTGGACAGGCCACGGACCAGGGTGCGGGCTGAAAGCCCGCGCTCCGGGGGAGGGGTTAGCGGGGGGGTGCGGGGCTGGCCATTCTGAGGGGCCGGAGGGCAGCCGTGCGCGAGCCGGGGGCGTTGGTGAGCCGACCGTAGAGGTCGTGGTGCTCGGCCCGGGTGACCTGGACCTCGACGAACTCCCCGGGGGCGCTCAACCCCTCGGCGTAGACCCAGCCGTCGATCTCGGGGGCGTCCCGGAACGAACGGCCCGCGATCCAGCCGTCCTTCGCTTCGTCCACTAACACTTTCAAGCTGCGGCCGACCCAGGCCTTGTTCTTCTCGAGCGAGACGGACTGTTGGAACCGCATCAGCCGGTCGTAGCGCTCGCGCTTGACTCGGAACGGGACCTGGCCGGGCATGTCGTGGCTGGGCGTGCCCGGCTCGCGGCTGAAGGTGAACGCGCCGACCCGGTCGAGGCGGGCCTCCCGGACGAAATCGAGGAGGGCCTGGAACTCGGCCTCGGTCTCGCCTGGGAAGCCGACGATGAAGGTCGTCCGGATCGCGACGTCGGGCATCGCGGCCCGCACCCTTTCGAGGAGTCGGAGGTAGCGCTCGCCGTCCCACGGCCGCTTCATCCTGCGCAGCGTGTCGGGGTGGACGTGCTGGAGCGGGATGTCGACGTAGGGCAGCACTGACGGCAGCGTGGACATCGCCTCGATCACCTCGTCGGTCAGGCGGTTCGGATAGAAGTAGAGGAGCCGCACCCACTCGACCCCCTCGACGCCGTCGAGTTCCCGAAGGAGTCGTGGCAGGGTGAATTCACGGTACAAGTCGTAACCGTACTGCGTGACGTCCTGGGCGATGAGGTTGAGCTCGCGCGCGCCGGTCGAGGAAAGGTGGCGGGCCTCGGCGAGGACCCGTTCGATGGGCTTGCTCTGGTGGCCGCCGCGGAAGCTGGGGATCGTGCAGAACGTGCACCGATGGTCGCACCCCTCACTGACCTTGAGGTAGGCGCTCCATGGTCGGCCGGTGCGGGCCCGGGTCGGCACGTCGGCCCACCGGTGGTGAGGGGGCTCGACCTCGACGAGCGGCTCGCGCCGCCCGAACACGCCGCGGACGATCTCGTCGAAGCGGCCCATCTGACCGACCCCGACATAGGCGTCCGCCCCGGGAGCGAGGCTTTGAAGCTCTTCACCGAGGCGCTGGGCCAAGCAGCCGGCGACGATCACCTTGCCGGCGCCTTTCTCTGCGACGGCCTTCTTGATCGCCGCGATCGACTCTGCCTTCGCCGCCTCGAGGAAGCCGCAGGTGTTGATCACCGTGACCCCGGCTTCCGCCGCCCCGTCGACCGAGTACCCCGCCCCCCGCAAGACGCCCGCGATCTCCTCGCTATCGACCTCGTTCTTCGCACACCCGAGGGTCACGATGCGGACGTTCTCAGTTCGATTGGGCATCTTCGGTCGATTATGGATCAGGCACTCATGGGCGACACAGCTAAGGGTCGGCGACCTTCGGCACCTGGGCGTAAGCCAAGAGTCCACCCGGGGGATCTCAGCCACTTCGGTGGTCACGCAGTGGGGAGGTTCCGGGATACCGAGGCGCCGAGGGTACCAACACTTGCCATCGGCCTCGCTCACGCCATGCAAGGGGCCTAGTCGATTCAACCCGGCTGGAAGGCGGCGAGGAGTTCGACCCCGCGGGTTCACTCGCTTGGGGACCGCCGTGTGAGACCACCGTTGAAGTGTCCATCCGGCTAAACTAGCCCCGCGATGCCGCGTTTCGAGGTCTCCACCGACTACCTGCTGCGATTCCTGAAGGATCTGCTCGAGACGCCGAGCCCAACCGGCGACACGGATTGGGCCGTCGGGTTCGTCGAGAACGAGCTCGAGAGCCTCGGGGTCCAGGCCGTGCGAACGACCAAAGGCGCCTTGCTCGCGAACATGGACGGGTTCAAGCTGGACCAGCCGCGAGCCCTGACCGCCCACATCGACACCCTCGGGGCGATGGTGGCCGAGATCAAGTCGAACGGTCGCCTCCGGCTCACGGCGCTCAACGGGGTGATGTGGCCGTCGGTCGAGAGTGAAGGCGTCACCATCAACACTCGCAAAGGGAACCAGTACCGCGGGTCGATCGTGCTCGCGAACGGTGCGGTCCATGTCAACAAGGAGGCGACGACGAAGACCCGTGACGCTCAGACCCTTGAGGTCCGGATCGACGAGCGCACGCAGTCCAAAGAGGAGACCCAGCTCCTCGGGATCGAGGTCGGCGACTTCGTCTACTTCGACCCCCGCTTCGAAGCCGGGCCGAGTGGGTTCGTGCGGTCGCGCTTCCTCGACGACAAGGCGGCGGTCGCCTGCGTGGTCACCGCGATCAAGGCCCTTCGCGACGCTGGGGTGAGCCCAGGCCAGAAGACGCACGTGCTTTTCAGCAACTTCGAGGAGGTCGGTCACGGGGGAATGGACGGGCTGCCCGAGGACCTGGCGGAGCTCGTCGTGGTCGATATGGCCTGCGTAGGCGAAGGTCAGAACGGGAGCGAACTCACCTGCTCGATCTGCCTGAAGGACAGCGGGGGCCCGTACAGCAAGGATCTGAGCGACCGGCTCCGCATCGTTGCCGACCGGGCCGGGATCGAACTCCGACCCGACGTCTACCCCCACTACGGCAGCGACGGCACCGCGTACTGGGCGGCCGGTGGGCGGGCCCAAGTCGCCCTGATCGGCCCAGGGGTCGATACGAGCCACGGCTACGAGCGCACCCATATCGATGCCCTTCGCGACACGGCGTCGCTCATCGCCGAGTACCTCATCGAAGAGTGAGCCTGCCCCTGGATGGGGCAGGCTGGGCGACCGGGCTTACCGCCGGCGGCGGCCAGTCGGCGGCGCGGCCGCCCCTTGGGGCGGCGTCACGCTGAAGATCTGGACGGCGTCGGCCGAGGTCGTGGTGACCAGGAACCGCCCGTCGCCCGTGAAGGCGACCGGAGAGCCCACGTAGGACCGGCCGTCGAGCTTGGCGACTTGACTTCGCGAGGCGACGCTCCAGAGGATGAGGTTCGCGTCGTTCGAGGTCGTCGCGACAAAGCGCCCGTTCGGCGAGAACGCGGCGCCCATCACCCAGTCTCCGTGGCCTTGCATTCCGGTCAGCCGCTGCCGGGCGCGGACGTCGAACAACGTGGCCCGGCCGTCACGTCCCGCCGTGACCGCGAACAGCCCCATGGGGTGGAGGGCGATGTTGTTGACGCCCTGGCCGCCAGGGACGGGCAAGGTCGCGAACAGGTTGAACGAGCCCGGCGAGTAGACCCGTAGGCCGTCCTTCAGTGTCCCCGTCAGGAGCGCACCGTTCGGCCCGAATGCGACGCCGTAGAAGTTGTCGTTCTTGCCTATGATCGCCTTCACGGGGTCGCCCCCGCTCGTGCGCCAGACGCGGATCGAGTCGTCGTTCCCGACCGTCGCGAGCCGGCTCCCGTCGGGCGAAAACGCGATCGCGCTGATACCCCGCTGATGCCCCTTCGTCCGCGGGAATTCCCGAACCTTCTTCCCGGTCTTGACGTCCCAGAGGTAGATCCGGGCGGTCGCGTCGGCCGAAGCGAGGAGTGTGCCTGCCCGGTTGAACGAGAGGGACAGGACCGCGTCCGGGTGGCCGGTCATTGTCCTAAGTCTTTGGCCGGTGGAGGCGTCCATCATGACGACCTCGCGGCCTTCGGTCGCGAAAGCGATGCGGCCGCCGGTGGGGGCGGCGGCGAGGGCTGTGACGCGGAACTGGTCGAACGTCCGGACGGGGGCCAAGCGAACGGCCTGACCGGAGGGTGCGGCGAGGGCGGCGAGGGCGAGGGGTGTCAGCATCCTTGCGAGTCTCCTACCCCTACTGGACGTCCGGGGGTCACCCGGAGGACGAAGGCTGGGCGGAAAGGTTCACCGGGACTGCGAAGTCGCGTGCCTCGTGTTTCCCGCCGAAGCCCCACTCGATCGACCACATGAGTCTGTCCTTGGCCCCGTCCGGGCGGGTGCGGTCGAAGCGGAGGCTCCCCGGGAGGTACCGCTTCCCGTCGATCAGAACCTCGGTCGTCGTCGCGCCTCCGGTCGAGGTCGTTGCGAGGACCCGGAACACGGTTCGCTCTTCGCCCCGAACCGTTTGGGTGCGTCGCTCGACCGTCGCCTTCACGCCACCCTTGCCCGCCTTCCACGCGCTGAACACACGTTCCCATTGACCGGGCGAGCCGAGGTACGTGCCCAAAGCCAGGCGCATCGACTGGAGCGGCCAATCGGCCGCCGCTTGGTCGCTGAGGGGCGCGGAGGGCGGCGGGACGGGGCGTCGCCACTCGTTCCTGAAGTACTCGGCCCGGCTGGTGCCGTCGCTCACGAGGCGGTTGAGGGTCCCCTTCGTCTCGGGCAGGTAGTACTCGACATGGAAGACGTCGGTGTTTCGGATCCGCCAGGCCGCCCGGCCGCTGAGTTGGTCGCCCCGGACCTCGTAGTTCGCCTGTACCGCGGCCCGCACCTCGCGCAGCCCCAGCATCGCTTGGTCCATCCGCCTCCCCAACTCGACGAGGTCCGAACTCGCCTCCGACCACCCATCCGACTTCGGCGCCTTCACGTCGAACGTCCCCGGCCGGAACTTCATCCTCGCCGGCGGCTCCGGCCGCTTGGCCCCGGGTCGGGAAGGGGCTACGGGGGAGTTCGTCTCTACCGGTCCCTTCGACTCGGCCACAGAGCCGCTCGGGCGCGCCGGCTCGTACCCGATCCGTGATGGGCCGCTACAGCCTGCTGCCACAAGGGCGAGGCCAAGGACTATGCCCCAACGAAGGGTCGTCTGCACCATGGTGTGGACGGAGTTTGGCAAGCCTTGGTTCGCGAGCCTGGGGCTGGGAGGGCCAGGTCCCGCCTGGCTTCAACCAGCCACGAACCGCACGGGCGTGAACTTCTCGGGGAGGTGGGTGTCGTAGGTGCCGTGGGGAGTGGCGCACCAGGCGGCCTGGACTTCGGTGCCTCCCGCGCGGATCTTCTGGAAGCGGCCCAGGAACACGCGGAGTTCGTCGCCGTCTCGCGGCGGAAACGGCCGGTCGCCGCTGAGCGGTGCGAGCCCGGCCCATGGGAAGGCGACCTCCGCCGTCCAGCCCTCGGACGGGTTGTCGACAGAGTTCAAGCGACCCTGGACTTGGACGGCGGTCTCAAGGCCGGGGAGGTCCCAATCCAGGAACGCCCACCGCAGCCCTCGCGGGTGGGTGCCGCGCCAAAAGTGGGTCTCGGTGCGGTCGAAGTTGCCGCCGAACAGCCCGACGTCCCGCCGGTGGACGTCGAACTCGTTCGGGTCGAACCGGTGGTACGCGTCCTTCCAGATGAAGAACACTTCGTAGACCGTCCCCAGGGCGTTCATCTCGAACTCGTAGTAGGCGTCGTCGCCGGCCACGAAGACCTCGACGTCGTTCTCCTGAAAGATGAGGCAGTCGCGGTCGGTCAGCCGAGCGGTCGGGTAGGGGTCGGCAACCCAGAACGCCGCGTAGAGGGCGCGGTCGTCCCAGAGGAGGGCCGCCTGGGTGTCCAGGACTGCGGGCTCGCCCGAGGCCATGTCGACGAACCGCCCCGTGCGCTCCGCCGCAATCCAACACGGTTTCGTGAGGTCACCGTCGACCGTGAGGGGCCACGGAGCGCGACGGCACAGGTACGGGGTCGGCGTCATTGGCGGCTAGATGCGTTGTTGCGTGCGAGCCCGGATGACGATCGCCGCCAGGTTCAGCAGGAGCAGCACGACCATCAGGCAGATGATCGCGGCGGCGGCGGCGGTATGGAACCCGGGTTGGGGCCGCGAGGTCCAGTCGAAGATCTGGATCGGCAGCACCGTGAACTTGCTCATGATCCCGTCCGGCACGGCCGCGATGAAGGTCACGGCGCCGATGGTGATGAGGGGCGCCGTCTCGCCGATGGCGCGGGAGAGGCTCAGGATGATCGCCGTGATGATCCCGGGCACGGCGATACGGAGGGTCTGGGTGCGCATCGTCTGCCACGGCGTCGCACCGAGGGCGAGCGCCCCGTCGCGGAAGCTGGACGGTACGGCACGGATCGCCTCCTGGCTGACAACGATGATCGTCGGGAGGATCAGCAGGCTCATCGTCAGGGCCCCCGCGATGACCGACCGCTCGAGCGCGAAGAACCGCACGAACACGGCCAGACCCAGCAGCCCGTAGATGATGGACGGCACGCCCGCGAGGTTGTTGATGTTCAGCTGGATCATCGAGACCCAACGGTTGTTCTTCGGGCTGAACTCTTCGAGGTAGATCGCGGCCGCCACGCCGACGGGCACGGCGACGGCCGCGGTCAGGCCGATGACCCAGAGTGTGCCGAAGATCGAGGCTCGGATCCCCGCCTCTTCCGGCCGGCGCGACGAGAAGCTGGTGAAGAAGTCGGGACGGATCCGGCCGATCCCGTCCCGCACGATCGAAATGAGCAGGTAGGCGAGGAACGCACAGGCCACGAGGACGGCGGCGAAGCAGACGACTCGGAACACGGTGTCGGCGAGCTTTCGTCGGCGGCCGAGGGGACCCGTGGCAGCGAAGGCCATTAGGAGTACACCATCCGGTAGCGCTTGACGAGAACCTTCGCGAGGATGTTGAGGCCGAAGGTAATCGCGAACAGGACGGCGCCGACGGCGAAGAGCGTGAGGTACTCACGGCTGCCCGCGGGGGTGTCGCCCTTCGAGATCTGGACGATATAGGCGGTCATCGTCTGGATGCTCTCGGTGGGGTTCCAGGTGAGCTTCGGCGTCGACCCGGCGGCGAGCGTGACGGCCATGGTCTCGCCCACGGCCCGCGAGACGGCAAGGATGAATGCGGCCATGATCCCGCTCAGCCCGGCAGGGATGACGATCTGTCGCGTGACCTCGTAGCTCGTCGAGCCCATTGCCAAGCCGCCCTCTCGCAAGGCCCTAGGTACGGCGTTAAGGGCGTCGTCGCACAGCGAAGTGACGAGGGGCAAGATCATGACCCCGACCACGATCGCGCCCGAGGCGGCGTTGAAGACCTGGACGTCCGGGAAGATCGACCGGAGGAGCGGGGTGATGTGGAGGAGGGCGAAGAAGCCGTAGACGACGGTGGGCACCCCGGCGAGCACCTCAAGGACCGGCTTCAGGATCCGGCGCAGCCGGGGGTCGGCATACTCCGAGAGGAACACGGCGGCAGCGAGGCCCAAGGGCAGGGCAATGACCGCCGCGCCGACCGTGATCAGCGCGGTGCCGGCGACAAGCGGGAGGATCCCGAAGTGGGCGTCGGCAAAGGTCGGAGTCCACTTCGTCCCCGTCAAGAAGTCCCAGACCGAAACCCCGGACAGCTGGAAGAACCGCACCGTCTCGGTCCCGAGGATGAACACGATGCCGAACGTCGTGAGGACCGAGACGATCGCGCAGGCGAAGCAGATCGCGCTCGCGATGCCCTCCTGAACGCCGAGCGCGGTCAGCCGCCTCGCGAGACGGGAGTTGCCGACCGGGCCGCCCTGGGGCGACCCGGCCGCGGGTCGGTCAAGCGCCTTCAGCTTCCTGCCTTCTCTCGGGCCATGATCTCGGCGACGCCGACACCGACTTCGGCGCCCTTGAACACGGTGCCAGCCTTACGCCCGTCCCAGTGAGCCTTCACCGTGGCGAGCAGGTCGTCCGGGAACGGGATGTAACCGACTTCCTTGATCAGGGCGGCCCCATCCGAGAGCATGAAGTCCACGAACGTCTTGAGGGCCACGTTCGACTCGGACTTCTTGCGGTCGATGTAGACGAGGAGCGGGCGGCTCAACGGTTGGTACGTTCCGTTCGCGATGGTCTCGACGCTCGGGGCGACCGGGCCCTTACCGCCGTCCACCGGGACGAGCTTCAACTCGTTCGCGTTCTGCTCATAGTAGGCGAACCCAAAGTAGCCCAGAGCCCCCTTGTCGCCACGGACGCCCTGCACCAAGATGTTGTCGTCCTCGCTGGCCGTGTAGTCGGGGCGGCTCGCCTTCTCCTTACCGTTGATCGCGAGCGTGAAGTAGTCGAACGTGCCCGAGTCCGTTCCCGCGCCGTAGAGCTTGATCGGCACGTCGGGGAAGCCCGCTCGCACGTCCTTCCAGCTCTTGACCGCGCTGTTCGGCTCCCAGATCTTCTTGAGTTCGGCGACGGTCAGGCTGTCGACCCACGTGTTCTCCTTGTTCACGACGATCGAGAGCCCGTCGAACGCGATCGGCAGCTCGATGAACTCGATCCCGCCGGCGGTCGCCTTGTCGAGCTCTTCCTGCTTGATCGGGCGCGAGGCCATCGCGACCTCGATCTCGCCGTTCGTGAACTTCTTGAAGCCGCCGCCGGTGCCGCTCGTCGCGACCGTGACCCGGGCGTTCGGGTGCTTCTTCATGAACTCCTCGGCCACCGCCTCGAAGATCGGGGTGACCGTGCTGCTGCCGTCGATGCTGACGACGCCGCTCACGTCGGAGGTCGCCCCGCCCCCGGCAGGCTTAGTCGCCGAATCGGTGCCGGTAGTCGGGGCCGTCCCGCAGCCGCCAAGGACGAGGGCCGTCAACGCGGCGAGCGCGGACAGGGTGCCAAATCGCTTCATCATCGTGTCGCTCCAACGGCGATTGTGGGCGGAGTGAGGTTAAGGGAATGTTAACTCCCCGGGCCGTCCTCAAGGACCGCGACCGCCGCCGCATGGGTCGTTTCGTGGGAGATGGACACGTGTAGCCTCCACCCTGGGGCCAGGACTCCCGCCGACGTCCTCGCCACCGGCCGCCCACGATCGTCGGGAAGGACCTCGACGTCGTGCCAGCCCAACGGCCGACCGACCGCCTTCGCGACCGCTTCCTTCGCCGCCCAACGCCCTGCGACCTGGGTTGGGGTCCGACAGTAGTCGCGCTCGAGCGGCGTCAGGACCCGTTCGACGAACCGCGGCCTCCGCATCGCCCGCTCGATCCGCGCGATCGACACTAAGTCCAACCCGAGCCCGATCAGCACCGGTCCCGCCTCACCGATTCGAGTCGAGCAGCATCTCGGCGAGGTCGACCAGTCGCACGTCCTCGTCCGTCGCTTGCTTGACGCTGGCGTCGAGCATGATCCGGCAGAACGGGCAGGCCACGGCGATCTGCTTCGCACCGGTGTCGAGCAGCTGCCGGACGCGCCTCTCGCTCGGCCGCTTCCCTGGCTCCTCGTCGAACCACATCCGCCCCCCGCCCGCCCCGCAACACAGGGTCTTTTGGGCGTGTTGCACGGGTTCGGCGAGGCGCCGGGGGTCGTCCGGCTCGCGAGTGAGGGCGTGGACGACGGCGGGCTCGTCCGTGTCGAAGTGGGTCCGGTCCCCGACCAGGGCGCGCGGGGCGTCGCTCACGCCGTTCACACGGGCGAGGTAGCAGGGGTCATGGTAGGCGACCTTGCCCGGCTCGGGCGTCGCCGGCTCCAGTCGGCCTTGCTGGACGAGCTCGTTCAGGAACTGGGTGTGGTGGACGACCTCGAGCCGTCCGCCGAACTGGTGGTACTCGTTCTTGAACGTGTTGAAGCAGTGCGGGCAGGGGGTGACGACCTTGGTCACACCGTACTTCTCGAAGACGTGGACGTTCTTGCCCGCTTGCTCCTGGAAGAGGAACTCGTCCCCGGTCCTTCGGGCGGGGTCCCCGGTGCAGGCCTCCTCCTGGCCCAGGCAGGCGAACTTCACCCCAGCCTTCTTGAGCAGGGTAGCCACGGCTTTGGTCGTACGGACCGCGCCTGGGTCGGTCGCGCCCGCACAGCCCACCCAGAGTAGGACGTCGAACTCGACCCCGTCCCGGCATAAGGGGACGTCGAGGCCCTTCATCCAGTCTTCGCGGTTCGACGAAGGTGCCCCCCAGGCGTTCCCGCTCGCGGCCACTTGGCGAAGCATCACGGTGGGCGTCCCGCTCAGCTTGCCCTCCGCGACCAGGTTACGCCGGGCGTCGACGATGATGTCCACATGGCGGATCAGCACCGGACAGGCCTCGACACACGCGTTGCACGTCGTACAGGCCCAAAGCGCCTCCTCGCTGACCGAGGCCGCCACCCCATCCCCCGTCACGAGGGCCCGGTGGACGTCGGCGACGACCTGCTTGGGGTTCAAGACCTTGCCGACGTTATAGGCCGGGCACACTTCGGTACACCGCCCGCACGACATGCAGGCGTCGAGCGAGAGCAGGTGCCAGCGGGAATAGTCGGTGGCCTGGGCCACGCCGATCTGGCCGGTCCGCTCGACCTCCTCCATCCGGATCGGGAGCAGCTCGCCCATCTTCTGTTCTGGGCTCCCCGCCGCGGTAAGCGTCGCGGTCACGATGTGCTTGAGCCGCATTTGGGGCAGGAACGCGAAGAACGCCCACGCCCAGGCCGCATGGAACCACCAGAGCCCGACGTAGGCCTGGTCGCTCAGCCCGGGGGTAAGGCGCGACAACGCGAGGCCGACCGGCGAGGCCCAGTCCCACTCCTGGGGGGAGTTCGCGATCCGGGCCGCCTCGATGACGTACCCGGTCACTCCGAGCATGAAGAGGATGAGCAGCGTCACGTAGTCCTTCGCCTCGCTCGTGAGCGGGTTCCGGCTGAACACGGGCTTGCCCGTCTCGGCGTCGAGCGGGGGCTGGCCATGGAGGCGGTCGTTGCGCCACCGCCTGACGAACGCCCAGACCACGCCCGCGACGAAGAACAGCCCGAGGACGTCGAAGACGGTCTCGTAGACCAGGTAGTACAGGCCCCGGTGGAAGTTCGGCAGGCCGATGAGCGGGCCGTAGGTGGCGATCGCGAGCAGCGTCGTCGCCACGAACAGCGAGAGGAACCCGTAAAAGATCATCAGGTGGAGCGGGGCCCCGTCCTTGGGGCGGCTCCCCTGAACCTTGCGCTGGCCAAGGATGTACCGCATCACTCCCGCGACGTAGTCGGGCTTCCAGCCGATCGGTTTTCCCTTCATCCAGTGCCGGGCCGGGCCCACGAACTGCCAGGCCATGACGGCGAGGCTGAGGAAGGTGAGCCCGTAGAAGGCCAGCTTCCAGCCCGGTTCGGGCATGTGCATGAACTCGCTTCGCGTTGGTTCCACTCGCCCCTATTGTGCACGTGCCCGATGGGCTCGCGCCAGGGGCATGCGTCACATCAGGCGCGCTTGGCGGCGGGTGGGCATACCGAGCCACGCTCGGGCCTCGATGAGAGGGACGACCCGCAGGAGGTCGCGCCGGAGCGAGAGGCTGTCGAGGAGGCCCTCGTGAGCCTCTTCGGTCACGCTGCGATCCCCCTCTCCGATCCCTTCGAAGGCAAGGATCGCCCACGCGTTGGTCGCCACAGCGGCGTCCACGTAGTCGAGCATTTGGGCCGAGTCGGCCCCCGCCAGGGGCACGCACTTGAGGCGGTTCAGGGTCGGAGCCTCGATCGGGTTCAGTCCGACCTCGCCGCTCCGACAGACCTCGTGGCGTCGCTCGACGACACGGTGGTAGTCGCGGCCGGCGGCGCAGCGGGAGGGTCCCCACGGGAAGGCGAACGAGAAGTCGGCTTGGTCCGGGAAGAGCTCGCGCAAGAGGTCGTCGACCTCCGCCACGTCGGTCGCGATCATGTCGGGGGTCCAGGCTGGCAGCGACCCGTCCGGGAGCGCCGCCGCGAGCAGACAGCCGTTCCCGACCTCGTGGCCCGTCCGCACCGCCGCCCGCCACGCCGGAAGGTCGTCGAGCATCAGCGCCGGATCGGCGAAAAAGGTGGCTTGAAACCCGAAGTGCTGGAGCGATGGGAGCACGACGCGAAGGTGCGAAGGCAGAGTGCCATCGTACGTCAGAGTGACCAGTGCTCGTTCCCCAGCGGCGCCGTTGCCCGGGTTCATGGAGCCTCAGTATAGTCAAGCACCCGTAGTTTTACAACCCCTCACCGCAAAAAAACCGCGAAAACTCCAGATACTTGGGTCTACGTGCCCCTGGTGTCGCCGAAGAGGTCGATCTGGAACCGGGGGGTCAACCGCCACCCGCGGGCCATCACGATCGGCACCAGAAGCCGTTCCCGCCGGTGGAGCGTCTCGGAGTCCCGGCCCTCGGCCATCACCATCACGGCGTCGGGTGGTAAGGGCGGCAGGTCCGCCAGCAAGGCCTCGAGTTCGGCCACGTCGTTCGTCCCACCCTCGGGGTCGAGAACGACCTTGAGCTGGACGTCGTACTCGGCCACGAGGCGCCGGAGCGGGTCCAGATCCTTGCGACGCCGCTCATGGGGCTCGCGCCAGCGCCCTTCGGGGGTCGAGTTTGCGAGCTTCGGGCTGATCGACATCAGGTCACAGGTCACGGGCCGAAAGACCGTCCCTGCCGTCTCGATCGTGATCACGTGCCCCAACTCTCGCAGGCGGCCAGTGAGCGGTTCCACGCTCGGGAACAGCATCGGCTCACCCCCAGTCACGACCACGTGCCGGACCCCTCGCTCTGAGACCTGGCGGACGACGTCCTCGACCTCGACCACGGGGCCTTCGGGTCGCCAACTGGCGTAGGGTGTGTCGCACCAGACGCAGCGTAGGTTACAGCCCGAGACCCTCACGAACGTCGAAGGGGTGCCAAGCCAGCGCCCCTCACCTTGGACGCTCGTGAAGACCTCCGCGACCCTAAGCCTGGCCACGGGTCGAGGCTACCTCCCGCCGGGGCCGCGACCCGCCGGGTCCGGCACGCCGAGCGACGAGAACGCCTCCGCCCGAATCCGGCACGAGTCGCAAGACCCGCACGCGCCCCCGTCGGGGTCCGGGTCGTAGCAGGACGTCGTCAAGGCGTAATCCACGCCCAGCCGGAGCCCCGCCGCCACGATCTCAGGCTTCGTCAGGCCGAGGAGCGGGGCGTGAACGCGGAAACGGGTCCCCTCGACCCCGGCCTTCGTCGCCAGGTTCGCCAGGGCTTCGAACGCAGCCACGAACTCGGGTCGGCAGTCAGGGTAGCCGCTGTAGTCGACGGCGTTGACCCCTAGGAACAGGTCGCTCGCGCCGATGACCTCGGCGTAACCGAGCGCAAGGGAGAGGAACACGGTGTTGCGGGCGGGGACGTAGGTGACGGGGATCGCGCCCTCGGTCGGGGCTTCCTTGGGGACGTCGATGTCGTCGGTCAGCGCCGACCCGCCGATGGCTCGGAGGTCGACGTGGAGGGTCCGGTGCTCAACGGCCCCGCCCGCGGTGGCGACGCGGCGGGCACACTCGAGCTCCACCGAGTGGCGTTGCCCATAGGCCACCGTCAAGGCGTGGCACTCGAACCCCTGGGCCCGGGCGATCGCGAGGACGGTCGCGGAGTCGAGGCCGCCGCTGAGGAGGACGACCGCCTTCATCGACCCCGCAACCCCATCCGAGAAGTGGGACATCGAAGGTCGAAGAAAGTTTTTTCGCTAGACATGTCACATCTAACGAGTCTCGCGACAATACTCAGATAGGGCCGAGCGTCGAAGGGAACACCGAAAGCGCCCGCGCTCCGTGGTCGAAACTCTCTCAAGCCCGCGTCCCTCCGTCCGGAGGGCGCGGGTCTCTCTCTATCCTTCCGCCTCACACTTCGACGAGGGCGGGGACAACCACAGGTCGCTGCTGACAGCGCCGGCTTATGATCGCGCCCGCAGTCTGGACGATCGCCTTCTCGATGGCGTCCCGGTCGCGGAGGGCGTCCTTGCGCATCCCCGCCAGAGCGTCGCAAACCCCGTCAAGCGCGTCCTCGATGGCCGCCCCGGGGCCGGAGTACCCGAGGGTCTGGGCTTCGGGCCGGGCGACGATCTCGCCCTTCTCGAGGTCGACGCCAAGGGTCATGACAACGACCCCGTCGTGTCCCAAGGCCGAGCGCTGAGCCAGGACCTTTTCGGTCACAGGCACGTTCCCGTGTTGGTCGATGAGCACGTCGCCCGCCGCGACCCGCTCACCGATCCAGGCCTTGTTGTCGTCGAGGTGGAGCGTGTCGCCGTTGGCCAACCGGAAGACCCGGTGCTCGGGGAAGCCCATCGCGAAGGCCATGTCGCCGTAGAGCTGTTGGTGCCGGGGCTCGCCGTGAACCGGGGCGATGTAGTACGGCTTCAGGAGGTTGACCATGGTCTTGAGCTCCTCCTGGTAGGCGTGGCCGGAGACGTGGATCGGGGAGTCGTGCTCGGTGATGACGTGGGCGCCTTGTTGGACGAGGCGGTTGACGGTCCGCCAGATCGCACCCTCGTTGCCCGGGATCGGGCGGGCGGAGTAGACGACCGTGTCCCCGGGCACGATCTTCATCCGGGAGTACTCGCCCCGGCTCATCTGGCTGAGGGCCGCCATCGGCTCGCCCTGGCTGCCGGTGACGAGGAACGCGACTTCCTTGTGCCGCAACTTGGCCGCGTCCTCAAGCTTCACGAACGTGTTCTCGGGAATGGTGAGGTACTGGAGCGAGCGGCAGATCTCGATGGTCGTCTCCATCCTCCGCCCAGTACAGGCGATCTTCCGCCCGGTCGCCTGCGCGGCGTCGAACGCCTGCTGCATGCGGTGGATGTTGCTACTGAACATCGTGACCATGACCCGGCCCTGCGCTTCGGCGAAGAGGTGCTCGAAGCTCGCCCGGACCTGCGACTCGCTCGGCCCCCAGCCGGGTCGGTCGACGTTGGTCGAGTCGCTCAGAAGGAGCACGACGCCTTCCTGGGCGATCTCGGTGAGCCGACCCAGGTCGGTCAGCTTGCGGTCCACTGGGGTGAAGTCGATCTTGAAGTCGGCCGTGAAGAACACGACCCCGTGTACGGTCCGCACGGCGAGCGCACACGTCTCTGGGATCGAGTGCGTGACCCGGACGAACTCGACGCTCAGTTCATCCAGCGTGACCGTGTCGCCGGGTTTCACGATTCGCAGGTCGACCTCGCTCCGACCGATCCGCTCTTCGAGCTTGCTGCGGACGAGGGCGGCCGTGAGCGGCGTGGCGTAGACCGGGACCTTGACCTTGGGGAGGAGGAACGAGAGCGCCCCCACGTGGTCCTCGTGGGCGTGGGTCAGGAACACGCCCTTGAGGTTCTTGCGCCCCTCGATGAGATACCGGAAGTCGGGCACGACGATGTCCACCCCGTAGTGCTCTTCGTGCGGGAAGCTGAGTCCGCAATCGACGACGATCTGTTCGTCGCCCTGTTCGACGACCGTGCAGTTCTTGCCGATCTCGCCACACCCGCCCAGGGGGATCACGCGTACATCGCTCATTGGAGCGTGAGCGTACCGCCCCCGCCTCACCCCCCTCGGGCGCGAGGGCTCGGCAAGGTTCGTCGTGGGGTAACTTGAGCCCCAGATGGAACAGGCGTCCACCCCATCGTCGCTCTCACTCGCCCTTCGGTTCGCCCCCGCCGTCGTCGTCTCGGTCGCGGTGGCAGAGGTCGCGTTCAAGTTCGGCAGCTTCGCGCTCGAGTTCGTGGCGTGGGCCGCGACGTTCTGGGCCCTCCTCCAAGTCCAAGGGCTCCTGGAAAGGGCCTTCCGCCGCGCTGGGTGACCCGGGGGACCGGGCCGACCCGGCCCCGCCCAAGCATAATTCCGGGACGATGCAGAACCCGTTTGCAACGGCGCAAGCGCAGCTCGACGAAGCCGCCGCCCTCCTTCAGCTCGACCCCTCGACCCACGAGTTCCTCCGTTGGCCGATGCGGGAGTACCACTTCCGCATCCCGGTTCGGATGGACGACGGGAAGGTCAAGGTGTTCCAGGGGTTCCGCGTCCAGTACAACGACGCCCGGGGCCCGGCAAAGGGGGGCATCAGGTGGCACCCCGAGGAGACGGTCGACACCGTCCGCGCCCTGGCCGCGTGGATGACGTGGAAGACGGCCGTGGTCGATATCCCCCTCGGCGGCGGCAAAGGGGGCGTGATCTGTAACCCGAAGGAGATGTCGATGGGCGAGAAGGAGCGGCTCGCCCGCGGGTTCGTCCGCCAGATCAGCAACGTGATCGGCCCGGACCGCGACGTCCCCGCCCCGGACGTCTACACCGACGGGCAGATCATGGCCTGGATGATGGACGAGTACGAGGCGACCCAGGGCAAGCACCAGGCCGGGGTGATCACGGGCAAGCCGCTCCAGGTCGGGGGCGTGGCCGGCCGGGACGACGCGACCGCACGAGGCGGGATGGTGACGTTGCGCGAGTGCGCCGCCGCCCTCGGGGTGAACCTGGGGAGCGCGACCGCCGCCGTCCAAGGGTACGGCAACGCGGGTCAGCACGCCCACCGTCTGCTCGAGGAGATGTTCGGCACGACCGTGGTCGCCGCGAGCGACTCCAAGGGCGGGGTCTACAACCCGAACGGCCTGGCCTTCGCCGACCTCGCCGCCCACAAGAAGGCCACAGGGAGCGTCGTCGGCTTCGCCGGCGCCCAGGCGGTCAGCAATGAGGCGCTCCTTGAACTGGACGTGACGGTGCTCCTGCCGAGCGCCCTCGAGAACGTGATCACCGAGGCGAACGCGGGCCGGATCAAGGCCAAGGTCAGCGCGGAACTCGCGAACGGGCCGACGACCCCAGAGGCAGACCGGATCCTCCACGAGAAGGGGGTCTACGTCATCCCGGACTTCCTCTGCAACGCGGGCGGGGTCACGGTGAGCTGGATGGAGCAGGTCCAGAACGCCGGGCTCGACAAGTGGGACCGAGATCGGGTCACGGCGAAGCTCGACGGCATCATGACCGCCGCCTTCCACGCCGTCCACGACGTCCGGGCGGCGCGGTCGGTGCACACGCGCCTCGCGGCCTACCTCGTCTCGGTCGAGCGGGTGGCGGAGGCGTGCCGCCTTCGTGGCTGGATCTAACCCTCGGGAGTGCGCCCCGGGGCGCCCTCCCTCCCTTCGGCCCCAAGGCCGGCGAGCATCCAGGCGACGTCGACCGGCCCGGTCGGGCACGCTCCCCCGACCAGGCCGTCCAGGCTGAGGAGGGCGTACCCGTGGACGGACGACCAAAGGACGAGGGCCCGCTGATCGGCGGCGTCGCCCTCATGGCCCTCCGCCCGCACGGCTTCGAGGAGCACATGCCACGCCCGCTCGGCTGATCGTTGAAGGCCCTGGTGCCCGGAGGCGGGGATGCGGCGGGAGAACATGAGCCGGTACAGACCCGGGTGCTCCCAGGCATAGTCTAGGTAGGCACGGCCGATCTCCGCGATCTGGCCCGGACCCGTCGGGGCTTCGAGGAGCCGCCGGCGGAGCTCGTCGAACCCGTCCGCCGCGACCTCGTTGAGCAGGGCGTCCAGGTCCTTGAAGTGACGGTAGGGCGCGTTCGGCGAGACTCCCAACGTCCGGGCCAGCTCCCGGAGCGAGAGCCCAGTCGGGCCCCTCTCGTCGACGACCTGGGCCGCGGCCTCGCGCAACGCCGCCTCGAGGCTGCCGTGGTGGTAACGCCTCGCTGGTCCCTTCTGCTCAGATATGTGGGCACCGTCCACATCGCCATGGTACTATGTTGACAGTGCTCACTTCGGGCCCTGCCCGCGGAGCACGAAGGAGCCAGAAGATGAAAACCCTCGTCGTCCTCGCCCACCCAGCCCCGGACTCCCTTTGCGGGGCCCTAGCGACCGCCTACGCTGACGCCGCCGCTCGAACCGGCGCCCAGGTCGAGGTCTTGCGTCTGGGCGACTTGGAGTTCGACGCTCTAGGCGACCCGAGGCCCTTGCGCGGCCACGCCGAGCCCGACGTGCTCCGGTCGCAAGAGTTGATCGCGTGGTGCGACCACCTGGTGCTCGTCTTCCCCACGTGGTGGGGCACGTACCCGGCGGTGCTCAAAGGATGGATCGACCGGGTGTTCGAGCCAGGGTTCGCGTTCGAGTACCTCCCCTCTGGTCTGCCGAAGAAGCTCCTCAAGGGCCGGACCGCTCGGATCGTGACGACGATGGGGTCGCCGTCGTGGTGGTACCGGCTCGTCTACGGCAGTTGTGGCATCAAGGCCATCAAGGCGGCGACGCTGGAGTTCTGCGGTTTCGGGTCGGTCAAGACGACGCTCATCCCCCACGCCCGGATGGCAGCCGGGCCCAAGGTCGAATCGTGGCGCGGCACGCTCGGGCGCCTAGCGGCGACCGACGCCGCGGGCCGATCCCGCCGACAGGTGGGCGGCGGTGCGGCGAGCCGGCCCTAGCGGGTGAGTTCGATTCGCAGGAGCCGCCCGTTCTGCTCGTCGGTCAGGACGTAGACCCAACCGTCGGGGCCCTGGCGGACGTCGCGCACTCGGTCCCCGATGACGAGGCGCTGCTGGCCAAGCACCTTGCCGTTGGCGTCGAGGTCTACTCGCCGGACGTCGTTCCCGGCGAGCCCCCCGCTGAGGAGGTCGCCTCGCCAGGCCGGGTACCGGTCGCCCGTCACGAACGCGAGGCCGGACGGGGCCGGGCAGGGCGTCCAGACCACGATGGGGTCGACCATGCCGGACTTCGTGGTCAGGTCACTGATCTTGGGCCCCCAGTACTCGGTACTCCACGTCACGAGGGGCCAGCCGTAGTTCTTGCCCTTCTCGACGACGTTGACCTCGTCGCCCCCTTTGGCCCCGTGCTCGTTCACATAGACCCGGCCGGACTGGGGGTCGCGAGCCATGCCCTGGATGTTCCGGTGCCCGAGGCTCCAGACTTCAGCCGCGGCCCCGTTGCGCCCCGCAAAGGGGTTCCCGGGCGCGGGCTTGCCGTCGGCGGTGAGGCGGAGCACCTTGCCGAGGTGGCTCGCCGTGCTCTGCGCCTGGTTGCGGATGTTCTCGCCGTTCAGGCTCGTGGGCGGGTTGCCACCGTCCCCGATGGACATGAGCAGCGTCTTGTCGGGCAGCCAAAGGAGGCGCGAGCCGAAGTGCTGGCCGCCGGACTTCTGCTGCGAGACCCGGAAGAGCGTCTGGACGTTCGAGAGGCGCCTCCCCTCGAGCTTCCCACGCACGAGAGCCGTGCGGTTCGCCTCACCGGTGCCCTCGCTCAGGGTGAAGTAGACGAGGGAGTTGGTCGCGAAGTCTGGGTGGAGGGCGACGTCCATCAGCCCGCCCTGCCCTCGCGAGAACACCCCCGGGAGGCCGGTGACTTCGGTCTTCTGTTTCGCCGTCAGGTCGACGGACCAGAGCCGGCCACCCTTCTCGGTTACGAGCGCCCGGCCGCCAGGGAGCCAGGCGATGCCCCACGGGCGGTCGAGCCCGTCGAGCACGGTGACGGCACGGAACCCCTTGAACTCAGCCGGGGAGCCGGAGACGAGGTTGGAAGTCGGCTGTTGGGCCGTGCAGGCCGTCGCGACGACGAGGGTGGCGACGAGGGCGAGGGCAGGGGTCGGCGCAGTCATGACGACACCGGTGAATGCACCGGCGTACTCCTAGATACGTTTGGGAGGCGCAAGGAGTGCCAACGAGCAAGGGCGCGTGAGCGGGAGCTCCGCGCCCCGGGGGAGTCAGTCGTCGAAGCGCCACTCCGCTTCGAAGTCGTGCCCAGCCAAGAGGGCTCGTACGACGGCTACAGGCATCTGGCCCGCCTGGAGGACAGCGTCGTGGAACGCCTTCTCCGTCATGCGACCCGACCCCACCAGTTCCGTATGGAGGGATCGGAACTGGAGGCCCCCGATCATGTACGCGAGTTGGTAGAGCGGCGGGTACTGGCCGCCGAACGAGCGGCGCACCTCCGCCTCGGCGTTCGCCCGCTCGTGCCCGACTTTCTGCACCAAGAACTCGACGCACTCCGCCGCCGACATCTCGCCGAGATGGAAGCCGAGCGAGAACTCGATCCGTGCGCACCGGTGCATGCGCCAGAACAGCATCCCGATCCGGTCCTCCGGTGTCTTCGGGAACCCGAGGTCCCACAGGCGCATCTCCCAGTACAGCGCCCAGCCCTCGATCCAGAACGGTGTCGAGAAGAGGTTCCGGTACGGTCGGTACCGGGCGTTCATGAACTGCTGGAGGTGATGGCCGGGGATGAGTTCGTGCTGGACGGTGGCGCGGGCGAAGTGCCGGTTGTTCCCGCGCAGGCTCATGAGCTTGGCGTCGTGCCCCATCGCGTCGGTCGGGAACGCGACGACGATCGACTCGCCGCCGAGGAAGAACGGGCTCACGAGTTGCTGCTCGGGGGACATCATCGCCATCCGCCAGGTCTCTTCCGCGAGGGGGGGCACAGTCACGAGGTCACGCTCCTTGAGGAAGGCGATCGCTTCTACCGCGAGCTCCCGGATAAGCTCCGGCTGTTCGCCCGGGGCGACGTGAAGCCGCTTGACGTGCTCGAGCGCCCGGAGCCAATCGTCGCCGAAGCCCAGCTCCGCGCTCGCCTTCTTCATCTCGGAGAGGCACCAGGCGTACTCGCGGCGAGCGATCTCGACGAGGCGCTCAGGGTCGTAGGGGATGAGGTCTGCCCGGAGGGCCTCGATGAGGGCGTCGCGCCCGACGGGGTCGCCGGTGATCGGGGCGCCGTCGCCGGTCGGGCCGAACTTGGTTCGGAGCGCATCTTCGTACTCCCGCAGCGCGGTGGCGGCCGCTTCGAACGGCTTGCGACACCACCATCCGAACTCGGGGTCGTAGCCGTCGTAGAACCGGAACCAACCCTCCAGGGACCGCCGGAGGTCGGCGGTGTAGCCGGCGGCGCGCAGCCCTCGCATCGGGGTGACTTGGGCGCTGTCGATCGAGCCCCGGGCCGTCTTCACCTCGTCGACGAGCGTGTCGAGGGTCTCGGCGCTCGCCCTGCCGTCGACCGGCTTGAACTCGCGGAGGGACTCGTCGAGCGCGGTGACGGTCTCGCGGAACGGGAGAAGGGCGGCGACCTCGGCCTGGCGGGTTCGGGCGCGGGCGATCTGGGTGAGCCGTTGGCCGAGTTCGAGGCGCAGGAGAGCCTTATCGGCCTGGGCCTCGCGGTCGTTCGGGTCGGGCCGTAGGGTTTCGGCGTCGGCGAGGGCGCTGCGGAGGTACGTCTCCTTCGACTCGAGGCCACGTGGGGAGAGCTCGAGCGGCCACTTGCGATCGAGGGCGCCGAGATCCGCGGCGACCTGTTGGACGCGGTCGGCGAGCCCAGGCGGGGCGGGGGAGAGGGTCAGTGACATCGCGGCGACGAGGACGGGAACGAGCGACACGCCCACGCGAACAATCTACCCTGGCGAGCAAGCTCGCGACTCCAGGGCGGCCCCAAGAGGCCGTACTCCGGGCACAGCCCGCCGGAGTGCGTTTCCTTGGAGACGCTATGGAATAGCGAGCTCGCTCGCTCCCATGGCCTTTCTCCCCTTAGTTCCTCCGCCCCACGGGCGTAGCCCGGTGGAGTGCGTCTCCTTGGAGACGCTATGGAATAGCGAGCTTGCTCGCTCCCCAGGCCCCGCGATCACTCGACGGGGGCCAGCGGCTCGTAGTCGTCGACGACCGACACCGCATCGGCCTTGAATTGCAGAACAGTGCTCACCACAGCGCGGTCAGACCCTAGGTGGATGAACGCCCGCGCGGAGCACCATCGGTACTGTTCGGGATCCTTGACGAGCCCGTGACGAACCGGGTTGTCTAGAACGTACTTCCAACGGGAGTAGAGGGACGTCGTGTCGTCGAGATACGTGTCCCAGTACTGGTACCACACCTTGCGGCCCGGGGTGTGATCGCGCTGATTCGCGTAACGCCCGGTCTCCCCGTGGAAGTGCTGGACGAACCGCGGGAGCACGCTCGGCTCCTGAGTCTCCACGATCAAGTGGTAGTGGTTCGAGAACACCGCGTATGCGTGCAGAGAGACCCCGTACCTCGAGGTCAGGCCCATCAGGGACGCGACTACGAAATCGAGGTCGGCCGCGCGAGAGAATCGATGGGCCTTGCCGTATGTCCCGGCGGTCAGAATGTAGTGCCCTGGTCGCTCGAAGTAATGGGCTGGCGCATGGGGGTATCGACGGATCCCTCCAGCTTCGCGACTCATGCCGGAACGGTACCTGGGGAGCGAGCAAGCTCGCTACTCCAGAGCGACTGCGAGCAGTCGCACTCCGGCGAGCGAGCTCGCTATCCCGTAGCGACTCCGAAGAGCGGCACTCCGGGCGCAGCCCGGCGGAGTGCGTCTCCCCAGAGACGCTATGGAGTAGCGAGCTTGCTCGCTCCCCCTACCCCGGAACCCCGGGCACGGTCAGCGGGTGGTCGAGCCGGGCCCAGTGCGAAAGGTCGATCACCGGGAAGCAGGCGTCCTTCTCCTGACACTCGCGCAGGAACTCTTCTTCCTCTGCCGTGAGCGCCCCTCCCTTGTGGACTCTGTCCGCCATCTCCGCCAACCGATCGAACCGCTCGACATGGTCCTCGAACCGCGCCTCGGCATAGTCCCTCGCCGCCCAGGTCGAGATCAGGAACTGCCAGTCCGACGCTTCCGCGAGCAACATCTCCCGGGCGCACTGCTCGACGATCTCCCGCGCCGGCCCGTCCGCCATCGTCGCAGCCATGTCCCGGAACCGCCGCTCGACCGGGTACAGCTTTTGCCACGTCCAGAAGTTGTCCTCGTTGAGCCAGACGCTGTGGTAGCCCCCTTCGCCCCAAGAGCCCTCGGGCAGGTGGATCTTGTGGCGCGGCGGCTCGGAGTCGACCACGTCCCCCCCGCTGGCCATCTGCACGCTCCCGTCCCGGTGCATCTCGAGCGCGACCTCGTACAGGAACTCAGGCCCTTCCCACCACCAATGTCCGAAGAGCTCGGTGTCGTACATCGCCACTAGGCACCCGTCGCGCCCGGCCAACCCCCGATAGTGCGCGAGCGTCCCCTTGACGATCTGCACGAAGTCCCGGGCGTGCGAGCCGATCTTGTCGTAGGCCACCCACGGGTCGTACGGCTGCTTCTTCCCGAGGTCGGCCTTCTCTTCGCTGATCCTCCAGTACCGGTGCCGCCCGGGGTAGAGCTGCTTGTGGAACTCCAGGTAGAACGGGTCACCCGGATAGCCGACGTCGCCCGACCACACCTTGACCGTGCTCTCCGGGTCGCGGCTGAAGACGGTCGTCCCGCGATCGAGCGCGTAGTGCTCGTACTCGCTCCGGAACTCGGAAGGGGGTGTGAACAGCCCCCGGGTGCGCGCGAAGAGCTCTGCGAGCTGCGGGAACTTCTGCCAGTACGTCCCGAGCGGCTCGCCCCCGCGGATCATGTGGCTGTCCACGAAGAAGTACTCGATGCCGTTCTCGGCCAGGAACTCCTCGACGTCCTTCCGCGGCCAGGGCTCCTCGTCGCCCGTCGGAGCCTTCCACTCGTAGTGCGGGCGATAGGCGCACTCCGGGAGCCAGATCCCTCGCGGCCGCTTGCCGAACCGACGGACGTGCGTGTCCACCGCAAGCTTGACCTGGGCCTGCACGCTCTCGTCCGTGCCGAGCAATGGGAAGTACCCGTGGGTCGCGCCGCAGGTGATCACCTCGATGAGCCCGTCCTCCTGGAACTGACGGAGCGCCCCGACGATCGAACGGTCCCACTGATGACGGAACTGTACGAGCGCCCGGCCATAGACCCGCTGCCACATCGCCGCGAGGCCCACCATCCGCAGCTCGCCCTGGGCCGCGAACTGCTCCTGGTCGCGGCGGGCGAACTCGACCTTCTCCTCGCAGTACTCCTCGAACCCCGCCTTGAAGCTCGGGTCGTCGAGCTGCTCGCCCAGGATCGGCGTGAGGTTCACCGTCCAGCGCGGCTTGATGCCCTGGTTGCGCAGGCGGTCGAGGGCGTCGAGGAGCGGGAGGTAGCACTCCGCCGCGCTCTCGAAGATCCAGTCCGTCCCGTGCGGCGACTTCCCGTGGCTCAGCACATAGGGCATGTGCGAGTGGAGGACGAGCATGAACCGGCCGACGGACATCACCCTATTCTAGCCCGGCACCCCCATCCCCCGGCCTGCCAGGGCCAACCCCCGCCTCCCCCTCCCCGCCCACCCAGTCCACAAAGTCCAACCCGTCCACGACACCCCACCAAGAAACTTTGGAGAAACTCTTGACACCCCCCCCCAGGCGCGGTACTGTCGATCCATGGCAAGGCTCGCAACCTTCAAGACCGTCGCAACGGCCTTTGCCGCGCTGGTGACCGCGCTCGCACCTCAGGCGGTGCACGCGAGCGACCCCTACGGCCAGAAGACCGTCACGAACAGGAACATGACGCTGACCGCGTCGCTGGGCACCGACCCCCACTGGGGACCGCTGGCGGCCGGGCTCAAGGTCAGCGGCACCGCCGTCAACGTCTCGTTCAACGGCCAGGGGAACACCGGGGCAAACTACCAAGGGTCGGACCCTTGGTCGGGCGTTAAGATAAAGAAGATCACCGGAAAGATCGCCGACTCGGACGATATGGTCTGGACGACCTTCGCCGGCCTCCCACCCAGCGCCTCCGGCACCGGCCGCGCCCGGTTCGCCAGTACCCGGTTCCCCCACGGTTCGACCGTCACGCTCTCGGTCAAGGTCGAGTTCGACCTCTTCCTCCCCGACGGCGACGAGATCCCCGACGGCACCGAGACTGTCGAGACCACAGCGGATCTCAGCGCCTATAATGCGGAGTTGAGTTGGGGTAACGAAGACGACAGGCCACCGATCAACGGCCTGACGAACCTACCGACTCTCAAGGATATGTCTGAGTTCGAAGTCCTGGCGTTCAGGGCTGCCATCGTGTCGAACTTGAACCATCTCAACCTCGTGCCCGCTCCCCATTCTGACCAATTCCAGATCGGGGCGGCATTGAAGCATGCAACGTCTGTCTACGCGAGCACACACGGGACATCGCAGGGACTTAACGACTCAAAGACCATCTCACAGGGCCAAGTCGGATACATGCCGTGGGCGACCATAGAGAGCGCCGTGACCTCACAGCGGATCCTTCCCTCACCGAACTGGGTGTTTCTTTACGCTTGTGGCACTCTAGGCGGCGGCCCCGACGTCTTGGACGCATTCAACTTGCCCGAGGCTGTCACGAACGATCCCATTACGTGGAGCCGGTTCTTGATCGGTTTCGATCAAGACGTTGTCTCGTTCCTTAAGCCGAACTCGAGCGGCGGAGAAGACGGGCTGCTACCCCTCACGATCTTGGACTTGTTTGAAGACCTTACGGCAGACCCAGCGGTCCCTAAAGGCAGCCTGCGGATGCACTTCAACAGGGTCTTACAAGGTATGGGCGTTTCCCCGACTGGAAGCGCAACCCTTCCGGTCGTAACGGCACAAGCGGCACTCGATGCGGCGAACCGGCACTTCCCCCCTAGACGGGTTGCAGGGGCTCAACTGCTCTACTTGCCGGCGGGTCTCGCGGGCGACCCCCGATCTACGATGAAACGAGTGTACCGTCGCCCGATCGACCCCCCTTCCGCCGCAAGCCCGTCTTGGTACTTGACACTCCCATGAAGCAAACTTTCCTCCTCTTCTTGCTGTTGACCTGTCCGCTCGCAGGTGCTCAGTGGGATGCGCCGTTCGAGAGCTGGGACACGGTCGAGGAGTCTCGGTTGTCCCCGCGTACTAAGGCAGACGTGATAGCGGTCGCCCTTCGAGCGTTGGAGAATCTGGACGACCAAGGGCGCCTAACCCAGCTAAGCGTACGTGTCAGAAACTCAATCCCCGTCGTTCATTTGAGATCGGAGCACGAGGCTATCGATCTGTACTGGGAAGGCTACTCAGCCTCAATAAATCTGGAGTCGCTCGGGGTGTGGGGGATCCAGGTGTCGACCGAATACGAGCCGGCACCAAACCTGTCGCTCGAAAAGAGCAAGGCAAGAGCGCTTCATCAGCTTCATCGCGTCAGGCCAGACCTCTCGGTCACGTTTGACACCGTCCGAGAAGACGCACCAGGAAATCGCTTCACGGTCGTCTTCAACATGAAGGTCGAGGGCCGTAAGCAGGACATGCCTCCTATCGCCGAGGTCACGGTAGAGCGCACCTTCGGTGACCTGGTGTCACTTACCGCGAGCCATAGGATGCCTACTGTGTCCGGACCAGACGAGTCGCCGTTCTCGGACGAAGAGACGACTCGCCTCATCGCTGACGAGTACATCAAGAACGGGGCCTTCTTCAGGGCCGCCAAAGTGAGCTTTGCACCCCTGAGTTACCGACCGGTCAGTAAGTGCTTAGCCAAGCGGAGCCGGAGGGCTGCCGAGGCGATGGCGTCTGGAGCCCTGATTCTTCAGCGTGTCGTCCACGTGAACGACCTTGCCACTTATGACCCGAAGCTGGGGCGCTCCGATTGGATCGACCCTGGATATATGGATGCAGTGACAGGTGAGGTCTTCCTGCTTTCCGAGCTAGGTGTTCCCTCCATCAACATCCCCGCCCTTCTCCGCACCGAAGTGCGAGTCGAGCAATCACGAGTGGCCGAGGCCCCGATCGTCACGGGCGAAGTGGCGGTGAGGGGCGCGGACGGTTGGAAGACGGAATCGGCCTGGCACCTCGTCCCTGCCAAGGCTCCGGCTGGGTGGTTCCAGCGAATAACGGCGACCCCCGTTTGGATGGCAGTCGGCACATGCTTCGATCAGGCGAATTGGTCGGCGACCGCCGGAACGATCCTGTTCGGCGGGCGATCCTACGTGCCTTCTGATTCACTGAGTTCAGCCCTGCGAGGTCTGGGGCCAGAAACCTTAGGAAACGTAGTGGGAAGGAAGGCCTGGAGGGCCCGCTGATCGACGTGAAGGGCTCTCGCCGGTAAGCTAGCCGATTGTAGAAGCGTTGCGCTCGGCGATCCGGACGCTACAATGTACCGGGTCTACCGACGACCAGGTGACCCGCCGATGGGCTCTGCTCAGACTTGGTACTTGAGGCTCCCATGACTGCCAACACAATCCTCACACTCCTTACCGTCTTCACGACACAGGACAAGTCCGAGTTCCTCAAGCGGATACCGTTCGACGACATCGAACCCGCGATGACCGCCCCTTGGTCAAAGGAGGAGCTGCTCGTAAGGGGGCGCGATGTCGCCGAGGCATTGCTCGACCCCGATCACAAGCCTTACGTTCGGGACAGCCTGCCTTACCTACTGATTATGGACAAGAGTCGAGTCACATTCGACTGGGGCTACTGCTTCATCGGGTTCAGGCGCAAGACCGGCCTCGTCTCGTTCTACTTCGCCGCACCGGAGCGTGAAGGGCCCGCGCCCCTCGACCGGGCGACGGCTCTCGCCGCTGCGCACCGAGCACTGAGGAACGTCCGTCCCGACCTCGACCTCGTACCCATGCCCGGCGAGCACGAGACGATTCGGGGCAACTTCGATTTCTGGTTCGAGCCGAACCCAGATGGAAGACGGCACCTCGTACCTCGGGTCGGCATGGTGGAGATCGATCCGCGCTCCGGTCTTGTGGGGTCGTTTGTGGTCCCCATGGCACGAATCGGATTCCGGGGGCCCGACGAACCCCAGCTCTCGCCCGCCGAGGTCTGGGAGCGGGGGGCTCGACAGGCCCTCTCGACCGAAGGGATGTGGCCAGAGATCGAGATCCGGGTCCACCCCGTCGAGTACAGGTCGGTTCAGGAGGTCCTCGGTAAGCTCGATCCTTGGCTCGCGGAGGCGCGGGATCGCGCCGAGTTCACTCTCCAGTACAGAGTCACGGTCTGCGACCTCTCGTCTTGGTCGCAAGAACGCGGGGCGTACGGGGTGATCACCGACGCGATCTTCGACGCCGTGAACGGGAAGATGACGCCCTTCGTCGATCCCCGCTTGGCTCGCGCCGCGCTCTCCGGCCGGGATTGCGAGCGCTCCCGCACACCTGCCCGAACCGGGTTTTCGCCTGCCGAACCGGCGACGATCTTCGGCTCTCCGGGGCGAACGCTGTTCGTCGTGTCCCGCGACCCGCGCACAGATGAGACCCTCGCGTCGAGCCCCGGAATGCCCGTCACGCTCGTACAGGGCAATCGACTCTTTCGGGCCCACTACGACCCTCTTCTGCAGAGTGTGAAGGTAGGCGGGGAGCGCTTCGCCGTGCAGATTGGGCCGGGTCAACCGGCGACACGATGACCGACAAAGCCAGGCGCCACCCAGGCCTGGTTAGCTGACAGCCGCAGCCTTTCGCTCGGCGACGCGACGCTCGCTGTGGTCGAGGATCTTCTTGCGGAAGCGGAGCTGTTTCGGTGTGACTTCGAGCAGCTCGTCGTCGCGGAGCCAGGACAGGGCCTGTTCGAGCGAGAACTCGCGGTGAGGGTCGAGCACCGTGGTGGCGTCGGCGTTCGCGCTGCGCATGTTCGTCGCCGCCTTCTGCAGCGTCACGTTCACGACCATGTCCTCGTCCCGGCTACACGCGCCGACGATCATCCCGGCATAGACCTCGGTGCCGACCGGGTAGAAGAACGTGCCTCGCTCTTGCACCCCTTCGTAGGCGTATCGCGTCAGCTTCCCCGGGTCTTTAGCGATGAGCGAGCCCTGGATCCTGCTCTGCACGTCCCCGCGGAAGACCTCGTACCCTTCGAAGATCGAGCCCATAAGCCCGGAGCCACGGCTCAGCGTGAGATAGACGGTACGGAAGCCGATAAGGCCGCGGGTGGGGATGGAGGCGACGATCTTGGTGCGCCCGTTTCCGAGCGGCGCCATATCCTCGATCTCGGCCTTTCTTCGGGCGAGCTCTTCCATAACGCCACCCATCGCCTCGTCGTCGAACTCGAGGGTCAGACGCTCGACGGGCTCGAGCCGTTTCCCCATATCGTTCTCCTTAAAGATCACCTGTGGGCGGGCGATCGCGAGCTCGTAACCTTCGCGGCGCATCGTTTCGATCAGGACCGAGAGCTGCATCTCGCCCCGGGCGGCGACTTTCACCGTGTCGGCGGCGGCGGTGCGGTCGATCTTGAGGGTGACACTGACCTTCTCCTCCTTTTCGAGCCTCTCCCTGATCTTGTGGATCGTCAAGAACTTCCCGCCGTCCTTACCGGCCATCGGGCTGCTGTTCGCGAAGAAGTTCATGGTCAAGGTCGATGGTTCGACCTCGATCCTGGGAAGCGGCTCCACGAACTGAGCGTCGCAGATACTGTCGCCGATGATCACCTCGTCGAGGCCGGACATCATCGCGATCTCACCCGCTTCGACTTCTTCGACTTCGGTGAGCTTAAGCCCTTGGTACGTCCAGACCTTCGTGACATTGAAGCTGTCTTGCTTGGTCTCGCCGACGCGAGTCAGCCGGTCTCCCACCCGGACGCGGCCCCGGATCACTTTACCGCCGAACATGCGCCCCAGATAGTCGCTGTAGTCGAGGTTATTGACCTGCATCCTCAGCGGGCCCTCTTGTTGGACCTTTGGCGCAGGGACGTGGTTGACGATCGCCTCGAAGAGCAACCGCATATCGGTCTCGCCCCCGTTGGGCTCGGCCCGAGCGAACCCGCCCGCCCCGCTCGTGTAAAGGTGCGGGAAGAAGAGGTCCTCCTCGCTGCAGCCGAGGTCGATGAAGAGGTCGAGCGTCTGGTCGTAAACGTCGGTGGGGCGGGCGTTGTCGCGATCCACCTTATTGATGCAAACGATCGGCTTGAGCCCGTTGTCGAAAGCCTTCTTGAGGACGAACCGCGTCTGTGGCATCGGCCCCTCGAAGGCATCGACGATGAGCAGGACCCCGTCGACCATGCTCAGGACCCGCTCGACCTCGCCCCCGAAGTCGGCGTGCCCCGGGGTGTCGACGATATTGATCTTCGTACCCTGGTAACTACAGCTCGCCACCTTCGAGAGGATGGTGATCCCGCGCTCCCGCTCGAGGTCGTTCGAGTCCATGACCCGGTCGGCGACGTGCTCGTTGTCTCGGAACATGCCCGATTGGCGGAAGATGGCGTCGACCAAGGTCGTCTTGCCATGGTCGACGTGGGCGATGATGCCGACGTTGCGGATATTCGGGGCAGCCATGGCGTTGGTCAGGATTGTACCGGCGAGCCCATCTGCCTCCCGGGCTCACAGCTTCCAGAAGTCCGCCCCAGCCCCACCCGCACCGTCGAAGAGCGAGACCGGAGGCGCGAGACCAGGCCCCCGGCCGGAGACCGCCGCACCCGCTCCGGCCAAACCCTCCGACCCTGAGCCCCGGCTCAGAACTTCGACCACAGATACTGGTTCGTCACCTCGTGGTGGAACAGGATCTCCTGCTCCTTCACCATCGCCCCCAATTCCCTCGGACACCGGTCCGCGGCCCGCTCTTTACGCTCTAAGTACTTCTCTTTCGGGGCCTCCCCAAGCAACCATGTGACCAGTTCGCTCCCCTTGAAGTGTCGCATAGCATCGTACACGTTCCCGGGCAAGAACCGTGTCCGCGTTCGCCTTGACTCGCTGGTGATCTTCTCCGTCATCGGCCCCTCCAATCCGGTGCGGAGGATCGTATAGAAGGCGAGGTAAGGGTTCGCGTCTGGGGCCACCGTCCGAACCTCGAGCCGCGATGATTTTTCGTTGCCTAACGGGATACGGACCATCGACGTCCGATCCACCGCCGAGGACTTGATCTGGTTCGGCGCTTCGTAGTTCGGGTCGAGCCGCCGATAGGCGTTCACGCTCGGGTTCAAGACCAGGCAGATGTCGTTCGCACTGTTCAAGAGCCGGTCCACGAAGTCCCAAGCGAACGAGCTCAACCCGTCCTCCCCCTTCGCGTCGTACATGAGGTTTTTGCCTCCCTGGCTTATCGAAAGGTTCGTGTGCATCCCGCTCCCGTTGATCCCCGCGATCGGCTTAGGGAGGAACGACGCCGTACAGTCCATGTTCGCCGCGACCTGTCGGGCCGTAAGCTTGTAGAGCTGCAGCTGGTCCGCCGCCACCAGCGCCTCGGTGTACTGGTAGTTCAGTTCGAACTGGCTGGGGGCCACCTCCGGGTGATCCTTCTCGTTCTCGAACCCCAACGCCCGCTGCGCCTCGGCTAACGCATCGATGAAGAGCTTAAGCGGGTCGTTCGGAAGGCAGTGGAAGTACCCCCCCGTATGAACCAGTTCGAACCCCTTCTTGCCGTCGTAGACTTGCTCTGCGTCCTGGCCGTTGAACAGGAACCCCTCGCACTCGACCGCCACGTTCGCCACCATCCCCTTCGCCGCCATCTCGTCGCTCAGGCTCTTTAGCCGGCCGCGCATGTCGCTCGAGTAGGGCACCCCGTCCCGATCGAGGATCAGCCCGAATACGATCACCTTCCCCGGCCCGAACACGTCGCTTGGCAACCATCGGAAGCTCCCCCAGTCCACCGCCAGCCGCAGGTCCGACTCGCTCACCACGCTGAAGCCCCGGATGCTCGACCCGTCGAACGTCAGGTTGTCCCACGACTTCAGCAGGAACTTCTTGTCGTAGTCCAGCATGTGGAACCGGCCCTCGATATCGCTGAAGCAGACCGTGACCGCCTTGATCTCCTTCGTCTCGGCCAGGTACTTCAAGTAGTGCTCGCGGAGCGCCCCCGAGTCCTCCCGGGCGAGCTGCCGTCCCTTAGCCTCCAGGTTCAGCTCCTCGAGCTGGTCGTAAGGGATCTCGAGGAAGTTCTTGAGCGGTCGGCTCGGCGTGTGAGGGGTCGCGCTGTGCATGATGGGCTATTATGGGCCAGAGTTATGCCAAATGTCAACATCCGTGGCCTAAAAAGCGATCCTGTTACCATAAATACGCCGCCACTAGCCTAGTTGCCTGAGGCTCTCCGCGCCGTTCCCATGCCCCGGCGCGGCTCGCACCGCCCCCACGGGTCGGTCGCTCCGCGACGACTGTCAGGAGTACCACTCCCTCCGGACAGACGTCCTCATTCTATGGTCGCTCACTTAGCCCTCCTGCTCCTGGCCCCGGTCGTGGACCCGGTCGAACGGGCTAAGACCGTCTTCGCCGCCATGGCCCGCGGCGAGGAGGGACGCGCCGTGGGTCGGGAGTTCGACCCAGCGACCTTACGCGTCTCGGACAGGCGTCCGGACGATCCGTTCGTGCACATAAGTTCTGGATTTGCCAGCGGGTCGGTCCGCACCTCGGATGGACGCATGGTCGGGGCGAGTCTGGTCCACGGGGCGCTCGCGACGACGTTCGACCCCGAAGAGAGGCTCCCCGATGCGAAACTTCGGGCCCCCACCACCCGGTGCTTGAACGCCATGGGCTTCCCGATCCAGGATGTCCACTTTTGCAGGGTACAGCCGGTCGAGCACCAGGACGACACGTTCGTCCGAGGGTTCGGGGTCCAAGCGGATTTCGTACCCGTCTACCACGGGGTTCCCGTATCTTTCCACTACCAGACCGTAGCTCTCATCGATCACCGATCAGGTCGGATGGTGATGATGCTTGGCCCGCAGTTCGTCCCCCGATCCCCGGCGAAGCCGCCGAGGGTGATCCCTCTCGAGGACGCCCGCAGGGTCATGGAGGACGCCGTCGCGAAGAAGTACGGTGCCAAGGCTTGGGTCGAGAAACTCCCCGTGATGCTCGCAGTGGATACGCCCGAGGGCTGGAAGCCCCCCCGGAAGGTCGAGTCGATGCTCGAGTTGACCTACGAAGAGGCGCCGGTCGGCGACTACGTCTACGAGATGCAGGTCTTCGACCCCGACTCCTACAGCGAGCGGGTCAAGGGGCTCCGGGACTGGGTCTGGGTCTCGATCCGGGCGTCCGACGGCCGGCTGCGCTTCATCGAGAAGTACCCGATCCCAGGCTCGTCCAGCGGTGGCTGACCCCCCGGAGCGCTCACCCCTGGCGCTTGCCCTGGTCCAGGTTGACCATCGTGCCCATCAGCGTCTTCTCGGCCCCGCCGGTGTCGCCGCGTTGGATGGCCTGCATCGCGATCGTGACCTCCTGCGCCTCCGCCGTCCGCCCTTGACCCAGCAGCAGCGCCTGCGTCTTCTGGAGGTCGGCGAGGGCGACGGCGGCGGTGATCGCCTGCGTCTTCAGGCCCAAGATCGTCTTCTCGACCACCCGGCTCGCCGCGCTCACCTCGTGCGCCGCCGCGACCCGGGGGTCGATCGGGGCCGAGTACCGCGCCGCGTCGGCCGTGAACTCCATCACGAGGTCCACATCGACGACCCGGTCCGTCCCGCCGGCGTCGGTGTAGCTCAGCTTCCCCCCGGCGACCCGGTAGTGCCCCAGCGGGTGGTTCGAGAACTCGAAGTCCAGCACCTGCTGCAAGACCGCCCCCCGTTCCAAGTCCGCCAGGTCGAGCGTGAACTCCCTCGCGTCCGTCGGCACCGACATCCCCGTCGCCGACCGTAGCCGCACCCACCTCGCCAGCTTCAGGCTCAGGCGCAGGTGCATCGCCGACACGGTCATGAGCTTCTGCAGTTCCGTACGGAAGATCTCCGGGATCAGCTGAGGTTGGGGGATGTAGTAGTAGTTGCCGCCCGCCTTCTTCGCCATCGCCGCGAGCAGCTCCTCGTTGTACTCCGGCCCAAAGCCGAGGAACGTACAGGTGATCCCCTTCGCCTTCAGGTCCCCCGCGTGCTGCACCAACGAGGCGAAGTCCTTGATGCCCGCCGTGGGCTCGCCGTCGGTGAGCACGACCATCCGCGTGGCCCGACCCCCCTCCACGAACTGCCCGAGCTGGTGCGCGGCCAGAGTCACCCCATCGTAGAGGTTCGTCGTGTAGCCGGGCGTGAGTTGGGCGATCCCGTCCTTCACGGCCTGCCGGTTCGTCACCCGCTGCGGCGACATGAGCACCTCGACCGTTTCGTCGAACACCACGATCGAGAGCACGTCGTTGGGGCTCAGCAGGTCGACCACGAACCCGCACGCCTGCTTCGCGTACTCGAGGGCCGGCCCCTCCATCGACCCGCTCCGGTCGATGACCAGGCACAGGTTGAGCGGGGTCCTCGTGCCTTGGGAGACCACTCCCGGAAGCCCCGGCTCAGCGGGGGCGGCCAGCTCGAGCAAGAACTGCTCCCGCGCCGGGCCGTTCGCCATCGTCGCGGTACGGCTCGGCGTCAGGGTGACGGTGAGTTCGGGGCTCGGCGGGGCCCAGGCCGTCGTCCGGTTCGGGTCGGACGCCCCGGGCGCGGCCCCCATCGCCACCGTCCGGTTCCCGACCGGCGACCCTCCCACCACGGTCTTGTTCGGGTCGAACCCGCTCATCTGCGTCTTGTTCGGATCGGGCGGAACCTGGCCCATAGGGCCAGTGTAGCATCGGCTTCCAGCCGATGGGGTCCCAGGCTTCCAGCATGGGACAGGTTCTCCCGAGGAGACCCGACTCGAATGTTCACTCGATCCGGAACGACGTCGATCCGATGGTCAACGAGTCGCCCGGGCGGAGTGGGCTCATCGGTACGCGCTGCCCGTTCACGAACGTCCCGTTCGTGCTCCCAAGGTCGGTGACCTGAAGACCAGCTGGGGTCTGGGCGACGACCGCGTGCCGCCGCGAGGCCTGCGAGTCGAACCCGAGCGGCACCCCCGCCGCCTCCCGGCCGAGCTCGAGGCTCCCCGAGACGACGAACCGCTGGCCCGTGAGCGGACCGGAGAGCGCGACCAGCACCTGCCCGACCGCAACGGCTGGAGCCGGGGCCATGCCATGGGGCGCCGGGCCGGGCATGGGGTAGGCAGGCTGAGGGGCTTGGGAGACGCCCGCCGGGGGCCCATAGGCGGGGGCCCCGCCACCGACCGGCTGCGCCCGCGCCCGCCCCTCGGCCGCCGCCCTCGCGGCCCCGGCTCTCAGGAAGAACTGCAAGTTGAAGCCCCCGACTTGGATCGTGTCCCCGTGCCCCAGCACCGCTTGCGGGACCCGGACCCCGTTGTGGCCGACCCCCATCGGCGTCCCCGGGTCGTGGAGCACGTACTGGGCGCCCTGCCGAGCGATCACCGCCGCGAGCGGCGGGAGAGTCGGGTCGCCGAACAACGGCACGTGCGCCCGCTCGTCACGCCCGATCAGCGTCTGCGCCGCGTCCACCGGCCACTCCTTCCCCTCGTTCCGCCCGAGCACGAGCCGGATCCACGCCCGTCGGGTCGCACGGTCGACGAGGGCCGTGAACAGCCCGATCAAGAGCCCCAGGCCGAACGACGCCACCGCCCGCCCGGGGGCCCCGACCTCGATTTGCTGGCCCGGTTGGGCCGCCACCATGTTCGCCGGCATCAGCAGCGTCCCGAAGACCTGCGCGACCGGGTCGAACAAGGCACCCCCCGCGAACCCCGCGAGCAACCCCCCGATCGCCCCCGACACCGTCGAGCGGACCGTGAGCGCCGATGCCCCGACCGCCGCCCCGATCGCCATACCCATCGGCACAAACCCGGCGACCCGGGCGATCGGGTTGTTGAGGCCGAACGCGATCGAGGCCGCCGTGAAGAACGCTCCCCCCACGACGTGCCCGAACCCACCCCCGACCGCACCGAAGACGAGCCCGAGCGCCCCCGAAAGGAGCAAGTTCCGCCGACCCCCCTTCCGCCAACCATGGATGAGCCCCGCCGTCGCCCCGATGAGCGCTCCCAGCAGGAGGAACATCGCCTGCTCGACCGCCGCCCACCGCGGGTCCGATCGGAGCGCGACCTCGCCCGAGAACTGCTTCGGGAACCATGGCTCGCAGAGCAACCAAGCGAGGGTGCCCGCGACCGCGCAGGCGAACGAACGAAGGACGGCGTCTCCCATTCCCTAGACCTCGAACCGGAAGGCGACCGAGCCGAACTGGACGGCGTCCCCAGGCTGCAACACGACCGGGGATGTCAACCGCACCCCGTTCACGAACGTCCCATTCGTGCTCCCGAGGTCGGTGAGGGTCACGGAGTCGCCCGCCCGTTCGGCCTGGGCGTGCCGGCGGGAGACCGTGTCCTGGCCCACCAGCGACACCTCGAGCCCCGCCTCGCGGCCGACCGTAGCAACACCCTCGAGCAGCAGCGCGACCGAGCCGTCCGCCCCGACCAACCGCGGGTTCTTAACCGCCGCCACCGCTCCAGCCACGGGGCTTGCGAGCGGGCCCGGCGAGAGCTCAGGGGCCCCCGCGGGGTCGAGAACGATCGGCTTCACCGGTTGGGGAGCCTGAGGCACGGGCGCGGGGTCCGACGCCCCCGCCTGGCCCTGGTCGCCGAGACCGACCTGCTTCAAGGCGTCCTGGACCTGCTGCGGGTTCTTCGCGACGTAGCGGTAGATCGCGTACCCGACCCCTCCGACCACGGCCAGTCCGACCACCAGGTTCAGCAGCGTCCCGAGCGGGTTGGGGGCAGCGGCCGGAGGGGGGGGCGCCGTCTCCGGCCTCGACCCTTCCGGTCGCGCCGACCCCGGCGTCGATTCCGTGGCCGGCCCTGAACCTGCGGTCGGGGCGACCGTCTCGACCTTCTCCGAGATCACAAGCTTACGCGCCGCCGTCGGGCCCAACCCCAGCTTGGCGTCGAACGTCTGCGCCGGCGTCGACTTCGTCTGCTCGCCCGTTTTGTACTGGACCGTGACTTCGACGCGACCTGCCTTCAGGTTGAAGACGCTCGCCTTCCCCTCGTCCGAGGGGCTCACGAGGGCCTCCCGCGTCTCGCCCCCAGCCCGCGCCCGCACGACGGCGCTGGCCACCGGTTTCCCGTCGTGCTCCACCACGAAGTCCATCCGGTAGACCCGTTTCTCGTCGCGGATCCCGACCCTCCAGGTCCCCGTCTTCAGCACGTCTGCCAGCGGCCGCTCGGCCACGTTCCCGGTCGAGCGGTCGTGGACGAAGACCATCGCCCGGTTCGGCCGGGTCGTGACGGGGAGGATCGCGCTCACCCCGCTTACGACCTGGCTCCCGCTCACTTCGCCGGGGCGATCGAGCGAGCCCACCCAGACCTCCCGCTCACCCTCCGAGCCGAATTGGAGGCGGATCGAGGCCGAGTCCTGGGCGACGGCGCCGAACGCGAGGGAGGCGGCGATGACGGACCCTGTCAGTCTTCCGAGCACGTTGCGCACAGTTTAGCCCGCGCCAACGGCAGGTTCCTCGCAACGTCGCGAGCCGTGAACCCGACCGGCCCCTCGGTCTGGGCGCTGTGGTCGCCCGCCCGGCCGTGCCAGAACATCGCGACCCCGGCGGCTTCGTAGGGCGGCAACTCTTGGCCGAGCAACGCCGCCAGGAGCCCGCCGAGCACGTCCCCCATCCCGGCCGAAGCCATCCCCGGGTTCCCAGTCGTGTTGACAAGGAGGGGCTCATGAGGCGCGCCGACGATGCTGTGCGGACCCTTCAGCAGGACCGCCTTGCCGAACCGCTCGACTGAGTCGCGGACCGTCGCGAACCGGTCCGCCTGGACTTCGGCCACCGTCCGCTGGAGGAGCCGGCCCATCTCCCCGGGGTGCGGCGTCAACACGGCCTCGCACGGCGGAAGGGCCACCCCGTGGGCGACCGCGTTCAGCGCGTCGGCGTCGATGACGCAGGGCGTCTCCCACCGCGACCACACCCGGGCCAAGGCGTCGAGCACCGGAGCCTCGTGGGTCAGCCCCGGGCCGAACAGGGCGCTCGTGAACCGGTGCTGGTTCGCGGCCAAGAGATCGATCCCCGCCGGGTCGATGACGCCGTCCCGCTCGTCGAGGGGGATCAACGTACACTCCGGGGCGTGCTGGATGACGGCTTGGAGCACCGGCTCCACCCCCGCGACCGTCACCATCCCCGCCCCACTACGTAGGGCTCCGACCGCCGCCAGCGCCGCCGCCCCTCGCATCGACCGGCTCCCCGCGACGATCAACACGTGACCGTTCGAACCCTTGTGGCTCGCCTTCAGCCTCTCCGGCACCAGACCCGCCACCCAGGCCGCGTCGATGAGCTTCGCCCCGGTAGGCTCGTGAAGGAGTTGCGACGGGAAGCCGATGTCCGCCACGCTCCAGTACCCCGCGTGCTCGAGACCGATACCCTGGAAGAGGTAGGGCTTGGGAAGCCCGAACGTGATCGTCCGCAGGGCCCAGACGCTTTCGCCCAGGTCCGAGCCCGTGTCAGTGTGGATGCCGCTCGGCACGTCCACCGAGATCACCGGCGTGCCCGAGCGGTTCATCGCATGGATCGCATGGGCGACATGGCCCCGCAATTCGCCCGCTGCCCCAATCCCGAGGACCGCGTCCACGACCAGGTCGTAGCCCGTGAGGCAGTCGATCCGGCGGGTCCACCGGGCGTCGTCGCAGAAGATCGGGTGCACCCCCTGGGCGCGGGCCTGGAGCATCTGCTGGCGGCACTCCTCCCTGAGTTCACCCTCGGTCGCCGTGACGAGGCAGTCCACCCCGAGCCCGTGCTCCTGGGCGAGGCGGGCGAGGACGAACCCATCGCCGCCGTTGTTGCCCCGGCCACAGAGCACCGCGATCCGCCCGCCCTCGGGCAGCATCTGCCGCACCGCGTCGAAGACGGCCAACCCTGCGCGTTCCATGAGGACCATCGCCGGCATCCCGAACTCTTCGGTCGCCCGGTGATCGATCTCTCGGCAGCGGTTCGTGTCTGCGATCCACATAGGCGTTGACAGGGGCTTCTACGCGCCCCGTCGGCCAGGGTTTCCCGGCCCCCCGAATCGGTCACCGGCCCCGAACAAGGGGGTTACAAGGGGGGTATAAAGACCCACCCGCCCCTCCCCCAGGCGGGGGAAGGGCGGGCGTCCGAGGGATCCCGCTGGGCTCAGCCGCCCTGCTTGCGCCGCTCGAGGCCGCGCTTCTCGGCCTCTTCCCGGGCTTTCTTGTAATCCTCGGCCGGCCGTGGGGACCGCTCGAGCGAACCGACCGGCGAGGCCGCGTTGGCCCGATTGCCGGGATCGACCGTGACCGCCGTCAAGAAGAACACGATCTCCGTGCGGACACGGCTGTTGTTCGTCCGACCGAAGAGCCGACCGATGATCGGCAGGTCCTTCAGGATCGGGATGCCCGAGTAGTTCTTGCGGTCCTGGTCGAGGATGAGCCCGCCTAGGGCGATCGTCTCGCCCGTCCGCATGTTCACGAACAGGCTCGTCTCCCGGTCGCTCGTCTGCGGCAACTGTCCGCCGCCCGGCACCGGCGTGAACGCCGTCAGGATGCTGAAGTTCTGCCGGAGGTCGAGCGCGACGTTGCCGTCCGCACCCGCCCTGGCCCGAATGCCGAACCGCACGCCGACCTTGATCTCGTCCGTAAGGACCGTGATCCCGTTCTGGCTCGTCTGGATGCTCTTGATGTAGCGAACCGTGTCGCCCACGAAGAGGTCCGTCGTCCGGCCGTCCGAGACCAAGGCGTTCGGCCGAGCGATGAGGTTCCGGTTGTTCGAGATCGAGTCGAGGGTCCCGAGGACGCTGAACTGCTCGGCGAAGACCGACCCGTCGACCGGGTTCGTCTTCGTGCCGAAGTTGAGGTCGCCCGAGATCGTGCCCGGGCTGCCCGGGGTGTCGCCGAGGTTCTGGTTGAACCGGATGACGTTCGCCCGGCTCCCAGCGAGCACGCTCCAATCGAGGCCGACCCGGAGGGCGTCCTCTCGCGAGAGCTCCATGACCCGCAGCTCGAGGGCGACCTGGCGCGGAGCGACGTCGACGAGGGCCAGGTACGCCTTCGCCTCGTCGATCTGCTGGCGGGTGCCACGGAGCACGAGCCGCATCGGCTCCCGGCCGATCTGGCGCGTCAGCTTCGTCTCCTCGCCCTTCGGCGCCTGGCCACCTGAGGTACCTGGCACGGCCTGGTCGGTCGGCGTCGCCGCCTTCTCACCCTCGGCCTCGCCCTGGATGCCGGGCGTCACGGGGTCGGGGAGCACGGTGACCCAAAGCCCGCGGACGCGGCCCTTCAGGTCGAACTCGGCGATGGTCGGCTCGATATGCTTGAGCTCGACGACCTCGTAGAAGCGCTCGAGACCGGCCGCGTCGTCGGCATAGGCGATCCCGCCCGCGACGCAGAGGTCACGGTCGAGGGCCGTTGCGAACCGCCGAAGCGTTTCGAGCTCCTCGTTCGGGCCGATCATAAGCAGGACCCGCGTGGACAGTTCGCCCTGCTGGAGGTCGCGCACGTTGGTCTCGGTGATCGAGTAGTCCGACCGCCGGGGATTGTCCTCCAGGAGCCGGTTGATCATCGTCTTGATCCGCTCGGTCTGGCCGCTCTGGATCGGGACGACGACCGTCCCGGTCGTGTTGGCCCGGCTGATCGAGAACGACTTCGCGATCTTGGCGTCCAGGTTGCGGACGTAGTCCTCGACTTCGACGAGCCGGGTCGGGTCGCCTACGAGCATGACGTAGAACGCACGTCCCTTCGAAGGCGGGGCGCTGTCCTCGCCGGCGGGGGCCGCCGGAGCGTCCTGCGGCGCGGCCGCGTTCAGGTTCGGCCGGCCGGCCATCATCCCCGGGTCGATCAGGTTCGGCACGGTGCCGCCACCCGGGTTCGCCGGAGCAGCCTCTTTCGGGGCCTGGACGATGATGTCGTAGTAGCCGCCCCGCCCGTCCGGCGGGATCGCCTTGAGCGTCGCCTCACGGATCTGCTGGGCCTCGCCACTGATGAGGTTGACGACCCGCGTCTCGTAGTTCTCGGCCCCGCGCTCCATGATCTGGCGCATGACCATCGGGAAACTGGTGTTCGGGGCCACGACGAAGGTGTTCCCGGCCCGGCCGTAGCGCAGGCCCGTCGTCGCCGTGATCATGGAGAGCGCCTCCTCGACCGTGACGTTGTTGAGGGCCATCGTGAGTCGGACCGGCTTGTCTGGCGGGCTCACCTCGGGCGACGTGATGATATTCACCCCGACCTGCTGCGACAGCCCGCGGAGGATCTGGACGATGTCGGTCGCCATGAAGTTGAGCGACACCCGCTGACGCATCTGCGCCTCTTCCGGGCTGATCGTCGGGCGAGGGCGAGGGCTGGCGGCCGGAGCCGGCGTCGTGGCCGGGGCCGGACGTGCGGCGCGGTCGATCAACTTGGGGAGGTCCGCCTGAGGCTGCGGGTCCGCGATCGGCGCCGCGGTCACCACCGGGGTCGGCTGGGCCGTTGCTGCCGTGAGGAACTCGCCGACCGGGTCAGCCTTCGCGACCGGGGGTCGATTCGCGACCGGAGTCGAGACCTTCGCCTTCACCGGTCGTGTGAGTTCGGCCGCCGCCGCGTCCATGGCCAGACGGTCCGAATCGACGGCGGTCTTCTTGGCCACCGGGCGCCCGGCGAACCGGACGGTCCACAGGCCGTTGACCTGGGCGATCGAGGGCCGGACACCCGGCTCGAGCCGGATGTGGACCCGCGACCGGAGCGGCCGGGTCGTGAACTGCACGACCTCAACGAACTCGACGCCCGAGAACACGACGGTCTGGCGGGCCCGGGGACCCACGAGGGCGGCCGGGAACTCGAGGATCAAGGACGTACCGCCCTTGACGCGCGAAGTCTGCGGGGCCGTCAGGCCCTCGCCGCGGATGACGATGTCGAGACCGGTGTCGGTCGTCCTGGTCTCGATGCCCGTCAGTTTCGCCTGGGCGAACACCGACGGGAGGCTCACGGCCAGAAGGCCGACAGAGAGGAGTGTTCTCAGCATTACGGTCCCTCGGAAAGGGGCACGACCTTGTCCTTGCCCCGGTGGCGGATGCGCACGCCGTCGCGTTCGATCGCGATGACGCGCCCCCCACCGATCGTCCCGCCGAGCGGGACGAGCGTCTGGTTGCCCTCTTCGTCCTGGAGCACGGCCATCGGCTTCTCACCGAGGACCACGCCCTGGACGCGGAAGGCGAATTCGTCCGGGTTGCGCACCGGCGCCCCCTTTGTCACTTCGAACCCCCTAGCAGAGGGGCCCCGCGGCGAGCCGAGCGTGTCTCCGCCAGGAAGCGGGTCGATCGGTTCGACGCGAGTCCGGGCCACCGGCGGCGAGAGACGGCCCGCGGGCACGGCAGGACGTGCGGCGGCCGGCTTGGCGGGGGCGGCGGCTGTGGGCTCGGTGGCGGTCTGCGTCGAGGCGGGCCGCTTGAACGGGTCCCGCTCGGGGAGAGGGCCCGTCACCATCGCCATCAGGGCGTCGCGCTGCGGGTCCGTCTTCGGCTTGGCCCCCGCTTCGCCCGGGGTGGACGGCTTGGTCGAGGACGTCTTCGTCGCCGTGACCGTCGGGGCCGGAGCCGAGAGGAACGAGAACGCCCCCACGCCCAGAACCACCACCAGGACGGCCACTACAACGATCAGCTTCTTCTTGTCGCCTTTCACGATGTCGCTGCCTGGACGCCAGTCGGGGCGCCCTCCGCTTTCGGGGTGAACGCGAACGCCTTGATGCGGATCGTCGCGTCGAGGTTCGGCGACTCCGAGCTCGGCTCATCGCCGGCCCTGGCCGCCTCGCGTCGCGGCGCGAGCGTGATCGACTGCACCGCCACGATCTTCGGGAACGCCTTGAGCTCTTCGACTAACCGCATCAGGTCGGCGAACTTGCCGCGCCCACTGATCTCGATGTTGATCTCCTCGTAAGGAGGCTTCTTCTCGGGGGCCGCCTTCGGGTCCGGGGCCCTTCGCTGCTGGCGCTCGGCCACCGGTCGCACGCCGGTTACCTCGATATCGACCCGCCGGCCCAACGCTTCGAGCTCCCGCAGGAGGGTCGGGACGTAAGCCAGGTTCGGGATCGACTGCTCCAGGTGGTCGAGCTCCCGGCGGGAGACGTCGACCAGGTACTGCGAGTCGGCCAGCATCGTCCGGAGTTGCTTATCGTCCGGGATCGACGACTTGAGCCCCGCGTGGCGGTCCTTGGCGCCCTGGCTCAGGTTCAAAGACCAGGCCACGGCACCGCCGCCCACTAGGATCACGACCCCGGCGAGCAGGGCGATCGACTTCACGTTCGAGTTCATGGTCATCCGGCCCCCTTGGCCTTATCGTCCTTCTTCTTCACGACCGGCTTCTTCTCGGTGCCGGTCACCGTCGCGTCGATTTGGAACTCCAGTGCCCGGGCCTGGTCGATCAGACGCTCCTGGCTGAAGCGCAGACCGACCTTCGAAAGGTCCGTGCTGGTCGCGAGCCGGAGTTGGAGTTCGCCGATCGCCGACTGCGTCGTCCCATACCCGCCGAACGACACTTGCACCCCGCGGGCGGGGTCCGAGACGTTCGAGCGGAACGAGGTGAACCACACGTCCCCGGGGGTGTTCACCGCCACGTGGTCCATGATCCGGTTCCACTGCTCGGTGAGCTTCACCGCGTCTCGCAGCGTCTTCAGCCTCGGCTCCATGTCGCGCAGGTCGAGCTGGTTCCCTGCGAGCTGGTCCATCATCGGCTTGAGCTTCTGTTTGCGGGCCTCGAGCTCACCGGACATAAGCTGGAAGCGGGCGGTCTCGAAGAGGAAGAACCCGGTGGCGAGGAACGCGAGCGCCCCCACGCCGACCATGGTCAGCACGAGCATCCGCGTCTGCCGCTCCCGCTGCTCGACGGCGAGGCGCTGTTCGTAGATCAGGTTGACGATCGGCATAGTGTCTCTCGGTTAGGCGGCGCGGGCGAACGGCCGCATCGCGAGGCCGGACGCCACAGTCAAGTCGAGACCCTGACCGACCTCCTCGAGGCCGGCGAAGGTGAACCGCGGGTTGTCGAACACGCCCACGAGCTGGGTCGGAATGCCGAGCCGGTGCTCCATATAGGCCGCCAGCCCAGGCATCGCCGCCGCGCCGCCACAGAGCAGGACCCGGTTCACGGGGCTGCCCTGGCCGTCGGCCTGCTGCGACTGGAAGTAGTTGAGCGAGCGCCGGATCTCGCGAACAAGGTCGTCCACGTGGGGCTGGACGACCCGAAGCGGGGGGTTCTCTTGAGGCTGGGCCTCGTTCAAGAGCACCCGCAAGTCGAGCTGCGCCTTCCCTTGTTCGGCCTGCTCCTCCTCAAGCTTGAAGTAGGAGGAGAGCGCCTCGGTGAGCAGTTGGCCACCTTGAGGGATCGTGCGGGTCATCGCGAAGACGCCCGACCGGACCACGCTCACGTTCGTCGTCTGGGCCCCGACGTCCACAAGAGCGACCGTCTCCTCGTAGAGCGCACCGTCCGGCGCCGCCTCGACCAGGACTCGGTACGTCGCGAACGGGTCCACGTCGACGACCTCGACCTCGAGCCCGGCCTGCTCGCAGGCGAGCACCCGCGTCTGGACCAACTCGCGAGGGGCCGCAACGACGAGGATCTCCATCTGCCCGTCCTCGGTGTCACCGAGGATCTCGAACTCGATGAAACTGTCCTCGACGCTCGACGAGACGTAACGGCCGGCTTCGAGCTTGATCGACTTGCGCAGGACCGCTTCCGGCATCTTGCCGACAGTGACCTTGCGCACGACGACCGAGGCCCCCGAGGCCCCGATCACAGCGGTGGTCGCGGAGATCCGGCCCGAGCGGAGCAGGCCCTGAATCGCGTGCGCAAGTGCCTCGACCTCGGACACGACCCCGTCCTTCAGGGCTCCCGGCGGGGTCGGCCCGTGGGCGACCCGGGTGACCTTCCACCCCGAGTTGCTACGCTCGACCTGGACGGCTTTGATGACCTTGGCCCCGATATCGAGGCCGACGTACGACTTGCTGCGAAAGAGTCTAAGCGACATGCGACTGGTCCTCCAGGGTCGGGGCCCCGCCGTTGGCGAGCCATTCGTCGAGCGTGTTCTTCGGGAACCGCCACTTCCCGTCCACGACAACGCCCGGGACGAGCCCGTCCTCGGCGAGTCGGGCAAGCGCCTGGGGTCGAACCCGCAGGTACTGGGCTGCTTCGCCCACGGTCAACACGGTGTGCTGGCCGCTGATGATCGCCCGCAGCATGCTCGACGTCTGCTCGGCGGTCAGGAAGAGTTCGAGGCGGACGACGTTTCCCGCGGCTACGGCGGGGTGCGGCCCTTCGGGGGCCGCGCTCGCCGAGACCGAAGAGATCTGCGGCATCGACACCGCGCCGCTCTCCGGGTTCGACTCCCCGATCGGGGGGGCAGGCGACGGGGTCTCAAAGCTGGTGGGCTCGTTGACGATGGGCTGGCCGGCGTCGCGGGACGCACGGCGTACGGCTTCGGCGAAGTTCACGCGGCCACTCCTTGTTGTTCGTCGGCGACTTCCCGCATCAGGAAGGCGTCGATCATCGGCTGCTTCCGGACCATGGCCATCAGCAGGGCGTTGTCGGCGAGTTGGCAGACCACCCGGGGGGCGCCGCCAGAGGCAAGGTGGAGCTGGTGCACGGCGTCCGGAGTGAACGGGCTGTTGTCGCGGGTGTAGCCCGCCACCCGAAGCCGGTGGAGCACCATCTCGCCCGTCTCGACCACGTCGAGCGGCTTCAGAATGTGGCGCACCGCCATCCGCTGATCGAGCGCGGGAACCTTCGCGATCTTCGGCGGGAGTTCGGTCTGACCGAGGAACAGCAGACTGATCAAGAACTGGTCGTTCATCTGGCAGTTCAAGAGCAACCGCATCTCCTCGAGGGTCGTCGCCGAGCGGACGAGGTGGGCCTCGTCGATCATCACGACCACCCGGCGCCCCCGGTCGTAGTGCTCGAGGAGGGCCAGGTGCAGCCGCTGGACGAGCACCTGGCGGTTCCGCGAGACGCACTGCACTTCGAGCTGGTCCAGGATCTCCTGCAGCATCTGGGTGGGCGTCAGGATCGGGTTCACGATGAGCACGACCCGGAACTGGAGCGGGTCCAGCGTCTCGAGCAGCTTGCGGCTGATCGTGGTCTTACCGAGCCCGATGTCCCCGGCCAGCATCGCCGCGCCCTTGTTCCGGGTCACGGCGTAGTGCAGCATCGTGAGCGCGTCGTCGTGTGCCCGGCTCATGTAGAGGAACCGGGGGTCCGGGGTAAGGGAGAAAGGTGGCTCGGTGAGGCCCCAATACTGTTCGTACATGCACGCGTCTCCGGTCGAATCGACCCGGTGAATGTATCGGGCACCGGAAGTCCGAACTTCAGGGCAAGGTCAAGGTTTCGGGTAAGGAAGCCCTAAGCGGGTCCTCGAACCCTGTCGGGGGCGGGCCTGACGGCGGGGCCGGTTACGCCAATCCCGCTCGGACGAGGCGTTGTTCCGCGAGCTCGGCCGAGATGAGCACCATCGGGAGGCCGTTCCCCGGCTGAGTGCTCGCGCCGACGAAGAAGAGCCGGGGGTCCGAGGCGCTCGCGTTCGAGGGCCGGAAGAAGGCGCTCTGCCAGAAGTCGTGGCTCAACCCGAACGCCGCCCCCCGCGCCAGGTTCAGGTCCGACGCCCACTCTGCGGGGCCGTACGTCCGCATCGCCCGAACCCGGGACGGGTCGAAACCGGCCACTGCGCACAGCCGACCGAAGACGTGGCCCTGGAGCCGCCGCTCCTCGGACGCTGAGAGCGGCCGGTCGAGGTTCGGGACGGGCACGAGGACGTAGAGGTTCTCCCTCCCCGGCGGTGCCTTGGCCGGGTCCGTCCGGTTCGTGAGGCACACGTAGAAGGCCGGGTCCTCCGGCAGCCCGAGCGGCTCGTGGAACAGAGCGTCGAGGTTCCCCTTGAAGTCCGCCCCGAAGAAGACGTTGTGGTGGAGCAAGCCGTCGAGTCGGCCCTCGTAGTCGACGTACATCATGGCCGCGCTACAGGAGTACCGACGGGGGTCGCGGCTTCCCGCCGGTCGGTCTCCGGTCAGGGCCTCCTCGGCGTACGGAAGGTCGGCGTTGCACACGACCGCGTCAGCCTCGATGCGCTCGCCCGAAGCCAACGTCACCGCCCCCGACTCGACCCTCGCCACCGGGCACCCGAGACGGATCTCCGCCCCCCGGGCTTCGGCCAGGCCCGCCACGACCTCCGACAGCCGCACCATGCCGCCCATCGGGTACCAGACGCCCTCCCCGTACTCCATGTACGTGAGCACGGCATAGACCCAGGGCGCGTCGTACGGACTCATGCCGAGGTACATCGTCTGGAAGCTGTAGAGCATCCGGACCCGGGGGTCGTCCGCGTAGTGCTCGACCCGCTTGGCAAGGTTCGAGAGCATGCGGTGCCGGACGACCATCGCAAGCTGCTTCGGCCCGACGAAGTCCGCCACCGACTCGAAGTTCTTGCGCACGAAGTTGGGGATCGCGTCGTCGTAGAGGGCCTTGAGGTCTTCCAGGAGCCCTGGGTAGCGGTCGGCGTCGCGATCCCCGGCGAGGGCGCGGAGGTTCTCGGTCATCCGGCCCCGGTCCGGAGTGCCTTCGACCGTCGAGCCGTCGGCGTAGAAGACCCGGTAGCTGGGGTCGCAGAGCCGGAGGTCGAGGTGGTCCTCCAGCCGCTCGCCGACGTCGGCGAAGAGCTTCCGGAACGGGTCGAGCATCATGAGGAGCGTCGGCCCGCCGTCGAACTCGCACTCTCCGACCCGGACTCGCCGGTTCCTGCCACCGACCTGGTCGGTCTTCTCGAGGACCGTCACACGGTGCCCCCGGTGGGCCAGGCGCAAAGCCACCGCCAACCCCCCGAGCCCCGCCCCGACGACGACGAAACGCTTCTGTGCCACCCTCCTCGGGGTCTACCCCCCTCCCCGCCCGATCGTCGCCCGAGTCCCACACCAAAGGACTGCGAGAGCTTGCTCTCGCTCTGGAGTAGCGAGCTTGCTCGCCCCGCTGGACGACTCAGCCGACGACGAGCAATGCCCCGAGCGCCACGACGAACAGCGAGTGGACTAGGAGCACGATCAGCGGTTCCCGGGAGTCCGGGGGCGGCGGACCGAGCCGGAGCACCGCCCCCGCCGCCGCCGAGACCACGACCCACCCCACGAAGTTGGCCACCGGCGCACCACCAGGTAACGGGCCCGGCTCGAGCCACCGCCAGTAGCCCAACGGCCCCGCCATCACCGGCTCCATCGGCACGTCCGCCAGTGCGGCGAGCACCCCGCCCAGCGGCACCGCCCACCAGGCCGGCGATGTCCCTGGGCGCCGAGCCCACCTCGCCGCCACCAGATACCCCGCCCCCGCCATCATCAGCCAAGCGAACGGTAGCGCTACCGGAAACCGGTGCCCGCCCGGCAGCGGCACCGTTGGCCACCAGGCGTCCGTGTACGCGTACGCCCCGAACGGCAGGCCCGTGTACAGCCCACAAACCTCCGAAGCCGCCCCGATGAGGAGCGCGAACGGCCACGTCTTCGCCCCCGGCCCCAGGGCCCGGAGCACCGTCCCCACCCCCATCGCCAGCGTCACGAGGGCGGCGACCCGACCGACCCACCCCGCGTCCAACCCCGTCGCCCGCGACAGCGCCGACCCCGCCAGCGAGAACGCTACGAGCCCCAGATAGGCCCGGCACGGCAGGCTGAGCCCCGCCCAGCCACGCCTGACCGGTCCAAAGACACGGGAGGGGCCTGACTCTAGCGGGCCGGGCGACCGATCATGCATAATGAGGAGGCCATGCGGACAGGTGGCTGAGTGGACGAAAGCGCCCGCCTGCTAAGTGGGTAGGGGATTATATCCTCTCTCGGGTTCGAATCCCGACCTGTCCGCCATTCGAAAGTCCATCGTGCGACCGCTCACCATCGCCCTTGCGCTCGGTCTCGTGACCGCTCCGTCGGTCGTCGCCGCCCAGTCCCTCGAGGACTACCTCCAGGTCCGGCGGCAGCACGGCGTTCGCTCCGCCGCCACCCCCGCCGGGATCGACGCCTTCGTCGGTGACCGGGTCATCGAACTTCGCGGCGAAGTCGGGGGCACCGTGGGGGCCGAAGGCTCGACCCTCTTGATCGTCAGCGTGGTCGGGGGTCCCCAGGTGCTCGTCCGAGCCACGACCGTGCCCGACTGGCTCGGTGCCAACCGGGTGAACGCCCGGCTCCTCGTCCGAGCCCGCCGCGCGAGCCGCACGGCCAGCCTCGAGTCCGAGCTCGTCGCCGCTGCGCCCGAACGGACGATCGCGGCCTGGGAAGAAGCCCAGCGCCCCTCCCCGACCCCGCCGCGGGCTGGACCTTCGCGGACTCGGCCCACCAACCAAAGCTCCCGCTCTGGCCGCCGACCCTCGCCCATGCCCGGGGACATCCCCCGCGAGGTCGCCCCGCCCGTCACGAAGCAGGTCGCCGTCCCGGAACGCCTGATCGCCCTCGTCCCGGCCTATGCCGACTTCATCCGCCGCCAGAACCCCCGTCTGAGCCCGGACAAGGCGCAGCACATCGCCGAGACCATCCTCGCGTTCAGCGCAGCTAGGGGAGTGGACGCCCGCCTCGTGGTCGCCCTCGTCCTCGCCGAGAGCACGTTCCGACCCGAAACGACCAGCCACAAGGGCGCGATGGGCCTTGGCCAGCTCATGCCCGGAACCGCCCGGATGCTCGGCGTCACCGACGCCTACGACACCGAGCAGAACCTCTACGGCACGGTCAAGCTCCTGCGCCAGCACCTCGACACCTACATCGCCAAGACTGGGGACACCTTCGAGGGCCTCGTCCTCGCCCTTGCGGCCTACAACGCCGGACCGGGTGCCGTCCGCCGCCACGGCGGCGTCCCCCCGTTCCGCGAGACCCAAAACTACGTCCGCCGCGTCGTCGAGACCTACCGACGGCTCACGGGAGAGGTCGAGTGACATCGACCCAGGCCCAAGGCTGACCTGGTAGGTCGGGGAAGGGCGGTCAACCCTTCGGCAGGAAGCTCGTGCCGCAGCCGCAGGAGCGGGCGGCGTTGGGGTTCTCGAACGTCAGGCCGCCGCCGATGAGGTTGCCGGAGGCTACGAGCCGGGAGCCTTCGAGGAACTCGGCCGACTTCGGGTCGCAAACCACAGTCACTCCCTCGGCGACCCACCGCACGTCACCGGGGATCTCCCGGTCGTCCAGCTTGACCACGTACTCGAGCCCGCTACAGCCCCCGCCCTTGACCCCGACTCGGACGAACACGCTGGGGGCGGTCGCCTTCGCGAGCATCCGTCGCAGCACCTCGGCCGCGCCGTCAGTCACCTCGACGGGGAACGGGCGGTCGGCCACGCTCACGCCTCGACCGGGTCGTGCGGCTTCCCGTTGGCCCGCTCCGGCCGAGTCCCGAAGGTGACGTTCCGGTCGGCCAGTTCACCGGCCACCAGGTCAGCCACGGTCACGTTCGAGAGGACCGAGTCCACCGCGTGCTGGACATTCGACCAGAGCGGTCGGATCAAGCAGTCGGTGTCGTGGACGCACGACGTCAGGATGCCCGAGTGTCGCTCACAGAACCCCTCGTCGTAAAGCCGCCCACCGAGCGCCTCGAGCACGTCGCGCACGACCATGTCCTTCGCCCGGCGACCCAGGCTGTAGCCGCCGAGCTGGCCCCGGGTGCTGTTCACGAACCCGGCCCGGCGCAGGATCGAGAGGAGCTTCGCGACGTGGCTGGGGGTCAACCCCTCGCGCTTGCTGATCTCCGGGATGGTGAGGAACCCGTCGTCCCCCTCACGAGCGAGGGAAAGGAGGCAACGCAGGCCGTACTCTTCTTGGGCGCTGAACTTCATGACGACTTACCTGGACGGACGCACAAAAGTGCACTGGACGTTCTCATTTTGGCACATCACGCTATAGCAGTCCCAGATCGAGCCTTATATGCTCAGGGATGCGATCGATGCTGAAGGGCGGGTCCCAGACGAGGTCGAGGGTCGTGGACTTGACTCCGGGGACCGCACGGGCCGCAGCCTCGACCTCGCCCGGGAGGGTTCCGGCGACCGGGCACGCCGGGCTCGTGAGTGTCATCCGAATCGCGACCGACGCGTCTGCACCCACCTCCAGGCCGTAGATCAACCCAAGGTCGTAGACGTTGACCGGGATCTCCGGGTCGTACACCTGGCGGATCGCCTCGATGACCTCCCCTTCCAGCAGGCTCCGCTGGATCGTGTTGAGCCCCACTCCGGTGACCATCGGGATCGGCTCAGGCACGTTCACCCTCCAGGGCGTCCTTCAGGGCGTGCCAGGCGAGCGTGGCGCACTTGATCCGGTTCGGGTACTGGCGCACCCCGGTGAGGCAGTCGAGCGGCCCGAGGTCGTCGTCCGACGCCTCGTCCTCGCCTCGGACGACGACGGCGTGGAACCGGTCGAAGAGCTCGCGGGCGTGCACGACCGTCTGACCCTTGACCGCCTGGGTCATCATGCTCGCGCTAGCCTGGCTGATCGCGCAGCCGCACCCCTCGAACCTCGCCTCGCGCACGACGTCGCCCTCGACCAGGAGCGCCAAGCGAACCTCGTCCCCGCACATCGGGTTGTAGCCCTCTGCCCGGTGCGTCGCCTCCGGCAAGGGCCCGAAGTTACGGGGCCGCTTCCCGTGGTCGAGGAGGGTCTGCTGATAGAGGTCTTGGAGATCCATTCGGGACGACTCTTTCCTCATTATGCGCCCTTTCTCCCCGGGTCGTCGGCAAGGCTGGGTCAGGTGAAGAGGGCCCGGACTCCGTGGAGGGCCTCGACGGCGGCGTCGACGTCGGCCTCGTTCGAGTAGGCCGCAAGCGAAATGCGAGTGGTGGCGGGGACGCCGAGCCGCCGCATGAGGGGCATACAGCAGTGGTGGCCGGTGCGGACTGCGACCCCATGCCGGTCGAGGACGGTGCCGACGTCGTGGGGATGGGCCGCGTCCATGACGAAGCTGAACACGCCGATCCTCTCGGGCGCCGTCCCCACGACCCGAAGCCCTGGAACCTCGGCCAGGCGCGAACTGCTGTAGGCTGTGAGCGCCGATTCATGGGCCGCGATCGCGCCGAGCCCCACCGCCCGCACCCAGTCGAGCGCCGCTCCGAACCCGATCGCCCCCGCGACGTTCGGCGTCCCCGGCTCGAACCGGTTCGGCGGATCGTTGAACGTGGTCCCCTCGAAGCTGACCGTCCGGATCATGTCCCCGCCCCCTTGGTAGGGCGGCATCGCCTCCAGGAGTTCGGCCCGCCCGTAGAGCGCCCCGACTCCCATCGGGCCGTACACCTTATGGGCCGACATCGCGTAGAAGTCCACCCCCAGGGCCTGGACGTCGACGGGGACGTGGGCCAACGCCTGGGCACCGTCCGCGAGGACCAGCGCCCCGTGGGCATGGGCGAGGCGTGCGATCTCGGCGACCGGGTTCACCGTCCCCAGGGCGTTGCACACGTGCTTGACCCCCACGAGCTTCACCCGTCCCGCCGCGAGCATCGCCTCAAGACTCGCGAGATCGACCTCGCCGGAGTCCGTAATCGGGAACGGCTCGACTGTCGCCCCGGTTCGCTGGGCGATGAGTTGCCACGGCACGATGTCGGCGTGGTGCTCCATGTGGCTCACCAGCACCCGGTCGCCCGGGCCCAGGTTCGCCCCACCCCAACTCGCCGCGACCAGGTTGATCGCCTCGGTGCAGCCCTTCGTGAAGACGACCTCTCGCTCGCTCTGGGCGTTCACGAACCGGGCGACGGTCCGCCGGGCCGCCTCGAACGCGTCCGTGGCCCGCTGGCTCAGGGTGTGAACCCCCCGGTGGACGTTCGCGTTGTCCTCCCGGTAGAAGCGCTCCATGGCCGCCAACACCGCATTCGGCTTCTGGGTCGACGCGGCGCTGTCGAGGTACGCCAGCGGCCTCCCCGAAACCTCTTGGGCCAGTGCGGGGAACTCGAGCCTCACATCGATTTGGGATCGAAGCTTCGACATGCGTCACACCTTCCTACGAGACGGGCAGTCACGCCGATACCGATGGGCCTGGCCAACGTCGTGTGCCAGCACAGAACGTCAGGCCCCAAGATCGACGCCGAGCTTCTCGTAGAGTCGCCGCTCGAGGGCTTGGCGGAGCCCGACGTGGGTGATGAGTTCCAGCACCTCGGCCGCAAAGGCGTAGACGAGCACCGCCTCCGCCTGATCCTTCGGCACCCCTCGCGAGCGCATGTAGAACAGGGGTAGGTCCTCGAGTTGCCCGACGGTCGCGCCGTGGGTGCACTTGACGTCGTCCGCGAAGATCTCCAGCTGCGGCTTCGAGTCGATCGTCGCCGTCGGGCTCAGTAGGAGCGCCTGGTTCGTCTGCTTGGCGTCGGTCTTCTGCGCGTCCTGGTGTACGAAGATCTTGCCGTTGAACACCACCGTTGCCCGGTCGTCCACGATCTGCTTGTAGACCTCAAAGCTGTTCGAGTTCGGCTGGGCATGGTCGAGGCGGGTGTGGTTGTCGATGTGCTGATCCCCGCCCGCGCAAACGACTCCGTCGAGCCGGGTCACCGTCGCCTGTCCGTCCAACCAGATCCCCTGGTCGACCCGCGCGAGCCCGGCGCCGTAGCAGACGTTGAAACTGTGGTACTCGCTCCCCGCCGCCTGGGTCGTCTGCCAGTTCGCGATGTGGAAGGCCTCAGCGCCCTCGTCCTGGACGCGCACGTGCTCGAGGTTCGCGCCTTCCTTGACCACGACCTCGGTCACCGGATACGTGAAGGTCGCCCCCTCTCCGTCCGTCACGTACGTCTCGACGATCCGTGCCCTCGCCCCTTCCTCGGCGACGACGAGCACGCGCGGCGCGAACGCCTGGCCATCCCCGGTCGCCACGTGGACGATCTCGATCAGGGCCGCCACGTCCCCGGTGATATGGAGGAACAACCCGTCCTCGAACGTGGCCGTGTTGAGTTCGGCGAAGGTGTGGCTGTCGGGGGTGATCTCCCTTCCGACCGCCTGCGTGGTCTTCGGGCCCACCTGGCCGAGCCACTCCCGCACGACGGCATCGTCCTCGGTCACCGCGTCACGCAGCGAGCGGGCGACCCAGTGCGGGCTGCGGGCCTCGGTCTCCGAGAGGTTCCGGTCGAACCGCCCGTTGACGAGCACGATGCGGATCGAGCCTTCGTCGTACCGCGGCAGCTCCCGCTGGAACACCGCTGGCCCCGGCTCCCCGGCCGCCCAGTCGCGCTCGACCAACCTGCGGAGGGGCGTGTACTTCCACTCCTCGTGGCGGGTCGTCGGTACTCCGAGCTCGCGGTGGGCGTCAAGCGCCGCCGCCCTCAAAGATCGAACCCACGGCGCCCCCGAACTCCCCGAGGCCGCGCCATGGTCGACGATCCCGGAAAGCCCGGTCGCCGGACTCAGCACCGTGCTCACGCCGTCGCCCCGACCTCGGCCTCGAGCCAGCCGTAGCCCTTCGCCTCGAGCTCCAGGGCAAGCTCCTTGCCGCCGCTCTTCACCAACCGACCGTCCATCAGAACGTGCACGAAGTCGGGGACGATGAAGTTCAGGAGCCGCTGGTAGTGGGTGACCACGATGAACGCCCGATCCGGCGAACGAAGCGCGTTCACCCCGTGCGCCACCGTCTGGAGGGCGTCGATGTCCAGACCGGAGTCGGTCTCGTCGAGCACGCACAGCCGCGGCTCGAGCACCGCCATCTGGAAGATCTCGTTCCGCTTCTTCTCGCCCCCGCTGAACCCCTCGTTCACGGACCGGCTCAGCATGTCGTCCGTCAACCCGAGCGTCTTCACCTTCTCGCGGATGTGCTTCATGAAGGCGAGGGCGTCCATCTCGTCCTCGCCGTTCGCCTTTCGGCGAGCGTTGAGGGCGGCCCGCAGGAAGTAGGTGTTCGACACCCCAGGGATCTCAACGGGGTACTGGAACGCCAGGAACACGCCCTTGTGAGCCCGCTCGTCCGGCTCCATCTCGAGCAGGTCCTCGCCGTCGAGCGTCACGGCTCCGTCGGTGACCTCGTAGGTCTCGCGCCCCGCGATCACGTTCGCGAGGGTCGACTTCCCGCTCCCGTTCGGGCCCATGATCGCGTGAACCTCACCGGGCTTGACGGACAGAGTGAGCCCTTTGAGGATCTCCCTCTCGTCTTCGGCGACCTTGGCATGGAGGTTGGCAATCTGGAGCATGGTGTGATGGATGAGTGTACGCTGGGGAGGGGCCGGTGTCCCGGACAGGCCCAACCTGACCCAGTGGCAGGTAGGACGCCTGGCCCCCGGTATCCCTGAACCCGGCGGACCCGGTAGGCTGAACCCATGGGCCTCAGAGCCGTTATCGCGGTCGATCTCGGGAAGACGGTCACGAACGGGGTGGAGCTTCTCCGACGCCTCGCGTTCCCGCACCTTGAGGTGACCCTCGTCCACGTCGTCGAGCCCCTCCTCGCCGACGGCACGTTCCCCGAACTCGGTTCCACCCACCCGATGACGGAGATCCTCGCCGAGATGCGAGCGGCGGGCGAGCGGGCGTGCCAGGAGCTAGGAGAGGAGCTCGAGGGTGCCGCAGAGTCCGTCGCCCACGAACACGGGTTCGGCGACCCTTCGACGATCTTGAGCGGCGTCGCCCGGAAGCACGGTGCCGACCTGATCGTCGTAGGATCGACCCGTAAGGGCGCGTTCGGCTCGCTGTTCATGGGCTCTGTCACGAAGGGGCTTGCCGTCCACGGCGACCGGCCCGTCCTCATCGGCAAGCGCCCCGTGCGCAAGCCGGGACGGCTGACGGCCGTCCTCGCGACGGATCATTCTCCCTACATGGCCCGGTGCGTTGAGCGCCTCTTGAACTTCGCCCCCGCGGGGCTCGGCCACGTCCACGTCTTGACCGCCACCAACCCCCCGCCCGTCCACCTCGCGACCGACGACGAGGCCCTCGCCCAGGCACTGGACACTGCCCGCGAAGCGCTGGTCTCGGCGAACCGCGGCCTGGCCGACCGACTCCATGCCGTCGCCCCCGAGGTCACCGAAGAGGTCGCGGTCGGGCACCCGAACGAAGCCATCGCCGCGGCTATGGCCCGAACTGACGCCGACCTCCTCATACTGGGCGCCCAAGGGCACGGGTTCCTGGAGCGGCTGTTCGTCGGGAGCGTCGCCCTTCACCAGGTCGTGCACGAACCCCACGACCTCTTGCTGCTCCGCCCCTAGCCGTCTACCTCTCGAGCGCGAGCCGCAACACCTGGCGCACGTCCCGCACGAAGTGGGCCGTCAGCGACCGGCGGATCTCCTCGGGGACCTCCTCGAGGTAGTCCTTCTTGTTCTCCTCGGGCAGCAGCACGGTCGTCACCCCCAGGCGGTGGGCGGCGAGCACCTTCTCCTTCACCCCACCGATCGGGAGCACTTGCCCGGCCAAGGTGACCTCGCCGGTCATCGCGAGCCGCGCTCGGCAGCGCCTACCCGTGAAGAGGGAGGCGAGCGCCGTCACCATCGTCACCCCCGCGCTCGGGCCGTCTTTCGGGACCGCCCCCGCGGGGACGTGGACGTGGACTTCGAACTCGAACCCGGCCGGGTCGATCTTGAGCTCCGCCGCATGGCTACGAACGTAGGAGAGCGCCGCGGTCACCGACTCCCGCATGACGTCGCCGAGCTGCCCGGTGACGACGAGGCCCCGAGGGCCGGGCATCTTCACGGACTCGATGAAGAGGACGTCGCCCCCCACCGGCGTCCAGGCGAGGCCGATCGCCATCCCGGGGACGAGTTCGCGTTCCGTCACGGGGTCGCTGAGATAGCGGGGGGCGCCGAGCGCCTCCTCGACGAACTTCGGACCGACCACGAGCTTCCTCGTCCGCCCCTCCGCGAACTCGAGCGTGCCCCGTCGCACGACCGAGGCGATCTCGCGCTCTAGGTTCCGCACCCCCGCCTCGCGGGTGTAGTGGCGGATCAGGTGGACCAGCGCCTCGTCCTTGATCGCGACCTGCCGCGGCGTGAGACCGTGCTCCTCGACGACCCGGGGCACCAGGTGGTCCCGCGCGATGGCCCGCTTCTCCTCCTCGGTGTATCCCCCGAGCTCGATGACCTCCATCCGGTCTCGTAACGGGGCTGGGATCGTGTCGAGCCGGTTGGCGGTCGTCACGAAAAACACGTTCGAGAGGTCGAACGGGGTGTCGAGGTAGTAGTCGCGGAACGAGTCGTTCTGTTGGGGGTCGAGGACCTCGAGCAAGGCGGAGGCCGGGTCGCCCCGGAAGTCGCTCCCCAGCTTGTCGATCTCGTCGAGCACGAACACTGGGTTGTTCGACTCGGCCCGGCGTAGGGCCTGGACGATCTGCCCCGGCATCGACCCGATGTACGTCCGCCGGTGCCCCCGGATCTCCGCCTCGTCCCTCATGCCGCCGAGCGAGACCCGGACGAACTTTCGCCCGAGCGCAGTCGCGATCGACTTCCCGAGCGACGTCTTGCCCACCCCCGGCGGGCCCGAGAAGCACAGGATCGGCTGGCGCACCGGCCCGTCGCGCTTGACCTTGCGCACAGCGAGGAACTCGACGATACGCCGCTTGATCTTGTCGAGCCCGGAGTGTTCGGCGTCGAGGACGGTGCGGGCGTGGCTAAGGTCGAGGTTGTCCTCCGTCGATTTCGCCCACGGCAGCGCCGCCATCGTCTCGACGTACGTCCGCGCCACCGTGTACTCCGGCGACCCTGGGTTGATCCGGCCCAGGCGGCCCAACTCGCGGTCCACCTCCTTCTGTGCCGCGGGGGGCAGTTGGGCGGCCTCGACCTTGTCCCGAAGGTCGTCGAGCTCTTGGCCCGGGTCGTCCGACTCGCCCAACTCGCGCTGGATCGCCTTCAACTGTTCGCGCAGGTAATAGTCGCGCTGGTTCTTGCTCAGCTCCGCGCTCACCTCGCTTTGGACCTTCGTCGAGAGCTCGAGCACCCGCACCTCCCGACCCAGGATGTCGAGCAACCGGCGCAACCGCTCGCGGACGTCCAGCGTCTCGAGCACGGCCTGCTTATCCTCCACGGACATCGGCATGTGCGCCGCCACCAGGTCCGCCATCACCCCCGGCTCCTGAACCGCCGTCGTAAGCGAGCGCAGCTCGTCCGGCATGTGCGGCGCGAGGCGGACGGCCTGGTCGAAGAGCGCCGCCACCGAACGCCGCAGCGCCTCCGTCTCTTCGGCGTGCTCCGGGGCCACGGGCGGCTCGTCGACCGGCTCGATCCGGGCGCGGAGGTAGGGCGTCTCTTGGAGCCGCTCGACCACCCGGAAGCGGGAGACGCCCTGGACGATCAGCCGGGTGGCGTCCGGCGACTTCATGAGGGTCCGGATGATCACCGCACAGCCGTATTCGAACACGTCCTCGAACCCGGGTTCGTCGTTCTGGGGCTCGCGCTGGGCGACCACCCCGATCAGCCGGTTCGACCCGGTCACGCTGTCGTCGATGAGTTGGACCGAACTGGGCCGGGCCACGCTCAGCGGCGCTATCAGCATCGGGTAGACGACCGAGTCGCGAAGCGGGAGCAGGTTCAGCGTCTCAGGGACGGCGGGGCGGTCCTCCTCGTCCGTCGGGTCCTCCCGCATCTCCGGCGCGGCCTCGGCGGGGTCCCCCGTCTCGAGGACGGGGAGCTCGACGTCCTTCGCTCGGGGCTCGGCGGTCGGCTCGACGTCCTCGACGGGCACCGTCCCGGTCGCGGGAGCCTTCTTCACTGGTCACCGCCGGACTCGCCCGACCGGGAGACGATTTTCGGGATCGCGACCGTCAACAGCCCGTTCTCGAACAGGGTTTGGGTCGCCGAGACGTCGAGAGGCCCCGGGGGCAACTCGACCTCGCGGGCGAAGGCTCCGCACTCGAGTTCGATGAGCTGAGGCGTGAACGACTCGGCGTCGAGCCGGCCGTCCTCGACCCGCTCGCCGCGGACGGTGAGCGAGTGCCGGTCCGAATGGTAGTGGAGGTGGACGTGCGAGGCGAGGACACCCGGCAGTTCGAACCGGGCGAGGACGAACTCGGGGCCCTCGAACACGTCGGCCCGCGGGCTCCACCCGCGTTGCCGGGCCAGGTTCGGCCGGCTGGGGGTCAGCTCGACCGACAGCCGGGTGATCTCCGCTCCGACCTGGAGGCTCCAATGGGTCGTCCCGCGGCGCTTCATCGCTCCGATTGTACTGCCCCCCGGCCCGCGCCGCGCCCCACCCGGGACACCCCGAGGGGTACAACCCAGGTGTGCGCCCGATGCGGATCGCCGTCTTCTCGGACAGTGCCCTGCCGATCCTGAACGGCGTGAGCGTCAGCATCGACGCCCTCATCCGGTGCCTGCGCGAGGACGGCCACTCCGTGCACCTCTACACGTCTGCCTGCCGGGGGCACCGCGAGCTCGACCCGAACGTCCATCGCTTCCGCTCGATCCGGACGCCCATCACGAAGGACTACCCCCTCGCCATACCCCCCTTCTACCCCTGGTACCACGAGTTCAGGGCCACTGGGTTCGACCTCGTCCACACCCACACCCCGTTCACCGTCGGCTTCGTCGGGCTCCGATGGGCGCAGTCGTGCGGGCTCCCGGTCGTCTCGACGTACCACACGAAGTACGACAAGTACGCCCACTACATGCCCCTCCTCCCGAAGGGCTACATTCGGTACAAAACGGCCAAGCACACGAACTATTACTACAACCGGGTTCAGCACGTGATCACCCCGAGCCAAGCGGCGAAGCGATGGCTCGGGCGGCACTCGGTGACGACGCCCACGACCGTCGTCCCGACCGGCATCCCCGTCCCGAAGGAGATCGATCGCACGCGAGCCAGGGCGGACCTGGGCGTGGCCCCGCTCCAGAAGGTCCTGCTCTACACGGGCCGGATCGCGTTGGAGAAGAACCTCGGCGCCCTCCTCGAGGCGGCCCGGGAGGTGTTCCAGGGCGACCCGTCCGCCGTCCTCTGGGTCGTGGGCGACGGCCCTTCCCGGCCGGAGAGCGTCGCGATGGCCCGGCAGCTCGGGATCGGCGACCGGGTCCGGTTCTTCGGGTTCGTCCCGCGCCACGAGCTCGATGCCTACTATGCCGCCGCGGACGTGTTCGTCTTCCCCTCGATGACCGAGACCCAAGGGCTCGTCGTCACCGAAGCGATGTCCTACGGGCTCCCGCCGGTCGTGGTCCAGGGGGGCGGGGCCTCGGGCTCGATCACCGCCGGCGTCGACGGGTTCGTCGTCCCGAACGACCCGGACGACATGGCCCAAGCCGTCCTCCGGCTCCTGCGGGACCCCCTCCTCTACGACCGGACGAGCCGTAACGCCCGCGCAACCGCCCTCAAGTACACCGACCGCGCCATGGAACGGAAGATGGTCGAGGTCTACCGAAGGGTCCTCGGAGAACCCGGTGCGGACCCGACCCCCGTCGGCAGGGGGGCCTGGGGCTGAAGGCGTTCTGGCTCTGCACAGCCGCGCTGTTCCTCGTGCGGCTCGCCCTCGGGCTCGTGGCCCTTCCCGGGCCGCTCGCGGTAGCCCTGTCGATCCTGCTGACCGTCCTCTTCGTCGCGCTGCCGATCTTCGCGCTCTTCCGAGCGGCGGCCGAGGAGTGGACGCCGGCGAAGGGCTTCACCCTCCTCGGCGCCGGTGCCGCCCTCCACGCCGGGTGCGCCCTGGCCGTGGCCCGGGTGCTGCCCGAGACCGGCGTCGCAACCGTGGTCACCCAGTCCCTCGGCCAGGTCGGGCTCGCGATGTGGACCCTTGGCCTCGGGGCGCTCCTCGCCCAACTCATCCGGGACAAGAACCTCATCATCCCGGTCGCCATCTTCCTCGCCGGGTTCGACGTGTTCCTCATCTTCAACCCGACCTCGATCACCCAGCAGCTCGTCCAGCAGCAGCCCGAGTTCTTCACGTCGGTGGCGATGAGTGTGCCCCAGGCCCGGGCGGTGACCGAGGGCGGCCCCCCTCCTGCGCGGGTCGAGCCCCTTGCCTACGTCGGCCCCGCCGACCTCTTCTTCACGGCCACCTTTTTCGTGCTCCTTTTCCGGCACCGGATGCGCGTCGAGCAGACGGTCCGGTGGCTCGTCCCGGTGCTCGCGGTCTACCTGGCCCTCGTCCTGCTACCGACCGGGTTCCGAATGCTCCCCGCACTCGTACCGATCGGCGCGGTCGTGCTCTTGGTGAACCTCCGCGAGTTCAAGATGACCCGGGAAGAGAAGGTCGCGACCGTGGGCGTGGCCTTACTGTCGGTCGCGCTGGCCACCTACGGGGTGTACCGAGGCGTCACGGCGCCGAAAGCGCCGCCAACTGGGCCTTCGACGTCGGGCGGCGGCCAAGCGCCTCCAGAACGGGCAACGACGCCCGTGCCAGCGCCGCGAGGCTGACGCCGGTCCGCAAGCCCCACCGTTCGAGCAGGTAGACCAGGTCCTCGGTCGCCAGGTTGCCCCCAGCCCCGACCGCGTACGGGCACCCTCCGAGCCCCGCCGCGCTCGCGTCGAAAGCGGTGAACCCAAGGTCCAGGGCGGCCGCCACGTTCGCGACCGCCGTCCCCCGTGTGTCGTGGAAGTGCCAGGCGAACCGATCCTTCGGGCCGTCGAGCTCGGCGGCCAGTGCCCGAACCTCCGGCGGGGCGGCGACCCCGATCGTGTCGCCCAGGCTCACCTCGTCGACGCCCAACTCGAGGAGCCGAGCCGCGACCTCAGCCGTCTGCGCCGGTTCGATGCGCCCGGCGTAGGGGCACTCGAACGCCGTGCTCACATAGCCCCGGACCCAACCGCCCGGGTAGCGCGCCCGGAACCCGGCGATCACTTCCGCGAACACCTCGATGGTCTCCGCGACGGTCATGTTGACGTTCTTCGTCGTGAAGGCGTCGCTCGCGGCGGTGAAGACCGCGATGCGGTCGACCCCCACCTCCAAAGCCCGCTCGAGCCCCTTGGCGTTCGGGACGAGCGCCGAGAAGAGCGGTCCGGGGGCCAAGAGGGGCCAGAGGTCACCCGAATCGGCGAGCTGCGGGACCCACTTCGGCGAGACGAAGCTGGTCACCTCGATCTCGCGCAGGCCAGCCTCCGCCAGCGCTGCCACGAACGCGGCCTTAAGCCGGGTGTCGAGCGGAACTTGCTCGTTCTGCAACCCGTCCCGCGGGCCGACCTCGACGATGCGCACCATCGCCCGCGGAGACTACCCCCGGCGAAAAAAAGAAGGGCTCCCGCGTCCCCGCAGAAGCCTGAGCACAGAAGACTTAACCATGGCGACCGGCCCATCCAGCCGGTCAACGTCTTCACCCTTGAGCCGGGACCGCTCGGCCTGCCCTCGAAAGGAACGGAACTCGCCGCCTCCTCACGGGCCTCACGGCACCCGTGCTCACAATATAGCACATTTCGAGGGATTCTATGGACAGGTCCGCCCTGTTTCGTCTCACCGAAGGCTTTCGGCCTGGATTTGGAGCGACGTCGCGACCCCGGCTTCCACCAAGCAGACCCGGAATGTGAACCCGTCCGGGCTGTTGGCGACCGAGGTGACCGTCTTGGCCCCGGGCGGGGTGGCGTCCCGCACGATCGTCTCGATGTCGAGCTGCACCAACTCGGCGATCCGGCGCACGACCGAGAACCGGCCCCTGACTTCGACCATCGGCACGAGGAGGGTCGTGACCCCGCTCTTCGTGACCTCGAAGTAGCTGAGCCGCCGGAACGCCTGGAGCAACGCGTTGAGGGTGTCCCGGCGATCCCAGGCAGACGCGGGCTCGTACGCCGCGATCCAGTCGCGCTGTCGTTTCGAGAACTCGTCTGGGCTCAGACGTTCGCTCATGCGCTCATTCGGCGGGAGGAAGAGGGTCCACCCGGACCAGCAATTGGCCGTCGCCGACCTGGTCGCCCTTGGCCACGGGAACCTCGGCGACCGTCCCCGCGAACGGCGCCGTCACCGGGTGCTGCATCTTCATCGCCTCCAAGACGAGGAGCTTCTGCCCCGCCTCCACCGTCTCGCCTGGGCTGACGAACACCTCGACGATCGCCCCGGGCATCGGCGATCGCGACTCGCCCGATCCCCCGGCCGCTTTCTTCGCGCCCCCCGGGGTCGGCTGTTCGACCGTGTAGACCCGGCCTCGGTACGAGACGAGGACCTTGTCGCCGCTGCGGACGACGACCGCGCTAGCCGTCCCTCTTGGGCTGCGGACCATGAGGCGGTCGCTGAGCCGGGCGAGGGACACGCCATCGACGGTCGGGGACAACTCGGCCGGGTGGCCGTTCACCAAGTACCGCATGCGTCTCGATCCTCCCTTTGCCGGGCCGCTTCGGCGACGAACGCCTTGAAGAGCTGCCGGGTCGCCTCATCGTTCGGTGTGCGCTCCGGGTGCCACTGGACGCCGACCAGCCACCGGCCCCCGTCGTCCTCGACCCCCTCGATCGTACCGTCTTCGGCGAGCGCCGTCACCCTCAACCCGCTCCCAACCTCGCGGATCGACTGGTGGTGCGAACTGTGCCCCACCACCGAACCGGCTCCGACCAACGCTTCGGTCAGCGTCCCTTCCGAGATACGCGCCTCGTGGAGGTCGCGGCTGGAGTGCTCCTCGTGCCCCACGACGTCAGGGACGTGCTGGTGGAGCGATCCGCCGCGCTGAACGTTGAGGAACTGACACCCGTAGCAGATCCCGAGCACGGGTACGGACGGGGCGAGCCTCTGGAGGAGGGCCTGCTCGAGCACGGTGCGCTCGGGCCGTTCGAGCTTGGCTTCTGGGTGAGGTTGCTCGCCGTAGATGCGCGGGTCGAGGTCGCCGCCGCCCATGATGAGCCAGCCGTCCACGAGGGGGACGATGTCCTCGGCGCTCACGCCCGGCGGAACGACGACCGGCACGCCGCCCGCCTCGATCACCCGGTCGATGTAGGGCCGCCCGACGTAAGCGATCTCACGTTGCCCCGGGGCGGCCGGGTCGTCGCGAAAGGTCGCTACGATCGCGATGACAGGCTTGCTCACGCTCCCACCAAGGCCCGCACGCCCTCGACGTTCCGCTTGATCGCGAGCAAGAACTCCGCCCCGCCGACGCCGTTGATCAGACGGTGGTCGATCGTGATGCCGACGTTGGCGCACCGCTGGACCTTCAGCTCGCCCGGGGTCTCGTTCGACAGGCCGTTGTAGGCCTCGCCCAGGAAGATCGTCGCCACGCCCGGCGGCACGACGACCGCCATGGCGTCCCGAATCTGGTAGGCGGCCATGTTCGTGATGCTGAGCGTGACCGACTCGTTAGCCTGGTCCTTCCCTTGGCGGGCAAGGTCGATGCGCTCGCGGGTCGTGGCGGCGAAGGTCGGCCAATCCAAAGCGTCCGAATCCTCGACCACGGCCACGACCAGTTCGTCGCCAGGCAGCGCCACCGCGATACCCAGCTGAAGGTGGTCGTACGTCCGCACGTTCGAGTCGCCGACGAGGGTCGACCGGACGATCGGGTGCCCCGCCGCCGCTCGGGCGACACAGTACGCGAACAGCGTGAAGACGCTCGGCTTGAAGTCCCCGGAAGCGTCCTTGTACTCTTGGCGCAGGGCCTCGATCGGGCCCCAGTCCACCACGACCGACATCATGCCCGGCACGACGAGCTGGTTCCCCCTTTGCAGCCGGCTGGAGAGCACCCGCTGCTTCGCCCCCATCGGCGCCTCACGGTACGCCTTGCCGGTCGCCGTCGCCGCCACCCCGGACGGGGCCGCACCGGCCAGGAACGCGTCCACGTCCTCCGGCATGAGCTTGGACCCCTTCGCCGGGACCGCCTCGAGTTGGGCGTCCGAGAGCCCCTTCGCCTTCGCGTAGGCCCGGGTGCGAGGCGGCACGTCCGTCCGCCGCCCCTGGAGCGCGGGTCCGCGACCCGCTCCCCGGTCCCCGGGTCCGTGACCCGGCTCCGCCACTGCCGTCTCGACGACCGCCGCAGCCACCGGGCCCTCCACTTCCATAAGGAGCACGTCAGACCCGATCTTCAACACGGTGTCCGGCTCCGCGAGCCACTGGACGATGCGCCCGGCGTGCGGCGACTCGACGTCCATGACCGCCTTGTCCGTCTCCATCTGGTAGATCGGCTCGTCGCGCTTGACCCTGTCCCCCGGTTGCTTGAGAGTGGCCACGAGCCGGGCTTCCTGGAGCCCCTCCCCGATCTGCGGGATCTTCAGCGCCACGACGTTCGAAGCGGGTGCGGCGGCCAGGGGTGCGGCGGCCTGCGCTTCAGGCGCAGCGGCAGACGCGCCGGAAGAGACTACGTCCATGACGAGCACCTCGGCGCCGATCTTGAGGATCGTGTCCGGGTCGGCGAGCCAGCGGACGATCCGCCCCTCGTGCGGCGACTCCACGTCCATGACCGCCTTGTCCGTCTCCATTTGGTAGATCGGCTCGTCCCGCTTCACGAGGTCCCCGGGCTGCTTCAGCACCGCGACGAGGCGGGCCTCTTGCAGGCCCTCTCCGATCTGGGGGATGCGCAACGAGACTTCCGGCATGACCCCCTAAGTCTGACACAGCCCTCCGGGGCGGCGGTGAACCCGTGCGCACCCGTGGCGCCGAGCCCGGGGCCCGAGCCCCATAAGTGTCATACTTCCCGGTCGGACTCCGGGTGACGCTTCCCCCTCCCCGTCCAGTCCCCCGTGGAGAGACTCCCATGGCCAAGAAGATCACCAGCGTCATCAAGCTCAACATCGCCGCCGGCAAAGGGACCCCGGCGCCGCCCGTCGGCCCCGCCCTCGGCCAGGCCGGCATCAACATGATGGAGTTCCTGAAGAAGTTCAACGAGCAGACCGCCCCGCAGATGGGGTTCACGCTGCCCGTCGAGATCACCGTCTTCGAGGACCGCTCCTATAGCTACAAGGTCAAGCAGCCCCTCATGACCGACCTCATCAAGCGGGCGATGGGGATCGAGAAGGGCTCGAACAACCCCGGCAAAGAAAGCGCCGGCCGGCTCACGAAGGAAAAGGCCCTCGAGGTCGCCCGGCTCAAGATGGCCGACCTGAACACGAACGACGAGGAGCAGGCCATCCGCATCGTCGCGGGCTCGGCCCGGTCGATGGGGATCCAGTCGGACTTCTAAGGCCCTCTAGTGCGGAAGGCCCGTCCCGAAGCGGGCCCATCGGTCTCGAACGGAAACCTCAGGCCCGATAGACAGTCCAAGAGAGTGGCAAAATGAAGACGATGTCGGCCTTCCTGGTCGCCTTGGCGCTCGCCCCGGGGCTGGGGTACGCGGACGGTCCGGACACGGAGTCGTTCGGGCCCGCCCAGTTCGCCGCCGACCTCCTGCGCTCGGCCGGCCGGGCCGAGATCGCCTTCCTCCCTGCCGGGGTGCTCAAGCCGACCTTCAAGTCCGGGGACCTTGCGGGCATCCTCCAGTTCCCGACCGACGACGTCGCCGTCGTCGAACTGACCGGGGCCCAGGTCACGAAGGCCCTTGAGCGGTCAGTGGGCCTGTACCCAAGCCCGAACCCCGGGTTCCTCCAGCTCTCCGGCCTGTCCGTCACTTTCTCGCGCACGGCCCCGCCGGACCGCCGGATCGTCGAGGCCACCGTCTCCGGGGCCAGCCTCCAGCCTGACCGCAAGTACCGGGTCGCAATGCCCGGCAGCCTCGCCCGTGGGGGCCTGGGCTACTTCACTGTTTGGGGCCGGGAGCAGGTCGTCGAGACCTTAGCCAACGCCAACATGGAGACGGTCTTGAAGGGCCGGTCCGGTACCGAGCCGGCCCCGCGGTGGCGAGCGACGGGCTGAGCCACAGGCGCGGCCGAACTTTCCGACCGGCCCGACCCGTCGGAAGTGCGGTGGAGGGGAGCCCTAGCTCGTTGACAGCCCCCCGGCGAGGGTGCTAAGATAGCGCGTCTTCGGGCAGTGCCACAAGGAAGTCCATGGCGAAGAAACTCACGAGCGTCCTCGGCGTCGACATCGGCAGTCAGAGCATCAAGATCGCCGAAGTCCGGCTACAGGGCAAGTCTCCCGCCGTGACGGCCCTCGGGATGGCCCCGACCCCGCCCGGCGCCGTCGATCAGACCGGGATGCACGACGCCGAGTCGGTCGCCCAAGCCCTTAAGGCCCTCATCGCTTCGAGCGGGGCGAGCGTGGCCGACGTTGTCGTCTCGATCGCCGGCCAGGGCTCCGTCCTCGTGCGCACGCTCGAGGTCCCGGCGATGAACGAGGCCGAGCTCAAGCAGCACATGGACTGGGAGATCACCCGGAACATCCCGTTCGCCGAGAGCACGGTCGTCAACGACTTCAAGGCGTTCCCGCCCGAGCCGACGAACCCCCAGAACATGGACGTCGTGCTCGCGATCTCGCCGCAGTCCGCGATCGACAACCTTATCGCGGCGGTCAAGAAGTCCGGCCGACGCCCGGCCGCCATCGACGTCGAGCCCCTCGGCATCGCCCGGGCCCTCACCCTTGGCTACAGCCAGGAGTTCCAGGGCAAGTCGGTCTGCGTCGTCGACGTCGGCCACAAGACCACGGCGATCAACGTCTACAAGGACGGCAAGCTGCAGATGCCCCGGTCCGTGCCGATCGGAGGGGAGATGATGACCCGTTCGATCGCCGACACCTTAGGTGTGGACTTCGAGCAGGCGGAGCATATGAAGGCCGAGGCCGAGATCCCCGACTCCCCGGGGGCGGGCGGAGCCGCCTACAACCCGTTCGAAGCCTCGACCGCCACCCAGGCCTTCACGCCCTACAACCCGTTCGCCGACCCGGACGAGCTGGCCCCCGAACCCACCGCCGCCGCGAACCCGTTCGAAGAGGCGCCCCCGGCCGCGCCCGCCATGGCCGACGAGAACCCGTTCGAGACGGCCCCGCCACCCTTCGAGACCGCCGCCCCGAACCCCGTCCCCTACGGTGGGGGCGACACCCGGGCCTACAACGCGATGGCCCCCGTGCTCGACGAGTTCGTCGCCGAGGTCCGGCGGTCGATCGACTACTTCCGCAGCAAGGGTGGAGAGGTCCATGAGGTCCTGCTCTGCGGTGGAGGTGCCAAGATGAAGGGGATGACGAAGTTCCTCGAGGCCTCCCTCGGCCTGCCGTGCGAGGAGATGGACCCCCTGCGGGGCGTGACCCTCTCCGCGAAGAAGCTGGACGCCGGGCTGGGCTCGGGCCGGCACTCCGAGTTCGCCGTCGCCGTGGGGAACGGCCTGCACATCTGTTTCTAAAGGCCCCGCATGAAGCTCAACCTCCTTCCGACCTACGTCTCTAAAGAGGGCCAGGCCAAGACGGCCACGGTCGTCTCGATCCTGCTCGGCGTGCTCGGGATCGCCACAGCCGTCGGGATGATCCTGTACTCCCAGCAGACGCTGGCCCGGAACAAGGCCGAGGCCGACAGCCTCGTCCAGCCGGCCCAAGACGCCCTCGACACGTCGAAACGGGCAGACGAGATCATGCAGGGCGCGGTCGTGATCGACCGGAACCTGAAGCTGGCCAACGCCATGCTCAAGCACAACACCGTCTACCCGGACCTCTACCGCGAGGTGATGACGTACGTGCCGAGCTTCATGCGGGTGACCACGCTCACGGCCGCCCCCAACAGCCCCGAGCAAGCCACCATCACGATCGGAGGCGTCCTTCAATCGTTCCAGCAGTACGCTGACGTCGTCATCGCCCTGCTCCGGATGCCCGGCGTGACCAACGTGGCCCGAGCCGACTTCAACGTGCCCGTGCCGGCCGTGCCCGCCCTGAGCGAGACCGACCAGAACGGACTGCCCGTGCTCCCGAGCGAGGGCAACCTTCCCTCCGACCCCGTGGCCCGGATGGAAGAGCTCGCGGCCCGCGCCTCCGCCGCCCCCCGAGGATTCCTGGGTCAGGGAGGGTTCGGCACCGAGGAGGCGCTCCGCGGCGCCATGCCGGACTGGTCGCCGGTGACTCTTACCGTCACGATCTCCAGGAACATCCAGACGCCCGACCCACGGGCCACGCTCGCCGCCCAAGGAGCGGCCGGGGCCGCGCCGCCCGGAGGCTCCTTCGCCGGCGGAGGCGCCCCGCCCCCGCCCCCAACCGGACGCGCAGGACGAGGTCGCCTCGCTGAGGACGAGGACTGACGAGGACGCCATGAAGCTCAGCCCACTCACCATCGTCATCATCGGCCTTTCCGTGCTCGTCATGGCCCTCGGGATCGGACTCTCCCAGTTCGTCCCGAACATGGAAGAGGCCAAGATGCAACGCGAGTACGCGGAGAAGCTGCTCGCCGAGGCGAACAAGCAGAAGCAGGCCAACGACCGGGTCAAGAAGGCGATCGCAAAGGTCAACGAGATCGCGGCCGACTGGCAACAAGTCGTCGCCGTCAAGACGCCCCCGCAGGACGTCAACCAAGGCGGGATCAACCTCGCCGTCAACCGGCTGCAGCTAACCGTGGACTCGGTGAAGTTCCGCAACAACGTCCAGCGCGCGCTGAACGCTCAGCTTCGCAAGGGCGGCGTCACCGTCGTGACCGGCCCCCGGATCCCGGACCCGCCCACCTCGCCGCTCGAGATCGTCGAGGCGTACTACAACTACCCCGCGATCCGGTTCCCCGTCGTCGTGTTCGACCTCGGGCAGGTCACGGTCCAAGGCACGTTCGACCAGATCCTCGAACACGTGCGCTCCTGGAGCCAGATGCCGAACTATCTCGCCGTCACGGACGGTCTAGCCTTGACGGGGACCGCGCCCCTGCTGACGGGGACCTACAACCTGTCGATCGTGGGCTACGTCCGAGGGGACAAGATTGGGCCCGTCACCCAAGAAGCGGGCGGCACGGGCGCCGCGCCTGCGGGTGGGCCGCCCGGCGGTGGCCCTCCCGGAGGAGGCGCCCCCCTGACCGGGGAAGCGGCCGCCCGAGCGGCCGGAGGGCAGAACTGACCATGAAGAAGACACTCGCGACGAGCCTCGTGGCCCTCGGCCTGCTCGCGGCCGGGTGCGGCCCCCAAGAAGAGGCGCTGCAACCGTCCGGCGTGCGGCCGATCCGGGTCGAGAACCCGAAGTTCGCGGCCGAGGCCGGGATCGACGCCCAGGTCAACCCCGAACCGAGCGCCACGCTCCAGGCCATCGGCAAGGCCCGGCCCTTCGGGAGCCGACCGAACGCCTTCGCCATGCTCCCCGCCGAAGTCGCCTTCGACCGGTCACAGCGCGCCGAGCGGCTCGTGGCCGACGTCGGCGGGTTCTCGCTCCTCTACGAGGAGCCCCTGGAGTCCGAGGTCGACGCCGCCCCTGTCATCGAACCGGTGCCTGCCTGGCGACTGTCCGGCGTCGTCATCAGGGACGGGGTCATCGCGATCCTGGACATGGGCGACAAGACCCTCGACATCCGCCCCGGACAACGGATCCCCGACACCGAGTGGACGGTCGTCTCGATCGACACCGAACGGGCCGTGCTCCGGCGATCCGGGACTAAGCTGCCCCGCCAGATCACCATCCCGCTGCAAGGCACCCTACCCGGCCAAGGCGGGGGCGGCAACGCCCCGGCCCAAGGCGGCGGAGCCCCCGCCGGCGGCGGCGAGCAAGGCGGCGACGAGCGCAGCCAACGCGGCGGACGGGGCAGTCGAACAGGTGCCGGGTAGGCCGGACGACGAAAGGGGTAAAAACGACGTAGCGCAACGCCGATTGGGACATCTACTCAAGTACGGAGACCGACGATGAAGATCAAACTGGCAACCCTGACGACCCTCGCCGTGATGGCGGGCCTCGTGACGACACCCATCCTGGCGAGCGCCCAACAGGACGTCCGAGGGCAGACGATCCCGAGCCTGGAGCTCGACCAAGCCGACATCCGGGACGCCCTTAAGATCATCTTCCGGGCCGTCCAGGCGAACTACAGCGTCTCCCAGGACGTCCAGGGCACGGTCACGGTGAGCCTGCGGGACGTCCCGTTCGAGACCGCCCTTCGCAACGTCTTGAACCAGGTCAACGCCACCTACCGGATCGAAGGCGGCGTCTACATCATCTTCGTCCGCCCGGCGACGACGGTCAACCCGTCGACCACCCCGGAGACGGCGACGCCCACCGAGACGACGAACCCGACCGTCAAGATCCGGGTGAAGAAGGCCGACCCGCAGCTCATCGTCGCTATCCTGTCCGGCCAAGCCGACATCACCACCCCGCCCGAGCAGTCCACGCTCTCCGGCCTCGGTGGCCTCGGTGGGGGCGGCGGTGGCGGCGGCTTCGGAGGCGGTGGCGGCTTCGGCGGCGGCGGCTTTGGAGGCGGCAGCGGCGGTAGCGGCGGCTTCGGCGGAGGCGGCTTCGGAGGCGGCGGCGGAGGCTTCGGCGGCGGTGGCGGCGGCTTCGGAGGCGGCGGCGGAGGAGGCTTCGGCCGATAAAGCCGGGCCCAGCCCCAACGATTCGATTGAAGAGGACATAGGAAAAGGATGCGATCACGGATGCTTGCGCGGGCCCTGGCCACCGTTATGGTGGCGACGGCCTGCTTGACCCTCGCCTTCGCCCAGAGCAGCGCTCTGGCGAAGCGCCTCGACCTCAACCTGCAGGAAGCCGACCTCAGGTCCGCCGTCCAAGCGATCTCGCTTCAGACGGGCCTGCAGTTCATCATCGAGGCGGGCGAGAAGCCGTTCAACAAGATCACGCTCAAGCTCGTCGACCGCACTGCGGAAGAGGCGATCGAGTACATCACGAAGGCGGCGGGGGGCTGGGCGCAGCAGGACGAGAACGGTGTCTTCATCATCCGGGCCGGCGACCGGCCGACCGAGGTGCCGGCCGTGGCCCCGGCCGCTGAACCCATCGTCGGGCGGCCGAACGTGCTCCGCCGGATCCGCCTGATGAAGGGCGACCCCGCCACCGTGATCGCCATCCTTGCGGGCGAGAGCCCGCTCAACCTCCCCGGCGACATCGCCGAACTCAACAAGGCGCTCGACCGCATCCAGCGCGATACGAGCCCCTACAAGGCCGCCCCCACCCAGATCCAGAACTGGGGCGTCCCCGCGAACCAGGTCCTCTCCACCCCGCTCACCCAGAACCAGGTCAACAACCGGGTCGAAGGCGCACGAGGCATCGTGCTCCCGGGCGAAGGGGCGCAACAGGTCGGCGGGACCCCCGGCGGCGGCGGTGGCCTCGGCGGACAGCAGGGCGGCGGCGTCGGTGGCCAGCAGGGCGGCGGAGTCGGCCAGCTCCAAGGCGGCCAGGGCCTCGTCCCGACCGGCATCACCCGCGTCATCTACGACCCGACCGACAACTCCTTCATCGTCACCGGCTCCGAAGAGGCCATCCGGGAGTTCGAGCGGCTCGTCGAACAGTTCGACCAGCAGCCCAAGCAGGTCGTCATCAAGGTCGAGTTCATCGCCACGACCTCCAACTTCGATCGAGCCCTCGGTATCGACTGGCTCTATAGCCGCGGCACGATCTTCGCGGGCGTCCGGCCCGGCGAGTTCGCCCGGTCCGGCGACCCCGTCTTCTTCAACTACTCGACAGGGAACATCAGCACCCGACTGAGGACGCTCATGAACAACGGCTGGGGACGCACCGTCACCGCCCCGCTCGTGAGGACGCCCAACAACCAGCCGGCCCTCGTCGAACAGGTCATCCAGACGACGATCTTCATCCCGGTCATCAACAACGGCCCGAGCGGGACCCAGACCTTCTTCCAGCCGACCCCGTTCAACGCCGCGACCTCGCTCGCTGTCCGGCCCCGTATCAACAACGACGGCACCATCGCCATGACCCTCACGCCCACGATCACCCAGATCACCGGCGAGTCGGTCGGCCCGGACGGTATCCGGATCCCGAACACGACCAGTCAGCGGATCCAGCTCGCCACCATCGTCAAGGACGGCGAGACCATCGCGCTCGCTGGGTTCACGACTAAGGCCGACACTTACACCGTCAAGCGGATCCCGGTCCTCAGCGACATCCCGATCATCGGGCAGCTCTTCCGGGGACGGGACGAGCGTAAGTCGAGCGGCGAACTCCTCGTGTTCGTCACGCCGACCGTCGTCAAGGACGACGAGTTCGGGCTCGAACCCTAAGGACGCTCCCGGAGGCGAGTATCCTCCAAGGCGGTGGCCAACAGGCCACCGCCTTATTCTATGTCAGAAGGCGCAGGGGTCATCCTCGTCGGGATGATGGGGAGCGGGAAGAGCACGATCGGCCGCGAGCTCGCGGCCCGGCTCGACGTGCCGTTCCAAGACACCGACAAACTCCTGGAACGAGCCCTCGGGCGGTCGATCCACAGCTGGTTCGCCTACTACGGGGAGCAGGCGTTCCGCCAGCACGAGACCCGGGTGCTTTGCGACCTCGAGCCCGCCCCGCGCATCTTGGCCACGGGTGGCGGGATCGTTCTACGACCCGAGAACTGGGTCCAGATGAGGCGGCTCGGCACCGTCGTCTTCCTCGACGTCGCGCTCGCCACCCTTCTCGCCAGGCTCGGCACCACGACGAACCGACGGCCCCTGCTTGAGGCCGAGGATTGGCCAGAGCGGGTCGAGCGCATCCTTACCGAACGCAGGCCACTCTACGAACAGGCCGACCTCCGGGTCGTCGTGGCCGATGAACCCACTGAGACCGTCGTCGACCGGGTGCTGGAGGCCCTCGTCGCGTGCCCGTGACCGTCACCCACAGCCGGGGGGCCTACGAGGTCGCCGAGGCCACGCCGGCCGTCGTGTTCAAAGCCTGGGGTGAGGGCTACTGGGTCACGGACGCCAACCTTGCCCGCCACTACGCGGCCGAGCTCAAGAGCCTCCCCCACCTGCTGGTCCATCCTGCGGGCGAGGCGACGAAGTCGATGGATGCGCTCGGAAGGACGCTCGACTGGCTCGCCGAGGAGGGAGCGACGCGGAAATCGACGGTCGTCGCGTTCGGCGGCGGGGTGGTCGGCGACTTAGCCGGCTTCGCCGCCGCGGTCTACATGCGGGGGGTCGATGCCGTCCAGATCCCCACCTCCCTGCTCGCGATGGTCGATAGCTCGGTCGGGGGCAAAGTGGGGATCGACCTGCCGTCCGGGAAGAACCTCGCGGGCGCGTTCTGGCCGCCCAGCCGGGTCGAACTTGCCACCGAGTTCCTCACGACCCTTCCGGCCCGCGAGTGGCTTTGCGGAGCGGCCGAAGTGTGGAAGTACGGGGCGATCCTCGATCCCGACCTCCTCGGCCGGCTCGAGGCGGAGCCCCTCGCCCCCGACCGACCCTGCGAAGACGTCGTCTGGCGGTGCGTCAGGCTCAAGGCCGACGTCGTCGCCGCCGATGAGCACGAGACGCTGGGCTACCGAGCGGCCCTGAACTTCGGGCACACCATCGGCCACGCGATCGAGGCAGAGCTCGAGTACCAGGGGCTGACCCACGGCGAGGCGGTGGCGATCGGGATGGTCGCCGAGGCCAAGGTCGGGGAGCGCATCGGCCTGACCCCCGCGGGCACGACCGACAGGCTCCAGGCCGGGCTCCAGGCCCAAGGGCTGCCGACCGAAGTCCCTGCCGGGCTCTCGCCGGAACGTTTGGTCGAAAGGATGCGTCGGGACAAGAAGAAGGCGACAGGCCCCCACCTGGCCTTCAGCCTTCTTACCAGGGTCGGGGAGTGTAGACTGGTGACGGACGTGCCTGAATCGGACGTCCTTTCCGTGCTCAAAGGTCCATGAAGACGGTTCGGCTCGCCGTGACGCTGGTCGGTGTCCTGCTCCTGGCAGGGGGCTATTTCGCGAGCCAGTACGCCTACTTCTTCGGCGACCCCTCGGCGTACGTGCGGGCGCTCGACGCCTCTCCCGTGCCCTGGCTGTCGCTGGGACTCCTCGTGGCCGCCGTCGCCCTCGCGTTCGTCCCCCCGGAGGACGACCCGTGATCGGAGGGGTGCTGGGAGGCCGGTACGAGCCGGAGCAAGAGCTGGACTCCAGCCCGATCTTCGCGTCCTACCGCGCACTCGATAGGCAGACCGGCCGCGAGGCGCGCCTCCGGGTGCTCGAACCGGCGTTCGCCCAAGACCCCGCCTTCGTCCGTGCCCTCCGGGCGCACGTCGAGCGCCTCCACGAGATCGATCACCCGACGCTCGAGCGGGTCCAGGAGACGGTCGTCGAAGGGCAAGAGGCGTTCCTCGTCTGTGAGTTCGTTCCAGGCACGACCTTGGACGAGCGGATCCAGCGGCTCGCCTCGTTCTCGATCCAACTCGCGCTCAGCACCGCGATCCAGATCGCCGAGGCGCTCATCCGCGTCCACCAGGGCGGGATGGTCCACGGCGACCTAAGCAGCCGGAACGTGCTCCTCCACCCATCGGGCACGGTCAAGCTCGCCATGACCGGATTCTGGGAGACCTACCCGAACAGCCCGACGGCGGGGCTCGTGATGCTGAAGGGCATGGCTCCCTACCTGGCGCCCGAGGTCACGGCAGGGGAGATGCCCTCGCCCGCCACGGACGTGTACGCCCTCGGCGTCCTGCTCTACCAGATGCTGGCGGGGCGCGCCCCTTACCCCGGGGACTCAAGCGCGGCCATCGCCCGCAAGCACGCCGAAGCCGCCTACCCGAGCCTGCGCGCCGTCAACCCCTCGGTGCCACTTGCCCTGGACGAGCTCGTCAAGACCTGCATGGCGAAGTCGGCACGCGACCGCTACCCCGACGCCACGCGCCTCTTGGCCGACCTGCGGGCCATCCAGGACGCCTTGCGCTTCGGTCGCCCGCTGACCTGGCCGATCCAGCGAGTCGAGGCCACGCCGCCACGCGTCGCCGTGCCCGTCGAGGAGCCGACCGCGGCCCCGGAGAAGGTCCCGACCCGACCCGCACGGCAAGACTCGGACGGCGTCCCTGCCTGGCTCGCCGCCATCGTCTACTCCACCACGGCGCTCGTCGCGCTCGCGATCGGCGGGTGGGCGTTCTTCAACTTCAACGCCCCACGACTCATCGACGTCCCGAACGTCGTCGGGATGCCGGAAGCCCAGGCCCGGACATCGCTGGAGAAGGCCGGCCTTCGGTTGAACCCCGGCGGGCGCCAGGCGAGCGAGGAGTTCCCGGTCGGGATCGTGCTGGACCAGAACCCCCCACCCGGGCGCAAGAACGCGAAGCAAGGGGGATCGATCGAAGTGACCCTCAGCGCGGGCGGCCGCTTCATCGAGGTCCCCGACCTCCGAGGCCGCTCCGTCCAAGAGTCGGAGCGGGTGCTCGCCTCGGTCGATCTCAAGGTTGCCGACCAGGTCACCCGAGCCCGGTCCAAAGACGTCCCGGCCGGGATGGTGATCTCCCAGAACCCGCCGGCGGGCAAGAAGCTCGAGCGAGGGTCGAGCGTCCGTCTCCGGGTCAGCAACGGGGACGAACCCGTGCCCGGCGAGCCTGAACCCGGGCTTTACACCTACAAGATCAGCCTGACGATGCCGATCGGCCAAGCGAAGGTCCAAGTCCGAGTCGATATGACCGACGACCGAGAGACGAAGACGATCTACGAAGGGGAGCACGCTGGAGGGGAGACCTTCGAGGCTTCAGCCGACGGCTACGGCCGCGAGGCGCTCTTCCGAGTGTTCTTCAACGGCGACCTCGTGAGCCAGCAGACGCAGCGGGCGGAGGTGACGCCACGGCCCTGACCCCCCAGATCGCCCCATCGATCCTGTCGAGCGACCCTTCGGACTACCGTTCGGCGGTCGCGGAGATGATCGCGGCGGGGGCCGATTGGATCCACTTCGACGTGATGGACGGGCAGTTCGTGCCGCCGATCACGTTCGGCGCCGCCCTGGTCGAGAGCCTCCGCCCGCTCGGGAAGACGCGCTTCGAGGCGCACCTCATGACCCTGACCCCGGACCGCCACTTCGCCGCGTTCGCCGAGGCGGGGTGCGAGCGGATCGTCTTCCACGCGGAGGCGACGCCCCACGCCCATCGTCTCGCCCAAACCCTCCGGGCCGAGGGCTTAGGCGCAGGGGTCGCGATCAACCCGGGCACGCCCGTCGAGGCCCTCTTCCCCCTGCTCGACGTCATCGACGTGGCCCTCGTGATGACCGTCAACCCCGGTTGGGGCGGCCAAAGCCTGATCACCGCCTGTATCGAGAAGGTCCGTCGCCTCCGGGAGCTCCGCCCGAACCTCGAGATCGAAGTGGACGGCGGGGTCGACGACCAGACCATCGGCCCGCTCTGGGACGCGGGTGCGACAACTTTTGTGGCGGGAAGTTACCTTCTGCGGTCGGCGAGCGTAGAAGGCAGTATGCGAACGCTGAGGGACGCGTGCGCCTTAAGGTCCTGACGACGGCCTTCCTCGTACTCGGCCTGCTGCTCATGCTCGCGTGGCCGATCGTGGTAGGCCCCCGGCCGGATCGAGGCGCCGACCGCGTCCTCCAGGCTCGCTGGGGACAGCGCGTGCTGCTCTACTTCGGGGCGACCGCGGGCACCTGGGTGGTGGTCGCCGGTCTCGCCTGGCTCACGGTACGCCAAGCCAGACGGGAGATCCTCGAGTTGGAACGGCAGAACGTGCGCTCCCTCATCGAGGCCACTTTGAAGGACCACCGCGACAAACAAGGCTAAACGGCCGTGGAACTACGCTTCATGCGGAGGGCCATCGCGCTCTCGGAACAGGGCTATCCGGCCCCCAATCCCCACGTGGGGTGCGTGATCGTGCTCGACGGCAAGGTCGTGGGCGAGGGGCACCATGAGCGAGCCGGAGCGCCCCACGCGGAGGCGGTCGCTCTGACCCGGGCCGGCCGGCGGGCCCAAGGGGCCGAAGTCTACGTCACCCTCGAGCCGTGCGCCCACCATGGCCGCACTCCGCCCTGCGCCGACGCCCTCGTGGAAGCCAGGGTTCGCCGCGTGTTCGTCGCTTCTGAGGACCCGAACCCGACCGCAGCGGGTGGCGTCCAGCGGCTCCGGGAGGCCGGGATCGAGGTTCAGACCGGCGTCCTGACCGCGGACGCCGAGGAGGCGAACACCGTCTTCCTCACCGCCGTCCGCAGACGCAGGGTCTACGTCACCCTCAAGGCCGCGATCACGACGGACGGCTACATGGCCAAACCGGACGGGTCGTCGAAGTGGATCACGACCGAGAAAGCCCGCGAGCGGGCCCGGCTCCTGCGCGCGGAGATGGGGGCGGTCCTCGTCGGGTGGAAGACGGTCGTGGCCGACGACCCCTCGCTCACGGTACGGTCCAAGAAGGTCGTGAACGAGCCCGTTAGGGTCATCGTCGATCCGGGCGGCCGTTTGACCGGTGAGGAACGGGCCTTTGGGCAGGAGGGCCGGACGGTCTGGCTCGTCTCGCAGGGGGTGAAGCGCCACGACCGTCAGACCGAGGCCGACCTCCATCCTTGCTCCCTTGTCTCGACGCTATACGAGATGGGCCTCGTCGGGGTGCTAGTGGAAGGCGGGCCGACGACGATCTCACGCTTCGCCGAGGCGGGCGTCGCCGACCGGCTGGAGCTGTTCACCGGCACGAAGACGTTCGGCGAGGGCCTCCCGCTCCGATTGCCAGAGGGGCTCGAGCTCGTGCCCGTCCAATCGCGGCTCGTCGGGGGGAACGTGTGGTCCACGTTCAGTCCCGTCCCTCCCGGCAAAAAAGTCTGAAAAAAGTCTCCGCCGAACGGAACACGGCGCGTGGGGGGTCAGTCTCACCACCAGGACACGATTTTCTCCTCCCCCGAACCAAGCCCCGTCTCTCTGCCCTCGAGAGCGGGGCACTTTACTTTTCGGGGGCCGTCTCCAGCCCGAGGAACCACGTATGGAGCCGTGTGTCGTCCGTCAGCTCCGGGTGGAACGAGGTCCCGACCACCGCCCCGGACCGAACGGCGACGACCTGTCCCCCGTAACGGGCCAAGGTCTCGACCCCCGGGCCGATCCGGGTGACGATGGGGGCTCTGATAAAGACCCCGAGCACCGGGCTCCCGACGCCTGCCACCTCGACCTCGTCCTCGAAGCTGTTGACCTGGGCTCCGAAGGCGTTGCGCCGGACGGTGACGTCGAGCAGCCCGAGCGTGGGTTGGAGGCGACCCTCGACCTCCCGGGCCAGCAGGATGAGGCCCATGCAGGTACCCCAGACGGGCATTCCGGCGGCGACACGGTCACGGATCGCCGCCGCGAGCCCGTAGCGTTCGAGCAGCATCCCCACGGTCGTGCTCTCCCCGCCAGGGATCACGAGCCGGTCGACGCCGTCTAGGTCAGCAGGGGTCCTGACCTCGGCGACGGGCGGCGCGCCTGCCCGGCGAAACGAGTCGCAATGCCGCTCGAAGTCGCCCTGTACCGCCAGCACCCCGACTCGCCCGGCCATTGGGCCGAGTGTACGGGGTCGCCGGGGGCGGGGCGGGACTGGGTGTAGACTCCGCCTTCATGAAGCACCGGCGCGTGGTCGACATCGTCGGGGTGCCGTTCGACCTTTGCGGCCCGGAGCCAGGAAGCCGCCTTGGGCCGCTTGCGATGCGGCTGGTCGGGCTCGAGACCGGGCTTCAGAGACTCGACTACGAGATCCGGGGAAGCGATCTGTGCCCCATAGACAGCCAGGTGCCGATCGCCGCCCCCGAGCGGGCCGGGCGGTCGCTGCCCGTCTACCAGGCGCTCAGGGATAGGGTCGCCGGGATCGACCCGGCGGAGGCCATCCCGATCGTGATCGGCGGGGACCACAGCCTGGCGCTCGGGTCGGTGGCGGGGGCGCTACGCCGACACGGGGACGGGCTGGCCGTGCTTTGGATCGACGCGCACATGGACCTCAACACCCCGGGGACCACCCCCTCGGGCAACCTCCACGGGATGCCGCTGGCCACCCTCGCGCACCTCCCGCCCGGTTCTTCGTCGGCAAAGCAGCGGGACGACGTGCCGTGGATCGACCGGCTACACGGGCAGTGGCCCGAGCTCTGCGCTGTGGCCGAGCCCGCTTTGCGCCGGGGCCGGGTGGCTTGGCTCGGTTTGCGGGACGTCGATGAGGGCGAGGTCAAGAACCAAGTTGACCACATGACGGGGAGCCTGCCGCTCACGATGCAGGACGTCGACCGTTTGGGCGTGGGGGGCTGCCTCGCCGAAGTGGACCGATGGCTCCGAGCCTCGGGCGCGACCGCCCTCTGGGTGAGTTTCGACGTGGACGTGCTCGACCCGGTGTTCGCGCCGGGGACGGGCACGGCCGTGCGCGGAGGGTTGACCTACCGCGAGGGGCACTTGGTGGCCGAGATGCTCCACGCCCTTCTCGGCGCGCCGGACTGCCCCTATCGCCTGGCGGGGCTGGACGTCGTCGAGGTCAACCCTCTCAACGACCGGTCCAACGAGACGGCCCGGGTCGCGACCGAGTGGGTTCTTTCGTTCTTCGGGAAGTCGATCCTGGGGCCACGCGACCCGGGGAGGACTGAGCGGGTTGGCTGAGCCGGGGGCGATCGAGCGGCTCCGGCGCGTGCTGGTCGAGGAGGCCGCCGCCATCGAGCGGGTTGCGGCGCGGTTGGACGGAGCGTTCTCGGAGGCCGTCGACCGGCTGCTCGGGTGCGGTGGGCGGGTCGTCTGCTGTGGGCTCGGAAAGTCTGGGCACGTGGCGGCAAAGGCCGCCGCGACCTTCGCGTCGACCGGGACGCCGGCGTTCTTCCTCCATGCCGCCGAGGCCCTGCACGGCGACCTCGGGATGGTCGGTTCGACGGACGTCCTTGTCGCCTACTCCTACAGCGGGGAGACGGACGAGATCGTACGGGTCCTCCAATCGGCTCCGGCCGAGTCGATCGTCCTGACCGGCCGGCCGGGGTCGAGCGCGGCCCGGGCGGCGGGGCTCGCGCTGGACGTCGCCGTCGACGCCGAGGCCTGCCCGAACAACCTGGCGCCGACGACCTCGACGACGGTCATGCTGGCCGTCTCGGACGCCCTGGCGGTCGCGGTGATGGAGGCGCGGGGGTTCGGGCCCGAGGACTTCGCCCGGTTCCACCCGGCCGGGGCACTGGGGCGACGGCTCACGCTCCGGGTGCGCGACGTCATGCGCCAAGGCGAGGACCTGCCTCTCGTCCCTCCGTCGACCCCGATTCTGGAGACGCTCCAGGTGGTGACCCGGTTAGGGGCGGGCGGGGCGTGCGTGGTGGGGCCGGACGGGGTACTCCTCGGGTTCCTCTCGGACGGCGACATCCGTCGGTGGTTCCTGCGCTCGCCCTCGCCCCTCGAAGGCACGGCAGGAGAGGCGATGACGCCGAGCCCGACGACGGTGGAACCGGACCTGCTAGCAGCCGAAGCCCTCGAAGCCTTCCAAAACTTCCCCCGCAAGATCGGAGAGATGCCGGTCGTCGAGCGGGGGGCCGTCGTGGGCCTTTTGACCCTTAAGGATCTCCTCCGCTCCGGGCTTCTCTAGGAAGACCCGGAGCTTCGGATACGAACCCCTGAGGTTACGAGCCCTGCTGGTCGGCGTAGACGGCGACGCGGCGGCGGTTGGAGGGGCCTTCGAACTTGATCTGCCCGGCGATGAGGGCGAAGAGCGTGTGGTCGTTCCCGATCCCGACGCCCGGGCCCGGATAGAACTTGGTGCCCCGCTGGCGGACGATGATCGAGCCGGCCTTGACCACCTCGCCGCCGAACCGCTTCACGCCGAGGCGCTGGGAATTGGAATCGCGCCCGTTCTTAGTCGAACCTTGTCCTTTCTTAGATGCCATGGCTTACTTCCCCGCGACGACCTCGAGCACGCGAAGGTGGGTCTGCGGCTGGCGGTGCCCCCAGCGCTTCCGCACGTTCTTCTTCGGCTTGTAGTTGAACGCCTCGATCTTCTTCGCTTTCCCTTGTCGGACGATCTCCGCCCGAACCTTAGCGCCTTTGACGTAGGGGCTCCCCAGGGCGACCTGGTCGCCGCTGACGACCATGACGACGTCCTCGAGCGTCACCGCCGTCCCCGGCTCTCCCTCGATCTTTTCGACGATGAGGGTTTCGTCCTTTGCGGCCTTGTACTGCTTGCCGCCGGTCTTCACGATCGCGTACATTGGGTGTCACCCGCCGGTCACCGGCGAAGTCGCCCACACCGCAAGGGATGGGCGGACGGAGAGTATGGCACGAGGCCCCCTCCCCCGCCTAGGGACCCGGCCGAGACCGGGACTAGGCCGAGGGTCCCGACACCCTGAACGCAGGCACGTCTTATGCCGTCATGTGACGAACGGTCGGCAACCGGCCCAAACTCACGGTCTTTCCTTGACACGCGAGCTCAGGGGCGGTATGATTTCCACCTGCGCCCAAGCCATCGGTTTTCCGATCGCCGGCGCCAAGAGCGGAACGCCTCCTTCCCGATGTACGGGGGAGGGGCAGGGTGAGTGGACTGGTGCGTGACGTACGGCGGTCCCTCCCTCTGGCGGAAGACAACAACCTTCCGCAGGCTATCCGTCTCGTCGTTCGGCATCAGCCCGACGTCCGTGAGGACCGACGGCACGACGGAAAGGATCACCTCCGAGGAAAACTTGATTGGCCACTACCATCTTCATCCTGGTTAGCGCGTGCCTCTGTGCCGCGCTCGTCCCCATGTCCGCCCCCCGGCGCATGGCCTGGTTCGACCGGATCGTCCGACGGTTCCAAAAGTCGGACATCGTCGCCTCTCCTCCCCGCATCAAGAACGACGCGGGCTGGCAGCTCATCCATAGCGAGAGCGCCGACACCTTCAACGACTGGCTCGGCAAGGACAGCGAGGGCCTGCCCTTCGGCCCCGACGAAGCCCCCTCGCTCGGCTCGCACCTGCTCGTCGAGCTCTTCGGGTGCGATAAGGACGCCCTGAAGACCGAAGAGGTCGTCGGGAAGGCGATGACCGACGCCGCGCACCACAGCGAGGCGACCGTCGTCGCCGACTCGTTCCACGAGTTCAAGCCGTGGGGAGTCTCCGGCGCCGTCATCATCCAGGAGTCGCACTACACGATCCACACCTGGCCCGAGCACGGCTACGCCGCGGTCGACCTCTTCTACTGCGGCGGCACCGTCCACGTGGACAAGGCCGTCGACGTCCTCCGCGAGCGGTTCCGACCGCAACGCATCAAGTTCCTGGTCGTCCGGCGTGGCGTCCAGAGCGAAGTCGAGGGCTAAGGCCCTTCGACAAGACCGGGCCTGCCGGACCGAAGCGTCCAGCAGGCCCTTGACCTTCATTCGACCCAGTCGGCGACGAACACGTTCGTCTCGCGAGGCACCGCGCCGTGTCGGTTCGAGGCCCAAACCAGCCGCTTCCCGTCCCGGGTGAACATCGGGAACCCGTCGAAGTCGGGGGTGTGCGTCACCCGCTTGAGCCCCGTGCCGTCGAGGTTCACGATGTACAGGTCGAACTCGCGGCCTTTCGGGTCTTCCCAGTTGCTCGAGAACGCGATCCGCTTGCCGTCCGGGTGCATGAACGGCGCGAACGAAGACCCCGGAAGCCGGGTCACCTGGCGCTTGTTCCGACCGTCGGCGTCCATGACCCAGATGTCCATCCGGTTCGGTCGGACGAGGTTCTGGGCGAGCAGCTCCGAGAACTCCTTTCGCTCCTCCTCGGTCTTAACGAGCGGGCCCCGGCGATAGACGACCTTCTTGGAGTCCCAACTCACGAACGGCCCTCCGTTGTAGCCGAACTCCGTGGTCAACCGCCGGACATCGCGGCCCGTGAGGTCTGAGCGGTAAATGTCGATGTTCCCTTCCCACGCCCCGGTGAAGACCATGAACCGCCCGTTCGGGGCGATCGTCGTCTCGGCGACGTAGCCGGGCTTTGAGAGCACCTTCTCGAGCGCTCCCGTCGCGACCTCGCGGCGGTAGAGCTCCATCTCCGGGTTCACCATCCAGACGTAGCCCTTGCTCATGTCGAGCCTCTTCTGCGGGCCGGGGTTGCGCTCGTGGGTCGAGCTGAAGTAGACCCATTGGGCGTCCGGGGTGAAGTAGCTACACGTACACCGGCCTTTGCCCGTCGAGACCAGGCGCTTGTCCGACCCGTCCGCGTTCATCGTGACGATCTGCTCGTCCGGCCACGCGGGTTGCGAGGTCTGAAAGGTCAACTTGCGGCCGCTCACGTCCCAGTAGGCCTCCGCGTTCTGCCCGCCGAACGTCAGCTGGCGGAGGTTTCGGAGGTGGACCTCGCTCCCGTGGGGCTCGTGCGCGCGGTTGTCCGGCCATTCGGCAAAAGGTCGGGCCTCTTGGGGCGGGTCCTCGAGCGGGTACCGACACGGGCACGACGGGGCGTGGGACGGGCTGAGGAGCGCGAGGGCCAATGCGGACGGTGCGATCACGAAGACGATTATGTTCGCCCCGCACCCCGACGCCGGGTTGCCACCGGTGACCGGGAGTTGACGCTACCGGCGAACTTCCTCGGCCGGTCGAGGCGTCGAACGGGCACCGTCGTGCCTATGGAGCCTCTTTACAGCGCGCGCCTCAAGCGCTCGTCCTTCGCCCTCACGCTGATCCTCGGCCCGATCCTCGCCTGCGCCAACGAGGCCGCCATCCGCCCGATCGAGGCGCCGAACACGGTGATCGGTTCGAACCCTGGTCGGGACGAGCCCGGGGACGCACCGCCGAGTGTCCGCCTCGCGAGGATAAGAGCTCGCTGACCCGGGGGCCGTCCGTCTGGGGCGACTAGAATAGGGGCATGCCCATCGCCTCCATCCTTGCGGTGACCGTACTCGCCAGTGCGCAAGAGGCGCGCTCGTGGTTCCCCGATCAAACCCGGGTCGCTGCGAAAGGGTGGGCCCACACCGAGCCGGGCGAGTTCCGCACCGAGGTCGTCGGCGTGCGAACTCGCCTTGAGGACGGAGCCGTCTCGGCCTGGGCTCCGGACGGAGGCGCACTCGCGACCCCGTTCCCGGCGGGCCTCGAAGACCCCCGCTTCGGCGAGGTCCAGGTCTGGTCGCGGGTCGAGTACCCCCTCGCCATGGCGGCCTGGTCGCCACGCGGCGCCTTCTCGGGGACGCCCAACGCCAGCCCCCGACGAAGCCAATCTCGGGCCCGGATCGGTGAGCCGGGCAAGACGCGGGTCGTCGAGCTCGTCTCGAGCCAGACCCTCTCGTCCAGCCCCAGCGGCGACCTCACCCTCCACGTACCCGTCGGACTCCGCTGTGTGGCCCGGTACGAGTACGCCGCTCGCCGGTGGACGCAGAACTTCACGGGTACCCGCCTCACCGCAGCCCCCGCCGTCCGGGCCCGCCGGGAGGGCACGAGCCAGATCGTGTACTCCGTGCGGCTGAACGTGGTCAAAGGGGTCGATCAGCCCATCGGGCAGCTCGAGATGCGCAACGGGCGGACGGTGCCGGCCGACGTGAGCGACACCTGGACCCCCGGGCAAACGACCGTCAACAACGTGTTCTTCTTCCCCGCGCACGACCGCCGTCAGGTGCGGGCGTTCGAGATGAAGGCGGCCGAGACGGTGGCGGTCACGTTCCGGGGCCTAAGGCTCGCCCCTCCGGCAGCGCGATAGGCCCCGGGAGACGCACCGCCGGGACGGTATCCTGCCCCGTCCCATGAGCGAGCGGCTTTTCTCCCAGAGCACCGGCATGTTCATCGCCGAGACCCACACAGAAGGGGTCACGTGGTTCTTCTCGGTCGACAAGTTCCTCGTCGAGGGCCGGTCGGAGTTCCAGCAGTACCAGATCGTCGATATGCCCGTGTGGGGGAAGACGCTCTTCCTCGACTACAAGATCCAGTCCTCGCTCCTGGACGAATACGTCTACCACGAGTCGATGGTCCAGCCGGCCATGACCGTCCACCCGGACCCCAAGAAGGTCCTCGTCTGTGGCGGAGGCGAGGGGGCCACCCTCTGGCAGGCCCTCCAGCACTCGACCGTCACTGAGGCCCACATGGTCGACCTGGACGAAGAGCTCATCCAGTGGGTCAAGGTCCACATGACCGAGTGGCACCACGGGTGCTTCGACGACCCCCGGGTGACCTTGGTCCACCAGGACGCCCGAAAGTGGGTGGAGGATCACCGGGGTTACGGGTACGACGTGATCCTGAGCGACCTCCCCGGGCCGCACGAGGGGTCGCCCGCCCGGATGCTCTACACCAAGGAGTACTTCCAGCACATCGCCGACGCCCTGGACGACGACGGGGTGTTCGTGCTCCAGTCGGGGGCCTGCAACGAGACGTACCCCTACCTCTTCGCCCAGATCCACACGACCCTCGAGTCGATGAAGGACACGTTCCCCGTCGTGCGGGGCTACTACGGGCTCGTGACGACCTTCCAGATGCCCTGGGGCTTCATCCTGGCGAGCAAGCGGCACGACCCGATGGACCTCACGCCGGAGGAGATCGGGCGGCGCCTCGCGGCCCGGGGGGTCACGAACCGGTACTACACCCCCCGGTTCCACCATGCGATGTTCACCCTGCCCGAGTACATGCTCCGGGCGATCGAGGCCCACGGCAAGGTTCTGACGGACGCTGAGCCCTTCCTGTGGACGGCCTGAGCGGGGGAACCCTCAAGTCCCCTACGAGGTCTTCGATCTTGCGGCGACCCGCGCAAACTTAAAGGACCTGGGCCGACCCGGGAAAACCGCATTGTTCCGTGGGGATCACCCTCATGGGATGCCGATAATCTCCTCGTGCGGTCGGGCCAGGAGGGCTCCGGCCGGTTCAGGGGTACGGCAGGATGCCTTATTACGCCTATACCGCGATCGACAGGAACGGCAAGCAGGTCAAGGCCGTCGCCGAAGCTGAGAACGAGGCTTTGCTCCTCGCCCAGCTCCGGGAGGCGAGCATGCGACCGCTCGAACTCAAGGAGACCCGTGCGCCGGGGAAGAAGGCGTTCAAGGGCAAGGTCAAGCCGAAGGCGATCGTCGTCTTCTCGCGCCAGTTCGCGACGATGATCGACGCCGGGATCCCGATCCTGCGGTGCCTCGACATCCTCCACTCCCAGTGCAAGGACCCGGCCCTCAAGCCGGCCCTCGCCCAGGTGACGACCGATGTCAAGGGCGGGGCGACCCTCGCCGACGCCCTCTCCCGCCACCCGGACGTGTTCAACAAGCTCTATGTGAACATGATCCGAGCGGCCGAGCTGGGCGGCATCCTCGACACGATCCTCGACCGCTTAAGCGGCTTCCTCGAGTACGAGGCGGCCGTCAAGAGCAAGATCAAGAGCGCGATGATGTACCCGGTGTTGGTCCTCATCTTCTCCCAGCTCATGCTCTTCGTCCTCTTCAGCTTCGTGCTGCCGAAGTTCAAGGACATCTTCAGCGGCATGAACGTGAAGATGCCGACGATGACCGCCTTCCTCTTCGGGGTGGGCGACTTCATGTCCGCCTACTGGTGGGTCATCCTCCTCGCGATCGGGGGCTTCCTCTTCGGCCTCAAGCTCTGGTCCAAGACCCCAAGGGGCGGCTACCAGATGGACTTCTTCAAGCTCAAGGTGCCGATCATGGGCGAGCTGACGCTCAAGATGAGCGTCGCCCGCTTCTGCCGGACGTTCGGGACGCTCATCAACGCGGGCGTGCCGATGATGCGGAGCCTCGAGATCGTGGGCGAGACGTTGGGCAACCAGGTCCTCGCTCGGGCGATCGACTCGACCCGGGCCAGTATCCGCGAGGGGCGCCGCCTCAGCGAGCCGCTCGCCGAGTCGGGCCTGTTCCCCAGCATGGTCACCCACATGATCGACGTGGGCGAGGAGTCGGGCCGTCTGTCCGACATGCTCGTCAAGGTCGGCGACTTCTACGATATGGAGGTCGAGGACACGGTGAAGGGACTCACCTCGATGATCGAGCCGTTGCTGATCATCTTCCTCGGCGGCGTCGTGGGCTTCATCGCCGTCTCGGTCATGACCCCGATCTTCAGCATCGTCAACAGCGTGGACAACTAAGGCCCCTCCGGGCCGCGACTTACCCTCTCCTGCCGGGGGCCCAAGGATGGGCAAGGCAGGGCGCCGGAAAGGACTCCGGCAAGACATCGACGGAGCGAACATGTCGGAAGCAATCGCAAGGAAGAACGACGCCGAAGCCTTGGTCCTGGATTACGTCCAGAACCCAAGGCCCGACCTCAAGGACCTCATCATCCTGCAGTACGCGGGATTGGTAGAGCGGATCGCCCGTCGGTTCAGCGGGGTCGAGCCGATCGAGGACCTCGCCCAGGTCGGCTACATCGGCCTCCTGAACGCCCTCTCGAAGTTCGACCCGGCGAACGGTGTCCGGTTCAACACCTACGCCACGCACCTCGTGGCGGGTGAGATCAAGCACTACCTGCGCGATAAGAGCCAGATCATCCGCCACCCAGCCTGGGTGCAGGAGCTCCGGCACCGGCTGAACAAGGCCGCGCTCGAACTCCAGGTCGAACTCGGCCGCCAGCCGACGGACCGCGAGGTCGCCGAAGCGTGCAAGGTCAGCGAACAGGCCGTCCGCGAGGTCGCTGCGACCCAGGAGCTCCTGCGCGTCACCTCGCTCGACGCCCCGATCGTCGAGGACGACGATGGCGACACGGACTTCGACAAGCTCGACTCCTCCGATAGCGCGAGCAGCGTTTCGCTCGAGGATCGGGTCGTCCTCGAGAGCGCCATCCAACAATTGCGCGAGCTCGAGCGAGAGGTCGTCGTGATGTTCCACTTCGACTCGCTCAACCAGACCGAGATCGCCGCGCGCCTCGGGATCTCGTGCAACTACGTGAGCCACATTCTGCGGCAGTCGATGAGCAAGCTCCGCAAGATCCTCGTGAGCGAGGAGGAGGCCGACCTCGAACTCCGAGCGGACATGCCGGCAGAGCCTGCCGTCATCGATCCCCTCACCGGGATCTACTCGGAGCGCTACTTCCTCGGCCGGCTCACCGAAGAGACTCACCGGGTCAGTGCCGATGGGCGGCAGTGTGCGGTCGTGCGGATCGACTTCCACGGCCTGAAGGCCATGGCGTCGTTCTACGGCGACTCCAGCGTGCGGGACTTCCTGGCCGACGTCGCCGACTGCCTGAAATCCATCGTGCGGTCCGTGGACGTCGTCTGCAGGTTCGGCGAGCACGGGTTCGCGGTCGTCCTCCCGAACACCGGCTCGGCGGCGGCCGTCGTGCGCCAACGGCTCGAGCAGCGACTACGGGCGTGGCTCGTCGGACGAGTGGGACCGAACGGGGCCCTCCACTTGCTCCTGGGACACGCGGTGGCCCCGGACGACGGCCGTAGCGTCGAGCGGCTCCTCAAGGTCTCGACCCCGCTCTCGAGCGACGACGAGACGAGCTACGCCCGGGCCGCCTAGGGCCCGGGACGGCGATTGGGCCCGACCGACGAGCCACCGTCGGACCGCGTCATGCTCAGTGTATGGTCGTCCGAATCGCCCACGACGTGACATGTCCCTGGTGTTGGATCGGACTGCACCAGGCCCGACGCCTCCAGGCCGACCTCGGCGTGACCGTCGATTGGGTCGGTTACGAGCTCTGGCCGGAAGAGCTCGAGTGGCCCGAACCCGGCCCGCCGGACCCCCCGCCCCCTGCGAACAAGCCCGAGACGCCCAGCCGCCTCCGGCTCGCCTACGCCGCCGAGGGGATGGAGCCGCCGACCGCCACCCGGCCCCGGCGGATGCGGGTCCACGACGCCCTCCAGGCGTGCGAGTCGGCCAAGGCGCAGGGCGTCGGCGGCGAGTTCGTCGATAGGCTCTACGAAGCCTACTGGCTCCGAGGCGAGCGGGTCGGCGACGTCGAAGTCCTACTCGCCCTCGCCGAAGGGCTTTTGCCCGACCCTGTCCGATTCCGGGCCGAGATCGAAGGCCGCGCCTACCGGGATCGGATCGTCCCGTTCGACGACGTCGCCTATTCCCTGGGGGTCTACAACGTCCCGACCTTCTTCATCGGGGACGAGCGTTACGCCGAGCAGCCGTACGCCGTCCTCGCCAAGGCCATCCAGGACGCGCGGACGTGAACGCACCCGCTTCGGTCTACGACCGCCTCGACTTCCCCCCCGCCCCGGCCGATCGGCCCTACACGTTCGTCAACATGGTCACGACGATCGACGGCAAGATCCTGACCGGCCCCCGCGACGAGCACGTGATGGACCTTGGAAGCCCTATCGACCACGCGACGATGCGCATGATCGAGGGCTGCGCCGACGCCGTGATGATCGGCGCAGGCTCGCTCAAGGCCACCCCGGGCCTCTGGTACCCAGCCGAGCTCAAGCGGTTCGTCGTGACCGGCAGCGGGGCCGTGCCCACAGCTGGCCGCTTCTTCACCGATGCGCCCGATCTCGCTTGGGTCGTCACCCGGGAGGGTCGTGAGCCGGACGGCGTCCAAACGATCACGACCGGGCCGGACGCTATCGATGTCGTCGAGGTCGCCCGGAGGCTGCGCCAGGACCACGGCGTGGAACGGCTCCTCCTCGAAGGGGGCAGCGAGCTGAACGCTTCATGGGTCGCCGCCGACCTCGTCGACGAGCTCTTCTGGACGATCGCCCCGAAGGTCAAGCTGGGTCGCGACGTCCCGACCTACGCCGACGGCGAGCCGCTTCCCGGCCGAACAACCCTCCCGTTCCACCTCCTCTCGATCCACAAGGCGGGCGAAGAGGTCTACCTTCGCTACCGACGCACTCGCGGGGGGGCCGACCACGCGTAACCCGCTCGGCCCCGCCGTCTTCCTCCTGCGGAACGCCGGGAAGACCCTCCCCCTCATCGGCGTGATCGTGCTCGCCGTCATGCTCATCGCCGGGATCGTGTCGATCATGAACTCGATCCCCCTCTCGATCCGCACGACCTACGGCTACAGCCAGAACTATCTGGGCCTCACGCCGCGCGGCAACAACGCGATGACGCCGGTCATCCGCGGGGTCGTCGAAGCCGAGTCGCCCGTGCCCCTCGGCCCGGTCATGGTCTGCCGGGCGAGCGACATGGAGGTGAAGAGCATCGTGGGGCCGTGGCGCTTCATCGTGCTCGGGCTCGAGCAGGACGACATGCCCGTCTACCTCGATCGGCTCGGGGGCGCGCGCCGGATCGACGGCCGGTGGCCGGCGCCAGGCCGACCCGAAGCGATCGTGAGCGAGCCAGTCGCCCGGAACCTCGGCCTCAAGCTCGGCGACGTCATGCTCAGCCCCGATCGGCCCGACTCGTACTCGGCCCAGGAGGTCCGCGTGGTCGGAATCGCCCAGATGGAGCCGTGGATGGCGATCGTGCCCGTCGAGTACCACCGGGCGAATCACTTCCCTCCTATCGACGTCCTCGTCGTCATGGCCAAGGACCGGGCCGACCAAGACCGATTGGACCGGTGGGCGTTCGACCGGTTCCAAGGCATGCAGGCCCGCGTCTTCGCGTTCTTCCGGCTGGAACGGGAGACCGACGAGATGTTCGTGATCCTCTACTCGATCCTCAACGTGGTGATCGGGATGCTCGTGATCGTCATCACACTGATGATGGCGATGCTGATGAACATCTACCAATCGCAGCGGCTGCAGGAGTTCGGGTTGCTCCAGGCCCTAGGCTACACCCGCGAGTGGCTGCTCGGGCGGGTGCTCGCGGAGACGGCCCTCGTCGTCGTGGGCGGCTGGATCGCGGGGATCGGGGTGGCCTTCGGACTGCTGAACGTCGTGCGGGCGGTGCTGATGGAGCCCCGGGCATTCATGCTCGACCCCCAAGACCCCGTGGCCTACGTCTACACAGTGCCGGTGCCGATCGCGATCTTCGTCGCCTCGGCGTTGACAGTGGTGTTGCGGTTCCGGCGGTTCGACCCGGTGGGTGTGGTCGAGCGGAGGCTCGTGTGATCGAAGTGTGCCGGGCTTCGCTGGTCTACTCCGACCACGGCCGGGATGTCTTCGCCTGCCGCGAGATCGACTTGGAGGTCCGGGACGGCGAGTTTCTGGGGATCCTCGGCCCGAGCGGGTCCGGCAAGTCCTCGCTGCTCTACCTGATGAGCGCATTGAAGCAGCCGACGTCGGGCGAAGTGCGGTACCAGGGCCGGTCGCTCCAGGCGATGTCCGAGACCGAGCGAGCACGCCTCAGGCTGCGCGAGTTCGGGTTCGTGTTCCAGTACCCCTACCTACTGGGGTACCTCTCGGCACTCGAGAACGTGGTCGTGGCCTGCCCGGGCGAGAACCGGCGCGATGAGGCGGCCGGGCTGCTCGACTCCCTCGGGCTCGGTGCGAAGAGCCACCGGCTGCCCCACGAGCTGTCCGGCGGGGAGAAGCAACGGGTGTGCATCGCCCGGGCGCTCCTCGGGGGCCGGGCGTGCGTCTTCGCGGACGAGCCGACCGCCAACCTCGACCATGCCAACGGGGTCGCCGTTGTCGAAACCCTTATCGACCACCGGGGCAAAGGGGGCCTCGTGGTGGTGACCCACGACCCCACCATGCTCGAACGGGCCGACCGCACCGTGCGGATCATGGACGGTCGAGTGGTCGAAGCCCCCTAACCGAGAGTCTATAGGACTCATCAGTCCTATAGGCCCTATCCTGCCTCAGCTCTCCATCTCTTCGAGCAGTGGGTGGAGCTCCTTGTGGTCCCGAAGTGCCTCGCGGAGTTGTTTGGCGAGGGCGCGGGCTTCGTCCGACCGGCCCGTCCGCTTCGCGGCGAGACCCAGGTTGATCCCGATCGGGACCGACCCGGGCACGTTCATCAGCCCGATCCGCAGCATCTGGTACGCCTCCTCGTCGCGGCCCTGGCTCGAGAGGGCGTTGGCGAGTTCGCCGTACCCAGGCTCGCACCCCGGGAAGATCTCCAGCAGCTGCTTGGCGGCGTTCTCCGCCTCGATGTACTCCTCGTTGCGGTTGAGCGCGGCGGCGAGGATGGCCCACATCTTCCAGTAGTCGGCGAGCCAGGTGCGGAGCGGCTTGAGCTCCCGCAGGGCCCCTTCGACGTCGTTCGCCTCGAGCTTCTCGCTGGCCGTCTTGACCGCTTCGACCCGCTTCTCCTGCTCGAGCTCGATGAGCCAAGCCTGCGTCTGGGCCTTCGTGTTGGGGTCGGGGTTGGCGGCGAGCACGTTCTTGAGCACGGGCGGGACGTCGATGGCCCGGTTCCCGTTCTGGAGCGTCTGCGCGTACTCGAGAAGGATCGGGATGTTCGTCGGTTCGACGTCGAGCACTTCCTCGTAGAAGTCCATCGCCCGGTCGTTCTCGCCTCTCTGGGCGAGGATCGGGGCGTAGAAGCGCTTCACGAACGTCGTGTCCTCGAGCGTTTGCAGGGCATGGTCGAGCACGGCGATCGCCTCGTCCTGCTTCTGGTTCGCGGCGAGGGCCTGGGCGTAGTTGACGTGGGCGACCGCGTTCTGGGGCGTCTTCTCGACGAGCTCCTTCCACATGGCGGGCACCTCGTGGGCGCGGCCGGTCTGGGTGAGGAGTTGGCTCAGGAGCGGGAGGGTCGGCTTCTCGTCCGGCTCGAGCTCGACCGCCCGGCGGAGGCTGCGCTCCGCGTTGGCGGGCATTCCCGAGTTCATCTGGGCCAGGCCGAGTTGGGCGAGGACCGGGGCTTGGTCGCGCTCGGTGGCGTCGGCATCGGCCAAGAGTTGCTGGGCCGCCGCCTCGTCGCCGATGGCCTTGGCCGCCTCCGCTTCCTTGCGCAGCCGGGCCGCCTTCTGCTGGAGCTTCACGACCGCCTTCTCCATCGTGTCGTTGGCGGCGGTCATGTTCCCGACGGCGGCGTAGAACTGGCCGAGCCCGTACCAGCCGCGGGGGTCGTCCGGCTCGATCTCGGTCACCCGCTTGAGGGCCTTCTCGGCGTCGTCCCCGCTCCCGATGCGGAACTGCGTGCACAGCCGCGCCAGGTTCAGAAGGGCCAGGTACGGCGCTTCCCAGTCCACGTCGCGATCGAGCGCCTTGGTCAGGCTGTCGTAGGCGTGCTCGGGCTGGAACTCGCGGGCGACCATGCCGTTCGCCTTCTCGATGTACTGCACCGCGTCGAACCCGAGCAGGAACTCAGTGAACGCTTCTGGGTCCGACGTGCCGAAGAGCTGGATGTCCTCCTCGAACTCCCCGGGGAGGGCGCCCTCGAGGTTCTTCACGACCGTCTCGATCATGCCTCGGGCCGCGCCGAAGATCCCGCCTGGGAGAAAGGTGTACTCGCGGACGTCGGCCGGCTCCGTGTCGCCCTTCTCGAAGACGCGGACCGTCAGCTGGCCACCCCCGTCCGGACGCTCGACGAAAAGGCCGTCGACCAGCCGCTCCATGGGGGCCTGCTGCCAGAACTGGCCGATCATCTCGGCTTCGTTCAGCCCTTCCGACGGGTTGACCATGGCGACCCGCGTCACCCCCTCGTCCGGGTACTGGGCGAGGTAGTTGACCGCGTGAACCTCTTTCTGAGTCACGCCGCGGGCGATCTCACAGGCGAAGTTCGCGATCTGCCGGGCCAACGCCGGCCGCGTCTCGGGCCCAGCGTTCAAGGGAAGGACGGCGATCTGCATCGGGAGCGAGTGTACCGGTCGCCCAAGGCCAGGCGTGGGGAGCCTAAGCCCGGTAGGCCTGCCTGGCACTCTCCGGGGCGTGCCATCGTCTCAAGGAGAGTGGTAGACGCGCTTCTGCCAGCGATGCGAGACGACGCCCGGCCGCTCCGGGTCCTGTTCCTCGACCTCAACGCCTACTTCGCGAGCGTCGAACAGGCGGAGCGCCCGGAGCTGCGCGGCCAGCCCGTCGCCGTCGTCCCGCTCCTCGCCGACACCACGTTCGTCATCGCCGCGAGCTACGAGGCGAAGGCGTTCGGCGTGAAGACCGGCACCCGTGTGGGCGAGGCGAAGGACCGCTGCCCCGGCCTCCATGTCGTCGAGGCCCGCCCGCCGGTCTACGTGGCCTACCACCACCGGATCCTCGACGTCGTCGAGACCGTGCTCCCGCTCGACAAGGTCTGCAGCATCGACGAGATGCGGTTCCGGCTCCTCGGCGTCGAGCGAGAACCGGAGGCAGCCCGGACCCTCGCCCTGCGCCTCAAAGAGGCCATCCGTCGACACGTCGCCCCCACGATGACGTGCAGCGTCGGCATCGCCCCGAACGCCTTCCTCGCCAAGCTCGCGACGGAGTTCGAAAAGCCCGACGGGCTCGTGACCCTCCTCGCCTCCGAACTCCCTGACCGCCTCAGAGGCCTCAAGCTCACCGAGTTCCCCGGGATCAACAAGCGCATGGAAGCCCGCCTCAAAGCGGCGGGGGTGTTCCGGAGCGACGACCTCATCGACCGCTCGCCCAAGGAGCTCCGCGCCGCGTTCGGCAGTGTCGTCGGCGAGCGCTGGTCCTACCTGCTCCGAGGCTACGAGGTGGAACAGGAGCTCGAGGGAGGGAAGAGCCTGAGCCATTCCCACGTCCTGCCCCCTGACCTGCGGGACGACCAAGGGTGCCGGGACGTGCTCCTCCGCCTGGCGCACAAGGCGACGGCCCGACTGCGCAAGAACGGTCTCTGGGCAAGCCGGCTGAGCGTCTACGTGCGGGGCCGTAAAGGGTGGGGGGCGGAGTGCGGGCTCCCCCCGACCCAAGACACGGTGACCGTCACCGAACGTCTGCTGGCGCTCTGGGAGGGCCGGGACTTCGAGGGGCCGATGGCGGTTGGTGTGGCCTTCACCGGCCTAAGCAAGGAAGGCGGGTTCACGCCTTCGCTCTTCGACGAAACGGAGGATCGGGCCGAGCTCAGCCACGCGATCGACCGCGTCAACCAGAAGTTCGGGAAGAACGCGGTCTACCTCGCCTCGATCGAACGGGTCAAGGACAAAGCCAAGGAGAAGATCGCCTTCGACAAGACCTGGCTCTTCAGCGAGGGGAAGGGGGACAACGAGTGGCCGGACACCTTCCGAGGGCTCACGCCCTAGGTCGTCGGTCGCTCCATGCCCGCCCAGACCGAAGCCCTTCCTGACGGCAGTCCGTCGAACAGCGACACGTCCTCGACCACGAACGCCATCCCGTGCCAGCCGTATTGGACGTACGGGGCGAGCCGGAACCGCGACTGGCCGCCGAACCACTCGTCGACCGCGACCCGCTCCCCGGCCAGCGCCGTGGCGGACCAGCAGAAGTAGTCGTCGAGGGCCAAGACCATCCCGTGCTTCATGCGGGGGGCCAGGAACTCGAGCACCGTGCGCGTCGAGCTGTGAAGGTCACAATCGATGTAGGCCAGCGCGACGTCCCGCGGGAAGCGAGGGTCCTCCCCCTTGGCCCCGCCGATCGTGTCCTCGTAGAAGCCGGGCACGGTCGTGTAGGCGGACCGGGGGATCCCGTTCGCGGCGCAGATGGCGTCGAACGTGTCGAGCGACGTCGCCAGGGCCCCCTCGATCCACGCCGGGTGCTCGTCGGCCGGCAGGCTCTGCGGCGGCAACCCGCAGAACGAGTCGAACGACCAAAGGTGGGGCGACAGCCCGACCGCCCGCGAGGCCTGGTACGAAAGGCCGAACGTGTTGCCCCCGTGCGAGCCGAACTCGACGTAGTCCCCGCTGATCCCGTTGAATTTGAGCGCCACCCAGGCCCGGCGGAAGAACTCGGCCCGGTGGGCGCGTTCGTGGTAGGCGTGGTTCTGGGCTCGGGCGTCGAGCCACCGCCGAACCCGCATCCGGGTTCCGAGAGGGATGAGCGAACGGAGTCCGGCCATATCGAGCCCGTAGAGTACCCAGGCCCCGCCAGGTCAGGGCACGAAGACGTGGAGCCCTCTCGGGATGACCTCGATCTCGACCGGGGTCCGGAGACTTGGCTCGCCGTCGAGCGTAACCGTCCGACCCGGCTCGGTCTCAAGCTTGATCTGGGTGGCGCTGGCCGCGAAAACGTCGTAGAGGTCCGTGTGCCGACCGAGCGCGAGCCCGATCCCGAGCGTCGCGAGCTTCCAGGGCGAACGGCCCTGGACTGCGTAGACATGCCCCTTCCCGTCGGTCGGCGAGGCGTCGCGGGCGACCGCGAACGGTCCCGCGTGCGTCCGACCGACCCCGACGACGACCAGGATCGATTCGAACTCGTGGCGCTCCCCGTCCAACGTCAGGACCGCGTGGAAGGGCCGGACGGACCGGAGCGAGCGCAGGATCGCCGAGACATAGGCCAACCTCCCCAGGCGGCGCTTCTCGCCCTTGTCGAGCGAGCGGACGATATCGGTCGTCACCCCGATGGAAGCCACGTTCACGAACACGTGCGCGCCGATCCTCCCCACGTCGATCCCGAGGGCCCGCCCTTTCGCGACCACGTCGCACGCCGCCTCCAGGGCGAGCGGGATGCCCAGGTCTCGGGCCAGGGCGTTCCCAGTGCCGAGCGGCAGGACCCCAAGGTTCGAGGCACTTCCCGCCACGATGTCGGCAGCGAGGCTCACCGTCCCGTCTCCGCCCCCAATGACCACCGCCTCTGCGCGTTCGAGGGTGGCCTTGGTCACGAGTGACCGCATGACCGAGGGGTCGTGGACCACGCGGGCGTCCTCCACATGAACACCCCGAGAACTCAGCATCGCGACGACCTCGGCGAGCGGCCGGTCGCCGAGCCGGGATCCTAGGTTGAGATAGACGCGGGCCTTCACAGGTTGAGGAGGGTCGTGGGAACCGGTCCCTCCTTCAATACGTTCGAGAAGGGGGAGAGTCCGGAGACTATGGCAATGAACGGGACGATTATCGCACTCGCCGCTTGTGCGGCGACGGTTGCCGGGGTGATCGCGCTCGCCGGACAGGCCGCCCAGGACGCCCCCAAGAAGGAGACCTCAGTCGTGAACCTGGACATGCAGAGCCCCCAACGACCGGACAAGGTCGTACGGACTGACGAGGAGTGGAAGGCGCGCCTCACTCCGGAGCAGTACAAGATCCTTCGCAACAAGGGCACCGAACCGCCGTTCTGCGGGGTCAACCTCGAGAAGAAGGGTCCGGGCACGTACCTCTGCGTCGGCTGCGACCTGGAGCTGTTCCGCGCGGGCAACAAGTTCGACAGCGGGACGGGCTGGCCCTCGTTCTGCGAGCCGGTCGATAAGGACGCCGTCTGGTACAAGACCGACCGCACCCACTTCATGACCCGGACCGAGATCCTCTGCTCGCGGTGCGACGGGCACCTGGGCCACGTCTTCGACGACGGCCCACCCCCCAGCGGGCTCCGGTACTGCATCAACGGCACCGTCCTCAAGTTCGTCCCCGAAAAGTAGACAAGAGCCGTAGCGAGGCGAGCCCGCGCACGACTCCCGTCATTGGTCGCCAACGGCCCTTGTTCTGGAGAGCGTGGCCGGTGATCAAAATCTTTCAAGTGGGTTGTACTGCGGCTCTTGGCAGTGTAGACTAACGGTGCCATGATCACAGCACGGCACAGATCAGCACAGCGAGCGTCGGTCGATCTCCGAGCGTTCGCGGAGCCCGGTGCCGACTTGGTCGCCGCAAGCGTCACCGGGTTGAACACGGTGGACCTCGGTCAGTCGCCGCCGCAGTTCGGAGGGCAGTACAACCAGCAGACGGCGCAGAGAGCATGGTGGGTCTCGCAGGCCAGCCCCGACCACACCAGGCTGGAGCCCAGCGGTGTGACCTTCGAGGTTGGGACCCAGAACTACGGGCAACTCGACGACTATCGCCGCCCCGACGCCGTCTGGGGCCGTGTCACCCGAGCGGAAATCTCCCCAGACCCCGTCCATCGCGTCCGGCTCATCGTCGACGGCACCGGCGCCAGCGGCGCGAACGACCTGTGGTTCCGGACGACAGCCCGAAGCAACGCGACCGGCGTCCTCCTTTCGGTGCAGTTCTGGGACTGGACGGCGGGAGCCTGGGTGGACTCCTCGGTGACGGGTTTCTCGCTCAAGCCTGAGTTCCGAACCGTCGATGCCAAGCTCCCCAACGAGCCAAGGTTCGTATCTCAAGGCAACGTGCGTTCACGGGTGCGAGCAAGGCTCGGATCCTCGGACACGTTTTCCTGGCACGTGGAGGTCGACCAAGCCTCCTGGATCCGCCGGTGAGGCTAGCTGTTGTCGCCGCCGCCGCCCTCGCGGCGGCGGCGGCCAGGGGCCAGGGGTACGACGTCCACGCCACTACGCCCATCCTTGGTGCGATTTGGGCCTTACCGTACGCAGTGAGCGACACGGGCGCCGTCTCAGGACAGTTAGGCGGCGTATCGGAACCGTTCTACTACACAACTCGTGAAGGAATGCGCGGGATGGGGTTCTGGCCGCCCGGGGCCTTTTTCCCCTTCTCGATGGATCGGTTTGGGGCCGTGTACGTCGGGTTCGCTGGGAACGGCGGTTCGGTGAAATGGACGCCCGAGCATGGGTACACCGAGTTCGCGCCCCCCGAAGGGACCAGGGTCCAGATCGAGGGGTGCAGCCCGTCCGGGCTCTCCGCCGGCTGGGCGAGACCGTACGGTTCGAGCCGCGCATGGGCGGTCGCCTACGACCGTTCGATGAACCTCAGGCCCTTAGAGCTCCCCGGGGCCGACCTGGTCTTCGCTCAAGACGTCAGCGACAGCGGCCAGGCCGTGGGATTCTTCGTCTACAGGGTCGGGGGCGCCAACCGGGGCGTCGTGTGGTCGCCGAGCGGCCAGCCGACCTTCGTCGCCCCGCCCTCCGGCCTCAAGTGGCTCGAGCTGTTCCAGATCGACGCGAGCGACCGCGCGTACGGGATGGCGGGGAGTCTCAGTGAGAGCCGCACGTTCCGCCTCCGGCCGGGTGGGGCTTTCGAGAACGTGCCGCCGCTAGCAGGAGTCATGGGCTACAACCTGCGGGACGTGAACGACCTTGGTTACATGGCCCACCTGGCCTCGTTCTGGAACGGGCGCGAGGCGGCCGCGATCACCCGGCCCGACCTCAGCACGGTGCTGCTTCAAGACCTCGTGGTCGATCCGGGCGGTTGGGACCTGCGCGCGGCCGAGGCCATGAACAACAAGGGCCAGGTCGTCGGGTGGGGCTACCTGAACGGCGTCTACGCCGGCTACATCGCCACCCCCCGCTCGCTTCGGGCCGTCCCCGCGTTCGCGGTGCCCGCAGGCGGTCTGCCGGCCAGGGTCGCCCCCGGGACGCTCGCGGAGCACGACGGCCGGGGGGCCCGCCTCGTCCCCGGCCTCGACGGGACCGCCCAAGTCGAGCTCGAAGCCCGCGTCGGCGCCGTCCCCCACTTCCTCTGGGTCGAGGCCGACGTCGAAGGCCCCCGCTCGCGGCCCCTCGAGGCGCACGTGGAATTCTACGACTGGCGGCAAGGACGGTGGAGCCCAAGGGAGCGCTCGTCGACCGAGGTGGAAGGGGCCGCCTCCCTCCAATGCGTCGCGCACGTCGCCACCGGGCCCCTGGTCGGACCAGGCGGCCTCGTCCGCGCCCGCCTCACCCTCCGCCCCGACGCCGCCCATGGCCCCTGGGACGCCCTCCTCGACCGTGCCGCCATCGTCTGGGTTCCCAGGTAGGCGCGGGCCGTCGCGAGACGGCCCGGCGAGACAGCCTGCGCCCGACGGAATGGCGTGGCCCAGGGCCGCGCCGGGGGGTGGACACCGGGCCCCAGGTACAACCAATACGCCCATGTCGTTGCCGATCGAAGAGCTGACCCCCACCCAGATCGTCCGCGAGCTGGACCGCTACATCGTCGGGCAGCAGGCGGCGAAGAGGGCCGTCGCCGTCGCCCTGCGCAACCGCTACCGCCGACAGCGGGTCGACCCCCGTCTGCGTGACGACATCCTGCCGAAGAACATCCTCATGATGGGCCCGACCGGGGTCGGCAAGACCGAGATTGCCCGGCGCCTCGCCCAACTCGCCCGCGCTCCCTTCATCAAGGTCGAGGCGACGAAGTTCACCGAGGTCGGCTACGTGGGGCGTGACGTCGAGAGCATGATCCGGGACCTGGTCGGCGCCGCCGTCCGGCTCGTCGAGCAAGAGAAGGTCGACGCCGTCCGCGACATGGCCGAGCAGGCCGCCATCGAGCGGCTCATCGACCTCGTCGACCCGGACCTCAACGCCATCCCCTCCTACTTCGGCCTCCCGACCCCGGACGCGGACGGCAACGTGACCGACCCCGACGCCGAAGAGGCCAGGCGCCAAGAGCGGCGGGCCCGCCTTCGCGAGGAGATCGTACGCGGCGAGCACGATACGACGGTCGTCGAGGTCGAGACCGAGGACACCGGGAGCGGCTTCCTCCAGGTCTTCGGCCCCCAGGGCATGGAGGAGATGGGCATCGACAACCTCCCCATCGCCCAGCCGACGAAGTGGGTCAGCACGAAGATGAGCGTGCGCGAGGCCAAGGAGTTCCTCACCGAGGCCGAGGCGCGTCGGTTCATGGATCGGACGTCCGTCAACCGAGAGGCTGTCCGGCGGGTCGAGCAGACCGGCATCGTCTTCCTCGACGAGATCGACAAGATCGGCGCGAAAGGTGGGGGGTCGGGGCCGGAAGTGAGTCGGGAAGGGGTCCAGCGCGACCTGCTCCCGATCATCGAAGGCAGCACCGTGCCCACGAAGTTCGGCCCGGTCCGCACCGACCACATCCTCTTCATCGCCGCCGGGGCGTTCCACATGTCCAAGCCGAGCGACCTCATCCCCGAGCTCCAGGGACGCCTGCCGATCCGGGTCGAACTCGACTCACTGGGCCAAGACGACTTCCGGCGGATCCTCCTCGAGCCGCAGAACGCCGTCACTAAGCAGTACCAGTTGCTGCTCGCCGTGGAAGGGGTCACGCTCGAGTTCTCCGAGGACTCCCTCGGCACGATCGCCCTCTACGCGGCGGCGGTGAACGAGAAGGCCGAGAACATCGGCGCCCGGCGGCTGCACACGATGCTCGAGCGGCTCCTCGAAAAGGAGATGTTCGAGGCCCCCGAAAGCGGCGCAAGGACGGTCAAGGTCGATAAGGCGATGGTCGAAGAGCGCTTGGGCCCGATCATGAAGAGCCTCGACATGAGCCGTACCGTGGTCTAGCCCCCCGGAGGCCGACGCTCCGCGGCGGCAATCTCCCGCGCTGGCCCCAACTCAATCCGGAGCCCGACGCTCCGCGGCGGCCCCGCCCCCGGGTGCCCGAACCGACACCCGTCGCCCCTCCCCGTCGAACTCGAGCGTCACCCGCCAGCAGGCGTCCGGGTCTAGCCACCCTCCAAGCCGGTCGGGCCACTCGATCAAGGCCACGTGGTTCTCGAGGAGCTCCTCCAACCCCAGGCCCTGGGTCGACCCGACCCGATAGAGGTCGGCATGGACCACGGGCGGCACCGTCGGGTAGAGCTGGAGCAGTGTGAACGTCGGCGACCGGACCGCCTGCTCCCAACCCAGCGAGCGCAGGTAGCCGCGGACGAAGGTCGTCTTCCCGACCCCGAGCTCCCCTTCCAGGAGGACGACGTCGCCCGGGCCCCACGCCGCCCCGACCTCCGCCGCGAAGGCCCGGGTCTCCTCGGCCGAGGCGAGCCGCCGTTCCACCCGCTAGGGCTACCCCAGAAACGACGGGGCGCCCGGGCCGAAGCCCAGGCGCACCCGCACGGACGAGGCTCCTTTCGCTTAGCCTCGGAGCAGGCTCAGCACCGACTGGGGCGCCGAGTTGGCCTGCGCCAAGACCGACAGGCCGGCCTGCTGCAAGATCTGGAGCTTGGTGTAGTTGGTCATCTCCTCGGCGACGTCGACGTCGCGGATGGACGACTCGGTGGCGACGAGGCTCTCCCGGGTGATGCTGAGGGAGCGCATGTTCGACTCGATCGTGTTGCGCATGAACGAGCCGATGTTGCCCCGCGAGCTCGAGACCGACGAGATCGCGCTGTCGATCGCGGTGAGGGCGGTCGTCATGCTCGAGCCCGTGATATCGACCCCGTTCAGCCCAAGGGTCGCCGAGCTGAAGTTCTGGAGGCTGAGCTGGGCGGTCTGGTCGCCGTTCGAACCGATCTGGAACGAGCTCGAACCCGCGAGGACCTGCACGACGCCGGTGCGGTTCGTGGCGGTGTTCCCCGGGACGGTCACGTTGATCGTGTTCCCGTCCGCGTCCTTCAGCTGGAGGCCACGGCCCTGGTTGAAGGTGGTGCTCACCGTGTTCGTGCCATAGGTGTAGGTCACCGCGGCGACGGCGTTCGCCCCGGCGTCCGAGACGGTGCCCGCCGCCGTGAAGAGCGTGCCCGCCGTACCCGTGGTGACGGTGACGGTGGTGTCGCTGCCGTATGCGGCCGCCGTGAAGGAAACGCCCGCGCTCGCGGCCCAAGTCGCCCGGACACCGGTCGAGGTCTGCTCGGCGTTGACCATGTCGAGGACGTTCTGAACCGTCTGGCCCGCCTGGACGGTGAAGGCCCGGCCGTTGATCGAGAACGTGCCCGCGGTGACGGTCGCCGTGGCGGCCGAGTAGGTCTGGGTGCCCGTCACGACCGCCTGGTCAGCCACCGTCGTGATGTTCACGCTCAGCATGCCGCTCTGGTTCACCGACTGACCGTTGAAGAGGCCCGTCAGCGACGAGGACGAGAAGTTGGTCGCGTCGGTGACGGTGCCCGTGACGCCCGCACCGCCGTTCAAGATCCGCCGCGTCCCGAAGGCCGTGGTCGAAGCGACCCGGTCGATCGAGGAGAGGATATTGTTCAGCTGGTTCTGGTTGGCCTGCTTCTGCGTCGCATCGACCGAGCTGTTGCCGTTGGCGACGGCGAGGGCCCGGGCGTCGCGGAGCAGCTTGCTCACCTCGTCGAGGGCGCCGTCGGCGGTCTTGGCGTAGTTGAGGGCGTCCTGGTTGTTGCGCAGGGCGGCGCTCATGCCCGAGATCTGGCTGCGGAAGCTCTCACTTGCGATGAGGCCGGCAGGATCGTCCGACCCCGAGTTGATGCGCAGACCGGTCGAGAGCCGCGTGATGGACCGACTGACCTCCATCCCCGTCGAACTCAGGTTGCGATAGGCCGTCATGGCCGTGACGTTGTTGTTGATGCGAAAGGACATGGCTTTTCTTCCTTGAAGCCCCGAACCCGCCCCTCCTGGGCGAGCGATCCCCGAGCTTTCACGGGGGTGGTTCCAGGTAATCCAGTCGGGTTTTCCAAGTAGAATTACTGTGTTTTCTGACCGGAGCCCCGTGGAGGCCCCCGTAGACTCGCCAGCCAGGGAAACTGGCGGGGTGTCGCTCGTAGGGAAGGTGGGCCGAAAGCGCTTCCGGGCCCGGCTCGCGATGGCCGTCGTCTATGGCCTGCTGGTCGTCGGGGCGGTCACGACGGTCTACCCGTTCCTCGTTATGGCTTCGACCGGGCTCAAGGGCCCGACGGACCAGAACGACGGCCGCCTCGTCCCCGCCTTCTGGACAGACCCCGCCGAACTCGAGCGCAAGTACGTCGACGACAAGTATCGAGGGGACGTCTCGGTGATCGCTTCGACCCGGATCGGCCCCGAGGCGCGCCCGGACACGGTGGCCGACTACCGGGCGTTCCTCGAAGGGCTCCCCCTCGACCACTGGCACGCCGGGTTCGGCACACCGCCGAACCACGTGACGAGCCGCCTGAGCCGGCGGTGGCAGGAGTGGCTCCGCGGCCGCTACGGGTCGATCGACCGCCTCAACCGGGCCTACACCGAGCTCAACACCGCCTTCCAAACCGTGGCCCCGCCGAACGAGGCCTTCGACCGGCCCCGGTGGCGACCCCAACCCGGGCCCAAGTGGACGGACTGGACAGAGTTCAAGGCGACGCTGCCCGCCGAGTACCGGATCCCGATCCGGGCCGAGCGGCTGTTCCAGGAGTGGCTCCGGGGGAAGACCGGCAACCGCCTCGCCGACGTGCCCGCCCCGGTGCGAGGGGGGGCCACCTCCTTCGAAGAGGTCCGTCTCCCCTCTACGGGCCCGCTGCTGGACGAGTTCAAGGCCTCTGCGCTCCCCCCGCAGTTCCGGTCCGGAACGGTCGAGGCCCGTTGGGCGCAGGCGGCCGGCGGCCCGCTCCCGATCGTGGCCGACGAACGGGCCCGGGTCGAGACGGAGGCGCCCGGCCTGCGGCGCGAGTTCTCGGTCCGCAACGTGCTGTACGTCCTCGACTATGTCGCGATCAATGGGCGGGCGCTCTGGAACACCGTCCTCTTCTGCCTGTTGGCGGTCGGCACGCAGCTCGTCGTCAACCCCCTCGCCGCCTATGCCCTGTCGCGGTTCCCGATGCCTTGGACCGGCTCGCTGCTCCTGTTCCTTCTCGCGACGATGGCCTTCCCCGCCGAGGTGGCGATGATCCCCTCGTTCCTGCTGCTCAAGGACCTCGGGCTCCTGAACACGTTCGCCGCCCTCGTCCTGCCCGCCGCGGCGAGCGGGTACACGATCTTCCTGCTCAAGGGGTTCTTCGACTCGCTCCCCCGTGAGGTGTTCGATTCCGCCCAGGTCGACGGGGCGCCGGAGTGGGTGACCATGCTCCGGATCGCCATCCCCCTCTCCAAGCCCGTGCTCGGCTACATCGCGTTGCTCGCGTTCATGGGGGCCTACGGGGCGTTCCTGTACGCCTTCCTCGTCGCCCAGGACTCACGGATGTGGACGCTGATGGTCTTCGTCTACCAGCTCCAGCTCTCCGCGCCGAAGGCGGTGGTCATGGCCGCGGTGACCCTCGCCGCCCTGCCCACGCTCATCGTCTTCCTCCTCTGCCAACGGGTCATCATGCGCGGCATCGTCCTCCCCGGCGAGCGGTGATGCGACGAATGTGGAAAAATCACCGTACTTTTCCCGTCCCGCTGCGATGGGCTGGAAGAGGACGGCGTCGTAAACTATGGGCACACTTGGTGTGACCCGGAGCGAACAGATGAAACACACGAAGACCACCCTGCGGCTCGCCCTCGCCGCCCTCGCCGTTTGCGGGGGGGGGGGAAGCCCTCGCCCAGTCCACGACGTTGTACAAGATCGAGCGGTTCCGAGTTGACGGCTTTTTCGCCGCGGTAACTTCTGGCCAGATGGGAACCATTGGCGACCTTCTCGGGGCGATCTCTCGGACGCCGAGTATCGAGGTTCTCCCGATGAGGTCGGACTTGGGCACCCCGGGTGAGATGGCCACCCCAATAGGAGCGGACAGGGGGGTTTCAAAGCACGGGAACGCCTTTGGCCGAATCGTGGGGTCAGCCAACGGTGGAGGATCGACAACGACGCGCCCCTTGCGGTGGATCAATGGAGTGCCTGCTCACCTTTTCCCGAGCGACCTTAGGCAGGGTACCGGGACCCAAGTCTCAGAGGACAACCGAGTCGTAGGATTTATCCGCGAGAACAACCTGGATCGTGCGTACTGGGTCGATCCTGGGTCCCAGACCTACGACTTCTTGCTTCCTGACGACACATCGACACGTGCCACCGCAATCGGTCGGACCCAAAGCTCCCTTATCGGTGGTTCCGTACTGTCTGGCGGCTCCATCGTGCCCGCATACTGGGTGCCGAGCGGATCGGTCTATGGTACGGCGCAGTTCCTGCCTGGTTGGGCGGTCGGCAGGCAAGGCACGGTGATCGGGGTCAGCGGCAACAGGGTCGTTGGGGCGATGGAGCCGAGCGGGTCGCTTCTGGGCCAGACGTTCGTGTACACCTTAGGCGATGCCTCGGTCACGTTCCTCGATTCCCGGTACGGTCGGCCGGCCCAGTTCGATCGCGTCGGCGAGACCTTCGTAGGCAACGGCCCGGTCCCGTACCTCTGGCTCGGGGCGTTCCAGCCGAACGGTGGTGCGGCGATCGACCTCAGAGCCTTCTGCGAACCGGCCACGGACACGTCGAACCTCGCGGTCTCGGGCATCTCGGAAGCCACACCGCCGCGGTTCGGGGGTTCGAGCTCGGATCAACTTGAGGTCTTCTTCGCGACCGGTTCCTCGGCGTTCACTCGAAGGGTGCCCAGTGTGGCTGGCGACTTCTCGGTCGTGAACGGGACGCTCCAGTTCGGGAACTTCACGGACGTTCGGTTCCCTGACGCGGCCTGGGCGAACGTCAGACGTGCAACCGGGCTGGTCCCGGCCGGCCCGCCCGTGCTCGTCGAGGTCGAGGCCCTGGTTTCGGGATCGCCACAAGAGCTCTGGTTTCGCTCGACCGTCCGTGTGGACGCAAGCGGGCTCTTCGACGTGGGTCTCGAGCTCTGGGACTTCCAAGCGTTGGCCTGGGTGGTGGTGACCCCTGCCGAGTCGCGGGTCGCACGGCACTACCTGACGTTCGAGGGCGCAGCCCCGGGCGAGCTCGCGCGTTTCGTGTCCGGGGGGAAGGTGCGAGGTCGCCTGTCGGCCAAGTCGACGGGGCCGGTGTCCTCGACGTGGTCGATCGACGTGGAGCAAGCGAACTTCTACACGAGGTGAATGGACGTGAGCGCCGTCACCTACCCGCCAGGGCTCCGTCGCCTGCTCTCGCTTAGCCTCTTGGCTGCCGGGGTCTTGACTGGTGCGACGGCGCAACAGTACGTGCTCCATGAGGTGCCCCTGCCTCCTGGGGCACCCGACAACGACATGTACGTCCGAGGGGCGAACGAGTCGCTCGGGCTCGTTCTGTTGGTCGCATCTAACGGCTACTACACAAGGAGGGCCGGCGGGTCGTTTGTTCGAGTGCCCCTAGACAACGGTCAACAGGCTTCTTGGATTGGAATCGACAGTCGAGATACCCTCCACGGCCTCTTCGCGACGAATCCGGTGGGAGCGTGCAGGTGGGACGTCGAATCGGGCTATCTCCGACTCCAAAGCCCTCCGGGATCGACAAAGATCTATATCGAGGACGTCTCAGAGTCTGGATGGGCTGTAGGGGGAGCAGGTTACGCGGGTAGCTTTGGCCGGGGTGGAGACCCGTTGAGGTTCGTTCCAGACGGAAGAGCCGAGAACTTCGGCCCGGCTATCCCTGGATGGTCTCGGTTGGCCTTGGGAGTCAACGACAACGGGGACTTCGTGGGAGTCACCGGCGATATGGACCTCTCCCCGAGAAGAGGGTTTGCCTACCAGGGAGGCTCGGTTCTGGTCGTCGAACGGCCGGCTGGATTCAGGGAGGCCGCCTTCACTTACATCAACGACCGAGGCTTGATCGTCGGCGTGGCTACGGGGCCGCCAATGGGGCCGCGAGCCGCGACATGGACCGAATCCGGAGGGTGGCGCTTTCTCGTCGATCCCGTGAAGTGGCCAGAGAGCGGTGCGACCGACGTTAACTCGCTGGGGCATATCGCGCTCCAGCTCTGGAACTCGACCTCAAGCGATCAGATCATCGCGCTGTGGACCGAACGCCATAGAGAACGGCTGATCAACGACCTCCTCGGTGCACAGGCTCTCGGATGGGTTTTCTACGAGATCGTGAGGGTGACCGACAAGGGAGTCTTGGTCGGCAACGGGCTACGTCCTGGGGACGGGAAGGCCCGCCCTTGGATCGCGACGCCCAAGGCCACCCGCGTCGGGGCGGGGCTGGTGGTCGAGGCGGGGGCGACGATCGCGGGGGCAGGGGGGCTGTCGGTGCGCCCAGAGCGGGGGGCGGGGGCGGCGGTGGTCGCCTCGGCCCGGCTCGACTCGGCGCCCCACTACCTCTGGCTCACCGGCGAGGTCCGCGCGAGCGGCCCCGCCCAGGCCGTCCTCGAGGTCCGCGACCTCACCACCGGCCATTGGGACACCGTGGACGTCGCCCGCACCCCGGTCGGACGGGAGTGGACCAAGGTCGAGCTCGTCCTTACCGGGGACCTCGCCCGCTACCGCGCCCCCGACGGCACTGTCTCGGTCCGCGCCACCGTCCGTCCCACCCTCCCCACCGCCCGAGCCCGGGCCCAAGTCGAATTCCGAGCCTTCGCCTTCGAGGCCGTGCTCGACTGAACGCCACCACCGCCCCGCGAGCCGCCGAGGCTCACGGGGCGGCGAGCGCGGCGACGAGGCGGGAGGGGAAGGAGGGGCCGCCGTAGACGAAGCCGGTGTAGACCTGGACCAGGTCGGCCCCCAGGCTGAACTTGCGGCGGGCGTCGTCCGGGGTCGTCACCCCGCCGACCCCGATGAGGACTGTCCCCGCCGGGCACGACGACCGGAGTCGAGCGAGGGCCCGGTCGGCCAGCGGCCCAAGGGGAGCCCCGGACAGCCCCCCCTCGATCCCGGGATCGGACGGCAGGGGACGGGCCACCGTCGTGTTGGTCGCGACGACCCCGGCCAGCCCGAACTCACCCACGAGCGACGCCACATCGTCGAGCTGCCCCTCCTCGAGGTCCGGGGCGACCTTGACGAGCAACGGCCGCGTCGAATCCACCTCGCGCAGGCGGCCGAGGATCGCGGCGAGGGCCGGCCGGTCCTGGAGCGAGCGCAACCCCGGCGTGTTCGGCGAGGAGACATTGACCACGAAGTAGTCCCCGAGCTCCCGCAGCCGCCGGAACGAGTACGCATAGTCCTCGGCCGCCTCCTCGAGTGGGGTCACCTTCGACTTCCCTAGGTTCACCCCGACGGGGATCCGGGGCGAGGCGAGCTCGAGTCTTCGGGCCACCGCGTCCGCCCCCTCGTTGTTGAAGCCCAGGCGGTTGATGAGCGCCCGGTGCTCGGGGAGCCGGAACATCCGGGGCTTCGGGTTCCCGGGCTGCGGGTGGCGCGTGACCGTGCCCACTTCGACGAACCCGAAGCCGAGCGCGCCCCAGTGCTCGACCGCCACCGCGTTCTTGTCGAACCCGGCCGCGAGTCCGACCGGGTTCGGGAACCGCACCCCGAAGACCTCGACCGGCAGGCTCGGCGAGGGTGAAGGCGGCACCAGTCCGCTCGCCACCGCCCGCAACCCGAGGTCGTGGGCGGCCTCCGGGTCGAGCCCGAAGAGCAGCGGCCGCGCGAGGGCCTCGTACCAGCCCATCGTCAGCGAGGGGGGGCTGGCGCCGAGAACACAAACTCGGCGAGGCCTTTGCTCACCTCGCGGGGGCCCTCAGCGTCGATACAGACCACGCTCAGGGTCTTCTCGCCCGTCGTCTTGGTGACCCGCCAGTTGATGCCCTGTCCGTACATCACGTGGCCCGACCCGGCGATGACGACCATCACCTCGTTCGGACGGCCGTGCTCCTTGAGCCAGCTGAGCGCGGCGTCGGCCATCGCCTCGTCCCACGCGCACTGGGCGGCGTACATCCGGTCCATCTGCGGCCCCTCCAGCGGGTGCCCGCCGATCAGGGCGTCGAACACGGACCGGTGGTCCTTGTTGCCGACGTCGAGACGGGGGATCCAAGCCTTCTGCTCGTCGGTCAAGGTCTCCGGCCCCTGGCGACTGACCTGGCGGACCCAAGCCCGGGGGATGTTGAGCGCGACCAGTGGCAGGCTGTGCCACCGCGCGACCTGGAAGATCGGCCGATAGAGGCGGAACGGCATGCCCCACTGGCCCTTCCAGTCGATCTGTTCCAAGAAGGCGGCCTCGCCCGGGGGCATCTGGGCCCAGGGGAGGAGCTTGGCCTGGTTGTCCCGGGTGAACATCTCGAAGCCCACGCTGACGGGGCGGCCGGTGGCGACAAGGGCTTCCACGACGTCCGCTTGGAGGCGGTGGTGATCGGGGCTATCGTGCGATTCGCCCACGAACACGAACCGGACCCCCTCGGCGGCCTTGGCGACATCCTTGACCGTCACGGCCGTGCCGGTCGCGGTGTCCGTGAGGCCGGGTGCGACCGTGACCCGGCCGGAGGTGCCGATCTCGAGTAGGAACGGGTCGGCGAGGGCGATCGTAAGGGCGCAGAGCGTGACCACGTCCCCATTGTCGTGCCGCGCCGGGCCGAAAGTCAACAGGTACCCTGGGCATGTGAAAGGGGCGGTGTGGGTCGTGGCGCTGATCACGCTCGGCGGGTGCCAGCCGGGGGGGCCGACTTCGGGCTACCAGCCACCGAGCGGGCCCGGCCCCGCCGCAGCCCCGCCTGCCGACCCCGATGGTGCGGTCTCGGAGCAGCTCCGGGCCGGTGCGGTGCAGCTCGCGGCGGCCGGGGCCACGATCCAGGACGCGCTCGCTTCCGTCCGGAGCCTGGCTTCCCGGGCCCGGGGCGACGTGAAGACGGCCCTCGAAGGGGCGGCGGACTACGTCGACAGCGCCGGTTCGACTGCCGCCGACGCCGCCAGCGACCCCCCGAGCGACGACGAGGTCCGAGCGGACTTTCAGCGGGCCGACGACGACCGCAAGCGGCGGATCGAGGCCGGGGAGGACGCCTACCGGGACCTGTCCGAGGCCCGGGGCATCCTGGACGCCCTCTCCGAGCAGGGGCCGCAATACGGGGCGTGCCGCGAACTCATCGAAGTCGCCATGGACGACGTGGAGGAGGCAGTCACCGCGTTCGGCGGCAAGATCGTGCTGCCGGAGGACGAGCCGCCCCCGGGTGGGTAGCGGCCGGAAAGTTTGGTGGAGGCGGGGGGAATTGAACCCCCTTCCAAAATCGTCTCACCGAGGAATCCACGAGCGTCTCCTCTACTCTTTATCTCGACGCGGGGCACTCCGAGAGGCCAGGCTACCGTCGCGTCCAGTCCGATTCATTTAGCCGACCCGCCTCCGAACAGAAGGCTCACAGCGATCCAGCGTTTGCGTCGCCCGCTTGGGACCCGGCTGGCGCGGTTCCGGCGGACGCGCTACCTAATTAGGCAGCGTAAGCGAAGTTGTCGTTCGCAGTTACTTTTTTGCCGCTTTTTACGAGGCCAACGGCTCCTCGACTCGCATCCCAGGCTCGATCCGACCCTGTCGAACCCTTTCGCCCCCAGGCTTCGCTAGTATAGACCATCGGTCGTCCGGGGCCAGTTCCCGAGGGCCGCCGAGAGACCCCCTCGACGCTGAGGGAGCTCTGGGTCGATCGGTCGATCTAATCGAACGACCTGCCTCGGGCCGAGACTCTGGCGGTGAAGGTAGTGAGGTTGGGGACGATAAGGAGAACCCGGGTAACGGGCTGAACCTCTGGCCTCCCGACCCAAGGTGCCACAGGTGCTGAGGCGCGGGTCGAGCGGCCCGACACAGCCAGAGTCGCCACGACTCTGCGAAGCGAGACTCCGCCGGTCCGGTCGGCAAGACCTTTTCGTGAGACGGACCAAACTGCACGCTCTTGGCCAGGCAAACAGGAGCCCTGCCCCATGATCGAGCTAGGGGGGGGGATGCCAACAAAGAGAAACGCCCCGAGCCGAAGCTCAGGGCGTCCTTGGGGCCGAAGCCCCGGTCTATGTCGCGCTCCGCTTACTTGCGGCGGCGGCGAGCAGCGACGGCGGCGAGGCCGGCGCCGAGGGCGAGCATGGTGGCCGGCTCCGGAACCGACTTGACCGCGTAGGCGGCGTCGGTGTTGACCGGGATGATGTTGCCGAGGCCGAAGCCGCCGCCGGGGTTGACGCCGACGCTGTTGTTAGCAGCACCGCCGCCGCGGTTGGCCGGGGTGGCGTTGCTGAGGATGAAGGCCTGACCGTTGCCGGTGAAGTCCATCACCGGGGCCATGCCGATCCAGCGGAGGCCGGCGCCCGTGTTGAGGCTGAGACCCGTGATGTCGACGCGGAACTGCGTGCCCGAGAGGATCGTGCTGTAGCTGATGCCCGAGGTCACGAGGGCCTGGGCGACCGTGCCACCGTTCAGGCCGTTGCCCGAGCCGCCAGCGGCACCCGAGGTGCTCCAGAAGCTGACCTGCCAGCCGCGGACGCGGTTGCCAAGCGTGCTGAAGATCGACGGGTCGCTGAGCTCGAACGCAGCGGCGACGTCGGTGACGACGCCGGCCGAGTTGAAGTCGTCGACGACGGTGCCGCTGAAGTCAGCGAAGTCGCCGAAGACCTGGAAGACGCCGAAGCCCGGGGTGCCGAAGAGGCCGCCCGTGTTCGAGATCTGGTCCATGTTGGCGCTGGCGCCGACGGCGACGGCAGCGATCGAAAGCGAAAGCAGGGTTCGGATGTTCATTGTGCTTAAGTCCTCTGCATGCTCGAAGAAGGCGCCCCGTCCTTGTCGGCCGGGTGATCGCTCTCCTAGCACTGACGATGATACACGTCTAGCGTGCCGATTGGAAGGGGTCTGGGCCAAAACACGCAGAATTGCCTGGCGTTTCACAAGACTCTCTCTAGCGACGAGTCTAGGAGGGCCTAGCCCAGGCTCAGTCTCGAGGCGGGTCCTCGTCCTTCAGGCTCCCTTCGAAGAGCCGCCGGAGCCTCTCGCGCTCCTCCCGCTCCCGTTCCCGCTCCTTCACCCTGTTCATATAGGAGTCGAACTCTTCCCTCGATTTCGAGCCCGGACCCCGCCCGCCCCCAGGCACGACGACCGACCGCCGGAACGAAAGCCGCTGCCTCGCCGCCCACCACGCCACGCCGCAGGTCAGGCCCGCGAGCACCCCGATCAACGGGTTCCCCGTGCCTAGCCCGAAGACCAACATCGCGACCGCGATCACGGCGACCCACCGGGCCGCCAGGGGGAACACCCCCATCAGCATCACCGGCGCGTCCGGGCGGCGGGTCGCCCAGAGGACCGTGAGGGCCGCGACTGGGATCGACGGCCCAGCCAGCAGCACCGGGCTCGAGGTCAAAAGCACGCCCACCCAGACGAACAGGGCCCCGAGGACCGTGAACGCCCCGAAGAACAGAAGCAGGCCCTTCGTCCCATCCTCGTCCTCGACCGACCCCGCTACGAACCACAGCCAGAGCGCGAGCAAGAGGACGAAGAACAAGGCCCCACCGTCGCCGGGAGAGGCCAGGGGGTAGGTCAGCACTGTCCACGCCCGTCCGAGGTCGCCGGTGAAGGCGGTGGCCTGGAAGGTTTGTGCCCCCACCCCCGGCAGCCACCCGAGTACGAACGAGGCCAAGAGGGCCACGATGAGACCGACCGTCCCTGGACGACGACGGATTTCGGAGCTGGGGTTGAACTGGGGGGCGCTCATGGTGTCTTGGGGCTCGATGCTAACGTCGGTCGTTACTCCCCGTCCCTAGAGACGCCCGAGCGGGCGGCCCGGGCTCGGAAGGTAGGATTTCGCCGAAGACCTATGAAGTACTACGTGGTCTGGCCCGACGGCCAACGGTTCGGCCCTGCCGATGTCGACACACTGACTCAATGGGCGGCGGAAGGGCGGCTCCAGGAGACCACCGAACTCGAGGACGCCGCGACGGGCGCCCGGTTATCGGCAGCCTCCGTGCCCGGGCTCATCTTCACGTCCCCCGCCCCGGCGCAGCCCGCGGCGCCGTCCAGCCCGTACGAGACCCCGGTCGCGGCGAACCCCTACCAAGAGACGCCGTCGAACCCTTACGGCCCTGTGTCCAACCCGTACCAGAACCCTCCTAGCCCTTCAGGCTCGAACTACCCCCGGCAGACCGCCAACTACGACGACGGGAGCGCGGACTTGACCAAGGCCTGGATCTTCGGGGTCGTCGGGTTCTTCTGCTGCGTGGCCCTGACCTTCGTCGGGATCTACTTCGCGGTTCAAGCCAAGAAGAAGGGCAACTCAGGGGCCCAAGCCGCACTGGTCGTGAACGTCATCCTCGTTTCGATCAGCATCATCGCGACGATCGCGTGGATCGCCATGGTCGCGGCGACTGGGTTTCCAGGTTAGGCTCGCGTCCTGGGCCGGCCGTCACCGGCCCAGGCGCTCGGCCATCCATTCGAACATCCGGCCCCCGCTCACCGCTTGGTAGTGGTGGAGGTTGTCCGAGTACTCCTCGACGACTGACCCGGCGGGGGCGGCCTTGACGAGCCGGGCCCGGGCGGCCGGGGGGACGGAGAGGTCGTTCTTGACGAACTGCATGCGGACAGCCCGGCCCTTGAGCCGGGGGAGCCAGCGCACCGGGTCGAACGCGGCCGCCCGGTCGAGGTAGGCCCTCTTGCGGTAGGCGGCCCGCTCTGAATCGGGGAAGGTCGTGGTGTCCTTGACCCACTCCGGCCAAGCCCCCCAGGGATTAATGGCATCGACGGCCCGAACCCGGGGATCTGCCGCAGCAGCAAGCAGCCCAATGGTGCCTCCAGACCCTGTCCCGAAGACCCCGACTTTCGAGGCGTCGAGGTCCTTCCGGGTGGCGAGGTGGTCGATCAGGTACGAGACGTCGTGGGTGGACTTGGCCAGGGCCTCTGCCAGTTCACTGATGAAGTACTCCTTCATCGGCCGGAACCGGTACCGCTCGCCGGTGAGGGCGGACTCCATGCCGACCGCGGCCACCCCTTGCCCCACGACCCGGGCGCAGAACTCGTCGTTGCGCCACCGGTCCAGGCCTTGCGGGAAGGTGTAGATGTAGAGGCAGACTCGCGGGCGGGTCTTGCCGACCGGCTTGACGACGTAGAAGACCACCCGGTCGAGCGGCCTCCATGTCAGGGCCCACTGCTCTCGGACGAACGTGGCCGTCACCTTGCGGTCGAGCAGTTCGGGCTCGCCCAGCGCGAACTTGGTCTTGCGCTGGATCCCGCTGAGGTCTTCGGCGACGCCTTTGGTCGTGATCTGGGCTGGGGCGGCCGCGTAGACGGAGAGCGCGAGCCCCCAGGCCAGCCCGGTCCGCCCCCAAGCCCTTCGGGTCACGGCTGGCCCGGACCCCACTTGGTCGTGCAGCTCGGGTCCTCGGCGTTCGGTTCCCCGTGCAGGCACCACGGCAGCCGCCCTTCGAGGGACCGGTCGGCCGTGCGGAGGTCGTTGCCGACGGTGATGAACCGGACGCTCGTGTCGAGGTAGCCGAAGGCGACCCCGTTCTTGTGCTGCGGCACTTCGATCCCGGCATATCGGCCCGGGTTGAAGATCTGCTTGGCGCTCCCGGCGGCCTCTTGGGTGTAGTCGCCGTGCCAGAGCGTGCACGACAGTCCGTCCGGACCGACCGGGTTCGAGGCGTACCGGCGGGCATCGGTCGGCTGGAAGGGCGGGCGCTGGCCGTGCATGAGGAAGATGAAGCTGCTCGGGTTCGTGACCGAGCTCTCCGAGACAGACGCTCGGCCCCACACGCCGTTGAAGTTGGTGGCGTTCGAGATACGGAAGTTCGTGAGGTAGCTCGACGCCGTGAACGTGGTGACGCCGCGCGAGAGGGCCTGGGTGCAGGCGCTGTACTGGGTCGGGGTCTTCTGGTTCCGCGAGTCGTTCGGGTTCTTGTAGATCTCTTGGCTCTTGACGTAAGAGAAGATGGCGGCCTGCCAGCTACTGGCCCCGACGCTCGGATCGACCATGCGAGCGGTGATGCCACCGAGCGGCATGTTCCCGTCGAAGTCGTTCATATAGGTCTGGACAGCGATCCCAAGCTGCTTGACGTTGTTCGTGTTCTGGGTTCGCTTGGCGGACTCTTTAGCTTGGGCGAAGACCGGGAACAGGATGGCGGCTAGGATCGCGATGATCGCGATGACGACGAGGAGCTCGATGAGCGTGAAGGCGCTCCGACGAGCCGGTTTCGGGGAGAGGATCGTAGCCATGGTCACTCAGGAAACGTTCGGCCCGGCCGGGATTCCCGGCCGGGCTCGAGGGGTCGTGTGAAGGTCAGTTGCCGGCGTTGAGCGGGCGAACCGGGCTCTGGCCGCCGCCGAGGCGGAGGTTGACGAGCTCCATGCCCGTGTCGGCGAAGTAGTCGAGGTCGGCGTTGACGGTGAAGACCGCACCGCCGGCGTCGGCGCCGCGCTCGGTGCCCGGGGCGACGTTGCCGTTGCGCGGCACGAACGTCCCGCCCTCCGTGGCGCGGTGCGAGCGGAAGACCTGGAGGTCGCCGCGGGCGACGAAGTTACCGCCGGTGTCGGCGAGGGCAGCGGCGTTCAGCGTGTCGACGAGGTCCTGGCTCGGGTTCGGCTCAGTGACGGCGCGGAGCAGGGCCCAGATCGCGTAGGAGCCGTTGCGCACGCTGCGGAACGTGACCTCGGCCGGGACGGTCGGGTAGGTGCCGTCGGTGTAGGTGTCGCGGATCGGGTCGACGCCGTCGACGGTCAGGTACTTCGTGTTCCCGGCGTTGCTCGTCGAGAAGTTGCCGAAGCTCCAGAAGTTGTAGGCGAGGGCGTTCGGCGTGCGGTTCGAGTTGAACGACATGCCCGAGGTGCCCGTGACGCGGATCCGGCCGCCGCGGGTGAGCGGCTGGGTCGGGTTGTTCGAGTCGTAGGCCGGGACTGTCTCGTTGAGCGGGTTCTCACCGGCGCCCGTCGAGGCGACGCCCGTCTCCTGGCTGACCGGGACGCCGAGCGAGCGCGGGATGCACTCCTCGAACGTCACGTACGTGCCGCTGAGACCTTCGCGGGCCATCGTCACGACCGCCTTGTCCGGGAGGCCCGGGGCGGGGATGATGTCGCGGGTGCGGGTGAAGGCGCCCGAGTAGAACCCGGCGAGGACGTAGCGGTTGATGTTGTTGGCTTCGGTCGAACCGAGGCCGCCGTTGCTCGTGTCCGTCTTGTTCACGAAGACGACGATCGGGCTGGCGCCGACCGGGTTGACCTGGTACGAGCGAGCATTGAGCGTGAAGTCGATCGGGGTCGAGTTCGAGAACTGACCGGCGGCGTTGCGGAAGCCTCGGATCGGGTTCGTCTCGCTGTAACCCAGGCGGAACAGGCGGAGGGTCGCGAGCTTGGCGTCCTCCGGCGTGATGTCCGTCATTCCGGCGTTGAACTGGAACCCGTTGATCGTGGCGACGACGTCGGCCGGCATGGCGACGTTGCCCGAGCGCGGCGGGGTGATCGGGTTCGGGAGCTCGAGCGTGTTCCGGTTGAAGAACGCGCGGACGCCGATGGTCGAGTCGGTCGAGAGGTAGAGCCAGATGCGGCGGTTGCCCGCGGCGCCGTCGTCCCAGACGACCCAAAGCGGGCCCGAGTCGCGGCGGGAGCCGTTCACGGTCGCACCGCCCTGGCCGAGGGCCGGGTCGCTCTCGTAGCGGTTGTTGCCCGGGACGGCCGGGTTGGCGACGTTCAGGGCCGCCGTCTTGAAGACGTTGAACATGGCCGAGGAGCCGACGCCGGCGAAGACGACGCGGTTCTGGGCGGAGGCGATCATCGGGGCGCAAGCGAGCGCGAACGCGAGGGCGAGCGTAGTTCGTTTCATGCTGGTCTCCGGGTCATTGGAGGCATGGGCCTGGACTAGGTCCAAACCCGACGACAGAGCTTAGGCCAGCAACATTAAGGGGAGTTTAAGGGCAGCCCCGAGGGCCTCTTAGTCCCGGGCCATGGGTCCGAGCACGCGCCCGGAGGCGTATGGCGCCCTCGGAGGGAATCGAACCCCCGACGCCCTCCTTAGGACGGAGGCGCTCTATCCACTGAGCTACGAGGGCGCGCCGGTCGCCCCGGAGTCTAGCAGACCCGGGCCCTCAGGGCTTGGACCTCGGACGCTCGTTCGGCATTCGCTGGGTGTGCTTCCGAGTTTCCGCGGCGGCCTTATCGATCTCGGAGCGGATCTCGTCGGGAAGCTTGTCGAGCGGTACGAACCCATCGGTTGGGATCTGCGGGGGCAGCGTGAAGCGCGCGTTAAGGACCATCCCCGGTCGAACGGTGAAGGCGACGGACAGTCTTACCAGGGTACTCGTCGCGTAGCTGCTCTGGAACTCCCAGCCCCCTGGGTCGGCCTCGCGCCAGGCGATCATGGAGCCCTCCTGGTCGGCCCGGGTCGCATCGATCATGGAGTACCCGCCCGGGTGGATCCTCCGGACGAACAGGCTAGGCTTCGACGTAAGCGTGACCAAGAGTTGGGCGTCCGCGGGCAGGGCGTTTGGGAAGAGGGTCGTCGGCTCGGTCTCGCCTCCATCGCCGGCTGAGCCGCTGTATTCCCCACCGTCCCCTATCGGTTGGGCCGTGAAGGTGGCTTCGGCCTGGAAGACCATCGCCGTCAATTCCGCCCGGATGGAGGCCGGGCACTGGCCGAACGTGAGCCTAAGGCCATCTCCGGCAACCAAGTGGCGCTGGTTTGGGGCAAGCAGCCCAAAGATACGCAGGGCCCGCCACTCGGAACCGTCCATGCTGGGCACGTTCGGGGAGGCGGCAAGCGCGAGCGAGGCGAACGCCCGGTCGATCGCGTAGTCCCCGGGCCTCGCGGATCCGAGAGCGAGTTCGGCCTCGGCCTCGAGCGTGGCACCGCCCTTGCTCGCGAGCGCCACGTAACGACTGACGGCGCGGCGGGACAAGGTGAAGTCGAACCCAGCGATCTCGGGCTGCCCTCGGAAGACCCATAGCCCCTCGACGGACTCGTCCGGCATGCCGACGACGCGCGTGAGCGACGAAAGACCGTCTCTGAGGGTGGCCTTATCCGCCAAAGCTGACGAGTACACGGCGAAGGTCGCCCCGTCGGGGACGACCGCGACGAGTTCGCGTCCGAGAGACCTCGCCGACTGGATCAGGGTGTCGGAGACAGCCCAGGCCAAAGGTTCGTTCGCCACGAGGTCCGAGAACAGCTCCGTCCCCCGTTTCCTGTCCTCCTCGGACAGCACGAGCGGAGTCCCGGCGTTCCCTGGGAACCGAGCCTTGACCAACCTGACGAAGAGGTCCGCCTCTGCGCCGGGGACCAGCTCGCCGGGAGGTTCAGGGGCGCCTTTAGGGGGTTCGGGCGTCCACCGCGGGCCGACTTGCAGCGACTCGGTCACCTCCGGGGAGCGCGAACCCCCTCGGCCACCGATAGAGACTCGGATCGTGAGATAGCCGGACGTGTTCGAGACCACGATGAGGGAGCGCGCCTCTGTGAACACTGGTTCGGGCAGGCCCTCGTACTCGGGCGCACCCGTCCGGGCGAGCGCCGCCCGCTGGAGCTTCGCCTCGTTCACGTACGCTCGGGCCGCCGCGGCGAAGCCCGACGGCAGCGCGTGCTGGATGCGATTCGGGTTGGCCACGAAAACGGCACGTTGCCCGGTCGCCACGCGAGAGACGACATCGACGGGAAGGATCGCGAGCACGCGGCGGAAGAGCCGTCCCTCGGCGGTTCGACGACCTGACTCCTGATATCCCTGATAGTCCCTGGATTCGCGGAGGCGTTCCTGCCAGTCGAGTTGCTCCCGCGCAACCGCGTCTGCGTCGGCGGGCCCCCATTCGTTCAGTGGGCCCGGTGCCTCCAAAGTCTCTTTGACTGCGCTCGCGATCTGACGCTTCCGCACCTCAAGTCGAGCCTGCGCCGCGTCGGGCAGTGGCCGTAGCAGAAACGCCCCGCGATCCTCGACCCAACTGGCCTCGAAGGCGGACTCGAGGGCCGCCATGACCCGCTCCCGAGGGGCGTCTTTGAACCGGACCACGACCCGCTTTTCGCTCAGCGAAGGGTCGGACTTGAGTTCGACGCCAAGCGTCGGGCCGATCTCCTTCAGCAAGACCGGCAGGGCCACAGCCGGGCGTTCGACTGTCAGAACCGGGCTCAGGAGGAAAATGAGAGGGGCTGCGATCACTTTCCTTACCTACGCCATGGACGACCAGCTCGCTTCACCGGACGACAAGCCGTGGTGGGCCCCCGAAGGCCCGGCCGATGCGTACGCTCCCGGCGACCGGGGCACGCGAGAACACGGCGAGGCCGCCGCTGGTCTGGGGATCGACCACGAGGGCCCTTAGCCAGCCCGGCACCTCCGGATCGAACGACACCGCCGAGCCAAGCGAGTCGAGGTTCCGCGTGGCCCCGCCGGTCGTACAGCCCTCGCCGATCATCCGTTCGACGCCGGGGAGCACCGGGAGCGAGGCGGTGTCGATTTCGATCCCGACCCCACTGGCCCGGGCCACGTTCCAGAGGTGGCCGAGAAGGCCGAAGCCCGTCACGTCGGTCGCGCAGCGGGCCCCGCTGGCGAGCGCAGCCTCGGCCGCCGCCGCGTTCAGCGTCGCCATCACCCTCACGCCCTCGTCGAGCTCCTCGGGGCTGGCCTTGTCGAACTTTGCGGCGGTGGTCAGCACCCCGGTCCCAAGCGGCTTGCTCAGCCAAAGGTCGTCGCCGGGGAGGGCATGGTCGTTCGAAAGCACCCGGGCCGGGTCGATCAGCCCGGTGACGCTCATCCCGAACTTGGGCATCGGGTCGTCGACGGTGTGGCCGCCGACGACGACCGCCCCCGCCTCGACCGTCTTGTCGTGCATCCCGTGTAGCACCCCCGCCCAGACCTCGGCCGGGGCCGCCGTCGGGTCGAAGCAGGCGATATTCATCACCGTGAGCGGAGTCCCGCCCATCGCGTAGACGTCGCTCAGCGCGTTGGCCGCCGCGATCTGACCGTAGGCGTAAGGGTCGTCGACGATCGGGGTGAAGAAGTCCATCGTCTGGACGAGAGCGAGTCGCCGCCCGGAGTCTCCCCCTTCAACTTCCGCCTCAGATCCCGGGGGGTGGGCTCCGGAAGGCAACAGAAAGACCCCCGCGTCGTCGGACGTTTCGAAACCGACGAGCAGGCTCGGGTTCGCGGATCGCGGCAAACGGCCGAGGACCTCGGCCAACTGGGTCGGACCCAGCTTGCTCGCTCAACCGGCGCAGGCCACAAGGTGCGTCAGGCGCATCGAGCCCAGCATAGCAGGCCGGGCAAGCCCGGGGTCCGCTAGCCCCGCACGACGGCGGGGCCGCTCAGTCGCGCGAGGGACTCCGCGATCTGCCGGGCCGCGTCGGGCCTCGCGTAGGTCAGGGCGGCCGACCCCATCGCCGCGAGCCGGTCGGGGTCGTCGAGGAGCGCGGCCAGCCGTCGGGCGAGGTCGGCGGGGCCCTCCACCCACTCCCCGACGCCCTTCTCCTGGAGGAAGTCGCCGTTGCCTTCCTCCTGGCCGGGGATGAGGAACGGTCGGTAGACCAGGAACGGCACCCCGGCCGCTAGCGCCTCGAACGTGGTGAGCCCGCCCGGCTTGGCCACCATCACGTCGGCGGCATGGACGAGGCCGATCATCTCGTCGATCGGCACGTGGCCGCGAACGAGGAATCCGGGCCGGGACTGCACCGCGCGTTGGACGGCGAGACGGGCCGCCTCGTTGCGGCCGCAGACGGCCACCGCCTGGGCCCCGCGACCGACCGACGCCACCGCGTGGACAGCGGTGGCCATCGGCCCGCCCCCGATCCCCCCGACCGTGAGCAACACGACCGGCCGCGACGGGTCGAGCCCGAGGGCGCGTTTCGCTTCCCCCCGCTCGGGCCGATCGCCGAACCGGGCATCGATCGGCATCCCCGTGACCTCGACCTTGTCGCCCAGGGCCGGGTTGCGGGCCAGGAGCTTGTCCCGAGTCCACTCGACCGGCACGAAGTACCGGTCAGGGGCACCACGTAGCCACATGAGCTGGGGGTAGAGGTCCGTCACGACCACCCCGACCCGGTAGCCGACCTCTGACCGCCACCGCTCGAGCGAGGGCTGGGGGAGCGAGTGGGTACACACGACCCAGTCCGGCCGTTCGGCCGCGACCACCGCCCGCACCTTCTCGACGAAGCGGAGGTCGAGGCCGGTCTGGAACCGGTACGCGAACCTAGGGCGGTCGGAAGCGCGGTAGAGCAGACCCCAAACGGCAGGCATGCGACGCACGAGCGTCTCGTAGCCACCGCGGTACCAGCGACGGAACCCAGGGGCGGTGTAGTCGAGCACGTCGACGGTCCGCGCCTCGTGGCCCATCGCGAGCAGCTCCCGCTCCACCGCGAACGCCGCGCTCATGTGGCCGTTGCCCGTCGAAGCCGAGAGCAACAGGGTCCTCACGTCTTCGCCTTCCGGGCGAGGACCCGCGACACGACCGGCCAGAGCCGGGCCCGGTGGAAGCGCTGGAGCACAGTGAGGCCGATCTCGCCGAACAGGACTACCGTCGCCCATATCGATACCGCGATCCAAGGCTGCTGCCAAGCGAAGACGACGGTCGGCAGGGTCAGCGCTACCCCCACGAGGTGGACCCCCTCCGACAGCCGAGTCTCGCGCTCGAACTCGACGGCCTGGGCCCGGGTGGGTACGGGCATCGTGACGACCCGTTTGCCTGAGAACCCATAGGTGAGCGTGCGCATGACCCACCCTACGAACGCGCGAAAAGCCTCCATCCCGATGAGCCGGTAGAACCGCTCGGTCTCGAACCGCTTCGGTCGGTACCAGAGGTCGGCCAGCCCGGAGTGGTGCGCGTCGGGCTCGTCGCCGACGTGCGGGGTCGGGACGGACTCCGGTGCCTCGGCCAGATGGGCGTCGATGAGCTGCCTCTTGTACCGCTCGAGCATGGACACGAGCCCGTGGAGGATGAGCAGCCCTGAGGTGTAGGCCGCGCCGGTGACGTGGGCGTGGGCGATGAAGCTCGCCATGTGCGGGATGTAGCAGGCCGCCCGGGCGTAGTTCGCGTTCTCGAAGTAGCGGGTGGCGGTGCGGCGCTCCTCGAGCTGGGAGCGGCTGACCCCCTCAAGGGGGGTGCCGACGGGGGGCAGGAGCTCCTCGCCGACGATCCCCGCGATCACGCGGTAGATCCGCCTTACGCCGAGCGCTTCGTAGGTCGTGGAACGCATCCGAAGAGTCCGCCCCGGCGGGCGCGGAAGAGGCGACGGCGCTTGCTCGGCGGCCGCGGTTCGATCTCGGGGTCAGGGTCGCCTATCTGGTTCTTGAGGTCCTTCCAGAGGAGGAGTTCGAGCCGTCCGTCGAAGTGCTCGACCACGGCAGTCCCGTGCTCGACCCAGTCCCCCGTGTTGACGTAGAGCCCGCCGTCCTCGTCGAGCGTGATGGCGGGGCGGTGGATGTGGCCGCAGACGACGCCGTCAAGCCCCCCGTCCAACGCCTGACTCAGGAGGACGCCCTCGTAGTCGCTCTTGCGGCTCACGTACTTTTTGAGGCGCCGCTTGGCCGAGGAGCTGAAGTCGGTCTGCTCCTGGCCCGCCTCCTTGCGACGCGCGTTCCAAAGCCCGTTGAGCACGGTGAGCCCCTCGTAGAACCACGCGGCCAACCAGGCGAGCGGCACGAACCGGACGGACTTGTCGAAGAGGTCCCCGTGGACGACCATCAGCCGCTTCCCGTCCACGGTCGTGTGGACGAACGAGTGGGCCACCCGGATGTTTCCGAACTCGGAGCCGTTGAGCCTGCGCAGGAACGCGTCGTGGTTCCCCGGGGTGAAAAAGACCAACGTGCCCTCCTGGGACTTACTCAGGATCGACCTGACGGCGTTCGTGTGCTCCTGGCGCCACTTCCCAGCCTTCATCGTGACCCAGAGGTCGACCACGTCCCCGACCAGGTACAGGTACTCGCACTCGACCGAGTTCAGGAAGGCCTGGAACTCTTCGACCATACACCCGGCCGAGCCCAGGTGGACGTCGGAGACGAAGAGGGAGCGGTAGGCGAGGATCGGGTCCGGCATGGTCCGCGCTGACCCTGCGAATCTACCCGATCCGTTCCCGGTGCCCCCGCCGGGCAGGGGCGACCGGAGACACAGGCGTTATCATCGTGTTAACATTCCTCCGCCAGAATCGTTCGGACGACCGTTGGGTCGCCAGTTCCTCAAGGAGACCAGGATGAAGAAGACTCTCGTCACCCTCTTGCTCGCCAGCGTGGCGGGCATGGCCCTCGCCGGCCAGCCTCTCGAGCGCTTCCGCGGCGCTGAGCGGTTCTCGTTCACTTTCGGCGACAACGCCGCCCGCTACGGCAAGACCGACTCGAACATCAAGATCGAGATCGACGCGTTCATTCTCGGCACCCAGGTCATCGACACGACCGGTGGGGCCGATGAGCTCGCCGTCAACAAGACTCGCGGCTCGCTCAACTTCCAGCTGAAGCTGAGCGACCTCAACATCCTCTTCCCGCCGGAGACGATCACGCTCGTCGGTTCGGCGACCGGCGGCGAAGGTACGAAGCACGTGACCGACGCGGTCCTCCCCGGCCCGTACCGGCTCACCGGAACCATCGAAGGCGTCGACTACGACCTCACGCTCCGCAACGTCCGGGTCTTGACGAACGTCGACACCGTGTTCAGCAACACCGTCACCGCCCCGGCGCTCAACCCGATCCTCAACGCGATCTGCGACGTGCAGGGCGACCAGCTCGGCACCGGCTCGACCAACTCGATCATCGTCCGCCCGGGCAACGTCTCGGGGTGGATCGTCTCGCCGGTCTTCACGGTCAGCCGTGTCTCGGTCGACGTGACGAACATCCAGCAGACGCTCCAGATCCCTGAGCGCTCGATCGCCCCGAGCCGCCTCGCCGTCCGCCTCGGCCGGCTGGACGCGGGCGACGTCTCGAGCCTCGCCGCCATCGACGGGAACAGCCTGCGCGTCTGCCGGTTCATCGTCCCGAACCAGGCGGTGGCCCCGATCACCGTCGAGGTCAGCGGGACCGCCGCCAGCACCGACGTCGAGTTCCTCGACCTGCTCGTCACGAGCCGGATGACGGTCAATGGTCTCTTCAGCCAGACCCTCGACCTGTTCGACTGGTCGACGAACACGTTCTCGACCACCGACGTCCGGACCGATTCGACGAACACGACCTTCGCCACCCGCAAGCTCTCGGCCACCGGAAGCGTCTCGCGCTACGTGAACCCGGGCGACCTCACGGTCACCGGCCGCTACCGCGTGCGCCAGACCGGCCCCGCCGCCAGCCCTGCCTGGTGCAACGAGGTCGACCAGTTCCGCTGGGTCGTCACCCCGTAAGCGTCACCCGACCGACGAACCCCTCCGCCGCGGCCAGCACCCGGTCGCGGCGGACGGGCTCCAACCGCCCGAACGCCCGCACCGCCTGCGACGTCCGCGGGTTCGACCCGAGCCACTCGCGGTTGCGATCGACGAACCGCCAGTAGAGCCCGTCCCACACGTCGCACCACGGCCCGCGCGGGTAGTCGCTCATCTTGAGCACGTACGCCGAACCGCTCACGTACGGCTTCGTCGCGAACGAACCTCCGTCCGAGAACTGGCTCATCCCGAAGACGTTCGGGCCCATCACCCAGTCCGCCGAGTCGACGAAGAGCTCCATGAACCACCGGTACGCCTCCTGCGGATGGACCTCGCACATGACCATGAGCGAGCCCGCCACCATGAGGCGCTCGATGTGGTGGCACCAGCCGACGCGGTGAAGGCGGGAGACCACCTCGTCGAACGGAGGCAATCCGGTCGTTCCGTCCCACCAGGCCGGGCCGAGACGACGTGTGTGCCCCATGAAGTTTCGTTCCTCTGGCGCGTCTCCCGGGCGGAACGGCACGCGGGAGAATCGGGCGTTCCGGTCGCGGAGGGCGGCGGAGCCCTCGTCCGCAATGCGCTTCACGAACTCGCGCCAGCCCACGATCTGCCGCACGAACCCCTCCGTCGAGTTCAACGGGGCAAGACCGCCCTCGTACGCCCGGATCGCAGCCGATACGCACTCCCCCGGGGTCAGGAGGCCACAGTTCAAGAGCGGGGAAAGGAGGCTGTGCCACAGCGTGGCCTCTCGGCGCGAGAGGGCATCCTCGTACGGCCCGAAGTCGGCAAGGCGAGTCAATGTGAAGTGATCGAGCCAGCCAAGCGCGTCCTTACGAGTCACCGGCCAGCGAAACGCCCGGGCATCCCCCGGGTGGTCGGGGAACAGCCGCTCCACGAGTTCGACAACTTCGAGCGTCGTCGCGTCGGGCTCGACCCAGGGCACGGGCGGCGGGGCAAGACCCTTCGGCATCGGCTTACGGTTCTCGGCGTCGAAGCTCCAAGATCCGCCCACGGGGCCGCCCCCCTCGATCAACAATCCGAGCGCCCGACGCTGGAGGGTGTAGAAGTCACCCATCGTCCCCCGTGCGCTTCGGCGGCGGAACTCGGCCCAAACGTCGTCGCTGGTGAGGAAGCCGGGCGACTCGACGAGGGCCACCGGCAAGGCCCCCATCTCGTCGAGGAAGAACCGGTCGGCAGGGCGATAGCCCACGAGCGGCGGTCGCCCTCTCGCTCGCCACACCGCCTCGACCGCCTCGCCATAGCCGCCTCGCGAGTCGAGCGGCTGGTACACGACCTCCCGCCCGGCCGCCCGAAGGGCCTCGGCGAAGTGCCGCATGGCGCTTAGGAACAGGACGACCTTCTGCTTGTGGTGACGGGTTCGGGTGCACAGCCCCCAGTCCTCGCGCATGAACACGAGCGCACCCGGAGGCAGACCAGGGAGGCCCTCGAAGAGTTGATCCCCGAGGACGACGGCGATCGGCGTCATACCCGGGCGATCAGAGCCGAGCGAAGCTCGACGAGGGCCATCTGGGCGCTCCGCAGCCGGACGGTCTCGCGGGTTCCGGGGAAAAGATGGCGGTGGGTCTCGACGCCTCCCGGGCCCGCGATTCCGATGTAGACAAGCCCGACCGGTTTGGCCTCCGTGCCGCCGTCCGGCCCCGCGACCCCAGTGACGCTCACCGCCCACGTCGCCCCGAGCCGCTCGCGGGCACCCAGCGCCATCTCGGCGGCGGTCTCCGCCGAGACAGCCCCGTGGGCCGCCAGGGTCTCCTCTCGCACGCCCAGGTGCCTGACCTTGGCCTCGTTCGAGTACGTCACGAACCCCCCGACGAAGGCGCGCGACGACCCTGGGACGTTCGTGACCCTGGCCCCGAGCCCGCCGCCGGTGCAGCTTTCAGCCAGGCCCAAGGTCGCACCGGACCGCTGCAGCAACCCGAGGACCACGCTCTCCAAGGTCTCGTCCCCCTCGCCGTAAACCACATCCCCGAGCCGGTCCCGGATCTCGGCCACGAGCGGTGCCAGCCGTGCCTCGGCCTCGGCCTCTGAGCCGGCCATCGTCGAGACCCGAAGGTGGACTTCGCCCGGCTTTGCGTACGGGGCGACGGTGGGGTCGCTCCCGTGCATGAGTTCGCCCAGACGGTGCTCGACCACCGACTCGCCCATCCCCGCGATGCGGAGGAGCCGCGAGCGGAGCGTCCGGCCGCCCCCCAGCCGGGCTAGGAACTCGCGGACAGGCCCCTCCAGCATCGGGACGAACTCGCCCCGCGGCCCCGGCAGGGCCACGACCGCCTTCCCGTCCTTCTCGGCGATGAAGCCAGGGGCGGTCCCGTTCGGGTTCGGCAGGGGCCGGGCGCACTCGGGGCGCTGCGCCTGGCGAAGCTGGGACTCGACCCAAGGGAGCCGTCGGCGGGCGAAGACCTCGCGGACCGTTCGCTCGAGTTCCGGGTCGTGGACGAGCGGCGACCCGAGCGCGGCCGCGATCCCGTCCCGGGTGAGGTCGTCCTCGGTCGGCCCGAGCCCGCCGATCGTCACGACCACGTCCGACCGCGACAACGCCAAGTGTAGCGCCTCGGTGAGACGCTCGAGGTTGTCGCCGACCGTCTGCCGGTGGGTGTGGACGACCCCGCACTCGGCGAACACCCGACCGAGCTCGGCCGCGTTCGTGTCCACGATCTGCCCGAGGAGCAACTCCGTCCCTACGCTCACGACTTCGGCACGCACGCCCCATTCTACGGCGGTGTAACGGGCGCGACGTCCCAGACCGCCCTACCCACCGCCGGGCCCAGGACCCACACTCGTGACTGTATGACGCGGCCTTCGCTCATCGGACTTACCGTCTTGTGCGCCGCCCTCGCGACCGCGGGCTGGCTCGCCATCCTGGCCATGACCGCCTCCCCGGTCACGGCCGTCCGCTCGAACGCGACCGACCTCAGTAAGGAGCCCAAGCACCCGGTCTCAGACCCGATGTGGGAGAGGTCCAAGGCGCTCGGTGGCCGCCCGGCCCCGGCCTTTGCCCTGGGGGACACCCGGGGCGGAACCCAAACGCTCGCTACGCTCGCGAAGAACGGCCCCGTCGCGATCGTCTTCACCAAGGACGGGTGCCCGTGCAGCATGGAGTCGCAACCGTTCTTCAACGGTCTGGCGCAGGCCTTCACGGGTCGGGCGACGTTCCTTGGTGTCATCGACTCGGACCTCCGCGTCGCCACGCTCTACCAGGAGAACTTCAAGGTGCCCTACGCGATGGCGTTGGCCGGCGACCAGAGGGTGTTCGCGGACTACGACGCCAAGCGCTCGGTCTACGTGACGCTCGTGGCGAAGGGCGGGCAGATCGTCCGCCAGTGGCCCGGCTACTCGAAGACCATGCTCAAGGAGCTGAACCAGGCCCTCGCCGACGAGACCGGGCAGCCCCCGGCCAAGTTGGACGTCGCGATGGCGCCGGACGCGATGACCTCCGGGTGCGCGTTCGAGAAGTCCACCCCGAACGGGGTGTAGGGGACCTCACATCAGCGAGCCCGGGTCGACGTCCACGACGATCCGGGCCTTGCCGGTCTCGACCGACTCGAGGATCGACTGGATCGGCCCGGGGTCGCCGTCGGGAGGCAGCTTCACCAGGACGTGCCGGCGCCAGAGGTTCTGGACACGCTCGACCGGGCAGTCGGCGGGTCCGAGCACCTCGGCCCCGCCGTCGAGCCCAAGCCGCAACCGCTGCGCCGCGACGGCCGACAGGCCGAACACCCCCGCCCTGTCCTCGCCTGTGAAGAGGACGTTCACCAGACGCCGGCAAGGGGGGTAGCCCGCCTCCTCCCGCTCCGCCATGACCTCCTGATAGAACCCTTCGAAGTCGTGCCGCTGGGCGCTGAGGACGGCGGTGTGGGTCGGGTTCAGGGTTTGGACGACGACCGTCCCCGGCGCCCGCCCCCGCCCGGCCCGACCCGCCACCTGGGACAGCAGCTGGAACGTCCGCTCAGACGCCCGGAAGTCAGGGACGTTGAGCGAGACGTCCGCGGCGATGACCCCGACCAAGGTCACGTTCGGGAAGTCGAGCCCCTTCGCGACCATCTGGGTGCCGACGAGGACGTCGAGCGCCCCGGATCGAAAGGCGGTCAGGGTCTCCTCGAGCGCCCCGACCCGACGGGCGACGTCCCGGTCGAGCCGGGCGACCCGGGCACTCGGGAAGGCGAGCCCGACCGCCTCCTCGACCTTCTCCGCGCCGACCCCGAACGGAGCGACCCGGGTCCCCTCGCACTGGGGGCACACGTCAGGCACCGGGTGCTGCTCGCCGCAGTGGTGGCAGCGCAGCCGGTTCTCCTTCCGGTGGTAGGCCAGCGCCACGGCGCATTGGTGGCAGAGGAACCGGTGCCCGCAGTCCCGGCACACGAGGAACGGGGAGTAGGCCCGGCGGTTGAGAAAGAGGATCGCCTGCTCCCCCCGGCCGAGGGTCTCGCCGAGAAGGTCCGAGAGCCGTGGGGAGAGGATCGAGGGTTTGAACGTCCGGTAGAGCTCAGTCAGATCGACGACCTCGACCCCCGGAAGCCGGGCGCTGGCGGCACGTTCTGGGAGTCTCAGGAGCCGAACGCGACCCGCCTCGGCGTCGTGGAAGGACTCCACGCTTGGGGTCGCCGAACCCAGGACGAGCGGGCACGAGAACTGGCCGGCGAGGAACGCGGCGAGCCGCTTGGCGTGGTAGCGAGGGGCGGCGTCTTGCTTGTAGCTCCCCTCGTGCTCCTCGTCCAGCACGATCAGCCCCAAGTCCGTGAAGGGAGCGAAGAGCGCGGAACGTGCCCCGAGAACGACCGGGGTCTCCCCCCGCCGGACCCTCGTCCAGCTCTCGAGCCGCTCGCCCGGGGACATGTTCGAGTGGACCACCGCGACGCGACCGCCGAACCGCTCCCGAAGCTGGGCCACGACTTGGGCGGTGAGGGCGATCTCGGGCACGAGGTACAGGACCTGGCGCCCCGCCTTGAGCGCCTCGGCCGCCGCCCGGAGGTAGACCTCGGTCTTGCCCGACCCCGTGACGCCGAAGAGCAGGAAGCGCTCCGCCCGCCGGGCCTGAACGGCCTCGACGATCGCCTCGATCGCGGCCCGTTGGTGGGGGTTCGGCGTATGGGTCGCGCGAACCGGGGCCGCGGCGGCCTCGACCGTCTCGAGCAACCCGGCCGCGACCAGCGCCTGGACGATCTGGTCCGTGACGCCCCCGAGCGCCCGGACCTCTTCGACGCTGAAGGCGGCCGACTCCGAGCCCTGGAGCCGCATGAGCGTCACGGCCTGAGCCGGCTTGCGCTTCCCGGGCCCGCGCAGGAAGGCCTCGACCTTGGCGGTGTCAGCGGTGAGCCGGAGAAGGCCGGAGAGCCGCTGCCGCTCCGTCCTTGGCGCGAGCCGCACGCCCCGGCGGGCCAGCCCCCGGCGCTCCAGTGCGCGCAGGGCGCTCCGCGAGCCTTGGGGGATCGGCTTGGCCTTCGTGTCCTGGAGGCAGCCGACCTCGGTCAGGACCCGCAAGGCCTCGGCTTGGGCCGTGGTCAGCGGCGTCTCGCCGGGCTCGGCGCCGGTCGGTTCCCAGGTGGTGACGAGCCGGTCCCGCGTCCCGGGCGGCGCAGCGAGACCGAGCGCGAGCGAGACCGGCGACAGCGTCTGGCGGGCCACCTCGTGGATGAGGGCGAGGGTGGGCTCGGGCAAACCGAGCCCCTCGACTCGAGGCCCGAGGGCCTTGAGCTGCTCGACCGGGAAGCCGAGCGCGGCCGCATCGACCTCCCGAAGGGCGAGCACATAGCCCAGCACCCGCCGGGGCCCGAGGGGCACCAGGCGCGCCTCGCCGACGCTGACGTCCGGGCTCGCGAGGTAGGTGTAGACCGCCTGGGCGCCCGCCGTCCGCGCGTCGAGGCCGACTTCGGCGACGAGGAGGGGTGCGATGGGCACAGGATGGCACACCCGCCCCGTCTCTGGGTCTACCGGCTCGGGCGGTACCCTCCGCCAGTGCGGCAAGAGGACGGGCTCCTGGGACGGGCCGTCGGGGCGATGATCCGGCGGACGGTCCGCGCACGGTTCCGCAACGTCTACTGGAGACGGCCGGGGCCGCTCGGCGAGGGGCCGTTCGTCTTCGCCGCGAACCACCACGGCTGGCACGACGGCTACCTGATGTTCCACCTCGTCACCGCGCTCGGCGTTCCGAGCCTCGATTGGATCGAGGAGTTCGGGGCCTTCCCGCTCTTCGAGAAGGTCGGGGGCATGCCCTACCCGCCCGGCGACCCCGCCGCCCGGGCACGGACGGTGCGCATGACCATCCGGCGGATGCGCTCGGAGGGACGGTCGTTGGTCTTGTTCGCCGAAGCCGTGCTCCACCGGCCCCCGGACGTGCTGCCCTTCGGCCGGGCCCTCGAGCTCGTCGCATCGAAGGTCCCCGGCTGCCGGGTCGTGCCGGTCGCCATCCACTACGACATGTCCCTTCACGAACGTCCCGAGGCGTTCCTCGCCCTCGGCGAGCCCCTGCCCAGTGGGCCGGACTCGTGCGGGAGAGCTCGGGACGAGGTGGCCCGCCTGCTCGAGGCGACGCGGGCCGGACTCGACGGTCCATGGGATGTCCTCGCTCCAGGGACGCCCGACGTCAACGAGCGATGGGACGTCCGCCGGGCCCCCGGGGGCAGCCGTTTTCGGTCGGGGCGGCAACAACCGCCGGGGGATGGCTCGTAATGTCCGTTGGCGTGACCCAAACCGCGACCCAGACCGACTTCGACGTGTGCCGGAGGCTTCACCGGCAGTACGGAACCACCTACTACTGGGCCAGCCGCCGGTTCCCCGAGACGGTCCGGAGACAGGTCGACGCCGTGTACGGGTTCGTGCGCGTGCCGGACGAATGGGTCGACAACCCCGGGGAGCTCAGCCCAGCGGAGCGGCTCGGGTTGATCGACGACTTCCGGTCCCAGCTCGACCGGTCGGCCAGAGGCGAGCGGGTCGAACACCCGGTCATGCGCGCGTTCGGGGACGTGCTCCGGGCCACGGCCATCCCGCTCGAGGAGCCGCACTGCTTCCTCGACGCGATGGCGGCGGACGTGACGGTGGACCGATACCCCACCTACGCCGACCTCGAAGGCTATATGCGGGGCTCGGCCGTGGCCGTCGGTCTAATGATGTGCCGTGTGACGGGGGCGCCGGAGACCCCCGCCGTCCGGCTGCAAGCCACGGCCCTCGGCGAGGCGATGCAAATGACCAACTTCATGCGGGACGTCGGCGAGGACCTTCGGAGGGGCCGGGTCTACCTACCGCTCGAGGACTTAGACCGGTTCGGCGTGACGGAAGGAGACCTGCGCACTGGTCGCGTGACCCCGCCGTTCGAGGAACTCATGCGGTTCGAGATCGCCCGGACGAGGGCGCTCTACGCCGCGAGCGACCCCGGCATCGCGGTCTTGCCCGCCCGGATGCGGCCCGCGGTCAAGACGGCCCGGATCCTCTACTCGCGCATCCTGGACCGGATCGAAGCAAGCGGGTACGACGTCTTCGTCCGCCGCGCCCGGACGTCCCCGCTCGAAAAGCTCGCCGTGTCCGCGCGGTGCCTCTTGTTCGCCTAAGGCGGCCCTACCCGGCGTCCTTCGGCGGCGCGGGCGAGGGGACGGGGCGGCCGGAAGCGTACATCTTGATGCCGCGACTCGCGACCATAGCCCCGATAAGGGCCATCACCACGATCATGACCGTCTGCACGAGGACGCGGCCGAGTGCGGTCACCGCCCCGTTCAAGTCCAGCGGCTCGCCCGGCTTGAGACCGAGCGCGATCTCGGGCGGCGTACGGAACAGCTCGAGCGCGAGCGTGAACGTGAACCCGATGAGCCCGACCCCACCGAGGAACACGAGGATCCCGAAGAGCGAGCCCCAGACGTCCCGCCGTTCACCGGCCATGGGTAGCCCCGCTCACGACCCCAATCTTACCGTGGCCCAGGGGCGCCCTCCGGCGCGGTTTCAGGCGGCTCACGCAACCGCTGCGCGAGGGTCAGCGGGACGACCATGAGCAGCGCCGCGAGCGCATACGGAACCCATGGCCCGGCCTCGTAGAGCCAGTTCCCGAGCACTGGGCCCACGATGCGGGCGATCGCCCCCAGCGCCTGCTGGACGCCGAACACGCCCCCGACGAGCGCGACCGGCGCCACCCGGCTCAAGAGGCTCGAAAGGCTCGGCTGCGCCATCCCGTTCCCCACTCCGAGAACCAGGGCGCCCGCCAGGAGCGGGAGCCAGGGAGGAGTGAACGGGACGAGCGCCAGGGCCGGGGCCTGGACGACGTAGGCCACCTTGAGCAGCCGAACCTCGCCGAACCGCGCCACCAATCGCGGGATCACGGCCCCTTGGAAGACCGCCGCCACGAGACCGACGTAGACGAGGACGAACGAGGTCTGGAGTTGGTCGATCCGGTAGACGTCCTTGCCGAGCAGGAAGAACGTGCTCTCCAAGTTTGAGAAGGCAAAGTTCGCCACGAAGAACATCGTGAGGAGCAGCCCGAGCCCGGGGGTGCGAAGAGCCTGCCCGACCCGGCGGAGCTCGCCGAGGACCCCCGCCGACCGGCTCGGCTCACGCACGGGCGTGTCGGGAAGGAACAGCCAGACGAACACCAGGTTGACGAGCGCGAACCCGGCCGAGCCCAGACCCAGGAGCAGGGGCTCGCCACCCCCGACCAGGACGAGCCACGCCCCGGTCGGCGGACCGAGCATGAACCCGAGACCGAAGGCCATGCCGAGCTTGCCCATCGCCGCCGCCCGGTTCTCGGGGGCGCTCACGTCGGCCATGTAGGCGTAGGCGACGCCGAGGTTCGCCCCGGCGATGCCGAGCAGGAGACGGGACCCCACCATCACCGCGAGGTTCGAGGAGAACCCATAGGCCAGAGCGGCGAGGACGGCGAAGGCGGAGGTCACAAGCAGGACCTTGCGCCGACCCACCCGGTCGCTCAGCCGGCCTAAGTACGGGGCGCAGAGGAACTGGGCGATCGAATAGGCCGCGATGACGAGCCCGACCATCGCTCCGCTCGCCCCCAGCTTCTCGGCCCGGAGCTGGACGTCGGGGATGACGAGGCCGAACGAGAGGATGTCGAAGAGGACAGTCAGGAAGACCGCCGTCACAGGCTGTGGCCGGCGCATGAGGCCCCAGTATGCCGCCGGGCGAAAAAAGAGGGCGGCCCTTCGCGGGAGCTCGCCCTGATAACCCTATCTCGCTTGCGTCTTGCCTTTGGCAAGTGTCCGTCGTCGTCGCTGCGACGGTTTTCTAGGGGAATTGTCGGGCAACGGCAGGCCCAGCCTCAGGGGTCTCCACCCGAGCAGGGAGGGCCGACCCCAGAGGTCCCGGCGAAGCCCCAGCCCCTGAACCCGGGCCTTTCTGTGGCCGATGATGGGTGGTACACTCGCTCTCCGCATCGGGATGTGGCTCAGCTTGGTAGAGCGCTGCGTTCGGGACGCAGAGGTCGGAGGTTCGAATCCTCTCATCCCGACCATCCTCCCCTTCAGTCCGGCCTTGCGTGGCCGCCGAACGGTCTGGGCGTCCCGCCCGTCGATCAAGACGAGATGAAGAAAGTCGGACTTGGTCTGATCGTCGTCGCCGTCCTCGGTCTCTTCGCGACCTTGGCCCTTACCGGCCCCACGGACGAGCAACTCATCCAGGAGGCTCTGCAGCAATCGATCCAGGCGAGCCGGGAGGGCAAGCCGGGGGGCGTCCTCGAGTACCTCAGTCGGTCTCTCACCTACAACGACGCCCCGGTCGGCGACCGCTCGGAGATCGCCCAGTTCATTCGGAACAGCAAGCCGGACGTCCAGGTGCTCGACCCGAAGCCGCGGATCGAAGGCGACAAGGCAGCCATCGTGTCGCCGGTCACGGTCTCGATGCAGCTCGGGCCGTTCCAAGGGGAGCAACGCCTCGACCGGGTGAGGATCACCTTCACCCGTGAGATGGGCACCCGCTGGATCGTCGTGCCCGCCCCGAAGTGGAGGGTCTCGGACATCGTGGTCGAAGGCCTGGACGCCGTCGCGCCCCTCAAGTGAACCCTTCCTCCGCCAGGACCCGGATCGTCCGGAGCATCCGCGGCGTTATAATCCCTGAGCCTCCCCGCAATGACGCGGGGGGTTCAGTGGTGGAACACACATGAAGAAGATCCTTAGCATCATGGGCCTGGGCGTCGTCCTTGGCCTGTTCGTCGTCGGTTGCACGCCGACCGAGACCGAGGGCACGACCCCCGCGGGTGACGCCGCCAAGACCAGCATGGACAAGGCCGGCGAGGCCGCAGGCGAGGCCGGCGACGCCATGAAGGAAGGCGCCGCCAAGACCGGCGAGGCCGTCGGGGCCGCCGGCGAAGCCGTGAAGGAGGGCGCCATGAAAGCGGGCGAGGCCGCTGGCACCGCCGTCCAGGAGGGCGCACAGAAGGCCGGTGAGGCCGCGGGTGACGCGGTAAAGGAGGGCGCTACCAAGGCCGGTGAGGCCGCCGGCGCCGCTGCCGGGGCCACGACGGGCCGCTAAGGCCCGACCGACAGAGACGATGCGAGGGGCCGGGGGGCATCTCCCGGCCCCTCGCCGTTTCGCAGCCCTCTACCGCCCCTCGGCTCGTGTCTTGATGGCCTCGAGGGTCGCCTCGAGGTTCTTGGTCACCAGGCCGTGCAGGACCTTGCCAACCAAGGGGCCGAGTCCTGGCACGGTATAGGTGTAGTCGAGGGTCGACTCGAAGCGAGTGCCCCCCGCTTCCTCTCGGAACCGCCACTCCCCGCTCATGGCGTCGTAGTCGCCTTGAAGCTGGCGGAACCGGCACGTCCGGGCCTCGTCGTCCCACACGTCCTCCTGGCGCCACCGGACCTTGACCCCGAACGCGGTGACGACGCCGACCCAATCGCTCACGACCCGGGCTCCGTCGCGCTCGACGATGGTCAGCGACTGGAGGTCCTTCATGTACTCTGGGAACGAGTCGTTGTCCTTAGCGATCGCGTAGACACGATCCAAGGGCGCATCGATCCATGTGGTAGTTTCGACGGTGGGCATTCGGGGGAGGGCCTCGGTGTCCGAGTCCGGCGAGTCTACCAGTCGCCGCCCGATGAGGATCGCTTGGTCAGTACGACAGTCAAAGTGGACACGATGAGGGCCCTCGTGCTCAACGAGCCCGGTTGCGTCTCGGTCAACCAGGTCGCCGTCCCGGATCCCGGACCAGGTGAGGTGCTCCTCCGAGTCGAAGCCGCGACGACGTGCGGGACCGACCTCAAGGCGTACCTACGTGGCCACCCCCAGATCCCGATGCCCGGCCTCTTCGGGCACGAGTACAGTGGGGTCGTCGAAGCCATCGGCGAGGGGGCACCGTTCGAAGTCGGCGACGCGGTGATGGGGGTCCACTCCGCCCCGTGCTTCGAGTGCCGACACTGCCGGCGCGGGCAGGAGAACCTCTGCGAGACCGTGATGTCGACGAAGGTGCTCGGGAGCTACGCCGAGTACCTCCTCATCCCCGCCCGCATCGCCCGCGTCAACGTGTTCCGCAAACCAGACTGGCTGCCGTTCGAGAGGGCCTCCCTCCTCGAACCGCTCGCGTGCGTGGCCCACGGGGTGGAGTCGGCGAGGCTCGACCCCGAGGACGACGTCCTGGTCATCGGCCCGGGCGCGGTCGGTCTCATGTTCGTGGCGGTGCTGCGGCACCTGGGCTTTGCGAACGTGACCCTAGCTGGGCGGAACGCCGAGCGGCTGGCGATCGGCGCTGACTTCGGAGCCCGGGCCGTGCCGCTCGCCGAACTCGCCGGGGTCTACGACACAGTGATCGAGTGTACAGGCAAGGTCGAGGTCTGGGAGCGCTCGCTCGACTTCGCCCGCCGTGGCGGGCGGCTCGTGCTCTTCGGCGGTTGCCCGACCGGCACCTCCGCCTCGTTCGACACCAAGCGCCTGCACTACGACCAGATCGACGTCACGAGCCCGTTCCACTTCGGGACGCACGCGGTGCGAAGGGCGCGGACCTGGCTGCTCGACCCGAGCTTCGACCTCGGCGCTCTGCTCAGCGGGGAGCGGAGCTTGGACGAGGCCGCCGCCGTCTTCGCCGACCTCGAGGCGGGCCGCGGCGTCAAGTACGTGTTCCGTCCATGAGGCTCGCCCGGTACGCAGGGGAAGGCCGGGTCGAAGTCGTCGATGAACCGAGGCCGACCTGCCCGCCAGGCGGGCTCCTGGTCGAAACGGAGGCCTGCGGGCTCTGTTCCGGCGAGCTGATGGCCTGGTACATGGACCGCAAAGTCCCGCACGTGCTCGGCCACGAGGTCGCCGGGCGGGTCGCCGAGAGTGAGGACGCCCGCTTCCCGGTCGGCTCGCTCGTGTTCCCCCACCACCACGCCCCCTGCGGCTCGTGCCGGGCCTGTACGAGAGGGGCGTTCGTCCACTGCGCGACGTGGAGGGCCACGAAGCTCTTGCCTGGCGGCATGGCGGAGGCGTTCGGCGTCCCCGCCCTGAACTTGGGGGACACCTGGTCCACGGACGGGATGCGGGCAATCGACGCTGCCCTCGTCGAGCCCGTGGCCTGCGTCGCCAAGTCGCTGCGGCGCTCGGGATGGGTCGAAGGCCGGGGGGATCGGGTCGCGGTCGTCGGGCTCGGCGTGATGGGGCTGGTGCACATGCTTCTCGTCCCGGGCTCGGTCGGGTTCGACCTCAACCCCAGGCGAGTCGAGTGGGCCCGCGCGCTCGGCCTCGACGCCCGCGACCCCGCCGAGGCAGACCCGCGTTGGGCGGACGTGGTCGTCGTCTGCCCCGGGACGGAGGCGGCGCTTCGGGCCGGGCTCGACCTCGCCGCGCCCGACGCGACCGTCGTCCTTTTCGCGCCGATGCCGCCCGGGCCTGACACGCCGCTCCCCCTCCATGAGATCTACTTTCGGGACCTCAAGCTCGTGAACGCCTACTCCTGCGGGCCCGACGACACACGGGAGGCCCTCGGGTGGCTGCGGGCCGGGCGAGTGCGGGCCGAACAGGTCGTGAGCCACTTCCTCTCCCTCGACGAACTGCCCCGGGCGTACGAGGACATGCGCGAGGGGCGTATCCTGAAGGCGATGGTGACGTTCCCGTGATCCGCCGCGCGAGCCCGGACGGCTGGGCCGGGGTGCCTGTGGAGACCTACAAGAACGAGCCGGGCACGTGGATGGAGGTGTCCCGCCGAGTTCTGTTCGACTCCGAGCAGTCGCAGTTCCAGGTGCGCTACTTCGAGGTCGCGCCCGGCGGCTACACGAGTTTCGAGCGGCACGTACACGAGCACTGCGTGATCGTTCTTCGTGGACAGGGACGGGTCCTACTCGGCGAGGAGACCCACGAGGTCGGGCCCGGGGACGTGGTCGAGGTCGCCAGTTCGACCCCGCACCAGTTCTCGAACGAGGGACCCGATCCGTTCGGCATCCTCTGCGTGGTCGACCGCGAGCGGGACCGCCCGGAGCCGCTCGTATCGGAGACGAGGTCCGAAGCGTCAAGATAGCACCGTGACCCTCCTTGCCTGCGTCCTGCTGTTCGCGAGCCCTGCGCCCCATGTGTGCGGTGCGGGTTGTGGCGTCCACGAGGGCCGGGGGTTGGAGCCGGCCCTGGCCTCCATCGTCCGCGAGGCCTGGCAAGACACTGCCGACCCCGAGGTCGAGTCGGACCTCAAGATCGGGCGCGAGGCGGCGGCGGAAGTCGCCAAGGAGTCCAAGTTCAGCGTGAACCCGGCCCACACCGACCGGGTCCAAAGGATCGGGCGCGAGATCGCCGAGATCGCGAACCGCACCGTCGTCCGCGTGACCTGGGGCGACCCGAAGCTGCGCCGCTACCCCTACGAGTTCCACGTCATCCAGGGCGAGGACGTCAACGCCTTCAGCCTGCCCGGGGGGTTCATCTACATCTACGAGGGGCTAATCGAGTTCGCCCAGACCGACGACGAACTGGCCGGGGTCATCGCCCACGAGATCGCGCACGCCGCGTTCCGGCATGTGCCCAAGATGATCCGGGAACAGTCCAAGTTCGACCTGCTCAGCCTGCCACTCGTGCTGGCCGCGATCTTCTCCCGCAGCGAGGCCGCCGTCGGTCTCAGCCAAGGGGTGGGCCTGGCGAACCAGGCGGTGGCGAGCGGGTGGAGCCTCCGGGCCGAGGAGTCGGCCGACTATGGCGGGCTCCAGTTCCTTCTTGCCAGCCGCTATGACCCGGTCGGGATGCTGACGTTCATGGAGCGCCTCGCCTTCCGGGACCGGGGCAAGCCCGTGCTCGATTGGGGCATCTACCAAACCCACCCGCCGAGCGCGGACCGGGCCCGGGCCCTCCAGGCTCGACTCCGTGAGTACAACGTCGAGGTTCGGCGGAGTCGGGTCACCACGTCCTTACGGTCGGACGTCCGGCCCGGCGAGGACGGGCGGGTCGACCTCCTCTTCGGGGCGACCAAGGTCTTCTCGTTCGGCGGGTCGGACGCCCTCACCCGGGCCGACCTCGCCGCCGAACAGCTCGACGCCTTCTTCGACGCGGTGCCCGCCCTGTTCGAGGTCGACCTCATCGACGGGACGCGGCTCATCGGTCGGAACGCCCTGCTCTTCGAGGCCGCCGCCGACGACGGGGAGCGATACAGAGAGGAGGCCGCGCAGGCGCTGAACACGGTGAAGAAGCTCGTGTTCGACCTGAACTACCGGCTGTGGCCCAACCACGACCGGGCGACCCGACCCGGCTGATCGAGCCGTTTGAGCCCACGGACAAGGGCCTCCTCGAGCCTCGCGGCCGTCCCTGGGCCATGGAACGCAAGGCGTGCCTCGTAGCCGCCCCGTCCGTAATCGGGGGCCGTCAGCACATAACCCAGCCAGCCGTTTGTGATCGAAACGACAAGGGCCTGTGGAAAACCTCGCTCCCGGGCCTGCCATTGCAGAGTACGGCCCAGTTGGGCCGTAGGTTCGCCCGGGACCCCGACGAAGAGCACCGACCCCACCGCCAGCAGAGAGAGTGTCGCCTGCTTAGGGGCGAATCTATCGACGAGGGATTGAGCTAAGGTCTCCGGGATTCCGTTCGACACGGCGAACTCGGGGTGTGGCCGAGGGGAGTCGAGGCGGATCGGCTCCTCGTGCCAGCGGAGCGTGCCGGGGGCGACCGGTCGGGCGCGGTGCTTTAGGAGGCTTTGAGAGAACATTTCCCCATACAGCCGTGGGTTTTCCACACCCCCGTCCGGACTCGGCGGAACAGGCGACACGTCCCCGATGGGACCGACGAGGACGCTCGCCCCCAGTCGCTTCGCGATATCCCCGGGCCAGTCCCCATTGAGCGTATGGACGTCCTGGCCGAGGAGGGTCGGGTGGGCGGCGTAGTGGACGATCCGGACGGGCCCGAGGCTGACCTCGGTGGCGATGGGGTCGGGCTGGGCGCCCTCGCGGCGGCCCCTGTTCATCGCCAGCGCCCCCCTGCGCACTCGCAGCGACTCGACCGGGTGGCCCTCGGCCCGCAACGCCCGGAGCACCCCGTCCGCGATCCGTTCGGCGTACCAGGCCGCCCACCTCCGGTCGTACGTCGCGATCCCAGGGATCGAGAAGGTCATCCTGCTGTTCAGCATCTGGCTGTCCGGGGCGCAGTGCGTGTGGGTGGCGGCAAGGAAGAGGCCCACGTCCTTCGGCAGCCGGGCCCGGACCGCGTCTCGCAGGCTTTCGGGGATCGTGAGCGCCTCGAACGAGACGAGGGCGACCCTCACCGAACCCTGCTCGAGCACGATCGTCCGCGCGTAGAGGCGTTCCCCTCCAGGCTCGAAGGGGGCGCGTTGGCGCTCGGTGTAGCCGCCGAGCGGGAGGGGCTCGGGCGGGGTCACGTCCTGGACCGACGCCCGGACGATCAGGGCGGGCCCAAGGCCGAGGAGGGCGAGTGCGACGGTCACCGTCCGATTCTACGCCCCGTGGCCTTACGGGCCTCTCTGCTACAATCGGCACCGATGAGCTTCGCCGTCCTGCTGGCGGACGACCTCGCCCAAGTCGAACCCGGCGCGACGACCCCGGTCGCATTCGAAGTGGCGAACCGGACCGACGCCCGCGACCAGTACGAGATCGAAGTCGAGGGCCTTGACCCGTCCTGGACGGCGGTACCCGTGCCGAGCTTCTCGCTGGAGGCCCGCGAAATCCACACCGAGCGCCTCTTCATCAAGCCACCGCGGGAGAGCGAGAGCCTGGCGGGCACCTACCCGTTCGTCGTCAAGGTCCGATCGCTCGAGACGGGGGAGACGAAGACGGCTCAGGGGATGCTGGAAGTCAAGCCCTACGTCAACATGAGCCTGGAGATCCAGCCGCGACGGGGCACGGTGTCGCCGTTCGCCAAGGAGGCCTCGTTCCAAGTCTCGGTCATGAACCAGGGGAACGGCGAACAGACCGTCCAGATGTTCGCGACGGACCCTGAGGGGCTGTTCGCGTTCGAGTTCGACGCGGATCAGGTGACGCTGGCCCCAGGGCAGACGCGGGAGGTCTCGCTCACGACGGTCGCCACCAAGAGCTCGTTGTTGGCCAACTCACGGCTGACGAACTTCTCGGTGACGGCGCGGAGCACCTTGAACCCGGCCGTAGCGTCGGGCGCGTCCGGTCAGATCGAGCAGAAGGCCCTCGCCTCGCCCGCCTCCTTCCTGCTCGTCCTCACCGTGCTCGGGCTCGCGCTGGCCTGGCTGCTCGCCTGGCCCCGCTCCCCGGTGATCAGTAGCGTCGTCGCGTCCCCAGGGCGGGTCGTGGCCGGGCAGGACGTGACCTTGCAGTGGGTAGCGGATCATGCCCGGGCGGTCTCCCTGCGGGTCTACAAGACGGGCCCGGGGGGAATCGTCGAGGCCGTCCGCCAGGACAGGCTGCCCGAGCGGCACGCCATGAGCTTCAAGCTCACCGAGCCGGGAGAGTACACGGTCGAGATCCAGGCTCGGAGCGGCAACATGTCCACCCGGGACGACACGACGCGGATCGTCGTCGAGGAGGCCCCCGTCTCGCCCGAGCCGAGGATCCTCCAGTTCGAGGCCGAGTCCCGGAGCCTGAAGCTGGGCCAGGCGTTCCTCCTCCGGTACAAGTTCAACGACTCCGTCGTGCGGGCGCTTCTCCTGCCGATGCAGAAGGAGCTCGACGTCCGCGAGGACTCGATCCGCCTCACAGCGGACGAGGCGGGGCGGCTGACGTTCACGCTCAAGGCCTTCAACGACCAGGGCCGGTCGGTCGAGCAACAGGTGACCCTCAACGTGCAGCGGGTGAGCGAGGCGCGGATCGCCAAGTTCACGGTCTCGCCCAAAGAGCTCCCGACTGGCGGCGGCGAGGTGCTCGTCGAGTGGGCCGTCGTCGACGCGCTGCGGATCGAACTGGTCTTCGCTGGATCGACGACGACCCTCGAGGAGGCCGCCGGGGCCCGGGCGCTCTCGATCACGGAGAGCACCCAATTCAAGCTCGTGGCGTACGACCGGGACAACGTCGCGGTGGCCTCTGAGGCCGTCACCGTCAAGGTCCAGCCCGCCGAGCCGCCGACCCCACCCGCCGGGGAGACCACGGGAGGATCACAGGGACCGTGAGGAGGGCGCTGCTCTCGGTCACGGACAAGACCGGCCTGGTTGAGTTCGCCCAAGGCTTGGTGGCGCGCGGGTTCGAGTTAGTGAGCACAGGGGGGACGGCCAGGGCGCTCCGCGAAGCCGGGTTGGCCGTCACGGACGTGAGCGATGTCACCGGGTTCCCAGAGGCCCTCGACGGGCGGGTGAAGACCCTACACCCGGCGGTGCACGGGGGGCTCCTGGCCGACCTGCGCCGAGAAGACCACCGGCAACAGCTCGAGGCGCTTGGGATCGCCCCGTTCCAGGTTGTGGCAGTGAACCTGTACGCCTTCGAAGCGACCGTGACCCAACCGCACGAGTTCGAGGACGCGGTCGAGTCGATCGACATCGGCGGCCCAGCCATGGTGCGGGCGTCGGCCAAGAACCACGCGAACGTGGCGGTCGTCGTCGACCCGGCCGATTACGTTCGGGTCCTCGCGGCGCTAGAAGGCGGCGGTCAGGTCGGGGACGGGCTCCGGCTCGAACTCGCGGCGAAGGCCTTCCGGCACACCGCCTACTACGACTCGTTGGTCGCGAGGTACCTCGGCGAGCGGGCCGGGGCCTTCGAAACGCCGGAGACGATGACGCTCGGGCTGCGAAGGGCGGCGCTCCTGCGCTACGGCGAGAACCCCCACCAGGCCGCCGCGCTCTACCGTGACCCCCTTGCCGTCGACGGGCTCGCCCTTGCCAAGCAGCTCTGGGGGAAGGCCCTCAGCTACAACAACTACCTCGACGCGAACGCCGCTTGGGAGTTGGTCTCCGACCTGCCGGCCGGCTCATGCGTGGTCGTGAAGCACGGGAACCCCTGCGGCGCGGCGCTCGGGGCGACGATGGGTGACAGCTACCGTGCCGCACGATCCAGCGACCCAGTGTCGGCGTTCGGGGGGATCGCCGCCTTCGCCGGACCCATCGACCGGGCCACAGCCGAGACGATGGCGGAGAAGGGCAACTTCTTGGAGGTCGTCGTCGGGACGGGGTTCTCGGACGAGGCGGTCGAGGTCTTCCGCGAACGCAGCGGCTGGGGCCAGGACGTGCGGCTCCTGGAGTGCCGATTGAGCCCGGCCACCCCGACGATGACGCTCCGCGAGATCCGGGGCGGCTACCTGGCCCAGGAGAGCGACGAGGATCCCAGGGTCGACTGGCAGGTCGTGACCGAACGGGCCCCGACCCCCGACCAGGAGCGGGCCCTGCGGTGGGCCTGGGCCGTGGTGGCCCACGTGAAGTCGAACGCGATCGTCGTGGCGACCCCCGACCGGCTCCTCGGGGTGGGCGCGGGCCAAATGAACCGGGTGCAGTCCGTCAGGCTCGCCCTCGAGCAAGCGGGCCAAGGGACCCAGGGGGCGGCCCTTGCGAGCGACGCATTTTTCCCGTTCCCAGACAGCGTCGAGACGGCGGCGGCAGCCGGGATCGCGGCGATCGTCCAACCTGGCGGGAGCAAAAAGGACGGCGAAGTCGTCGCTCGGGCGAACGAACTCGGCATCGCGATGGTCTTCTCAGGAGTCAGGCACTTCCGTCACTAGCAAAAGGTAACGTGCCGATGATAGAATACGTCGAACAGACTGGAGAGCCTCTACCGTGAAGAACCAGAACGACCTGATCGTGTCCATCGTTGCCGGAGTCGTCGCCATCGGCGTCTTCTGCGGCTTCTTCTTCTTCGGCCAGCGCGAGCCGCAGCGCCCTGCCGACCCGACCCCCGTCCCGCTCGGTGAACCGAAGGCGGAGGAAGCCAGCATCACCTTCGGCAACGCGCTCCCCGGGGCCCAGGGTGGCCAGGGCGGCGGCGGCGGCTCGCGGATGGGTGGTCCCGGCTCTGGTGCCGGGGCGGCCGGCAAGCGCGGTACCTTGGCCGGCTGAGACCGAGTCAGACCCGAACCAGCTCGCCCCGGACAGGCTAACGCCGTCCGGGGCTTTTTGGCGTTCACAAGGGGCCGTCCTTCAGTGAAACTGCCCGAAGGTGTTATCATAGGGGGTTCGTCCGCCCTCTCCACCGGCGGCCCCACAGCATAGGATGAGTCAAAACGGGCACGCCAACGGGTTCTGGGGTTCCCTCAGGAAGAGGTTCACGAGCGACGTCGGGATCGACCTCGGGACAGCGAACACGCTGGTCCACGTCGCCGGGCGGGGCATCCTCATCCGCGAGCCCAGCGTCGTGGCCGTGAACAAGGACACGGGCGAGGTCCTCGAGGTCGGAGAGGAGGCACGCAGGATGCTGGGGCGGACCCCAGCGAACATCGTCGCCACGCGCCCGCTCCGCGACGGGGTCATCGCCGACTATGAGATGACCCGGGTGATGCTCGAGAAGTTCATCAAGCGCGCCCGGTCGGGATTGACCTTCTACCAGACCGTGGTCGTCGGCATCCCGAGCGGTGTGACCGAAGTCGAGCGCGACGCGGTCCTGGAGGCGTGCCGGACGGCGGGGGCCCAGAAGGCGTACGTCATCGAAGAGCCGATGGCGGCGGCGATCGGGGCCGGGCTGCCGATCGTCGAGCCGATCGGGTCGATGATCGTCGACATCGGGGGCGGAACGACCGAAGTGGCCGTCATCTCGCTCGCGGGGATCGTCCATTCGCGGTCGATCCGGATCGCGGGCGACGAGATCGACGAGGCGATCGCCTCCTATGTCCGCCGAGCCCACAACCTGTTCATCGGCGACCGGACGGCCGAGCAGGCCAAGATCGAAATCGGCTGCGCATTCCCGCTGCCGGAGGACCTGACGATGACCGTCAAGGGACGGGACCTCATCACCGGCCTCCCCCGGAGCGCGGTGATCTCGAGCGAGGAGGTCCGGCTCGCCATCGAAGAGCCGGTGCACGCCATCGTCGAAGCGGTCAAGTTGACCCTCGAGGCGACCCCGCCCGAACTCGCCGCCGACTGCATGAACAACGGGATCGTCCTCGCCGGGGGCGGTGCCTTGATCCGTGGCCTGGACCAGCTCCTGAACCGGGAGACGGGCATGCCCGTCCACATCGCCCCCGACCCGCTGAGTTGCGTCGCGATCGGCACGGGGCGTATGCTCGAAGCGCTTCGGGAAGAACCGGCGATCCGCCGGATGTTGGAGAAGGCGTCGCGCAGCTAGAGTCACGAAACCGCCAGGCCGATTGGGGCCTGTTCCTCCTCGCCGTCGTCGCGGGCGTCGCCCTCGGCCAGTGGCAGAACGTGTCCCGGGGCGCGGGGCGGCTTGACCCCCTGACCGGGGCCGTGCAGGCGACGGTCAGCCCTGTGACGGCGGCGATCGACAACGCCGCCCGCGTCGTCGGGGCCCTTGTGGTAGGCGTCGGGGACGGCCCGGTGACGGCCCGGGAGCTCGCTCGACTTCGGGCCCTCGAGGCCTCGTGGTCTCTCTACGCCGAAAGGGTTCGGGGGTTGGAGCGCGACCTCGGCGAGGCTCGCCGCCTCCTCGGCACCCCTGACTTCGGGCGCAGCCGCGTCGCCGCGCGGGTGGTCGGCTACTTCCCGTACCAGAACCGGGTGACGCTGCTCGCCGGACGCGGGCAGCGGGTCGAGCCGGGCATGCCAGTCGTGACGGCAGAGGGCCTGGTCGGCGTCGTGCAGACCGTGGGAGACGATCGGTGCCAAGCGTTGCTCGTGAACTCGCCGGCCCTTACGTTCGGGGGCCTGACCACGGGACAGGTCAGCGTGCCTGGGCTACTCAAGGGCCACAGTCTGGGTCGGCTGGTGATGGACGTGGTCGATACGGGCCCCGTGCGTCCGGGCGACACCGTCGAGACGTCTGGCTACTCGGACGCGATCCCGCGCGGGATCCCGGTGGGGACCGTCGTCGAGGTCGTCCAGGACCGCAGCTACGGCGTCCGGCGGGTCTTCGTGCTGCCTCACGCGCGGATCGGCGACGCCTCGCAGGTTTGGATCCTCCGCTAGGCTAGAATCCCGGACGTGAGGAGGTTCGCGTGGGTCGTCGGGGCGCTCGCGGCCCTCCTCGTGGCGGCGGCCGTCCAGCAGTCAGTGCTCATGCGGTGGGGTCTGCTGGGACAGGTCCCCGGGCCGGTGCTACTCGTCGTCGTGATCGCCGCACTCGGGCTCCGTCCGGGAGGGGCCGCGCTGTTCGGGGCGCTGGCGGGCGTGGTCGAAGGGGCGTCGGCGGGGGCGGACCTCACAGCCCTTGCCCTCACCCGGGCGGGGGTGGCGTTCCTCGTCGCGTGGGCCCCACTACTCGGGTTCGCGGTGACCCCCGGTTCGGCTGGGCTCTTGGCCCTGGTCGGGACCTTGCTGGCCCAGGGCGGCATGCTCCTACTCGCCCCACCGACCGACTTGGGCCGGGCCCTCGGGGCTACAATCGGGACAGCGATCTACAACGGCGTGCTCGCGGTGGTCCTGGGGTTTCTCCTCCGGCGTGCCTTGGAAGCGGATGCCGGATAGGGACCGACCATGAGTGAAGTGAACGTTCTCGAAATGGCCCGCAGCCAACTGGCGATGGCGGCGAAGCACCTCGACCTCGACCCTGGCCTTCACGCCGTCCTCGCCCAGCCGAAGCGCCAGGTGGTCGTCAATTTCCCCGTCGTCATGGACAACGGGACGGTCGAGTGCTACCAGGGCTACCGGGTCCAACACAACACGAGCCGCGGGCCCACGAAGGGTGGCCTTCGCTACCACCCGGACGTCGATCTGGACGAGGCCACCGCGCTCGCCATGTGGATGACCTGGAAGTGCGCCGTCGTCAACATCCCCTACGGCGGGGCGAAGGGCGGCGTCAAGGTCAACACGAAGTCGCTCAGCAAACGGGAACTCGAGAAACTCACGCGCCGGTTCATCTCCGAGATCAACATCGTGGTCGGCGAGCGGAGCGACATCCCCGCGCCCGACATCGGGACCAACCAGCAGGTCATGGCGTGGATCATGGACACCCTCTCGATGCAGGCGGGCTACACGGTCCCCGGCGTCGTGACCGGCAAGCCGATCGAACTGGGCGGCTCCGAGGGGCGCATCGAGGCCACCGGTCGGGGCGTCGTCGTCTGCGCGAACGAGGCCTGTAAGGTGCTGGGGATGGACTTCTCCAGCTGCGAGATCGTCGTCCAAGGGTTCGGGAACGTCGGGTCGGTCGCCGCGGAGCTCGCCGAAGAGGCGGGCGCGAAGGTCATCGCCGTCAGTGACGCGACGGGCGGGATCTACAACAAGGGCGGCCTGCCGATCCGGGAACTCTACGAGCGCTACAGCGGGGTCGAGGGCGGGATCCGGAACTACAAGGACTGCGACCCGATCTCCAACTCCGAGCTCCTCGAACTCCCGTGCGACATCCTCATGCCCAACGCGATCCAGGGCCAGATCACCGGCGAGAACGCGGCGCGGATCCAGACGAAGCTCGTCGTCGAGGGGGCGAACGGGCCGACCACTCCTGACGCCGACCAGATCCTGAGCGACAAAGGCATCATGGTCGTGCCGGACATCCTTGCGAACGCGGGCGGGGTCGTGACCAGCTACTTCGAGTGGGTCCAGGACCTCCAGAACTACTTCTGGGAGGAGACCGAGGTCAACAAGCGGCTCGAGCGCATCATGGCCGGGGCGTTCGAGGCGGTCTACTCGACCATGAAGAAGCACAAGACGGACATGCGTACGGCGGCGATGATCATCGCCGTAGACCGCGTCGCCCACGCGACCACGGTCCGCGGCATCTTCCCGTAAGGCCAGCTAGGGTGCCCGGGGTCGCGGCTCTGGGCACCGGGGCCTTCGGCTAAACTCCGGACATGCTCCGAGTCGGCCTTCTGAGCGCCGCCCACGTCCACGCCACCGGGTACGCCCGGTGCCTGAGCGAGTCGCACCAGGCCGAGTTCGTCGGGGTCTGGGACGAGGACGACGGAAGGGCCGGGGCGATCGCGGAGCGCTTCGGTGGGCGCGTCTTCACCGACCTAGGCGCCTTCCTTGCGGAGTGCGACGCCGTCGCCATCGCGAGCGAGAACCTGCGCCACGCCGACCACATCGAGGCCGCCGCCCGATCTGGCCTCGCGATCTTGTGCGAAAAGCCGGTCGTCGCCAGCCGAGAGCACGCGGCGAAGGTGAGGGCCGTGCTCGACGAGACGGGCGTGGCGTTCATGACCGCTTTCCCGTGCCCGTTCTCGCCGGCCTTCCTCCGGCTGCGTGAGACGGTGGCGTCGGGGGCGATCGGGCGGGTGCTCGCCGTGAACGCCACGAACCGGGGGCGCTGTCCGTTCGGCTGGTTCGTCCAGCCGGAGCTTTCCGGGGGCGGGGCGATGATCGACCACGTCGTCCATGTCGCCGACCTCCTCTGGCGCTTGCTCGGAGAGGCGCCCCACCGCGTGGCGGCCCAGACCGGGTCCAACGTGTACGGCCAGGCATGGGAGGACACGGCCCACGTGACGCTCGGCTACCCTAGCGGCGTGTTCGCCACGATCGACTCGAGCTGGAGCCGCCCCCAGACCTACCGCACCTGGGGGGACGTCACGCTCAAGGTGGTCGGCGAGAAGGGCCTGATCGAGGCCGACCTCTTCGACCAGGGCCTCGGCCTCACGACCGACACCCTGAGACGGGTTGGCACAGGCAGCGACCTCGATCAATTGATGGTGAGAGAGTTCCTCGACAGCCTCGAGCAGGGACGCCCACCCCTGGTGACTGCCGAAGACGGCCTCCGCGCGAGCGAGGTGGCGCTGGCCGCCTACGAGAACGTGGCCTCCCCGCAGACTGGCGCTCTGGCCTGATCTTCGGGCACAGGCGGGCGGCTAGAGAGGTGAGACCGCTGGGAGGGGGGCGGGCGGGTGGGGCTCGGTGTTCTGATCCCCGCGCCCGTTCTTGCCCCGGAACAGCCGCTCGAGGAACCACAGCAGGTACTCGACCTCGTACGTCTGCTTCACTTCTCTCTGGACGATCTCAAGGGCATGGGTCAGCCCGAGCTGCGACTTGAAGATGAGCTTGCACGCTTTGTGGAGGGCAAGGCGCGACTCCTGGGTCACCCCTAGTCGCCGCAGACCCACCGCGTTGATGTCGTGGACGGTCTGCTCGAGCCCCTCGACCAGCATGTAGGGCGGCACATCGCGTACGACCCGGGACATCCCCCCGACCATCGCGACCCGCCCGATGCGAACGAACTGGTGGACACCCGTCATCCCGCCGATCGTCACGAGCTCCTCGACGGTGACGTGGCCGCTCACGCCGACGGAGTTCGCCATCGTCACGTCGTCCATGACCGTCACGTTGTGCCCGAGGTGCACGAAGGACATGAGGTAGTTCCGGTTCCCGACCACCGTGGCGTTGCCCTCGCCGGTCGCCCGGTGGATCGTCACATACTCGCGAACGACGTTGTCGTGGCCGATCCGGAGGTAGGTGGGCTCGCCCTGCCACTTCCGATCCTGGGGGTCACCGCCGATCACCGCCCCCTGGGCGAAGACGTTCCGTTCGCCGATGGTCGTGTTGTTGCGAACGGTGACGTGCGACTCCAGCCGGGTGTCCGACCCGATCACGACCCCACCTTCGACGAAGCAGTAGGGGCCGACGACGACGCCGGGCGCGAGTTCGGCCCGGGGGTCGACGACGGACGTGGGGTGGACGGTGACCACGGCTAGGCCCCGGGCACCAACTTGAAGGTCATCTCCATCTTGGCGGCCAGTTCGCCCTCGACCGTGGCTTCGGCCCGGATGCGACCGACCCCGCTCTTGAGCCAAAGCAGCTCGACCTCGGAGATCAGCGTGTCGCCCGGCACGACCTGGCGCCTAAACTTCACGTCGTCGATCGCGCCGATGACCGGGACCATGCCCCGGTACTTCGGGTCCGTGAGGAGGATGACCGCCCCGGCCTGGGCCATCGACTCGAGGATCAGTACGCCGGGCATGATCGGCATGCCGGGGTAGTGGCCTTGGAAGAACGGCTCGTTGATCGTGACGTTCTTGAGGCCCCGGCACCGCACGCCCGGCTCGACGTCGAGGATACGATCGACGAGGAGCATGGGGTAGCGGTGCGGGAGCACCTCCATGATGCTGCGGACGTCCATGTGTGCGCGCCCCAAAGTGGGAGTGGGGGTCATTGTATCCCGTCCTGCCCGGGCGGCCTCGCCGACTCCTGCCCACTCCGCCGCCCCGAGACGATCACCTCCCTCACGATCACAAGGCCACCGAGCCCCAGGACGGCGACGATGAGGAGGTCGAAGTGGTCGCGGACGACCGGGATCTGGCCGAGGAAGTAGCCGGCCAGAGTGCAGCCTGCGACCCAGGTGACCGCGCTCCCGACGCTCCAGAACAAGAACCGCCGGTACTCCATCGCGTCCATCCCGGCCACGAACGGCACGACCGTCCTCGCGATGGCGACGAACTTGCCGAGCATCACTGCCTTCGGACCGTGGCGCTCGTAAAAGCCCCTCGCCTTCTCGAGGTGCTCGCGCCGGAAGACCTTTGAACTCGGGTTGCGGTACAGCCGCCGCCCCACCAAGCGCCCGATCCAGAAGTTCGTGTTGTCGCCGAGGATCGATGCGAAGATCAGGAGGGCCAACACCGTGGTCAGATCCAACTGGCCCATCTGGGGACTGGCGAAGAGGCCCGCGGCGAGGAGGAGGGTGTCGCCGGGAAGGAACGGCATGACCACGAGCCCGGTCTCGCAGAACACGAGCAAGAACAGGATCCCGTACGTCCAGCCCTGGTATTGGGCGATGACGGCCCCGAGGTGTTTATCGAGGTGGAGGAGGGTCTCCAGCAGGGAGGGCGGCATGCCTCCCCGGATTATGGGGTCTCGGGCGTGAGGGTGTCCGGCGTTCGGAGCTTCTGGGCGAGGCGGCGGAGCTTCTTGATGGCCTGGATCTCGATCTGGCGGATGCGCTCGCGGCTGATGTTGAGCTCCGCGCTTAGCTCCTCGCGCCCCTTGACGACGTCCTTCTCGTTCGCCCGGAGCCGATAGTCCATCACTCGACGCTCGCGCTCCGAGAGCTCCTCGAGCGCCTCTTCGAGTTGTGCGAAGACTTCTGCGTTAAGGGCGGACTCGGCCGGGTCGACGGCCCGATCGTCGCTGATCAGGCTGCCGAGGGTCATGCTGTCGTGGTCACCGATCCGCATGTCGAGGCTCAGCATGTCCTGCGACGACTGGACGAGGGCACGGAGGCGCAGCGGGTCGAGCCCCATCTCCGCCGCGAGTTGCTCCCATGTCGGCTCCGACCCGGTCTCCTGGGCGAGCTCATGCCGCCGACGCTCAACGCGGCGGAGGGTCTGGGACACGTGGGCGGGGAGCCGGATCGCCTTGGCCTTGCTGTCGATAGCCCGCCCGATCGCCTGGCGCACCCAGTGCGTGGCGTATGTGGAAAACCTAAAACCTTTATCAGGGTCGAACCGTTCGACGGCGTGCATGAGTCCAATGGCCCCCTCCTGGATCAAATCCTCGAGGGGGACGGTCTTGCTGTGATAGCCCTTGGCGATGTTGATGACGAGCCGCATATTCGACTCGATCAGCCGGGCCCGGCTCTGGCGGCACCCGGACTGGGCCGCGCGGGTCAGCCTGACCTCCTCGACGGCATTGAGTAAGGGTGACTGGGTCAGCCTCCCCAGATAACTGGGAACGGCCTCTTCGTTGTCGTGCGATCCGCGAGATACCAAAGCCATTCTGAACCCTGCTCTGGGCGGGCTACTCTGAGCCCCCCCTCACCGGCGCAAGAACCGTGCCTAACTCTTCGATACGCCCCGAGTTCTCTGACCGTTACAGGACGCTCTCCTCGCTTGGACGTGGGAAAATGGGCGATGTTCCATGGACGAGGCAGCGATCCTGGCGAAGCGGGCCGAGGGTTGGCGCCGGCTCAAGGAGCTCACCGAGCTCAGTGAGTCCGGCTGGGGCCGACTCAGCGGGGACGAGCTCACGGAGTTCGTCCGGCTCTACCGTCAGGCGTCGGGGGACCTCTCGACGATGGTGGCCCAGACCTCTAACGCCGACGTCGTCGACTACCTGAACGCCCTCGTCGCCCGTGCCTACGGGCAGCTCTACCAGAACCCGCGGAAAGGAGTGACGCAGATCGTCTCCGAGGGTCTTGCGCTCGGGGCGAGGGCAGTGCGGCAGTACGCCTGGGCGGTCTGGCTCTGCGCGGCCCTGTTCTTCGGGTCGGCGGCCTTCTCGTTCGCGATGGTGAGCCAGGCCCCGGACTACCGGGAGTTCTTCGTGCCGAGCGGGATGGAGGCGCTCTTCGATCACTGGAAGGAGGGCGAGTTCGAGGCTCGGGAGGGGGGTGAGTCCGTCGCGATGACCGCCTTCTACGCGAGCAACAACCCCCGGGTGGGCGTTCTGATGAACGCGGCCTCGCTTGCGACTTTCGGGCTCGGCACGGCCTACATCAGCTGGGTCAACGGCTCCATTTTCGGGGCTCTCTCGGCCGACATGGCCTCGGTCGGGCTGTTGGGGTTCCTCCTGACCTCGGTCGCACCCCATGGTGTGAGTGAGATCTGGGGGTTCTTCATCGCCGGGGCGGGCGGGTTCGCCCTCGGTCGGGCGATGCTCTGCCCTGGACGGAGAACCCGCTCCGAGGCGATCCGGCTGGCGGGCAAGGACGCCTTCGTCCTCCTCATGGTCGGGCTCGTCATGATCATCATCGCCGCGCCGATCGAGGGGTTCTTCAGCTTCAACCCGGCCGTTCCGCAGCCGGTCAAGGCCGTGTTCGCGGTCTTCGCCCTTCTCGCCTGGTGGGTCTACTTTAGCGGGTACGCCAAGCGGAGCGAGGCGCCGGGGGCGGGGTGAAGCTGGCGTGGACGGTCGACACTGGCTTCGGGCCCTCGCCGTGTGACGTGCCCCACTCCTGGGGCCGCGAGGTCGACGTCCGATGGGAGGGTCCGGCCGTCTACCGGACCTCCCTCAAGACCGAGCGCGACGACGCCTGGCTCCTCTTCCACGGGGTGAGCTATGCGGCGCGGGTCTGGCTTGACGGAGCCTTGGCCGCGACCCATGAGGGGATCTGGGACGCCTGGGCGGTCCGCTTGCCGCGAGGCGAGGTGGACGTCCGGGTCGAGGTCACCAAGAACGGCGGCCCTACCTATCCCGTGAAGTCGGTGCTGAGCGGGTTCCTCCCGTACGTGTGGCAAACCTTCGGAGGGATCTTCCGCGAGGTCGAGGTCGTCCACAGCCCGGTAGACCCCACCCTCGACAGCGGACCGGCGACCCCCCGGATCGGGGTCGACGGTGACCGGCTCACCCTCGACGGGGCCCCCTGGACGATGCGCGGGATCCTGAGCTGGGGGTGGTACCCAGATCTCCCACACCCGAACCCGTCTCTCGAGACCCTGCGCCAGGAGGCCCGGGCTGTACGGTCCCTCGGCTTCAACCTCGTGAAGTACTGCCTCTGGCTCCCCCCGCACCGGGCCTTCCGGGCGCTCGAAGAAGAGGGCCTGTGGGCATGGGTCGAACTCCCGCTTTGGGCCCCCATCGACGACCCTGCCGTCCGGGAGCGGGCGTTGGCGGAGTGCGAGCGGATCGTGCGGCAGTACCGCCATCACGATCGGATCGTGGCGTGGACCTGTGGGTGCGAACTTGGAGGGGCCGTCCCGCACGACTTCCGGGCCCGGCTGGTCGAGTTGGTGAGGGACTTGACCGGCTGCCCGCTGGTCCGGGACGACTCGGGCGGGGCGGAGATGTACGGCGGGGACCCGCGGGAGTACGGCACGTTCGAGGACTACCACCCGTACTGCGACCTTCCCTGGTTCCGGGGCGTGCTCGAATCGCTCCAGCCCGGGCCGCGAACGCCGCGGCCGACGTTGCTCGGCGAGACCGACGACTACGACGCCCTCCGGGTGGTGGCGGGTTGGGACCGCGAGCGACCGGATTGGGCCTCGCCCGACCCGGCCCTCAACGACCGGGGCGTCCGTTGGCAGTACGACCTGCCTCGGATCGTGACCACGAGCAGGCTGGCGAAGGTCAGGGCGGAGGACGGGGCGAGGGCCCTGCGTCGCGACTCGCTGCGCAAGGGTCGGTACGTCCGGCGCGAGGTGACCGGCCTGTTCCGGACGCTCCCGAGCCTCGCCGGGTATGTGCTGACCGGACTTCGGGACACGCCGATCTCCACGAGCGGCGTGCTCGACGATGACGGCGGGCTCGTCTACCACCCCCGGGGCACCAGGGCCTGGAACGGGCCGGACGTGCTCGCCTTGATCCGGGAACGCCGGCCGCCATGGGTTCGCGGGGGGAACCGCCCGGGTTGGCGGGACCCGCAATGCCACTTCGTCGGGCCCGGGCGGTTCCGGGTCGCCTTGGCCACCGAGACCGGTCTGAGCGGGCGGCTGCGGTGGTGGTTGCGCGGGCCCTCACCAGCGGAGGGGGACGGATGGGTCGATCAAGGCCCCGGGTGTGGCGAGGCACTCGATTTGACCCTCGACCTGGCCCCGGGGCGACACGCGCTTTGGGTCGAGGTCGGGGGCGTCGTCTCAGCGTGGCGGGTGTGGGCGTTCGAGCGGCCGGACTGGACGGCGTTCCGGGGATGGTCGCTGAACGACCCGCTCGGTCGGCTCGGCGGCATCGTGCTGCCGGGGGGCCCCAACGTGGTCGCGACGGTGGAAGACTCCTGGGTCGAGGAGGCGCGAGCGTGGGGTCACGCCACGGTGGTCCTGCTCGACCGGGAGTGCACGGAGCCGGGTCCGTTCTGGCGCGAGTGCGTCCAGACCTTCGCCGACCCTCGGTGGCGGGGCCAGTGGGGGGCCTGGGAGCGGCTCCGGTCGGTATCGCCGGACTGCTGGCTCGCGGAGTCACGACCCGAGGCACGGGTGGTGCTCGGCCGCCTGGACACCCGCACGTTCGCTGAGTCGGCTTACCTCACGGTCACGCCGGACGGACACGTGCGCACGACCCTACGACCCGACGGGGGCCTTGGCGACCAACCGAATGGGGTCAATGAAAACCCGGCGGGGGCCGTCCTTCTCGCCGAGCTCATCCGGCTCGCGGAGGCGAGGCGAGGCTAGTCGAGCGCCTCGAAGGGTCCGGCCGCGGACGTACCGACCCGGCGGGGCATGTTCGAAAAGTCGTACTCCAGCCGTGCGCCTCCAGGGAGGGACGTGGTCTCGACGTCAAGTTCGCCCAGCCGGGGTCGGCGCTGGGCGGTCCACGGCTGCTCCAGGATGCGCCCGGCGACGAAACCAGTGCCGATCCAATCGCTCGGGGGCCCTGCGGGCGAGGAGCCCGGGAGGTTGTGGATCAGGTTCGCGATCCGGGAGGGACTGGCGAGGGTGCCGTCAGCGAGCCGGTTGTTCCCAGCCGCCAGATAGAGGCGCGCCCCGGACTCCGAGTCGGCGGTGACAATCGAGTCGTACATCCGGAACCGGTCCGGCGTCTCGCGCCCGAGCGACCGGTCCTGTAAAAGCTGGGCGACGAGCCCGAAGTTGAACGGACCCGGGTCGGAGACGTAGATGTGGCAGTTCTGGAAGCGGGCGGGGAGGCTCTCGCCGTAGGGGACGAGCCCGATATCGACCCCGGCCGGAGCCCCGACCTTGGCGAACGTCAGGTCCACCTCGAACACGCTGTTCACATGGAGCCCCTGGATGCGGTCGATCAGCCCGCGCCCGAACCCCCGGACGTTCCGGAACCACAGCGGGCGGACCTGCCAGACGTTGTTCGCGAAAAACGCGGTGAGCCGCCCTGGGGTCGAGTCCCCTTGGAGGATGGCCGCGGGCTGCTGGCCGAACATCGCGGGCAACGTCACAGACTGGACCTCGGCGGCGGTCGGCTCGTGAGCCAGGTAGCGGTTGCCGTAGAGGACGTTGTTGCAGAGGCTGAGGTCGGCGGCGAAGTCGTTCGCGTCGCCCGCCCCGCCGAAGTCGTTGACCTGGAACAGGTGGGGAAGGGCGACGCAGTCCTTCACCAGGTGGAAGCCGATCTTGCCCGTGTTGGCATGGGCATAGGTCGCGTTGACCCGCCCGAGCCCGAAGCCGGCCGCATCGCCGCCCGTCGGGTCCGGCAGCTGGCCGCCCATGAACCGGTTGCGGACGCTATAGCCCTCGTTGCCGCCTTGCCCGGCGTAGTGGACGAACGGCGTGTCCCGACCCGTCACCCAGCCCATCCATGAATCGACGACGACGATCACACCGCCGGTCGAAGGGCTCGTGTTGCCGGCGTTGTGCTTACCGTTGTAGGCGAGCACGCAGTCGCGGACGACGAGAGCGTTCGGGCCGGTGAGGTTGCCCTTGACGGCGTACTTGTCCCAAGCGAAGTCGAGGTCGGCGCCGTAACCGGACACGCTCAGACCTTCGACGAGGACCTCGCTGGAGCCAGGGAGGAACTCGAACCCGGACACGTTCGACTTCGGGAAGACCTCGAAGAACAGCCGCGTCCTGGTCCGGCCGTTCCAAGCGCGCCGGACATTGACGTAGAGCACACCGGCCCCGTGGAACCAGGAGCCCTCCACCGTCTGGCACGCGACGAGCGAGGTCACCCGGCGGTAGGGGTTGGCGAGGTCTCCCGCCTCGGAGACGACCTGGGGCACGAACTCCGTCCATGTGCGTTGCCACATCCGGCCGCCGCGGGTCGTGAGCCGGGCCTCGACTTGGGTGCTGGTCGTGATGTGGGGTCGCGGGCCGTTGCCGTAGGCCGAGAAGGTCGCCTTGGTCGCGACGCCGACCGTGCTCAGGCCGAGCGGGTCGCGGAACGTCTGGCCCCGGCGGAACGAGACTTCAACGTCATCGACCCTGCTCCCGAGGGCGGAGCGCACCTGGGCCAAAGTCTTCCAGGCCCGGCGGGGGTGGAGCCCGTCGTTCGTGTCGCGACCGAACCGAGCGTCGACGTAGTAGAGCGTCCTCCGGGGCTGATCGACGGACTCGACGATCTGGGCCACATGCCGATCGGCCCACCCGGCGAACTCGATCGAGCTCGGCAGCGGGCGCTGGGCGACCGCCGCCGACACCAGCGAAGCCAACAGGAGGGTCAGGGCAGGGAGTCTCATCGGTCGTCCTCTCGGCCCGCGCCTTCACTGGGGGCCTGGGGAGATTGTCGGGGCGGCAGGCTTGAGGGTGGAGGACGGGCCGCGAGAACCTGGTAAGTGCGCCAGGGTAGCCAGGAAGAGGTACGTTGGGTGGGATGGACGTTCGATTCGACTGGATCCGGCTGACGAAGCGCTACCCCCTGCGGATCGCCCGAGGCATCTCGACCGGCTCGGACAACCTCTTCGTCACCGTGAGCGACGGCGAGTTCGAAGGGGTCGGCGAAGGGGCCCCCGGCGTGGGGACGGACGATGTCCTCCTCGCGGCGGACGTCGAGCGGCTACGGGAGATCGCGACCCCCGAGCTCCTGGCCCAGGGCCCTCAGCGGGTGGCGACGGTCCTCGCGGAGTCGGGCATCGACCCGTCCGTCACGGCCGCCCTAGAGATCGCGCTCTGGGATCTGCTAGGGAAGCGGGCCGGCCTTCCGCTCTTCCGAGTGTTCGGACTGAGGCCCCCGACGGTGCCTACGAGCGTCACGATCGGCATCAACCCAGTCGAAGTCGTTCGAGAACGGGTGCCGGAGATCCTCGCCCGAGGGGGCGCGAAGGCGCTCAAGGTCAAGCTCGGGTCGCCCGAGGGCCCGGAGCACGACCGTGAGAGCTTCGAAGCGGCCCGGACGGCGGCGGGCCCGGGGGTCGGGATCCGGGTGGACGCCAACGGGGGCTGGAGCCCTTCGACGGCCCGGGTCATGCTGAGCTGGCTGGCAGAAAGGGGGTGCGAGACCGTCGAGCAACCCCTGGCCCGGGGCGAGGAGGGGGCCCTTCCGGAAGTCTTCGAGGGGCGACCGCTCCCGATCTTCCTCGACGAGTCTTGCCGCACGAGCCGGGACGTCCCCGCCCTCGCCAGCCGGTGCGACGGGGTGAACGTGAAGCTCATGAAGACCGGGGGGCTGACGGAGGCGATCCGTCTCGTGGCCACGGCCCGGGCCCATGGCCTCTCGACGATGATCGGCTGTATGGGCGAGTCGTCGGTCGCGATCGCGGCGGGGGCCTCGATCGGCGCCCTGTTCGACCAGATCGACCTGGACTCGCACCTGAACCTTGCGCCGGACCCGGCCGATGGGGTCGATTGGCGCGACGGGGTCGTGACCCCGCGCGAGGTCCCCGGCCACGGGGCCCGGCTCATCGCGGGGCCATGACGACCCTGGGGGAGTGGCTCCGGGCTGCCGAGGCGCGACTGGCCGCGGCCGGTATCGACGAGGGACGGCTTGAGGCCCAGGTCTTGGCGGCCCACGCCCTTGGACAGGAACGGAGTTGGGTCCTGGCCCATCCCGAGAGCCCGGTCCCCGAAGGCCTGGAGGGCTTGCTCGCCCGGCGGGAGAGCCGGGAGCCCCTCGCCTACATCGTTGGAGAACGGGAGTTCTACGGCCGCACGTTCCGGGTCACGCCAGACGTCCTCATCCCTCGGCAGGAGACCGAGACCCTGGTCGAGGCGGCGCTGGACGGTTTGGGGGCCCGGGTGCTCGACGTCGGGACGGGGTCGGGGTGCCTCGCGGTGACGATAAAGCTCGAGCGGCCGAACTGGTTCGTCGCCGGGTGCGACGTCTCGGCCGGTGCGCTTCGGGTGGCCAGAGAGAACGCAAGGCGGCACGCCGCCGTCGTGTTCTTCCGGCGGTCCGACCTCACCGAAGCGTTCGCGGACCAGCGGTTCGGGGTCATCGTCTCGAACCCCCCGTACATTGCCGAGGGCACGCCCCTTGCGCCCGAGGTCGCTGGCCACGAACCGGGTCTCGCCCTCTACTCCGGGCCGACGGGCATGGAAGTCTACGAACGGCTCGCGCAGACGGCAGCGGCGGTCCTGATGCCGTGGGGTCGCCTGATCGTGGAAGTCGGGGACGGGATGGTGGACCAGGTCCTCGCTACCTTTGGGGCTCAACAGTGGGCCGTGGACGAGGTGCGGCCGGACTTGAGCGGCCAGCCTCGGGCCGCCGTGTTCCGGCCCGCCCCGCCGTGACCGTCAATCTATTCGATATAATGGGCCGCGCGGTATGACGATCGTCGTCCCCGATGAGTTCAAGCACCTGTACGTCTTCGACGACGAGCACCCGGTGGTCAAGATCCCGGCTGAGGTCTTGCGTCAAAAGGCGGCGCCGATCGAGCGGATCGGCAAGTCCCACCTCGCCCTGGCAGAGAACATGCAGCGAGTCATGCGCCGGGCCCGTGGGGTCGGACTCGCCGCACCCCAGGTCGGAGTGCTGGAGCGCCTCGTCGTCGTCGCGCCGGAGGGCAGGCCGATCGTGATGATCAACCCGGAGATCGTGTCGGCCGAGGGATCGGTGGTGGGCGAGGAGGGCTGCCTGAGCATTCCAGGACTCTACGGGGACGTCGAGCGGTTCGAGTCGATCGAGGTGAAGGCATTGGACAAGCGAGGCCGGGAGACGCTCTACGAACTCGAGGGCATGGCGGCACGGGTCGTCCAGCACGAGATCGACCACCTCGACGGCGTGCTCTTTATCGACAAGGTCGATGTGGCGACGCTCCACTGGTTCGACCCCTACGCGGAGGACGAGGACTGATGCGAGTCGTTTACTTTGGGACGGCGGAGTTCGCGGTCCCTGCGCTCGAGGCAGTAGCCTCGGACGTCGTGCTCGTCGTCTCCCAACCCGACCGCCCCACGGGGCGGGGGCTCTCGCTCCGACCTTCGCCGGTGAAGGAGGCAGCCCTCCGGCTGGGTCTGCCCGTCGCGACGCCCGAACGGTGTCGCGCCCCCGAGTTCATCGACGAGATCCGGGCCCTGGAGGCGGACGTCAACTTGGTGGCGGCCTACGGGCAGATCCTCCCGAAGGCGCTGCTCGAAGCGGCGAAACGAGGGAGCGTCAACCTCCACGGGTCGATCCTTCCCCGATACCGGGGAGCGGCCCCGATTCAGCGGTCGATCCAGGCCGGGGACACCTTCACCGGCGTCAGTCTGATGCAGATGGACGAGGGGATGGACACCGGCGACGTGATCGCGACCGAGCTCGTCTCGATCAGCCCAGACGACACGGCCGGAGACCTCACGGCCCGGCTGGCCGAGATCGCTGCCAGGCTCGCCCAGGGCTGGCTCCCGTTGATCTCCGCCGGGGACACCCCGAGGACCCCGCAAGACCCCGAGCTTGCCACCCACGCGCCGAAGGTCAAGAAGGACGAGGCGCGACTCCACCCGACCATGAAGGCCGAGGAGGCCTACAACCGGTTCCGTGCGTTCACCCCGAACCCAGGGGCGTTCGCCGAGACGACCAAGGGCACCCTCCGCGTGACCCGGGCGCGGCTCATGCCCGGTGTGAGCCCAGGGCTCGGCGTCGTCGCCTACGTCAAGCACGAGCTGGTCGTCGGGTTCGCCGAGGGGTCGATCAACTTGCTCGAGGTCCAGCCGACCGGCAAGCGAAAAATGTCAGGCCCGGCGTTCGCGAACGGGGCACGGATCTCGGTCGGCGACCGTTTGGTCGTATAGTTAGGTTCCAGGATGGACAAGAAGCAAGCGTTCGCGCGGCTCGGTCTGGGCGAGGGGGCGACGGAACGGGCCGTGCGCCGGGCTTACCGGTCGCTGCTCTTTGAACTCGAGGACACCCGCACCTCGGACGTGACGTACCCGCAGAAGCGGAAGGAGCTGGACGAGGCTCTGGAGGTCTGCCTGCGCAACGCCAAGCCGGCGACGACGGAGATCCCCACGCCGGTCGCCACCGGAAAGGAGCCGCTCACGCACCGGGCGCTTGGCCTGCGTCTGGCGGGGGGCCTGATCGGCATCGCCGCCCTGATCTTCGGGTTCCAATGGTTCCAAGAGGCGCTCAAGGATCCGGGCGGGGAGTCAAAGGTCGATACGCAGGGGTGGGTCGCCGCGATACGCTCGGCGCCGAACGGCGGCAAGGTCGTGGCCGTGAAGCCTGACGGCACGATCGTGGAACCGACCGACGGCAAGGGGGCCCACGACGACCGGGAGGCCGTCTGGAGGCCCGATGGCAACCGGGTGCTCGTACTGAGCAACCGGGACGGAACGGCGTACGACGTGTTCCGGTGGGACCCGGGCGACGGCTCCGTGGGGCGCAGGAGCGGCGACTCGCGGGGGAAGGCCTCGCTCAACTACCGCAACGCGAGGGAGGGCGAGAACGGCCCGACCGCGCTTGTCACAATGGGCGGCTTGGTCTACGAGTACGACCAACGGGACGCGAGCTTCCGCCAGGTGCTGCCGCCAGCCGTTGGACGAACGGTGGTGCAGGGCGAGGACTCCGGGGGCGCCGTCGGGCAGATGGACGCGCTCTATCGCCAGATTGGGGAGACGTTCGTCGTGGCCCGGTGGGCGCCGTCCCACGACCTGATCTACGCCGTGATGCGACGTGAGGAAGGCGAGGTCTTCGTCGTCAACCCGCTTAACCAAAAGGTGAACCAAGGCCGACCCCGGCCCCTCATGGCGGGGGGCAAGGTGGAGTTCGACGTCGGGCCAAACGGGCTTGTCGCGGTGTCGCTCCTCGGGTACCAGTTCCTCGACCCGGCCGACGTCCCCGCCGAGTTCCTCAAAGACGGAGTGCCGACCCCACCGGTCTCGAGCGGGGTCTTCCTCATCCCGCCCGGTCAGCAGCCCTTCATCATCGCCCACGCTCGGAACCGTGGGTTCTTCCTCGGGCCACTGCGCCCAGACGCCAAGCCGCAATTCACCCACCCCGATCGCGAGTTCGGGTTCGCCCAACCGACGGTCTCGCCGGACGGGGCGCGCCTCGCGGTGGTGATCGGGACCGTGACGCGGGAAGGGGTGTTCGAGTCGACCGGGCTGATCGTCTTCCCGATCGCCCCCGATTCGCGAGAGGGCGTGCGCCAGGTCACGGGCGGCGGCGTGGGGGACCCTTCTTGGAGCCCCGACAGCCAGCGGCTCGTCTTCACGCTGCGCGCCCCGGACGGGCGACGGGCCCTGGCCGTCGGAACGCTCGACGGAGCACCTCCGAAGCCATTGTCACTCGACGGTGACTTCTCCCGCCCGTCGTTCAGCCCTCAGGGGGGCTAGCGGCGAGGCGGCCGAGGATCGCCGTGGTTGAGCGGCCCTCGAGCAGCGGCACGATGCGGACGTCACCCCCGTAGGCCCGGACGATCCGTGCCTCCGGAAGGTCGGCCTCGGTGTAGTCGCCACCCTTGACGTGCACCTCCGGGCGAAGGGCTTCGATGAGCCGCTCAGGGGTGTCCTCGTCGAAGGCGACGACCCGGTCGACGACTCGGAGCGCCGCCAAGACGGTGGCCCGATCGTCAAGGGTGTTCACCGGACGGTTAGGGGCCTTGCCTAGACGGCGGACGCTCTCATCGGTGTTGAGGCCCACGACGAGGACGTCGCCGAACGAACGGGCTTGGGCAAGGTAGGTGACGTGGCCGGCGTGGAGAACGTCGAACACCCCGTTTGTGAACGCGACCCGGCGGCCCTGGCGCCACTCGAGCAGGTCGGCGAGCGAGGTGAGGCTCATGTTCCGGCCTCTTTCAGCGCCTCTTCGACTTTGCCGAACACCGCCTCGACGGGGATCGAGTCCGGAGGGCCTGTTAGGCAGCGGTCGAACTGACCATAGGGGCAGGACCGTTCAGGCCGGGTGAGGGTGTAGAGGCCGACGCATGGACGGCCGAGGGCAGCCGCGATATGGGCACTGCCGGTGTCGCCCGCGACGTGGACCTGGGCCAACGAGAGCAAGGCGACGAGCTCAGGGATCGAGGTGCGGCCGACGAGGTCGAGCACCTGGCCGGGGTTGTGGGCCTGAACCTCGGCGAACGTCTCACGATCCCCTGGCCCCCCCATGAAGGCGACCGCCCACCCTGCTTCTGTAACCCGGCGAGCCAACTCGGCGAAGGCCCTCGGGGGCCACCGCTTCGTTGCCCAGCCAGCACCGGCGTTGAGGACCACGAGCGGGCGACCGTCGTGGCCCTCGGTTCGAAGCGTGTCCTCGACCGACGCGAGCGACTCCTCGTCGGGCCGGAGGGCGAAGTCGGCCCGATCCATGACGCCCCCGGCGGCGCGAGCCACATCGACATATTGATCGACCACATGGTTGGACGTGGGGTCCGGTTGGACCGGTGCAGCGAAGAGGCGGGAGCCCTCCCGTTGCCAATGGTAGGCGAGCTTGGCTCGGGCTTGGCTCAGTCCGACGACGACTGCGGACTTCAGGAGGCCCTGGAGGTCGAGAGCCGCGTCGAACCGCCCCAGCTCCTGGGCGATCTCCCCCGGCTTGGCCCACCGCAACGGGCCGACGACGACCCGGTCGACCGCCGAGCACAGTCGGGGGATCGCGGCGAACCGGCGGTCGCATACCCAGACGACTTCGCAGCCGGGATGCCCGGCCTTGAGCGCCGCCGCCGCCGGGAGCGAGCAGACGACGTCGCCCAGGGCCGAGAGGCGACTAATGAGGAAGCGCACGGGCCTCCTTCAGAAGCTCGAGCGACGCCGATACGACCTCGTCCGACCGCACAGCCGCCGGATCCCGATCCCGCCAGAGCACCCGGGCGAGGGGTGAGTAGGGACGGTAGCGCTCCGGTGCGTTCTTGCCGAAGACGCTGACGACCGGGACACCGAGGGCGGCGGCGATGTGCCCGGTCCCGGTGTCAGCCGCTAGGTGCAACCGGCTCGCGGCGACGACCGCCATCGCCCCCCGCAAGTCGGTCTTCCCGACGAGATCGACGACCGCCGGGGCGGCAAGCCGAGGATCCCCCGGACCGCCTAGCGCCACCACCCGGTAGCCTTGTCCGGCTAGCGACCGGGCGACCTCCTCCCAGCGCTCCTGCGGGTACCGCTTCTCGGGCTCTCCGGCCCCGGTCTGGATCGAGACCAACGAGCCGCCGAACTCCGCCTGAAACCTTCTTGCCGCCTCGTCCACGCTCGGCATCTCGGGGCGTTCCGGCAGCGTACACGGGACAACGGAGGCGACGAGGGCGAACGCCCGTTCGACATCGTGGCCAACCGGATGGTCGAACATAGGCCGGGTGAGCCTGCGAGCCAACCCGTCCGTCGCAACGGCGGCGTGGCGAACCTGGCACCCAGCAAGCGCCAAGCACATCGCCGTCTTCGAGTGACCCTGGAAGTCGAACCCATGGTCGAAGCGCTCCCCCCGCAGCCCCGTGTACGCAAGGATCATCTCCTTCCACACCTGTGCTGACCATTTGGTGGACTTCCAGCGTTCCCTCTCGAACACGTGGGCTCGATCGACGAGTCGTTCGGTATCGATGACGGGCCGGCTACGGGACTGGACGGCCCAGACGATCCGAGCGTCCGGCTGCGCCCGGCGAAGAGCCGTCACAGCCCAGGCGGTCATGACGCAGTCCCCGATCGCCGAGAACCGGACGACGAGCAGCCTCACAGGAGCCCCGCCTCGCGGGCGTTCCGCCAGCGGTCGTGGAACCAGAGCCACTGCTCCGGGTACTCCCGGATCGCCTTCTCAAGGAACCGGTTGACGGCCCTGAGCGTCCCCTCGCCCTTCACCGGGTAGCCCGGGTCCGGCACGATCGGGTCGTCGATGAAGACTCGATAGCGCTGGGGCCCGACCCGCACGCAGTAGCAGGGGAGGACCGGCGAGCCGGTGCGCTCGTGCAGGACCCCCGCGCCGAGGTTGGTCCCCGCTAGGTGCCCGAAGAACGGCAGGAAGGCGTCCTCCGCGTTCTGATCGACCAGGATCGCGACGGTCTCGTTCTTCCGGAGCCTCTCGAGGATCGGCCGCGCGGCGTTACCCCGGGGGATGACCTTGGCCCCCGAGTGCTCGCGCAACTGGTTCACGAGCCGGTTCACCCCCTCCTGGTTCGCGTCCCGGATGACCATGTTGATGGGGTAACCCGAGAAGGAGACGTACTTCGCGGCCCGCTCCCAGTTCCCAAAGTGCCCGGTCACGATCAAGGCCCCACGCCCGGCGGCCATCGCCTCATGGACGTGGTGAGCCCCCTCGACCTGGATCGAACTCAAGACCTCCTGGGCCTCGAGTCGCGCGCTCGCGAGGAAGTCGGCGGAGACGAGACCGAAGTGTTCGAAGCACGCCCTGGCGATCCGCTCGTGCTCGACGGGACCGCGCTCGGGCAGCGCGAGGGCCAGGTTGCGCAAGGCCACATCCCGACGCTTCCGTCCGACCCGGTAGAGCAGCCGCCCGAATCGGGCCCCGGCCGCCTCGACCTCGTCCGGCGACTTGGACGAGAGCCAGCGTTGGAGGTTCTGCACCCCGAACACCGAGGCGGCGGCGATCAGACGCTTACGGGTCGACATCGTCCAACGCGCGCCTCATCCACGCTTCGAACGCCGGGCCCGGCTCGACCACCGCGCGATAATCGACGATACGCACGTCCCATCTCCCGACGTCCGTCCGATCCCGGAGCTTCACCCAGTCCTTAGCTGTCACGACCAATGGGCCCGCAGGGTCGAGGCCCGAGAAAAGGTTACCAGCCGCAAGCGGGTCGTGGTCGGGGAGCAAGCGGCCGGCGACGACCTTGTGGCCGCTCGCCTCGAGGCTGTGGACCAGGCGGTGGGGGCGGGCGAGGGCGCAGAGCACCTGAACCTCGGGCGGCGGGGGGGCCAGATCCCGACCGTCGGGGCCGAGCCACCGCAGGGGCTCGCGGAAGAGCTGGAAGCCCTCGCTCGGGAGGACGAGGCTCGCCCGACGGAGCCCCGTGCCCCGGGGTTCACGATAGGGCCCGGCAGGCAGGCAGAACCGGTTGCCCCCGACCACGTCGAGGAGGATTCGGACGTGCGTCTTGAGCCGGAGGTGCTGGTACCCGTCGTCCATCACGAGCACGGGCGCCCCTTCGAGACCGTGCGCGATCCGGGCCGCCTCCACCCGGTTTCGACCCACGATAAGGGGCCACTGGGGGGCCAGCCACCGAACCATCGCAGGCTCGTCACCCCACTCGCGGGGATCGAGCGGCCCGTCGGGGGCCAAGCTGGCCGACCGCGACCGGGGCGAGCCGTACCCGCTCATCCCGATGACCACGCCCCGACCGAGCCGCCCCACGACCTCCGCGACGTGGAGCGTGGTCGGCGTCTTACCCGCTCCCCCTACGAGGAGGTTGCCCACGACGACCACCGGCCGGTGCGGTTCGGCCGCCCGCTTGAGGCCAGCGGCGTAGACCCCTTGGTACGCCCACCACCCCAACCCGTAGAGCCCCGCCAAGGGGGACAGCAGCCACGGGAGGGGGCTGGCCGGGCCCCAGGCTTGCTCCATGTCGATGCGCACGCCCCGCTATCCTAGCCCGCCGCGCGCCGACCGGGGTAGGGTTCCCGCCGTGGGCAGTGCTGTGTTCGTGCGGTTCGGCCGAGCGCTCGAGGCCCAGGGCCTGCTTCAGCAGGTCAAAGCGGGGGCGGAGCTCATGGGCACGCTCTACCGCGAAGAGAAGGACCTGACCGGCTCCATCGCCGTCGGTTGCGCGACCCTTGGACTCGGGCTTTCGGGCGACGCCGAGGTGCGTTCGGCCGCGAAGGCGGTGGCGTACAACCTGGCCGCGAACTCCTGGCGGGGCTGGGACGAGCCGGGCATCCACCCGAGCCCGGCCGATGAGCGCATCGGGCTCCTGGCCGCCGAACTGAACTTGGCCCTCGCCGCGGAGCTCCAAAAGCCGCCGATCGCCCTCGCCCGGGCACACTGGCTCCGGGGGGCCTTGCGGATGAGCGCCGAAGATTGGGACGGTGCCGCCTCGGACTTCGACGAGGCCGCCCGGTTGGCAGGGGAGGCGGGAGAGACCGGGGAGGCGACGCTCTCCCAGGCGTTCGCCGCGCTGTCCCGCCACCAGCCTGCGGCGGTCCGGGCCGCCCTCGCCGAGCTCGAGCCCAACGATCCCGACCGGTTCTTCCGGGGCCAAGTCGAGGTGGCCGCACGCGTGTTCGGCCTCCCTACGAGCCCCTAGCGGAGCGGGTCGCGGGAAGCCGTACAATGCAGGCGTGGTCCGCGCCGCCTTCACGACCCTCGGCTGCAAGGTCAACCAGTACGAGACCCAGCGCATCCTCGAGAGCTTCGAGAACGCCGGGTTCGCGGTCGTGCCTTTCGACGCGGAGGCGGACCTTTACGTCGTCAACACCTGCAGCGTGACCAGCCAGGCCGAGGCCAAGAGCCGCTACACCGTTCGCCGGGCGACCCGGGCCAACCCCCAGGGCAAGGTCGTCGTCACCGGCTGTGCGACCCAGACCGCCCTCAACAGGGGCGAGGCGTTCGACGGCGCCGACCTGCTCGTCCCCAACCCGGACAAGCTCGAGACGCTCGCGTCCGTCCGCCAGGCCTTCCCGGGGCTCGCGGATGCCGCCGCCGCCGAGCCCGCCCCGGTGCCGGACCGCTCGGCCCGAGGCCGGACCCGAGCCACCCTCAAGGTCCAGGACGGCTGCGACGTGCTCTGCAGCTACTGCTCGATCCCCTTCACCCGGCCGGGCCTGCGCAGCCGACCCTGGCGCGAGGTGCTCGCGGAGGCCCAGGCGTTCGCGGCGCTCGGCTACCGGGAGATCGTCCTTACCGGGGTGCTGATCGGCGCGTACGGCCCCGCCACCGGCAGCGAAGGGCCCGACTTCGAGACGCTCGTCGAAACGCTGGCCGCCGAGTCCGGCGTGCCTCGGATCCGGGTAAGCAGCATCGAGATGCACCAGGTCACTGACCGCTTGGCGGCGATGGCCGCGGACGGCCGCCTGGCGCCGCACTTCCACGTCCCCTTGCAAAGCGGGGATTCGGGCGTGCTCGCGGACATGAACCGCCGGTACGACCAGGCCCAGTACCTGGCCCTGTGCACCCGGCTCACCCGCGACGTGCCCGACCTCTCCCTCACGACCGACGTGATGGTCGGGTTCCCGACGGAGACGGCCGAACGGTTCGAGTCGAGCGTCCACGTCTGCTGGGAGGCGAAGTTCCTGAAGGCCCACGTCTTCCGGTTCAGCCCGCGCTGGGGGACGCCCGCCGACCAGTGGGGCGACCCGGTCCCGCCTGGCGAGAAGCAGGATCGGGCCCGGACGCTCGCCGCCGTCTCGGCCGAGACCGGCCGCCAGCACGCGCGCCGGTTCCTCGGCCGCACGTTGCGGGTGCTCGTCGAGACCAAGGTCGGCGCCGACGGGCTCCTCGAAGGCCTAACCGATAACTACCTCACCGTCCGCTTCGCCGGGCCCCGTTCGATGGCGCGGACGTTCCAGTGGGTGCGGCTAGACGAGGAGAAGGACGGGGTGCTCTTCGGCGAGCCCGTCCTGACCCCGCCCAGCACCCAACTCCACCTGTCCACGGCCAGGTGAGCCCCAGTCGTGGCAGGGGCGGCCCGCCCCTGGTCCCCAGGGCAGCTCGCCCTGACCCACGACCAGGCCCTGGCCCGTGGCACGTCCGTCCCGGGCGCGGCCCCCAGCGCAGCTCGCCTCTACCCCGCGGCCCGGCCTGGCCCGTGGCACGTCCGTCCCGGGCGTGGTCCCTGGGGCGTCCCGCCCCAGGGGTGGCGCCCGGCGTCCCCACGATCCTGCGCCTGATCGGCATGGGACATCACTCTCGGAGGTTAAGGCGGAGAGACCAGCGTGCGGGCTGAAAGCCCGCGGACCGGGGTGCGGGCTGGAAAGCCCGCGCTCCGGGAGGGGCAGGTGCCACACTCAGGCTGTGCCCACGCTCTTCACCAAGATCATCCAGCGTGAGATCCCAGCCGAGATCGTCTACGAGGACGAGCACGTCGTGGCGTTCAGAGACATCGACCCGAAGGCCCCCGTCCACGTCCTCATCGTTCCCCGAACTGAGATCCCGGGCCTGGCCGACCTTCCAGACGACGGTGACCACCGCCATATCCTGAACGCGGCCAAGACGATCGCCGAGCGACTCGGACTCACGGGCGGCTACCGACTGGTGTTCAACCAAGGGCCAGACGCCGGGCAGACCGTCGACCACCTCCACGCTCACCTTCTCGGAGGCCGGCAACTGGGCTGGCCGCCCGGGTAGCCGGGGCACAAAAAGGGCTGCCGGGAGAGGACCGAGCGGCAGCCTAGGGGTCTTGCTGTGGGGTGTTCTTTACCGCACGGGGAACGTGATCCCTCGTTGCTGGACGATCTCGCGCAAAATCTTACGGCCGCGGTGGATGCGGCTCCGGACGGTCCCGATCGTGGTGCCCTGGCGCTCGGCGATCTCTTGGTAGCTCAGGCCCTCGAGATCGCAGAGCACGATCGCCGTGCGGTAGACCTCGGGGAGCTCGGTCAGGGCCTTGCGCAACTCGGCCGAGAATTCCTCGAGGAGCATGGTCTCCTCAGCGTTCCGAGCCTCGTCGGCGATCGGGATCTCGTGGACCTCGCCGTCGTTCGGGCTCACCATCGCGTTCAGCGAGTCGGCCCGGCGGATCGGGTTATCCCGGCGACGGGAGTCGAGGTAGGCCCGCTGCATGATGCGTAGGAGCCAGTTGAGGAACGGCCGCCCGGGGAGGTACGAGTCGAACCCCCGCCACGCCTTGACGTACGTGTCCTGGACGAGGTCTTCGGCGTCCACCGGGTTCCGGGTGAGCTGGAGGGCCATCGAGTAGGCCCTTCGCTCGGTGTCCCGCCGCATCCGCTCGAAGTCGAGCGGGTCGCCGCTGCGGGACCCTAAGTGCGGATCGTGTGTGGTGTTCGACATCGTCGTCCTCTGTCCTGCCTGTTATATTACTTCGGCCTGATGCGCTTGTCAAGTCAGGGGGACGGATTGCGGGAATAATGTCAGCCCGGCGTGCCGGTGGACCTGCGGTTGCATTCTCCCTATGCCAACCGTCTATCCTTCTCGCCACGATGAAGTTCGTGCTGGTGACGAAGGACAAAGCGGTCGTCGAGGCGACCAAGGGGGCATTCCAGCCGGAGGACGAACTGGTCGTCCAACAGGACTGGCGCCAGGCCCTGGACGAGTGCCAGGGCGCCGACCTGCTGTTCCTCGACATCCTCGCCACGCTCGAGCTACCCCACAAGGTCGCCGGCTACGAGCGGTTCGCCGAGGCCAAGATGGGGCACGAGAAGGCCGCCGCCGTCCCACTCGTCCTGATCGCCCAGCCGGACGACTACGAACTCGACTTCATGGTCGGCTGGCCAGGGTTCGTCTTCGCCCACCTGCGGCGCCCCCTGACATACAAGCTGTTCCGCCGGGCCACGACCTGGGTCTAGGGCCCGGGCTTGGCCTTCGGGTGGGACTTAGGGTGTGCCCGGCCCACGGCCTCGCGCAGCCGCTCGATGCTCACATAGGTGTAGACCTGCGTCGTGGCCAGGCTCTCATGGCCGAGCAGCTGCTGCACGGTCTTGAGGTCGGCCCCGCCGTCGAGTAGGTGGGTCGCGAAGCTGTGGCGCAGAGTGTGGGGCGAGACGTCCGGCGCCAGCCCCGCACTCAGGGCCCATCGCTTGACGACGTTCTGGACGGTGCGCGTGCTGAGCCGCCCGCCTTTGCCGTTCGTGAAGAGTGGGTCGCCCTTGCTCGGCGGAGTGCGCTCCTCGGCGAGATAGGCTTCGACCGCTCGCCGGGCCGAGTCTCCGAAGAGGCAGACCCGCTCCTTGTTCCCCTTGCCCCGCACCTGGACCGCGCCCTCGCAAAGGTCGAGGTCCGAGAGGTCGACGCCCACGATCTCCGCCGCCCGCAGACCGGCCGCGTAACCGAGTTCCAGGAGAGCCTGGTCGCGGAGGGGCGTCCGTCCCACGGGGGCTTGGTCGAGCAGCTCGGCGGCCTGGTGTTGGTTAAGGGCCTTCGGCAGGGCCCGGCGGCGGATCGGGGCCTCCAGGGGCTCGGTCGGGTCGCTCTCGAGGGCCCCGACGGCCTGGAGGTAGCGCACGAAGCTCCTCAAGGTGGCCCGCTTCCGTGCCCGCGTGGCGGGGGTCGCGGAATAGCGGCGCAGAAACCGGGCGAGGGTCTCCGGGGTGAGGTCGAACCGGCCCTCGAGCGAGGCGCTCAGCTGAGCGAGGTCGGCCCCGTACGCGCGGACCGTGTGCGGAGAGCGAGTCGAGGCGAGGTGGTCGAGAAAGGCTTGGATGTGGCGGTCGAGGGCCATGAGAAGGGGCCTGGGGGTTGCCCCCAGGCCCTCGGTCGTTCGGATTACGGGTTCGCGGTGAACTCGGCAAGGTCGACGCGCAGCCGCCAATCGGCCTGCGAGACCGGGGCGACGGCCTGGACGGCGAGCCGGGCGAGGACGCGGCGGGTGCCGGCCTGGATGAACCGGTCCGGGTTCGTGAGGTTCACGGTGAAGCTGGTGTCGGCGGTCGGAGCGGCGACGCGCTGAACCTCGACCCAGGCGTTGGCCACCCAATCGAACACCTCGAGCCGCTGCTGGAGACCCGTCGAGTTGACCCCGTTGCGCAGCCGCACGCCCAGTCGGCTCACGTCCTGCCAGCGCGCAGTGGTCTCGAACTCGAGCTGGATCGGGGCCTCCTGGTTGTTGACGACGATGCCCTTGCTGAGGGTAAGGAAGTTCTGGTCGACCGTCCGCAGCGAGGCAAGGTCACCGCCGACGACCTGCCCGCGGAAGGCGCGGAAGGCGTTCGTCTGGGCCACCACTCGGGTCGCGTCGCTCACATCGACGATGAAGAGCCCGCGGTTGATGTCACTGATCGCGACGACGCCGCTCGGAAGGAACGGGTAGTTGCCCCAGGCTCCGACGAAATCGACCCGGTCGTCCGCCGGGAAGGTGTCGAAGAACCCGCAGTACCGCGGCTGGAGCGGGTTGTCGTTGGCGTCGTAGATCCAGAGCCCGCTCGAGTAGTTCGACTTGAAGACGAAGTCGTTCTTGAGGTAGAGGTTGTGGTCCACCGACCGACGCCCCGTTGTGTAAGTCGACACCAGGTCGGCCGTCTCGAGCACGCTCACGTCGAACACGAGGGTTCGCGACGTCAGGTTGTTCTCGAACTCGTCGAACTCGTCGTTCACGTAGAAGTAGCGCTTGTCCGCGCTCAACCACCCCTGGTGGCAATAGCCGACGAACTGGTAGGCGACCCGGCGGATGAGGACCGGAGCGTTCTTGTTCGTGACGTCCCAGATCTCGAGGCCCCGGCCCTCGCCGCCCCCGAAGAAGATCTGCCGACCGGCGTAAGGACCGCTCGTGTAGGTGTGCACCTGGGTCTCGTGCTGGTAGACGTTGGTCAGAGAGTTCGCACCGACGCGCACCGGGTTAAGCGGGTTCGTGAGGCTGAACACCGTCGTCGTCCCCGTCCCGTCCCGCGACCCACAGGTGTAGAGGAACCCGCTCACTTCGTCCACGTGGATCGTGTGGTTGCGGCCCGGGCTCGGGATCGTGCGGACGAGGGTCGCCACCCCGTTGTCGATGTTGCCGAGGTCGATGACCTGGATCCCGCTCGCCGAGTTCTCGGTGCTCACGTACATGGCGTTGCGGTACGTCTTGATGTCCGACCAGATGCCCCCCGTGGAGTGGGCCACGCTCGTCACGATCCGCGGGTTCTCGTTGTCTGTCACTTCGACGATCGTGGTCTTGTTGTCGAGGCCCATCAGGATGTACTCCCGGCCCGACGGGCTCACATAGCCCCAGCAGGTGTTCCCGCTCCCGGCCCCGAGCTGCGACAGGGTGAACTGGCGGATGAGGCGGACCTTGTCCGACGGGAAGGTCTGGGCGGTCGCCAGCGAGGCGAGCGAGGCGAAGAGACTAAGGGCAAGGAGGGGTCTCAAGGGCAGGTTCATGGGGCACTCTCTGATGGGTCGCGCACCTAAGAGATGGGCAACGCTGATTATAGACGGGTTTTGGCGTGCGAGACGTTCGCGCCTGGCCCGCATCTTGCTCGAAACTGAGCAATCCGCCCGATGGCCCCCGACGCCGATCCGCCTGTCCGCTCCCAGGCCCGAACCCTGACCCCTGGGTACAGTCCTGCCCAATGCTCGACCGCCATTTCGTCCGTCAGAACCCGGAGGCCGTCCGTGCCGGGGCGGCTCGCAAAGGCGTCCAGGCGCCCGTCGACGAGTTCCTCAGGGTCGACGCCGAGTGGCGCGCCGTCAAGCACGAACTCGACGACGCGTACGCAGAGAGCAATCGGGTCAGCAAGACGATCGGCCAGCTCATGGGCCAAGGCAAGGCCCAAGAGGCCGAGGAGGCCAAAGCCCGCACCGGGGAGCTCAAGCGGCGCACCCAAGAGCTCGAGCCCCGCGAGCGCGAGTTGGAGGCCGAGCTGCACGCGATCGAGCTCAAGTTCCCAAACCTCCCCCACGAGTCGGTCCCGGACGGCGAGGGCCCGGAGCAGAACGTCGTCCTTCGCACCTGGGGCGACCTCCCGACGTTCGCCGAGCCGCCGAAGCCCCACTGGGAGATCGCAGCCGAACACCGGCTCATCGACTTCGACCGGGCCACCAAGGTGAGCGGCAGCGGGTTCGCCGTCTATACCGGCGTCGGCGCCCGGCTCCACCGTGCCCTCATCCAGTACATGCTGGACCTCCAGACCGAGGAGAACGGCTACGAAGAGGTCTACCCCCCCGCGCTCGTGCTCAGCGACTCGCTGGTCGGGACGGGGAACTTGCCCAAGTTCGCTGAGGACCTCTACAAGGCCGAAGGCGACGACCTCTGGATGATCCCGACCGCCGAAGTGCCGGTCACGAACCTTCTGCGAGACGAGATCCTGGAAGGGACGGACCTGCCCATCAAGTACGCCGCCTTCACCCCCTGCTTCCGGCGCGAGGCAGGGGCCGCCGGGCGCGAGACCCGGGGCATCCTCCGCACCCACCAGTTCGAAAAGGTCGAGCTCGTGAAGTTTGTCCTCCCCGAGACGAGCTACGACGAACTCGAGAGCCTGACCGAGGACGCGGAGGCCGTCCTTCAAGGGCTCGGGCTCCACTACCGGGTCATCGAGCTTTGCACCGGCGACATGGGCGAAAAGGGATGCAAGACCTACGACATCGAGGTCTGGTCGCCCGGCACCGGGACCTGGCTCGAGGTCTCGAGCTGCACGAACTTCGAGGCCTACCAATCCCGCCGCGCGAACGTCCGGTTCCGCCGGGGGCCGGGGGAGAAGCCCGCGTTCGTCCACATCCTGAACGGGTCCGGCCTCGCCGTGCCCCGGCTCTACGCCGCGCTCATCGAGACCTACCGCCTCAGCGACACGGGCGACATCGTCCTCCCCGAACCCCTGAAGCGCTACACGGGGCTGGACGTCATAGTCCGCGGCTAGGTCTGCCGGAACTCTCCCGGCCGGCAGGCGAGTAATGCCGGGCGTGAAAGCCGCCTGGGCCTTCTTCGTCCTGCTAACCCCCCTCGTCGCCCTTGCCCAATTCGAGCGGGGTGAGCCGCTCCCACGCAAGGGCGCCCTCGGGGCCCAACTTGCCCCCTTGACCGCCGACGAGGCCAAGGCCGCCGGCACCGACCAGGGCCTCCGGATCGTCGCCGTCGTGCCCGGCCTCACCGCCGCGGCCCTCGGGCTGGCCCCGAACGACGCCCTCCTCAGCCTCAACGGCACCGCCCTCGCCGGCCCCGGCTCCGTGCAGGGCCTCGTCCGCACCCTCAAGAGCGGGTCGACCGTGACCGCCGAGGTCGTGCGGAACGGTCAGCGCATCACGCTGACGGCCCCCCTCGCCGAGCGCCCCCGCCAGAAGGGCGACGGCACTTTCGAGGTCGTCTACGACCAGGTCGTCAGCAAGGGCAAGCGCATCCGGGTCATCGCGACCCATCCCAAAGGTGCGGGCCCCTTCCCGACCGTCTTCGTCATCGGTGGGATCGGGGCCTACTCGACCGACGCCGAGTTCGAGGCGATCCCCTACGGAACGATCCTCGGGCCGCTCTCGAGGGCCGGCTACGCGATCGTCCGGGTGGACAAACCCGGCCAGGGCGACAGCGAAGGCCCCGCCTACACCGACCTCCTCTTCGACGACGAGCTCGACGCCTACCTCCAGGCCGTCCGCCTCACGAAATCGTTCCCGTTCGTCGATCGCGAGCGGATCGCGATCTTCGGGCACAGCATGGGCGGGACGTTCGGTCCGCTCGTGGCGGCGGAAGAGCCGGTCGCCGCCGTCATCGCCTCGGCCACGCTCTCGAAGACGTGGATCGAGTACGTGCTCGAGAACACCCGCCGCCAGTCCGAACTCGGTGGGGCCGATGCCGCGACCGTCGACGCGGAGATGCGGCAGGTCGCCGCCATCGCCCACTACCTGTACTACGAAGGGCTCTCCCCGCGCGAGGTCGCTGAAAAACGGCCCGAGCTCGCCGCCGCCGTCACCGCGATGATCCCGGACGGCAAGACGTACTCCGGGGTCGGGATCCAGTTCTTCCAGCAACTCGCGAAGAAGGATCTCGGGGCGACCTGGGCACGGGTCAACGCCAAGGTGCTCGCGCTCTGGGGGGAGAACGACTTCGTCTCCGGTTGGGAGTGCCACGAGCACATCGCTACCGTGGTCAACGGGCTCCGACCTCGGACGGCCACCGCCGAGCGGCTCCCACAGAGCGACCACGGGTTCTTCAAGACCGAGTCGTTCAAGGACAGCCTCGCGAAATGGGGCCGACCCGGCAACACGTTCAACCCGAACGTCGTGGACACGCTGCAAGCCTGGCTCACCACCGCGCTCGGCAAGGGCTGACGGCCTGCCGACCGCCCCTGCCCGCCCCGTCTGAACCCAGACGGGGCGGGACCCTGTAGACTCCGGCTATGTCGGCCCCCGCGGCGCCCCGTAAGGTCAACCCGATCGTCAAGGCGCTCGTCGTCCTCCACGCGCTGCTGATCTTGAGTTGGACCCTCCCCCGGGCCGCGCCTGCGGTCGCCAACGGGACGATCCCCCCGACCCCGGAGAACGTCCTCCAGGCCCCGGTCGATTTTGCCCTCGCCGCGAACGACCGGTTCAAGGCCGACTCGCCCACCCGCCACTATCTCATGAGCACCGGGCTCTGGCAGTACTGGGACATGTTCGCGCCCAACCCGGCCGACACCGACATCTGGTTCGACGCGATCGTCACCCACCGCAGCGGCAAGACCGCCGTGCAGCCCTACCCGAGGATGAAGAGCCTCTCGATCCCGGAGAAGTACGTGCGCGAGCGCTACCGCAAGTTCATGGAGCGTATCAACCGGGACGGGGTCGACGATTGGAAGCGCCCCCAGTTCGCCCAGCGGATGGCGCTCCTCGCGACTCGCGACCCTGCGGACCCCGTCGTCCGGGTCGTCCTGCGTCGCCACTTCCGAACCGTCAAGGGGCCCGCCAAGCCGGTCCCGCGCGACTACACGACGGTCGAGTTCTTCACCTGGGTCGTCGACCAATCCCAGCTACGGAGGGACCTCGGACGGTGACCGCGCTCAAGCGGATCGACGAGGCCCTGTTCGGCTTCGGCTCGCCCGTGACCCTCGGGCTGATCCGTATCCTTACGGCCAGCCTCGCGCTCGTCAACTTCCTGCTGATCGCGCTCGACTTCGACGCCTGGTTCACCGAGCGCGGCTTCTACCCGGCCTGGTTCGCGGAGCGGTGGGCGGAGGGGATCCCCCGCCTCAACCTCCTGAGCGGGGTCACCGACCCGGGCCTCACCGCGACCCTCTACGTCCTCCTCCTTGTCGCCTGCCTGCTGACCACCCTCGGGCTCTGGACCCGGGTCGCAAGCGTGGCGATGTTCGTGCTGATGGTGAGCTTCCACCACCGGACGCCGGACGTCCTCCACAGCGGCGACACGCTCCTGCGGGCCATGGCGTTCATCGTGATGGTGGCCCCGAGCGGGGCCGCGCTCTCGCTCGACCGGGTGATCGGGCTCTGGCGGGGCACCGCCCCCGCTGAGCCGGCCCCCGTCTCGCTCTGGCCGCAGCGCCTCGCCCAGTTCCAAGTCGCGATCGTCTACTTCACCACGGTTTGGCACAAATGGTACGGCCCCGCCTGGCGCGACGGCACCGCCACCTGGTACGTCCCCCAACTCCACGAGTTCGACCGTTTCCCCGTACCCGCCTTCGTCGACCAGACCCCGTTCGTCCAGATCACGACCTACGGCACCCTTCTCGTCGAGCTCGCCCTCGCGACCCTGGTCTTCGCCCGGCCCCTCCGCAAGTGGGTGCTGCTGGCAGGCGTACTCCTCCACGCCGGGATCGAGTACCGGTTCAACATCCCCCTGTTCGGGTGGATCATGGTCAGCACCTACGTGGCGTTCTACTCGGGCGAGGAGGTCGCGGCCTGGTGGCGGCGGCTCGCGGCCCGGGCGCCGGGACGCAAGGTGGTCGCGCTCTCGTCTAAAGGCCTCGCGTGGCAGCCGGGCCCGCTTCGGGCGCTCCAGGCCCTCGACGCCTTCGACAAGGTCGAGTACCGACGGGGAGAGACCCCCGGGATGTCGGCCCAGACCGAAGACGGGGCCCCGGCCGACCTCGCCCGTGCGACCCTGGCCCGCTCGCCGGGGGCCTGGGCGCTGTGGCTGGTGCCGCCCCTTTGGGCGAGGCTCCTGCGCGACGCCTGCGGGCAGCCGAACGAGAAGCCGCTCGTCGCCGACCCCGACCGGGCGCCCGCGAGGGTCCCGTGAGGTACCGCCTCCGCGACCTCCTGCCCGGGAAACCCAAGACACCCGGGTTCGGGATCAGCCGGGACTTCTACCTGTCCGTCCTCGCCGCCCGGATGCCCCTCCCCAGCCTGCTCCAAATCGTCAACCCGAAGGGTGCAGAAGGGGCAGTGGCCGGGTTTGGAGTACCGGTCACCCCAGAGCGGGACAAAGACTCGCTCGCCAGGCCGCTCGAGCGGGGCGTCTACGGCCTGGCCGACCCGGACCGGCGCACCGTGCTCAAGCTGCGGGTGCTCTCGAAGGAGGAGGCGGGCTACGACCCGGAGGCGATGCTGCGAACCCGCATCGCCGCGACGCTGAACGAAGAAGCGCGCCGCCGGGCCCAGGCGACCTGGTCGATCCTTCAGTTCACGTTCGAAGCCCACGACCCGCGCGTCTACCCCGCGCTCGATTTCTTGCTCGGTCTCGTCAAGCGGGCGGCGGACCTTGCGGACGGGCTCGTGGCCGACCCCCTCGCCCAGCTCTACCGGTTGCCGGACGAGGTCTTGAGCCCCCGGACTCCAGGGCAGCCGGTCGCGGTCCAAGACCTTGTGGACGTCAAGGTCCTGCCGAGCACGGGCGGGCTCACGCTCCACACCGCGGGTCTCGTCAAGTTCGCCCGGCCCGAGGTCGAGATCGATGGGGTCGGCCCAGCCGTCCAGACCGCCGCCGAGCGCCTCTTGTTCTCGCTCGCGAACGAGGTGCTCCTCGGCGCCACCCTCACGCCCGGAGACCGGGTCGGGAAGCTGTTCCGGGTCGCGGAAGGGGGCCTCGACCGGGCCCGTTGGGAGGGCGTCCCCGTCGTCGAGCTCATCCCCGAGGCCCCGGGCGGCACGGACGCCGCCCTTAGCGCGCTCGAGTGACGGTCAGTCCTCGCCTTCTTCCTCTTCCTCGAACGAGTCGAGGAGCGGCTCGGCCTGGAACAGGTTCACGCCGCTCGCGACGAGGTCGGCCAGCTTGGCCATCTTCGCCTCCTCCTCGACCTGCTCCTCGATGAACCACTGCAGGAACTGGTGGGCGGTGGCGTCCGACTCCTCGAGCGAGGCCCTGGCCATGTCGCGGAACTCCCCGCTCACCTTCTTCTCGCTCGCGGCGGCGGCGGCCACCGCGGCGGCGGCGTTCGCGTACGAGGTCGACGAAGGACCGATGTTCGGCAGGTCGTAGTCGACGTCGTTATCGTCCAGGAACCGCATGATCTTGGCCGCGTGCTGGGCCTCTTCGATCGACTGGTTCATGAAGAGCTTCGCCCAGCGGTCTAGGCTCTGGCGACGGAACCAAATCGCGATCCCGTAATAGTTCATGTGGGCCGAGAGCTCGCTCTGAATCTGGCGGGTGAGCATCTCGGCGAGGCGGTCGGAGATCATGCGGGGCATCGTGGCCTCAGTATGGCCACGACGCCCCAGCCGCCCCGGTCAATCGGCCAGGCCGGCTCGAACCTGGCGCAGGTCGTACACGAGAAAGTTGCGCTCGGTACTGTTCATCATGACGAGGATCCCTTCGGGGAACCGCTCGCCGAGGTAACCGGCGTAGACCTCGATCCCATCGGTGGCGTCGGCCCCGGTCGTGAAGACCTTGACCGGTGCGTTGCCCTCTTCCCGGCGGTACACGTGGACCTCGCTCCCGCCGTCGATCTGGTCGGAGTTGAGGAGCCACCCCTTGCCCGGCCCGGTCGGAAGGATCGCAAGGCCCTCGCGGTCCCCGGTGTAGCCGTCCTGCCCGAAGAACCCGAGTTCTCGGTTCGCGTTCTCGACGTCGGGGCCGGCGGCGTACTTGCGGATCCCGGCGCCCTCGTCGCTCGCGTAGAGCATGCCCGTCTCATCGTCCACCGCGAGCGCCTCGATCTCGCCCTGGCCGCTGAACTTGCCGAACGCCCGGATGAACCGGACGTCCACCTTCCCTCCCTCTTCGACGAGGCGGTACTGGTGGAGGTAGCGCTCGGTGGGGCCGGTCTTGGAGCTCACGACTGCGTAGATGGCCCCGTCCGTCGGCCGCCGGTAGAGTGCGACGCCCATCGGCGCCCCTTCCTCCCCGGTGCGGTCGGTGAAGACCTTGGTCGAGCCCGTGACGTCCGTGAGGCGGCCGGTCTCGCGGTCGATCGCCCAGACGAGCAGGCGCCGCCCGCCCCGCTCGGTCGCCACCGCGAGGTCGACGGTCTTCCCGCCCAGGTCGAAGTCCGGACGGACATCGACGTTGTTCGGTCGGTCGAGACCGGTGATCGACTGGACGAGCTTGCCTTCAAGGTCGAAGACGTAGATCCCGCCCGTGGTCTCGATCTTGTCCGTCCCCAGGATCAAGCTCTTCGCCGGATCGGTAGGGTGGACCCAGATCGCCGGGTCGTCGGCGTCGTGCGGGACCGCTGCCGTCGCAAGCGCCGGGAGGAGTTGTGGGCGCGGTCGGGGTTCCGGGCCGTCCTGGCTGACGGCGGGGGCGAGGCTAACGGCGACGAGCGCGGCCGTCGCCGCGCTCGCCGCCCACAATCGGGTGGTCATCGTTTGGGTCAGTTCGTGAAGGTGGTCGTCCAGCCCTTGACGAACGTGTTGTTGTCAAGGCCGTCGGTCGTCGGCGGGAAGACGAGGAGCGGGGTGCCCGAGGCGTCCACGCTGCACTGGCCTCGCGGGCCCCAGATCGTCTTTCTCCACTTGGCGTGACCGTCGAGGTAGGAGATCGTCGTGCCGCCGTTGTGACCGCCCTGGGTCGCGTCGGCGTTGTCCGGGTCGGGGTAGTTCGGGCAGTTCAGCGTGCGGCTGTAGAGCTCGTCGAGTTCGTCGCCCTCGATCTCGCTGTCCGCGCCTCAAGGAGGAAGAACGACACGGCCGGTTCCTGCCAGGCGGTCAGGCTCAGGGCCCCGTTGTCGCGGTGGATGTGCTCGTTCATCGAGTACGTCGTCCAATACCGGATGTCGTTACAGTTCGCGACGTTCTTGCCGCGGGGGTTCCAGCACTCCAGACCCCAGCTCTTGGCCGGCTCGGGCCAGATCCGCCGGGCGCGGCTCCCGCTGAGAGACTGCGGGTTGTTCCCGGGGGCGAGCGGCGACCAGAAGAAGCCCTTGGCCGACTGCGTGGCGTCCGCCGGGGCCGTCTTCACGTACGGCTTCAGCAGGAACATCCAGTAGTAGCTGCCCCACTGCGGGTTGCCGCCGGACTTCGCGTCCGCCGGAAGGCAGTCGTCGTGGTCGCCGGCGTAGAGCTGACCCGCGATCCCGAGCTGCTTGAGGTTGCTCAAGTTCTCAGTCTGCTTCGCCGCCTGCTTGGCTTGGGCGAAGACCGGGAACAGGATCGCCGCAAGGATAGCGATGATCGCAATGACCACCAAGAGCTCGATGAGGGTGAACGCTTTACGCATAACGGTTCCTAGAGAGTGCCTCTATCCGACCGAGCATTCTTCTTCCGTCATGTTAAGCGGATGTTAAATCTAGGCCCTTCCGACCCCGGTCCGATCACCGGCCCAAGCGGCAGGGGGGGTACACCCAGGGAATGTCCGAGTTGCGGTGGCACCCCTTCTTGCGCGAGTGGGTCGTCCTCGCGAGTCACCGCCAGGACCGGACGTTCCACCCACCCCCGGACTTCTGCCCGCTCTGCCCGACCCGGCCGGGCGGGTTCGAGACCGAAGTCCCCCGCGAGACCTACGACGTGGCCGTCTTCGAGAACCGCTTCCCCGCGTTCGACGCCCGGGCCGCCGCTCCCGACTCCCCTGGTTCGAGCCTCTCGCCCGTCGCCGCGGGGGCGGGTGTGTGCGAGGTCGTCTGCTACAGCCCCGACCACGACGCCTCCCTCTCGACCCTGCCGCTGAGTCAGGTGCGGAAGCTGACCCGCGTCTGGCGCCACCGGACGGTCGAACTCGGCGCCCGGGCCGACGTGCGCTACGTCCTCGCCTTCGAGAACCGGGGCCGCGAGATCGGAGTCACGTTGAGCCACCCCCACGGCCAGGTGTACGGGTTCCCGTTCGTGCCCCCCGTCCCGGCCCGCGAGCTCGCCGCCGAGCGCGAGCACTTCGAAGCCACCGGCCGCTCGCTCGTCCAAGACTGGCTCGCCGAGGAACGGGCGTCGGGCGAACGGACCGTCTGGGAGAACGACCGATTCTGTGCCGTCGTGCCCACCTTCGCCCGGTGGCCGTTCGAGACCTACGTCGTGCCGAAACGCCACCTCCCCTCGCTAGCGGAGACGACATGGGCCGACCTCGACGCCCTCGCCGAGGCTGTCCACGTCGTGTCGCGCTCCCTCGACGGCCTGCACGGGCGACCGATGCCGTCGATGATGGTGGTCCACCAGGCGCCCACCGAACCCGGCCACGAGTACGCGTGCCTCCACGTGGAGTTCTATCCCGCCCTCCGTACCTCCCACCGGCTCAAGTACCTCGCCGGGTGCGAGTCGGGGGCGGGGACCTTCATCCTAGACGTCCCGCCCGAAGACGCTGCTGCCCGCCTGCGCGACCTGGCCACGTCCTCGAACCCTGGCCGCTAACCCCTGCCACCCCCGTCGGTCGCCCGAAGGTACAGTCTCCGCCATGATCGCCGTAGTGTTCCCGGGGCAAGGCTCGCAGCGACCGGGCATGGGCCGGGATCTCGACTCGCAGACGAAGTCCGCCCAGGACGTCTTCGAAGAGGTCTCCCAAGCGACGGGCACCGACCTCCGAGCCCTCTGCTTCGAGGCTGACGAGGAGACCCTCCGCCGGACCGACAACGCCCAACTCGCCCTCTACACGTGCGGGCTCGCGGCCTGGGCAGCGCTTCGCGAGCGGTTCGGTCGGGATCCCAGCGCCTTCGCCGGACACAGCGTCGGCGAGTACGCGGCCGTGGTCGCCGCCGGAGCCCTCGGCGTGGCGGACGGGGCCCTGCTCGTGCAGGAGCGGGGGCGCCTCATGGCCGCCTGCGGGACCGACCGCCCCGGGGGGATGGCGGCCGTGCTCGGGATGGACAGGGCCGAAGTCGAGCAGGCCTGCACCGACGCCGGTGGCCCGGGGGTCTGCGTCGTCGCGAACGACAACAGCCCGGGGCAGGTCGTGGTGAGCGGGGACCTCGACGCCGTCCAGCGCGCGAGCGCCCTCCTCGTCGAGCGCGGGGCGAAGAGGGTGCTCCCACTCAACGTCAGCGGCGCTTTCCACAGCCCCCTGATGGCCGACGCCAGCGCGAGCTTGGGCGAGGCCCTACGCGCCGCTCCGTTCGACGGCCATACCCAGAAAGTGCCGGTCTACGCGAACGTCACGGCCTCCCCAGTATCGGAGTCCGCCGCCTGGCCGGGCCTCCTCGAGCGGCAGCTCGTCTCTCCCGTGCGCTGGGCCGAGAGCGTCGTCGCGATGGCTCGCGACGGGGTGACGACTGTGGTGGAGTGCGGGGTCGGCGAGGTCCTCGGCGGCCTCGTCAAGCGCACCGTGGCCGGCGTGCGTACCCTTCGAGTCGTCGACCTCGCCACCCTCGACGAGACCCTCTCCCAACTCGCGGAGGTGCCGGCGTGAGGTTCGAAGGCAGAGTCGTAGTCGTGACCGGGGCCAGCCGCGGGATCGGCCGCGAGGTCGCCGTCCGTTTTGGGGCCGAAGGGGCCCTGGTCGCCTGCCTCGCCACGACCCTCGCGAACGCCGAGGCGACCGCTTCGCTCATTCCCGGCGCCCGGGCGTACGCCTGCGACGTGGGCGACTCGGCCCAGGTCGAGGCGGTCTTCTCCCAGGTCGAGGCCGACCTCGGCGTGGTCCAGATCCTCGTGAACAATGCGGGCGTCACCCGCGACACGCTTCTCCTGCGGATGAAGGACGACGATTGGGACCGCGTCCTGACCGTCAACCTTCGGGGCGCGTTCCTGTGCACGCGGGCGGTAACCAAGGGCATGATGAAGGCCCGTTGGGGGCGGGTCGTGAACGTGACCAGCATTGTGGGGCTCGGCGGGGCCGCGGGCCAGGCGAACTATGCCGCGAGCAAGGCCGGGCTCATCGGCCTGACCAAGTCCGTAGCTAAGGAGCTGGGCGCGCGCGGCGTGACCTGCAACGCGGTGGCCCCCGGGTTCATCGAGACCGACATGACGGCCGACCTCCCCGCCGAGTTCCGAGACCAGGTCGTGAAGACGGCCCCCCTCGGCCGGCTGGGGACCCCTGGCGACATCGCCGGGGCCGTCCTTTTCCTCGCCTCCGAGGAGGCCGCGTACGTCACCGGCCAGACCCTCGTCGTCGACGGAGGCCTCACCCTTTAGGCCCCCGCGCGGCCCGATGAAACCACTGGGGGCGCCTTTCGTGTAATATGCGCAGATCAGCGCCCCACCGGGGGCGGTAAGGTACAGACCAGCATGTCAGCAACGATTCTGGAGCGGGTGAAGAAAGTCACCTGCGAGGAGCTCGGAGTCAACGAGAACGAGGTCATCGAGACCGCTTCGTTCACCGACGATCTTGGGGCCGACTCTCTCGACGTCGTCGAACTCGTCATGGCCCTCGAGGAAGAGTTCGGCATCGACATCCCCGACGACGACGTCCCGAACATGAAGTCGGTCGGCGACGCCGTGAAGTACATCGAAGGCAAGTCGAGCTAGGACTACGATCAGATGACGCTCCCAGGCCCCTCCGGCCGCGTGGTCGTCACCGGCTACGGTGCCGTTACTCCGCTCGGCACCGGAGTCGAGGCGTTTTGGCCGCGCATGGTCGCGGGCGAGACCGGGGGCGGTCGGATCACTTTGATGGATCCGACCGGCTACGCGACGACGATCGCCGCCGAAGTCAAGGACTTCGACCCTGAGGACTGGCTCGACAAGAAAGACGCCCGACGAGTCGACCGCTTCATGGCCTTCTCGGCGGCGGGCGCCCGCATGGCCCTCGACCACGCCGGATTCCCGGACGACGACGAGGTGCGCCTGGAGACAGGTGTGCTCATCGGCTCCGGCATCGGCGGGCTCGAGACGATGGGCGAGCAGACCAAGAAGCTGCACCTGGAGGGCCCCTCCCGAGTCTCGCCCTTCTGGGTGCCCTACATCATCCCGGACATGGCGAGCGGCTACGTCTCGATCCTGAACAAGCTCAAGGGGCCCAACACGTGCATCGTGTCGGCCTGCTCCACCGGGGCGGACGCGATCGGTACGGCCTTCCGCATGATCCAAAGAGGCGACGCGGTGGCGATGCTCGCCGGCGGGGCCGAGGCCCCGATCAACCCGATCGGGATCGCTGCCTTCTCGGCCGCCCGGGCCATGACCACGAACAACGACAACCCCACGACCGCGTCCCGACCGTTCGACAAAGACCGCGACGGGTTCCTCATCGGCGAAGGGGCGGCCGTGCTGATGCTCGAGGACCTCGCCTTCGCCCAAGCCCGGGGAGCCACGATCCACGCCGAGGTCGTCGGCTATGGGATGAGCGCCGACGCCCACCACATCACCGCCCCCGACCCTGACGGAGACGGAGCCGTCCGCTCGATGACCAAGGCCCTCCGCCACGCGGAGGCTCGCCCCGAGGACGTCACCTACGTGAACGCCCACGGCACCAGCACCCCGCTCAACGACCGCACCGAGACGCACGCCCTCAAGCGGGTCCTCGGCGACCACGCCTACCGCATCCCGATCAGCAGCACGAAGTCGATGATCGGCCACACCCTCGGGGCGGCGGGCGCGATCGAGGCCCTCGTCTGCATCCTCGCCATGCGAGACCAGCTCGCACCGCCCACGATCAACTACACGACCCCCGACCCGGACTGCGACCTCGACTACGTGCCCAACACAGCCCGGCCCGCCCCGATCGGGCTCTGCCTCACGAACTCGTTCGGCTTCGGTGGCCACAACGTCACCCTCGCCTTGCGGCCCTACACCCGAGCGTAATCCGCCCGGGGACAGAAGGGACGCGGGCTACAATCAAGCTGGCTCGTCGATGAAGAAGCTGCTGCTCCGCTGGGTTCTGTTCGCGATCGCCATGGTCGTCGCCTCGGCCCTGACCGGCCTCATCCTGCCGAACGGCTTCATCGCCCGGGTCGAGTCGCCCATGGGCGCCCTCACACTGCTCGCCGGCGTCGCCGTGCTCGCCCTCGTGAACGCCACGGTCGGCAACCTCCTCAAGCTCCTGACGCTGCCTCTCAACTGCCTCACGTTCGGGCTGGTCGGCCTGGTCGTGAACGCCGCCATGCTCATGGTCGTGGGGAGCCTCGGGCTCGGCTTCCGGGTCGATGGGTTCCTTCCGGCACTGGTCGGGAGCCTCCTCTTGTCCGCCGCCAATGCGGCCCTCGGCGTCTTCGTGAAGGACGATGGGTAGACCGCGGCTCTCCGCGAACCGTATCCGGCGGTTCTTCGCCCCGGCCTATGGGCTTCGCCGGTACGCCTTCGCCGCTCTGCTCGGCCTGATCGTCCTCTTCGCCGGGGCCGCCCTGAGCTTCAAGGTCCTCCTTGCCCCGCTCGCCCAGACCGTCGCCCAATCCTGGCGGGCCCTCGTCGCCGCCGTCGCCCCGGGGGTGAACGTCGATCAGACCAACCACCTCATGGGCGGAGCGCTCCTCATCGCCGGGGCCCTGCTCGTCAACTTCGGGGCGACCGGGGTCTGGCGCAGGCTCAACGAACCGCGCCAGAGCCACCGCTCCACCAGCGTCTTCGGGGCCTACAAGCGCCGGCGACAGCTCGCCCACGGACCCCGGGTCGTCGCGATCGGCGGCGGGACGGGTCTCTCGACCTTGCTGCGCGGCCTCAAGCAGCATACGAGCAACATCACCGCGATCGTCACGGTCACCGACGACGGCGGTTCGAGCGGAAAGCTCGTCCAGGACCTCGGCATCATCCCCCCGGGCGACATCCGGAACTGCCTGGTCGCCCTCGCCGACGCCGAGCGGCTCATGACCGACCTCTTCCAGCACCGGTTCACCTCGAAGGCAGGCTCGCTCAGCGGGCACTCGGTCGGAAACCTCCTGATCGCCGGTTTCATCGAGCAGACCGGGGGCGACCTAGACCGGGCCCTCGCCATGGCGAGCGAGGTCCTCGCCATCCGCGGCCGGGTCGTGCCCAGCACCGACGACCACGTCCGCCTCCGCGCCCTCATGGACGACGGCACCGAGGTCTGCGGCGAGACCGCGATCGTCTCGAGCGGGAAGACCATCCGCCGGGTCTACATCGACCCCGCCGACCCTCTCGCCCACCCAGGCGCGGTCGAGGCCATCGCCGAAGCCGAACTCATCTGTATCGGCCCGGGAAGCGTCTACACGTCGGTCGTCCCCAACCTGCTCGTCCCCGGGATCGCCGAGGCGATCGGTCGGAGTCAAGCCCCTAAGGCCTACGTCTGCAACGTGATGACCCAGCACGGCGAGAGCGACGCATTCACCGCCGCCGAGCACCTCGTGGCGATCCAAGCCAACGTCTCGACCCGGGTCTTCGACTTCGTGCTCGTGAACACGGGCGTACCGAGCCAGGCGGCCCTGGATAAGTACCGGGTCTCGCAGCAGGAGTTCGTCGCGCCGGACACCGATCGCGTCGCCTCGATGGGGTACCGCCCGATCACCGGCGACTTCATGAACGAGACCGACTTCGTCCGCCACGACCCGATCCGTGTCGCCGCCCGGCTGATGGAGCTCGTGTGAACGGCGGGCGCCTCGTCATCCTCAGCGGGCCCAGCGGCGTCGGCAAGGACACGGTCATCGACGCCTGGCGGGCCGCCGACCCTCGCGTCGAAAGGGTCGTGGCCACCTGCACCCGACCGCCCCGCACGGGTGAGCGGGACGGCGTCGACTACGATTTCGTTAGCCCCGAGGAGTTCCACCGGAGGGCCGAGGCCGGGGCGTTCCTCGAGCACAAAGAGGTCCACGGCAACTGGTACGCCACCCCGGTCGCGGGCGTCGAGAGCCGGCTCGCCGAGGGCAAGGTCGCCGTGCTTAAGATCGACGTCCAAGGGGCGCTCGACGTGATGGAGCGCCGTCCGGACGCACTTACTGTCTTCCTCCTGCCACCCTCGCTCGAGGAGCTCGAAGCCCGGATCAGGGGCCGCGGCCAGGACGACGAGGCCGCCATCGAGCGACGCCTCGCGACCGCGCGCTGGGAACTCGACCAGGCCGGACGGTACCAGCACCGGATCGTCAACGACGAAGTCCCGCGGGTCGTCGAGGAACTCAGGAGGATCGTCGGTGCCTGACCTCGTCCTCGGCGTGAGCGGGAGCGTCGCGTGCTATCGGGCCGCCGACCTCGCCCGCGAGTTGATGCGAGAGGGCTTCTCCGTCCGGGTCTGCCTCACCGACTCGGCGGCCCGGTTCGTCTCCCCGGCCCTCTTCGAAGCGCTGACTGGCCAGCCGTGCCTCTCCGACGTCTTCGAAGAGCCCGAGCGCGGGCGCATGGCCCACATCGACTGGGCCCGCTCCGCCGCCGCCCTCGTCGTCGCCCCCGCGACCGCCAACACGTTGAGCCGACTCGCCCACGGGCTCGGGGACGACATGCTGACGACCATCGCCCTCGCCTTCGAAGGCCCGCTCGTCCTCGCACCGGCCATGAACCCCGCGATGTACGACCACGAGACGACGCGGGAGGCCCTCGACCGCCTGACCGAACGAGGGGCGTGGGTCGTCGAACCGGCCGAGGGCGAGGTCGCGTGCGGCGAACAAGGGCAGGGCAAGCTGGCCTCGATCCCCGAGATCGTCGCCGCCGTCCTGGAGGCGACGGCCCACGGGTCTTCCCTCGCCGGGCGCCACGTCCTGCTCACGAGCGGCCCGACCCAGGAGCCGATCGACGACGTCCGGTTCCTCAGCAACCGTTCGAGCGGGAAAATGGGGGCTGCCCTGGCCCGGGCCGCGCTCCAGATGGGGGCGCGGGTCACCGTCGTCAGCGGGCCCGTCGCCCTCGGCTACCCGCCGCAAGCCGAAGTCGTCCGCGTCCGCACTGCCCTCGAGATGCTGGAGGCCGCCCTCTCCCATGTCGCCCAAGCCGACCTGATCGTGGGCGTGGCCGCCGTGGCCGACTACCGCCCCGCCCAGCGTGCCCCCGGCAAGCTCCGGCGTCAGGCCGATACCATGGCCCTCGACCTCGTCGCGAACCCGGACGTCATCGCGACCCTCGCCGGCCGGGCCAAACCCGGCGCCCTCTGCGTCGCCTTCGCAGCCGAGCCGGGCGAAGGCCTCGGCCCCGCCTACGCCAAGCTGAAGGCCAAGGGGGTCCGCGCCGTCGCCGTGAACGACGTGAGCCAGCCGGGGCTCGGGATGGAGGCCGACGAGAACGCCCTCACGCTCGTCACCGAGTCCGGGGAGGTCGCCTCGGGGCGCATGAGCAAGTCCAGGCTCGCCCGGTGGCTCCTCGAACGCCTCGCAGGCGAACTCGGGTAACGGCCTAGAGCCGCCGCCAGGTCACCGTCGCCGTGAGCCCGGGAATGCCGAGGTAGTTCTCGACCTTGGCCTCCATCGACCCGGCTACCCCCTGCGAAGACAACCGCCAGGTCCCCGTGGCCTTGGCCGGATTGGAGCCCCCCGTCTCGACCGCCTCGAAAGCCACGACCCGGACATCGCCCTCGACGGCACGGAGGGTGTAGACGGTCCGGAGCGCAGGGAGGTCGAGCCCTACCGGAGGCGTCCAAGTGGTCGTCCACTGCCCACCGACCTCGACCGGGCCCTCCGGCCGCACGAACCGGGACAGCAACCCCGCTCGGTACGCCTGGGCGGACGCCTCGCCCTTCTCGATCGCGACCATCTCCCCTCGGCGGGAGTACCGCGTGAGGCGCTCGTTCTTCCGTTCGTCGCGGACGAGCTCGCCGTGAAGGGCCAGGGTCGCCTCCTGGTTGCGGGTCCGGACGCGATAGGAGCCGTCGGCCTCGACGGAGACGACCTGTGCCTCCGCTCGAGTCCAGGCCGCCGTCGCCTCACCCCCCTTACGGGCCTCGACCGTGAGTTCGACCACGGCCCGATCCCCCTTCCGAGGAACCCATGCCAGGTCGACCGGCCCGGAGGCGGCACTGCCGACCACTGCGAACACGATGAGGACGCTCACCCTTCGAGTATCGTCCTCTTCCGCGCGAACTTGAGGGCGGTCGAACGCGAAGGCCCAGCCCGGCGTCGAGAAAGAGTAGGCTCCAGGCACCTGGAGAATGTGACGATGAACGCTCTTCTGTGCCTTACCTTCGCCCTCATCGGGCTCGTGCAGAACACCACGCCGCTTGGGTTCCAGGACTCGTTCGCGATGGTTGAACACGGAACCTCCGCGAGCGTGATCCTGCCGCCCCGAGCGCTCACCGGGTCCAACCTCCTCTTCTTCGAGCCCCTCCTCGGCGGGCGCTACGTAGGGATGTCCGTCGTCGACTGGGGCGGCCCCCTCGAAAGCGTGGCATTGCGAAGCGCGCAAGGGCAGCAGCCCCCCGATCCGGTGACGGTCTGGCAGGTCATGGAGACGGCCACCGGCAAGGTCTTCGAGACCGTCCGGACGAAGCCGGGGGAAAGCGCGGCCTTCCTCTCGCCGAAGGGTCAGGGGGACAAAGTCTTCTTCTCGGTCACCGACCGTTGGGCGAACGGGGGCGTGTCCGTCTCCCTTCGTTCGCTCGACGTCCGAACGGGAAGGACGGCCGACCTCGCCCGGTTCGGGTCTGGCGACGGACGCGACTTCGGCTCCCCCGGGGTGTATGCGAGCCCGGTGAGCCCCTACATTGTCACGACGGAACTGAGACAGGACCCCGAAAAGCCGGGCGCCTTCAACCTCACGGTCAACCGGGTCGACCCGGCCACCGGCGCGGTCCGATCGGCGAAGCTCGACACGCTGATCGCGGGGCTCGACGAAAGCCAGGCCTGGTCACCCAACGGCAACCTGTTCCTGCTCAACGGGACGGTGTTCGACCAGGCCCGGATGGGGGCGGTCGAGCGGTTCGTGTTCGACCTAGACCGCGTCACGATCGCCAGGAGCGGGGAGACGTTCGACATCTATGAGGCTCCGCCGACCCAGACAGCGTTCCGACTGGAGGCGAGCGTCTCTGAGACCAAGCTGGGCGACGCCGCTCAGAAGGGGACCGCGCTCTGGGCCATCTCGGTCTCGAAACCCGAGGCGAAACCCGTCCTCTTGAGCATGGACGCCAAGTCCGGGGTCGCCCTCGAGAACGGGTCCGGCTTCCTCTACTTGAGCCAGGGCCTCCTCGTCTACCGACCGGTCGTCGAGATGTCGCTGGACGTGATCACGTCGGCCCGACGGGCGGCAAGTTCGACCGTGGCCCTCAGCAACGCGAAGCAGGTCGGGATCGCGCTCCAGCTCTACGCGGCCGACAACGACGACCAGCTTCCAACCGCCGCCGCGTTCCGCAACTCCGTCATGCCCTACCTCAAGAGTGCGAGCCTTGTCGAGAGCTTCGTCTACACCTTCGCCGGGGGGTCCCTGGCCTCGATCCGGGACCCGAGCAGGACGGAGATGGGCTACATCAAGACCGACGGGGCGAGGGCCGTGGTCTACGCCGACGGATCGGCCCGGCTCGTCCGCGACGACCCGCCCCGCTGAGGCCCGGCCGCGCCGGGCCCTCGGGTAGAGTGATCGCGAGAGCCGGTAGCTCAGTTGGTAGAGCAGCGCCCTTTTAAGGCGCGGGTCCTGGGTTCGAGCCCCAGCCGGCTCACACCCCTCTCACGGGTCGATCGGGTGGCGGCGAGGGCCGTCCTTCTTCGGGGGTTCGGCCGGTCGACCTGCCAGCGATTCGAGAACGTCCCGACCGATCTGAGGCCGGAAGACGACCACCGCGCACCCCCCGGGCCGAAGCTCGAGCCGGACGCGCTCACCGGCGGCGACCCCGGCCTTCCCTGGATCGTTCGAGACCCGGCCCTGACCCTTGTGGGCGAGCAGGGCCTCGACCCCGCCCGACCGCATCGGGAACTCCCATGTGGCAGGCCGCGACCCCCGATTGAACGCAACGACCGCCACCTCGGACCCAGTCCGGCGCAGGAACGCGAACGTCCCCGCCGCCTCATCGACCCGGGCCGTCTGGTACGACCCCTCCCGCAACGCCGAGCGTCCCTTCCGAAGGGCGACGAGGTCGCGCGCGAACTGCAGGAGACCCTTGTCCCACCCCGCCCCGATCCAGTCCATGCACCGGCGACAGTCGGGGTCACCGCCCCCCTCCATCCCGACCTCGTCGCCGTAGTAGACGACCGGTACCCCTGGATAAGTGAACTGGAACAGGAGGGCCTGGCGCACCCGATCGTCGTCCCCCCCGGCCAAGGTACGCAGCCGCGGCGTGTCGTGGCTCCCGAGCAGGTTGAGCATCGCGGGCGTCACCGCCTCTGGGATCGTCTCTCGGATCTGCTCGAGCCGTCGGTCGAACTCTGCCGCCCCGATCGACCGACTGACGAAGAAGTCGAGGACCGCCCCCCGCCATGGGTAGTTCATGGCGCTGTCCCACTGGTCGCCTTGGAGCCAGGGGTGGGCGTCGCCCCAGACCTCGCCGAGCAGCCACGCCTCGGGCGAGGCCGCCTTGACCGCCCGGCGCATCGACCGCCACAGCGACGGGTCGACCTCGTCCGCCGCGTCCAGCCGCCACCCGGCGACCCCCCGGTCCCGCACCCACCCGGCCGCGACGTCGTCGAGGAACGCCTGGACGGTCGGGTTGTCCGTCCGTAGCACCGGCAGCCCCGCGTGGCCGAACCAGGCCTTGTACGTTTGCTGCCCGGTCTCGACCCGGAGAGGGAACTCGAGCACCGTGTACCAGTCGCGGTACGCCGAATCAGCCCCCTTCTCGCGCAGGTCGCGGAAGGCGAAGAACTCGGGGCTCGTGTGGTTGAACACCCCGTCTAGCACCACCTTGATCCCGAGCGCGCGCAACCGGAGGACGAGGTCGTCGAAGTCCTGGTCCGAGCCGAGCCTCGGGTCGATGGTGCCGAACTCCGTCGGGTTATAGCGGTGGTAGGTCGGCGAGGGGAAGACCGGGTTCAGCAAGAGCCCGGTCACGCCGAGGTCGCGGAGGTGGGCCAGCCGCTGGCTGAGCCCGGCGATGTCGCCCCCGTAGAACCCCTTCAAGTTGGCAGTCGAGCCCCAGGGCTCGACCGGATCGGGGTCGTTGCCCGGGTCGCCGTTCGCGAACCGGTCGGGGAAGACCTGGTAGAACACCGCCCCCGCCAGCCACTTTGGCGGCACGACGAGCGGATGGTCCTCTGCCTTGGCCACGAACGGGGAGCCGTCGGCATCGACCACGACCCGGGTCTCGCCGTCCCAGACTTCGAACGTGTACGGCACGATCGCGCCCGGTCCGGCCGCTCGGCCCTGCCACGTCTCGAACAGCCCGTCCGTGCCAGTCTTCGTCATCGGCCAGTCGCGCCCGAAGGCCTTTACGACAGCCCCCTCGACGTCGTCCGCCCGGGTTCGGAGCCGGAACACCCAGGTTGAGGAATTCCATCTGATCCGGTCCAGCGGCCCGGGGCGGTGTCGCAGCCCGGCTGCGGTCACCCGTCCTTCCCCGCGCCCAGCCGGGGCCTCGGCGAACGCGGCCGGAGGCACGACCAGTCGCGACTGCCCTGGCTGGCCCTGGTCGGGACGCTCGGGGTCGGCGACCTTGGTGCGGAAGTCCTCGAGGAACCAGTACTCGTAGACCCCCGGCTCGATCTTCAGCCGCACGGTCCAGACCCCGTCCTCCCCGCGCGCCAGCCGGTCTCGACTGATGTCCCAGCCGTTGAACCGCCCGACGACGGTCACCGCGCTCGGCGAACCCGAGGGTTGGTGCCGGAACGTGACGTCTTGGGTCTCAGCGAGGGCCATGGTCGCCAACAAGGCCGCCAGCATGACCCGATTGTGGCGCGGGTCCCTGGTCCGTCCCGGCCGCTAGCCCTGGCCAGTCCTCGCGGAGAGCGGCGAGGTCCGCGCCCCCTCGCTCGCCCGGGGGCAGCACCGTCGTCGCCCCGGTCAGAACAAGGTACGTCGCACACCCCGCCGCGCGCCCGCAGGCCACGTCCGTGTCGATCCGGTCGCCCACGACGAGCGTCTCCTCGACCCCGACCCCCGCTTCGGCGACGATGCGCAGGAGCCCTGCCGGCCCGGGCTTGCCCAGCACGACGGGGGCGACGCCGCTCGCCGTCTCGACCGCCGCGACCATGACCCCCGCTCCCGGCTGGAGGCGACCGCCCTCGAGGGGGTACGTCGGGTCGCGGTTGGTCGCGACGAACCGCGCCCCCTGCCGCACCCGATTCGACGCCTCCTCGATCCAGGCGTAGGTGAGGCGTCGGCAGATCCCGACCACCACCGCCTCCGCGGGGCCTTCGCGCACGAGTCGCACCCCCGCCTCGGCCAAGGTCGTCTCGAGCTCGGGCTCGCCCACGACGAAGGCGCTCGAGACGCCCTGGTCCCGGCACCACTCGGCGGCGAGGCGGCCGGTGCCGTACACCCACTCCCGCTCGCACGGCACTCCCAGCGCCCGCAGCTTGGCCTCGACGGCCTCGGGGCGGGCGGCCGAGTTGTTGGTGAAGTACCGGACTGCGACGCCCTGGTCGAGCAGCCACTGGACCGTCTCACCCGCGTACGGCAAAGCCTCAGTGCCCCGGTGGACGGTGCCGTCGAGGTCGAACACGACAAGGCGGAGGAACATCAGGCGTCGCGCTCGAGGATGAAGTCCGCCACGGCCCGCAACAGGTCGCGGAAGGGGCCGTCGGGCAGCCGTTCGAGGGCACCCATGGCCTCGCGGACGTGCCCGGCCGCCTCTTGCTCGACTCGCTCGAAACTCCCTCGGTCGTCCATCCACCTGGCGATCATCGCGAGGTCGTCGTCGGTCACGCCGTTCCCGAACTTCCTTCCGACGTACGTGGCTTCGGTGGGGTCGAGCCGCTCGCGGAGGTCGATCAACGGCGAGGTGGCCTGACCGTCTCGGAAGTCGATCCCGATCGCCTTGCCCGTTCTCGCCTCGTCCCCGCGCCAGTCCAGCAGGTCGTCGATCATCTGGAAGGCCATCCCAAGGTGGTGACCGAACCGGGCCAAGTCGTCGATGGCCCGCTCGTCCGCCCCGGCCACAAGACCGCCCACCCGACAGCAGCACTCGACGAAAGCGGCCGTCTTCATCCGCAGGATCGCCCGGTGCTCCGCGGGCTCAAGGTCGAACCGGCCCCGGGCTTCGACCTCTCGTACCTCGCCCTCAGCCATCTCGACCACCGCGTCGCTGACGGTCCGGATCACCCGGAGGTCGCCGTCGTGGGCGAGGAGCCGCATCGCCTTTGCGAGCAGCACGTCGCCGCTCAGCACGGCCGCGGTGTTCCCGTGGAGGCTCGCGGCGGTGCGGTGCCCTCGCCGGGTCTCGGCGACGTCGATGACGTCGTCGTGGACGAGGGTCGCCATGTGGATCATCTCCAGGCAGGCCCCAAGGGTCGCGAGCCGCCTGGGGTCGGCCTCGCCGCCGCTCGCCCAGGCCGAGAGCATCATCAATGCCGGGCGCAGGCGCTTGCCCCCGGCTCGCACCGTCGCCTGGCCGACGCTCGCAACTGTGCTGACCTGGCTCTGGACCTCCTGGGCGAGGGCGTCCTCGACTTGGGCCATCCCCGCCGCGACCCGCTCCAGCACCTCTCCGGGCAGAGCCGTTTGCACCCTATCGAGGAACGCGGCCGACTTCACGGTTTCACCCCCCAGTGCATCGCGACCGTACCGAAGAAGAGCCGCCGGTGGCCGACCTCGACAAAGCCCGCCGCACGCATCTCACCGGCCAGCGCCTCGGGCTCGGGGAAACCGGTCGCGCTTTCGGGGAGGTACGTGTAGGCCTCGGCCTTGCCGAACGCCCGCCCGATCAGCGGCACGACGCGTCTGAACGCCCGGTCGCTCCAGGCCCGGCCGTCGCCGCCCGCCATGTCGAGGCAGACGAACCGCCCGCCCGGCCGTAATGCCCGCAACGCCTCGGCGAGGGCTGCCGCCCGGTCGGTGACGTTCCGAAGCCCCCAGCCCACCGTGACGGCATCGAACGCCCCGGACGCCACCGGAAGACGGCACGCGTCCCCAAGCTCTAGGCCTGCGGCGTGACCTGGCTTGGCAGCGGCCAGGGCCAGCATCGGGGCGCAGAAATCGACCCCGACAACCCGTCCCGCCGGGCCGACGGAGGCACGGATCGGGGCCAAGAAATCGCCCGTCCCGCAGCAGACGTCTAGAACGGATTCGCCCGGCCGCAAGTCGAGGTGGGCGACCGCCGCTCGGCGCCACCGCCGATGGCCTGCAAGGCTCATCAGGTCGTTCAGGAGGTCGTACGACCCGGCGATCTCGGCGAACATCCGTCGCACCGAGCGTCCCTTCTCCTCTCCGTGGCCCTCCCACGGACGGGTCTTGACGGGCGCCTCCATCTGTAGTGGAGTCTACCGTCACGCACGCCGCTTCGTCCGCCAACTTTCAGCGAAGACTGAAACTTCAGGTCCTCTAGCCGGGGCTAGGCCTGGAGGTCGAGCCCGGACGGCCGGGCCGCGTTGACCAGCGACCGTCGCGAGGAGTCCATCCGCTCACCCAGGCGGTCCAGCGTCTCGCTTGCTGTCTCGACTTCGGCGAGCGAGCCCACTCGCATGCCGTCGAGGGCTTCGGGGACGGCCCGGAGGCTCTGCTCGACGACCTCGAGCGCACGACGAACCGGGAGGGACTCGCCAGAGGAGTCGGCGTACGCCCGGAGCACGTTCGACCCCGCCAGGGTCCGAGAGCCGAAGACCGGCTGCCCGCCCGCCCGGGTGTTCTCGAGGAGGTCGTTCACGGTCTGGGAGGCGGACTCGGTGAGTCGGCGGTTCGCTCGCTCCGGGTCCGGGGTCGAGACGTTCCGGACAAACCCGTCCTTGAGGCTCGCCAAGAGGTCCCCGACCTGGGTGACTGCCCGGTCGGCCGCCTCGACCCGCCGAAGCGTGGTCGGGCTCGGCGGCGGCGGAGGAGGGGCCACCGGGGGGACGGACCCACCAGCGGACACCCCTCCCGACCGGCCGAACGCCGTCGAGACGAAGAGGTAAGCCTGGGGAGATCCACTGATCCTCAAGTTCGGGTCCTCGCAGGCACACTGCCCGCTATGGGTCTCTTTCCACAGGTGAGGCCCGGACATGGGACCCGCAACATCGCAAGTAGCTCGCATTTAGCGATATATTATAATACCGCCAAGCTAACGGGTGCGGAGGTTCGGGTCTGTGCTGGGGTAGCTCCCGAGGATCGACGTGTCCAAGGCTTGGGCGCTGACGGCGGCGAGGGCGGCGGCGACGTGGGGGTCGCTTTGGTGACCGGCGCAATCGACGTAGAAGAGGTACTCGAACGACGCCCGTTGGGCCGGGCGTGACTCGATCATGAGGAGGTTGACGCCGTGCTCCTCGAACGCCCCGAGAGCTCGATAAAGCTCACCCGGGCGGTTCCGGAGGTTGAACATCACGCTCGTCTTATCGGAGCCGGTGGGCGAAGGCTGGTTGAACCCGAGAACCACGAACCGGGTCCGGTTGCCGCTCGCGTCCTCGACGTGCTCGGCGAGGAGGGTCAGCCCGTACATCTCGACCGTCATCGCGTTCACGATGGCCGCGCCCTCGGGATCCTCCTTGGCCGCTTCGGCGGCGCGGGTGGTGGGGGCGACGCTCACGACCTCAGCCCCCGGCAGCCGTTCGGCGAGCCATCGCCGGCATTGGGCGTGGGGCTGGGGCCCGGCGTAGACCCGTTTCACCCCGTCGAGCCCGACCCCCCCGCTGGCCAGGCAATGGTGGACGTCCACGAACGTCTCGTCGCAGATCCGAACGTTCGTGACCGGGAAGCTGTCGAGGGTCTCGGGGATGACACCGGCCGTAGAGTTCTCGATCGGAACCACCCCGTAGTCCGCCCGGCCCTGCTCGACGGCGCGGAAGACCTCGGTGATGGTCTCGACCGGCCGGTGGTCGGTGGAGCGTCCGAAGGTCTGGACCGCGGCGATGTGGGAGTACGTCCCGGGAGGGCCCCAGTAGGCGACGCTCAAGGGTCGTTCGGCGGCCCGGGCGGCGCTGATGACCTCACGGAAGATGGCGGTGACGTGTTGTGGCCGCAGCGGCCCCGCGGGGAGGCTCGCCAGACGCTCGAAGATCTGGTGCTCCCGCTCCGGTGTGAAGTAGGGGCGGTTCTGATCCTCCTTCAACCGGCCGATCTCGCGGGCCAGTTCGGCCCGCCGCCCGAGCATCGCCACCAGGTCCGCGTCGAGGGCGTCGATGTCGGAACGGACGTCTTCGACGGTGCGCTTACCGGGGTCATCGGTCACGAGCCGATTATAGGCCGACGCTGACGGGATAAACTCGGCGCACCTCTTGTACGACGCCCTTCAGCGGCTCCGCGAACAGTTCTCCTTCAGTTGGCAAGGACTCGTCAACGTCCTTGACGTCCTGCTCGTGACCTATGTCGTCTACCGGGTGCTCAAACTCGTCCGGGGGAGCCGGGCCTGGCGTCTCTTCCTCGGGATCCTCGCCTTCGTCGCCCTCCTGCTGCTCAGCGACTTCCTCGGGCTCCAGACCCTGCACTGGCTCCTCGACAAGGCGACCCTCCTTGCGCCCGTCGCCCTCGCGATCATCTTCCTGCCCGAGCTGCGGCAGGCGATCGAGGGGTTCGGACGGCTCGGCGTCTGGAGCGAACGCCTCGGTCGGGGGACGGCTACCATGGGGGCCAACGCGCTCGAAGAGGTCGTCGCCGCCGTCACCGAGATGGCCGAGCAACGTACCGGAGCGCTCATCGTGCTCGAGCGCAACGTGCGCCTCCAGGACGTGGCGGACAACGGGGTACCCGTGCGAGCCGTGGTGACCGCCCCGCTCCTTGGGGCGATCTTCTACGACCGCAGTCCGCTGCACGACGGGGCCGCGCTCATTCGCGGTGACCAGGTGACCGCCGCCGCGTGCCGGCTGCCGCTCAGCGACACCGACGGCATCGACCCCCAGTTTCACATGCGCCACCGGGCCGGGATCGGGATCAGCGAACAGGCCGATTGCGTCGTCGTGATCGTGAGCGAGGAGCGGGGGACGGTCTCGGTGGCCCTTGAAGGGCGGCTCATCGGGATGCCCTCCGCCCAAGCCCTCCGCGACCTCCTGAACCGCGAGATGCGCGGGACGCCCGCCCCTCGCCCGCGCAAGGCCTCGTCGCGACCCGGGCCGAAACTGAGGAAAACGGGGTCCTGATGCCATCACGAGACACGTTCCTGCTGGCCCTTGCCTCGCTCGTCATCGCGCTGCTCCTCCGCCTCGCCCTGTCGCCGGTCTTCGTTCCCGATAAGGAACGCGAGTTCGACGCCCGAGTCGAACTGCGCAACCTCGGCGAGGACATGATGGTCGTGAGCCCGCCCGTGACCTTGCGCCTGGTGGCCAAGGGATCGGCCGACACGCTCGACTCCCTCGACACGGCCGCCGTCGCGGCCAGCATCGACCTCGAGGGGGCCCAACCGGGGGTCCGTAGCTATCCCGTCACCATCGTCGGGCCCCAACTCGGTCGGGTGACGGTCGAGCCCCCTCAACGCTCGATCCGGCTCGACGTCCAGCGGGTCGCGAGCGTCGAGCGGGCGGTCGAGCTGGAGCCGTCCGGGCTCTTGCCCAGCGCGTACGCCTTCGACGGGGCCGCGATACAACCCGAGACCGTCACGGTGGTCGGACCCGAACGCCGGCTCGGCGAGGTCAAGCGGGTGCGGGTGATCCTCGACCTCTCGGACGTCCGCCCGGGCGGGACGTACCTGCTCCCCGTCGAGGTGCTCGGCGAGGACAAGCGGCCGCTCCCCTTCGTCCGGGCCGAACCGCCCCGCGTCACGGTGACCCCCGCCGTCGCCGCCGCCGCTCTGACCAAGCGGGTCGTCGTCTCCCCGGCCTGGCAAGGGCAGCCCGACTTTGGCTACCGCGTCGAGGGGTACGAATTGCGCCCGAACCAGGTCCAGGTCCGGGGCGACAGCGGGGTGCTCGCCGGGTTCGGGACCCTCGACACCGAGCCGATCGACCTGACCGGGCTGCGCGCCGACCGGACGTTCACGGTGCGGCTCAAGCTGCCGCCCGGCGTGAGGCTGAGCGGGCCCAACGAAGTTCAGGTCACCGTCCGGGTCGTGGCGTCTTCGACCACGGAGACCCCGCTCCCGTGAGCTCGGTGCGCCGGATCGAGGCGGGCGAGACCGCCGAGTTCCTCGCCCTGCTCTGCCGCGTGTTCGGCCTGGACCCCGTCCGAGCTCAGGAGGTGTTCTACACCGAGCCGTTCTTCGACCTCGACCGGAAGTGGGCCGTGTTCGAGGGCGGGCGGATCGTCTCGATCCTCACGACCACGCCGCTTCTCTTCGGCTGGGGCCGGGCGATCGGGATCGCGGGGGTCGGGACCGACGCAGACGAACGCGGGCGGGGACACGGGCTTCGGCTCATCGAAGCGGTGCTCGAGGCGGCGGAGCAGGAAGGAGAGGGGCCCGCGCTGCTCTTCGCCCACCAGACCGGCCTCTACGAACGCGCCGGGTTCGAGGCGGTCGACGAAGTCGTCCGGGCCCCGATCGCCTCTTCCGAGCAGGAGCCTGAGGAGACCCTGCCCTTCGACGAGGTCCGCCGGCTCTACGACGCCTGGGCGGCGGGCTCTCCCGCGCGCCTACGTCGGGACGATGCGAGGTGGGACTACTGGAGATGGACCTACCGCTCGTGCGAGCCGTTCGGCGGGGGCTACGTCTGCCACGAGCCCGCGGTGTGCCGCGAAGCGGTCGTCGACGGCGCCCACCCGGCCTGGCCCGTCGGCACCCCGTGCGATTGGTTCGGCTTGAGATCGATGATCGCCGAACTGGCCGTACCCGTGGGAACCATCCACCCCGAACTCCTCCTCCTCGCCCGCAACGTCCCCACCCCGCCGAGGCTGTTCATGACGGACCAGTTCTAGCCTGGCACTCTCTCGCAGCCCCGGACCGGGCGGGCTCGCGCTGGTATCCTCCCCCCTACGCCGATGACCAACATTTACACCTCGGAGAGCGTCAGCGAGGGGCACCCGGACAAGCTGGCGGACCAGGTCTCCGACGCCCTGCTCGACGCCGCCCTGCGCGAGGACCGCAAGGCCCGTCAAGAGAACCCGCTCCTGCCGCAAGGCATGCACGCCCGGGTCGCGATCGAGACCCTCGTCACCCGCGGCATGGCCGTGGTCGCGGGCGAGCTTACGATGGAGGGGTACGTGGACGTCGCCAAGGTCGTGCGCGAGACGATCCTGGAAGTGGGCTACAACGACACCGAGCTCGGGCTGGACGGGGCTGCGTGCGGTGTGCTCGTCGCCATCCAAGAGCAGTCGCCCGACATCGCCCAGGGCGTCGACACGGGCGGCGCGGGCGACCAGGGGATGATGTTCGGGCTCGCCACCCGCGAGACCCCCGAGCTCATGCCGCTGCCGATCTCGGTCTCCCACGCCCTCATGCGCCGGGCCACCGAGACCCGCAAGAAGCACCCGTCCCTGGGGCTCCGACCGGACGCGAAGAGCCAGGTCTCGGTGGTCTACGAGGACGGCGTCCCGACCCGGATCGACACGGTCGTCATCAGTCAGCAGCACAGCGAGTCCGTCGGCCACGACGCCCTCAAGGAGATCGTCCACGAGTACGTCATCAAGCCCGTGCTCGAAGAGTACGCCCAGTACGACAAGGGCGGGATCACCTACCACATCAACCCGACCGGCAAGTTCGTGATCGGCGGCCCGACCGGCGACACCGGGCTCACCGGGCGCAAGATCATCGTCGACACTTATGGCGGCATGTGCCCGCACGGTGGGGGCGCCTTCAGCGGAAAGGACCCGACCAAGGTCGACCGCTCGGCCGCCTACATGGCCCGGTACGTGGCGAAGGCCATCGTCGGGGCGGGGCTCGCGGACAAGTGCCAGGTGGGGCTCGCCTACGCCATCGGCGTTGCCCAGCCGGTCAGCATCAACCTCGAGACGTTCGGCACCGAGAAGGTGGGCGTCGAGAAGATCGTGGCCCGGGTGCGCGAAGTGTTCGACCTCTCGCCGCGAGGGATCATCACCGAGCTCGGACTGCTAGAGGCCACGTACTTCCCGACCGCCAAGAACGGTCACTTCGGAAACGCCAACTTCCCCTGGGAACGGTTGACGCGGGCCGAAGACCTGCGCGGCCTGGTCGCGGCAGGCTGACCGTTAGTTGACCCGGCCGAGGGGCCGCTCCATGGACGCGCCGAAGCGAGACCGCCGCACCGGCGCGTCCATCAACCAGCCTTCAAGCGCGTCGATCGACGACTGCACCTGGGCCCTGAACTTCGGGTCGCGACTCTGGGCGTGCGCAGTCTGGAAGTCCTCGAGGGCCCGGCCCAGGTGGCCTTTCGAGACGTACGCCATCCCCCGGGTGAACCGGTAGCCCGGCTCGAGCGGGTTCAGCTTCAGGAGCCGGCTGGTCGTGGAGATGACGGCGTCGTAGAGCCCGCCGAACCACTGCGCCTGGGCCAAGACCTCCAGCGCCCCCAGGTGGTCCGGATCCCCCTGAAGAACCGTCTCACAGGACTCAACCGCTCGTCGCCAATCGTAAGCCCCCTCGATCGCTCTCACCTCTGTCTCCCACCAACACCGTTGGTCGAGCCGCCCGGAGAGAGCGCGCTCGGCCCGCCCCGAAAGCGGGACCGCGCTCACGCCCGCCCCCCGGTCGTGTGCCCGTAGGGGTTTACTATATCTGAGCCTGGCCCGGACTCGAAACGGTAAATGTAGGCGAAAGTTCGCATTATGCGGCGCTCCCTGCCGACGTCTGGCGAGATTGCGGGGATAATCGGGCGACCTTCGCCTTAAGGGCGAGCGGCAACCGCACCCTCCCGTCCGGCGTCGAGACGGGCACCAGCGCAGCCGTGGCCACCGCGGAGTTCGCCCACTGGCCCGCCGCTCCCTCGTCGTCGGTCTCGAGGAAGGCGATGTAGTCCCCTTCCGGCCGGCGGCACAGGAGCCCGCCCGTCGGCAAGGTCGCCCGTAACCGAAGGGCGAGCTGGCGGACCGCAAAGTCCACCGAAGTCTTCCCATGGGCCTGTTCGAGCTCGTCCCGACGGGGGACTTCGAGGTACACGAGGTGCCCGGTGCCCGCCGCCGTCACCCGGCGGTGGAACTCGACGGGCGCCGCGAGCCCGAACGCCTGGCCGGTGCCGACTTGCAGCCGACCCAGAGCCTGGCCCGCCTCGGCCGCGACCACCCGTAGCGCCTCGAGCTCCGCCGCCCCGATGCCGTTCACTCGGTGGGTGCCCGCCGTGAGGAAGCCGTTCGGCCGATCGCCGAAAGTGAGCGGGACGACGACGAAGCTCCCAACCCGTCGCTTGAGGGCCGCCTCGTGGGAGAGCCGCTCGTCGTCGCGGGCATCGAGGAGGACGACCTCGGGGGCCCCGATCTCGAGCCAGCCGGGGAGGCCGGCCGCTCCCGGGAAGGCGAGCAGTTCGAGCACGTTCATCGCCGCCCCCTCGCTCGCCAGGGTCATCGTGGATCCGCCGTCCACCACATGGAGCGCGACGTGGTCAAGGCGGAGCATGTCCCACATCTCCCTGACCAGCCGGGTGGCGAGCGTGAGGGGCGTGTCCGACCCCTGGGTGACGCTCGCGACCTCGTAGAGCAGACCCGACTCGCGGAGCCGTCGCCGTTCGTCCTCGCGCTCGTGGAGCTTGCGCAGAAGCCACCCGACGGTGTCCGCGACCTCGGCCGCGACGTCCGCCGCCTCGTGGATCCGGCCCTTCGTCGAGTCGTAGAGCCCCAGCGCCCCGATGATCCTGCCCGAGTCCTTCAGCACGACGGCGGAGGTGTGGGCCGCGGGGTAGGGCACCGCCCGGAACGCCGCCTCGAGACGGTCCCGAGCCTGCCAGTCGGCGATCGGGGTGGTCAACGGGAACGCGGTGTCGCGGAGGGCGCCGGGCACCTCGCCCGCCGAGGCCCGCACGACCATCGCGTCGACTTGGTTCGAGAAACTGTAGAGGTTGACGCCTTCGACGTTCAAGACTTCCCGCAGCCTGCGGGCCATCGCCAGGAACGGGTTCTCGCCGCCGTTCTCGGTCGCGTCGAGGAGCTGGACCGTCGTGCGGTCACGCTTGCCCCGGCGTTCGAGGTCGCGGGCGTGGGCGCGGAGGGTGCGGTAGTTCTCGCGGAGCTCGGTGTAGTCGGCGGGCACGATCGGCTCGCCCGGCCGGTCGACCGGCACCTCGACGACCTCCCGCACCGTGACCACCTGCCGGGTCCGGTGGACGAGCAGGCCGATCCCGAGGACGCCCGCCGCTTGGGCCAAAAGTGTGGGGGTCCACCCCCGCCCGTCAAAAAGGTTCGCCCCGACCAGGAGCCAAGCGGAGACGATCGGGGCCATGGAAAGGGCGTTCGCGCCGTGGCGCGTGACCGCCCAAACAAGTGGGGTTAGGGAGAGGAAGCCCAGCCGGTCGATCTGTCCGGCCCCGGCCATCAGGAACGCGACCACGGCCGCGTCCGCCGCCCCGGCCAGGCCCGAGACCCCTGAGTTGCGCATCCCCCGGCGCTCGAGCCCCCAAAGGAGGAACGAGTAAGTCGCGAAGAGCGCCACCCCTTGGGCCGTCAGGTCGAACGGCGGCGTGCCCGTCGCCCCTGAGGCCAGGAGCGCCGCGGTCGCCAAAACCATCCGTACCGTGAGTTCGACCATAAGGCTTCACTTCAGGTTTTCGGGTTCCGGACCCTTCTCTGGAGGGCGAGGGAGCCCCTTTTCCCAAACTCCGGTAACCCTGCCTGGGGTTTCGACGGCGGCTCTGGCGACGGCACTAGACCGGGCAGAGGCGCACAAGCGGGGCGGCTTGGACCCATACTCGAGGGAGTGCTGCAGGCGCGGGGGCTGGGGAAGCGATATGGGGGGCGGTGGGTGTTCCGGGGGGTCGAGTTCGACCTTGCGGAGGGTCAGGCCATTTGCGTCCTGGGGCCGAACGGGAGCGGGAAGTCGACCCTCCTCAAGGTCCTCGCCGGGCTCGTGAGCCCGACCGAGGGGGAGGTGACCCCCCTCGACCGGTGCGCCCTCGGTTACGCCGCACTCGACCTCGCGCTCTACCCGCACCTCACCGCCCGCGAGCACCTCGAACTCGCCGCGACCCTCCGCGGCCTTCCTGCCGGCGCCCCGAACCTCCTCGACGAGGTCGGTCTCGGCCCTTCGGCCGACCGGCTCGTCGGCCAGTTCAGCTCCGGTATGCGGGCCCGGCTCAAGCTCGCCCTTGCCGTCCAAGCCTCTCCGCCCGTCCTGCTGCTCGACGAACCGACCGTCGCCCTCGACGAAGCCGGGCGCACCCTCGTCGACCGGGTCGTCGAGTCCCAACTCGCCCGAGGGGCGCTCGTCCTCGCCACGAACGACCCGCTCGACCGTCGTTATGCCACCCACGAACTCGTCCTGGCTGCGTGAGGCCCTGGCCGTCTTCGGCAAGGAGTGGAGGATCGAGCTGCGGTCCCGCCACAGCCTGTTCACGGCTGGACTGTTCGGCCTGCTCTCGGTGGTGGCGATGTCGCTCGCCTCGTTCGGCCAGAAGCCGTCGCCGAACCTGGCGGCTGGGCTTCTCACTGTGACCCTGCTCTTCGCCGCGGTCGTCACGTTGCCGAGAGTGTTCCTGGTGGAGGACGAGCAGGGCACGTTTGACCTGCTCCGCCTCATCGCCGAACCCACGGCCGCGTTTTCGGGGAAGGCCCTCTACGCCGTGGCCCAGACCGTGATCGTCTCTGCCGTGCTGGGCGTGCTCAGCGTCACCCTGCTCGGAGTCAACGTGGTCGACCCGCTGCTCTTCGGGCTCGGGCTTGGGCTGACCGCGGTAGGGCTGGGCGCCGGGGTGAGTGTCTGCGGCGCCCTAGCAATGGGCACCGCGAACCGATGGGTCTTGGCCTCAGCCCTCGCGATGCCGGTCCTCTTCCCCCAAGTCTTCCTGAGCATCGGTGTGCTGCGAGTCGCGCTCGGGCAGGGGTCGGCGGCTGGGGGCTGGCAGTCCGCCCTGGGTTTGGCGGGGTGGGACCTCACCCTCCTCGCCGCCGGGCCCCTTCTCGCCGCCTCGGCCTGGGCGACGATCGCGCCCCGACGTCCCACGGGACTTGCGGACCCGAGCGCACAATCTACGAAGGACTAAGGAACGGATGAGGCCCCTTCACCTCGTGCTTGGACTGGCGGGCGTCGCGATGACGGCGTACACGTTCGTCGTCGCCGACGCAGCCGCCTTCCGCGAACCGAAGCTCGCTCGCATCGTGTTCTTCCACCTGCCTTGTGCCCTGGTGTGCAGCGTCCTGATCGCCGTCGCCGCTTACCTCGGCGTGCGCTCCCTGCAGACGCGGCGGCCGGAGTGGGACGTCCGGCTCGCGGCAGCGACGGAGCTAGGGGCCCTCACCGGGGCCCTCACGATGGCGACTGGGATCCTGTTCAGCAAGGTCCAGTGGGGCACGTGGTGGCACTGGGACCCGCGGCAGACGTCGTTCCTCATCGTCCTCATGCTGTTCGTCGTGGCGCTGGCCTTGCGGGCCGGTCACCACGACGAGCAGAGGAGGGCAGGGGCGTGCGGGGCCTACGCCGTTCTCATGGTCCTGCCCGCCGTGTTCCTGATCTTCGTGTACCCGCGGCTGCCCCAGGTGGCCCAGGAGTCGTTCCACCCCACGCAAACGGTCCAGACCGGGGCGTTCGACGTGTGGTACCGGACGGGGGTCTACGGGACGTTCGCCGTACTGGCCGTGGTGACGGCCGTGCTCTACCGGCTCCGGGTGCGGGCCGGCCTGTTGGAACTGGAGGTCGAAAGACGAGATGGATTGGACGAGACTCATCGCCGCCGTGCCACCGATCCTGGTGTGGTGCGGCCTGTGGCTGTACCTAAGGAGCGTTGACGCCCGACTCAAGGCGGCCGAGGCCCGGCTCGGCGAGCGCGCCCCCTAGTCGTCCCACCGGGCGGCGAGGAGGGACGCGAGGGCCTCGAGGAACTCCTCGTCCTCGGCCGTGAACCGGCCGACAGCGTGCCCGTCGATATCGATCTGCCCAACGACCTGTCCGTCCCGACGGATCAGCACGACGATCTCGGACCGGGTCGAGGTGCTACACGAGAGGTAGTTGTCGAGGTCCCGCACGTCGGGGACAACCTTGTTACGCCCCTCCGCAACGGCCGTGCCGCAGACCCCCCGGCCGACCGGGATATGGGTGTGGTCGGTCTCCGCGCCGACGTAGGCATCGAGGACCAGGGTCTCGCCGTCGAGGCGGTACACCCCAGACCAGTCGTAACCCTCGAGGGCGTCGAGGGCCCTCATCGCCAGATCACGGAGGGCCCGGCCGCGGGAAGGGCTCGCCTGGACCGCGTCGAGCACGTCTCGGTACTCCGCTCGCATGGCCGCGAGTGTAGCCCTGCCGCGACCGTTCGCGCCCCCCGGCCCGCCCAATCGTCCCTTCTGGCAACTCTGCCGCCGCAAGGGCGGTAAAAGGAAGGGAGTCGGCGTGCCAGTCAAGCCGTCGTCATTTCTAACCATGCTCACCAGGCCGTTCCCTGTCCTTGTCCTCGCGCTCGTCGGTCCGTTGGCCTGGGCCGGCAGCGAGCCCTTGACCCTTGACCAGGCCCTCCGGCTAGCGCGCGAGAACAACGGGACGGTGCGGGCCGCACGGCTCAACCTGGAGTCCTCCCGGGCGAACGCGCGGGCCGCGAACGCCGCTTTCCTCCCCACGGTGACGCCGAGCGTGACTCGCCAGGACGGGCGGAGCGAGCTCTACACGGGTCCGTTTCGCGGGGGGAGCACGGTCGGTGAGACCAACACGACGCTCTCGGCGGCCTGGCTCCTGTTCGACTCAGGGTCGAGGGGCCTCAACGTCCGGCGGGCCCAGACCCAGCGGGATCAGACCGAACAGAACGCCCTCGAGACGCTCCGCCAGACCCTCTTCCAGGTCCACCGGTCGTTCTACGACGCCCTACGAGCCCAAGAGCTCCTGCGGGTCCAGCTCGACAGCGTCGCCCGGGCAAAGACGCTCGTCGATCGGGCGGTGCTGAGCGAAGATGTCGGCGCGGGCGCCAAGATCGACATCCTCCAGGCCCGGGCGGACCTGGCGAACGCCCAAGTGGGAGAACTCACCGCCCGGAACACCGTCGCGACCTCGGCCGCGGAACTCAAGGCGGTCCTCGCCTGGCCGGACCCGGCCCTCCCCGAGCTCGCCCGCCCAGACGGGACGGCCCTGACCATGGGCGACGACACCCTTGACACCCTCATCTCGGAGGCGGTCCAGAACCGGCCCGGTCTCCAGGCCGCCCGCCAGAGGGCCGAGGCGGCCCGGATCGATGCCCGGATCGCCCGGATCGACGCAGGGGTCACCTTCAGCGCCACCGCCCGCTACGACCGCGACTTCGACCGGGACGTGTCGGACCGGTCGCTGCTCGTACTCCAAGCCAGCGTGCCGCTCTTCGACGGGAGCCGGAGTAGGGAGACAGTCAAGAGCGCCGACTTCAGCGCCCGGTCGAGTGAGGAGACCCTCGCCCAGGACGAGCGCGAGGTGCGGGCCGAAGTCGAGTCCGCGTTCAAGGAGTACGTCCAGAACAAGCCGCGGTTCGAAGCCTCGCAGGTCGCCCTCCAGGCCGCGCGCGTGAACTACCAGGCGGCGAGCGAGGCCTACCGCGAGGGCGCGAACGACCTGATCGCCGTGCTCACTGCACAGGTGAGCCTCACGACCGCCGAGACGAACGCGATCCAAGCTCTGTACGATTTGTTGGTGTCGGAAGTCCGGCTCAAGCTCGCGGCGGGCCGTCCGCTCCCCGGAGAACAGGAATGAACAAGTGGTTGATCGGAGTCGGGATCGTCGTCCTGGGCGGAGTGGCCTGGGTCGTCGCGACGGCGGGCACGCAGGGCGGGGCCGAGATCGAGTACCGCTACTCACCGGTGACTGAAGGGGAACTCCTGCTATCGACCTCATCCGTCGGGGTGCTGGTGCCCCTAACCCAGGTCGATATCCGGTCCAAGGCCGGCGGCAAGGTCGTCGAACTCCGGGTCGAAGAGGGCTCGGTGGTCAAGCGGGGGGACGTCATCGCCGTGATCGATCCCGAGGACACACGGACGGTCTACGAGCAGGCCCAGGCGGACGTGAACGGCGCCCAGGCCCGGGTCTCGTCGGCCCAGACGAGCGCCGCGCTCGAGCGGTCGAACGCCGAGATCCGCGTACGCGACGCCGAGCTCTCGCTCCAGATGGCCCAGATCGCGCTCAACCGGGCCCTGCAGCGCAACGACACCCAGCCGACGCTCAGCCAGGCGGAAGTCCGGAGCGCCCAGGCCGCCCTCGACTCGGCACGCGAATCCGCCCGGTTGCTGCGCGAGGTGACCATCCCACAGAGCCGGCGCGACGCCGAGGGCAACCTCGCCCGGGCCAAAGCCGACCTCGCGGCGGCGGAGGCCGAGTTCGAACGGCAGGAGAAACTGCTCGAGCGGGGCTTCGTCTCCCTCGGCGCCGTCGAACGGCAGCGCTCGGTCCTCGCGTCGTCCCAGGCGAGCTTCAACGCCGCCCAGCAACGGGTGGCCACGCTCGAGGCCGAGTTCGACGCTCAGAGCCGGACCGCCGACGCACGGGTGCGCCAGGCGGACGAGGCGCTTCGCCAAGCCAAGGCCAACCAGAGCCAGGTCACGATCACGAAGGAGGACCTCGCCGAGTCCCGCCGCCGGGTGGACATGGCCCGGGTCGCGCTCGAGAAGGCCAAGTCGGACCGCCGGAACGTCCTGCTCCGACAAGCCGACGTCCAGAGCGCCCAGGCGGGCGCGGTTCGGAGCAGGGTCGCGATGCGCAACGCCCTCGTCCAGCTCGAAGGCACCACAGTCGTCGCCCCTCGCGACGGGGTCGTGACGCTCAAGTACCTTGAGGAAGGCACGATCATCCCGCCGGGCACCTCGACGTTCAGCCAGGGCACGAGCCTCGTCCAGATCAGCGACGTCACCCAGATGCAGGTCGAGTGTTCGGTGGACGAAGCCGATATCGCGACGATCCGGATCGGCCAGCCCGTTCGGGTCATCGTCGAGGCCTACCCGGGGCGCCCGCTCACGGGCAAGGTCGACCGGATCTTCCCGGCCGCGACCACGAACCAATCGCTCACGACGATCAAAGTCCGGGTCGATATCGACCGGGCCTCACTGCAGAAGTCGGAGAAGGACGGCCGCCCGCTTCGACCAGGCATGAACGGCACGTGCGAGTTCATCCAGGAGCAGAAGCCGAAGGTCGCGATCCTCCCGAGCCAGGCGATCAAGCGCGAAGGCGGCAAGACGTTCGTGAGGGTCAAGTCGAGCGACCCGAAGAAGCCGGTCCAACGTGAGGTCAAGCTCGGCATGACCGGGAACGACGGCGTCGAAGTCCTCGAAGGGGTCAAGCCCGGCGAGGAGGTCGTGGTCGCCGAGATCGACCTCAAGGCCCTCCGGGAGCGACAGCAGCGTATGGAACAGTCACAGCAAGGCGGTGGGTTCGGGTCGGTGAACCGAGGCGGGCCGAGTCAGTCCCGCGCGAGCGGCGGCGGCGGTCGCGGCGGCGGCGGAGGCGGCAGGTGAACTTCGGCGACTCCTTCGAGAGCGCCCTCCGGGCCATCGCGGCGAACAAGCTCCGATCGGCCCTGACGATGCTCGGGGTTGTGATCGGCGTCGGCTCGGTCATCGCCATGATCGGAATCGGCGAAGGGACCAAGAAGAAGTCGCTCGAAGAGCTCGAAGTGATGGGCTCGAACCGCATCACGGTCTCGCCGAACTGGATGCGGGGCCGGGGACAGTCGGGGAACGACGCGAGCACCCTCCGCGAGTCCGACGTCGAGGCCCTGAAGCGTAACGTCCCGATCATCAAGCACATCTCGGGCGTCGTCACCAGCCGCTTCTCCGGCTCGACGATGGTCAAGTTCGGGAGCGCCTTCCGCCGGTCGCCGGTCACGGGCGTCGAGCCCCAGTTCCGGTTCATCGAGAACTCGACCAAGATGCAGGCCGGGGAGTGGTTCACGGACGACGACAACCTGATGATGAACCGGGTTGCCGTGCTGGGCTACACGGTCTACGACGAGCTCTTCGGCGGCGAGAACGCGGTCGGATCGACGGTCCGGGTTGGGAACCAGAACTTCACCGTCGTCGGTGTGATCGACTACAAGGGCGGAAGCGGCTGGAACAACCCGGACGAAGCGGTCTACATCCCGCTCAAGACCGCCCAGAACCGACTGCTCGGGAGCAAGGACCGGCTCAACCAGATCTCGATGCAGATGGCGAGCAGCGAGCTCCTGCCCGTCGCCCAACAGATGGTCGAGGACACCCTCTACCAAACCCGGCGGAGCGCGACCGGGGAAGAGCTCTTCCGAGTCTTCAACCAGGCCGAGTCGCTCCAGATGATCCAAACGCAGTCGACGCTGCTGTCGCTCCTGCTCGCCGGGATCGCCAGCGTCTCGCTGCTCGTCGGCGGCATCGGCATCATGAACATCATGCTGGTCTCGGTCACCGAACGCACCCGGGAGATCGGCCTCCGCAAGGCGCTCGGGGCCCAGAAGGGCACCATCCAGTCGCAGTTCCTCCTTGAGAGCGTGGTCATGTGCGTCCTGGGTGGCGTGATCGGGATCGTGCTCGGGACGGTCGCGGTGCGGTTCGTCGCGGACGCCCTCCAGGTGCCGCAGGTCATCAACGTGGCAGCGGTCGGGATCGCATTCGCGTTCTCCTGCCTCGTCGGGGTGTTCTTCGGGCTCTACCCTGCTATCCGGGCCTCCAACCTCCAACCGATCGAGGCGCTACGGCATGAGTAAGGCAGTCATCCTCGCGAAAGACCTGTCCAAGGACTACGTCATGGGCACGAACGTGGTCCATGCCCTTCGGCACGCCGACCTCACGATCGACGAGGGCGAGTTCGTCGCGATCATGGGTCCGTCCGGGTCCGGCAAGTCGACGTTCATGAACCTCGTCGGGTGCCTCGACCGCCCCACCGGTGGGCAGTATTGGCTGAACGGCGAAGAGGTGAGCCGGCTCACCGACAACCAACTCGCCGAGATCCGGAACAAGTCGATCGGGTTCGTGTTCCAGACGTTCAACCTGTTGCCGCGCACGTCGGCCGTCAAGAACGTGGAGCTCCCCCTCATGTACGCCGGAGTCAAGGACCGCAACGCCCGGGCCCTCGCCGCCCTCGAGAAGGTCGGGCTCGGCCAGCGGAGCCACCACAAGCCGAACGAGCTCTCCGGCGGCCAGCAGCAGCGCGTCGCCATCGCCCGCGCCATTGTCAACGACCCGGTGCTGATCCTGGGCGACGAGCCGACGGGCAACCTGGACACACGGACTAGCGAGGAGATCATGGCCCTCTTCCAGGAGCTCAACCGGGCGGGCAAGACGGTCGTGATCGTCACGCACGAAGAGGACATCGCCCGGCACTGCAAGCGGGTCGTGCGCTTCCGCGACGGCCGAGTACAGACGGACGAACCGGTCGAGAACCCGGTCGACGCCCGAGAGGTCCTCGCCGCCCTGCCCCGGCCTGACGACGACCTCGTGAGCGCCTAGCGGGTCACTTCACGCGGGTGAAGGTGACCGATTCGCCGCCGACCGTCGCCGTGAACTTGTCGTTGCCGTCCCACTTGACCTCGGACTCAGTGACGTTGCCAGCCTGCTGCTTCGCCTGACCCTCGATCATCGGCTTCATCTGCTGGAAACTGTTCTTCGCGACGCCGGTGAGCCCAGTCTCGGTCACCGTCGCCGAGCCAGGCGTCAGAGTGAGCTTCCCGTCCTTGAACGAGTAGGTCCCGTCGATCTTGACGGTCAGCTTCGCCGACTCCGGCATCCCCATCGCGGCCGAACTCGCGCTGCCCGAGATCACGACCTCGGTGACGGCCTTCTCAGGCTTCGTGAGGGTGACGGTGGCTTTGGCGTTCTGGCCAGCCATCGCCGGGCTCGACATGTCCCAGGTCCCGGCGACGTCCGGTCCCATCTGGCAACCGGCAAGGGCGGCGACGAAGGCGACGGCGAGGAGGGGGCGGACGGCGCGCATAGGCCAGAGTGTAGCCCTTCGACGCACCCCCGCCCGGGCTCGCCCGACCGAGAACGGTCCAGGCCGGTACACTCCCTGGCGTGCCCGAGACCGACCGGCCCGTGCACGCGACGCATCCGTCCGCCGGCTCCACCGTGAGCGCGGGCCCCGTCGTGGCACTCCCCGGGCTCGAGCGCATCATCCGGGAGATCATCGGTCTCCCGGACATCCAGGAAGACCCCCTCGCTATGGCTCAGGAACAGTTCGAGAACGATCTCGTCGTCATCGGTGCCGGACCCGGCGGGTACGTCGCCGCCATCCGCGCCGCCCAACTCGGGGCCAAGGTCACCGTGGTCGAAAAGGAGTACCTCGGAGGCTGTTGCCTGAACTGGGGGTGCATTCCGAGCAAGGCGATGATCGCCAGCGTCGACACGCTCAACCACGTCAAGCACGCGGGCGACTTCGGCGTCACGCTGTCGGGCGAGATCGGGATTGACTTCCAAAAGATGTCCGACCGCCGGGACAAGATCGTGAAGACCCTCCGCGGCGGCGTCGGCACGCTCTTCAAGAAGAACAAGATTGGCCACGTCGAAGGGTTCGCCAAGTTCGTCGACCGGAACACGATCGAGGTCACCAAAGACGGCGAGACCAAGCGGCTCACGGCCAAGAACACCCTCCTCGCGATGGGTTCGACGATCATCGTGCCCCCGATCCCCGGGCTCCAGGGCGGGCGCGAAGACGGCATCTGGACGAGCGACGACGCCGTGACCGCGCCGTTCCTGCCGAAGCGCATCCTCATCATCGGCGGCGGCGTGATCGGCGTCGAGTTCGGGTTCGTCTTCAACGGCCTGGGGGCTGAGACCACCGTCGTCGAGATGATGCCCCGCGTGATCCCGATGATGGACGAGGACCTCGGCACCGAGCTCGGGAAGCAGCTCACTCGCCAGGGCGTCAAGCTCATGACCGGCAGCGCCGTCGAGAAGCTGAGCAAGGGCAAGGGCGGCTGGACCGTCACGGTGAAGACCGGGGGCGAGTCCAAGGACATCGAGGTGGACGTGGTGCTCGTGGCCGTCGGCCGGCGGGCGTTCACGGACACGATGAACCTCGAAGGCATCGGCGTGAAGCTCCACCGCAGCGGGGTCGAGGTCAACGACTTCATGCAGACCTCCGTGCCCAACGTCTACGCGATCGGCGACGTCACCGGGCGGATCCAGCTCGCGCACGTGGCCTCGTACGAAGGCACCGTCGCCGCTGAGAACGTCGTCCACGGCAACCGACGGCAGGCCGACTACCGCGCCGTCCCGAACTGCATCTACACCGTCCCCGAGGTCGCGAGCGTGGGCCTCACCGAAGGGCAGGCCAAGGAACAGGGCCACGACGTCATGATCGGCAAGTTCATGTTCCGCCCGCTCGGCAAGGCGATGGCCGCTGGCGAGCAGGAGGGCTGGGTGAAGGTCGTCGCCGAGAAGAAGTACGGCGAGGTCCTCGGCGTGCACGTGATCGGGGCCCACGCGACCGACCTCATCGCCCAGGCCGTCGTGGCGATCAAGCTCGAGGCGACCATCGACGTGCTCGCCGATACGATCCACGCCCACCCCACAATGACCGAAGCGTTCCTCGAGGCCTGGGAGGACACGCACGGGATGGCGATCCACAAAGCCTAACCCGGACCCCGGGTCCGTGACCCGGCCGCCCACCCCTCGCCCGAACACGTGACCCTAGAGCCATCGCCCGCCTTCCGCCACCGGCTCCTCTCGGAACTCGGCGAAGAGGCCGAGGCGGCCCTCGCCGCTGGCCAAGCGGCCCTGGGCCGCCTAACGGCGGAGTGGGGCCTGACGTTCCTTGGGCCCCTGGCCGAGGGCTATTGCTCGCTCGTGTCCCGCGTCCGGCTCGACGACGGGCGCGAGGGGGCACTCAAGGTTCCGGTCATGGGCGAAGAGCGCGACACCGGGGCCCAGGCGGCGGTGGCGTTCTCGGGGCGCGGGGGGATCGAGGTCTGGCGCCACGACCCCATGAGCGGCACCCTCCTCATGCCGCTCGCCCGGCCAGGGACGCTCCTCATGGACGCTGGGCTCGGCGAAGCCGGGACGTGGGCGGTTTGGCTCGACGTCGCCCGGCGCCTGCGCTGCGACGCCGTCGTCCCCTCGATCCCGCTCGAGGACTGGTGCAACGACCTCCTCGAGGCGGACGTCCGGTTGGTACCCGAAGACTGCTGGTCGCTCGTCGATGGGGCGGCGAGCGTGGCGCGTCGGCTCCTCCGCACCGCCCCGCCTGGGAGGCTCCTGCACGGAGACCTGCACCAAGAGAACGTCCTTCGGGCCGGCGACGACTGGCTGGCCATCGACCCGAAGGGCGTCTGGGGGGACCCCGCGTTCGAACCGGCCGCTGCCCTGCGCCAGGCTTGGCCCGATGCCTCTGGAGCCACTCCGGACCTCGCGTCGGAGCGGATCGACCGGGTGGCGGCAGTGCTCCGGTTGCCTCCACTCCGGGTCTGGGGCTGGGCCTTCGCGGGAACGGTGCTTTCGGCGCTGTGGGACGGTGAAGAGGGCCTCGCCCGGGAGCGACCCGTTGCCCTGGCCTTCCGGGCCCTGGCCGATCCGGAGTGGCGGCTGGACTAATGTGACGTGCTGGGCTGCGACTCTGTCGGTGGCGGGTCCGGCCTGGAAAGGCCGGGGACCGGGGTGCGGGCAGGAAAGCCCACGCTTCGAGAGGGGCAAGGCTCGTAAGGGTGCGGGCGAAGTCCCGGCCCGGATCGGGAAGAGACCCCGTATGCGCCCGATCCGATCGGTCCTCACCCTGTCGATGGGCCTCGGCCTGGCCGGGGTCGCCTCCGCCCAGGGAGCGGGCATCTTCGACCCGGCCTTCACCGAGCCCGGGAAGCCGCACACGATGACCGGCCAAGCCCTCTGGTCGCAGCAGATCGGGGCCGCCTTCGGCGTCCTCCTCGAACTCCCGCCCCGAGGCGGGGTCCGGCAGCATTACCTCTTCCGAGTCACCGACGCAAAAGGGGCCGAAGTCAAGGCCGGCATGACCGTGACCCTCTCCGGCCGCTTCTTCTCCCGACGCCACTTCGAGAAGGAGAACACCGTGGTCTACACGTTCGACGAAGCCCGGGTCACCGAACTGACCGGGACGGCCGCCGTCGCCCAACCGGAGATGCCCCCGATGAGCCAGCTCCCCTCGACCGGGGCTTCACCCCCCTCCGGCGAGGCACCGATCCGACCCGGCGAGCCCGCTGCCGAGCGCCCGGCCGCCCGGTTCGACGGCCCGCTGATGGGGTGGAGGCTCAAGGGCACGGTGAACACCAAAGAGGGCCTCACCGCCGTCTTCACCCGAGAGGAGCGCACGCGCTACGTCCGGCAGGGCGCGTTCCTCGAGCCCGGTCTGCGTGTCGTCGGGGTCACCTCTACCGGCGTCCGCCTCCGCCGCGAGGGCGAGACGTTCGACGCCATGCCTTGGTAGCATAAACCTCCCTCCCCGCTGTTGGCCGGACCGCCCATACCGGTAGACGGTGGGGAGGGGGGACTCCTAGCCGTTCGAAGCGGCGAACGCCTTCATGAACTCTGCCAAGGCATGGCACCCCGCGATCGGGAACGCGTTGTAGACGCTCGCCCGGCAGCCACCGACGCTCCGGTGCCCCTTCAACTCACTCATCCCCTCGGCGAGCGCGGCCTTCACGAAGGCGTCCGTCAACTCGTCGCTCGGAAGGGTGAACGGGATGTTCATCCGGCTGCGGCAGTGGGGGGCGGCGTGCGGCTTGTAGAAGTCGCCCGACCCCTCGATCGCGTCGTAGACGACCTTCGCCTTCTCCTCGTTCATCCGCCCGACCGCCTCGAGGCCGCCGAAATCGATCCAGTGGCGGCACACGAGGCCGAGCACGTAGACGCTCCAGCAGGGCGGGGTGTTGTACATCCAGCCGTTCTCGCTTTGAACCTTGTAGTCGAGCATCGGCGGCAACCCGGCCGGGACCCGCTCCAGCAGATCCTCGCGCAGCAGCACGAGGCAGACCCCGCTCGGGCCGAGGTTCTTCTGAGCCCCGGCGTAGACCATGGCGTACTTCGACACGTCGAACGGCCGCGAGGCGATGCAGCTCGACATGTCGCAGACCACGTCGGGCCCGATGCCCGGATCGGCGAGGTAATCGACCCCCTGGATGGTCTCGTTCAGCGTGATGTGGACGTAGGCCGGGTCGGGGCTATAGGTGAGTCCAGCCAGGTCCGGCGTCTCGCTGAACTTCCCCGACTTCCCGTCCCACGCCACGTTGACCCCGCCCTCCAGCTTGCCGGCCTCGACCGCCTTCTGGCCCCAGGCCCCGGTCACGACGTAGTCCGCGGTCTGTCCGGCCCCGAGAAGGTTCTTCGCGAGCATCGTGAACTGCAAGCTCGCCCCGCCTTGGAGGAAGAGCACTTTGTAGTTCGCGGGGACGCCCATGAGCGTCCTGACCGCGTCTTCGGTCTGCTCGGCGATCTTGAGGAACGCCTTGCCCCGGTGGCTCATCTCCATGACGCTCATCCCTGAACCCTGCCAGTTGAGCATCTCGTCGCGGGCCTGTTCAAGCACGGGTACCGGGATCACGCCGGGGCCGGCGGAGAAGTTGAAGCTGCGGCCATAGGCCTGGGCGGCCTTGTCTTGCACCTGGCTCATGCCCGGAGCGTACCACTCGGGCCGGGGGTGAAACCCTGGAGAAGGCGGTCGAGTAAAACGGGAGGGCGCAAATGTCGTTCGATTCTTCGGAGCCCGGACTCGGAGCCCTGGACGGCTGGCTCGCGACCCAGCGTCTGAACCTGGTGGCATGGAACCCGTGGGCGGTCTACGGGATGGTGGTCGGTACTCTCGGCGGCATCGGCGGCGCGCTCACCGGCATCCTCGCGGGCGTCGCTCGGCAGGTCGAGTTCGCGATCTTCATATGGCTGGTGATCTCGGTCGTGGCCGGGGGGTGGGCGGTGATGATCCCGTTGCGAGCCGCCTCGCCCCGTCGCCGAGCCAAGTCCAAAGCGACCGAGGCCGTGCGCGAGATCTGGACGGCGCGGTCGTTCGGCCGGGTACGGGCGAGCTACGGTGAGGTCGGTGCCGCCAAGCTCAACGAGGCGGCGGCTCTGGCCCTTGAGTGTTCGACCCTCCTGGACAGCCCCGTGTGGAGCCCGGCCCCGCCGTCTGCCTCGCTGGCCAAGCGGCGGGAGCAGATCCGGGCGGCCCTCGACTCCGGGGTTCTGCGCCTGGCCGAGGAGGCCCGCTTCGGTTCGGCCCCCGCCACCCTGGATCGAACCCTCGACGAGATCCGGGCGCTCCTCCACGAGGTGAAGCGCCTGACCCAGCGGCGGGAGTCCGAGGTCGGCACGAACCCCGACATCGACCCCCTGCGACAGACCCTCGCCGAGCTCCGAGAGATCAACCGGGCCGAAGACGAGTGGCAGGACGAGCAGGCGAGCTAAACGCCGGCGAGCTCGCGGCAGGCGGAGTGGCGCGGACAGGACACGAGGTGGTCGTTCACCATGCCGACCGCTTGCATGTGGGCGTACACGATGGTGGGGCCGACGAAGGAGAAGCCCCGTCGCTTGAGGTCCTTGCTGAACCCCTCCGCGACCGGGGTGACGGCGGGGACGTCAGCGAGGGTCGCCCACTCGTTCTGAATCGGCCTCCCATCGACGAACCGCCACTGGTAGTCGCTGAACGACCCGAACTCCTCGACCACCCGCAGGAACGCCTGGGCGTTGCCGATGCTCGAGGCGACCTTGGCCCGGTTCCGCACGATCCCCGAATCGGCCAGCAGCCGGGCCTGGTCGGCCTCGGTGAAGCGGGCCACGGCCTCAGGGTCGAAGCCTCGGTACGCCTCCCGGTACCCCTCGCGGCGGTTGAGGATCGTCGCCCAGCTTAGGCCAGCCTGCGCCCCCTCAAGGATGAGGAACTCGAACAGCGTGCGGTCGTCGAACACCGGCACGCCCCACTCGGTGTCGTGGTAGGCGATGTACACCTCGCTGCCCAGGCACCAGTCGCAACGAGTCATCTCAAGGCGACTCTACCTGGCTGGCGGAACGCTCAACCCTCGTCCGCGACCGGACAGCTCAGGCCCTTGCCGTACATCCCCGAGCGGTCGAAGCAGCAGGGCCGCCGGTCACCCTTCGAAAGCTTATCGACCGCAACGGCCGTGCGTTTGGCGCGGGTCTCCGGTTTCTTGGCGCTGACGATCCAGGACACCCAGTCCCGGCGAGCGGCGGGAGTGATGGCCGACCACGTCTCTCGCGCCAGGTCGGTGGCCCGATCCAGCTCCGTGCGCAGACCTTCTGGGACATCGGGCTCTGGCTCGACCGTGGCAGGGGCAACGACCAGGGTGACCGTGTCGCCCACCTTGGCCCCACGGCTCAGCTCAGCATCTAAGCGGAGCCAATGGCCCCCCTCGCCATCGGGTTCCAGGACGGCCGCGAACGGTACGCCTTGGAACGTGCCCTCGACCGCGACCATCCCCCGCGACCACAACCGGCTGCTGGCCTCTTCCGGAAGCCGGAGGAAGGTCCAGCCGGCTCCCTTGTCTTTCCCGCCGGGTGCGCGGAGCGTGGCCTGGAACTGGATGGGCGTGAACTCTTTGGGCATGGTAGGACGATACGATTCTACAGGCCCACGCCCGGCGGTGGGGCGCAGCCGGGGGAATCGCGAAACCTTTCGGCGACAAGGCCTCAGTTTCAAAGGATTCGTCGTATAATCGAGGCCATGGCGACAGTTACTAGCGGGTCTCGACTCTGGGCCCCGGGGACGGATCGGGCGCACGCCGTCGCGATCGTCCTCTCGGCCGTCTCGGCGGCCAGTGCCTTCGGGGCGGCTCAGTTCAGCCAAGGACTCTTCCTCGTCTGGACGGTGCCGTTCCTGGTGGCGGCCTGGGTGGGCCTCACCGTGCGTCCCTGGCGCGCGGCGGGCGTCGTCGGGTTGGCGTACGGGCTGGCCCTCCTCCCCGCGATCGGCCTCGCAGTCCATGTCGGCGCGACCGAGGATCGTCTCCAGCGAACGCTGGTCAGCGGCCAAGCCGCGCTCTTCGGCGTGCCCCTCGCCCTCATGCTCGCGGGGATCGCGGCGGGCATCGCCTTCTTCCGATCGGAGGCCCAAGCCTAGGCGCGCGGGGGAACCGCGAGCAGGGGCCGCAGGAACCGGCCCGTGTGGCTGCCTTGCACTTCGACGATCTGCTCGGGAGTACCGGTCGCCACGACCAGCCCGCCCCCGGTACCGCCCTCCGGGCCGAGGTCGATGACCCAGTCGGCGGTCTTGATGACGTCGAGGTTGTGCTCGATCACGAGCACCGTGTTGCCTTGGTCAACCAGCCGGTGGAGGACGGTGAGCAAGCGCTTGACGTCCTCGAAGTGCAGGCCCGTCGTCGGCTCGTCCAGGATGTAGAGCGTCGACCCGGTGGAGCGCTTCGAGAGCTCCTCCGCGAGCTTGACCCGTTGCGCCTCGCCGCCGGAGAGGGTGGTGGCGGGCTGGCCCATCCGGATGTACCCGAGCCCCACGTCGAGCAGCGTCGCGAGCTTGCGATGGACCTTCGGGATCGGCTGGAAGAACTCGCACGCCTCGTCGATCGTCATCTCCAGCACGTCCGCGATCGACTTCGCCTTGTACTTGACCTCGAGCGTCTCGCGGTTGTAGCGCTTGCCCTTACAGACCTCGCACGGCACGTAGACGTCGGGCAAGAACACCATCTCAATCTTGATGATCCCATCGCCCCGGCACGCCTCGCACCGCCCGCCCTTCACGTTGAAGCTGAACCGGCCCGGCTTGTAGCCGCGCTGTCTGGCGTCGGGGGTCCGCGTGAAGAGGTCACGGATCATGTCGAAGGTGCCCGTATAGGTGGCGGGGTTCGATCGAGGGGTCCGGCCGATGGGAGACTGGTCGATGTCGATGACCTTGTCGATCGCCTCGTGCCCTTCGAGCGCGTCGTGCGGGGCCCAACTCCCCCGCGTCCCATAGACCTCGTGCATCAGGCGTGGGTAGAGGGTGTCCTGGACGAGGGTGGACTTCCCGCTCCCGCTGACCCCGGTCACACAGACGAACAGCCCGAGGGGGACGGCGACATCGACACCCTGCAAGTTGTTCCCACGCGCCCCGCGCAGCACTAGCCAGCCCGTCGACATGTAGACGGGAGAATACCGTCTTGGGCCCCCAAGCCGCTACGACCCGCCGCCGGGTCCCCTCTCCTGGCACGGACTAGGACTCTTTTCAGGTTTCGCCGCACGACTGTCACGAATCGTACGCTCCAGGACGAATTCGGGGTGTGACCTACCGCGCGCTCCTTACCGTTTTCGCAGTGGCAGCCGTCGGAGCCGCCTCGGCCGCCGACCTCGGCCCGGCGAACCTCTTCAACGCGTTCATTTTCAACGACGCTCAGCTCACCCAGTCGGACTCGTTCGGCTCGATCGCCGTCGGGCGCGACCTCCGTCTCCAGGACTACCAGGTCAACTCGCGCAACCTCGGCTTCACGCTCAACGGGATGGCCAACATCGGCCTGTTGGTGGGCCGGAACCTGACGGCCGTCGGAGGCGCTGCCCGGGTCGACCGAGGGAACGCCTTCGTGAAGGGCTCGGTCACCGGCACCCTCGGGTTCAACGGCGGCAGCCTCTTCACGGGAGCGGCGGTCGATACCAGCGTCTTCGGCCAGCAGCAGGCGTACTCGCTCGGCCAGTCGAACGCGATCCGGAACCTCTCGGGCACGAACGTCACGGGAGGAGGGCCCGCCTGGCCGAACGTGCTCACGATCGACCTGAACACGATCTCCGCCGACCCCGACGGTCGCCAGGTCCTGCGGATCGACGCCTCCGTCATCAATGCCAACCAGAACGTCGCCCTCAACCTGGTCAACGGGAGTTCGAACCGGACGGTCATCTTCGACGTCCTGGGGACGAGCGTCAACTGGACTTGGGTCACGAACTATCAGTTCGAGGACAAGCTCCTTTGGAACTTCAAGGACACGACCGCCCTCACGATCGGGCGGATGTTCGACGGGTCGATCCTCGCCCCGCTGGCGACCGTGACGCAGAACGAGCTCATCGAGGGCAACCTGATCGCGAACAATTGGTTCGGGAACAGCCGGGAGCTCCACTTCGGCAACGACACCCGACGGTTCTCGGGCAACCCGCCCGTGCCGGAACCGGCCACGATGACGGCGCTCGCGATCGGCCTCGCCGCCGTCCTCCGTCGCCGCCGGGCCCGCTGAAGCAGGCTGAGCCCAGCACCCGCCCCTCCTTATCTTGGGAGGGGCGGGTCTGCTTTGGGGCTCGACGCCACCTCGCGAGAAGAGCCGACGACCTCCACGAGAGCCTGCGCGGCCGGGGGAGCGGGCGGGCGGGTCGCGAGCACGGTGGCGTAGCCCATGTCCTCAAATCCTTCAATGCCGACGATCCGGATCCCCGGGGGCGCGAGACGGCTGCGGACAGCCGTGACCCAGGCCCCCGAACGCCCGTCCAACGCGAGGGCGATACGGCCCTGGGCGTCGTCCACACTCGACTGGAACGGTGGCCGTAGGCCCAGATCGCGGCAACGATCCTGCACCGCTAGCCAAGACCCCGGCCGGGCCAGCGGGGGCGCGACCCACACCCGCCAGAGGGCCTCGTGGTCAGGTCGGACGGGGTCCGGCAGGTCCAGCGAATCAGACACGGCAAGAGCGAACGGGTCGAAGCCTAAGGGCACCGACTGCAGCCCGAGCGAGCGGAACGGCGGGTTCAACAACGCCGCATCGACCCGCCCGTCCACGAGCATCGCCTCCAACACGTCGTCCGACTCGACCCGAAGGAGCAGCTCGATGGACGGCAACCGCGCCCGACACGCGGCTACCACCGGCCCAAGGGCGGTCAGAGCCGTGTACGGCGTGTAGCCGAGTCGCAACTGGCCCGTCCGACCCTGGGCGATCTCAGGGCCCAGCGAGGCCAGAGCCTCGACGTCCTCCAGGACGCGATCGATGAGCGGGAGAAGGCCCTCGCCCGCCGGGCTCAGCGAGAGCACCGGGCCCGAGCGGACGAACAAGGGCGCTCCCAACAGACGACCTGCGGCGTGAAGGTATCGGCTGACCTGAGAGGGGGAGACGTGCAGCGAACCCGCCGCCGCCTGCACGCTCCCGAGGCGCGCGACCGCCTGAACGGCCTTGAGGTGGACCCAGTCCAGGCCACGGAGATCGTGCATCGAACGCAACCTTACCCCCTAAAGAACGCAGGAACCTCACGATGTCTCGCCTCGTTAGGAGCGTCATGCTCAGCGCGCTCGCCTGCCTCGCGGCCGTCGTCCCGACCTCGGCGGACCTCCGGACCCGGCCGGTCTCGTTCACTTCGGGTGGGGAAAAGATCGTGGGGACCGTGTTCCTGCCCCCTGGCTCGGAGGGGAAGCGGCTGCCGGCCGTCGTCGTGACCGGGGCCTGGTTCACTGTCCAGCAACAGATGCCCACGACCTACGCCCGTGCGTTCGCCGCTCAGGGCTATGCAGCGCTCGTGTTCGATTTCCGAGGGTTTGGGCTCTCGGGAGGCAAGGCCCGAAACGCCGAGGACCCTGAGGCCAAGGCGGAGGACATCGTCGCGGCGGCCAAGTTCCTAGCCAGCGAACCCTACATCGACCCGTCGAGGCTCGTCGGGATGAGCATGTGCGCGAGCACGGGCTACATGGCCAACGCGATCCGGGCGGGAGCGCCGTTGCGAGGGATGGCGTCGGCGGCCCTTTGGATCCAAGACACCGGCGCGGTCGAGACCGTCTACGGCGGAAAGGACGCGGTGGCCGCCCTGCTGAAGGTCGGCGACGAGGCGCGGGCCGAGTTCGAGCGGACGGGCACCGTCCGCGACGTCCCGGCGGCCGGCCCCGAGGGCAGCGACGCGATCATGCAGCAGGCCCCGTACTACACCGACCCCAGCCGGGGGATGATCCCGGCCTGGGACAACCGGTTCGCCCTCATGTCGTGGGGCGACTGGTTGCGGTTCGACTCTTTGGCCCCAGCGAGTTCGCTCCGGGTGCCGACGCTCGTCTTGCACAGCGACCAGGCCGCTCTCCCGGACATGGCCCGCCGGTTCTTCGCGGCCCTTCCGGGGCCTCGGGCCATCTATTGGAGCACGGAGCCCCACATGGACTTCTACGACAAGCCCGAGCCGGTCCAGCGTTCGGTGGGGCTCGCCGTCGACTTCTTCGGACGCCACGTGGGCCACAAGCCGTCCGACCGGGAGGCGATCCAAGAGACCCTCGAACAGGTGGCGGCCGCGGTCGACGCAAAGGCCTGGGAGGGCCTCCGACCCATGTTCGCGGACGAGGTCGAGGTGGACTACTCCTCTCTCGGCGCCGCGAAGGCGCGGGTCAAGGCCGATGACCTCCTTGCCCAATGGCGGGAGGTGCACGCTCGGTACCCGTTCACCCGGCACGTGTACTTCAACTTCGCGGTGAGCCTGAACGGTGACCAGGCGTCGGCCCGGCACGAAGGCATGGCGACCTTGACCCGAGAGGGTGGCGAGCGCTGGACTGTGGGCGGCGACTATCTCGCGACCCTCGCGAAGGAGAAGGGTCGTTGGGTCGTGACCGGGATCCGGTTCCAGCTCGGCTGGCAGCAGGGGCAACCCTAAGGCGTACAGGCCCCCCGACGATTCGAGGGGCCGGTGCCGGTCGCAGGCCGAGGCACAGGGTAGGGATGGCCAGGGCGCCTTCGCCGGGGTCAGACGTCTTCCGTGAAGAGGACCAGGCCGATGCGATTGCCTTCGGGGTCGCTGACGACGGCGGACCACCCCACGCCGGGGACCTCGCTGCGGGGTTCCGAGAGCGTCCCGCCATGGGCCGTCGCGAGGGCGATTGAGGCGTCGAGGTCCTTCACCCGGTACCAGACGCTGGGCGAGCGTCCGGGGGCGACGGTGTCGACCCGCATCAAGCCTCCGATGTGGTCGTCGCCGACCCCGAAGACGACCATGTCCGGAGTGAAGGGCGAAAAGCGCCAACTGAAGAGGGCCTCGTAAAAGGCCTGGGCACGGTCGAGGTCGGTCACCTCGATTTCGATGTGGCAGACGGTGTGGTAGGTCACGTCCGGGAGTCTGCCCGAGCCGGTTCAGGCCGCGGTTGTCCCGCCTTGCTGATTCCGACCAGGGTGGCGCCCGGAGGGTGGCCGTACCGAGTGCGAAAGGCACGGGAGAACGAGGAGACGCTCGCGAACCCCACCTCGGCGCACACCTGGTTCGCGGGCATCCCTCCCCGGAGCAGCGCGAGGGCTCGCTCGAGCCGCCGGGTGCGCACGTAGGCCTGCGGGGTTTGGCCGTAGGCTTCTCGGAAGAGGCGGTGGAAATGGAACTCCGAGAGCGACGCCTCGCGGGCGAGCCCGGCCAAGCGCGGGCGATCCAGCGACTGGTCGATCCTCGACCGGGCCAGTTCCAGCCGGCGGAACACATCCTCCCGCGTCCCCCACCTTCGGGCGGGCACACGGGCCATGGCCAGGGCACAGGCGCAAGGCGGCATCGAGCACATGATATCAGGGTCCAGGCAGAATGGGCCATCCTCCCGGTTCCGCCCGCCCTGCGCCATGCCCGGTTCCGCGAGTACCTCGCGGGGGCGTTCGTCAGCAACGTCGGCAACAACGTCCAGGCCTGGGCGATCGCCTGGCAGGTTTACGCCCTCACCGGGAGCTCCTTGATGGTCGGCCTGCTCGGCGTGGTGCGAGTCGTCCCCCTCCTCGTGTTCTCCTTGTTCGGGGGCGTCGTGGCGGACCAGGCCGACCGGCGGAAGGTCATGCTCCTCACCCAATCGGGGATGGCGGCGGTGTCGGTCGGGCTGTTCGCGTTCACGGCGAGCGGAGCCGAGGCAGTCGCCCCGCTCTACGGCCTCGTCGCCTTGAACGCGGTCGCCCGGGCCTTCGACGGACCGGCACGGCAAGCGCTCCAGGTCGGGCTCGTCCCGCTCGAGGACTACCCTAACGCCGCGAGCCTGAACGGGGTGGTCTGGCGGTTGAGCGACGTGCTCGGCCCGACGCTGGCGGGGGTCATGATCGCGCAGCCGGGAGCCTTCGGCTGGTCGGGCCTCACGTTCTGTTACCTGCTGAACTTCCTGACGTTCTTCGCGTTGCTCGCGGTCGTGTGGCGGATGCCGGCGAGGCCGTCGTCGGTCCAGCAATCCCAGACCTTCGGAGAGGTGATCGGGTCGATCCGCGAAGGCCTCCGGTTCGTGCGCCGGACGCCGGTCGTGCGGCACGCGATGTGGGTCGACTTCTGGGCGACGTTCTTTGCGGGGGCCGACGCGCTCCTCCCTGCCTTCGCGGGCACAGTCCTGAACTTGGGGCCGGAGGGGTACGGGATCCTGGCCGGGTCGTCCGGGGCGGGGGCGTTGGTCGCCGCGCTCACCATGTCGTGGATCCCGACGGCGGCCCGGCCAGGGCGCTGGGTGGTCGGGATGATCGGGGCGTTCGGGCTGTTCACGATCGGGCTCGGGCTGGCGCCGAACCTTTGGACCGCGTGCCTTTGCCTGGCGGGCGTGGGGGCGGCGGACATGGTGAGCACCGTCTTCCGCCAGACCATCCGTCAGCTCGCGACACCGGACGAGTTGCGGGGGAGGATGACGGCAACCAGCAGCCTGTTCCACATCTCCGGACCGCAACTCGGGGACTTCGAGGCGGGCGCGGTGGCTTCGGTGGCGGGCGAGCGGGCGTCGATCGTCTTTGGCGGCTTTATGTGTCTCGTCGTGGCCGGCTGGTGGTCCAGGGCTCGAGCATTGACCGACCACCGGATCGCCGACCCACCGAACCCCGGGGCACCCTGACCCGGATAGAGAGGCGGCGCTTGCAGGGCGATCAGCGCTGGAGTTCGCGGGAGGCGTGGATCCGACGACCAGTCACCGTCACCTCAGATCGGCGGTCGAAGAAGAACACGTTCTTCGCGACCGCTTCGCTCTTGACAGCGCGGCCCGTGAGGGGATCGACCCAGAACTCGCCGCTCGCGACGGCCGGGGGTTCCCGGTGGAGCTCCTTGCTCGAGAAATCGACGACCGCGACCAAGCCTTCCCCTGTGGCCTTGACGCCCCGAACCGTGAACTCGATCCGGACGGCCGGGTACTCCTGGGCTTCCCACGTCCACCCTTCCCCGACCAGCAAAGGCCGCCCCGGCGGGACATAGGTGGTCAGTCGGCTCAAGAGGTCGTCGGGTTGGCGCCCCTGCCGGGCCTGAGGGCCGTCCACGACACCGACGATCGTCGCGACCTGGTCGTTGACCCGCACCTCGCCGCCACCCCACCGGTAGAAGAGGCGCACACCGGCCGGGGTTTCGATCGAATTCTCGTAGACGATGCCCGTGAGCTTGACGCTCGGCCCGTAGTCGCTCCGGAGGTACTGGACGGCGTAGGCCTGGACCGGCAGCGAACGTTGAACCCGGAGGTCGATGACTTCGACCCCGTCCTGCGACCTGATCTGAGAGGCGAGAATCAGTGCCAGCACAACGTCTTTAGACGCCCAGGACGACCCCCCGTATCGCGGGAGGATTGTCAGTCGAGCGGCAGGCAGCGAAGCCACGGGAGAGCGCGGAGCCGCCGATCGACCGTCGCAAGCTCGGCACCTAGTGCGTAGGCCGTCGCAGCGATGAACCGGTCAGCGGGATCCTGATGGTCAAAGCTGAGCGAGCGCGAGAGCGCCGCGGTCGCCGCATCGAGCGGGGCGTCCGTGAAGCCCGACTGCCGAAGCAGCCTCAACCAGGCTTCGGACGGGTCGCCGAGCGTTTTGAGCACACCCTTCTCCGTCAGCAAGATCGCCTCCCAAACGACGATCGAAGGGACGACGACCTCGCTCGAAGGATCGGCGATCCGGTGCCGCCAATCTTCCGGAAGCGCCTGATCCCCTTGTGCGAACCAAACGAACACGTGCGTGTCAAGCACGATCATTCGGGGAGGGACTCCCAGAGATCCTCAGTTGTCGGGGACACGATGTCTCCCAGGACGGTCACCTCGCCCCTCGCGAAGCCGAACGCCGCTCGGGGCTTCGGGCCGGCCCGACGGACTTCCACCGCAGCCTCTCCGTTTTTCGTTACGATCACGGCCTCGCCCGTCCTAACGATCCGTTCTATGATCGCGAGACACTTAGCCTTGAACTCGCTGACCGAGAAGGTCTCCATGGGGAGAGTGTACCGGAATGACCATGGTCATTGACCATGGTCATTTCCGTGTCTTGGCACGGGGGCGAGGCTCGGGCGGCGGCGGCGTGGTGGTGACAGGTGAGGGGGTTTGGGGGCGGCGGCGATTTTGGGGGACCTCGATCCGGTCCGTCCCGTTGAGGTAGCGGGCGGTGGGGCTGTCCCGGGTCAGGAAGTCCTCAGGTGTGCCCTCGTTGACCACCCGGCCCCCGTGCTCCCCAGCCCCAGGGCCAAGGTCGATGAGCCAGTCGGCGGCGCGCATGGTGTCCTCGTCGTGTTCGACGACGAGCACGGTGTTGCCGAGGTCGCGCAGGCGGACGAGCGTGTCGATGAGCTTATGGTTGTCGCGCTGGTGGAGGCCGATGCTCGGCTCGTCGAGCACGTACAGGCAGCCCATGAGGCCGGAGCCGATCTGGGTCGCGAGGCGGATGCGCTGGGCCTCGCCGCCCGCGAGCGTGTTCGTGTTGCGGTCGAGGTTGAGGTAGGCAAGGCCCACGTCGTTGAGGAACCGTAGCCGCTCCTGGACCTCTTTCACCGCCCGCTCGCCGATGGTGCGCTGGCGGGTCGTCAACCGTTCGGGGAGGTCGGCGAAGTACCCCAACGCGTCGCCCACCGAGAGGCAGGTGAGGTCGGCGATCGAGGCCCCTTCCGCAATCCCCTCCCCGCCCCTCGCAATCGCCGGCAGCCGAACGGCCAAGGTCTCTGGCTTGAGGCGCTTGCCGTGGCAGACCGGGCACGGCCGCGTACGCATGTACTGCTGGAGGTCGTTCTTGACCCACTCGCTCTCGGTCTGCTCCAGCTTCTTTCGGAGGATGTTGACCACGCCCTCCCACGTGTAGTTGAAGGCCCGCGTGGAGCGGCCGTAGCTCATGTTGACCTTGATCGGGTCCGGCAGGCCCTCCCAGACCGAGCGGAACTGCTCCTCGTCGAGCTCCTTCGCCGGGCGGGTGGCGTCGAAGCCGATCGCCTCGCCCACGGCCGTGAGTACGTCCGGCCACCACTCTTTGGTCTCGCCGCTCTTGTAGACGAAAGGCAGCACCGCGCCGTCCCGGAGGGGTCGGCGACGGTCGGGCATCACGAGATCGGGGTCGAACTCGGTCTTCGTGCCGAGCCCCGTGCACTCGCCGCAGGCACCGTAGGGCGAGTTGAACGAGAACATCCGGGGTTCGAGCTCGGGCATCGAGAAGCCGCACTCGGCGCAGGCGTAGTGCTCGCTGAACGTGCGCTCCTGGAACTGGGCGTCTCCCCCCTCAACCCCTCCCTCACCCTCGGCGGGCCCGAGCGAGGAGGGGGCTTCCCAGGCGAGGGTCACGAGGCCCTTGCCCATCTTGAGGGCCTGCTCGACCGAGTCCGCAAGGCGCCGGTCGATCCCGTCCTTCACGACCACGCGATCGACCACGACCTCGATCGTGTGCTGCTTGTAGCGGTCCATCGGGATGTCGTCGCTGACCTCGTACATTGCCCCGTCCACCCGCACGCGGACGAACCCCGCTTGTTGCACCTCCTTCAGTTCCTTCTGATAGGTGCCCTTGCGGCCGCGGACGATCGGTGCGAGCACCTGGAGCCGGGTGCCCTCAGGGAGCCGGAGCGCCTCGTCCACGACCTGGTCGGTCGATTGGCGGGCGATGGGCCCGTGCCCGTTGGGGCAGAAGGGCACCCCCACGCGGGCGAAGAGGATCCGAAGGTAGTCGTAGATCTCGGTGACCGTGCCCACGGTCGAGCGGGGGTTCTTGCTCGCGCTCTTTTGGTCGATGGAGATCGCAGGCGAGAGGCCCTCGATGTGGTCGACGTCGGGCTTGTCCATCTGCCCGAGGAACTGCCGGGCGTAGGCGCTCAGGCTCTCGACGTAGCGCCGCTGCCCCTCGGCGTAGATCGTGTCGAACGCGAGGCTGCTCTTGCCGCTCCCGCTGAGCCCGGTGATCACCACGAGCCGGTCGCGCGGGATCTCGACCGTGACGTTCTTCAGGTTGTTCTCGCGGGCCCCGACGACGACGATCTTGTCCTGCGACATAGGTAGACGAGTGTACCAAGGCCCGGCGCTAGGGCCGGGTCGTGTCCCGGTTCTTCGCGTCCCGCCCGATGCGCTCCCTGGCCGCCGCGACCGATCGGTCGAACTCCTCTCGCAGAGCCTTCGGCCAACCGGATGTCGGCCCCGGCGGGCCGATCCACACCGGGGCAGAACTGTACGCGCGAGATTCCACGAGCCCACGAGGCCCCTCGATCGAGAGCGTCAGCGTCGTGGATGTGCCCGAACGCACGTTCCACCCGCGGTCCAGGTCGGGCTGGGCGGCGGCGAACTCGGCGAGTCGCGCCAATGACAAGGGCCCGGCCTCCTCGAACCCTTCCCGAACGAAGACGGGCTCTCGATTCTCGGTGAAGGTCGCCCGAAGGGCCGCGCCGGACTGAAGGACGACCGCGCCGATCTCGGGGCCCGCGGATCCGGGGGCTGAGAGTTCTGCCGTCCAGCCCAGCTCTCGAACCATCCGGGCGAGAGGCAGATCGACCGTGGAGGTCGACGCCGAGGCCGGGTAGGCCGACGGCCGGAGCCGGGCAAGGAGACGGGCGAAATCTCGGTCGGGGGCTCGCGGTGGGATCGCGACCCCGGCCTCCCAAAGGCCCACCACGATCGAATCGAAAGCGAAGCCTTGAGCCGAGGTGGCCGGGCTCGAGACGAGGGCCCCGGCGAGGCCGGGCAGCGTGACCGACCCGGTATCCACCGCCCCCTTGACGAGCGAGGCCATGGCGCGGCGGTCGATCCGGGTGGCCTCTGCCCGCGCCGGGTCAGAAGGCCGGTAGACGGCCACGCCGGCGACCACTTCGCGTTCGAGAATCTCCTTCGCCACCAACTCGCCGAGGACCCCCGGGGCGAGGCGGCCGCCCTCCTGCAGGCTTCGGATCAGGACGGGGAGCACGTCGTCCGGTAGGTTGACGACCATCGGAAGCGAACTCGCTTCGGCCTCGGCCGAGAGGAGGGGCTCGAGCCACCGGAGGGGTTCCGAAGACGGCGGGGCTTCGACCGGCCGTGGCGCCAGCGAGACCGCCCACCGGCCCCAATCACCCCGAAATCGAGGGAACGCGCGGTCGCGAAGGAAGGGCGGGAACCCGGGGGTCCACACTGCGAGGTCGGGGCCCTCCGACCGGTCCGGCTCGATCCGTGCCCTGGGGAGCGGGACGAGGGCTTGGCCCGTGTCGAGGACCGTGCCATCGTCAAGGGTGACGTGCGCGGTCGCGAAGAGCGACTCCGGCGAACCACTCAGCTGGACGAAGGCACGGAGCCGACCGGGATCGAATCGGGTCAGCGTGGGTCGTTCGTGCGCATCGAGGCCCTCGACGCGGCCGAACCCGCGTGCGATTAGGACGAGGACGGCCCGCCAGACCGGTTGCTCCCCCGACCCGGGGACGCCGTACTCGAGTTCCTGCGTCCACTCGAGCCCAAGGCGTGACAGGTCGGCGGGAGCACGGGACACCAAGGCGAGACGAGCGAGCACCGAAGCCGGGTTTTGACCGGTCGTCGACGTGCGCAACGCCTGCTCCCAGGTGCGCGAGAGTCGGTCTGGATCGAGGTCGGCCGTCCCGTCGGGGGCCTTTCCGAACGCGTCGACGAGGGGGGCGAGGCCATCAGCGATTCGGGCTGTCCTTAGGTCACGGGCGCGGACCTCGAACTCGGCGTGTCGCTCTGGGTCGCGAAGCAGGGTGCGCCGTCCGCCTTCTTCGACCCAAGTCGCCCCGAGGGCGGCGGCGACCGCCTGCTCGACGGTGACTCGATCGTCGAGGCGCGGATCGACCCAAACGGGCTCGCGGGAGAGGCGGGCCTCGACGGTGGCCTCCGGCGACCACCGCCCTACGACCTCGGCTACCGGGGCGATTTGACCGCCGTTCGCCCAACTGAGCCACGCTAACCAAAGGGGCGCCAAGACCACTACTCAGGTACCTGGTCCCTTACCTCGTCGAGAGCAGGCGAGGCGTAGCGGGCTCTTTGCATTGGCAGCTACCGTACGCTACGTAGGTACAGACGGTTGGTTGCGGGCAGGTTCCTGTACAAGAGCCCGGGCCTTGGGTCGGCGACGGAATCCACCTGCATGTGCTACACGGCTCCGTCCCGCTACGTGTCGCGTCGGGCAAGGAAGCGAGCACGAAGGTCATGAGGAGGCTAACGGTCACCAGTGCCAGGATGCGGAGAGGGGGGGGTGAAGTTGCTCATGGCTCCTTTACTATACAACAGATTTCCGGATCCGTGATCGCAATTTTACAGGGCACTCACGGGCACCCCAGGGCGAGGGTACCTTGAGGCGTGCCGAAGCGACCGATCCGAGCCGAAGACCTCTTGGCGATGCACTTCTTGGGGGACGCCCAGATCAGCCCTGACGGGCGGCGCCTCCTCTTCGCCAAGCGCCACGTCAACGAGAAGAACAAGTACGTCACCAACCTCTACTCGGTCGACGTCCCGGGAGCCGACGCTCCGGCGGCGGCAAAGGCAGGGAGCCTCCGCCAATGGACGCAGGGCGAGGCGGGGGTGGGACTCGGGCGCTGGTCGCCAGATGGGCGCCGGATCGCGTTCGTGAGCGGGCGCGAAAAGCCGTCCGCCCAGGTGTTCGTGATCGATACCGACGGTGGCGAGGCCCGGAAGCTCACCTCGTTCCCCGAGGGCGCGATCGGGTCGCTCCTCTGGTCGCCTGACGGCACGAAGATCGCCGTCACCTTTCGCGAGACGCACCCGAACTGGACCGAGAAGGCCAAGAAAGAGCGCGAAGAGAAGGGGTTGAGCACGCCCCCCTGGGAGATCGACACGCTGTGGTACAGGCTCGACGGGGACGGCTACTTCGGCGGTCAGCGGTACGCCGTCTACGTCGTCGACGTGGCGACGGGGGCGCACTCCCTGCTCTACGACAAGGATCCGCTCGGCTCCTACTCGTTCGACTGGCTTCGCGATTCGAGCGGGTTGGTGGTCGCCCACTCGGACAACAAGGACCCGCTGCTCGAAAAGCCGAACGACCAGCTGTTCCTGGTGCCGCTCAAGGGCAAGGCGAAGCGGATCAAGTGCGACACCAAGGGCAGTAAGGGCAGCCCCAAGGTCTCGCCGGACGGGAAGTGGGTCGCCTACCTGGGCTCCGACGCCCCCGACGATCCCTGGGGGGTGCACAACACGCGGCTCTGGCTGTTGCCGGTCGAGGGCGGGGAAGCCCGGTGCCTCACGGCCGAACACGACTTCTGCTTGGACGTCCTCGTCCTGAGCGACACCTTGTTCGGGTTCGTGGCCGACGGCGGTGGGAGCGGCCTTGTGCAGTGGTCGCCAGACGGGGAGCGGGTCTACGTGAGCGTGGGATGGCACGGCGCGGTCAACCTGGCCGCGGTCTCGGTGGCGGACGGTTCGCTCGCCTGGGTGACCCAAGGCCGGCACCTCGCCATGGGCTCGAACCTCAACGCGGACGGGACGCGGATGGCCGCGCTCTGGGGCGACGCCACCCACCTCCTCGAGGCGGCCTGGATCGACCTCTCCGGAGCCCCCTCCTCGTTTTTGCGGGATGATCGTCCCCGCGGAAAAGAGGAGGGGGGTGGGGGTGGAGACTCGCACAGGCCGCGCGTGCTGACGAGCTTCAACGGGGAACTTCTCGGATCCCTCAAGCTCTCAGCCCCCGAAGAGGTGTGGCTCGAATCCACCGACGGAGCGCGCGTGCAAGCGTGGGTGATGGCGCCCATCGGGTTCAACGAGAAGAAGAAGCACCCGGCCGTGCTCGAGATCCATGGCGGGCCCCACGGCCAGTACGGGTGGGCCTTCTTCCACGAGTTCCAGCTGCTGGCCGCCCAGGGCCACTTCGTTGTGTTCAGCAACCCCCGCGGGTCGAAGGGCTACGGCGAAGCGTTCTGCGCCGCCATCCGCGGGAACTGGGGCGACAAGGACTGGGACGACGTCCAGGCCGTCACCCGGTGGATGCAGCACCACCCCCACGTCCACCCCGGTCGCATGGGCGTTATGGGCGGCTCCTACGGCGGGTACATGACGAACTGGGTGGTCTCGCACACAGACGCCTTTCGGGCTGCCATCACCGACCGGTGCGTGTTCAACTGGCTCTCGGCGGGGGGCAACAGCGACTTCCCCCTCAACAAGGACGGGTACTTCGGGGGCCAGGCTTGGGGCGACCACGCCGCGATCAAGCCCGTCTGGGAACAGTCGCCGATCGCCCACTTCGACCGGGTTAAGACGCCGATGCTCGTGATCCACAGCGAGGGCGACCTGCGGTGCAACGTCGAGCAGAGCGACCAGGTCTTCTTCGTGCTCAAGTCGAAAGGCATCGAGGCGCGCTACGTCCGCTACCCAGCGAGCACCAGCCACGGGATGAGCCGCAACGGGCCCCCTGACCTCCGCCTCCACCGGCTCGGCGAGATCGTGGCGTGGTGGGAGAAGTGGCTCGGGTGAGGCCTTTACCAGGGCTTAACGCGAGCCGACTAACCTAGATCAATGCTGAGCCTCGTTGCGGCCGTTGCGCTGTCCGTGCCCTCGGGGCCGCTCGTGATCGCACACCGGGGGGCGAGTGGGGAGCGGCCTGAGCACACGATCGAGGCGTACCGGCTCGCGATCGAGCAGAAAGCCGACTTCATCGAGCCCGACCTCGTCATGACGAAGGACGGGCACCTCATCGCCCGGCACGAGAACGAGCTAAGCGACTCGACCGACGTGGCCGACCGGCCCGAGTTCGCCGACCGGAAGGCGACGAAGACGATCGACGGCCGCCGGGTGACGGGGTGGTTCAGCGAAGACCTCACGCTCGCGGAGGTAAGGACCCTCCGGGCCCGAGAGCGGATGCCGCAGCTCCGGCCAGCGAGCAAGGCGTTCGACGGCAGGTTTGGCATCCCGACTTTCGCCGAAGTCGCCGCCCTTGCGCGCGAGCGGGGGGTCGGGGTCTACCCCGAGATGAAGCACCCGACCTACTTCCGCGAGATCGGGCTCGACATGGTTTCGGCGATGGCCACTGCGCTCCAGAAGGCGGGCCTCGACCGGGCCGACGCCAAGGTGTTCGTGCAGTGCTTCGAGGTCGGGCCCTTGATCGAGCTGTCGAGCCGGACGAAGGCCCCCCTCGTGCAACTCCTGAGCCCGGCGGGCAAGCCCTGGGACTTCACCGCGACGGGCAGCCCCCGCACCTATGCCGACCTCACCACTCCCGAGGGCCTGGCGTTCGTGCGGAAGTACGCGCAAGGGATCGGGCCGAACAAAGCGATGGTCGTGCCCCGTGGGGCCGCAGGCGGGCTCGGGACGCCGACGTCACTCGTCAAGGACGCCCACGCAGCCGGACTCGTCGTCCATGCCTGGACGTTCCGCGACGAGCCGACCTTCCTCCCGCTAGGCGTCAGTCCGGACGAGGAGCTCGCCGCGTTCTGGCAGGCCGGGGTGGACGGAGTGTTCACCGACTTCCCCGCCCGCGCCGTGGCCTCACGACCACGAACGGCTAGGCAAGGCGGTTGAAGAGATCCACGTAAGGGGCGTACTCAAAGGCGCGATTGCGGCGACGGGCCTCGTCGGTCGGCGCCATGAGGCCCTCCTTGACCAGCCTCTCGACGAGCCGGTTCGCCCCCGTGTGGGTCAGTCGCAACCGCTCGGCGACCTGGTTGACCGTCATCACTGGGGCCCGGGCAAGGGCCTCGAGCAAGAGGAGGGCCGACGGCGCGGCCCGGCCCATCGTCTCGCGGACGAGGCAGGTGTGCTCCTCGCGCATCGCGACCAACCGGGAGGCGGCCTGCGCGGCGGCCTCGGCCGAGTCAAGCACGCCCGTCAAGAAGTAGCGCATCCACCCCTCGTAGTCGCCCCGGTCGCGAGTGGCCTGTAGCCGGTCGTAGTACTCCGACCGGCGGCGCTTGAAGTAGAGCGAAGAGAAGAGCACGGGCTGGCGCAGCACCCCGCGCTCGCACAGGAGGAACGTGATGAGCAGACGGCCCGTCCGCCCGTTCCCGTCGAGGAAGGGGTGGATCGTTTCGAACTGGGCGTGGGCGAGGCCGATCCGCACGAGTGGGGGCATCGGGTGGTCCGAGTGGACGAACCGCTCCCAGGCTCCTAGGGCCTCGGTCAGTGCCTCCGGCGGGGGTGGGACGAAGACTGCGTTGTCCGGTCGACTGCCGCCGATCCAGTTCTGGGTCCTGCGCACCTCGCCCGGGGCCTTCTCCTGACCTCGGACACCGGAGAGGAGGCGCTCGTGGATCTCGCGGACGAGGCGCATCGAGACGGGGAGGTCGGCGAGCCGGGCAAGGCCGTGGCGCATCGCCCCGATGTAGTTGACGATCTCTCCGACGTCACCGTGCTTGTCCGGCCCGAGCACGCCCGCCTCCGCGAGGAGGAGGTCGTCCATCGACGACTGGGTGCCCTCGATCTGGCAAGAGAGCTCGGCCTCCTTGCGGACGAACATGTAGGCGAAGAGGTCGGGGTCGGGGACGATCTCGGAAAGCCCGTCGAGCCGCCCGAGCGACCGGTCCGCCCGCGAGAGCAGATCGAGGAGGGCGTCGTCGAAGGCGATCGGCGGGTCAGGCGGGAGGGGACGGGGCAAGAACGCCCGATACCCACGGGGCTGCACGACATACTCGCCCGTCGTCCGCAGGTCGGTCATGGGTCGTTATGATACCCTAACGCACTTTAATGTTGACAGCTGGGCTTGTGTGCCCCCATATCGACCTTGCGGACGATAAGCGGGGCACTGCTGGCCTTTGTCCACCTAAAAGCAATCTTTAAGTTGATAACGACGACTCGCACGGGTTCGTGTGCGAAGATCGGTGGATAAGGGGGCCCCGGCCGCGCCATGGTCGGGCCGGGGCCTACCCCGTCTCTACCGCCTGCGGCGGCTCGCGACCGCGGCGAGGCCGGCGGCTAGGGCGAGGATCGTCGCGGGCTCGGGGACGACGTCGAAGTTGATGGTCGCGACGTCGCTCTGGAGGAGCGCACCGCCCTGGAACGCGGACACGACCACGTCGATCTCGTACCGGCCGGCCGCGGTGAATCCCCAGTTATAGTGGGTGTGCCCGCCCTCGACGCCGAACAGGGCGTCGGAGCTCTGGAGCCCGTCGGCCGTGGCGGCCCAGACGGTCGGGTTACCGTTCTGGTCGGTGGTCCACACCGAGAACTGCCCCGGACCGCGAACCGCCGCGACGGTGGTCTTGATCCAGCGACCCCGGTCGTTGACGCGGGCGTCGGCCTCAAAGTAAGAGTCGAAGACGTCGCCCGTCATCTCCTCCGAACCCACGCCGAAGTAGAGGAGCCCGCTGATCTCGTTCTGGGGCAAGACCCAGACCGATTCCCCTGCGCCGACCCCGAGGAAGTCCCACTGGACCCCGCCCGGGCGCGAGAGGCGGGCGTCCTCGGGGGCCACGAGCAGGGTCTCACCGAGCTCGTACTCGACGTTGTTCGTCTCGTCGTGGAGCTCGAACTCCCACCCCTCGGCGGCGTCGTACTTGATCCCGAAATCGACCTCGCCTTCGGTGAGGACGTTGGTGAACTGGGCGCCCGCGGTGAGGGAGCACGTCAGGAGCGATGCGGCGAGGGCCGCGCTTAAGGTTCGTGTGTTCATGGTGTGTTTTATGTCCTTTCTGGTTCGATCGGTAGGCAGTCGCCGGGGCCAAGTTGGCTCCGGACGGAGGAACGATGTGAGGAGTCAGGGTTTCGAGGCGGGGCGTGCGCCGAGGGGGACCGTGCCCACGTCGTCGACGGGAATCGGGAAGCCCCACTCGACGCCGAAGGTGTAGGTCGTGACCGGGCTCTCGATCCGCTGCCCGCCGAGCCGCGCGGAGACCACGACGTCGACCTCGTAGCGCCCCCGCGCCGAGAACCCCCAGTTCACGTGGACGTGGCCACCCTCGAGGGTCCAGACGACGTCGTTGGCCCCGAGCCCATCCTTGGTCGCGACCCAGACGACGGGGTTGCCGAACGAGTCGGTCTGCCAGACCGCGAACTCGCCTGGGCCGCGGACGGCCTTGACCTCGAACCCGACCCACCTGCCGAGTCGGTTCACTCGGGGATCGGTGTTCAGGTACCGGTCGAACGTCGTCCCCGTCATCGACTCGGACGAGACGCCAGCGTAGAGGAGAGCCAAGTTCTGGGTCTGGGGCAACACCCAGACCCGGGCCCCGGGGTTGGAGAAGAACGCCCACTGGCTGCCCGAGGGCCATTGCGAGCGGGCCTGTTTCGGGACGCCGAGGAGGACGCGGGCCGGGTCGCGCTCCCACCCCTCGTCGACGTTGTTCAATCCGAGGCCGAGTTGGCCGGCCTGGTAGGTGGCGTAGAGGGCGTCGACGTGCCCGCTGAGCCAGACGAGCCCGAAGAACTGGGCCTGGGCGGGGGAGACGACGGCAGTGGAGACGGTGGCAAGGGCGAAGAGGGTGAGTGATCGACGCATCGGTTCAATCCACAGGGGGGAGGGCGAAGTTGTCGTTGGTGTCCGCCCAACCCTTGACGCGAGCGGCTGGGTGCGAACGGACGTGAGTGTCGGCGTAGAGGTAGTTGGCGCTCCCTTCGGTCCGGTTCTCGGTCCCGCGGCCGACGCCTGCCCGGAACCGGTCCGGCTGGATGTCGGCCAGGATGCGCCGCCAGTTGCGGTCGAACGGCCGGCGGATCCAGTTCCGGCTGTGGGTGTGGTCTTGCTGCCACGTCGACCCCGAGCTATCGGCGACCGTGAAGGTGGTGATGGAGTCGCTAGGCCGAGGCATCGCGTCGAGCACGAGTTGGGCGCCCTCGCCATCGACGACGATGTACTCGTTGAGCACGTAGCTCGTCCCTCCCTCTCGCAGACGCTCCTCGCGCTTCGAGTCGGCGGGGCAGATCCGAATCTCGTCCGTGTTCGCCACGTAGGGCCGGAGTTGGAAGATCCAGGCCCCTTCCTCGACGAACCCCGCCTCGTGGGAAGAGCCCGGGAACCGACCGTCGAAGTCGTTCGCGTAGAGAGTGAGGGCGATGCCGATCTGGCGGAGGTTGCTCGCGCATTGTGTCTTCTGGGCGGCCAGCTTGGCTTGCGCGAAGACCGGGAACAGGATAGCGGCGAGCACCGCGATGATCGCCACCACGACGAGGAGCTCGATCAGCGTGAACGCCCGGCTCGCTCGTGCTGGAGCGAACGGTTTGCAATATGAGCCTAATGCAACCACCACGCCACTATGGTACCCATGCGCTTTCCACGGTGTCAAGTCTCGAAGGCAGATGCCTGGGCCGGGACCCAGCCTGGATCGACCAGACGGGCCCGAGGAGCGCCGCGGGAGCCTGGCGGGGCGGGGGCAGTACACTGCTAGGGTGTCCGAGCCGACCCAGGCGTACGGGATCAACCGCCTGCGCGAGACCTGGGTCGTCCGCGAGCAGACGCGGCGGAGCATGCAGGGCAACCGGAGCAAGGGGACCAAGCCCGAACTCGCCTTACGCCGAGCCCTCTGGGCTGCCGGTGCCCGGGGCTACAGGGTCAACGTGCGGAAGCTGCCGGGGACTCCGGACGTCGTCTTCGGGCCCGCCCGGGTCTGCGTGTTCGTCCAAGGGTGTTTTTGGCACGGCTGCCCCCGGTGTCGGGACGGCAAGACCCCGACCCAGAACGCGGAGTTCTGGCGGACGAAGGTCGAAACGAACCAGGCCCGTCACGACCGGGACTCGGCGCGGCTGCGCGAGGCGGGCTACGCCGTCGTGACGGTCTGGGAGTGCGAACTCAAGCAGTCGCTCGCCGAGGTGGCGGGGCTAGTGCTCGACCTGGCGATCAGCCGCTGCCCTTGACGACCTCGAAGGACTCGACGACCCACGGCCCTTCACGACCCGTCTGGACGAGGGTCAGCTCCACCTGCGCCTTGCCCTTCTCGAATACGGCGGAGTTCGTGTAGCGGACCTCCATCAACGGAGCGGAGCCCGTACCGGTCTTGGCCTCGACCCCGGAGACGGTTCCCGTGCCGGACTTGAACGCCCCGTACTCCTCCCTCCAGGCCTTGACGAGCGCTTCGACCTCGCCCTTGGGCTTCGCCTTCAGCGCCCCGCCGGAGCGTTTGATGAGCTCGTCGGCGTTCCACTCGCTGGCCACCGCCGTCACGGTCTCGTTCCCGTACTCGGTGGCCGCGGTGACGATCTTCATGGCGGTCTGCATCGCCGGGACGCCCGTCACGAGCAGACCCCCGCAGCACAGCACGACCAGCCCCGCGACGACGAAGAGGACGACGGTCGTCGGTTTCTTCACGAATGGAGTCTACACCTGACCGGGCCGGTCAGGTTGCAGCGCCGTCGCCGGGCTCGTGCCAAGATCGAGGCATGGCGCGAACGACCGTCCCAGAGGCCGAGGCCCTGCTAGACCAGGAGATCCGGGTGCTCGACAAGGGGTTCGTCCGGCTCGTCGATTATCTTGGCGGCGACGACCGCATCGTGCAGTCCGCGCGAGTGAGCTACGGGGCAGGGACCAAGAGCTACCGTCAGGATCGTGGCCTCATCCATTACCTCCTCCGCAACGAGCACACCTCGCCGTTCGAGCAGGTCGTCTTGACCTTCCACACGAAGATGCCGATCTTCGTGGCCCGCCAGTGGGTGCGCCACCGGACGGCCCGACTCAACGAGATCAGCGGGCGCTACTCGGTCATGCAAGACGAGTTTTACGTGCCCGACCCGGACCAGATGCGGGGCCAGAGCGCCGACAACAAACAGGCCCGCTCCGACGAGGTGCTGCCCGCGGCCGACGCCTTGGTCCAGTCCTTCAGGGAAGAACAGGATCAGTCCTATAAGACCTATACGACCTATCTCGAGGCCGGCCTCGCCCGAGAGGTCGCCCGGGTCAACCTCCCTCTCTCGCTCTACACCGAGTGGTACTGGCAGATCGACCTGCACAACCTGTTCCACTTCCTGGCCCTGCGCATGGACAGCCACGCCCAGTACGAGATCCGGGCGTACGCGGAGGCGCTCGCCCGGTGCGCCCAGGCCGTGGCGCCGATCGCTTACGAGGCGTTCGATGAGCACAAGCTGCACGCCGTCAAGTTCAGTCGGTCGGAGTGCGCGGCCCTCGTCGCCCTCCTCTCCGGTCAGGAACCGGACCTCGAGGAGCGCCCAAGGCAGATCTTCGAGTCCAAGCTCGAACGGCTCCGCGCCGCCCACGGGGTCGAGGCACCGGAAGACCCTGCCGTGCCGTGAAGCGCACTCCCGGCGGGTTCTGGCGGACATTCAAGCGGGCCTACCCGGTCTCGCTCGCGTTCGGGGCCGTCCCCGCCTTCGTCTTCACCCCGAGGCCGGACTACATCCCCTGGGCGGTGGCGCTGTTCCCCCTCTGCTTCGCTGCGTTCATGAGCGCGTTCGTCGTGTGGGGTCAGCCACGGGTCCGATCCCGGTCGCTCGCGGTCACAGCGCTTGGGACGGCGGCGGGGTACTCCCTGGTCATCGCCCTGGCGTTCCCGACCGCGCTATGGCTCCTGTTGGTGCTGGCGAACCGGGCCTCCCCGTTCGACCCCGACGTCCTCGCCGCGGTCCGGGGGACCTTCTCCCAGCCAGGGATCCTTGCCGCGTCGGCGGTGACGTTCGTGCTCATGCTCGTAATCGCGTTCCTCTTCGGCGTCTCGCGGCAGCTCGGACCGGGCGTGATGAGGAACTGGGTGCTCGGCTACTACCACACGCCAAAACGGGAGGAGCGCGTCTTCATGTTCGTCGACCTCCGGGGATCGACCGCGCTCGCGGAACGGATGGGGGAAGTCGAGTTCTCGAGGCTCGTGCAGGCGTTCTTCGAGGACCTCAGCGAGCCGGTCCTGGCGACGAAGGGCGAGGTGTCGCACTACATCGGCGATGAGGCGGTCCTGACCTGGCGCCGGGCTCGGGGGTTCGAACGGGCCAACTGCCTGCGGTGCTTCGCCCTCTTCGAGGATCAGATCGCCGCCCGGGCGGGGTGGTACCGCGAGACGTTCGGGGTCGTCCCCGAGTTCAAGGCGGGGGCGCACTGGGGGCCGGTGGTGGCGACCCAGGTCGGGGAGATCAAGAGCGAGATCGTCTACCACGGTGACGTCCTGAACACGACCGCGCGAATCCAAGGTCTGTGCAGCGACCTCGGGGCGCGCCTCCTCGTCTCCCAGGCGCTCCTCGACGAACTCGAGCTCCCCGAGGGCTTCGAGGCGGTCCCCGTAGGCGTCCACTCGCTCAAGGGTCGGGTCGAACCGATCGCGCTCGCACGGGTCACGCGGGTCGCCTCCGCCAGCCGCTGAGGCCGAGCCTTTGGGGCCGTGCCGATCCGGGGGGCTGCCCAGCCGGTAGAGTTTCGTCACCAAACGTGACCGACCAGGATCCCCGCGACGCCCCGACCGACCCCGAACCGGAAGCGCCCCAACCGGCACCCGCACCGAACAAGGCCCTCCGCAAGGCCGCTTGGGTCGTCCTCTTTGCCCTCTTCGCCCTCCTCATCTCCGCCGCGCTCGGCGAGTACTTCGCCCCCGGAGGTGAGCAGGGCACCGAGGTAAGACTCGACCAAGAGGAGCTCCAAGTCCGCTTCGTCGGAGGGTCTCTGGTCCTCGCCCGACAGGGCACGGTGCCGAGCCCCGGGGTCGAGGGCCAGTATCGGGATGCCCTGCGGTCCCTCGAGCAGGCGGTGGCGGACCTTGACGGGACGACCCGCGACGCGTGGGAGGTCAGTCTCAGCACGCTGCGGGGCGAGGCGCCCGACCCGGAGCGCCTGGCGAGGCTGAAGAAGGACGGCGACGAAGCCGAGAAGGCCCTCGCCACCGTCTCCGACCCCTCGTCCCCACCCGCCGACCGCGACGCCGCCCGGGCCCGGCTCGGCGACGACTTCAACGGGCGGGTCGCCCGCGCGCTTCCGAACGACGAGGGCTTCCTCGAACGGCTCTACCCTCCGAGCGAGGCCATCCTACGGGCGGGGGTCCTCGTCGTCGCGTTCGGCGCGGGCGCGTTGGGGTTCGCGCTACTCGTCGTGTTCGGGGCGCTGCTCGCCCAGGGCAAGCTCAAGCCCGTCGGCTACCCGGCCGGAGGCCTCACCGAAGCCAGCGCGGACCGGTACGCCCTCCGGATGGCCGTCTTCCTGGGCCTCTTCACGACCGTCCCCGCACTCGTCGCCGTCGGCATCGGGCAGGGCACGGCGGTCGGGTGGCCGCTCGTCGTGGGCTCGCTCGTCTTCGCGATCGCCTTCGCTTGGGCGCAGCGGGTGCCCCTCTTCGGCGAGTCAGATGGGTGGAAGAAGCTCATCGGGGACACGAAGAACGTGCCCAAGCTCGCCGGGATCGGGGTCGCGGCCTTCCTGGCGAACCTGCCGATCGTCTTCGTGCTCGCCCTTGTCTTCCAGTACCTCTTCCGGTTCCTCCCGACGCCGAGCCACCCGGTCAGCAGCGAGATCGCGGCGGGGGCGAGCCCTGGCCAGCTGATCGCCCTCTTCATCCTCGCCGCCGTGTTCGCCCCGTTGCTCGAGGAGCTCAGCTTCCGGGGGCTGCTGTTCCCCGCCCTGGGGCGCTACATGCCGCTTTGGGGGGCGGGAGTGCTGTCCGGGCTGCTGTTCGCGGCGATCCACCCACAAGGGCCGGTGCTCTGGGCGGGGATCGCAGCGATCGGGTGCATGGCCGCCTACGTGACGCACCTCACCGGCTCGCTGATCCCGGCCATCGTCATGCACGCCGTCCACAACGCCTTCATCCTCACGCTCGCCCTCCTGATCTTCTTGTGAAGCGCGTCTACCTCGACCACGCGGCGACGACCCCGCTCCTGCTCGAGGCCCGGGCGGCGATGGAGCCCTGGCTGGCGGTGGCCGCGAACCCGAGCAGCCTCCACGTCGAGGGCCGGGCTGCCCGCGACGCCGTCGACCAAGCCCGCGAGGTCGTGGCCGAAGCGTTCGGGTGCTTGTTCGGCGAGGTCGTCTTCACCTCGAGCGGCACCGAGGCGGCAAACCTCGCCATCGTCGGGGCGGCCCTCGGTGTGGCCGACCCCGCCCGCCGCCGGGTGCTCTTCGGCGCGGCCGAGCACCACTGCGTCCTCCATACGCAGCCCCTGCTCGAGCGCCTCGGGTTTCGCGTGGAGACATTGCCGGTGGACCGCTATGCCCGGGTCTCGCCGGAGACTCTGGCGAACCGGCTCGGCCCGGACGTCGCCCTCGTGAGCGTCATGCACGCCAACAACGAGTTGGGGACGGTGAACCCGGTGCCGGAACTGGCCCGACTGGCCCGAGAGGCCGGGGCCCTGCTGCACACGGACGCGGTGCAGACGTTCCCGTTCAGCGGCACGATGGGCGACCTCGGCGTCGATCTGATGAGCGTGGCCGCCCATAAGCTTTACGGGCCGCGGGGGGCGGGGGCCCTCGCGGTGCGCTCGGGGGTCGAGGTGCGGCCTTTGAGTCTGGGGGGAGGGCAGGAGCGCGAGATGCGGGCGGGGACCGAGGACGTGGCCGCCATCGTCGGGTTCTCGGCGGCCGTCTCGTGGTGCCGCGCGAACCGGGCCCGGGTCGAGTCTCGCAAAGCGGCCCGAGATGCCTTCTGGGCCGAACTCGCCCCGACCGGCCGGTTCGACCCCACGGTGGCGGCGGGCGTGCCTTGTCTGTCAGGGCACTGCCACGTTCGGGTGCCGGGGGTGAGCGCCGAGACGCTTTTGATCCGGCTCGACCGGGCCGGGGTGAGCTCGAGCAGCGGCGCTGCCTGCAGTAGCGGGAGCCTCCTCCCGAGCCACGTCCTCCTCGCGACCGGCCTGTCCGAGGCTGAGGCTCGCGAGGGCCTTCGGTTCACGTTCGGCAAAGACTCGACCCCCGACGAGGCGCGGTTGGCCGCACAGGTTCTGGTGAACGAGGTCGATGCCGTCCTCGCCGCTCGGTCGGATAGGGTGTAGGAGTCCGGTCGAGTCGGCCCGGCTTGACCCCCGACCTCCAGAACGGGCAGAATCGCGCCATGGCCTCGCAGTACTTCGTGGTGTCGGGGGAGGGTGAGAAGTCGGGGCCGTTTACGGTCGAGGCGCTCGCCTCCAAGCTCCAAGCGGGCGAGGTTCAGGCAGGCACGATCCTCACCGAGTCCGAGACCGGGGCCCAAACGACCGTCGGTGCAGTGGCGGGCCCGTACGCGTTCGCCCCGAATCAGGCCGCCCCTGACCGGGGGCGGGCGACCGTGTGGATCGTGATCGGCGCCGTCGGCATCGTCCTGATGGGGTGCGTCGGAATCCTTGCCGCGATCCTGTTCCCCATCTTCGCCCAAGCCCGCCTCGCCGGGCAGCAAACGACCACGACGGCCAACCTAAGATCGTTCGGGATTGCGGTCCTTATGTACGCGAGCGACTTCGACGACGTCCTGCCCCCGACGACGGAGAGCGCGGAAGCAATGGAGCCGTACGTCGCTGGCTACTACAAAGACGGACCCCTCGTCTCGAACAACCCACAAGGGGAGCGAATCGACGGGAATGCGGCACTCGGCGGCAAGAAGCTCCCTCAAGTGACCCACCCGGATCGACGCGCGCTCCTTTTCGATTCGGCCGCTTGGCCGAACGGTCGGCGCCTCGTCCTCTTCGTGACCGGGCGAGTCGAACGACGGCCCGAGGAACAGTTCGCCGCGGCCAAGGCCGCCGGGTTCCTCTTCCCGGCCCCGGAACCCGCCGCCGACTAGGCCGGTCGATTCCTGGGGCCGGGGGCGACGCCGGGTCGGGCCGGTATCCTGGGGCCTCCCATGATCATCGTGATGCGCCTCGGCGCGACCCAGGAGCAGGTCGACGCGGTCTGCTCGGTCATCCGCGAGCGCGGTCACGACCCGCTCCCTCTCCCCGGCGAAGGCCGCGTGGCGGTCGGCATCCCGGCCCTCCTCAGCAACGACGAGCGGATCGCGATGGAGGCCGCCCTCGCGACTCTCGACGGGGTCAGCAAGGTCACCCAGACCACGAGCCCGTTCAAGCTCGCCTCGATCGAGTTCCACCCGGAGCCGACCGCGGTCGAGGTCGGCGGTGTCCGCATCGGGCCCGGTCGGTTCGTTGTGATGGGGGGTCCGTGCTCAGTGGAGTCGTACGAGCAGTTCCGAGCGGCGGCGGACGTGGTCAAGGCGGCGGGCGGGACGGTGCTGCGGGGCGGGGCGTTCAAGCCGCGGACCTCCCCGTACTCGTTCCAGGGCCTCGCGCTCGAGGGGCTCAAGATCATCAAGCAGGTCGCCGGGGAAACGGGCCTCGTCTCGATCAGCGAGGTCATGAGCGCGGACATGGTCGGGACGGTCGGCGAGTACGTCGACGTCCTTCAGATCGGGGCGCGGTCGATGCAGAACTTCCCGCTCCTCATCGAGGCGGGCCGGAGCCAGAAGCCGGTCTTCCTGAAGCGAGGCCCCAGCGCGACGATCGACGAGTTCCTGCTCGCCTCGGAGTACGTGCTCAACCAGAACAACCCCAACGTGATCCTCTGCGAGCGGGGCGTGATGCCGATCGACCGAACCTACACCAGGAACACGCTCGACTTGAGCTCGGTGCCGGTGCTCAAGGAGCTCTCGCACCTGCCGGTCGTGGTCGACCCTTCGCACGGGACCGGTGTGGCCCGGTTCGTCGCGCCGATGGCAAAGGCGGCGATGGTCGCGGGGGCCGACGGGGTGATGGTGGAAATGCACCCGAACCCGAAGACGGCGCTGAGCGACGGGTCGCAAGCGCTGACGCCGTCTCAGTTCGAGGGCTTGATGGGCGAGCTGCGGCGCCTCGCGGAGTTCAGCGGGCTCGCGCTGTAGCCGGGGCGGCTCAGTCTTCGGGCTCGACCACGCCCGCCCGGAGCTGGCCTAACAGGTCGGCGGCCTCGAGCGCGGCTAGGACGGCTTCGCGACCCTTGTTCCCCATCTTGAGCCCCGCCCGATCCATGGCCTGGCCCGCGTCCTCGGGCGTGAGCACCGCCCAGCCAATCGGGACCCCGTAGGCGTTCTGCATGGCCATGAGCGCACCGGCCACGTCGCCGGCGAGCTGCTCGGCATGGTGGGTCGCACCCTGGAGGATGCAACCGACCACGACGACGGCGTCCCAGCCCCCTGTCTCGAGGAGGGCGGCCACCGCCGGGGGGACCTCCCAGGAGCCGGGCACCCGAACGACCACGACCTCTGGGTCGCCGGACCGTCGCAACTCGTCCAAGGCCCCATCGAGGAGCTCCTTGACGACGAACTCGTTCCACCGGGTCGCGACGACCGCCACCCGCTTCCCTGCCCCGTCCGGACGGCCTTCGAACACCTGCATCGACCGAGAGTATGGCAGAGGTCGGCGAGACGGGGCCGAGCGGGCGAACCGTGCGGGATTGGGCGCAATGTCCCGCGTCGGGCCGCTTGCTACCTAGGGACGGGGAAACATGGGGGCCGTTCCGACGTAGCCAATCGTGTGCGCTCTGCAACCGCAGAGCGTCGGACACCGAAATGCCCCTCCCCAACGACGACACCTCTGGTTCGAACGTTTCTGGCCTCCCAGACATCCAAAAGACCCCGGACGACCGGAACATCGCGATCGATAAAGTCGGGGTCCGTCGCGTCAAGTTCCCGATTGTCGTGCTCGATCGGGCGAACGAAAGGCAGCACACGATCGGCGACTTCACGCTCACCGTCGACCTTCCGAGTCACTTCAAGGGGACGCACATGAGCCGCTTCCTCGAGGTCTTGAACGAGACGGGCCGGGAGATCACTGTCCAGAGCCTGCCCCGGATGCTCCATGAGATGACGGAGCGGCTCCACGCTAAGCAAGCTCACATCGAGGTCTCGTTCCCCTACTTCATGGAGAAGAAAGCACCGGTGACGGGGATGGCTGGGATGATGGAGTATGCGTGCGGGTTCAAGGCGCAAGGCAACGGGGCCTTCGACATCCAGCTAACCGTCACGGTGCCGGTCGCGACCCTGTGCCCGTGTAGCAAGGAGATCTCCAAGTACGGTGCCCACAACCAAAGGGGTTGGGTCACGGTCATGGTCGAGACGTTCGAGCACGTGTGGCTCGAAGACCTCATCGACGCCATAGAGGCTTCGGGGTCGTGCGCCCTCTACCCGGTCCTTAAGCGACCGGACGAGAAGTGGGTGACCGAAACGGCTTACGAAAACCCCCGCTTCGTCGAGGATTTGGTGCGCGAAGTCGCGATCCGTTTCGACAACGACCCACGGGTCAAGGCGTACGAGATCGAGGTCGAGAACGAAGAATCGATCCACGCCCACAACGCGTACGCCTATCTCAAGCGGTCAAAGGCTTAACGCGTTCGATCCTTCACAAGTTGGAGACGAGGCACAGAGGCCGTCCTCGCCGTCCGGACGATCGTCCAGGGGGTGGTGATGACCTGCATCACGAGATCGTCGGGGTTGGGCTTACGTACCCGGGCCTCGAGCGTCCAGGCCCCGGGTCGAGCCTCCACGATCCGGGTCACTTCGAGCCGATAGCCGCCGGTCGGTTGCTCCGGGGCCCGGGCGAACACGAGCTGGTGTTTAGCCCAGTCGAGCCCGTCCAGGGCCGCACCCTTCTGGCGGAACGAAGCGCGCTGCTCCTCGTCGATCGCGAGAGAATTGGCCAGCGAGACCCACTCGGTCTCGGAACGGGCAACGAGTACGGGCTCAGAGGCCGCGAACGCTTGGTCGCCGGAGGTCACGGTCACGAACGTCATGGTCTTGGGTCGGGTCGGGCGCTGCTGTTCGCCGAGGGCGGGGGCTGCACCGACCAACCCAGCGACGAGGACCAGCGCGGCGGCGAGCCTCACCGCCCTCGCCCCCGACGCTCGCCCCACGGGTCGACGGGCGCGACGTAGAGGCGCGGCGGCGACCGGAGTTCGACGATGTCCCGGCCCTCGGGCGTGTCGAAGACCACGACGTAGTCGTCCGGCCCGAGCGGGGTCAGAACCGTCACATAGGGGCTCAGGAAGGTCGGAACGTCCTCGGCCGCCCCGTCCAGGGCATCGATCTTGACTCGGATCTCCCAGGTGAAGGAGTCCCGGGGCCGGACCGAGGTCACGTAGACCCGCCGCATCCAAGCCCGCTCGGTGCCGAGGTTGATCGCGATCACCTGCTGGCGGCAGAAGTCCGGCCGAAGCAGAGTCCCCACCCGGGCCCCGCCGAACCCCGTCTGGGCGCCGGTGTAAGACTCCCAGTCCGGTTGGGACCGGATGACGTCCACCCGCGCCTCGCGGAGGCGACCGTCGAACCGGTTGTCGAGCTGCCGCCAAGGGATCTCACCGCCCGAGTAGAAGGTGAGGCTCTGGGCGGAGGCCACCCCGGCGCACACGAGGGCGATGACTGAAGCGAGCGTCCTCATCGAGGGTGGGACGCTCGGCAGGGGCCGCCGTTACGCCCGTGGTGCCGGGAGCGGGACTCGAACCCGCACGACCTCGCGGCCAGGTGGACGCCTCTCTAAAAGAAGTATTAAGCCCTACGAGGGCCCGAATGGGCAATTAGACCCCTACACTGGCCATGCCATGAAACGTGCCCTACTTCTCATCCCAGCCCTCACCCTTCTCAACGTGGCGCTTTGGGCGAACGACGAATCGGCCGCGCGGGGGCTCGACGCGACCACCCGGTCGCTAGCGGCAGTCGGCTCGATCGTCGATGACGCTGCCCCGGTCCGGGCCTCCGGCTGCTCGGTCGAAGACCCGTCTCGCCAAGCCCTTCTGAATGCCCTGTACAGCCCTGAAACGAAGCGGGCCGGGGACAACACCAGCTACACGTGCGAAGATCCAGGGTGTGACTACGTAGGCTGCAACGCTCAGGACTGGTGCAAGAGGCAGACTTGGGACTGTTCTTGGCTGCCCTGGGTCAAGAACGAGCTGCTCCGTCGGACGGCCAAGAAATACCGGTGCGAGAGTGCGGAACTCTACGTGATTTGCGGCCCATGGGTGAACGCGGGGCAGATGAAGCCGAACTGCTCCCCGGACGGCGAGTCGAGCAGGATCTGTTGCGATCCGCCGTCGACGCTGCCAGGTCCGTGTGCCCTTCCGGGCGAGAAGAGGTGCGAAAGCCGAGCGGAGCCTAGCTGATGCCGACCCCTACGAGCCAGGGCAAAGGGCTCGGCTGGATTCCTCGGCTCGCCGCCTATGGGGTGGGAGTCGCCGGGCAGCTCGTCCTCGTCCTCCTGGATTGGAACTCCCCTCTGCGCTTCCGAGAGCAAAGCCTGTACGGGCACATCGGCGTCTGGCTGACGATGGCCATCGTCGCCGCCATGGTGACCCCGTTCCTCGTAGCCAGGCGCCCGTTCCGGACGGGCATGCTCCTCACCGTGGGGGTTTCGGCCGTATTCTTGGTCGTCTCCCACGTCCAAGTCCGGGTCGTGTTCGGCCCGAACACGAGCTTGGTCACGTTCCCCCTCCTGCTCGTCTCCCTCGTCCTCGTCAACCTCGCGGTCGCGACGTGGTTCCTCGGTTGGGGCGAGCGTGGCCGAGCCCCGAGCGGGCCCCGCACCACCCGGACCGCGCTCACCCTCGTCGAGGTACTCGTCGCGACCGTGATCGTTGCTCTGCTCTCGGGTCTTGTGACCAGCGTCTATCGGCACGGCATCAGGGAGGCCGAGGCGACGACGACGGTCTCGAACCTTCGTCAAGTCGGCACGGCCCTGGGCCTCTACGGCGGTGACGAAGTCCCGGGACTGCCCCCGAACCTCGACCCACTCGTCACGACCGGCCTCATCTCGGACCCGGCCGTCCTGCGCTCGCCAGGCGACCCGTTCCCTTCAGGGTTCGGCCTCACCTGTGAACGGCGAGCCTGGCGCAGTCCGGCAAAGGTACCCACGTCCTTCGAATCGCTCAGAATGTTCACGAGATACCTCACGTGGGAGAAGCTCGTGGCTTGGGACCCCAACATGGGCGTCGTCGTGTCGCGGGTTCACGGTCGCAGGTCTTCGGACTTCGCGGACCTGCTTCGGGACGGCCCGAACATCCCGAAGAAGGCAGACGAGAGCCCGTGCTTCGCCTTCATGGGCCGAGTCGCCCGACTCCGCCTCGACGGGTCTGTGTCGTGGGGCCGATTCGAATCGGTGAGAACGCCTCGAGGAGTAACGACCCACTTCGGGCGGCGCTTCAGCGACTCGTGGCCCCTCGACGAGACGCTCTACCTTGACAAGTAGCTCCCGGTCGCTGGGCATGGGGGTGAACGGGGCGACCCTCCTCATCGAGGGGGGGACGCTCGGCAGGGGCCGCCGTTACGCCCGTGGTGCCGGGAGCGGGACTCGAACCCGCACGACCTCGCGGCCAATGGTGTTTGAGACCACCGCGTCTACCATTCCGCCATCCCGGCGCCCGGGTGCAGGATACCAGGGCCCGCCCTCCGACGTCTCGATCAGGCTCAGAGGGGCCCCGGTGCCCTAGCACGTTCGCTGCCTCTGGACGCCGCCGACCCCCGTGAGACGCGGGTAGCCTGAACGGCGTGAACTGGGGACGGTTGATCCGCGAGGTCGGACCCGAGACGTGGACGGACGCCGCGTTCGCCTTCGCGGGGTGGGTTGCGGTCGGGATCGGGATCGCGCTGCTCGTGCGGGTCGTCCTGGGCCGGCGCGTGTGGAAACAGTCGTTCGTCACGCGGTCGCTCGGGGGCGTGATCGAGCGTGTGGCGGTCGCGGGCGGGGTCCTTCGGGGACTCTCCGTCGCGTTCTCGACACTGGCGGCGGCCTCCGGGCAGACACGCGAGGGGATCTGGGTCGAGCGGACCATCACGGTCGCCTGGATCGTCGTCCTCGTGGTGGCCGTGGTCCGGGGGGCGAACGCCTACTTCACCCTCCGGGGCCGGGAGGAGGAGTCCGCCGACCCCGCGACGCGGAGCCACTGGGTCGTCCTCCGCAAACTCGTGAGCTTCGGCGCGATCACCCTCGGGGTCGTGTTCGCGATGAACGCGTCCGGGATCGACCCCGGGCCGATCCTGGCGGGCGGCGCGATCGGCGGCGTCATCATCGGCCTCGCCCTCCAGGAGAGCCTCTCGAACGTGTTCTCAGGCCTGCTCTTCGCGATGGACCCGAGTGTCCGGGTCGGAGACCATGTGCGGTTCGGTCAGGGTCGGGAGGGCATCGTCCGCCAGATCGGCTGGCGAACCACCCTGATCCGTCAACTCGACGAGACGCTGCTCGTGGTCCCGAACTCGCTCATCTCGAAGCAGGAGATCCAGAACATGAGTCGGCCCGCCCCGCCGACCGTGGTCTCCGTCGATTGCCCCGTCGGCTACGACGAAGACCTCGAACTGATCGAGCGGATCGCATTGAGGGTCGCCCAGGCCATCCAGGACGAGTACCCGGCGGTTGGCGGCGCGGCCGCGCCCGAGCCGTTCGTCCGGTGGCAAGCGTTCGGCGAGAGCGGGGTCGTGTTCCGTCTGTTCCTCACCGTCGGGTCGTCCGAGGGCCAGTACCGGGCCCGGTCGGACATGGTCAAGAGGCTGCACGCCGCGCTGCGCGAGGCGGGGGTCACGATCCCGTACCCCGTCCGCGACATCCGCGTGGCCCAGGCCAAGGAGGGCGACGGTCCGGGCGGAGCCGGAGCCTAGGAGCCATACTCTCCAGGACGCTATGGCAAAGGCCTTCCAGCTCTCGGTCGTCGCCCCGGACCGCACCGTCTTCGAAGGGGCCGTCACTTCGGTCGTCGCCCCCGGGGTCACGGGCTACATCGGGATCCTGGCGGACCACGAGGCCTCCATCGTGGCGCTGAGAGACGGCGTGGTCGAGCTGATGGGCACCGACAACCAGCGCGAGCACATCGCGATCGGGCCAGGGTTCCTCGAGGTCAGCCAGGGGCAGTGCATCGTCCTCTCCGAGGAGGCCCGAATGGCCAAGGAGATCGACGTGGCCCAGGAGCAGGCCCTACTCGAAGAGGCCCGCAAAGCGCTCAGGGGCGAGGCGTCGTCGATGTCCATGGAGCAGGCTTCGAAGGAGATGGAGCGCGCCGTCTCTAGGCTCCGGGCCGCCCGCCAAGGGTAAGCCCCGGTGCCCCACCCAGCCGGTGCCGCCTCTTGGCGGATCGGGTGCATCGGGTTCGCCTACGACGAGTGGCGGGGCCCGTTCTACGCCCCCGACTTGCCTCCGGCCCAGCGTCTCCGGGCCTACGCCGAGTCGTTCTCGACGGTCGAACTCGACACGACCTTTTACGCGACCCCTCCTCCCGAGCGGTTCCGTGCCTGGGCGGGGGCGGTCTCGAGCGAGTTCCGGTTCGCGCTGAAGGCCCCCCAGGTTGTGACCCACGGCGAAGGGCCGGGGCACCTCGCCCACCCCGTCACCCGCGGGGGTCTGCTCCGGTTCCTCGAAGCGGCCGGGGCGCTCGGCGACCGACTCGGCTGCGTACTGCTCCAGTTCCCCGCGACCCGCCACGGGCAGGAACTCGAGGGCCTGGGCCGACTGACCGAAGGGCTGGAGGGCGTGCCCTTGGCCGTCGAGTTCCGCCACCGATCCTGGGTGAGCGATGACGTGCTGAGCCTCTTACGGTCGCGTGGGATCGGCTGGGTGGGGGCCGACCTCGCTCCGGTCGGCGAGGCCGCCCGCCCGCCCGACGGGGTCGACGACCGGCCGCGCCCTGGCCCCTACCGGCCACTCCCGTGGGCTGATACCGCGGAGTTCGTGTACCTGCGTTGGAACGGCCGCCACGCCCAGTACCCGCACGACGACCGCGAGCTGCACGACGCCACCCCGCGCCTCGGCTGGTGGCTCGACTGGCTGGGCGATGCGCTCCGGCCGGGGCGGACGGTCTACGGATTCTGCGGGAACAGCTTCGCCGGGCACGGGCCTGCGACCTGCCGCCGGTTGCTGACCCTCCTCGGACGCCCCATAAACACGCCGCCGCAGCGCTCGCTCTTCGAATCCGGCTAGGCGGGACGCGAGGCTGCCCAGACCACCTCGAGCCCCCTCGCCCGAGCAGCGGGCTCCAGTCGTGGCCCTTCCAGCGCCAGCGCGGTCGACCAGGGCTCCGTCTCGATCGCCCTGCGCCCTAGGACGCTCACCAGCCGGCCCCCAAGGGCCTCCAGCCCTCGCCCTGGGTGCACCAAGTGCCCGATCCCGGCTCGCTCCTGTGAGACCGTGCCCGAGGTCGAGACGGCCCGGTGGGCGAGCGTGACGACCGAGCCGTCGGCGAGCCGGACCGCCCAGCCCGGGCGCCCGGGCGGCGGGCCTGAGACCGCCAAGTCGCCGCCCGACTCGACGAGCGCGGACTCCACGCCGAGACCATCGAGGACGGCCAGGGCCTGGTCACACGCGTCGCCCTTGGCGATAGCGCCCAGGTCGAGGGCCATGCCTTTCCGGTCGAACCAGGCTCGCCCCCCTTCCAACGTGAGCCCTTGTGCCCCGACGAGCGCCCGGGCCGTCGCCGCCTCCCCCTGACTCCACTCCCCCCGCCGCCATAGTCGCGTGAGCGGGCCGACCGTCGGGTCGAACGCCCCGCTCGTGTCACGCCAGGCCTCACAGGCGGCCGTGAGCAGCCGCCATAAATGGTCCGAGACCGGCTTCGGCTCCGTCCCCAGGCGCGAGGCCTCGCTCGTCGGCCGCCAGTCGCTCGCCACGTCCTCGAGTTCGGCGAACCGCTCGAAAGCGGCCCGGCACGCTCGCTCGGCCAGTTCGCTCGAGGCGGCCCAGGCGACGATGCGCGTGCGACACCCCATGTGGACCTCGGTAAACTCGAACCGTTCGAGCCCGGCTCCATGCACGTCTTCTCGTTCGCCCTCCTCCAGATGAGCCTCCCCCTCCCGGATCCGTTCGTCGAGACGATCCCCGGGACGCTCGTCACGTTCCGGATGCGGGCCGTCCCGGCGGGCGAGGTGGTGATCGACGGGGTCAAGCATAGCGTGCCCTCGCTCTGGGTGGCGGAGACCGAGACGACTTGGGACGCCTATGACGTCTACGCCTACCGGCTCGACCTGAGCCAGGAGGACCAGGCGGCCGGGGTCGACGCCGAGAGCCGGCCGAGCAAGCCGTACGGCGCGGTCGACCGCGGGTTCGGCCACCGGGGCTACCCGGCGCTCGCCATGACCCACCACGCGGCCCGCGGCTTCTGCGCATGGCTCGCCGCCAAGACCGACAAGCCCTACCGGCTCCCGACCGAAGCGGAGTGGGTCCACGCCTCGCTCGCCGGCGTCGCCGACCCCACTGACCTCGACGCCCACGCCTGGTTCTGGGACAACGCCGACGACAAGACTCAGCCAGTGGGGAAGAAGCGGCCGAACGCCTGGGGCCTCCACGACACGCTGGGGAACGTCATGGAGTGGGTCGACGGCCCCTCGGGGCCCTTGGCGCTCGGGGGCAGTTGGCGCGACAAGGGCCCCCAGGTCGGCTCTCGCTCCCGCACGGTCCAACCGGACGACTGGACGATGAGTGACCCTCAGAACCCGAAGAGCCGGTGGTGGCTCTCCGACGGCCCGGTCGTCGGCTTCCGGATCGTGCTGCCTCGGTGAGGGCCGGGCCACGGGCGGCCCTGAACGGGCAAGGGGGTCAGGTTCGGCTATAGACCCTGCGGAGCAGGAGCTCCGCGGACCGGGGGGCGGAGCGGGAGCTCCGCGCTCCGATTCACTGGCCAAAACGTAGCCGGAGCCGAGTATGATGGCCGAACCATGCCTGGCACCCGCCTCTCCCGGCGCGATTTCCTCGCCGCTTCGGCGGCTACGACTCTGACCATGATGAGCCCGATCGCCTTCCCCCACGTCGTCGGTTCCGACCGCCTCAAGGTCGGATTGATCGGGTGTGGAGGCCGGGGGACCGGGGCCGCCCGCGACTGCGTCGGCTCGATCGAGGGCCTTACCCTCACGGCCATGGGCGACCTCTTCGCCGACCGTCTCGAGTCCTCGGCCGCGGACCTGAAGGCAGGCCTCGGTGAACGCTACCAAGTCACCGGCGAGACCATGTTCAGCGGGTTCGACGCCTACCGCAAGGTCATCGGCAGCGGGGTCGACGTCGTGATCCTGACCGCGCCCCCCGGGTTCCGGCCTGCGCACCTGGCCGCGGCGGTCGAAGCGGGCAAGCACGTGTTCATGGAGAAGCCGGTCGCCGTCGACGCTCCGGGCGTGCGCAGCGTCATCGCGAGCGGCGAGACGGCCCGCGAGAAGGGGCTCAGCATCGTCGCCGGGACGCAAAGGCGATACGAACCGGGCTACCGTGACGTGATCGCTCGCATCCGTGACGGGGCGATCGGCGAGGTCGTGGCGGGCAGTTGCCACTGGAACCAGGGCGGGCTCTGGATGTACCCCCGAAAGGCGGAGTGGAGCGACGTCGAGTGGCAGATCCGCAACTGGCTCTACTTCACCTGGCTCAGCGGGGACCAACCGGTCGAACAGCACATCCACAACATCGACGTCATCAACTGGGCCCTCGGGGCGACGCCAGTCAAAGCCTTCGGCACGGGCGGGAGGCAGGTCCGCACAGACCCGGCCTATGGGCACGTGTTCGACCACTTCGCCGTCGAACTCGAGTACCCGAACGGAGCGGTCGTCACGAGCATGTGCCGCCAGCAGGACGGGACGGCCACGAAGGTCGGCGAGCTCCTCATCGGCACAAAGGGCCGCTCGAACGCCGCGGGCTGGATAAAGGGGGAAAACGCCTACCGTTTCGAAGGGCCGCGACCGAACCCCTACGTCGAAGAGCACATCGCCCTGATCCGGGCGATCCGCACCGGCACCCCGATCAACGAGGCCAAGCAAGTCGCGGAGAGCACGATGAGCGCGATCATGGTGCGGACGGCCGCGTACACCGGGCAAGAGGTGACCTGGGACGAGCTGATGGCGTCTGAGGCCTCGCTCGTCCCCGACACGCTGGAGTTCGGGCAGATGCCGGTCGCGCCCGTGCCGACGCCGGGTCGGTCGTTAGCCTAGACCCCGGTCGTCCGCCGCGCGACGTCGCCGACGATGGGCAGGGCGTAGACCTGGCCCTCGTTCGCCTTGATCGCGGCGAGAATCGGGTAGATGAGCCCCGCGATCGCCGCCGCGATCCAGATAAGGAAGGCGACTGGGATGCCGATGACGGTGATGAACGCGATGACTCCGACGGCCATCACTACGAACAACGCGATTTGGAAGAGCATCGCCTGGAACGCATGGAACGCCACGAACCGCGACTTGTCCTTGTGGATCATATAGATCGCCAAGGCGGCCAGCCAGCCGAACCCAGTCACGAGCGTGGCGGCAAGCGGGAGGGCGTGGGACAGCATGCCCCAGGTGCGTTCTTGTTCAGCGGTCATCAAAGTGTCCTAGCCTGTTGACGGGCCGGGGCGGTCGGGGGTTGCAGACTGGGCCGTCATTCGACGGGCCGCTCCCGCTCCTGGGCGAAGTGGCGGAGGTCGTCCGGCGAGAGGAGCACGACGTTCGGGTCGGCCAGCCGGATGAAGTCCTCGATCGGGACATCGCTGAGCGACCCCTCGCGCCGGAACTCCTCGTGCAGGTGGTTGAGCACGTCCCCAGCGCTCCGTTCCTCGAAGCTCGCGTCCACCCAGAGCCCCGGACGGTCCTCGTGGCTCCGGTAAGAGACGGCGGCGACCCAGAGCGGACGGGAGAGCGCATCGTCCTCATGACCCTCCCCCGCCACCCAATGGCCCTGGCCCACCTGCAGCCCGGCGCCGAGCAGGGCGTTCTGGGCCTGGTCGATGGGTAGGGTCGTGGAGCTCCGGACGAGCACCCTGGAGCCGGGGTCGAAGGCCGAGACGAGCGTGCTCTCGGCCGCGGAGCGCAGGTAGGCGACGGCCCCGGGGCAGTGCCGCCGGGCTTCCTCGGCGAAGCGGGCGAACTCGACCATCAGCACCATAGGGCTCGATTATAGAGGGGTGACGGCCGCGTGGGTCGGCTTCTCGCCGAGTTCGACGCACCAGGCCACGCCGAAGGGGTCGACGAACACGCCGGGGTCGGACTCGGCGACCCCCTCCCGACGGAGGCCGTCTGCCGGCGCCTCGGTGAGCCAGATCGCGGGCGAAACCCGCTCGCTGTAGCGGAACCGAGCCCGCATGCCCCCCGAGTCGACGGCCCACGAGTTGTCGGTCAGCCGGTTGGGGGCGGACTCGAGCACCCGGGCGTAGAACGAAGCCACGTGCCCGGGGTCGGGCACGAGGCCCCCGACACAGGCCTTGGCGACCCCCACCTCGGGCGGCTCGAGGTCCGGGGGCCCGAAGGCGTGAGGGTCCTCGAACACGTTCCACAAGAGGCCGAACGGGTCGCGGACGAGGTTCGTGCGGCCAACCCCCTCCCAGAGGAGCCGCTCGAACCCGAACGCGGCGACTCTCCGTCGAGCGACCTCGAGGTCTGGCGTCAAGAGCTCAAGCACCAATGGTCGCGGCTCGCCGGGATCGACGAAGAGGCGCAACGGGCCAGCGCTGAGCTCGATCCCGTGCTCGCTCCCCACCCAACGCATCCCGAACGCCCGCTCGTAGAACTGCACGGCCCCCATGGGCTCCCGCGCGAGCAACCCGACGCACGAACTGACCTGGAACACCGATCTCGCCTCCAGGGTATGGGACGGGTGTCACCGAGCATCCGGTGCACGGCGGTAGGGATAGAATCAGCCGGCAAGGACACCGATGTCAGACACCCCCCGCACCGTCCTCGGCGACTCGCCGAGTTTCCCGCCATCGGACGCCTTTCGCGCCCGCGCGAACGTGGCCGACCCTGGCGTCTACGCCGAGGCCGCGGCGGACCCGGTCGGCTTCTGGGAAGGGTGGGCCCGGCGGCTCGATTGGGCCGAGCCCTGGCACACGGCCTTGGAGTGGGAGCCGCCGTTCGCGAAGTGGTTCGTCGGGGGGCGGCTCAACGCGTGCTTCAACTGCGTCGACCGGCACGTCGAGGCCGGTCTGGGGGACAAGGTCGCCCTTATCGGGGAGGGGGAGCCCGGGGATGTCCGGCGGTTCACGTACGCCCAGGTGCGGGACGAGGTCTCGCGGATAGGGAATGCCCTCAAGGCCCTGGGTGTGGGCAAAGGGGACCGGGTGTGCGTCTACATGCCAATGGTGCCGGAGCTACCGATGGTCATGCTCGCGTGCGCCCGGATCGGGGCGGCGCACTCGGTGGTCTTCGGCGGGTTCTCGGCCGAATCGCTCCACGAGCGGATCAACGACGCCGGGGCGAAAGTGCTCGTCACCGCCGACGGAGGGTGGCGGCGGGGAGGGGTCGTCGAACTGAAGCGCATCGCCGACGAAGCCCTGGCCCTCGGGTGCCCTACCGTCGAACGGGTCCTGGTCTACGAGCGCGTGGGTTCCGCGCTGGGGGCCCCTGGGCCGCAGTCCACCGCAGGCACACCTGAGTACGACCAGGGCGTGTGGGTCGAGGGGCGCGACGTGCGGTGGGCCGACCTGGTGCCGTCCCAGTCGGTCGATTGCCCGTGCGAACCGATGGACAGCGAAGCCCTGCTGTTCATCCTCTATACGAGCGGCTCGACGGGCAAGCCGAAGGGGATCGTCCACACGACGGGCGGGTACCTCACCCAGACCTATGCGACCACCCAATGGGTGTTCGACCTCAAGCCGGACGACGTCTATTGGTGCACGGCCGACTGCGGATGGGTCACGGGCCACAGCTACGTCGTCTACGGGCCGATGGCGAACGGGGTGACGCAGGTGGTCTACGAGGGGAGTCCGGACACGCCCGACAAGGACCGGTTCTGGCGGACGGTCGAGAAGCACGGCGTCACGATCCTGTACACCGCCCCTACCGCGATCCGCACGTTCATGAAGTGGGGCGACGAGTACACCGAACGGTGCGACCTCTCCTCGCTCCGCCTCCTGGGGTCGGTCGGCGAGCCGATCAACCCGGAGGCCTGGCTCTGGTACCACCGGGTCATCGGGGGAGAGCGGTGCCCGGTCGTGGACACCTGGTGGCAGACCGAGACCGGGGCGATCATGGTCACCCCGCTGCCCGGGATCACCGCCACCAAGCCCGGGTCCGCGACCCAACCCTTCCCCGGAATCAGGACCGCCGTCTTCGACGAGACCGGCCGGGACGTGACCCCGATCCATGGGGCGATGGGTTTTGTGGCCTGCGCGGCTGGAGGGGAGGCCCCGGCGACCGGTCCGGCCGTGACCGGGATCCTCGCCGTCACCCAGCCTTGGCCCTCGATGCTCCGCGGCATCTGGGGCGACCCCGCCCGCTACCGCCAGGTCTACTGGAGCCGACTGCCCGGGGCCTACTTCCCAGGTGACGGCACCCGCGTGGACGAAGACGGATACTTCTGGCTGCTCGGCCGTATCGACGACGTTATGCTCGTCAGCGGGCACAACATCTCGACGATGGAGGTCGAGAGCGCCCTCGTCGACCATCCGGCGGTGGCCGAGGCGGCGGTCATCGGCCGGGCCCACGAAATCAAGGGCCAAGCCATCGCGGCGTTCGTGATCCTGCGGGCCGGGTTCGCGCCTGGGCCAGAGACCGAGGCCGCGATCAAGGCCCACGTGGCCCACAAAATCGGGGCCATCGCCCGGCCGGACGACCTCGTCGTTTGCGCCGAGCTCCCCAAGACCCGGTCCGGCAAGATCATGCGACGGCTCTTACGCGACGTAGCGGAGGGCCGGGCGCTCGGTGACACGACCACCCTCGCCGACCCGGGCGTCGTGGCGACCTTGAAGGACAAGTACGAGAGTGCTGAGGGTTGAGGCGTCCGGGCGGTAACCTCGGGTCGATGCTCCAGCCCAGTGACCGGCTCGCGATCTATATGGAAGGGGCGTTCGAAGCCCAAACGGGCAAGATGGGCCTCGGCCTCTTGCGCTATTCGCCGCACGAGGTGGTGTGCGTGGTCGATTCGGTGCACGCCGGGACCGACCTGGTGGCTCTCACCGAGATCGACCGGCCGTGCCCGATCGTGCCGAGCGTCGAGGCGGCCCGAGCGGCCGGGGCGAACGTTCTCGTCCTGGGGATCGCCCCTCCCGGTGGGCTCATCCCGCTGGAGTGGTGGCCGGTGCTCGACCATGCCGTACACCTTGGGTTCTCGCTCGTGAACGGCCTCCACGACCGGCTCGGCCCCCGCTACACGGTCGAGGAGCCGTCGCAATGGATCTGGGACGTGCGGACCGAACCGCCAGGCATCGGGGTCGGCACCGGGGCGGCCCGGTCGCTCGGCAACCGGCGCGCCCTCTTCGTGGGGAGCGACATGAGCGTCGGGAAGATGACGGCCGGGCTCGAGGTCTACCGTCTCGCCCGGGAACGGGGGGTTCGGGTCGCCTTTGTCGCCACCGGACAGATCGGTATCACGATCATGGGCTCGGGGGTGCCGCTGGACGCGGTGCGACTCGACTACGCGTCGGGGGCGGTGGAGCAGGCCGTCCTCGCGGCTTCGGACGCCGACTTGGTGCTTGTGGAGGGCCAGGGGTCGCTCGTCCACCCCGGGAGTTCGGCGAACCTCCCCCTCCTGCGCGGGGCCTGCCCGACGCACCTCGTGCTCTGCCACCGGGCCGGGATGGACCACCCGCCGCGCCTCGAGTGGCTGCGGATCCCACCGTTGCGCGACCTCGCCGGGATGTACGAGGACCTCGGCTCCGCGGGGGGCGTCTATCCCCGGCCGACCACGTCCGCACTCGCCCTCAACACGGGCCACATGACGCCGGACGAAGCTGATCGGGCGCTCCGGGAGCACGAGGCCGAGACGGGCTGGCCCACCGTCGACCCCGTCCGCCAAAGCCCCGCCCGCCTCCTCGACGCCCTCCTCGCCTGACCGCCTGGTCCACTCCGACCCCAGCGCAGTGGCCGTCAACCCTTGGAGTCGTCCGCGATTCCGGCCAAGCCGACCGCGTGCTGGGGAACGAGGCTAGTCGCGACGGGCGGCGACGAGGAGGTTGCGCCACTTGGGGTTCGCGAGGTCGTCGGTCTGGACACCTCGCCGGCCGGAGCTCGAGTGGATGAAGTACGCCCGGCCGTCGCCTTGAAACCCGAGGAAGATGCCCGTGTGGCCGATCTTGTTGCGGCGGTGCTCCCAGAAGTAGAGCCGGTCGCCCGGGCGCAGGTGCTCGATCCGCTCGACCGCCGTGCCGACGAGGGCTTGCTGGGCGGCGGTCCGCGGGAGGTCGACCCCGACCTTGCCGAAGAGCTGCTGGACGAACCCGCTGCAGTCGATCCCGTTGCTCAGGCTGTTGCCGCCCCAGCGGTAGGGGGTCCCAACATAGCGGAACGAGTACTGGAGCATCTCGTCCACGGCGGGCCGGCCGCTCGTCCCGGTGCGCGAGGCGGCGTTGCCCCGGGGCGGGGCGGTCGGGGCCGGGGCGTCCATGCGCACGTCGTACGGCAGCCGGGCCACCTTGTCGGCGAGGATATAGCCCTGGCGCCCGTTCTGGAGCTTGACGGCGAGCCAGCCCTCGTGCCGGGTCGGGTTTACGATGAGGTACTGGAACCGGCGGGTCGTCGAGAACACGCGCGAGCGGGTCGTGGCCGCCGAGCGGATCGGGGTCTCGGCGACGGCCTGACCCAGCTTGCCGATCACCCGACCGGCCGCTTCGCCCGCGGTCGCGGTCTGGGCACCGGCCTGGGCACACGCCAGGGCTAAGCCGGTCACAAGGAGGAGCGCTCTCATCGCAGTTAGGGACTATTCTCGGACGGCCGTCCGTTCGGCCCTAGCTCACCAGGGCCATCTGGAACCCTGCGAGCACGAGCCGTCCGTCCGTCCCGCCAAGGATGGCCTTCGTCGCCCTCTCGGGGTGGGGCATCAGTCCCAGAACGTTGCCCGCTGGGTTCAAGACGCCCGCGATGTCGTCCATCGACCCGTTCGGGTTACCGGGGCCGCCGTCGGGCCCGCCGACGTAGCGGAAGGCCACCCGCCCTTCGCCCTCCACCCGGGCGAGGTCCTCGGGCTCGCAGACGTACCGGCCTTCGCCGTGCGCGATCGGCAGGCGGATCGGCCGCTCGACCCCCCGAGTCCAGCGGGACGTGCGGTCGACGGCCTCGAGCCACACGTCTCGGCAGACGAACTTCTGGCCCTCGTTCGCGACGAGCGCCCCGGGCAGGAGCCCGGCCTCGCACAGGATCTGGAACCCGTTGCACGCGCCGATCACCGGACGGCCCTCAGCGGCGAACCGGCGCACTTCGTCCATCACCGGCGCCCGGGCGGCCATCGCGCCGCATCGGAGGTAGTCGCCGTACGAGAAGCCACCGGGCACGAACACCCCGTCGTACCCGGCGAGCGAGGTCTCGGTGTGCCAGACGTACCCGACCTTGAGGCCCAGATCATCCTGGAGGGCGTGGAGCGCGTCCTGGTCGCAGTTGGAGCCCGGGAAGCGGAGGACGGCGACCCTCAAGGGAGGGCCTCGATCTCGAAGTCCTCGATGACGGGGTTCGTCAGGAGCTTGGCGCACATCTCGCGCACGCGATCCTCGTCGTACTCGGTCAGGTGGAGCTCGACGACTTTGCCAATGCGGGCTTGATCGACCTCGGAAAATCCAAGTTTGTGCAACGAACCCAGCACCGTCCGCCCGGCTGAGTCGAGTAAGGACGGTTTGAGCATCACGCGGACGCGGACGATAGGCATGGTCAATTCTGGCAGAAAACCCGGGCCAGCCCGACGACCCAACGGCGGGCGGAAACGAAAAGGGCTCGAAATTCTCGCCGAACGGCTTGCAACAGAGCCAGGGACCGCCTACAATGGGGCGCAGGAGGGGACTGGAACGATGTTACCGACCGCCGCGATCGCCATGACCGTGCTCACGGGAGGCTATGGGTGTGACGCCTGGGCCTCGTTCCAGACTTGGTTCTTCCCCGGTCACGGCCTCGTCGTGATGCCCCGGTCGGTCCACGCACCGCGCCCGTTGGCCACCCGGGTTCGCGACCGTGGGGACGTGGTCGAGCTCACGTTCGTCTTCCCGAAGGCCTGGGCCGTGCCGCGGGACGGATCCGAACCCCGCCTGCTCATCGAGCTTAAACCCGTCGAGGGTACGGCGTTCGTCCCGTGCCCGGACTCCGCCCCGAAAGAGCCGCCGAAGGACGCGAAGGGCGGGGCGAAGGCAATGGAGCGGCTGGTCACCGGCTACTAGACGGGGCTCCTCATCAGGGGGACACCGGAACCCCTGGCCCAACCGTAGTGTAACTTAGGCACACGGCATGAGCGGCGTCTACCCTCTTCTCGAACAGGTCGTCTCCCCAACCGACCTCCACCGCTTCAGCGACAAAGAGCTCCGGCAGGTGGCGGACGAGGTGCGCCAGGCGATCATCGACAAGGTGAGCCAGACCGGGGGGCACTTCAGTTCGAACCTGGGCACGGTCGAGCTGACCGTCGCGCTCTACGCGGCCTACTCGATCCCGCCCGACAAGGTCGTGTGGGACACCGGCCACCAGGCCTACCCCCACAAGCTGCTCACCGGGCGCCTCCCCCGGTTCGAGACCTTGCGCAAGCACAAGGGGATCAGCGGGTTCCTCCGCCGCGAGGAGCACGAGCTCGACTGCTTCGGCGCCGGCCATGCGGGGACAGCGATCTCGGCCGGCCTCGGCTTCGCCGCCGCCCGCGACCGGCTCGGCACGAAGGAGAAGGTCGTCGCGATCACAGGCGACGCGGCCATCGCGAGCGGGATGAGTTGGGAGGCTCTGAACCACGCGGGCGAGCTCCAAACCGACCTGTGCGTCGTGCTCAACGACAACCGCATGTCGATCGCGCCGAACGTGGGGGCCCTGCATAACTACTTGGCCCGACTCCGCTCTCGGCCGGACGTCCAGGGGCTGGCCCGGTTCGCGAAAGGGGTCCTCGAGAAGATCCCCGGTCCCGCCCCGAGGCTCGCGGCGGGACTTCGCCACGGCATCACCCACTCGCTCGCGCCCGAGGAGACCGGGACGATCTTCGAGGAGATGGGGTTCGAGTACATCGGGCCGATCGACGGGCACGACCTGCCGACGCTCCTCGAGGTGTTCCGGAACGTCCGGACGGTCGACTACCCGGTCTTCGTCCATGCGATCACGGTCAAGGGCAAAGGGTACGACGTCGCCGAGGACGACGCCCGCAAGTGGCACGGGGTCGTCCCGTTCGACCCGACGGCTTGCGAGATGCCGCGCAAGGCGGGCGGTGCCCCCGCTTACACGCAGGTGTTCGGCGAGGCGATGGGCGAGGTCGCGGCGGAAGACCCGAAGGTGGTCGCCATCACTGCGGCCATGCCGGACGGCACCGGTTTGACCGGATTCGCCCAGCGTTTCCCCGACCGCTACTACGACGTCGGGATCGCCGAACAGCACGCGGTCACCTTCGCCGCCGGACTCGCGGCGGGCGGGATCAAGCCGTTCTGCGTGATCTACTCGACGTTCCTGCAACGCGGGTTCGACCAGGTCTTGCACGACGTCTGTATCCAGAACCTTCCGGTGCGGTTCGTCATGGACCGGGCCGGGCTGGTCGGGGACGATGGCCCGACCCACCACGGGGCGTTCGACGTCTCGTACCTGACGCTGATGCCGAACATGGCCCTGTGCGCCCCCCGGGACGCCACCGAACTGCGCGAGATGCTCCGGTTCATGGCCCACCACGACACCGGGCCGATCGCCATGCGCTACCCGCGCGGGGCGGCGGAGGACGTGTTGCCTGAGGGGCGGACGCCGGTCAAGATTGGGCAGGCCGAGGTGCTGGGGTCTCCCGCCCCACTCTCTTCGGGCACGAACCATCCCGGCAAAGACGAGGCGGGGTCTGCCGTGGCCATCGTCGCGCTCGGCTCGATGGTCGCCGAGGCCTGGCGGGCGGCCCAGGCGCTCGCGGCCGAAGGGGTGCGGGCGGTCGTGGTCAACGCCCGGTGGGCTAAGCCGATCGACGCCGAAACGATCGCCACGGTCGCTCGGCAGTGCGGGGCGGTGGTGACGGTCGAGGAGAACGTGCGGACGGGCGGGTTCGGCCAGCAGGTCCGGGACGCGCTCGCCGGGCATGGGCTCCGTGGCTTGCCGATGGAGGTCCTCGCCCTCCCGGACACCTTCGTCGAGCACGGGCCCCAGCCGGTCATCCGGGCCGAGCAGGGGCTGTCGGTCGAAGCGATCACGGCTGCCGCCCAGCGCGTCGTCCTCGCGAAGCAGGCGCACTGACGAAGTGCCTAGGCTCACTTCGGCACTCGTCCCGGGGTCGGGACGAGTGCCGACGGGTGGGCGTTGTACACTCGCAAGTGGCGACGACGATGTTCCAGGCCCCCCTCCCGAGTGAGTACGCTGAACTGACCGACGACCTCGCCGCGGGGCGGATCGAAGCGGCGAAGCGGGCGCTTGGGTCTCGCCTGGTCGTGCTGGGCCACCATTACCAGCGGGACGAGATCATCCGCCACGCGGACTACCGCGGGGACAGCTATAAGCTCGCCAAGGACGCCGGGGCGCACCCGGAGGCCGAGTTCATCGTGTTCTGTGGCGTGCACTTCATGGCGGAGAGCGCGGACATCCTTACGCCCGACTCCCAGACCGTGATCCTGCCGAACCTGGCCGCGGGGTGCTCGATGGCGGACATGGCGGGGATCTTCCAGGTGCGCTCGGCCTGGAAGCAGCTCGCGGCGGTGGTCGGGGTCCCGGAGTCTCCCCCCCCAACCCCCCCCTCAGTTTCGGAGGGCACGAACCATCCCCCCAAAACCGAGGGGGGGGCTCCGGTCGTTCCCGTCACCTACATCAACTCCGCGGCGAACCTGAAGGCGTTCGTCGGGGAGCACGGGGGGACGGTGTGCACGAGCACGAACGCCCCCGCCGCGTTGAGATGGGCCCTCGAGCGGGGCGACAAGGTGCTGTTCTTCCCCGACCAGCACCTCGGACGTAACACCGCGTACCGGATGGGGTTCGACCCCGACCGGGATATGGCGCTCTGGGACCCGTTCAAGCCGCTGGGCGGGAATTCGGCAGATCACCTCCGTCAGGCCAAGTTCATCCTTTGGAAGGGTCACTGTTCCGTCCACAAGCGGTTCACGGTGGAGCAGGTCGAGCGGGCGCGGGCGGAGTTTCCCGGCGTGTCCGTCCTCGTCCACCCGGAGTGCCCGCTCGACGTGTTCAAGGCGGCCGACCTCGCCGGTTCGACCGAGTACATCATCAAGACCGTAGAGGCCGCGCCGGCGGGTTCGGTCTGGGCGGTCGGGACGGAGATCAACCTCGTGAGTCGCCTGGCCAAGGAGAACCCCGACAAGACGGTCTTCTGCCTAGACCCTCAGATCTGCCCGTGCTCGACGATGTACCGCATCCACCCGAGCTTCCTGTGCTGGGTGCTCGAGAACCTCGCGGCCGGGACGGTGGTCAACGCGGTCAGGGTGCCCGAGGCCATCGCGGCGTGGGCCCGGGTGGCCCTGCAGCGCATGCTCGACGTCGGCCCCTAGGAGCGCGGCCCTTCCAGGCCGCACGGCGATCCCGAGACTGATCGCCCCCGCGAACGTATACTACAGGGTAACGGGGAGTAGCCAACCGCCAGGAGGCGGGAGTCGTCGGCCGTCAATCCGGGGCACAAGCCCCCGGCCGCCGCCTGGGGAGAAGGCCCAGTGCGCGAGACCGTTCCTCCGGGCAGGTCGCCCGGGAACTGGACACGACTATGACCGAGACTCGCCCCGTTTCCTCGACGACGCCCGACGTTGCCTGGCATTCTTTACAGCCTCAGGAGGCGCTCGCGACGCTGAAGGCCACGGACGACGGCCTCACCACCGCCGAAGCCCAAGCACGACTCGCCGTGTACGGCCCGAACGTCCTGGAGCGGCAGTCCGGTGACACCCCGCTGCAGGTCATCTGGCGCCAGATCAATAGCCCCCTCGTGTGGGTCCTCATCGGATCCTCGATCGTCGCGATGATCGCCGACCCCGTGGACGGCCTTAAGAACGGCCTCGTCATCCTGGCCGTCGTGATCCTGAACACGATCATCGGCTTCGTCCAGGAGTACAAAGCGGGCAAGGCGATCGAGGCGCTCGTCGATATGGTCCCCGAGAACGCGACCACGATGCGGGACGGGAAGAAGGTCACCTTGGCCGTCGCCAACCTCGTCCCTGGCGACGTGGTCTATCTGGCGAGCGGCGACAAGGTCCCAGCCGACGTCCGGCTGATCCAGGTCAGGAGCCTGCAGGTCGAAGAGGCCGCGCTCACGGGCGAGTCGGTCCCCGTCCAGAAGGCGCTCGCCCCGGTCAAGGCCGACTCGAGCCTCGGCGACCGGACGAACATGGCGTTCGGGGGCACGATGGTGACCTACGGCACCGGGACGGCGGTCGTCGTCTCCACCGGCAAAGCGACCGAACTCGGGCGGATCTCGACGATGCTGAACGAGGCCGCTGACCTCGAGACCCCGCTCACGAAGGCCCTGAAGCAGATCGGCGGGCAGATCACGGTCGCGATCATCGCTGTCGCCGTCCTCATGCTCATCGTGGGGACCTGGCGGGAGATGTCTCAGAACGGGATGCCGTTCGAGCAGGCCTTCCGCAGCACCGTAATCTTCGCCATCGCCCTCGCCGTCGGCGCGATCCCCGAGGGCCTGCCCGCCATCGTGACGATCGCCCTCGCCATTGGGGTCCAGCGAATGGCGGATCGCCGAGCCGTCATCCGCAAGCTCCCCGCTGTCGAGACCCTCGGCTCGACCACCACGATCTGCTCGGACAAGACCGGCACCCTCACCCGCAACGAGATGACCGTCCAGGCCCTCTGGGCACCGAGCGGCACCTACGAGGTGACTGGCGTCGGCTACGGCCTCGAAGGCGAACTCCGGGCGAACGGGCAGACCATCGGGACCCCTCCGGCCGACGTCGAGAGCCTCCTCCTCGGGGGTGCGCTCTGTAACGACGCCGTCGTCGAGCGCCAAGGCGAGCACCCGGCGCTCACCGGCGACCCGACCGAAGGGGCCCTCGTGGTCGCGGCCGAGAAGGTCGGCATGGAGGTCGACGACCTCCGAAAGGCCCACGACCGCATCGACGCGATCCCGTTCGAGTCGGAGAACCAGTTCATGGCCACTCTGCACCGGGCCCCGAACGGTGACATCACCGTCCTGGTGAAGGGTGCGCCCGAGGTCGTGCTCAGCCGGTGTGGCGAGACCTTCGGGGGCGGGGCCGTCGATCCGGACGCGGTCATGCACGCCGTCGAGGGCTTCGCGGCCCAGGGTATGCGGGTGCTCGGGGTCGCCTCAAAGCGGTTGCCGGAGGGCCACGTCCACCTCGAGATGGCGGACGTCGCCGGGGAGCTGACCCTCCTCGGGCTCCAGGGCATGATCGACCCGCCGCGGACCGAGGCGATCGAGGCCGTGCGGGTCTGTCAGCAGGCGGGCATCACCGTCAAGATGATCACCGGCGACCACAAGGGCACGGCGCAGGCGATCGGCAAGCAGCTTGGGCTCACAACGGACGGCCAGGCCGTCACCGGCACCCAGCTCGCCCAGATGGACGACGAGGGGCTGAAGGAGGTCGTGCGGACGACCAACGTCTTCGCCCGCGTCGCCCCGGAGCACAAGTTGCGGCTCGTCAAGGCGATCCAAGCGCAGAACCAGGTCGTCGCGATGACCGGGGACGGTGTCAACGACGCCCCCGCCCTCAAGCAGTCGAACATCGGCGTCGCGATGGGGATCACGGGCACCGCGGTCAGCAAAGAGGCGGCCGACATCGTGCTCACGGACGACAACTTCGCCTCGATCGCGGCCGCGGTCGAAGAGGGGCGGCGGGTCTACGACAACCTCATCAAGTCGCTCGCCTTCGTGCTGCCGACGAACCTGGGGCTGGCGTTCATCCTGATGTACGCGGTGGCGTTCTTCCCGTTCGACCCCCAGACTAAGGAGCTGTTGCTACCGATGCTGCCGACTCAGCTGCTCTGGATCAACCTCGTCGGGGCCGTCGCACTCGCCCTGCCCCTCGCGTTCGAGGCGAAGGAACCGAACGTGATGTCCCGCCCGCCGCGCGACCCGAAAGAGCCGGTCCTCAACCGGTTCGTGGTCTCGCGGACGGTCATCGCCGCGCTCCTGATGACGGCGGGCGCGATCGGGCTGTTCCTCTACGAGTACAACACGGCCCAGCAGGCCGGCCTGGCCGAGGCCGTCGCCCTCGCCAAGGCGCAGACGATGGCGGTCACGACCGTCATCATGTTCCAGATCTTCTACATGTTGAACTGCCGGTCGCTGAAGGACTCGATCCTCCAGATCGGCCTCTGGAGCAACAAGACGGTCTTCGTCGGGATCGGGGCCCTGCTCGCGCTCCAGGCGATGTTCATCTACACACCGTTCATGCAGCAGGTCTTCGGCACGTACGCGATCAGCGCAGACGACCTCCTCCGCGCCACCCTCGTCGGCGCCGTCATCCTCCCGGTCATCAGTATCGAGAAGTGGTGGCAGGGCCGCAAGGCGACCAGCTAAGTACCGGAGGCCGACGCTCCGCGGCGGCCTCTGCGCCGGCCTTGGGTTCAGAGTCGGGTCAGCCCAGGGCGATGGTGAGGGCGTCGTCGGCGGTGGCGATGGGGTGGAAGACGATGTCTTTGCGGACTGAGTCGGGGAGGTCGTCGAGGTCGCGGACGTTGTCCTCGGGCAGGACGACGTGCTTGATCCCGGCCCGGTGGGCGGCGAGGACTTTCTCGCGTACCCCGCCGACGGGCAGCACCCGCCCCCGGAGCGTGACCTCGCCAGTCATGGCCACGTCCCGCCGCACGGGCCGGCCGGTGAAGGCGCTCACGAGCGCGGTCAGGATGGTGACCCCGGCAGACGGCCCGTCCTTCGGCACCGCGCCCTCGGGGACGTGGACGTGGAGGTCGAACCGGAACTCCCGGTCGGCGTAGCGGGCCACGTTCGCCCGCACGAACGTGGCGGCCGCCAGCGCCGACTCCTTCATCACGTCGCCGAGAGAGCCGGTGAGCCGGACCTGGGGCTGGTCGCCGAACGGCGGCGTGAGCGAGACCTCGATCGTCACGATGTCCCCGCCGTACTCGCTGTAGACGAGCCCGGTGGCCGTGCCGACCTCGTCCTTCTTGCCCCGGACGCCGTAGCGGAACCGCGGCCGCCCGATGAGCCCGCCGAGGTCGCCCGGCCCGATCTCGACGCACCCGGTGTCCCCTTCGGCGATCCTCCGGGCCGCCTTGCGGCAGATCGTGGCGACCTCCCGCTCCAGTGAGCGGACCCCGGCCTCCCGCGTGTACTCCCGCACGAGCACCTCGAGGGAGGGCTTGCCGAGCTTGAGCTGCCCCTTCTTGAGGCCGTGCTCCTCCATCTTGCGGGGGACGAGGTACTTGGTTGCGATCTGGATCTTCTCCTGCTCGGTGTAGCTGGGGAAGCGGATGACCTCCATCCGGTCGCGCAGGGCGGGGGGGACGTTCTCGAGGAGGTTGGCGGTCGCGATGAACATCACGGCCGAGATGTCGAACGGGACCTCGAGGTAGTGGTCGCTGAACTGGGCGTTCTGTTCGGGGTCGAGGGCTTCGAGCAATGCGGAGGTGGGGTCGCCCCTGAAGTCGTAGCCCATCTTGTCGATCTCGTCGAGCATGAACACCGGGTTGCGGGTGCCGCAGGTCCGGAGCCCGTGGATGAGCCGGCCCGGCATCGAGCCGATGTACGTGCGCCGGTGCCCTCGAATCTCGGCCTCGTCCCGGACGCCGCCGAGCGAGACGCGGTGGAACTGCCGGCCGAGGGACTCGGCGATCGAGCGGCCTAGGCTCGTCTTCCCGACCCCCGGCGGCCCGACGAAGCACAGGATCGGGCCCCGAAGCGACTTGGAGAGCTGGCGGACGGCCAGGAAGTCGAGGATGCGGTCCTTGACCGTGGGGAGGCCGTGGTGGTCGCGCTCCAGGATCGCCGCCGCCTTCTTGACGTCGATCCGGTCCTCGCTCACCGTGTCCCATGGCAGGACGGCGAGCCAGTCGAGGTAGGTGCGGATGACCATCCCTTCGGGCGAACTGGCCGGGGCCCGCTCGAGGCGACGGAGCTCCTGCATCGACTTCTCGAGCGTGTCGGGGGGCATCCCCGACGCCTCGAGTTTGCGACGGTACTCCTCGCCCTCCTCGCTGAGCACGGACTCGCCTCCGCCGAGCTCCTGCTGGATCGCCTTGAGCTGCTCTCGGAGGTAGTACTCGCGCTGGGTCTGGCCAAGCTCGCGCTCGACCCGGGTGCGTAGGGCGGCCTGGAGCTCGAGGACCTGGCGCTCCTTCCCGAGGATCCGGACGAGTTGGTCGAGGCGCTTCGTGACGTCGGTCTGTTCGAGGAGCGACTGCTTGACGGCGGCGGGGCCTGGCAGGTGGTGGGCCAGCAGGTCCGAGAGGTAACGGGGGTCCTCGATGCCGGGGACGCTCTCGACGACCTCCGGGGCGGCGTTGAGCCCGAGGGCCACGGCCTCTTGGAACGTGGCGACGCTCTCCCGCATCAAGGCCTGGATCTCGTCTCCAGAGGCGGGAGACTCCTCCAGGAGGACGAACTCGGCGCTAAAGGACCCACTGCGGTAGGCGAGCTTCGCGACCTGGGCCCGGGCCAGGCCCCGCAGGACGACCCGCATCGTGCCGTCCGGCAGCGGGAGCACGTGAAGCACCTCGCTCAGCGTGCCGACCCGGTGTAGCTCGTCGGCGGTGGGTTCGTCGACCGTGTGGTCCTTCTGGCCGAGGACGAGGGCCTCCCGATCCCTACGCAGGGCCTGTTGCAGCGCCCGCACCGACATCTCGCGGCCGATGAGGAGGGTTTGGATGACGCCCGGGAAGTGTACGGTGTCCCGGACGGGCAGGACGGGAGCCCGGGAATGGGTCACGGGGGGACGGGGCCGGGCCGGGCGGGCTGCCATGCGAGGTCACCTTACCCGCTTCGCCAACGCCTCGGGACTGGCCTGGAGGATGAGCTCGATCGCCTCGCGGAAGCCCTGGTCCGTGGCGAACACCTGCTCGTAAACGGCGTCGATCGCCCGGAAGATGGACTGGAGGTCACGCAGCCTCCCCCGCAGACGGACGGCCTGTTCATCGTCCCCTTCAGGGATCATCGCGAGGCAGTCTTCGAGGGCGGCCACGGTGGGGTCGATCTCGCGGCGCTTGCGCTCGCGCACGACCCGCGAGAAGACGTGGAAGGGATCCTCCAGGCTTCGGTAGGTGTCTTTGCGGTCGCCCGGCGAGCGGGAGCGACGGATGATGCCCCACTCGACCAGGTTCCGAAGGTTGACGCTCGCGTTCCCCCGACTGATATGGAGGCGCTCCATGATCTCCTCCACCGTGAACTCCTGTCCCGTGACGAGGAGCAGGGCGTGGATCTGGGCCATCGTCTTGTTGATGCCCCAACTCGAGCTCATCCTGCCCCACTCGAGGACGAACCGCTCCGTGGCATCCGCACTGGGGGTCGGCGATAGCTTGGCGGGTTTCTGCATGGGTCAGAGGTAACGGTTTTGAGGGGACCAGGGCTAAACAGATAGCGTGCCCGAGCCGACGATTCATTAGAGCATGGTTCGAATCACCCCGAAGGACTTCATCGGGACACGGATACGGTTTACCCGGATTCGAGACGCCCGCATCTTTAGCGGCTGGGTCGAATCGGTGTTCGGCACTCAGATCCAGGTGCAAGCTGAGACGTCAGTGGTCATGGAGATCGGGGACAAGTTCCAGTTCGAAGCCCACTGCCAGCGGGCCTCTGCGAGCTTCACCGGCACGCTCTCCGACATTGGCGACTTCGACATGCTCCAAGGAGGCATGATCTCCGCGGTAGAGGGCTCGAACTCGAAGATGATCGAAGCGTCGGTCGTGCCCCTCATCTTCAAGGCAGACTCCCCGCTGCGCTACATCGTCACCGTCGAGCCGTACCGGGTCCGGGTGAACGGCGTGCAGGGGGAGATCACAGTGGACTCAAGGTCGGTCAAGGTGAGCGTCGTTGACGTCTCAGAGAGCGGCTTCGGGTTCGTCACCCGGCACGTGATCGAGCCCGGTACTGAGTTCCAATTCGGCCTTGACACTCCCACGGGTCGCGTGCGCGGCACAGGAGTCGTGCGCTATTCCCGCCCCGGGGCCCGGGGCAAGACGTTCCGTTGCGGGGCGTCCGTCGATACCTCCGGACGGCTCGATGGGCCCCGGTGGCTCCGGTTCGTCGAGGAGGCCGCCTGACATGTCAAATCGCAGCCCCCAAGGGGACTTCTCCAGGACGCGAGCGCGGATCCAGCGGCTCCGGGACGCCAAGCTCTTCGGCGCTTGGGTCTCCCAACTCGTCGGGAACCGGGTGCTCGTGCGCCGTTCCCCCGACCTCGAGTGTCGCCCCGGCGATCTGTTCCACTTTCAGCTCTTTGGGAAGGACAGCAGCCTGTTGTTCCCGGCCGAGTTCGTGGTCGAGACGCAGGACGTCCTCGTCTTCGAGATCCAGAAGCCTCCCAGGCAGGTCGCCTCGAGCGAATCGCCCCGGATCAACGTCCGGGGGCTGATCGGGCGGGCGACCGTCGAGGCGTCGGTGATCGACCTTGAGATCGTAGACATGAGCCTCGAGGGGATGGGGGCGCTCGCGAACGAGCCGATCCCTCAGGGGACTGAAGTCGACATCGAGGTGTCAGGGCCTCCCGGGACGGTCACGGGGAAGGCCCACGTCAGGAACTGCCGTGAGACTGTGGTCGGCGGCACGTACCGGATCGGCTTCGAAGTCACGGCCATCGACCGGACGAACCAAGCCCGCTGGCGTAGCTACTTCAGCGAGGCGGCCTAAGGCCCTAGGCCTGGCCGGCGACCTTCGGAGCGAGTTCCCGGTTCTTTTCGATGTACTCGCGCCATTGCGCGGGCACGTCGGTATCCACGAAGATCGCCGAGACGGGGCACTCCGGTTCGCAGAGCCCGCAGTCGATGCATTCGTCGGGGTGGATGTAGACCATGTCGTCGCCCTCGTAGATGCAGTCCACTGGGCACACGGTCATGCAGGACTTGTCCTTAACCCCGACACAGGGCTCAGTCACGACGTACGGCATGTCTCCGCTGGTTTACCTCGAACGGGACGGCCAGAAGGGCCTGGCTCAGCCGCAGTCCTCAGAGGCCGCCGTAAGCCTCCCCTGGCTCCCGTGGTAGTTCACGGCCCGGCTCAGGAGGCCCAGGGGACACTCTCCCCCAGCTTTGTCGCCGACGTAGCGCGACCGGGAGGCCGCGAGGGCGTGCGCGATCAGCGTCGCCATCGCGGTGCGCTGGGGGGACTCCGGCTCGCCCGAGAGCTCGAGCGCCCGCTCGACCCACCCGTACACGCAGGACTGCAGCGCAGCCCGGACCTCGGCCTGCCCCGGCTCGCTGAGCGAGGAGAGGTCCCGCAACATCTCGAGGACGTCGGGGAAGTCAGAAGCGCAGGCGACGGTGGCGACAGCGGCTAGGGCACGGCCTCTCGGGGCGCCCTCTACAGCCCGCCTCAGGGCCTCCTCCGACCGGCCTAGCGTCCTTAGAACCCAGGCCCGGTAAAGGCCCTCCTTGTCCCCAAAGTGGTGGTAGAGCGAGGGGGCCTTCAGGCCACTTTCCTCCAGGATGTCGGCGACGCTGACGCGACTGTAACCGGCCGAGAGGAACAAAACCTCACAGGCAGCGAGGAGGGTCTCGCGTCCGTTCGGCCTCTTCGTCTTGACTTCTGAAATCATCGGCACACCGTGTTCCACGTGACGAGGGGCGACATAGTGCCCACCTGCGTCAAGATAATGGGACTAGTGTGGACGATTTCGCCGAGAGGCTCAGGGCCAGTGACCCACGGATCGAGACGACCTGTGGCAGAATCTAGTAGGGTCATCGAACCAACGGAGTTTTGCCATGGCGATCACACTTACCGAACGGGCCAGTTGCGAGCTGAAGGAGCTGATGGTGAGTCAGCAGAAGACGGACGCCTCCCTGCGGATCTGGGTTCAGGGCGGAGGGTGTTCGGGCCTGTCCTACGGGATGGCCCTGGACGACGCCGAACCGGAGGAGGGCGACCAGGTCTTCTCGATGCAAGGCATCCGGATCGTGGTGGACGGCCTGAGCCTCCAGTACATGGAGGGCGCGACCGTCGATTACGTCGACGACATGATGGGCGGCGGGTTCAAGATCGACAACCCGAACGCCGTGAGCTCCTGTGGGTGCGGATCCTCGTTCAAGACTGAGGGTGCCGAGGCAGGCGGCGGCGGTTGCGGGAGCTGTTCGAGCCGCTAACGGCGACCCCGTTTCCAAAGCGGCCCCAGTCGGAGACGACTGGGGCCGCTTGCTTTGGATGGGGTGTCCGGGCGGGTCAGGGGCGGTCGAGGAGTCGCTCGCCGAACGTCTGGAAGATGCCGTGGACGTAGTCCACCCAGGCCGTACGCTCGCTTGCACTGCGGGGCAGACAGCGAAGTCCGGCCGCGAACAGGTCCGACTCCTCGATCGGCCGGCAATAGCGGACCTCGACCGGGAGCGCGAGGGGGCTGGCCGTTGTACGGCCGATCTCGATCTGGTACGTCCTCCCGACCTCGAACTCGGCCCGGGAGCGGATCTGCAAACCGCCCAGGCTGATGTCGGTCACCACCGAGCGGATCGGCTCGGGGTCGTCGTCGCGCCGGGCAATGGCGTACTCGAGGAGTTCGAACCGGGCGTACTGCCTCTGATCGACCTGCGGTTCCGCGTTGTACATGCTCTGGTTCCTGGCCCCTGGGGCCTATCCTGACAAGGTTATCGTCGGTCGATCCCCGGCTTCTCCTTAGGCTCAGGCCGCTCGCGCCTGGTTCGGCCGCCCTGCATCGAGCGAGTCGTCCAGGCCTCGCCGAATGAGCGCCTGGTGCAGCGCCTCCGCACACATGGGGTCGAGCTTGCCCGCCGCCGCCTCTTGGTGGATCTGCAGCAGGACCGCCGGCACGCGGATCGCCCCGCGATACGCCCGGGAGGACGTCATGGCGTCGAAGATGTCGGCGACGGTCACGATACGCACGAGCAGCGGGATCTGGTCGCCTTCAAGGCCGTCGGGGTAGCCGCTGCCATCGAGCTTCTCGTGGTGCCAGAGCACGATCGGGAGACAGTCCTGGAACTGACTGATCCGCTCCATGATCTCCACTCCGCGGATCGGGTGGGACTTGATCAGGGCGAACTCGTCGTCGTTGAGTTTGGAGGGCTTCATGAGCACCTCGTCCGGGATGCCGATCTTGCCAAGGTCGTGGATCAGCGCCCCGACCTCGAGGATGCGCATCTCGTAGGGCCCAAGGCCCAGTTCCTCGCCGATCCAGAGGCTGTACTTCATGACCCGCTCGGAATGGCCAGCGGTGTAGATGTCTTTGGCCTCGATGGCCCGGACCATGGTCCTGACGACGGACTCGAGGCTCTCCTCGAGTTCGTCGAGCGTACGGGAAAGCTGGGCGTTCTTGATCTCGATCTCCATGTTCCGGGTCTGGAGCTGCTGTTCGGCGGCATGGATCGCGGTCGTGTCCACGAGGAACACGAGCATGTGCCGGAAGTGACCGTCCGGGCCGAACGTGGGGGCGATGCGGACGTCGGCCAGCAGGGTCTCGCCCGAGAGCGTGGTGAGCCGGACGGGGCAGGATGCCGCCGTGCGATCAGCCTCCGAGGTCTCGAGCGTGGCCCGTAAGGTCGCTCGATCCTCGGGCGCGACAGCACGGTAGAAGGCGGTGAGCGGGTCTTCGGTATCGGACGTGAGGATCGTGGCCGCCCAGCCCTCGTTCGCGAAGAGCCCTCGACCGTTCGCGTAACCGAGCACGTCGAGCGGCACAGTGTCGAGGAGGGCCTCGTAGTCGCTTTGGGCTCGGTACTGACCGTCGACGGCTGCGGCGAGGCGTTCGTCGTGGCGGGAGGTCAGCCTCAAGATGACGAGGCAGCCGACCGTGAGCAGTACGGCGACGATGACCGCCTGCGATGACCGCATGAGGATGGCGGACTGGTCTCGTTGCGCTTCCTCGACTCGGCGCTCGGTCAACTCGCGCCTACTGAACAACATGGATCGGACGTCGACGACCCCGTCTCGCCAAGCGGAGGCCGGCTTTTCGAAAAGCGCTTCCATCTGGCGGGCGGGCTCGGCGTAGCCGGCTCGTCGGAGGTTCGCCACAGCGGCTCGGGCCCTCGGCAAGAACCCGGGCGGGACGTTCGCGACCTGATGGCAGACGTCGATCGCCATGGTCAGAACGTTCATCTGGTGCTGGGCCCGGAGACGTTCCCCTTCCAGGCTCGCACCTTTGATCGCCACGAGGGCCCCATCGACGCACAGGACCCCGAGCGAGACCACGAGCAACCCTTCAAGAACGTGCCTTCGAACCGTCTTTCGAACTGTGGGGGCGATCACGACACGGGCCCGCCACCGCGAAGCCTGCCTCGAGAGGCCAAGCCCGACGAGCAAGAGGCAAGTCAGGCCGGTCACGGTCCAGTGGGGCGCGAGTAGATCCAGACCGGGCTCGGGTGTCCGCCCAACGATCACGACCGCGCGGTCGCGCCCGTCATCCCCCTTGACGGACGTCCAACCTTGTCCCCTCTTGGCCGCCACGACTTGTGACACAGTCCAGACGGTCCGTTCTCTCACCGGCGGGTACTGGATCAAGACTTCGAAGCCCGAGCGTACGGGCTTCAAGACCGTGACCCGATCGATCTCTCCCGGACCTTCGATGAGACCGGCGACCCAGGATCGCTTACGGGCGATGGATTCAGGCGTGAGAACGGGTTCGGACGAGAGTTCGGTCGCGACGAGCGACGAGAAGGTTTCGAGGTACCGAACCCACTTCTCGTCGGCGGCCCGCTGGGCATGGACGGCCGCGAGGATCGACCCCAGCACGCCGACAAGCATCAAGGCGAGGACGAGACCGCCCTGCGACCGTGAAGATGTAGCCCCCCCGCTATCGAACGCCTGTTCCCGCCTAGTCACCCGACCCTGTGCGCATTATCGGCACAAAGTGGGGATTCCACATCAGCGGACAGTGATGGGCCTTAATCCTTCGCTGATTTGGTAACGAGGGCGTGGCGAGTCTTCGGGTCGATCTGAACATCGACTCCTAGGACGGACTGAACGAAGCTGAGAGGAACGATCGCACGGCCCCGGTCGAGGAACGACGGGCGCTCGAGTGCTACGGACTCGCCGCCATCGTGCCCGTAGGCCTCACCGATCCGGAACCAGACATCGCGACCGAGGCCCTCAGCTCTCACCGTCTTGTCTTCGTGGAGCCATCGCACCTGGCCCCCACCGTGCTCGATGAGGTGGCGGAACGGGGCGAGGGCGATGCCCTCCTCGACGCGGGGGGCCACGTCGAACTCGACCCGGCGACCGTCCAGGGAGATCGAGTAGGCGCCGGAGAACGCGAGTCGGCTCCCGTAGGTGAGCGTCAGTCGGGTGGAGGGTGCCTTGGGATGGCCCTTTGCCGTGACGACTGGCTTGACAGCGGGCTTGACGACCGGTTTGGCGACGGCCTTGGTGACCGGCTTAGCGACCGGCTTCGCCACGGGCTTGGTGGAGGGCTTGGCCCGCGGGGCGACGACGCTCGCTTCGGTGGAAGGGAGCGACACGACCAGACTGGTCTCGGACGGGGTGGCAGCGGGGCTCACCTTCGGCTTCGGAGGCACAGACCGGGCGCCGGGGGCCTTCGCCGGAGGGGTGACTCTTGGGTCTGTGGGAGGAGCCGCGACCTTGACCTCTGTGACCGGGGACGGGGGAACCTGGATCGGGGCGGGAGCGAGCGCTCCGGGCTGGGCCTTGCGCGATCCGACCGGCTGGGCGGCGGTGCGCTTGCCAGTGGGTTTCATGGTCCGGAGGCCCATCGCGTGGGTCTCCGCCGCGGGCGAGGCCAGGCGCTTGCCGGATACGGACACTGTTGCGCTGGTGGATCCAGCGACGGTCTCGACCCTCGGGCTCACCGGACGGGTCTTGGCGGCCGGGGCTGCGGCAGGCTCGACGCGGACCGGGGCCTCAGCCTCCGGCGGGGCGGCGACACGGTTCGTCCGGCCACCTGGGTTGTTCACGAACACCCGAAGCCGCTCCGTCTTGAACGTCTGGCTCGACTGGTCGATGACCCAGGCTTCGACCTCGTGCCACCCGTTATCGACCTGGGTCGTGTCCCAAAGGAAGGTGTACGGAGCGAAGTTGCGCAGCGACTTGAACTGGTCGTTCACGAAGAAGCTCACGTAGGGGTTCTTCATCGACGACTTGAAGCCGACGCTGATCTCGACCATGCCCTGGAGGGTGGAGCCGGGGCCGGGCTTGGCGAGGAACACGGGCCCACTCGCGGTTCGATCCATCGTGAGCGTCGTGCGCTCCGTCGCCACCAGTTTGCCCGCCCCGTCGTAGAGCCGGACTTCGACCTGGTTGTCGCCGTCGCGGAGCCGGGAGGGCTCGATCGTGAAACTGGCCTCGCCGGAACTGGAGCGATCGCTCACAGCCCGGGTCGAGTAGCTCGCCCCGTTCAGCCGGATCTCGACCAGCGCGATGGCCGCCCCGGTATAGCGCACGGTCAAGGCCCGGTGGTCAGGCGCGCGTTGGACGGTGACGTCCTGAGGCGTCGCGGCGGCGAAGCAGGCCATCACGACGATGCCCGCCAAGATCAGTGTCCTCAGGTGAAGGGTCCAGTTCATTCTGTCGTCCGTCCGCGCGAGCGCGCGGCAGCCCCTATTCTTGCAATCTTGGAGCCTCCAGGTCAAGCCCGCCCGCCGTGCCTAGACCGGCACCACAGGCCTCCGAGGAACGTAAGTAGGCTCGATGGTGAGCGTGTTGCCCTTGGCCGTCGCCCTTATGACCCCCGGACCCGAGAGAGCCCTCGCCGACTACCTCGCTAAGCCAGACTCCTCGTACGGATACGAGGCGGTCGGAGAGGGTCGCTACAAGGTCACGAGCCAAACGTGGAAGGGGACGGTCTGGCGCCACGACCTCATTGTGAAACGGCCCTCAGAAGGGAGCGAAACCGGGACGTTCGTCCTGCATGTGACGGGCGGGGGACCGAACGCGAACGACCTCGACTGGGCGCAACGGCTCGCCGACCAGTCCGGCCTCCCCGTCGCGACGCTCTTCCAGATCCCGGCCCAACCGCTCTGGGGGAAGGTCGAGGACGACCTGATCGCCCACACCTTCGAGCAGTTCCTCGCGACCGGAGACACGGAGTGGCCGCTCCTGCTCCCGATGACGAAGGCGGCGGTCAAGGCCATGGACGCTCTCGTGTCCATCGACCCTGGGGCCAAGCGGTTCGTCGTGACCGGGGCGAGCAAGCGGGGCTGGACCTCGTGGCTGACTGCGGCAAGCGGCGACCCCCGGGTGGCCGGGGTCATGCCGATGGTCTTCGACAACCTGGACTTCGGGGCCCAACTCGCCAAACAGCAGCGGGACTGGGGCCGGTTCAGCCCGATGATCGACGACTACACCGACCGCGGGCTCCAAGACGTCATGGAGAGCCCCCGGGGCAAGGAACTCGTGCGGATCGTCGACCCCGCCCAGTACGAGCGCGCCCTGAAAGCGCCGGTCCTCATGGTGCACGGGTCGAACGACCCGTATTGGACCGTCGACGCGCTCTCGGTCTACTGGGGACGGCTCACAGGGCCAAAGGCGGTCGTGGTCGTCCCGAACATGGGACACGGGTGGGGGTCGACCGACTTCTGGACCCCGGCAACGGCGGCGTTCGCCCGAGGGATCGAAGCGGGGGAGTCCCTGCCCCAAGTGGTCTCGGCGATGGAACTCGACGACGACGGGCAGATCCTGGTCTCTGCCCGGTTCACGGGGGCACAGCCCCAGTCCGTCGAGGCCTGGGTCGCGGAGGGGGAGGGACTGAAGTTCGACAAGGCGCGATGGTCGCAGCGGCCGGCCCAGGGCCTTGGACAGGGGGACCGGAAGACCTGGATCGTCGGCCTGAAGCCGGGGGACCGGCAGCAGGGCGTTCTGCTCACCGCCACCTTCGTCGAGAAGGGCCTGACTTACCGGCTCACGACGCCGGTCCACGTCGTGGGGCGCTCGCGATAGGGGCTCTGTCGGCGGCGCTAACGGGGGCCGGTCTCGGCCGTGACCACGCTGCCGATGCCGCCCCGGACGTTGAACCGGCCCGTGACCTTCATCCACCGCGGTTGGCAAGCTGCCGTGAGTTCGTCGAGCAACCGGTTGACGACCGCCTCGTAGTAGATGCCTTGTTGGCGGAAGCTGTAGTAGTAGAGTTTGAGCGACTTGAGTTCGAGGCAAAGGCTGTCCGGTACGTACTCGAGCTCGATCGTCGCGAAGTCGGGCTGACCGGTCTTGGGGCAGACGCTCGTGAACTCGGGGCAGACGTGGAGGATGGTGTAGTCCCTGCCGGGGGCGGGGTTGGGGAACGTCTCGAGGGTCGATCTCATCAGTGGGGAGGATACCGTTGGGAGGAGGGCGTCACTTGCGGCCTGAAAGGCCGCGGACCGGGGTGCGGCCTCGAAAGGCCGCGCTCCCCAGGGGGTACGGCTCGGAAAGGCTGCGCTCCGGGGGTGGGGCATAATCGGGTCCGATGACGCCCGAGCGTGTGGGGGGGCTCCCGACGAAGCGCCTTGAGGGCCTGGGCGGCTGGGGGCGTTTCCCGACGAGCGACAACGTGGCCGTCCGGCCCGAGAAGTTTCGCCAGCTGCAGCCGGTCGGCGCCTCGAGCCTCGCTCGGGGGATGGGCAGGAGCTACGGTGACGCCGCACTGAACTCAGAGGGCACGCTCGTCCTCACCGAGCGGCTCGACCGGTTGCTCGAGTTCGACCCCGAGTCCGGAGTGTTACGGGCGGAGGCGGGGGCGACACTGGCCGACGTGCTCGCCGCGATGGTGCCCCGGGGCTGGTTCGTCCCGGTGACGCCCGGCACCAAGTTCTGTTCGCTCGGCGGATGCCTGGCCGCAGACGTCCACGGGAAAAACCACCATCGGGACGGCACGTTCAGCGCCCACGTGGCGGCGGCCGAGGTCGTTCTGGCGAACGGCGAGCGGGTGGTCTGTTCCCCCGACGACGGGTCGGAGCTGTTCTGGGCGACGGCAGGCGGGATGGGGCTCACCGGCATTGTGAGCGAGGTCGCCCTCCGGCTGACCCCGATCGAAACGGCCACCATGAGGGTACGCCACACCGTCGCCCGCGACCTTGACGAGACGATCGGCCTCCTCACGGACCCTGCCCACGACGCGCGGTACACGGTGGCGTGGCTCGACTGCTTGGCGAGCGGGGCGCGGTTGGGCCGTGGCGTGTACATGGCCGGCGAGCACGCCCGGCCCGAAGAGCTGCCCCTCCGCATCGAGGATCCGCTCCGCCTCGCACCTAAGCGGCCCAAGCCGTTCCCGTTCGACCTCCCCGGCTGGGCCCTCAACCCCGTGACGATCCGGGCTTTCAACGCGGTCTACAACTGGGTGCAGGGCAGGCGCAGAGAGTTCCTTTGCCCGTACGAGGCCTTCTTCTACCCGCTCGACGGCATCCACGGGTGGAACCGGATGTACGGGAAGCGGGGGTTCGTCCAGTACCAGTACGTGCTGCCCACCGCCACGGCGCGGCAAGGGACGAAGGAGATCCTTGAGCTCCTGAGCCGGGAGAGGAAGGCGTCGTTCCTCGCCGTGCTCAAGCGGTTCGGCCCGGAGGGCCCTGGGTTCCTCTCGTTCCCCATGGAGGGTCTGACCTTGGCCCTGGACATCCCCTTCAGCGAGGGGCTCGAGCGGTTCTTGGACGGGCTCGACGAGATCGTGGTGGCGCACGGCGGGCGGGTCTATCTGGCGAAGGACTCGCGGATGAGCGCTCAGACGTTCCGCGCGGGTTACCCCCGACTGGGCGAGTTCCTCGAGGTGAAGGCGGCGGTCGACCCGGAGGGACGGTTCGGCTCGGACCTCTCGCGGCGGTTGGGGATCGGCCGATGACCCGGGGCCCGGTCCTGATCCTCGGCGCGACGAGCGGCATCGCCCGTTGGGTCGCGGTGGCACTCGGCCAACGGGGGCACTCGCTTTGGCTGGCGGGGCGGGACCGGGAAGAGCTCGAGCGTCTGGCGCAGGACGTCTCGCTCCGGACCGGTGCCGTCGCCACGGCCGTCCCCTTCGACGCGATGGACATGGACGGGCACGAGGCGTTCTTCGCGGACCTGGTGAGCCGGGCCGGGATCGTGGAGGGGGTGGTCCTCGCGTTCGGCTACCTGGGCGAGCAGGAGCGGGGCGAACGGGACTGGAGGGAGGCCCGGGCCATCCTCGACCAGAACTTCACCGCCGCCGCCTCCGTGCTCCTCGTCGCAGCCCGGTATCTCGAGGAGCGGGGGCAGGGCTGGGTGTGCGCCCTCTCTTCGGTGGCCGGAGACCGCGGGCGGATGAGCAACTACCTGTACGGCTCGGCCAAGGCAGGGCTGTCCACGTTCCTCCAAGGGCTGAGGTCCCGGCTTCAGAAGTCGGGGGTCCACGTGCTCACGGTCAAGCCGGGCCCGGTGGACACCGGGATGACCTTCGGCCTGCCAAAGCTCCCGCTCTTGGCCCCGCCCGAGCGGGTCGCGGACGATATCGTTCGGGCGATCGATCGGCGCAAGGACGTGCTCTACACGCCTCGCCCTTGGGCCCTCATCATGGCCGTCTTCCGGGCCGTGCCAGAGCGGATTTTCAAGAAGACCCGGCTCTAGATCACTGGACAGTGCCCTGAAAACCGGGACTCCTTCATCCCCTTAGCCCCTTCCGATACTCGAAGGAGGGCAGGCCGGGTGGCCTGTCGGGTGTCTGGGCATGAAGGCTTTGCAGAACATATCGATCCGGGCGCGCCTGTTGGCCGCCTTCGGCGTCATGGTGGCGCTCCTTGTCGTGAGTACGGTCGTCGGCTACTCGAAGCTCTTGGCGATCTATGAGGACCTCGAAGACATCGCGAAGAACCGCTTCACGGCCTTCGAAGGGGTCGCGTTGGTCGGAGAGATGGTGACCGCGTCGGAGTTGGCCCTCCGCGGGGCGGTGAACCTGGCACTCGACGACGAGGGCCGTGAGGTCCAGCGAAGCCGTAAGGATGAGTACTGGAGCCAGGTCGAGGACGGCTTCGCTCGGTACGCCCAGGTTCCCAAGACCGCCCAGGGCGAGGAGCTCGAGCGGGAGCTCCGGGCGGCACTGGACTCCTACCTGGCCAGAGTCAAGAAGACTGAGGCCCTCCGGGACTCGAAGGGGCTCGAACCGGCTTCGGACTACCTGGTGAGCCCCGAGGGGAGGAAAGCCTTCGACGAAGCTCGTGAGACCGCCGACAAGGCTCTCGAGCGGAATCGCGACCTGATCCGTGAGCAGACGGTCACGGCCGCTAACGAGAAGCGCTCGGCGGAAACCGCACTCCTCGCGACGCTGCTCGCCTCGATCGCACTCGCCACCTGGATCGGCCTAACGATTTCGACCGGCATCGCGAAGGGCTTGGGCACGATCGCCGAGGTCATCCGCAGCCTGGCCCAGGGGGATCTTCGGCCCCGAGTGGCGATCCAGGGCAAGGACGAGATCGCTGCGATGGGCACCGAACTGAACAAGAGCTTCGACTCGCTCGCGACGGTGCTCCGCCAGGTCGAGCAGGCTTCGGCGGACACGGCCGAGACTTCGGAGAACCTCGTGACCGCGACCGAACAGGTGGGCTCCTCCACCCAGCAGATCGCCCAGTCGATCGAGCAGGTCGCCTCGGGCGCGAGCCAGACCAGCGAGAGCATGGTCTCGACCCAGCGCGAGGTCGACGACCTGTCCCGCACCATCTCGCAGGTCTCGGAGGGGAGCGAGCGGCAGGCCCGCATGCTCCAGAGCACGGCCAACACCCTGCGCGGCGTCGCCGGTCAGATCAACGACTCGGCGGAGCGGGCCCGTACCGCCGCGGAGTCGGCCCGACAGGTCCTGTCGTTCGCGACTAAGGGTAAGGAGAGCGTGGACTCTTGCGTGGCGGGGATGGATCGCATCCGCGAGACCAGCGCCTCGACCGCCCGCGCGATCAACGAGCTCGGGGAGGCCTCGCAGCGGATCAACGCGATCGTCGAGGCCATCGACGACATCGCCGCCCAAACGAACCTGTTGGCCCTCAACGCGGCCATCGAGGCGGCCCGGGCCGGTGAGCACGGGCGCGGCTTCGCGGTGGTCGCGGAGGAGGTCCGCAAGCTCGCCGAGCGGTCGAGCAGCCAGACCAAGGAGATCGCCGACCTCATCGCGAACATTCAGGGGCTCGTGACCCGTGCGGTCGAATCGACCGAGGTCGGCACCCGGGAGGTACAAGCCGGGTCGGACCTCGTCCTTGAGGCGGGCGAGGCGCTCCAAGAGATCAGTACGAACGTCGGCGTGACGGCCCAGGAGATCCAGTCGGTCGCAACGGTCGCCCAGGCGATCGACCAGTCCGCCACCGCGATCATGCGGGACGTCGAGGAGCTAGGGGCTATCGCCGAGCAGACCCTCGCGGCGACGGCCTCAATGGAGACGTCCAGTCGCTCCGTGATGGGTTCGGTGCAAGAGGTCAGCGCCGTGAGCCAGCAGAACGCGGCCGCGACCCAGGAGGTCTCAGCGGCGACCGAGGAGACTTCGGCCAGTGTGGAGGAGATGGTCGCCAGCACGAACCAACTCGCCTCGAACGCCCGGAGGCTCCAGGGCCTTGTCTCCCAGTTCAAGATCGACCCTCAGACGAACCTTTCGGTGATCGACCGCGACCGCTTGGCCGCCTAGGCTGTGCAATCGGCTGAAAGGGGGGCTGGAAAGGCCCCCCTCGAGCCCCTTGGCTCGACCCCCCTTTAGAACCGGAAGAACGTCCCCGCTTGGAAGGCGTTGGCTGTGCCGACCGAAAGGGTGATTCCGGCGACGCTGAGCCCGGCCGTGAGCCCACCTCGGCTCCCATAGCCCGCCCGGGCCGAGAAGAGACGGCCGAAGGGGACGTCCACACCGAGCCTGACCTCGGCCCTGCGCCCGCCGATCCCGACCACGTCGAACGCCCCCTGGGCCCCGGCCTTGTGGGTGTAGCCGAACCCGACGGCGAGGGAGCGCTCGAACGGCTCGATGTCCGTGCGGTTGGGGGCGTCCGAGCCGGGGAGGGTGCCGGTGAAGCCGGTGTCGGGCCGGGCGAGGTTCCGGATCACGGCGGCGACCTCGAGTCGCTTCTCGGGGCCGGTGGCCATGTACCACCCGAAGTCGGCGGCGACGCCGCGTCGCTTGAGCACGTCCTCGCCGAGCATCTCGGGCGCGCCGGTGTTGGTGGCGGTGCCGGAGACGATCTGTGCCGCATCGACACGGTGGTGCGAGTAGTAGGCTTCGACGAACTTGACGTCCACGCCGACGGCCATTTCGGACCCGTCCCGCGCTGGGAGGGTGCGACCGTACCCGACGCTCACGAACCCGTGGGCGTAGCCGTAGCCGTCCAGCCGCATTGCCGGGTCGGGGGCGTTGAGGTCGGCCCCGTTGCGCACCCACTGGCGCAGGGCTGCGTTCGGGACGCTGTCCACCATGCCGAGCCCCTCAAGACCCAAGTTGAACCCCGAGGAGGCGAGGCCGAGGGACACCCGGCTTCCGAACGACACCCGGTCGTCGCCGAACTCCCTCGCGATCTCGACGAGCTTGTCGGTGTCGAGCCCACCGTCAGACAGCTTGCCGAGGAGTTCGCCGCCGCGGCGGAGGCTCAGGCCCCGGGCGTGGGTGCCGAAGTTCAGATCGGTCACTCGGAACCGTTGCGAGAAGGCGTACATGGCGGGGTTGCGAGGGTCGCCCCCACCCTTGTTCGAGCGGAGGGCGAGGCCCGCGCTCGCCATCCCGGCGGATTTGGTCGCACCGACCTGGACGTCGTCCGCGACGGCCTGTACGCCGAGGGCGAGGGTCACGACGGCAGTGGCGATCCTGGAAAGTTCCACAGGGCGACTCTACCCAATCGCACCTATGATCGTCAAGATTCCTGTGAGTCGGCTCGGATCACCCAGGCCCCTGCCCGGACGCCACCAGGATCGTCGCCGGACTCTTCGGAGAGTTCCTCGGCGGGGTCGTCCTCGGGGCGGTGCTCTTCGGCGTCGAGCGGGCTCGGGGGTTCCGGCTCGGCCTCGGGTACGGCGCCTTCCACCCAGTCTGCCTTGGGGGATCGGGGCAGGGCGGCCCCAAGGACTCCGTTCACGAACCGGCCACTCTCGGCACCCCCGTAGCGCTTGGCGAGCCCGACGTACTCGGAGAGAGTGACCTTGGGGGGGACATCGGGACAGTTCCAGAGCTCGTCGCACGCGAGACAGAGGAGAAGCCGGTCGGTCTGGGCTAGTCGCTCGAGGGTCCACCCAGCGGCGAGGAGGTCGGAGAACCGAGCCTCGGCGGCGAAGAGGTCGCCGGCCGTGCGTGTGACGAGGCCGTGCAGGAATTCTGCCAGGGGGCCGGTGAGGCCAGCGCGCTCTTCGGCGTCGGCGAGGGCCTCCTCGAGGCTCGCCCGACCGACGGCGATCGCATAGAGCGCGTGGAACGCGGCCTCCCGGGCGGGACGGCGGTGGAGCACGGGGGCGCGGCCGTCACGCTTCAACGGCGCTCTCGCTGAGGAACCGGGGCACGAACGCGGTGCTGACCTCGCCGCGGACGAAATCGGGGTGGGCGACGAGGCGGCGCAGGAAGGGGACGTTCGTCTGGATCCCGGCCACGTCGAACTCCTCGAGGGCGACTTGGAGCAAGCGCACGGCCTCGGCCCGGTCGCGGCCCTTCACGATGAGCTTCGCGATCATCGGGTCGTAGAACGGGCTCACGGTGAACCCGGCGTAGACGTGGGTGTCGAGGCGGACGCCGCCGAACCCGGGTGGGTTCCACCGGGTGATGAGGCCTGTTGAGGGGGCAAAGTCGCGGTCCGGGTCTTGGGCGGTGATGCGGGCCTCGATCGCGTGCCCGACGAGACGGACGTCGCCTTGGGTCATGGGCAGGGGTTCGCCTGCCGCGATCCGAACCTGCCACTGCACGAGGTCGAGCCCGGTCACCTCTTCGGTGACGGGGTGCTCGACCTGGATCCGGGTGTTCATCTCGAGGAAGTAGAACTCGCCCGACCGGTCGAGCAGGAACTCGACGGTCCCCGCATTGGTGTAACCCACCGACTTGGCGACTCGAACGGCAGCCTCGCCCATAGCCCGGCGGGTGGCCTCGTCGAGCACGGCGCAGGGGGCCTCTTCCACGATCTTCTGGTGGCGCAGGTTCTGGATGGAGCACTCGCGCTCGCCCAGATAGAGCATCGTCCCGTGCTCGTCGCCCAGGATCTGGACCTCGACGTGCCGGGGCTCGACGACACACTTCTCGACGATCATGTCGCCGTTCCCAAAGCTGGCCTGAGCTTCGGTCCGGGCGGTGTCCCAGAGCCGTTGGAGTTGGTCGGCGGAGTCGACCCGCCGGATCCCCCGCCCGCCGCCGCCGGCCACCGCCTTGAGCAGGACCGGGTAGCCGATGTGGTCAGCCACCCGTTCCGCCTCGTCCTCGTTGCCCACGACCCCGTCCGAACCCGGGACGACGGGGCAGCCCGCGGCGACGGCCGCCTCTTTGGCCATGGCCTTGTCGCCCATCGCCCGGATGGCCGATACGGGGGGGCCGATGAACTTGACGCCCATCAGCCCGACTTCCTCGGCGAACTGGGCGTTCTCGCTGAAGTAGCCGAACCCGGGGTGGACCGCCTCGGCCCCGGTGATCTCGATCGCCATCAGCAGGTTCGGGGCGTTGAGGTAGCTGTCCGAGTTCGTCCCCTCACCGATGCAGAACGCCTCGTCGGCCATGTGCACGTGGCGGCTGTCGGCGTCGGCCTTCGAGTAGACAGCGACCGTCTTGACGCCGAGGAGACGACACGCACGGAGGACTCGGCAGGCGATCTCGCCACGGTTGGCGACCAGCACACTCTTGAACATCAGTACTTCTCGTGACCGGGATGGGGACAAGAGACCGTACCCTCCGCTGCATCGTACTTGTACGGTTCGTCGCCGACCGGGCACTTGCGGAACTCGGCGGGCACGCGGACCGAGGCGAGGTCGGCGGGTTTGGAGCCGTCGACCGGGTCAGTGGCCACTTGGATCGCCAGGCGCACCTGAGCGAGGTTCGAACGGCACTCGGTGTCCCTGGCCTTGGCCAGGCTCCGGCCGACGATGGTCTGCCCTTGACCGTCCGGCCTCGGAGGCAGGTTGGACTTCCCGGTCAGCGCGCCGGTGCCGACGGTGAACACCAAGGCCAAGACGACGACGATGAGGACAGCGGCGAGGACGCCGACGAGCCCGTTCCCCCGGGTCTTCACGCCGTCGGCCTCACGGTGAGGACAGGCTCGCCGTACTGGAGCGGGGCGCCCGGGGTCGCGTGGACTTCGGTCACCTCACCTGCGATGGGCGACCGGACGTCGTTCGCGAGCCCAAGGGCGAGGATTTCGGCCACAAGGTCACCAGCCGCTACGGTCTGGCCGACGGCGAGCCCCCCGGCGACCTCGCGGTAGTAGCCGACCACCGGGGCGGTGACGGTCACCTCGTCGGGCCCGAGGTCCCGCTCGACGACGGCCCGTACCTGGGCCGTGGCGGGTTTTCGCTTCGGGGCGGGCGGGAGCACGGCGTTGAACTCACCGTCCTCCTCGCGCAACCTCACCCGACGGATCCCGCGAGCCCGGGCAGCCTCGATCGCCCGGCGGATCGTCCCGACCTCCAGATTGGCCATCCCGGAAGTGTACCGCTGCCCGTCGTCCCCTCTTTCCGGCACCTGGCAGGGATACCTGGCGGCCACGCACCATCACCGTGGAAGAGCCTACAGGAGTGACCTCGGCGGGGGCGACCCCGTCGGGCGACAGGGTGGGCGATGAACACACAAGGGCTGGGGCTATTACAATCGTCAGCGGTCAAGGAGATGGCCAACATCGGGTTGGGCCATGCCGCGACCGCGCTCGCCGGGTTGACCGGCCAAACCTACGTGATGGACGTGCCCGTCGTCGAACGGCTCGTCCTGGAGGACGTCCCCCAGTTCGTCGGCGGCCGCGAGGACGTGATGGTCGCCGTCTACATGGACTTCGAGGGCGACGTCGTCGGACAGACGGCCTACGTCTTCCCCTGGGACAGCGCCCAGGTGCTCTGGGCCACGCTCGTCGGTAAGGCTCCCGCGACCCCGGACGATGTGGACGAGCTCGCCGCCTCCGCCACCCTCGAAGTCGGGAACATCATCTGTTCGAGCTTTCTGAACGCGATCTCCGATTTGACCGGGCTGCGGATGCACGCGACCCCACCGATGGTGTCCATCGACAGCGTCACGTCGATCCTCTCGACCGTGGCGGCCGAGGCCGAGATCCGGGACCTCCTGGGGCTCGTTCTCGAGACGGACATCCGGATGGAGGGCACACCCCGGACGCCCGGGTACTTCCTTTGCATGCCGAACGAGGCGGGTCTAAGCCTCCTCCTCGAGAGGATGGGCGTCTCGGAGGCCGCCTGATGCCGACGGGGACGGTCCTCTCGGTCGGGATGGCCGAGATCAAGGTGGCCAAAGGGCCCGTCGTCTACTCGTGCTTGGGTCTCGGGAGTTGCATCGGGCTCTGTGCGATCGACGCCGCGAGCGGGGTGAGCGGGATGGTCCACATCATGCTCCCGGAGGCCTTCAAGGACAAGCCGGTAGAGAAGCCCGGCAAATTCGCCGACACAGGGTTACCGGAGATGCTCAAGCTTATGGAGAAGCAAGGCGCGGACCTCGGCCGGCTCCAGGTGGCCTACGCCGGGGGGGCGCAGGTGTTCAACTTCGGCGCCTCAGCCGACTCACGGCTGGACGTCGGGGCCCGGAACGCCACCGCGGTCGAGGCCCTGGTCCTCAAGCTCCGCCTACGGGTTTTGGGCAAGGACGTTGGCGGGTCGTCGGGCCGGACGGTGACGGTGGACACCTCCACGGGGGTTTGCACGGTCCGGACGGTTAAGGCGGGAGAAGCTGAGCTTTGCCGGCTCAAGTCGGTTTAACGGAGGCACACCATGGCAAAGACGATCACCCTTGACGACATCGTCCAGCGAACGGGAGACCTCCCGAGCCTCCCCGCGGCCGCGCTGAAGGTCATGCGGGAGGCCGACTCGAGCACCAGCACTGCGGCGGGGATCGCGAAGATCCTGGCTCAGGACCAGGCCCTCGCAGTGCGGGTCCTCCGGCTTGCGAACAGCGCCTACTACGGCCTTCAGCGCAAGGTTACGAACCTCCAGGAGTCGGTCGTCGTGCTCGGGATGCGCTGCGTGAAGAACCTGTGCCTCGTGGCGGCGACCTACCCGTGGATGTCGAAGAGGCTCACGGGCTACGGTCTCGGGCCGAAGGATCTGTGGACGAACTCGTTCGGGACGGCTCTCGGGGCGCAGCTCGTCGCTCGACTGAGCGGGAAGTGCGACCCGGACCAAGCGTTCACGGCCGGGCTGCTGCACGATGTGGGGAAGGTCGCCTTGAGCGTGTGGCTCGAGGACAAGACCGCCCTCATCGTCGAGTACGCCAATCGAGCGCAGGTGCCCTTCGACTCGGCGGAGCGCCGGATCCTAGGTTACGACCACTGCGAGGTCGGCGAGCACCTCGGACGGATGTGGAACCTGCCGGAGGAGCTCATCCTCGCGATCCGCTACCACCACGCCCCTGACCTTTGCGACCCGACGAGCCCGCTGGTGGACTGCGTCCACATCGGCAACTACCTGACGCTCTCGATGGGCTTCGGGCTTGGCGGGGACGGGTTGCACTATGCCTTCAGTCCGGCCTGCTTCGTACGTTTGGGCCTGCAACCTGAGGCGCTGGACGAGATCACCGATACTTTCGTCGTGGGCTACGAGGAGTACGAAACCCTGTTCCAGGAGTTGGCCAAGCCGTGAAGCAACGCGTGCTGGTGATCGACGATTCGCCGTTTATCCGGCGGGTCCTAAGCGACTGGATCAAGTCGGAGGACGACATGGACCTGATCGGCACGGCGTCGAACGGTCGTGAAGGCGTCGAGGCCGTCAAGCGGCTTCGTCCCGACGTCGTCACCCTTGACGTCGAGATGCCCGAGATGGACGGCCTCACTGCGCTCAAGGAGATCATGGCGGCATCGCCGACGGCCGTCATTATGGTGAGCAGCGTTACGGTCGAAGGGGCGAGCCAGACGATGCGGGCCCTCGAGGCCGGCGCGATCGATTTCGTCACGAAGCCCCAGGGCGGAGCGAGCCTGAAGTTCGTCGGCACGAAGGACGAGCTCCTGGCCAAGATCCGAGGGGCCCGGGCGGCACGCTTACAAGCGACGGCGCGCCGACCGGTCGTCAGGGCGACGAGCCGGGTAGGGACGACCGACCAAGTTCTGCTCATCGCGAGCTCGACCGGTGGGCCGAAAGCACTCGTGACGCTGTTCGAGAGTCTGCCGAAGGGTCTGCCCGTACCGATCCTCATCGTCCAGCACATGCCTGTCGGGTTCACTGCGAGCTTCGCGAAGCGACTGGACGGTCTCGGCACGGTCGTGGTCAAGGAAGCGGCGGCAGGCGATCGGATGGCTCCGGGCCTTGCGCTTCTTGCGCCGGGTGGACAGCACATGACCGTCGACGGCCGGGGACAGGTGAGCCTGAACCAGGGGCCCACGATCCACGGCGTACGTCCGGCAGCCGACCACTTGTTCAACACGGCGGCGGCGGCGTTCGGGTCCCGCTGCGTAGGTGTCGTGCTCACGGGCATGGGTCGGGACGGCGCGGACGGGGCGCTTTCGGTCCGGAAGGCCGGCGGGTTCGTGTTCGGCGAGGCCGAAGAGAGTTGTGTGGTCTACGGCATGCCGCGGGCCGCGATGGAGGTCGGGGGAGTCAACGTCGAACACCCCATAGACCGGATCGGGGGCGCGATCGTCGAACACCTCCAAGGGAGGGTACGCCGTGCTTCCTAACCAGCAGCAGTGGGACGCCTTCCACGCCGCTGTTAAGAAACAGGCGGGGCTCGACCTTGGGCTCTACAAGGCGAACCAGATGCAGCGTCGGATCATTGGGATGGTCGAGGCGCAGGGCATGAAGTCGCTGGACGAGTTTACGGCTTGGATCCTTGGGAACCGATCGAATGCCGCCGCGTTCCTCGACAAGATGGCGATCAATGTGTCCGAGCTTTTCCGCAACCCGGAGAAGTGGGTTCAGATGCGGACGCAGGTGATCCCCGAACTCCTTCAGGGTTCTTCGAAGCTTAGGTGTTGGAGCGCCGGGTGTAGCTATGGGGCCGAAGCCCACACCCTCGCGATGATCCTTGACGCCCACTTCAGCGGATCCCACACGATCGTCGGCAGCGACATCGACCAGGCTGCCCTTGGCCAGGCTCGGGAGGGTCGCTTTGGGGCTACCGACGTCAAGGGCGTCCCGAAGGAGTTCCGTGACAAGTACCTTCTTCAGTCCGGCAACGATTACGTCGCCCGGCCCGAGTTGAAGCGCTACTTGACCTTCAAGACACAGAATCTTTTGGCGGATCGGTTCGATAGCGGTTTCGACCTGATCATGTGCCGTAACGTGGTGATCTACTTCACCGATGAGGCGAAGGACCAGCTCTACCGCCGGTTCTACGACTCGTTGCGACCGGGCGGGGTGCTCTTCGTCGGGAGCACCGAACGGATCAACGCGTCGGGCGAGATCGGGTACGAGACCTCGATCCCGTTCTTCTACCGCAAGCCGATCAAAGGGGACAAGCAATGGCGAAACGCATCCTAATCACGGACGACGCCCTCTTCATGAGGGTGACATTGAAGAACATTCTCACGCAGAACGGTTACGAGGTCTGCGGCGAGGCGACGAACGGGGCCGAGGCGGTCAAGCTCTATAGTGAGCTGAAGCCGGACCTCGTCACGATGGACATCACGATGCCGGAAATGGACGGCATCCAAGCCTTGAAGGAGATCCGGACGCAGGACCCCAACGCGAAGGTGGTCATGTGCACGGCGATGGGACAGAAGAACATGGTCGTCGAAGCGATCCAGTCGGGCGCGAAAGACTTCATCGTCAAGCCGTTCCAGCCGGACCGCGTGCTCGAGGCCGTCGAAAAGCTTCTCGCCGCCTAGCTTTCGAGGATGAAAGGATGGGGGCAATTATGAAAGTCGAGTACGTAACTCCGTTCGTGCAAGCGGCGATGAGCGTCATGCAGACCTTGCTCAACGTCACCCCTGAGAGGGGGCAGTTGAGTGCACGGCCACAGGTCTTCACGTCGCAGCAGGTCAACATCGTCTGTGGGATCACGGGCGAGGTCGAAGGGCAGGTGATCTACGGCATGTCCATTATCGCGGCGGACAAGATCGCTTCGCTCATGCTGGGCACCCAAGTCGTGACCTTCGACCAGCTGGCCGCCTCGGCGATCGCCGAGCTCGGCAACATGATCAGTGGGAACTCCATGACGCTTTTGGCGGGCCAGGGCTACACCTGTGACATCACGCCTCCCACGATCGTCAAGGGCTCGAACGTCAAGATCTCGACGCTCGACATCCCTGCCTTGGTTATCCCGATGAAGCTCGCCGGCGTGGGCGACTTCGAGATCAACGTTTCGCTCCAAGAGCGTCGAGCCAAGGCGGCTTGACGCCAGGCACGGCCCAGGCCCCCCCTAGGCCGTGCCACCCCGAACCGGCCTCAGGCGTACACTGCCTTGAGATGTCCCGCCGACGGTTCCCAGGCCTGCACCCCGACGCGTACACCGCCGACACCGACCGAAAGGCGATGGAGGCGCTGCAGAAAGTGCCCCTCCTGCCCCAAGTCGTCCAGAAGTTCCACGAGATCGGGTGGGACAGGTGGATGTACTGCTACAACATGGCGACCGCCGTCCGATGCGGGCCACGCCAGTTCGGACGGCTCTACGGGATCATGCGCGAGTGCTGCGAGGTGCTCGATCTGCCCGAGCCCGAGCTCTACGTCTCGAACAACCCGTTCCCGAACGCGTTCGCCGGCGGGGTCGAGCGGCCGTACGTCACTGTTCGCAGTTCAATGATCGACTCGCTCACCGACGAGGAACTCTTCCATCTAGTCGGCCACGAACTGGGGCATATCAAGAGCGGGCACATGCTCTACCACTCGATCGCTTCGGTGCTGATCCCGTTGCTCGACGCCTTGGGCCGGCGGACTCTAGGGGTGACGGACGTGGTCGGGATGGCCCTGGTGCTCGCCTTCCTCGAGTGGTCGCGACAGGCCGAGCTTTCGGCGGACAGGGCCGGGCTGCTCTGCTCCCAGGACTTCACGCTCAGCGCGACGGCGAACCTCAAGCTCTGTGCCGGGTCGACCCGTATGAACGACGAGGCGAGCGTCGAGGCGTTCCTCGACCAATCCCGGGCCTACCAGGACGTCAGCGGGCTCGATTCTGTGGGCAAGGCTTTGGTGTTCTTCCTCTACGGAATGCGATCGACTCACCCAATGCCGGTACACCGCACGAAGGAGCTCGAGCGGTGGTTCCTCGGCGGTGGGTACCAGCGGGTCCTGGACGGGCAGTACCCCCGTACACCCGGCTAGGCCGTCCAGCCCGGCCGGCACGGGGTCCACGAGCGAGGGGGTCGGTACACTCGCGGGACGATGGACTACCGGCGGACACGGCTCAGCGACCTCTTTCGGACCCCACCGGGCACTGAGGCCTCGGCTTATGGCTGGGTGAAGACCCGACGGGACAGCAAGGGCGTGAGTTTTGTCCAGCTCAACGACGGATCCACCTTCGCCGATTTCCAGGTCGTCGTCGATGCCGGGGTCATCCCGGAGGAGACGCTCAAGGGCATCACAACCGGGGCGAGCGTGCGGTTCGACGGGGTCGTCGTGGAGTCGCCCGGTAGCGGCCAGGCGGTGGAGATGAAGGCGACAGGGGTCGAGGTCTTCGGCGGGGCGGACCCGACCAGCTACCCGCTCCAGAAGAAGGGGGCGACGATGGAGTTCCTCCGCGAGATCGCCCACCTCCGGATGCGGGGCAACACCTTTGGGGCTGTCACCCGCGTCCGCAACCGCGCGGCGTGGGCCGTCCACCGGTTCTTCCAAGACCGGGGGTTCGCTTGGATCCACACACCGATCATCACGGCGAGCGACTGTGAAGGGGCGGGCGCGATGTTCGCAGTCACGACCTTGCTGGAGCACGAGCCCGGGTCGCACCCATCCGAGGTGAGCGACGGGGGGGCGTTCCGGCTGAAATCGACGAAACCCGAAGAGGACTTCTTCGGCAAACCCGCCTACCTCACGGTGAGCGGCCAGCTGAACGTCGAGACCTTTGCCCACGGGCTCACGAACGTCTACACGTTCGGTCCTACGTTCCGAGCGGAGAACTCCAACACACCCCGCCACCTCGCCGAGTTCTGGATGATTGAGCCGGAGATGGCGTTCTGCTCGATCGAGGGGGACATGAACCTCGCCGAGGAGTTCGTTCGGGAGGTCATCGGGGACGTCATGGAGCACTGCGCCCCGGACCTCGAGTTCTTCAACCAGCGCGTGGAGCCAGAGCTACTCACAACGCTTCGCCATGTCGTCGAGTCAGGTTTCGAGCGGATGACTTACACGGAAGCGGTGCGGTTACTGGAATCCAGTGGGGAGACCTGGGAGTTCCCGGTGTCCTGGGGAAGCGACCTCCAGAGCGAGCACGAGCGGTGGCTGACCGAGAAGAAGGTCGGCCGCCCCGTGATCCTGACCGACTACCCGAAGGAGATCAAGGCGTTCTACATGTACGGGAACGAGGACGGGAAGACCGTGAGAGCGATGGACGTGCTCGTCCCTCGGATCGGCGAGCTCATCGGCGGCTCGCAACGCGAAGACCGGCTCGACGTGCTCGAGTCGAGGATCGACGAGCAAGGCCTCGACAAGTCGGCCTACTGGTGGTACCTCGACCTTCGCCGGTTCGGGGCGGTGCCCCACGCAGGGTTCGGACTCGGGTTCGAACGGTTGATCATGTACCTCACAGGGCTCAAGAACATCCGCGACACGATCCCGTTCCACCGAACGCCCGGACAGGCTGAGTTCTAGTCCGCCTAGGCGAACTGGAATTCAGGCGATCCGAAGACGAGGCGAGTGACCTCTTGGGCCGCGGTTTGCACGGTGCCCCGCGAGGCTCCAGCGGCGATCCCGTCTCGAGCGGCAGCAAGGAGAGGGCCCCGCTTGGCGACCGGGATTGGGGCGTCGAAGAGGCTGAGGATCCGTTCGACTAGGGCTTCGGGGGTGCCCGCCCCCTCGAGGTACGCCGCCGCCGGCAGGTTCAACCCGGGGCCGGCCGTGCCGCCGAAAAGCCGCCCTGCCCACTTCATCCTCTCGACCATCGTGGCCGTTGAGACCCACGCCTCGCCGATCTTCCACCCGGCGACGTCCGGCGGGTAGAGCAGGTCCATGCCCATCGACCGTGTCGTCTGGGCGGCGATGGCGGCCGGCGCGATCGCCCGGCGCAGCCCGGCGTCGCTGCCTTCAGCGGCGGCGAGGCTGTCCGCCACCCGCTGGCCGACCCCGAGTTGGCGCAACGTGCTCGCGCAGAATTGGACCGGGTTCTTCACCACGGCCCGGAAGGCGCGATCCGAAACGAACTCCGGTGAGAGCGCGATCGTCTTGACGAGCCAGGCGGTGTCGAGCCCCTGAGCCCGCCATTGTCGCGCGATCCGGTCGATGAGGGCGGGCTCGGGATCCGGATAGACGAACCACTCCCAGACCTTTCGGGTCAAGAACAGGGCCGTCTCGGGCCGACCGGCGAGGATGCCGAGCACGTCTTCGCCGTCGAAGGGCCCGCGGTTGCCGAGGATCGTCTTGATCCCGTCGTCGTGCTGGGCCGCCACGAACTGGAACTGTGAGGTGGCCCGTGGCTTCGCCCCTTCCCGGACCCTGCCTCCGACCCGGACGCCGAAGGTCCAGCCCGTGAAGGCCCGCGCCGCCTCCTTCACGTCGCCCTCGGTGTAGTGACCGATCCCAAGCGTGAAGAGCTCCAGCACCTCGCGGGCGAAGTTCTCGTTCGGCTTGCCCTTCTCGTTGAGGTGGTTGTCCAGCCAGTAAAGCATGGCTGGGTCCTTGCTCACGGCGAGGAGGAGGTCGATGAAGCGGCCCTTGGCGCCTCGGCGCAGGGTCTCGACGTGGCGGACCATCGTCGGACCGACGTCGACCTTTTCGGCGCTCGTGGCGAAGTGGTGGTGCCAGAAGAGCGTGAGGGCCTGCTCAAGCGGGCGGCGGGTCGTGAGGATCCGGGCGTGCCACCAGGCTCGGGCGGCCGGAAGGTTGAGGATCCCCTGGGCGTTCCGGAACGTTTCTGGGTCGATCTCGACTTCCGGGGCGTCCTCATAGGCCAAAAGTCGGTCTACGGCCGCAGGGTAGCCCCCTTTCGAGAAAAAGTCGACCTCGGCTTCGCTGGCTCCGAGTCCGAAGCGTCGGAGGAGGTGGGCCGTCTTGTCTCGGTCGTTGCGGAGGGCCATGCCGGACTAGACGAATTGCGCCCGCCCCAGTTCAGAGGGGCGGGCGCAGCCTCGCGAGGATGCGAGGAGGGGTCGTTCAGACCTCTTTCGCGTCGGTGGCCTTGTAGGTGGCCTCGTTGACGAACTTAAAGAGCTTGCTGCCCTCGTACTCCGCAGTGAGGGCGTACCGAACCTGCTCGCCGTTCTTGGTCTTGCGGACCATCTTGGTCTTGCGGACGTCCGAGTCGGCGACGTCCACGTGCGATCGGGTCTTGAGGTTGTAAAACTTCATCTGTGATTCCCTTGGCTGGTCGGGGCGGCGAGCGTCTCCCTTGGACTCGCACGGTACCCCCGTCAAGCTGACAGTGAGTTTGAACTAGGGATTCCGTCCGCCGCAAGCCCAGGGACCCCTTTTTCTTCAGACTAGTAGGTAATATGCATTACATGCCCAGTCGTCGAACGGCTGCGCCCCGTCGTCCATCGACCTCCCAATACGAGGAGATGGCGCTTGAGCGCATGAAGGCAAATGGCCTTCGAATTACTATGCCTCGCGTCCAAGTCGTCCGCGCGCTGTCGCGGGTCGAGCGTCCGCTCAGTGCGTACGGGATCCACGAAGAGATCCTGTCGTCTGGCGGACGGATCGACGTCGTCAGCGTCTACCGGATCCTCGCGACCCTCGTGGACATCGGCTTGGCCCACCACGTCGGACTCGCGGACGGCTACGTGGCCTGCCGGTTCACGGACACGCACCCCGGTGGGACCGAACACGTGGTCTGCAAGGACTGCGACAAGGTCGTGGAACTGCCGCTCCCGGCGAGCATCCACGATGAGATCAAGCGTCAGCTCGACGAGCTCGGGTACGAGTTGATCACGACAAAGGTCGAAGTGCTGGCGACCTGCGAATCGAAGCCGGCCGGAAAGTCGAAGAAGGGCTGACCAGGGCTTTCCCGCCCGCCCGAACTAGGAGCGGGGTCGAGCGATTTCGCTCGACCCCGCTCTCTTTCGTCTGGCCCTCGGTGAGGGCCTCGGGCTTTAGTTCTGAGGCCCTTCGCCGGGGGGCGGCGGGTTCTCCTTCATGCCCTGCTCGTTCGCGGCCTTGACCTTCTCCCGCTCCTTCGCGATGTCGGAGTCGGTGGGACCGAGATCCCCGCACCCGACGACCGCGAGGCCGGCGACAAGAAGGACGAGCACCTTGAAGGCCTGCTTCATTACTGCAGGGCCCACATCGGCCAGGAGCCCGTGTACGTCGGCGCGCTGGTGATCGTCCAAGCCCCACCCGTGAAGGTGCAGGCCCACCGGCTGTTGACGCGGTAGTCGTTCTGGGTCGGGGTGTTCGACAGGAACTGCCGGATGTTCATCGCCTTCGTGCTGCTGTCGGCCATACCCAGGATGATCGTGCTCCCGAACGGGTACTTCGACGGGTCGATCTCGTTCGTGTAGGCGCAGGTCCCAGTGGTGGCCTTCATGAAGTTCGGGATCCAGAGTTCCCGGATGGCGACCGGCCATGCCGTCTGGTCACGCACGTTCGAGGGGGTCGTGAAGACCGGGGCGAACGTGACGTCGGCGTTGAAGAGCTCCATGAGGAGCCAGGCAGCCGCGTTGTCCGGGATCGAGGACTGGTTGCCGCCGAGGAAGCTTTGCCGGTTCGCCCCGTTGCGGTTCGGGTCGCCGTAGGTGTTGAGGGCCCCGGTCAGCGCGAGGTTGATGGCCATCGAGCCGCCGAGCTGGCCGCAGGAACTCCACACGCCTTGCGGGCACGAACTCGTATTGAGGTCGATCGGCGGGCGGGCCGAGTGCTTGAAGATATCGACGTTCTTGGTGTACGGGCGCACCCACTTCTGCCAGCTGAAGTGGTTCGTGCGGTAGAAGAACGGGGCGGTGACGCAGCCGACGCCGTTCGGGGCGAACGCCCGGGTGTTGAGGACCGGGTTGAGCGAGGACTTGTCCACGCAGTCGTCTTGTCGCGGGTAAAGGTCGTCAGAGTCGCCCATGTACAGCATGACGCCGATGCCGAGCTGCTTCGTGTTCGAAATCTGACTGGCCTTCTTCGCGGCCGTTTTCGCCTGGGCGAAGACCGGGAACAGGATGGCGGCGAGGATCGCGATGATCGCGATGACGACGAGGAGCTCGATCAGGGTAAAAGCTCTGCGCATGGATGATGCCTCTTGACGCGCGCGGCCCGACACGACGCCAATGGCCACCGCTGCGTCAGCATTGTGCGACCCGAATGTTAAGGAGTGCTTAACACTAGGCATCAGGGCCCCGGCATACTCCTGGGCAATAGGATTAAAGTCCCATATCGAACCGGGGCCGGCCCGGGCACCAACCCAAACCGGCCCCTGTCGTCACGCTCAGGGCCCTGAGACCGGCTTAACGGGTACTCGAACCGGAGTCGGCTTCGTCTCGACGAGGCGAGGGAAGGTCACGGAGACCATCCCGTTCTCGAACGTCGCCTCGGCCTTGTCCGTGTCGACGTCGTCGGGCAGTCGGATGGACCGGCTGAAGCTCCCCGTCGCGATCTCGCGGACGAAAACCCTCGCGTCCTTGTGCTCTTCGTCGAACCCGAGCGTGCCCGAGACCGTCAGGACTCGGTCGTCGATCGAAACTTCGACGTCCTCCGGCTTGAGGCCCGGCATGCTCGCCCGGACCACGACTCGCCCGTCCTTCTCGAACACGTCGAGCGGCAGGGACGATCCCTGAGGCACAGAGACCCGGCTCCGAGTCGGGAAGAAGGCGTCGGAGAGGCGGTCGAACCGCTCCATCTCGTGGAGCGGGTGGGTGACGGAAATGGGTCGGATCGTCATTCTGATTGTCCTCCAGTGGTATGATATGAGCGTGTCACGCTCATATTTCCTGCGTCCTAGGACAGTGTCGGTCGACAAGACTCCCAACACGAGCGAGGGCCCCCGGTTGACGACCGGGGGCCCCCACAGTGCCGGGAGGGAAGTGAGGTCAGTCGAGGCGGCGCAGGAGTTCGGCCACGACCCGCTCGAGTTGGGGGTCGGCCCCGGCTTGCCAGGAGTTCGGGTCCCAGGGCACGAGGATGTCCGGCCGCCGTCCGTTCCCCTCGAGGTTCTCCCCGTCGAGAGCGAAAGCGCCCGAGCCGGGCATTCGGACCGAGCCCCCGTCCCAAAGGCCATAGCCTCCGGTCCCGATGACCCCCCCTGCCGTCGGCACGCCGACGATGGGCCCAAGCTTGAGCTGGCGGAACCCCTCGGCAAAGATCTCGGCGTTGCTGAACGACGACCCGTTGATGAGGCACGCCGCCGGGAGCTCGATCGAGTTCCCACGCCAGATGTTCTCGCTGACCTCCACTCCCGGACGGTCGCGGGTCGTCCGGATCAGCCAGGGTTCCTTGCGCATCAGGTTCAGGATGATGTGGCTCGTGAAGCCCCCGCCGTTGTAGCGGACGTCGACGACGTAGCCAGACTTACCCTCGAGCAGCGTCGCAGACTCGACGAGGAACCGGTCGAGGCTCGGGGCGTCCATGCCCTCGATGTGGAGGTACCCGAGCCGACCCTGGCTCAGGCGGTCGACGGTGGCCCGGTTCCAAGCCACCCAGTCCTCATAGAGGGCACCGGTCCGCACCGTGGGGCGTACAGGCTGGATCGCGACCTCGACCTCCCGCACCTCTCGTTCCACGGTGAGCACGACCCGTCGGCCTGCGCGTCCCTCGAGGAGCCGGGCGACGGGCCGGTCGGGAGTGGGCGCAACCCCGTCAACCCGAGTCACCCGGTCCCCGGGGCGAAGCTCGCTCGTCGGAAGGGCCGACGGGCCCCGGCCATAGACCTTGGCGACCCGGTACTCACCTCGGGCGGCGAGGGCGGCCCAGTCCCACTCGACTCCAAGCCACGCCGTCTCCTCGCGCCCTTCGCGCGGCGCGGTGGCCGGGGGCGTCGCGCCGAGGTGGGAGCTGTCGAGCTGCTCGAGCATCTCGGCCATGAGGGCGTAGAAGTCCTCGCGGCTCTGGACCTTCGGCACGAGCGGTCGGAACCGCTCCTTGATCGCGGCCCAGTCCTTGCCCTGCATCTTGGGGTCGTAGTACATCCGGTCGAGCGCCCACCAGACCTCCTCGAAGAGGGCCTGCTCCTCCTGCGCCGCGTCGACCGTGAACTGTGCGCTGAACGCGACCGGGGCGACCGCGCCCCCAGCGAACGTCAGGGCGAACGGGCGACCGGCCTGGAGGAAGTAGAGCTTCCGGCGGTCGGGCGAGAGCTCGGGGCTCGAGACCGACCCCGTCACACCTGCCACCGGCCGGACCGCACCGGTCTTCACGTCCACGGTCGAGAACTGTCCGTCGACGTTGGCGTAGACGACCTTGCCGTCTGGGCCGGACGCCAAGCTCCCGGCAGTGGTGGTCGTGAGAGTCCGGCGCCGTTCCAGGAGACCCCGCGGCTCGATCTTGACCGTGACCTCCTTGGGCTCCTCCTTCTTCGGCTCGTCGAGCTTGTCCAGGTCGTCTTCGGTGAAGGTGATGTCCGCCGGGACCAGATCGACGATAGCCAGGGGTGACGTCGAGTTGCGAGACTCGGAGTAGTTCAGGCCCTCGGTGATCGAGAACACGATTCCTCGGCCGTCGGCGGTGAAGAGGGGGACGGACGAGCCCTTGCCGACCCGGGCGACGGTGAGGGTTTCGCCCCCTTCGACCTTCACGACCGCGTTCTCGACGCTCCTCGAGAGCGTACGCTGGAACACGAGCCATGCCCCATCGGGGGACCAATTGAACTGAGGCGCGCCCATCAAGGCGCTCCCGAAGTCGCCGGTCGCGAGGACCCTCGGAGTGCCCCCGGCGGCCGGGACGACGACGATCTCGCGGTCGCCCCGGTGAAGGGCCACGGTCTTGCGGTCCGGCGAGAGGGCCGGGGAGTTGAGGTCGAGCGCGTCGGTGAGGAAGGGCTTAGCCGTCCCGTCGAGCGCCACGGTCCAGAGCTCGCGCCGGCCCTTCTCGGCCGAGGCGACGTAGAGGACGGTCTGATCGTCGAGCCAGACGGGCTGGCTGTCGAGCCTCGGGGAGGTGGTGAGGCGACGGGTCGTGCCCCCTCGCTCGGGGATCAAGAACAGGTCGCCGCGCACGGCGAGGACGGCCCGCTTTCCGTTCGGGCTGACGGCCATGGCGCCCGCACCCGTGCTGAGGTCGAGACGCTGGACGGGGTTGCGCGGCGCGTCGGCCGGGGCCATGATCTCAACCGGCGCGGCCCGGCGAGTGGCCCGGTCGATCACCCAGATCCGGCTGTCCTTCTGGAAGGCGAGGGTTTTGCCGTCGCGGCTGGCAGAGAGGGCCCTGATCGTCCCGTCGGCGAACTCGGTGAGGGCCTTGGGGTTGCCGCCGATCGTGCCGACCCAGACGTTCGGTGCCCCGCCCCGGTTCGAGACGAACGCGACCTCGCGCGCCGAGAGGAAGACGGGCCAGAGGTCGTTGTGGTCCGACTCCCAGAGCGGGCGGTGGGCGGTGAGGGGCACGCCGTACTCGGCGAGGAAGAGGCTCGAGGCCCCGGCCCCTCCGAAGCCAGGCTTGCGCCAGTTGCCCGGGCCACCGTGGGAGTTATAGGCGACGAAGCGCCCGTCTGGCGAGACGGTGGCGTAGTACTCGAGCTCTAGAGGGTGGCCGGTGAGCCGGATCGTCTCCCCGCCGGTGAGCGGGACCCGGAAGAGGTCCATGCGCCCCCAGGCGTTGGTGTGGCCCACGACCGTCTGCCCGTCCGGCGAGAACGAGGTCGGGAACTCGGAGGCGCTATCGAAGGTGAGACGGCGCACGCCGGTGCCGTCGGGCTCCATGGCGAAGAGGTCGAGGCTGCCGAATCGATCCGACGCGAAGACGAGCGTCCGGCCGTCCGGGCTCCACTTGGGCCATGTGTCCTCTCCCGGGTGGACGGTGAGGCGTCGGGCCTCACCTCCCTTGGCCGGGACGGTCCAGACGTCGCCCTGCCACACGAAGGCGAGGGTCTGGCCGTCCGGGGAGAGGGCGGGGTCGGTCGTTCGGGCGATCGACCCGAGGGCGGCGGAGGCCGCGCTCAGAGCAAGAACCCCGAGGGCGGCACGGACGGTGCGCATCTCGGAGTTCTACTCGGTTTCGGCGCGGGAGTGCGCCCGGGGCGGGCATCCCTGCCGCTAGCTCGCTGGCTGGGGTTAGAGCTTAAGGTCGACGATCCCGCTCACTCCGACGCCGTCGACGGCCTTGATCGTCTTGATGTCCTTCAGATCGGCCGACTTATCGACCGGGATGAGGGCTTGGATCCGAATCTCTCGACCGAAGAGGTCGATCTCGGGTGCAGCGACGGCGACGACCTTCTCGACGTTCGACTTCGACCCCATGACCTGCGCCGCGCCGATCCCGCCGCGGGTGTTGAGGCCGACGGTGATGATCGGGACGACCTTCGTGAAGCTCTTGTCGGTGTCCTTGTGCCCGGTGAGCTTGTTGAACTCCTTGTTGATCTGCGGGCCGAATTGCTTGACGGCGGCGCCCACGCCGATGACCTTGATGGCCTGCTTCAGCTGGGGGTAGCCGACGGCGGTGAGTCCGAGGACGGCGGCGACGACGAGGGCGGTTCGCGTGAGGCGGGTGTCCTTCATGTCACCGCTATTATTGCTCGGTTCACGCCGGGTTCCCTCGGGGCCTAAACGAACGGTGCCCCGGCCTTTCGACCGGGGCACCGTTTCGAGCGCGGGTCTCGCTTAGAAGCGGACCGTGAGCTGGGTGCCGAGGAGGCCACCCTTGTAGCGGCCGCCGTTGCCCACCGGGTCGAGGGCGACACCGGCCGGCGTGGCGCCGAAGTCCAGGTCGCTGAACTGGTAGGTGAAGCGGATGTTGGCGTTGCCACCGAGACCGTAGTTGATCCCGACGGTGTACCACTTCTGCTTCGGATCGGCGCCGGCGCCGACGAGGTCGAACTTCGTGTCCTCGTACTTGAGCATGGCGCCCCAGTTCTCGGCGAGCTTGTAGTCCAGGCCGACCGTGAACGTGTTCATCTTGTCGAACCCGTTGAACGCGTAACCGACCACGTTCTCCTTCGGCTCGGCGAACTCACCCTTGGCGTAGAGCTTCAGGTTCTCACCGGCGTTGAACGACACCATGGCGTTGAAGCCCTTGATGTTCGTCGGGTTCCACTGGTTACCGATGCGGCCCCAGCTGCCGGCGGCCGAGAAGAAGTTCTCGACTTCGCGGTAGCCGCCACCGACGGTGAAGTTGCCACCGTCGTACTTGATGCCGGCGTGGAAGGCCGAGTTGTCCTCGTCGAGGGCGTTCGACGTGTTCTCGCTCAGCGGCGTCTTGGAGTAGGCGCCGTAGACCTTGAACTTGTCGAAGCCGAGGTTGACTTCACCACCGTACACGTTGATGCGGTTGAAGTTGTTCCCGTTCGGAGCGACCGCGAGGTCGTTGCTGTCGTGCCAGAGGTAGGCGAGGTTGACGCCGCCCATCTCCCCGATCGGGAAGACGACCTGCACGCCGAGGGTCCGGTCGACGAACCCGCCGCCGATCGGGCTGACCTCGGTGCCCGCGTTGGTCTGGATGCCGGTGTTGACGCCACCGAACACGTGGAGCTTAGCCGCGCCGAAGTTGAACTTCAGGAGGCCGCCGTCCATGCGGTGGTTCCCGTCGTCCCATCGCTCGTTGGCGTAGTAGTCGGTGTAGTCCGTCCTCTTGAAGAGGTACGGGCCGACCTGGTAGCCCATGCGACCGATGACGGCGCCGAAGCCCTGACCGACGAGCGCGCTGTCGAACGACACGGTGGCGCTGTGAACGTAGGTCGACGAGCCGCCGGTGCTGAACGCGGTGCCCGAGCCGACGCTGTTGTAGTTGATCAGGCCGGTCGCGCCGCCGTTAGCGAGGAGGTTGCTCTGGACGAGCGTGACTTCCCACTTCGGACCTTCCTCGTTGGTGCCCTTGAACGTGAACGCAGCCTCGTGCAGGACGTTGAGGTCCTGGCTGAGACCGGCCACGGTCGAGGGGGTGCCCTTCGACTCACCGAGGACGCGGCCGTCCGGCGTCTGGCCGAACTCGTTGTCGGTCGAGTGACCGGCGAGCACGAGGAAGTTGAGGTCGCCGCTGATCGTGACGGCCGGCTTGACCTTCTCGAGCTTGCTGACGCGCTCTTCGAGGCCGTTGAGGTCCTCGCGCATCTTCTTCATGTCGACGCCCATCGAGGCGAGCTCGGCTTCGAACTCCTTCGCGCCGCGCTCGAGGTCCTCGATCCGCTTGGCCCAGCCCTTCATTCCGTCGACCTGCTTGCGGAGGTCGGCGATCTGAGCGGTGATGGGGCCGGTGTCGCTGCCGCCCATGCCCTTGACCATTTTCTCGAGCTCGGCGACGCGGTCGGCGAGCTCACCGTGCATCCCCATCATCCGCTTGTAGGCGGCGTAGAGGGCGGCGGCGAACTCGTAGCGGCTCAGCGGGCGGTTGCCACGGTACAGGCCGTCCGGGTAGCCGACAAGGATGCCGGCTTCGCGGAGCTCCTGAACGGCCGTGTAGGCCCAGTGATTGTCCGGAAGAACGTCCGGGAACTGACCCTGGGCGAAGCCGGGCACCGCCGAAACGGCGATGGCCATGCCCAGAGCGAACTTGAGGGTTCGGTTCATTGTCTCGTTGTCTCCTGATGCGGACCGAGACGAGGCGGACGCTGAGCTTACGCTCGCTAGACTCACAACTTTCCTTAAGTTCCCTGTGAGACCGTGCGAACTTCGCCCGGCGACGCGTCCTGCGTCTTGTCCCGCGGTTCGGATCGATACTTCGACCCACTGGTAGTATGCCCGTAAAGTCCCGGGCGGTTCAAGGGTCTGGGCCCTGGCCGGGGAAATTCGGGACGTTCAGGCCCGAACTTTGGCTAGCAGCTCGGCCGTCTTGGCCTCCATGAGGCCCCGGTCGCCCCGGGACTCGACGTTCAACCGGATCACGGGCTCGGTGTTCGAGCCTCGTAAGTTAAACCGCCACTCGGGGAACTCGACGCTGACCCCGTCGGTCTTGTCCACCCGGCCGTCGGCGTAGTCCGCCTCGACCCGGGCGATCGTGCCGGGGACGTCCGCCACGTGGGAGTTGACCTCGCCCGAACAGGGGTAGTTCGCCACCATCTCCCCCACCAGGTCGCCCAGGCTGCGGCCCGTCTGGCTCACCAGCTTGGCAACCAGCATGAGCGGGATCATCCCGCTGTCGCAGTACCAGTGGTCGCGGAAGTAGTGGTGGGCGCTCATCTCGCCGCCGTAGACCGCGTTCTCCGCCCTCATCCTTTCCTTGATGAAAGCATGCCCAGACTTGCAGAGAACCGCCCGTCCGCCCGCCTTCGCGACGACGTCGAGGGTGTTCCAGGTGAGCCGTGGGTCGTAGATAACGCTCGCCCCTGGGTGCTCGGCCAGGATCGCCTGGGCGAGCAGCCCGACGATGTAGTAGCCCTCGATGAAGGTGCCGGCCTCGTCGAAGAAGAAAGCCCGGTCGTAGTCACCGTCCCAGGCCACGCCGAAGTCGTAGCCCCCGGCCGCCATCGCGTCCTCGACCGGCTTGCGGCTCTCGGGGAGGATCGGGTTCGGGACACCGTTCGGGAAGGTCCCGTCCGGCTCATCCATCAGGCTCGTGACGTGGAGGGGGAGGTGGGGGGCGAGGGCCCGGAGGGCGAGCCCGGCGGCCCCGTTCCCAGGCGACGCGAGCACCTTCAAAGGCGTGATCGTCCGCTGGGCGTCGAACGTGAGGAGGTGGGCGACGAAGTCCTCGTAACAGTCCTGGGCCGTCACCGTCCCCGTCCCGGCCCGCTCCCATACACCGCCGTGGGCTCGCTTCTCGATCGAGCGCAGGCCTGAGTCCCCGCTGATCGGGCGGCTCTCATGGCGCACCATCTTCATGCCGTTGTACTGCGGCGGGTTGTGGCTCGCGGTGATCATCACGCCGCCGTCATAGCCGTAGCGGGCGGTCGCGAAATAGACCATCTCGGTGCCGACGAGGCCGAGGTCGACCACATCGACCCCCGCATCGTTCAGGCCTCTCGCTAGGGACTCCGACAGAGCGGGCCCGCTGAGCCGGATGTCGCGCCCGACGCAGACCGTCTTGGCCCCGGTCTCGTCGGCGTAGGCCCGTCCGATGGCGTAGGCGAGGTCCGGGTCCAGCTCGTCCGGAACGACCCCGCGGACGTCGTAGGCCTTGAAACACGCGAGGAGGTCGCCCATAACCGGGTCTGACCTTACCAGAGGCAGGCTCGAAGGCGGGGCATACTGGCCCCATGGCCGAACGCTTGATCGGGGCCCACATGCCGACCTCCGGGGGGCTGGACAAAGCGGTGCGCCGGGGCGCCGAGATCGGGTGCACGGCCGTGCAGGTCTTCACCTCCAGCCCTCAACAATGGAAGTCCAAGGAGGTGACCGACGAGGCCGCGGCCGCCTTTCGAGCCGCCTGCGACGAGACGGGGATCGGCACCCACGTCGTCAGCCACGACAGCTACCTCATCAACCTCGCCGCCCCGGACGAGGAGCTCCGGGCGAAGAGCACCGCCGGCCTCATCGGCGAGATGCGTCGGTGTGGGCGCTACGGGATCCCGCTCGTGGTCTCGCACATCGGGGCCCACGTGGGCCAAGGCACCGACGTCGGGCTCGAACGAGCGGCCGAGGCCATGAAGACGGTGTTGGAGGAGACGCCGGAGACCGTCACGCTCCTCATGGAGACCACGGCCGGGCAGGGGACGGTTCTGAACTCGACGTTCGACGAGCTCGGGCGACTCGTCGGGATGCTGGACGGTCACCCCCGGCTCGGCGTGTGCCTGGATACGTGCCACGTCCTTGCTGCGGGCTATGACTTACGGACCGTAGAGGGCTACCGTGCGGTCATGGAGGAGTTCGACGAGAAGGTAGGGCTCGACCGGCTGAAGGCCGTCCACGCGAACGATAGCAAGTTCCCGCTCGGATCGCACAAGGACAGACACGAGCACCTAGGGCAGGGAGAGGTGGGGGCCGAGGCGTTCCTGTGCCTCGTGACCGATCCGGAGCTAGCCCAGGTTCCGGTGGTGGTGGAGACCCCCGAGGCCGAATCGCACCACGCGGCGAACGTCGCCCGGCTTTGGGAGTGGTCGAGAGCGGCGCCTTAGCGGCGCAAAAGCCCAGAAAAAGGCCGACCCGGCGGAGAGGACAGACCAGGTCGGCACATTGCTTTCCTTAAGCTTGATCGCGTCGCCTCGCCTCTTCCATGGGCGAGTAGGATCACGACCTCCTTGTCGAACGGGACTCTGCTTTTGCTTACCCCGGTTCTTGTCTCCGCATTTTTACCGAGAATTCGTATGCCCATGAGGCTTTGTACCTACTTTGAGACTCCTTGAGCGTCACAGTGTCCAGTCCTGTAACGATCCCGACAGGCCTCTGCACGGATTCCAGGTGTACCGGCCAAAGTACCGGGCGTGCGACCCGCCTTGGGCGATCCAGGTCGACCCGTGGAGCTCCGGCTCGGGAAGGACGGCGTGGGAGTGGCCCCCCAGCAGGACGTCGATCCCCGGCACCCGCTCGACGAGGCGGACGTCCTCGGCGTAGCCCAGGTGGCTGAGGAGGACGAGGAGGTCGGCCCGCGGCCGGAGGGCTTCGACCGTCTTGGCAGCGACGGGGACGGGGTCGTCCCACAAGTAGGCGCTCGCGTACCGGCTCGCCATCCTTTCGGTCACCATCGGCACGCTCAGGCCGAACACGGCGACACGAACCCCCTTGGCTTCGAGCGTGACCGAGCCCGAGAGCGGACGGGTGCCGTCCTGACGGCGGAGGTTGGCGCACAGGACCGGGTGGCGGCCGCCAGCGAGCTTGGCCCGGAAGACCGGCTCGAGAAGGTGGGTCTCGCGGTTGCCGATGACCGACGCTGTGCACCGGGCCGCAGCGAGCCGGGGCCACACGGGCTCGTCGGACAGCGGGACGCCTAGGTTCCCCGTCTTGATCGCGTCGCCGGAGTCGAAGTAGAGGTCGGCCGTCTCCCGTTCAGCGATGAGGCGGGCGAGTTTGGGTTCGGAGAGTTGGCCGTGGAGGTCGTTCGTGTGGAGGATGACCAAGCCCACGGGAGGGCCTAGAAGATCCGAGTGCCGAGCCAGTCGAGCACGAGGGCGAGCAGCATGAACGCCACCCCCAGGTAGAGGGTCACCCTCGAGATCTGGTCGTCGAAGCTCGCCTTGCCCTTGAACGTGGTCCGGACACTGGAACCGCCGCCGGACATCGCGTCGCCCTTGCCCGTGACGAAGACGAGGGTGGCGAACACGACGGCCACGGCCAGGCAGATCCCGAGGAGGATGTTGTAGACGATCTGGAGGTTCATGGCCGCTAGACGCCGAAGTATACGCGCCACACCGGAGGCACGTTCAGGACTGTCAGGAGCGCCCAGGCCACGAACTGGATCAAGAACGCCCCGGCCATGATCTGAAAGACCCCGCTTTTGAGTAGGCGGGACGGGACGGACGGCAGGGTACGGGGCGCCACCGCCATTCGGGCGAGGAGTTGGCGCCCGGCGGCGATCCCCGCCTCGACCTGGTCTTTGGTCGGGGGTTTCGTGGTCACGAAGAACTGCACCCAGCTGCCGAGCGGCCGCCAGAAAACGAGCGTGACGAGGCCAGCCAGCAGCAACCGGAGATCCGCCCCAGGGATCCAGTCCGCCGTCATCAGCCCGAGGAAGATGCTCGCCCCCACGGCCAGGTTGGTCCCGCAGCGCGGGTGGACCCGAGGCATGCGCGAGACGGTCTCCGGGCGCAACTCCTCGCCCCGCTCGATCGCGTGCACGACCATGTGCTCGGCGGCGTGGGTCCCGGCCAGAGGGAGGGCCCGCAAGCCGGCCAGGAACAGGACGATGACCGAGCCGTGGAAGGCGCCTACGAACCACCCGCTTCCCCGCCAAGCGGCCGGGAGCGCCTCGGCGCCCGCGGCCGAGACCAGGGTGGCGGCGAAGAACAGGCCGAACAAGACCATCCCGGTCGCGACGAGGGCCCAGGGGCCGACGCCGCCGCTCACAACCCCGTTCGTCAGGTAGACGCCGAACGGGGTGGCCATCCCGCCGACCTTCCCGAAGTAGCTCCGATCCCCACGACGCTCGACGAGGCGGCTCGGCGTGAGCACACCGACCAGCACGCCACCCTCGTCCACGACGGGCAGGGCAGAGGCCCCGGTGCGCTCGAACGTCCGCCAGGCCTCGGCGGCGGTCGCGTAGGGCGGGAGCACGGCAGGGGCCGCCACGAGGGCCGCCTCGACCGGACTCTCGGGCGTGTGGCCGGCCGCCATCGCCGCGACGAGGCTTGCCTCGGTCACGACCCCCACGAACTCAAGGCCCCGGGCGACGGGGAGCATCGGGAGGCCATGGTCGCTCAAGTCGCGTGCGGCCGAGCGCAACGAGTCCTCCGGCTGAGCCGGCTCGACCTGGGCGCAGAGCGCCCCGACAGGGACGCGCAAGGAGTCGTGGCCTTCCCCAGGGGCGGGTGGCGGGACGAGAGGGCCGATCCTCGGGAGTCTACACCGCCGTCGCACCACGCCCGGGCGGCGCCTCGTTGCCCCCTCCCGGGCCGGGTCCACTGCGGGAGGGCCGCACGACCGTCGCCCGCCCGTCGGCAGAGGTCTCGGCGATAATGGGGCGTGGTGACGCTCCCCTTCGACCTCGAGTCCCTGAACCCTGAGCAGCAGGAAGCGGTCGTCTACCCGGGCGGGCCGCTCATGGTGTTCGCCGGGGCGGGGTCGGGCAAGACCCGGGTCATCACCTGCCGCATCGCCCGGCTCATCGCGGAGGGGGTCCCGGGTTACCGCATCCTCTCGGTCACGTTCACGAACAAGGCGGCCCGGGAGATGAAGGAGCGGGTGGGGCACATGGTCGGCCCCCAGGCGAGCTCGATCTGGATGGGCACGTTCCACTCCGTCTGCGGGCGGATGTTACGGATGGACGGTGCCGCCATCGGGGTGGACTCGAACTTCGTGGTCTACGACGACGGCGACCAAGTGAGCCTCGTGCGCGAGATCCTCAAGCGCAAGGGTATCGAGGACCGGTCCGTCCAGCCCCGGGCCGTCCTCAACGAGATCTCGCGGGCCAAGGAGAAGCTCGTCGGGCCCGAGAAGTACAAGCAAGGGGCGAGCGGGTTCTTCGAAGGGATCGTGGCCGACGTCTACACGGACTACAACGAGGCCCTGCGCCGGGCGAACGCGCTCGACTTCGACGACATCCTCTTCCGGGCCGTGCGGTTGCTCGAGCAGGTCGAGTCCGTCCGCGAGAAGTACCAGGAGCGGTTCCTGCACGTGCTCATCGACGAATACCAGGACGTCAACTTCGCCCAGTACCAGCTCGCGGACTTTCTGAGCGGTAAGCACCGGAACATCACGATCGTGGGCGACGACGACCAGTCGATCTACGCCTGGCGAGGCGCTGACCTGTCGCTCATGCTGCGGTTCAGCAGCGACCACCCCGACGCGAAGGTGGTGACGCTCGCCCAGAACTACCGGTCGACAAAGAAGATCCTCGACGCGGCGTACGGGGTGATCCGGCACAACCGGGGCCGGGCCGAGAAGCGCCTCTGGACCGAGAACGACGCCGGGGCCCCGATCACGCTGAGCGAGGCGGGCACGGAGCACGACGAGGCACTGAAGGTCGCGGACCACGTTGTCCGGGAGGTGCGCCAAGGACGGAGGTCGTGGGGCGACTTCGCCGTGCTCTACCGGACCAATGCCCAGTCGCGGGTCATGGAAGAGGCGTTCGTCACGATGCGGGTGCCGCACGTCCTGGTCGGGGGTACGCGGTTCTACGACCGGAAGGAGATCAAGGACATGGTCGCTTACCTGCGGGTCGCCTTGAACCGCCAGGACGACGTGTCGGTGCGGCGAGTGCTCAACGTCCCGGCTCGCGGGATCGGGCCGACGAGCCTCGCCCTCTTCGAGAAGCGGGCCGGGGAGACGGGGCTGGGCCTCTGGTCGGGCATCGCGGACACCCAGGTCCAGCAGGAGCTGAGCAAGAAGGCGCTGAGCGGGGTGCGGGCCTTCATCGGGGCGGTCGAGGGCGCGTCGGAACTCGCCGGGGCGGGGCCGGTGACCCCCGTGCTCAAGCACCTCATGGAAAAGTCCGGCTACATCGACGAACTGCGGGCGGAACGGACGGACGAGGCCCAGAGCCGACTTGAGAACTTGCAAGAGTTGGTGACTGTGACGAGCGAGTACGACGAGTCGGCCGAAGAGCCGAGCCTCGCCGGGTTCTTGGAGCAGATCGCGCTCGTGGCGGACGTCGATTCGCTCTACGAGACCGGGGACGCGGTGACGCTCATGACCCTGCACTCCTCGAAGGGGCTCGAGTTCCCGGTCGTGTTCCTGGTGGGCATGGAGGAGGGGGTCTTCCCCCACTCTCGGTCACTGGGGTCGGACAAGGAACTGGAGGAGGAGCGGCGCTTGGCCTACGTCGGCATGACCCGTGCGCGGGAGGAGCTCCACCTGACTCACGCGACGCGGCGGGCCCTTTTCGGGCAACCGTCCTTCAACCGCCGGTCGCGGTTCTTGGACGACGTGCCGGCCGAGTTGACGGAGACGCTCTTCGGTGACCGGCGAGAGTCTCGGCCCGACCGTGAGGTCCAACCTCTTCGGACAGGCGGGTACGCCGTGGTCGACCCGCAACCCGCTCGGAGCGAGGCGGCGGCCTGGCAACCCCCGTTCACCGTCGGACAGAAGGTGCAGCACCGCAAGTTCGGCATCGGGGTCGTGATCGCTTGCTCGCCGCTCAAGAACGACGCCGAGGTGACGGTGGCCTTCCCCGGTGCGACGGGGGTGAAGAAGATGGTCCAAAGCCTGGCCAAGCTCGAGGGGGTCTAGGTCGTGCGCGGCGTGGCTCCGGGGGCCCTGGCCTTCCTCTGCTTGGTGGCGGCGTGCGGCCCGGGGGTCGAGCGCCACATGCCCCTTCGGGAGGGGACGGCGTGGACGTACACGGTCCAGAGGGACTTCGACAAGCTCGTCGCCGAAGCTCGCGTCGAGGGCCGCGTGCCGGTAGGCGGGACGCTCGGGTGGCGGATCGTCGGCCCGGGACTGGACAGCACGCTCGCCTGGTCGGACGGGCGTCTGGTGGCGGGCTCGCTCGCTGGGACGAGGTTCGACCCGCCCGTGCCCCTGTTCGCAGGTGGCGAGGCGGCCTGGTCCGGCTCGATGAGCCCACCCGGACGCACGGAGCACGCGCAGGGGACGCTGACGCAAGCCGAAGACACCCTCCGTGTCGGCGGGCGGGACGCGAAGTCGGTACGGACGGTCCTCACCCTGAGGGGAGCGACGGGCGAGACGGTCGTGGAGACGTGGTTCGTGGCGGGCACCGGGATCGTGCGCCAAGAGTCCCGCCGGGGCGGCCGGCTGCTGACGCGGACGGAGTACGTCAGTGGGCCCTAAAAGGCCATGCCTTCGTAATCCCGCAGCAGCCCGACGATCCGGCCGATGATGCGTGCGTCGTCCTGACGGACCTCGATCGGGTCGTAGGCCGGGTTGCTCGCGACGAGCCGGGCCCCGTCGCCGTGGAAGTGGATCCGCTTGACGGTCGCCTCGTCTCCGAGGAGCACGGCCACGAGGTCACCGTGGTTCGCGGTCTGTTGGGGGCGGACGACGACGAGGTCGCGAGGGTTGATCCCCTCACCGTTCATCGAATCGCCCTTGACCCGGAGCAGGAAGGCCCCGCGGATGTTTCGCACCATCTCGCTCGGCACGGGCACGAGGTTCTCGACCTGCTCCTGGGCGAGGATGGGCGCGCCCGCCGCAATCTGGCCCAGCAGGGGCAGCATCGTGACCTTGGCTTGGGACTGGTATGCGGGGTGGGTGATCTTGATCGACCGAGGAGTGTTGGTCCGGGCGATGTAGCCCTTTCGCTGGAGGGCGTCGAGGTGGACGGTGACCCCGCGGAGCGACCCGATCCCGAACTTCGCCCCGATCTCGCGGATGGACGGCGGGTACCCCTCCTGTTCGATGTACTCCTGGACGAACTGGAGGATGCTCTGCTGCCGTTTCGTGAGTGCCTTCGCCATGGTCGCCTTCCGGCCGTCTACCGGCCCTGCTCCGTATTGTAGCCTTTTCTTGTCTACTTGTCAAGTCCACCGGGTCGGGCCCAGTGGGAACTGGGTGTCATAATCCGCGGTTGCCTCTGGCAGGTAGGAGACCTCCCGCATTGTCCATCTCGAAAATCCGTTCCGCGTTCGACTCTAAAGGGTGCCAGGCCGTCCTCATCGTGGTCGGCGTCCTGCTGGGCATCGGTCTCATTGCGCCGATGATGTGCCACGGGCCCGCTCCCGGGGCAGGGGGGCCCGAAGGGGGCGCCTTGGCGATCGGCACCGTCCGGGGAGTCACCGTGTCCGGACAGGTCGCGGAGGCGTTCGTGAACCGGAGCCGCGAAGGGCTCGAGCAGCAGGCCCTCGAGACCGGCCAGTCGGTCGAGCCCGACCCCGTCCGAGAGTTCACCTACGTCACGCTGGGTGCCCAGCGTGCCCTCATCGCGGCCGCGAACGAGGTCCTCGCCGCCCAGCGTAAGATCACGCTGGATCAGACGCGGATCAGCGCGATCCTGGAGTCGAACTGGAACGAGCAGATGCAGGAGTTCCGCGCCCAGCTCGTGGCCGGGGGCAAGCTCAAGCCGGAGGACCCCCAGACGAAGTTCGAGGAGGTGGCGACGAAGGAGATCGGTCGCCCGATCGGCGAGATCAAGGCGCAGTACCTGCAGAGCATGGACCGCACCCTCCAGGACGAGCGCCTCGCGCCGGCCGCCCGGGCCGAGCTCATGCAGGCGGCTCTCTTGCAAGCGGCGGTCGAGCAGACCCAAGCGACCGAGGCCGAGCTCAAGTCCTCGTTCGACTCGCTCGAGCTGGAACGGATCGAGGTCGGCCAGAAGACCGACCCGCAGGATCAACGGATGGAGAAGGCCGAGGCCCTCGCGGCCGACCTTCGGGCGGGCAAAGCGGTGGCGGAGGCGATCAAGGCCCACACCCCTGGGGCCAAGCCGAACCCAGTCAGTTTCCCGCGGAACATCCTCGAGCGTATCGAGTCGTACCGCCCGCTGCTGGCCCTCAAGGTCGGCGAAGTCTCGGAGCCGATGCAGGACCAAGGCGGGGTGGTCGTGTTCCGGCTCAAAGCCCTCAAACCAAACCTCCCACCGGACTTCGAGAAGTCGAAGCCGAACCTGCTCAACGCGTTCCGACGCGAGAAGGCGGCCAAGGCGCTCAACGACGAGCGGGAGGCCATCGAGAAGGAGGTCAAGTGGAAGTCGCCCGTCTACGCGACGGCGATCGAGCTCGGCAAGATTCTTGGGAGCCAGAACCCGTCTGACGTCGAGAAGATGAAAGGGTTCGCGGCGGAGTTCCTCGGTGAGCCTTCGACCGACCCGATCGCGGAGCGGCTGCGCGTGCTCGGCCGATACGTGGCCCTGAACAGGGTGTACACGACCCTCAGCCCGAAGGACCAGGCCGGGGCCCGTCCCGACCTGATCGAGGCCTACCTGGCCGTGCTGAACGACGTCGAGGGGACGAAGATGCGCCTGGAACTCTACCGGCTGATGCTCGACGACGACCAGGCGCCGGAGGCCGCGGGGCAACTCCTCGAGGCGGCGCGGGTCAACACGGACTTCAAGCCGATGAACGTGGCCTACCACGCCCAGATCAGACAGGCGCTCGACCTCGCCAAGAAGAACCCGAAGTTCGGGGACGAGAAGGACACGCTCCAAGCGGTGCAAGAGGAGCTCGACCGATGGACCAAGGACAAGGCCACGACCGAGCAGGAGGCCCGCGAAGCGGCGGCCGAACAGGCCCGGGTGCAGAAGGAGCTCGACGAACTCGACCGAAAGCAGGCGGAGGGCCAGAAGCAAGAGGGCGGCTCAGCCCCGATGCCTGGAGGCGGGAGCGTGGAACCTGCCCCTCAAGGCGGCGCCGAGAGCGTGAACCCCGCACCGACCACGGGCGGGGGCGCAGGGACGACGGGGCAGTAGGTGGCCGGGCGGCTCGTCGTCGTGGCGACGCCGATCGGCAACCTCGGCGACCTCAGCGACCGCACCCGGCAGGCGCTCGCTGAGGCGGACCTGTGGCTGGTCGAGGACACCCGAGTGTCGGGGCGGCTCCAGTCGCACCTCGGCGTCGATCGGCCGATGCGTCCGCTCAACGACCACACCTCCCCGGAGCGGGTCCGCGCTTACGCGGGCGAGGTCGAGGCAGGGCGCACGGTGGCCATGCTCACCGACGCGGGAACCCCGGTCGTCAGCGACCCGGGGACAGATCTCGTGGACCTGTGCCTGGACGCCGGGTACGAGGTCGACTCCATTCCGGGGCCGAGCGCGGTCACGACCGCCCTCGCGCTGAGCGGGTTCTATGGACAAAGGTTCGCGTTTCTCGGTTTCCTGCCGCGGAAGCCAGGCCCGGCGAAGGAGACCCTCGCGCCGTTCGCGGAGTCGGCTCTGACCCTGGTGCTCTTCGAATCCCCCCACCGCATCGTGGCGACGCTCACGGCCGCGGGAGAGGCGCTGGGCCAGCGGCGGTACGCCCTGTGCCGGGAGCTCACGAAACTGCACCAGCAAGTCTGGCGCGGTCAGACGCCCGAGACCCCCTCCGACAGCGAGGTCCCTCGGAAAGGTGAGTTCACAATCGTCCTAGAGGGGAGGAGGAAACGATCCTAGGGGCCGATAATGCGAGGTGTATAATGGTGCGTGACGATCGGTCCGTGAACGCACGGAGGCGGACATGGTGAGACTTCGAACGGTTCTAACCCTGCTATTGGTGCTCGTGGCGGCGCTGCCCGGTTTGGCGCAGCCTCAGAAGCAATCGGCGCCCTACCGGATGAAGCCCGAGGACATCATCCGGCTTCAAGTCTTCGACGAGACGCAGATCGCGGCGGAACTCGTGATCACGCCGGACGGCAACATCACCGCGCCGTTCGTGGGACTCGTGCGGGCGGCGGGCAAGACCACCACCGAGCTCGAACAAGACCTCTTCGACCTCTACCAGACGAAGCTTCGGCTCCGCCGCCCGATCGTCTCGATCGCGCTCGTCCGGCTCCGTCCTTTGCGGGCAACGATCACTGGCCCGCTCGAGCGCCCGAACACGTACGATATGCGTCCTGGGGACCGGGTCTTGAACCTGGTGAGCATCGCCGGGACAGTGGGCCAGGGTGCAGACCTCCGCCGGGCCAAGTTCCGCCGCCGCGATTGGAACGAGTGGATCCCGCTGGACCTTCGTGCGCTCGTCCTCGAGGGGAACCCGACCCAGAACTACGAACTCGAGGACGGCGACGTCATCTCGATCCCGACCCAAGAAGGCAGCTTCATCCGCGTCCTTGGGGAAGTTCGGAGCCCCGGGCCGCAAGGGTTCACGGAGGGGATGAGGCTCATCGACGCGATCACCCTCGCCAACGGTGAGATCCAGAACCGGTCCCGCTTGAGCCGTGTCCTCGTGCTGCGGCAGAAGCAAGGGTCCGAGAACGAGTTCGTCCGGATTCAATGCGATATCGTGGCCTTCGTCCGCAAAGGCGACTCGGCCCAGAACATCCGGCTGCAACAGGGCGACATCATTTTCGTCCCGAACAACGGGAACTTCAACTTCGAGGTCCTCGGCGCGATCTCCAACGCGGTCTTCGTGCTCGACCGGTTCGGCATCGACCTCTTCGGCGGCCGGTAGCGCGCGTCGGGATCGAGGTCTGGTCGGGGGTGGCTCTAGTGCCACCCCCGACCTCGTTAGGCCCCCTCGACCGACCAGGTCGAGACGATTTCGGGAGAGTCCCGCAGGGTCGCGGCCACGGAGCAGTACTTCGTGTCGCTGAGTTCGATGGCCCGCTCGACGGCGACCGGGTCCAGGCCCTCCCCGACGACGATGTGGTTAACCGTGACCTTGACGAACGGCCGCGGGAAGACCCCCTCCGGCCCGCGCTCGCCGGTCACCTCGATGCGGTAACCGGTCACGTTCTGGCGCTTCTTCTTCAGAATCGAGACGACGTCCATGGCGGTGCACGCCCCGACGCTCGCGAGGAGCATTTCCATGGGGGTCGGGCCGGCGCTGGGCTGTCCGTCCAGGGGGTAGCCGTCGAGGGTCACGGTGTGAGACGTCGGGGTCTGGGCGACGAACCGAACGTCGCCTTGCCAATCGATAGTGAGCTTCATGAGTGATCGTCCATTGCTTCGGAGAGGGCCTGCAGCCTCGGTATAATGGTTGGATTCGGGAGCGCATGGGTGCCGGTGTGCCCCGCGGTCTTCAAAACCGTCGTGACGTCTTTGGGCGTCGGGTGGGTTCGACTCCCACACGTTCCCGCCACCCCCCTCATGGCCCGGCCTCCTCGGCCGGGGGTCGGAAGCCCCGGAGGCGGAGGGAGTTCGTCACGACGGACACACTGCTCAGCGCCATAGCACCGGCGGCCAGCATCGGGTTGAGCAGCCCCACGGCCGCGAGCGGGATCATCAGGACGTTGTAGACGAACGCCCAGAACAGGTTGGCGCGGATGGTCCGGAGCGTGGCCCGCGAAAGGGCGATCGCGGTGGCGACCCTGCGGAGGTCCGGCCGCACGAGCGTGACGCCCGCCGTCTCCATCGCCACGTCGGTGCCGTGGCCCATGGCGACGCCCAGGTCGGCGGCGGCGAGGGCGGGGGCGTCGTTGATCCCGTCTCCCACCATCGCGACCGGGCCTCGTTCACGGTAGTGGCCGACGAGTGCGGCCTTGCCCTCCGGTCGCACTCCGGCTTCCACGCGGTCGATGCCGACCTCTCGGGCGACCGACTGGGCCGCCTGGGCGTGGTCGCCGGTAACCATGACGGGCTCGACGCCGAGCCGCCGGAGCGCGGCGACGGCCTCCCGGCTCCGAGGCTCCACCACGTCGGCCGCCGCGAACAGGGCCAGGGCCCGACCTTCCTCGAGCAGGGCGAAGACGGTCTTGCCCTCTCTTCGAAGGCGTTCGGCCACCCCGGTCGGCTCGTCCAGGGCGGTGGCGATATCGAGCCGCTTGCCGTCCACGGTCCCGCTCACGCCGAGGCCGCGCTCGGCGGCGAACCCGGTCACGGGGTGGAGTGCAAGGCCTCGGTCCAAGGCAGCCTGGGTCACGGCGGCGGCGAGGGGGTGCTCGCTCAGGGCTTCGAGGGAGGCGGCGAGGGCGAGGGCCTCGTCGGGCGTGAGGTCAGCGAGGGGGTGGACGTCGGTGAGCCGGGGCTTGCCGACCGTAAGCGTGCCGGTCTTGTCGAGCAGCACCGTGCGCACCGACCCGGCCCTTTCGAGCGCCTCGCCGTCCTTGACGAGCACGCCGAGTTCAGCGCCGCGGCCCGTGCCGACCATGAGCGCGGTCGGAGTCGCGAGTCCGAGGGCACAGGGACAGGCCACGACGAGCACTGCAACCGCCCTCAGTACGGCGGTATCCAGGTCCCGCGTCACGGCGAGGTTGACGAGAAGGGTCACGAGGGCGACGGCCACCACCGCCGGAACGAACACCGCGGAGACCCGGTCGGCCAGGCGTTGCATCGGGGCCCTCGAGCCCTGGGCGTGGCGGACGAGGCGGACGATCCGGGCGAGCTCGGTCTGTTCGCCCACCCGCTCGGCGCGGTAGAGCAGCGAGCCGGTCGTGTTGAGCGTGCCCGCGACGACGGGGTCGCCCCGCCGCTTCTCGACCGGCATCGGCTCGCCGGTGAGCATCGATTCGTCGATGTGGCTGACCCCGTCCACGGCGCTCCCATCGACGGCCACCCGCTCGCCTGGCCGGAGCCGAAGCACGTCGCCGGGGCGGATCGAGACGATCGGGACGTCTGTCTCGGCTCCGTCCTCGTTTCGGAGGAGCGCCGTCCTCGGGACAAGCCCGACCAAGCGCTCGATCGCCCCGGACATCCGGGCCTTGGCCCTCGCCTCGAGGTAACGGCCGAGGAGGATCAGGGTCACGATGGTCGCCGAAACCTCGAAGTAGATGTGCTCTGACTGGTGGTGGGAGCCCGGCGGGTAGGCGAGCAGGCCATAGACGCTGTAGCCCCACCCCGCGAGCGCCCCGAGCGCGATGAGCGTGTCCATCGTCGCCGTGCCTTGGCGCAGGGTCTTGGCGCCACGGACCAGGAACCCTCGCCCCGCCCAGAAGACGACGGGGGTGGCGAGCAGCAGAAGGCCCACGTTCATCCAGCCGGGACGGGGATGGACGGCCATCGATACCGCGACAATCGGGACCGTGAGGGCAGCGGCAAGCCACAGGTCGGCGGTCGCGGGTTCGTCAGAAGACCGTTCCTGCGTGGGGGTGACAGGGGCGGCGGTGTACCCGGCTTTCTCGACCCCTGCGACGAGGCCCGACAGGGTGACCTCGGCGGCGTGGACGACCGTCGCGGTGTGGGTCGCGAAGCTGACCTGGGCGGAGTGCACGCCTGGCGTCCGGGCGAGCGCCCGCTCGACGCGGCCGACGCAAGCCGCGCACGACATCCCGCCTATCGAGAGCTCGCTCGTGGTGTCAGCGGGGCGCGATCCGGGCACGGTGCTCACCTAGGCGAGCCGCGCCCGATACCCTTCCGCCTCGATCGCGGCGATCAGGGCCAGCGTATCGACCCCTTCGCCGGTGACGGAGGCCCGGGCCGACTCGAGGTCGACGGTCGCCTCGGTGACACCTGGGACGGTCATGGCGGCCTCGCGGACGGCACGGACGCAGTGGGAACAGGACATGCCCTGGACGTCGAGGGAGTGGGTGGTGGGTTCGTTCATCAAGCCTCCTTTCTGATTATACCCCCATGGGTATAGTCGGGGATCACCTTAGGCCATCAGTCTCGACAGGGTCTCTCGAAGCTCTTCGAACGCCTCCTCGGCACTCACGTCCCGGGCCCGACCGTGACTCTCTTCTGAGTCGCGGCTGAGCAGGCACGTCTGGACGTGGCTCGCAGCGATCTCGGCTGCGACCTGGTTCAAAGCGGAGCGGGCGGCGGCGACCTGGGTCAAGACGTCGATGCAGTAGGCGTCCTCATCGAGCATCCGCCTCAGGCCCCGGATCTGCCCCTCAAGACGGGCCAGCCTCCGGTCGACCCGAGTCTTGGCCGAACTGCGCATGAACTCCTTTATACCCGGATGGGTATCGCGAGATATCACCCCTTGGGCCCCCATGTCCGGTGGACTTGCGGGCGCCGAGCCAGCAGGGTTGCGGAATGGTCCGTACGGGGATCGATGAGGGGGGTGTTTGCAAGCGTGTTCGTGCTCGCTACGGCGGCGGCTTGGGGGCAGGTGACCTCACTCGTCACGGTCCCGGTCGCCGACACATTGGGCGAGGGCGAGTTGGAGATCGGGTACCAGGCAGACGGGGTCGGCCTCGACCCGGACCGTCCTTACAGCCACTCGGCGACGCTCGTTTACGGGGTCACCGACCGCCTCGAGATCGGGTTCGACACGGACTTTCTCGGGACTGTGCGCTGGGCGGCGAAGGCCCAGGTTTGGACGGCCGGGGGTGACGGGGACTTCGCGCTGAGCCTCGGGGCGCTCGGGGTTCAGGGCCAACAGAGTACGCCGTTCGTCGTCGGTCGAGCAGGGTTCGGGCGGGCGAGGGTGCACGTCGGCTGGATGCGTGAGGACATCAGCCGGGGGTTCTTCGGGTTCGACGCCGAGGCCCTTCCTGGGCTGACCTTGGCTATGGACTACACGAGCGGCGGCTCGGGCGCGGTCTCCGCGGGGGCCTTCGTGGCGATCCCCGGGGTAGACGGCCTGACCGGGTCCGTCGGCTACAGCGCCCCGAACGACCGATCCGCCGAGGCGGGCCACTTCATCGGGCTCAGCTTCGCCGTGCGCCTTTAGCGGGCCCGCCGGACCTGGCCGAGCGTGAGGCGGGCGGCCGACGACGGGATCCAGACCAAGTCGCCTGCAACGAACCGCGGCGTGCGGCGCACCTGGGTGTGGTACGGCGCGACCTTGAGCGTCCGGAGGGACCCGTTGGCCTCGACCGTCCACGTCTCGGCCACCCGACGGCCGAGGCGCCCGGCGTAAGTCTCCTTTCGATCGATCGCGACGAGCGTCGCGGGCTGGATAGGGACGGGAGAGGGGATCAGGACGGGGAGAACCATGGCCTCGAGGAGTTTTGACCGCAGACCCCGTGCCGTTGGCGAGCCTGGACGCGAAGCCAGCAAAGGAATCGGGTAAACCGCACGCGATGTCCAGTGTCCGGGTCGCTATCCTTACCGGAAAACGGGGGCGCGGCTCGAATATGGCCAACTTGATAGCAGCGACTCGCGACGGACGGGTGGGCTCGGCCGAGGTGGTCTTAGTCGTCGTGCCGGCGGGAGGGACCCCCGCCGAAGCCAGCGCCAGGGAGCTCGGGGTCGATACCCTCCAGCTGGACCCGCGGGAGGCGGGGTACGCGCAGCGGCTCCTTTCGGCCTTGGCCACGGCCCGGGTCGAGATCGTCTGCCTGGCTGGCTACATGACGCTGCTCCCGGTCGAGGTCGTCGAGGCGTACCGCGGCCGGACACTCAATGTCCACCCGGCGCTTCTGCCGAAGTTCGGTGGGAGAGGGATGTACGGAGCCCACGTCCAGGAGGCGGTCCTCGCTGCAGGGGAGACGGAGACCGGCTGTACCGTGCACCTCGTGACGGAAGCCTACGACGAAGGTGCGACCTTGATCCAGAAGCGCTGTCCGGTGATGGACGACGACACGGTGGAGTCACTCTCCGCTAGGGTGTTAGAACTCGAACACGAGGCTTACCCAGAGGCTTTGGAGAGTGTTGTGAGACGCTATGCCCGACCCTAGATATACACACCCTCTCTCGCTCCGGGTCACGGTCCCGCTTCAGCGGGCCGTGGTCTTCGGACTGTTCATGACGTTCGGCTCCTTGCTCCGAGTCCGGGGCTGGCGGAGCGTCCCACGGAACGGCCCGCTGATCGTGCTTTCGAACCATCTTTCGAACACGGACCCGGTGATCGTACAGTACTCCTCGCCGCGGCTCATCAACTTCATGGCCCGGCGCGACCTTTTCCGGCTCCCGGTGATCGGCTGGCTGACGAACTGGTGGCGAGCGTTCCCGGTGACCCAGAGCTCGCCGGATCGGGAGGCCCTGAAGCGGGCGATCCACCTTCTCGAAAAGGGTCACGCGGTCGGCGTGTTCCCGGAGGGGCGCCTCAGCCCGGACGGTCGACTGTTGCCGCTCTCGAGGGGGGTCGCCCTGCTCGTGAGACGGACGGGGGCCACATGCGTCTGCGTCGGCCTCCGCGGTACCGAGGGCGTCATGCCGTATCCGAAAATGACGCCTCAATGGTCGGGGCGTCCCACCTCGGTGCAATGGGGTCTGCCCCGCACTTTCGAGCCGGGAGCTACCGACGACGAGATCCTCGGCTGGGTGGAGGGGGAGCTTAGGAGCCTTTCGAATGCACCCCCGGATTAGCCCCGGCTAGTGGCTCCCCGCTTCGTGCCCATCCTTGCCCTTCGGCGCAGGGAACTGCGGGTACGGGACCCCACCATCGCTCTCTTTGCTGCGCGGGAGGCCGCTCGACGGCACCGCTTCCCACCCGCGAACCGGCTCCCACGGGCGGCTCACGTAGTCGACGAGCATGACGTAGAGGAGCAGGAACCATACGAACCCGCCTATCGCATACAGCTTGACAAGGTTCGTCGTGTACTTGACCCCCATGAAGATCGAGATCACGAGGACGGCCTTCGCAATGGCGATGGCAAGGGCGATCGCGTTGGTAAGCGGCCAGTAAGGGATCATCCAGCCGAACATGCCCGGGAACCAGTACGGGGCTTGGGCGGCGAAGATCGTCAGCAGCATCAGCCCGAGGAGCAGGAAGAACGTCCGCAACAGGACTGGGATCGGCGTGACGTGGTGTGCGTGGGGAGTGCTGGCCATGGCTTACTTCGGGATCAGGTAGAAGAGCGGGTAGAGGAAGATCCAGACGAGGTCGACGAAGTGCCAGTACAGGCCTACAAGCTCAGTCGGGACGTAGTCGGTGATCACCGGATGGTCCTTTGCTATCAGGTACATCAGGTAGCCGATCACTAGGATGCCGATAAGGACGTGCAGACCGTGCAGTCCGGTCATGCTGAAGTAGAGCGAGAAGAAGAGCCGAGCGTGTTCCGGGTCTCCCCCGTACTTCGCTGCGTCCCAGACGAAGGTGTCGTTGGGGAACTTACTGTGCTCGAACTTCTTCCCGTACTCGATCGCCTTGATAATCAAGAAGCCGAACGCACAGAGGAGCGTGAATCCGAGCGCGAGGAGTTGCTGTCGTTTCTTTTTGAGCTGGGCGTAGTGGACGGCCAAGGCCACGCTGAAGGAACTTGCGAGGAGCACCGTCGTGTTGATGCCACCGAGCACGTAGTCAAGCTCCTTGTGGAAGATGTAAAAGTCGCCCTGATACTGCCAGCGATAGATCGAGTAGATCAGGAACAGCGCACCGAAGAACATGATCTCGGTGACCAAGAACGACCACATCCCGAGGATGTACGTCTCTTGCTGCTGGTCGATGTCTTCGAACTGTTCGTAGACGGCCGGGGCGTCCGGGTCTGCGGTGTGGGCGTGTGTGGCCACTAGTGGTGCACCTCTTTGTCAGGATCCTCGCGCGGAATTTCTGGTAGGCCAGCCTCGCGCCTGACCTTGTTCGTGTCCTCGATCGGGTCGTAGTTGTACGGGTTCTCCGTGACGATCGGCTGGCTCTCGAAGTTGAGGGTGACAGGCGGTGAGCTTGCGTTCTCCCATTCTAGTCCCTTTGCCCCCCACGGGTTTGCAGGGGCGACGTTGTCCTTCCTCAACAAGGACGCGGTCAGGTAGAAGGCTGGCATCAAGAAGCCAATCCCGAGGATCGTCGACCCCAGACTACTCGCGACGTGATAGAACTGCCACTCTGGAGCGAAGTAGTACACGTGGTACCGCCTCGGCATTCCGAGGTAACCGAGAATGAACTGCGGGAAGAACGTGAAGTTGAATCCGAGGAAGATGACCATAGCTGAAAGTCTTCCCCAGAATTCGTTGTACATCTTCCCGAACATCTTTGGCCACCAGAAGTGGATGCCTCCGAGGAACGCCAGGATCGCGCCCCCGACCATAACGTAGTGGAAGTGGGCAACGATGAAGTACGTACCTGTTAAGTGGACGTCAGTGTCGATCGCGGCGAGGTAGAGGCCGGTCAAGCCACCGATGACGAACAGCCCGATGAATGCGAGGGCGTAGATCATCGGTGTGCTGAACTGGACGGAGCCCCGCCACATCGTAAGCGACCAGTTGAACACCTTAATCGCAGAAGGCACCGCGACGAGGAAGCTTAGGAGCGAGAAGATCAGGCCCTGTAGCACCGACTGGCTCGATACGTACATGTGGTGGCCCCAAACGAGGAAGCCGATCGCCGCGATCGCCATCGACGACATCGCGACGAACCGGTACCCGAAGATTTGGCGCCTTGAGAAGCACGTGATGACTTCGCTGATGACGCCCATCGCCGGAAGCACCATGATGTACACCGCAGGGTGCGAGTAGAACCAGAACAGGTGCTGGAAGAGTACCGGGTCGCCACCCAGTTCTGGGCTAAAAATGCCGATACGAAAAGTCCTTTCCAGGACGACAAGGAATAGGGTGATCGCGACGACGGGCGTTCCGAGGATGATGATGACGCTGGTCGCGTAGTGGGACCACACGTAGAGTGGTAACTTGAACCACGTCATCCCTGGAGCCCGCATCTTGTGGATCGTGGCTATGAAGTTGACGCCCGTCATGATCGAGCTGAAACCCGAGAGGAACAGGCCGACCAACACGAGGCTTACCTGCGTGTTGGAGTAGAGCGAACTTAGCGGGGTATAGAACGTCCATCCTGTATCGACGCCACCCATGATCAAGCCGGTCAGCACGATGACCGCCGAGATTGTCCAAACGTACCAGCTCGCCAAGTTGAGCCGAGGGAAGGCAAGGTCTCGTGCCCCAATCATCATCGGGATCAAGAAGTTTCCGAGCACGGCCGGTACGGCTGGGATCAGGAAGAAGAAGATCATGATGACCCCGTGAGCCGTAAACATCTTGTTGTACGTCTCGTGGGTCAGAATCTGCCCTCTCGGCGAGGTGAGCTCGAAGCGGACGAACGCCGCGGCCAGGCTCCCGAGGAAGAACATCACGGTGACGCCGATGAGGTAGAGAACGGCAATCCGCTTGTGGTCAGTCGTGAGCAACCATGACGCGAGGGTGTGGTCCGCGTTCAGGTAATTCTTCTTAACCTGCGGGTCGGGTGCCGCGGTTCTTTCGAGGATTGCGCTCATCGGGCGTTCATGGCTCCTTCTTCGGATTGGGTGACACCGGCGGACCCGTAACGGTTAGCGCGGTTGGTGGCGTTCTCCGGGTGCGTGGGTGTAGGCAACGTCCGGGCCCCTGGTGCCGAATACGGCTGTGGGCTCCCGCTAGTGGATGTGTTCGAGTTCGACTTGATGTACTCGATCAATTGGAGGACTTCCTCCTCCGTCAGCTGGCCTTTGTACGCAGGCATAGTCGTCTCGTAACCCTTCGTCAGTCGGAGCCACGGTAACAGGATCGACTCTCGGAGGTAGTCCGGGGCGGCTTTGGCCGTCGACCCGTCGGTCAGTCGTCGCTGAGCGTTAAATATCCCGTTTAACGTGGGGCCTCGCACGGTATCCATCCCCGCGTGGCAGTTCCCACAGGCCTTGCGATTCCAGACCTGCTCGCCCGCCGCGACCATCGTCGCCGCTCGGGGCTCGTACCGGTTACCGCCGCCTTCGATCCAGCGGGCATAGTCGCTCTTGGACATCACGTAGACGAACCCCACCATCTCGGAGTGCTGCGTCCCACAGTGCATCGCGCAGAGCATCTTATACCGACCGGGTTTTGTGGCGGTGAAGCTCATCTCCGTGTACCTGCCAGGCACGACGTGATATTGGACGCGGAAAGCAGGGATGTACATCGCGTGGATGACGTCCTGAGAGATCATCGTCATCGTGATCGGCGTATCGACAGGGATGTGGAGCTCGTTGTTCTCCCGGATGCCGTTCATGTGTTGGAGGTGCCACATCCATTGCTTGCCGATGACGAATATCTCCATCGACTCCTTCGGCCTTTGGCGGAACTTGACGAAGTCAGCCGAGGACCACGCAAAGATCCCTAACCCAAGCACCAACGGCACAAGGGTCAAGACGGCTTCGATACCGTTGCTATGGTAGACCGGGTAGCGACGATCCGCAGAGCTCCCCCTCCGATAGCGCACGGCCAGCGCGAGTACGAGCGCGAAGACCAGGATTGTAAAGACTACGGCAAGGATCGTAATCGTCCAGAAGATGAGGTCGTAACCGAACGCGCGTTCGGAGGCTTGCTCCGGCGCGACGGGAAGGACTTTAAAGATGTTCACGGCTTAGCTCCATTCTGGGCGCTCCACCTTCGGTTCCAGACTACGATCGCGGCGAGGAGGCCGATGATCGTGACGACTCCGAATGTCTTCAGCGTGTTCAAGACGTTAAGGGTTTTCTGCCCGGTCAACGGGTCGATGTTGATGCACGCAAGGAAGAAGGGCCGGTCGTCTCGCACGCCGATGTTGCCTTTCCCTGCGTCTAGGATCGAGTCCAGGAGTACGCGTTGCGGGTAGTTCTCGCCAAGGAAGTAGCGGCTTATCTTGCCTTCTCTTGTCAGAACCATTAATCCGCTCGGGTGTACGATGTTCCTAGTGGTCGGGTCATAAGTGAAGCGAAACCCGAGGGCGTCGGTGACTTTTCGGATCTCTGGCATCTGGCCGGTGAGGAACGTCCATCCGCGCTCCGCGTTCACTCGTTTCTTCCGGTCGGTCTTGTTCCCCATATAGAGGGCGACCATAGTGTCCTTCTTCGTACTCGCCATCTGCGGGGTCTCGTTCGGGTCGATCCCCAAGACGACGACGTTGAAGTCCGTGCCGATCGAGTGCTTCTTGAAGCCCTTAAGGCTCGTGACGAGTTCGAGAAGCTCGTTCTCACAGATTCCAGCGCAACGGTAGAAGACCGGAAGGACGATCACTGGTTTGTCAGTGAAGTAACTCTCGAGCGTGACCACATGGCCGTACTCGTCCTTGAACCGCGCGTCCAGCGGCACGAACTCGTCGAGCCGTTGGTCGACTCGGACATCGACCCCAGCTCCCACGCTGGCCACCCGTTGCTGGCCAGGGATAGGTTGGTCTTTGTACCCGTAAAACTGGGCCGCTGTGGCGAGCGGGACGACAAGGAACAGGAGGGCTAGGAGGGGTCTCACGGCGTCCACTCTCCTCGGGGTACGCCTGCGTTAGGTCGTTGTGGGAGCCCGGTAGAAAGCACTCTTTTCTTAGCCTCTTCGACCGGGATCCGTGCCATCCCGTTCTTCCGGTCTGACCAGCCGTACTGGGTGGTCATGACCCGATCGCGGGCGATCACGTCGTTCATGTCTTTCAGTGCGGTCGAACCGGACTGGAGCAAGGGTGCGTTAGCAGGTGGCATCCGGTCACGCACGAGGTCTTCGGTCTTTGGCTCCCGAGTCTGATCGGGGGCGAGGACGTAGAGAAACGCCCACGTGACCAAGAAGGTAACCGCGGTCGAAAGGAAGAACCACCACATCGCGGCCGGCACCCGTTGGGCCTGGACGTCGCTCAACTCGTAGCCGAGTTCGTCGAGCAGGTTCTTATCGTGATCGGTGGACGATTGGCGGTCAGACACTTTCGGCAAGCTCCTCGAGGTTCGGTCGTCGGTACATGATGAGCGGTGCCCGGCGCAGGGCGACCCCGAACTGAGCGCACCAGAGGCCGCCGAAGAGCAGCAAGAGTGCGACGTCCAGCAGTTGAACCCCGATAGCGGACCTGTAGGTGGGGACGATGATGAAGAACCAGTCGAAGAACCGGTTCACGAAGATGAAGCCTCCAACCCCGGCGAACGCGAGCGGCTTACGCTTCATCGTCGGCGAAAGGAGGAGCACGAAGGGGATGAAGAACTGGGTCAGGATAAGAGCGTTACCGAGCCAAAGCCACATCCCGTCCGTTCGGGCAATGAAGTACTTCGTGAACACCGGGAGGTTGCCCGACCAGATGATGAGGTACTGGCTGAAGGAGAAGTACGCCCAAAGCATCGTGGTCGCGAGCATGAGGTTGCCAAGGTCTTTGAGCAACCAGGGTTCCGCCACCTTGTCGTACGGCTCCTTATCGTGTTGCGACCCGACGATGGCGGCGGTGAGCCCGAACGCCATCAGTGCCCCGCCGACGATGAACCAGAGCCCGTAGATGGTCGAGAACCAGTGCGACTCCCGGCTCATCGTCCAATCGGTCCAGGCGAAGTTCACGACGATCGTGTAGACCACAAGACCGAGGGCGGCCATGACGCTACGTCGTTGCCAATTCGGTCGCCCGGTCACCTCCTCTTCCCGGTTGCTCTTGGCCATCCACCACGAGAGGGCGATGAGGATCGCGAAGAAGACCACGGCCCTTGCTGCCCAGAGCCCGAAGCTCATGTACGGCATCCGACCTTGGAGGATGGGGTCGGCGGCGACCTCCGCGGGCCGGGCCCAGGGGTAGATCGACGGCGCCATCAGGGCGATCGGGACGAAGCCGACGGCGGAGACGAGGAGCGCGAGCGGGCTACTCCCGGCCTCGAACAGCCGTACCACCGTGAAGCCCCAGTGGCCGCGGGTGGCGTGGTGCAACAGCGTGAGGCCGAGGAAGCCGAACGTGAGGCACGTCCAGGCCGTCCAGGCGAATACGTAGGAGTTCGCCAGCTGCGTGAGGTCCTGGGGGCCGCCGAGAAGGCCGACCCCGGTGAGCACCAGGCCGAGCAGGAGCATGAGGCCCCCGGCGGTCAGGAACCCACGGTCGACCCGCGCGAGCCGGGCGCTCACTGGGCACCCCCTGCCGCTGCGGCGGGGGCGGGCGCGACGGTCCGGGCCGGCGGCGCGGCCACCGGTTCGGGCGGGGCGTCTTGACTCGGGTCGTAGGGCATTGCGTCAAGCTTGGCCCGCTCTTCGGCGGGCAGGTCGGCGATCGGCGTGCGCTGGCTCTCCTGGAGCACCTTGATGTAGGCAGCGATGGCCCACCGGTCGTAGGGTTTGATGCGCGCCTTGAACGGGTACATCGTGCCGTAGCCGTTCGTGACGACGTCGAAGAAGTGCCCGACCGGCATCGCCCGCAGGCGCTCTGAGTGGTAGTTCCCGACCGGTCGGGCGAGGGTGAACCCGCGCTTGGCGATCATCCCCTGACCGTCGCCGGCTGCGCCGTGGCAGTGGCTACAGAAGATCCCGTAACGCTCTTGCCCCCGTTTGATCAGTTCGGCGGTGACGGGGACGGGGAACTCCCGGACGAGCTTGCCGTCCTTTCCGTAGCCGGTATAGAACTCGGCGTCGGTCCGGGGTTGGCCGTAAGCGACCGTCCCAGGGACCGGCATCCGGCTCCCCATCCGGTCTACGAAGAACTCGTTCCGGCTCTGTGACTTCACCTTCGGCTGTTGCCACATGTCCTGGTGGCAGCCGGTTGCGAGGAGCCCGAAAGCGAGGGCGAGCGGGGCAAGGGCGCGAGGGGTCATGGCCATCAGTAACCCTCCGAGGTCCGGACCGACTCGACCTGCTCGGCCCCGAGGGATTGGAGCAAGGCCTCGATCTTCGGCTCGTCGTACTTGGGGTCGGTCGCTTCGACGCAAAGCACGAAGCGGTCTTGGCTCGCCCGTACCATCGCCTCGGCGTTGAAGACGGGCTGGTGCGGCTTCGGCAACCCGTTCAGGGCGATCATCCCGAACGTGGCGGCCCCGGCCGCGAAGAGGATCGTCGATTCGTAGCTGACCGGGAAGAACATCGGGGCGCTGATCAGCGGTTTTCCCCCGACGTTGTGGGCATAGGCCACCGTCGACGTCCAGACCTGAAGGAACGTGCCTGCGAGGAACCCGGTCGCTCCGGCTCCCGCCACGATCCAACCCAGCCGGTCGTCGCGCCCGCCGATCACGTCGAGGATGCCCTCGACGGGGATGGGCGAGTAGGCGTCCATCTTCGTGTAGCCCTCTGCCTTGACCTTCTCGGCCGCCTCGAGCAGGGCCTCGGGCGTCTGGAAGGCGCCGACAACGCCGTACGCCTTAGGCGAGGTGTCGCGACCGTGGCTCAATGCGCCTCCTCCTTCCCGGCCTGCCCGTTCACATGGGCGTGGGCCTTTCCGTTAGCGTGTCCGTTATGGTGCTCCTCGTGCTCTTTGTGGTGCAGGAGCTCCTTCATCTCGAAGATGTTGATCATGGGCAGGAAGCGGACGAACAGGAACATGAGGAACAGGAAGAACCCGATCGTCCCCGCGAACATGCCCCAGTCCACGATCGTCGGCGTGTAGTAGCCGTACGAGCTCGGGAGGTAGTCGCGGGTCAGCGAGATCGGGATGATGACGTAGCGCTCGAACCACATCCCGATGCTGATCGACATCGAGATCCAGAAAAGGGCCGTCAGGTTCTTCCGCACCTTTGGGGACCAGAGGAACAGCGGGATGGCGACGTTGAACAGAATGAGCGCCCAGAACGACCAGCTGTAGGGAGCGTCGGCCAGGGCCACGCGGTTATGGAGCAGCGCGGTCTCGGCGGGCTCCTGGCTGTACCAGGCGTAGAAGATCTCCATCGCGTAGCCGTACCCGACGATGAGCCCGGTCGCGAGCATGACCTTGGCCATCCAATCGAAGTGCTTCATCGTGATGAAGTTCTCGAGCCGGTACCACTTGCGCAGCGGGATCGCCAGAGTGATGACCATCGCGAACCCGGCGAAGACGGCGCCCGCCACGAAGTAGGGCGGGAAGATCGTGACGTTCCAGCCCGGCACGATCGACATGGCGAAGTCGTACGACACGATCGTGTGGACGGAGAGGACGAGCGGCGTCGAGAGCCCGGCCAGGATGATGGAGGCGTGCTGGTACCGGTGCCACCCCTTAGCCGAGCCGGACCAGCCCATTGAAAGGGCCCCGTAGGCCACTTGGGCGAACCGCCCTTTCGCCCGGTCGCGGAGCGTCGCGAAGTCGGGGATCAGGCCCACGAACCAGAACAGGATCGAGACGGTCATATACGTCGTGACCGCGAAGACGTCCCACACGAGCGGCGAGCGGAACTGGGGCCACATCGCGAGCACGTTCGGGTAGGGCAGCAGCCAGTAGGCGACCCAAGGCCGGCCGGTGTGCAGGAGCGGGTACATGCCCGCGCACATGACCGCGAAGATCGTCATCGCCTCGGCGAAGCGGTTGATCGAGTTGCGCCACTGTTGCCGGAGCAGGAGCAGCACGGCCGAGATGAGGGTCCCGGCGTGGCCGATCCCGATCCACCAGACGAAGTTGACGATGTCGAGGCCCCAGCCCACCGGCTGGTTGTTGCCCCAGACCCCGATCCCCGTGAGCACGAGGATCGTGATGCAAAGGAGCAGCACGTTCGTGAACACGAACCCGATCCCGAGCATGATGTACCAGGGGCTCTGGAACTGGGCGGGGACGAGCTTGGCGAGCGGCCCGGGCAGCTTGACCTTGGCCTCTTCGTGGCGCCGCTGGTCCAGCACGATCTCGACGAGCTCGTCGTCGATCTTCGCGTTCGTCCACTCCCCGGGGAGCAGGTCCTTCAGTCTCGTGTCTTCGGCTGCCATGCGTTAGGCCTCTAGGCTCGGGTTCGGGTTCGTGACCCTCCCCAGGTGGGTCGTGCGCGGCCTGGTGTTCAGGATCTCCAGCAGCGCGTAGTTCCGGTCGGTGAGGCGGCTCTTCGCCACCGCGTTCTCGGGCCGGCGCATGTCGCCGAACACGATCGCACCGGTGGGGCAAGCCTGCTGGCAGGCCGTCACGACCTCGCCGTCCGCGATCTCCCGATCCTTGCGCTTGGCCTCGATCCGGGAGTGGTTGATCCGGTGCACGCAATACGTGCACTTCTCCATGACCCCCCGCCCGCGCACCGTCACGTCCGGGTTCTGCAGGAGCTTGAGGACAGGGATCTGCTCCACCTTATCCGTGTAGTGCAGGAAGTTGAAGCGGCGCACCTTATAGGGGCAGTTGTTGCTGCAGTACCGCGTGCCGACGCAGCGGTTGTAGACCATCTGGTTGATCCCCTCGTGGCTATGGACGGTCGCGGCGACTGGGCACACCGGTTCGCACGGGGCCATCTCGCACTGCACGCACGTCACGGGTTGGAGCGTGATCAGGGGATCGTTCTCGTCGAACGACGCCCCCTTCTTCCGGTAGTACCGGTCGATGCGGATCCAGTGCATCTCGCGGCCCCGCATGACCTGCTCCTTCCCGACGGTCGGGATATTGTTCTCCGCCTGGCACGCCGTGACGCAGGCGTTGCAGCCCGTGCACAGGTTAAGGTCCACCGTCATCGCCCACTGGTAGTTCTTCGTCTCGTCGTAGAACTCGGCGGGCGGCGCGTAGAGGCCCTTGCCCTTCTTCTTCTCCTTCTCGCCCTTCTCGCCCTTTTCGGCGCCGTGGCCCTCTCCCTCGTGCCCGTGGCCGCCCGCAAAGATGCCATGGGTCGGTTTCCCGAAGGCCTTCGGATCCTCGATGTACTTGGCGAGCGTGACCTCGCGGATGATGTCCCGGTCGCTATCGACCTCCGTCACGTCGAGGAGGTTGTGGAACTGCGCGTTCGCGAGCCCGTACGAGCCCGGGGCCTTGGCGACCTGGACGTTCGGCACGACGTAGGTGGCGGCGGTCGTCCGGAACGGGTTGAAGTCGAACCCGCCGCCGCGCTTCTCGTCCTTCTTCGTCCCGACCTGGCCCGATTGCGTCCGGCCGTAGCCGAGGTGGACGAGAACGGTCTCGTCCGCCATCCCCATGTGGACGTAGACCGGGGCCGTCACCGACTGCCCGTTCGCCGTGACCGTGACAAGGTCGCTCGGGCCGTAGAAAGGCACGATCCCGACCATCTTCTGCGGCTGCCCCACGCCGAGGCGCTTGGCCATCGCCGGGCCCATGTGGACGGCGTTGTCCCACGTGAGGTTCGTGAGCGGCTTCGGCAACTCCTGGAGCCACCCGATGTTCGAGTACCGCCCGTCGTAGACGCACGGGTCGGGGAGCACGACCATCTCGACCCCGGTCGCGGCTGGGGCCTGGAGACCGGAGAGGAGGTTCGGGACGACCGTCGGGCTCACCGGCGCGGCCGCCGTCCCGGGCAGAACCCCCGTCGCCAGGGCTTCGGCCCACGCGGCGTCGGGGTTGGCGCCCAGCCGGGGCTGCCAGTGGGACCTCACACACTCGAGCCCCGGCCGGGACCGCCGGAGCAGCGCGTCGACGAGTTCGACCGCCGACTTCGTGTCGTACATCGGCTCGATGAGCGGCTGGACCACGCCCGCCGTCCCGTCGTGGCCACGGCCGTCGCCCCAGGCCTCGAGGAAGTGGCTCGCCGGGAGTTGCCACTTACAGGCCGAAGAGGTCTCGTCCTTGTAGAGCGACAAGTGGGCCGTGAGCTTGACCGCCTTGAGCCGCTCCCCGAACTCGACGTCGGCCGGGGCGTCGTACACGGGGTTGCCGCCGAGGATCAGGAGCGCCCGGACCCGGCCCGCCTGCATCGCCTCGGTGAGCGCCTTGATGTCGGCGACGTTGCTCACCGGCCGCGGGAGCACAGGCTCGGTCGTCACGACCGTGCGGCCCAGGTTCCCCAACTGGGCGTTGATCGCGTGGAGCAGCGCGTGGACCTGCGGCGACTGGTAGGCCCCGGCGACGAGGATCGAGGCGCCCCGGTTGGCCTCAAGGTCCGCGGCTACGGCGTCCAACACCTTGGCGTCGACGCCCGCGACCGTCGCGGCCGGGCCGCCGCCTAGGCCGAGCCGAGTGGCAAGGGCCTGGGCCACGGCGAGCGCCTGGCTCGGTCGGACCCGGAACCGGTGGTCGGCCATCGCCCCGAACAGCGTCGGCGCCGCCTCGAAGGCGTACAGCCGGGACATCTCCGTCCTCTCGCGGCTGACGGCCCGGCCCTGGGCGAGCCCGCGGCAGTAGGCGGCGTGACCCGGACCCTCCGAGACGAAGTCGGCGTCGAACCCGACCACCACTTTGGCCGCCGAGAAGTCGTAGACCGTGTGGACGTCGCGGCCGAAGGCGAGCATCGCCCCCTCGCGCACGCTGTCGCGGTGGACCGGCTCGTACTGGTACCATTCCGCTCCCGGGTAGCGCTGCTTGAACTCTTCGAGCAGTCCGGCGAGCGTGGGCGAGCCGACGTTCGGGGTGAGGACGGCCACACCGGCCCCGCCCCCCTCGAGCTCGGCCCGGACCTCACGGAGGAACTCGGGCCATGTCCCGAAGTCGCCGAAGGACGTCGGGTTCTTGTGGCGGTCCGGGTCGTAGAGGACGGCGACCTCGGCCAGCGTCCGAGCGTCGATCCCGCCAAGGCTCGACGGGTGCCCGGGGTTCCCCTCGAGCTTGACCGGCCGGCCCTCGTAGCTCCGGGCGAGCAGCCCGATCGCGTACCCACCACAGCTCGCGGCGGTCGCGTACGTCCGGTCGGCCCCGGCGGTGTAACCCTCCGGGTCGACCACGTAGGGGACGATCTTCTGCTGCGGCTGGAACCGGCACCCACCGGCCAGCGCCGAGAGGGCGAGCGTCACGCCCATGACCTTCAGGACCTCGCGCCGGTCGACCTGCAGGAGCGAGTCGCGGTGCGGGAACTCGTCCACGGCCGCGGCCTGGGCAGGGGCCGGGTCGACGAGCTGCTCGTAGCCCTTGACGAAGTCGCGGCCCTCGCCGCCCGGTCTAGTGGTGGCAGACATAGCAATCCTTGAGCTGGGAGACGTTGACCCCGCGCTCGTTCATGAGCTTGTAGCCCTCGTGGACCTTGTCGGCCGGCATGACCTGCTCGAGGCCGTCGGCCAGTTGACGCTCGACCTGGGTCAGCTTGTCCCCAGCGGCGAGCTTCTTGTAGAGGGCGAACACCTGCTCCCGCGGGCTCAAGTTCGAGCCCGGGTCGGCGTACATGTAGTTCTGCGGGTTCTCGTGGCAGGTGAGGCACCAGGCCATCCGGAAGGCGTTGCCCTTCCACGTGATGTGCATATCGTTCACGGCCCCGTGACAGTTGTTGCAGCTGATCCCGCGAGCGACGTGGATCGAGTGGTTGAAGTAGACGAAGTCGGGCACGGCGTTGACCTTGTTCCACTCGATCGGAGTGGCCGTCTCGAGCGACTTGCGGACCGCTTCGAGGTTCGGGCTATTGGTCCAGATCTGGCTATGGCAGGTCATACAGACGTCGGTCGACGGAACCCCGGCCTGGGCCGACTCCTCGACGCTCACGTGGCAGAACCGGCAGTCGATCCCGAGTTCCACCGCGTGGTGCCGGTGGCTGAACGGGGCGGGCTGGTCGAGCGGCACCGTCACCTTCGTGTTGTAGGGCGAGCTCGTGAGGGCCGATCCGGTCAGCAAGAGAGCGAACGGCACCACCGCCCCCGCGAAGAGGCTCACGGTGGCGATCGTGTTGACGGCGGGTCCGAAGATCTGTGGCATAGGTCAGGCGCGCCCCCCGAGGGCGCTGGGGCGAGTCGTCAGGAGACCCACCTCACTTGGTCGATCGCGATGACGATGAAGAAGAGGGCCAGGTAAGCCATTGAGAACTTGAAGAGCGCCCGGGCCTGGGGCCGCTCCGTGCAGAGCCAAAGGCGTAGGCTCTGGGCGACGAGCCCGAGGTTGAGGAGCGCCGAGCCGACGAGGTAGACGAGCCCCGCCTCCCCCTGGAAGAACGGCAGCACCGACACGACGGCAGTCACGAGGGCGTAGAGCCCGATCTGGTCGGCCGTCACCCGCTCCCCTTTCACGACCGGGAGCATCGGGACGCCCGCCCGTGCGTAGTCGTCCTTGAGCAGGAGCGCGAGCGCCCAAAAGTGGACCGGTGTCCAGGTGAACACGATCGCGAAGAGGTACCAGGCGATCGGGGAGAGGTGCCCGGAGACCGCAGCGTAGCCCACCAGCGGAGGGAATGCGCCGGCCGCCCCGCCGATTACGATGTTCTGCCAGGTGCGCCGCTTGAGCCAGAGCGTGTAGACGAAGACGTAGCACAGGAGCCCGCAGAGGGCGAGAACGGCCGAGAGAAGGTTCGCGCTCGCCCAAAGCAGCCCGAACGCCCCGACCATGAGCACGGTCGCGAACGCCTGGGCCTGGCGCTTGCCGATCCGGTGGGTGACGGTCGGCCGCGTGGCGGTCCGGCCCATCGCCTCGTCCAGGTCCGCCTCGACGGACATGTTGAAGGCGTTCGCCGCCCCCGCCATCATGTAGCCCCCAACGCACACCCAGAGGGTGAGCCAGAAGCCCGGCGCCCCGCGGGCGGCCACCACCATGGCGGCGACGGTCGTGAACAAGAGGAGGCTGACGACCCGCGGCTTCGTCAGGGCCACATAGTCTCGGACCAGGGCCATCGCGCCCGCCGCGGGCTCGGGCCGAGGGGCCGAAGGTGCCCGCTCGACCGGCTCGGCCTGGGGCGTGCCTTTACCGAGCGCGTAGGCCGCGAGCATCACGAGGGCGACCCAACCTGCGATCGCAAGGGCGAGGTGGCCGATCTGCATCGCCACCGGAGCGCTCGCGACCAGGTTCGCCGCCCCGAAGAGGTACTGCACAACGAAGAGGCCGACCGACCACCGAGCCCACTTGCGCACCTGCGGGTCGGGGCGGGCCTGGACGATCGAACCGCAGACCCACACGAGGAGGAGGCCCACCGACGTCGCGATGAGCGGGTGGACCACGCCGCCCTTAAGCAGCGGGTGCGCCCCATCGCCTACGTGCATCATCGCTCGCTCGGCGAGGTTCCTAGCTCCGCGGAGCTCGTGCTCGAAGGCCGTCTTCCCGAGCGCGGAGAACGCCCCGGTCGCCCCGAGCGCGAAAAGCCCCCCGGCGAGCCACTTGAGGCCGCGGAGCACTTGGCCCTGGCCGCGCCATACCGTCTCGCGGCCCCCGCCCGCCCAGAACGCCGCGAACACGAGCGCCGCGACCAGGACGTAGTTGTTCACCAGGTGGAGCGGCATCGTGACCGCCCGGCCCGCCGACTTGTCGTCGGTCACCATCTGGAAGATGACGAGGGCCGCCCCGATCAAGGCCGAGACGACTGTCGTGAGGAGGGCGAGCCCGAGCGCCGTCCGGACCGGGGCGCGACGGGCGTAGACCCGGCGGGACCACCCGTAGGCCACGGCCACCCCCAAGAGCAAGAGCCCGCTCGTCGCGCGGTGCGTGAACTCGATCGTCCGCGCGACGTCCGTGGGCGGCGGCACCAAGTGCCCCTGGCAGAGCGGCCAACTCGTCCCGCACCCGTCGCCCGAATACGAGGCGCGCACGAACGCGCCGAACAGCAGGACGGCGCACGTATAGGCCAGTAGCCCCCAGACCACCCGGGAAAGCATCACCGAGGACGGCCCGGCGACCGGGCCCACGGCAGACCGAGGGACGGTCGCGCCACCCCCGCGCTCAGGCTCCGGACGGCGTCTCGCTTTCTGGACTGTGGCCATCGCTGAACGCACTATAGCCGCTAGCCAATCTGAGATGTCAACAGGGGACGGGCCTCGGCGGCGGAAAACCGCAGAAAGGCCTTATCCGATATATTCTACGCTATAGGGCGGCGGCTAAGCATACGTTTCCCTCCGGTTTGCCCTCCCGGGCGCAAGGAGCGCCTCTCGGCATCATCGCTCTACAAGCTCAAAAATGAACGGAACGTTCGTTATGACTGATCGTTTACGGACTAGTCTTGTATGAACGTCCGGATAAGCACTCTCTTATTCTAGTCGTTCAACATTGCGTGATGATGGAAGAGTAATGCCGCTGATCTAATCTTCGTTACCGGTTAAGCCTAACCGCAAACCTTATCTGCCCGCCACTGGCAGGGACTGGACCAGACCACCTCGGGCTGGAGTGCGCAGGCCCCTGCTGGTAGACTCCTCGCACTTGGATCGCCCCACCCTCGCCGTCGTCGTGCCCGCCTATGACGAGGAGGCCCGGATCGGGTCGACGCTCGCCCGGATGGACGAGTACTTCCAAGCCCAGAGCTACACCTGGAGCGTGACCGTCGTCTCGGACGGCAGCCGTGACGCGACCCCCGCCATCGTCGAAGCGTTCGCCGAGACGCACCCCGGGTTCGCCCTCCACGCCTACGCGCCGAACCGGGGGAAGGGCCACGCCGTCCGGGTCGGTGTGCACGCCGCCGAGGCCGACCTGATCCTCTTCTCAGACGCCGACCTCGCGACCCCCATCGAAGAGGTCGACAAGCTCCTCGCCGCCATCGAAGGCGCGGACATCGCCATCGGGAGCCGCCCCCTGCGCGACTCCAACCTTGAAGTCCGCCAGCCGTGGCACCGTGAGATGCTCGGCCGGGCCTTTAACCTCGCCGTCCAAACGCTCGCCGTCGGCGGGATCCAAGACACCCAGTGCGGCTTCAAACTCTTCCGAGGTCCCGTCGCCCACGAGGTCTTCCGACGCTGTGAGATCGACGGGTTCGGGTTCGACTTCGAGGCCCTCATGGTCGCCCGCGACCTTGGCTACCGGATCGTCGAGGTGCCGATCCGCTGGCGGCACCAGGACGGGTCCAAGGTCGTCCTCATGCGCGACGGACCCCGCATGCTCGGCGACCTCGTCCGCCTGCGGCTCGCCGGCAAGAAGAGGCGGTTGGCCCTCCGTGCAGACTGAAGAGTACGACAAGCTCTTCCAGCTTGAGGACGCCTACTGGTGGTTCGTCGGGCGTCGGGCCCTGGCGCGCAGACTCCTCTCCGCCTACGCTCCCCACGCGGTCGATGTGCTCGACCTTGGCTGCGGCACGGGGGCGGGCCTTGCCGAGACCCCGGCCGGTCAGAGCGCAACCGGCCTCGACCCTGAACCCCGGGCCCTGGACTATTGTCGCCGGCGGGGGCTCTCCCGCCTCGTGCTCGGCGACGGGGCTCGACTGCCGTTCCGAGACCGATCCTTCGACGCCGCGGTCGCCCTCGACGTCTACGAGCATATCGAGGACGACGCCGCGGCCCTGCGCGAGACGGCCCGGGTCCTCCGGCCAGGGGGCACCCTTGTCCTGAGCGTGCCCGCGTTTCGGCTCCTCTGGGGGCCCCACGACGTCGCTCTCCGCCACTTTCGGCGGTACCGCCGTGAGGAAGTCGTCGCCAAGCTGCGAAGTGCGGGACTCGAGCCCGTCCGCACCTCGTACGCGATCCACTCGCTGTTCCCAGCCGTGCTCGTGAGCCGCATCGTCGAGAAGCTCCGGCCGGGCCCGCCGCACGCTTCGCTCCCAAAAGTCTCGCCCCGCCTCAACCAGGCGCTCACGGAGGTCTTGCGGCGAGAGGCGGATCAGATCGTCGACCGCGGCCGCGACCTGCCCTGGGGGTCGAGCGTCGTCGCCGTCGCCCGCAGGCCGGACGCGGATGTCACGTAAAATTACGTGTAGACAAGAAAAGGTAGACATGGTACGGTCTCGGCATGCCGCTCGCCGCGTTGCCGAAGGTCACCCTGTTCGCCCACGGTTCGTGCTTGCAGAACCCGGGAGCGGGTGGCTATTCGGCCCGCCTCGTCTGGCGCGGGCGCATAGTCGAGGCGGCAGGGGGCTTTGCCTGTACGACGGACAACCGCATGGATGTCTACTCTCTGCTAGCGGGGCTCGAGCGACTCTCGCGCCCTGCAAGGGTCGTCGCGTACTGCGATTCCCGGACGGTCGTCGCGAGCGGCCAACAGGGGTTGGTGGGGCAGTGGCGGGACGGCGGTTGGCGCCGAGGGGAGAGGACGGTCCCCAACGCCGACCTCTGGGAGCGACTCCTCTTCGCCGCTGAGCCCCATCGTCTCACCCTGCGCTGGCTACGGCAAGGCTCGGAGCACCCCCTTTACACGGAGTGCGTGCGCTCCGCGCGCGAGTGGGCGAGTCGAGCGGACCTACCCCCCGACCCCGGAGTGGGGCTTGGGGCCGTCCCAGGGAGGCTCCTACCCGGCATGTGAAGGCCACGACGATCGCCTTGCTTCGTAGAGCATCGCTTCGACGCCGTAGTACTTGCGGGTGAGTCCGACCCGCTCCATCCCCAAGCGCTCCATCACGGCGAGCGAACGAGCGTTCTCTGGGAAGGCGATCGCGACGATCGCGTCGAGGTCGGGCATTAACCCGAACCCATGCTGCAGGGCTCCTCGCCCCGCCTCGGTCGCGTACCCGTGGCCCCAGAACTCACGGGCGAGGTGCCAGCCCACCTCGAAGTCCCCCGTCCCGATCCCGTACCCGTCCGGAAGCTCCTTGAACAACACCGACCCGACCACGACCGCATCCGCGACCCGCTCGAGCGCGAACAGCCCCGTGCCGTCGCCTCTGGCCTCGTCCGCTTCTGTCCGAGCGGTGAGACGCTCCCGCTGCTCCTCGAGCGAAGCCATCACGACCGGGCTCGCCCCCAGCCACCGGACGACCTCCCAGTCCGAGTACATGCGGAACGCCGCCTCGACGTCGGCCGGATCGTCCGGTCGCCATCGCCGGGCCCGGCACCGCTCGGTCTCGAAGACGTTCGCCACGGCCTCATTGTGCCCGGTCGGCCACCGGACCGCGCCCCTTACCCGTAGAATCCGACCGTGCCCGTCGCCGTCGGTTCTGTCCCGTTCCTGAACGCCCGCCCCCTGGTCTGGGCCCTCGAGTCCCAGCCCGAGGTGACCGTCGTCTACGATTGGCCCTCGCGACTCCCCGCCCGGCTCGACTCCGGCGAACTGGCCGCCGTCCTCGTCTCATCGATCGAAGCCTTCGCGACGGTCGGCCGCCGTTTCGCCGAGGGCTGCGCCGTCGCCACGTTCGGCCGGGTCCGCAGCGTGAGGCTCTTCTCGAAGGTTCCGCTCGCCGAAGTCCAGACCCTCGCCCTCGACGCCTCCTCGATGACGAGCAACGCCCTCGCCCGGATCCTCCTGCGCGACATGTTCGGGACGGACCCCGAACTCGCCCCGAAAGACCCCGACGGCGACCGCATGCTCGAATCCTGCGACGCCGCCGTCCTCATCGGCGATAACGGGCTCACCTACCCCGCGGACGGCCTGCACACCCTCGACCTCGGCCAGGCATGGCGAGATCTGACCGGCCTACCGTTCGTCTGGGCGCTCTGGGTGGGAGGCGAATCCCTCACCCCCGACCTCGCCGGGCGCCTGCAAGAAGCCGCCGACGCCGGCCGCCACTCGATCCCCCAGGTCATCGCCGCCACGGAGCTCCCCCCTGGAGTGGACGAACGCCTGGCCCACGCCTACCTCGGGGAGACGTTCGACTACGCCTGGGGTCCAGCACAGGCCGAGGGCCTCGCCGAGTTCGGGCGCAGGCTCCACCTGCACGGGCTGCTGGAGACGCTCCACACTCCCACGTCCGTCAAGGGCGCCGTCCCAACCCCCTTCTAACCCGGTCCCGGCCTCGCCCCACCGAGCCTAAACCCGGGTATCATGCCCGTCCACTCGCGTGGGGATGTAGCTCAGCTGGGAGAGCGCTGCAATCGCACTGCAGAGGTCAGGGGTTCGAATCCCCTCATCTCCACCACGCCGCCTAGCTCACGGGACGGGCCGAGGCGATCCGAAGCCCGCGGGCCGTGCGGCCGACCAGGTAGGTGCTGGACGTCACCCCTCCCTCCGGCTTCGGGACGTAGTCGACGACCAACCTACCCACGATGGTCAGGTTCGGCCGGTAGGTGGTCCCCCGTAACGTGTACTCAAAGGTCGCTCCCGGCGGCACCGGGACGATCTTGACCGACCGGATCCGAGAACCAAAGTCCATCTGGAACGCCTTCATGACGCTGCGGCGAGTGAACTCGTCGACCCCCTCCCAGTGAACGAGCCGCTCGAGCTGCCGGAGGTCACCGAGCCGGTGAGCCCGCTCGAAGGCCATCGTGAAGGACCGCTCGTCTCCACTGGCCCAGCCCAGACCGGCGAACGTCACGGCAGCGACGACGAGAGGAGCCTTGCCCATACCGCTGAGTGTCGGCGAGACCTGGCCCAAGCCTGACCCGTGAAGTCGCCGGACTCACCGGCTACCGTGACGAAGCGTGACGAACCTTTCACCCGCTAGTGACGGACTCGTCACGGAAAGCCTCGTAGAATCGCAGAACTGAACCCCACAAGGGTGAAGGAGGGAGGGAGCAAGGGTCGGTCCCGAACGCGAACGGGCCGGGTTGCGCTCTCCCCCGAATCGTCCGCTGCATCTCGACGCTGTCATTGGGCCCTGCGACCGACAACGATGTCGACGCACCCGAAGACGACGGCCGAAGGGGCCGCACCCTCTCTCGCGAGGGGCGTGGCTCGCGAGGCCCCTCTGAATCTCGACCTTCCTGAACCCCATACCCTCAGGGACGACGGGCCGCCGAGCTCCCCTCGGATCGGCCCGTCCCCTTTTGTCTCGGCGGCACACCCACCCACGAGGCTCTCAGCGGTCGGAGGTCACAGCGCCCCCGCCGGTTCGAGGCCGGGAGGGTTGCCGTCGTTGGGCCAGGCTCTTCGCAAGCGCGTGGGTACGTCTCCCGCCCGCCTGGACTAGCGACCGCGCCCGGGGCGGCAACGACGGCCGGAACTTCCTCTGCCCCTCCCGGTACGACCGCACCTGGTCGCGAGCCACCGAGCCGCTGCCCGGACCGAAGAGCCGGCCACCCAAATCGTCGCGGAGGGCAGCCATCACCGCGTCCCGCGTCCGCCGGTCGACGTCGGACCACGGGAGAAACGTCACGCCGGTCGAACCCGCACCCTGCACCGGGGCCGGCGCCTGGCCCGACTCCTTCGGGGCAGTCGAGCCCTCGGTGTTCACCGTACCGGGTCGCACGGTCGATTGAGCGAGGCAACAGCCCGCACTCAGCCCGAGCACCAGGGCGACCACCGGCCGAGGGATGAAGCTCATGTTCTAAGGGATCGGGTCTAGCCAGGCTCCCGCTCACCCGGAGAGTCACCTGACATCACGCTATCGTGATGTGAGTTCCTGCTCCCGCTGATGGGATTCCTTGCCGGAAAGCCCCCTCCCCCCGGAGGAGGGGGCCTGAGCGCGGTCAGTTTCGCCCTTGGTAGCGATCGCGCAACTGGGTGTGCTTCGACGTCATCGGCCGCGGCTGCCCGTTCACGAACACGTGCCGAACCGTCGTCGTAAGCTCGAACGGGTCCCCGTCCGTGACGATCAGGTTCCCGATCTTGCCGACGTCGATCGACCCGACCCGGTCCGCAACTCCGAAGACCTCAGCCGGAGTCAGCGTGAGCGCCCGCAAGGCGTCCTCCGGCCGCAGGCCGTACGCACAGTGCTGAGCCGCCCGGACGGGCAGGTTCATGATGTCGGCCGGGCTGCCCATCCCGAAGCAGAACCGCACCCCCGCCCGCTGGAGCAGGAACGGCACCACGTACGGCGTGTCGTAGGGGTCCCACGGCGAGTCCGGCGAGTTCGCCCCGAGCAAGCTGCGGCCCGCGGGGGTCAGGATCACGGGGATCCCCGACCGCCGAAGGAGGTCGGCCTCCTTCCAAGCCCCGCTCGCCCCCCGGATCACCGCGTTCAACCGGTACTTCTGGGCAAACGCGACGGCGGCGCGGATCGCCGCCGGCGACCGCCCGTTGAGCACCACGAGTTTCCTCTGGGTCAAGAACGGCCGCAAGGCCTCGTGGCCGAGATCGCGGGGCGTCGAGGGATCGTCCGCTCGCTTCTTGTAGTACTCGAGCGCCGCGTCGAAGGTCCGGTCGATCTCGCCTGCACCCTGGGCTCCGGTCTCTTGCGGCGCGATCGGCGTGTCCTGCCGCCCCCCCAGGAGGTCGAAGAACTGAGCCCGCTGGTCGACGGTCAGGTGTTCGTCCCCCGTCGTCGAGGGCTCGTGGGAATGCGCCTCCCCCGGCTCCTCGTCCGCCCCACCGAGGCCCAGGAGCCGAGATGCGTCGGCGTGGTCGTCGCAGGCGTCGAACGCGAAGTTCGTCGGGCCCTGGCCCCCAGGGGGGTTGACGACCAAGGCCGCCGCCCGCTCAAGCGTCATCTCCTCGTTCGTGAGCCCGTCCATATGGATCACGGCCCCCCGACCTGAGACCAGACCGAACGAGGGTGCCGCGAAGGCGTGCGTCACCCCGTTGTACCGGTTCGGCCCGTAGTGCGCCGACTCCACCCACAGCGCCGTGGCCGTGTCCAAGTCGGGCTGGACCTGCCCAAGCTCGACGTTGTCCATCGTCGCCCCGACGGGCCCGATCTCGCCGAGCCCGAGCGACGAGAAGGCGTCCATGAACCCAGGGTAGACCCGCAGGCCCTTGCCGTCGATCACCGACGCTCCAGAGGGGACCGTCACCCCGACTCCGACCGCCGTGATCCGGCCCCGCGAGACGACCACCGTCGCCCCGGGAATCGGCGCCCGGCTGACCGGGTACACCGTCGCCCCGACGATCGCGTACGTCGATGCCGACCGGGGCGGGCGGGCCTTGGCTCGGTTGGCCTGACGGGCCAACTGTGGTGAGACAGGCGACAGGGGGTCCACCCCGAAGGCGTCCCGCCTCTCGAAGTAGACCTCTCCCTCCACCAGCGTCATCACCGGCTTCGAATAGACGCTCAGAGGGTTACCGCTCCATAGCCCGAGGTCCGCGTCCTTGCCGACCTCGATGCTGCCCGTGCGATGGTCGATCCCCAGTTGCTTTGCCGGGTTGATCGTCACCATCGCCAGCGCCTCGTCCTCGCTCAGACCCCCGAACCGCATGACTTTGGCCGCGTCGATGTTGAGCGCGGTCGTCCCAGAGACGCCGTCCGTATTGATCGAGACGAGTACACCCGCACGGTGACAGATCGCCGCGTTCCAAGGGATCCCGTCGTAGCCCTCGAGCTTGAACGACCAGTTATCGACGAAGATCGACATCGGCACCTTCGCCTCCGCGAGTTCGGGGGCGATCTTGTACCCCTCGAGTGCGTGCTGGAGCGCGCCGATTCGGAACCCGAACTCCTGGCTGAGCCGGGCCATCATCAGCATCTCGTCCGCCCGGTAACTGTGGCATTGCACCCAGACCTTGCCCGCGAGGATGCCGGCGAGGGTCTCGAGCCGCAGGTCGCGGCGAGGCCGGGGTTTCGTCCGGTCCGCCTCGTAGGCCGCCCAGGCCGACGCGTAATCCCTCGCCTCCTGGAACGCCCGGCGGTAGACGGTCTCGACCCCCATCCGGGTCCGCGGGTACCGGGTCGTCGGCTCGCGGGAGTTCTTCCGGGTCACGTTCTCGCCCAGCGCGAACTTGACCTGACGGGGAGCGTCCGGAACGACGACCTCGCTCACTGGCCGCTGGTATTTATACTTGACCACGACGCTCTCGCCCCCGATCGCGTTCGCGCTGCCGTGGAGGATCAGGGCGGCGGTATGTCCGCTCGCCAGAGCCTGCCACACGTTCAGCGCCCCCGGGTTTAGGACGTCGCCGATCCGGACCTCGCACGTCACGCTCTCCGTCCCCTCGTTCGTGCCGTCCGAACACCGGTGAGAGTGGCCGTCGACGAACCCCGGAACAAGGGTCTTGCCCCGGGCGTCGATGACCGTCACGCCCGGCGGCGGCGCGATCCGACGGCCGACCGCGACGATCTTGCCGCCCTGGACGAGCACGTCCCCCGGATCGAGCGTCCCCTTTGTCACCGTGACGACCCGCGCCCCCTGGATGAGGACGTTGCCGGACGTCACCGTCTTCGGACGGCGGTCCGCCTCCGTCTCGAACGGGAAAGTCGCGGACTGAGACCACGCGCAGGCGGCCAAGGCCGCCACCGCGAACCCGAGCAGAGGTCGGAGGGTCACTGGCCACCCCCCTGCCCCGCCGGGGCGGTGAAGACGGAACGACCCCCGACCCAGACTCGAACGACTTCGGACCGCTCGTCGGCGAGATCCCCGGACATGAGCACGAGGTTCGCCCGATAGCCGGGGGCGATCGCCCCCACCTGCCCGTTCAAGCCGACGAGCTCGCCCCCGGTCAGAGTCAGAGCCTGGAGGGCAGCCGCCGGGTCGAGCCCGCGCGCGATGCGCCCCCGAACCGCCTTCAGCAACCCGTCCGTCGCCCCCTCCGACGAGAACGCGAACCGGACCCCTGCCTTCGCGAGCTCGTTCGCCCCGCTGGCGTTCTCAAGCCAGCGTTGGCGCCGCTCCTCGCGCACGCCCTGGGGCGTCGCGTCGGCGGGGGCCTGATCGGCGCTGGGCTCCAGGCTCGGCTCCGGCCCCAGATCGTCCGTGAGGATCACGGCCACCTTCCTCTCGGCGAGCCACGGGGCGACTCGGCCCGCCTCCCGCCCGCCGACGATCACGACCTTGAACCCGAACTCGTCGGCCAGCCGGACAGCCCGCTCGATCTCTCGGGCCTGGTTCGCCTCGAAGAACACGGGCACCTCACCGTCAAGGGGCCGGCGCAGCGCCTCAAGCGACGCGGCCCAGTCCGGCTTCTTGTCGCCGGCCCAAAGCGAGGCGCCCGCCTTCAGGGCCTGCGCGTCGAGCAAGGTCTGCCGAAGGACAGCGATCGCCCCGAGGAGGTTGGAGGGATAACCCTGGCCAGCCGAGACCCGAAACGACATCGCTGCGCCGGGTTCCGCCAAGAGCACCCGGCCCTCGACCGAGGGAGGCACCAGTTCGACGACGGCCGGGAAGCCCCGCATCCCCCCGCGGGTCGAGGAGACCATCCCGACCGTGAGGCCAGATCGGTACGCCCGAGCGTCCGGCGCGAGCTCAAGGTTGTCCGCCGCCCGCCACTCCGGGGCGATCCCCTTCCGGTTCGCCACCCACATCGAGGCGGGGGCCGTGGTGCCGGTCCCCGGTCGCGCCGGGGGCGCCGGCGGGTTCTCCGGCTGCTTCAGACCCCGGCTGGAAAAGGCGTCGACGAACCCAGGGTAGACGACTAACCCCTTCCCCTCGATGACCGGAAGGCCAGCCGGGACGTCGGCCCCCGTCTCGACGCGTTCGATCTTGCCCCCGCGCACGATCACCGTGCCCGAGGGGATCGTCTGAGCGAGCACCGTGACCACTCGGGCACCGACGATCGCGAAGTCCTCGACCGGCGGTGCAGGGGTCGCTTGGAGCGACAGGGACGAGACGACGAAAGACGCCAACGCAGTGAGGCACATGAGTGTGATACGAGTTTACTGATCTGAGTGACTCTTTGCAAGCACGTTCGGCTGACGTCGTCTAACGACCTCCGAATCGGTGGGTAGACTCGTATCTTACGAAAGATCCTATGACCCAGGACTCGGCCGGAACTTATACGTTCCTTTTCACGGACATCGAGGGCAGCACGCCGCTCTGGGAAGAGCACCCGAAAGAAATGGCCGCCGCCCTGGAACGGCACGACCGCATCATGCGGGACGTTATCGCAGTCCACCAAGGTCGGGTCTTCAAGACGATCGGCGACGCCTTCTGCGCCGTGTTCCCGACCCCGATCGAAGCGACCCGAAGCGCGGCCGAGGCCCAGCGTCGGCTCGCCGCGGAGACGTGGGCCACCCCAAGGCCCCTGCGCGTACGCATGGCCGTCCACAGCGGCCCGGCCGAGGCCCGCGACGACGACTTCTTCGGTCCCACGCTCAACCGGGTCGCCCGGCTGCTCGGGATCGGCCACGGAGGCCAGGTTCTCCTGTCACAAGCCGCCAGCGGTTGGGTCGCCACGCTCGACGTCGAAGGGTACGGGATGGTGGACCTCGGGCGCCACCAACTCAAGGGCCTGGCCCAACCCGAGGCGGTCTCCCAGTTGACCGGCCCCGGGCTCGAGACGGAGTTCGCCCCGCTCGCCTCCGAGGGCGCGGCGAAGCGGCGGAGCAACCTCCCGGAGCCCCCGTCCGCGTTCGTCGGCCGCCTGACCGAGCGCGCGGAGATCGGTCGCCTACTGGGCGACTCCCGGCTCGTCACCCTCTGCGGGGCTGGGGGCTGCGGCAAGACCCGCCTCGCCCTCCAGGTCGCGAGGGAGGCCCTCGACCGGTTTGCGGACGGGGCCGCGTTCGCCGATCTTGCCGCGATCAGCGACCCCAGCCTCGTCGCCGCCACCATAGCCAGCGCCATGGGGCTTAAGGAGAAACCGGGCGAGCCCGTCCAGAACACGCTGCTCGCCGCCACCGCCGACCTCGAGGCGCTCATCGTCGTCGATAACTGCGAACACCTCATCGGGGAGTGCGCCCGGCTCGCGGCGAGCCTGCTCTCGAGCGCCCCCCGACTCCGCATCCTCGCCACCAGCCGCGAACCGCTGGGCACGGCGGGGGAGAGCACCTACCGGGTCCCCTCGATGGCGGTGCCTCCTGACTCCAAGAGCCTCACCCTCGCGGACATCGTCGGCTATGAGTCGGTCGAACTCTTCTTGACCCGGGCCACCGCCGTCGCGCCCGACTTTAAGGCGACCGACGCCAACGCCCCCGCCATCGCCGCAGTGTGCCGCCGACTCGACGGGATCCCCTTCGCGATCGAACTGGCCGGGGCGCGGACACGGTCGATGTCCGCTGAGCAGATCAACACCCGCCTCGACGACTGCTTCCGACTCCTCACCGGAGGCGACCGCACCGCCCTCCCCCGCCAGCAGACACTCCGAGCGCTGATCGACTGGTCGTACGGACTGCTCAACGACCAGGAGAAGGGCCTGCTCGCCCGGCTCAGCGTCTTCGCCGCCGGGTGGTCGCTCGCGGCCGCCGAGAGGGTCACTTCCGACGACGAGATCGACGAGTTCGACGTGCTCGACCTCATGACCTCCTTGGTCGATAAGTCGCTCGTCAGCGTCGGGCACGAGGGAGGTCAGGCTCGGTACCGGCTCCTTTCTACCGTCCATCGCTATGCGCAGGACCGACTCGAGGAGACCGGCACCGCCGGGGCCTTCCAGCAGCGACACCTCGACTGGGCCCTGAGCGTCGCCGAGGCGGCCTCGACCGATCTCGAGACCGCCCGCATGCCGGAGGCCCTGGCGACGTTCGACCTCGAAGAGGACAACCTTCGGGCCGCGCTCGACGTTTGGGAGTCCCGCGAGACCGGGGTGCCCGAACACCTGCGCGCGGTCGCCGCCATGGGCAAGTTCTGGCTCATCCGGGGTCGGCTGCGGGAGGGGCGTGACAGAGTTCAAGCCGCCCTCGCACGGCCCGCGGGCGAAGGCAGTGAGGCAGAACTCGTCCGGGCCTGGGCCCTCCAAGCGCTCGGCAACCTCATCCGAGCCCAAGGCGACCTCGACGAGAGCATCCGGGTCTGCGAGGAGGCCTACGAGATTCGAGTCGCCCACGGGGACGTGCCCGGCGCGGCCGAGTGCCTGAACTCGATCGGAGTCGCGTCCTGGCTTCTAGGTGAGTCGACCCGGGCCCGCGAGCTGTTCGAGCGGAGCCTGGCGTCCCTCGCACCCTTGGGCGAGAAGCGCCAGCGGGCCAGCTCGCTGAACAACCTCGGGATCCTCGCCCGGGACAGCGGCGACTACGAGCAATCCCAGGCCTACTACGCAGAGAGCATCGCTCTGAGGCGCGAGCTCGAAGACCTCCGGGGCCTCGCCGCATCGCTCAACAACCTCGGCAACGTCGTCTTCCAGCTGGGCGACCTCGACCGGGCGGGCGAACTCCAGGAGGAAGCACTCGCCATCTTCCGTCGCCTCGGTGACGCAACGTTCGTCACCCAAACCCTCGACAACCTCGGCATGCTGCGCGCGGCCCAGCTGCGGTACGACCGGGCTCGGGACCTGCACCTCGAGAGCCTCGTCCTCGCCCGGGAACTCGGCGCGAAACGGCTCATCGCCCAGGCCCTCGACAACCTTGGCCTCGTCGGCGTCCTCACAGGCGACCTCGACGCCGCTCGGGACTGGCTCGACGAGGCCCTCGATACGAGGCGCCTGATGGGAGACTCCGCCGGGATGGGCTCGACCCTCCTCCACACCGGCCTCCTCCACCGAGCCCGGGGAGACCACGCCGAAGCCCGGCGCTGGATTCAAGACGCCCTCCGCGTCGAGGTGCGCCACCAGCGGCGCCACCCGGTCTACGAGGCCCTCGAGTTCCTCGCAACGGTCGTGGCCGCCGAAGGCGAGAGCGTCGTGGCCGCCCAGCTCGTCGGGGCCGCCGAAGCGGGGCGGGGAAGGATCGGCAGCGGCCGCGAGCCGCTCGGCGAGTCCGAGCACGGGCCGCTGATGGCCCGACTCGCCGCCGACCTCGGATCCGGTGCCCTCGAGCGACACGTCGCGGAAGGCAAAGCGATGAGCGAGGAGGAGGCCGTGGGGCTCGCTCTCGGAGAGGGGGCCGTGTCCATCGCAGTCACCTAGCGTCGAAACCCAGGGTCGAAGATCAAGGCCGACCCCGCCGCTGAGCGGACGGGGCCAGCCTCGAGCCTACGTTCCTTAAGGTGCTGAGAGCCTCAGCCGCCGCGTTGCGGGCGCCAGTTCGGGTCGGCCTTGAACGGGGCGCCGCCCATCGTCTTGAGCTTGGACTTCTGATCCGCCGTCAGCATGGCCGCGATCTGGTCGTTCATCTTGGCCTGGGCCTTCTCGCCGAGCGCCCGGGCCTCCTCGCGGTCGATCTCCTGGTTCTGGACGCGCTCCATGTTGGCGCGCATCTCTTCCTGCATGGCCTCTTGCATGGCCCGAAGCTCTTCGCGCTGGGCCGGGGTGAGGCCGAGAGCCTCCTGGACTTCCGCACGGAACACGGCCCGGTTGCCCGCCAACTGGATGCCGATCTCGCGAAGCCGAGCCTGTTGGTCGGCTGTGAGGATCTGCTTGATCTGGGCGTCCGACTCGCGCCGCATCTCGCCCATCCGCTGCATCATCGCCTCCCGGTCGCCGCCCTGGCCGCGCATCGACTCCATGGCCTCGCGCATCTTGGCTTGGAGCTGCTCGAGCTTGGACTTCTGGTCGGCCGTCAGCTTAAGGTCCGTCTGGACGTCGGGGCGCTGGAGCAAGAAGGCGTCGCCGCCCCGGCCCCCGCCCATCATCATGCCCATGCCGCCACCGCGGCCCTGGGCGAGCGCCAACGAGCTGAGCAGAGCCAGCCCCACCGCGATCACAAGTCTTGTGTTCATCGTCGTCTCCTGGTATCGGTCGCCCTTGGGTCTACCGACTCCCCCGGGCCACCGGTTCCCCGATGTTAGCCCAGACGCCGAACCCGCCCAGAGGTTCACTCACGGCCCAGAAGCTTGACCAGGTAGCCTCTACCTCGACCATGAGGCTGCAGCACTGGATCGGCGGGGAACGAGCGGGGGCGGGCACGGGGGCGCTGCGCTCCATCGACCCCTCCGAGCCCTCGACCCTCGTCGCCGAAGCCCCGACCGGCACCGCCGAGGACGTCCACCGGGCCGTCGAGGCCGCCTGGCACGCCCAGATCCCGTGGGCAGCGCTCCCCGGCCCCGCCCGGGCGGAGGCCCTGACCGGATGGGCCGCCGCGATCCAGGGGCGTGCCGAGGAGCTCGCCCAGGCCATCGTCCGCGAAGTCGGGAAGCCGATCGGTGAAGCCAGGGGCGAAGTCGGGCGCTGCGTGGCCCTCCTCCGGTACTTCGCGGGCGAGGCCGTCCGTCCGAGCGGCGAGGTCATCCCGTCCCAGGCCGCCGGGGCCCTCCAGTACAGCGTCCGCCAACCGCTCGGCGTGGTCGGCCTCGTCACACCCTGGAACTTCCCCCTCGCGATCCCCCTGTGGAAGGCCGCCCCCGCTCTCGCCCTAGGGAACGCCGTCGTGCTCAAGCCCTCCGAGGAGTCCGTCCTCTGTGCAGACCTCTTGGCCGAAACGTCCACGCACCTTCCGCCGGGCGTGTTCAACGTCGTGTTCGGGGCGGGCGAGACAGGGGCCGCGCTCGTCGCCCACCCTGCCGTCCGCGGGGTCAGCTTCACCGGTTCGGCCGAGGTCGGCACGCGAGTGGCGGTGGCGTGCGCCCAGAGGGGATCGGTGAAGGTTCAGACCGAAATGGGTGGAAAGAACCCCGCCATCGTGATGCGTGACGCCGACCTGGGCCTCGCCGCCAGCCTGGTCGCGAGCGGGGCGATGCGGTTCGCCGGGCAAAAGTGCACGGCGACAAGCCGGGTGATCGTTGAGCGGCCAGTCGTCCGGGAGTTCCAGGCCGCGCTGGCGACGGCGATCGAGGCCCTCCCGGTCGGCCTGCCGAGCGACCCGGCCACGGCTGTCGGCCCGGTCGTTTCGGAAGCCTCGCGAGACCGCCTTCACGCCGCCGTCGCCCAGACCGGGGGGAGGGTCACCTACCAGGCCCCCGCCGGTGCCCCGGGGTTCGGGGTCGCCCCCACCCTCATCGACGCCCTGCCACCGGGCGACCCGATCCTGACAGAGGAGCTGTTCGGGCCCGTGCTCGCCCTCGAGGAGGCCGAAGACCTCGACCACGCCGTGGCCCTCGCCAACGCCAGCCCGTACGGACTCTCGGCCAGCCTGTTCACCCGCGACCTTGCCCTCGCCCTACGCTACGCCGGCGAGATCGAGGCCGGGATGGTGCGGGTCAACGCCGATACGACCGGCGTCGACCCCCACGCCCCGTTCGGCGGAGTCAAGGGCTCGAGCTCGGGGACTCGCGAACAGGGCCCCGCCGCCCGGGACTTCTACACCGAGGTCAAGACCGTCCAGATCAACCCGTGACCAGTGCATTGAGCCAGGAGCGGCCCGCGGCCAGATCGCTGGGAAGGATCTCGTGACCCCCTTCCGCCCAAGCGACCGTCACGTCCGCCCCTGAACCCTGAAGGAGGGCGGCCATCTCGTCCGTGAGCCGAGGGGCGACCACCGTGTCCCGCCGCCCGCCCGCCAACAGCACCGACGTCCCGCCGAGCTCGACCGGTTCCGCGGGCACGAACGGCACGCTTGGCCGCAGCAGGAACGCACCCCGAAGCACCCCCGGCCGCAGGAGCATCATGGCCCCCGCCGTCGTCGCGCCGTTGGAATAGCCGACCGCGACGAGCCTCGCCGGGTCGAAACCGTGCTCAGCCTGGGCGACGGGAAGCCAGTCCGCGAGCTCGTGGGTGCGGGCCACGAGGTCCTCGTGGTCGAACACCCCCTCGGCGAGCCGCCGGAACCAGCGGGGGGCCGATCCTTCGCGAACCTTCCCGAGCGGGCTGAGCAACGCCGCGTCCGGGGCCAGCGCCTCGCCGAGCCCGACCAGTTGCGTCTCGTCGCCGCCCGTCCCATGAAGGAGCAGGAGCGTCCACCCCGAGGCCCCGGGCCGGAAGACGTGGGTAAAGCTCACGGGAAGCGCACCCCCGCCGGGGTCGTGAAGGCTGGCAAGCGACCCCCGATCTGGCCGCGTGCCTGTTCGAGGTGGGCCGGGAGTACGAGCGCCCCGCCGAGCGACTCCAGCGGTTCGTCCACGGCAAAGCCAGGCCCGTCCGTCGCCAACTCGTACAGCACCGTCCCCGGTTCGCGGAAGTACACGCTGCGGAAGTATGTCCGGTCTTGGACCGGAGTGACGCCGTGCCCCGCATCCCGCAACCGCTGGAGCCACTCAGCTTGCGAGGCGTCGTCTCGGAGCCTCCACGCGACGTGGTGGACGGTTCCTACACCCATCCGGCCCGGCCCAAGACCTGCCGCCTCGACGATCTCGACCGTGCCCCCCGGGACGGCGGGATCGAGTCGAAACCTGACCCTATCGCCCTCGTGCCCGGCCTCGACGAACCCCATCGTCTCGACGAGAAACCGGCCGGAGGCTCCCGGGTCGGCCGAGAGCAGCGCGACGGAATGGAACCCGCGCACGGCCACCGCCTCCTCGACCTCGTCCGTGACCCAGGGTGTGCGGGGGTCATCGACCGTCCCCACGATCTCAAGGGCCAGCCCGTCGGGGTCGCTGAAGGCCAGCCCCGACTCGCCGAACCGGGATGTCTGCGCCGCCTCGACCCCTCGGGCCTGAAGACGGTCGGCCCAGAAGTCGAGCGCTCCCACTGGCACGGAGAAGGCCGTGACGCCCACTTGGCCCGTGCCCCGGCGGCCCCGATAGGCCGAGGGCCAGGGGAAGAAGGTCATCGCGCTCCCCGGGGAGCCGACGGCGTCGCCGTAGTACAGATGGTAGGTCCCGGGGTCGTCGTAGTTGACGGTCACCTTGACGAGCCGCAACCCTAGGAGCCCAGCGTAGAACTCCGCGTTCCTCTGGGGGTCGCCGCTCATCGCGGTCACGTGGTGCAATCCGAGGATGCTCACGCGCGTCTGAATCCTTACTCCCGGTGCGGCGTTCCCCTCGGCCTGGGTCGAAGGGGCCGACCGGGCAGAATGTGCCCATGAGCCTTACCGTCGCCCTCCTCGCGCTGGCCCTGGCTGCGCAAGACCAGTCCCGGCTCCCTATCGTCGGGACGAACCTCGCCCCGCTCGGCCCCGGTTCGACCCAGTGGCCGTTCGTCGACCTCGTGGCCGCCCATCCCGGCCGAGCCGGTAGCCCGAGCGACGGTCGCTGGGAGTTCGGCGCGGCCGCGGGCGGAAAGATCCCCGCGGGCGACTACACCCTGTTGTGGGACGGCACCGCCGACATCGCAGTGGAGCTCGATGGGACCGTGAAGGATCGGGCCGCTGGACGGATGACGGTCACCGTCGGGCCAGGCGGGGTGCGCCTCGTCGTGAAGTCCGGCCAGCCCTCGAACCTGCGCTTCGTCATGCCCGGGTTCGCCGCGTCGTACGAGAGCCAGCCTTTCCACCCCGTGTTCCTTCAGCGGATGAGCCTCTACCGGGCCATTCGTTTCGCGAGCTGGACGACCGGCCCTCGAGGGAGTTCGGTCTCGACGCCGCCCGCCGGGGGCTTGCCTGGGGCGTTCGACCGTGTCGTCGCCCTCGCGAACGAGAAGGTCAGCGACCCCTGGGTCACGCTTCCGACCTCGCTCACGCAGGCCCAGGTCGAGGCCCAAGCCCGGCGGCTGGCCGAAGGGCTCAAACCCACCCTCACCGTCCTCGTCGAATCGGGGGACCAAGCCTGGAGGCAGCCGGACGGCGGCGTCGCCCTCGCGCGTCGACAGACCGGCTGGTTCACGCGTGCGTTCGGGCGCGCAGACCGGGTGGTCCGGGTGCTCTCGCTGCCGTTCGGCGACGTCGAGCGGGCCACGCGCCTGCTGGAGGCGGACGAGGCGTACCGCGACTTCGACGCCATCGCCGTCGAGCCGGTCTTCGGCCCGGGCCTCACGGACCCTGGCTTCAAGGCGAAGGCCCAGGCCGACGGGCTCGACGCGGTCTTCCCCGCCCTCAAGGCCGAGATCGAGGGGCCGGTCACCGACCGGCTCCGGGCCTTCGCCGCCCTCGCCGCCAAGCACCGGCTCTTGCTCCTGTCTTCGAGCGGCGGGGCGGTGCTCCAGACGTCCGACCCCGACCTCGCCCCCCTCTTCGCCGAGGCGGTGCGCGACTCCCGCATGGGCGAAGCCTACGAAGCGCTGCTCAAGGCTTGGCGCAAGTCGGGGGGCTCGCTCTTTGTCCACAGCCGCGATTGCGGGACGTTCCGGCCGGGCGAGGGGGTGGTCTCTGCGCTCGAGTACCAGAACCAGGACGTCGTCGACGCCCCTGTCCACCAGACCCTCGTCAAGTACGGCCTTTTCCCCGAGCGGTTCGACGACTAGGGCCCCCGCGGGTCCGTGCGGAACGGGCTGGGCGGGAACCGGGTATCATCGACGAACCTCAGGGGTCGTCGAGGGCCTGCCCGGCACGGGACGGTGGCCCATGGCGACGGAGGGTTCATCCTATGGTGTACCGGCCCTTACGTTACGAGCAGATGATGAAGGCGGCCGAGGGCCTGGACGTTCGAGCCCGGCGCATGTTCAACGGCATGGCCATCTACTCGGGCGAGAAGATGTTCGCGTACCTAGTCGACGAGGACATCGGTCTCAAGCTCTCGCCCCAGGACTTCGAAGAGGCCATGCGCCTCGAAGGCGCCGAGCCGCTCCGGGCGAACCCCGGCGCCGACCCGATGCGCGAGTACGTCCGGATGCCGAGCACCATCCTCGACAACTACGACTCGTTCTGCTCCTGGGTTCACAAGAGCGCGGCCTACGCATCGGGCCACGTCGTCCACTGAAGCGCCCAGGTAAAGTCGGTCACGGGACGTCGTCGGGGCCCCCCTCAAGGGGCCCCGACGCGCGTTTGAAGGAGGGCCAGTGAAGAGGATCGGACTCATCACGAGCGGCGGCGACTCGCCGGGGATGAACGCGGCCGTGCGCGCCGTCGTCAGGGCCGCCCTGGGGCGGGGCGTCCGGGTCACCGGATTCCTCCACGGCTGGCAGGGCGTCATCGAGGACGAGCACTGGGACATGGGCTCGAAGGACGTCGGCGGGATCATCGACGAAGGCGGCACGATCCTACGCACGGCCCGGTCTAAAGCCTTCCGCACGCCGGAGGGCCGGGCCCTGGCGGTCGAGAACCTCCGGCGGCACGAGGTCGAGGGCCTCGTCGTCATCGGGGGGGACGGCTCCCTCACCGGCGCCAAAGCCCTGCACGAAGAGTTCTCCTTCCCCGTCGTCGGCATCCCCGGGTCGATCGACAACGACATCTCGGGTTCGGACTTCTCGATCGGGTTCGACACCGCCGTCAACACCGCGCTGGATGCGATCGACAAGGTTCGCGACACCGCCTATAGCCACGAGCGCGTCTTCGTGATCGAGGTCATGGGCCGGGCGAACGGGTTCATCGCCCTTGAGGTCGCCCTTTCGAGCGGAGCCGAGGCCGTCCTCATCCCCGAGATGCCCTACTCGCTGCTCGAGATTTGCGAGAGCCTCAAGCAGATGCACACCCGGGGGAAGCGCAGCTCGATCATCGTCGTCGCCGAGGGCGCGGCGAGGGCCAGCGACGTAAAGGACTTCATCCAGGTGAACACCGGGTTCGAGGCCCGCTACCTCGTGCTCGGCCACATGCAACGCGGCGGGAGCCCGACCGCCTTCGACCGCGTCCTGGCCCTTCGCCTCGGCGCCCACGCCGCGAACCGGCTCATCAGCGGCTTCAGCGGCGAGATGGTGGGCGTCGACGGGGGCAAGCTCGTCACCCACCCCCTGAGTTACGTGCTGAGCACTGAGCGGACGGTCGACCCGGACAAGCTGCTGCTCGTGGACGTGATGGCCCTGTGATCCTGACGGTCACCCTCAACCCCGCCGTCGACCACACGGTCTTCGTCGAGGGCCTCCGTCCCTTCGACACGAACCGGGTCGTGCGCACCGAGACCGACGCCGGCGGCAAGGGCGTCAACCTCTCGCGGATGGTCGCCGAACTTGGGGGCCGAACGGTCGCGACGGGGTTCTTGGGCGGCCAGACCGGGGCCTTCGTCCGGGCCGTGCTCGACCGCCAAGGCGTGCAACACGACTTCGTGGAAATCGACGCTGAGACCCGGACCAACGTCAGCGTGGAGGACGGATCGGGACGCCCGCCGACCGCTTTCAGCGACCCTGGGCCGCCCATCGACGGCCTGGCCTGGGAGACGCTCCTGTCCCGCGTCGCCGCCTGGCTCCCCCGGTGCGGCTGGCTCGCGGTCGGGGGGTCGCTCCCGCCCGGCCTCCCCGACTTCGCCTACCGAGTCCTTGGGGAGATGGCCCGCTCAAACGGGGTGCCCTGGGTGCTCGATGCGGACGGGATCCCGTTCGTCGAGGGGCTCCAAGCGGGGCCCTCCCTCGTCAAGCCGAACGCGAACGAGGCGGCCCGGTTCCTGGGGGCACCCGTCACGACGACGGGACACGCCCTCGCCGCGGCCAGGGCGCTTCGAGAGCGTCAATCCGCGGGCGGGGCGCCCGACCCCGTCGCCATCGTGAGCCTGGGGGCCGAAGGGGCCGTCGCCGTCGGTGCGGACGGAGAGTTCGTCGCCAGCCCGATCCCCGTCGAGGCCAGGAGCACGATCGGGAGTGGGGACTCGCTCATCGGTGGGTTCCTCTGCGGCCTCGAGCGAGGGCTGCCGCTCCCCGAGGCGCTCCGCCTCGGAACCGCCGCCGGCGCCGCAACCGCAACCACCGACGGCACCCGGATGGGCAATCGAACGCTGGTCGAGGAACTGCAGGCAAAGGCACACGTCCGCCCCTTCAGCGCCGAATGATTAACGGACAGCGTCGTCCGGACGGATCGTATCTCAGCTGCCGGGGAAGAACACTCTCAGGCACCACTCGAGGAAGGACTTTGCGAGCGGATCATCGATTTGGGAGAAGTATCCCTTCGTTACCGCCTGTCCAAAGGGAAGCCCTGGGGGTCTCTGCCAAGCAAGCCAGCAGTAAAGGTTTGCCTTGTCTGTATGATTGGGAGAAAACTTGGCGCCTAGACCGACAGCCTTCTCGGTCGATTGACGCGCATGTTCGAACAGTCCGTCATCCGACACAACGAGGCGAGAGAGGAACGTCTCTAACGTCCCTGGCTTGAGATTGTCAGGCATGATCCAGACTCCGATGGGCACCGAACCTGCCACCTTCGTGCCTACGAACCCGCCTGTCGGCATCTCTTCGGGCAAGGATTCGGTAAAGTCGGCCTTCTTGAGCTTGGACTTTATGGATTCCCATCTTCTGGACACACCAGTGTCGAGATCCGCGTCCACAACGAATGCGGTTGGAACCTCTGCGGTAAGAACCTGAAGTCCAATGACCTTGATGACACCACTATCGCCGTCAGCCTCCCCATCGAGTTCCCTTGGGATTGCGATCAGAACCTCCGAACTTCGCTCTCCATTTGGGACATCGTTGACTCCTTTCCGAAGGCTGCACCCGCGCTGGCTGAACTCGCGGGTTAGCAGAGCGTGCAAGACGTGACGGTCTGTACTCCCCTCGACCAAAATCCGACCATCGAAGGTCATCTAGCGTAGCTCCACTCCGCCTTTTAAGGCTAAGACGAGATCCTCTCCCGTGAACGAGACGGCCATGTTCTGCCCGGCGATCACCTTGTGCACCGCCACGGTGTCGGCATATTCGGGATTTCGAAGCATAAACTCTCGGAGCCCGTCGATACAATCCCAGCTGTGGGTCGTAGCGACTACCTGAAAATTTGCGTCTGTGGCCCCAAGGACTAAAAGCTTCCACATTTCGGGCAACACACTGTAGTGCAACCCCGTATCGATCTCATCGACCAGCAAGAGGTCGTCCCGCAGACTAGCCACCAGGAGGGCCAGTCCAAGCAATCGCTTCATGCCGTCGCCGTAAGAGCCAATCGGGTAGCGGGAACCATCGCTTTCTTGCACAAGCACGTACGCCAAGAATCCGCGAGAGGCATTTCCATCCGGCTGAAGAGCCTTGAGATCGACAATATCAGAGTGCAAGAGCTGCAGCGCGCGAACAATCTTGTCTTCAGCGGACATCGTCACGACTCGGTTCCATGCAACAACTAGTAATCGATCTGTCATACCACTAGTCGCCACAAATGGAACGTCTCCCGGCTCGCCAACGACCCGCGAGGGAGCCCTGCGCGACTCGAACACTAGCCCCTCAGAAGATGCATACGCAACCTCGACCCTTTCCTCTCCTCTGCGGGCTATCAACGACAGGTCTGGGAAGCTCCCTTCATCGAAGAGGAAGGGGAGCGATGGAGTCTCCTCTAGCTCCTCTAGAGTAACGGTTGTCTCGACACTTGCGTCGATACGGATCTGGATCGCACTGTCGGCCTGGGGCTCGTGTCCAAAAAAAGAGTGCGAGATGTCTACTTGCGAAGGCACCCGTCGAGGAGCCGGAAAAGCCCCGGTCTCCGACAGTAGCTGCACGTACTCTTGTCGTCGATTAGCAGAGGCGACGAGTGATTGAACAGGATTTTGACTAACTCCAATGCGCATCGCTTCCAATAACGTAGTTTTGCCGGAATTGTTTTTTCCTACGAGCAGGTTGACTCGAGCCAAATGAGGAATCGAGAAGTGCTGGAAGCCCCGGTAGCCGTGAATCTCTAGGCGATCTGCCCGCATGGTCACGGTGAAATGGTACCGTGTGAGTGTCGCACACCGCTCGGCGCGATGAGCGGATGGGAACGGAATGGAGCATCGGGAACTGGGGAAGACGGGGATCGAGGTGACGGTGCTCGGGATGGGGACGAGCGAGATCGGCTACATGCTGCCGCAGGGCGAGGACTGTAGCGCCGTGCTGAACTCGGCCCTTGACGACGGGCTCAATGTCATCGACACCGCCGAGTGCTACATGGACTCGGAGACGAAGATCGGCAAGGCGATCGGCCATCGCCGCGACGAGTTCGCGCTCTTCACGAAGACCGGCCACGCCGCAGGGCTCGAGGGTGACGACTGGACGCCCGCCATGATGACGGCCGGGATCGAACGCTCGCTCCGGGAGCTCCGGACCGACCGGGTCGACCTCCTTCAACTCCACAGCTGCCCGCTCGAGACCCTGCAGCAAGGCGACGTCATCGAGGTCGTGAAGCGCGCCCAGGAGAGGGGCCAGACCCGTTTCGTCGGCTACAGCGGCGACGGCGAGGCGGCCCGGTGGGCGGTCGAGAGCGGGCACTTCGACGCGATCCAGATCTCGGTGAGCGTCTGCGACCAGGAGGCCATCGACCTTGTGCTCCCCCTCGCGGCCGAACAGGGGGTCGGGGTGATCGTCAAGCGGCCGGTCGCGAACGCGGTCTGGGCCAGCGACACCCCGCCCGAGAGCCCCTACCGGAGGCCGTACTTCGACCGACTCCGGGAGCTGGACTACGAGTGGGCGGGCGACCCCACCCGGGCCCTCGATACGGCGTTGCGCTTCACCGCCTCCTGCCGCGGGGTCTCGACGATGATCGTCGGCACGACCCGGCCCGGACGATGGCGCGAGAACGCTGCGGTCCTCGCCCGCGGGCCGCTTCCAGCCGCCGAGTTCGACGCCGTACGTTCGCGCTGGCTCGAACGGGCAGGCCCCGACTGGGTCGGCCTGACCTGACCGCCCGCGCCCGTCCGGTAAAACCCCGGGCATGACCGCCCGCCCGCTCGCCCTCCTCCTCGCGATCGCCGCCGCCCCGTTCGCGACGGCGGACTTCACCCTTACGATCCTCCACACGAACGACCTCCACGGACACGTCGAACCGAACCGGACGAGGCAGTTCGACCTCGGTGGCTACGCCCGACAGGCCACCCTCATCCGTCGCCTCAAGGCGGAGTCGACCAACCCGATCCTCCTCAACGCCGGGGACACGTTCCAAGGGACGCTGTACTTCAACGTGTACGTTGGGCTCGCCGACCTTGCGTTTATGAACGCGGCCGGCTACCAAGCGATGGCGGCGGGGAACCACGAATTCGACCGGGGGCCCGCCCCCCTCGCCGACTTCGCCCGCCTGGCCAAGTTCCCGGTGCTCGCCGCGAACCTCGACGTCTCGAAGGAGCCGCTGCTGAAGGACCTCATCAAGCCCTCGACGGTCATCGAGGTCGGGGGCGAAAAAGTCGGAGTGGTCGGGTGCGTCACGACCGACCTCCCGACCATCGCGAACCCGGGCCCGAACGTCACGATGCTCCCGTTGCGCGAGAGCGTCCAGGGCGCGGTAGACGGCCTCCGAGCGCAAGGCGTCGACAAGATCGTGCTCCTGAGCCATATCGGATTCACGCAGGACTTGGAGCTCGCCGGGCAACTCCGCGGGGTCGATGTCGTGGTCGGCGGCCACAGCCACACCCTCCTCGGCCGGTACCCCCAGCAACCGTTCCTCACCTCGAGAGGGGCCTATCCGACTGTGGTCAAGGACGCGGACGGCAAGACGACGCTGGTGGCACAAGCGTGGGAGTGGGGCAAGGTGTTCGGCCGGCTGGAAGTGAAGTTCGACGCGAGCGGCGAAGTCGAGTCCTGGACCGACGAAGCCCCGATCCTTGTGAGCCCGCTCATCGAGGAGGACCCCACGATCGCCGCCATGGTGGCCGCCTTCGCCCGGCCGATCGCCACCCTCAAGGCCGAGAAGGTCGGCTCTGTGACGACGACCCTGCCCCGCGAGGCGGTCGACGGCGAGAGCCTGATGGGCAACGTGATCGCGGACGCCATGCTCGCCAAGACCGTTGGCATGGGCTCGGTCGCGGCCTTTATGAACGCCGGTGGGGTCCGGTCGAGCCTCGAGGCGGGGGACGTCACGTTCGGCGACGCGATCGAAGTGCAACCGTTCAATAACAGCCTCGTGCTCGTTGACCTCACCGGATCCGAGATCCTCGCGGCCCTCGAGCATGGGGCCTCGCGCGCCCCTCAGTTCGGAGGCGGACTCCTCTACCCCTCGGCCGGCACGAGCTACGAACTCGACGCGACCAAGCCGGCCGGGAGCCGGGTGACGAATGCCCGAATCTCGGGAGCCCCGCTCGATCCGAGTAAGACCTACCGGGTGACTCTGAACAGTTTCACAGCGGGCGGGGGCGACGGGCACGAGGCTCTGCGTGACGCCAAAGGCGCCCGGACCGACACCGGCTTCCTCGACATCGACGCCCTCGTCGAGTTCGTCAAGGCGAAGTCTCCGATCGCCGCGAAGCCCGAAGGCCGGGTCAAGGTGCGCTCGTGACCTGGCGAGGGGTGATGCCCGCGATCACGACGCCGTTCCTGGAGGACGGGGCCGTCGACCACGCCTTCCTCGCCCAGCACGCCGGCCTTCTCGTGGACCACGGGAGTACCGGCCTCGTCGCCCTCGGGTCGCTCGGCGAAGGGGCGACCCTCACGCACGAGGAGAAGCGGGACGTGCTCCGCACGTGCGTGCAGGCGGTGGACGGCCGGGTGCCGGTGGTCTGCGGGGTCTCGGCGCTCAGCACGGCCGAGGCCGTCGCCCTGGCCCAAGACGCCGAGCGCATCGGGTGCCAGGGGCTCATGGTGCTGCCCCCCTACGTCTATCAAGGCACCTGGCCGGAGACTCGCGCCCACTTCGACGCCGTGATCCGGGCGACCGGCCTCTCGTGCATGCTCTACAACAACCCGATCGCCTACGGGACCGACCTTCGCGCCCCCCAGATCGCCGAGCTCGCCGCCGCCCACCCGAATGTGGAGGCGGTGAAGGAGTCGAGCGGCGACACCCGGCGCCTTAGCGCCGTCCGGGCCGAAGTCGGCGACCGTCTCGCCCTCTTCGTGGGGCTGGACGACATGGTCGTCGAGGGCATGTCCGTCGGTGCGGTGGGCTGGGTAGCGGGCCTGGTGAACGCCCTCCCGCGCGAGTCGATCGAGCTGTTCGAACTCTGTCGCCGCAAGGAGTGGGGCCTTGCCCACGACCTCTATCGATGGTTCCTCCCGCTGTTGCGGCTCGACACCGTGCCAACGTTCGTCCAGCTCATCAAGCTGGTTCAGCAGGAGGTGGGCCTTGGGAGCGAGCGCGTCCGGCCGCCCCGCCTGCCGGTAGGGGGCGCCGAGCGGGACGAGGCCCTCGCCCTGATCCGCGACCATCTGGCCCGGAGGCCTAAGGTCTGAACCCGATGCCAGACCCTGGTCGTCGGGTCGGAGTCGACGAGAGCGGTAAAGGGGACTACTTCGGCCCCCTCGTCGTGGCCGCCGTCTATGTGGGTCCCGAGCACCTGGCCGAGCTCGACGGGGTCATGGACAGCAAGAAGCTGACCGACGCCAGGTGCCACGCGCTCTCGGCGACGATCAAGGCGGTCTGCCCCTACGCCGTGATCGCGATCGGCCCGGCCAAGTACAACGAGCTCTACGCCAAGATCGGCAACCTGAACAAGCTGCTCGCCTGGGGCCACGCGCGGGCCATCGAGAACGTGCTCGAGAAGGTCGACTGCGACTACGTGATCTCCGACCAGTTCGCCGACCCGGCCGGGCTCAAGCGACAGCTCTTCGAGAAGGGCCGACAGGTGACGCTCGAGAGCCGAGTCCGCGGGGAGTCGGACACGGCCGTCGCCGCCGCCTCCATCGTGGCCAGGTCCGAGTTCGTGGGACGGCTGACCCGGCTCGGTGAGGAGCACGGAGTTAGCTTGCCGAAGGGCGCCGGGCCACCCGTTATGCAAGCCGCCGTCGCCATCGTGCGCCAACGCGGCCCGCAGGCCCTGGCGGACGTCGCCAAGCTTCACTTCAAGACCACCCAAGAGGCCATCGCCCGGGCCCGGTGAACCGAGGAGGGCCATAATCCCAGTACGATGGGTGAGGTGATCCTCGACGCTGCCGCGATGAAGCGGACGCTGGGGCGGATGGCGCACGAGGTGCTCGAGGCCAACGGGGGCTCCGAGGGCCTGGTCGTGGTGGGCATCCTCCGGCGCGGCTACCCGGTCGCCAAGCGGCTCGCCTTCACGATGACCCAGATCGAGGGCGAGACGGTGCCCTGCGGCAAGCTCGACACCCGCGCCTTCCGCGACGACTCGCCGCCGCCCCAGACCGACGACAGCGAGATCCCCTTCGAGGTCGGAGGCAAGAACGTCGTGCTGGTCGATGAAGTCGTCTTCACGGGCCGGACGATCCGGGCCGCCCTCGACGCCCTCCGCCGGTTCGGTCGGCCCGCCCGGGTGTGGCTCGCCGTGCTCGTGGACCGGGGCCACCGCGAACTGCCGATCCAACCAGACTTCGTCGGCAAGGTCGTCGAGACCGGGCGCGACGACCACATCGACGTCCGTGTCCACGAGTTCGACGGGGACGACGAAGTCGTCCTCACCCGCGCCGACGACCGGGAGACCGCCCTCCGATGAACCGCCACCTGCTCGCCATCCGCCACCTCGAACGCCCGGAGATCGAGGCTCTCCTCTCCCTCGCCGCGGACTTCCGAGACCGCGTGGAGGCGGGCAAGACCGTCGATTCGGGCCGCGGACGCACCGTGGGACTCCTCTTCTTCGAGAACTCGACCCGCACCCGCGTCTCGTTCGAGCAAGCCGCCAACTACCTCGGCATGCGAACGGTCAACTTCTCCGGCGCCGGGAGCTCGATGCGAAAGGGCGAGACGCTCCGGGACACGATCCTCACCCTGCGCTACGAGCGGCTCGAGGCCCTCGTCATGCGCCACCCGAGTTCGGGCTCGGTCCGGCTCGCCGCCGACCACTTCGGAGGGCCGGTCGTGAGCGCGGGGGACGGCCAGCACGAACACCCCACCCAGGCCCTTGGCGACGCCCTCACCATCTTGGAGCGCAAGGGCTCGCTAGACGGGCTCGTGGTCGCGATCGTCGGGGACGTCGCCCACAGCCGCGTCGCCCGTTCGAACGCCTGGCTCCTGAGCAAGATGGGCGCCGAAGTCCGGTTCGTCGGGCCCCGGACCCTCATCCCCAGCCATACGGGCAAGCTGCCGGGCACGGTCTACTACGACCTTCGCGCTGGGGTCGCCGACGCCGACGTCGTCATGTGCCTCCGCCTTCAGAAGGAGCGTATGGAGGAGGCCACGCTCGCCTCGGTCGGGGAGTACCGACGGCTCTACCAAGTCACGCGCGGGGTCCTGCGGTCGGCCGCCCCGGACGTGATGGTCATGCACCCCGGGCCGCTGAACCGCGGGGTCGAACTGGACGACGGCGCCGCCGACAGCCCGGCCAGCGCAATCACTGACCAGATCACCAACGGCATCTACGTCCGGATGGCCGCCCTGCACTGGGTGTTCGACGGCGCGGCCAAACCGGCGGCGGGAGCGAAGAAGTGAAGACCGTACTCAAGAACGGCCGGGTCCTCGACCCGAGCCAAGACCTCGACTTCGTCGGCAGCGTCGTGCTCGAGGACGCCCAGATCGTCGAGATCGGCGAAGAGGTCGATGCCTCGGGGGCGGACAGCGTGATGGACTGCTCGGGCCTCTGGATCGCCCCGGGGCTCGTCGATATGCACACCCACCTCCGCGAGCCCGGGGAAGAGCACCGCGAGACGATCCGCACGGGCACCCAGGCGGCGGCCGCGGGCGGGTTCACCAACGTGTGCTGCATGCCGAACACGTCGCCTCCGCTCGACAACCCGGCCCTCGTGGACTTCATCCTCGACCGGTCCGCTTCGCCGGACGCGGGCGGCATCTTCGTGGCCCCGGTAGGGGCGCTCACCGTCGGCCAGAAAGGCCAACAGCTGTCGGACCTCGCCGCCCTGCGCAAGGCGGGCGTAGTCGCCGCCAGCGACGAAGGGGGGCCGATCCAGGACGCGCACGTGATGATGCGGGCCATGGAGTACTGCCTCCAGCTCGACCTGCCCATCATGGCCCACTGCGACGACCGCTCCCTGAGCCAGCACGGCAGCATGAACGAGGGGGCGATGAGCGCGATGCTCGGCGTCCCGGGCATCCCCCGCACGGCCGAGGAGGTCATGGTCATGCGTAACTGCCTCCTCTCGCTCAACACAGGGTGCCGCGTCCACATCCTCCGCGTGAGCACCTGGGGCGCCGTCGAGATGGTTCGCCAGGCCAAGTACCTGGGAGCCCCGGTCACCTGCGAGATCTGCCCCCACCATTTCACGCTCACAGAGGACGCGGTCGACGAATTCGACGTCCGGTTCAAGACGACCCCGCCGCTCAGGACGAAGGTGGACGTCGAGATCTTGCTCCAGGCCCTGAGCGACGGCACCATCGACTGCATCGCCAGCGACCACTCCCCCTACGCCCCCCACGAGGTCAACGTGCCCTTCGACGAGGCGCCCTTCGGGATGGTCGGGCTGGAGAGCACGGTCGGGGCGACCCTCCGGCTCACCCACAACGGCGTCCTGAGCCCGCTGGAGACCGTCCGCAAGCTCTCGACGGCCCCCGCGGAGATCCTACGGCTCGACGCCGGGACGCTCAAGGCCAACGCCACGCCGGTCGCCCAAATCACGGTCATCGACCCGAACCTCGAGTGGACGTTCGACGTCAACCGCACCTTCAGCAAGGGCAAGAACTCGCCCTTCGACGGCACGACCTTCCGGGGGAAGGCCGTCCTGACCTACTGCGGTGGCGAGGTCTACCGCGACCCCCTCTTCGATGATGCGCGTAGCCATATCGCTTTGGCCTAAACTCGCCGCCCTCGCGCTGGTCGTGGGACTCGGCGGGTGCCAGACTGCCACGCTCCCAGACCCGAACGAGCCCGCTGACACCCAGGCGATGAGCGGGGAAGTGCTCCTGCGCAACATCAACGAGCTGCGCAAGACGGTCGAGGAGCGCCTGGCCCAAGGGGACATCACGCCCCCGGAGGCCGAGCGGCTCTTCCAAGACAGGGTTCAGGCCATGCTCGCCGCCGTCGACCTTCAAAAGGTGCCCGAGCGCGAGTTCTGGAAGTACGGCGACGCCTTCCGGCAGGGCGACGACTGGGAGAAGGCCCGCGAGTTCTACGAACGAGCGGTGAAGGTCGCGGAGACCGACGACCGAAGGATCAACGACACCCTGCGGCTTGCCCGGGCCGAGGCCCACCTCGGCAACGTCGACCGGGCGATCGAGCTCAGCCGTTCGACCTTCGACGCGCCGCCCCAAGAGAAGGCCCCCATCCTCATGGCCGTGCTCTATGAGGTCGTCCCCTCCGGAGAGGGCAAGGACAAGGACGCCCAACTCGCCCGGCTCCTGCGGGACGCGATCGGCCAGCATATGGCGACGACGGTCGACCCGGATTCCGCCCCAGGGAAGGCGTTCCTCCTCGCCCGTCCGAGGCACGTCGAGAACGCTTGGGGGACTGTTGCGCGACTCTTCGCCAAGGCCGGCGACCAAGAAGCGGCGCGCCAGGCAGTCCTGGACGGCCAGCGCATGCTCCGGTCCTTTGGGCAAATGTGAGCGCGCGGCCCCTCCGGGGGCGTTAAGCTTATCGACGCGAGCCACCTATGCACCCCGTCCTCTTCGAGATCGGCCCCCTCCCCGTCCGCTCCTACGGCGTCCTCCTTGTCGTAGGCGTGCTGGTCGCGGTCTTGATGGCCCGGGCCCGCGCGCCGCGATGGGGGATCGCCCCGGACAAGGTCTGGGACGCCACGTTCTGGCTCGTTTTCCCCGGGATCATCGGGGCCAGAGTCTTCTACATCGCCCAGAACTGGGACCACTACTCCCGCAACACGGCCGAGCTCTTCTCCCTCCGGTTCGACGGCCTGACGAGCTTCGGCGGCCTCGTGTTCGGGTTCCTCGGCCTCCTCGTCTGGGCGAAGCGGTCGAAGGTCTCGATCCCCGCCTTCCTCGACGTCGTCGGTGTCCCCGTCCTGGTAGCGCAAGCGATCGGACGCCTGGGCTGCCTGCTCAACGGGTGCTGTTACGGCCGGCCGACGGACGCATGGTACGGGGTGGCCGTGAACGGACTTCCCGGCCCGCACGCCCCCGCCCAACTCGTCGACTTCGTGTTGATGCTGTTGGGGGCCTTCGTCGTATGGGCGGTCGAGCGGAGGCGACCACTCGCCACGGGTCAGTCCTTCGGCCTGATGCTGGTCGCCTACGGGTTCAGCCGCGCCGTCTACGAGATTTTCCGGGCCGGGACCCGCGAGGAGTTCGAGCGCGGGATCGCGAGTTCGGCCACCCTCGGAGCCAGTCCGGTGACGACGGCCCAGGTGTTCGCGCTCGCGATGGCGGTCGTGGGGGTGGCGGTGTACCTCGCCTTCGGTCGGCGGCCCGCCCCCACCGCCTCTCCTGGAAGCCCGGCCTGAGGCCCGCCGCCGAAAGGCCCGCAGGACAGGGGAAACCGTCGTCCTTGCCATCAGGTATAGCAGGCCGTGCGCACGCATTACGAGACGCTCGGGCTCAAGCCCGGTGCGAGCTTGGACGAGATCAAGGGGGCCTACCGGGCGCTCGCCCGGCAGGAGCACCCCGACGTCTCGTCGCGCGGGGACGCCGCCGACCGGTTCCGGGCGATCCAGGAGGCCTACGAAGTGCTCGCCGACGAGCGGCGGCGGACGGCCTATGACGCGATCCTGAAGGCCCGTGAGGGAGGCGACAAGGAGAAGCGGCGCCAGGAGAAGGAGCGCCAAGAGGCCGAAGAGCTCCGGCGCCGTGCGGAGGAACGGATGCGGGACGCCGTCGGCCCGGATCGGGCCGACCCCGAAGAGGTACGACGGCTCACCGGGCTCCTCAACGCCGGCCGGTTCAACGACGCCGAGGCCCTCGCCCAGCAGATGCTCATGCGTCAGAGCAGGCAGCCGGTCCCGTACGCCGTGCTCGGCGACTTGTGCCGCATGCGAGGGGAGCTGCCTAAGGCGCTCGAGATGTACGGCTACGCCGCCCAGTTCGAACCTTCGAACTCGGTCTACCAGCGGAAGTACGAGGAGGTGATGGCCGCCTTGAACGACCCGGCCGAGTACCGCCCGATGTCCACCGCGACGCCGGACCTCAACCTCCAGCCCCTCATTTTCGCCGGACTGGTGGCCGGGATCGGCTTGGCACTGCTCTTCCTAGTCGGGGGGGCCCCGGGCGGGACGCCACCCTTCGCCTGGAGCCCGGGGGCCGTGCTCGGGCTCGCCGTCACCGGCCTCGCCGCCGGGAGCGGGCTTTCCCTAAGTGGGGCGATCTCGCGGTTCCGGGCCGTGAACGGGAGCGCCGTGTTCAAGGTCCCACCCGTCACCCTCCTCGGCCTCGTCTCCATCGTGTTCTTCTGGGCGGCCGTCGCCCTCTACTTCCTGGTGGGCACCCGGCAGCAAGCGTTCAACCGGTCGCTCTCCCTCCTTCTCGGCGTGTGCGGGGTCGCGACGGTCGTGCTCGCCCTGGCCGGCTGGACCAAAGGCGGCGACGTGGCGCTCTCGATCCTGCTCCTCGGCGGCAACGTGACGTTCCTCGGGGCGACCATCGCCTGGGCCGTCTGCGACGGCCTGCGGCCGACGCCGGGACGTGCCTCCCAAGACCCCCGTTAACCACCCTGGCGGCCGCTCGCCGGGCGTCCGATCATGCTAAGATAGAGCCTTGGTCTGCGATGTGGCAGGCCCCGGGCTCGGGCCCAGTCGGATGACTCAGGAGATAGGAGACCCATGGCGGTGCACGGCGTGACTGACCCTGCCCTGTCGGCGAACGAGAAGCTCCAAGACCTCGCGCCGAGGGTCATCCATTACCGCAAGCGCAAGCGGATCCTCGACATCCTCGGCTCCGGCGTGCTGCTCCTCCTCTTCTTCCCTCTGATGCTCGTGATGGCGATCGTGATCAAGCTCACGAGCCCCGGACCGGTCTTCTATGTGAGCAAGCGGGTCGGCCTCTGTGGCCGGGTGTTCCCGTTCTACAAGTTCCGTTCGATGTACACGGACGCCGAGCGGCGCCTGGCCGAGCTCAAGGCCCAGAACGAGCGTGAGGGGCCTATCTTCAAGATGAAGAACGACCCGCGGGTCACCCCGGTCGGGCGGTTCATGCGCAAGTACAGCGTGGACGAGCTGCCCCAGCTCCTCAACGTCTTCCTCGGCCACATGAGCCTCGTCGGCCCCCGGCCCCCGCTGCCCCGCGAGGTCGCGGAGTACGACGAGTACAGCATGCAGCGCCTCACCGTGCGGCCCGGGCTCACCTGCTACTGGCAGATCATGGGGCGGAGCGACCTCACGTTCGAGCAGTGGATGGAACTCGACCACCGGTACCTGAGGGAGATGAGCCTCTGGACCGACCTCAAGATCCTCGTCATGACCCCCCTCGCCGTCCTCAAGGGGGACGGGGCCTACTAGGCCCACAGCGGCCGACCCTGAAGGCCCGTCCGCCAAGACCCCATAATCCACCCCCGTGCGGGTCTGCATCCTGAACGAGTTCTTCTACCCCGACATGGTCGGAGGGACGGGGTTCGTACTGTCCCAACTCGCCCGCCGACTCCACGACGACCACGGGTTCGAGGTCCACGCCGTCACGTCGAAGAACTCGTACCGGAGCGGGCAAATCGAGGTCGCCGACTTCGAGGATTGGGACGGGGTCCAGATCCACCGGGTCGAGGTCGAGAGCGTCGACCGAGCCCGGACGGTCCAGCGGTTCCTCGCCAACTACCGGTTCAGCTGCCTCGTCGCGAAGAGGCTCGCCGCACTCCCCCGGTTCGACGCCGTCCTGGTCTCGTCGGCGCCGCCGTTCCTCCCGCTGGCCGCCCTCAACGCCAAGCGCCGAACCGGAACCCCGTACCTGTACATCGTGTACGACCTCGAGCCGGACCGGGCCGTGACGCTGCGCGTGGCTAAGCCGGGGAGCCTCCCGGTACGGCTGCTCGGGGCATGGCAGCGGCGCTGGCTTCACAACGCGGCCACGGTGGTCGCCATCGGTCGCTGCATGAAGGACCTCCTGGTCGAACGCTACGCCCTGCCGCCGGACCGGGTCGCCGTCGTCGAAGTCGGGGCGGACACGGACGAAGTCAAACCCCTCAGCCGGGACACGCAGTTCCGACGGGAGCACGGTCTCGAGGGATTCATCCTGCTCTACAGCGGTAACTTTGGTCGTTACCACGATTTCGACGCCGTCCTCGATGCTGCGGCCACGCTCAAGCACCGGAACGTCCCCGCCACGATCGTGCTCGTCGGGAACGGGGTTAAGGAAGCGGACATCAAGGCCCGAGTCGAGCGGGAAGCCCTCACGAACGTCCGGGTCTTCCCGTTCGTATCGCACGACGCCTTCCCCGACCTGCTCGCATCGGCCGACATGAGCTTGGTCACGCTCGAAGAGGGCATGGAGGGGCTCTGTATGCCCAGCAAGTTCTATTCGATCCTCGCCTCGGGCCGGGCCACGCTCGCCATGGTGAGCCCCGTCACCGAGATCGCCCGTGTGGTCGCTGAGACCGACTGCGGGGTCGTGGTGGGCACGGCCGACGCGACTGGACTCGCCCATGAGGTCGAGCGGGCCATTGCCGAGCCGGAACGGGTCGTGCGACAGGGCGAGAACGCCCGCAAGGCCATCGAGGCCGAGTACAGCAACCGACGCGTGGCCGAGAAGTTCGCCGACCGGTTCCGAGACGCCGCTCGAGGGGACGGACCCCGGTAGGGGTACAATGATTTGGGCTGAGGCTTGCCCACCTGAGCGATCCATGTCCCGTCCGATCCGCCTCGCCTACTTCGTCTCGCACCCGATCCAGTACCAGGCCCCGCTCCTTCGGTACATCGTCCAAAACTCGGACATCCAACTCAAGGCGTTCTTCCTGAGCGACCTCTCGGTCAAGGGCTACTACGACGCCCAGTTCAAGACCACGTTCGCCTGGGACACGCCGCTCCTCGAAGGGTACGAGCACGAGTTCCTGCCTGCGATCGGCGGACGGGACAGCGTCGACGGCCAGCGCCCCTTCACCACCGGGATCAAGGGCGCGATCGCCCGGGGCCAGTTCGACGCGATCTGGCTCCACGGGTACAGCCACCACGCCAACCTGAGGGCGCTCGTGGCGAGCAAGGGCCTCGGGCTCAAGACCTTCGTCCGATCCGACGTGCAGAAGGCCACAGCCCGGCGCCACCCCCTCACCCGCCCCCTGAAAGAGGCGGTCCTTCGCTGGACGTTCCGCCATGTGGACGGGTTCTTCGCCGTCGGCCAGCTCAACAAGGAGTACTACATGCACTACGGCGCCCGGGAAGACCAAGTCTTCCTGATGCCCTATGCGGTGGACAACGACTTCTTCCGGACGAGCTGCGAGGCCTGCCGACCGAAGCGCGAGGAGTTCCGGGCGAGCCTCGGCCTCGACCCCGGCCGGCCCGTGATCCTGTTCGCGGGCAAGCTCACCGCACAAAAGCGGTGCATGGATCTCGTCGAGGCGTACATCCGGTTGCCGAAGGCGGCGAACGGAGAGCCCCACCCCTACCTGGTCATCGTCGGGGACGGGGCCGAGCGGCAAGCCCTCGAAGCCCGGGCGGCGTCGACCGGTTGGTCCTCCTTCCGTTTCGAGGGGTTCAAGAACCAGAAAGAGCTCCCGGCCTACTTCGATCTGTGCGACCTGTTCGTCCTGGTGAGCACCCGCGAGGCCTTCGGACTCATCCTGAACGAAGTCATGAACGCGGGCAAACCGATCGTGATCAGCGACGAGGTCGGAGCCTGGCGCGACCTGGCCCGGGAGGGCGAGAACGGGCACATCGTCCAGGTCGGGGCGATCGACGACCTCACCGACCGGCTCCACCGGGTCACCAGCGACCCCGATCTCGCCCACCGAATGGGCCAAAAGAGCCTCGAGATCATCTCCCAGTGGGGCTTTAAGGAGAACCTTCAGGTACTGCAACAGGCCCTAAACCGAGTCCTGGCCCGGTAAGGCTCTGTCCCGAAGTGGCCCGCGGACCACAATTACCAGATGGACGGCCCGATGGGAACGCCCCTCGGGGAGCCGCCGTTCATAATCCACAGACATGTCCACTACCGACGCGCCCATCCCCGCACCGGACGGGGCCATCGCTCAGCCGGCTGAGAAGAAGGGCTTCGACCTCGGGGCGGTGATGGCCCAAGTCGGGGCCCTCTTCCGCAAACCGGTCTTCCTCGCCACCTTCATCGGTGTCCTCGCCATTGTGTTCTGCTTCGGGCCGCTGATCCCGGAGCTGCGCAAGCGGTGGCTGGACATGGACTCCTACTACGCCCACGGGCTCCTGATCCCGCTCTGTGCGATCTACCTGATCTGGGAGCGGTGGGAGAAGATCAAGGCCCTCCCTGTCAAGCCCTTCCTGTTCGCCCTGGTGCCCCTTGCGCTCGTGCTCTACGTGAGCCTCAGCGCGGCCCGGGCGATCATGCCGATGGCGCTCTCCGTGCTGCTCATCACAGCCCTCCTCCTCAGCGTGCTGTTCGTGGCGGGCTGGCGGTGGATGGTCGCAACGTCGCCTGGCATCCTCTTCCTGTCCCTCGGGATGCCGATCTTCGACCGGGTCATCGACAGCACGACGATGCCGCTCCAGATCCACTCGACGACGATCGCCTACTACGGCCTCAAGGTCGCCGGGCTGGACCCCTACCGCGAGGACCCCACGATCATCCTGCTGGACAACTTCCAGCTCTACGTGGCCGCCGCCTGTAGCGGCCTCAAGACCACGATCGCGGTCAGCGCCGCCGTCATCTTCTTCATGCTCATCGCGCGGTTGCGGTGGTGGGCCAACCTTATCCTGGCCGTCGTCGCCATCCCCCTCAGCGTCCTCATCAACGGCATCCGCATCTTCCTGATCGGGGTCGTGGGGAACACCTGGGGCTCGGACGCCGGCATGAAGTTCCACGACTACAGCGGGTACATCGCCCTCGCACTGTGCTTCGTCATCCTCGGCTGGATCACCAAGAAACTGGGCTACAAGTAATGAACAACCCTATCGTTAAGCGCATCGCCCTGCTCATCGCCCTGTTCATCGGGGTCGGGGTCGTCAACAACGTCAACGCCATCAGCAACAGCGCCCGGCCGCCGGAGAGTTGGCTCGTCGATATGGTCCCGTCCCAAGTCGGCGATTGGCGGCTCATCCCGCTCGTCCAGGGGAGCAAGATCTCCTACAAGATGGACGACATGACCTACGAGGAGCTCAACCCGATCGGGATCTCCTGCCAGCGCTTCACGAACGGCGTCCGGGACTTCGACGTCGTCGTGATCGCGGGGGACACCATGCAGTCGTTCCACGACCAGCGCTGGTGTTTCGTCGCCCAGGGTTGGACGATCGACAAGGAGGACTTCGTCGATATCCCCACGAAGTCGCGGGGCAACCTCCCCGGGTTCCTCGTCCAGATCTCCCGCCCGGGTAAGCCGCCCGCCTGGGCCCTCTTCACGTTCCAAGGCCCGGGCAAGTTCCACTCGACGACGCCCGAAGCCTCGAAGGACTACTTCTGGAACGAGATCCTCCGCGGCAAGCGGCACATCGGCTTCTCCTACCGCTTCATCCCGCAGTACACGGACTCCCTCCCGGAAGAGGTCATCTCCTTCGCGTCGAAGTTCCTGGACGAAGCCTACAAGACGAGCGACGGCAAGCTCTGACCTGGGTTCCACGGGGCGGGGGCTAACCCTCCGCCCCGCCCCTTCGGTAGGCCTCTAGTTCCGCCTTAGCCTCTGCGCCGAGCTCGGCCAGCGAAGCCCTCCACCCGGGCGCTAACGGCCGTAGAGCCTCGACGATCGCCCGGGTCACCACAAGGTCGCGGAACCGCTTGTCGTCCGCCGGGACGACGAACCACGGGGCCCGGGAGTCCGCCGTCCGCCCGAGAGCGTCCTCGTAGGCCCGCTGGTAGTCGTCCCAACGCTCCCGCTCCTTCCAGTCCCCCACACTCAGCTTCCAGGCCTTCTCGACCTCCTTCTCCCGGTCGAGGAGCCGTCGCTCCTGCTCGTCCTTGCTGATATGCAGGAAGAACTTCAGGACCACGGTGCCCGAATCGGCGAGCAGACTCTCGAGCGCCCGGATGTGATCGTAGCGACGAGACCACACCGCCTCTGGGGCGAGCCCCCGCACCCGGACGACGAGAACGTCCTCGTAGTGCGACCGGTTGAAGATCGCGATCGACCCCCGAGCCGGAATCTGGGCATGGACCCGCCACAGGAAGTCGTGGGCCAACTCGAGCGGCGTCGGCACCTTGAACGGGGCCACCCGCACGCTCTGGGCGTTGGAATGGCTCAGCAGGTGCCGGATCGTCCCGTCCTTCCCGCTGGTGTCCATGCCCTGGAGCACGATCAAGAGACCCGTCTGCCCGGCGTAGAAGAGCAGGTCGAGCAGGTCGTCGAGCTCCGCGCCGAGGTGATCGGTCTCCTTCTCGCCGTCGCCCCGGTCCCAGGAGCCGGGAGGGCGGGTCGGCAAGTCGGCGAGCGACACACGCTGCGCCACGTCCAAGCGGATCAGGTCGGCCACGAACCATTCTGGCCCCAGAGTCGGGCCAAGGGTAAAGGGATGGAGGAGAGGGTGGGATTCGAACCCACGGAGCCTTGCGACTCACCGCATTTCGAGTGCGGCGCACTAGACCACTATGCGACCTCTCCGGGAACGTTGATTATGGCCGGATCAGGGCTCCGTCCGCAGGGTGTTCAGGCCCAAAAGCCGCCCGGCCTCCGCGACTGAGACCGGACCGAGCGTTTGGCCGCCTGCCCGGAGGTACACGCCGGGCCCCCGAGCCTGCAGATCGCGGCGCACGCCCCCGACCGCGGGACCCACGACCGAGAATGGAGCGAGCCGGGCCAGGGCCTGGGCCGCAGGGACCGCCTCCGGACCCACCGTGACGACCCATCGCTCGCCCGCAGCCATCAGGATCCCGTGGGCCACGCCTCCCATCCGCCAACTCGCCCCCGCCATCGCCTCGGCCGTCGCCGAGGAGACCTCAGGCAGCGTCCGACCGAACCGAGAGCCATGGACGGGGTCGTCTCCAAAGAACACCAAGTAGGTCGAGACGATGCGGAGCAACGCTCCGGTCGACGACTCCACGGCCGCGTCCACAAGGTCGGGGAGGGCGGGGGCGTCGGTACCCAGCACGCCCGCGTCCGGTAGGCCGTTCCGGTAGACCCCCGGGCTCGGCCCCTTAAACAAGTCGAGCGCCCGGACAAGGACGGCGAGCCCGTCCCGCAACACACGCTCGTCACCGGTCGAGACGTACACCTGGGCGGCGAAGTCGGCGTAAGCGAGGTAGTCCATCAGCGAGACGTTCGCCCGCCCGTCGCGACGGTTCGCATGGACCACGTCTGCCGGGCCGACGCGGAACCGGGCCGCCCGGTCGAAGAGGGCAAGCGCCCGCCGTGTCCGTTCCGCGTCCTCCAGACTCCGGGACACCTCGAGGAGCCGGGCCCCGACCCGCGCGACGACGTCGAGGGTATCGCGCGCCCCGAACGACTGTCCGTCCTTGGGCTGGATCGCCCGGAGGCGCCGGAACACGTCCTCGTACCGGACCCGCTCTCGGACGTAGTCGGTCGGGTCGGGGACGCGGAGCACCATCGCCGGGTTCCGGCCGGGGTCCAGGTCGAGGCGTTCGACCGCCCATCGTGCCTCCTCGGGCGTGAGGGCCTTGGCCAGGGCAGTGGGCCGGATCGAAAAGCGGGGGCTGCGCTCGATGCCAATGCGCTCACTCCACCAGACCCCGTAGAACGCCTCGTCTTGCAGGAAGGTCTCCATCACCCCGTCGAAGCTGCGCTCGGCAAGGTCGCGGGCATAGTCGTCCGGGAGCCGGCAGTAGAGCAGTGCGAGGAGGGCCGCCAAGTCCGCGCTCTGAACAGCGGACCCTTCGTAGCGAAGCCGCGACCCGGCCGGGCCGTCCGCCCCCCGGAAGAACCCCCCGTCGAGCCAGTTGACGATCGGGGTCTGTAACAGCGGCCCGAGCGTGGCCCGCACGGTCGCGTAGTCGCCGATGAGAGCGAGCAGCCGCCAGTCCCACGTCTCGAACCGGTAGAGGCGGGGCCCTGACTCCACGTCGGTCGCGACGGCGAGACGGGCGCGGAGGCGCTCGACGTACGGGCCGACCGGGGGCGGGGCCGGATTCGGCGCGAGCAGTACGCGACGCTCGTCCCGGTGCCGTTTCGTCGTCGCGGAGTCAGCCAGCGACCCCTCCCCGACGACCGTCGCACGAGCGGCGGTGAGCATCCGAAGGAACGTTTGAGGGTCGAGCGTCCAATTCGGTCGGACCGTCCGCACGACTTGGACCGGTACCCCGGACGGCGAGAGGACGACGACCGTCCACCCAGAGTCCGCGCCCTCCTCTGCTCCCTGCAGGGGGAGGTACGCGTTCTCCCACTCTGGGCTCTCGTCCAGGTCGATGCGCACGGCGATGAACTCGCGGTTCAGCCGCTCAGCGACGTCGTCCTGGCTGAGCGTCGCTTCGTCGAACTCACGGGCGCTGAACGCGCCAAGCGTCCCCATCACGAGCACGATCGGCTTGTCCTGCCGCATCGCCTCGCCGAACGGGTCGTCGGCCAAGGTGAGCCAGCGCACCCGTTGCCGCGCCCCTGCTTGGTAGTACTCCCCAGCCCGGAGGGCGAGGGGCGACTCGTCGGGGGGAGGGATGAGGGGCCGCACGAGCGCCGCCGCCGCGAACACGCCGGCCAGTATCGTTACGGTGGTCGTGACGACCGGGTAGGTCTCCCGGTGTCCCCAAATGGGCATACCGCCCGATTATGCAGGGTTATAATCGCCCTGATGTCCATCTCCCTCGACGAAGTCCGGCACGTGGCCCGACTCGCCCGGCTCGACCTCGACGAGTCGGAGCTGATGGCGTTCCAAGGGGAGCTCAACCAACTGCTCGGCCACTTCGGCGACATCCAGGGGGTCGACGTGAGCGGGGTCGCGCCGAAGCCGCACGCGGTCGCGCTCCAGAACGTCTGGGCCGAGGACGAGCCCCGGTTCGGGCTGACCCGGGAGCAAGCCCTGCGCAACGCCGCCAACAGCCGCGCCGGGCTCTTCATCGTCCCGACGATCATCGAGGAGTGACGCAGGGGTGCTGACCCAGCTCACGGCGGCCGAGACCGCAGCCAAGCTTCGTTCGCGAGAGGTCGGTGCGGTCGAGGTCGCCCAAGCCCACCTCGACCGCATCGCCCGGCTCGACCCCGAGTTCAAGGCCTTCCTCACCGTCCACCCGGAGCGCACGCTCGCCGAGGCAGAGGCGGCCCAGAAGCGGATCGACGCCGGCGAGGCCGGGCCGCTCACGGGCGTGCCCATCGCGATCAAGGACAACGTCTCGACCGAGGGCGTGCCCACGACGTGCGCCTCGAACGTGCTGAAGGGCTACGTCCCGCCCTACGACGCCACGGTCGTCTCCCGGCTCCGGGAGGCGGGGCTCGTCTCGCTCGGGAAGACCAACCTCGACGAGTTCGCGATGGGCACGTCCGGCGAGAACAGCGCGTTCCAGGTCACCAAGAACCCCTGGGGGCGCGACCTCGTCCCGGGCGGGAGCTCGAGCGGATCGGCGGCGGCGGTGGCGGGCGAGCTCGCCCCGCTCTCGCTCGGGTCCGATACCGGCGGGTCGATCCGGATGCCGGCGGCGCTCTGCGGCATCGTCGGCTATAAGCCCACCTACGGGCGGGTCTCGCGGTACGGCCTCGTGGCCTTCGGCTCCAGCCTCGACCAAATCGGACCGTTCGGCCGCACCGTGGAGGACGCCGCCCTGCTCGCCGAGGCGGTGAGCGGCTACGACCCCCTCGACAGCACGTCGCTCGACGTCCCGCCTGTCTCGACCGAAGCGCTCAAAGACGGCAACGTGCGGGGCCTTAGGATCGCGCTCCCTCGCCAGTTCATGGGCGAGGCCATCCAAAGCGGAGTTCGGGAGGCCCTCGAAGCCGCCCTCGACGTCTTGCGCCGCGAGGGCGCCGAAGTGAGCGAGATCGATCTCCCCAGTGTCGCAGTCGGGGTGACGACCTACTACATCATCGCCCCCGCCGAGGCGAGCAGCAACCTCGCCCGGTTCGACGGCATCCGGTACGGCGGCCAGGTCGAGGGCGACGGCCACATCGGGGTCGTCGCCTCCACCCGTGGAGGGCTCTTCGGGCACGAGGTCAAGCTCCGGATCATGGTCGGCACCTACGCCCTCTCCGCCGGCTATTACGATGCGTACTACAACCGGGCGCAGCAGGTCCGCGCGGTCATGGCGGCCGAGTTCGAGACCGCCTTCCAGGAGTTCGACCTCGTCGTCTCACCGGCCAGCCCCATCGTCGCGTTCCCGGTCGGCGGGCTCTCGCAGGACCCCCTCGCCCTCAAGCTGCTCGACCTCTGCACGATCCCCGCGAACATGGGTGGGTTTCCCAGCCTCTCGATCCCGTGCGGCTATGCGGACGACCTGCCGGTGGGGATGCTCCTGAACGGTCCCGTCGGCCAAGACGAGCGGCTCCTCCAGGCCGCCTACGCGATCGAACGAGCCCTCCCGTGGGGCTACCGACGCCCCCCGATGCCGTGAGGCGAAGATGCAGGAGATCCGCAAGAGGAACTGTACGGTCTTCCTGGTCGAACTGTTCTGGTCGTGGAACCTGCTCCTGGTGGGCCTCGGGGCGATCGCGCTCGCACTCAGCGGCGGAAGCATCCCGGCAATGATCCTAGGGGGAGCCTTGGCTTCCCTCGGAGTGGCCCGAGCGCACAAGTCAAGCGTCCCGAAGCGGTTCTACCAACGCCGGTACCTCGCGCTCTGGCAAGGGGTGGACCGACGCCTCGGTCTTTTCCGCGACGCGCTCAAGTCGATGCGCAAACAGAAGGTCGCCCAGCTCGAGGACTTGCCCGTCACGATCGAGTCCGTCGCCCGGCAGCTCTACCTCACCCTTCGCCGCGCGGACTGCGTCGCCAACGAGCTGGCCCAGAGCGAAGGATGGCTCATCGCCCAGCCGGGGACGTTCGTCAACCCGCCCCGGGACGTCCAGGCGCAGGAGCTGTACCGGATGGCGGATCGGAACATCGCCGAGTACCGCCTTCACTTCCAGGCGATCATGGCGAGCGTGGAGCGGGCCGAGGCCCAATCCGCCGTCCTCTCGACCACGCTCGACACCCTGCGGATGAAGATGCTCGGCCACCGGTACGCCGGGCGTGAGGTGGAGGCCGCATCGAGCGAGTTCATGGCCGCGATCACAGAGGCGAAGATGCAGCTCGACGCGATCGACAAGACGCTCGCCGAGCTCGAGATGACCCCGTTCCCGACGACGGTCACGATCATTCCGGACGCCTCCGCCGCCTCGACCCCGCCGCCACCCATGCCCAGCTCGCCGACGACCGAACAGGGCCAGGAGGATAGGGCGTGACCTGGCGTACGCGCTGCCCGGCGAAGGTCAACCTGTTCCTGGCCGTCGGCCCGCCGGACCCGAGCGGCTACCACCCGATCCGCACCGTCTTCCAAGCCGTTGCGCTCTTCGACGACCTCGAGGCGACTCTGGCCGAGGCGGACTCGTTCTCATGCGACTCATCCGACGTCCCGGCCGAGAACACTGTGACCCGCGCGTGGCGGCTCGCCGCCGAGTACGTCGGCCTCCCGAAGCTGGCCGTGAAGCTGACCAAGCGCATCCCGGCCCAGAGCGGTCTGGGTGGTGGGAGTTCGGACGCGGCCGGCTTGCTTCGGGTGCTCGTCCGCGCGACGAGAGGCCGGTTCACCTCGGAGAACGCGGCCGAGGTCGCCCAGGCCGTCGGGGCGGACGTCCCGTTCTTCCTCGTCGGCGGGAGGGCCCGGGCCGAAGGGTACGGCGAACGCTTGACGCCCATCGCCGACGCCGAGCCGCGACCGCTCCTCGTCGTCATGCCGGACGCCTGCGTCTCGACCGGCGAGGCCTACGCCGCCCTGGACGCGCAGCCCTACCCCTGGCGCCCGTTCGTCGACGACCCGTGGCAGCTCTACAACGACTTCGAGCGAGTGGCGCCCTGCGTGTGCGGCGACCTCGCCGAGCGGCTCCATGTCCACGGGGCCTCGGCGGCGGGGCTCACGGGGTCGGGGGCGGCCGTGTTCGGGGTCTTCGAGGACGAGGAGTCCGCCCGATCCGCCGCAGTCCGCCTCGCTGGAGAAGGCTTTGAGCGGTCCTGGCCCGTCTGGACCCTTAGCCGGGAGGAAAGCCTATGGACGTCGTGATCTTGGCCGGGGGGACCTGCGACCCCGATCTTGCCGCCCTGAGTGGGGTCGCCACTCGGGCGGAGCTCCCGTTCCGTGGGCGTCGGTTCGTCGATATCGTCCTTGAAGCGACTGCCCCGCTCGGCGATCTCGTTCTGGTCGGCGGCCCGGCGGGGCTCGCCGACCGCCAGGTCGCGCCCGGCTCGACCTTCCTCGAGAGCGTCTCGTCGGGGCTCGACGCCGTCCGGACGGAGGCGTTCCTGCTCGTCACCTGCGACACGCCGTTCCTGACTACCGAGGGCCTGCGCGACTTCCTTGACCGGTGCGACCCTGAGGCCGGGGTCAACTACCCAATCATCCCGATCGCCGACTGCGAGGCTCAGTTCCCCGGACTCAAGCGGACCGCACTGAAGATGCGAGAGGGTCGGTTCACCGGGGGGAACGCCGCCCTCATCCGGACCGGCCTCATGAGGGCCTCGCTCCCGGTGCTCGAGCAGGCCTACGCCGCCCGCAAGAGCCCGCTCCGGCTCGCAGGGCTGGTCGGCTGGCAGACGCTCCTGCGAGTCATGGTGGGTCGGCTGAGCCCGAACACCCTCACCCAGCGCACTCTCGAGCGGGCCGTGGGGGCCTTCCTTGGGATGCCGGTGAAAGGGATCGTCACTCACCACGCCGAGATCGGCACCGACATCGACGATGCGACCCAGTATTCGGCCCTATTGGCCCTCCAGAACCGGGACGAAACGACCAGTACGTAAAGCGTGGTGTCCCTCCTCGCTTTGGACCATTCCGTTCTCGAAGGCTTCCTGCTCAGCCAAGACGGGGTGCTAGACGCGAGCGTCTGGCGCTCCAACGGGACTCTCCTCGCCTCGGTCACCCTAGACGATACGAGCCCTACTGACCCGGGCCTCCTGAGAGACCTGTGCGTCCGAACCTTCGGATCGGAGGCCTCCCCGAGGCTCGTCCTCGTCCAGAGAGCCCTGCGGCACGCCGCCTAGCCCCTGGCCGACTCCCGGTCAGGACTCGTCTTCTTCGGTCTCCTCTTCGTCGTCGAAGGCCCCCTCGATCGCCCCGGACCCTTCCACCGAGTTGGGGTCCCGGGGCGCCTCGAGTTGAACCTGGGCGATCGATTTGACCGTCCGGTTCGGGCAGTTGTTGCAGACGAACGTGACCTTCACGGTCGCGAGCCAGTCCGGCACCTTGTCGATCGTCTTCCCGCACATGCACTGCGTCATAGGTCGTCCTCTGCCTCTTCGAAGCTCTGCACCGCCTGGCGATGGCTGAGAAGCCCGTTCACGAGCAGCACCACCGCCCCCCCAAGGTAGATCAGGAAAAGGGGCATCCGCTCGTTGACTTGTCCCGGGTCTCGGATCAGGGCGTCACCGCCGACGATCCCGGCCCCGGCGACCACCAGTAGCATCGCCGCGAAGAGGAAGAACGTGTTCTTCCACCACACCGGCTTTGACGGGCGCTTCTTCGGCACAGCCCGTCATGGTACCCGGGGGGTCTAGGCCCGGACGTCCAACAGGCGGCCCTTGGTCTGCAGGAGGTCGATCAGGGCCTCGCCCTCGCGCTTCTGGGCGTCCAGCGCCTTCTTGAGCACGGCCACTTGGACGGGCGTCGCCTCGCCTCCGGGCCGGACGGTCGCCTGGGCGGCGGCCCGGACACTCCCCGCGCTGTTGACGGTCATAGGGGGATGATCGGTCGGTCCCGCCCAGGGCAGGAGGGCGACGGGCCCCTGCCTGCAACCGAACGGGCCATCGGACCGTCCCCGGGGATAGACACAATGGGAATCATCGTTCTCGGGGTCATCCTGGTGGCCCTCTCGTTCGTGATCGGAGCGGTCGAGGTGCCCGGCGCCCAGAAGGGGGCGACGAAGGGCCTGGCGCTCGCCGCCAGGGTCGTCGGGGTGCTCATGGTCGTCGGCGGCGCGTTGTCCGGCGGGTTCGTCGTGGTCCAGTCTGGCTACCGGGCCGTGCTGCTCCGTTTCGGGGCCATGCAGGGCACGCTCGCCGAAGGCATCCACTTCGTCATGCCGGGCGTCAACACGATCGTTCTCCTCGAAGTCCGTACCCAGAAGGAGGAGAGCACGGCGAGCGCAGCCTCGCGCGACCTCCAGACGGTTACGACCACGCTCGCCTTGAACTTCCGCATCGACCCCCAGCAGGCCGGCCGCCTCTTCCAGCAAGTCGGCACGGAGTACAAGGTGCGCATCATCGACCCGACCGTCCAGGAGTCGATCAAGGTCGTCACGGCAAAGTACTCGGCCGAGGACCTCATCCGCAACCGGGCGCAGGTCAAGAACGAAGTCGAGCGGGACATCGCCCTCCGACTGAAGGCGTACGACATCATCGTCGACCCGGGCGGCCTCTCGATCACGAACTTCGAGTTCTCGCCCGAGTTCAACAAAGCGATCGAGGCCAAGCAGATCGCCCAACAGGAAGCCGAAAAACAGAAGTTCGTGCTCCAACAGGCCGAGCTACAGAAGCAGACGGCCATCGCCAAAGCCCAGGGCGACGCCGAGTCGGCCAAGCTCAAGGCCGCCGCCCTCCAAGCCAACGGCGGCGCGCTCGTCATCGCCCGCGAATGGATCGATAAGTGGGACGGCAAGCTCCCGAGCGTGAGCGCCGGCGGCGGAGGAGGAGGTGGAGGGAGTTTCATCCTCGACCTCTCAACCCTAATGCGCGAGCGGGCGAACTGACCTCGGCGGGAGAGCGCAACGCCCGTGCCCAGCCTCCGAAACCTGGACGGCTAAACTAGCGGCATCGGCCTTCGCTCTCCCTTCCGGCGTCTCGACCCTCGGATCGCGGCCGACCTTAAGCGGCAACGCACGAGCATCCTGAAGGGGCTCGTGTGCGTCGCCCTCGCCAGTGCCTTGGCGTCGGCGACGATCCCACTCACGAACCGCGCCATCCAGGCGATCCAAGACGCCTCCCCGACCGTGCGCCCGGCCGCGCCCGGCGCTGGCGGGCTGGGTGCCCTGGTCCAATCCCCCACCCGGACACAGCCCGACACCGCCCGCCCCGAGACCCCGGCCGAACGCCAGATCCGGCAGGAGGAGGCTCTCGAGCGGCTCGGGCTCGTCTGCCTGGCCGTCGTCGGCGTCTTCGCCCTCCGGTACGCCTTCGTCCGCGGGCAGACCTACTACCTGAGCCGGGCCGCGGCCAAGCTCGCGCTCGAACTCCGCGAGCGGCTCTTCGCGAAGCTCCAGCGCCTCCCCGTCTCCTACTTCAACGAGAAGCGGCAGGGCGGGCTCCAAAGCGTCCTGACGAACGACATCAACGTCTACCAGAACGCAGTGTCGCTCATCCGCGACAGCATCGACGGCCCGGCCAAGGCCCTCTTCGCCCTCGTCTGGATCGTGCTGATCCAGTGGCAACTCGCCCTTGTGGCGCTCCTGTTCGTCCCCGTGATCGCCGCGTTCGTCCACCGGAACGGCCGCAAAATGAAGGAGGCGCAGGGACAGGTCCAGGACGACCTGGCGAGCCTCGCTTCGATGAGCCAAGAGGCCATCGCCGGGGCCCGGGTGGTCAAGGCCTTCGCGGCCGAGGAACGGATGCGCTCCCACTTCGGCGGGTTGCTCCAGCGAGGGTTCGAGAGCCAGATGCGGGCCGTGCGCCGCTTCGCGGAGCTCAAGCCGATGGTGGAGTTCCTTGGGGCGACTTCGCTCGCCGCCATCCTGTTCATCTGCGGGTTCATGGCCCAGGCCGGGACGCTCGCGATCGCCGACATCGTCTCGCTGACGGTGGCACTCGACCTGGTCAACCAGGGCATGAAGAGCCTGGCGAACGTCAACAACGTCTACAACCAAGTCCAAGCGGCCGCTGACCGCATCCACGCCGAAGTCCTCGATGTGCCGGACGAGCACCTCGACCGCCCAGGAGCCCGGACCCTCCCCCAGCCCCAAGGCACGATCGAGTTCCGCGACGTCGTCTTCGAGTACCCGGACGGGACGCGGGCCCTGAACGGGGTGAGCTTCACGATCCCGGCGGGCACGTCCCTCGCCCTCGTCGGGCCGAGCGGTGCGGGCAAGAGCACCATCGCCGACCTGCTCCTGCGCTTCTACGACCCGACGTCGGGCGCGATACTTTATGACGGGGTCGACGTCCGCGAGCTCGACCTTGGGTGGTACCGGCGGCTGTTCGGCGTCGTGCCGCAGTCCACGTTCCTCTTCGCCGGGTCGATCGCCGACAACCTCCGCCTGGGCGCCGGTGAAGCGAGCGACGAGGACCTCCGCCGCGCGGCCGCCCTCGCCAGTGCCGACGGGTTCATCGAGGCCACACCGAACCGGTACGAGACGACGCTCGGAGAACGAGGGGTCCGGCTGAGCGGCGGCGAGGGCCAGCGGCTCGCCATCGCCCGGGCCCTCGTCGGGAACCCGGAGGTGCTCCTCCTCGACGAGGCCACGAGCAACTTGGACGCGGTGAGCGAAAAGGCCGTCACTCAGGCCATCGAGAAGGCGATGGCGGGCCGGACGACCCTCTTCATCGCCCACCGGCTGACGACCGCGGCCCGGGCCGACCGCATCCTCGTGCTGCGGCGCGGCGAGGTGCTGGAGACCGGGAGCCACGACGACCTCGTCCGCCAGAACGGGGCGTACGCAGGCATGTATCGGGCGTTCGTGAGCGGGGTGCTCGAGGTCGATGCCTGAGCCCGCCCTCACTTTCGAGGGGGTCAGCCTCGGCTACCGGGGAAGGACAGTCGTCCAGGGGGTCAACCTCGCGGCCCACCCCGGCGAGGCCCTCGCGCTCCTTGGGCCGAACGGTTCGGGCAAGACGACGCTCCTGAAGGCGGCCTCCGGAGCCATTGTCCCGATCGCGGGACGTGTGCGGCTGCTTGGGCAGGACCCCGCTCGAACGCAGGTCCGCCAAGTGGCCCGAACTGTGGCCTACGTCCCCCAACGCGAAGAACCCACGTTCGACGTGACCGTCCGCGAGGTCGTCTTGATGGGCCGCACCCCCCACTCGGTCGGGCTGTTCGACAGCCCCGAGGACAGAGCCGTGGCCGAGGCCGCGCTGGAGCGGACAGGGTGTACGTGGCTGGCCGATCGGCCCCTCTCCGAGCTCAGCGGGGGCGAGGCCCAGCGGGTGCTCGTCGCGAGGGCCCTGGCCCAGGGCGGCAGGATCCTCCTGCTGGACGAGCCTACGAACCACCTCGACCCGGCCGCCCAAGCCTCGTTCGCCGGGTTAGTCCGGTCACTGACCGCCGAGGGGCTGTGCGTCGTCATCGCCACCCACGACCTCAACTGGGCCGCGGGGTGCGCCGACCGGGCCGCCCTCCTCGCGCGGGGCCAAGTCTGGACGGTCGGGCCCGTAGAAGAGGCCCTGGAGCCGGACTCTCTGTGTCGGGTCTACGGGGTTGCCTTCGAGCGCGTGCGGCGGGAGGACGGGGGGTTCGTCGTGGTGCCCCTCGGCTAGCCCCCGCTCCGCTCGCGCTCGTTCCGTTCCGAGATCTTCGCTGAGCGAGAGTCCTCTTGGTACCAGTGGGTCGCGGTGCCGGCATCGTTCGGGGCGGGCCGGTAGGGCGCCGGTCGGTCGACGAGGATCGTGGGCCGGTCGGGGATCCCGTCGGGGTCCTCACCCTCGGCGTTGGCGACCTGGGGACTCCGCTTCTCGAGGCGGCTGAGGAGGGTCTTCTGGGCCGAGTCGCGCTCTTCCTTAGTGGCCGCCTTCCCCTCGCCGTGGTCGTGGCCCTCGTGGCCGGGCGTCTCACCGCCGCCACTGGCCCGAGCCATCGAGGCGGCGTTCCACACGACGGCGCCGGCGAGCGCCACCACCACGACCCCGACGAGGAGCATCCTTGAGCCTTGTTTCTGCATAACGAACGACCTGCTATTCTGAATGAAGCGGCCCCGCCGCCGACCTGCCGACCTATGGCCGACCTCGTCGCCCTCGACGCCCGCCTCGCCTCGCGAACGATGACCGGGGACACGTCCTACTGGCGGGGCCTCATCGGCGGGCTAGCGAGGCTGGAGTCGGAGACCGTCTTCCTTCTCTTCTCTAACGCGCCGAGACCGCCGGGGATTCCCGAAACGGCCCGCGTCCGGTGGATCCAGACCGCTCCGGCCGGGGACCGATGGTGGAGCCTCGTCCGGTTCCCCCTCGCCGCTCGCCGGGCAGGCGCCCGGGCTTTGCACACCCAGTACTTCCTGTCCCCCCTGGTCGGGCGACACGGCGTCACGACTGTGCACGACGTCTCGTTCTTCATCGGGCCCCAGTGGTTTGGGCTCAAGGACCGGCTCCTGCTGCAATCCCAGGTCCCCGCTTCCGTACGCCGAGCGGCACGGGTCCTTACCGTCTCCGAGACGAGCAGGCAGGAGATCGAGCGCGCCATCCCCGCCGCCCGGGGGAAGACCGTGGTGACCCCGAACGCGCTACGGGAAGGGTTCGAAAGGCCGGACGACGCCACCGCCCGTCGCCTCGTCGCCAGCCTCGGGGTCGAGGAGCCTTACCTCCTGACCGTCGGGACGCGGTGGCCCCGCAAGAACACGGCCCTCGCGATCGAAGCCGCCGCCCGTGCTGGGCGACGGCTGGTCGTGACGGGCAAACCCTGGGGGGACGCCGAGGCCGCCGGGCCCCTTTACACCGGCTATGTCGATGACGCCCACCTCGCCGCCCTCTACGCCCGGGCCGCCCTCTACCTTGCGCCCGCGTTCCACGAAGGGTTCGGGATCCCGCTGCTCGAAGCGTTCGCGTCCGGGTGCCCGGTCGTGTGCTCGAACGGTGGCGCCCTCCCGGAGGTGGCGGGTGGTGCGGCCGAGGTCGTGCCGACGTTCGACCCCACCGATTGGGCCGAGCGGATCGAGGGCCTCCTCGTCGATTCCGGTAAAGTCGGCTCGATGCGCGAGCGCGGCTACGAGAGGGTCAAGGCCTTCGACTGGCTCGCGACGGCCCGCTTGACCGAACAGGCGTACAGGGAGGCGATGGCGTGATCGACCCGACCCTCCTGCCCCTGTTGGCCTGCCCCCGGTGCGACGACCGCCCGCCGCTCGCCGACGAGGGCGCCTGGCTCCGGTGCACGGTGTGCCACTGGCGCTACCGCGTCGAGGACGGGATCCCAAACCTCCTGCCCGACGAGGCCCTCCCTCCGGACGAAAACGATGAGCGTTGACCGCAAGAAAGTCCTCGTGCTCCACGGGCCGAACCTGAACCTCACGGGGTTCCGCGAGCCCGAGCTGTACGGCAAGAAACCCCTCGCCGAGATCGACGAGGACATCCACCGGTTCGCCGAGCCCCTGGGGATGGAGGTGCGCACGCTCCAGTCCAACCACGAGGGCGTGCTGATCGACGCGATCCAGGAGCACCGCCGTTGGGCCGAGGCGATCGTGATCAACCCCGGAGCGCTGACGCACTACTCGTTCGCGCTCCGCGACGCCCTCATCAGCGTCCGGCTGCCCGTCATCGAGGTCCACCTGACCAACGTCCAGGCCCGGGAAGAGTTCCGACGCCACTCCGTGATCGCACCGGTCTGCGTCGGCGTTATCGCGGGCTTCGGGGCGAACGGGTACTTGCTCGCGCTGCGGGCGATCAAGGAATCGGAAGTGGGAGCGATATGACCAATCTCGAACGTCTTCGGGCTTCACTCAACGGGACGGGGGCCTTCCTCGTCAACGACACGACCAACGTTCAGTGGCTCACGGGGTTCACGGGGACGTTCGGAGCCGTGCTCCTGACCCCGGATTCAGGCGTGTTCGTCACCGACAGCCGCTACGCGATCCAGGCTGAGGAACAGATCAAGGGGCTTGACGTACGCATCTTCGGCGTGCCCCGCCGGTTCACGGACGTAATCAATGAGGAGGCGACACGGCTCGGACTTGCTCAGATCGCGTTCGAAAAGTCCATCCCGTACTCCACGTGGCAGGACTGGACGACCCAAGTCGGTGGGGTCGAGTGGGTGCCGGCGGACGACATCCTCCGACCGCTCCGCATGGTGAAGACCTCGGACGAGGTCGGCAAGATCCGAGAGGCGATCAAGCTCGCGGAGGCGTGTCTCGGGCATTCCGTCCGAATGCTCCAGCCCGGGGTGACCGAGTTCGACATCGGCCTCGACATCGAGTTCTTCTTCCGCCGCAACGGGGCCGGGATCGGGTTCCCGCCGATCGTGGCGAGCGGCCCGAACAGTGCCCGGCCGCACGCCCGGCCTACGGACCGGGCCCTGGAGAAGGGCGACTTCGTCACCATCGACCTCGGGTGCGTCCTCGACGGGTACTGCAGCGACATCACGCGGACGTTCGTGATCGGCCCCGCAAGCGACCGGCACCGCGAGGTCTACGAGCAGGTCCTCAAGGCAGAGGTCGCGTGTTGTGCCGCCCTGATCCCAGGGGCGACTGGCGTGGCTGTAGACCAGTTAGCACGGGACATCCTTAACGAAAAGGATCTCGCGAAGTACTTCGGCCACTCGCTGGGGCACGGGCTCGGACGGGCGGTGCACGACCTGGGCTCGCTCGGGGCGCGGTCGACGGACATCATCGAACCTGGTCAGGTCTGGACGGTCGAACCTGGTGTTTACATCGAAAGCTTCGGAGGCGTGCGGATCGAGGACGACGTCCATGTGACCCCCGAGGGCCCCGAGATCCTGTCGAGCTACCCCAAGGGCTTGACCGAGTTGTGACCGAGCCCCTGCTCGCTCTCGACGGCCTTCGGCTCTCGCCCGAGGGCCGCCAGCTCAGCCTCGAGTTGGCGCCAGGAGACGCCTACGCCGTCGTCGGCCGTCGTGGGGCTGGGGTGCACGCTTTCTTGGAGGCCGTCGCCGACGGTCGCCACGGATCCGTCGTGACCGCGGCCAAAGTAACCGTGGCCCGCCCGCCCACCGGTCGAAGGACTACCCCCCAGTCCATCGCCGTCGGGGCACGAGGCGAGAACGACGAAGCCGCGACCCAGCTCCTGGCCCTCGGGCTTTGGGACGAGCGACAGACGCCGACTGGCCAACTCGGCCCCTCGGCCGCGCACGCCCTCGCGCTCCTCGCGGCGGTGAACGGCGACGCGCATGTGCTCGTGCTCGACCACACGCTCGACGCCCTCGACCCCTGGGCCCTCGACGGGGCGCTTGGGATCATCGCCGCCGAGCGAGGTCGGGGCCGGGCGTTCTTGGTGGCCACGGTCCGGCCGAGCGTTGTCGAGGCCCTAGGGGCGGTCATCGTGATGGCTGCGGGGTCGCCCGTCTTCGCGGGATCGGTCGAGGACCTTGTCCGCTCCGCGGGCCCGGTCGAGTTGGTCGTCGAGACCGACGAGGCGGAGGCCGTGCGCCAGATGGTCGAGCCGTTCTGCCTCGAGGCCCGCCCCGCGAAGGGCGGGTTGCTCTTGCGGGCGGAGAACGGCCAGGCCCTCGCCGCCCGGCTCCTCATGGAGGGCTATGGCTCGGTCAAGACTGTGGTGCTCCGGGCGCCGACCGTGGCTGAGGCCCTCGCTCGGCTCGGCTAGCCTTCGATCCGCTCTCGGAAGACCCTCGAATCGCCTTGGCGCAGGGTCACGCCCCGTGCGTCGAGCCACTCGAGGAGGGGGATCGCATACTTCCGGGTCGTCCCGACCGCCTCCCGAAACTCCGAGGCCGAGAACCCCGCGCCGGTGAGCACCCGCCGGGCGGATTCGACCAGCACCTCCAAGGCTTCAGGCGGATAGACCAGGTCAGGGGCCAGCCGGACCAACTCCCCCGCGTCGATCCCGACCCGGACGATCTCCTCGACCGCTTGGACCGGGACGCCGAACTCCCGCGCGATCTCGGCCGGCCCGGGCACGTTCGGGGTCTTCGCCGCGAGATCCGCCTTGACCCGGTCGAGAAGGGCCCGTTGCCGCGCGGGGAGCTCCACCTGGAACCCGGCGAGGCCGACCGACGTCCCGCTCGACCGAAGGCTGCCCTCCTCGGCGAGCCAGGCGACGATGCGGTCGAGCGGCTTGCCCTGCCACTTGAGCCCGGCCCGGGCCACCACCGCCTCTCGCGGCCAGACGAGCTTGCGCGAGTCGGATTCGTGCAGCTCCTTGAGCGCGGCGAGGAATCGGGCCCGGGCCGCGGCGAACGTGTCCAGACTGAACCACCGACCGGCAAACCCGAGCAGGGCCCCCTCTCGCAGAAGGGCCTCGAACTCATCGCCGAGGGCCTGGGGGGTCCGCCCGACCGCCTCACAGACGGCCGGCGTGTCCGCCCCGTCCGGGCGACCGACGATGAACGCGACGAGCGTCTCCCGTAGACCGCCGGCCCCGGTGCCCGCGGCGGGGGCTTGGTTCTTCCGGCGGGTCGGGGCGAGCGGGGTCACGACCCGACCCCCCGCCAGGACGACCGGGGGCGAGTAGCGCCGGAGCACGAGCGGCTGCCCGAGCACCGCCGCGGCCGGCCGCTCGAACCGAAGCTGCACCAGGTCGGCGTCGTGGTCGTTCGTGAACAGCCTCGCGATCGCCTCGTCGGCCCCGATCGAAACCCGGACCCGCGCCCCGTGCTTGGGTTCGCCCACCCAGCGCACCCGGGCGTCCAGGCAGGTCGTTTCGACCACCGTCCCCACCGCTCCCACGACCATGCCCCGGTGGACGTCCTCGAGGCGGACGCCGCCCAGGTTGAGCGCCGTCCGCGAGCCGCGGCCCATCTCGGGCACAGGCTGGTCGTGCCCCTGGACCTGACGCACCCGGACTTCGTGCACGCCGGGCTGAAGCACGGCCTGGTCCCCCTCCCGCACGACGCCCTGCATGAGCGTCCCGGTCACGACCGTCCCGTGCCCTTTGACGGTGAAGACCCGGTCAATCGGCAGGTACCAAGGCGCTGGGGGCTCGTCGCGGGGGGCGGAGAGGGCTTGGGCCAAGGTGCGGCGGAGGTCGTCGAGGCCTTCCCCCGTGACGGCCGACACCGGCAGGACCGGAGACCTGGCGAAGCGACCCTCGGCAAGGAGCTCCTCGGTCTCGGCGACGGCGAACTCGCGGGTCTCGGCGTCGGCGAGGTCGGCTCGCGTGAGGGCCACGACGAGCCGCTCGACCGGGAGGAGATCGAGGATCTGGAGGTGCTCCCGGGTCTGGGGCATGACCGACTCGTCCGCCGCGACGCAGAGCAGGGCCACGTCGATCCCCAACGCCCCGACGAGCATGTTGTGGACGAACCGCTCGTGCCCCGGGACGTCCACGATCGAGACCCGGCCCACCTCGGGCAAATCGATGTAAGCGAAGCCCACGTCAATCGTCATCCCCCGCCGCTTCTCTTCGGGCAGGCGGTCGGCGTCGATGCCGGTGAGGGCGCGGATCAGGGTCGTCTTGCCGTGGTCGACGTGCCCCGCCGTGCCGATGAGCCGTGCCAGCTAGCCCCCTTTCGGCCGGTAGGCGTGGACCTGCGGTCCGCCCCCGTCCCGGCACACCCAGAGGTGGAACTCGCCCTTGGTCGTGGCCGCCCCGAACGAGCCGTCCTTCCCGAGCGCGAGCACGACGCACGGCAGCTCGCGCGACCCGGGGAGCCGTCGCTGCATGTAGGCGACCGTCTCTTCGCAGGCCTCTTGCGGGCTCAGCCCTCGGCCCATGGCTTGCACGGTCCGGAAGGAGGCGCAGGCCCGCCAGAGTTGCTCGCCCCACCCCGTCGCCCCGGCCGCTCCATGCTCATCGTCGGCGTAGATCCCCGCCCCCACGATCGGGGAGTCGCCGACCCGGCCCGGCTTCTTGTACGCCCACCCGCTCGTGCTGCTCGCCGCGACCATGCGCCCGCCGTCCTCGCCGAGCATCGTGACCGTGTCGTGGACGCTGTGGGCGTACTCGGCCACCGACTCGGGGGAGCGGAGCCACTCCTCGTAACGGCGGATCGACTCGGCGGTCATGAGGTTCTGGGGGCGGAGGCCCTGCTCGATGGCGAACCGCCGGGCCTGGTCGCCGGTCAGCATGACGTGTTCGGTGCGCTCCATGACCCAGCGGGCGACGCGGATGGCGGGGAGCACACCTCGCAGGGCGCAGACCGCTCCGGCCTCGAGGCCCGAGCCAAGCATGACGCTCGCGTCCAACTCGATCTCGCCGTCACTGTTCGGGAGCGACCCCCGGCCGATAGCGACCAGGTTCGGGTCGTCCTCGGCGGCGGTGAGCCCGGCTTCTAGCGAGTCGAGGACCGAACCTCCGTTGAGTACGGTCTGCCGGGCGGCGTGGATCGCCACCTTTCCCGGTTCTTCCCACGTCGCGAGGATCGTCGCCATCGACCCGTCAGGCTACCCGGGGCGTGGGGCTGGGGGCCGTTCGAGGGGTGGGCCCTCGCCTCGAACGGCCCTTCCCGGGCCGGATGGGTCCGGCACGGGCGGTTTAGGGGTTGATGACTGTGATGGCCCGGTCGAGCGACGCGGACCACCCGGTGTTCGCGACCGGGCCGACGGGCTTGAAGCTGACCCGAGCAAGGACGCGCTTGGTGCCTTCCTGAACGAACCGGTCGGGGTTCGTGGCGGCCTGCTCCGTCGTCTCGAAGCCCTTTGTGATCTGTGACGTCTGAACCGACTCGAACCGACCGGCCCGCCAATCGAAGAGCTCGAGCGTCTGCTCCAGGCCGAGCGTCGAGGCCCGCGACCGGACGGAGAGCGAGAGTCGGCTGACGTCCTGCCACTTGGAGGTCGTTTCGAACTCGACGGTCACCGGGGCCTCGTTGGCCGAACCCGTGAGGAACGGGCCGACGTCAAGAGTTCGACCGTCCTCGGACTGGAGCTCTTCGAGCCCGCCGGCGAGAACCTTCCCGCGTACGAGCCGGAAGTTGAGGGTCGGAAGTTCGGTCCGGGTGGCCTCCGAGACGTCGACGATGAACAGGCCGTTGGACCGGTCGCTCACCGCGACGATGCCGCTCGGGAAGTACGGGTAGTTGCCCCAGGAGCCATTGTACCCGCCGAAATCGTTCGCCGGATACGTGTCGAAGAAGCCCCGGAAAGTCGGCTGGATCGGATCCGAGTTGGCGTCGAAGACGCACAGGCCCGACGTGTAGTTCGACTGGAAGACGAAGTCGTTCTTGACGTAGAGGTTGTGGTCGGTGGACCATCGCCCGGTCGAGAAGGTGGAGACGAGGTCCGCGGTCTCGAGCACGCTCACGTCGAAGACGAGGGTGCGCGTCTGCATCGGGCCCCTCTCTTCGTCGAACTCGTCGTTCACGTAGAGGTAGCGGCGGTCGTCGCTGAGCCACCCTTGGTGGCAATAGCCGGCGAACGGGTAGGCGACGGTGCGGATCAGGCGCGGGTTGGATTTGTCCGTCACGTCGTGGATCAGGAGCGTCCCGCTGTACCCGCCGAACCCGAACATGATCTGGCGACCGGCATAGGGCCCCGTGGTGTACGTCACCACGAGGGACTCGTGCATGCCCCTGCTCGGCGCATGGACGGGGAGCGGCGTCGGGTTCAGCGGGTCTTGGTTCAGGTCGAACATCGTGGCCGACCCCCCGGCACCGGCGAAGTACATAAAGCCGCTCGCCTCGTCGACCGCCAGCGTATGGGAGTAGCTGGTCGGGTTGATCGTGCGCACCACGGTCGCGATGCCTTGGTCGATCTCACGAAGGTCGACGACCTGGATCCCCCGTCTCGCATCCCCCTCGGCACTGATGTAGAGCGCGTGCCGGAACGTCTTGAAGTCGGTCCAGCCACTGGGTGTTCTAGGGATGGTCGCGACGATGCGGGCGTTCACGGGGTCCGTCACTTCGACGATCACCGAGGACCTGGTCAGGCCCATGATCGCGTACTCGCGGCCAGAGGGGCTCACGTACCCCCAGCAGGTCGTCCCCCCGCCCCCACCCATCTCCTGGACCGAGAAGTGCTTGAGCAACTTGACCTTGTCGGCCGGGTACTGCCCCTGCCCCGCAGACGGCGCGGCCGCAAGGACGAAGGAGGCGACGGCAAGGAAGTACGGGAGCGCTCGGGCTGACATAGGGAGATCTCCGCCCTTGCCAGTTCGGCCCGAGCTTAGTGTGATCATGACGCTAGGTCGCATTAGAAAGCAAGTCTCCCAGGTGCCCGTCACTCCCGGCGCTTGGCCGCCTGGGGTCCGAAGAGGGCCTCGTTGGGGACAGGAGCGGTGAGGGCGACGAACTCGTCGACCAGGGCCCGGGCGTGCGACTCGAAGTGGTGCGACCCACTCACTTCGCCCTGCCAGATCGACTCGACGACCCAGCCGGGGACGGGGAGGTAGACGACCCGCTCCGGGGGGTCGAGGGTGACCGTGAGGATGACGGCGGAAGCCGTCGGGTCGGGGAAGATGAACTCGAGCCGGATCGACCGGGGCTCGAAGAAGGTCGACCCCATCTGCGGCTTGCCCTTCGACCGTCCCTCCTTGAGGGCGGCGGGGTCGTACGCCCCCTCCCCAGGGTCGCGGCCGGCGAGAAGGTCGTCGTAGAGGGCCCGTTTCTTCTGGGCGACGTACTCGGCGAGGCGCATGCTCGGACTCTACCGCCGGGCTCGGGGCACCGTCTCGGCGGTCGGGACGGGCCCCGCATTTGTTCTAGCTTTGAGCCGGAACCCGTAGGATTACGGGCCCGTGAGAGGGCGGGCTTTGGAAGGTGACCTTACGGACGGGTCAGGACGACCCAGCGTCCGCAGACAACCGCTTCACGGAGGAAGACATGTCGTTCCGAATCAACAACAACGTCACGGCCATGACGGCCTATCGCAACCTGAGCTCGACGGGCCTCGAGGTGAGCCGTTCGATCACCCGCCTGTCGACCGGTCTTCGCATCAACTCGGGTGCGGACGACCCCGCCGGCCTGATCGCCAGCGAGAACTTCCGCAGCCAGATCTCGGGCATGAGCGCCGCCCTGCGTAACAACCAGGACGCCCTCAACTACGCCAAGACCGCCGACGGCGCCCTCGACGAGGTGAGCAAGCTGCTCCGCGACGCCCGGGCTCTCGCCGTCGCCAACGGCAACAGCTCGGTTGACGCCACCCAGAAGGCGGCGAACCAGACGCAGCTCAACAACATCCTCACCTCGATCGACCGGGTCGCCTCGACGACGGCGTTCGGCAGCCGCAAGCTCCTGAACGGTGGCGCCGGTGTCACCGGCACGGTCACCGACGCGACCAACTTCTCGTCCGCATCGCTCACCGGCACATTTGCTGGTGCCGCGGTGAACAGCAACGGGATGCTCAGCGTGAACATCACGACGGCTGCCGACCAGGCGGTCGTGACGGGCACCCAGACCTACTCGGCCGCCACGGCGACCGTGACCGCTGGCACCTTCTCGATCAACGGCAAGGCCTTCACCGTCCAGGCGGGCCAGACCGTCCAGAACGTCCTCGATATGGTCAACGCCCAGCAAACCGACACGGGCGTCCGGGCGAGTTGGGCCGCGAGCGCGGGCGTCTCCTTCACGGCGGCCGCTTACGGCAGCGACACGACCGTTACCGTCACCACGGGCACGGCGGGCACGCTCTTCACGGCGGCGGGCACCGTCTCCGACGCCGGCGCGAACGCCGTCGCCGCGGTGACCTATACCTACGGCACCAACACGGTGAGCGCGACCTTCAACCAGGGCCGGGGCCTCCAGCTCAAGGACACGGATGGCAACACGATCAACGTCACGGCCACGGGGAACACCGCCACCAACCGCACCGGCGTCGTGCAGGTCCTCGCGGGTTCGAGCTCGTTCCAGATCGGTTCGGCGGGCGACCAGACCGCCCAGCTCAGCCTGCAGAACTTCAGCGCTGGGTCGCTGGGGCTCAGCTCGCTCGACATCACCGGGTCGAACCAGACCGCGGCGTTGAGCGCCCTCGATGCGGCCGTCGCCACGGTCTCGAGCGCCCGGGGCAACATCGGCTCGTTCATGCGCAACACGATCGAGTCGAACATGCGCTCCCTCAGCATCACCCGGGAGAGCCTCGTCGCCACCGAGTCGTCCATCCGAGACGTCGACGTCGCCGAGGAGATGACCAACTACACCAAGCTGCAGATCCTGCAGCAGGCCGGCCTCTCGGTCTTGGCGCAGGCCAACTCGGCGCCCCAGTCGGTGCTGAGCCTGCTCCGATAAACCGACCGCACACCACCGACCAAGCCATACTGCTTCCACTTTGCCCCAGGGCCCCTGCCCTGGGGCCCTTTTTTGTGTGCCCGGCCTCAGGCGGCGGTGGCGAACCGGCCAGCCCAGGCCTCCTCGAGGAGTGACTGGAACCCCCGGGCGAAGCGGTCGGCGTCGCAGAGGGGCGAGGTCGACAGCTGGCCCCGGAGCGCTCGGCGGGCGGCGTCCAGGCGCGGGACGTCCGCGGCGAGCGACACGGCGCGGTCTACGTACTCGTCCAGGGAATGGGCGACAAGATCAAGGCGTCCGACGGTCGCCAGCAGGCTGGCCGACATTCGGGCCGAGTACCGGTCCCCTGCGAGAGTGAGGACGGGGGTACCGGTCCACAATGTGTCGCAGGTCGTCGTCGCCCCGGTGTAGGGCAGGGTATCGAGGGCGACGTCGATCTCGGCGAAGCTGGCCAGGTACTCCTCGCGGGGCAGCGCCCCCCGGGTCGAGACCCGGTCGAGGTCGGCTCCGAATGCCCCCAGCCGACCGAGCACCGCCGCCCGGACCGCGGGGTCGCCGAGCGCATGGTGGCCCAGCACGAGGCGGGCGTCCGGCACCCGCCGCAAAATCTCGGCCCACGACCGGAGGGCGGCGTCCGAGACCTTGTTCGTCGAGTTCACGCAGCCGAAGGTGACGAAGCCGTTCCGCACGGCGGGGGTCACGGCGACGTCCGGGCCCCGGACCGGGGGTTCGTAGCAAACGAAGGAGTCGGGGAGGCGCAAGACCGGCTCGGTGTACCCATCCTCGTGCCCCGGCGGGATCAAGTGGCGGTCAGCGATGAGCCCGTCGAACTGGCCCATCCCCGTCGTGCCCGAGTAGCCCAGCCAACTCAGCAAGAGGGGGGCCGGGGCGAGGGCGCACACGTCGAGCCGGGTACGGCTCGTGTGACCGGCGAGGTCGATGAGCACGTCGATGCCCTCTTCACGGACCAAGTCGGCGACCTCGGCGGGCTCGAGGCACGAGACGTCCCACCACCCGCCCGCGTCGCGTTGGAGACGCTCGGTGACGTGGTCGACCACGCTCTCGTTCGAGAACAGCACCGTCTCGAACCCCTCGAGGCGGCCCAGGAGCGGGGCGAGGAAGAGGCCGACCGGGTGGAAGTGGAGGTCGGGCGAGAGGAAGCCCACCCGGCGAATCGGCCCGCTCGGTCGGCTGCGCGAGGGCGTGCCCGAGGCGTGTCGCCGTGCCCACCGCTCGGCCTCGACCCGGATGTCCTGGGCGGAGACCCGCTCGTCGAAGTGCATCGAGAAGACCACGTTGCTCCCGTACCCGGGGGTGCCGGGGTCGGAGCGGGCCGCCCTCTCGAAAGCGGCCGTCGCCGCCGGGGCGTCGCCCAAGGAGAGGAGGACGTCGCCCATCCCATTGTGGGCCTCTGCGTCGTCGGGGGCTAGAGTGAGGGCCTCGACGAGGTGGGCCCGGGCTTCGGAGACCCGGCTCTCGTTGCGGAGCACGTCGGCGAGGGCGACCCGGGCCCGGACGTGGCAGGGGTCGGCCTCGACCGCTCGCTCGAGGGCCGCAGCCGCCTCGGACTTCCGGTGGAGGGCGGAGAGCGCCACCCCGCGGGCGTAGTTGGCCTTCGGGCTCGCGGGGGCGAGGTCGGTGGCTCGGTCGAGGGCGGCCAGGGCCTCGGCGTACAGACCGAGCTTGAGGAGGGCGAAGCCCAGGTTCATCTGGGCCGAGGCCGCGTCCGGTCGCTTCACGAGGGCCTCGCGGTACCGCCCGGCGGCCCGCGCATAGCTCCCAAGCTCCAGCAATGCGTTCCCGTCGTTGTACAGGGCGTCGTAGTCGTCGGGGGCGATGGTCAAGGCAGCCTCGCAGGCTTTGTGCGCCGCCTCGGGTCGACCGAGGGCCATGAAGGCGCTCGCGAGGTTCGTCATGGCCGGGAGGTCGCGGGGATCGGCGGCGAGGGCCGCCTGAAGGAGCTCTACGGCCTGTGCCGGCCGTCCAAGTTGGAGGGCGGCGGTGCCACACAGGCGGAGAGCGTCGTTATGCTGGGGGTCCGCCTGGATCGCGGCGGCGTACTTCTCGCACGCGGCCTCGACGTGCCCCTGCTGGTGCGCGAAGAAGCCTTCCTGGACGAGACGGTCCGCGGGGCTAGGCTCAGTTGGGCGGGCGGTGGCAAAGGCGACGGCTTGGCGGCGGAGACGGCTCATAGGGTTTGGGGGGATCGGGTTTCAGGGTTGGGGGCCGTCTGCGAGGAGGCCCACACGTGCTCACAGGCCATGACGAACGAATCGGCGAAGCGGTCCAGGTCGCAGAGCGGCGAAGCGAGCGTTTCGGGGCGAAGGGCGGCCCGAGTCTCGGCCAAGGCCGGGAGGTCCGCGACGAGGCCGGACGCGATCGCGGCGTACTGCTCGACCGAGTCGGCCACCCACTCGGACCGGCCAACGGTGGCGAGCAGGCTCTCGCTCATGTGCCCGACGTAGCGGTCTCCGCGCATCGTCACGACCGGGACGCCCAGCGCGAGGGCCTCCACCGTGGTGGTCGCCCCGGTGTAGGGGAAGGTGTCGAGCATGACGTCGACCTCGCCGAACGAAGCCCAGTGCCTGTCGAGTGGCTCACCGGCCCGGAGCTCGACGCGCGAGAGGTCCGCCCCAGCCGCCCGGAACCGGTCCCGGAAGTGGGAGAGGACGGAAGGGTCGCAAAAATGCTGACCCTTCATCAGGAACCGGGCGTTCGGGACCGCTTCGAGCACCGCGACCCAGGCCCGAAGGCACGAGTCGCTGGCCTTCACGATGTTGTTGAAGCTGGCGAACGTGACGGCGGCGGAGGGCTCTAGGGCGGGGAGCGGCGTCGGCCCGCCCTCGATGTAGTTGGGGTCCGTAGCGAGGAAGGCGTCGCGAAGGCGGACGACCCGCTCGGTCAGGTGGGCCTCCTCTGTCGCCGGGGTGACATGGGGGTCGCCGATGAGCCAATCGATGGTCGGGAGCCCCGTCGAGCCCGAGTAACCGAGCCAGGTCGCTTGTACTGGCGCCGCCCCAAGGGCCATAACGTCCATCCGGTTATCCGCGCTGTGGCCGGCGAGGTCAATCATGAGATCGACGGCGGCCCCGCGGACGACGTTGACGCTGGAGGCCGGGTCGAGGTCCCGCAGACGGTGGAACTCGTGGACGGCGGCCTTGGTCCGGGCGGTCCAGCCGTCCTCCTCCAAGACCTGGGAGAAGGCGACGAGGCGGAACCCGCGGTCTCGCAGCCGCTCGAGGAGCGGGGTCACGACCAGCCCGACGGGATGGCGGCGGAAGTCGCCGGACACGAACCCGATCGTCCGAAGCGGCCGGTTCGGCACCTGGCGGGGGACCGGTCGATAGCGTCGCCCGTACCTTCGAGTCTCGTCGGCGATCGCGGCTGCGGGCGCACGGTCGGAGTACTGCAGCGAGAAGAGGAGGTTCTGGTGGATGTCCTCGCGATGGGGGCTCCCGGCGAGGGCCTGCTGGAAGGCACCCACGGCTTCCTCCGCCCGACCGGCGAAGAGGAGGGCGTGGCCGAGGTTGCAGTGCCCCTGGTCGAGGCCCGGGGCGAGTCGGATCGCCTCCTCGGCGGCGGAGATCGCCTCTTCGATACCAAGCGTCATGCGGACCGCGGCGCTGAGGTTGACGTAGGCCGCGGCGAGCGACGGGTTGAGGGCGATGGCCCGGCGACAGAGCTCGGCCGAATCGCGGTACCGACCCTGGGATCGCACGACGTTCGCGAGGTTCGTCAACGCCTCGGCGTCGTCGGGGGCGAGCTCGATGGCCTTGGTGAGGGCTCGTTCGGCCTCGTCGGGTCGATGGGTCTGGCCGAGGAGGACGCCCAGGAAGTGCCAGGGCCGGGGGTCGCCCGGTTGGGCGACCGCGAGCTGCCGGTAGACCGGTTCGGCCTCGGCCAATCGGCCGGACATGTGGAGCGCGAGCGCGGCCTCGAGTACGGAGTCGAGGGTGACGGTCGTCATGCGGAGGGGGTGCCTTCCCAGGCAGTTTCGAGGGCGGCCTCGAAGGCGCGGGCGAACCCGTCGAGGTCGGCCAGCGGGGACGCTTCGAGCCGGGCCCGGAGCCCGAGCCGGTCGAGCCCGTTCGCGGCTGCCTCGCGGGCGAGGGCCACAGCCTTGGCCACGTACTCGTCGGGGGTCTGGGCGACCCAGTCCTCGAGCCCCGCGGTGCGGAGGAGGCTGGCCGACATCCGAGCGCTGTACCGCGCTCCCTCGAGGGTCACGACCGGGACGCCCATCGCGAGGGCCTCGACGGTGGTCGTCGCCCCGGTGTAGGGCACGGTATCGAGGGCCACGTCGACGTCACAGTAGGCCTCGAGGTGCTCGTCGCGGCACTCGATGAGCCCGCGGACGGCGATGCGGCTGCCGTGGACGTGGTGCTCAGCGAACCGGTGGACGACATCGGCGGCGACGCCCGGGTTCCCGAGGGCCGCGCTCTTCAGGAGCAGCCTCGAGCCAGGGACGGCGTGGAGGATCCGGGCCCAGAGGGCCACCGTCTCCTCGCTCAGCTTGGCCACGTTGGCGAACGAGCCGAAGGTCACGAGGCCGTTCTGGGAGACGGGCGGGATGACCCGGGGGGCCGGGAGGCGGCCGAAGGGCACCGTCACGAAGCTGCGGGGCAACCGGGCGACCCGCTCGACGGCGCGGGCGTCCTCGCGGGCCGGGGTCACGGTCGGATCGCCGATCAGCAGGTCGTGGAACGGGAGCCCGGAGGTGCCAGAGAAGCCCAGCCAGTTCACCTGGAGGGGAGCGAGGCGCCGGGAGAGGGCCGTGACGCGCTGCTTAGCGGTGTGGCCCTCGAGGTCGATCAGGGCATCCACGTCCACCTGGCGGGTCAGGGCTTCCAGGGCGTCGTCGTCGAGGCTCGCGACCGGGAACCACTCGTCGAAGAGGGCGCGAAGGCACTGGGTCTGGGCGTCGGCTGCGGTCTGGTTGACGAGGGCCACGACCCGGTACCGACTCCGGTCGATCGTCCGGAGCAGGCCCTCGAGGAAGAACCCGACCGGGTGGTTCCCGAAGTGGCCGCTCAGGAAGGCGATCGTGCGAAGGCGTCGGTCAGGGCGGACGGGGGGGACGGGCGCGAAGAGCTTGCCGAACTCGGCCGCCTCTCGCTCGGCGTCCTTCGAGGCCTCGGGGTCGTAGAGCATCGTGAGCAGGAGGTCGGAGCGGGCGCCCAGGTTCGCCGGGTCGAGTTCGACCGCCTTCCGAAGATGGGCGACGGCCGAATGGGAGCGACCGGCAAGGACGAGCGAGGCGCCGAGGTTGGCCCAGGCGGACGATTCGAGCGGGGCGAGCCGGACCGCACGCTTGAGAGTCTCGAGCGAGCGGTCGATTAGGGACGCGATGCGACAGGCGTTGCCAAGGTTGATCAGGGTCTCCGCGTCGTCCGGGTCGAGCATGTGGGCGGTCTCGAGAAAGGCCACGCCTTCGGCCGTCCGGCCGGTCTGGCACAGGAGCACGCCCAAGTAAGCGTTGGCAAGCGGGTGGCCCGGGGCGGTCTCGAGAACGGCACGGTAGAGCGCCTCCGCGCCCGAGTAGTCGCCATGCTGATGGTGCTGGACGGCTGTCTCGAACGTGTTTTGGGTGGAAAGGTAAAGCGGACTTGGAAGCGCCACGGGGGGATTCTTGGCAACCTGCTCGAAGTCTTGAGCCCTGAACCCTGATGATTTTCAGGGGTAGGGCCGACACTCAAACGTATGGCCCTGCCTGCCGCACAGATCCAGACCGGCATCGACCGGTTCCCGTACTGGTACCACCGCATCGAACTGCCCGGGGGGGTCTTCACGCCGGGCTGGGCGCCGCTCGCGCCCGAGGCGTACCGGATTCCGGACGACCTCACGGGCAAGCGCGTGCTCGACGTGGGCGCCTGGGACGGGTTCTGGACCTTCGAAGCGCTCAAGCGCGGGGCCCGCGAAGTCGTGGCCATCGACGACTTCAGCGACGACCTCGGCCAGCTCGGGTCGGGCGACCGCCGCGCCTGGGAGACCTTCGACTTTTGCCGCGAGGCGCTCGGGTACAGCCGGGACGTCTGCCACCGGATCGACATGTCGGTCTACGAGGCGACCGAGGACCGACTGGGCAAGTTCGACGTCGTGTTCTTCTTCGGGACGCTCTACCACCTGCGCCACCCGCTCTTCGCGCTCGATTTGCTCAACCTGATCTGCGAAGGCGAGATCTACGTGGAGTCGGCGATCCTGGACGACTTCAGCCCGTACCGGGGCGGTCTCGGTCAGGGCTACCCCGGTCGGCAGATGGTCGCGGAGTTCTATCCGACGACCGAGTACGGCGGCAACACGAGCAACTGGTGGGTGCCGACGCTCGCGTGCCTTGGGAACATGGTCATGTCGGCCGGGTGGCCCTCGGTCGAGGTGTGGAAGCTCGTCGATACGGCGACCCAACTCCCCCACTGCCGCGGCTTCGCTAAGGGCATCCGGACGGCCTAAGGGGCCATGGGCGATCCTCCTTCAGCCGGACGGACGGCCTCTGTCCGTCCGGCGAAGCGGTGCCAGTCGCTTAGGCTGCCCTTAGTGCGCTGACGGCGGGCGGCTGGCGGTGTCAAAATAGGCCGACATGGCTGGCCACTCCAAATGGAAGAACATCCGCCTGCGCAAGGGGAAGCAGGACGCGATCCGGGGCAAGCTCTTCACGAAGCTGGCGAGGGAGATCATCGTCGCCGCGAAGATGGGGGGCGGCGACCCGGCGACGAACCTCCGGTTGCGCTTGGCGATCGATAAGGCGAAGGAGAACTCGCTCCCGAAGGAGAACATCGACCGGGCCATCGCCAAGGGCACGGGCGGGGGCGAGGGCAGCAACTACGAGGAGATCCTGTACGAGGGCACAGGCCCGGGGGGCGTCGCGTTCATGGTCGAGGTCTACTCCGACAACCGGAACCGCACGGTCGGCGAACTGCGGCACGTCTTTAGCAAGAACGGCGGGGCCCTCGGCGAGAACGGGTCGGTAGCCTGGCAGTTCAAGCAGGTCGGCCAGATCAGTGTCCCGAAGTCGGCGGTCGATGAAGAGACCCTCACGCTCACCGCACTCGACGGCGGGGCGGACGAGGTGACTGGCGACGACGAGGAGTACTGGACGGTCGAGACCCCCGTTAGTGCCCTCCACGCCTGCAACGACGCTTTGAAGGGCGCGGGGATCCCGACCGAAGACGTGGGCATCACCCGACTCGCGACGAACTGGGCCGAGCCCGACCCCGACCTGCTCCCGAAGATCGTCCGGCTCCTCGAGGCGCTCGAAGACCTGGACGACGTCAAGGAGACGTACATCAACGTCGAGATCCCGGAAGAGGTGTACGAGAACGCCTGACGCCGCTGAGAGCGCGAAGCAGGGAACGGCCGGTCGGCAGGACGGGGTGCCCTGGGCGACCCTCGCCTTGGTCGGAGCGTGTCTCGTGGCCTCGTTCCTCGGGGCGTTGGACCCGGGCGTCGTGGACGAGTTCGCGTTTAGGCCGGATCGACCCTCGCTCGTGACGGCGCTGGCGAGCCTGTTCCTGCACACGAACATCGCCCACCTGCTCGGCAACTTGGTCTTCTTGGCCGCGGTCGGGCCTCGTGTCGAGACGGTCGGGGGCCGAGGGGCGTTCCTGACGATCTACTTCGTCGGAGGCCTGGCGGGGGTCGGTGCCCACGCCCTCATGGCTCAAGTCACCGGCTGGTCGGTGCCGCTGATCGGGGCGAGCGGGGCGATCGCCGCCTGCGCCGGGTATTGCGCGATCCGGTTCATGAGCCGCCGGGTGCCGCTCGCGCCCGGGGTCTCGGTGACGGTCGGCACGGTGACCCTGATCTGGGCCGGGCTCCAGGCCCTTGGGGCCTTCGTGAGCCTGGGGGGGGCGACGGTGACCGCGTTCTGGACGCACCTGGCGGGGTTCTTCGTGGGGCTGGCCCTGAGCCTCGCGTTCCGGGCCCCGGAGCAGGCCGACCTCCAATTCGGGCGTGAGGTGCTCGGGCAGATGAGCGAGCGCAGCCCTGCCGCCTTGCTGAAGGCAGCCGAGCGACACCTCGCCTCTCATCCGACCGACCCGACCGCCCTTCGGGAACGGGCGACGGCCCTCGGCCAGATGGGCGAAAGGGGGGCGGAGGCCGAGGCGTGGGCCCGGTACTCCGAAGCCGTCGGGACACGGCTAGAGCCCGAAGCGGGAGCCCGTCTCGCCGAGTTGGGGGCGTTCGGGCTGCTCCCGCCTTACCGACGGCTGCGCCTCGCGGAGAGCTGGCTGGCGGCCAACCCGGCCGAGGCTCAGGCGTTCTTCGAGAGCCTCGTCGACGACCCCGGGGCGGAGTCGGTCCGGTCCGAAGCCCTCCTGGGGCTGGCCCGCCTTGTCGAAGGGGCCGACCGGGAGCGCCACTTGGCCCGGCTTCAGGCGGACTACGGACTGAGCGACGCCGCCCGGCAGGCCCGGGCTGAGGGCCTCCTGCAGTGAAGCAGCATTGGCGTAACGTGCGGCCGTACATCCTCGGGCCGCTCATCCATCTCTTCGCGCGGCTCCTCGGGCTGACCTTGCGGATTCAGGCGGAGGGCTACGACCGGGTCAGGGCCCTGCCGGGGGGGAAGATCATGGCGGGATGGCACGGGCGGACGTTCGTGGCCGCAATCCTGTTCCGGGGCGAGGGAGTCTGGACGATCATCAGCCAGAGCAAGGACGGGGACATGCAGAACATCGTGTTCCGGGGGTTCGGGTTTCGGACGATCCGCGGTTCGACCGGGCGGGGAGGGGCGAGGGCGGCGGCCGAGAGCATCCGGGTCCTGCGCAAGGGAGGCACGATGGCCTTCACGCCCGACGGGCCCCGCGGGCCGACCCACGTCGTCCAACCCGGGATCGTGCTCATGGCGAAGAAGTCGGGGGCGGCGCTGATCCCGGTCGGGGTCTCGGCGGACCGGCGTTGGCTCGCACCGACGTGGGACGGGTACCTCGTGCCGAAGCCGTTCGCGAGGTGTCTCATGGTTTTCGGCGAGCCGATCCACGTGCCCGCCGACGCCGACGAGGCGACCCTCGAGGCGGCCCGCCGCCGACTCGAAACCGAAATGACGCGGCTGGAGGAGGAGGCGGAGATCAAGGTACGAAGGACTTGACTCGGTCTCTAGGGGAACCGATTTGCGAGCGGCCTGAGAAGTGGCCTACCAACGAAGGTGGGGATGATTTCATCTTCCGGCCCACTGAAGTGCGCCATCGCCCACCAACTGATCCATGCAACAGACCACGTTCGCTGGCCCGGCAATCGGACTGACTTTGAGTGCGTAAAAGAACTTCGGGGATGCGAGAACGTGACGGGCTCAGGCACAGGACATCGAACCTAAGGACGACCGTCGCGTGGCTAGTGACAGTAGCCTTCGGATTCATCGCCGTCGTATGCGCCGTACAACCGGAGTCGCTCCGGTTATGTACGTTTGCCATCAAGGTCGTTGTCCAAGACGCGAACTCCGGGCTCTGGCCGAGCAGCGTCACCTGGGCCATGGCGAGCGACCTCTACGTGCATGCAGAGCCCTTTCCGGAAACCGAGCCTTTCTACCGTCCGTGGCCAGGAGTCATCCACCTTTGCTTGGGCGCCATCGTGTTCGCGGTTGTATGCAGGACTCTCGTTTGCTTCTCTCGTAGATCGACGCCTAGAGGCCGAGACATCGCTTTGCCTCTTTTCGCTACGATCATTTTATCTTGCGCGCAATTGGCGTTCGTCGTGGATCCATTGATCGTGCCCGCGACGGCACTGGCGCTGAGTGTGCTGGTGGCTACGAATGCCTGCGCCAGTAGTGAAGGAGGGGGCACAAAGGAGGATTCAGAGTCCTGACGACCCCCAATCCTTTACTGAAGCTCGCTCTAGGACTGAAGCCCCCGAGTGCTTCCTAAGCTATGGCGCAGAGCCTTAAAACGCCCTCAGGCGGTCTCACCGACCTTCAGGTCGGGCAAGAGCGAGGGCTCGACCTCGAGCCGGCTCAGGTGAATGGATTGGATTCGGCGGCCGTCAGTCTGGACGATCTCTAGGCGATAGCCCGCGTCCTCGATCGCCTCGCCCTTTCCGGGTTGGCGGCCGAAGAGGCCGAAGACGTAGCCGCCGATGGTGTCGAACTCCTCGCTCTCGAACTCGGTGCCGATCTCGTCGTTGAGGTCGTAGAGGTTGACCCGCCCGTCCACGACGAAGCCGTGGCCGTTCTTGACGATGACGGGTTCCTCGACGTCGTACTCGTCGACGATCTCGCCCATCACCTCCTCCACGATGTCCTCGATCGTCACGACCCCCGCCGTGCCGCCGAACTCGTCCTGCACGATGACCATCTGAGTCCTGGCCGCCCGCATCTCCTGGAGCAGGTCGTGGAGGTCCTTGTTCTCGGGCACGAAGTAGGCGGGGCGGAGGATGCGCCGGAGGTCGGTCTCACCCCCACCCACCAGGGCCCGGAGGACGTCCTTGGCGTGGACGATGCCGACGATCTGGTCGTCCGTGCCTTCGTAGACGGGGATGCGGGAGTGTCCCGTCGCCTCGACGAGCCGGGCGACGTCGGCGATGGCGGTGCCGACGGGGACGGCGTCCAGGTCGACCCGGGGGGTCATGATCTCGCGGGCGACGGTGTCGCCGAACTCGAAGACGGAGTGCAGCATCTCCTTCTCGGGCTCTTCGATCTCGCCCGCCTCTTCGGCGGTGTCGAGGATGCCGCGGATCTCCTCTTCGGCTTGGTTGACGGTGCTGAAGGAGGCCCGGGCCCCGAAGCGTTGGGTCAGCAGCCCGCCGATCGCCATCGCGGCCCGGCTGGGCAGGCCGAAGACGGCCGCGAACAGCTTGACGAAGCCGTAGAGGCGGCAGGCGGCGGAGACCGGGTTCGTCACCGCGTAGGTGCGGGGGACGAGCTCGCCGAAGACGACGTTGAGGGCGACGACGGGGATGCCGATGGCGAAGGCGGCCACCAGGACCGCTGGCCAGCCCGGGGCCAAACCGGTCGCTTGGGCGAGCCACGGCGCCACCGCCCAGGCGGGGACGACGGCGAACAGGACGAGCCAGGACCGCATCGTCTGCGAGCCGAGGAAGCAGGCGGCCACGTGGAGCGCCTTGCCTTCGAGGAGGTCCTTGACCATCGCCAGGCGCTTCTCCTCGGTCGCGAGCTGCTTGAGGTGCCCGGGGCGGAGGAGGTCGATCGCCGTCTCGCCCGCGACGAAGCAGGCGTTCAGGACGATGACGGCAGCCATGGCCGCGACGGTCTGCAGGGCGAGCGCGAGGGCATCGCCGGGGGACGCCGTTCCTGCCTGGCCGACCAGGGCTACGGGCACCAGGACTAGGAAGACCCCGAAGAGACTCGACGCCACCGAACCGGCTGTGAGGCGGCTTGGGCGGCGCCGGTGACTATGGCTAGGATCGCTCATGTTGTCGGCGTTTCCGCTCGATTATACAACATCGGTCATTTCGGTGTGACTCCGAAGAGCAACACGCCCAAGATCACGCCGACGGTGGCCCCCAGGGTGAGCTCGAAGATCGAGTGGATCTTGGCCTCCCAGCGGCTTTGGGCGATGATCGAGGCCAGGAGGATGGCGATGGCCGATACGAGCAGGTTGTCGGTCAGGAAGAAGACACAGGTGGCGAAGAAGAACCCAAGGGCGCTGTGGCCGGAGACGAGGCCGCCTTGGAGGACCTGGCCGTGCTTGCCGATGCCCTTGCCGATCACGACGATGATGAACACGAGGCAGACGCCGGCGATGAGACGGGCGGCGATCGGGGCACCGATGGACTCGGCCGTGAGGGCGATCCGGATCCGTTCCCACTGGTCGTCCCCGAGGGCGATCATCGAGCCGACGATGATCGCCATGAGCGTCGTGACGAGGACGGCCCCGGCGGCGATGTCTTTGGCGAACTTGGCGAGCGGGTGGTAGTTCGGGCTGACGAGGTCGACGGTGGCCTCGATCGCGCTGTTGAACATCTCGGCGACGAGGACGAAGGTGATCATGAAGAGGAGCACCAGGATCTCGCGGATCCGCAGGTTCAGCAGCAGGGCGCCGAGCACGGTGATGACGGTCACGTAGAGGTGGATCCTCATGTGCCGTTGGGTGCGGAACGTGTGGACGATCCCGCTGAAGGCCACCCGGAACGGCCCGATAAGGTCACGCGACGCCATGGCCTATTGTCCCCGGTCGTCGAGGCCGTGTGGGAGCGACGCCCAGTCCTCGTCCGGACGGAGCCCGGCGAGCCGGGCTACTTCGTTCATCCGGGCGACCATGTCGTCGCGGTCGGTCTCGGTCTCGTCGTCGAAGCCGAGGAGGTGCAGCCCGCCGTGGAGAGCGAGGAACGCGACCTCCTCGCTGAGGGGCACCTTCCGGCGGGCGGCGCCCCGCTCGGCGAACCCGATCGCGACGGCGATGTCGCCGAGAGGGGCCCCCGGGGTTCCGGGGCCGGGGAAGGTGAGCACGTCAGTGGCCTCGTCCTGCCCGCGGTGGTCGCGGTTCAGGCGCCTGAGGGTCTCGTCCTTGGCCACAAGGACGTCGACGACGGCCCCAGGGCGGGCGTAGTGGTCGAACAGGGCCTCAAGGGCGGTTCGGACGAGACTAAGCCTGGGTCGCCTGTGGGTTTCGTTGGACACCGTGATCCGGTGACTCAGCCTCGGCCTCCTGGGCGGGGTAGGCGACCCGTTCGTGGCGCAGGGCCTCGAGGGTCTTGACGAAGGACCGCTCGATGGTCCGAAGCTCGCGGAAGGTGAGGTCGCTCTCGTCGAGCTGGCCGTCGGCCCGGCTACCCTCGACGATGCGGTGGACGATCTCGGCGAGGTCGGCGTCGCGGGGGGTGGCCCGTCCGACGGCCTCGACCTGGTCGGCGAGGTGGAGGATGGCGGCCTCCCGGCTTTGGGGTCGGGGCCCTTCGTAGCGGAAGCGCTGTTCCAGCTCGTCGTTGTCGGAGTCGGGGGCTTGGCGCACGGCCCGGTTGTAAAAGTAGGAGATCAGCGACGTGCCGTGGTGCTGCTGGATCCCGTCGACGACGTCCTGCGGGAGCCGGTGGCGGCGGGCGAGCTCGACGCCGTCCTTGACGTGGGCGGCGATGATCTCGGCGCTCAGGGTCGGGGCGAGCCGGTCGTGGGCGTTCTCGCCCCGTTGGTTCTCGTGGAAGTAGCTGGGGCGGGCGAGCTTGCCGACGTCGTGGAAGTAGGCCATGGCCCGGCACAGCACCGGGCTCGCGCCGATCTCGCGCGCGGCACTCTCGGCGAGGTGGGCGACGCCGATGGAGTGGACGTGGGTGCCGGGGGCCCGGAGGACGAGCTCGCGTAGCAGGGGGTGCTCGGGGCTACAGATCTCGACCAGGCTCCAGTCGCTCACGATGCCGAACGCCCGTTCGACGAGGGCCACGCCGATCCAGAACACGCTCGTCGCGATGACGGCGGCGAACCCGGACCAGAGGGCGGCCTCCGCCACGACACGGGGTTGGGACGTGCCGACTGCGACGAGGCAGGCGGCAAGGACGGCCTGGGCGACGATCTGGACCCCTAGGGCCCGAAGGAGGTCGCTCCGCTGCTTCATCGGGCTCACGGCGTGAGCACCGACGGCCCCCGCGACCCAAGCGGCGGCGACGATGTCGATCGGCAGGGCCCCCGCGAACCCGAGCAGGAGCGAGGTCACCGCCAGGGAGACGAGCGAGACCGGGGGGCCGAACAGGGCGCTCACGAGCATGGCCTGGGCCACGAGCGGGGCGGTGAGGAGGAACATGGCCCGGGGCTCGATCTGGGGGCCGAGGGCGAGGTTCGCGGCCTGGACGCCAAGCACGGCGAGGAGGGAGGTGGCCCAGACGGCGGGCTCGGCGATGGCCACCTTGCTGGCGGCCAGGGCTGTGTGGCGGAGGTGGAACCGCAAGAACAGGAGCGCAACGAGGCCCAGAGCAGCCACACCCCCGAGGACACGGAGATCGACCGGCCACGGCCGGTGCATCACCAGCAACCCGGCCATGAGAAGGGCGCCGACGAGGCGGACGGCACCACGGAACAGGCGCACCCCGGCACTGCGGAGGTCAAGGTTTGCCCAGACGGCTGAGGGGGTCGGCTCGGTCATGGGTCGCTGACGGCCGAGGCGGAAGGGTGTGGGGCTAGGATCGAGAGACGCGGCGGCGCTTGGCCCGGCGTCGTTTCTCGCTCGGCTTCTCGTAGTGGGCGTGCTCCTTGAGCTCGCGGAGCACTCCGCTCTGCTGAAGCTTCAAGTTGAACCGCTTGAGCGCGGCGTCGATGCTCTCGTTCGGGTGGACGTTGACGTAGACCAAGCTGCCTTTCGACCTCGGGGGCAGACTTTACCCGGTCCCCGCCCCTCTGGGCCCGGGCCCTCAGATGTCCGGGGCGGCCGAGCGGGTCTCCCCGATGATCCAGATCATCCAGCCGGTTCCTGGCGGGGAACTGTGTCAGAAGTCAGGGCCTCGGCGCGGATCGCGGGCTTACCAACCCCGGCCGGCGAGGAGTTCGGTTTCGGGGAGGGACGAGACGTTGATGCCGACCATCGGCTCGCCGAGGTTGCGGCTCACTTCGGCGAGGCGCTTGGCGTCCTTGTGGAAGAGCACGGACTCGACGATGGCCCTGGCCCGCTTCGCCGGGTCGCCAGACTTGAAGATTCCGGAGCCGACGAAGACGGTCTCGGCGCCGAGCTTCATCATGAGGGCGGCGTCCGCCGGAGTGGCGATGCCACCGGCGCTGAAGTTGGGCACTGGGAGGCGGCCGGTCTCGTGGACCGTCCGCACGAGGTCGAGCGGGGCTTGCATCTCCTTGGCGAGGACGTAGAGTTCGTCCTCGCGGGCGGAGTGGACTTGCCGGATCTGCCCCATGATGGTCCGCATGTGGCGGACGGCCTCGACGACGTCGCCGGTGCCGGCCTCGCCCTTCGTGCGGATCATGGCGGCCCCCTCGGCGCAGCGTCGCAGGGCCTCGCCCAGGTTACGGGCGCCGCAGACGAAGGGGACGGTGAAGGCGTGCTTATCGACGTGGTTCTCCTCGTCGGCGGGGGTGAGGACCTCACTCTCGTCGATGAAGTCGACCTCGAGGGCCTCGAGGATCTCGGCCTCGACGAAGTGCCCGATCCGGCACTTGGCCATGACGGGGACGCTGACGGCCTCCTTGATGCCCATGATCATCTCGGGGTCGCTCATCCTGGCCACCCCGCCGTCCCGGCGGATGTCGGCGGGCACGCGCTCGAGGGCCATGACGGCGACGGCCCCGGCGTCTTCGGCGATCCGGGCCTGGTCGGGGTCGACGACGTCCATGATCACGCCGCCCTTGAGCATCTCGGCCAGGCCGACCTTTTCGCGCCAGGTCTTCTTGGCGGTGGCGTTCACCACGCCGTTCTCGGTGGACATGTCTGTATTCTACGAGACGTCCGTGCAGGAACGCGGGCCATCAGGCCGCGTTCGGGGGGAAGGCGGTGCGGCATCCCCCAGAACGCCCCCCGGTGACGCCGTTGGTCTGGCGGCGTCCCGGGGTGCCAGCCCGATCAGTAGTGCATGTGCGCCGGATCGACTTTGCCGCGGAACACGCGGTAGATCGCTATCGTGTAAGCGAGCACGAAAGGCACACCGATGACCGCGATGACCGTCATCGTCTCGAGGGTCTTTTGGGACGCCACTGCGTTCCGGATCGTGAGGCTTAGCTCAGGGTTCGGCATCGAGGGGACCAAGTTCGGGTAGATGCCGAGTCCGAACAGCCCAAGCAGCGTCCCGATAGCCACGCTCGAGGAGACGAACGCCGCCCCTTCGCGGTTCCGCGTCATCTCGCGGGGGACGTTGGCGATGGCGAGGAACCCGATCAGGGGGAGAACGAACAGCCACGGGAGTTCGCGGATCTTATCGGCCATGTGCGGGGCGAAGACCATGGTCACGATCGTGAGCAAGCCGTACGTTACGCCGAAGAAGATCATCGCGCTCTTCGACAGGCGTCGCATCGCGGTGTTCAGCTCGCCGTCCGTCTTCATGACCGCATAGATCGACCCGTGCATCATGAACAGGGCGATCGTGGTCAAGCCAAGGACCAAGGAGTGGGGGTGGAACAGGTTCCAGAACCCACCCCCGTACTCCTTGTCGGGCCGCAGAGGAAGGCCCATGGCAATATTGCTGAGCGCGACGCCCATCAGGAGGGCGATGAGGTAGCTGGCGATGGAGAAACTCCAGTCCCAGAAGTTCCGCCACCAGGCACCCGGCTCTTTACTGCGGAACTCGATCGCCACGGCTCGGAAGATCAGGCACGCCAAGAGCAGCATGAACGGGATGTAGAACCCGCTGAAGACGGTCGCGTAGACGTCAGGAAACGCGGCGAACAAGGCGCCCCCGCCCACGAGGAGCCAGACTTCGTTCCCGTCCCACACGGGACCGATCGAGTTGAGCATGAGACGACGGTCCTGGTCGGTCTTGGTGAACGGCAGGAGCATGCCAACTCCGAGGTCGAAGCCGTCGAGGATGGCGTAGCCGGTCAATAGGACGCCAACGATGAGGAACCATATGGTCGCAAGGTCAAGGGATCCGAACATTAGCGCTTAGCCTCCGAGAGGAGCGGCTCTTTCACCGAGCCGGTCGGGTCGTCGAGGGTAGGGTTCTCCGGCCACGTCGCGTCCTCCGGCCCTTCCTGGATCCGCTTGTTCAAGAGGTACACGAACAGGGCGCCGAGCAAGGCGTACAGGACGATGAACATGACGAGGCTGGCGAGGACGTGCTCGGCCGTGACGACCTTGGAGAGGGCGTCGGACGTCCGGAGCAGGTTGAAGACGATCCAGGGCTGACGACCGACCTCCGCGCCGATCCATCCGGCCTGGTTGCAGACGTGCGGGACCACGACGGCCCCGACGAGCATCCCGAGGACGGCCCGGTTGGTCCAGAGCTTGCCGGTGGCCAGGAGGACGTTCGCCACGACCACGAGCAGGGTCAGCGCGACGCCCAAGAAGACCATGAGGTGGTACATCTGGAACGTCAGCTGAACCGGCGGGCGGTCCCGTGCGGGGATGTCGGTGAGGCCGGTGGCCCGGACGTCGGGGCCGCCCATGAGGGTGCTGCCAAGGCCGGGCAAGGTGAGCCCGGAGACGCGACCGTTCTGCTCGTCGACCGCGCCGAGGACGGTGAGGTCGATCGGCTTGTCCGAGTCGTAGTGGCCCTCCATGGCGGCGAACTTCGACGGTTGGTTCTTCGCGACGCCGATCGCGCTCTGGTGTCCGAGCCAGATTTGGAGCCCGCAGCTGACGAGCGCGAATACGAGGCCCATCTTGAGCCCGGCCTTGGCGATGTCGAGGTGTCGGTTCTTCAGGACGTAGTAGGCCGACACGCTCACGACGAGCATGGCCCCGGTGATCCAGGCGCCGACGACGGTGTGGCTGAGCCGGTCGACCGTGGACGGGTTGAAGACCATGGCCCAGAAGTCGGTGATCTCGGCTCGGGCCGTCGTGCCCTCGCCGACGATCTTGAATCCGGCCGGCGTCTGCATCCACGAGTTCGCCACGACGATCCAGACCGCGCTGAAGGTCGAGCCCAGGGCCACCATGCACGTCGAGAAGAAGTGCCACTTCGGCGTGACCTTGTGCCAGCCGAAGACGAGGATCGCTAGGAACCCGGACTCGAGGAAGAAGGCGAACACGCCCTCCGCGGCGAGTGCGGACCCGAAGATGTCGCCGACGTACCTGGAGTAGGTGGCCCAATTGGTCCCGAACTCGAACTCGAGCACGATCCCGGAGGCGACCCCGATCCCGAAGACGAGGGCGAACACCTTGACCCAGAAGTGGGCCATGCGCTTGTACATTTCGTTGCCCGTTCGAAGCCACGCGCCCTCCATCACCACGAGCATCAGCCCGAGCCCGATGCTGATCGGGGGGAAGATGTAATGGAAGAAGGTCGTGAACGCGAACTGGAGCCGGGCGAGGATCTCGACGTTCATGGCGATACCCGACTTTGAGGCCGGGCATCCTTGCGACGCCAGTCACAAGAACCTTGTCAGCGGGATTCTGTCATGGATTCCCACCTCATTCGGGTTTGGAGCGAGCCTCGGTTCGGTCCCAGGACCCGCGCGTCCGACCGGCCGGTGTATCCTCTCCCCTTCTGATGTCCCGACCGGCCCTTTCCGAACGGGAGCTGCAGGTGCTGCGGCTCGCGAGCCAAGGGCTCACCGACCAATCGATCGCCGGGGAGCTCGGGCTCAGTCTCGCCACGGTCGGCACGTACTGGGGGCGCGTCCGGATCAAGATGGGGCCGCTGAGCCGGACCGAGTTGGTGGCGCGGTACCTCCAGGAAGAGGCCGATCAGGCCCTCGAGAGCCTGAGGGAGCGGAACCGAGAGCTCGCGGCGAAACTGGCCGAACGGGAGCGCCACGAGCGGGACACTCGGGAGACGCTCGCCACCCTGGAGGCCCTCCTTTGCGGAGCCCCGGAGGCGATCCTGATCGTAGACGCCGACGGGGTCGTCCGGATGGCGAACGCCCAGGCGGGTGAGCTGTTCGGGTGGGCCGTCGAGGAGTTCGTCGGCGCACGCGTGGGGTCGTTGATCCCGGCCCCCCTGCACGAGGCGCACCGGCAGCACCGCCTGCGGTACATGGCCGACCCCCACCGGATGGCGATGGGCGAGCACAACGGGGTCCCCGCGCTCCGAAAGGACGGCTCTGAGATCCGGGTGTCGGCGACGCTCAACGTCGTCCACTCGCCGACTGGGCCGCTGGCGGTCTGCGTGGTCCGCGGACTCGGCACGGGGGGAGCGTAGGACTCATGCCCGGCGGTCCGGGTGGACGCTAGAGGTGGGCCGACCGGCGGCCCTCGCCGCGGCCAAGGGAGTGCAGGCGACCCCGGCCGCCATCGACCGGCTGGCCCTAGAGTTCGGGGAGGAGGACGCCCGGTGGGCGGTCACCCAGTGGGCCCTGCGGGAGAGGGGACGGGCGAAGTTCGAGCGGGCGGGGGAGATGCTCTTCGACCGGGACGGGCTGGAGATGGCGAGCCACGAGGCGGTGGCGAGGGCCGCCCATCTCGTCGGGGAGCCGGGCGAGCCGGTGGGCGACCTCACCGCCGGGATCGGGGCGGACCTGATCGCTCTCGCCGGGCGAGGGCCTGCGATCGGGTTCGAGATCGACCCCGAGCGAGCAGAACTGGCCCTGCACAACCTGGCCGTCCACGGACTGACCGGGGAGGTCAAGGCCGAGGACTGCCTCGCTGCGGAGTGGCGATTCGAGGCTGCCTTCGCGGATCCGGCGCGACGGGCGGGCGGGAGGCGAACCCTCGACCCGGGCCAGTTCTCGCCCCGGCTCGACGCATTGGTCGACCGGATGGCCGGGCTGCGCGAGGGGCTCGTGAAGCTCTCGCCGATGCTGGACGACGGGTTCCTGGAGTCGCTCGGGCCGGACCGGACGTTCGTGAGCCACGCCGGGGAGTGCAAGGAGGCACTCGTGGCGGCCGGCCGGGAGCGGAGGCGAAGGGGCGTGTGGGCGCTGCACGTCGAGTCGGGGGCTTGGCTCGAGGGAGGCGGGACGCCGCCGGAGTCGGTCGAAGTCCCGGGGGAATGGGTGTCTGAAGCCGACCCGGCCGGAATCCGGGCGCATGCCCTCGGTCGGCTCGGGCTCCTCGGGCTGGGGGACTCGAACGGCTACCTGACCGGGCCCGGGCCGTTGGAGGGCCCTTGGGCACGGGGGCAGTTCTTGGTCCGGTGGGCGGGGCCTTGGCGGGTGGGGCCGGTGAAGGCGGCGCTGCGGGGGCTCGGGGGCCGGGTCACGGCGGTCAAGTCACGGGGGCTGGACATCGACGTGCGGCGCGTCGCAAGAGACGTCGCCGCCGAGGGTGGACAGGAGCTCGTGCTCTTGCTGTACCCCTTCGGCCGAGCGGCGCGCGCCGTCCTCGCGGTGCGGCAGTAAGGATTTTCGCCCTCACCCTCTCGTTCTGGGTCGGCTGCGCCGACAATCCCCCATGAGGGCCTCGCGGCCCGGGGACGAAACCTGAGAGGGAGTGTGAGGGATGGCCGAACGAAACCTTGAGCACGCGATGGCCGAGGCGCTGTTGAAGCGCTATCTGGCGGGCGAGGCCCTCGACGAGGCGCTGCTGGACGATCTCGAGCGAGCACTTCGGACGTCCCCCGAGCTTTTGGCCGAGGCGCAACGGATCAGCGGGAAGACTCTCGCGTCTGAGCCTGCGGCCAAGACCGGGGTGTTGGACAGAGTCAAGGCCCTCGTCACGGCGCCGTTCGCGCCGAAGGAGAAGGCTCCGGCGGCCTTTCTGAGCAAGCCCGGGAGCGACCCGCTCGCGCCGTCGCTCGGCGACGTGCTCCGAACGCCTAGGAACCTGGCCCTTTCGGCCGCCCTCGCCGTCGTGCTGATCCTGATGTCGACCGCGATGCGCAACCCGACTGCGGTGCTCGGCGCCAGGGCGGCGAGTCTGCCGGAGAAAGAGGCTAAGGCGGCGCCGGCCGAAGAACCGGAAGCGGCGGAGAAGAAGGAAGGCGCCGATTCGGAGGGCGAGACCAAGAGCGAGCCCGCTCCTGAGAAGGCCAAGCCGGAGGCAACGGCCGAGAAGGACCCGGAGCCCGAGAAGGAGCCCGAACCGGCCGAGCCAGACCCGGCCAAGGAACCGAGCGAGCCCAAGGCGAAGAAGGAGGCCGAGCCCGCGAAGCCTGAGGAGAAGCCGGTTCCGGCGAAAGCCGAGGACGCGAAGCTAGGGGGCGAGATCATCGTCGCCGACCCGACGCTCGCCGCCCCGGCCCGCAAACCCACGCGAGAGGCGCCCCCCGTGAGCACCCCGCGCAACGATGTCCGTCCGACCACCCCCCGACGCACGAAGACGCGCCGAGCCCCACGCCGGGAGCATCCGAGCGGGATCCGCGTCTACGACGAACAAGGCAGACCCAAGAACTGAGGAAACCCGATGAGAACGATCCTTGCCATGGCCCTTGCGCTCGCCCTTCCCTGGGCGGCCTGGGCTCAAACCGCCGACCCGACTCCGACCCCCGAATCGACGGTCTCGATCGCGGCCGACACCGGTACCGTGACCTTGACAGCGAAGGGGACCGACGTCCGCGACGTGTTGTTCGACCTGTTCGACCAGACCAAGAAGAACTTCGTGCTCGAACCGAACGTGCGGTTCGTGCTCTACCTCTCGCTCCAGGGCATCGAGTTCGAGGAGGCCCTCGACATCGTGTGCGAGCAGGCCTCGCTTAAGTACGAGGTCGATAACGGCATCTACTACGTTTCCCGCCGGGCTGCCCCTGCCGCAGGCGCGAAGACCGGACCAGAGGTGGCCGTGCACCGGCCGGTGCGAGTGACGGAGACAGACCTTCAAAAACGGCTGACGACCCGCCTGAAGAAGGCCGACCTGCGAGCGGTGTTCGCGGAGTTCGCCAAGCAGACGGGCGTGGCCATTGAGGTCTCCCCGCGGGTGCCCCGGTACAAGCTGGACGCCTTCTTGAACGACACGTCCCTGCGGTACGCGTTGGACGTGACGACCCGGGCGGCGAAGCTGACGTGGACGCCCACGGACAGCCGATCGATCCTGATCGACGTCGCGGCTCCGCGGGGCTCAACCCCGTAGCGGGTTCTCCTCGAGGATCCGTCGCAGGTCGGCCAGTCGCCGATCGTCGGGGAAGAGGGCGGCCAGTTCGCTGACCGCCCTCCTTTCTAGCGGTCTCCACGGGTACGGGGGCTCGAGGGGGGCAGTGGAGGCACGCCGCACCTGGTCGGCCGCCTCAGCTGCCATGCGGGTCGCTGTGTGGAGGCTCCACCCGTAGAGGTACCTCACAAGCGGGATCTCTCGGTGGCGGAGAGCTTCGTCGGCCAGTCGGGCGGCCTCTTGCGGGAGCCCGATTTCGAGGAGTCGGCAGAGGACGTCGAGCAGGGCGTCCGGGTTGGCGGCGAGAGGCTTGAGCACGGGACTGGGCTCGCTCGACTGGGTCGGGGGGATCGAAAGGTAGGCCTCGGCCCGCAGGGAGGGCTCAAGGGGGGCCAGGTAGTGGGCGTTGAGAGTCTCCGGGCGGTCGTCAGCCGGGTCGGAGGTCAGTCGACCGAGGAGGCCGAGCAGCCACCACGCCAGCGGGTCTTCGGCGTTCGTCGCGAGCGAACGCGTCAGGTGGTCCTTGGCCGACTCGAGGGCTCCGGAACGAAGGGCGCGGGTCGCCTCGTGGACGTGGGCTACGTGTCGAAGAGCGAGGGGTACGGGCGGAGCGGGGGTTCCTTGGTGAATCGCTTCGTTCAGGGCTGACTCGGCAGAGCCGTCCTGATCGGGGTTCGAGAGAGCGCTCTCGACCCGAGAGGGGCGAGGGGGGGCGACTCGCAGGGCGGGGTCGTCGCTGCGGAGGACTTCGAGTCCGTCCGCGTCGCGGACCAGGAGCCGCTCGATCGTCCCCGGGAGCTCGGCGACGAACGGGCGACCGGGCTCGAGCGACACGGGTGCTTGGAGGGTCTGGCCGTCGGACAGACCAACAAAGGCCTGATGGGCGGGGCGGGGGCTGGCGGTCGAGATCGCGATCCTCGATGTGCCCTCGCCAGACCACGCCAGGGCGGGGGTGACCTGGGTCGGGAGCCCGATGCCGCTGAACGGGCAGACCCAGGCGCGGTAGTGCCGGGTCTCGCGCGGGGCGAGCACAGCCCGGCCGAAGCTCAGCCGGAGGAGGCCTTCGTCATCCATGAACTCGCCCACGGCGGGACCCGGCACGAGCGCGAGGCCGGCGTCGGCGGTCGGGTCGTAGATCAGGCTCCCCGGGCCAGAGGGCCCAAGGCTCAGTCCGGGCAGCGCGGTGGCGGCATGGAGCGAGCGGTTGAACACCTTGAGTTCGATGAGGACGTTCGCGGCGTCGGGGGCGAGAGTCACGGCGGCGTGCCAGGAAAGTGGGGTTCCCACGACTGTTTCGTACAGGAAGACCGCACCAGACTGGGTATCTTCGGCGGGCTCGCGAAGGAGTCGGTCGACGACGCCCATGGCGTTGGGCCGGGGGCCGGGTAGGACTTGGACCTGGATGCCATGAGCGATCCCCGCCCCCCGTGGCGGAGCCTCGACCACCTCGAGCGACGTCGGCAGGGCGAGCGGTTCCGTTCCTGTCGCTTTACTAGTGACTTGGACGATTCGCCCACCTAAGTCGGGCACGACGACGACCTTGACCTGCCGGTTCTCGAGCACGACGGTGCGGAGCGTCACCACGCTGCGCCGTCCTGTCGGGCGGAGGGGCGGGAGCGGGTAGCTGGACGGGCCGAAGGGCGATTCGTTGAACGCAACGGGCTGAAGGGTCTCCGTTTCGACGTCCCAGGTGTCTTCGTATATCTGGACTGCCATCCTGTCTCCCCGTCGCGTGTCTGCTAGAATAGCGACGTGGCGAAGCGGTCCCGGGCCAAGAAGCCGGTCTCGCGAGGTCCCTCTCCGGCGGCGAGGGTGTTCGTCGGCGTGTTCCAGTGGCTGGTCGTGCCCGGGGCGCTGTTCGCCATCGGCTATGCGATCGTCGGCCCGCGGATCGGCCAGGTCCCCGCGCTCCGGGCCGGGGCGGACCGGGTCTCGCAGATGGTCGCGGAGTCCTCGCGGGCGACGAAAGAGCCCGAGGCGACCGGGCAAGAGGCGAACAAGCCGATCATGACGATCACCGTCGAGCCGAGCCAGGAGCGCCCACGAACCCGCCGGGCCCGAGCCGACCGCGCTGAGGAGCCCCGGGCACGGGACGAGCGAAGGCCGACCCGGCGAGCCGAGCAAGCCGCCCCTCCAGACCAGGACCCGGCGAGTGCGGCAGGGGCCGAACCGGAAGCGGTGGCCGCGCCGGAACAGCCGCCGGCCGACCCGGCCGGGGCCGGTGGCGGGACGACGGACGGCGGCACCGGCGGCTAGTCGGACAGGCCGAGGGGGCCGAAGAAGGCTTGGGCGGCGGCCGTCGTGAGCCCGGCGCAGACCTCGGGCGTCACGCCCCAGACTGACGCGAGGCCCTCGTTGACGTAGGTCACCCAAGCCGGGCGGTTCGGCTTTCCCCGGAAGGGGTGCGGGGCCATCCAGGGGGCGTCGGTCTCGACGACGACCCGGTCGCGCGGCAGCCCGGCGAGCACCTCACGCAGGGCATCGGCCTTACGGTATGTGACGGGGCCGTCGACGCCGAACCATGCACCCAGAGCCACGGCGCGGGAGGCGTCGGTCGCGTCGCCGGCGAAGCAGTGGAACAGTCTGCGGGGGCCAGGCTCCCGCTCGAGGACGTCGAGCAGGTCGGGATAGGCCTCTCGGCAGTGGAAGACGACGGGCTCCTCGAGCTCGGCGGCGAGGTCGAGTTGGGCGCGGAGGGCGACGGCCTGCTGCTCCGGGGTGGCGTAGTCCCAGTGGTAGTCGAGCCCGATCTCGCCGAGGGCGACGACCTTCGGGTGGGCCAGCATCTCGCGGAGGGCAGGGAGTTCGGCGGGGCTGAACGTGGCGGTCGAGGTCGGGTGCCAGCCGACGACGGCGTACACCTCTTCGAAGCGTTCGGCGAGCTCGACGGCGTATCGGCTCGAGTCCGTATCGACCCCGACGACGACGAGCCGGACGACGCCGGCGGCCAGGGCCTCGTCGACCGCAGGGGCGGGGTCGGGGAAGGCCTGCCGGTCGTTGAGGTGGCAGTGGGTATCGACGAGCCGCATCCGTCCGAGGGTGTACCCGGACGGCGCATCCCCAGGCGCCTGATAGCGTATCGTTACGTCGGGCGATGTCGGCGTCGAAGAAGCGGTTCCCTTATCTGAACGGGTACCTGCAGAAGGCTCATGAGGAGCAGGAGCAGTACTCGGGTGGCGTGGCCATCGGCTATGGGTGCCTCGCGACGGCGCTGGCCACGATGGTCGCGGGTTTCGTGGGGGCCCGGTTCCTGGGGTTCTTGACGGTGCCGGTGGCCCTGGCGGTCGGAACACTCGTCGGGGTGGTGGTCGGCCGGATGGTGTCGGCGGGGCAAAAGAAGAGGATGCCGTCGAGCCGCGTGCAGCAGGCGTGGGCAGTGGCAGACGAGATGCGGCGGCTCCGATCCGGGCGGAAGCTGCACAAGTGGGTCGACCCCTCGATCCTGCAACTGCTCGAAGCGGCGGCCTATCACTGGACGAGGGTCCACAACTCGCTCGCGGGCCCGGCCTGGGCGTCGCCGAACCTCCCGGGTCACTGGGCGTCGGTGCGCGACCAGGCGGCCCAGGCGGCCCAGGACGCGATGGCGGACGTCATCATCCTGGCCCGGTCGTGCATGGGCCCCCCGGCGAAGGATAAGGAGGAGATGGTGAAGGAGGTGTTCGAAGACTTCGCCGACCTCGACATCGCCGAGGCGCTCCAGGGCCTCAAGACGCTCTCGAAGCAGGATTGGACGGCGAGCGCCCACCAGAGCCCGCAAGCACGGACGGTGTTCATGCAGGCGCGGCCGATCGCGGAGCGGCTCCAGAGCCTGGCGGACGAGGTCGAGCGGGCCGCGGTCGAGGTCGGGTCGAGCCAGGTCTTCCTCCCCGCGACGCCAGAGGCGACGCAGTCGATCGACGCGGTGCTCGGCGAGCTCCGGGCGATCAAGCAGGCCGAGACCGAGCTCGACCAACAGCTTGGCCAGGGCAGCTAGGGGTTCGGGGTTCGGGGTTCGGGGGCGGGCTAGATGAGGGCCTTGCGCTTGACGGTGAGGTAGGCGTTGACGAGGGCGGCGGCGAGGTCTTGGGGCTCGGCCTCGAGGGACTGGAGGTTGCTGGCCCGGAGCCGGCTGTCGGCCTGGCGACGGTCGGCGGCGTACCAGGTGGCGGCGGCCCGGCGGTACAAGGCGCTGGAGCCCTCGACGGGAAGTGCGAGCAGCTCCTTGAGGCGGGGGTCAGCGACCCGGACGATGTAGAGCAAGTGGCGGCGGCGGATCGGGCCGAGCGCGGCGGCGAGGTCGGCGGCCTGGTCTTCGTTCTCGGCGTCGGTGAACACCACGACCAGCGAGCGGCGCTTCCACCGGCTGGCTAGGTAGGCGAAGGCGGCGTTGTAGTTCGCCTGGACGGCCTCGGACTGGACGGCAAAGAGGGCCCGCAGGAGGGCGGCGACCTGGGTGCGGCCCCGCTTGGGCGCGACCCAGTTGTGAACGACGTCGCTGAAGACGAACAGGCCGACCTGGTCGCCCGAGCTCTCCGCGGCGTGGAGGAGCATGAGGGCAGCGTCGACGGCGTGGTCGAGCTTGCGGACTCCCTCCACCTCGGCGAGCATCAGCCGGCCGACGTCGAGGCAGACGATCACGGACTGGTTCCGTTCTTGCTCGAAGTTCTTGACCACGAGTCGGCCCCGGCGGGCGGTGGACTTCCAGTCGATGAAGCGGAAGTCGTCCTCGTTGTAGTCGCGCAGGCTCTCGAACTCGGTGCCGAGGCCGCGGAGTCGCGTCTGGCGGGCGCCGATGGATCTGAGGAAGCCCTTCTGCTTCAGGAGCTCGAAGTCGCGGACGGCCTTGACGTTCGGGTAGACGTCGATCGTCTCGGCGTTGTCCAGATGGACGTCGACCCAGGCCAGGCCGAACGGGGCGGCGTACCTGACGAAGGTGCCGGGCAGCCGGTACTCGCCGCGAAAGGCAGGGCGAAGGGCGTAGGATCGCTCCGTCTCGCCGCTCGGCTTCAGGCGGACCTCGAACTCGTTCCCCTGGGGGGTCACATCCTCGGGAGCCTCGTCTCTAAGTCGGACGGTGAGGGGCGCGTCGGTGAGGTTCTCGATTTTGAGCGTGACCTGGTTCGGGATCCGGACGGAGAGAACCGGGTCCATCCTCCGGCTTACGGCGACGACGGGCGTGCGCCGAGCCCGGGCCCCGGAGGCGAAGTAGAGAACGGCCAACGCGATGTTGTAGGGCCAGAGCAGGCGCTCCAGCCCAGGCACGACCGCCCCGCCCAGCGCCAGAAGGAGGCCCGCAGCGACTAGAATCCAGAGGCGAGGCGTTGGGATGAGCCGTCCCACTGGCCCCGTAGGATACTCGGATGACCGACCAGCACCTTGTTCTGACCCCGGAGAAGACGGTGCTCGCCTACCGGCTCGGGGGGCTGGGCACGAGGGTCTCGGCGCACGCGATCGACCTTCTCGCGGTGATCACGTTGGCCATGCTGTTCAACACCGGGCTGGGGCTCCTCGCGCCGGTGATCGGGCCAGAGGCGGTTCAAGGGATCGGTACGCTGGGCACGTTCGTCGTCATCCTCAGTTACTTCGTCTTGCTGGAGGGCCTGTGGCGGGGCCTGACGCTTGGGAAGCGGGCGGTGGGGCTCCGGGTGACGATGGCGGACGGGACGCCGATCACGTTCGCCGCCGCGCTCTACCGGAACCTGTTGCGTCTCGCCGACTTTTTGCCGGCGCTCTATGTCCTTGGGTTCATCGTGATCTTCACGAACCCTCGGTCGCAGCGGCTCGGGGACCTGGGGGCGGGCACGATCGTCGTGGTCGAGCCGAAGTTCGACGCGTCCTTCACCCCGGCACCGCACCGGGTGGGGCTGCACCCCTTGGAGGAGACCGTGCCTGGGCTCGAGCGGATGACGATGGCGGAGTACCACGCGATCAAGCGGCTGTGCGACCGGTTCCCTGCCCTTCCGGCGGAGACCCAGGTGCAGAGCATCGGGGAGATCTGGCGCCCGTTCGCCGAGCGGCACCGCATCGCCGACCTGCCCGGGGTGCACCCGGTCTACCAGATGGAGGCGGTCGTCATGAAGTTCGGGCGGATGCACAACCTTGTGTAAACCAAGGGGGAAACGAGGGGGGTCCCGTGGGGGCAACTCGAAGGGGTGGTCACGGGGGAGAACGTGGGTGGTTTCCCACTGGGTTTTCCCCGGCCAGGAACCGGTCATGTTAACGCGGTTCGGGGGGTCTAGAAGGTTCGCCGTTAACAAGGTTCGCGGTCTCGCTCGATGGTTTTCCCCACGTCACCATCGCTCATCATCATCAGTCTCTATTCATAGACACTCCTCCCTGATGAGAGGGGTCGGTGGATAGATGGGGTTCGTCGCCCGTCTGGCCGTCCGCGACTTTCGGAACTACGAGTGCGGGGAGGTGACCCCTTCTTCGGGGCTGAACCTGGTCGTCGGCCGGAACGGACAGGGCAAGACGAGCCTTCTCGAGGCAGTGGCCCTTGTCTCGACGGGGCGACTGCTCCGCGGGTCGAGGGACACCCAGGCGATCCGGCTTGGTCAGCCTTCGGGGGAGGTCAAGGCGGAGCTCGGCGACCAAGGGACGGAGGTCGCGGTCTTGATCGCGCACGGGCAGCGGAAGCGGGTCTTGCTCAACGGGCTCGCGTTAGCGCGTGCGTCCGACATCCTTGGTCGGTTGCCGTCGGTGTCGTTCTCGACGGTCGACTTGCGGGTCGTCACCGGTGACCCGTCTGACCGACGGGCGTTCTTGGACGCCGAGCTCGCCCAGCTCTGGCCCGCTTACCTGCGCCACCTCAGCGTCTACAAACGGGCGCTGGAGCAGCGTAACGCCCTCCTGAAGGCCGCCCAGATCGGCTACGTGCCGGACGAGGCGTTCGAGGCTTGGGAGGAGGCATTGGGGCAGCACGGGGCCGGTATGCGGCTCTCCAGGCGCGAGTGGGTGGCGGCCGCGGCGGGGCCGGCGCAGGAGGCGTACCAGTTTTTGGGGGGAGGGGAGACGATGGGGTTGGACTACGTGCTGGCGGACGACGGCGTGGAGCCAGAGCGGCTGGCACAAGGGCTCCGGGACGCCCGCAGTGTCGACGTCCGGCGCGGGGCGACATCGGTGGGTCCGCACCGTGACGACTTGGCGGTGACCGTGGACGGCAGGGACGCGCGGGCCTACGGTTCCCAGGGGCAACAGCGGACGGCGGTGCTCGCGCTGATGGCGGCGACGATGGCCTCGGTGCGTGAGACGTTAGGCCAGCCGCCCGTCCTGTTGCTGGACGATGTGTTCTCCGACCTTGACGGCGAACGGCGGTCGCGACTCACCGAGCTGGCCCTCGCGGCGGAAGGGCAGGTCTTCTTGACGGCGACCGAGTCCTCGCTCGCCGGACCGAGCGTGTTGAGTCGCGCGGCTGTGTTCCGGGTACAGTCGGGAACGGTGAGGGCGGAGTGAAACGGCTTTCGGAGCTTTTGCCGGGGGCGTTGGACCAGAGCGAGGTCTTGCGGGCCGCACGGGCCCAAGTAGCTTTGCGGGCATGGGCCGGAGCGGTCGGGCCGATCCTTGCCGACAAGACGTTGCCCGACCGATATGAACGGGGGACGCTCTGGGTCAGTGCGTCGGGTTCGGCATGGGCCGTCGAGACCGCGCTTCGGGCTGAGCAGATCGTCGAGCGGCTGAACGCCATCGCGGGGGAACGTGGGCTCTTCATCGACCTCAAGGTCAGTCAGCGGCCTCCGCGCCGTTCAAGCCTCCTTTAGCTCGCTGCAGACGGAGCTCCGGACTCGGCCGGCGGTGGTCTGCGCCGCGGGCCTTTTTGCGGGCTTGTCCGTGTGCCTCTCGCCTTGGAACGCGTGCTTTGGGCTCGTCGTCGCTGGCTTGTGCGGTCGGCACCGTTCGGCGTTCTTCGCGATCGTGGCGCTCATCGTCGGGGTCCTGCTCGCGCCTGAGCTGCCGACGCCGGTGGTCGTCAGGGGTGGGGTGTACCAGGGCCTTGTCGAAGTCACGTCGGCGGTCACCGACACGCGGTCGGGGACGACGGCGACGGTGCGGGGTCGGGACGGACGGTACCGGGCGCTACTGCCCCCGGGGTTCGTGGCCGGGCCGGGGGACGTGCTCAACCTGCGGGCCGAGATCGTTCCGGCCCGTCCGGGGTCTCCTTTCGGGCGTCCCGAGCGTGCGATGCTGCGGCCAGTCGGGCGGATCGAGGTGCTGTCGAGGGCTTCGCCGCACTGGGCGTGGGGGACGACGGCTCGGCGGTCGTTCACAGGCTTCATAGAGCGCCACGGCGATCCGGTGGTGGTCGGGGTGGTCCAGGCCCTCTGCTTCAACGCCACGGCGGAGGTCGGTGATCAGCTCTGGACAGACCTGCGCCGGAGTGGGACGGTGCACATCGTGTCGGCGTCGGGGTTACACGTCGTCATCATCGCGGTGTGGACGGCGGTCCTTCTCGCGGTACTGCCGGTGCCTCGATGGGCCCAGCTCCTGCTCTTAGGTGCGCTCTTGGTCGTCTATGCGGGAGCGGCGGGGTTCCGGCCGCCGATCGTGCGTTCGGTCGTGATGGTTATGGTCGCGCTGTCCGCGTACCTGTTCCAGCGGGAGAAGGACGGGCTGTCCGCGCTCGGAGTGGCGGCTCTGGCGACGCTGCTGTGGAGCCCCGAGGCGGTGGTCGACCCAGGGCTGCAGCTCTCCTTCGTCACGGTGGGGGGCTTGATGTTGTTCGGACCCGTCGAGCGGACAGAGGCGGGGGCATCGCTGGGGGCGAGGGTCGTCGGGGCAGGGAAGACCTTGATCCTGACGAGCTTGATCGCCAGCGTGGCGGCTTCACCCCTGGTCGCGCTCTACTTCGGCGAGGTTTCGGTCGTGTCGCCGCTCGCTAACCTTCTGGTGATCCCAGTCTTGTTGCCTGTCGTCGTCGGGTCACTTGTGGCTTGGGGGTTGGCCGGAGTCTCGCTCCCGTTAGCCGTAGGGCTCTACAAGGTGCTGGTGGAACCGCTTGCAGGTTGGATTCTCGCGGCGGTCGAGTTCACGGGTCGGCTCCCGTTCGCGACCGTTGCGACGCCGGCGCCTTCGACCTTCTGGTTGATCCTGTTCTACGGATCCGCGATCCTTTTGTGGCAACACCGGGTCAGGGGCCCGCATGAACGCAGGCCCCTGACCGATTGGTGAGGCTCAGGCGAACATGCTTCGCACGTCTTCTTGCCGGGAGAGGGCGAGGGTCTTTTCCGCGACTTGTTCCCGGAGTTCGGCTACGATCTCGGGCTTGGCCCGTTCGACGAAGACCGGGTCGTCCAGCCGACTCTGGAGCTTGCTGAGCTCGGCCTGGCGCGCGGCAATGTCCTTGTCCAGCTTGGCCCGGTACTCGGCTTCGTCGACGAGGCCCTGGGTGGGGAGGTAGACGGTCACACTTCCTACGCTTTGCGAGATGGCCTTTCCATCCGGTCGCCCGGGGGTGAGTCGCTCGAGCCAGGCTTGACCGCGGACGACGTCGTCCCCGCCATGGAGGTCGCCCTCGTAGAAGGCCTCGGCGATCGCACGGCCCGGATCGAGGCCGAGCTCCGCTCGGAGGGCTCGCACGGCCCGGGTCGCCTCGAGCCACCCATCGACCTGGCCCTCGACGGCGAGGTCGCGCCAATCACCCCCGATTTCAGGCCAGCTCGAGGCCATGACGAACGGGGCCTTGTCCTGGATCGGGAGATGGGTGTAGACCTCCTCGGTGATGTGGGGCATCACTGGGTGCAGCATGCGCAAGAACGCGGAGAGGCACTCGACGAGGAGCCATTGCGGCGCGGCCCGTCGGGCGGGGTCGGTGAGCCGGGACTTGGCGATCTCGATGTACCAATCACACAGCTCAGACCAGAAGAACTTGTACAGAGCCTGTACAGAGGCTTGGACGTCGTAGCCCTCGTAGCCTTCTCGGACGGCGACTTCGGTGGCGGCGAGCCGGCTGAGGAGCCATCGGTCGACCGCTTCGAGGCCCTCGGGGCGCTCGGGCCGGTAGCCCTCGAGGTTGAGCATGACGAACCGGGAGGCGTTCCAGATCTTGTTGCAGAAGTTGCGGGCGTCGGTCGTGCGCCGCTCGCTGTAGCGGATGTCCTGGTTGAGTCCAGTCTGGCTGAAAAGCGTGAAGCGAAGGGCGTCCGCCCCCTTGGTCTCGATGATGTCGAGGGGGTCCACGCCGGTTCCGAGGCTCTTGCTCATGCGCTTCCCGTCCTCGGTGAGCACGGTGGCGTAGATGTACACCTCGTGGAAGGGGATGTCGCCCTTGAAGTCGAGCCCCATCATCATCATCCGGGCGACCCAGAGGTAGATGATCTCGCGACTGGTGACGAGCACGCTCGTTGGGTAGTAGCGATCCAGGTCGGGGGTCGAATCGGGCCAGCCGAGGGTGACGAACGGCCACATCCCGCTGCTGAACCAGGTGTCGAGGACGTCGGGGTCTTGGCGGACGATCTTGGCCGTCCCTGCCTTCTGCTGTGCCTCGTCCCAGCTCATGGCGGCGTACGGGCGATCCTGCTCGTCGTAGTACACCGGGACGCGGTGGCCCCACCAGAGCTGGCGGCTCACGTTCCAGTCGCGGACGTTGCGCATCCATTCGAGGAAGATCTCGGTGTAGCGCTCGGGGAAGAACTTGACCCGGCCAGACTCGACCGCCTCGATCACGGGGCCGGCGAGGGGGGCCATCTTGGCGAACCACTGTTCGCTGGCGACGGGCTCGATGACCTCACCGCTCCGCTCGCTCACAATCAGGGCGATCTCGTGGTCCTCGACCTTCACCAGGAAGCCTTGCTCTTCAAGGTCCGCCACGACCCGCTTGCGAGCCTCGTAGCGGTCGAGGCCGGCGTAGGGGCCGCCGAGGTCGTTGATCCGGGCCGAGTCGTCCATGACGATCAGTACCTCGAGACCGTGACGCTGTCCCACTTCGAAGTCGTTGGGGTCGTGGCCGGGCGTGATCTTGACCGCCCCGGTCCCGAACTCGGGGTCGGGATAGGTGTCGGCGAGGAGCGGGATCTCGCGGCCGACGAGGGGGAGGGTCAGGGTCTTGCCCACGAGGCCCTTGTAGCGGTCGTCCGAGGGGTGGACGGCCACGGCGACGTCGGCGAGCATGGTCTCGGGCCGGGTCGTGGCGACCACGACCTCGCCGGTGCCGTCAGTGAACGGGTATCGGACGTGGTAGAGCTTGCCCTTGGTCACCCTTCGCTCGGTCTCGATGTCGCTGACGGTGGTCTTGAGGACCGGATCCCAGTTCACCACCCGGAGGCCCCGGTAGATCACACCGCGTTCGAACCACTCCACAAAGACTTTGAGCACGGCGTCGTGGTAGTGGTCGTCGAGGGTGTAGCGCTCCCTGCTCCAATCGAAGGCGCAGCCAAGGGCCCGGAACTGGCGCAGGATGGTGCCGCCGCTCTCCTCCTTCCACTCCTTGACCCGTTCGACGAAGGCCTCCCGCCCGAGATGGGAAGGGGAGCTGCCTTCCTTCTTAAGGAGCTTGGTGACGACGCCTTGGGTGGCGATCCCGGCGTGGTCGGTGCCGGGGAGGACGAGGACGTCGTAGCCCTGCATCCGCTTGTACCGGCCGAGGAGGTCTTGGAGCGGGTAGCAGAGGGCGTGGCCCATGTGGAGGGAACCGGTCACGTTCGGGGGCGGGATCGTGACTGAGTAGACGGGCTTGGCCGGGTCGCCGGAGGGCTGAAAGAGGCCGGCTTGCTCCCATCGCAGGTACCACGCGGACTCGACGACGGTGGCGTCGTACTTCGTGGGGATTTCCGGGTTCGGGGTCTCTAGACTCATCGCTTTTCCTGTCTCGAAAGGCGAGGCCGAGTCTACCGAGCGGGTCAGAGGCGGTAGGTCCGGCGCATGGCCTGGTACCGATCCCACGCCCGGGCACTGAGGGCGGGGGACATGCGGCGCTCGAGGATCGGGAGCAGCTCCTCCCGGAGGGACTCGCCGCGGCACATCCACTGATAGAACCGGCGGCCACTCTGATCGTAGGGGCCGTAGAGCCGGCTCTTAGGGAACCGCTCCACGAGCCAGTGGAACAGCGCCTCGTGGTCGGTGTGCATGCGGAGCGTCACCTGGGGTTGCCGACCGTCACCGCCGAAGCTCCCCTCGCCTACCAGGATCCCGACCAAGAACCCTTCGTCGAAGTCGCCCATCGTTGTTACACCGTAGTGTAACACGTGGAACGCCGGGGTGGTCAGGGCCGCGAGAAGAGGTCTCGCACGACCTCTTCGACGGAGACGTCCTCGACCGAGACGTCCACCACTCGGTGAGCCTGGAGGATCTCGCCCGTCGCTCGGGCGATGTCTCGCCGGGGCACGGCGAGCACGACGGTGTTCTCACCGGTCTCGGCGACCTCACCGTAGGCCGTGAGGTCGGGGACGGCCGAGCTCTCCTCGAACGTGAGCCGGAGCCGCCTCGTCTCCGAGTACCCTTCGGTAAGCGCCCCGAGCGAGCCCTCGAAGACGAGGGCGCCGTGGTCGATCACGACGACCCGTTCGCAGAGTTCCTGGACGTCCTGCATGTAGTGGCTCGTCAGGACGATGGTGCAGCGCTCCTTCAGGTTGACCTCCTTCAGGAAGTCGCGGATGCGCTTCTGGCTCACGACGTCGAGGCCGATCGTCGGTTCGTCGAGGAAGAGCACCCGCGGGCCGTGGAGCAGGGCGGCGACCATCTCGCACTTCATCCGCTCCCCGAGGCTGAGCTTGCGGACCTGCGTGTGGACTTTGTCCTTGAGTTGGAGCGATTCGAGCAGGAACTCGACCCGGCGGTCAAAGTCGGCCTTGGGGACGTCGTAGAGCTCACGGAGGACGACGAAGCTGTCCCAGGCTGGCAGGTCCCACCAAAGTTGCTGGCGGTTCCCCATGACGAGGGCGATCTGCCGGAGCATCTCGCTGCGCCGGTCGAAGGGGGTGTAGCCGAGCACCTTCGCCACCCCCGAGGTCGGCACCATGATGCCGGTGAGCATCTTGAGGGTGGTCGTCTTCCCGGCGCCGTTTGGGCCGAGGAAGCCTACGACCTCGCCCTCGGCGACTTCGAAGCTAATCCCCTTCACGGCCTCGACCTCGGTCACCTCCCGGCTGAAGAGCCCCTTCAGGGCGCCGACGACCCCCGGCTGCTTCTTGACGCTCGTATAGACCTTGCGCAGGTCGCGCACCTCGATCGCCGCCATATGGGGCCAGGTTACCGGCTCGCTCAGGGCCAGGGACGGGGATGGAAGAACTGCGGGGCCAGGAGCCAGAGGAGGGTGGCCGATGGGATGAAGGCCAGGAGGAAGCTGTCCAAGCGATCGAGGATGCCTCCATGCCCGGGGAGCAGGAAGCCGCTGTCCTTGATCCCAGAGGCGCGCTTGAGGCCGCTCTCGAGCAGGTCGCCGAGTTGGCCGAAAAGCCCGGCGGTCGCCCCGACCCCGACTCCGACGACGGGGGCCGCGCCGAGGAGCGTCCCGGCCGCGACTCCGACGCCCACGGCCGCCGCGAACCCGCCAAAGGCCCCCTCCCAAGTCTTGCCGGGCGAGAGCCGGGGGGCGAGCCGGTGCCGCCCGAAGGCCCGCCCCACGACCATCGCCCCGATGTCCCCGGCCCAGACCGGTGCGAGCAAGAGGAACAGTGCCGTCATCAGGGGAGTCCCGCTACCGCTCGTGAGGCCATGGATCGCGAGGGCCGCCCCCAACGGCGCCCCGAACCAGGCGGCTGACATCGGCGAGGCCCATCCTCGGCGCAAGGCCACGAACACCCCGGCGACGCCCGCCACCAGGAACGCCCAGGCCGCGACGAGGGCCCACGGCTTTGCTGCGCCGAGAAGGACCGGCACGAGGGGGGCAGAAAAGCTGAGGAGGAGCCAGCCCAAGGTCGGGAGCGGCCGATCCTCGACCGAGGTGATGCGGGCGAGCTCGCGAAAGCCGGCGGCGAGGATGAGGAGGCAGAGTACGCCGATCGGGATCGGGCTGGTCGAGAAGAGGACGTAGAGGGTGATGCCGAATGCGACGAGCCCGGTCACCAAACGCTTCCTCATCCCGACCTCCTCGTCGGGCCGAACCTTACCCGGGGGCCCGTCGGCCGCGCCATCCGCGCCGCCGGGCCCCTGGGTCGAGCGTCACGGGTTGACTTCGACGACGAGGGTCGTCGAGTAGGGCTGCTTCAGGCCGAAGGCGTCGCGGACGGTGAGGGTCACCGTGAACTTGCCGGGCTTGCGGAACCGGCGGGAGACGGCCACACCCTCGGCATCGGCTTGGACACCGTCGGCCGAGTCGAAGTCCCAGCTGAAGACGAGTTCGGACGAACCGCCGGAGCCGAAGGCGCTGAAGGTGTACTCCTCACCGAGGCCCAGGTTTAGCTCTCGCACGTTCGGCTCGGCGTAGAGCGGGGTGGAGTCGGTGACGATCGAGGCCTCGCCGATGAAGAAGGAGGCCACGGCGTCACCGGACAGGGCGATCGACTTCACCTTCTTGTCGCTGGCCGCAAACCCGCGAATAGCGGCGAGCGGCACGGCGGCCCGAATCCAACCGGACTCTGAGGTCCGTCCGGCCACGTTCAGGAACGTCTCGGACTTCTTGCCGTCCGAGGTCGTGATGACGACGCGGACGTTCTCGAGGGCGGGGGCGTCGGCCGCGGTCGCCGCGCCCTGGCCGGGCCGGTTCTCTTGCTCCTGGCCCGGGCTGGCCCCGGAAATGCCGGAGACACCCCCAGGCCGTCCGCCGCCACCTGCCCCGGAGGTCGCCCCTGTGGCCGCCCCGGGGAGCAGGATCGCGAACTGGAGGAGACTGTTCTTGTCGCCAAATGCGGTGGTGAGGTCGATCGGAGTGGCGAACTCCATGATCCCGCCCTGGAAGATGTTCCGGGAGGAGACACGGATCGAGGCACTGCCCTCGAGGGCGGCCTCGTCGGTCTCACGGATCGTGCCGCTGCCCCAACCTCGGAGGGTGATGCCCTGATCGGCGGCCGTGCGGACGGGGGTGTAGACGACTTGGGCGGAAGCGCCGACGGCGAAGGCCGCGGCGAAGGCGAGGGTCAGATGGCGCGCTCTCATGGGTCAACTCTTGGCGGGCGTCCGGATCCGCTGGATGGCGGACGCACGCCCCGTCACTCTATCGACGTCTATGACGACTCCGGAGATTACTCCAGGTTCGTCGGCAACCTCGAACCGGGCCGGAAGGGACGTTCGGAACCGGTGAAGCACGATATCTTTGTCAACCCCGATCACGCTCGGCACAGGGCCGCACATACCCACGTCCGTGATGTACGCCGTGCCCTCTGGGAGTACTGTCTCGTCCGCGGTCGTCACGTGCGTGTGGGTGCCCAGCACGGCCGTCGCCCGCCCGTCCATGTGGTAGCCGAACGCGACTTTCTCGCTCGTCGCTTCGGCGTGGAAGTCGATGAGGACGTGGGGCGTGTCGAGGTGGGCGACGATCCGGTCCGCCGCGGCGAAGGGATCGTCGTAGCCGTCCATGAAGACCCGGCCACAGAGGTTCAGGACGGCGAGGCGGACGCCGTCCTTCTCGACGGTGGCGATGCCCTTGCCGGGGACGCCGGGGGCCATGTTCGCAGGGCGGACGATGGGTCGCCCCGCTTCGAGGTAACGGTAGACCTCCCGTTTGTTGAATGCATGGTTGCCGAGCGTGATCGCGTCCACACCCTGGTCGTAGAGGGCGTCGGCGATCTCGGGTGTCACCCCGACTCCGGCGGCTGAGTTCTCGGCGTTCGCGACGACGAAGAGGGGGTCGAACTCCCTCCGGATCCACGGGAGGGCGGCTGTGACCGCGTCCCGGCCGGGGCGACCGACGATGTCGCCCAAAAAGACCAGCCTATAGGGCGCCATCGTGCCGTCCCCGCATCGATCGCAGGGTACCGGTCGCTGGGGCCGAGGCGGTCAACCGTCCCACCCGGGGAAGACGGCGTCGAGCGCCCCCCGAACGGCCTCCTCGCCGAACCCCTTCGCGACGAGGTAGCGGGCCGCCTTCGCTGGGTCGTCGTCGGAGGAGAAGCGCTTGCGGAGGAGGCCCTCAGCGAGGCCCCGTTCGTCGGCCTCGGTGTACTGGGTCAGGGCGGACTCGACGGCGGCGTCTTCGGCGCCCCGCCGCTCGAGGCGGGCCTGGGCCTTGAGGCGCCCCTCCAGCCGGAGCGTCTGGGCGAGCTCAGTCTCGCGCTCGGCGAGTCGGGAGTCGTCGAGGTAGCGCTGGAACTTGAGGTCGGCGACCACGGACTCGGCCGTATCGTCCGCCACACCCTTGCGAGCCAGGTGGCGGCGGAGCTCGGCCTCCGTCCGCTCGGCCCGGCGCAGGTAGTCCAGCGCGTACCCCATCGCGACGGTCCGCGGCTCTCTCGGCGGGGGCGGGGGGGCCGCCATGCGGCTTGGCCCCCTAGCCCTCGACGGCGGCCAAGGCGACCGGGTTGGCCTTGGGCGGCGACATCAGTTCGCGCAGCTTGGCATCGATCTCGGCCATCACCTCGGGATTCGCCTCAAGGAACCCCTTGGCGTTGTCGCGACCCTGTCCGAGCCGGGTGTCCCCGTAGTTATAGTAGGTTCCAGCCTTCGAGACGATGCTCTTTTCGACCGCGATATCGAGAATCTCGCCCGGGCGGCTGATCCCCTTGCCGAAGATCATGTCGAACTCGGCCTGCTTGAAGGGCGGGGCCGTCTTGTTCTTGACGACCTTGACCTTCGTCCGAGCCCCGAACGTGTCTGCGCCGTCCTTGAGAAGCTCGCCGCGGCGGACTTCCAGCCGTACGCTCGCCCAGAACTTCAGCGCCCGGCCGCCGGGGGTGGTCTCTGGGTTGCCGAACATGACGCCGATCTTCTCGCGGATCTGGTTGATGAAGATCGCGGCGGTCTTGGTCTTGTTCAGCGAGCCGCCGAGCTTGCGTAGGGCCTGGGACATCATCCGGGCCTGCAGGCCGACGTGGGCGTCGCCCATGTCCCCGTCGATTTCGCTCTTCGGTACGAGCGCCGCGACCGAGTCGAGCACGACGATGTCCATCGCCCCGCTCCGGATCATGCTGTCCATGATCTCGAGGGCCTCTTCGCCGGTGGTCGGCTGGGAGACGTAGAGCCGGTCGACGTCCACGCCCAAGGCTTTGGCGTACTCGGTGTCGAGTGCGTGCTCCGCATCGACGTAGAGGGCGAGACCGCCCGACTTCTGCGCCTCGGCGACGCAGTGCAGTGCAATCGTCGTCTTGCCGCTGGACTCGGAGCCGTAGATCTCGGTGATTTTGCCCCTGGGAACCCCGCCGGCCCCGAGGGCGACGTCTAGGGCCAGGGAGCCGGTCGGGATCGCTTCGATGACCTCCGAGCTTCCCTCGCCCAGGCGCATCACCGAGCCCTTGCCAAAGCTCTTCTCGATCTGTTGGAGCGCGAGTTCAAGCGCCCTGTCCCGTTCGGCCGATCCCCCTCGTTCGTGTGCCATCGTCGTGTCCCTTCTCGGTGGACAGGAGTATACACAATTCACCGCGGGTTCTGCTAGTCCCCCGGCAAGAAGTATGATGCGAGGCGTGGTGAGCCGCGCGGCGAAGCTGTTCCTGGTCTTTCTGCTGGGGCTCTTCGGGTCATGGGCCGGGGCGACGGAGCCGGTCGTGATCCGCATGATGGCGGGCCCCGCGCAGGGCATCCCAGCGAAGGAGGCGACGAGCCCGCGGGACCTCACTCGCCGGGCCGTGTTCGACGCCTTCCACCGGGCGAACCCGGATGTCCAGGTCGTTAACGCAGGCGGTTTGGAGCTACGCGGCGACCAGGCCGAGGCTAACTTCCTCATGTCGATGGCCGGCGATACGGCACCGGACGTCTTCTACGTCAACTTTCGCCAGTACTTTAGCTACATCGAACAGGGGTTTTGTCGCCCATTGGACGACTTCGTCGCCCGGCATCCAGAATCGTTGGAGCGCGTACACCCAGAGATCCTTCGTGTTTTGCGAACGTTTGATGGGAACCTTTATGCTCTCCCGTTCTATCAAGTCGCCCAGGCCCTTTACTATCGAAAAGACCACTTTCAGGAGGCGGGTCTAGATCCTAACCGACCACCGCGCACCTGGGAGGAGTTCTATCGCTATGGGCAGCGTCTCGTTGAGTCCAGTCCCGGTCGGAACGGCTTTGTCTTCGGTGCGGGGCTCGGGAGTAAGGCCTACTGGTGGACGAACTTCGTTTGGCAAGCCGGGGGCGAGGTGCTGGTACCCGCCGATGGCGGCTACGCACGTTCGGTCGTGGCTTCGTCCGAAGCGGCTCAAGCCCTCGATTTCTTTCGAAGGTTGACACGAGAGACCTGGACGGGCGCGGATGGGAAGCGGTACGGACCCATCGCCGGGATCAGCGCCCAGTGGAACCGCGACGTCGCTGAGGGCCGCGTCAGCATGTGGTTCTCCTACACGAACGATGTGATGCTGAGTATCTCTGACCTCAACCCGAGCGTCATCGGTATCGCGGCAATGCCGGCCGGGCCAGGTGGTTCGGCGAACGAGATAAACGCGGGCATGTGGGCAGTGAATAGCCAAGTCACCGACCCGAGGAAGCTCGAGGCGTGCTGGAGGTTTATCACGTTCTTCGTGAGCCAAGAAGCGGCCCGCGTCCAGACCGAACGGCTCGTCGACCTAGGCTTGGCGGGCCTCGTGAACCCTGTCCTCCTTAAGCGATACGGCTACGCCGATCTTGCCGCGTCGGTCGATCCGAACTACGTTCGAGCGAGCGAGAGGCTGTTCGAGCGCGGCCGTCCCGAGCCTTACGGGCGGAACTCTCAGCAGGTCTACGTCGTCCTGGACAGCGCCCTCGACCGAGCGCGGCTCGAAGACACGCCTTCGATCGAGATACTAAGAGACGTAGAGGCCGAGATGAACCAGAAGCTCCTCGGCTTTATCCCCGCCGAAGAGAAACGCCAGAAACGGGCTGTCGCCGTATGGGTTTTCTCTGGGCTGGTCGCGGTGGTCCTCGGGGTCTGTGCCTCCGCGACTCGCAAGGTGTGGCGTAAACGGCGCGAGGCATCCGGTGTGAACCGGAGGCGAGGTCTTCTGCCCTGGTTCGGACTTGCGTGCCTCGTGCCAGCCGTGGCGAGCATCCTCGTGTGGGCTTACTACCCCTTGGGCAAAGGATTGCAGATCGCGTTTCAGGACTACCGAATCATGCAGCCCCCGCAGTGGGTGGAGTTCGATAACTTCATCGCCGTGTTCACCCAACCGGTGTTCTATAAAGCCCTCGCCAACTCGTTCTTGTACGTCGGGCTCTCGATCCTTATCGGTTTCTTGATCCCTATCGCTCTAGCGCTCGCCCTCAACGAAATCCCGCGCTGGAAGCTCCTCTTCCGCACCTTGTTCTACCTTCCGGCGATGACATCGCCGATCGTGATCGCGTTCATGTGGAGACAGTTCTACGATAAGTCTGAAGAAGGTGTCCTCAATACACTGGTCGCACCCCTGGTCGGCGTGATCAACCCGATCTTTAAAGTGTTCCAGGGGCCGCAACTGACGGCGGCCAACGATTGGCTCGGAGACCCAAGGTTGGCGCTTCTCGCCGTCGTGTTACCTGGGGTTTGGGCGGGGGCGGGCCCTGGTTCTATCCTCTATCTTGCGGCCCTAAAGAACATCCCGGAAGAGCGCTACGAGGCGGCTGACCTCGACGGGGCCGGCTGGTGGCGAAAGGTCACCAAGATAACGCTCCCTGGCCTCAGGCCACTCATGCTCATCAACCTTCTCGGAGTGTTCATCGGAGGCTTCAAGGCGATGGAGAACGTGTTCGTCCTGACCGGTGGCGGCCCGCTCTACGCGACGCACACGATCGGCCTCGAAGTCTGGCAGAACGCATTTATGTTCCTCAAGTTTGGGTATGCGACCGCCGCGGCATGGGTCATGGGAGCGATCCTCATCGGGTTCACGGTCATCCAAATCCGTTCGCTCATGGGTATGACGTTCACGACCGCGAAGGTGTGACCGTTAAGCGTAGGCTCGCCAGAAGAACCAACCCGCCATCAGAAACCCATATCCTACAACCCATCTGCGCAAGGTGTCGGAGGCGACCTTCTGACTCAGCCGAGCGGAGGCGTACCCCCCAAGAACGGCGCCGGCAAGTAGCGCGAGGCACGGCCCCCAGACCACCAGGCCCTGGACGATGAACATCGACGAGGCGGCCACGTTTATGATCACAGCAAGCCAGTTCTTAAGGGCGTTCATCTCGTGCAAGTCATGGTCGCCAATCAGTCCGATCACTGCTAGCATCATGATCCCCATGCCTGCGCCGAAGTAACCACCGTAGACGCTTACGAAGAACTGAAGGACTGCTCCGCCCCAGACCGTCCCGCGACGCGATCCCGCCGTAGCCTTAGCCCTTATCCAGGGCTGAGCCAGCAAGAGGAGTACGGCCCCCAAGACAAGCCAGGGCACCAGGAGTCGAAACACGGCTCCCGGGGTCGTGACCAAGAGCCATGCCCCGAGGACGGAACCGGCGATGGTGGGGGCGATGAGGGTCTTCAGGTGGCCCTTCACGCGGTCGAACAGGCCGAGGAAGCCGATCGCGCTCGCCATCGACCCCGGCCAGAGGGCGACCGAGTTCGTCGCGTTGGCGGGGAGCTCGGGCATGCCGAGACCGATCAGCGCCGGGAACGACACGAGCGACCCCCCGCCCGCGATCGCGTTCACGGCCGAGGCGACGGCCCCCGCAAGGAAGAGGGCGGCCAAGCCGGTCGGGGATTCGAACGCAGGGGCCACGACGGGGGTTTACCCCGGGAGCGCCTCGCCCAGTAAGAATAGGGGTTCTTGTACATTTCCCCAAGACTTAACCGCAGGTTAACCTGCCCGTTTCACGATTCGGGGAGGCGCAGTCTCGTGCGCCCGGTCGGAACCAGTTGGGTTCCGCTCATGGATTCAGAGGGAAAGGTACATGAAGAACAGCACTCGCATCCTGGCCGTCGCCGCTCTGGCGACCGGCCTCTTCACCGGCGTCTCGGCCCAGTGGTCGGGCCTTCAGGGTCTCGTCGGCTGCTACGACTTCGACCAGAACGTCCTCGACGGCTCGGGTCGCGGGAACAACGGCACGTGGCGCGGCACCGAGGCCTATGACATGGGCCAGATCGGCATGGCCGCCAAGGTGAGCTACGACAAGGGCCTCACCTACAACAACTACATCAGCCTCGGGAAGGCCGCTGACTTCAACTTCGGCGCCACGACCGACTTCTCGTTCAGCTTCTGGACGAAGTTCGGCGCCGGCAGCTGGGACGGCGACCCCGCATTCATCAGCAACAAGAACTGGAGCAGCGGTAGCAACACCGGTTATGTGCTCGCGACGGACGGCGATGGTCGCTTCCAGTGGAACTATCGCGAAGCGGGCCGCACCCGGCGCGACTACGACGGGCCGGCCGGCACGATGAGCACGGGCAACTTCGCCCATGTCGTCGTGACGTTCGACCGCGACGGTCAGATCGTGACGTTCATCAACGGCACTCAGGTCAACTCCACCGCCGCCCAGGGCGGGATCGCGACGATGGACGCGGGCCTCGAGACCAACATCGGCCAGGACGGTACGGGGGCCTACACGGACGGCGGCAACGTCGGCTGGCGCGACGGGATGCTCATCGACGACCTCGGTATCTGGAACCGGGTCGTCACAGCGCAAGAGGCAGCCGAGATCTACGCCGCGGGCCTCAACGGCGTCGCGCTGAAGTCGGTGCCGGAGCCGGCCACGATGCTGGCGCTCGGAGCGGGCCTCGCCGCCCTTGCCGCTCGGCGCCGCAAGTAAGGCGGTTCGCCGCTGACCCGAAGGCCTCTGCCCGCCGGGCGGGGGCCTTTCGGTTTTTGGCGCCCCGGAGAGGACTCGAACCTCCGACCAACGGCTTAGAAGGCCGCTGCTCTATCCACTGAGCTACCGGGGCGTTGGTACGGAGTGTACCGACGCCCCGCCGGGCCCTCAGCGACCGGGCGTCCCGGTGCCTGCCAACTGGATCGCTTGGATCTCGGCAAAGGATGCCCTGATCGGCCTTACGTCCTTCACCCCCGCCCGCCTGAGCAATGAGGCAGCGATGACCGCTCGGCCGCCGCTCTCGCAGTGGATGAGCACAGTCCGGTCGCGAGGGATCTCGTCGATATGGCGAGGTAGGAAACCAAGGGGCATATGCATTGCCCACGGAAGGTTACGGCCCTCCCGCTCCGACCGGCCGCGAACGTCGAGCACTAAGGCGGAGGGCCCCGCCTCGGTCGGCGAGCCGGCTTCGATCGATTCCAGCGGGCCGACCAGGGCCAAGTCCTCCGGGCCCACCCATCCGATCACGTTGTCAAGGCCGATCATCGCCATTTCGCGGGCCGCGAACGCGGCGGCCTCTTCGTCCGGCGCCACGATCATCACGTCTTTGTCGTAAGGGGTGAACCACCCAGCCCAGTTGACGAACGTCCGACCGGTAGGTATGTTTATGCTTCCAGCTAGCAAACCTAGTATGAATTCGGAGGCGGGCCTGACGTCGATTACGAGTGCCCCGCCCCCGATCGATTCGCGGAGGCGCTCCGGGTCCTGGAGGCGGGACGGGTGCGGCATCGACCCGAGGATGGGTGCTCCGAGCTTGTTCAGCCGCTTCATCTCCTTGAAGTAGACCGGGGGCTCGGGTTGTCCGGACAAGACTTCCGCCACGAACATTTCTTCATCGTCGGTGCGAAGCCCCCAGTTCGTGGCACGCTCGTAGCCGAGCGAACTCACGGGTACGCCGCCGAGGCTCTTGCCACACGCCGAGCCGGCACCGTGGGCGGGCCAGATCAGGAGATGGTCAGGATAGGACCTCCAAAGGTTAAGCGATCGGAACAGTGCCCGGGCCCCTGGCTCCTGAGTGCCGACGACTCCGGCCGCCTGCTCCAGGAGGTCCGGGCGGCCCACGTCGCCTACGAACAGGAAGTCGCCGGTGAAGGCGCCGAGGGGTTCGCAGGAAGCCGCCTCGTCTGTGACGACGAACGCGATATGTTCTGGTGTGTGGCCCTCGGTCTTGACCACATCAAAGCGCACCCGGCCCACTCGGAATGTGTCGCCGTCCCTTACGAGTCGGGCGAGCGGGTCATCGGCGAAGGCGTACTTCCAGTCGGTGCCCCCTTCGTCCGAGAGGATCATTGTGGCGCCCGTCGCATGGCTGAGCTCCCGTACCCCCGAGATGTAGTCGGCGTGGATGTGCGTGTCGGCGGCCGCAACGATCCGCATACCCTCCTTGGCTGCGGCGGCGATGTAGGGCTCGATGTCGCGGTTCGGGTCGATCACGACCGCTTCGCCCGCACCAGGGCACCCGACGAGGTAGCTCGCGTGGGCGAGCCCCTCATGGTAGAAGCGTTGCAGAATCACGCCGCCACCCCGGAGCCCCCGGTCGCCGAGCGGGGCTTGTTCCATGGGAGAGCGGCGAATACCATAGCCATCCCGCAGACGTTCGTCAGACCAGCAAACGTAAGCCCTGCGCCTACGAACATGGCTAGATAGACCCATGCGGGCGTGACCGTCACCGCCAAGACGGTGCCGGTAAGGACGAGCAGTCCGGCGGCGAGCCGCACCTGTCGCTCGAGGGACCAAGCGCTTCTGGTGGTTCGGACGACAGGGAGCCCTCGATCGACCCAGCCGGACGTCCCTCCTTCCAGGACGAGCAGGTCTGACCGGCCTGACTCGAGCCGCTCGTGCCCCATGCAGGCTCGGCGGCCACTCTGGCAGACGAGCACGAGGGGCTCGCCGGGTCGGAGGTCGCTCGTGCGCGCTTCGAGCTCTTCGAGGGGGACGTTGACGGCGCCGGGTACGTGGCCGGCGGCGAACTCGCCCGGGGATCGAACGTCGAGGAGCTGGAGTCGCTCGCCGGCCTTCAGGCGTCGATCCAAGTCTTGAGGAGTGATTGTGACCATCTCTGATCGGTCAGGGGCCGGCCAGGCTAAGAAGGGTGCAAAGTCTCCTTGGCGACCAGGACCAAGGCCATAGCCAGGACGAACCAGGCGAAGGTGGGGCGCAGCCGGTGGCTTTCGACCCGGCCCGCCAGTGAGCGCCCGACGGCCAGTCCAACCAGGCTCACGCCCGTCACGCCCAGGAGCAATGTCCAATCGAGGGCTGCCGGGCGCCCGAGTTCGCCGAGGAAGCCGACCAAGGACTGGGCGGCGATCACGGCGAGCGAGGTCGCGACGGCCTCCTTCATGCGCAGACCAGCGAAGAGCGCAAGGGCGGGCACGATCATGAACCCGCCCCCGGCCCCCACAAGCCCAGCCAGCCCGCCGACCCCTAGGCCGAGAAAGGGGAGCAGCGCCGGAGTGGTGCGATTTTCCCCTGGGGTGGGCTCCCGTGACCGCAACATGTGGACGGCCGCCGTGACCATGAGGCCGGCAAAGAGAAGGATGAGGAACCGATCCTTACTGATGCCGACGACTTCTGCCGGAATCGAGGGGACCGCCCAGCGGCGCACGGCGAAAACGGCAGCCATCGACGGCAGGGCGAAGGCAAGGGCGCGACGCAGGTCGACCTCCCCCCTACGAGCCGCGAACCACGCCCCGACAAGGGCCGTGGCCCCCACGATGAAGAGCGAATCGCCGGTGGCGGTGGTCGCTTGGAGCCCGAAGAAGTAGACCAGAACGGGCACAGTGAGGATCGAGCCACCCCCACCGAGGAGGCCCATCGTGAGCCCGACGAACAGCGTCGCGAGCCAGCCGGCGACTTCAAGGGGCGGCATCATTGAGTGGGAGCCTGCGGCCTTGGCCCGCGGCTCACGCGGTCCCACCGTCGAGCAGGCCGTCCAGTGCGTTTCGAACCTGGACCCTAGCCCGGAAGAGCCGCGACTTGACGCCGGGGATGCTGAGCCCCGTCCGGGCCGCCGTCTCCTCCGCGGATAGGCCTTCGAGTTCACGCAACCGGTAGACCTCTCGGTCGAGGGGGCCGAGTCGTTCCATCGCGCTGCTCACGCACTCGTGGAGGCGCTCCCTTTCGATCGCCGCCGTGGGGTCCTCGTCCGCTCCCGAGAGCCGCTCGAGGTCTTCGGCGGGGACGATCTCGACGAGCCGATCCTTGCGCCTCATGTGCGCGCACACGCGGCGGCCGATCGTCGTCACCCAACTTCGAAACGCCCCCTCGTCGCGGAGCTGCTCCGACCTTCGGAAGGCGGCGGTGAGCGCCTCCACGAGCACATCTTCGGCGTCGTCATGGTTGCCGCAGACCCGAAGCATCTGGCGATAGACGGCGTCCTTGTGCTCGCGGACGAGGCGTTCGTAGTCTTTCACCCGGCTCTGAGTATGCGCGAAGCTAGGCTGGGCGCAAGGTGAGAATCGAGACCTCGGCCGGGCAGAAGAGCCGGGCGGGCGGCCCGGTCGTCCCCACGCCCTTCGAGACGTAGAGCGGCACCGGCGTCCGTCGGTAGAAGCCCCGCAGGTACCGCGAGCCCAGGTGCGAGGTCGCGGGCGCCCACCCCCAAGGCGTCGTGAACTGGCCGCCGTGCGAGTGGCCGCTCACCATAAGTTCAGGGCCACGAGGCAGGCGGTCTACCATATCGGGCTCGTGCCAGAGAACCACGATCGGGTCGGCGGGGTCGGACTGCATGATCGCCCCATACGGGTCCGCTCGCCCGGCCACCTCGGAGTCCACGCCGACCCAGTTCACCCCGTCCTGGCGGTGGCAGGAGTTTTGGAGCAGTCTGATGCCTAGACGATTGAACACAGGCTCGAGCCAAGCGGCGTCGCCGCCAAAGTAGTCGTGGTTCCCGGGCACGGCAAGTATCCGGCCGCTCATCGAGGCGAGCCCGGCGTAGGCCTCCTCGACCATGTCCAGCAGGCCCCGCTTCCAGTAGGCGATCGTATCCCCCGGGATGAGCACCAGATCGGGATCCTCGGCGAGGGCCAGGGCGACTGCCTCCTGGGTCATCTCGATCGAAGCCCGGTCCCGGATGTGGGCGTCGGCGATCACGGCGACCCGGTACCCGTCCAACCGGGCGGGCCACCTCGGCAACCGGAGAGTGCGCCGCTCGGTTCGGAGCCGGTAGGCCTCGACGAGCGCCCCGTAGAGCAACGCCCCCGCCCCCAGGGCCGCCGCCCCCGCGATCAATCGGTCGAACCGCACAGGCTCCGATTCTATCTGACCGCGCCCGGCCGGTCGTGCAGCGACAGGAAGGAGGCGGCCTCGACCTGGCGGGCGGCGTCCCGGAGGGCGAGGAGGCTCTCGAGTTCGCTGAGGGCCGGTTCGCTCACGGGACGGCTCGGATCGACAGGCCCCATTACGTGACCGAGGACGGGCGAATCGTCGAGCCCGAGCACGTGCCCGAGTTCGTGGAGGAGGGTCTGCCGGATCGCCGGTTCAGGGAACGCTCGCCCATCGAGCTCCGTTCGGACGTGAATCGTGGCCGAGAGCGTGTAGTCGGCCTGCCCGTGCCCCCAATCGAGGATGCCCCTGCGCCAGACGGCCTTTCCCGCCACCTCGGCGCCGCCCAGCCGGACGGAAGGCGCGAAGGTGACCCTGACCTCGGCGCTCGATGGATCGGTCCAGAAGAACCTGACCTCCCGGCCTAACGCCCGCTCCCACTGGTCCGCAGCCGAGATAGCGGCCCGACGAAGGGCCTCTGCCGCGATCGGGTCGGCCGGTCCAGCATCGATTGCGATTCGAATGTCCCGGGGGAGGAGGATCGTTCGGGCGTGGGCCAGCGCCCGAGGGACGAGCCCCTCCGCGAGGTCGCGCTGAGCCGACTTGACGTGCTCGAGGGCTGATCGCTGGATCTTCGTGCGCCACTCGCTGGCAGCGGGCAGCGTCAGGGCCCCCAGGAGGCAGAGGCAGAGCAGGGGCCGGGTCGCGAGTCCCATAGGGGAATCGTCGGTTGGCCCAAGACTCGAGCCCCCGCCAGGGACCCGGGTCGAGTACCGGGCTCGAGAAGACTGTCAGAATCGGTGGGACCATGGGTCCGGCCGTTCGAATCGCGTGCCTTGGCTGTGGCGGGTGGGCCCGCCACCACCTCAGCCTTCTTTCCTCGATGCCAGACGTCGACGTCCGGGCATTAGTGGATCCGGATTCGGGCCAGATCGACCTTGCTGTGGCCCAGTTCCCTTCCTTGGCCTCGGCGACGAGGTTTGCGAGCCATGAGGAAGCCCTGGCGGCCGGGGGTCTGGATGCTCTGTTAATCGCAAGCCCACACACTCAGCACAAACGGCAGGCGCTTGACGGTTTTTCGGCTGGCCTGCACGTGCTTGTGGACAAACCGCTTGCGACCACAGTCGAGGACACGAAGGAGCTGATCGCAGCCCGTGACCGATCGGGCAAGGTGGGGGCGGTGTCGTATCAGCGCCACGGCCTCGCGCCCTTCGCCTGGGTCCGAGAGCAAGTGCTGTCCGGTCGTTATGGGAAGGTTTTGGCCTTCAACTCTCACCTCACTCAGAACTGGAAGCAGCTGACCGTCGGGTCGTGGCGACAGGATCCGGCCCTTTCAGGCGGGGGCCAGCTGAACGACAGCGGCTCGCACATGATCGACGTCCTGCTTTGGATGACGGGCCTGCGGGCTGAGCGGGTCACGGCGATGGTCGACCACCGCGGGACGCCGGTGGACATCACGTCTCTCGTAACGGTCGCGTTCGAAGGCGGTGCCTACGGGTCGATCACGATCGTCGGAGATGCGACTCTCTGGCATGAGCGCCACCAGGTTTGGCTCGAGAAGGGAGCGATCCTCGTCGAAGGTGAGGAGGTCACCGTGATCGACGACCAGGGCCGACGGTTCCAATCGCAGGCCTGGCCCGGGTCGGTGTCGCCGGACCGCAACTTCATCGACGCGATCCGCCGAGGCGACCCCGTCATGGCGCCGTTCGAATGCGGGCTTCGTACGATCGAGCTCACCGAAGCGGCCTGGCGATCTGGGGCGCAGGGCGGCGTGCCCGTGATCGTCGCCTAGCCCGAACTCGCGGCGGCCAGCTCGTTGGCGAGCTTTGCGGCCTGCTCGGCTTGGACGAGAGCGTCGACCATATCCTGGATGTCGCCGTCCATGAAGAGGGCGACACTGTTCTTCGTCATCCCGATCCGGTGGTCGGTGACTCGGTCTTGTGGAAAGTTATAGGTACGAACCTTCTCACTTCGATCGCCGCTCCCGATCTGGCCCCGCCGGAGGTCGCCTCGCTCCTTCGCCACCCTTTCCTGCTCGGCTTCGTACAGCTTTGCACGAAGGACGGACATGGCCCGTAGCCGGTTCTGTTGCTGGCTCCGCTCGTCCTGGCAGGTCACCACGATCCCGCTCGGCTTATGGATGATGCGGATGGCCGTCTCGTTCTTCTGGACGTGCTGGCCGCCCGCGCTCGAGGCTCGGAACGTCGAAATCTCCAAGTCCTTCTCGTTAACCTCGATCTCAGCCTCTTCGGCCTCAGGGAGCACGGCCACGGTCACCGTCGATGTGTGGATCCGGCCCTGGCTCTCAGTCTTCGGCACTCGCTGCACCCGGTGGACGCCACTCTCGTGCTTAAGCTGGCTGTAGGCGCCGGTGGCGTCGATGGAGAACACGACTCGGGACACGCCACCTATGCCCGACTCCTCGTGATCGATCACTTCATATTTCCACCGGCGACGCTCAGCATAACGGGCATACATCCGGTAGAGCTCGTTCGCGAACAGCCCAGCCTCGTCGCCCCCGGCCGCGGGCCGGATCTCGATGATCACCGACTTGGAGTCGTTCGGGTCCTTCGGCAGGAGCATCGTCTTGAGCTGAGACTCGAGCCCGACGATCCGGGCGCGGAGCGGCTCGATCTCGGCCTGAGCGAGGTCCCGCATCTCGGGATCCTCAAGGAGGCCTTCTGTTTCGACGAGGTCCTTTCGAGCCTTCTTGTACTCACGGATGCCAGTGACCAAATCCTCTATCTCGGCGCGGGCCTTGCCGAGGCGGTGCAGCTCGGTGGGGCGCGTCGCGATCTGTGGGTCTTGCAGCTGGAGTTCGATCTCCTCGAACCTCCGCTCGATCTCGTCCAGCTTCTCTAGCATCGGGGCCGCCCAGTGTACCGGCCTGGGGAGGGAAGGGCCCTCCCAACTCGCGCAGGCTGGTCGTGCCGGGCGGCATAATCAGGGGGCATGACCGTCCGGGAACTGCGCCAGAAGTACCTCGCCTTCTTCGAGTCGAAGGGGCACTTGCCCCACCCCTCAGGGTCGCTCGTGCCGATCGATGTGACAGGAAGGTTGGACGAGTCGCTATTGTTCAACGGTGCGGGGATGGTCCAGTTCAAGCCTTTCTTCCGTGGTGTGGCCGAGCCACCAAGCCGACGGCTTGCGACCGCCCAGAAGTGCCTAAGGACCGGTGATATTGAGAGCGTCGGCGACAGTAGCCACTTGACGTTCTTCGAGATGCTTGGGAACTTCTCGTTCGGTGACTACTTTAAGGTCGAAACGATCGACTACTCGTGGGAGTTCCTCACATCGCGACAGTGGCTGGGCCTCGACCCCAAGCGCCTGGCCTTTACAGTCTTTCGAGAGGACGACGAGGCGTTCGATCGGTGGTCGCAACACCTGGCTTCAGTCGGGATCGATCCGGCTTGCCGCGTCTTTCGTCTCGGCGAAGAGACGAACTACTGGCCGGCCGGTGCGTTCTCGAACGGCCCTCCCGGCCCATGTGGGCCGAACAGCGAAATGTTCTATTGGGTCGAAGACGACCGTCCGCCGCTTAGCACCAGCGCTTCGTACTCGGTTGACGACTACCTTCGCGACGAGGCCGAGGGCCGTTGGCTGGAGATCTGGAACGATGTCTTTATCCAATACGAGTGGAAGGGTGAGGCCAAGGCGGAGGGCGGGTACACGAAGACAGGGATGCCAGAGTTGCCGTTCCGTTCGATCGATACCGGCATGGGTATCGAACGTACGTGCGCGGTGCTCGGCGGCTATTCTTCGGTCTACGACACCGATGCGTTCCAACCCGTCTTCAGGACGATCGAGGCTGTCGGGGGGCATAGGTTCCGGTACGGCGAGGACGAACAGACAGATCGGGCCTTGCGCATCGTGGCCGACCACATACGGGCCGCTTGTTTCTGCATCGGAGATGGGATCTTGCCCTCCAACACTGGCCGTGGCTACGTCCTCAGGCGGCTTATCCGCCGTGCGATCCTTAAGGGGCAAAGAGTCCTTGGATTCAACGATCTTTTCGCGTTTCGAGTCCTAGACGGCTTAGCCGAGGCGCTGGGCGACCACTACCAAGAATTGCACTTTCGCCGCGACGTGATCGTCGAGACTCTCCGGAACGAAGAAGCGCAGTTCCGGCGAACACTCGAGCAAGGCAGCCAAGTCCTGACCCGAGAAATCGTTGACTTGATGGCATCCTGGGCGGGTGGAGAGGCTTCTACGCCAAAGGTTCTCCCTGGCACGTCCGCTTTCATGCTTTACGACACCTACGGGTTTCCCCTCGAAGTCACCAAGGAGATCTGCGAGGAAGAGGGTCTGTCCGTCGATGAGCAAGGCTTCAGGTCTGCTCTGATCGAGGCTCAAGAGCGCAGCCGAGGGGCCGACCAGCGAGAGAGCGTCTACGGAGGTGTCGTCGTGGGGTTCGTCTTCGACGTCGCCGAAGACGATGGGCCTACGCCGACGACCTTTACCGGTTATGGGGAAACGAAGAGTCGAGCGCTGATCGTCGGGGCCGTACCACGGCCCGGCGATGACGGGCTCGCAACGCGTGAGTTCGCCCTTGCCTTAGACCAGACCCCGTTTTACGCTGAATCGGGCGGGCAGATGTCGGACACCGGCATGCTCTCCGGCCCGACCTTTACGCTCCGGGTCAAGGACGTCGTCAAGCAAGACGGCGTATTCGTGCATATCGTAGAGCCGGAGCTCATCGCGATCGACTTCGAGGGGAGGTCGATCGAAGAGGCGCAGAAGGCCCTAACGGACGGCCTGTTCCGCCAAGCCGTCGATGCTCAGGTCGACGAACGCCGGCGCGCGGACATCGTTCGCAACCACACGGCCACGCACCTTATCCATGCTGCCCTCCGCAAGGTTCTGGGCAAGCACGTCACCCAGGCCGGGTCTCTCGTTGCTCCGGGGCACTTGCGGTTCGACTTCACCCACGGCAAAGCTATGACCCCGGACGAGGTGCGAGACGTCGAACGGATTGTGAACGAGCACGCGCTCGGAGCGGAAAAGGTCGTGGTGTACACGGACGTCCCCATCGACGATGCCCGGGCGATGGGGGCGATGGCCCTGTTCGGTGAGAAGTACTCAGATCGCGTCAGGGTTGTTCAAATCGGTGAGATGTCACCCTCGGAGCCGTCCTTTAGCCGGGAACTCTGTGGCGGGGTTCACGTGCGCAACACGGGCGAGATCGGCCTGATCAAGGTTGTCCACGAGGCCAGTGCGGCGAGCGGGGTGCGGCGCATCGAGGCGGTCACCGGGCTCGGGGCATACCAGTGGGTGCTCGACCAGCAAGCGACGCTCCATGAAGCGTCCGTTATGCTCAAGTCTCAGCCTAAAGAGGTCATCCAAGGCATCGAGCGACTCATCGACCAACTGAAGGACGAGCGCAAGAAGCGCGAGCGACTCGCCCAACAGGGAGGTGCCGCCCAGGCCGTCGTCGAAACGATCGGTGCCGTAGAGTTTGCCGTCGAAAACTTAAACGATGCCGACCCCAAGGACGCCCAACTCGTCGCCGACCGCCTCGCGGACAACCGCCCGAACCGAGTCTCGCTTGTCACCAACGCTTCCGAGGGCAAGCTTTTCTTTGTGTGCAAGGTCGGTAAAGACGCCTTGGCAAAAGGGGCCCATGCGGGCAACATCGTCAAGGCCGCAGCCGCTGCAGCTGGCGGGGGCGGCGGAGGGAAGGCCGAGTTCGCGACTGCAGGCGGCCGCGACGCGGCCAAGCTCGAGGACTCGCTCTCCGCGGCCAGAGAGGCGCTCGCGGCTGTGGCCCCAGCTTGAACCTCACCCGCATCTCAAGGCCCGCAAGGCCAGTAGAGCTTAGAAGGTGAAGCTCCGACGCGATCAACAGGCACTACTTGCGGCGACTGGGGCATCGATCCTCCTCTGGTCCGTGCCCCATCTCCGGCCCGTCGTCTTGCCGCTCGTCTACCTCAACACCCACATCCACGAGCTTTGCCACGCCCTCACGGCGGTGCTCACTGGGGGCGAGGCTCAGAGGATCCTCGTGTTTGCGGACGGGTCGGGCCTTGCGCCCGTGCGGGGCGGCTCGATCCTCTTGGTCGCCTCGGCCGGGTACACGGGGGCGGCGATCATAGGCGGGCTCCTCATCGCGGGTGCTCGCACCCCCGAGACGGCCCGACGCATGCTGTGGCTCACGTTCGGGTTCTTGCTCTTCAGTATGGTGTTCTTTGTAAGGGGAGACTTGATCGGAATCATGAGCGGCCTCTTCTGGCTCGCCGCCTTGGCCGCAGCGGCGTGGTGGCTCCGAGGCGTCCAACTCACCTTCGCCGCCCAGTTCCTCGGACTTCAACAGTGCCTCACGAGCCTCCAGGCGTTCCTCGCCCTGTTCACACTCACGGCCACGACGGAGGTCCAGAGCGACGCGAGGATCCTCGAGGGCTTGAGCGGGGTCCCGGCCATCGCCTGGGCGAGCGGCTGGCTCGTTGTCTCGATCCTTTGTGTGGGGACTTCGTTGAAGCGGGCGTGGGCCCCGGCGAGCCCCCGTCCCTGAGGCCCGGAACGCACCGCCCGGCCGCCCGGTATATCCCGGGTGGGACGATGAGGAAAGGGACACTGATCGGCTTGAGCCTCGGCGTGGGCGTCGCCGTGTTCGCAGGATCGTTCGGGGCGATCCAGCTCACCCGCTGGCTGGAGGCGAGGAGCCTGTCGACGGTGATGACAAGGCCCCCGGCGACGGTACGCCAGGCCTCGCTCGAGACCGCCTCGGAGGCCGACTTCCGGGCAACGGCGAAGAAGATCCTCCCGAGTGTCGTGAGTATCGACACCCAGGTGCAGGGAGAGACCTGGTTCGGGGAGCGGGTGACGAGGGACGCCGGCTCGGGGTCGGGCGTGGTCATCAGCCCGGACGGTTACATCGTCACCAACAACCATGTCATCCGAGCCTCAATGGGGTTCCGAAGGCGGCTCGTCGACGGGGTGACCGTCACGTTCTCGAACGGCCAAAGCGCCAAGGCCCGGATCGTCGGCTCCGACCCCCGCTCGGACCTGGCCGTCCTCAAAGTCGAAAAATTAGGCCTGAAGCCTGCTGAACTTGGCGATAGCAGTAAGCTCGAGGTCGGGGAGTGGGTGTTGGCGGTCGGCAACCCCCTCGGCTACGAGAACACGCTCAGCGTGGGTGTCGTGAGCTCGGTCGGGCGGCCGCTGCCGAGCGAGGGGAACTCGCTGTTCATCGACGGCATCCAGACCGACGCCGCGATCAACCAGGGCAACTCTGGTGGGGCCCTGTGCAACTCGGCGGGCCAGCTCGTCGGGATCAACACGGCGATCGCCAGCATCGGTGGGGGCTCGATCGGCATCGGCTTCGCGATCCCGGTGAACCGGGTGCGCCAAGTTGTGGACGACATCCTGAAGAACGGGTACGCGAAATATGGAACTTTAGGCGTAAAGATTTGGCGAGACCAAAGCGTGCTCTCGATCCCGGAGGCCCGACGGCAGCTCCGTGAGCTCGTCCAGGCTCCCAGCGACCCGCCAGAAAGGGGGGTGCTCGTCCAGACGATCCTCCCGAACACGGCGGCGGCCAGGGCCGGGATGCGGGACTGGGACGTGATCCTCGAGATCAACGGGAGGACGGTGGCCGGCCCGGCCGAATTCTTCGCGATCGTCTCCCCGGCGCGCCCGGGAGACCAGGTTCGGGTTCGGGTCTGGCAGGCGGGCCGGGAGCGGACGCTCAGCTTCGCGATGGACGAGGCGCCCCGGATGGACTGAGCTCGGAACTGGGATTCCCGCGTTAACGTTCCTTAATCCGGTAGGGCCACCCGGTACAGACCGGCCCGGGGGTGCGTCATTATCGATACGAAGCGATGAGCCTGATCCATGACGGCCTCCCGCAGTTGCTCGACGTCTTGCCCCCCGTCGTCAAAGAAAAGCTGATCACGAGCCCCGACCTCAACGAACTTATCGAGGTCGTGCTCGACTACGGGCGCCCCGCCGAGGTGCGCTACCGGAACGGCTATTCGAGGTGGCCCGGCATCACCGTCACCGAGCACGACATCGAACATGTCGTAAAGAAGATCGGCGACTTCGGCGACGACAACCGAGCGGGGATAGAGCGGACCCTCCACCGGATCTCCTGCATCAGGAACCGGCAGGGGAAGGTCGTGGGTCTTACTTGTCGCGTCGGCCGGGCGCTCGAAGGCACGATCGACATCGTCGACGACCTCGTTCGGAGCGGGAAGTCCATCCTCCTCCTCGGGCGGCCGGGGGTCGGCAAGACCACGAAGCTGCGCGAGGTCGCGCGGGTGCTGGCGGACGAGGTCGAGAGGCGGGTCGTGATCGTGGACTCCTCGAACGAGATCGGGGGCGACGGCGACGTCCCGCACCCGGCCGTCGGCTCGGCCCGGAGGATGCAAGTGCGCACTCCAGCCGACCAACACGGCGTGATGATCGAGGCGGTGGAAAACCACATGCCCGAGGTCATCGTGATCGACGAGATCGGGAACGAGGCCGAGGCGCAGGCCGCCCGGACCATCGCCGAGCGCGGGGTCCAGCTCATCGCCACCGCCCATGGCCAGACTCTCGAGAACCTGATGCTCAACCCGGCCCTCTGCGACCTCATCGGAGGGATCCAGGCCGTGACGCTCAGCGACGACGAGGCCCGGCGGCGTGGGACACAGAAGACGATCCTCGAGCGCAAGGCCCCGCCGACCTTCGATGTGGTCGTCGAGCTCATCGACTACGACCGGCTCGCCGTCCACCACGACGTGCAAAAGACGGTCGACCTCATGCTCCGCGGCGTCCTGCCCCGGCCCGAGGTTCGGGTTCGGACGGGCGGCGGGGACGTCGAGGTCGTCCAGGAAGAGGTGACCCCGGAGATCGACTCGCCCGGGTTCAACGACCGTTTCCCGTCGCTCGCCCAGCGCCCGCTCGACGCCCCGGCGCCCGAGCCGGGCCGCGGCCGAAGGGAGCGTCGGCGCGAACCCCGTGAACACGAGGCCATCGAATCGACGCCGACCCACGAGGCAAGGGCCAAAGGGGTCGTGCGGATCTTCCCCTATGGGATCGCCCGCACCCGCCTTGAGCGGGCCATCCGGGAGCGCCGGGCCCCGGCCTACATCACGAACGACATCACCCAGGCGGACGCTGTGATCGCGATCCGCTCCACCGCCGCCGCCCGGCCAGGCAAGCTGCGCGAACTGAGCCGCCCGGTGCCGACGGTGGTCGTGAAGTCGAACACGTTCAGCCAGATCGCGAGCGCCCTGGACGAGATCGTCAGCGGGGCGAGCGGGATCCCCGCGCCGGAGAAGGAGCGCGAGACCGCCGCCCTTGACGAGGTCAACGAGGCGGTCGCCACCGTGCTCCACACCGGCCGACCGGTCGAGTTGGCCCCGCAAAACGCCCAGACCCGCAAACTCCAGATACAGGTGGTCGAGTCGAAGCGGCTCGCCTCGGAGTGCGTTGGGCAAGACCCGAACCGTCGCCTGCGGGTCTTGCCCGTCCGGCTCGCCTAGCGTCGGGCTCGGTGGGTCCACCACCAGAGCCCGGCGGCGACCGGTAGCCGGGTCTGGGCCGACCAACCGTCCGGCCCCGGGTGTTCGCTAAGCCGGGTGCCCGCCCGTTCAAAGTGGGGTCTTCAGACCTACCCCTCGTCGTCCTCTCTGAGCTTCGGGGGGAGGGACGGGGTTGGTTCCGGCTTCGGCTCGCCCAGCCGGGCGAGCTTCTCGGCGACGTCGATCCCGAAGACCTCTTTGAACTGCGTGTTGAGGGAGATCAGCCTCCCGGCGTCGATCCCGTTCCCGCCGCCCCCGCCGCCGATGACGGTCAGCTTATCGACGTGGGTCTCGGCGATCGTCGCGGTGAGCTGCCTCACGATCGGCTCGAGCTTTTGGAGCAGGAAGATCTCGCGGGCCCGGTCACCGGCGAGGGCCCAGGAGGCGGCGAGCTGGTCGAGGGCGGCGGCGCGGGCCCGTCCGTCCTCGATGATGGGCGCGACGTCCGCCCGGGCCCGCTGTTCGAGGGCCTCGCACTCGGCTTGGGCGGGGGCGATCACGTCCGCCTCGAGCTGGCGGCGGGCCTGCTCGATCCTGGCCTTCTGGACCTCGATCTCGGCTTCGGCCTTGGCCATGAGGGCGGCGACGGCGGCGTTCTCTTCCGCGACGACCGCCTCCCGACGAGAGAGGGCGTCGGCGAGGCGCCGATCGGCCTCGGCCTTGGCGACCGAGATCTGGGCTTCGATCTGGGCTTGCACTTCCTGGAGGCCGTTCTCGGCGCTGCGGATGGCAGACTCGGACCGGGAGTTGGCCTCCGCGACCCGCGCCGAGCTCAGGAGTTCGGCGTTCCGGATACGCCCGATCGAGTCGAGGTACTTGACGTCGTCCGTGATGTTCTGGATCTTGAGCGTATCGACGACGAGGCCGAGCGAGGTCATGTCCTGCTCGACCTCGGCGACGAGCCGCTCGGCGAACAGGTTGCGGTCCTCGTTGATCTGCTCGGGGGTGAGGGTCGCGAGCACGCCCCGAAGCGAGCCTTCGAGCGTGGCCTTGGCGATGGCCATGATCTCGGTGCGAGGCTTACCGAGGAACCGCTCGATCGCGTTGTTCAGGACCGGTTCGTGCCCGGCGATCTTGACGTTCGCGACGCCCTGCACGTTGAGCGGCACGCCGCCCTTGCCGTACGCCCCGGTCGCGTTGAGCTCGATGATCATGTTCGTCAGGTCGAGCCCGTCGACCCGTTCGATGAACGGCTTGCGGAACGTGTTGCCGCCCTTCAGGATCCGGTAGCCGACGACCCGGTCGCCCGCCCGCCGGTTCGTGCCGCTGAAGATCAGCACCTGGTTCGGGCCGCAGACGTAGAACAGGGCTCTCAGGCTCAAGAGGAGCAACCCGATGCCGGTGGCGACGACCCCGCCGACGACCGCGAGGATGGCGGGGAGGTTCACGAGCGCCCCTCCCGCTTGCTGACCGTGCCGGGGACGTCGATCCCGGTCGCCCGGTGGACCGCGTCGAAGACCTTGTCGAGCATCAGTGGGTAGGAGTTCATCGTGTTCGAAAGGGCCTGCCCGTCGCCCGAGTCGATCACGCTGATCGCGTCGACCTTGACCTTCGCCACGCCTTCGGCCGCGGCGGCGAGGATCTTCTCGATGTCCTCGATGAGGGCGATCTGCATGGCGCTCGGCCCGGCCTTTTGCCAGGACGCGTGGAGTAGGTTCAGCGTCTCGCTCACAGCCCGGCCACGCTCCCGGATGATCGCGGCGCGCCCACGGGCCCGAAGCTCGTCGGCCTGGCGGTTCGCCTCGGCCGGGAGCACCTGTTCGGCCTGGAGTCGAAGCGTTTCGAGCCTGGCGCGAACCTCCTGTAAGCGCTGCTCTGCCGTGGCCCGGGCTTCCCGGGCGGCTGCGGTGGTCCGTTCTTCCTCGGAGTTGACGGTGGCGAGGAGGTCGGCCTGGATCCGGCGCAGTTCGTTCCGGAGCCGCAGGGCCTTGGCCTCGCACTCGGCGGCGACGACGCTGGCCCGACCGAGGGCCGCCGATTCGGCCTGTTCCGCCGCCCGCTTGGCGTCCGATTCCGCGATCGTCGCCTCGCGGACTACGTTGGCGATCGCCTTACGGCCCGTGGCGTCCAGGTAGCCGCTCTCGTCGCTCACGTGGAGGATCTTGAGCGTGTCGAGGTGGAGTCCCAGCTTGACGAGGTCCTCCTCAGTCTCCCGTGTGAGGGCCTCGGCAAAGACCAGGCGGTCCTCGTTCACCTGTTCCGGGGTCAGTGTCGCCACGACCCCACGGAGGTGCCCCTCGAGCGTCTCCTTCGCGACCCGCCGGATCTCGTTCACGTCGCGCCCGAGGAACCGCTCGACCGCGTTCGAGATCACCCGTTGGTCGCTCGAGACCTTGACGTTGGCGATGGCCTCGACATTCATTGGGATGCCCCCTTTCGAGTAGGCGTTGCGGACGGTGATCGGTACTTCCATCAGGGTCAGCGCGAGCCGCTCCACCTTCGTGAAGCCGGGGATCGACCAGCACGGCCCGCCGACGATGGCTCGGAAGCCGCGCCGTTTCCCGTCCATCTTGCTGCCGCTCAAGAGGCCGGAGACGATGAGCGCCTCGTTCGGCCCGCAGATGCGCCGGAACGTGTTCACGACGACGAACGCGAGGACGACGAACCCGAGGAGCGCGACGCCCCCGATGATCGCGAGCCCCATGAGGCCAAGGCCTTCTAGTATCTGTGCAATATCCATGTCTTATTCCAAACCGAGAAACTGATCCTTCCGGGCCACGCGCACCCGATCCCCTTCGAACCCGACGATCAGGACTTCGTCGCCCGCCGCGATGTCGGTTCCATCCTCGCTTTGGGCCACCATGTCGATGACGTCGCCCTTCACGGTCGTGCGCACCTTCCCTGGGGCACCCGCCCGGGTCGCGACCGTCATCCGTCCGAGCGCCCCCAAGAAGTCCTCCTGGGCGGCGGCGCTGTTCGAGTCCGGTCGGCTGAGGGCCTGGACTGCGTAGGCGGCGACCCACCCGAGACCGAGCCCAGCACCGGCCGCGATCAGCCCGGCCATCGGCTCGGCGGCCGCCTTGAGCAGCGTCAAGGCGAGCCCGATCGCCCCGAAGGTGGCAAGGGCGTACGTCCAGAACCGGAACGAGAGGAACGGGAGCCATAGCGTGCCTGCCCCCGAGAGGCCCTCCCGAAGGTCGTGCCCTGGCCCTTGGGCGTCCGTGTTGTGCATCGCCGCCTCGCTGTGGCCGGGCCCGTCGTGCCCCCCGAGGTCGTGGGGAACGTCCCCGGCCGCCGAGACGTCCCCGTGCCCCATCGCGCCGCCCAACGCGGAGAAGAGCACGAGACCCCCACCAACGATCAAGGTGAACGCGTAAAGGGCGAGCATTCCGCTCGATTCTATCCGGATCGGGTCAGAAAGGTTGCGGGGATCGGGCTCAGGGGGCCAACACCACCGAGAGCTCGCGCTCGACCGCCTGGCCGTGGAGCTGCGTGAGGTAGATCCGCGGCACCCCCCGCGACGAGAGGAGGCACCGAAGGTAGTCGAGCATCTCTTCCGCCTCTTCGCGGGTCAGTTCGATCTCGACGTCCTTGAGGTCTCGACGGGTCTCGAAGTCGGTCATCTTCATCGCGCTCTCCAGTGACTGGCTCTGAGGACGACTACTCACAGAGGCACGTCCGAAGTTTCAGGACCTGAAAGCGGGGCCTAGGACAACCGGAGGGAGACCTGGGTTCGGCCTTCAGGATATGTAGCGTCGTCGGCCCCGGGCCACATCCGGGGCCGGGTTCGGCCGAGGGGGAGCCAGGCTGCGAGTGCCCGCCGTAGGGCCGCACGGTCCCGCCTCAGCCCGAGGAGCCGTCGGGCCTCGAGGCGGGCCGCCCGAACGTCCCCGAAGTAGACCCGCAAGGCGAGCAGGTGCATCGAGCACGCCCCGAGGCGAAACGGCGTTTCCGGGCCGGGCACGCGCCTTCGCCATGCCGCCTCCTGGGCTAGGATCGCCTCCCGTACCTTTGCCTCTTCGTCCGCCTGGCGGGGGCTGAGGCGGTACGAGTTCGAGCCGTGCTGGCGCCATCCGACGAGCGGCTCGGCGACGCAGGCGACCGGTCCTCTCCAGGCCGCTTCCAGCAGGGCGACCCAGTCGCCGGACGTCCGCAGAGCCCCGTCGAACCGGGCGGCCTCTCGCCGGAAGACGACGCCGCTCGCCAGGACGCGGTTCTCCTCCAGGAGCCTCGGCAAGAGGTCGTGCCGCTCGCCTGACGGCCAATCGGTGTGGACGTCCGCAGGGAGGTCCCGCCCCTCCTCGTCGATCTGCCGCCCGAGCGCGTAAACGAGCGGCGCGTCCCCTTGCCGATCCAGCAGCGAGACCTGGCGCCAGAGCTTCTCCGGGTGCCAGACGTCGTCCGAGTTGAGTACCGCGATCAGGCCCCCCGTCGCGAGCCCGAGGGCGCGGGCCAAGCTCCCGTACGTCCCGAGATTCCTTGGGTTCAGCCCCACTGTGAATCGAGGGTCGTCCGCGGCGAACCTCCGGGCGACCTCGAGGCTGTCGTCCGGGCTCTGGTCGTCCAGCACGACCGCCTCCCAGTCCTCGAAGGTCTGCCCTTGGAGGCTCGACAGGCACGCAGGCAGGAACCGGGCGTGGCCGTAGCTCGGGACGAGGACGGAGACGCGCGGCACGGCCGCGTTCTACCCGGCTATCCTACGGCCGATGGCCCGCCTGCCCGTCCTGCTGGTCGTCCACGAGCTGAGTCGTACCGGCGCCCCGATCGCGGCTATGCGGACGTTCCGGGCCCTGGCCGACCGGGTCGAGGCCACGGTGCTCTCGCCGACCGACGGCCCGCTGCGGGGGGAGTTCGAGCAGTTCGCGACGGTTCGGGTAGCCCCGCGCTGGGTGGTGCCGGATTCCAGGGTTCGCTCCGTGCGGCGGCGGGTGCAGGAAGCTTGGCCCGACCCCGTGCGCCGGTCCCTACCCGGGCTTTCGGTGAGGGTCGTCGTCGTCAACAGCGCGGCGGCCCTCCCCTACCTCGAGGAGCTTAGGCTCCCTGCTGTACCGAGGATCCTTGCGGTACACGAACTCGGTGCGTTGGCCGAGGCGGTGGCGGGCGATCGGCTGCGAAGGGCTTCTGCCGGGTTCGATCTTGCCGTGGCCAACTCCCGGGCGACCGTACGCTCGCTCCAGGAAAGATTCGGCTGGCCCGGCGAGAAGGTGCGGCTCGCCCATCCCTTCGCGGACGGGCCACTGCCCTGCGCCGTCGAGCCCGGTGCGTTCACGGTCGGCGGGTGTGGCCGGTGGGAGTCCAACAAGGGCGGGGCCCTGTGGCTGATGGTAGCCCGGCGCGTTGCCGACGCCCGGCCCGACGCGCGGTTCGTGTGGTTCGGCGTCGAGTCGGACCAGGCTCTGGCTCAGGCCCGGCACACAGTGCGCCAGTTGGGGCTCGAGGGGCGGGTGGAGCTCCTGGGCTCGCTGACCGACCCGCGGCCCCAGTTCGCCCGGCTCGACGCCTTTCTCTGTACCTCGTGGGAAGAGTCGTTCGGCCTCGCGACGCTGGAGGCCATGGCCCACGGGGCGGTTCCCATTGGGGTTAAGGGCCAGGGCGGTGTTCCCGAGGTCATCGGCGAGGCGGGCATGGTCGTCGAGAGGTTCGACCCCGAACCCCTCGCGGACACCCTCCTCGCTCTCGCCGCTGACCCCTCCCGGCGATCCGGTCTCAGCGAGGCCGCCCGAACCCGCGCCGCGGGCCCTCTCGGGCCTGCGGCGCAGGTCGAAGCGTGGTGGGCTGCGCTAGACGCCCTTCCTCAGGCTTGAACCTGGGCCCACATGTCCTTGAGGGCTTGGGCGCTCTTGTGGAGGCCTTCGCGCTCGGAATCGGACACAGCCGGTTCGAAGATCGAGACCGCCCCGAGGCGGCCGACGACGGTGGGCATCGAGTAGGAGACGTCGCTGACGCCGAGCACGCCCGATTGGAGGGCGGACACGGGTAGGACGTTCCGGCTGTCGAGGGCGATGGCGTGGACGACCTCCATGATGGAGACACCGACGGCCCGTCCGGCCCCGCCCTTCTGGCGGATGACCTCGGCGCCGCTCGTCTTCGTGGCCGCGAAGACGGCGTGGCCCTGCTCGTCCGTCCAGCCCGGGATCGAGGCCATCGGGACGCCCCCGATCGTAGCGGACGACCAGACCGGCACCATCGTGTCGCCGTGCTCGCCGAGCACAAGGGCCTTGACGTCGAGGGCGTTGACCTTGAAGTGGTCGGAAAGGAGCGAGCGGAAGCGGGCAGTGTCGAGGACGGTGCCCAGGCCGAGCACTTGCCTCTCGGGCAGGAGCCCGGACTTGATCGCGGCGTAGGTGAGGATATCGACCGGGTTGCTCACGACGACGAGGGTCGCATGGCTGGGGAGCTTGACCTTCTTGAGCTCGTCGATGATCCCGTTGAAGAGCCCCATGTTGCGGTTGACGAGGTCGAGGCGGCTCTCGTCCGGCTTGCGGCGCAGGCCGGCGGTAATCACGACACAGTCGCTGCCCTCGACGACGCCGTAGTCTCCGGCCAGGAACGTTTGGCCCCCGACCAGGGCCGCTCCATGACGGAGATCGAGCGCTTCGCCCGCCGCGAGGTCCGCGTTCGCGTCGACGAGCGCGATCTCCCGCACGATCCCTCCGAGCTGCAGCGCGAACGCTGCGTCCGACCCGACCCGACCACCGCCACCGATAATGCTGACCTTCATCGTTGAAACTCTCCGAGACCCCGACTCGGGGCCTGGTGGATTATGCCGGGCACGGGCCTGCGGCCCTGAGTCGGGCGGTCAGCGCAGGTCCCAGAGATACTTGCCGGCGTCGAAGATCGACCCGCCCCAACCTCCGCGGACGTCGCACCCCTCCGTCATCCGGGCGATCGTGCGCGGCGCGACGTTGCCGCCGACGGAGATGGTCGTCAACTTGTCCCCGTGCCAGGCCCACAGCCCACCGAAGTGCGCCGCCTTGGGCCCGGGCTTCTCCCAGAGCACGAAGGGCGTGAAGATGAACTGGCCGCCGAGGCCGTTGAGGCCGAAGGAGTCGAGCCCTCCCCGGTCATACCGACAGGGGGGCACGATGAGGTAGCTCCCTCCGCCCTCGGGCTTGCCGTCCGGGCTGATCCGCCAAGCGGAGTCGGCGAAGAGGAGGGTGTCCGAGGGCTCCCGGACATCGTTCATGTTCCGCGGTAGGGCGCGCCAGGAGCCGTCCTCGAGCCGGATCAGTGGGGAGAGGTAGACGAAGTTGAACCCGGAGTTCGCCCGCTTGGACGCTTCGTAGTACTTCTCCCAGGCGTCGCCGAGGACGAGGTCGGGGTCGAAGATCGTGCCGCCCAGCGAGGGCCTGGTGTGGTCGGCGGGACAGGTGAAGACCGAGAACTCGCGGATGTAGGGGAGCGTGAGCTGCACCCAGGTCCGGTCGAGGCCTGCCGCGACCAGGCGCTGGTCGGCGGTGTAGCGAGCGACCGGGAAGTAGTCGTCGTAGTCCTGCGAGTAGAGGGTCGTCGCGGTGTGGGTCTGGCGGAAGTTCGTGCTACAGACCGTCCGGTGTGCCCCTTCTTTGGCAGCGGCGAAGACAGGCACAAGGATCGCGGCCAAAACCGCCACAATGGCGATGGCCACGAGGATTTCCACTAGGGTAAAGCCTGCCCGTCGTCCCACGATCCGTCCTTCGACCTAATCTTAGTATAACACCGAACTACTTGTCAAGCCAAGAGAACGCACGCAACCGGCCAAAACTCTTGAAACCCCGCGATCGATACCAGGCGGTCAGGTGATCCTCACAGTGTAGGAGCACCGGCACGCCCCGCTCGGCCGCCCGTTGGCGGACCGTGGCGACCAGGCCGGACCCCATGCCCCGTCCCCGCCAACCGTCCAGGACGCACAGGTTGTAGAGCCCGTCGCTCTCGGCGTGGTGGGTGACCATCGCCGCCGCGAGCGTCCGCCTTCGGTCTCGGTGGACGAGGATCGTGTGCGGTGACCCGGCCACCGCCTGCTCGACCGTCCGCTTCGTCCGCGGAGGTGCCTGCCAAAAGAACTGCTCGCACATGAACGAGGCCGCCTCTCTCCGTTCAGAAGGGGTCCGGCACTCCTCGAGTTCCACGCCCGGGTCCATGGGGGGCCCTTCCGCCGCCATCTGGAAGTGGGTCTGCTTCGGGACGAACCCGGCGGCTTCGATGGCGGGCGGCAACTCGGGCGGTCCGTCGTCCGAGCCCAGGAACGCCCAGAACGGTCGCCTCCAGCGAGCGGCGAGGACGAGATCCTGGATCGTCCGGTGGACGTCGTCCGTCCGCTCGAACCCGGCGGCGAAGTTGCTGAAAGAGACGTCGGCGTCCGAGAGGGCGAGGAGGAACCCGTGGCGCGGTTCGACCCGGGCCCCCGGAAGCTGTCGGACGAGCCCGACGTAGGCCTCGACGACGTTGCGCCGGGCGGCGCCCGCGAGCCCTTCTACAACACGACTGTCCATGCCACCCCCCACGTCGTCCGCCTCCGCGTGATCATGACCCCGGCCGAGAACCCCCGGCCCAACTTCCGCCCCACGTAGCCTTGCAGGCCCTGCGCTGTGACCAGTGCGGTCGCGAACAGGTCGCCTCGGGCGTCTCCCCGCCAGACGTCGAGCCCAGCGCCGAACTGCAGCTCCGTCTCGGGGTTGTAGGTGACCATGAGTCGGACGGTCGGGGCGTAGAACGCTCGAGGGGCGTCGAACGGCAGGTCGTTCAACGTGGCCGCGAAGAACCGGGACGTCAACCGCACGAGCCGCGAGTGGACGAGGGCCCCGCCGTAGTGCCCGGTGTCGATGCGGACGCGGGCCATTCGGGGGAGGGCCCCGGCGAGGGCGTCCGCTGACGCTGGAGGGACGACCGTGTCGTACCGAGCGTCGATGAGGAGGGCGGGCCGCGGGTCGTCGGGGCGCAGGCGCGACAACGGCTCGACCGAGCGGAGTTCGTCGCGGAGGCGCTCTTCGGTGTAGCCTTGCTGCCGGAGCGCGGACCGCTGCCGCCCGACGACCGAGCTTGACCACAGGATCCGGGCCAGGTCTGCGCCGCCGAGTACGAACGCGGTGGCCTTGACCCGAGGCTCGACAGCGTGGACGAGCGCCCCGACGATGGCGCCCAGGCTCGTGCCGACCAGTCCGACCCGGCCCGGGGCGAACTCTGGCCGACCCTCGACCCAGTCCACGGTCCGGCGGACGTCGAGCACGCTCTGGGTCATCGTCGCGATGAGCGAGGGGACGTCCGGTCGCAGGGCCAACTCACCCGACCTCGTGCCCTTTGGGGCGCGGGCCAAATGGTAGGGCAGTGCCAAGAGCACGGCCGCCACGCCCACCTTGTTCAGTTCCCTCGCCTGATCGATCTCGAGGTTGAGGTCCGTCGCGCCCCAGTAATGGAGCACGACGACGACGGGGACCGGCCCGGTCGCCTGGCCGGGGATGAAGATGCGAAGGGGGACGACGTCGTTCTCGGGCACCCCGCTTGGGGCCGCGCTCGGGAACTCCGCCTCGAACTCGGCTGTTTGCGAGTCGCGGCGGACCGGTCTCCAGGCGGCGAAGTCGATCCGGCTGGGGGCGTCGAGGGCGGCCGGGCGTGCGGCGGGGCCCTCGGTCTGGGCTAGTATCGGGAGGGCCAAGGCCCCCGCCCCGACCACGAGCATGAGCTTGACCGCCGCCGTCCTCGCCGCCCTCATCGCGCAGCAGCCGACCACGTTCGCGGCCGACTTCCAGACCGCATTGGGGATCGCTGGGTTGACGACGCAGACCGCGCGGTACGACCTCGACACCACGCCATTCTATCGCCAGGGCGACGGGACCACGCCGACGTTCGCCGCCCTCCACGGCAACCCGTGGCGCAACCCGTTCTTCGCAGACATGCTGCGGCGACAGCTCAACACAGCGGTCGGGAGACCCCAGGCCGCTGTCGAGGCGGGAGGCAGGGCGATCGGCCTAGGTTCTCGTCGCTCGTTGCTCGGCGACCCGATCGCCGAGCAGTCCGTTGCGGCCCGGGCCGACGGCTCGCTTCGCCGCGTGCTGGAAGGGATGCGCGACCGGGGCCTTGTGACCGGCCCGCTCCCGGATCTGGCGCCCGTCCCCGCCGAGGTGCAGAAGGCCGCGGCCCTCCTCTTGCTCGTCGCGGAGTCCGCGGTCGAGGTCCGGCGGGCGGCGTTGCTCGGGTGCGACCCGGCGACCGTGTACCGCCTTGCGACCACCTCGATCCCGGAGCGGCCGACCGCGGTTCAAGAGCGTACAGCCCGTGAGGCGTCGGCTCGGATCGACGTCCGTTACCTCATCGCCGCGGCCCAGGACGTCCTCGCCGCGTGCGAGGTGGCGGAGACGAGCCTGCGGTCAGTCTCTTCGACCGTGCGGTACGACGCCCGAATCGAGACGGCGTGGGGCCGGATCGTACTGACGGGGGGCGGGGCGAGTACCCACGACGGCGTCGCCACGCTGCTCGTGATCGACACCGGCGGGGACGACACCTACCTGAACACCCCGGCCAACCAGTCCAGCGCGAACTGGCTGAGCGTCGTGCTCGACACGGCGGGCAACGACCGCTATCTGAGCGACCCCGCACTCGGTGCCAGCCGGGTGGACCAGTTCGCGGGGCGCCGGGTGGGTCGGGGTCGTCCTGGACCAGGGGCAGCCGCTCTCGGGATCGTCGCGCTCTTCGACGCTGATGGGAACGACCTCTACCGGAGCCACCTCGCCTCGTTCGGTTCGGCCACGTTCGGGGTGGCCTATCTGCGAGACCAGGCGGGCGACGACGTGTACGATTCGTACGCAGACGCCCAGGGGTACGCCCGGCACGGGGTTGGGGTACTCGAGGACAAGCAGGGCGACGACCGCTACCGATGCTTCACCACCTCCCAGGGGTGCGGGCTGCCGTCCGGGTTCGGGGCCCTCATCGACCGGGCCGGGCGCGACTCGTACACGGCCGACGACAAGACCCTGGACTTCCCGTCGCCGCAGTCGGCCGATCACAACGTGAGCCTGGCCCAGGGGGCGGGGTATGGGATCCGCGGGGACTTCTTGTACGGGAACAGCGTCATGGGCGGCGTCGGGCTGCTCCACGACCTGGCGGGCGACGACCAGTACTCGTGCGGGGTGTTCGGCCAGGGGGTCGGCTATTGGGGCGGGGTCGGGTTCCTCTGGGACGACGCCGGGGACGACCGGTCGGACGGGGTTTGGTACGTCCAGGGCGCCTCCGCGCACTTCGGGGTCGGCTACTACGAGGACGGGGGCGGCAACGATCTCACCGTCGCGACGATGAACATGGCCCAGGGGGCTGGACACGACTTCGGGACCGGGTTTTTCCTCGACCGGGCGGGGAACGACACACGCCAGGCGCCGAACCTCAGCCTAGGGGCTGGGAACGAGAACGGGATCGGGGTCTACCTCGACCTCTTGGGCGATGACACCGTCAGTGCCCGGGGCACGACGCTCGGGAGCTCCAACGCGGCCACGAAAGGGTCCCTCCGCGAGTTCTCGTTCGGGCTGGGCCTCTACCTCGACCTCCAGGGGCAGGACACCTACCCCGAAGGCGTGCCGTGGGCTCGGAACGGGGGCCGGGCCGTGAACTGGGCCACCCAGAACCCCGTGCCCGGCGAGAGCCAGGTCGGGGTCTTCTGGGACCGGTAAACTGCGCGGCTCAGCATGATCCCGATCCGCGACAGCCGGTATTCGCGCGATCCGGCCATCGTCACCTGGACGCTGATCGGGCTCTGCGTCGCGCTCTACTTTTGGGATCGGGGCGGAGGCTGGTTCGGCCCCTCGATGGCGTTCGCCGACCTCGCCATGACCCCTCGGCTCGTCGTCCAGGCCCTGATGGGGCAGGGCGACCCGTTCGAGGTGGCGAAGATCTTCACCGCGACGTTCCTCCACGGGAGCCTGGCCCACATCGCGGGCAACGTGATCTTCCTCCTGATCTTCGGGCCGAACGTCGAGGCGGCGCTCTCGAGCCACCGCTTCGCCCTGTTCTATCTGTTCTGGGGCGTGGCCGCGTTCGCTGCCCAGATCTTCGTCGACCCTCGCTCCCCCGTGCCTGTCCTCGGCGCCAGCGGGGCCATCGGCGGCGTGCTCGGGGCCTACTTCCTCCTCTTCCCGGGGAACCGGATCAAGATCGTCGTGTTGCCGTTCGTGTGGTGGACCTTCAACGTGGCCGCCTGGTTGCTCCTTGGGGCGTGGTTCCTAATCCAGGTCGTCGTGCCGCAAGACGGGGTTGCGACATGGGCCCACGCTGGTGGGTTCGTGGCGGGGATGCTCACCGTGCTCGTCCTCGGTGGGCGCGACAAGGTCCTTGCGCGCAAGCACTTCGAGGAGGAGGCCGGGTTCGAGGATGACTAAGTGGCCCTGGTGGGCGGCCGCATCGGTGGTGGCGACCGTCCTGCTTTGCTCGGTGTCCCTTTCGGCCCGGTACCGGGTCGAGGCAGGGAACCGGGCGGTCGGTCTCCTGATGGAAGCCGGGGCCATCCGGGAGGCGGCGGCGGTCGAGGGGCGGACCTTCGACGAGGCCTTGGGGTACCTCGCCGACCGGGGGCTCACCGGGGTCGCCGTCACCGAACAGAGGGTGGCGGACGTCGTGGCGACCGGCCGCCTCTCGCTCTTCACCACGGATCGAGGGACGTCGCTGCAGGGCCCCCCTTCGCTCTTGGCGCGGGTGGCGCGGGGCGTCGCCCGGCGCGGTGGCCTGGGTGGGCCGCCCCTGTCCGCCAGCGATTCCGCGCTGGGGCTGAGCTTCCGAGGCGACCTCGACGCCCTGTCCGTGACCTCTATCGGCATCGACCCGGAGACCGCGGAGTCGGTGCGTCGCCTGGGCCTCGTGCTCGTCGCCCGCCACGCCAACGCCGTCGGGTCTGACCCGGCCTACATCCGCGACGTCCTGGAGGAGTCTCGTGAGAACGGGGCCACCGCGTACCTGCCCGCGGGGGACCAGGTGCTGGGGTTCCGGACCTCTCTCGAGGACACCGCCCTCGCCCTCAACGACATCCCGCTGGACTACCTGACGCCCGAGTTCGTGCGCCTTGCCGGGGACAGCACCGTGTCGGCCGAGGCCATAGGACGGACAGCCCGCCTCCACGCGATGCAGCAGGCCGAGGCGGACCGCACCGCCCTGAGCACGATCGTCGAGCGGTACGCCAAGGCCTACCGTGAGCGGAACGTCCGGTGGCTCCTTGTGCGCCCGCCCTCGCTCGGCGGGCCGGGACCGCTAAGGGGGATGGCCCAGACCCTGCTCGCCGTCGAGCGGGCGGTCGTGGCGGAGGGCGGAGTCGTGCGCACACCTCGGCCGTTCGACGACCCTGTCCCTGCCCCCTGGGTCGCGCCGCTCATAGCCCTCGCCGCCCTGCCTGCGTTGGCGTGGGGCGTCGGGGCTCTGTTTCCGCGGGGTCGGGCGCGGCAGGCCGCGTTGCTAGCGATCGGGCTGTTGGCGGGGCTGGGGGTCGTGGAACCCACCCGACCGCTCGCCGCGTTCGGGCTCTCGGTGGCCTTCCCGATCCTCGGCTACCTCTGGCTGCGGGCGAAGCCGGAGGCGCCGGTGCCCCTCGCTTATGCGGTCGTCACCGGCTTGAGCCTGGTCGGAGGGTTGTGCGTGGCGGGCATGCTGGTCGGCCTCCCGTACATGCTGCAACTCGAGCAGTTCGTCGGGGTCAAGGCTTCGGTCGGGGTGCCACTCCTGGTCGTGGGGCTGATCCTGCTCGTCGACCATGTCCGCCCGTCCGAGCTGTGGGCGAAACCGATCCTCTGGGGGACGGCCGCGGTGGGGCTCGTCGGGCTCGCCGCCCTCGCCTTCATGCTCGCCCGGACGGGGAACGAGAACCCAGCGGCGGTGTCGGACCTCGAACTCCGCTTTCGTTCGGTCCTCGACCGCATCCTCCACACCCGGCCCCGGACGAAAGAGTTCCTCATCGGCCACCCGGCTTTGGTGGTCGGGTTGGCCCTCCGCCGGCTCGCCGGGTCCCGTCCGACGCTCGGCCCATGGGCATCGATCCTGTTGGTGGTGGGGGCGATCGGTCAGACGAGCGTGGTCAACACCCTCTGCCACCTCCACACTCCGCTCGACGTGAGCCTGACCCGCGTCGTCATCGGTTGGGTGTTGGGCGGTATCCTCGGCGCCGTGGCGTGGTGGGGCGTACGCAGGATCGTCCAACGTGCGCTGTAGGGCCCCTCACTGATGGCGCGACTCCTTCTGGCCGGTTACTTCGGCTGTGGCAACCTCGGCGACGACGCCATCCTGCTCGGCTTCATGAACGGGATTGGGGGCCTTTCCCACGAGGTCCAGGTATTGGCTGGCAACGTCGAGGACCTCACCCGCCGGTACGGCCTGCCGGGGATCCACCGGAAGGACTACGGGGCGGTCACCACCGCGATCCGTCAGTGCGACGCCCTTGTCTTCCCGGGCGGGAGCGTGTTCCAGGACGCGACGAGCGTGCGCAGCGTCGCGTACTACTCGAGACTCGTCAGCGAGGCGAAGAAGGCGGGGAAGCGGGTCGTATTGCTGGGGCAGGGGGTGGGGCCGCTTACGTCGTTCTTCGGTAAGCGGTGGGCAGGGTCCGCTTTCAACGCGGCCGATCTCGTCGTCGTCCGGGATCAGGCCTCGGTCGGGGCTCTGCAGGCGCTTGGCTATAGGGGACGGCCCATCGTGGCCGCCGATACAGCCTTCCTCCTTCCTGAGCCGCCTGTAACAGGGGAGGCGACGGCGTTCGGTGCTGGGGGCAGCAAGAGCGTGGGCGTCTCGGCCCGTCCGTTCGGCAAGGACAAGGGCCGCTCGGTCGTGCAGATCTTCGCCGAGCTGGCCCGGCTTCTCAACTCGAACGGGTTCATCCCCACCTTCATCGAGATGGACCGGGACGAAGACGGCCCGCTCATCCTCGAGATCGCGAAGACACTCGGGGGGAAAGTCCCGGACATGCGGGGCCTTGCGGGTCCTCGCGCGGCGCAGGAGCGGATCGCCCGGATGCATGGGGTGATCGCTATGCGGCTGCACGCCGGTGTGCTCGCGGCGACGGTCGGCGTACCGGCCTATATGGTGAGTTACGACCCAAAGGTGACCGCCTTTGCGAACGCGATCGGCTCACCGGCCCCTCCTACCATGCAAGGCCTGACGGCCCAGCGGGTCTTCGACGGGTTCGTCGCCTATCTCAAAGATCGCGACCGGGCCGTCGCCGCCCTCCGCCAACGCACCGATGACCTCCGTCGCCAAGCTCAGACCAACGTCGAGGCCCTTGCGAGCGCCCTACCTAGCTAGCGCCCTCGTTTTGGCGACGGCCTTGTCCGCTTCCGCCGTGGCGCAGACGAACGCGCGGACGGGACTCGGCGAGTGGTTCGACCGCAACGTGGCCGACCGGGTCACGGTGACCGGGTTCCGGCGCATCGCCTACCACACCCGCACGGTCAGCGGAGACACGGACGCCTTCGAAGTGGGGGAGTACGGCGGGCGGGGTCTCGACCGGTTCACCGACTTCGGGCAGGTCCGCATCGACGGCTCCAAGGTGTTCGGGGTCGCCAACTTCGCCCTCAACATCCAGGACAGCCGGTTCCAGGACCCGCAAGCCGAACGGCTGAGCCTGGACTACGAGCGGGCTGGGTGGACCGTGAACCTGGGGGACGTACGCGGGCGCCTGGCCCCCGAGAACCGGTTCGCCCGGTTCGACAAGGCGCTCACCGGCGTCCAGGTGGCTTACCGGACCAAGACCTTCGAGGCACGGGCCCTTCGGAGCGAAGTTCGGGGACAGCCCCGGACGGTCACCCTCCAAGGCGCGAACTCCCCGGGCCCGTACTACCTTCAGAGCAGCCAGATCCTTCGCGGGACCGAGTCGATCGAGGTGGACGGGGTTCGCCAGCGCTTCGGCGAGGACTACACGATCGACTACGAGGTGGGGTCGGTGACGTTCGTGAACCGGGCCACCCTCCAGGGCCGGATCATCCCGCCTACGAGCACCATCGTCGCGACGTACGAGGTCATCGGCGTGACCGGCCAACGGGGGTCGGTCGAAGGGGCGTCCGTCGGCGTCGACCTCGGGCGCGTCGGACGGCTCGGGGTGGCGGTCATGCGTCAGGACGCCGGGGGTTCCGTCCGTGACTCGACCCGGCTCGAGAAGTTCTTCGGCTTCGGGCCGCCGTCCATCCCCTACACCCTCCAGTTCGCCCCCGCCGACACGGCCACGGTGGTCATCCGAGTGAACGGGGTGTTCCAAAGGCAGGACGTCGACTACCGGTTCGACCCGGACAACGCGGCCATCTTCTACTTCAACCGGTTCATGCCGGCGACGGACCAGATCGACGTGCTCTACACCCCTAAAGCCGTGGAGACGGTGGCGAGCGACCGCGAGGTGTTCGGTCTCTCCTACCGGCTCCCCCTCGGGGTGCGGGGTTCGATCGACTACAGTCGTGCGTTCGGCCGTCAGATCGGGGGCACGAGCGGGACGGCCCAAGGCGTCGACGGGCGCTACCGAACGGGGGCGCTGGAGCTCACCGGGTCGTTGCGGGAGGTGCCGCGCGGCTACGTGAGCGTCGAGACGGTCGGGTTCTCCCGGAACGAGCGCGCGGCCGAGCTCGGCGCGACGTACCGGCCCGGGTCGAAATGGGAGTACCAGGCGAGATGGTCGAACTCGAGCATCCAGGCCGGGAGCGAGGAGGCCCCGTCGAGCGTCCGTTCGACCCGGGCCCTGGCTTCGGTGAGCTTCACTCCGACGGGGGGCGGGTCGCCGTGGCGGCTCTCCCACACCCGGAGCCAGGGTCGGACGTCGAGGGGGCCTTCGACGATCGACACGACGGCGCTCGGTACCTCGACCCGGGTCGGCAAGTTCAACGGGCGGCTCGACCTCTCGCGCCAGGCGGCGGACGGGACCACCACCGTGAACGGCCGAACCGACCGACGCCGGGTGGACCTCGCGACGCTCGGGTTCCGCGGTGGATACGCGGCCTCGAGGGAGTGGTCCCTCGACGGGAGCCTGGGCTTTAGCCGGGTCGCGACGGCGGAGGAGTCGGGCCTCGGTCGGGACGTGCAGCTGGGGGCGGTCTACCGTCGGGGCGAGACGTTCGCGTTCCGCGCCGACTACGCCGACAGCGACGCCGGGAAGCTCGCCACCCTCGGGTTCGATTCCACGTCGGGGAGCGGCTTTGGCGACGGGGGATTCAGCGGAGGGTCCGGGTCGCAGGCCTTCGTGGGCGCGACGAACGCCCAGAGCCTCGCGCTTTCCCTCGAGTTCACGCCGACCGACCGCCTGGGGATGCGGGCCCGGGCGCAGCGGTTCCGCACGCAGGGCCCGGTCAGTTCGAACTCGGAGACCGACAGCCTCTCGATCGGCGGCACCTACCGGGCGGGCGACGCGCTCACGCTCGATGCGGGGATCGACTACAGTACGATCCGCTTCATCGACTCGCCCTCCCGGGCGAACGCGACCACCCTTAGCCTGCTCGCCGAGGGTCGGTTCAGCCGGAGGCTCACCTATCAGTTCGGGTTCAGCTCGCTCCTGACCGGAGGGAGCGGGGAGTTCAGGCAGGACACGTGGGACACCCGGTTCGACCTCAGCTATGCGCTCGCCGACCGGCACAACCTAGGGTTCTCGTTCAGCACCGGGCTGGGCACGGGGTACCAGGCCCAGCAGCGGACGGACGTGTCGTTCGGCTACCAGTACCGCATCTGGCAGAGCTTGGCGTTCAACATGAGCTACCGTTTCCTCGACGTTCGGAGCCGCGACCCCCTCGTGCAGAGCGGATCCTATTCCTCACGGGGGCTCGACTTCGAACTCGCGTTCAACTTTGGTCGGTGACGGCGAAACGTCCAGCCCGCCCGAGCGTTACTTGCCTGACGATGAAGCCCTTGCCCCTCCTTCTCCTCCTCGTGCTCGGCGTGGTCGGGTGTGGGGGCGAGACCGTGCAGAAGACGTCCACTGTGACCGGCACGGTGCTCGACGCCGACAACCAACCCGTGCGGGGGGCGACCGTGAGCAGCCGGTTCGGCAGCGCGCAAACGTCGACGACAGGGGCATACGTCCTGACCCGCCAAGGAGACGGGGAGGTCGAGCTGGTCGCGGAGGTGCGGCGCAACGGGGTGCTCTACCGGGGCCGGACCAGCGTGCTCAACGCGGTCAACGAGACGACGGCCAGCGCCAACATCGTCGTCGCGCCGGAGTCCGAGCTCGCGACCCTGAGCGGGGTCGTTCGGGACCGACAGGGGTTCACTCTCCAGCGCGCCTCCGTGTTCGCCTACTTCGGGGCCGGGTCCAGCCAGCGCACGTTCACGGACGAGCGCGGCCGCTACACGCTGCGCGACCTCGTGGCGGGCGTGGACTACGCCCTCAGCGCGGGCGGCGCGGGCCTGAGCGCGGACCAGACCGTCGTGAGGCTACGCGCTGGGGAGCGCCGGTCGCTCGACTTCACCGTGGACGACGGGGGCCTCCCTTTCCTCCAACCGCCGACCGGACTCAGCGTCGTAACTTGGGTCTCGCCGAACGCCGGCTCGCGCCGCCCGGACGGTGACCCCTACGAGGCGGTCAAGCGGCTCATGGACCCACGGCGGTCCGTGCGCGATGGGCGTCGCGACGGCACGCGTCAGCCGACTGACCCGTGGCTCGTCGAGGCCAACCTCCAGTGGAACGAGCAACGGTTCGAAGACCTCTTGGGGTGGGGCGTCTACCGGGCTGCTGGCACCGACGGAGTGCTCAACGGGATCGACTTCCTGCCCGAGCCCCTCGCCGCCTATTACGTTGACCTTTCGTTGCGGCCGTCATCTACGTACTCCTATGCCGTGAGCACCATCGGGACGCTCTACCCCGACCTCCCGAACCAGACGGAGAGCCGGCTGAGCGACCGAGTGGTCGCGAGGACGCTGAACCCGCTGCTGCCCGTCGAGGGACCGTTCGACGGCGCGTTCCGGTGGGAGCCGGGCTCGGGGGCGGGCGAGTTCATCGTGTTCTTGTTCGACGAGTTCCCTGGGGTGGGCGTGCAGGCCCTCTGGTCGAACTCGGCGCGCGCGACCGGTACGTCTGTGGTGTACGATGGCCCGCTGCTGACGAGGGGCCGGACGTACTACTGGCTCGTCGTCGGGTTGGCGAATAGCGATGAAAGCCGAACTATTAGCCGGGTCGCGACGCTCTTACCATAGAGGGGTTCAAAACAAGTGCTGAGTCCTTTCCTCAAGCGAGGGCCGTTGCTTCTGGCCCTCGCCTTTTCGTTCTCGACCCTGGCGGCGGCCACCGAACTGCGCGTGGAGATCGGGACCCGCTCGCCCTCCGACTGGCGTCCGGTGGCCGACGCCGCCGTCCGGGCCTACGCGTCTCGGATCGCGGCGCTGACTGACCGGTCCCGGGCGACCTGGGAACGCGCGGGCCTCACGCGGGGCTCGACGTTCCTTCCGATGCGCGTCGTTCTCACCCGCGGCGGGCGGCCGCTCCCGATGACCTTCGGCGAACGGGGGCGAGACCCGGACGACATCGTCCCGACGTTCGACACGGGCGGGGACCGGGCGTTCCCGCCCAGCTACCGAAGCCTCCTCGAGCGGACCTTCGTAGCGGCCCGCCCCGCCATGAACGGGCTCTTCGGGCGGCCCGCCGTGCCTGGCACTGTCCGCGTGCGCAACTACGACGCCGACATCCAAGCGCGGCTCGCCGTCGCGGGCGGCTACTTCGTGCCGAACGGCCCCGACGGGCCGGAGGTGCGGATCCCCGTTTACAACAACCCCGTCGCCGCGTCGATCAACTACGTCCACACGCTGCTCCTGGCTTACCAAGGGCCGAAGCCGTACCCGTTCGACGCCTACAGCGAAGGTCTCGTAAGGGCGGTGACGATGGGCGTCGCGCGGACGCCGGGCAGTCTTCCCGACAACCCGGACGCGGACCAGGTCGAAGGGGTGCTTGGCGGGCTCTACGACGTCGGTCCGGTCTACGACTGGGCGAACCAGCCCGGACTCGGTGCAAGACGGTTCATAGCTCCGAACCTGCTCGATTCCCCTTTGCCTCCCGGAGGTTCGACTGGTGGGCCCTACCTCCTGCGCTATCAGATGGCCGGAACCGCATGGGCGAAACTCCTTGCCGAAGTCCCCGGCTTCGCCGCTGAGCTGAACCGTAGGTATTACGCGGCTCCTGACCTGTACCAATCGGTGACGGAGCTCGAGGCCCTCGGGCAGATCGCCCTCGACGCAGTGCGGGGGTCGGCGGGATCGACGGTCGAGGGCCTCCCCTTCGCTCCGTGGGCGGCACGGCAGGCGATCCTCGACCCGGCTGGCGGGGGTGCGACCCGGGCGATCGTCCAGGTCGTCCCGCTCCCCCCGACCCCCGGGTCGTCCGATTTCGGCGTCTTCAACATCGAGCTCAACGCGGTCCGTGTCGCCGCGAACGGGAACGAGACTCTCCTCGGTGGGGCCTCATTCCCCATCTACTGGCGCCCGGACTTCACGCGGACCATCCTCACGGCCCAAGACGACCGCATCGATGTGGCAGGGGGCTACGGCTCTGTTGTGCCTAACTTCACGGCTGATAACTTTAACGGACAGCCGTACCGAATGACGGTCGACGTCCCGTTCGGCAGCCGAGTCACGCGGGTCAACCTGCCGGCGGGGGCCATCGCGTCTGGGGCCGACCCCGCCGAACGCACCTTCGCGGGCACTCTGATCGGTCTCCCTCGGCTTGCGCAAGGCGAGTACGTCATCGCCGTGACCTGGAACGGGGGCCAGCAAGGCGGGATCCCCGTGACGAACTTTGCGTTCGGGGCCCGCTTGACCGACGCCTCGTTCCTTCGCCCCGGCCCGCTCACCGTCCAGGTCTTCCGTCGTGATGGCGGCGGGACGGTCGAGGTCATCTCGCGGAGGGTGAACAAGACTAACGGGCCAGTGTACGTCGATCTGACCCCGGCGTCGGCCGAGACGGCTTACGACCTTGCGCTGCCGGGACGGCTCGCGCTGCTCGGCTTGCCGCTCGATCCGTACCGTCCCAACCCGGTCGATGCACTCAGGTCAGACCCGTTGTCCTTACTGCTGGGAGCGTGGAACCCGGTCTCCGCTCGCTACGACCTCTTCCCCGACGAAGGCCAGGTGCGCGGGGGCCGGGGGTTCTGGCTCCGGGCCGCGAGCAATGGGAACGTCTCCATCCCCGGGCGCTCCGTCCCGCAAACGCCGGTCTCGGTCGCTCTCGAGCCGGGATGGAACATGGTCACGGTCCCGTTCGCCGCCACGGCAGTCCGAACCGACGTGCTCGTCACCGTCGGGGCCGAAGCCTTGACCACGTTCGCGGACGCCGTCGGGACCGGGCGGATCGGTAGCGTCATGTTCGGCTGGACCGGTGACCCGAACAACCCTGACAGCGGAAGCCTGGTCGAAACCCTCGAGTTCCGGCCGGGGCAGGCCGTGTTCGTCCGGGCCAACCGACCCGAGGGGGCCGCCCTCGTGTTCTTCCCGCGAACCGGCAACAGGCCCGCTGGGCGCGACCGCGAACCCCGGCCGAGGGTGCAGTGGGAGGGCCTCGTCTCTCTTGTCCGTGGCCGGACTACGCTGGGATCGGTTCGTATTGGCCAAAGCCCCGACTCAAGAGCCCTCTCCAGATCGGCCCTGACGCTCGACGTGGCTCCGTCTCCATCCGGAGTCCGGGTTTGGTCGAGTGGCCCGAGTCCGCTCTACCGGGACGTCCGCCCGGTCGCGCCGGTCGAGACGTTCACGGTTGTAATGGACAGCTTGATACCAGGAGAATGGTACGGACTAAAGCTCCGACCGATCGCCGGTCGCCGCGACCTGGCTGTATGGACCGGCACTCGGTGGCGCCGGTTGTCCGATCGGGTCGGGCACACGTTCCAAGCGACCGCCCGTCGGATGACGTTCCAAATCCAAGCTCGGGGGTCTCAATGAGGCCGGTGCTCGCGTGGTTCGCCCTTCTCCTCCTTCTTGCCGGCTGCGGGGGTGGGGGTGGTGGCGGAGGTACTGGGGGCGGAGGGACCGTCGCGCTCCAGGGCCGGGTGCTATGGATCGTGACGGGCACGGCCCCGGACCCGGTCGCAACGGTGAGAGCCGGAGCGACGTCCACCCCCACCGACCCCATCGACGGCTTCTTCGAACTCGCCGTCCCGGTCGGGACATCGTCGGTGTCCGTGACCTACGCCCCGCCTGGCCAGGCCGTGGTGGTGCGGAGCTTCTCGTTCCCCGCTGTTAGTGCCAACACTGACATAGGCGACCTATACATAGGCCCTCAAACGGTGACAGTCGAGGGACGGGTCGCCGATGCTGGGACGGACGACCCTGTCCCCGGGGCGTCCGTCACCTTGGCCGGGCAGCGAGCGACGAGCGCCGTCGATGGGAGGTTCAGCATCGCCAACGTCGCGTACTCGCCCGACTCCGAGACGGTGTTCTTGGGGCTCCAGGGCACGGCGTCGGCGACCGGCTACACCCCACGCAGCTTCAACCCGCCCGCGGGCCCGTTGGCCGGGGTCGTCGACGTCGGCACCGTCGCTCTCTCCCCCTCAGGCGCGATCGACCCTCCGCCGCCTCCGTTCAACGTGCGAGGACGGGTTCTGCCCGCTGCACAAGGGGCGGGGGCGGCCGTCACTGTCCTCCAGCTCGGCTCGGTCGTCCGGTCGACCACGGCGGACTCAGACGGGCGCTTCCAGCTCTGGCTCGCGGTCGGCGACTACACCGTCCGGGCCCAGAAAGGGGCGGCGGTCGGTGAGGCTCCGCTCCGGATCGACGCGACCAACGTCATAAAGAACGTCGATGTCACGCTCCCTTAGGGGACTCTGGGTATACGGCTCGGTCGGGCTCCTTGCGGCTGGGATCACTGGGCTTGCCTGGTGGGGCTTGCCGAGGCTGTTCGCGACCGACCCCCTCGCTCGGTTCCGTCCCGACCCGAGCCAGGCCGAGCAACCAGGCATCGAAGTTACCAACTTTGAGTGGAAGGTCTACGACAAAGACCGGATCGTCGCCCAGGCTCGGGTCGAGCGGGCGACGGTCGGGCGCGACCGAGAGCGAGTCGAGATGTTCGCGGTGACCGACGGGCGGTACTGGGCGAGCCGGGACGAGTCGTTCGGGTTCCAGGCCGCGCGAGCGGTCTACCTCGAGAACACCCGTGCCCTCACGGGAGAAGGCGGGGCTCGGGTCTGGACAACCGACATGGCGCTCGGCGCGGAGTCGTTCTCCTACGACGCGCGCTCCGAGACGCTCACCGTCCCCGGCCTCGTCCGTGGCAAGCTCCAAGGGGGGGACATCAAGACCGAAGGGCTGCTCTACCGTGTCCGAGACCGTTCGATCGAGGTCGGGCCGCTGGCCTGGCAAGGGATGGTGGACCAGGACGGCGAGCGACGCCGGTGGCGCTTCGAGGCGCTCGACCCTAAGGGCCGCACCAGCATCCGCGGGAACGTCACCACGTTCGGCAAGGTTCGCGCCACCGACGGGGAGGTCATCGTCAAGGCCGACTCGGCGGTCTATGATCGCGAGAAGGATGTGTTAACGGCGAAGGGAAACATCCGGTACTTTTCGGAGGACGCGAACCTGACCTGTGACGACGTCGTCGTCTACCGGGCAGAGCGTCGGGCGGTTCTCACGGGCCGGGTGGTCATGCTGATGAAGCCCAAGGAGGGCCGGAAGCTCGAGGAGGTCGAGATCCCTGCTCTGGAGCCGGTCGTGCCGGAGGAGATCAAGAAAGGCCGTCCCGCGCCCCCACCGGACGATTCGGCCCGACGGGAGCAAGAGGAGAGGCTGCGAACCGGGCGCAACCTCCGGGACTACCCCCTGCGCATCACGTCGAGCCGGGTGGAGTACTGGTACGCCCGGGGGGCGACTCGGGCCGTCGCGACCGGGAGTCCGCAAGCGCGCCAAGATCTGGGGCCCGCGGAGTGGAGGATGGTGTGGGCAGACCGGGGGGTCTGGGACGGCGAGGCCGAGACACTCCGCATGGAGGGCCAAGGCTCCCGGGTGCGGATGCTCAACTCGATCGGCGACGACCTGACCGCGGCATGGGTCCAGGTCTCAACCCGCGAGGGCGAGGACGTCATGGACGCCGAGGACGTCAAGGGCGAGATCCAGATCCGGGACGACGAGCTCCCAGACCGCAGACGGAGCGAGCCGACGGACCCGCCCGCCCGTCCGCCGATCTCAGGGCCCATCGGCCGCTCCTCGGGCCAGTCGGCAGGCGGTACGGGGCCCGGACTCAACTGACCGTCCGGACCGGTCGCATAATGAGGGCATGGCGCAGCGGCTTCCCGAGTGGCTGACGATCCGGCTCCCACGGCCCGACACGATCAAGGAGGTCGAGGGCATGATGCGCTCGAAGAACCTCCACACGGTCTGCGAGAGCGCCCGCTGCCCCAATTTGCCCGAGTGCTGGAGCAAGAAGACGGCGACCTTCATGATCCTCGGCAACACCTGCACGCGGAGCTGCGGGTTCTGCGCGATCAACGTCGGTCGAGGCGAAGAGCTGGACCCGTTCGAGCCGCTCAACGTCGCGATGACGGCCCGGACCATGGGTATGAAGCACGTAGTGGTGACGAGCGTGGCTCGGGACGACCTCGCCGACCAAGGGGCCGGGCAGTTCGCCAAGACGATCGAGCAGCTCCACAAGCAGCTCCCGGACGTGATCGTCGAGGTCCTCACCCCGGACTTCAAGGGTCGCGAGGAGTGCGTGCGCACCGTCTGCGACGCCAAGCCCGAGATCTACAACCACAACATCGAGACCGTCGAACGGCTCCACACCATCGTCCGGCCCCAAGCGAAGTACGCCCGGACCATGCGCCTGCTCGAGATGGTTAAGGAGATCGACCCGGCGATCTATACGAAGAGCGGGATCATGCTCGGGCTTGGGGAGACGAGGGACGAGGTCGTCAGGACGCTTGAAGACCTCCGGGCGATCGGGGTCGACGCCGTGACCATCGGCCAATACCTGCGCCCGACGATGAAGCACCTGCCGGTGGTCGAGTACATCCATCCGGACGTGTTCAAGGAGTACGAGGCGATCGGGGACGAGTTGGGCTTCGCCTTCGTGGCCAGCGGTCCCTTCATCCGCTCGAGCTATAACGCCATCGCCTTCAGCGAGAAGGTAATGGGGGAACGACTAGCCCGGATCGGGCACGTCCCGCTCACGCCGACGAGCGCCTGAGCGCGGCCCGGAAGGCATCCTGAAGGACATCCTCGTGGTCCTCGCGCCACGCGCGGTCGTCGGTTCGCCGGTAGCGGCTGGTGGGCTCTTCGGTAGGGCTCTGCTCAGGGCGGATCAGGTGCGTCGCGAGGGCTTGGGCCAGGCCAACCGGCACGGCGTTCCCGAGCTGGCGGTACTGGGCTGCGAGCGATCCGACGACTTCCCACGAGTCCGGGAAGCCTTGGAGACGCTTGTACTCGCCGACGCTGAGCGTGCGCAGCTCCTCGGGGTGGGCGAGCAGCGTGGCCGGCATCGAGGGCGAGGTGACGAGCGTGGGCGACGGCTCGTCCCAGGCGACCCTACGGAAGAACCCAACCCGGCCACCGGTCGATCGGAACGCCCTTCCCATCGCTTCCTCCTGAAGGTGCTCGGGGAGGTCGCGCCAGTTCTGTCCAGGACCCAACAGTCTGAGATAGGGCACTTGACGGGGTCGTAAGGCCGCGTGGGTCGGATCCATCCCCGGGGCCACGAACGCGCCCCGGACAGTGCGCCCCTCGCCGTTCCGCACGGTTGGGACCAGGGGGCGAGCCCGCTCGCCGTCCCGCCCGGCGACGAGGAGCAAGCGCTCTCTGCGTTGCGGGACCCCGAACCGGACAGCGTCGTAGAGCTGGAACGACACGGCGTATCCGGCTGCTTCCAGGGTAGCGACCACCCGGGCGAGGGCCCCGCCCGGCCGCTCCTCGGGCGCCGGGGCGCCGTCACGCTCGGAGTGGGGCCGGTGCCGGAGAGGGGCTGATAGCAGGCCGCGGACGTTCTCGACAACGACCCAGTGCGGCTCCAAGGCCCTCGCAAGCTCAAGAAAGTGGAAAACGACGTCCCCGCGAGGGTCTTGGACGGATCGACGACGACCCGCCGTCGAGAACGCCTGACAGGGCGGCCCGCCGATGAGGGCGTCCAGCCCTCCCCGTCGAAGCCCAAGCTCCCGACGGAGGCCGTCCGCGCTCAAGCCGCGGACGTCCCCCTCGAAGAGCCGTAGCCCCGGCCGGTTGGCCCGGATGGTGGCGCACGCGACGGGGTCCAACTCGGCCACCCCAAGGCACTCCCACCCGGCCGCCTCGAACCCGAGGTCGAGTCCGAGGGCTCCGGAGAAGAGGCTGAAGAACCGCGGGTCGCCCATGGCCAGTGAGGGCGCGCCGCCCCCTGACACCTAGAGACGCCCGACGGGTGCGCCCCGACGCGCGACACCGATCGCACGGCCCGGGCGTCCGAACCGTGAGACATGCGAGACATCGAGCAGAGGTTGGACAAGCTGGAGCGGGAGAACCGGGTGTACCGGACTGGGCTGACGGTGGCCCTGGTGGTGATCGGGGTGGGGGTGGTCGCGGGGTTCTCGGGGGAGGGGCAGGATAGGGTCGTTTTCCCGCGGAACATCGTCGCCGACTCGATCATCGTGCAGCAACTCACGGCGACGCAGGGCCAGGTGAACACGTTGGGGACCAACCGCCTCAACGCCGGGTACGTCGGGGCCACCGACGGCTTGATCCAGCGGCTGGAGTCCCAATCCCTGCGCACGAACGGCCTACTCGCCCGTGAGGCGGCTCTGACTCGGGCCACCGCCCAGTCCGTCCTTGTGAAGGACGCGAACGGGACGACGGTCGTGACGCTCGCCGCCCGTTCGGGTGGGGCTGCGGTCGAGCTGAGCGACGCCAACGGCCAGACCCTGGTCGCGCTCTTGTCCGGCACGGCCGGGTCGATCCAGGTCGGCGGGCCCGGGGGGAAGCGCGCGGTCGAAGTCACGGGGGACGCCAAGGGCGGCATCGTCCGGACCCTTCACCCGGCGGGCAGGGCCCTGACCTCGCTCGGGGTCTCCGATTCCGGGGACGGTCTAGTCGTCGCCCACACCCGCAACGGCAACCGGGGCGCCCTCCTCGCGACCGACCCGACCGGGACGAGCGGGCGGGTCACAGTCCAGCGTGAGGACGGCACCCGCCTCGTCACGGCCGAAGCCGGGGCGGCGGGCGGGCAGGTCCTCACGTTCAAGGGTCGCGACGAGGAGACCGCCCGCCTGCCCGCCCGGTAGCCCCTAGAGCGGGTTTCGCGTCAGGTCGGTGAGCCGGAAGCTCAGGCTGTCGGCATAGCCGTCGTTATCGCCCGAGCCGGCTTCGAAGACGACCTTGACTTCGACGGAGTGCGTCTGCTGGGGCACGGCGCCGGTGGATTCGCGGAGCCAGAGCCCGGTGACGTTGCCACGGGTCGCTCGGTTGACCGGGCCCAGCTGACTGGTGGCCAACTCGCCCCCGTTGACGTCGAGGAACCGGACGGTGGCGGTGGCGAGGTCGCGGTCGCTGCCCCGCCCGCCGAGCCAGCCCGAGAACGAGAACCCGACCACGCCGCGCCGGATGTCCGCCCGGCGGCCGGAAAGGTCGATCCGCTGCCGGATCGTCGTCGTGCGCCCCGCGGCCGCCGAGCCGCCGCAGAAGAACGACTGGCCCCGATCTGCAGGGCCCGGGCTTCCGGCGGAAGGGAAGCCGCTCGACCCGTACCGGACGACGGTCGCGGCGCCGAGGTCTGTCCAGCCGGGGATCCCGGCGTTCGGGGTGTAACCCGAGTAGCCGTCAGCGGCCTCGGCCCCGCCGTTGCGGATGAGGTTGACGCCGTTCGCCGGTGGGGGCGTCCCGAGCCCGACCGGCAGGCCGTCCCAGTTCCACGAGCGAGGCGGGTTCAAGCCGAGGTGGGCGAAGACCGTCGGGACGACGTCGGCCTGGTTGACGGTCTCGACCATCTTGGCCGCGCTCCCTTGGTCGGTCTGCACGCTGAAGAGGATCTCGCGGTGGGCCGGTTCGTCGCGACCGTGAGCCCCGTCGATCGTGCCCCCGTGGTCGGTCACGAGCAGGATCATCCAGTCCTCGTTCGCGTACCCGGTCCGGCTTTGGATCGCGTTGATGAGCCGCCCGACCTGCTGGTCGTTGTCCAAGATCTCGGTCAGGTACTCCGGCGAGCCGGGGTGGAACCCGAAGTTGTGGCCCGCGACGTCGACGTCCGAAAGGTAGACGAAGGCGACGTCCACGGGCGTGTCGCGCAGGACCGACACGGCCGAGTTGATCATGACCGCGTCCCCGTTCTGGGTGTACGGCACGTAGAGGCGGTAGTCCACCGAGAACGACCCGAGGATGATCGTGTCGAGGGGTTCCCAGGTCGTGTAGTGCGCGAGCTTGATCCCGGGGCGTAGCTGCCGCAGGCGCTGGAAGAAGTGGGGGTAGAGGTCGTACCGGCGGCCGTTGAACGAGTTATCGACCACGCCGTGGCGGTCCGGCCAGACCCCGGTCAGGACCGTCGACCATCCCGGCCCGCTCACCGTGTACTGACTGGCTTGGCCCACATCCGTCCAGCGGCTTGTCGAGACGAGGTTCGTCAGGTTCTGGCCACGGCTAGCGAAGAGCGCGTCGGCCCGTATCCCGTCGATGCCGAGGAGTAGCACCTTCGGGACGCGGGTTTGGAGGGTCGGGGTCGCGACGGGGCTCGGTTGGGCGAGGGCCCAAGACGTCGTCGAGAGGCAGCACAAGGCGAGCAAGGCACGGGTCATAGCAGCGTGACTTTGGCACAGCGGACCGGGCCCTGTCACGCTCGATCCCGTAGACTCGCGGACGATGTTCAAGAAGCTGATGGAGCGGGTCGACCGGATGCTCGGCCGGGGCGTGATCGACGAGGGCCTCTATGAGGAGCTCGAAGAGGCCTTGCTCCAGGCGGACACGAACGTGCAGACCACGCAAGAGATCCTCGAGGAGCTCCGGCAGGCGGTCCGGACGGAGAAGGTGACGACGCCGGAGGGCATCAAGGCCAGGCTCCAGGAGGCGATCCGCTCCCGCTTCGACCAACGGGCCGAGTCCGCTCTGTTCCGGCACATGGTCAGCCCGACCGTGTACCTCTTTGTCGGGGTGAACGGGGTGGGGAAGACCACGACGATCGGTAAGCTCGCGAAGCGGCTCACGGGGCAAGGGCGCAAGGTGCTCTTGGCGGCGGGGGACACCTTTCGGGCGGCGGCGATCGAGCAGCTCGGGCTCTGGGCGGAGCGGTCCGGCGCCGAGTTCGTCGGCGCCCAGCCGGGTTCGGACCCGGCGAGCGTCCTCTTCGACGCGATCACGGCGGCGAAGGCCCGGGGGTGCGACTACGTCCTCGCCGACACGGCCGGGCGCCAACACACGAAGGGGAACCTCATGGCCGAGCTCCAGAAGGTCTCGCGGGTGGCGGAGAAGGCGCACGGTCGGGGGCCGGACGAGGTGCTCCTCGTCCTCGACGCGAACACGGGTCAGAACGCCATCCGCCAGGCCGAGGAGTTCACCCAGGCGGCGGGGGTGACGGGCCTTGTCTTGACCAAGCTGGACGGGACAGCCCGGGGCGGGGCGCTCATCGGGGTCTGGGAACGGTTCCGGATCCCGGTCAAGCTGGTCGGCGTCGGGGAGCGGGCCGAAGACCTCCGCGACTTCGACGCGGAGGAGTTCGCGGCCGGGTTGTTCGACTAGAGGCCAGCGTCCCGGCTCCCGGCCCCTAGTCGATCGCCTCGAGGGTGGCTACTGGGACGAGCCAATGGCCGTCCTTTCGGGCGACTGGCTGCTCCGTCGATACCCATGTCTCCCCGCGTCGGTAGCCCTTGGCGGCAAGGGCGAGGGTGACCTTGGTCCCCCCCTTCGTCTTGAAGGTGGCGAGGCCCCGGCGCTTGTCCCATTCGACGGTGCGGCCGCTGGCCCGGCTCCAAGCGTCGATGGCCACTGAGCGCCCTTCAGGCGAGGTGAAGCTCGCAAGGACGGGGACGCCGCCTACCTTCGTCGCCCCGCCGGGTCGGTAACCACGGCCGGCCAGGTTAGCGAGGACATACCGCACCGCCCCTTCCGCCAGCTCGGCGTCGGCTTGTCCACCTCGATAGGCGGAGGACAGGGCCTCGGCCACTGCCCGGTCGAGAGTCGCGCTCACGAACGCCGACTTCGGCCCAAAGTGATGGTAGGCGTCGTCTCCCAACGGGAGGCGGCTGGGCGCGAATCGCCCATTCGGGCCGACACCGGCGATGTAGAGCCAGGGTGTCCATCCCTCGGCGACTGTCTTGTCGCTCGGGACAAGCCTCGCGGTCAGGTCGAGTGCGGCCGAGCTTCCCTTCTCGACGTAATAGACTCTGGCTGACCGAGAATAGGTCTCTCCATCGAACTTGAACCCTGATGGTACGTACTCGTCGATCCGGACGAAAGGCTTCCATTCTCGATAGTCGAGGTTCTGGAAGGCGACGACGCTCAGAAGTAGGAGTGTTGCGCTCATTTTGTCTACCTTAGTTGACGCTGGTAACTGACTCGACTTTCCACGTGAGGCGGTCAGGAGGGAAGGGAAGGAACTGGGGTCCGTTGAGGCCCTGCCAGTTGTTCACCAATCCTCGAAAAGTGCCCCCGTGGTAGGATTGCCAATAATCGATAAGGGCCCACCCCCGAATCGGGCTGGCATAAGGGTAGCCTAAGGGTGTTTCCCACTGTGCTGCACACGAATCCCAAACACCAGAGTAATTATTCTGGGCATGGAAGTTGAAGTCGTGGACAGAGTAGGTGGGTAACTCTAGGGCGTTCCACCCGATTCCACAGACCGGATTGGTTCGGAAGGGTACCCAGGCATTCTGCGCGTTGATATAGCCGCTTGACGTAAGGGTTGTCGTTCCGCCCTGAGCATTGAAAGCGATCTCCAAGTACGCGGCGACGTCCTGGCAGTCGGGCGTTGCCAGGGGCCGTTCATCCAGGAATCGCTTAAGGTGGAATTCCTCGGAGGCACGATCGATGTAGCGGGGGTTACTGGGATCGTAAAAGCCTACACTTCCCCAGAAGAGACCAGAGGTTAACGCATCTAGGACGTTCGTGGTTCCCGCCTTCAACATTGCCCACGAACAGGTGTCGTTGAGGACCTCGACCCAGACCCGGTTCGCCATCGTCTTTACTGGGGTCGCTTCCACGAGGTAGGCCTGTGCGTCCACGAGGATGTCTTGTTCGAGGTGAAGCGGCCCACCCGTACCAAGGTTTAGGTAGATGTAGAGGTCTCCACGGGTGACCGCGTTCGGGAGTCCGCCGATCACGACGTTAAGATAGACGTTCGCAGGCCCGGCAGGTGTCCCGAGGCCAGTTGGTGTGACCGAGATCGGGTAGGGCCCGGTCGGCGTGATGAGAGTGCCTGCACCGGTGACCGTCCACATCGCGGCTGGCCCAGTGTAGTTTAACTTCAGCCGAACAGTGGGGCTCGAGCCGCGCACCCAGCAGACGTATGGGCCTGACGGGTTGCCCTCGTAGACGTACTTCGAAGGGAAGAGTGTCTTCGTCGTAACGAAGGTGCTGCCCGGGAACATCTCCGCAATGGTAGAGAACGGCCCGTCGGCGAACGCGCTCCCGGCACCTAAGGCGAGGAGGGCAGTGACTGCGATGCTTTGGCGGAAACCGTTTTGATGCTTCACACGATGACGCTACCCCGCGTGGGGGGGGGGGCGGTCAAGGGCCAAGGAAGGGTTTAACGAAAAGTTAATCGATGACCTTCAGGCTCCTCTTGCGCGACGCTGATGGGGTAATAGGTCGCCCTGAGGCTCTGGTTCTCAGGAGGTGAGGTCTTCGACCCCGTTGAAGCGGAGGGTGCCAAGGGACTCGCACCCTCCGGGGGGACCTCCGCGACTTCGACGCGGAGGAGTTCGCGGCCGGGTTGTTCGACTAAGCACTTGACCCTAGTCGAGGGCCTCCAGGGCTCTGACCGGCACCAGCCACTGGCCGTCCTTGCGGGCGACGGGCGACGCGAGTGGGACCCACTTGGCGCCGAGTTGGTAACCCTTTGCCCCGAGGGCGAAAGTGACCTTGCGGCCGTTGTTCGTGGTGAAGGAGGCGAGGCCGCGCCGCTTGTCATAATCCACCTTCCGTCCGCTCGCTCGGCTCCAGGCGTCGAGGGGGACGAAGCGGCCGAGCGGCGAGGAGAAGCTCGTGGGGACGAGGACGCCGCCGACTTTGGCCGACCCCCGCCCCTGGTGCCCGCGACCGGCGAGGTTCGCGAGCACGTACCGCACCGCCCCTTCGACGAGCGCAAGGTCGGGCGCGCCGCCGCGGGGCATCTCCATTTGGGCTTTGACGATCGTCCTCCCAACGAGGCAACTCAGGAACGCCTCCCGACCACTGCCGTGGAAGAATGCGTCGTCTCCGAGCGGTAGACCGCTCGGCGGCCGCCGTGAGGTCTCGACGACCGCCGAGATGTAGAACCATGGTCTCCACCCCTCCTCGATGGTCTTGTCCGCGGGGATCTCAAGGGCCGTGACGAGGAGTCGCTTCCGGTGCTCCGGCACGGAGTAAGCCGTCTCAGCAGAACGAGAGTACGACTCACCGTCGAACTTGAACTCGGAAGGCACGAACTCGTCGATTCGGACGAACGGCTTCCAGTCTCGATAGTCGATGGATTGGAAGGCGACGACGCTCAGGAGGAGAAGTGATGCGCTCATTCGTTGGGCCTCCGTCGACGTTCCTGACGACCGCCTCCGCCCGGGCCTCGGTCGATATCAGGAGGGCGACCTTGGAGCGGCTCGAAACTCGACCGGCAATACGTTACCCAGTGCGAGACAGGGGTTTTCAATGACAGGGCAATAGATTTACCCAACCTTAACACGCGGAGCCCTCTCGGGCGGCCTCGGCCCCGGGATGGGATCGGGAAGTGAGGGCAGCACCGTCCCCCAGGTTCCGCCAAGGGGAGGGTGCTAGGGGGAGGGTGCCAAGGGACTGGCACCCTCCGGGGTCGGTTAGCGCCGCGGGCGGAAGCGGGTGGCGTCGTCGTCGCGCTTCCGGCTGGGGAAGGCGTCGGGCACGGTCGGGGCCTCGTCTTGGCGGGGGGCCGGTCGCTCTTCGCGGGCCGGCTCTTCCTCGCGGCTCCGGAACGAGGCTTGCGGCTCCCGGTCGCCGGACTCGACGACGGCCCGCTCCGGTCGGTCTTCGAAGCCGCCACGGGGCCCGCGGTCTCGATCGCGGTCGCCGTAGCCGCCACGTCCGCCACGGTCGCGTCCTCCGCGGTCACGGCCTCCGCGGTCACGGTCGCGACCGCCGCCCCCTCCACCGAAGTTGCCCGGTCGCTCGGGCGGGTTCGGGTGGTTGAGCAGCTCGTTGTCCGGGTTGAGCCCGATGGCGCTCAGGTTGACGCGGCCCTGGCTGTCGATCTCGTGGACGCGGACGTTGATGACGTCCCCCACGCTCACGACGTCGTCGGGGCGGCGGATCTTGGCCTTGGTGAGCAGGTCGGTCGGGACCATCCCGTCCTTGCCGCCCGGCATCTCGACCATCGCGCCGCGACCCATGATGCGGGTGACGGGGCCGGTGAACTCCATGCCGATCTCGACGCTGGCGGTCGAGCCCTTGACCATGGCGGTCGCCTTCTCGGCCATCTCGCCGTCGTTGCCCGCGATGAGCACCCGCCCGTCCTGCTGGACGTCGATCTCGACGCCGGTGGCCTCGGTGATCTTGCGGATGTTCGCGCCGCCGGGGCCGATGAGGGCGCCGATCTTGCTCGGGTCGATCTGGACGGTCGTGACGCGCGGGGCGTTGAGGCTGAGCTGCGGCCGCGGGGCGGGGAGCTCGTCCTCGATGACGTCAAGGATCTCCATGCGAGCGTCCTTGGCCTGGTCGAGCGCGTCGGCGAGGACCTTGTCCGGGATCCCGTCGAGCTTCGTGTCGAGCTGGAGGGCGGTGATGCCCTTGCGGGTGCCCGTCACCTTGAAGTCCATGTCCCCGCTGAAGTCCTCGACGCCTTGGATGTCGGTGAGGACCTTGAAGACCTTGCCATCGCTCATGAGGCCCATCGCGATCCCGGCCACGGGGGCCTTGATCTGGACGCCGGCGTCCATGAGGGCGAGAGTCGCGCCGCAGACGGAGGCCATCGAGGTCGAGCCGTTCGACTCCATGACGTCGCTCACGATGTGGACGGTGTAGGGGAACTCGGGGTCGTCGAGCGGGATGACCGGGAGGAGGGCCCGCTCGGCGAGGGCGCCGTGGCCCACTTCCCTTCGGCCCGCGCCCCGGAGCATTCTGACTTCGCCGACCGAGTAGGGCGGGAAGTTATAGAAGTGCATGAAGCGCTTGTCGCCCGCCTCTTCGTCGAGGGTGTCCATCATCTGGGCGTCCTTCGGCATACCGAGGGTGAGCACGCTCATGACCTGAGTCTGGCCGCGGGTGAAGAGCCCGGAGCCGTGGACGCGCGGCAGGAGGCCGGCGATGGCCTCAAGCGAGCGGATGTCGCGCAGGCCGCGGCCGTCCGGTCGCTTCTCGTCCTCGATGATCGACTTGCGGATCATGTCCTTGATCGCCTTGTCGACCGCCATCGCGATCCCCTCGGCGTCCGGGTACTTCTCCTTGTACTTCTCGATCAGCTCCTTCGCGAGGTCGTCCATCGCCGACTCGCGCTTCGCCTTGTCCGGGTCGAACATGTTGGCGAGGATGAACTTCGCCTCTTTCTTCTTGATCTCGTCGGCGAGCTTGTCGTCGGCCTTGCTGAGGATCGGCTCGCGCTTGTCCTTTCCGGCGAGCTTGGCGAACTTCTCGAACTCGGCGCAGATCAGTTGGATGGCCTTGTGGCCGACCCGGAGGGCCTCCGCCATCAGCTCTTCGCTGACTTCTTTCGCCCCCGCCTCGACCATGCTGATCGCGCCCTTATGACCGGCGACGATCAGGTCGAGTTCGGACTCGATGAGTTCTTCGTTCGACGGGAAGAGCACGAACTCGCCGTCGATGTAGCCGACCCGGACGCCCGCGATCGGCCCGGCGAACGGGATGTCGCTTACGGCGAGGGCGGCGCCGGCCGCGTTAATCGCGAGCACGTCGGGCGGGCAGTGCTTATCGACGCTGAAGGCCATCGTGATGACCTGGACGTCGTTGCGCATCCCTTTCGGGAAGAGGGGTCGGATCGGACGGTCGATGAGGCGGCTCGTCAGGACGGCCTTGTCGCTCGGGCGTCCGCCTCGCTTCATGAACCCGCCGGGGATCTTGCCGATCGCGTACTTGCGCTCTTCGAAGTCGCAGACGAGGGGGAGGAAGTCGATGCCTTCGCGAGCAGTCTTGCTCATCGTGGCCGTGCCGAGGATGACGGTGCTGTCCATGCCGAGGAGGACTGCGCCTCCGGCTTGACGGGCAATACGGCCCGTCTCGAGGCTGATGGTCTTGCCACCGACCTCGAAGGTGTGCGTGTGAATCATGTTGTGTTCTCGCTCTCTGGGGGCGAGGCTTAGCCCTTCTTCGATAAGACCTATAGGACTTACAAGACCTATCGTTTATGGCTGGCCCCCCGCAAGGGGCCCTCGCCCGACGACCAAGCGAGTCCGAATGCCGCTCTTCGCAATCACCCTTAGGTGCCTCCGAAGAACGGCACGCATCCAGGACTTGGCCGAATGCGAGGTTACCAGGGTCGGCGGGGTGGCGCTTAGGCCTCGACCTCGCCGACCGGGAACTCGACGCGGGCATAGAGGTCGGCCATGCTCAGCGTCAGATCGAGGGACTCCATCCGGAGGTCGCGGTCAAGCCCGACGGTCTGATCGAAGATCCAGCTGCCCGCCTCTGACCGAAGGTAACGCTCGACCGAGGGCCGGTCCTGGGCGATCAGAAGGTACTCGTGGAGCGAGGGCACGCTTCGGTAGGCCTCGAACTTCCGCACCCGGTCCCGGCTCTCGGTGCTGGGGCTTAGCACCTCCACCACCAGGATCGGGTTGACGACCGTGTCGTGCGTTCCCGATTGAAGCTGCAGCCCCCCGCAGACCACGAAAAGGTCAGGGTAGAAGTAGCTGTTGGCCGCTTCGACGGCCACGCGTTGGTCGTTGATGAAGGCTTCGCAACGCCCCCCCTTGAGGGCATTGTGCAACGCAGCGAACGCGTTGCCGCACACCCGCCCGTGGTTGAGCGAGGCGCCCGACATTGCGATCACGACGCCGTCGAAAAACTCATGACGCCCCTCTTGAAGGCGTTCCCAGGCAAGGTATTCGGCCGGCGTCATCCGGCCCAGGGCCTTTGGCAGTGCCATACACCTAGTTTACGCCGGTGGCCGCAGCGCTACTTCGGCCGGACTTCGCGGATCCCGAGTCGGGCGATGAGTTCGCGGTACTTCACGACGTCCCGTGCTCGCAGGTAGCCCTCGAGCCGTCGGCGCTTACCGACGAGCTTGAGCAGCCCCGCTCGCGAGTGGTAGTCCTTCTTGTTCGCCTTCAGATGCTCCGTGATCTGCTGGATCCGGGCCTGCATAATGGCGATCTGGACCTCGGTCGAGCCGGTGTCCCCTTCCTGAAGGCCATAGGCCTTGATGACGTCTTGCTTCTTAACCTTATCGAGCGGCATGTGGTGCGATCCTTTGCCCCCACCGAGCTCAGCTGTGACACCGGGCTTGGGGACGAAGACTGTACCCGTCCCGAAGACCCTCCAGCGGGACGTTTCAACCCGGACGACCTTTCGTCTATCCTAGGGGACGACCTTGCGCCGAGCCGCCCAGACCTTGACGAGCGGAGCGGCCCTCTTCGCCGGCTCGCTCGCCGTCTGGGGGGCCGTCGTTGGCTTTGCTTTGTGGGGCGCCCTCTACATCTGGGACTGCGTCGCTCTCGTGCTCGCGCCGGGCGTACCGGTTCAGGTCGAGTACGAGGGCCAGGCGGGCCGTTACCGGCTTGAGGCGGAAAGCTATAGCGTGGACCCCGTCCTAAGGCGGGCGTCGCTCCACCGATTGAGCCTCTCCCGGCCGGACGGCACTCGGGCGGCGCGGGCCCGGCAGGTCGATCTCTCCCTCCGAGGGCCTGCGGTCGTGGCCGTGGCCCGCGGAGTCGAGGCTTCGGTCGTCCGTGGAAGGGGTGGGCGGCTCGACCTCGAGGGCGCACTTCCGAAGCCCGTCCCCGGACAGGTCGGCCCACCGCTCGACGTCCTCGTGACCGATGCCACGGTCGCGTATCGCGACGCGACGCAGTCCCCGAACCTCGACTCCAGGCTCCAGCTCTCGGGGGTCCGGTTCGCCCAGGCCGATCAGGATCTCTGGGCGCGGGCCGTGGTCCGGCTCCCGGGCGGTCAGCCCCAACGTGTGGAGATCCAGGCGAGTTCCGAAGAGCGGCTCTGGGTGAGTTGGGAGTCACGTTCCACCCGACTCGACCCGCTGGTCGCCCACGCCCTCCGGTGGATCGACGCGAAGGCGCTCGAGCCTCTTGGTGCCGTCGGCGTCGGCTCTCTCGTGGGCGGGGGGCAGCTCGAGGCGTCGCGCATCGCGGGTGAATGGGCCATCGACGGTCGCGTAGGCCTTGAGTTCAGGGGCCTTTCCGTGGGCCGTGACCTCGCCGGCGCGGACGGGCGGCTCGACTGGGAGGGATCCCCCGAGCAAGGGAGGCTGTCCGTTTCGGTTCGAGAACTCGGGCGCGAGGCTAGGTTCGCGGGCCAAGTCGCCTTTGCGCCGTCCCTCTGGGCGGAGGGGGATCTGGAGGCGGCCGTCGCCGACCGGCGGCGGGTGTGGTCCTCGCTTGGGCGTGCCTTGCCCCGAGAGTTGGCTTGGCGAGGAGCACGGTTCCGCGGGGGCGTCGCGTTCGCGGAGGGGCGGCCCGGGGTTTCCGGACGGCTGGACGCTGACCGGGTGATTTGGGGCGAGGAGTCTCTGGCGAAGGTCCGTACGGACTTCGATCTGGCGGGCGAACTGTTAGCGGTAAGGGTAAGGGAGGCCGATTGGCGGGGCCAACGGGGCCGCGGGGCGTTTCGGCTCGACCTCGGGCTGCAGTCGCTTCGGGCGGTAGCCGTCGTGCCGAACGTGCAGCTCGGTCGGCTGCCCCTTGGGGGAGCTGAGAAGCGCATAAAGGGGACTGCCGAGCTCCGAGCCGTCTTCCAGGGCCCAATGAAGCGACTCGAGACCTCGCTCTGGGCCGAGGGGAAGGGCGTCGTCGACGTCCCCGAGCGTGGCCCCCTCGCGGTCGACCGATTCGAGGCGCGGGTCGAAGGCCAGGGAGACCGGTTTGAAATCCAGAGGTTCGCCGCCTTCACGCCGACCGGGGTGCTCCTCGCAGACGGCCCCGTAGCCGGGGCGGGCGGTCGTCTCGACCTCCGGTTCGAAGCAGGGTCCGTGAACCTGGGGAGGTGGGTCGAGGGACTCGAAGGGGTCGCTGCGGCCAAAGGCCGGATCGGGGGCACCCTCGAATCCCCGACGGTCGAGGCCCAGATCGTGGCGGCCGAGATCACGGTCGGTGCCACGCGCATCCCGCAGGTCGTGGCGGACGTCAGCTTCGACCGAGGGGCGGTCGACGTCACCCGTGTGCGGGCCTGGGCCGGGGGCGGGCGCGTCGAGGGGGCGGGGCGACTGGTCATTGCCGACGGAACGCTCTCGTTCAACGCATCGGGCGGCGGCCTGGCTCTGGCCGCTCTCTTCGGCCCCGACTTCGCCGGGCAGGTCTCGATCGAGTCGGCCGAGGTCTCTGGAACCCTTGACGCCCCTGTGGCCCGGGCCCGGCTGCGCTCCGAGGCGGTGCGTGCCTATGGGGTCGAGCTCGACGCCATGACGGCCGAGGTGTCCCTCGAGGGCCAGACCGTGAGGGTCACCGGCGGGCGGGCAAGCGTGTTCGAGGGCGTCCTCGTGGCGACCGGTAGCTACGCGCTGGACGAGGGGGCCGGCCGATTCCAAGTCGATTTCTCAAGGGTCCCTGCCTCTGGGCTTGGACTGTCCGAGCTCGGTCTCGAGACGGACGGGACCTTGTCCGGCGGCGTGGAGGGCACCGTGGATCGAGAGGGCCGGATCGAGGGGGATGCGACCCTGAGGTTAGCTTCGATCTCAGTGAACGAAGCCGCCATCGGAAGCGGCGAGGTGAAGGCCCAGGTGCGGGAGGGGAGGGTCACCGCGTCCGGTGTGATCGGTACGACGGACCGCTACATAGAACTCGCTTCGTTCGGCGCCGACCTCGAGGCCCGGTCTTGGGCCGCCAAAGTGAACGCTTTCGAGATCCCCCTTCCGGAGTTGTTCCGAGCGGCCAGGCTAGATTCGAGGACTGTGGAACCACGCCTGCGGGAACTGGCCCGGGAGTCCGACGGGGTTCTCACGGGGACTGTTGATCTCGAATCGGACGGACTGGTCGCGTCAGCCCCCTTGATCGACCTGGAGGCGACGCAGCTCAAGTTGGCCGGCCGCGATGCGGGGACCCTAAAGCTCGTCGGGTCGCAGTCCGGCCCCGAGTGGGACTTGCGCGAACTGACGTGGGTCGCTGGTCCGAGCCGGATCGCGGCCCGCGGGGCATTGCGCAAGGACGAAGCCATCGAACTTGACCTCAACGTTTCGAACTTCGACCTAACGTGGGCTAGTACCCTCCTCCCACAGGCTCCGGTCGTGGCCGGGCAGTTGTCCGGCACCGGGGTTCTCGGTGGCACGATCGCCGACCCAAAGGGCCGCGCCTCGCTCTTCGTCCGGACAGAAACGTTCTTGACCGAGGACGACGGGAACGTGGCCGTTCCGATCGTGCTCAACGTCGACGACCTCGTCGTGGCCGACCGCCAGGTCGTCGCCACGGGACAGGCCTATTACGAGGGTTTCACAGGGGGGCTGCGAGCGACAGTCCCGTTCTCAGCCCTCGACGAGAGCCTCCGGTTCAACCAACGCTCCCCGCTCCGGATTGAGGCTGAGTTTGAACGGCGCCCGCTCTCTGCCTTCGCCGAGTACCTCCCGGCGCTCGATCACGAGATGTCGGAGGGGGATGTCGCTGGCACGGTGACGGTCGAGGGCCTCCTCGAGGCCCTCGACGTTCGAGGGCGGGCCAGCCTGAACGCGCCGGCTCTCCGGTTCAAGAGTGCCCAGGCGACCCTGACTGACGCCAGCCTCGACGCAAGCTTCGACGGCAACCGGCTCCGGATCGTCGGTGCCGCCAAAGGGGGGCAAGGGGGCTCGGCCAGGCTCGACGCCGGGGCGGGACCCATCCCGCTGGGCAAGGGGCGCGTCGAAGGTGACGCGCTGCTAGCTGGAGCTTCGCTATCGGGGACTCTCCAACTCGAAGACATCAACATAACCGAAACGCTTCCCGGATCGCAGGCAGCGAGCAGCGGGACTGTCGGCGGCTCGATCCTGTTCGGCGGAACACTGCTGGCGCCCCGGATCGGAGGCGATGTGACGGTCGCCCGGGGTGTCCTATTCCTGCCGAACGAGCCCATGACCGCGGCCGAGGCGCGATACGAGATCGACCCCGCCTTCGACCGGCTTCGCCTCAACGTGCAGGACGTACGGATCGAGGCCGGTATCGGTAGCCTCGACCTGTACGGATCAGGCGAGCTCGCCGGGTCCCTCTCCGCCCCAGAGGTCGCCATGCCCCTCAAGCTTGCCGGAGGCGAGTTCCGGCTTCCGAACGCTCGCATCTCGCTCGCCCCGGAAGGGGATATCCTGGTCACGCTCTCGAGCCTCGGGGTTACGGCGGGGGCGTTGCGGATCGACGTCGATCTGGAGGGCGAGACGAGGATCGTCGCGCGGCGGTCGACCGGCGAATTCGAGTCCTACAATGTCGCCCTGAACGTGACGGGGAACCTGCTCGACAGCCAGAACCTGCGTCTCACAGCGTCGAGCGACCCGCCCGACCTCCGTTCAGAGGAAATCCTTGCCGTCATCGGTCAGCGCGACCTCATCTCCGGCTTGGCCCAGTTCGCCCTCGGCGACCGGTCGGACTCCGCGTTTCTCCGCGCGTCCTTCTACCAAGCAGCCCTCCCAGCGCTGAGTCAGGGAGTGACCCGAGGGTTCGCCCAGGGTCTCGGGCTCGACTATCTGACCCTGGACTACGACCCGTTCGCTCAGTTCGTGGTGAGCGCTGGCAAGAGGCTGGGTCGAGGTCTCCTGCTCCAAGGCCGCCGCCAGGTTCAGCAAGAAGGCGAAGGGCCCCTGCGGTTCGAGATCAAGGTCACCTACCGGCCGCCGTCGCGCGCTGGCGTGCTCAACCGGGTCCGGTTCGGCGTGGGGCTCACCGAAGCTGTGCCCTGGCGCTTCTCGATCGACTGGGCGCGCCGCTTCTGACCCCCGGTAGGGCCAGGATAACGCGCCCCGCGCTTGTCCGTCTAAACTCCCGAGTTACCAAGGAGGAAGCTCTTTTTGACCGCACGGATAGCCCTCGTCATAGCCCTCGTCTGCGCCTGCGCGCACTGCCTCGCCCAAGCGACCAGCGTCGTCCGAGCCATTGAGGTGCGGGGGCAGGAACGGATCACTCGCGAGGCCATCCTGGCGGCGATGAGGATCAAGCCGGGGCGGCCCCTTGTCCCCCGGGAAGTGCTCGACGACGAGACGGCGGTCCGAAACCTGGGCTTCTTCCGAGACGTGAAGATCCTCACATCGGTCGTGAGCGAGACCGAGTCCGACCTTATCGTCCAAGTCAGCGAGTTCCCAGTCGTCCGTGAGGTGAGAGTCTTGGGCAACACTGTCGTGCCCACAGAGACCGTGACGGAGATCGTTGAGAAGAGTCAACCTCTCGGACAGGTCTGGAACAATCGGAACGCGCAACCGATCCGCCAAGCGATCACCTCTGCATATGAGGAGAAGGGGTACTTCGTCCAAATCGACCGGCTCGCGCCGCAGGACGACTCGCCGGGGACGCTCCTCGTCGCCCTCATCGAACCGACCGTCAACGAGATCAAGTTCTTGGGGCTGAGAAGGATGGACGAAAGGGTCCTCCGTCGCCTCGTAAAAACTCGGCCGGGAGGGCTCCTGAGCGCTCGTCAGTGGCGAAAGGATATCGAGGAGCTCTACTTCACGTACTGGTTCGAACCGGACGGAGTGAAGCCAGCAGATCCTCAACCGACGGACACTCCCGGAAGCTACGACCTTGCGATCGAGTTCAAGGAGGCTCGAACCGGGATGTTGAACGCTGGCGTGGCGTTCGACCCTCAGAGTCGCCTCGTGGGAACGCTGAGCTACTCCGACTCGAACTTTCTGGGTCGCGGGCAAAGCGTTGGGATCCAGCTTTCCCAGGCGACGGTTGGCGGTGGGCCCAGTGCCGAACTCGCGTTCGGAAACCGTTTCTACGACTCACAGGATACGGCTCTTAACGCGAGCGTCTACTCGCGTATCGTGTACAACTTTACGGATCGCGGAGCGAACCCGTTTGGAGGAGGAGGGGATGCGGACAACCGGTTCGACGAACGCCGGACCGGCGGCTCGGTAAGCTTCTCCCGGCCGCGCGGAGACTACCGCGCGACGGTGGGGATCCGAGCCGAGAACATCAGGACCGTCGCGGTCGGCACGCCGACCCAAGAGTTCATCCAGCAAGATGGTGACCTCGTCACGCTATCCTTGGGAGCATCGTACGACGTTCGGCGACCCACCAACGAGCCGTACGAAGGGAAACTTCTGTCGCTAGTCGTGGAGCCAGGCTACAGCAACATCTCCCGGATCGGCGGGAACGTCGCTTCGTTCACCAACATCCTTGGGACGAACTTCAACCTCCGATCGACGATCGAATACCGCCAATACTGGTCGCCTAAACGACCGGAGGGCACGCCTATCGAGGCGCCGCGCCCGGTGGCCGTCTTCCGAGCCAGGTACGGCCGCGTCTTCGGGGACGTTCCTTTCTTCGAACAGATGTTCGTTGGGGGGACTGAGTCACTTCGTGGGTACGAGAACCAGCGCTTCTGGGGGCGTCAGTCTGTCCTAACAACCTTCGAGTACCGTTACCCCATTCAACGAGCCTTCTACCTGGTCGGCTTTATGGATTATGGCGGGGCTTGGGACGGGTACGGAACCCTTCAAGGCTTCGAGCAGTCGTCCAGGCCCGACTTGAGGATGGGCTATGGGCTTGGGTTGGGCTTCAGAGTCCCGAACCTTGGACTCCTTAGAATCGACTTCGCCTTCAACCAAGAGGGCAGGAACAAGACCCACTTCTCGTTCGGGTCAAGCCTCTAAACGCGACGGAACAGGTGAGAACATGAGTACGAAAGCGACAGCAATGGCAGGGTGGATCGTGGCGGCGGGCCTTGCGGGCACGATGCTCGCGGGCGGGTTCAAGAGCCCGCAGGACAAAGTCGGGGTGGTCGATATGGAGAAGGTCGTCTTCGAGAGCGACCTTGGAAAGAAGAACGCCGACTCACTCGATGAGGCGGTGAAGGCGCGGCAGGGGGTCCTCGACTTCGTCCGGACCCACCGGGTCGTGACAGCGGAGCAGGCTCAACGATTGCGCCAACTCTCAGTTAAGGCGGACGTGACGGCGGCCGAGAAGCAGGAACTTGAGAAGGTCAAGTCGGATGTCGTCGCCGCTGCTCGCGACTTCGACGCTCTCAATCAGAAACCCAGCCCGACCGAGGCGGATCGAGCAAAGCTGACGGATTACAACACTCGAGCGCAGAATGCCCAAGTCCTGCTCGAGGACTGGAGCCAGCAGTTCCAGCAAGAGCTTCAAGCCCTTAAGGATCAGATGATCGCCGATTCGGCTAAGCGGGCTAACGACTTGCTCAAGGACATCGCGGCGAAGGAAGGGTACACGGTGATCTTTGCCGCCCCCCGTACCGCCCTGTACGGGACGAACGACCTTACGGATCGAGTAGCCAAAGCCCTTGACGGCAAGAGATAGTTCGCTGTTCGGTTGGGTCGCTTGGCTCCTGCTCCTTAGCGGTTGCAGCCCGGAGGCGCCCTCGTCGCTGAGGGTGTCCGTTGGTGAAAGGGAAGTTGTCCGGCCGTTAGTGAGCCCTCCGCCTGGCCGCTTCATCGTGTCGGAGTGGAGGGAAGGCGTTACGATCCCAGGGCAGGCGAGGCGAACCGTCTACCTCGGAGACATCGAGGAGGGCGTTCGCCGCGCGCACGCTGAGATCCGGGAGGATCAGGAGATCGCAGAGCGTGAGTTCCTCGAGGAGTTAATGGCTTCGAAGAGGTCAGCAGTTGATTCAGAGTCCAGAAAGGCGCTGGGGGACCTTGAAGGTCGATTAGCTCTTAACCAGGGAATCGAGCTCGAGCGACTCGATGGAGTTTTTCGAGCGCATGCACTAGCCGTGGGCACTGAGTGGGTTCGCCTCAGCCTCCTCGCGGGGTTTCCGGATCAGAACCGAGATTCACGGAAGCCAGTCCGAGAACGGTTCTGGGAACGGGGCAACGCGGCTGAGGCGGTCGATGTGCGTCGCACGATTAGTGAACTCGATAAGGCCTACCGAGACGAGGTGTTTCGGAGATTCGAGTTCCTTCGACAACAGTTTCGGCAAGAACGGTCGATCGTACTTGCCCAAGGGATCCTCGACCTCGAACGGGCGGAGAGAGAGGCGAGGTTAGAGTGGGAGTCGAGGCGTGTTCGGCCACAAGACCCTGAGTTATCGGGAGCGTTCAGCACCTTCAAGGCACTCAGGCCCCTTCCGGAGAGAGCTCTTGAAGTCTTGCCCCCAAGACCGCTAAGGGCCCACACGGTTTCCAACAGGACAGTCCGATGGTCTAGTCAGGGGCGCACCCAGCAGAGGGCCTCGCTCTTTGCGCGACTGGAGGAAAGCCGGGTTAGCGGAGAAGGTGCTGACTTTACGACGGAGTTCGAGACATGGCAAACGACCTTCAGATCTGGACGCTAGGCTCGATCGCAGACCGAATCGGCGGAAGAGTGTTCGGCAACGCTGGCGTCGAAATCGCCGAACCAGTCCCTGCAGACGCTGGAGGGGAGCTGGGCATCACCTTCGCCGAGAACGGGCGCTATCTGGAGCAAGCGTTAGGCACCGATGTCGCCGCGATCATTGTTCCGATCGGCACCGGGCCTCTCGAAAGACCGACGGTGGAAGTCGATAGGCCAAGGGTTGCGTTCTTTACGGTTCTTCAACTCTTCTCGAGGCCACTACGGTCGAGGCCGGGAGTCCACCCCACGACCATTGTTCACCCTTCGGCCACCGTCGATCCTACAGCATCGATCGGCCCTTACACCGTCCTCGGTGAAGGAGCCGTTGTCAGTGCGAACGTCATCGTCGAGAGTCATTGTGCGATCGGCGATGGGTGTGCTATCGGGGAGCGTTCGGTACTGAGGGCGCACGTTACGCTCTATGAAGGGGTGAGCATTGGAAAGAGAGTGCTCATCCACAGCGGAGCAGTCTTGGGGGCCGACGGGTTCGGTTTCCAGTGGGACGGATTAGCCCAAAGGAAGATCCCTCAAGTCGGTAGACTCGTCATCGGTGACGACTGCGAGATCGGGGCTAATGCCTGCATCGACCGGGCGACCTGCGGCGCAAGCGTGATCGGTGAAGGCGTGAAGCTCGACAACCTGATTCATATCGGCCATAACGCGAACGTCGGGTCACATACCGTTATGGCTGCCTTGGTCGGCGTGTCCGGCTCGGTCAAGATCGGATCTCGGGTGACGATCGGTGGCCAAGCAGGAGTGGCCGATCACGTGTCCATTCCAGACGACGTGATCCTCGCCGGCCGAACGGGAGTCACGGGCACAATCGACGAGCCCGGGGCGTACTCAGGGATGCCAGCCGACCCGGTCGGGCGGGCCCGCCGCATCATGGTCTTGCAGCGCAAGCTCCCTGAACTCTATGACCGGGTGAAAGTGCTCGAGACCGAGCTGAGGAGGCTGCAGGGTGACGGTTGAGTTCGTGAGGCGCACGGTTGCCCACCCGATAGACTTCGAAGGGTTCGGACTTCACTCCGGAGAGCCCGTCCAAGTCCGGATCGAACCTGGGCGCAGGGGTGTGTGGTTCTCGGCAGGGAAGCACTCTGTCCAAGCCAAGCCTGAGGAAGTTACCGACACCACCCGATGCACCCGGCTCGGCGCCGTCTCGACCGTCGAACACCTGCTCAGCGCGTTCGCCGGTGTCGGAGTCACGGACGCGGAAGTTGTTCTGAGCTATCCCGAAGTACCAGCCCTGGACGGATCGAGCCGTCCGTTCGCCGAAGCCATTATCGCGGCGGGGCTGCAAGAGGTTGGGCGGGCGACCGTCAGCCTCTTCGAGCGGGTGTTCTTCGTCGAGGATCCGGTTCGCGTGGCGATTGCCCAAGGCTCGGGAGAGTGGCGGTACACCTACGATGCGAGCCCACGATGGCCGGGCGCCCAATCGATAGAAGTAACCATAAGTCAAGCAACCTATCGCGAACACATCGCCCCCGCCCGGACGTTCGCCAACGAAGAAGACGTCGATGCCCTTCGCGCGGCCGGCCTCGGCCTCGGGCTCGACCTCGAGTCGGCCCTCATCCTTGGGAAAGATGAGTATAAGAACACGCCACGGTTCGATAACGAACCGGCTCGGCATAAGCTGCTCGACTTGATCGGGGACCTCTCTCTCGCCGGTGTCCCGCCGACCCTGCTCAGCGTCGTCGCCGAGCGTTCCGGCCATCGGACGAACGTCGCTGCCGCCGCCCGGCTGGCCCAGCACGCCCGAATCGAAAGGGTCTAGCGGTCCTCGTCCAGCCACGCTGGCCAAGCCGTCTCCGCGCCCTCCGCTTCGAGCGCGCCCTGAAGACCCGCCAGTCCCGCCCCAGCCACCATCTCGGCCGGCTCCATCCCTGTCTCGAGGCTCACGGCCGCCATGAGCCCAGCCGCCTCGCCAACCCCCCACTCCACCGGGTGGAGCCTCGTGCAGCCGTTCGTCACGTGGGTGACACCGATTGCCTTCCCGGCCCCGATCAGGTTTCGCAACCGCACCGGCACGAGACACCCCGCCGGGATCTGGAAGGGGAGGGTCTCGAGGTCGAAGGTCGGCGCCCCGTTCGCTGAGGGGTGAACGTCGATCGGGTACCAGCCCACCGCCACGCTGTCGGCCCTCTGGGGTGCGCGGCCGCGCCCGGGGTTGAGGGCCCGGGCGACGTCCTGCTCGCGAAGAAGGCTGACCGCCTCCATCCGCCTCCCCTCCCGGTGGTAGGGGGCCATCGCCAGGCCGTCTGCGGTCCCGGCAAGGTCGGGCCGCAACCGCAACCCGGGTGCGCCGCACTCGGTCTGGAGCCAGTACACAAGACTCAGCGTCAACTGCCGCGCCGACTCCAGCCGTCGGGCTGCCGATTCGGCGTCCACCCCGACGACTCGCCCGAGAGCATAGTCGTTCTGCGGCCAGTTGACGACCGTCGCCTCCTCGATCGGCCCGACAAGAACGTCAGCCGACACGACCTTCCGGTAATCGAACCAACTCAACGGCTCCGGCCCGAACAACGGGAGCGTCCGCGCCTCGCCCGACAACGCGTGAAGGTAGCTCAGGCTCAGCAACGGGCCGGGCCAATGCAGTGGCTGGTAGTCGCGCCAGAACCGGTAGTCGGCGGGCTCGGGGATCGTATGGTCGCCAACCGGGTCGTGGCTCACCAGCGCGCACCAGGTGAACGACTGCACGTTCTCGACCTCCCCGGGCCCGTCGATGGCGTGGGGCTCGCCCGTTTCGGACCGCGACTCCGCTCCCAGCCGATACTCCGCGCCCGCCAGGGCAAGCACCTCCCCCGTCTCTGTGGACTCGAGGACCAATCGGGGCTCCACCCACTCCTCTCGGCCGGTGTCGTGGGAGAGCAACCGGACAGCTACGACTCGGTCCTCATGGACCACAGCTTCGACGGCGACAGTTCGCAACCGGACGTCGATCCCCCGCCCAGGGAGCCCCATCTCCCCCAGTGCGGCGAGCCAGTCGGAGGGGAGGGCGCAAAGCCGGCTTACCCAACCCCCGCCGGGGTTTAGCGTCGCGAGGTCGATCCCGGGCCGCACCGCACCGGACCTGGCGTATCGCTCCCGCACCCGGCGGCGCAGCTCGGCGTACCGACGGGTCCGACCGAAGGACTCGACCCACCGGTGCTCGTCCGGGGGCACGGCCTGCGACGTGAACTGGCCGCCCACCCAAGAGGTCTCCTCCGTAAGGACGACCGAGAACCCCCGGCCGGCCAACGCGAGCGCGGCCGCCGAGCCCCCCGTGCCGCCACCGACGATGAGGACGTCGCAGCGCAAGGCTACCGACCGATCCGCACCGCGTCCGGGAAATCGCGGTAGAGCCCGGACTTGTAGTTCGTGACCTTGCTATAGACCGCGGCGTGGAGGGCCTCGACGTCGGGCCGTCGGGTCGCAGCCTCCATGAACGCCGCGTCCATCTGGGCGAGGTTATCGAACTCGATGGAGATGAACCATTCGCCCATCCCCGTCGGCCCAAACCCGAACTTCCGACGCTTGACGCGAAAGCCCGCGATCTCACCCCGGCCCTTCAGGTGGCCCAGCCAGCCGTGGACCGCGTCCACGAACTCCAAGTCGCCCACGCCGGGGAGGAGGTCCACCCAGATCTCGTAACAGTCCACGCGAGAAGACTACCTACCCCTCGGGGTTGGGCGAAGGGGGCTTCGGGGTGAGGGCCTCTGCGATTTTCGGCACGGACCCAAGGGCCTGCGTGAGCTCGAGCGGCAAGGCGAGGACGACCGTGTTCGCCGCGTTCGGGCCGAGCCCGTCGATCGTCTGGAGCGTCCGTAACTGGAGAGCCCCGGGCGAGGTCGCCATCAGCTGGGCGGCAGCGGCTAGGTTCTCGGCCGCCTCTCGGTCGCCCTCCGCCTTCGTGATCGTGGCCCTTTTCTCGCGCTCGGCCGACGCCTGACGGGCCATCACCCGCTTGAGGTCCTCGGGGAGTTCGATGTCCTGGATCCTGATCGCGGCCACGTCGAGCCCCCAGCCTGCGATCTCCGTCTCCACCATCTCCTCGACCCGTCGGCCCAGAAGCTCGCGGTCGGCAAGGATCTGGTCGAGGGTCATCGCGCCCACGATGTCGCGTAGGGCGGTCTGGGCGTATTCGAGGACGGCGCTCACGTAGTTCTGAACCCGGATCACGGCCGCCGAGGGGTCGTCGACCCGCATGAAGATGACCCCGTCGACCCGCACGGGGACGTTGTCCTTCGTGATCGCTTGTCGGTGGGGGATGTCGATCGTGACGATCCGGGTATCGACCGTCCGCACGGTGTCGATGACCGGGATCACGAGGAACAGTCCCGGGCCCCGGGTCCCTGCGAACCGTCCGAGCCGGAACACGAGCGCCTTCTCCCACTGCGCCGCCAGTCGGACCGCGGACGCCAGGAGCCAGCCCCCGACCATCGTCGCTGCCAAGCCGACCGCGGCCCCCACCGCGGGCAGGCCCGGCCCGAAGACCCCGATCGCGATCCCGACCCCGGCAAGGCCGATCAGCGGTTGGACCGGGTTCGGGAAGGTCGACGCGGTCCCGGGGGCCTGGGATCGCGAGGCCGGGGGCCTCGAATGGTTCGGGGGCTCGAACACGATGTCGTTCGCCATGGTCTCCAATGTGGGTTACGTTCGCGCCGCCCCCGAGGGTGCAGAGTCCGGGCCGGTACACTCGGGCCGTGAGCGACCCCCGGACGGTCCTGACCGGGATGGGCACCACCGAGCTCGAGGCGGTGGCGGCGGATCTCGGCCAACCCGCCTTCCGTGGGCGCCAAATCGCGCGGTGGGTCTACGCCAAGGCGGCCCAAGGGTTCGACGCCATGCGCGACCTCCCGACCGACCTCCGCGCCCGACTGGACGAGGGCTACCGGGTGTCGCCGCTGACCCTGGCCGACCGCCGGACGTCCAAAGACGGGGTGGACAAGCTCCTCGTCCACAACGGCGACGGCCAAGTCTACGAGTGCGTGCTCCTGCCGTACGAGGACCGGGTGAGCTGCTGCATCTCGAGCCAGGTCGGCTGCCCGATGGGCTGCACGTTCTGTGCGACCGGTCTCGGCGGGTTCGACCGCAACCTCACGACCGGAGAGATCGTCAGTCAGTACCTGCTGCTCCAGTCGATCAGCCCCCGCCGCGTCAGCCACGTCGTCTTCATGGGGATGGGCGAGCCGCTCCTCAACTTCGACGCCGTCGTCCGTTCCTTGCGGCTCCTGCACGAGGAGGTCGGGCTGAGCTATCGCCACCTCACCGTCTCGACCGTCGGCCTCGTGCCCCAGATCCTTGCGCTTGCCGAAGAGCGCCTTCCGATCCACCTCGCGCTCTCGCTCCACTCCCCGATCGACGAGGTCCGCTCCCGCCTCATGCCCGTCAACCACAAGTGGCCCGTCGCCGAGGTGGTCCGGGCGATGCGGGTCTACCAGCAGAAGACGGGGCGCAAAGTCACGTTCGAAGTGCTCCTGATCGACGAGGTGAACGACACCCCCGATCAAGCCGAGCTGCTCGCCAAACTTCTCAAGGGCCTGCCTTGCGTCGTCAACCTCATCCCGTTCAACTGGGTCGACACCGGGGCTGGTTTCCGACGGCCGACTCGGGAACGGGTCAACGCGTTCCGCAGGGTGCTCGAGGCGAAGGGCACGAACGTCACCGAGCGCGTCGAGCGCGGCCACGACATCGCCGCCGCCTGTGGCCAACTCGCCGGGCAGCACACGGGCCGGTTCGCCAATCGCCGACGCCTGACCGAGCTCCCGGTGACATGAGGCGCCGCGGTCTCCTTGTCGCCGCGTTGGCCTTGGCCCTCGGGGGCTGTTCCCCGGCGCCGACCTCCCGACCCGCCACCGTCGCGCCCGTCCCCGAACCAGAGCCAGAACGGATCACGGCCGTAGAACCCGTCATCACCGTCCGCGGCGAAGGGGACGCCCCCGCGTTCGTCGTACGGAGCGCCCAGTCCGAACTCGAAGTGCAGGACGGCGGTGGCTCGACTGCCCGACTCGCGGACGTGACCGGCGAGATTTACCGGGGTGGGGCCATTGTCAGCAGGTTCAAGGCCGAAAGGGCCCAGGTCGATCAGGCCAAGAAGACGCTCGTGGCCACGGGAAGCGTCCAAGTCACAGAGGAGCGCCGTGGCCTTCGCCTCACCGCCGCCCGCATCGACTACTCGGAGAACCGGGGCCGGATCGAGGCGGAAGGGGCGGTCACGGTATCTTCACAGGGGGCGGTCTGGGGCCCGTTCCCCGTGCTCTGGGCCAACCCTGAGCTGACCCGATTCGCCTCGCCGGATAAGTTCTAGATGAGCTGGAGGACATGGACCGTCACCGGGCTCGCTGCCCTCGCCCTGGTCGTCTCGGCCGGGCCAGGACAGCAGAAGCCCTTCTTGCGCGATAAGCAGGGCAAGTTCGCCGTGTTCGGGGTCACGTCTCAAGAGACCGAGTTCGGGGAGGACGGCCGGATCGCCTTCACGTTTGTGGGCAGTCCGGTGAGTGGGTTCTCGAAGGATCAGGGGCTCGAGTTCCGCTGCCGACGGCTCGACGGCACCATCTTCCAGGCCAGTGGCGGGGCGATGACGCTCGAGAAGGGGACCGCGCAGGGTCAGGCGGTGGTCACGATCACCCAGGGGCCGACCGCGTCCGTGGTCGAGTCCGAGCGGATCGAGCTCGTCGACGGCCAAGACCAAGCCGTCGCCCGCCTCCCAGGAGCGTTCACGTTCACCAACCGCAATGAGGAGTCGGGGGCCTCCCGCCGGGTCAACGTCCGGGCCGCCTCTGGGCAGTTCGTGCTCGACCCGCTCAAGACCCGCACCCAAGACCCCGTGCGGACAGCGACGGTGCAGGGCCCCGTGACCGTCACCGTCGTCTCGACCAAGTCCGAGAAGGGCGCGACGTCGAAGTCCGTCCTCACCGCGAAAGGGCAGGCGATGACCTACGACCGGTCCACCCGCAAGCTCGTCGTCACCGGGAACGTGGAGATCGAGGGCGAGCAGACCCCGGCCACCGGCCGAGGGTTCCAAGGCGTGATGACGGTCGAGCGGGTCGAGATCACGCTCACCGAGAAGTTCGAAGTCGCCCGGGTGTCGACGCGGTCCGGTTCCGCCACCCTCCGTGAGCCGGGAGGCGGATGAAGGTCCGCGCCGAGGGTCTCGTCAAGGCGTACCGAGGACGACGGGTCGTCGATGGGGCGTCGATCGAGTTTGGCCAGGGCGAAGTCGTCGGACTCCTCGGCCCGAACGGCGCCGGCAAGACCACGACCTTCTACATGGTGACCGGCCTCGTGCGCCCCAACGCGGGCCGGGTGCTCTTCGACGACCGCGAGGTGACCCGCTGGCCTATGTACAAGCGGGCCCGGGCGGGTGTCGGCTACCTCGCCCAGGAGAGCAGCGTCTTCCGCCGGCTGAGCGTCGCGGACAACCTCCGACTCGTGCTCGAGATGCAAGGCCTAGGCAGCGACGAGATCAAGAAGCGAGTGGCGAGGCTGGCCGAAGACCTCCACATCGACCGGATCCTCGACCGTCCCGGCGGCGTCCTCTCCGGCGGCGAGCGGCGTCGCGTCGAGATCGCCCGCGCCCTCGCCACCGAACCGAAGTTCATCCTGCTCGACGAACCGTTCACGGGCATCGATCCCGTCACGATCGAGGAGCTCCAGGTCATCATCCGCCGTCTCGTCGGGCAGGGCATCGGCATCCTGATCACCGACCACAACGTCGAGGCCACCCTCAGCATCACCGACCGCAACTACATCCTTATCGCTGGGAGGATCGAGGCGGAAGGAGACGAGCGGGCGATCCGGAGCAACCCCCACGTCCGCAAGCACTACCTCGGCCAGGGGTTCCGCGAGGCCGACGACCGGCTTGGCGGGTCGGGGAGCCAGGAGCCCCCGGCGTGAAGCGCGTCGACCGGTGGGTGCTAGGCGAGCTTTTCGGCCCGTGGGCGTTCGGCGTGGCGATGTTCACCGTGCTCATCCTCGCGGGGTCGTTCCTGTTCGAACTCACCCGGTACCTGAGCGAGGGGGTGAGCCCGGCGATGGTGGTGGAGCTCACCGTGCTGCTCCTGCCGGGGGTGATGGCGAAGACCTTCCCGATGGCGGTCCTGCTCGCCACCCTCCTCGCCTTTGGGCGTCTGAGCGGGGACAGCGAGGTCGTGGCCGTCCGCGCCGCCGGGGTGAGCCTCAAGCGCGTGATGGCCCCAGTCGCCGCGTTCGGCCTCGCGGTGGCGCTCCTGGCGTTCTTCTTCACCGAGCGTCTGGTCCCTGGGGCCACCCAACGGGCCGTGGACCTCCGAAGCCAGATCGACGCCGACACCGAGGGTCGGGTCGCCCAGCCCCGCTCCCGCCCGATCTACCAGGACGGCCGGCTCCAGGCCTACCTCACCGCTCGAGACTTCGACTTCGTGGACCGCACGCTCACGGGCGTCACGATCACCGTCTACGGCGCCAACGAGGAGCCGAACTACTACGTCTTCGCCAACGAGCTCGAGTACACGGACGAGGAGCGCTGGGAACTCCGGGGCGGGGCCCGCTTGACCCCCGCCGACGGGGGGTCGGTGGTCGAGTTCGACCGGGCCTTCCCGAGCGAGGTCCCTCGGCTCGACGTCACCCCCGAAGACCTCCTCGCCCAGGCGCTGCGCGACCTTGACGCCCTCAGCATGGCCGAAATGGGCCGGCAGATCGCCCGCGAGAAAGCGAACCCCGCGGCCAGCCCCGCTCAGATCGCCAACCTCGAGTTCGGTTACTGGAACAAGCTCACCGTGCCGCTCGGGGCGCTGGTCTTCGGGCTGGTCGGGGCCCCGCTCGCCGTACGGAACCACCGCGCCTCGACCGCCTCCGGGTTCTGGCTCTCGGTCGTCATCATCTTCGCCTACATGCTAGTGACGAACGTGATGTCGATCGCCGCCCAGGGCGGGCGGTTCCCGGCGGCGTTCGCGAGTTTCACCCCGACCGTCATCGGCCTCGTCGTCGCCTTCTGGCTCGTCCAGACGAGGGAGGCCTCGTGAACCTCGTCGGCTGGCTGTTCATCGCGGCGCTCGTGGTCGTCGGAGGGCTCGTGGCCTATTGGGGCGACCAGATCGGCCGGCACTTCGGCAAGAAGAGGCTGACGTTCAAGCGCCTGCGGCCCCGGCATACGGCGGCGATCATTACCGGCCTGTTCGGCGCACTCGCGACGTCGCTCGCCATCGCGGGGCTGTTCCTCTTCAGCGAACCTGTCCGGGTCTGGATCGTCGAGGGGAACGCCGCCCGCGAACGCCTCGCGCAGGTAGAGCGGACCCTGGGCAAAGCCGAGGACGAACTCGGTCAGCGGTCCCGCGAGCTCGACTCCACCCGGAAGTCGCTCGCGTCCGAACGGGTCAACCTGGACCGGCAGAAGGCTCTCGTCACGAAGTCGCAGTCGGACCTTGCTTCGCTCCGGTCTCAGTCGTCCCGCCTCCGCCGCGAGACGGCCGCCCTGTCGAAGAATCTGCGTACGGTCGTCACGAACCTACGGCGGCTCTCCGGCGAGTACCGTAAGCTCCTGGCCGACTTCGATAGCACCAAGGTCAACAACCAGCAGTTTCAGAAGGTCAACAAGGAGATCTCGGATCAGAACCTCATCCTTGCCGATGAATTGCTCGCTGCAGAGCGGCGCCTCAAGGAACTCGAGACGAGCGCCCGGCAGCTCGAGACCGACATCGCCACGCTCTCGACCCAACTGGACTCGACGACCCAGGCGGCCCGCACCGATATCGAGCGGCTCAACAAGGAGAAGGCCTCGGCCCAGGCGGAGTTGAACCAGGCGAAGGGCGATTTGACCGAGGCGCAGCAGCAGGTGGCCGCCCTGCGCCAGTTCCGCGACAGCGCCACTGCCGCTTCCCGCACGAGGCGGCTCGTGTTCCAGCGCGGCTACGAGCTCGCCCGCCTACCCGTGAGCCAGGGGATGAGCCTGGCTGAGGCCCGGGCGTCGATGCTCGCCCTCGTCGAGCGGGCCTCGGCCTACGCTCGCTCGCAAGGGGCCGGCGACGGGCGACCCGAGGCCGCCGGGTTCGTCGATCTGAGCGACCCGCAAGGGAACCCCGTCCCCGCCGCCATGCAGTTCGACGCCTTCGTGGAGCGCGCCGCCGGCCGCCGCGAGCCCCAGGTCCTCATCGCCGCCGCCCTTCTGAACGCCTTCGAAGGCGAGTTCGTCCCCCTCGCCGTGACGGTGCGGCCGAACCCGCGGGTCTACGGCCGGGGCCAAGTCATCTCCGAGGCCCGCATCGACTCGCGCAAGCCCGAAGACGTCATCCTCGCCGAACTGAGCAAGTTCGTCCAGGAGCAGCTTGGGCCGAAGGCGATCCGCGACGGTCTCATCCCCGCCACCGGCCGCCCCGAGCCGCTCGGCGAGATCTCGTCCGAGGCGGTCCTCGCCCTCGTTCGCCAGATCAAGGCGTCCGGCATGATCGCCCGCGTCCAGTTCATCGCCGCCGAGGACACCCGGGCCGCTGACCGGCTCAAGCTACAATTCCGCTTGAGATGAAGTCCCTTGGCGAGCGAACCGTCCTCGCGATCGACCCGGGTCGGTCGAAGTGCGGCGTCGCGCTCGTCAAGCGGACCTCAGCGGGAGAGATCGAGGTGCTTTGGCGTGCGATCGTCCCGACCGAAGACCTCTGCGCGGCCGTCGCCGGGGCCCGCGACCACGGTGCCTACGGCATGATCGTCTGCGGTGATGGCACAAGGTCGCGAGAGACCGTCGAACGCCTCCGCGAACAGGCACCGAGCATCGGCATCCTGGTGATCGACGAGAAGGACACTAGCCTCAAGGCGCGCGAGCGGTACTGGGAGCACCATCCGCGCAAGGGCTGGCGGCGGCTGGTTCCGGCCACTCTCCAGACCCCGCCCGAACCGGTCGACGACTTCGTCGCCCTTATCCTGGCCGAGCGAGTGCTAGCCGCCGGTTGACTTCAGCCGCTCCAGCCCCTTCTCAAGGTTTCGGAGCAGGCTGTCCGCCGCCTCATCGTCTTCGCCAAGGCCGTACCCTGGCCAACTGCCCAGCACCGAACCTCCCGGCGCGAGCGTGATGGCGTACGGCGTCTGCGGGACTTGGAACGCCGTCTCGACCCTGCCCGAGGCGTCGACGATCCGCTCCCAGCCCTCCGGGGTCGGCGCCCCGTCCAGGGCGATATGGATCAACCTCGCCTGTGACCGCCGGGCACGCTCTGCGACTTTGCCCCAGAACGGGAGGCTCGCCCGGCTCGGCTCGCACTCGCCGGAAGTGAACAGGAACACCGTCGGCCGCACCCGCGTCACGACCTTGAGGCTTACCGCTCCCCCCTTCTCGAACGGAACGTCGACCTCGGGCGGCGAGTCCCCGACTCGCCAGGGTCGCCGGTACGAGGCAAGCCGGTTCGGTTCGTAGCCCCACGGCGGGGCAAGGGAGGACGCCTTCGACCCATCGGTCACTCTCGAGACGCGGGTGAACCGCCAGGTCCGGACCCTACGACCCCCCGGGGTCGGTTCGTCCGCCACGAACCTCACGGGGTGACCGACCTGGTCGACGGTCACGGTGTACTTCCCCCCGTCCCCTTCGGGCCCGGGGTCTTCATCGCCGGGTGAACGGGGCACGTTCCGCGACCCGACAGGCAGCGTCAGCCGAACGCTCTCCCACTGCGGCGGCTCGCCGGGTTCACCGGGCTGGGCCTGCCACTCCGGTCCGTCCGGGTCCGCCCGGAACCAGCCGGGCCGGAGGAACCAGGGTCGGCTGTAGGAGAGGAAGGGGTCGGCGTCGTCTGGGGGGCCGAGGAACTCGGGGTAGGGGGCATGCCGGGCGTACGTCCGCTGGGCATGGTCCATAACGAGCAACCCATCGGCGGTCTGCCGGTACTCGATCGGCCCCGCCGGGGTCTCGAGGGCGACCCGTTCGTAAGCTGGCCCCCGCTCGCTCACCCCCGTCAGCGTGCGCGAGGTCTCGGTCAAGGAGAACTCGGCCCGGAGCTCTGGGGTCGCCGCGAGGAACGCCTCGAGCCGCTCGACCGGGTCGTCCGACCGGGCCTGCGCCAACCAGAGGGCAAGGGACACCGACAGCATCACCGGCTTATACCGGATTCTGCGATTCGTACCGGCGCGACGCGTGGCCCGGTCGGGCAGAACCCCCGGGGGAGGGCCATACCACGGCCCCCGCCGGGGTTGCTATGAACGCTGAGCACAAGCATGTCGTCTTTCGTCTCGGGCCGGACTTCTTCGGGCTACCGATCGAATCGGTCGAACGGATCCTGAACGCCCAGACTGTCACGAGGGTGCCTCAAACACCCGCGATGGTCATGGGCGTCTTCGAGCTGCGGGGCGAGACACTCCCCGCCGTCGACCTTCGCGCCCGCTTCAACTTGGAGATCGATCCGAGCCCGGGTCAGTTCATTGTAGTAGCCCAGGAGGGCGGGTCGGTGGCCGTCCGGGTCGACGCGGTCGACGGGATCGCCGTACTCGACGACTCGAAGGTCGAGCCCCCGCAAGACTGGCTCAAGGAGAAGGAGGATGACTTCGTCCTCGGCGTCGCCCAGTCCGAGGGCCGGCTCGTCCTGATCCTCCGCCCGGAGCACCTCATCCCGGCCAACGTCCGGAAGTCGCTGAACAAGGGCAAGACCGCCGCCCCTGCCCTTCGGGCCGCCTAAGGGAGAGAGCCCGGGCTCGGCCCGTGCAGGCAAAGGTACGCTCGGGTCATGGACCCGAGCGGCCTTTCCGTCGATCCGCAGGTCGAGCGCGCGGCGACCATCCCCTCCCGGTTCTACACCGACCCAGGGCTGTTCGAAGCTTCGAAGGACGCGCTCTTCGCCCGGTCGTGGCAGTTCGTCGGTGACCTCGACCAGGTCAAGGTGCCGGGCCAAGTCGCGCCGAGCGTGTTGCTCGAGGGCTTCCTGGACGAGCCCCTGCTCCTGACCAGGGACCGCGACGACGGGCTGCACTGCCTGAGCAACGTCTGCACGCACCGCGGCAACCTGGTCGTCGAGGGCGCCGGGCACCAGAACACGCTCCGGTGCCGCTACCACGGCCGGCGGTTCGGGCTGGATGGGGCCTGCCAGTTCATGCCCGAGTTCGAGGGCGTCGAGGGCTTCCCGGCCCCGTCGGACGACCTGCCCAAAGTACCGTTCGGCGTGTGGCGACGGCTCGTGTTCGCTGCGGTCGAGCCTGCCCAGCCGCTCGAGGCGTACCTGCGTGAGGTCGAGGAGCGGGTCGGATGGATGCCGCTCGAGACCTTCCGACCCGCCCCCGAGCGTGCCCGCGACTACATGGTGCGGGGCCACTGGGCGCTCTACGTCGACAACTACCTCGAGGGCTTCCACATCCCCTACATCCACGCCGCGCTGAACGCGACCCTCGACTACGGCAGCTACCGGACGATCCTCCTCGAGTCCGGGAACCTCCAGCTCGGGGTGGCGGCGGACGGTGACGAGGCCTTCGACCTTCCGGCCGGGCACCCGGACGAGGGCGAGCGGGTCGCCGCGTTCTACTTCTGGCTCTTCCCGAACCTGATGCTGAACTTCTACCCTTGGGGCCTGTCGATCAACGTCGTCCGTCCGCTGGCGCCGGACCTCACAAAGGTCAGCTTCATCCCGTACGTATGGGACGAGTCGAAGCTAGGGTCCGGGGCGGGGGCCGCGCTCGACCGTGTGGAGCGCGAGGACGAGGCCGTCGTCGAGCTCGTGCAGAAGGGCGTGCGGTCCCGATTCTACGACCGTGGGCGGTACTCGCCGAAGCGCGAGGTCGGGGTCCACCAGTTCCACCGGATGATCGCGGCGGGGATGCAAGGTCGGTGAGGGTCGCGGCCGTCGGGGCCGGGTTGCTCGCGCTCGGGACGGCGTTGGGGGCATTCGGGGCCCATGCCCTGCGCGGCGTCCTGACGCCCCAAGCGATGGCCTGGTACGAGCGGGGACACTTCTACCATACGTGGGTCGCGGTCGCGTTGCTCGGGCTCGGGGTGGCCCTCCACCTGCGAGGGGCCTCGGAACGGCCCGCATGGATCGTGGTGGCCGGTCTCGCGGTGTTCGCGGGCACGCTTTACGGCCTCGCGCTGACGGGGGCGAGGTGGCTCGGGGCGGTGACCCCGATCGGCGGGGCCCTCCTCATCGTCGGGTGGGCATGGTCGTGCGCCGTCCTGTGGCCGCGTCCGGCCGTGGGGCCGTAAACGAAAACGGGCGCTTCCCTCGTGGGGAAGCGCCCGAGATCCTCCTCGCTGGAGAGCGACTGGTGCCTTAGCGGCGGTTGCGGCGGCGAGCAGCCACCATGGCCAGACCGGCACCGAGGGCCAGCATCGAGGCCGGCTCCGGCACGGCGCTCGAGGTGAACGAGCCCGTGTAGGTGATCTTGTTGCCGCTCACGACCGGGTTCGCGAAGCTGAACGAGAACTGCTCCTGGTCGAGGCCCGTCGGGACGTCGGCGCCCGAGAAGTTGACGCTGTTCAGAGCGGCGGTGCTGGCACCGGCGTTGAACGGGTTGAGGAACGTCCCGCCGTCGAACGTGATCGTGAAGAACGGGTTCGTCTTGTCGGTCGTGTAGAAGTTCACGGCACCGGCGCTCATCGTGTAGAGCACGCCGGGGATGACGGCGGTGAGCGACACCGGAGCCATCTCGAACTTCACGTCGTTGATCACGCCCGGGGTGTTGAAGCCCGGAGTCTGGAGGGAAAGGCCCGGGAGTTCCCAGGAACCACTGAGGACGTTCGTCCCCGTGTCCCAGGTGAAGAGCGGCGTGGTGCCGGTCTTCGCCGGGTCGGCGAACGTCGCCACCGTAAAGCTGGCGTTGGCCGCAACCGCAGCGACGCCCAGAAGAGCAGTGAGCAGAATCTTCCGCATGTTTTAGGTACCTCTCAATCTCAAAGCCACCCAGTCGTTCCAGAAGCCCTCGGGGGAGAGCATGCTTTCACGGTTCAGAACGGCTGCGACCAACATCGGTCACGGGCACATTATGCATCGTTTGTGACGCAAGTGGGTTCAAATAGGCCCATATCCCGTCGAATTACTAGGGGACTAGAGTGGGCCTAGAAGTTGAAGCCTTTATCTGTTAGACGCCCGATACGAGCGATCTATTATTCCGTAAGACGGAATCTATTCGAGGTGGGAGACTATGACTTGCGCGAACTCGCTCGTCTTGACTTCCGTAGCGCCTTCCGTAAGTCGGGCGAAGTCGTACGTGACCTTCCCCGCAGCGATGGCGCGGCTGACGCCCTTGATCACGAGGTCCGCCGCCTCGGTCCAACCCATGTACCGGAGCATCATCTCGCCGCTCAGGATCACCGAGCAGGGGTTGACGACGTCCTTGTCGGCGTACTTCGGTGCCGTGCCGTGGGTCGCCTCGAAGACCGCGTGCCCCGTCACGTAGTTGACGTTCGCGCCGGGAGCGATCCCGATCCCTCCGACCTGGGCCGCCAAGGCGTCGCTCAGGTAGTCGCCGTTCAGGTTCAGCGTCGCGATGACGTCGAAGTCGGTCGGGCGCGTCAGCACCTGCTGGAGAGCGATGTCGGCGATGGCGTCCTTGATGACGATCCCCGCGCCGGGCCGCCCTTCCGGGATGCGGCACCAGGGCCCGCCGTCGATCTCCTCGGCCCCGAACGCCTCCTTGGCCAAGTCGTAGCCCCAGTCCCGGAACGCCCCTTCCGTGAACTTCATGATGTTCCCCTTGTGGACGAGGGTCACGCTCTTCCGGCCGTTCGCGATGGCGTGTTCGATCGCGGCGCGCACGAGCCGCTGGCTGCCCACCTTGCTCACCGGTTTGACTCCGACCCCGACTTCGACGGGCGGGTCCTCGACCGTCGTGCGCGTCGACGCCTCGAGGAACTCACGGGTGCGCTCGGAGGTGTTGAACCGAACCTTGCCGTAGCTCGCGGGTAGTTCCGTTCGCAGGAACTCGAGGACCCGCGTCGCCTCCGCCGACCCCGCCGGGTACTCGATCCCCGCGTAGATGTCCTCCGTGTTCTCCCGGAAGATCACCATATCGACGTCCTGCGGCCTCTTGACCGGTGACGGAACCCCCTCGAACCAGCGCACCGGGCGGAGGCACACGTACAGGTCGAGCATCTGCCGGAGCGCGACGTTCAGCGAACGGATGCCGCCGCCTACCGGGGTCGTGAGCGGGCCCTTGATCCCGACCAGGTAGTCGTCGAACGCCTTGACCGTCTCGGCGGGGAGCCACTCGCCGGTCTGGTCGAACGCTTTCTGCCCCGCGAGCACCTCGGTCCAGGCAATCTTCCGGGTGCCGCCGTAGGCCTTGTCGACCGCGGCGTCGAACACGGTCACCGAGGCGCGCCAGATGTCCGGGCCGGTGCCGTCACCGATGATGAACGGGACGATCGGGTCGTTCGGGACGACCAAGCCGGAAGCGGACATCGTGATGGGGCTCGCCATGGGAGCCCGGATTGTAACCGAGCCCTCCCGCGGCCGGGCCGCGGGCTACGGGGACGCTGGGGCGGATGGCCGACGGCTCAGGGTCTCTAGTCCCGTCCGTCAGCGGCCGCCCCGTCTCCGCGGGTCCTTGCGTCGGCTCGAGACGCCGATCTTGCCCTCGCTTACGCCCATGAGTTTGCGCAGGCCCGCGATTTCGTCCCGAACCTCCGCCGCCCGCTCGAACTCCTTGGCCCGGGCGAGCTCCTTCATCTGCTGCTCGAGCCGCCCGATCACGATGGGGATGTCCTCGATCCGGATCGGTTGGCCCTCCGCATCGACCCACTTGTCGAGGTCTAAACCCTCTCCCCCAGGCTCCCCGTACTGGGCGGTCAGCTCTCGCACGGCCTCGTAGCTCCGAACGGTCTCACGGATCTCTTTCCGGACGGTGCTGGGTTCTACCCCGTGCTCCACGTTGTAGCGAAGCTGGATCGCGCGCCGCCGGTCGGTCTCCCCGATCGCCCGCTCCATCGAGCCCGTGATCGTATCGGCATAGAGGAGGACGACTCCGCCCGCGTTCCTGGCCGCCCGGCCGATCGTTTGGATGAGCGACGTCTCGGACCGCAAGAACCCCTCCTTGTCCGCGTCGAGGATCGCCACAAGCGTTACCTCGGGCAGGTCCAACCCCTCGCGCAGCAGGTTGACGCCGACCACCACGTCGTACACGCCGAGCCGCAGGTCGCGCAGGATCTCCGGCCGCTCCAGCGAGTGGACGTTCGAGTGGATGTAGTTGACCTTGACCCCGAGGTCCTGGAGGTAGCCGGTCAAATCTTCGGCCATGCGCTTCGTGAGGGTCGTCACCAGCGTGCGTTCTTTCCGCTCGACTCGGATCTGGATCTCGCCGATCAGGTCGTCGATCTGCCCCTTCGTGGGCCGGACGACGACCTCGGGGTCCACCACGAACGTCGGCCGGATCACCTGTTGGACCCGGTTGCTCTCCTGTTGCCCCTCGAAGTCGCCGGGCGTGGCGCTGACGAACACGACCTGGGGCACCCGGGTCAGGAACTCCTCGAACTGGAGCGGGCGGTTGTCGAGGGCACTCGGCAGACGGAACCCGTAGTCCACGAGCACCGACTTGCGCTGCCGGTCGCCGTTGTACATCGCCCGGATCTGGGGGAGCGTCTGGTGGCTCTCGTCGATGAAGACCACGGCGTCTGAGGGGAGGAAGTCAAGCAGTGTGAACGGGGGGTCTCCCGGGGACCGACCGTCGAAGTACCGGGAGTAGTTCTCGATCCCGTTGCAGTACCCGACCTCGCGGATCATCTCGATGTCGAAGTCGACGCGCTGCTTGAGCCGCTGGGCCTCTAGGAGCTTGTTCTGGGCTTCAAACGCCTGGACTTGGCGCTCTTGCTCGCCCCGGACCTGGTCGAGGACGGTGTCGATCTTCTCCCAGGGGGTCACGTAATGCGTGGCGGGGAAGACGCTACAGCGCGCGGGCTGGTCGAGCACGTCCTGGGTGAGTGGGTCGATGAGCCGGATCCGCTCGACAGTGTCGCCGAAGAACTCGACCCGGGTGACGATCTCCTCGTCCTTCGGCTGAATGTCGAGCGTGTCCCCCTTCACCCGGAACGTCCCGCGGTCGAGGGCGATGTCGTTCCGGGTGAACTGCATCTGGACGAGGCGCTGGATCGCCCCCTGCATCGGGAAGTCCACCCCGACCTCGAACGTGATGACCGAGTCGGCGTAGACGTCCGGCGAACCAAGGCCGTAGATGCAGCTCACGCTCGCCACGACGATGACGTCGCGCCGCTCGAGCATGGCCTGGGTCGCCGCGTGGCGCAGCCGCTCGATCTCCTCGTTGACGCTCGAGTCCTTCTCGATGTAGAGGTCGGCGCCCGGGACGTAGGCCTCCGGTTGGTAGTAGTCGTAGTAGCTGATGAAGTACTGGACTGAGTTCTCGGGGAAGAACGCCCGGAACTCCTGACACAACTGGGCCGCGAGGGTCTTGTTGTGGGCGATCACGAGGGCCGGCCGCTGGGCCTGGGCGATGACGCTCGCCATCGTGAAGGTCTTGCCCGTACCGGTCGCGCCGAGCAGGGTCTGGAACCGATAGCCCGCCTCCAGCCCCTCCACGAGCCCCGCGATCGCGTCCGGCTGGTCGCCCTTCGGAGTGAAGTCGGCGCTCAGTCGCAGAGGCGAATCGAACCGGACGATAGCGGGGGCGGACATGCCTGCACTCATTATGGTCGGCGGTCCCCAGGCTGGAGGGCGGGCGCCCTTAGACCTTCTCGAGGTCGCTCGCGCGGACGAGCACCACGAAGTTGGGGACGAACTCCAGCTCGTCCTTGCTCAACGACTTCTTCGCGTCTTCGCTGGCCTGCTCGACGAACTTGTCCCGCATCCGGCGGGTCGCTTCGGTATGGACGGCGCGCTGAACGTCGTCGAGCCCGGCCAGGTCGAGCCGCACGGCGATCTCGGCCTCGTTGTAGACGTTCTCGACGATGCCGGTCTTCCCGAGCATGTGCTCGTAGAGGCCCGCCTTCCGGTCGTCCGGGGTGACTTCGCGCACCTTGACCCGCACTCGATCCCCTTCCTTCACCGCTACCACGCCTCGTAGGATACCAGGGGGCTAGACCAAGGTCGAGCCTTCGAACACGGCGACCGCCCCGGCCTTGTCGAGCGGCTCGTTGCCGTAGGGGCACCGGGGGCTCAGGGTACAGGCGGGACACCCGTCGTCGCACGGGCAGGATGTGACGAGCCGTCCCGCCTCCGCCCACCAGACGTCTCTAGCCTCGAACAATCGCTCGGCGAGGCCGACCCCGCCGGGCGTCGAGTCGACGAGGTAGACCGCCGGCGCCCCTGTCTCGGGACAGAACAAGAACCAAGCCGACTCGAGGTCGTCCCGGTCGCACCCTGCGAGGAGCGGCGCCACGGAGGCGAGGGCGTGCTCGAGGGTGTGGACCGTTCCGGTGCCCTCCTCGCCCGTGAGCCCGGGGAGGTCCAACCGCACCGCCAGCGACTCGTAGGTGTCCGGAGGGAGGTCCAGGTCGTGCTCGCTTATGACCCGGTCCCCGCTCAACGCCTTCTTCCGGTAGCCCACGACCTTCGTCGTGACTCGAACCCCGGTCAGCAGCCAAGGGGTGTCCTCGGCGATCGGTACCGTGGCTTCGATGTACGACTGAACCTCGGGCTCCGTGTAGTAGCCGGGGTCGGCCGCAGAGAGGTGCGCCTCGAGCCCGACCAGGTCGAGGGCGGAGACGAGGTAGGTCTCACCCCGATGGAGGTAGACCGCGCCCTCGTGGGCGTTGCGCAGGGCGCGCCAGCGCTCCATCAAGCCGAGCGGACGACCCGCGACGGTCAAGGTCACGGTCTTGTCCATCGTCCCGCGGATGCTCACCTGGGGGGCCGGGGGTTCGTACGAGCCGTAGACGAGCCGGCCTTCTGCCCAGGCGAGCGTGCCCTCCTCGACCATGCCTTCCGCGACCGACCTAGCGGCCGGGCCGAACGTTTCGAGCTCGGCCTCGTCGAGCGGGTGTTCGTACGCCGCGCACCGGAGTTGGCCCTCCAGCACGTGGCGGTTGGTCAGGCTCACGGTCGCGGCCTCGACGGGTCGGTCGAGGAGGAGTTCCGGCCGCCGGACGAGGTACCGCTCGAGCGGCTCGGGGTGGGCGAGCATGACGGCGAGCCCGGGCCTTGCCCCTCGGCCTGCCCGCCCCGCCTGTTGCCAGAAGCTGGTCACGCTCCCGGGGTAGCCGTTCATGACGACGGCGTCGAGGCCGCCCACATCGACCCCGAGCTCCATGGCGTTCGTCGTCGCGAGGCCCCGTAGGCGACCGCTGAAGAGCGCCCCCTCGATGGCCCGCCGCTCGTCCGGCGAGTACCCTCCTCGGTAGCTATCGACCCAGCCGGCCTCGCCGCCGGACTTGGTGAGCCTCTCCCGCGCTTGGCGGGCGACGAGTTCGGTCGTGACCCTCGCCCGGCAGAAGGCCAGGGAGCGCACCCCCCGGGCGGCGAGGTCGGCCAGGAGCGCGGCGGTGTCCTGGTTCGGGCTACGCCCCTCCTCTTCCTCGGCCGGGTCGATCACGATCACGGTCCGTTCACCCCGGGGAGCCCCGTCCTGATCGACGAGCAGGGGCTCCCGTCCGGTGAGCGTCGTGAAGAGCTCGACTGGGTTCGCGATCGTCGCGGTGCACCCGATGACGGTCGGTCGGTTGTGGAACCCGGCGCACGACCGGAGGAGTCGTCGGAGTACCCCCGCCATGTGGCTCCCGAACAGCCCGCGGTAGGCGTGCATTTCATCGACGACCACGTACCGAACAGACTTCAGGAACTTGGCCCACACGCCCGCCTGGGGGAGGATCGCGAGGTGGAGCATGTCCGGGTTCGTCAGCACGATGTGGGCGTTGCCCCGGATCGACGGGCGTTGGGCCTGCGGGGTGTCGCCGTCGTAGGTCGCGGCCTTGATCTCCGCTGGGGCCAGGTCCCGGATCTTGCCGAGTTGGTCTTGGGCGAGGGCTTTGGTCGGGAACAGGAAGAGGGCCCTGGCCGCGGGCTCGGCGAGGCAGGCGTGGAGTGACGGGAGCGTGTAGCAGAGCGACTTCCCGCTCCCCGTGCCGGTCACGACCGCCACGTCCTGCCCCGCAAGGGCCGCGCCGATGGCCTCGGCCTGGTGGGTGTAGAGCCGTTCGAGCCCCTTCGACCGGAGGCGTTCGATGAGTTCAGGCCTCAGCGGGGGCGCCTGGTCGGCGAACTGCGCCGGACGGGCCGGGACCGTCGCGAGAGCGAGCCCCCGCTCACCGAGGAGCCGCCGGACGTCGTCGGCGGGGAGCATGCGTTCAGTCCAGGTTGTCGAGGGCCGGGTCCCGACCCCCGTCCTTGGTTGTCCACTTCACGGCGAGGACGGCCCCGAAGAAGAGCACGCACAACGGCACGGCCATCGCCAGCATCGTAAAGGGGTCGCCGGAGGGGGTGAGGACGCTCGCGAGCACGAAGATCGCTACGACGGCCTGGCGCCAGTACTGATTGAGCGTCGCCGGGGTGATCAGTCCAAGTTTCGCGAGCAGGAACGTGACGACCGGCAGCTGGAACCCGATCCCGAAGGCGAGGACGAGCTTGACGATGAGGAACACCATCGTGCCCGGTTCCTGGTAGAGGGCGGTTCCGGGGAATGACTGGAAGAACGTGGCGAACCATTGGAAGCTGGGCGGGATCATGAGCCACCCCACCCAGCACCCGACGCCGAAGAGGGCGACGCTGAACGGGGCGAGGATCTTGACCGGTCGCCGTTCGTGGGGCCGCAGCCCGGGCTTGACGAACTGCCAGACCTCCGCGACGAGCCACGGGATCGCCGCGCAGAGCCCGATGTAGACCGCGAGCTTGAGTTGGAGCATGAACGGTTCCGTGATCGTTCGGAACGGCTCCTTGAACTCGATGCCCTTCGGGATGTTGGCGGCGACGACCTCGGAGAGGGCACGGAAAGCCGGCATAGCCAGGAACCAACCGAGGGTCGAGGCCACGACGAGCACCCCGAGCACCCGGAGCACCCGGCTCCGTAGTTCGTCGAGATGCTCGCCGAGCGTGGCCCGGAACTCTTCCGGGTCGGTCTCCGTCCTCGGTCGGTTCGGTCGACGGGCCATAGGCTCCGAGACGTCCGGCCTAGCGCTCTAGCTCCGTGATCTGGGAGATCCGCAACCGGAGGATCATCTTTTGGCGCCCAGTACCACCGCTGCCGCCGCCTTGACCGAACCGGCCGCCGCCTCGCTGATCCTGCTCGTCGTCGTCAGCCTGGCCGACGCCCATCGCTCCGCCGCCACGGGACCCTCGGTTCTGAAGCGAACTGTCCGAGAGACCGGGCACGACCGGGCCGAACTGCTTGTCGTCTCCGGGTGCCCCCGCGGGGCCGCCTCCGCCTGCGCCCGCCCTTGAGCCGCGCCGGCTACCGCCGCTCGGGGGGCCGCCCCCGGCACCCATCGCCCCGCCGTCGCCACCGAGGCCGCCACCTCCGCCCGGTGCATCGACGAGCGCTTCCTGGTTCAGCTGGAGTTCCTGGCGGACGATGATGCCCCGGTCGAGGGCGATCAGGGTCGTCTCAGTCAGTTCGATCTTGACGGCCTGGCCTTCGAGCATCCGGATGTTGGTGGCGCCCCGGAGGTCTTGCTCCCCGAGGGCGACCGTCATTTTGATCCGGGCGCAAGGGATCCCCTTGTACCACTGCACGCCTTCGAACGTCCCTCGCGCAGGGAACGTCCGCGTGAACTTGTCCTTCTCGAAGATCTCCCCCGCGGGGATATCGACGTCGGAGAACGAGTACGCCCCCTGCCAGACGTCGCCCGGCTTGACCTTCTTGGTGGGCAAGACCGGCCAGGGCAGGATCGCCCAAAAACTCGTGTCGGCACTACGGCCGTTCACTCCGTCGATGCCCCAGTAGACGGGGGCAGTGCTGTTGACCTCGCGACCGACGTCGGTGACGCGCATGTACGTCGAGACGAACTGGTCGCCTCGGATCACGGTCGGTTCAGCGTCTCCGGGGAACGTGAACCTCGTGTAGTCCTTCCCCCGATCCGGCAAGCCCTGGATCCGCAGGAGGCCCTCGATGCCGCTCGCCGTACGGAAAACGTTATCGACGGCGTAGAGGACCCGAACGGTCTGCGACTGCTCGGCGAAGTTGGCCGCTCGGCTCCCGAGGCGGGCCTGGGCCTGGCTGACCAGGGCCTGCTCGCTTTTGATCGTGAGTTGGTACGTCCGCTCTGAGCCCGGGACGAACCGGTACCGCAGGGCCACCCCGCTCGCGGGGACGGCGATGCTCGTCTGGTTGTCCACCTTGACGTCGATCGAGGACCGGTTGACGATCTGGCTCCTGGTGCCGTTGTCCACGAAGAGGACGAGCTCGATCTTCGTCGGGCCGTCCGGGATCCCTCGGGCCTGGGTGTCAAGACCGTAGACCAGGTCCTGCCCGTCGGGGGTCAGCTGGGCCGCTTCGACGAACCGGCCGTTGACGTACACGCCGACGTAGCCGCCCTCGGGGACGCTGTTCTTCGGGATGCGCAGCCGGACGACTTCCCGGACGGTCGCGCCGTCCACCGGTCGGCGAATCGTGAACGTGCCCTGCGCCCAGCCTGCGGCGGCGAGGGCGACCAGAAGTGCGCCAAGGAAAACTCTCTTCATGCAGTGTGCTCCGACCCCAGACGATCGACTCGACCGGCCAGGAAGACTGTCCCGCTACGGATTGACGGTTCGAACAGGGCCTATGTTACACTGCTGGAGCCCGGTTCCGCCCGGGTGGGGCCGCCCTTAGGCGCACATCGCGACGAAGTTCCTCACGATCTCTAGGCCGTGCTCGGTCAGCACCGATTCCGGGTGGAACTGGACCCCCTCGATCGGCAGGCTCTTGTGCCGGAGCCCCATGACCTCGTCGTCGTCCAGGCTCCTGGCCGTCACCAGGAACCCCGGCGGGACCTGGCCGACCGAGAGCGAGTGGTACCGGACGACCGACAGCGGGTCAGGCAACCCCCGGAACAGGCCCTCTCCGTCGTGCCGGATAGGCGAGGTCTTGCCGTGTCGCACCGTCTTCGCGCCGCCGACCTCTCCGCCGGACGCCAGCCCGATGGCCTGGTGCCCAAGGCACACGCCGAACAGCGGCAAGCCGTGGATCGGCGACCCCGGCTCGAGGGCCGCGCTGACGAACGCCAGGCAGACCCCGGAGTCGGTGGGCCGGCAGGGGCCCGGCGAGAGGAGGACGCCCCTCGGCCCGAGCGATCGGACCTCGTCGACGGTCACGGCGTCGTTCCTTCTCACCACAACCTCCGCCCCGCAGACCCCCAGGTATTGGACCAGGTTGTACGTGAAGCTATCGTAGTTGTCGACGACGAGGATCATGCGGAGGCTCCATGGTGGCTCCGGGGCGCTTGGGGCCGACTCCCCGTGTGACCTTCGGCCCGGGTTGGGCCCAGGAATATCACTCCTTTAACCTTGCCGCTGCAGTATTCCGGAGAGAGGGTGGTCGACCGCCCCGCCCGAGACGCGGTTCTGCTCGCGATCTCGACTAGGAGTTCGTAGGCGCGGCCGGTGCCGCGCTCTCTTTTTCTGGGGACTGGTGTAGACTCACGACCCTGGTGGAGGCCGCACCCTTGCGCTCGGTGCTCTGGATCGCCGCGGCCGTGCTGGTCGTGCTGGCCTGCATCCCGGTCTGGTCGACCGACACCCCAGCCCTCGTCGACTACCCGATGCACATCGCGCGGGCGCACGTGCTCGCCCAGCCCCAGGACGGACAGGGCCTGACCGAGTTCTACCGGGCGAACTGGATCCCGATCCCCAACCTCGGGATGGATATCTTCGCCTCGACCCTTGCCCGGGTGCTGCCGATCGGTCTCGTCTCGAAGCTCACCTTGTCGCTCATCGTGGCGCTGTTGGTCGGGGGCACAGTCGCGCTGTCCTTTGCCCTGCACGGCCGGCTGACCTGGCCCGGCCTCCTGCTCGCAGGCTTCGTGGCGTACGACCAGTGGTTCCTGATGGGCTTCGCGAACTACCTGCTTGGGGTCGGGGCGGGGTTGTTCGCCGTCGCGGCCTGGGTGGGTCGACGAGAGCGGGGTTTGCCGGTGAGGCCTTGGGCGGTCGGGCTGGCCGTCGCTGGGCTCGCTGTCGTCCATCTGATGGGGCTGCTCCTGAGCGTCCTGGCCGTCCTCGCTTACGAGTCGGGCAGGCGGTGGGGCCCGCAGCGCGCGGCGTGGGGCTGGCTCCTGGGGGGGCTGACGGGAGGGGGGGCAGTGGTCGGGGCGGCCGGGCTACTCGGGCGCGGCCTTTGGGCGCAGGACACCCGCCTCGACGCTTGGGCGGGTTCGTTCGGCGCGATCGGGGTCTCGTACTTGGGGCCGTGGCAGCTCGCGGCATGGGCTGGGTTCGCGGTCCTGCTCGTGGCCTTCGGGCTCCGGCGCGTCCACCCGGTCGCCCTGCCGGTGCTGGCCGCCCTCACCGCGGTCGTCGTGGCCGGCCCGAGCTTCTTCTTGGGCACCGCGTTCACCTCCGAACGGGTGACGCTCGTGCTCGGTGCTTGGCTGCTGGCTTCGCTCGCGCCGGTCGAGGGCGCCAGGCCGTGGCAGATGTGGACGCTGTCTTTGGTGCTGGGAGTCGGGCTCGCCTGGTCGCTGTTCACGGCTTGGACGTTCCTACCGATCGGGATCCAGTGGAAAATGAACCCTTGGCCGTTGGTGAGGCAGAGCTTGGCCGGCCTCCCCGCACGTTCGACCGTGGTGACCCTCCGAGTGGGACCGCGGGAGCGGTTCGCGTGGGAGCGCACCTGGCTCCATGCGGTCGATTGGGCGACCCTCGACCGCCCACTCTTCGTGCCCCAGATGTTCCTCAAGCCCCGGCAACAGCCCATGGCGTTCCCTCCCGAGTTCCTGCCGTTCAAGGAGTGGCAGGGGAACGACCCCATCGCGGAGAGCCCCGAGCGGAGCCTGGATCGGCTGGCCGCCGAGGCTAGGGCGCTCCAAGACGACTTGAACGAGCGGTACCGGGCGACCGGTCGGGCCCCCGGCCGCCTCTATGCCCTGGTGTGGGGCCAATTGGAGGTCGAACCGCGCGGCACGGCGACGGCGAACGGCGGCTGGGGCTGGACTCTCCTCGAAGTCGTGGCCCGCTGACCCGGGCCGGGGAGCGGCCTCCGGCATGTGGCACAATCGGGCCCGGGAGACTCCAGGGTGGCGATCGACACAAGCGACTTCAAGAACGGTATGGCCCTTTACATCGAGGGCGAGCCCTACCAAATCGTCGAGTTCCAGCACGTGAAGCCGGGCAAGGGCGGGGCTTTCGTGCGCACGAAGCTCCGGAGGCTCAAGACCGGGAACACCCTGGAAAAGACCTTCCGCTCCGGCGAGCGGTTCGAGCCCTGCTTCTTGGAGCGCCGGCCCTACCAGTACCTCTTCAAGACCGGTGGCGACATCACGATCATGGACCTCGACTCCTATGAGCAGGTCGTGGTCGCGGCCGAGGAGATCGGCGACGGATCCCGTTTCCTGAAGGAAGAGGCCGAGATCACGGCCCTCGTGGCAGACGGCCAGACCCTGGGTTACGACCTCCCGAACTTCGTCGAGCTCCAGATCACCGAGGCCGAGCCGGGCGTCCGCGGCGACACCGCGAGCGGTGGCGTGACGAAGGGGGCGACGGTCGAGACCGGGGCGAGCGTCCAGGTTCCGATGCACATCGACGTCGGCGACGTGATCAAAGTCGATACGCGAACGGGCGCGTATTTGGAACGAGTCAGCAAGAAGTAGGCGTCCTAAACTCCAAGGATGGAGGAGAACCCTTTTGCGCGCTGAACGGACCAACCCGGCGGACGTCCTCTCGGACCTCCTCGACAAGCTGTGCCGGTTCTTGGTCGGGGCGGGCGGGCTGGTCGCCGTCGGTGCGATCGGGCTCATCGTGTACCAGTTCATGGCGGGGGGCTCAGTCCAGGACCAAGCCCTTGCGCAGGGCGTCCAGACGGTCGGGGCGCTCTCGACGGCGGCTCTGGTCGGGTGTATCGCCGTGGCCCTTGGAGTCGCGTGGCTCGCGTGGGGCGAAGAGGTCCTCGGGCCGATCCTGCTCATCGTCTGGGCCCTCCTGTTCTTCTCGTCGAGCTACCTCCCCCTGATGACGGGGACGACGACGCCCAACGCGCTCCAGGACGAGGCTCTCAGTTCGCTCGGCCGGGCCTCGATCCCGTTCGGCGTCGTCGGGATCCTGGTCATCGCCCTCGACATTGCGGGTCGGATCCGAACGCGCGCCCGAGAAGGGGCCAAGGCGGACCAGCTCAAGTACGGCAAGGGGCTGAAGGAGGAACGCGACGTCCGCAACGTGTTCCTCGGCAAGTGCTGGCAGCTCCCCTATTGCCGTAAGTTCGTTCGCGAGCGGTGCCCCATCTACCACTCGCGACGGACGTGCTGGAAGGAGAGGGTCGGGTGTATGTGCGAGGAGTCCGTGATCCGGAACGCGATGGAAGGCCGGGTGATCCCGGCTGACATCGTAGCGGCGGCGAAGTACATCCCGTACAACAGCAAGCTCAACCCCGAACAGAAGGCGGAGCGCTGCCGGCAGTGCGTCATCTACAACGAGCACCAGAAGCACAAGTACAAGCTCGGGCTCCCGGTGGCGGTCGGGGGTGTGGCGCTGGTCTACGTCCTGTTCCGCGAGCCGATGGGGAACGGGGTGAAAGGTGCGATCAAGGGGGCGGACGAGCTCGTCGCCCGGGCCACGCTCCGTAAGGACTCGGGCGACCCGACCCGGTCCGGCCTTGGAGACCCGACGATCCCCTACCACGAGATCATCCTCGCCGTCATCGCGTTCATCGTCGCCTGCTACTCGATCCGGGCGGTCGAGTTCCTGTTCTTCAAGCTGAAGGTCTAGCGGAATGAGCGACCGCCAGCAGACCCCACGCCGGAGCGGGCGGACGACCGCCGAACCGATCGTCGTCAACGGTTCCCACGGTGAGGGGGGCGGGGCGCTCCTGCGGACGGCCCTCTCGATGGCGGCGCTCACCCAACGGCCCGTCCGGGTGCACACCGTCCGCGGTGCGATGCGCCGCACGGGGCTAGCGGCCGAGGACATGGCGTTCCTCCACGCGCTGGCCCGGTCGACGAGCGCCGACGTCGATGGGGATGAGCCGGGCTCGCGAGAGGTCGTCTTCCGGCCGACCCGGCTGCCTCGACCCATCGACGAGCGCTTCGAGATCGGCTCGTTCGAGAAAGGGTCTGTCCCGGGCAACGCCTTGGTCGTGCTCGAGTCGCTGATCCCCGTGCTCGCGAGGGCGGGGGGGTACAGCCGTGTGACCGTCGTGGGCGAGACGTACAACGAGAACACGCTCACCTACGACGCCTTCCACCGGGTGACCCTGCCCGCCCATTTCGCGCAAGGGGTCTACACCGAGCCGACCCAGGTCACGGCCGGGTTCGGGTGGGGGGCGAAGGGTGAGGTGAGGCTCGAGGTGGAGCCGAGCGTCGTCTGTCCGATCGACTGGCGGGCCCGGGGCCGCGTCGTCCAAGCCCGGGGGGTTATCGCGGTCTCGGGCCTCGAGCAAGGGATCGCGGAGCGGGGGGCGAGCCGGGTCGCCGGGCTCTTCGCCGAGCACGGGTTGAGCGGGGAGGTCGAGGTGGTCGGTGTCCGCTCCGCCCAGCCCGGGGTGTTCGTGACGGTCTACGTCCAGTTCGAGCGGGGGGCGGGGGTCGGGACGGCGATCGGCCAGAAGGGGCTCCGGATGGAGGCGGTGGTCGACAGCGCCTTCCGGAACCTGCGGGAGTGGCTCGATACCGACGCGACCGTCGACCCGTTCCTCGCGGACCAGCTCCTTCTCCCCGCGGCCCTCGCCGAGGGCAGCAGCGCGTTCACGACCCCGAGGGTCACCCGCCGCCTGGTGACGATGGCCTGGGTGATCCGGCAGTTCCTCCCCGTGCCCATCACGATCAAGGGCCAAGAGGGCTACCCGGGGACGGTCACGGTCGAGAGGTGACGCTCGGACCGACCGGGCCACCCGGAGGTCTGGGGCTTGGCCAGCCATAATGGACACCAGGCCTGGGGACGGGCCTCGTTATGAAGCGGGCACTCATCACCGGCGTCACGGGCCAGGACGGCGCATACCTCTCCGAACTCCTGCTTGAGAAGGGCTACGAGGTCCACGGCATCAAGCGACGGACGTCGCTCTTCAACACCCAGCGGATCGACCACATCTTCCACGACGCCCACGAGACCGGGAAGCCGTTCCACCTCCACTACGGCGACCTCACGGACTCGACCTCGCTCATCCGGGTCGTCCAGCAGGTCCAGCCGGACGAGATCTACAACCTCGGTGCCCAGAGCCACGTCCGGGTGAGCTTCGACAGTCCGGAGTACACGGCGGAGTCGGACGCGGTCGGGACGCTGCGGATGCTGGAGGCGATCCGGATCCTTGGGATGGAGAAGTCGGTGCGCTTCTACCAGGCCTCGACGAGCGAGCTCTACGGCAAGGTCCAAGAGGTGCCGCAGAAGGAGACGACGCCCTTCTACCCGCGCTCGCCCTACGCCGTCGCCAAGCTCTACGGCTACTGGATCACGGTGAACTATCGTGAGGCTTACGGGATGTACGCCTGCAACGGGATCCTCTTCAACCACGAGTCGCCGGTCCGGGGCGAGACGTTCGTGACCCGCAAGATCACCCGGGCGGCCGCCCGGATCAAGGTGGGCTTGCAGGAGAAGCTGTTCCTCGGCAACGTCAACTCGCTCCGTGACTGGGGCCACGCGCGGGACTACGTCGAGGGGATGTGGCTTATGCTGCAGCAAGAGGCCGCCGAGGACTTCGTGCTGGCCACCGGCGAGTACCACACGGTGCGTGAGTTCGTCGAGCGGTCCTTCGGGCGGCTCGGGATGCCGATCGAGTGGCGCGGGTCGGGGGTCGAGGAGGTCGGGGTCGAGGCGGGCACCGGGCGGGAGCTCGTGGCGATCGATCCGCGCTACTACCGCCCGACCGAGGTCGACGAGTTGCTCGGCGACCCCTCGAAGGCGAAGGCCAAGCTCGGTTGGGCCCCGAAGGTGACGTTCGAGGGTCTGGTCGACGAGATGGTCGACGCCGACCTCGAGCTGGCCAAGAAAGACGCCGTCATCCGCCGCGAAGGGTTCAAGGCGTACGCCTCGGTGGAAGAGGGCCGCTAACCCCGGAGCCCGACCGTTCGGGGCGGGCAATTCTTGGCCCGGCATCCGGATCGTCGTCCATCCCCGGTTTGGGCCCGACCTCAGGGCCGGGGTGATCGGGTGGTTCGACGGCGTGAAGCGGCACCTATCGTGTGAGGGGTGCCAAGGGACTGGCACCCTCCGGTGGCCAGCGGGCTTACTCGGTCGCGAGGGGTCCGCTCGTCAAAACTAACTTGCGAGGGGATGGTGAACCTGCAGGGGCTGCTCGACGCCACTGGCCAGGGCTACTCGCTCGAGCAGGCCATCGCGGTGAACGACCAAGGCCAGATCGCCGCCACGGCCCTGTACCAGGGCCAGTCCCGCGCCGTGCCCCTGAACCCCTTCCCCGAGCAGGCGTCGCTCGCCACTTTCGCCGCCCTCGGCGGCCTGGCTTTCCTTCGCCGGAAACGCGGAGGCCCCGAGCCCGGAGTGTGCCAGTCCCTTGGCACCCAAGTACGTTCCACTCTACTCTAAGGGTCCGCGAGGGCCCTCTAGCACTGTGAGTTCCCCCTGGTAAGGCCAATCTTCTGGGGACTCCACCAGGCCGTGTCGCATTGCGTTGTGGCGGACGTATTCCCACTTGTCGTCGTACGAGTGCCCTGCCCGAACCTGCACGTCCCAGAACTGCTGTTGCCAGACGGGCTGTTCTTCGGGGCGGGGCCACCTCCTAGACACGTCCGAGCGCCAGAACTTCATCCACTGCGTCAACGTGAAGCCCTCCCGGACGGGAGCGGCGAAGAAGTGGATGTGGTCAGGAAGCACGATGTACCGACCGACGGTCCAGGCGTCCGCTTTGCACCAGGCCCCGAGGACCAGCTCGAAGACGTCCGGGCGCGCGAGGATCTTTTTCCTGTCTTTCGCGCACACCGTGACAAACTGAAGCTCCGGATCCCCGATCCAGCGCTTGCCTGAGAGATGGACAGGGTAGCGACGATACTGCATATTGAGTATCATAGCCGGTTTTGGGCTACTGGCCATACCTGGTTCCCGGAGGGGGTGCCAAGGGACTGGCACCCTCCGTTGCCCTGCGGGCATACTTCGTCGCGATGGGTGCGCTCGCCAAAACGGACAAGGTCTTCCTCGCCGGACACCGGGGGTTGGTGGGGTCGGCGATACACCGACGGTTGACCGCGGGGGGCTTCACGAACGTGGTCACCCGGACCCGGCACGAGCTCGACCTCGGCGACCAAGCCGCGGTCCATGCGTTCCTCGAGGGCGAGAGGCCGGACTGGGTCGTCTGCGCCGCCGCCAAGGTCGGGGGGATCCAGGCGAACCGGACCCAGCCCGCCGACTTCATCGGCCTCAACCTCGCGATCCAGCAGAACCTCATCTGGGGCGCCCACCTCGCCGGGGTGCAGAACATCCTCTTCCTCGGCTCGAGCTGCATCTACCCCCGCGAGACCGCGCAACCGATCCCGGAGACCGCTCTCCTCACCGGCCCGCCCGAGCCGACGAACGCCCCCTACGCGATCGCCAAGATCGCCGGGCTCACCCTCTGCGACGCCCTGCGCACCCAGTACGGACGCAACACCTTCACGGTCATGCCGCCGAACGTCTACGGGCCCGGCGACAACTTCGACCCGGTCACCTCGCACGTCATCGGGGCCCTCATCCGGCGGTTCCACGAGCACCTGCCCGATAAGCCCGTGGTCTGTTGGGGTACGGGGTCGCCGAAGCGTGAGTTCCTCCATTGCGACGACGTCGCCGACGCCTGCGTGTTCCTCATGGAGCACGACGGGGAGGTGCCGACCATGGTGAACGTCGGCACGGGTACCTCGGTCACGATCAAGTCCCTCGCCGAAACGATCCAAAAGGTCGTCGGCCACACGGGCCCGATCGAGTGGGACACCTCGATGCCGGACGGTTTCCCCGAGAAGACGATGGACGTCTCGCGGCTCCACGGGCTGGGGTGGCGCCACCGGTTGTCCCTGGAAGAGGGGCTGAAGGACGCGTACGGCTGGTTCCAGGCCAACGTGGCCGAGCGGGCGGGCGTCTAGGGGGAGAGTCCCAGGCTGGAAGCCTGGGACACCATCGGCTGAAAGCCGATGTTACGGGCATCGGCTTGAGGCCGATGTTACGGGGTTCCCAGCCGGTCTGGGTTGAGCGCTTCGAGCTCGGGGACCACGAACAGGCCGTCCTTCCGGATCAGGCGGTCGTCGAACCACACCTCGCCGCCCCCGTACTCCGGCCGCTGGATCATGACGGTGTCCCAGTGGATGGCGCTCTTGTTCCCGTTCCCGCCGGGCGGGGGGTAGGCGTTGCCGGGCGTGAAGTGGAAGCTCCCCGCGATCTTCTCGTCGAACAGCGTGTCCTTCATCGGGTGGAGGACATAGGGGTTGAACCCGAGCGACCATTCGCCGATGTAGCGGGCACCCTCGTCCGTGTCGAGGATGCGGTTGAGCGCCTCGGTGTTGCCCCCCGCCGTGGCCTCGACGATCTTGCCGTCCATGAGGGTGTAGCGGATGTCGCTGAACTCGGTCCCTTGGTAGAGCGAGACCGTGTTGAAGGCGATCGTGCCGTTGACCGAGTCGCGGACGGGACAGCTGAAGCACTCGCCGTCGGGGATGTTCCGGAGGCCGACGCACGGCTTGCACCCGATGTCCTTGATGCTGAACGCGAGGTCGGTGCCCGGCCCTTTCAGGTGGACGCGGTCGGTGCGGTTCATCAGGTCCTCGAGCGGCTTGACCGCCTCCGCCATCTTGGCGTAGTCCATCGTGCAGACGCGGAAGTAGAAGTCCTCGAAGGCGTCGGTCGAGGTCATCGCCTGCTGAGCCATCGAGGGGCTCGGCCAGCGGAGGACGACCCACTTCGTGTGCGGGACTCGTTGCTCCATGTGGACGACGGAGGAGTGCGTCTTCTGCCACATCTGGCGGGTCTCGGCGGGGACGTCGCTGGACTCGGCGACGTTCTGCCCTCCGCGGAGTCCGATGTAGGCGGTGCAGGACTTCATCTCGTGGAGATCGTTGTCCGCGATGACGCGGGCGTTGCGCTCGGTCATGCCCATCATGAGGGCGCGGTGGACCCGGTTCGAGTCGAGCCGAACGAGGACGTTGGCCCCTGTCCGGTGGGCGGCCCGGACGACTTCGGCCACCGCTTCCTCGGGGACGTCGAAGGCGTGGACGAGGACTGTGTCGTCGTGACCGAGTCGGGTCGAGTGCGAGCAGAGGAGCTCGGCGAGCCGGGTGACGCGAGGGTCGAGCATCTGCCCTAGGTTACCGGTCGCACAAGGAAGAGCCCCCGGCCGTAGACGACCGAGGGCTCCGTGTCCAGCGTCGAAGTTAGGACTTACTTCTTGCGGCGGCGAGCGGCGACGGCAGCGAGGCCGGCACCGAGAGCGAGCATCGTGGCCGGCTCCGGAACGACCTGGCCGTTGATGTAGAACGGGAGGTCCTGAGCGGTACCCGAACCGGCGTCGATGACCCCGGCCCAGCCGTTGTTGAACTGCTGCGCGTTCTTGCTACCCGGGACGGTCGGCTGGCCGACTTGCGTCAGGGAGGGGATGAACGGGCCCGAGGTGCTCGTACCGGACAGGTGGAACGTCACCCAGTAGTTGCCCGCAGCGAGGTTCAGGTTGTTGAAGTTGAACGTCGCGATCTGGACGCGGCGCTGGTCGTTCAGCTGGCCGGCAAAGGCGCGGTAGATGTTCGTGAAGGCGGCGGCGCCAAACGTGCCGGTCCCGACGACCGCCCCGGTGGGCGAGCCGCTTCGGATCTCAAGCGCGCCGCCGTTGATCGTGACGGTGGTCGCACCGGTCTGATAACCGAAGACCTGGACGCTGTTGACGATCCAGCCCGGGCCGCCGACCGTGAAGTCGTCCGCCATGCGGAACGTACCGTTGGCGGTGAAGCCCGCGGTGGTGTTGCCAGCTTGGAGCTCCGAGTAGAAGCCGCCGCCGGAGCGGGCACTGGTGGCCAGGCCCTCCGGCTCGATCAGGCCTCGGCCCGCAGCGTTGTTGTAAAGCGATTGGGCGTTCGCAGCGGCGACGACCGTGAGACCGGCGATAACGAGAAGGTTTCGAACCATAGTGATGCTCTCCTGAACGCGGGCGAGCCGAAACCCACCCCGCATGACCGCGCCCAACGAAGACCCGGTCGTGGCCCTATTCTATACGATGTCTACAGGAATGGGAAGACGTCACTATGAAGAACCGTTATAATTGCTGGGTGCGTTCAGGGTTTTGCCGTCGATTTGGGTCTGATCGAACCTAGCTCCACTCGGGAGGGTCCATCGCGAGCTGCCAAGTGGCGGGCCGGAGGTAGGAAAAAGGTCCCGTTTCACGACCTTGGGGCCAGTCCCGGCTAATCGACGGACCTTGGCTGCCCCAGACGAACGCCGACACCCCCCCGAAACTCGGAACCAAGGCCTGGTAGCTCCCCGTCGACGGGAAGACCCGGCCGAACGACTCGAGCACGTCCGCGAGGGAGTAGGGGCAGAACACCGGGTTGTCCGCCTGGGTCACGACGAACCCGGTCGGTGTCAGGAGCCGAAGGAGGTCGCGGTAGAACGCGTCGGTGAAGAGCCGGGCGCTGAGCTCGCCCTCCTCGTCCTCGTAGACGTCCGTGCTGTCGGCGACGATGAGGTCGTAGGGTTCGGTCGCGGCCTTGACGAACTCGAACGCGTCCGCGATGTGGACCTTGACCCGGGGGTCGTCGAGGCCGCCGGCGTGGAGGCCCGGCATGTGCTCGCGGCAAAGGTCGACGACCGCGCGGTCGATCTCGACCATATCGACGTGCTCGATTCGGGGGTCGCGGGCGAGCTCCCGGGCGACACCGCCGTCCCCCCCACCGACGATCAGCGCCCGCCGAGGGGACTCCATCGAGAGGAGCGGGACGTGCACGAGGGCCTCGTGGTAGGCGTGCTCGTCGAACTCGGCGAGCTGGACGTGGCCGTCGAGGAGGAGCATCCGCCCGAACACCTCGGTGTCGACGATCTCGATGCGCTGGAACTCCGACCGATGGTCGGCGACGCGCCCCGACACCTTCACCGTCATCGTCAGCTTGTCCGACCGGATCGGGTACGTGAGGAACTGCCCGGCGTCGAATTCGGTCAAGTCCTTGTCCATCTCACACTCGACTTACCCCGACCCCCGACCCCCGACCCCCGACCCCCGACCCCCGAACCCCGAACCCCGAACCCCGAACCCCGAACCCCGAACCCCGAACCCCGAACCCCGCAATCAATAGTGCCAGTCAATGTTGGTCACTTCGCGGGCTTTGCGTTCGATGAACTCGCGTCGGGGTTCGACCTTATCGCCCATCAAGCGAGAGAACATCATCTCGACCGAGAGGTCGCGCTCCGCGGTCCAATCGACCCGGATCAGCGTCCGCCGTTCGGGACTCATCGTCGTCTCGTCGAGCTGCTCGGCGTTCATCTCGCCGAGACCCTTAAAGCGGAGTACGTCGTACTTCTTCTTCTTGAGCCCGGCGATGATCTGGTCGCGCTCCTCTTCGCTCGCTGCGTAATAGCGCTCGTTGCTCCCGACCTTGATGACGAACAGCGGGGGCTGGGCGAGGTAGACGAAACCGCCCTCGATGAGCGGCTTCATGTACCGGTAGAAGAACGTGAGGAGGAGCGTCCGGATGTGCTCGCCGTCCACGTCCGCGTCCGTCATGATAATGATCTTGTGGTAGCGAAGCTTCTCGATGTCGAAGTTCGCCCCGCCGTTCTTCTTCTCGTCGAGCGGCTCTTCGCCCTCGATATCGCCGTTCCTACCCGTCTCGACGGCGATACCGACCCCGAGGGCGGCGATCAACGCCTTGATCTCCTCGTTGTCGAGTGCCTTGCCGAGCCGCGCCCGTTCGACGTTCAGGATCTTCCCTCTGAGCGGCAAGATCGCCTGCGTCATCCGGTCGCGGGCGCTCTTGGCCGACCCACCGGCCGAGTCGCCCTCGACGATGAAGAGTTCGCACTGGGTCGGGTCTTTGCTCACGCAGTCGCTCAGCTTGCCCGGGAGCCCCCAGTTGTCCATCGCGCTCGACCGCTTCACGGCCTCGGCCGCCTTGCGGGCCTCTTCGCGGGCTCGCTGGGCCACGGCCGCCTTGTCGACGATCCGCTTCGCCACCGCCGGGTTCTCCTCCAGGTAAGTCGCAAGCCCGTCCCCGACGAGCGAGTTCGTAACGCCCTGCACCTCCGGGGTGACGAGCTTGACCTTATCCTGCGAGTTGTAGGACGGGTTCTCGAGCTTAAGGGCGATGACGCTCGTCAACCCTTCCATGACGTCGTCCGCCGTGAAGTTGCGATCCTTCTCCTTCAGGAAGTTCATTTTCCGCGCGTACTGGTTGATGACCCGGGTCAGAGCTTGGCTAAACCCGGACACGTGAGTGCCCCCGTCGGGCTGGTGGATGTTGTTCGAGTAAGCGAGGATCGTCGAGTTATAAGCGGTCTGGTATTGGATGGCGACCTCGATCTCCATCCCTTCCCGCACCCGGTGGAAGTAGATGGGTTTGTGGATCGAGTCGTAGGCCTCGTTCATGTCTTCGACGAGCTGGACGATCCCCCGCTCGTAATGGAACACCTCGTCCTCCTCCGGGTGCTCTTCGCTGGTGAACTCGATCGTCACGACCGGGTTCAGATACGCGATCTCGCGGAGGCGGTTCTTGATAATGTTCTTGTCGTGGTGCGTGTCGGTCAGAACGGTCGGGTCCGGCTTCCATTGTTGGAGCGTCCCCGTCCTGTCCGAGGTGCCGACGACCTCGACGTCCGTGACCGGGATCCCCTTCTCGAACCGCTGGCGGAACGCCTTGCCCTCGCGATAGACCGTTGAGACCATCCACTCCGAGAGCGCGTTCGTACACGAGACGCCCACCCCGTGGAGCCCGCCCGAGACCTTATAGCCCCCGCCCTCGCCGAACTTACCGCCCGCGTGCAACACGGTCATCACGACCGTCAGCGTGCTGATCCCCATCTTCTCGTGGGTGCCGACCGGGATGCCGCGGCCGTTGTCCTCGAGGCTCATCGACCCGTCCGCGTTCAGCCGCACCTTGATCGTGTCGCAGTGCCCGGCCAGGGCCTCGTCGACCGCGTTGTCGAGGACCTCGCGGAACATCTGGTGCAGGCCCTTCCGCCCGTTGTCGCCGACGTACATTCCCGGGCGCAACCGGACGGCCTCGAGGCCCTCCAGCACCTGTATCGAACTCTCGTCGTAGACCGTCTCGACCCGCTCGGCGATCGTCTCGCCGGGTTGCGCGGCGTGAGACTCGAAGTCGAGGGTCGGTTCTTGCGGGTCGGTGTTCTCTGGCTTGGCCATGGGCGTTCCGTGCACTCGTGCGGACGGGCGCAGGCCGTCCAGGAGAGCCGCTATTCTACCGGGGACGGCCCCCGGATCATAAGGACGGTCGAGACCCCGCGGAAGAGGCGCTCAGACGCGAGCTAGAGGGTCTCCTCGCCCGCGACCTGGAAGACCGAAATCGATGCCTCGCCGTCGACCCACTCCGGCATCGTCTCGGCGAAGGCCAAGAAGTGGGGCGTCTGGAAGTGCGCGTCGAGGTCGGCTCGCGAGCGCCATTCCTCGAACCAAAGGGCCGACAAGTCGTCGGTGCCGTCGATGAAGAAGCTGTAGCTGATACAGCCCTCCTCGGCCCGGCTCGGCGGCGTCACCGCTTGGGCGGCGGCGAGGAACTCGGCTCGGCGGTCTGCCCGGACCCGCACGCGGCCCGCGAGGATGACTTTTACCATGGCCCCCGGACTCTACCCCGCGTACCGCTTGACGATCTCGAGCACGGTGCGGAAGGCGTCGTGCTCGGCCGTCTGCATCCATTCGTAGACCACCGACTCGCTGTGCACCACGGCCACGCCCTCGTCGCGCAGGCTCTGCACCCCCGCGTGGTGCATCGCCTCGGTCCGGGCCGAAACCGCGTCGACGGCGAGCATCACGTCGTGCTCGTCGTCCAGGAGGTCGTTCGCGGACTGTCGGACGCAGATGTGCGTCTCCATCCCCACGATCACGGCCTGGGTGCGGTCCAGCTTCTTCCAAGCCTTGCGGAACTCCTTCTCGCCAAAGGCGCTAAAGGTAACCTTCCCGATCGGCCGCTCGGGCAGGAGTTCGAGGAGGGTCGGCTCCGTTCCGCCCATCTTGTCCGGGACCTGCTCGGTGGCCAGGATCGGGACGTCGAGGGCCTTGGCGCACTCGACGAGGAACCGGCACCGGTGGAGAAGCCGCTCCTTCTCCCAAATCGAGGCGAGGAACGTCGGCTGGACGTCGATCACCACCAAGACGGAGTCGTCAAGTCGCGCGTGCACCGGGTCATTGTGGCATCGGTTCGGCCTCGAGGATCGATAGGCCAAAAGACCCCCCCCTTGACACGGCCCTCTATTCGCAGCGACACTCCGGATGCAATGACAAACATTCTGAGTGTTGCGCTGCTATTCCAGGGATTGCTTGGGTTAGGTGTCGAGCGAACGGATTGGTATCCCCTCCTTCAACTTGGCTGGTTCCCGACCGACCATCGTACGATCCGTACGGATCGAAACGAGTCACTCGAACCAATCACTTATCCGGGGTATTTATCCGGGGTATGAGGGCGTCGATACCAAAGAGATGGAGTGTGAGGGGTCCTCGGTGCAGGTCGGCTGGGCCGTCCGTTTGCGGAACCTGTACGGCCCAAACACCGTCACGGTGTCTTACAGTTTCCAGCCCACCTATGTCGTCCCCGCGAGGCACGCTCGCGTACACACCGTGAAGTGGTGGGGCGATTTCTACGGCGAAGTTTGGGGCCGCGAAGGCCAAGGTTCGCCGTTCACAGGCGATCCCGACCGTGACCGGATCATCCTACTGAGTCTTCTCGAAAGCGAGGTGTTCGCAGCAAGGGTCGATAGGGTGTGGCGCGGTCGAAGCGAGGATGTGACGCTCCCTATCGTCGGGCCTCCCAACCCAATCGGCCAACCGACTCCGAACTGAGGAAGGAACTCCAGCCTGAGTAGTAGGATATGACGACGACCCTTCTTATAGTCGCAGGGCTTTTCGCTGCCCCTTGGCAAACTCCGAGTACCGCGAGCGGACTGCAGAGCCTGTACGTCGGCGACGACGCAAGGGCCGTCACCGAGTGGCGTGAGACCTGTTCCAAGGTCATGGCTCAAGAGGAGCCGGAGTTCGGCGATCTTGGCACAGTTTACCGACTGCGGAACGGCCAGTGGGCGGTTGTGTCACGCGCGGTCTTCGACCCACAGTTTATGAGGCGGCGCACTGCGCTGTTCAAAGACATCGGAAGCGTGGCCGCCCGGGGACAGAATGTCGTTGATATCGCTGGTGCCGAGGACGGTGTGCGCGGCGCCATCCTGAACGTCTTCGACGGCTCGTTGAATCGCCGAGCCATCGCGGCCGTCCGAAAACCCGAAGCGCAGGTGTCCCTCGGTCTTTCATTGACGTTCGAGATCGAGTCACCGAAGGGGAAGCGCACCGTCTATTCGAACCCCGACACAGACCGCTTGGAGACGACGCGGCCGGTGAAGGTGGGCCGCGAGGAGGTGGAATCGACCAGTCTTCCTAAGGGCCAATCCGACTCAGGTCGCCGTTGGTCGAGTCTCGAGCAGGCACAGGTTCACTTCCATCGAATGGGCACCGTGGTCGAGCAGTTCGCCGCCGTGTCCGAGCTTTTCGAGATCCTCCACAAGGAGTCCGAACCGCTCGCGCGGGAGATGATGGCCGCGGCCCAGGCGTTGAACGATTCGCTCCGCTCCGCGCTCAAGGTCGACGTGCGCGGGACGTCGATTTCCCAGCCTTTCAACGAGGCGTCGCCGACCGCCCAACGGCTCATCCGAGACCAACTCAGGGCCGAACGGTGGACGGTGGAAGGGATGACCCTTGACGAGTCCCTGGCTTTGAGTCAGATCGCCAAGGTCTCTGTCATACCGACGGTCTCCATCGCCGTCGAAGTGGACGGGCAGGTCACGGTCGTCACGGTCGGGATCGGGTTCTGGTGAGCCGCTAGACGGCGGGCTTTACCGTCCCCGAGCACTCGCCAAACCCGACTCGGAACCCGTCGCCTTGTGCCCACGCCCGCAGGGTGAGCGTGTCGCCGTCCTCCAGCCAGGACCGGGTCTCGCCGGTCTCCTCGACCGTGATCGGCCGCTGGCCCCTCCAGGTCGCCTCGAGCATCGAGCCGCAGGCGTCCTCGGTCGGGCCGCTGATCGTGCCGCTCGCGTAGAGGTCGCCGCCTTCGACCGGGGTCCCGTTCGACGTCTGGTGCGCGAGCTGCTGGCTGATCGACCAGTAGAGGTGGCTCATGTTCGAGACCGCGACCCGCCTGGGCCGCTTCGCCTTGGCGGTCTGGAGCCAGACCTCGAGTACGACGTCGAAGTGCGGCTTGCCGTGGTGCCGAAGGTGGGGGAGGGGAGGCGGGTCTTGGGCCATCCCCTCGACCCGGAACGGTTCGAGGGCGTCCAGCGTGACGATCCACGGGCTCACCGAAGTCGCGAACGACTTCGCCAGGAACGGCCCGAGCGGCTGGTACTCCCAGGTCTGGACGTCGCGCGCGGACCAGTCGTTGACGATCACGAGCCCGAGCATGTGCTCCTCGGCCGACGAGCACGTGATCCGCTTGCCCATCTCGTTCCCGTGTCCGACGTAGAAGCCCATCTCGAGCTCGAAGTCGAGGGCCTTGGTCGGCCCGAACGTGGGCGCGTCGGCGTCGGGGGGTTTAGTCTGACCCTTCGGCCGGACGATCGGGGTTCCGGAGGCGACCACGCTCGAGGCCCGGCCGTTGTAGCCGATCGGCAGCCACCGGTAGTTCGGCAGCAGCGGCGGCTGGTCGGGCCGGAACATCCGCCCGACGTTCGACGCGTGATGGATACCGGAGTAGAAGTCGACGAAGGCGTTCGGCGGGATCGGCACCTGTGGCTTCACCTGGGCGGTGGGTAGGAGCGCGTGGGCCCGCAGCTTCTTGTTGTCCCGCAGCGCCCCGTTCTCGTCGTGCAAGAGTTCGAAGACCGCCTGGCGCAACGTTCCTAGCCCCTCGCGGTCCAGCTCGATGAAGCTGTCGAGGATGGGGAAGTCTTCCTCGTCGATGAGCCCCGCCTCCCCGAGAGCGAGCAGGTCGAGCACGTGGTCGCCGATCGGGACGGCCAGGAACTCACCCCGACCCTTCGCCGTGCACACTCCGAACGGGAGGTTCTGGATAGGGAAGTCCGAGTCCGGGCTGACCTCGACCCAACTCCGAGCCGTGGCGGGGACGACGAACGGCTTCACGCGCCCGCCCCCTCGAGGAGCCCCAGTCGTCGCAGCCCCGCGAGCGGCTCGTCGATCGAACACGACCCGAACCCGCCGAAGAAGTCCCAGAACTCGTCGATGTCCTCGAGCGTGAGCGGGTGCCCGGCCAGGCTGCACTCGTCCGAGCCGAAGAAGAACTCGCCCGGGTCCGTCACCTCAAGGAGGGTCTGGATCTCCCGCCGGCTCAGGTCGTGGGCTAGGGCCAGGGCCCCCGCCATCATCGCGTTCAAGAAACCGTGCCGCCACACCCCGAGCGCCTCGTCTCGGTACCGGATCGGCTCGTGGAGTCCCGCCGTGAACTTGAACGGGGCTTCCAGGGCCACGGCTTCGGAGAGGAACTGGGCGAGGTCGTCGGTCGAAGGGAAGGCGTCGGCCGTGACCCCTCCGGTCCGGGCCTTGAACCCGGCGCCCTCGATCTGTGCGGCGACCTCGTGCATCGCCTCCACCATCCCCTCTCCCCAACCGACTTCGACGTAGAGGTCCAGCCCTTCGTCCTCGATGAGGCTCGGCAGTCGCTTGAGCGCACCCGCCGCCGCTTTCGTCGCCTCCCCTTGTGCCAGACGGACTTCGAACGCGTACACCTCGATCGCCTCGCTCCGGGCCGCTCTCTGGATCGCTTCGGCGTCTTGGCGGACCGCCTGCCCGGGATCGGCCGAGAGCGGCGTGCCCACGACCGTCACGCCGACCGGTTCGTCCGCCCTCGCCGGGAGGGCTTCGACGAGGTCAGTGAGGCGCGGGGCGCCGCACACGAACCGGTCGACGATCCAGGCGTCGTCCGAGCGGATCGCCCGCAGGTACTCGTCGACGGCCCGGGCCATCGAGAGTTCGGCGGGTGGGTACAGCCCGGCGTAGTCGATCGGACCTCGCAGGAGCGCGGCCAAGGTCGGTGTCATGAGGGCGAGTCTATCCCCTTTCCTCGCGACAAGGCCGTCGCCCCTCGGCAGAGACCCCATCGGGTACGATCTCTCACCTGGCAGCGCCGCCGGACGCCGACCGGAGACGACCATGCGTGTGCTCATCGCCGACGACGACCCTATCATTCGACTCGACCTGCGCCAGATGCTCGAGAACCTCGGGTACGAGGTCGTGGCCGAAGCCGAGGACGGGCAGACCGCCATCGACCTCGCGAAGGCCCAATCCCCCGACCTGTGCGTCCTGGACGTGAAGATGCCGAACGTGGACGGCATCGTCGTCGCCCAGACCCTTGCCGAGGAAGGGATCGCCCCCGCCGTCCTGCTGACCGCCTACTCGGACAAGGATTTGGTCGACCGGGCCAAAGAGGCGGGCGTCTTCGGCTACCTTGTCAAGCCGTTCAAGCCCGTCGACCTAGCACCTGCGATCGAGGTCGCCCGGGCCCGGTTCGAGCAGAACCAAGCCCTCAAGGGCCAGGTCGCAGACCTCAACGAACGGATCGAGGCCCGAAAGGCGATCGAGAAGGCCAAGGGCGTCCTGATGGTGCAACACGGGATCACTGAGGGCGAAGCCTATCGGCGCATCCAGCAGCAGTCCATGAACCAGCGGGTCTCGATGAAGGACGTCGCCGACGCGATCCTCATGGCTCAGGGCGTGTGAGCCGCGGAACCGTCTCCCCTGCCGGGTACCCTGGCCGACGTGTCCGAGCGCCTCTTCGCCCCCTGGAGGTTCGAGTACGTCCAGAACGCCGACCGCCAGAACGCGACCGGGAACATCTTCCTCGACCTCCCCGCGGAGAACGAAGACCGCAAGAACCTGATCCTCTACCGTGGGAAGACCGCGTTCGTGATGATGAACGCCTTCCCCTACACGAGCGGACACCTCCTCATCGCTCCCTACCGCCAAGTCGCCGACATTCCTGACCTGGACGACAGGGAACTTCTGGAGATCAACCAGTTGGTCAAGGCATCGATTCTTTGGACGCGTCAAGTGTTCGCACCAGATGGTTACAACATCGGCGTGAACATGGGTCGTGCGGCCGGGGCCGGTATTCCGATCCATGTCCACTGGCACGTCGTCCCCCGTTGGACGGGCGATACCAACTTTATGGGAACGGTGGGAGACGTCCGGGTGATCCCCCAAGACCTCTTGCAAAGCTACGACCTCCTCCGGGCCGTGATCGACGCAGGGTGAAAGTGGAAAACTCCCCCGCTCGCCGTCCGTCCTTCCCAGGGTCCCGAACGTCATGATGGTCATCGGATGACGCCCGTTTCGCTCGTCGCCTCTCGACCTGACCTCGAAACAGTTCGCACCGGTGCCCTCGGGTGCACTGCCTGTGGGCTGGCCGAACGCCGCTCGAACGTCGTCTTCGGGGAGGGTGCACCAGATTCCCCGCTCGTCCTCGTCGGCGAGGGCCCGGGCGAAGAGGAGGATAAGACCGGTCGCCCGTTCGTCGGCCGCGCCGGGAAGCTGCTGGATCGGGCACTTGCCGAGTGTGGCCTCGACCGCACGAAGGTCTACATCTGCAACACGGTAAAGTGCCGCGCGTGCGATTGGTCGACCGGCCGCCCCGTCAACCGCCCTCCGACCGATTCCGAGACCCTCGCCTGTCGCCAGTGGCTCGTCCCCCAACTGGCCGCGATCGGGCCGGAGGTCGTGCTCTGCGTCGGCGCGCCATCGGCCAAGAACCTCATCAAGCGGGACTTCAAGATCACCGTCGAGCGGGGGCGCTACTTCCCTTGCGAGTTCGCCCGCACCGCCATCGCGACCCTCCACCCGGCCTACATCCTGCGCAACGCGGGGGCGTCGTCCGACGGCGGTTTTTCGCTCCTCGTCGCCGACATCGCCAAGGCGTGGGAGGCGGCGACCCGGCTCCGCGAAGGCCGCACGTCCTCAGTCGAGTCGGGCGAGGGCTCGCCCGGTCTTCAACCCGCCCTGGAGCTCTGAAGGCGGATGACCCGGGACGGACTCCTCGCCGCCTTCCGTGTGTGCCCGCTCGTGGCCAGCGTACAAGCCTCGCCGGGATCGCCCCTTGGCGACCCGGACACGATCGTGAAGCTGGCCCACGCATCCCTCGACCAGGGTGTCAAGGCCCTGCGGCTCGAGGGCGGCGACTCGATCCAAGCCGTACGCCAGAGCCGCCCATGCCTAACCATCGGGTTAATCAAGGCTCGTTTTCCGAGCAGCGACGTCTACATCACCCCTACTCACCAAGAGGTTGAAGAAGTTATCAATGCTGGGTGCGAAGTCGTGGCGCTCGATGCGACGGCGCGGCCGAGGCCTGGAGGCGTCAAGCTAGCAGACCTCGTCGCCTTCATCCACCGATCCGGGCGCCTCGCGCTCGCCGATTGCGATACGGTAGAGAGCCTCCGCTACGCCGAAGAGTCGGGGTGCGACCTCGCGTCGACGACCTTGGCCGGCTACACCGCTGAGTCCAGCGGGACGCCCGGACCCGATCTTGCGACGCTCGCGTCGTTCCTCGAGTCCACCCGCCTCCCCGTGCTTGCCGAAGGCCGGTACTCGAGCCCCGAAGACCTCCGCCATGCCCTCATGATCGGCGCGTCCGCCGTCGTCGTCGGTGCCGCCCTGAACGACCCCGTCCGCACGACTGCCCGGTTCCTCTCCGCCGCGACCCGCCCGACTGGCCCGATCGCCGCCTTCGATATAGGCGGGACGTGGCTTCGTTTCGGCCTCTTCGACCGAGACCACCGTTTGGTGGAAAGCGAGAGCATCGCCGTTCCCCTAGGGAACCAGAGTCGCATCGATTGGATGGCGGAAAGGGCCAAGCGCCACAGTGTCACAAGGGTCGCGCTCTCGACCGGGGGCGTGCTGCGACCCGCCGACCAAGCCATCGTCTCGACAAAGGGCACGATCGGGGAGAACGTCGGCTACGAGCGGCTAGCCGAGGCCTGCGGCGCCCCCATCTATGGGCTCAACGACGGCCTCGCCACCGCTTGGGGCCACGCGTGCCACCCGAGGCACGTCGGCCGCACGACCCTCACCCTGGCCCTCGGAACTGGCGTCGGGGCCGGGCTCGTCGTCCGTGGCCGCCTCGTCACAAACCCGAACGGGGACTACCCCCGCGTTAACGACCTGCCGCTGTTCGAGGGCGCGACCGTAGAGGAGGCCCTCCGGGAAGTGACACGCCGCGAGGGATGGTGGGACGACGCTGACGCGCGGGCACGGGTCGCCCGACTCGTCGCCACCGTCGTCACGCTCCTCCGCGACGTGGTCCTCCCGGAGACCGTCGTCCTCGCCGGCGGGGTCGGGCTCCGAGTCGCCGACCACCCCGCAGTCCGTCCCCTCGCCGAGCCCAGCCCCTACGGACCTGACGCCGGTCTCCACGGGGCAGCGGCCCTCGCCTTCTGGCCCCCAGCCGACGTTTTCTGGTAAAAGTCAGGGCAACGATGAAGGTCGCCGTCGTCGGAGGGGGGATCATGGGGCTCTCGACCGCCCGAGCCCTTGCCGAGCGCGGGCACGGGGTCACCGTCTACGAGCAGCACGAGCCCGGCACGAAGCTGGGGAGCAGCGTCGGCCGGTCACGGATCGTCCGTCAGGCCTACCCCGACCGCCTCTACACCGAGGTCCTCTTGGAAGGCCACCAGCTTTGGCAAGAGCTCGAGATGGCCTCGGGCAAGCGCCTCGTCCACAGCGTCGGGCTCCTCTACGTCGGCCCCCGGCACGAGGACGAAGTGCAACAAGAGGTCGCCGTGCTCTCGGAACTCAAGGTGCCCCATCGTGTCCTCGGGCCCGCCGATGTGAAGGCCGTACACCCCCAGATGCGCCTTGAGCCCGACGAGGTCGCCGTCCACACGATGGACGCGGGCTGGGCCGACGTCCCCGCCGTCCTCGAGGAGACGGCCAAGCTCGCACTCGCCTCCGGTGCGCAGTTCGAGACCCGCCGAGTTTCCCCGGGTCAAGCCCCCGAAGGCCACGATCGCGTGGTCGTAACCGCCGGCGCCTGGGTCACGGAGTGGGCCACTAAGGTGCAATCCCCATCCGAGGCCTCCGCGGTCTACGGTGCCTCCAGCGCCCGTCCGGGCGACCGCCTCCAGGTGACGCTCCAGACGTTTGGGTACGTCCGCGGAACGCACTCCGGTCCGGTCTGGATCGAGGGGTTCGGCGACCATAGCTACGGGTTCCCCTCCGAGCAGGGCCGAGGCGACTTTAAGATCGGCTACCACCCCCCGGGCCCCGAGACCGACCCCAAGAATCCGACCCGCGCCCCGGACCGCAAGGCCCTCGCCGCCATCAAAGAGGCCGCCACCCGCCGGTTCGACGTCAAGAACCCAGAGATCGTCGAGTCCGGGGCTTGTCTCTACACTCTCGCCCCGAACGACGACTTCAAAATCGGCTGGCTCGGCGACCAGACCCTCCTCGCCAGTACCTGCAGCGGCCACGGCTTCAAGTTCGGACCGTGGATGGGCCGCTTCCTCGCCGACCTAGTCGACGGCACGCGCAAGATCGAAGACTGGCCCCGCTGGCACTGGTCACCCACCCCTTGACGCGCCCCAAGGACCGCGACGACGCCCGCCCGCCCCTCCCGTAGCACCAGGTGCCCATGCCCGAGGCCACCTACCGTCGCGCCCTCTGCTGGATCCGCCGCGACCTTCGGCTCTCCGACCACACCGCGCTCGCCGAGGCCGCCGCCGCCGCCGCCGAGGTCATCGTCGCCTTCGTCTACGACCGGCCCATCCTCGATGCGCTCGCCGATCCCGACGACCGCCGCCTGACGTTCATCAGCCGTTCGCTCGACGAACTCGATTCCGGGCTCCGCTCCCTCGGCTCCCACCTTGTCACCCTCCAAGGCGACCCCGTGGACCTGATCCCGCGCCTCGCCGAACACACCGGCTCCGAGGCTGTGTTCGCCTCCCACGACGACGACCCCTACGCCCTCGAGCGGGACACCAGAGTCGCCGGGGCGCTGGCGAAGGACGGCCGGTCCTTCCACTCGCACAAGGACTGCGTCGTCTTCGAGCGCCGAGAGGTGCTCAGCCAGACCGGGGCCCCATTCCGGGTCTTCACGCCCTACAGCCGGGCGTGGAGGGCGCTGCTCACGCCCGAAGCGGTTGCGGAACGGATCTCCGACCTCGCCCGCCTTGCCCGGGCCCCGATCCCGCTCCCCGGATGGGCCTACCCGGGGAACCTGCCGCTCGCGGAGGTCGGATTCCGCCCCGCCGACCTCTGGCTCGAGCCCGGAGAGACGGCCGCCCATGCCCGACTCCGAACGTTCGCCACCCACGGGCTCACCGAGTACAAGGACCGGCGCGACTTCCCCGGCGAAGAGGGGACGAGCGGACTCAGCGTCCACCTGCGTCACGGCACCGTCTCCGTGCGCGAGTGCTTCCGGACGGCCCTTGCCGTCGAAGGGAAGGGCGCCGCCAAATGGCTCGACGAGTTGGTCTGGCGCGAGTTCTATCACATGGTCCTCGCCAACTTCCCCCACGTCGTCGAGACCACTTTCCGCGAGGAGTACGCCGACATCGAGTGGCCCGGCACCGACGGCCACCACGACGCCTGGGAGAACGGCCAGACGGGCTATCCGTTCGTCGACGCGGCCATGCGCTGCTTCAAGGCGACCGGCTGGATGCACAACCGCCTGCGGATGGTCACCGCGATGTTCCTGACCAAGGACCTCCTCGTCGACTACCGCCGCGGCGAGGCCTACTTCGCCCGCACGCTCCTCGACTTTGAACTCGCCAGCAATAACGGAGGGTGGCAGTGGAGCGCCAGCACCGGCGTCGACGCCCAACCCTACTTCCGGGTCTTCAACCCGGTCCTCCAGAGTCGCAAGTTCGACCCGGACGGGTCCTTCATCAAGCGCTGGTGCCCCGAACTCGAGGGCTATGACGCGAACTCCGTCCACTGGCCCTCGGCGACGGGGCCCCTCGAGCAGATCGCGGCCGGGTGCGTCGTCGGGGAGCGCTATCCCCACCCCATCGTCGACCACGACGTCCAACGCGCTCGTGCGATCGCCCTGTTCAAGGCGTAGCGATCCCCCATAATCGTCCACCGTGGACGCTCCCCAGCCCACTCGTGGCACCCCCTGGTACCGCTTCATCGCCTGGCTCGCCCGGGAGGTGGGCTTCCGCCTTCTCGGTGGGGTTCGCATTCTCGGCCGCGAGCGAGTGCCGATGGAGGGCCCGGTCCTGGTCGCTCCCGTCCACATGAGCATGCTCGACCCACCATTGCTCGGCTGCACATCCCCCCGGGCGCTGCGGTTCATGGCGAAGGAGGAGCTCTTCCGCCCCCCCGGGCTGTCGCACCTCATCCGGTCTCTAGGTGCCTTTCCCGTCCGCCGGGGCGAGAACGACACCGCCGCCATCCGCCTCGCCCTCGAGCGACTCAGCCTCGGCGAGGCCGTGCTCGTATTCCCCGAGGGGACCCGGAACGACGGTCGGACGATGCTGCCGATCCAGGTCGGCCTGGCCATGCTCGCCAAGCGGACCGGGGCAACCATCCTCCCGGTCGGCATCGCCGGCACCGAGAAGGTCCTGCCGAAGGGGGCCTCGCGCCCGCGCCGGGCCCGGGTCACCGTCGCCTACGGCCACCCGTTCCGGTATGAGGACGTCGCCGAGGGCCTCACCGAGCGGGAGGCCAGAAAGGCGTTCGCCGCCGAACTCGGCCGCCGGATCCAGGCCGCGTGCGTCGAGGCGGGCCACCCCATCGCCCCCGCCCCCGAAACCCCAGCTTAGAACCGTCGCGACAGGGCCAGGCTGTACAGCGTCGCCCCCGGCTCGAACACGACCTTCGCCGTCGCCCAGCGCGTCGGTCGCAGTTCGATCCCACCGGCGATCCGTACCGAGTTGTGCTCCGCGATCAAGAGCACCCGGTCGGTGAAGGGGAAGCTCGCCCCGAAGAACACCGCCCCCGCGGGCCGGGTCCAGAAGCCGAACGTGAACTCGGTCGGAACGTCCTGGTTCTGCGTCCCGAAGTTGCCGTACCGGTATGTCGTGGCCAGGTAGAACGACCGCCGCTCAGGAGTCCGGTTCATGAGGTCCGACACGCCGACGCTGATGCCCGGTGCAATGTCTGTGAGCGGAGGCACGAAGTTGTAGGACAGATCGAGCGAGGCCCGCCACTGCCGCCGGGCCGTCTGGGTCAGGGAGGCCTCGACCTCGTACGCTTGCCCGAACCCTGTCCCGAACCAGACCGTCGTACGATCCTCCCGAGGCAGGCTCAAGGCCTCGAGCCGGACCTCGCCGTCCCGGATCTTCCGCCCCATCGGAACGGTGATCTCCCGGTCCGCCAAGGCCAGGGCAGGGCCGAGCGACACGACGAGAGCCAGCCAACGCACGGTGGCGACCATACCGCCCTCTACTGGCCCCGACCCACCAAACGCTCCAGAGTCGCCTCCATGATCGTCGAGGTCTGGGCCGAGACGCTGAACACAAGGGCCTCGCGGTAGACCCGTTGGGCGTCGTGGTCGACTCCGTTCGCCGCCCCGCTGCTCGCCACAACCCCGGCGTGGGAACACCGTGCCGCAAGGTCGATCGTCCACGCCCGCAGCCGGTGCTTCTCCTCGCCCGACAGGTCCGAGGCCGGCTCCAGCGAGGCCGCCATCGCCTGGCGACACCGTTCGAGCTCGCCGTTCAGCCGCTCCCACGATGCCTGGATGAATGCCGCCCCCCGCTTCTCGAAGGCCCGCCAGACGACGTCTAACCCGGCCTGGGCGCACCCGAGCGCGAAGAACCCCTGGAGCGTCACGTTGATCTGGTCGTTGTCCGCGATCCAACCCCCCGGGCGGACGAAGGCGACGCGTTCGGCGGGCAAGAACGCCCCGTCGTAGTCCACCGTGACCGTCATCGCCGTCTCCAGGGCCGCGAGCCGCATCGGCGAGCTCACTCGGCACCCCGGTCCATCCTCGAGTGGGACGAGGCCGAACACCGCCTGCCCGTCCGGCAAGGAGGCCCCCAACAGGTACTCCGGGTAGAACCCCGCCCCCGTCACCCAGGGCACGTGTCCGTCCAGCCGGTAGCCCCCGTCCTCAGGTGTGGCCCGCATGACCGGGTCGCCCGGTCGCCGGAGCTGGCTGAACCCGATCCCCACCAACCTGGTCCCGTCGTGCATCCGGGGAAGGGTCTCGGCCCGAAGCGCTTCGTTCTGCGACTTGGCGAGCATCCCTACCGCGCTCTGGTGCTGGGTCTGCAGGAACGCGAGGGCCCCGCTCGCCCTGGCCACCGCTTCTTGGTAGAGCCGGAACTCGACCTCTCCCACCTCCGGCCCGCCGAACTCCCGCGGCCGACGCAGCGACATGAGCCCCCTCGTGCACAGTCCCCGCAGCGCCTCGCGCAATGCCTCGGGGTCACGGTCGATCGCGTTCGCCTGGGGTGCGACCTCCTCGCGCAAGTACCGATGCGCCTCCTCGAGCAGGGCCACCGTGACGTCGGTCATGGAAGGAGCCTACTGACTCCGCAGCAGCGGCGCCCGGGTCCAGGCCGATAGGCCTCAGAGCGTGGGGAGCCGCCTGGGTGAAGGGTGCGACTCGACCTGGCGCATCGTCGTGGCGAAGCGATGGAAGACCTCCCAGTACCGGCTCTCCGGGTCCAATCCCACCCACACGTTCTTCGACTCGGCGACGAGGCGGACGTAGTAGCCGAACGTATAGCTGGCCACCCCGGGGTCGAGCAGCCCCGACTCCACCATAAGCGCGACCTCCTCCAGGTACCCGATGAAGCTCCGCCGGTTCTGCACCGGGAGCTCGGCTAGTGCCGGGTCGTCGGCCGTCAGCAGGTGGAGGTTCTCGCGGAAGAGCTGCGAGTCGAGGAACCGGCGGCGGATCTCGACGAAGTTCTGCGCCCGTTCGTACCGCCCCCTGCGCCGGTACTCCAGTGTGCCGGTCACGAAGGTCACGAGGGCGATCGCGCCCGCGAGCACGATGGACCAGTCCTTGATCGTCGAGAGCGCGGCGGGTTCCATAGGGCCAACGTTACTCCGCCGCCGTCGCCCGGCCCCCGGTCCAGCCTGCGCCTCACTGGACATCGGCCGTGCACAGGGAAGTATCCTCCCACCCGTGTTCGTCACCGTGGAAGGGCCGGAAGGTTCGGGCAAGTCGACGATGCTCCGGGGTCTTGCCCAGGCCCTCCAGCGGCAGGGCCGCCAGGTCACCCTCACCCGCGAGCCAGGATCCGGGGACGCGGGGGCCAAGATCCGGTCGATCCTCCTCGACGGCGGCGGACTCGAGTCCTGGGCCGAGGTCTTCCTGTTCCTCGCCGACCGCACCCAGCACGTCGCCACCGTCGTGCGCCCCGCCCTCAGCCGCGGGCACATCGTACTTTGCGACCGGTTCGCCGATTCGACCGTCGTCTACCAGGGTCACGCCCGGGGGCTCGACGTCGTCCGGCTGCGAGAGCTGAACACCTTGGCCACCGGAGGCCTCCGGCCCGACCGGACCCTCCTCCTTGACGTCCCGGCGGAGGTCGGTCTCGGCCGGCTCCAAGACCCCGACCGCATCGACCGAGAGCCTCTCGAGTTCCACCAAAGAGTCAGGGACGGGTTCCTCGCCGAGGCTGCCCTGGAGCCGGACCGGTGGCGGACGGTCGACGCCACCCAGCCCCCCGACGCCGTCCTCGCCGCCTGCCTCGCCGCCCTTACGTAGCATCGGCTTCCAGCCGATGGTGTCCCAAGCTTCTAGCCTGGCCTCCTTCAGCCCGAGCCCTTCGCCTTCTCCACCGCTACCTCCAACGCCCGCTCGAGGGCCCGATCGTCTCCCTCGGGGCCGAACTCCGAACCCACCGAAACGTCAGGCGCCACCCCTTTGCCCTCGAGCCGCTGCCCGTCCACCCTCAACTCGACCATCGGCACCTCGAGGTAGCCCCACTCCCCGAGCGGGCTCGGCGTCGTCCCCAACACGTCCCCCGCCGTCGTTGAGCCCACGAGCGTGGCTCGTCCGCTGAGCTTGAGGATGTAGGCCAACACCTCCTTCGCACTTCGCGACCCTTCGTTGATCAAGACCACTAAGGGCTTCTGGTACCCAAAGGCCTGTCGCAACCCTTGCCCCGGCGGTCCCCACTCGAGCGTGACTTCCGGTCGGAAGAACGGGTCGGCGTACCCCTCCGGCCGCCCCCCGAACCCGTCCCGCAGGTCGAGCACGAACGCGTCCGTCTCTTGGGCCCGACCCTGGACGAAGCCTTGCAGGGCCGCTCGCTGACGGTCGTCGACCATCACCCACAGTCTCCAATGACCGATCCGCACCCCGTCTCGCTCGATCACTTTGCCGCTGGCCCGGGAGGCGGCAAGGAAAGCGTCTAACGCGGGCTCAAAGACCACAGCGACGTCGGCCCGACGGGCGACCCCTGCTCGCAAGTACCGAACCGACACCCGCTTGCCCACAGACGGCCGAAGGCCGTCGATCGGGCTGAAGGGCCTCTCGTCGATCGTCGTCACGACGTCCCCCTTCCGTAGGCCTGCCTGTGCCGCGGGGCCTCCGTCCAGCACCATCCGGATGGCGTACCCTTCGCTGGTTCGGCGGAACCAGGCGCCGATGTGGGGCATCTTTTCCGCCCGTTCCCGCCGCACGAGGCTGTCGAAGGTGTAAAAGCCCTGGTCCGAACGGGTGTACAGGTCGAAGTGCGAGTCTCCGAACTCGGAGATCATGGCTCGCACTCGCTCCTGGAACTCGGGAAGCGTGGTGGCCCGACGGGCGCCGGGCTCGGCCGTGTCCAGGAGCCGCTCCATCCGGTCCTTTTGCGTCGACCTGGCGTAGTAGGTCGTCCGGATCGCCCGCTCGATCTTGTCCCAGGCGGGGCCTGGCTCGAACGGGGCCGACGTTTGGGCTATCGCTAAGGCAATGAGCGTCGAGGTGACCATCGACCCCTCTTACCTTCCTCACGACCCCGTTCGTCCCCGAGACGGGACCCGCCGGGGGTATAGTCTGCCCCGCGTGGGAGGCTGAGCGCGGCCAAGACACCACGCGAGGAAACCCCACATGCGCAAGAACATCCGAAAAGCGAAGCAGTCCGGCCGGTTCGCGGCCGTGATCCAGAAGGTCGATAAGTCCAAGCTCTACGAAGTCACTGAGGCTCTGGCCCTGGTCAAGGAGACCGCCACCGCCAAGTTCGTCGAGGGCGTCGACCTCTCCATCCGTCTCGGCGTCGACCCCCGCAAGGGCGACCAGAACGTCCGTGGCACGACCAACCTTCCCCACGGGACGGGTAAGACGAAGACCGTCGCCGTCCTCGCTAAGGGCGACTTGGCCAAAGAGGCCGAGGCCGCCGGTGCCGACTTCGTCGGCGACGAGGATCTCATCAAGAAGGTCCAAGAGGGTTGGAAGGACTTCGACGTGATGCTGGCGACGAACGACATGGCCCCCCAGATCGGCAAGATCGGCCGGTTCCTCGGCACCCGCACCCCGAACAAGAAGAACGGGACGGTCACCGACGCCATCGAGCAGGCCGTCAAGGACATCAAGGGCGCGACCCGCGTCGAGTACCGAGTGGACAAGGCGGGCATCGTCCACATGCCCGTCGGAAAGGTCAACTTCACGTCCGAGCAGCTCGCCGACAACGTGCGTGCCGCCCTCGACGCTGTCATCCGGGCCAAGCCTGCCTCGTCGAAGGGCCGCTACCTGGTCAGCGTGACCCTCAGTTCGACCATGGGCCCCGGTGTCCCCCTCGACCCCGGCCTCGCCAGTAAGTTCAGCGGCCACTAAGGTTGCGGTCGGGTCCGCGACCTGCGGAACCTGAACCTTGGAGCGGGATCCGGCTCGCCATGAGCGACCGGGCCCGCTCCCAATCCGCGGGGTCGAAGGCGCCACGCGGCACCCAGACGAACTGATACCGCGAGACGAACAGGGCCAACCCGTCCTCGAAGTCGACCCGCCGGACGAACTGTCCCCAAGGCACGTCGCTCCGCATGCCCCCTTCCGTCTCGCCTGTGAGCCGGTCCGGCTGGAGCTCCAACCGCCGCCGGCCGAGCACACCCCGGTTCGCCCGGTGCCTCGGCACCATCCTCGACCGGACCAGGAACAACCCCAGCGACACGAGGTACCCCAGCGTCGCCCCGCCGATCGCCACCGCGAACGAATAGCCTGCCGGACGCTGCATCACCAGAGCCAAGGCCGCGAACACCACCGCCGCCACGGCCACCGCCGTCAAGGCCAGGTTCGCGGCCGTCGAGGGTAGGAACAACCGAACGTTGAGCCTCGTGGCCTCGCGGGGATCGACCTCGAACCACCCGCTCTCGATCGGGGTCAAGGCTCCGTCTCCACCACGAGCCGGCTCACCAAGCCCCAGGAGGATCGCAGGTCGGCCAGCAGAGGCGTCTTCGACCGGGCCAAGGCCACGACCTCCAGATCGACCTCCGCCATCACGATCGCGTCCTCACCAACCGGGGCCTGGACCATCATCGCCCCGAACGGGTCGAACACCATGCTCCCCCCGCTCAAGGCCTTGCCCCCTTCCAGCCCCGTCAGCATCGCAGCGACGGTGAAGAGCCCGTGCTCCTCCGCCAACTCCCGCAGCATCCGCTCGTAACGGAGCACGTTCCCCGGCTTGCCCTCGGCCAAGCCCCGCACGGGAGAGGCGCTTGGGACGAAGACCACCTCGGCCCCGTTCAGGGCGAGGAGCGTCCCCAGGATCGAGTGCCAGACGTCCTCGCAGATGAGCACCCCGAACCGGCCGAAACGGGTGTCGAACACCCCGAGCTCCGTCCCTCGCTGGTGGAACCGATCCTCGTCGAACAGCCCGTAAGTGGGGAGGAAGAACTTGCGGTAGACGTGCACCGTCTGGGCCAACCCGCCTGAGAAGGTCATGTAGGCCGCGCTGTTGAACGGCTGCCCCACGGCGCGCTCGTAGAACCCCACGAGCACGTCGACCGGGCGCTCGAGCCCCGAAAGCCGCTTTGCCAGCCCCTCGCGTAGCTCCTCCGGCGAGAGCGCTCGCTGATCCGCTCCGCCTTCCAGGTAGTACCCGGTGACCACGCTCTCGGGGAAGGCCACGACGTCGGCCCCTTCCGCCACTGCGGCCTGGGTCGCTTCCGCGACCCTATCGAGGTTCGCCGCCACGGCCCCTTTGGTCGGGGCGAACTGGGCCGCGGCCAGGGTGAACGTCATCCGGGCGAGTCTACCTGCGGCCGTTTCGAACCCTCTCTCACCCGGATCCCCTCCGCAAGCCGGTCGGGGAAGCCCACGGCCCTGGCCACCCGCCCCGCCAGGGTGTCCTGCCCCGGCCCCGGGCCCACGACGACGCACAGCCGCTCCCGAGCCCGGGTCATCGCGACGTAGAGCAACCGCAAATCCTCCTCCACCGCCGACTCCTTCTCGCGCGACCGCAGGTAATCGCCCATCGCCGTGCCCTTCCCACGCAGCCTTGCCTCCACAAGCCCCCGTCGGGCGTCGCGCGAGATCTCGTCGGGCCGGGGCTTTCCGAGCCGAGCGAGTGTGTCCCCAACGATAACGGTGTCCCACTCAAGCCCCTTGGCCCCGTGTACCGTGCTCAGGGTCACCGCCGGGGTGTCGTCGTCGACCGCCAATGCCTCCCCCTCTCGGTGGTCGAGCCGCTGGATCGTCCGAACGTGCTCGGCGAACGCCCTCGCCCCCGTCCCCGGCTCGCCCGCCGCCAACGAGAGCAGCTTGCGCACGTTCGCGACCGTCTGCCGCCCGAACCGTCGCTTCGCCACCGTCGGTAGATACGGCGAACGGTCGAGCAGGGGGCCGATCGTCTCCCAAGCCGGCACCCGATCCGCTCGCTGCCGAAGGGGCTCGAACCAGGCTAAGAACCTCGCGACTCGGACGCGGTCCGGGTCGCTCCCCTGGCCGTACTCGGCCAAGGCGTCGAAGACGGGTCTCCGATCGGCCAACTGGACCACGCCGTCCATCGAGAGCCCCACGAACGGGCTCCGCAGCAGGCACAGCAGGGTGTAGTCGTCGTACGGGTCGCACAGCGCTTGGAGGGCGTTCGCGACGTCCCGCACTTCCATCCGGGCGTAGAAGCGCTCGCCGCCCCCGGTCCGGCGAGAGTCGATCCTGCGGAGTGAGAGGTGCCGGGCGATCTCGGACAACTCCCGGTTGCCCCGCATCAAGACCGCGACCCGGTTCGCGTCGCCCAACTCCTCGACGACCTCCGCGACCCGCTCGGCAAGGGCGGGCGTGGCCTTCGCCTCCATCGGCCAGAGTTCCACGCCCAGCATCGGCGGGCTCACGACCGCGAACGGGTCGTCCCCGGTCGACGCCACGGGGGCCAGCATCGGCCGATACCCCTCCCCCCATTCCTGCTGGAACACCTTGTCCACGAACGCAAGGACCCCCGGCCGTGACCGGTGGTTGACGGAGAGGTCGAAGCACTCCTGGCGCTCCGACCGGTCGATGAACAGCCGCCGGTCCGTCATCCGGAACCCGTAGATCGACTGCTGGGGGTCGCCCACCATCATCACCCGATCCGCCCCCAGCGCGTCGAGCAGCCGGTACTGAACCGGGTTGACGTCCTGCGCCTCGTCCACCAGCACGGCCCGCACCTGGCGCCGCACTCGCTCCCGCACCGTCGGGTTACCCTCTAGTGCCCGCACCGTCTTGGCCTCGAGCAGGGCGAAGTCGAAGGCCTGGCGCGCCTCCATTTCGCTGTCGAGTGCGGCCCACGCCTCCAGCACGTACCGCATCAGACCGCACGTGTCCCTCGCCGTGGCCTCCAAGTCCTCCGCAATCGTCGGGCGCAGCCAGGCCGGGGCCTTTGTCGTCCCCTTCGCCGCCGTCGCCCGGTCCAGCCACCCGCCGTCGAACGCCCCCGCGACCTCCGCGATCAGGGCGGGGACGTCCTCGGCCATCGCCGCCGCCCAGGTCGCGACCGTCACTTCCGGCGTGGCGTAGTCCGCTTCCAGGCGCTCCCGGGTCAACCCAGACGACCGGAGGGCGTCGAGGAGCCCCGTCACGTGCTGCCGGAGGGCCGCGTGCAGCCCGCCCGGCCCCCGGAACGACCGCTTTCCGCCCAGCAACTGGAGCAGCGCTGCCGCCTCCGGTGACTCGTCCGGGGCGACGCGGATCGCGTGCCGCACCGCCTCCTCCTGAACCGTCGTCCGGAGGGGCCCCTCAAGCACCGTGAACTCTGGGTCAACCCCCGCCTCGAGCGCGTTCTCCCGAAGCAGCCGCTCACAAAGGCCGTGGATGGTCTGGATCGGGCCCGTCTCCGCGAGCCGGGCGTCTTCCGCCCGCCCGTCCGCACGAAGGCGGCTCACGACCCGGCGCTTCATCTCCGCCGCGGCCTTCCTCGTAAAGGTCACCGCGTAGACCTGATCCGGCCGTAGGCCCTGGGTGACGACGTGCTCGAGGTAGCGGAGCACGAGCACGCTCGTCTTGCCCGACCCTGCCGCCGCCCGCACCGTGAACGCGGGGACGTCGGCCAACACCACCCGTTCTTGTTCCTCGGTCAGCCTCACGCCGGCTCGCTCTCCCAAGGGTCGTCTTCGGCCAGAGTCGGAGCGGACCGGCAGAGCTCGGCAAGGTCGCACCCGTCGCAGTGGTCGCCGGGTGTGGCCCGCATGTCGCCCCTCCGCAGGTTCCCCACCGACGTGCGGAACGCCTCGACCACCGATTTGAAGAGCCGCTCCCAGTCCTCGATCCGGAGCCGTTTGTTTCCCGTTTGAACCGAGCCGGGCAGGTTCGGCGATGAACCCACTAGGATCAGTAACCGATCGTCCGAGAGCGACTCCACTTCGACGCCGGACCACGCCGCCCGCTTGTGCTGGACGAACAACGCGAGCCCCGCCTCCAACGTCCTCGCCCGTACGGGACCCGACTGAAGCTCGTTGAACTCCTCGAGCGAGCCCTGCGTGTAGACGAGCGCGACCGAGCCCCCCTCTACTCTGGCTAAGCCGCCGAGCCGGTCCTTGAGAACGACCTCGACCCCGTCGATCTTCTTCCGGTCCTGAAGGCCAGCCTCCGCGAGATCGACGTCCAGTCGAACAGACCCCGGCTCGCGCGGCCACACCTTGCGCGCCCCGAACTCTTTCGCCACCCACTGTCCGACGAGGCGCTCGCCCGCGGACCGCAGCACAGCGACCTCCCAGTCCTCGAGCCGGGGCCAATGTCGGTCGAGCGTGGCCTCGAGCTCGGCCCGTAACGAGGCGGCCGCCGCCTCGGGTGTCGCGGCAAGGGCCAGCCCTGCGTCCACGGGTACCCGGCGTAACAGCCCCAGGCCCTGCGTCGCCGCCGGGCCCCGAAGCCCAAGACCGTACCGGGTGCCAGCTTGGAAAGGGCAGGTGAGCCCGCTCACGAGCTGCCGGATCGTCACGCCCGCTTCGAAGTCCGGTCGGATCCGCGCCCGGAGCTCCGCCGAGTGCACGACCGTGGCGGGCGCCGGCTCCCGCGGGCCGTCGAGCGCTTGCCGGAGCTCCCGCTCGGCGTCGGTCGCGCACTCTTCGAGCGGCGGGACCGGTTCGGACCGGCCGTAAGTCCGGACTTCGAACGGTCGCCCCGCCGCCCGGAAGACCTCCTCGATCGCGAAGGCAGGGATCGTGTCCCGATCCCCGTCCGTGAGCGGCGTGCTCATCACGAGCGTCACCCGGGCGGCCGAGCAGAGCCTGACGAGCTCGTCCTGCTCCTCCCGGCTCGATTCGAACGAGTCTCGCAGCGCAATCCCGCCGAGGGCGTTGACCTCCTGCCGGTCCTCGTCGCTCAGAATGGGGTCCTCGCGCCGACGCCGGGGCAGCGTCCCTTCGAGCAGCCCAAGGGCGAAGACGAAGTCGACTTCAGCGAGCGCCCCGGCCCGGCTCTCGACGCGCACACCCCCTGCCGTCGCCGGGAGCGCAAGGGTCCGATCCTCCCAAAGCCGCTTCGCGAGCGCGGTGAACTCGCGGAACGTGAGGTCGGCCTGGCCCGCCGTGTCGTGGACGAAGGCGTACTCCGACAGGGTCGCCTGCAAGACCGTCGCGGCCCGTTCGTCCCGCTCCTGAACCTCGGGGTCTGCGGCCGGTGATCGCTCGCCGACGACCGTCTCCCCCACCAACTCCCGGAACCGTGCCGCCCACTCGCCAAGCCGAGCCGACCCGTGGACGGCCGTCTCTCGCCAGGCCAGGGCCCTCCCGATCCACGCCAAAGTGCCGGCCCGCTCCTCGGCCCACCGCGCCAGGTGCGCCCACGGGTCGCCACCCTCCGCTTCGCCCGCCCCCTGGCCGAGCGGTGACCGGGACAGCCCCAGCCGCGACGCCTCGTTCACCGCGTCCCAAACCGCTTCCCGCTCGGCCTTGGAGCAGCCGAAGACAGCGCTCTCGGCCACCTTGGCCAGTCGGCGGACGTCCCGCCCCACCAGGGCCTCGAGCAATCGCACGACCAGGTCCGCGAACCCACTGCTCAGGAGCGGCGCCGTCCGGCTCACCGTCAACCGCACCCCCATCCGGGCGGCCGCCACCGCGAGCAGGGGGCCGTACCCCTCGGCGTCCCTCGCATAGACCCCGATCTGGCCGGGCTCCACGCCCGAGTCGGTCAGGGCCCGGCACCGCCGCATCGTCCACTCGCACTCGGCCAGCGGGTCGCTCGCCGAGAAGGCCTCGACCCTGGGTGCGTCCTCCGCGACCCCGGGGCCGAAGACATGGGCCGCCCACGTCGAGCCCACTGGCTCGATCGGCACGCCCAACCGCGCTGCCGCCCGGCGCCCCAACAGGAACAGATCCGGCCTCTCCGCGACGTGCTCGACGACCACGTCGACCCGTAACCCCTGCCGGGCGCACCAGAGGAGCCACTCCTCGTAGACCGGCCGCTCCTCCTCCCCTGTCAGGACCACGACGTGCGAGACCGGGAGTGGCCCGTCGTAGCCGGCATCACGGATCTGCCTCACGCGGTCCGTCCCGAACTCTCGACCCGCCGCGTCCATCGAGTCCCTCATCAGGAGCGCGACCTCGGCCATCGTCGCGAGTTTCTCGGCCAACCCTTCGGACGCTTGCCCGGCCAACCAGCGAAGCTCCTCGACCTCGACCCCCCAGTCGCGGAGCTCCCCGAGCCGGTCTTCGAGCAGTCGCACCGTCCCCCGATGGCGGGCCGACCGGGCGAGCGCCGTCTCCGAACCCAGCGAGGCCGCGGCGAGGGCCACCATCGCTTCCCGCTGCCCGCGAGGGGGGATACGGGCCGCCGACTGCCCCATCATCAGCAGAAACCGTCCGAGGAGGTCGCCCAGGGGCACGATCTCGACGTCCTCGTCCACCAGCCCGCGTGCGACCCGCAACACCCCGTCGTCGAAGGCCGTGACCACCGCTCCGGGGCGGGCGCAGACCCCCAGCCCAACCGCCAATCCGGCTCCACCCGGGGGCACTCCGACGACACGGAGCCGACTCGCGGGCATGCGGGCATGTTACACTCTCTCGCGTGGCGAGGCCTCTTTGGACCACCGGCCGACAGCTGGTGGCGAACGCTCTCCCGCTGGTCGTCGGGGCGCCGTTCGCCGTGGTCGGTCTCCGGCAGGTGGCCCTCGGCGGACCCTCCCTCGAAGCGGCCGCCTGGATCGCGGGCTTCCCCCTCGCCGCGTGGCTCGCGACTAACCTGCTCGTGCCCCTCGGTGACCGCGGGATGAGGGACGAAATGGGCCGCAGGCTCCACTCCCGTACCCCCTTCGACGCGACCGAGCGGGTGTTCGTCGGGTTCGCCCGCCCCGGCTACGGGGGCCTGCTCGACCCGCACGAGGACGTGGGCTACCTGCTCTTCCACCCCGACCGGCTCGAGTTCTTCGGAGCCGTGCACCAAGTCGAGATGCCCCGGGGCGACGTCACGCGGGTGCGGTTCCGCGCCAACCCGCACACCTGGGTCGGGCTTGGACGGTGGGTCTCGGTCGAGGGGACATCGTCCGGCCGACCCGTCCGCCTGGACGTCGAACCCAGGTCAAGATCGACGCTCCTCGGCAACATGCGAGCCACGACGGGGCTCAAGAAGCGGCTCGAAGAGTGGGCCGCTCTGCCCCAGCCCGGAGGGATCCCGTGAGTGTGACCCCCGCCCTCGACGCCCGGCGGGAGTTCGAGAGCCTGCTCGAGCCCGTAGCAACGGTCGCCTACCGGGTGGCTTACAACTTCACCCGTAACGCCGAGGACGCCATGGACCTCGTCCAAGACTCCACGGTCGCCGCGTTCCGCTCGTTCGACACCTTCCAGAAGGGCAGTAACTTCCGGGCTTGGTTCCTCCGCATCCTGACGAACCGGTTCTACAAGTCGAGGAAGCGGGGCCGGGTCGAGACCACCCCGATCGACGAGGCCGAGGACGTGTTCCTCTACCGCCAGGCCGCCCGTGCGGGACTGCTCGGGAACGATGACGACCCCGCCCGGCTTGTGCTCGATAGGTTCGACGTCGAGGCTGTGGAAGCGGCCCTCGACCGCCTGCCCGACGAGTTTCGGGACGCCGCCGTCATGTACTTCCTCAACGACTTCAGCTACGACCAGATCGCCGATGTGCTCGGCGTGCCCGTCGGCACCGTTCGCTCACGGCTCCACCGGGGTCGGAAGATCCTGCAGAGGGCGCTATGGGACGTCGCCAAGCAGCGCGGCCTCGTCCATGGGGACGGCCCGGAGGGCGCCGGTGCCTAAGGACATGTCCTGCGCCGAGGTCTTCGCGCGAGTGCAGGAGTACCTCGACCGCGAGCTCAACCCCGACGAGGTCGAGGCGGTGAAGGCCCACCTCGACTACTGCCCCCCCTGCGCCCGAGGGTTCGTGTTCGAGGAGTCCGTCTTCGAGACCGTACGCCTGAAGCTCGCCGCCAGTGCTTGTCCAGAGGATCTGATGGCCCGCCTCCGCGAGTGCCTCGAAGCCTGCGACGAGTCGTGATTGGACGCTAGGGGTCGAGTCGAAGTATCGCCATCCGGTCGAGGAAGAACTCGACCATCCGCAGCGTGTTGACCCCGCTGTGCCCTTCGTCGACCCCGACTACAAGGTCGTACGCCTTCCCCCGCCGGTTGAGCCCGGACATCACCTGGAGCGCGTTCGCCGGCAGCGTGTTCTCGTCCGAGGTCCCGAAGTAGAAAAGAACCCAGCCCTTGAGTGCGTCGAGGTAGGTCATCGCTGAGCCCGCCTTATAGGCTTCCTCGTTCTCCCCGAGCAGACCCATGTACCGTTCCGTATAGATCGAGTCGTAGTGGCGCCAGTCGCTCACGCAGCTCGAAACGGACGCCGCCCGGTAGAGGTCCGGGTAGCGCAAGATCGAGAGGAGCGACGCGTACCCGCCGTAGGACGTGCCGAAAATCCCCAACCGACTCGCATCGATGTAGGGCCGCTTGACGAGCTCGCGCACGCCCGCCGCGATGTCGTCGATCTCGGTGACCCCCATCTTCCCGTAGAGGGCGTCGCGGTGGGCCTTACCCCGACCCCCGGTCCCCCGGTTCGTGAGCTCGACCACAATGAATCCGAACCCGCACAGGCTCTCGGGCCGCTGGAACGTCTCGCTGTGGTCGCCGGAGCGGGGGTCGAGCGGCCCGCCGTAAATCGAGACCAGCACTGGGTACCGCCGGCTCGGGTCGAACCCAGCCGGGCGGTTGAGGCGGCCGAAGAGGGTCGTCACCCCGTCCGCGGCCAGGTATTCGAACCGCTCGACCCGCTGGATCCCGGCCTTCTGCCAGCCCTCATCGCTCCCCTTGGCGAGAGTCTTCACGAGGGTTCCGTCCGCCCGGACGAGCCGCACGACGGGGGGCTCGTCGAGCCGCTGGACCGTGTCGACGAAGAACGCCCCGTCCCGCGAAAGTTCGACGGAATGGTGCCATGCCGGGTCTGTCACTCTCCGGTTGCCTCGCCCGTCGAGCCCTACCACCCACAGCTGGCGCAGGGCCGGGTTCCGTTCGCTCCCCGCGAGGTACCACACCCGCCCATCGGCCAGGTCCACCCGCTCGACCGCGTTCAGGTCGAACCGGTTCTGGGTGAGGGGCGTCAGCTGACCGGTCCGAAGGTCGAGCAGTGAGAGGTTCACGAAGCCGTTCCGCTCGGTCTCGTAAAGGGCCTTGCCACGGAACCGGGGAGCCTGTCCGATCTGCTCGTGCCGGTCAAGCAACTGGAGGCCGAGCCGGTTCTCGGTGTAGGTGGGCGCCGTCTCCTCGACGACCACCCGCACGGCCCCGGTCGCAGGGTTCGCGGCGCAAAGCTGCATGGTCCGCTGCCGCCGGTCTGTGCGGCGGAACAAGAGCTCGGACCCGTCCGCCGCCCACTGGATGTCGTACACGTAGTGCCCGACCCCGTCGTCGAATTGGCCGGGTCGCACCTGCACTGGGCGGCGCGCCCCCGTCGCCAGGTCCGACACGAACAGATCGACCACCGGGTTCGGGTCGCCCGGTTTCGGGTAGGCCTGCGGCTCGAACGTTGCCCGATAAGTTCGCTGCCCCCCGACGATCATGTTGAACGGGACTGCCCGCTCGTCGAACCGGTAGAACCACACCCGGGTTCCGTCGGGCGAGACCCCGAGGCCCTCGCGTTGGTAGAGCTCCTCCCCGTACACCCACGTCGCCGTCCCGTACCGGACCTTGCCGTCGGTGGTCGCCTCATCCGTGATCGCCTTCGCCTCGCTTCCCTCTCGTTCGACCCAAACGTTCCCGCCGCGGGTGAACGCCCGCACCTTCCCGTCCGCGCTGAACGACTCGGTGAACTGGGCGGCTCGACCGGGGTTGCGCCGACGGGCGTTCGGATCGGTTGGGCCGGTTGGGACGATCCGGCGCGGCCGTTCCTTTGACCGAGTCTCCCGGCCGCTCCGGGGCTCGAAAGTGACCCACTCCTCGCCGTCGCGGTACACCAGGCGGTTCGCGTCGAGCCACTCGGCCTGAGCGTTCGGCCCCCGGTACCCCGCGTCCACCTCGGCTCTGAACCGTTCGTACTCGGCGAACAAGGGCGTTGCCCGCACCCGCTCTTGGGCCAGGGCCACCGATGGGCCAAGGGCCGCGGCGAGGAGGAAAAGGGTGAGGGGTCTCATAGGGGCGATTCGGTGGGAGGTGGGGTCGAAGGGAAGAGGGCGGCCATGGCGGGCGCGATGAGGAGCGCAGGCAAGTAGACCTCCTTCGGCAGGTCCTTGACCGGGGCCACTTCGAGCAAGCTCAACCCGATCGCCAGCGTCATCGCCCCGCCCGCGGCCGTGAGTTCGTCCATGATGTGCCCCCGCCGGGTGAGCGGTTCGAGGGGTCGGGCGCACGCTGTCATCGCCCCTTGCACCACGAGGACGACCGCCGCCGAGCAGAGCACCCCGGCCCCGAACGCCGGCGACGCCGCCGCCAGGAACACCGAGGCGATGCCGTCCAGAAGTGACTTCAGCGTCAGGAGGTCGATCTTGCGCTCGACTCCGTCCTGGACGCAGCCGAGCACGGTCATCGGCCCGACGCAGAAGAGCACCGAGGCCGTCACGAGCCCGTCGTTGAACCGTGCGTCCGCCCCTCCCGTCATCCCCCGCGCCCACTCCGCCACCTGGGCCAGGCCGACGTCGATCCCCATCGCCTTCCCGATCACGCCTCCCAGCGCCACCGCCGCCGCTACGATGAGCACGTTCTTGGTCGCGAAGGCCATCTTGAGGGCGATCGCGACGGTGACGAGGCCGATCCCGCTGAGGGCGATGGTCTGGAGGTCAGGGGGGAGCCGCGAGCCGAGCAGGAGCCCCACCGACGCCCCGAGGAGGACGGTGCCCGTGTTGAGCACCGTCCCCCGGAACGGCAGCGGCCGCCCCGCGCTCAGGGCCGGACCTTGATGCGCAGGAGGTCGAAGAACGAGCGGTACGTGGAGAACGCCGGGGCGATCTGGCGGTTCGTGATCCGGGCTAGGATGCGCCCGTCGCCCCGCACGTAGTTCGCCGCCGCCACGCCCGTCACCGTGAAGCGAAGGTCGCTTCCGGCCACGGTCCATTGCCCGACCTGGTCGTACTCGTTCGTCGTCCAGTTGCGCAGGAAGAGCTTCGCCTCGGTGCCCGTCACCGAACGGGTCACGACCTCAAGGTCGATCGTCCCCGGCTGGGCCAAGGTGCTCGCGGCGCCGAAGTCGATCTCGATCTGGGGCCGGCTGAAGGCACCGGGTTGGTTCGGGATCGCACGGTCGACGACGTAGTACTGCTGGTCGACTTCGCGCACCTGCTCGATGCCGCCCGAGTTGAAGATCCCCCGGACGAGGTCGAGTTGGTCGAGGGTCAGCGTCTGGGCCCCGAGGATCGTGAAGTCGACGTCGCTCGTGTCCTGCCCCGTGTTGCCGTCGAGGTCGCGGGCGACGACGCGGATCCGGGCCCGGGTCGTGCCGATGTCGGGCACGGTCCAGTTGAACGGCCCGACCGGGTTCGCCATGCTCGCGATGACGGTCGGGAACGTCGCCCCTCCGTCGGTCGAGAGCAGGATGTCCACCGAGGTCACCTTCCGGTCGTCGTCGCTCGACCACCCGATCGGGAAGACCTGCCCGGGCGTGAGTTGGACCGCCGTCGTCGGCGAGGCCACGTAAGCGGTTGGGTTCACCCCACCCTTGTGCGCCGGGACGTGCATCACGACGCAGTGGAACACACCGGCCGAGGTGACGAGGGATTGGCCGTTGACCTGCTCGATCCGCTTATCGGGCCGAGCGAGCTGCCACACGGCGAGGGCCTCCGCGTTGTATCCGCCTACCGCGAAGGTCGGCACGATCACGAGTGAGTTGAACATGACGACGTTCGTGTAGGTGTAGTGCGTGCCGCCGCTCCGGAACGCGGGGGTTCGGAACACCTGCCACCCCTGACCCTGGAAGAACGCAGCCGCGGTGTCGCAGATCTGGGCCTGGATCGAAGCAGGTTCGAGAGGCCAGTAGCTGATCACGATCCTGTCGTCCCCCGCGACCTGCATCCACATGTCGATGTGCTGGGTGAGGTCGACGCTCGTCGGGAAGGCGTCCCACAGGCGCGTCTCGAGCCGCTGGTAGTCACGCCACAGCTGCAGGATCGTGGCCTCGTTCGTCTGGGGGTTCTCGTTGACGATGAGCCGGGTCGCGTGGCCGTTCCCGTTGGCGTCGAGGTGGAAGTTGCCTCCGCCGTGGATAATCGGGATCTGGTGGAGGTTGTGGCCCTTGTACTCGGCGAACCGGAACGGCATCGCGTCGTCGTTCGGCCGGGGCCGGTTGTACTTGTGGTCGACGATGACGCGGACGTCCCCTTGGTAGACGTACCGGGGCCCGTAATCCCGGCACCAGATCGTGTCCGTGGTCGCGACGAGGAACTCCACGCGGCTCATATCGACCCCGTTCGCCTCGAGCGAGGCGCGGATCGAGTCCCGCTCGCCGGTCGTGTCGGCGAACACGTAGGCGCGGCCGGTGTCGAGGGTGGTGATCAGCCGGGCGATGTTCGTCAAGGCGAGGTTCTGGCCGGTCGAACCGTCGTAGACGAGGGTGAGGCCGTCCATCGGTTCGTACTCGGCCACCGTCCGCACGGGGCCGGTGGGGGGCGGAGTGGAGGGCGGGTCGGCCTGGGGTTGCGACTCCCAGATCCGCCGCTCGAGCTCGGTCATGTACCGCGGGGTGTCGGTGCCCTCGGCGTAGCGCTGCAAAGGCTGGGCGAGCGCGGGCGCGACCACTGCCAGCAACAGGAAAAGGAGTGGGGATCGGCTCATGGGGTCTGACGAGTATGGCAGGGCCCACCCCCGCCGGGCTACAGGTGCGATGACCGGGCTCGCAGGCGTTCCACTCCCGGTGTCCTAGAAGTACCGCCGCATCGTCAGCCAGAACTCGGGCACCGGCTCGCGGAGGCCACGGGCGAGCCAGACGGGGGAACCGTCCTGTTCGGGCATCGCGTGGGGGGCGTTCACCCGGCCGACCGGCTCGAAGCTCTCGAACCGGCCTGCGAGCTCGGACTGGTGCTCGTTCAGCACGATCGCCACCGAACCGTCCCACGCCCCCGGCCCCCAGAGCCAAAACTGGTTGTGCCCCGAGATGGAAGGAGGCAACGGGATCTGGCTTGCGAAGTACCGGAGCGCCGCCGCCTCGCCGTAGTTATGGGCGATCACGACCACCCGTCGCCGATCCTCTTCGGGCAACGAGAGGTAGACCCGCGAGACCTCTTGGGCGAGTTCGGGCCAGCCGAACATATCGGCGTACCCCTGGATGGGGGCGCGCTCCCCTTTCTGCTCCGCAGGCGGCTGGACGGGGCTGAGCGTCGCGATCTGCGTGAGCGTGTCGACCGGGAGCAACGGCAGGCCCAACGGCAGCGTCACCAGCCCCGACGCCGTCACGGGGGCGAGGACCCACGTCGGCGACAGCCTCCGCCCGGCCAGGAGCCTCTGGGCCGCCAGAGCCGCGACGGGGATGAGGAACGCGTAAGCAGGGGCCAAGTAGTTGACGCGGGACCGACCGTTCACGAGCAGGATCGCGACCACGGTCAAGAAGACCCACGTCATCACCCGGCCCCGCTCGCCCAACCTCCCCGCCGCCCCCATCACCACCCCCGCCACCAGGACGGGCACTGTGGCGATGTTCATCACCACGGCCTGCTGGGCCAAGAACTCGAGCGGCGGCACTGGCAAGAGCTTGAGGTCCTGCGAGTTCCGGGCGAACTCCAGGGTCGGCCAGCCGTGAGCCACTTGCCACGCGACGTGGGGGGAGAAGATCAGCGCCGCGAGCCCGAGCGCGGCCCAGGGTCCAGGAGTCGCCAGAAGGCTACGGCGCGGGGACAGCACCAAGCCGACGAACAGCCCGCCGATCATCCAGAGCGCGCTGTACTTGTTCAACAAGGCGATCCCGAGCAGGATCCCCAGCCAGACCCAGTGCCCGGTACGGGGCTCCTCGAGTCCGTCTGCCACCACGTACGCCACGCACGACCACAGGAAGATCTCCAGCCCGTTCATCGTGTACATGTGGAATCCGACCAGGTACATCCCCGCGAGGGCGGGGCAGAGCCCGGCGAGCCACAGGGCCCACCCCGTCGCCCCGATCCGACGGGCCGTGAGCACGCACATCGCCACCGTGCCCGCCCCCGCCAGCACGACCGGAGCGCGCACGACGGCGAGCGCGTCCCCGAAGACGCTCGTCACCGCCGCTAACAAGGCCACCGAGAACGGAGGGTGGTCGACGTACCCCCAGGCTAGCGCCTTCGCGCAGGCCAAGTAGTAGAGCTCGTCCCGGAAGAACCCGTACTGGGTCAGACAGACGAGGTGGAGCACGAGGAGGCCCAGGGGGAGGGCCACCGCCGGCGACAGAAGGACCGCAGCGAGCCGGCGCTGGGACACCGCGTCACCCTGGACAGCTTGGCGGACTGTCGTCAGTCCCTGACGCGCCGTACTGGACGTCCATCGGGCCCGGTGCGAGGCGTAACCACCCCCGAGCTTGTGCCGGTGTCCGTTGCGCCTGCCCATCCGTCTGCCTTGCCCTTTGGAACGGCCCGTGGGCCCTAGCCGTAGAGACGCCGTAGCTTGGGCGAATCGTCGCTCCAGCGGCCGGGACCCGGCACCCCCGCCCCGGTATAGTCGTGATCCGAGCCGCCCGCCCCCGGCCTCCCCATGCGCCCCCAACCCTCCGAAGTCCCAGTCGACCCGGCAGTGCCACCGCCCCGGCGACGGCGGTCCCCGGCGGAGACACTGCGCTACCTCCGGGACCTCGCGAACCCGCGCTACCACTTCCTCAAGCTTCGAGAAGACTTCCGGGCCAGTCGCCACGCCCTCGAGAACCGCGACCTCGAGACCATCCGCCACGACCTCGACTCGCTCACGAAGGCCTTTCGGGGCCGCATGTTCGCGTGCTACTTCATGGTCGGCCCATTCGGGTTCCTCGGGATCCTGGCCGGCCTCGTGTTCCAGTACAGCTCCGGCGACGTCCCGTTCAAGGGCCTGCTCTCGCTCATCGTCACGGTCGTCGTCGGGAACCTCGGCGCCATGCTCGGGTTCCAAGTGATCTGGGCTTGGGCCCACCGGCGCCTCTACGCGGACGAAGGGGGCCATATCGGCCGCCGCATCGCGAACCTCTGGCGGGACATCTTGCCGATGCAGTGGCACGGGATCAAGCTCTGGGCCACCGCCAACGCCGTCCTACTTCCGGCGATCATCGGGTTGGTGGCCCTCTTCGAGAACGTGTTCCCCAAGGTCGTGGCCGTGATCCCGATTGCCCCCTTGCTCACCGGGCTCGAGATCGTCTTCGTCCACGCCACCCTCATCCGGCTGATGGGGGACCTCTTCGAGCACGAGTCGGACCGCATCGCCCACCGCCACTGGCGACCGATGAACGGGGTCCACAAGAAAGTCGCCTCGAACGGCTAGCCGATGAGCACGCGCTCCTCCGGGTAGAAGAGCCGGGTCGGCCGGTCTCGCCGGGTAAGGATGACGAGGAGGGTGAGCGCCCCCAGCCGCCCCCAAAGCATCGTGACCATGACGACGGCCTGGCCGAACCAGTTCAACTCGGTCGTGAACCCTAGGCTCAGCCCGCAGGTCGCGAACGCGGACACGGACTCGAACACGGCCCGGTCGAGCGACACCGGATGGGTGAGCATGAGGAGCCAGGCCGACGTCAGGACCACGAACAGCGAGATCGTGAGCACCGCGGCCGCCTTGCGCACCATCGCCCCCGGGATCGCCCTACCGCCCACGACCGGCGCAGACTGGCCCCGGAGGTAGGCGAAAAGGGCCAACACCATCACCACGAACGTCCCCGTCGTCGCCCCGCCTCCCATCGAGGCCGGCGAACTCCCGACGAACATGAGCGTCAAGATCATCATCTGGCTCGCGGGGTCGAGCGTCTCGAACCGCGGCATCCCTACAAACCCGGCCGTCCTTGCCGAGACCGACTGGAACGTGGTCAACTCGAGCTGCCGCACCAGCGTCTCGCCGTGAAGGATGCGACCCGGCCCCGTCTCGCTCAGCATGAGCCCGAACGCCCCCCAGACAATCAGGCCTGCCGATACGATGAGCGTGAGCCGGGTATGGAGAGAGAACCGCTTGCGCCCCCGCTCGACGAACACCTCGTGGAGCACAGGGAAGCCGATCCCCCCGAGCACGATGAGCGAGCCCATGATGAGGAGCGTCGTCCCGTCCGTCGGCATCCCTGCCGAGTACCTTGGGTCACCCGTGAACGGGTCGAACCCGGCGTTGCAGAACGACACCACCGACGTGAACACCGCCTTGAACGGCAGCATGGGGTCGTCGATGAAGCGGCTCCAATGGGCGTACAGCAGAAGCGCCCCAAGCCCTTCGAACACGACGACCCCCAAGAAGACGCGGCGGCCCAACTGGACTAGCCCGCGAGGGGATACGTCACCCAGCGCGTCCTGGAGCGCCACCCGGTCCGTCAGACTGACCTGCCGGCCGAGGAGGCTGAACACCGTCACCGCGACGACGATGTAGCCCACCCCCCCGAACTGGGTCAAGAGGAGCAGCACGACCTGCCCGGCGAGCGTGAGGTCGGTCGCCACGTTGACGGTCGCCAGCCCCGTCACCGTGATCGCCGAGACGGCCATGAACGCCGCGTCATTAAAGGCCAGCCCCCGCGTGCTCATGCCTGGGAGCATCAAAAGACCAGTCCCGAGGAGCATGAGCACGAGGAGGCTCCCGACCAGGCGGGCGACCACCGGAATCCGGCGTCCGAAGTCCTTAGCCACGGCTCGCCAACTCGGTCGCACGGGCCGTCGCCCCGATCAGGACGAGCTGGTCCCCTGACTCGATCCGCTCGATCTTCGAAGGCAGGGCGATCGCGCGGCCGCCCCGGACGATGGCCACCACTCGGAGCCCGTACTCCTCGTTCACCCTCGACTCTTCAAGCGTGAGCCCGACGAGCGAGGCAGGCGCACGGACCTTGGTGACGGCCGTGTCGCTACAGAGCTCGATCTCGCCCAAGAACCCGGGCTGCGCGAGCTCGAGCCCGAGCCGCTGCCCAGCCTCGTGCTCGGGGAGGATGACCCGGTCCGCCCCGACCTTTCGCAGGACGTCGCGGTGGACAGCGGTGGCCGCCTTACAGACCACTGTCGGTACCTTCACCGCCTTCAGGGCCACGCAGGTCATAAGACTGGCCTCGAAGTTGTCGCCGATCGCCACGACGACCGGGTTGTAGGCCTCGATCCCCGCCTCTCTAAGGGCCTCCTCGTCAGTCGAGTCGAGCGCCACCGTTTGGGTGATCTCGTGGCTGTAGCGTTGGACGAGCCCCGGATCTCGGTCGATCCCGAGGACCGACACTCCGTTCTCGACGAGGGTCCGGCAGAGACTGGCCCCGAACCGCCCCAGCCCGACGACCGCGACCTCTGACCTACGCTTTGGCATCGCCCGAGAAAGTACCTCCCCAAAGGAAGCGGCCCCCCGGTCGGCGAGACCAGGGGGCCGGATGGGGGCTATGGCCTGACTAGCGGGCCACGACGAGGAACCGGTCGATGCGACCGGTCCACGTGCCCGTCGACAGCGGGCCGGTCGGCCGCCATCCGATCCGTGCCCGAACCCGTCGGTTCGGGGCGTCGAAGAACCGAGCCACCGAGCCGCCAACGGCGATCGTGATCCGCGTGTCCGCCGAAGTGGGCGTACGGGTGTCCACGACCTCCCAGGCGTTCGTCTGGACGTTGAACAGCTCGACCTTCTGCTCGATCGAGGCGACCGGGAGGGCCGTCGTCGAACCCGTGATGTCGAGGCTCAGCGAGTTCACGGACGTGAGGCCCGTGACGAACGTCAGGTTCGCGCCTGCGTTCGGGCCGCCTTGGACGAAGGCCGGGCCGTTCCGGACTTCATAGCGGTTCCCATCGACCTGGCAGGTCGAATTCACGTTCCCGCCCTGGAGGATGCCTCCGAAGGTGACCGCCTGGGTCGCCGCGGTGAACGGGTTGACCACCACGTTCACGTAGTTGTCCGGGTCGTTGTTCGGCCAGCTCGCGACGTAGTGCGGGTAGACCCGCTGGCCGCCCCAACCCATGCCGTTATAGTCCCCGTAGAACGCTCCGCTCCGGTTGAGGCCGTCGTTCATCATGTCGAACGAGACCGGCGTGAGCCGCTCCCGAGCCCAGGTCGCGCCGCCGTCGTCGCTATAGGCGTACCAGGCGTCGCCGATGCAGCTAACCGTGTTCGTGTCGTTCTGGGCGACGGCCTCCGTGCTGTAGTAGAGCACGTGGATCCGCCCGGTGCGATCGACCTCGACCCAAGGGAAGAAGTGGTCGCGAGAGAGCGTCGTGGTCCGGAAGAGCGGGGTCGGGGCCGAGAACGTCGCGCCGCCGTCCGTCGACTTCTGGAAGAAGAGGTCGCTGTTGCGGTTCGCGCCGACGAGGTTGCCCGAGTCGAAGCTGACGCAGTAGACGACGCCGCTCACCGGGTCGACGGCGATCGCGGGGAGGGCGGGGACGCGGAAGTTCCCCGGGATGATCGGACAGTCGCCCGTTCCCCACGTGCCGACTCGGGTCAGAAGGGTCTGCGCCGCAAGGTAGGACGTGCCGCCGTTGGTGCTGCGGCGGAGCTGGAACGTGTTCGCGTTGAAGTTCCAGAACGAGACGTAGACGTTGCCCTCCGGCCCGACGCGCGGGTTGAAGCCGAGGCCCTGGCCGAGCGACACCGGCGGCGACCACGTGGTACCGAGGGTGTCGGAGCGGGCGACCCCGAAGTTATAGGCCACGTACAGCCGGGTCGTGTTCGGGTCGCCCGGGATCGGCCCCGCCGTCCCCCAAACCTTGTCCGTCCCGCTCGCCGTCTGGACCATCACGCTCGGCTGGAACGTGTTGACACCCGGGTTCTTGCGGGCGATGTAGACGCCCCCGTTCCCGGCGAAGCTGATCGCCCCGACCCAAACGTTGTTCGTCCGGTAGTCGTAGATCGTGAAGGGGTCGCCCTCGACCGTGGTTTGGTTGCCGGCCGGGGGTCGGAGGGTGAAGTCGTTCCAGGTCACGCCGCCGTTGCTGCTGACGCCGACGCCGCACCGGATGATCTCCGTCTGGCCGACGCTCTCGCTCCAGTCGTTCCAGCTCGTGACGACCTCGTTGCCAAGGTCGCCGACCGAGGCGGCGCTGGTCTCGTTCGCGGCAAAGGTGCCCCTGCCGACGTCCGTGCGGACGGGCGGGCCGACGATGACGTCCTGGGCCGACGCCCACGTCGCCGCGAGGGCGACGAGGAGCGTGAGGCTCGGACGGGTGAAAGTGTGAATGCGGTTCATGAGTCCATCTCCTCCTTGGGTCACGGCTTGGCCGAGCGGGCCTCCGCCACGACCATGTCCTTGAACTGCGACGGGACGTTCCCGCCGAGCTTCTCGCAGGCGTCGATGTGCTTCGCCGCCCCGGCGGTGTCGCCCTGGTAGTAGGTGGCGATCGCGATGCGACCGTGGGCTTCGGCGACCTTGGAGTCCAGCGCGAGCACGGCCTGCCAGGCCGAGACCGTCGCCGCCGAGTCGCCTCGCGTGTCGATGAGTCGGGCGAGGGCCAGGTTCGCGTCCAGGCTCTTCGGCTCGAGCCGGATCGCCGTGCGGATCGCGGCCTCAGCCTCGGTGCTGCGCCCCTTCGGCTGGAGGGCCTGGGCGAGCGAGAGGTAGGTCGCCGCCCGGTTCGGGGCGACGATCACGGCCTTGGTGTACGCCGCGATGGCGGCGGGGAAGTCGTTGGTCTGCATGACGGCGTCGGCCTCGGCTGCGAGCCGGGCCCCGTCCGCCAGCGTCCCTTCGGCGGCGATCTCGCGCGCCTCCGGGCTGAGGGTCACGAGACCGGACGAGTAGTCGAGGCCGCGGAGGGCCTCCCTCATCCGTGCTTCCTTGTAGTTCTCCACCGGGCTGGCGCCACCGGCGCCCGCTGGGTTCGACGAAGTGAACCCACCCCCGGTGCAGCCGACGACCACCGCCGACGCCGCGAGGACGAGAATCCATTGGATCAATCGCATGTTGGTTTTCCTCAGCGGAGCCGGACCGACCCCGGCCCCACGCAATGTGGATCGCACGGACCCGAAACAGGCCCGCACCCCCTTCGATGCTACATCAGTGGGATGCGAAACAGTCTGCCCATGACCAGGAAAACTCACTAGGAATCGCGTTCGGAGCCTCCGAGCCCGCCCCGGCCGCCCTGGTTCACGCCTTGGGGGGACGCCGCGATGCCCCCTGTCCCCCGGCCTGCGCTCCCGGTCAGACCAGGCCCCCCGCCTCTCACGAGCTCTACTGCTTTCCGAAGCGGCGCTCGTTGGGACTGCCCGGTTTTGGGTGGTGGGCCAGGTGCTTCTGAGCGAGGGCGGGAGTCACCCAGTAGAGGCCCAAGACCGCATGTCTAGGCGTTAGGATGACTCTGATGTTGGTCGCCCATGCCCTCGCCTCGTCGTTCACGTAGATCTGGAAGGTTTCCGGTTCGGCGTGAAGGGATGCGACGGCAAGCCGTCGAACGCCGCCTTCTTCGTAGAAGTCAACGTTCGAAAGTACGTACTTGTCCCTGTGAATCGGGGCCACGGTAGTGCGCTCGACGAGGTCTAAGAGCTTCTCCTGCAGCAACCCCTTATCCTCTAGAGGCCAGCCACATGGTCTGTCGAAACTCACCAGAACGGATGCCGGCCAGCCTAGATCGATCCAGGTCAAATCACCCCACGTGTCGTCTCTGCCCAAATCCAAGCGGAGTGGTTGAGTCGAGCGGACGAACGTATCTATGCCATACCACGCCGCCGTTTCGCGAGGCGGTAACATGCTTTCCCGGATGGCGAGCTCGATCCGGTTCTGAACTTCTATGACCAGCTCGGAGGGCAAAGCGTCACGGGCGAACAACGGCCCACGCACCATCGCCGCCTCGACCCACTGGAAGTACGCCGTCTCGCGCACCCAAGACTCTTCTCTACTGGTCAGGCCGATGAGCTTGTCCTGCGAAGACGCAGAAGGCGCTAAGGAGCTAACTACGAGGGCGAACACGAGCGTTCGCAGGCTTACTGATCGTCTTTCCATTTTGGGCTTACGGGAGGGGCACTGGGGTGTAATCTGAGAGCCCTTTCAGCCGCCCGCCAGGTTAGTTCTCTCCCCCGAACCGACGGTACATCTTGTTGGGGTCGCGCTCAAGCGTCATATCCTTCAGTTTTGAGGGCATGAGCCAGCTAAAGGCATAGACGACCGTCTGCCCGTCCGTCATGCACAGCACGTTGCCTGCCCAGACGGTTTCTTCACTCTCCATCAGCCCCCGCCACCGGCCGTTCGAGGCCGAGAGCGTGCCAGCGGCAAAGACGCGCTTGTCTCCGGCTATCCGGTACTGCCAGCGAGCCTCATAGTCCATTGGAAGCAAGGGAAGCGATGTGAACTCGCCAAGGATCTCCGGTGCTTGCCTGCTGAGTTGAGGCTCATCGTTCAGATCAAGCGGCCGGGAAAGTTCGCGGAGCACCAGGCAGCTCCCTCCCGCGAGGTCTATCCATGTCGCGCCCCGGGCGGTCTGTTGTTTGCCGAGCTCTAAGAGCAAGGGCTGGGTGAAACGTGCGAAGGCGTCGATTCCTGTCCAGTTCGGTTCAGGTTCCGAAGGTAAACGCTCTGGCCTGACAACCTTCCTCACGACCCGGTTGGCTTCCTGTAGAAGCTTGGCGGGAAGTCGTCCCTTGTCCCAAACTGGCCCTTCTAAGAGAGTAGCTTCTACACTGAACGCTCCAATCTCGAAGTTCTCTCTTAACCAGGATATGTCCTGCGGAGTAAACGTGACCATGCTGGTCTGAGCTATGGCTGCGGTAGTGGCGAGACCAGCGATGGCGAGCCCTGCCATCAGTCTTCGGGCGTTCGAGGTGAGCTTCGTGGGTTTCATGGCTCTGGTACTGGAATACGCTCGGCGTGTGGCCGGGTGAAGCGCCTGGTGGGCCCAAGTTTCCTCGGAACCCTGGCCTAGGTTACCGGCCGGGTGGCCAGGGTGAGTCGACGGTCGCTCCCGGCCACCCACCTCAAAAACACGCTTGATGCAGGTGCAATGAAGCGGCTGCAGACGGCGACTCGGATTCGCACCCCTCTAGGGACGATGCGCGAGCCATCGGCCGCGATTATGTCTTTCTCCCCAACGTCGTTAGCCCGATCCGAAACGACGAACGTTCTTCGCCTCTCTTGATCGGGGAGAGTCCTTGAAACGTCTTTCGGCTTCGCTCGTCGTCACCCAGTCGAACCCGACCATGAGGTTCTTCCCGTCCGAGAAGACCAGCACGTAACCGGCCCAGACACTTTCCGGGATATCGCGCAAACGAATCAATTCTTTATCCGATGGCTGAACGAAGCCGGTTGCAAGCGTTCGCTTGCCATCCTTATCTCGGAAAGACCATCCGACCGACTTGTACTCACTGGTCGGCAGAGGAAGGTTCGTGTAAGTCTCAAGCAAGCGCATCACAATCGTGCGCAACGCCGAAGGATCTGAGATCTGCACACCGCCGGGGACGTCAAAGGCTACTATGCACGAAGAAGGGCTGTCAAGGTCGATCCAACTGACTTCGCCAAACTCCGAACTCGCCCCGAGATCGAGGGCCACTGGCTGGGTGAACCGGGCAAACCCATCGATTCCGTACCAGGCCGCCTCCCCCCTTGGAGGCAGATGAGTCGCTTTGAGGGCTAACGCAGCCCGCCCGTGCACCTCGTCGAGCAGTGGCCGAGGCAGTCTGTCCTTGCTCCAAACGTCCCCTCCCACCATGGCCCCCTCAAGCCACAAAGCATGCATGGGTGCGTTGGCGCGCAACCAGTGCTCATCGTCCGGCGCGAGAACGATTCTCTCGTGTTGCGAGGCGCAATGTGACGTGACGAAACACGCACACAGAAGGACGGTGAGGAAGCGTCCAACTGAGCGCGAGCATTCGAGATTCTTGGATTGGTTCATGGTTTAGGGATCTCCGTAAAGTCGGCAACTCCGAGGAACTGCCAGTTAGTGGGTCCATGCCAGAAGACGTGAACGTAGTACTGCCCGGCATTTAACAGTCTGAGCATGTCCAACTCGCTGTCTGCCTTGAGTGACGGCCAAACGGCGTACGTTTTCGAGGCGACATTGCAGACTCCCTCAAACAGATTCCAGCTGCCGATGTCGTAAGTATTGTTACCAAAGCTTAGAAACAGGAAGGCTTGCCCACCGTATGAGCTTGTGAATTCTCGATCCGTGACGATTGTGTTGGTGGAGGCATGCACGAGTGATGTTGTGGCGGGGATTCCAAGTAGGCGCATCGCCCGCGTCATCAATCTCGCTTGTTCGTCGCACTCGCCGCTGTATGAGGTGTCATGATCGAGTAACTGCCACTCGTTCTGACCTGCGGGAAGTATGGGCTTGTTGCCAGGTTCGTAGGGAGGAGTCTGCGCGAGAGCGGAGTGGACCCCGTCGGCACACGCTTCTTCGGTCGCCTTCCCATGAGCGGCCTGAGTCACCCAATCAAGACGCTTCGTCGCGGGCGGCTCGTCCCCAAGCGGCGGAGCCCAGGTGTAGTAGAACTTGATTGGCCCGTAAACTAGCGTCCAGACATCTGAAAAAGTCGTGGAGGAAGTCGCCCCCCACTCCGCTTGCTCGACGCGTTGTCCGACCGAATTGGGTAGGGCAGACGAGGTCACGTGGGTAGCCACTACGTACGCACTGTTACCTGCGACGGCCTGACTAGGATAAAAGAACCCCGCACTTGACCCAGAAAGGTTGTACGTGAAGTTCGGTACAACCCCAAAGTGCTGTAGGCTCTGGGCGTCCTTCCAGGAGAGCTTCGTCTTTGACTCGATCGTGATGCTCTGACCCTTGCTGGCGAGAATGTGTCCAGCAACTTGAAGCGGATCCGAGCTGTAACCGTTCAAATCTGAAGGGGTTCCTGCCTCACCGAAGCGTGTGGTCAGCCGGGTCACGACTTGCTCGGGCTGGTACTTCATGGTCAAGCCCTCGATGCGCAGGCTGGGTGGTCCGTAGACTTCGAACTCGATCGTACCGCCACAGTTGTCGCCATGTGTCGCTCCATACAGCTGCGGCCGATACTCGGGACTCATGAAGACGCCTGCTCCCGTGTTCACGAACTGAACGAGCCTCTCCCCCCCGCTCCATGCACTCCAGAATTGTATTTCTGGAATCTCCTCGAATGCAGAGGGGCTTCCGAAGCCGTTATCGACCTGGTAAACAGGCGCTGAGCCTGCTCCTCCGACAGCGGCGGCCGCACGAACCCGGAACCAGGCTTGGCTAGGCGCTGGCCCGAAACCTGTCCAACGGACCCGCAACCGCACCGAAGGGTTTGTCGCCTCGATGAAGATGAAGCGGGGAGCTTCCCCCCAGTTAACCCCTCCTTCGCCGTCGGGCGGGTGGCCTGGGTGACGGGATGGTTCGTGCCCGGCCACCCTGGTTCACGCTCTCTAGGGACAGTACTCGAGCCCCAACACCCCGGCCTGCCCTTCGGGTCAGGCAGGGCCACCCGCCCGCCCACCGGGCCGCCCCGAGAATCGGGTCGTGCCAGAATAGGCCCGCCCCCATGGCCAAGCGGACCTACATCACCACGCCCATCTATTACGTCAACAGCACCCCCCACGTGGGGCACGCGTTGACGATGCTGGTCTGCGACGCGACCAAGAGGTACAGGCGCATGCGGGGCGAGGAGGTCGTGTTCCTGACCGGCACCGACGAGAACGGGCTCAAGGTCAAGGAGGCGGCCGAGGCCGCGGGCGAGGACCCGATGGCGTTCGTCGACCGGATCAGCCGCACATTCCGCGACGTCGCCGACCTGCTCCACTTCGACTACGACGTCTTCATCCGCACGACCAGCCCCGAGCACCGCCGTGCCGTCCAGCGCATCTTCGAGGTGCTCCGGGAGAACGGCCACATCTACACCGACACCTACGAGGGGTGGTACGACGTGAGCGCCGAGACGTTCGTCAAGGAGAGCGACCTCGTGGACGGCAAGAGCCCCGACGGCAACGAGGTCCGCTGGGTGAGCGAGGAGAACGACTTCTTCCGTCTGAGCGCGTTCGGGGACCGTCTCCTCGAACACATCGAGGCGAACCCCGGGTTCCTCCTCCCCGAGAGCCGCAAGAACGAGGTCGTCAGCTTCATCAAGCAGGGCCTTCGCGACCTCTGCGTCACCCGCCAGAACCCGGGCTGGGGCATCCCGGTGCCGGGCGACGACTCCAAGGTCGTCTACGTCTGGTTCGACGCCCTGGTGAACTACCTCGCCGCCACGGGATGGCCGGACGACCCGGATTGGGACAAGACCTGGCCCGCGGACGTGCACTGGATGGCCAAAGAGATCTTCACCCGCTTCCACGCGACCCTCTGGCCCGCCATGCTGATGGGCGCGGGGCTGCCGCTCCCGAAGACGGTGATCGCACATGGCTGGTTCACCTTCAACGACTCCAAGATGAGCAAGTCGCTCGGCAACGTGCTCAAGCCCGCCGAACTAGTCGCCGCGTTCGAAGAGGCGGGCTGTCGGCGGGAACTGGCCGTGGACGTCGTCCGGTTCGCCCTCGCCCGGGCCCTCCCCTACGAGAACGACACGAACTTCACCCGCGAGGAGATCGACCGGATCTACAACAGCGACCTCGCCAACGACCTCGGGAACGCCCTCAACCGCTCGCTCAGCATGGCCCACAAGTTCGTCGCGGGGGTCGTGCCCACGGGGGAGGCCGAGGCTGAGGCCAGGGCGGCGGTCGCCGAAGGGAAGGCGCGGTTCGAGGCGGCGATGGACGTCCACCGGCTCGACGAAGCGGTCGACGCAGCCGTGGGGGTCGTCCGGTTCCTCAACAAGTACATCGACACCCGGGCCCCGTGGGCGCTCGCCAAAGCGGGCGACCCCACTCTCGGCGCCGTCGTGCGGTCGATGCTCCTTTGCCTCCGGGCGGCGGAAGGGATGGTCCGGCCCTTCGCGCCCGCCACGTCCGACGCCATCGCGGCCCAACTCCAGCTCCCCGCGGTTACCGATTGGGGCCAGGTCGGCGACGAGGCCACGCTGCCGGCGGGCCACACCCTCGGCCAGCCCGTCCCGATGTTCCCCCGGCTCGAGAAGAAGGCCCCCGCCGACCCCGCGCCTCCCGCCAAGGAGGCCCCCCCGGCCAAGAAGGAGAAGCCGAAGTTCGAGCCCCCCGCCGAGATCGAGATCGGGGACGTCATGAAGGTCCAGCTCCGGATCGCCCGAGTCGTCGAGGCCGAGACGGTCGAAGGCAGCGAGAAGCTCCTGCGCCTACAGATCACCGTCGGCGAGGAGAAGCGCCAGGTTCTCGCCGGGATCGCCAAGAGTTACGCCCCGATCGACCTGATCGGCCGCCAGGTCGTGCTCGTGGCGAACCTGAAGCCCGCCAAACTCATGGGCCAAGTCAGCCAGGGCATGCTGCTCGCCGCCGACGGCCCCGACGGGGGCGCCATCCTGCTCCAACCCGAGTCCGAAGCCCCCGACGGCACGAGCGTCCACTGAGCCCGGACCCGTCGGGGGTCGGCGTTCAGTCAGAAATACAAGTGATGCGTTACGTATCGCAATTTCGAGCATGGCCCAAAGGTCCCATCGAACCTGACAGGTTTGCAGAGGCTCCCGAACCTCAATCCTAACGAATCGAGCCCGGCCCTGAGGCCCTGGTGCTCGATCGCAGCAAGGCAGGACTGGCCGATGCAGAACCACCTCACGCCCCACCAAATCGCGACACTCCTCGACGACGCCGAGCAAGGCGTCTGGGTCGTAGCCGCCGACGGCCGCGTCCTGAGCACGAACCGCACGATGCGGCGATGGCTCGAGACGAACGAGCCGCCGGCAGCCAGCTCCGACCATCTGTCCCTTCCCACTCGAAGGCCCCTCGACGGACGGTGCGAGGGCGAACTCGTCTCGACCACCGGGATCCGGCGACGGGTACGGGTCACCACCACCGAGTCGGAGGGCGGCCCCCTCGTCCAACTGTTCCAGGACCTCTCCGTGGGCCAAGCGCTGAACAGGGCCCTCCTCGACGAAGTCACCCGCATGGCCCGCATCGCTGGGGAGGACGAGCTCACCGGCGTTCACAACCGCCGTGGCTTTGCCGAGGCCCTGAACCGCATCCAGGAGGATCCCAACGCCCGGTTCGGAGTGCTCCTCATCGACGTCGACGACTTCAAGCAGGTCAACGACGGGTTCGGCCATGCGGGCGGGGACGAGGCCCTGATCGCGGTGGCCCGGCGACTCCAAGACACCTTGCGGGCAGGCGACATCGTGGCCCGGGTGGGGGGCGACGAGTTCGCCGTGGTCCTGCCGGGGGTCGAGGAAGCGGCCCTCCTATCCTTGCGCGAGCGTATCCGCCGAACGCTCCAGTTCTCGATCGAGCTCTGTGGTCGCGAGGTCGGCTTGACCGCCACGATCGGCGCCGCCCACTCGGATCATGGACGCGACACCGTCCTCAAGCGGGCGGACGAGCAGATGTACGCCTCCAAGCGGCGACGGGGCGAGATCATGACCGTATGCCGGGCGATGGCGGACCGGACGCTCGTCCCTCTTCCGCTCGTCAGGGACGAGGCCGCCGTCGGCTAGCCTCGAAAAGCGTCCTCGTGGTGTCGCAGCTCGTCCGGCGACACCGCGATGAGGTCGTACCGGACGGGACGGTCGGGCCCGCCTGCCTTGGCGAGGTACTCCTCGACCGCGGCGTGGAAACGGGCCGTCTTGCGGTCGTCGACCGCCAGTTCCGGTGCCCCCCTCGCCCGGAATTTCACCTCCACACAGACGAGCACCTCCCCGTCGAGGGCCACGATGTCGATCTCCCCGGACCGGGTCTTCACGCGACGGGCCACCAGCGTATACCCCTTCGCCAGGAGGTAGCGCGCGGCGGCGTCCTCGACGTCCGCCCCTAGCCGTCGAACCCCAGACACGGCTGCTCCAGAAGGTCGCGCACCGGGCCGAAGCTCCGGCGATGGGCAGGGCACGGGCCGTGCTCCCGCAAGGCGGCGAGATGGTCCGGGGTGGGGTACCCGAAGTGTCGGTCGAACCCGTACTTGGGGAACTCGGCCGCCAACTCGACCATGAGGCCGTCGCGCACGGTCTTCGCCAGGATCGAGGCGGCGGCGATGGCCGCGTCCTTCCCGTCCCCCTTCACGAGGCAGGTCACCGGGACGCAGGGCTCCCTGGGCGGCGTGTGGCCGTCGATCAGGGCGGCCCGGGGGGCCGGGTCGAGCCGGGCAAGGGCCCGCTCCATGCCCGCGAGCGAAGCCCACAGAACGTTCAGGCGGTCCACCTCGTCCGCCGGTACGACCTCGACCGCCCAGACGGCCCCGTCCCGGACCCGGTTCGCGAGCATTGCCCGGCGGGGGGCATCGAGCTTCTTCGAGTCGTCGAGCCCGCGGGCGTCGAACCCGGCGGGCAAGACCACGGCGGCGCACACGACTGGCCCAGCAAGTGGACCCCGGCCCGCCTCGTCGCAGCCCGCGACGCCCGGCTCGAACGGGAGCGCCCTCATGAATCGAGTATGACCTCCGACCCCTTGGTGCGGCCCTTGGTCGGACGAGTCCTATAGGTCACCGGGGCCTCGCCCTACCTGCGTCGGACATAATGGTGGGAGAACGGCGGTTATAGCTCAGTCGGTTAGAGCGCCAGATTGTGATTCTGGAGGTCACGGGTTCAATTCCCGTTAGCCGCCCCAAGCACGCCGGCACAGGCGCCCCACGGCGAACGCCCCCACCACGCAGCACCCCGCTTGGCCGAGGATCGAGACCCAACCCCAAGGCAGGGCGGCGTCCCGCCAGACCGACGCCCCGAAGAGCACGGCTGCGACGCCGGCGAGAGCCCGCTCTGGACGCGTGCCCCAGACTTTCCACTTTCGAAACGCCGCCTCGAAGGCGAGCGCCCCGACCTGGATCGCGCCGAGCCCGTCCGGGGCCGGCCCCACCCGTTCCGGTAGGAGCAAGCGGCCCGCCATCATGGTCACCATCGCGGCGACGAACGACCCCGCGACGAACGCCACGAGCACCGAAGCGACTCGCGGCCCGAGCGGGGGGTTCGGGTCAGTTGCCGTCGGTCGCACCCTCGGTACCGACCGACCCGCCCGCCGCCTTCGCGGCGGCCCCGCGGGCGGCGTCCTTCGCCGCGGATCCGACCCCGCTGCCGCCGCCCTGGAGCGACTCCGTACCCGTCACCGGTGCCGCAGCCCCGGCCGCCCCGCCGTGGATCTGCACCCCCGAGCCCGAGGCCGTCCCGCTCGTGGGCTCGGTGCCGGCGGCCTCGGTCGGCTTGGTCTCGGCGGTCGTCTCGGTCGAAGACGTGTCCCCACACCCCCAGGCGACGACGGAAAGGGCGAAGAGGGCGACGAGTAGGTTCCTCACACCCCCATGATACGGGCGGTCACCGCCGAACGGCGCGGCCTGACCCAGACCGGACCCGGCCCGGGCCTCAGAATCGAAGGCACTCCCTTGGCCACCGCGACCAGCCGCCTCGAGAACCTGAAGAACCTCCAGACCGCGAACGTCGACGTCGCGTTCGCGAGCGCGTTCGGCACTCTGGTCGGCGGCACCTTCCTCATCGGGTTCATCCAGTTCCTGGGCGGGGGCGACTACTGGGTCCAGCTCATGGTCGCCCTGCCCAGCATCATGGGCCTCATGCAGATCCCGGGGGCGGTCTGGGGCCGGGCGTACCCTCACTACAAGCGCTTTATCGCGCCCGGCGGGTGGGTGTGGAGGCTGCTCTACGCCCCGCTCATCGTCCTGCCCCTGCTTGCCCTCTCGGGCGACGTGCGGCTGGTCGTGCTCGCGGTGTGCGTGCTGCTGGCGACGGCGGCCGTCCAGATCGTGAGCCCGATCTACAACGACTGGATCGCCGAGCTCGTCCCGGCCAACAGCCGGGGATGGTACTTCGCCCGGCGCACCGCCATTTCGACCGCGGTGGCGATGGCCGTGGCGTTCCTCGGCGGCGTGATGCTCGACCACTTCCGGGCCCTGGGCCGGGAAGCGACCGGGTTCTCGCTCCTCTTCGGTCTCGGCTTCGTCTGCGCGATCGTCAGCATGGTGTTTTTCCTGCGCATGCAGGACACCGTCCGCGCCGAGCCGATCAAAATGCGCCTCCGCGACTCGGTCGGGCTCATGACCAAGCCGTTGAGGGACAGTGGGTTCCAAAAGGTCCTCTGGTTCACGGTTCTCTTCATGGTCGGGGCGACGTTCGCAGGCGGCCTCTACGCCGCGTTCGCGCTGGAGAGCCTGAAGCTCAGCTACACCCAACTCCAGCTCACCCAGGTCGCCCACGCCGTGGGCACCGTTGCGGCGGCCGGGTTCTGGGGGCGCCTCGCGGACAAATACGGCAACAAGCCTGTCCTCGTCATCCTGATGGCCGGCGTCACCTTCACGCCCGCGATCTGGCTGTTCTGCCAACCGGGCGACACCGTCGGCTCGACGATCATCCTGACCGTCGGCCACGTCTACAACGGGATCGTCTGGTCGGGGGTCGCGGTTTGCCAGCTCAACCTCTTCATCGCGACCTCGGACGAGAAGGACCGGGCGAACTACCTGGGGATGGCGCTGGCCGTCCAGGCGCTCGTCGGCGGGATCGCCCCCATGGTCGGGGCGTTCGTGATGAACGCGTTCCGCGGGGCGATGCCGGTCGTGGACGCCTACAAGACCGTCTTCTGGATCGTCATCGGGATCCGGGTCCTGGCTTGGGTGTCCTTGTTGCCCGTCCGGGAGGAGGGCGCAGTGCGGCTGGGCGAGGCGATCGGCCAGCTCCGACGCTTCAGCCCCCGGGGGGCCCGGGCGCTCGCCAAGATGAGCAAGACGGCCGACCTCGCCGAACGCGAGGAGGCGATGGCCACCGTCGGGGCGGCTCGGTTCACCTTCGGGGCCGACGAGCTGCTCAAGGCCCTGGGCGACCCCTCGCCCCGGGTCCGTCGCCAGGCGGCGGCGGCCCTCGCCAAGCTCCAGGACCCAGGCTCATCCCGCTCGCTGATCAAGTTCGTCCAGGCCCACCCGGAGCTCGTGGAAGAGGAGACTCTCGAGGCCCTCGGCGACTTGCAGGCGGGCGGGGCGGTGCCGGTCGTAGCCCGGTTCCTCCAGGACCCCCGTTCGCTCCTGCGGCGGCAGGCGGCCAAGACTCTCGGGCGGCTCGGTTCGACCGACGCCGTGCTCCCCCTCTGCCAGGCGGCGGGCGACCCGGCCGACCCCGAGCTGCGCCGCGCCGCCATCCAGGCCCTCCGCCTTCTGGGCGCTACCGAGGCGGCCCCCGCCATCGCCGACGCCCTCCTCGACCCACACCCGAGCGTCCGCACCGCGGCGGCCGAGGCGGTCGGGGAACTGGAGCTCAAGGCGCTCGCCCCCCGCCTCCGCGAGGCGTTGGCCCAGCCCGGGACGACGGTCGCGAGCGAGATCGCCTACGCCTTGGGGTGCGTTGGCACGGTCGAAGACGCCCCGCTCATCCTCGCCGCCGCCGCCCAGGCCCCGGGGTCCACGATCCGGCGAAGGTGTCTCCTCGGGCTCGCCCGCCTCTTCGGTGTCGAGGCGCCCACGTACCGTCTCATGATGCTCGACGGCTTCTCGCGGGACACCGAGTTGATGGCTCAGCTCCGCCCCGCCTACTCCCGGAGCAAGCGGCTGCGGGAGGCCGTCCAGGCGTTCAGCCGAGGGGACGAGGCCGCGGCGGTCCGGCTCCTCGGGTCGGCCCGGTCGCGCCCCGAACTAGCCGCTCTTGCCGAGAGCCCCGTAGAGGAGTCCTTCCTCATCGCGGCGTTGGTCTACGCGGCCGGTCGCTAGGCCGCTCGCCGCGACCCGGCCGAACCAGCGTCAACACGATGGGTCGGGCCTGGGCGTCGAGACGGTCGTGTCACACTCGCGTGTGAGCCGGATGGAACTCTCGCTCCGAGCCAACCTCACGGTCAAGATCGTCCTCCTCCTCGCGGGCACGCTGCTCGTCCTGGCCGCCGTGGCCTTCCTTCGCGCCCGGGAGAGCGTCGGGGACCTCTCTGGCAGGGTCGTCTCGCTCTCGGCGCGGCTCACTCGGCAACGGATCACGGGCCTGCTGGACCAAGCGGAGAGCCAAGGGAGGCTCATGGCCGGGCTCGTCGCCCCGGGCCTCGGCGGCGGCCAAGCGGCCACCGATGCGAGCGCGTTCCTCGCTCTAGCCAAGCGGAGCCTGACCGTCATGGCGGCGAACGCTGAGTTCGGCGCGGTGACGTACACCCTCGATCGGACCGGCGAGTCCGTCCAGACCGTGCGTCGGGCGAACGGGGAGCTCACCGTCTACCTCGGCCGGATCGGCGCGAACGGCAGCATGTCCGTCCAGGCGTTCCGGCCCTTCGGTGACCAACTCGAGCCGGTCGCCGAGGCCGTTCCCCGGCTGCGCGACCTCCGCCAGACCCCTTGGTACGGGTGGGTTCGGGCCGAGGGCGAACAGGCATGGGCCGAGACCACGCTCGCCCCGCTCCCGAACGGGGGCGAGACGCCCCGGGTGACTTGCGCCACCCCCGTCTTCGGCCCCGACAACCGGTTCCTCGGGGCGGTGACCGTGGAGTTCACGGTGACCGAGCTCAGCCGGTTCCTCCAGACGATCCAGGTCGGCCGGACGGGCAGCGCGTTCCTTGTCGAGCGGGCCGCCGACCGCTCCCTCCGGCTCGTGGCCCACCCGGACGCCAATCGGCTGCTGATCGCGAGCGCGGGCCGGGAGCGGCTCGCGACGGTCGACGAGTTCGCCGACCCGGCCGTCGCCCGGCTGCTGGACCTGCTCTCGGCGGAGGCCGCCCCGCTCCGGGTCGACGAGCCCGTCCGAACCGCGTTCTCGGCCGGGGGGGCAGCGTGGGTGGGGGCCTACCAAGCTGTCGGGGGCGACCGGCGTCCCTCCTGGGTCATGGCAGTCCTCGTCCGCGACGAGGAGTTCACCGCCGGGGTCTGGCAGGCTGGCCGTGAGTTCGCCCTGCTCGGGTTCGGGGCGCTCGGGGTCGGGGTGTTGCTCTCGCTGCTGCTCGCCCGGAGCGTGGCCCGTCCCCTTCAGCGATTGGCCGAGGAGACTGCCCTCGTGCGCGAGTTCGACCTCGCCGCACGGGCGGTGCCTCCGAGCGGGATCCGGGAAATCGACGCCCTCGCGGTGGGGATGGAGCAGATGAAGACGGGGCTGCGGTCGTTCGAGAAGCTCGTCCCCGCCGAGTACGCCCGGTGGCTGGTCCGGTCCGGCCAAGAGGCCCGCCTCGGCGGTGAGCGCAGGCACATCACCACCTACTTCGCCGACATCGTCGGGTTTACGGCGCTCAGCGAGCGCATGGCCCCGGAGGACCTCGTCCAAGTCCTCGCCGAGTACCTCGACGTCTTGAGCAGCGAAGTGCTCCGGGCCGGGGGGACGGTCGATAAGTTCAACGGCGACGACGTCATGGCGTTCTGGGGGGCCCCCGCCGCCTCACCCGACCATGCGTTCACCGCCTGCCGTGCCGCGCTCCAGAGCCAGGCCACCCTTGCCCAACTGCGCGGCGACTGGGCCGCCCGCGGGATCCCGACCCTCCGGGCGTCGTTCGGCGTCTCGACCGGCGACGTGGTCGTCGGGAACGTCGGGAGCCGGCAGCGGATGAACTACACCGTGATCGGCGACGCCGTCAACCTGGCCAGCCGTCTGCAGGGGCTCAACAAGCGGTACGGCACGGAGATCCTGGTCTCGGAGCAGACCCAGCGGGAGGCCGGGGACAGGATCGTGACCCGGCTCGTCGACTGGGCCGACGTCGAAGGGCGGGCGGAGCGGGAACCCGTCTACGAACTGCTCTGCCTCAGGGAGGGCGCCCCCCCGGACGTCTTGGACCTTGCCCTCGCCCACGCGGAGGGCGTCCGCCTCATCGAGTCGGGGCGCTATGCGGAGGCCCAGGCCGCGTTCACCGCCCTGCTCGCGAGTCGGCCGAACGACCAGGCGGTTCGGACGCTCCTGGCCCGGGCAGTGGAGTGGCGATCGCTCCCGCCCGAAGAGGCCGCCGAGAGTATCCCTCGCCCCGGGCTCGGCCTGGACCGGGGACAATAGCGTCGTGCCCGGCCCGCTCGACGCCCTGTCCCGCATCGTCCCCGCCCGTTCGCGCCGATCGAGCAGCTACGACCGCTCGGGAGGGAACGACGATTGGATGCCTTTGCCCGCGGGCGGGTCGCTCACGCTGCTCGACACCGCGGGACCAGGCCGGGTCACCCACATCTGGTGCACCCTCCTGGCCGAGCACGAGCCGCTCGTCAAGCGCAACCTCGTCCTTCGCGCTTGGTGGGACGGCCAGGCCCACCCGAGCGTGGAGGCGCCAGTGGGCGACTTCTTCGGCCAGGGCTGGGGGCTCGACTACCTCTTCCGGTCCTTGCCGCTCGCCGCCGCCCCGCGCGATGGGAAGGCCCTGTCCTGCTACTTCCCGATGCCGTTCGGCTCTCACGCCCGGATCGAACTCGCCAACGACGGGCCCACGGACTGCGACCGGGTCTACTTCTACGTCGACTACGAACTCGGGCCCGTGGGCGAGGACGAGGGCCGGTTCCACGCTTGGTACAACCAAGAGCTCACGGTGTGCGAGTCGCCCGACGGCAAGGAAAACGCCTGGATCGACGACTCCCCCGACCCCAAGAACCCTTCGGACCGCGACAACTACCTGTTCTGCGAAGCCGAGGGGGAGGGGCACTTCGTGGGGGTCAACCTCTACGTCCACTCCCCCAGCCCGCCCTGGCCTGGCGAAGGGGACGACATGTTCCTCATCGACGGGGAGCCCTGGCCCGGGCTCCACGGCACCGGCACCGAGGACTACTTCAACACGGCCTGGGGGCCGGATCAGCGGTTCGACCACCCTTACTTCGGCATCGCCCGGGTCTCGGGGGTCGAGAACGACGAGCCGCGCTTTGGGTGGCTCGGGCGGATGCACTACTACCGGTTCCACCTCGACGACGCCGTCCGGTTCCAGCGCAGCTTGCGGGCGAGCATCGAGCACGGGCACGCGAACGGGCTTGAACTCGAGATGGCGAGCGTCGCCTACTGGTACCAACGCCTGCCTGGGCGGCCGTTCCCGCCGATCCCGCCCGCGGACCAGCGTCGCCCGCGACCGGTTCAGCGGGTCGAGGCCGTCCACCGGTGGCGCCACGGTTGGCGCGAGGCCCACGGAGGACGGCCGCTCTGGGGGGACGAGGCCTAGCCTACTTGCGGCTCACCGTGACGTCGCCCTGACCCGAGATCGCGTCGGAGGCGAGCCAGGCCTTGGCTCGGGCGTCGCCGCGCAAGGTGGAGTCCCAGAACGCGAGCGATGCCTGATGGACGATATCGACGTGTCGCGGGTTCGAGCGGCCACCCAGGCGGCCGGCTGAGAGGCGGGCCCCCGACCGGCCGTTGATGCCGCCGAAGCCGTGGTCCGCGTCCTTGATCCAGACGAGCGTCTTGTCCCCGGGCGTCGCGTGCTGGAAGGCCTGTCGACGATAGTCGCCCGGGTCGCCTTCGAACCGCCCCCGGTCGTTGTCGCCGGACACCATCAGCATGGGGCCGCGCATCGCGGCGAACGACTCCTTCGTCACGCCCCCGCCGATCCCACTGGGGGAGATCACGAGGAAGGCGATCGGACGAGGGTCGGACATCGAAATCGCCCCTCGGCCGAGAGTCATGCCCGACACGACCTGAGTCGTCCATGCCCCGAACGAGTGGCCGCCCACGCCGACCTTGGTCGTGTCAACCTTGCCCTTGAGTCCCTCGACCTTGTCTTCGAGCTCGGCGAGTCGGTCGATGATGAGACTGACCTCCTTCGGGCGTTCGTCCCAGCTCTTGGTGTTGTCGAGGCTCCCACCGAGCGCCCGGCGGCGGGTCTCGGCGTCGGCGTACCTCATCGAGTCGCCGTGGGTAGGTGCGACCACGACGTAGCCGTGGCGGGCGAAGGCATCGGTCAGGGGGCGGACGCCGTCCCCGGAGCCGTACATGCCGTGGGAATGGACGATGACCGGGTAGGGCCCGCCCGATTTCGGGAAGGTCACTCGGAGTTCCAAGGGCCGGTCCGAGCCGCGTTCGAGCTTCACGCCACCGATGGAGACGGTCTCCAGCGGTCCGACGGCGGGTGTGTAGGGTGCCATGAGTACGAGGCTGAGGGCGATGGTCGTGGTCACACCGGGGGTGACGAGCCGACGTCGCTTGGGTTCACTCGGGCCCTAGGCCCAGCAAGACGCCGTCTACGTTAACGTCTAACGACCCGGTATCCCTCGGAGCCGGAAAGCGGGCCAAACCTCACGTACTTTATGAGGTTTTCAGAGCGAATCAGGTTCAATTTCGAGTCATGAAGGAGAAAAGTCCTGGACGACATGTTAAGGAACGCCCATGGACTGTCGGCCCATTTTCTCCTTTCGCCCTGTGGGGACGTCACATCGCGCACGATTCTTGAACATACTTTGAGAGTCATGCGATCCTTCACTTTGCTGATCGCGATTGTGGGCGTTGCCCTCATTGCACTGGGAGGTTGCGAGAGCTCGTCGCTCTCGAACGGCAGCGTCACGTCGTCGGCCGTCATGCCGTCCGACCTTGAGTCGTTCCGTCGCTCCGAGAGCCAGCCGGTTCAGCCGGTGGCCTACGACACGGAAAGCTCGGCCCCGTTGACCTCGGTCGTCTCGACGACCCCGACCCTCGTCCGCTGACGGACTGAAGAGCACCGAACGGCCCAACGGCGCGCCGGATCCGGGCCTCCCCCTACTCCGCGACCTTGAGGACGCTGAGGAACGCTTCCTGCGGCACTTCGATGGCGCCGATGTTCTTCATCCTCTTCTTACCCTCTTTTTGCTTGTCAAGCAGCTTTCGTTTTCGGCTGACGTCGCCGCCGTAGCACTTCGCGATCACGTTCTTGCGGAACGGCTTGATCACGTCCGCGGCGATGACCCGCGATCCGATGGCGGCTTGGATCTTCACCTCGTACTGCTGACGAGGGACCACCTTCCGCAACTGTTCGACGATCGCCTTGCCCCGTGGGTAGGAGAACTGTTTGTTCACGATGAACGATAGAGCGTCGACTGGGTCGCCGTTCAAGAGGATATCGACCTTGACGAGCTCCGATTGCTGATACTCGCTTAAGTCGTAGTCGAAGCTGGCGTACCCTCGGGTCATCGACTTCAGTTTATCGAAGAAGTCGAGCAGGATCTCTGCGAGCGGGAGGGTGTAGTAGACGATCGCGCGGTTCGGGGTCGGCCACTCGGTTTTCTTGTAGGTTCCCCGTCGGTCCTGGCAGAGGGTCATGACGACGCCCACGTACTCGGTAGGCACCATGATCGTCGCTTCGACGGTAGGCTCTTCGATGAAGTCTGTATGGTTCGGGTCCGGCATCTCGCTCGGGTTGCTGATGTGCTGGTTGCTCCCGTCGGTCATGTGGACGATGTAGTCGACGCTAGGGGCCGTCAGGATAAGGTCGAGCCCGAACTCTCGCTCCAGCCGTTCCCGAGCGATGTCCATGTGAAGCAACCCAAGGAACCCGCACCGGAACCCGAACCCGAGAGCGGCAGACGTCTCCATGGTAAAGCTGATGGACGCATCGTTCATCTGAAGCTTTTCGATCGCGTCCCTGAGGTCGTTATACTGGTCGCCGTCGGTCGGGTAGAGACCGCAAAAGACCATAGGCTTGGCCTGGCGATAACCGGGTAGGGGCTCCGGGGCTGGGTTCGACGCGGCCGTGACGGTGTCGCCGACCGAAGCGTCGCCGATCGTTTTGATCGCCCCAGTGATGAACCCGACCTCGCCCGTCGCGAGCTCCGTGCCGCGTTCGAGCTTCGGACGGAACACCCCGACCTCGTCGATGTCGAACGTCTTTCCGGTCGACATCATCTGGATCCGGTCGCCGGGTTTCACGCTCCCGTCCTTCACCCGGATGTAGGCGACCGCGCCCTGGTATGTGTCGAAGTGAGAGTCGAAGATGAGAGCCCGGAGCGGTGCCTTCGGGTCGCCTTTGGGCGACGGGATACGCGCTACGACGGCCTCAAGGATCTCTTCGACCCCCATCCCCGACTTCGCGGAACACGGGATGGCGTCGGTCGCGTCGAGAGCGAGGGCGTTCTCGATCTCTTCCCGGGCCATTTCAGGGTCGGCGTGGGGAAGATCCATCTTGTTGATCACGGGGATGATCTCAAGGTTTTGGTTCATCGCCATCGCGGCGTTCGCGATGGTTTGCGCCTCCACCCCCTGCGTCGCATCGACCACGAGCAGTGCACCTTCACACGCGTAAAGCGCCCTTGAAACCTCGTAAGTGAAGTCCACGTGCCCGGGCGTGTCGATGAGGTTGAACTGGTACTCTTCCCCGTTCCTTGCGCGATAAGACAGCCGGACGGCCGTCATCTTGATCGTGATCCCGCGCTCACGCTCGAGGTCCATCGTGTCGAGCATCTGCTCCTGGGCCTCGCCGCGCACCAGCCCGCACTTCTCGAGGATCCGGTCGGCCAAGGTCGACTTCCCGTGATCGATGTGCGCGATAATGCAGAAGTTACGGATGTGAGACTGATCCATCTCGGGGTGACCCTCTGGATTCTACCGCTCGGGGCACCCGTGCCTCAGCCGAGCCCGGGCAACTCCGGGCCGTTAGTCGAGCTGGACCGTTTCCCTCGCCTTGATCTGGATGTCGCGCCGCCGCAGTTCTCGGACGAAATCCTTGCCCGTCATCGCGTTCTCGTACCGCACGCAGCCCTTCGCGACCCGACCGTTCACGACCTCTTGCGCGATGATCGACATCGAAAAGCCGGTGAGGCGCTCCATCGAGGTGAAGCCCGTGTGCGGGTCTTGCCGGTCGAAGATGTCGATCTGGATCCGAGTGGGCCGGCCCGCCCGCACGCCGAGCCCGACCGCGCGCACCGCGCACTGGTCCAGATCCTCGAACTTCGCGAGCTCAGGCCCGAACACCGCGTTGAAGACCTCCTTCGGCACGACCTTCGTGGCGCGTACGTTGATCTCGGACTCGTTCCAAAACCCGAAGTCCTTAAAGATCTTCATCAGATGGGCATGCCCAGGGAACCGGATCGTCTTATACTCGTAGTCGCGAACCTTACCGTGGAACGTGTAGGGAGCTGTGCTCGTCCCCCCGCTCGTGACGAACGCCTCCATCTGCCCGAGCTCGTCGACCACAAGGTCCTCGACCTCCGTCAATGTGTCGATCTTCACGATCTCCCCGTCCCGAAGGGCGACGGCCTGGTAGTCGTACTCTGTCACGAGCCCCTCCATATTGAAGGTCAGCTTATAGTTGAACGGCGGCTTCGGGTTCTGGGGCAAGACCCCGCAATAGAGCTTAACCGACTCGCACGTGTCGAGCGACTCGATCACGTAGCACCCAAGGTTGTTGACCAGCCCCGGCGCAAGTCCCGTGTCAGGCACGATCGTCACGTCCGCCTCCTTCGCCTTCACGTCGAGGTCGAGGGTCTGCATCGTGACGTCCGTGTTCCCACCCAGGTCGACCATGTCCGTCATGGTGTCGATGCAGACGGCCGCCACCTTCGGGTGCATCCAGTACGGCACGCAGCTCAGCACGATGTCCGACTTGTTCGCGAAGTCCGCCAGGCTCGCCGGGTCGAGCCCGTCGACGGCGACCGGCTCGCAGATCAGGTCGCCAGCCAGGGCGTTCACGCGGTCGGCGCAACGGTGGGCCTGCTTCGTGTCGACGTCGCCGACGAAGATTCGGGCGGGCCCGGCGAACTTCGCCAAGTCGTAGGCCGCCGCCGTGCCCTGCATGCCTGATCCAAGGATTCCGAACGTGTTCTGCATCGTCGCGCCACCGTGCCGTAGGAGGGGTCGGCAGGACTATACCGACCTTTCCCAGGCCCCGGACCAGACCGTTCGGGCCCGGCCGCTAGGCCGACTTCCGACGGCGGCTAGAGAGCAGCTTGGTGCGGTCGCGGTACTTGTTCACCGTCCGGCGGGCCACATCGACCCCCCGGTCCTTGAGCAGCTTGGCGATCGCCTCATCGCTCAGCGGCCGCCCGGGATTCTCGGTCGAAAGGATCTCCTCGATCATTTTCTGGACTCGCAGCGCCGGCTTGAAGAAGACGTCGAACGCGAGGACCTCCCCCGTGGCGATCTGGACGAACTTGCCCGAGGTCGCCCGGCTCACCGTGCTTTCGTGGACGCCCAGCGAGGCGGCCAGGAGAGCCCGAGTCATCGGAGTCAGGAACTTGACGTCCCCCGTCGCGAGGAACCCCGGCTGGTGCTCGACAAGGTACCGCCCCAATTCGCCCATGAGCCGCCGCCTCTGCCCGAGCGCGTCGATGAACTGCTTCGCCCGCTGGACGTACTCGGTCACGTGTCGCTTCTCGTCCGAGGGCCGCCGGTTGCCGGCGAGTTCGGTATGCCGTTTCTCGTAGCTCCGGTTCAAGCGCAGTGTGAGGGGGGACGGGCCCGGCACCTCGATCGACCACCCGAACTCGTCCCGAGCGAGGACGAGGTCCGCACGGGCGGCGGCCGGGCGCGATGACCCAGGCATCGGGTGGGGCCGGAACCCTTCCCCGGGGAACGGGTTCAAGCCGAGCACGACCTCGAACGCCTCCTTGACCCGCTCGACGGTCGTCCGGTACCGGCGACGAATCGCGTGGAGGTCGCGTTGGACGAGGAGCTCCCAGTCGTCTTGCAGCACTCGCCGGGCGAGCCGTTCGGCGTCGGTCTCGGCCGTCCGGAGCTGGAGGACGAGACACTCCTGCAGGTTCGAGGCCCCCACCCCCGGCGGCTCACACTGCTTCAAGGCGCGAACGGCCTCCTCGGCTTCGTCCAAGGAACACCCACAGTCCATGGCGACCTCATCGGGTGTGACGCTGAGGTACCCACGGTCGTTGACGCTGCCCACGAGGTACTCGACCACCGTCGGCGACCCGGGGAACGACGAGAACATTTGCGCCCGCAGGTGGTCGGCCAACGAATCGGACGCCCCCGCGAAGTCGGTCCAGTCGGAATCCTCGCCGTCGTGCGGGAGCGAGCGCCAGAGCTCGTTGTCCCCCCCGCTCGGCCGCAACTCCACCGGGGCCAGCGACTTGAGGATCTCGTCCCGGGTCGGTGCGGCCTCGCCCTGCTCGACCCGTTCGAGGGCCGGGTTCTCGGCCAACTCCGATTCGAGCGTCTGCTCGAGCTCGAGTTGGCTGCACTGGAGCATCTGCGCCCCGAGGATCACCCGTGGGTCGATCCGGAGCGACGTGCCCGTCTTGAGTCCGATCTGGTTGCCGAGTCCCTTCGCCATACCCGTGTCCGTCCTGACACTCGAATCATCGGGAGTCCAGACCGCCCCCTCGTCCCGAAAACTGCTGGAAAGGGCCCAAGAATAGGGGTGCCCGCCCCTACCCGCGGCCCTCGACGTAGACTCGGGCCCGGATGTTCACGGGGATCGTGCAGGCTGTGGTCAAGGTCAAGGGGTTCGAAGGCGGGCGCCTCACGCTTGAGGCCCCCTCGTTCATCGACGAGCCCTGGGCCATCGGCGAGAGTGTCGCGGTCAGCGGGTGTTGCCTTACCCTCGTCGACCAAGAAGGCGGCCTAGCCTTCGACCTCAGCCCGGAGACGCTCGCCCGAACGTCCCTCGGCGCTCTGCGAACCGGCTCAGCAGTGAACCTCGAACGGGCCATGCGCCCGAGCGACCGGTTCGGCGGGCACATCGTCCAAGGACACGTGGACGGGATCGGTCGCGTCGTGTCCGTGCGCCCGGAGGGGGAATCCTGGGTGTTCCGCTTCGCGTGCGAGGGCTCGCGTTACCTGATCGACAAAGGGTCGGTCACGATCGATGGGGTGAGCCTCACCGTCGTCCGGCCGGAGGGAGGCGAGTTCGACGTCTGGGTCATCCCACACACCTATGCCCATACGAGCCTGCACCAACGGGCAGCCGGGGACCCTGTGAACCTCGAGTACGACGTCCTCGCCAAGTACGTCGAGCGGCTCCTCGCGGCTCGGGACGAGGGTTAGCGACCCTCGACCACGACCTTGGTGAAATCGCCGATCGTCTCGAACGCCTGCCGGGCCACCCCGAGCGCACCGAGCCGAGCGTCCCGCACCGCCGTGTCCTCGACCATGACCATCGTGGCGTCGAAGAAGGCGTTCACCACCGACACGAGCGGCAGCACGGCGCCGACGAGCCCCGCCGGGTCCTCGGCCGCGAGCGCGGAGCGGGTGAGCGGGAGTTGCGCCTCGGCGGCAGCCAACAGGGCCTCTGCCTCGGCGGAACCGAGCCGGGAGCGGTCCCACCCGTCGAAGTCGACCCCGTTCTTCGCCGCTGCCGCCAGGATGTTGCTCGGTCGGGTCGCGGTTTGGACGAACGCGGGGTCGGCGCACGCCTTCTCCAAAGCCCGGAGCCGGGTAAGGACTTCCCGCGGGGTCAGAAGCGCACCCGGCAGGCAGGCAGCCTGGACGAGGTCGTACCGATGGCTCGCGAGCAGCGACTCGTACCGTCCCGCGAACACCTCGGCGAGCGAGGCCCTCGCCTTCTCGGCGTCGAGCTCGACCCCCTGGCCCGCATATCCGGCCAGCGCAGCCTCGAACACGGGCTCGAACCCGGGGATCCTGCCCCCCCACGCCCAGGCCACCTCGATGAGCACCGTCACCGACCGTCGCAGCCCGTAAGGGTCGCTCGACCCGCTCGGGGCGAAGCCGAGCCCCAGGTAGCCAGCGAGCTTGTCCAAGTGGTCGGCCATGACGAGGCGAAGGGCCGTCCGGTCTCCGGCCGTCGTGGGCGACTCCCAAGGCCCGAGGCCGTACTGTCCGGCGAGCGCGGCGCACACTGCGTCCGATCGGCTCTCCCGCCGGGCATACTCGGCGCCGACCTGACCTTGCAACTCGTCGAGCTCGCTCACGAGGCCCGTCGCGAGGTCCGCCTTTGCGTAGAGCCCCGCCTCTGCCGCCAGGCTCGCCTCGCTCTCGTCCGCGCCGCTCCACTCCGCGACCGAACGGGCCAAGTGCTCGAGCCGGTCGCAGCGCCGACGGACGGACCCTAGCTTCACCTGGAACGACATCGCCTCAGTCCGGGCGAGGAAGTCGTCCAGCAGCGCCTTCTTGTCCTCTTCGAAGAAGAACCGGGCGTCGTTGAAGCGAGCGTTGAGCACCCACTGGTTGCCCTTGCGCACGTCCGCCTCTTGGCCGCCGTTCCGAACCGACACGAACCGGTTCGTGAGCCGGCCATCGGCCCCCCGGACGGGGAAGAACCGCTCGTGCTTCGCCATGACCGTGACGAGCACGGGCTCCGGCAGCTCGAGGTACTCGGCCGGGAACTCCCCCTCGAGCGGGGTCGGCCATTCGCCGAGGAACACGTTCTCCTCGACGAGGGCGGCGGACATGACAGGTTCCCCGGTCGCCGCCCGATGTGCCCCCTCACGGATAAGCCGTTCGCGCTCAGCCGGGTCGGGCTCCACGTCCCTGGCCCGCAACTCGACCAAGAGCTCCTCGAACGAGCGGGCCTCGAACTCGCCTGGGTGATTGAAGCGGTGGCCCCGACTCTTGAGCCCCGAACTCACCCCCTCGATCTCGACTTGCACGAGCTCGCCGCCGAAGCAGGCCAACATCCAGCGGATCGGCCTCGCGAACCGGAACCGACCGTGCGCCCAGCGCATCGTCTTGTCGAAGGATACGGCCCGGACCGCCGCCTCGAGCGCTTCGGCGAGGATCTCCCGCGTCGGCCGGCCAGGCACGGTCTGGCGCACCCAGACGTAGTCGCCTTCGACCTCGACCGCGCTAGGGTCCACCCCCTGACCCCGGCAAAAGCCTTCGAGCGCCTTCGTGGGCTTGCCGTCGGCGTCGAAGGCCGCTTTCACGGCCGGTCCGCGCTGCTCGCGGGGGAGGTCGGGTTGCTGAGCCGCGACGTCGTCGACCCCCACGATGAGCCGTCGAGGGGTGCCGAGGGACCGCGAGGCCCCCCGCGGCACCGAGGCGGCGTCGAGGCGCTTGACGATCTCCGACTCGAGCTGGGCGGCGGCGCGGCGGATCGAGGAGGCGGGGAGCTCCTCGCAACCAAGCTCGAACAGGAGGTGCGGCATGACCGCCGAGTCTACCGTCCGCCCCCGAAGCGTCCCTCTGACCCTCGGTCGAGCAAGTATGATAGGGGCCGCCCACTAGGAAGGGCGATTCACAGAGGCTCAGGAGGACAGATGAGGAACTTGCTCATTGCAGCGGCGCTGGCGTCGGCCACGGTCGCTTCGGCGCAGATCGAGGCGCCCACTAACGTTTCGCTCCGGATCGGCTTCGCCTATCCGCTCGACGACACGACCCGCGACGTCGTCCGGAACTTCATCGGCGTCGGTTTCGACTACTACTTCGACCGCAGCCTGTTGCCCGGCGGCGAGACCACCCTTTCCGTGGACTGGCTCGGCAAGAGCAGCAGCGGGTCCAAGGGCAACGTGTTCCCGATCCTGCTCAACCAGCGCTTCTACGGCCCGAGCCGGGGCGAGGACGAGTTCAGCCGGAACTACTTCTTCGCCGGGGCGGGCATCGCCGTGGTCGACGTGACCGACTCCAAGACCGTCCTCGCCGCCCGCGTCGGTGTCGGCCGCGAGTTCAGCGAGAAGCTGTTCGGCGAGATCACGCTCGTGCACAGCGACAACGCGAACGGGGCCCGGGCCTCGAACATCGGGTTCCACTTCGGTTACCGCTTCTGACCAGCCTCCGAGAGGCCCTGGGGGACCGACCCCGGGGCCTCGGTTAGGCGGGCGAGAGCACTCGGTCTAAGTTCGGGCGCAACTCGTCGTCCGTCATCGTCCGAACCCCGTCCCGATCGAGTACGACCGCAGCGGGGGGCGTCTTCCGAAATCCGCCCGTGGCCGAATCGAGGTCAGCGGCGATGTCAAGCATCTGGAGCCCGTCGAGGAGCACCTCCTCGAACGACCGCATGCCCCAAGGCCCCTTCGTGCGGATCAGGTACTCGAACACCCCACGGATACGCTCGGACCCCGAGCCCGCAGTCGCGTAGTCAGCGCTCTGGAACCGTGCCCCCGCCGCGTCGAAGAAGAACACGCCGAACGAGTCGGCCCGACGGTCGTAGACCGAGGCGATCGGCAGGAACAGGCCCCCGTTCATGGCGGCGGGAAGGTTGCCCTGCAGGGCCCGCGAGATCTCCATGAGCTTGCCTTCGGCCGAGATCTCGACCAAGTTGAGCCGCTCGTAGTACTTAAAGGCGTGGCGCAGGTAGCGCGAGACCTCGAGCGCCTTCGCATAGGCCCCGCTCACCGCGACGACCGTCTCCTGGTCGAGCGCGATGACCTTCTCCGCGTGCTCGAACATGATCAGGTTGCCCATTGTGGCCCGTCGGTCGGCCAGGATGAGGCAGCCCTGGTCATAGCGGAGGGCGATGACGGTCGTTCCGTGGGTGACGTCGACCTCGCTCGGCTGAGGCCGGTAGCCGACCAACTCCGCGAACGTGCCCGTGGCCGGGAACATCACTCGCCCGACCTTTGACGGTACTTCTTCGCCTGGTCGGGGTCGATCCGCTTCATCCGCCGGAGAAGCTCGTTCGGGCCGTCCGGTCGGCCGATGTCCGGTTTGCTCGGGCCCTCATCGTCGCCGAGCCTCCGCTCCGGCTCCGACGACTCCCGCCGTAAGGTTCTGTCCGCGTTCCAGGTCATTTCGTGTCTCGCAAGAGGCGGAGGAACTCACCGGGTTCGGCCGCGTGGGCCAAGGAGTCGGGGTACTCCCGATCCGGGGCCAGCGGCACGGTGGTCTCGCGCCCTCCCTCTTCTAACGTCAGCGTTCCCCAGGATACTCCCTTGAGGCCGGACTTCTGTCCCCGCACCGCGAGCGAGCGGGCCCAGGCCCGGCTGCGCTCAAAGACGCCTTCGACCCGGGCTTGGATCTCCTCGTCGGCCGGCCGGGGGGCGACCGCCCCAGCCTCCAGCAAAGCCCAATAGAGCCCGTTGTCTGGATCGAGGTCGTGGTAGGCCAGGTCGAACGCCTTGAGCCGGGGGTCCCGCCAGTCGCCGCCCTCCTCTTCCAGAAACCCCTCGATCATCGCCCGTTTCGCGGCCCAATCGACCTGCCGTGCGAAGGCGGTCGGGCTCGAGACGAGGTCCTCGAGCAGACGCCGGCACTCCTCGACGGTCCCCAGCAGCTCATCGGTGTCGGGCTCGCCCGCGGGGAACGCCCGTTCGAAAGCGTCGAGGTACGACTCCAGCACCGGCCTAGGCTCCGTCCAGCTCCCGCCTTCGAGGTCGATCCGGCCGTTCCCGCTCAAATCCCGGCTCACGGATCGGGCAGCCCGGGGCGGGTCCGCGACCCGCCAGACCGGACTCTGGCCGACCGACTCGAGGAGCAGTGCCAGCTTCACCAACGCGACCTTGCGCCGGGTGCAGCCCGGGTCCATGTTGGCGTCCCCCGCGATGACGTGGAGTCGGATCCACTCGCCCGGGTCGGCGTGGGGCTCGTCCCGCGTATTGAAGACCGGCCGCCGGTATAGGGTCTCGGCGTTCGCGGGTTCGGCGAAAAAGTCGGCCCGCTGGCTCATTTGGAGCGGGCAGGGATCGCCGGTCTCGCTCCCCACCTTGCCCGCCCCGCAGAGCACGGTCCGGGCGATGAGCAACGGCATGACCGCCCGATAGAGGCGCTCGAACCCGAGCCCCCGCGGGGCGAGGTAGCTCTCGTGCGTCCCGTAGGAGGCGCCGTGGCCGTCGGAGTTGTTCTTGAGGACGGTGACGCGTCGCCCGCTGGCCCGCTCGAACGCGAGCGCTGCTTCGCGCACGACCAGCTCGCCCGCGAGGTCGTGGAGGACCAACTCGTGCAGGCTCCAACACTCAGGGGTGGCGTACTCGGGGTGGCCGTGGTCGTTGTAGAACCGGGCACCGTTCGTCAGCACGCGGTCCGCCCGCACCTCCGCCTCGGGTCCGCGGGCCCGGCCGGTGTCGTACCGGGCGTCCTCCGGGTCGAAGGCGAGGCGGTCGAGCCGGAACCCCCGAAGGTCGCTCCGCGGCGACTCGAACCGGGTGTCCCAACCGGTGAAGGCCTCCCGGGGGGAGGCCTTCACTACTGCGGTCGCGTCTTCGACCTGGTCTTCCGGTCCGCGCCCCTCGACCGCGAGGCCGTACTCGGTCTCGATGCCGGCCAGGACGCGGGGCATGTCAGTTCCGGAACACGACGAACCCGCCCGACCGCGGGAACGGGAACGCCTCGGTGGACGTCGTGATCGAGAACGTGCCCTGCTTCACGACTCCGTTGACTTTGGTGTAGGTGATCGTGCCCGACCCGAGCGGGTCCGCGACGCCGTCCTTGATGTTCGAGATCGGCCAAAGCTCGATCACGCCCTGGGTATCGGTGTCGAACGAGACGATCCCCTGCCAGAGGGCGGTGATCTGCCCCGCCGCGTTCCGGTTGAAGAACACGACGTCGAAGAGGTCGCCGATGCCGAGCTCGCTACGGGAGTTCGGGAACGCCACCGCTCCAAAGTCGCTTAGGTTGCCGAGCACCTCGGTGTACGGTCGGTAGAAGCCTTGAAGGGCGGAGATGCGCACGTCCACGTTCGGGTCCGAGTTGCGCGGGTCCAACTCCTTGGCGAGGTACGTCCCCGGAGCGGGCGTCCCGCCCAGGTTCGTCGGCGGCTTGATGATGCCCGTCTCGACGATGACGATCGGGTCGAGGAGCTCGAACGAGCCCTCCGTCTCGAAGCCGGCGGAGAGCGCGATCAGGTCGCCGCTGAAGAAGATCTGCTCGGCGCGGCTGCCGTTCTCCATGAGCGGGCGGGAGGCGTTCGAGAGGCCCGTGATGTCGAACGCGACCAGGTCGCTCAAGAACCCGTTGACCTTGTCGTTGAACGGCGCGTAGTTCTCCGACTCGAACTGGAACCGGTCGAAGACGAGGCCGTCGCTCGGGTCGAACCGGAGCATCGCGTCGTTCAAGTTGACCTGGAGCGTCGTTTGGCGGCCCGGGAACACGCGGACGTCAGCGCTGAACGGCGGCGACTCGGTAAAGGTGGGGCCCGAGTAAACGGTCGTGAACCCGGAGCCCGTGTCCTCGTCGATCTTCGCGATCGAAAGCGGGAATTCCGTGTACTCCTTGAACGGCTGATCCGGGGAGACGGTCACGGAGAACACGAACTGGTTCAGAGTGTAGCCGTCGAGCTGGATCCGCACCGCTGAGCCCGAGCCTTGCTGCTCGGTCGGGGCGAAGTCGGCCGGCCCGTTCTGGACCTGGATCGGCCCCAACTCGGCGATCTGCGACCCCGGCGCGCGTCGGCCCTGGCCCGAGAGGTAGAGCACCTGGACCTGAGACGCGGTCCCGAGGTTCACGGTGGGGATCCCGCGTCCCCCGCTCGTGCCGCCGGTGCCACCCGTGCCACCGCTAGTCCCGCCCGTGCCCGAGCCACCGCCACCGCACCCGACAATAAGGGCGCACACCAGAAACGCTGCGATCCAGTTCTTCAATCTCACCACCTCGGAAAACCTAGGCAACCGGTACGATACCTGGCGGACGCGCCCAATGGGGGCCCGCTCCCATTGGACGCCCCGCGGCTCCCGAACGTTCGGTCGCCGCGGGCCCTCCCGGCTTGGCGAGTAGAATCCCCGGCGACGATGAGACGCGAGGGCCTGCTCGATCTGAACGAGGCCGTCCAGCACCCCGGCAAGAAGCTCGTCTTCAAGGTCGAGACCGAACTGGGCCAGGAGGAGGATCTGGACCTCGTGGAACCCCTGCGTGGGGAACTCAGCGCTGTCAGCACCGGCAACCTCCTCCTCGTCAAGACCACGCTGCGGACGCGGGCGGTGCTCGAGTGCGCTCGCTGCGCCGCCCCCGTCGAGACTGACCTCGAGTTCACGATGGAGGACGAGTTCGACGTCGAGGGCGTGCCGAGCTCCTTCGCCTCCGACAGCTACGCCGAGGTCGTCACGGACGAGCCTGTGCCGATCTTCGTCCAGAACGCCTTGATCCTCGACGCCTACGTCCGCCAGGGCCTGCTCCTCAACCTGCCCGAACAGCCGCTCTGCTCCGGGGGGTGGGACGGGGTCTGCCAAGAGTCCGTCGACACCGGCCATAGGGGCGGCGAGGCCGTCCACCCCGCGTTCGAGGGCCTCTCGCGCCTCATCGACCGGGAGGCCCCGTGAGGATCGCCGTCGACGCGATGGGCGGCGACCACGCCCCGCAACAGATCGTCGAGGGCGCCGTCTGGGCGGCCCAACTCGTGCCGCACACCCTCGTCCTCGTCGGTGACCCCACCCGGATTCAGGCCTGCCTGCGCGGCCCGCTCCCTTCCAACGTCCACGTCCACCCGGCATCGCAGGTGGTCGAGATGCACGAGAAGCCCACCGACGCCCTGCGGAAGAAGAAGGACTCCTCGCTGCTCGTGGCCGTCCGCCTCGTCACCGAGGGGGAGGCCGACGCGGTCGTGTCGGCGGGGAACACCGGGGCCGCGACCGCCGCCGCCCTGCTCGCGTGGCGCCAGATCGACGGCGTCCACCGGCCCGCGATCGCGACCGTCATGCCCGCGCGACGGGGCGACTTCCTACTCCTCGACGCGGGGGCCTCACCGGACGTCGACCCCGAACACCTCGTCGAGTTCGCACTCATGGGCCGGGCCTATGCCAGCCAGGTCATGGGCCGCACCAACCCCAAGGTCCACCTCGTCAACATCGGCGAGGAGCCGGGCAAGGGCAACGCCTTCGCCAAAAGGGCCCACGAGCTGATGGTCGGACACGACTGGTTCGCCGGCAACATCGAGGGTAAGGAGATGTTCCAGGGTGGCTGCGACGTGGTCGTCTGCGATGCCTTCGTCGGCAACATCGCGCTGAAGACGGCCGAGGGGGTGGCCGAGTTCATCGTCGAAGAGATCCGGAGCGCGGTTCCTACCGGCCCCGCGAAACTGCTGTTCTTGCCCCTCAAAGCGGCCCTCGGGCCGCTCAAGAAGAAAATGGACTACGCCGAATATGGAGGCTCCCCGCTCCTGGGGTTGAACGGGGTCTGCGTCATTAGCCACGGTCGGAGCAACGCGAAGGCGATCAAGAACGCGGTCCTCAGCGCGGTGAAGGCCGTCGAAGGCGACGTCGTCGAGACGATCCGGCGTAGCGTCCTCGCCGAGCGCGAGGGGCTCGCCCAGTGAGACGGGCCGTCCTCGCCGGGCTCGGGCATTGCGTTCCCGACAAAGTCCTTTCCAACGCCCACCTCGAGGCGATGATGGATACGTCCGACGAGTGGATCCGCCAGCGGACGGGGATCTGCGAGCGACGGATTTCCGTCCCGGGCCAGGCTGCCAGCGACCTCGCGATAGTCGCTGCCCGCGAAGCCGTCGAACGTGCCGGGGTAGCGGCCGAGAGTCTCGACCTCGTCGTGTGCGGCACGGTCACCGGCGACATGCCGTTCCCCTCGACCGCCTGCTTCGTCCAGGCCGGGATCGGGGCGACCAAGGCCGGGGCGTTCGACGTCGGAGCTGCCTGTGCCGGCTTCATCTACTCCCTCGCGATCGGGTCGGCCTTCGTCGAGTCGGGTCAGGCCGAGACCGTGCTCGTGATCGGGGTCGACGTCCTGACCAAGTTCGTCGATTGGGGCGACCGCTCGACCGCGGTCCTCTTCGGGGACGGGGCCGGGGCCGCCGTCCTCCGACCCGGCGAAGGCGACCGAGGGGTGATCAAGACCGTTTTGCTCAGCGACGGGAACGGCGCCCCCCACATCGACTTCCAGGTCGGGGGCTCCCGGTACCCCCACGGCTCCCCCGAAGCCCAGGGTCGGCGTCCCGCCGTCGCCATGAACGGGGCCGAGGTGTACCGGTTCGCCGTGCGGGCTATGGGCGACGCCTGCCTCCGGGTCCTCGCCGAAGCCGGGCTCCAACCCAGCGACGTCGACCTGTTCGTGCCCCACCAGGCGAACCTGCGCATCATTCGGGCGAGCCAAGAACGGCTCGGGCTCACCGACGACCGGGTGTTCGTGAACGTCCAGCACTATGGCAACACGAGTGGCGGTTCCATCCCGCTGGCGCTCTACGAGGCCGAAAGGAGCGGGCGCCTCAAACCGGGCGCCCTCGTTCTCACCGTTGGGTTCGGCGCAGGGCTGGTCTGGGGCGCGAACCTGATCCGCTGGTGAAAGCAACGCCGAAGGGCCCAATTGTGAAAGGTTTGCGTACGCATTGGTTCACCAAGGCGTACGCGACGTGCTATTCTAGCGGTTCGTCCTGACCGAACAGGACGCAGAAGTCGAGACGATGGAAACCAAGGCAAACGACGCCCTTTGGGCGGACGCACACCGAACCCCGTCGCTGCGCTCCCTGAGCGTAGCCTCCTTCTGAGCCAGCTTGTCCCCACCAAGCCTGCGCTCAGAACCTGAGAGCGCGGGCAGGGCCGATGGCAAGGCCCCTGTCCCCCTGACCTGACAACCGGTACGCGCGAACGTTCCTGCGGGGCCATGGCCCGCCGGAGCGGTGGCGTTTGGGGGCCTGAGGCGACGTGGGCGAAGGTCGCCCCCGGGTCTCCCTTCCCGATCCATTCCCATCCCCGGGCGACGACGCCCGGACTCGACCTGAGAACGGCACGGGCACCTTCCGGTCGCGCTGATCACGCGATCGGGCGGGTCACGCCCCTCGACGCCGGCGAACCCTGGGCCGCATGGGCCGGGACGCGACCACGTGTCGCCCCGAGACCCAACCTTTGCCCAGGGCATCGCGGCGCCCGAGGTGGCCCGTGCGGGGCCCTTCCGGGCCTTGGCCCCCTCCGTTCGCCGTCATGACCCCAAGGGTGGACCGAGTCGGCCCGCCCACCCGTCATGGAGACGGCGCATCGCCCAAAGCATGTCCATGCGGTTCCCCTCCAGCCTGATCAAGAAGAGAGCCTCGGCCCCCGCGGGAGTCTCGCCGGCAGCCCTTGACCCGTGGCCCCTGCTGGATCGCTTCCTGCTCTTCGGGACGGAGGCAGGGACGTACCATGCCTCGGCCCCCCGGCTGACACCCGACCAGGCCCTCAATGCCGTGACCCTCATCAAGTCCGAGGGGCTCCAGGTCGTCGCCCGGTGTGCCGACGTGAGCCGTTCTGGCCGCGCTCCCAAGAACGGTCCCGCGGTCTACACCCTGGCCCTCGCCGCGAGCTTTGGGGACGCCGAGACCCGCCGGGCGGCCTTCGACGCCCTCCCCACCGTCTGTCGCACCGGCGCCGACCTGATCGAGTTCGTACAAGAGGCGAGCGCCCTGCGCGGGTGGGGGCGTGGGATGCGACGGGCCGTCGGCGACTGGTACGCCCGCGCAGACGTAGACGACCTCGCTCTGCAAGCCCTCAAGGATCGACGCCGTGGGGGGTGGTCGCACCGCGACCTCCTCCGCCTGGCCCACCCCAAGCCCCCGGACGAAGCCCACCGGGTCCTCTATAAGTGGATCGTCGACGGGGAGCTCACCGGCGCGAACCCACGGATCGAAGCGGCGGAGGCTCTGAGCCGGCTGAGCGAGGGCCAAGCCGTCGAGGCAGCGCGAATCGTGCGCGAGCACCGGCTCGTTCGGGAGTGCGTTCCGATCTCACTGCTCCGCTCGCCCTTGGTCTGGGAGGCTCTGCTCGTCGAGATGTCGCTCACGGGCCTCGCCCGCAACCTCGGCAACATGACCCGGGTCGGGCTCCTGACCCCGGGTTCGGCTTCCGTGCGCGAGGTCGTCGATCGGCTGGGCAACGCGGCCCTCATCCGCCGGGCGCGGGTTCACCCGGTCTCGTTCCTCCTCGCCCGGGCCTCCTACTCCTGCGGGGCCTCTTGGGAGCCTGTGCCCGAGGTCTTGGCCGCCCTCGACCGTGCGTTCGACCTCGCGACCGAGGCCCTCGAACCGACCGGGCGCCGGTGGTTCGTCGCGGCGGACGTCTCGGGCTCGATGGACGCCTGTACGGTCGCCGCGAGCCCGCTCAAGGCACGCGAGGCGGCCCTTGCGATGGCCCTGCTCACGGCCCGGGTCGATGCGGCCACGACCGTCACCGCGCTCGAGGACGGCGTCCGCCCGCTGCCGGTCTCGTCGCGGACCACCCTCACCGAAGCCATGGGCCTCGGAGTGGGGTCCGACTTCGGGGCGACCGACTGCGCCCTCCCGATCCTCCACGCGACCCGCAAGCGCATCGAGGTCGACGCCTTCATGGTCTTGACCGACCGCGAGACCTGGTTCGGGGACGTCCACCCCGCCCGGGCCCTCGCTGACTACCGCCAGCGCACCGGGGTCGCCGCGCGCCTGGTCGTCGTCGGGCTCGCGGGCGAACCGTTCCAGATCGCCGACCCCGGCGACCCGGGCATGCTCGACGTCGTCGGCTTCGACCCGGCCGTCCCGCTCGCCGTACGCGAGTTCGCCCTCAGTTCGCCCTAGGCGGCGGCGAGGGCCGACCCCCCGCCGCCGGATCATCCCGCCGGGGTTCAGGGGACCAAGCGGACCAGGGCGACCCGCCGCTGGCCGGTCGAAGGGTCGATCGCCATGAGGCCGAAGCTCTGTGAAGCCCCCAAGAGCTGTCCGCCGGACAGCTGAGTCAGGTCGACCACGAAAGTGAGTTCGACCGGCCCGGTCAAGTTCAAACGGACGGTTCCCTCGGTCGCGGAGCCCGTGGCCGGGTCCGTGATGGCCACACGGTGACGGCCCGCGAGCAGCGTGGGACGAGACCCGAACTTCCGGCCGAAGAGCCCTCCGATCTGCGTGACGAGGACCTCGTCCAACTCGACCGGCTGCCTCTCTTCCCCGAGGATCCGACCCACGAAGATCCGCACCGCCGAGACTTCGACCGTGCCCGCGTATCCCCCGAGCGGGGTGAGGGTCGCCTTGAAGACTTGGCTCTGTCCCGGCCGCATCGCTGTCGGCTGGGGGCTCACCGTCATCGACAGGAACTCGGTGTCGGGGGTCGTCGAGCCCGGAGGGGTCACGCCGGCGAGCGAGAACAGGTACCGCCTCGGCGGGGAGACGAGGTCGTCCCAGACGGCGAGGGCACCCGGTCGAGTCGAGTTCGGCACGACGATCTGGTACCGGAGCCCCACCGGGGTTCGGTCGCTCGGGAGCGATCCGGAGAACGGCCGGTCGTCCCTGCCTCCCCACGGCGTCCCCGTGTCACGAACCCTCTGGCCGTCCTCGTCGATGACCTCGAGCCGGACGCCCGACACCGGCTGCGAGGTGCGGTCGGGATCGGCGTTCGTGGCGACCTTCATCTGTACCGTCAAGACCGATTCGCCCGGGTTGGCAGTTCGATCCCTCCCGTACTTCGGCCCGGAGTAGGCGACCGAGTCGACGGTCACGGTGTAGCTGCCGGCCGGGTAGGCCCGACCGAACTCGGCGGGCACCGTTTCGAGGGCGACGTGCCCCTGGCCCGGTTCAGCAAAGGCCTCGGGAAGGGCAGTGATCGCGGTGCTCAACGGCACGCGGGCGACCTTGCCGGAAGCGGGCCGAACGATCAGCTTCGCGATCTGCGATTTCGCCCCGACTAGGAAGTAGCGGACGACGTCGATCTTCTGACCGGGCTTCAGATCCTGGGTCAACGGGGCCCCGGACGACTCGACGAACGCTTCGTTGGGAGTCTCGAAGTTGGTGTCCTCGGCGTCGACGAGCGTCCAGGCGAGGGTGCTCCAGTTGACTTGGAGGTCCTTCGGGAGTGGGTTCTGGAGCGTGTACCGCACGACCACCCACTTCGAGTCGCCGCGGGTGGCGTAGACCCGGGCGCCGTGGCGGAAGGCGTCGATGCTGTACCCCACGCTGCGGACCGTCACATTGACCGCGTCCCGCTTCGGGTCACCGAGGGTCACGGTCTGGCCGACCTTGACCTCGTCTCCGGCGAGGGGTTTCGTCCCTTGGACGACCCGGTCTTGATCGGCGAGGGGGAGCGGCCCCGCGGGGGGGTAGAGCGCGAGGAGCGCAAGGAGCGCTGTCATAGCGAGTGCGACCTTCCGACTGTTATCCTGGCCGATACGGGCCGGTCGTCCAGGTTTGCCGGGTCCAACGTCCGCTGAGCTGAAACCTCAGGGTCCCAAGGGTACAGTGAAGGCATGCGCTGGCTCGTGATCGGGCTTCGGGTGGCGTTCTTCGGGCTCGTCGGGGTCGGCCTCCTCCTTCCCGGGGCGAGTTGGTCGTGGCCCGCGCTCGGGGTGGTCGCCGCCGGCCTGATCGGGCTCCGGGTGGCCCGTCACCGAGAGCTCGACCGGGCCGGGGCAGCGAAACCCGCGTTCACGTGACTCGCATGCGAGGGGATCGCCGCCGTGAGCGGTGTCGAGGTCTTCACCGCGAAGCGAGAGGCTCCCGTCCCGCCGTCGGGCTAGGCCCGAGACGCTCGAGTTCCTTCCGGGCACGTTGCTCGTAGGCGGTCCCTGGGCAGAGCTCGATCACCTTGGCGAACGCCTTTCGGGCCTTCTCGGGCTCTCCCAGGTTCAAGTACGCCACCCCAAGCTCGCCGTAGGTCTCCCCGCGCACGTGGGTGGAGACACGAGGCATCCGCTCGCCGAGGAACGCGATGAACCGGAGGCAGTCGTCCCGCAAGGTCTCCCAGACGGACCTCGGGAGCCGGTCGGCCGGGAAGTACTGGCCCTGTACGTAGAGCGTGGCGGCCCGCATCATGTAGATGTTGGGGTCGTCCGGACGAAGGGCGACGGCCGCGTCCAGCGCCTGCCGCGATCGCTCGAGAAGGGAGAGCGCCTCGTCCTCCTTGCGTTCCACCGTGTAAAGGAGCCCGGCCTTGACCGTGTGGCCGTTCCCGAGCCACACGAGCGCCCTTGCGTCCTTCGGGTCCTCCTCGACCATCGCCTTGATCTCGGCGTAGGCCTTCTCGAAGGTGGGAAAGTCGCCGCGGAAGACGGCGAAGAACTTGGCCCGGTACTCGACGATGAACGGGTCCTCCTGGTAGAGGCCCGGCTCGGGGTTGTGGTACTCAGGCTTCGGACGGACGAACTGGGCCTGGGCGGCCACCGTCGACCCGGCGAGGACGAGCACCGCGAGCGAGGCGCAAGGCTTCATTGCTATTTGCTACGCTCGCTGGGCCCCTCACCGAGCCCAGGCCGGGACCCCGGACCCGAGGAATCGCCGGGTTCGGGGCCAGTCGGTAGACTCCGCCCCCGATGGACGTCGCCCAGCAGCTCGAACTCTTGCGTCGGGGCACGACCGAGATCATCAGCGAAGAGGACCTCGTCGCCAAGCTCAAGCTGGGCCGGCCCCTCCGGGTCAAGCTCGGCGTCGATCCGACGGCCGCCCACGTGACCCTAGGCTGGGCCGTCGTCCTGCGGAAGCTGCGCGACTTCCAGCGGCTCGGCCACACCGCCTGCCTCGTGATCGGCGACTTCACCGCCCAGATCGGAGACCCGAGCGGGAAGGGCAAGACCCGCAAGCAGCTCTCCCGCGAGGAGGTCCAGGCGAACGTCGAGGCCGTGAGCAAGCAGTTCTTCACCGTCCTCGACCCCGAGCGCACCGAGATCCGCTACAACCGGGACTGGCTCGGGGCCATGGGGTTCGAGGACGTGATCCGGCTCGCGGCCCGTACGACCGTGGCCCGGATCATGGAGCGGGACGACTTCACGAAGCGGTGGGACGAGCACCGGCCCATCGCCCTCCACGAACTCCTCTACCCACTGTGCCAAGCCTACGACTCGGTCGAGCTCCAGGCAGACGTCGAGCTCGGCGGCAACGACCAGAAGTTCAACAATCTCATGGGCCGGACGCTGATGGAGCAGTACGGCCAGTCCCCCCAGGTCATCGTCCTGAGCCCCTTGCTCGTCGGCACAGACGGCAAGGAAAAGATGTCGCAGTCGCTCGGCAACTATGTGAGCGTCGTGGACACGCCGACGGACATGTACGGGAAGACGATGTCGATCCCCGACGGTTTGCTCGAGAACTGGTTCGAGCTCTGCACCGACGTGCCGATGGACGAGGCTCGGGCCGCAGTCGCCTCGAACCCGTACGAGGCGAAGAAGCGGCTCGCGCGAGAGATCGTCGCGCTCTACCACTCGCCCGAAGCCGCGGCGGAGGCAGACCGGTTCTTCAAGGAGACGTTCAGCCAGCGCCTGCAGCCGGTCGAGGCGCCGCCCGCCGAGGTCCCTGGGGACCTGGCGGTGGGCGGGCTCGTACCCGTGGCTAGCCTCATCGCCCGGCTCGGTCTCGCCAAGAGCAACGGGGCGGCGCGAGACCTGATAAAGCAGGGAGGGGTCAGCCTGGACGGCGAACGTCTCGACGACCCGTTCGCCAAACTGCCCGCGAGCGAGCTGGAGGGCAAGGTGCTCCGAGTGGGGAAGCACCAGTTCCGCGAGTTGGTGGCACCCCGAGGCTAGCGGCGGACCTGTCCCAGGCTGGAAGCCTGGGACACCATCGGCTGGAAGCCGATGCTACGGATGGGCCTTCGGCCCAGGGGGGCGAACGGGACGGGCTCCCACCCCGTCGTACGTCCCGTGAACCGCGCCGTCCCCCGCGACCCCGCGCCCGCCCTCTTCTCGCTCCTCGTCGCCGTGCTCTACGGGGCCTCGCCCATCGACCTGCTCCCGGATCTGATCCCGTTGCTCGGCTGGATGGACGACGGCGTCGTGCTCGGGCTGCTCGTCGCGCTCGCGGCTTGGCATTGGTTCCGAGGTCGCGGCCCTCGCCGGGGACGGGTCGTGCCCGCGGACGCAGGTAGGCCGCAGCGCGTACCGAGCCCCGTGCCCGTTCGCGTCCGCTAGTCGACGGGCGCCATATCGAGCCAGTTCGGCCCGAGCTTGCCGTCGACCTCCACCGGCACGTCCAGTGGGAGCGCCCCCTCCATCGTCGTGCGGATCGGACCGAGGAGAGCGTCCTCGCCGTCCGCCACTTCGAACACGAGCTCGTCGTGGACCTGGAGCAGCATCCGTGTCGGGTGGTCGCCGAGCAACTGCCTCACACGAATCATCGCGACCTTGATCATGTCCGCCGCCGTGCCTTGGAGCGGGGCGTTCATGGCCTGGCGCTCGGCGTACTGGCGCACCCCTCGGTTCGCGGCGTGGATGTCGGCGAAGTAGCGGCGTCGGCCGAGCATCGTGCGGGTGAAGCCCTGCGTCCGGGCCTCGTCCTTGACGCCCTCCATGAACGCCTTCACCGCCGGGAAGCGCTCGTTGTACTGCTTGATCAGTTCGGCTGCCTCCGACCTCGAGAACCCCTCCCCGAGTTGGTTGGCCAACCCGAAGTCCGTCACCCCGTAGAGCACTGCGTAGTTCAGGAGCTTGGCCAGCCGCCGCTGGTCCTTCGTCACACTCCCGACCGGTTCCTTGAACATGAGCGAAGCCGTGACCGTGTGGACGTCGATCCGCTGCTGGAACGCGTCCACCAGGTTCGGGTCGTGCGACATGTGGGCAAGGATGCGCAGCTCGATCTGGCTGTAATCGAACGAGCCTAACCGAAAACCGGGAGCGGCCACGAACGCCCGGCGGATCTGACGGCCGAGCTCGGTTCGGACAGGGATGTTCTGGAGGTTCGGCTCGTTCGAGCTCAGCCGCCCGGTGGCGGCGACGGTCTGGTTGAAGGAGGTGTGGACGCGCCCGTCCCCCGCGATGAGCTTGGGCAAGGCGTCCGTGTACGTCCCCTTGAGCTTCGTCAACTCCCGATAGTTGATGATCTCGCGGGCGACCGGGTGGTCCATTTCGGCCAGGATCTCCGCTCCGGTGGCCCAGCCCGTCTTCGTCTTCTTGCCGCCGGGGATGCCGAGCCGTTCGAAGAGGACCTCCCCGATCTGCTTCGGCGAACCGATGTTGAACTCGCACCCGGCCAACTCGTACACGAGGCGGCGGGTCTGGTCGATGCTGACGTCCAACGACTTCGACAGATCCAACAAGGTTGCCGGATCGAGGGCAATGCCGAGCGTCTCCATCTCGGCGAGGATCGGGATGAGCGGGAGCTCGACCTCGTCGAGCACGGCGGCCTGCCCGTCGGCCCCGAGCTTGGCCCGCATCACCCCCTCGAGTTCGCCGACCGCCACCGCGCGCTGTGCCGGCCCCTTCAGCCCCGCCCCCAGGTAGCCGTGGGCAAGGTCGTCGAGGGCGTACGCCGCTCGGTTCGATTGGAGCACGTACCCGGCCACCATCGAGTCGAACCTCGGCGGCGCGTACGCCCCGGGCACTCCGCGGTAAAGCGCCTTCACGTCGTGCCCGGCCGCGAGTGAGGGGTCGTCCAGGAACAGCCGCCTCGCCGCCTCGTAGCTCGTCCGCCGCACCTGGCTACCGACCGCCACGTAGGCCTCGTGCGCCGTCGCCTCCTCGAACATCGAAGCCTGGGCAGGGGCCTCTCCCAAAGCGAGCCCCCAAGGTCGCCCCGCCACCCAGGCCCGCAGCGCGTCGGCGTCGGCCGTGCCGTCGAGCAGCTCGGCCGGGAGCTCGGCCGGGCCCATCGTGGCGGCGAGGGCGGTCGCCTCGCCGTCGAGGTAGCGGGCGAGGGCCGCGTCCAGCCGCTTGGCCTGCGACCGGAACTCGAGCGACTCCATCATCGCCATCGCCTCGGCGAGTTGGGCCGCCCCGAGCCGGTACGGGGCGAAGTCGTACTCGACCGGTGCGTCCCGCACGATGGTCGCCAACCGCTTCGAGAGCCGCATGAGCTCGAGGTTGGGCTCGATGAGCTTCCGGTACTTCGGCTCGAGCTCCTCGATCCGCGCTTCGATCGCCTCGGCGCTGCCGAACCGCTGGAGCAGCAGCGTCGCCGTCTTGTCGCCCACCTTCGGCACGCCCGGGATGTTGTCGCTCGAGTCGCCGGCAAGGGCCTTGTAGTCGATCATCTGCGCGGGCTCGAGGGCGTACCGCTCCCGGAACTTCGCCACGTCGTAGAGCACCGCCGCCGCCCCCGGCTGCGGCATGAGGACGGTCACCCGCTCGTCGATGAGCTGGAAGTTGTCCTTGTCGCCCGTCAGGATCACGGTGTCGTAGCCGTTGGCCTCCGCGCGGTGGCTCAGCGTCCCGATGACGTCGTCCGCCTCGTACCCCACCAGCTCCAAGGTCGGGATGTTGAGGGCGGAGATCATGTGCCGACTGAAGTCGAGCTGAGACTCCAGCTCGGTCGGGGTCTCCTGCCGAGTGCCCTTGTACTCCGGGTAGTCGCCGTGGCGGAACGTCTTGCCCGGGGCGTCCAGCGCGACCACCACCGCGTCGGGCTTGAGGTCTTTGAACACCTGGAGGAGCGTGTTCACGAACCCGAACAGTGCGTTCGTCGGCCGTCCGTCCGTCGTGCTCAGCGCCCGCGTGCCGTAGTACGCCCGGAAGAGCAGGCTGTAGCCGTCGATGAGCACAAGCCGCTTCCGGGCCATGAGGCGACGATACCCCCGGGCTAGAGCAGCCCGGCCATCCACAGGGCGGCCAAGGCCAGCAGCGTCCAGTTGTGCAGCGTGTGGTAGGCCGTGGCCCGGCGTACCCCGCCCTTGAGGTACTGCACCGCGAACCACCCCCCGGCCAACGAGAGCGCCAGCCCGAAGGCGATCGGCACCCCGACCAGACAGTGGACGAGCCCGAACTTGACCGACTGCACCGCGATCGCGGCCGGGGTCTTGTGCCATTGCCGGAACGCCCGCTCCTCGTTCATCGCGAGCCGAGGGGCGTTCAGCACGAACAGGATCCAGAACACCCAGGCGAACCCCGGCACCCGAAGGCCGCTCGCCACGAGGTTGGTGCCGGCCGTGGGGGCCTCGGCGGGCGTCGCCAAGAGCACGAGCCACGACCACCCCATCACTCCTGGCCACGCTGCAATGAGGACAGCCCCCGTCACAACGACGACCGCGACGACGAACCAACTCCCGAGGAGCGCCGGTATCCATCGCCACCCGCGAAGCACCCGCAGGCACGAGAGGTGGCGCCGGAGCTGCCCCGACCGCAGGTAGAGCCCGAAGTTCACAGTGAGCGCCGCCGCGACGAGCACCCCGAGCGCTTCGAGCACAGTCATCGGCCCCGATCATAGACGTGGCCGCAGGCCCTGGCCCCGGACGGGCTGGGGCTAGGTTCACCGGGGCGGTCGATCACGCATTTATGCGTGGGCAGTAGAGCCCAATATCTCGGTGTGTAACCTTTCAAGCTAGACGACCGTCAGATTTCCGTGATACAGTTCACAGGTCGCCGCTGGGCGGCATTGCTGTTAGGATTGGACACAGACATCATGAACATCCGCACGACCCTTCTCGCCCTGGGCATCGTGGCCACCGGTGTGGCTTCCGCTCAGACCGTCCTCAACGTCAACGACCAGGTCGCCGTCCCGACGATCGGGATCCCGACGCTCAACATCGTCGACATCAAGACTCGCAGCTTCAGCGAGCCGATGTTCAGCGGGACGCTCACCTCGGTGGTCGCGACCTCGGCCGGCACGGGGAACAACCTGATCTTCGCCTGGATCCTGACGAACGACGCCACGAGCACGAGCCGCATCGGCCGGTTCACGACCCTCGGCTGGACGGGCTGGACGAGCGCCGTCGCCCAGCACGACGCTCGCAGCGCGGGCCTGCCGGAGTTCGGCGCCACCGCCCTCACCGCGGACCGCGACGTGGACGTCATCGGCTTCGACTTCGGCAAGGTCGGTGCGAACCAGCTGACCGCAGGTCGCAACAGCACGGTGTTCTGGGCCCTCTCGAACGCGACCCAGTACACGAACGCGATCTCGAACGTCATCGACGGTTCGGTCGCCCAGGTCGACACCTTCGCCCCGGTGCCGGAGCCGGCCACCATGCTGGCGCTCGGTGCGGGCCTCGCCGCCATCGCCGCTCGACGCCGCCGCAAGTAAGTCCTCTCCTTGCGGGCCAATCTGAAAGCAGCTCGCCCCCGTCCGTAGGACGGGGGCCTTGTCCTGCCTGGTCCCTTCCTTAGCCGCAGACTGCCGTAACGTGATACTGCCTAGAGATCCCGACCATGGCCTTGCCGCGTGGTGTCTCTACTACGGCCCACCTCCACCCGGGCCAGCCGTCCCCGTAGCCGCAGGTTGTCGCGAAGCGACCCTGCGGAGGGCCTGCGGCCCTGGGCCCGTCGCGGGGTGGCTTCGCCACAGCCCGCGCCTACCGCCGCAGCCGCCGGCTACTGTCCACCGGCGGACGTCACACCGTCGTGGTCTGGGCGAGACCGGCCTTCTCGAAGAAGTCCTGGCCCAAGATCTCCCGTACGACCTTGTTCTGGTTTATCCGGTACTTCCGTGGCCGGGGGGCGATGGTGTTGCACTCCACCGTCTCGTTCATGTCGAACTCGGGCCCCTCGGGTCGCCAGATCGCCTTCGTCGTGACCAACCACTTTGAGTCGTCCCGATCCGGGGTGTCGAGCTTGAAGTGGGCCCCGCGGCTCTCGTCCCGCACGATCGCCCCGCCCACGATGGCCTTGCTCATCTCGACCATGTGCTGCAGGGTCCGCGTGAACGGCACCGCCTGGTTCTGCCAGCCCCCGCCGTCGAGCAGGTTGCACCGGCGGGCCCGCTCGCCGAGCTCGGTCAGGGTGTCCCGCGCCGCCAGGAGGTCGCGCTGCAGCCGCCAGATGCCGCACGTGTTCCACATGAGCTCCTGGAGCTCGGCGCAAAGCTGGTAGGGGTTCTCCGCCCCGTGGCTCGTCCGCAGCCCGTCGTACTCGGCCTGCCGGAACGTACGGGCGTCGTCCACCACCGACGACGGCAGGTCGTCCGTCGAGACCTCCATCGTCCGCAGGTACGCCTCGACCCCCTGCGCCGCCAACTCGCCGCCGGTGAGACAGGTGAGCAAAGCGTTCGCCCCCAACCGGTTCGCGCCGTGGTACTGGTACTCGCACTCCCCGGCCGCGAAGAGCCCGGGCACGTTCGTCATCTGGTTCCGCGGGCTGTCCAGGTCGAGCGTCGCCCCGTCCGAGCCCTTCTCGTAGTCCACCCACAGCCCGCCCATCGTGTAGTGCACCGCCGGGTAGATCCGCATCGGGTTGTCCACCGCGTCCTCGCGCATGAACTTCTCGTAGATCTCGAGCACCCCGCCGAGCTTGTCGTCGATCTGCTCGCGGCTCATCCCCCGCTCGCGGTGGAGGTGCCCGATGTCGAGGTAGACCTGTTGCTGCCCGGCCACCCCGCGGCCGATCCGGCACACGCAGTAGATCGTGAAGCTCACGAGGTCGCGGCTCAGCAGGTTCCCGTAGACCGGGTCCAGCTCCTCACAGAAGTACCACCGGTCGGCCTCGGGGATGTCGATCGGGCGGCGCCCGTCGTGTGGGTCGCGCGGCGTCCAGAGCCGTCCGCCCTCGCCCCGCACCGACTCGCTGATCAACCGGCACTTGTCCTCGCCCGGGATGGCGGTCGGATGGATCTGCACCATCTCGGGGTTGCCGTAGACCGCGCCCTGCTCGTAACAGATGCTCACCGGGTTGCCGGTGTTGATGATCGAGTTCGTGCTGCGGCCGAACACGACCCCGTTGCCCCCGCTACAGATCACGACCGCGTCGCTGGGGAAGGCCTCGATCGCCATCGTGCGCATGTCCTGGCCCACGATGCCCCGGCTCCGGCCCTCGCCGTCCTTGATCAGCCCGACGAACTCCCAGCCCTCGTACTTCTCGACCAGCCCGCTCGCCTCGTAGCGCCGCACCTGCTCGTCGAGGGCGTAGAGCAGCTGCTGCCCCGTCGTCGCCCCCGCATAGGCCGTGCGGTGCTTGAGCGTGCCGCCGAACCGCCGGAAGCTCAGCATCCCCTCGTCGGTGCGGTTGAAGGGCACGCCCATCCGGTCGAGGAGGTAAATGATCGCCGGCGCCCGCTCCGCCATCCGCATGACCGGGGGCTGGTGGTTGAGGAAGTCGCCCCCCGTAATGGTGTCCTCGAAGTGCAGGTACGGCGAGTCCCCCTCGCCCCGCAGGTTCACCGCCCCGTTGATCCCACCCTGGGCGCACACGCTGTGGCTCCGCTTGACGGGCACGATGCTGAAGAGCAGCACCTTGTGCCCGGCCTCGGCCAGCTTCATGGTGGTCATGAGGCCCGCCAGGCCTCCCCCGACGACGACGACCTTGCGTTGACGCATCGCACCCGATTCTACGCCACCGCCCGCCTGGGATTCCCGGCGACCCCTCGCTCCCGCCCGAAGGGCCCCTCTCCGCCCCGGCGATCACGGCGGGTGGCCCGGCCTGGCGCAACGGGCAGTCCGGGGTCGGGGCCTCGCCCATTGTCCCGCAGAGAACGTGAGCCAGCGGATCTGGGCGCGAACCATCCGGTCACCCCGGCCACCCGACCGGACGGGGCGCTGCGAAGACTTGAGTAGATTGAAGGGGGAAAGCTCTTGAAAACTTTCCCAGCAACTCAGTCGTCCAACAATTGTTATGGCAACACCACGATACTTCGACGACATCGCCGCCATGAAGGCGGCCACGCCAGTTGCGGACGGGGAGCAGGTTTTCGTCTCCGGCTACTATTCGCCGAACGACGGGGGAGGGGGTTGGTACCGGTGGTCAGCGGCGTCAGCGTTGGGGCCAAACGACGGCTCGGTGATCGGTGTCTGGCAAGGCAGCAGCTACCCAGAGCTAGGTCGGTGGCTCCTTGTCCACGACGGCGTCGTAACGGCCAGACAGTTCGGTGTCCGGGCGCCGGAGAACCCCCCGTCCACCATTGAGACTCTCCAGGGCGCGATCACATCAGGCCGCTTCGCCAGCGCGCAGCATGTGTACGCGACCTACCCCGGAACGGCTGGGCAGGTCTTCAACTCGCTCAAGCTGAGCGAGACGGTGGACTGGACTTCGTTGCAGGCCGCGACCGAGTGGTGCGCCAAGAACGGAGTCCACCTGGAGATCCCCACCGGGGTCTACATGCTCAGCCGCCCGCTCTGGCTCGCTGATGATAGGGTCGACCCCATCTTCGGCGGGTTCCAGGTCGAGGCGGGGACTGGACTCCGGGTTTCGGGCCAGATCGGGCTCTCTCGCCAGCAAGCAGACCTGCGCTCCGCTAACCTGCGCATCGTATCCGGGGCGTCGTTTGCGAATCGGTTCGCCCTGGTGCTCCACGGAGTCACGACCTTCAGTCTCACCTTCCGCATAACGGGCGGCCTTGTGAGCACTTCATTCTTCGCCACCTCCACGAGTCGCGCAGACCTGGCAACCAGTCTTGGGTCGTTCCTGACAGCGAACTACGGCACTGGCTGGAATGTCATCAATGAAGATTCCGACGATACGGTGACCGTGAACGATCGCACGTCCTTCTTTCGGATACTCCGGCCCGATTCCAGCCCTGCGTTCATCGGCGAGATCACCGTCGATGCGACGGGTGCAGACGGCTTCCTCGCCTCCATGTACTCAGACTGCGCGATCGTCTCGTTTCGCCGGGGGGCAGCGGTGTTCTACCAGGTCGAGAACCTGACGATCCGGGGGAACTCGGCTGAGCCGAACGGTGCCCGGAACGCGACCTTCGGCATCTGCCACGTCAGCTCCGAATTCATCGGGCACCGCATCGACAACATCTTCCTGTCCCACGTCGATACGTGCTACGCGATCCTTAAGGGGACAGGGAATAACGGGGAGATGGTGCGCTTCAGCCGGCTCTGGGGTGTGGAGATGCGAAACGGGTTCTATACGAACGCCCCCCAGGCCTACCTCCAGGAGTTCGACGGGTGGTTCCTCAAGCTGGACAACGAGGGCGTCTACGCCGAGTTCGCAGAGGCACAAGCCCCCGGCTACGGCGTGAACTTCACCAACTGCCACGCGACGTTCGGAGGTGGGAACAACCTCGACGGGCGGGGGACGGCGATCCGGGTGCGGCGGGGCAACGGCATCATCCAGTGGACCGGCGGTCGACTGGAGCACGCCGCCACGCTCTTGGACTTCGACGGGACTAGTTCTCAGGGGGCGAACAACGACATGGACGTGCTCTTCCGCGGGGTGGAGTTCGACGGGATGACGGGCCAGTCGGACCAACCGTTCGTCTGGGGCCGGGAGACCCCTGGGGCATCGCAAGGGACTCAGTACGGGCTCACGGCAGAGGACTGCCGGTTCCGCACCCAGGACGGGCTGACGGCGGCGAAGGTGGACCTCGCGGTCGTCGCCCCGCCGGCCTCCAACCCCCGGGTTGCGTTCGAGCGGTGCCGGTTCCAAGGGGTGCGGGCGTTGCCGGTGGAGGGCGCGCGGGTGGACTTCGTGGCCTGCCACCGGGCAGACTTCAATGCTCCGGGCGGGACAGGCCTCCCCTTGCGCCGCTTCGACCAGGTCTCGGGCTCCCCCGACCAACGGACGCAGTCTCTTCGCAACGCTTGGCAGGACACGCCCTGGGTGCAGACCGGGCCGCGGGTGAACGTGCTGAGGAACAGCACGCTCAACCTTCAGACGACCGGCACGGGGCAGGTCTGGTCGGCGCCGTCGTGGACGCTCGAGCGGATCACTGGTACGGGGTTGCCGCCGACCGTCACGTTCGGTCGCTGGGGGACGGCCGGTGTCTCAAACGTCGGCGACCTCAACCCCGGGCCGGAGTCGTTCGGCCTCGTGCTCCCGGCGAACCGACGGCTCAGGAACACGGTCTCGTACGTCGACCTCGCGTTCGACGCGAACGCGAAGGTCTTGACCTACCAGTGCCTGTGCAAGGTCACGGGCAGTCTCGCCTTCCGGCTGGTCAACAGTTCCGACGCCACCGTGGTCTACGACGAGGTGGTGCTCGACTCCGGCGGGTCGGCCCCGACCGACCCGACGCTCGTGACCCTGCGGATGCAAGTCTCAGGGACGGGGACAGGCTCCCCGCAGCTGCGGGTCGAGAACACCGCCTCCGAGGGCGGCGCCGTCGCGACCTGGCAGGTCTACTGGCAGCAGGCCTGGTCGGGAGGCGGCCGCACGGGCTCGACCGTGGCCCAGGGCCTGCCCAACTACGGCTTCACGATCACGCCGGACGAAGGGGAGACCACTGAAAACGCCTACCCTTGGTCCGTGACCGCCATCGGAATCAAGGCCTTCTCCCGGTTCCAACTGCCGTTCAAGTCTGAGGCCTTCGGCTGGCGGGCGAACGAAGTCGAGGGCGAGGACCTGAACGACGGGGAGGTCTACTACGACGACCAGCAGAACGCGCTCGTTGCCCGAATGGAGGGGGAGTGGGTGTGCGTCGTCCAGCCCGAACGTTGGTTCACTGAGAGCAGCCAGACGACGTTCACCTGGAACCGAGGGAGGGAGAAGAACATCGTAATGTCGGCGGACGGGACGAAGACGTTCACCCTGAACACCGGCTCGAACGGGGCTGTCGCCAAGGGCACGGTCGCCCGCGTCTTCAACGGTTCGACTAGCGGCGAGGTCCGGTTGAACGGCTCGACGATCAACACGATCCAGCCGGGCAACATGGGCGAGTTCCTGTTCGACGGGACGCTTTGGCGAGCGACCCAGCTCGACGTCAAGGGTCGCGTCGTGTAGCGCCTTTGGCTGTGGCCAGTCTGCGCTTGGCAAAGAGGAGACTGGCCACAGCCACCCCGAGCAGGGTCGTAGGCTCTGGCACCGCGTAGATCGCGCTCGTCCCGTGGGTCGGTGAACCGCGGTCGGCGTCCCAGTCCTGGATCCAACTCATGTACACGACTCGCGTCCAGTCGAACCCGGCGTCTCCGGTGAATTCGAACCGTCGGAACCGGATGCCGATGAGATCCTCCCCCAAAAGCCGCCCGCCGGGCAAGGAGTTGTTCACGCCCTTCCCGTTCGCGTCGAGGAACCCTATGCTCCAAGTGTTCGCAATCCTGTTCTTCGGATTCGAATAAAGATCTACGAATATGTCCGTGAAGAACGAAAGGTCTACCTCAGTGTTCCGCTCCCAGCCCAATTCAGTGACCTCGAAGGTACCGTACCGCCCTGAGCCGCTGACCTGGTCCCGTCCCCCGCCCACGTCCCACGAGACGGGCACGCCCCCGGGGTTCCCGAACACTGATAGTGTGGCCTGCCGCGTGCCCCAGGCGCTGTGGGCCCGGTCGAGACCGGCACGGACGTAGCTGGCGTTCCCGTTGCCGGTCACGACAGTCGAGTACTCCCCGGTCGTGAAGTCCTCGAGCATCAGGAACGCATGGGCGGAAGGCGCGAGAAGGCAACCGGCGAGGAGGGCGGCACGGCTCATCGGTCACAGTGTACAGCACTCTCCCCCGATCCGGACACCCCGCCCCGAGAAACCCGGCAAGCCGTTTCCGGGGTGTCGAGTGACTGGCACCCTCCGGGGCTCTGGACTTCGACGGGACTAGTTTTCAGGGGGCGAACAACGACATGGACGTACTCTTCCGCGGGGTGGAGTTCGACGGGATGACGGGCGGGTGGCCCGGCCTGACCCGGAGGGCAGGCCGGGAATTGAGACGCCTCCGTCCCCGGCCTCTCGCTCCGCGATGAGGACGGGCCACCCGATAGATTCTACGCCACTCCCCGCTCGGGATTCCCGACGACCCGCTTCCGCCCTCCCCTTGGCGCCGATGGACCGGCCATAACCACGCCTTAACGTATCACTGTCATAACGCCCGCCGGAGGGACTATGCCCCGTCGTGCTTTCACCTTAATCGAGCTGCTCGTCGTCATCGCCATCATCGCCATCCTCGCCGCCATCCTCTTCCCGGTGTTCGCCCAGGCGAAAGAGGCCGCCCAGCGCACCCGAAGCCTGAGCAACGTCAAGCAGGTCGGGACCGGAATGATGCTCTACGTCGGGGACTCGGACGACCGGACCCCCACCGTCTGGAAGAACGCCCCCAGAGCCCCCCGGCGCACGGACTACTGGTTCCTCCTGCTGCCCTACATCAAGAGCCGGGACCTCTTCTATAGCCCGGCCCGCGAAGAGCAGCTCTGCACGATGAGCGACATCGACCCCCTCCTGGTCAGCCGGCGCTGCTTCGGCTACGGCTACAACTGGGGCATCCAGATCTTCGGCGGCGGAGGCCTGCTCCAAAAGGAGTTCGCCACGGCCGACCGCACCCTCGTCCAGGTCGGCGTCACCACCACCGAGGCCGAAGACCCCGCCGCCATGTTCGCCTTCGGCGACACCTACGACACCCCTCGCTACACCATGGGCGTCTACGACCAGTTCAACCTGGACACCTACGAGGGGCCGTTCAAGAAGTCCAGCCTCCGCCACGGCGGTAAGTACAACGTCGCCTTCCTCGACGGCCACGGCAAGATCGTGCAGTGGAACATCGTGACCGTCAACCGTACCAACAACAAGGCGGACTGGTTCTCGATGCCCCAAAAGTACGAGGACCGGCTCGGCTACTGCCTCACCCCCGAGGTCGAGATCGACCTCGGCACGAACCGCAAGGTCGCCTGCAAGGACGCAGCCCGCATCCCCGAAGCCTACGGCTGGAAGTGGGCCCCCTGATCGGCGCCCCTCCCGCCGCGCGTAGGGCCTAGTCCCCGGGGAGGGTCGGGCCCTCCCCAACGTTAGGAAGCTCACGGAGCCCGATGAAAGCCATGAGCCTCGCTGCCCTCCTTGCCCTTGCCGCCGGTCTCGTCGCCGTCTTCGCCCGCCCGGGTGATGGGCCCGCGCCTCAGGCCCGCCCCGAGACCCCCGCGCCCGAAGGCGCCGAGACCCTCGTCCTCGCGGGCGGCTGTTTCTGGTGCGTCGAGGCGATCTACGAAGACCTCCGCGGGGTCCATTCGGTCGAGAGCGGCTATGCGGGCGGCTCCAAGCCCGGCCTCACCTACCGCGAAGTCAGCAGTGGGGCGAGCGGCGCGGCCGAGGTCGTCAAGGTCACCTTCGACCCCAAGGTGCTCCCCGCCCGCGATGTCCTGCGCATCTTCTTCACCGTCCACGACCCCACCACCCTCAATCGCCAAGGCAACGACGTCGGCCCCCAGTACCGCTCCGCCGTCTTCTACGCCGACGACGCCCAGAAAGCCCTGGCCCAAGAGGTCATCGACGAGGTCACCAAGGAGAAGCTCTGGCCGGACCCTCTCGTCACCACCCTCGAGCCGCTCGCCAACTACACCAAGGCTGAGGACTACCACCAAGACTACTTCCGCAAGTTCGAGACCGGCACCGCCGTCGAGCGCGCCGGGATGAACGCGGGCTACTGCCAGGTCGTCGTCGAGCCCAAGGTGCGCAAGTTCCGCCAGAAGTACGCCGCCCGGCTCAAGTCCAACGGCGGCTAACCCCCCCGCCTGTCCCCCTGGCCCCGGCCCGACCGGGGCCGGACCGCGTATAACCGGGCCTCCCCTAGGACGATCATGGCGCGATACGACGTGTTCGGCGTGTGCAACCCCCTCTACGACATCCAGGCCGAAGTCGGGGACGAGCTGCTCGAAGAGTTCGGGCTCCAAAAGGGCGGGATGCACCTCGTCGACCTCGACCAGCAGCGGGCGATGCTCCCCCGCGTCCACACCCACATCGTCAACTCGGAGGCGGGCGGGTCCGGCGCCAACACGATGATCGGGCTCGCCCAACTCGGCGGCACCGGCGTGTACACCGGCAAGGTCGGCCGCGACGAGCACGCGGACCTCTACCGCCACGGCCTCGAGGCCAAAGGCGTCCGCGCCAACCTCGGCAACGCCGACGGCGACACCGGCATCTGCCTCGTCCTCATCACCCCGGACAAGCAGCGCACCATGTGCACCTTCCTCGGCGAGAGCCGCAGCCTCGAGCGCGCCGACGTCCGCGTGGACGACCTCTCCGCCTGCTCGATGCTCTACGCCACCGCCTACCTCTGGGACACCGACACCCAAAAGGACGCCGTCCAGTTCGCCTTCGAAGAGGCCAACCGCCTCGGGGTCAAGGTCGCCCTCAGCCTCAGCGACCCCTTCTGCGTCGCCCGCCACAAGGACGACCTGCTCCGCCTCGTCCGCAACCACGTCGACCTGATCGTCGGCAACTGGACCGAGGCGCAGGCCCTCACGGACACCCACACCCCCGAAGACGCCTGCCACGCCCTCGCGAGCTGGGCCGAGGTCGCGGTCGTGACCAAGGAGGCCCAAGGCTCCGTCCTGCGCCGTGGCGACGAGGTCCACGACGTCCCCGTCTACCCGGAGACCCGGGTCGACACCACCGGGGCGGGCGACGTCTATTCGTCCGGCCTGCTCTACGGCCTCACCCGGGGCCTCCCCCTCGACGCCACCGGCCGTATCGCGACCTACATCGCCGGCCGCTGCGTCGCCACCCTCGGCCCCCGGCTGCCGTCCATCGACCTCGAGGCCGTCGACCGGGCCCGCCGCGGCGAACGGCCGTAACCCTTTCCCCGGCCCCACGACGGGCACTCGAGGCGTATCCGTGCGGTGTCCTTGCGCTGTCCGTGCGGTGTCCGTGCGGTCGGGCCCAAGGAGACCGGCGGGAGGCCCTGGGCTGAGACTGGGGATCGGCCGTGTGCGGCCCGAGAATCCCTCTATGGCCAGGGCCGTTCCGAGTCTGATCACGCCGAGCCTGCACGGGTCGGCGGGCAACGTTACCTTCGTCCGCACCGTCCGAGGGGTCGACGTGCGCAACCGACCGACCCCCCGAGACCCCGCCTCACCGGCCCAATTGGCCCGCCGGGTGGCCCTGGCACGGGTGAGCCGGGCTTGGACGGGCCTCACGGTCGACCAGGCCCAGGCGTGGTCGGTGGCCGCCCGGGCCTTGCAGGAGGCGAGCGGGGGGCTCCTCATCGGCCCGGTGGCGACGGGGCAGGCGCTCTTCACGCGCCTGGGCCTCAAGCTCCTGCAGATCGACCCGGGCCGGGAGTTGCCCCTCGCCCCGCCGACGGTGCCGTTCACTGGCGACCGGGTGCGGGTCACGGCCGGGCCGGTCCAGGGTGGCGTGCGCTTCACGGCGGACGCCCCGACGAGCCCCGGGGTCGTGGCCGAGCTCCTCACCCAGCGCCTCGCCTCGATCCACCGCACCCCCTATGCAGAGCGCTATCGCAGCCGGGCGTTCTCGGGCTTCGACGTCCCGGACCGCTCGGTGACCGTGGCCGCGACGCCCGGCGTGGTCGCGACGGCGCTGCGGTTGGTCGATTCCGCCACCGGCCAGACCCTCCCCCTCGTCCCCCTTTCCCTCGTGCTCGTCACGGGCTAGCCGCCCTCGGCCCTCAGTCGCCGACGAGGCGGTAGCCCACCCCGGTCTCCGTGATGAGCAAGGTGGGCCGGGCCGGGTCGAGCTCGACCTTCGCCCGGATCTGCTGGGCGTAGACCCGGAGGTAGTGCACCTCGTCGGCGTAAGCCGGGCCCCAGACCTCGGTGAGCAGTTGGCGGTGGGTGACCACGAGCCCGGCGTGCCGCACCAGCACGGCCACGAACTTGAACTCGGTGGGGGTGAGGTGCACCTCGCGGCCGTGGGCGAAGACGTGGCGGGCGGGGAAGTCGACCTCGAGACCGCCCCCCCGGTAGACCGGGAGCGGCTCGGCGCCCCGCACCTGGGCCCGGTGGCGCAGCATGACCCGCACCCGGGCCTTGAGCTCGCCCAACCCGAACGGCTTGGTCATATAGTCGTCGGCCCCGGCGTCGAGGGCGGCGATCTTGTCCCGTTCCTGCCCGCGGGCGCTGAGCACGATGACGGGGACGTCGGACCACTCCCGGAGCCGCCTGGTCACCTCGAGCCCGTCCATGTCCGGCAAGCCGAGGTCGAGGAGGACGATGTCCGGGTTGTCGGCCGCCGCCATACGCAGGCCTTGGCCCCCGTCCTCCGCCTCCAGCACCTCGAAGTCCGCCGGTTCGAGCCCGTTGTGCAGGAGGCGACGGATGGGGCGCTCGTCGTCGATCACGAGGAGGCGGACGGGGTCAGCCAACGGGGACCTCCGGTTGATCCTTCTCGAGCGGCCAGGAGAGCTCGAACACGACCCCCCCTCCCGGCCGGCCACCCGCCCGCACCGTCCCGCCATGGGCCTCGACGACGGCCCGGACGATCGCCAGGCCAAGCCCGAACCCCCGGCCCCCCTCCCCCCCTTTCCGGTAGAAGGGCTCGAACACGCGTTCGGTCTCTCCGGGGTCGAGGTCGGGGCCGTCGTTGGCGAGTCGCAGGTGGAGCCGGGGCGACTCGAGTTCGGCGCTCACCCAGACGTGGGTGCCGGGCGGCGTGTGGCGGGCGGCGTTCTCGAGGACGTTCACGAGGACCTGCTCGACGAGGGGGGCGTCGAGGCGCAGCAGCGGCAGATCGGGGGGGAGGTCGAGCGAGACGTGGTGACGACCGAGAAGGGACTCGGTGCGGGAGAGGGCGGTGGCGACGAGTTCGTGGACCGACTGCCACCGCCGGTCGAGCTCGACGCTGCCGCTCTGGACTCGGGTCATGTCCAGGAGGTCGCGCACCTGTCGGCCGAGGCGGTCGGCCTCCTCGGCGATCGATGTGGCGAGGGCCCGGTCGCGGGGGTCCGTCAGCCGGGCGCTCTCGCTGAGGGTCGCGGCCGCCCCCGCGATCACGCTCAGAGGGGTGCGAAGGTCATGGCTCACCGAGCTCAACAGGGTCCCGCGCAGCCGTTCCCGCTCGAGTTCCAGGCTCGCCTCGTGGCTGGACTTGGCGAGGTTCGTGCGTTCGACGGCGAGGGCGACGACGTTCGCCACGGTCTCGAGGACGTGGACCCGGCGGGGGGTCCAGCGCTCGCCGTCCGTGGCGGCGACGCCGAGCACGCCCACGACCCCAGACGGGCTTTGGAGCGGCTGGTAGCGCCCCGTCGCGCCGGGCAGGGTGTCGGTGCCATGGCCCGCCGTCTTGGCGTGGACGTGCGCCCATTGCGCCACCGCGAGCTCCTGGGGGTCGTCCTCGAGTCCGATCGCCGACGGGGCGGCGAGGTAGAGGGCGCCCGTCGTGCGGCTCGTGAACCAGACGGCTGCGTCGGCCCCGAGCACCTCGCGCACTTTGGCCGCCCCCGCCTGGCAGACCTCGACCCGGCTCCGCGAGCTGGCCAGACGGCGCCCGAGGTCGTAGAGCGCGGCCGTCGTCCGTTCCCGCTCCGTGGCGTCCAGCGACTGCTGACGGACCCGGGAGGCGAGGGTGCTCAGGATGAGGCCGACCGCGAGCATGACGCCGAAGGTGAGGACGTACTGCACGTCCGCCACGGCGAAGCTCCCGCGAGGGGGGACGAACGCCCAGTTGAACGTCCCCACCGAGAGCAGGCACGCCAAGAACGCGGCGGGGCGGCCGTTCCGGACGGCGACCACCGTCGTCGCGAGCAGGTAGACCATCACCAGGTTCACCGGGCTCACCGCACCGTCGAGGAGGACGCACAGACCGGTCGCGAGGCCCACGGCGATCCCGGCTTCGACCACCCCGGCCCAGCCCAACCGCCCCGACTCGGGGGCAGGTTGGACCGGGGCGGCGGCCCGCTCGGGGGAGGTGATCACGTGGACGTCGATGTCCCCGCTCCGGCGCACGAGGGTATCGACGACGCTGCCGACGAGCAGCTCGCGCCAGCGGGGCCGGATCGGTTTGCCGACCACGATCGTGGTCACGTTGCGCGACCGGGCCAGGCTCAGGATCTCACCCACGATGTCGTCCCCGGCCAGCGTGGCCGTCTCCATGCCGAGGGACTCCGCAAGGCGGAGGGCTTCGTCGACCGATGCCCGGTCGAGGGGCCGGACGCCGGACTGGCGGGGGCTCGCCACCGTGCAGGCAACGACGGGGGCGTGGAGGGCGTCGCCGAGACGTTTGGCGGCCCGAACGACCCTGGCCCCGAGGCGGTTCGGGGCCAGGCAGGCCAGCACCCGGTCGCCGCTCGCCCAGGGTTCGGTCGCTCCCTCCGCTGCGCGTTCGCGCCGGACGTCCTGGTCCACCCGGTCCGCGGCTTGGCGGAGGGCCAGTTCGCGCAAGGCGACGAGGTTGCGCTGGCGGAAGAAGCTCTGGAGGGCTTGGTCGACCTTCTCGGCGGCGTAGACCTTGCCGTCCCGAAGGCGCTGGTGCAGCTCCTCGGGGGGGAGGTCGATCAGCTCGATCTCCTCGGCGTCGCTAAGCAGGTGGTCGGGCACGGTCTCGGTGACGACCACGCCCGTGATCTGGGCGACGACGTCGTTGAGGCTCTCGAGGTGCTGGACGTTGACGGTGGTCGCGACGTCGATCCCGGCGTCGAGGAGCTCGAGGACGTCCTGCCACCGCTTGGCGTGGCGCGAGCCGGGGGCGTTCGTGTGGGCGAGCTCGTCCACAAGAAGCACCCCGGGGCGGCGGGCGAGGGCGGCGTCGAGGTCGAACTCGAGCAGCCCGGCGCCCTTGTGGTCGACCTGGCGGGTGGGGAGGGCTTCGAGGCCGATGGCCTTGTCGCTCGTCTCCGCCCGGCCGTGGGGCTCGAGGTAGCCGACCACGACGTCCTGGCCGCGTGCGCGTGCGTCCTGGGCGTCGCTGAGCATCGCGTAGGTCTTGCCTACCCCTGCCGCCATGCCGAGGTAGACCTTGAGCCGCCCCCGGCCGGGGCCGCGCTCGGCCCTGGGCATCGCGGCCAGCAAGGCGTCGGGGTCCGGTCGGCCGTCCATCCTGCCTCGATCTTAGCCTCTCGGGTCTAGAAGCGGGCGGTGAGCCCGAGGGTCGCGGTGGAGACCGTGCTCGCCGTCCGCTCGCGAAGCGTGAAGAGGTCGCGGTCGGCCCAGTCACGGCGCAGGTCCAGGCGCAGGGCGACCCGCGGGTCCAGCCGGTACGAGGCCCCGAGCGTGACTGACGAGACGTCGGCCGATTGCCCCAGCCGCAGCCCGCCGTGGTCGAACACCCGCTCCGCCCGGACCGCGAGGGCAAGGCGGGGCGTGAGCTCGTGGCGGGCGGTGAGCGAGAGCCCGCCCCACGTCCCCGACCCGGCGGTGCCGTGGCCGCTCCCGTAGTCGCCGTTGACCGTGAGCCGGGTGGCCGGGCCGAGCGGCTGGACGTAGATGAGGTCGACGAGGTCGATCTGCGCCCGGCCCGCGTTCGCGAACCCGGCCCCGCCGAAGCTGCCGAGGCGGTTGGCGGCGTCGCCCCCCTCCTCGCTATGGATCGACCCAACGGCGAGCGTCCGGCCCTGCCCGAGGTCGTACCGCACCTGGGCCCCGAAGCCGAGCCGGTCGCCGGTCGTGGAGGTCTGGTTCCACCCCGTGACGGCGAAGGCGGTAGCGCCGAGGCGGGGGGACAGCGCTACCGAGGCCCCGGCTCCCGTGTGCCAGACGGGCTGGGCCACCGTATAGAGCAGGCCCCGGGTGAGCAGGTCGTTGCCGGAGTTGTCGAGGGACTCGGAGCCGATCCAGGAGGCGAACTTCCCGACCTCGAGGCTGAACCCGGCCTTGGGGTCGCGGAAGGCGAGGGTGCCCTCGGCCAGGGAGCGGAGGAGGGCAGGGCGGTCGGGGTCGAGGTCGGCGAGGAGGTCGGCGTTGTCGCCCACCCAGGGGCTCAGTGAGACGCCGAACCGACCGCACGGGCTCGTCGCCGAGACGTCGAGCCGGAGGGCGGCGAGCCGCGGGGACCGGTCACGGGTATCGAACTGCCGCACCGGCACCGACCCGCCCACGGGAGGCCGGTCAGAGGCTTGGGTGAGGTAGGTGTCCACCGACACGGCCTGGGTCAGGGTCCACGCCGAGCCCTTATCCTGGCCTTGTCCGAGGGCGGCCGCCACGACGGCGCCCGCCATTGCGAGGGCTTCGAGGCCGGTCACCGACCCGCTCCCGTGGCGTCGAGGGCGAGGTTGACCTGCAGGACGTTCACGACCGGTTCGCCGAGGAGGCCGAGGGCGGGCGGGGTCGTGGCCCGTGCGACCGCCTCGCGGACCTGCCCTTCGTCGAGCCCACGGGCCGCCGCGATGCGGGGGACCTGTACGGCGGCGGCTTCGGGGCTGACGTGGGGGTCCAGCCCGCTCCCGGACGCGGTCACGAGGAGGGCCGGGATCGGGAGGGCGGGGTCGGCGGCCGCTTCGCGCAGTGCGGTGGCCTGGGCGGCGAGGGCCTCGGTGAGCGCAGGGTTCGTCGGGCCGAGGTTCCGCCCCGAAGACGCTGCGGCGTTATAGGGCGAGGGCGACGTGCCCGAGGGACGGCCCCAAAGGTAGCGCGGGTCGGAGAACGGTTGCCCGACCAGCTCGGACCCCATGGCCTGCCCGTCGGTGACGATCAGGCTCCCGGCCGCTTGGCGGGGGAAGGCGACTTGGGCCACACCCATGACGGTGAGCGGGTAGAGGACGCCGCAGACCACGGTGAGGGCGAGCGTTGCGCGGAGTGATTGGAGGAGGGTGTTCATTTCCAGAAGAGGCCGATGACGAGGTCGATGAGCTTGATGCCGACGAACGGGACGACGAGGCCGCCGAGCCCGTAGAGCAGCAGGTTGCGGGTCAGGAGGGCGTCGGCGCCGACCGGCCGGTACGGCACCCCCCGCAAAGCGAGGGGCACGAGGGCGACGATGACGAGGGCGTTGAACACGACCGCACTGAGGATCGCGGTCTCGGGGCTCTTGAGCCCCATCACGTTCAGGGCGGCGAGCTGCGGGTAGACGGGCGCGAACGCCGCGGGCAGGATCGCGAAGTACTTGGCCACGTCGTTCGCGATGCTGAAGGTCGTGAGGGCCCCGCGGGTCATGAGCATCTGCTTCCCGGTCTCCACGATCTCGATGAGCTTGGTCGGGTTGCTGTCGAGGTCGACCATGTTGCCCGCCTCCTTGGCCGCCTGGGTGCCGGTGTTCATGGCCACCGCGACGTCGGCTTGGGCCAGGGCGGGGGCGTCGTTCGTGCCGTCGCCGGTCATGGCGACGAGCCGACCGCCCTCTTGGTACGACCGGATGAGCTTGAGCTTGGCCTCCGGGGTGGCCTCGGCCAGGAAGTCGTCGACCCCGGCCTCGGCGGCGATGGCGGCGGCGGTGAGGGGGTTGTCGCCCGTGATCATCACGGTGCGGATGCCCATGGTACGCAGGTCTGCGAACCGTTCCTTGATCCCGCCCTTGACGACGTCCTTGAGGTGGACGACGCCGAGCGTCCGGCTGCCTTCAGCGACCAGGAGCGGGGTGCCCCCGCCTTTCGCGACGTCGGCGACCTGAGCGGCGACGGCTTCGGGGACCTGGCCCCCGTTGGACTCCACGAAGGCCCGGACCGCGTCCTGGGCGCCCTTCCGAACCTGGCGGCCGTCGAGGTCGACTCCGCTCATCCGCGTCTGGGCGGTGAACGGCACGAAGTGGCCGCCGAGGGCGTGGACGTCCCGCTCGCGCAGGGCGTGGCGGTCCTTGGCGAGCACCACGATGCTCCGGCCCTCGGGGGTCTCGTCCGCCAGGGAACTCAGCTGGGCAGCGTCGGCCAGCTCGGCTTCAGAGACCCCCGGGGCGGGCAGGAACGCCACGGCCTGACGGTTGCCCAGCGTGATGGTCCCCGTCTTATCTAGGAGCAGGACGTCCACGTCCCCCGCCGCCTCGACGGCCCGCCCGGAGGTCGCGATCACGTTCTTCTGGTGCAGGCGGTCCATGCCCGCGATCCCGATCGCGCTGAGGAGGCCCCCGATGGTCGTCGGGATCAGGCAGACGAGGAGGGCGATGAGCACGGTCACGGTGACCGGCTCGCCCCGCCCGGCCGCTTGGACCGCGTCGAGGCTGATCGGGAGGAGGGTGGCGCAGGCGAGCAAGAACACGAGCGTCAGGGCGGCGAGCAGGATGTTCAGGGCGATCTCGTTCGGCGTCTTCTGGCGCTTCGAGCCCTCGACCATCGCGATCATCCGGTCGAGGAAGCTCTCGCCCGGCTCGGCGCTGACCTTGACGACGATCCAGTCGCTCAGGACCCGGGTGCCGCCGGTGACGGCGCTCCGGTCGCCCCCCGCCTCACGGACGACGGGCGCCGACTCGCCGGTGACGGCGGACTCGTCCACCGTCGCCACGCCCTCGACGATCTCGCCGTCCCCGGGGATGACGTGACCCGCCCGGACGACGACCACGTCGCCCCGGCGCAGCCCGGACGATCGGACCGGGCTATGGTCGAACGTTTCCGCCCCGGCCCGAAGGGCTTGGCGGACCCCGTCCGGGAGGCCGGTCGACTCGTCCCAAGCGACCTTGGCCGCGGGGACGTCCTGCTTGGACTTGCGGAGGGAGTCGGCTTGGGCGCGGCCCCGTCCCTCCGCCATGGCCTCGGCGAAGTTCGCGAAGACCAGCGTGAACCAGAGCCAGAGGGCGACCCACGCCGCGAAGACGGGTTGGCCTTCGCCTTGTCCGGCGAACCCGAGGCCAGCGAGGACGGTCGCGAAGACGGCGCAGACCCAGACGACGAACATGACCGGGTTCAGGATCTGGCAGCGGGGGTCGAGCTTCTTGAGGGAGTCGACGACGGCCCGGCCGACCAGGGCGCCGTCGAACGTGGCCCCGCCCGGGGTGCGACCGCTCACCGGGCCACCTCCGCGGCGACGGGCTGGAAGTGCTCGGCCAGCGGCCCGAGCGCGAGGGCAGGGACGAAGGTGAGGGCGCCGATCGTGAGGACCACGGCGCACAGGAGGCCGACGAACAGCGGGGTGTGGGTCGGCAATGTGCCCGCGCCCGGCGGCGTCACCTTCTTGCATGCGAGCGAACCGGCCAAGGCGAGGATCGCGACGATCACCCCGTACCGGGCGATCCCCATGATCACAGCGCCGGACAGGTTGTGGAACGGCACGTTCGCGGAGAAGCCGGCGAAGGCCGAACCGTTGTTCGCAGCCATGCTCGAGTAGTTGTAGAGGAGCTGGCTGAACCCGTGGGCGCCGGGGTTGCTCATGCTCGGCCGGGCCTGGCCCGCGAAGATCGCGACGGCAAGGCCGACGAGGGCGAGGGCGCTCGGAACGAGCACGGCGATCGACGCCATCTTCATGTCGAACGCCTCGACCTTCTTGCCGAGGTACTCCGGGGTGCGGCCGACCATGAGCCCGGCCACGAACACCGCGACCACGGCGAAGACGATCATCCCGTACAGCCCCGACCCCACGCCCCCGAAGACCACCTCCCCGAGCTGCATGAGCACGAGGGGGAAGAACCCACCGAGCGGGGTGAGCGAGTCGTGCATGGCGTTCACGGAGCCGTTGCTGGCCGCGGTGGTGGCCGTGGCCCAGAGGGCGGAGGCCTCGATCCCGAACCGCGCCTCTTTGCCCTCCCAGTTGCCCTGTCCGGTCAACCCGGCCGCGGCGAGGGCGGGGCTCCCGGCCTGTTCCGAGACCACGGTCGGCACCAGGAACAGCACGAACAGGAGCGCCATCGCGGTGAGGAGGGCCCCACCCTGCCTGCGGTCGCGGACGAGCTCGCCGAACGTGACGCAAAGGGCGGCCGGGATCAGGAGAATGGCCAGGCACTGGAGGGCGTTCGAGACCCCGTTCGGGTTCTCGAGGGGGTGGGCCGAGTTCGTGTTGTAGAAGCCGCCGCCGTTCGTGCCGAGCTGTTTGATCGCCACCTGGGACGCGACCGGCCCGAGGGGGATGCGCTGGGCCGTGACCTCCGCCCCGTCCGCGTCTTGGGTCGGCTGCAGCAGGCGGGCTTCGACGGTGGGGGAGAACGTTTGGGGCACGCCGTTCGCCACGAGGGCGACGGCGAGCACGAGGGACAGGGGCAGCAGCACGTAGACCGTGCCGCGCACGATGTCGGCCCAGGCGTTCCCCAGGTCGTCGGCCTGCCGCTGACGGAGGCCGCGGGCGAGCGCCGCCATCACCGCGATGCCCACGGCCGCGCTCACGAAGTTCTGGACCCCGAGGGCCACCATCTGCGAGAAGTGGCTCATCGTGGTCTCGCCGGCGTAGCCCTGCCAGTTCGTGTTCGTGACGAAGCTGACGGCTGTGTTGAGCGCGCTCGTCCACTCGACGCCAGGCAGTTGGTCCGGGTTCAGAGGGAGCGAACCCTGGAGCAGGAGCACGGCGAACACGATGGCGACGCTCACCACGCCCAGGGCCAGGAGGGTCTTGGCGTAAGCCGCCCACCCCATCGGCGCTTCGGGGTCGACCCCTGAAACCCGGTACAGGGCGCGCTCGAGCCACCCGAGGACAGGGTGCAAGACGGTGCGCTCGCCTTCCAGGACCCGGGCGATGAACCTCCCGAGAGGGATCGCCGCGCCGATCAGGACGGCGACGTAGAGCGCGATGAACGCCCAGCCCGACGTCACGCCGAGAACCTCTCAGGGGCGAGCAGGGCGACGAGGAGGTAGACGAACAGCCCCAGGGCGACGACCCCGGCGATCACGTGGAGCACGTTCACGGACGCCTCCCGCGGCATGGACAGACCATGCCAGGGAGTCTCCGTCAGGGGCAGGTCAACTCGGCCTCAAGGCCGGACCGGGGGGCCTCAAGGTCGCATCAAGACGCGAGCGTGGGCGCGAGCCTAGGCTCGGTCACGGCTGGCGACCGGTGAGCCAGCGGGGGAGGGAGTCTTCGAGGGGCACGGTGACCGTCGCGAAGCGGACGGCGCCGAAGCCGGCGAGGAGGACGACGGTCGCGACGAGCACGGTGTTGACGGGGCGGCTCTCGGCCCGGAACCGCAGCCCGCGCACCGCTCCGACGAAGCAGGCGAGGGCGGCCAGGGTGAACAGGGCGTAGAGCGGGGGGCCGAGGGGGTGGGCGCGGAAGGCGGTGGGCAGGTCGCCGTCCAGCAGGGCCGTCCAACTCGTGGTGAGCCCGCACCCGGGGCAGGGGCGCTGGAACAGCAAGATCGACGGGCAGGGCGGGAGGCCGAGCTGCTGGTGGGTGCCGTGGCCCGCGGGGTCGGGCCGCAGCACGAAGGCCCCGATCACGGTGACCGCTAGCCAAGCGATGACCCAGACCCACTGGCCTCGGGCTTGACGGGGGGTCTCGGGGGTCTCAAACAACGCCATGGAGCGCCTCGGCCGGGAGCACGCACTCGGGGTGGAGGAGCTGGCCGTCGACCCGGGCGACGGAGACGACGGCCCCGTCCGGGTCGGTGAGGGCGACGTAGTCCTCCGGGGGGGCGACGGGCACCTTCACGAACTGGCCCGTGCGGACGCGGTCCATCTGCCCCGGGTTGAGGCGGATGAGGGGCATCGGGGGGAGCGCCTCGCGCAAAGGGATGAGCCGGTCGGCGGTGACGTCGTCCGGCCGCACGGCGTCCTCAAGGGCGAACCGGCCGACGTGGGTGCGTTCGAGCTCGACCACGTGGGCCCCGCACCCGACGGCCTCGCCGAGGTCGTGGGCGAGGGAGCGTACGTAAGTGCCGCCGCTGCAGACGACCCGGAACTCGGCCTCGGGGGTATCGACGACAAGGGTCTCGAACCGCTCGACGAACACACGGCGGGGTTCGCGCTCGACCTCCTCGCCTTGGCGGGCGTAGGCGTAGAGCGGCTTGCCCTCCTTCTTGACGGCGCTGAAGAGGGGCGGGAGCTGCTCGATGGGGCCGGTGAAGCGGGGCAGGGCCTCGGCGATCTTGGCGACGAGGTCGGGCGGGACCGGCCTGCGCTCGTCGACGTCGCCCTCCGAGTCGTAGGTCTTGGTGGTCTCGCCGAAGCGGAAGGTGCACTCGTACACCTTGGGCTCGAGGGGGAGGTACTGGAGGAAGCGGGTGGCGGGCCCGACGGCGACCACGAGCAGGCCAGTGGCGACGGGGTCGAGCGTGCCCGCGTGGCCGACCCGTCGTGTGCCCAGCCGTCGCCGCACCGACTGGACTACGTCGTGCGACGTCACGCCGGCGGGTTTATCGACGAGGAGGACGCCAAGCATCGCCTGAGTCCCTCCATGATGACCGTTTCGGCCTCTTCGAGAGTGCCGGTGTAGGTCACCCCGGCGGCGTTTTTGTGGCCACCCCCGCCGATTTCCCGGGCTACGGCGGCGACGTCGAGGTCGCCCTTGCTCCGCAGGCTCCCTTTGACCTTGCCGTTCTTGCCCGGCCGGAGCACGGCGGCGATCTGGACGGTGCGCACGCTCAGGACCTCGTTGACGATGCCCTCGGTGTGCTCCTCCTTCGCCCCGAGGCGGTCGAACAGCTCGGCGGGCAGGGCGACCCAGGCGAGACGGCCGTCCATGTCCGTGCGGACGCGGTGGAGGGCCTCTCCGAGCAGCCGCACGGCCGCCTCGTCGCGGTTGAGGTAGCACTCGCTGGCGACCTGCGCCGCGCTCGCACCGAGTTCGACGAGCCGGGCGGCCTGGTGGAGGCACCGGGCGGTCGTGTTGCTGAACCGGAAGCTCCCCGTGTCGGTGACGATGCCGGTGAGGAGGCACGTGGCGACGTCGGCGTCGATGCCGGGGTCGGAGCCGTCCAGGAGGTCGACGAGGATCGAGCAGGTGGCCGGGGCGGCCGTGCTCACGATGCGCAGGTCGCCGGGGGCTTCGTGGGGGATGTGGTGGTCGATGACGACTAGGCGGGTCAGGCCTTCGAAGTACGGGCGGCACGAACCGAGCCGTTCGAGGGCCTCGAGGTCCAGCACGATCCCGACGTCGGCCGGTCGGGTGGGCTCGGCGAGGACGCGGTCGGAGCCGGGGAGGAACCGCAGGTAGCCGGGTGGCTCGTTGTGACAGAGCACCTCGTGGGGGACGCCGAGCCGGTCGAGCCAGAGGGAGAGTCCGAGCGCGCTCCCGATCGCGTCGCCGTCGGGGTTGAGGTGCGTTCCTAACCGGACACCCCGTGCCCCAGCGAGCACCGCCCTCAGACTCGGCAGGGCCTCGTGGACTCGTTCGGGAGCGAGAGTGCCGTCCTCCACCCAGTCAGGTTACCGGAGTTCGTGGGGTTGGGGGGCGGGGCTTAGTGCGCGGGCCGGATGGGGGCTAGGGGAGGTTGGCCTGGGCGTTGCGGCGGAGGCCGTCGAGGCCGGCGCGGCGGACGGGGGAGCCGCGGGTGAGCGCGTCCCACTCCTCGTGGCCGACCACCCGCAGCCGTTCGAGGGTCGGCCACTCCCGCCGCTCGAGGAACCCTGGCTCCGTGGTGACGGCCGCACGCAGGGGCTGGTGGGGGCGCGGCTGGTTGAACGGGCACACCTCCTGGCAGACGTCGCACCCGAACGTCCAGCCACCGAGCCCGGCCTCCGACCCGGGCTCGAACGGCCCTTCGTGCTCGATGGTGAGGTAGCTCACGCACCGGCGGGCGTCGATCTGCCAGCGACCGTCCTCGAAGACGATGCAGCCGGTGGGGCAGGCGTCCACACACAGGCGGCACCGACCGCAGCCCCCGACAGCGGGAGGGTCGGGTTCGAGGGCGACGGTGGTCAGCAGGAGCCCGATCACGAACCAGCTCCCCCGGTGGCTGTCGATGAGCATCGTGTTCTTGCCGAACCACCCGAGGCCGGCGCGTTGGGCGTACTCGCGTTCGAGCACGGGCGCCGAATCGACGCACGCCCGCCAGCGTTCGCCCGGGGCCGCCTCGTCCAGCCACCTCCCCAAGCGCCGCAGCTTGCCCCGCACGACTTTGTGGTAGTCGCGGCCGAGCGCGTACTGGGCTACGCGAGGCTGGCCGGTCTCTGCGGGGTTCGGCTGGTGGTAGTTGAGCCCGACCGCGAGGATGGACCGCACGCCGGGCAGGAGCGAGGCCGGGTCGGCACGCAGCGGGACCGAGTCGGCGAGGTAGGCCATCGTGCCGTGGTGGCCCTTGGCGACCCACTCTCGGTAGGCATCGAACGACTCAGGGGGCCGGGCGTCGCAGACTCCGACCGGGTCGAAGCCCTCCGCGCGGGCACGGGCGAGGAGGTCTGCCTTGAGCCCGGTCACCGGTTCACGCCCCCTCGGTGAGCCGTTCGGCGAGGGTTCGCCAGTGGGCCTCGGTGAGTTGGTGGGCGCGGGCGTTCGGCTCGAGCCGGGCCGCGGCCAGGGCACTGTGGGCGGAGTCGCGCCCGAAGACGGCCCCGAGCGTGTTGCCGAGCGTCTTGCGGGGTTGGGCGAACCCGGCCCTCACGACCGTCCGGAGCCGGCGTAGCTCCCCAGGCGCCAGGCGCGTGGCCGGGCGTAGCTCGAGCACGAGGCTCTCGACTTTAGGCGGCGGCAGGAACGCCCCGGGCGGCACGAGTACCACCCGCTGGATCGCGAACTGAGCCTGGAGGAGGACGGAGACGGCTCCCCGCCCCGAGTCCCCGGGCACGGCGAGGAGCTTTTCTCCCACCTCCCGCTGCATCATGAGGACGGCGAGTTCGAAGCGCCCCGCTTGCGCGGCCACCGCCTCGAGGAGGGGCCCGGTGATGTTGTAGGGCATATTCGAAACGACCGCCCTCGGCTCGGGGAGCTCGTCCAGCAACGCGCCGAGGTCGGTAGTGAGCGCGTCGCCAAGGACGATCCTGGCCTGGGGTGCGACCTCGGCCAGGACCGGCAACACAGTCCGGTCCACTTCGACCGCCGTCACCCTGGCGTGCTCGCTCAGCGGGCCGGTGAGCACGCCGGGGCCAGGCCCGATCTCGAGCACCCCGGCGCACCCAGCGACCCGGCCAACGATCTTCCCCACCGCCGAGGGGGAGACGAGGAAGTGCTGGCCCAGCCGTTTATCGGGCCGGAGCCCGTGGCGGGCCAACCGGGCCGAGAGGGACTCTACGGCCGTGGGTTGATCCGCTCGTTGAAGATGTGGACCCGGACGTGCCGCCGCCCCCAGTTCCGCACCTGTGTCATCGTCGGGAGGCACACGTCGATTATGTTGCCCTTGATCACCCCGCCCGTGTCCGCGGCAAGGGCGAACCCGTAGCCTTCGACGAAGAGCTTGGTGCCGAGCGGGATCACACGGGGATCGACGGCGACGATGCCGAAGCCGGCGATGCGGCCGCTGGCCGTGCGGCCGGGTCGGCCGCGCGGGTTGCCCGGGTTCGGCAGGTAGGCGGTGGACTCCATGGTGACCACGCGGGCACGGGTGTAGGACCCGCGGCTCGTCGGGAAGCCAGCGCGGCCCATCTGGAAGACAGCGGGGCGCATGGGGGTCTCGGAGACGGTCGTCGTCCCGCGGTGCAGGACGGTCTCGCCTTGCCGGAGGGCGGTGTGGCGAAGGACGGTGCGGCCGGGCGCCCCGTCGGTGACCTTCTTGGTCTGGCCGGGGCGCAGGTCGCGGTTGAACACGTACCGCACGGCGACCGGGGTCGTCTTGACCTCGTCGCGCGTGGAAAACTTTAGGTTGCCTAGGCTCGTCACTGGGCCCGCGAATACCGGCGCTGCGGTCAGCACCAGGGCCAGGGACGTCACCGTCGTCACGAGTGTGCGCATGTGAGAACTTCTCGCGTCTCTGTGGCGAACGTTGTCGCGGAGGGGACTTTACCAGGGCACAGTCGGCAAGGAAGTTGCGGTACGCCCTCAAAACACGGCGGGCGACCCGGGCACAAGGCCCCCATTTACGCACTTTTCCACCGGTATTGGCACCGGCACGAGGCCGGGCGTTAGGTTCAAACCCGGTGTCCGCGAGAAGTCAACCCCCTGTCGCGGTTCGTTTCGTGGCCCAGACGGGGGTCGGGCTGCCCTCGCTGGCGGTGTAGACCTGGTCGCCGTCCCCGTCGTAGCAGACGGCCTCGGCCTGGACCATCGGCGGCATCGGGACAGCTTGGCCCGGCCGGGCCCACCAGTCCTTGAACGCCCCCTTGACGGTGTACTCGACGGCCCCCGAGTAGGTTCGGAGGAGGACACGGTTGCCGTCCGGCGAGACGTCCGCGGCGGTCACGAGCTTGCCGCCCATGCCCTTCGTGTCGATCTCGATCTCGCCCAGGAGTTCGAGCCGGTAGGCGCCGCTCGCGCGCGGGGAGGGGAGGCGGTACACGAAGGTCTTCCCCTCGCGGGCCTTGCTGACGAGGTAGAGGTCGCCGGACTGGGCGTGGACGAAGAGGGCCTCGCAGTCGCGCGGGTGGTCGGGGTAGGTCAGGGTGTAGGTCTCGAACCCGCTCAGCGCACGCCCGGCGCCGGTCGGCTCGGGTACGCGGTACACGGTGACGCTCGGCCGCTTGCGGGCGTTGTCCCCGACGTCCCCTAGGTAGAGGTAGCTGCGGCCCCCGACCTGGGCCGAGGCCATGTCCTCCCAATCGACCGCCGCGGCGCCCTTGAGCTCGAACACGCCCGTCACCGCCCCCTGTTCGTCGAACCGGAAGAACCGCGGGGAGTCGCCGCTATCGTTGTGGCCGTAGAAGACGCCCTCCCGCCGCGGGCTCGCCGCCAGCCCCGAGAGTTCGTCGATCCGGGGGTCGTCGATCGTGAACGCCTTCGCCGGTTCCGACCAAGGGGCAAGGACGAGGGCGGCGAGGAGGACGGTCATGCGACAAGGGTACCGCGGGGGCGAGGGGCGGCCTCCACGCTGGGGCCGCGGGGTGCGAGGGGGAGGGTATGGTCGGACGGATGGTGGCGTTCCGGGGCGTCGAGGTGCGGTTCGGCTCGGTGACGGCCGTTGCTGGGGTCGACCTCGCCGTCCAGGCGGGCCGCACGACCGCCCTGATCGGGCCGAGCGGCTGCGGGAAGTCGACCCTCCTGCGCGCGGTCGTCGGCCTCGTCTGGCCGAGCGCGGGGCGGGTCGAGGTCGGGGGCACGGCCGTGACGTCCGACACCGTCCCCGGTCTCCGGCTCAAGACCGGCTACGTGATCCAGGAAGGCGGCCTCTTCCCACACCTGACGGCCCGGCAGAACGTGACCCTGATGGCCGACGTCTTGGGCCGGGACGGGGCGGCCACTGCCCGCCGGGTTGAGGAGTTGGCCGAGCTCGTCCGGCTCGAGCCGGCCTTGCTCGAACGCTACCCCCTGGAGCTGAGCGGCGGTCAGCGGCAGCGGGTGGCGCTCATGCGTGCGCTGGCCCTCGACCCGGACGTCCTGCTGCTCGACGAGCCCCTGTCCGCGCTCGACCCGATGGTGCGCGCCGGGCTCCAAACCGACCTCCGCGACGTCTTCGCGCGACTGGGCAAGACCGTCCTCCTTGTCACCCACGACATGGCCGAGGCCGCCTACCTGGCCGAGACCATCGTCCTCCTACGCGAGGGCCGGATCGTGCAGACGGGCACCCTGAACGACCTGCGCGAACGCCCGGCCGAGCCGTTCGTCGAGGCGTTCCTGACCGCCCAACGGAGCCTGGTGGCGCTATGACCCGGCTGCTGACCCTGCTGGGATTGCTCGTGCTCGCGCTCGCCGCATCGGGCCAGACCGTGCCGGTCGGCTCCAAGCGCTTCGTCGAGAGCTACGTCCTCGGCGAGATCGCGAAGGCCCTCATCACCGAGGCCGGGCTCACCGCCGACCACAAGCAGGGCATGGGGGGGACGGCCATCGTTTGGGAGGCCCTCCGCACCGGCGCGATCCAGGCGTACCCCGAGTACACGGGGACGGTGACCGAGGAGATCCTCAAGTCGAAAGAGGTCCTCGGGCCGGACGAGACCCGAGCCCGGCTCCGTGAGTTCGGGGTTGGCATGACCGGTGAACTCGGCTTCAACAACACGTACGCCTTCGTGATGACCCGAGCGCGGGCGACCGAACTGGGGGTCAAGACGATCAGCGACCTCAAGGCCCACCCAGGTCTGCGCGTCGCCCTGACGCCCGAGTTCCGCGAGCGGCGCGATGGGTGGCCCGCGGTGAGCGGCGCGTACGGGCTCCCGCAGACGAACGTCCGGGCCGTCGACCACTCCCTCGGCTACCAGGCCCTGACCACGGGGCAGGCGGACGTCAAGGACGCCTATTCGACCGACGCCCAGATCGCCGACCTCGACCTTGTGCTGCTCGAGGACGACCGGGGGTTCTTCCCGTCCTACCGGGCGGTGTTCCTCTACCGCCTGGACCTCGACCCGCGGGCGGTCGCGGCTCTCGAGACGGTGGCGGGCACACTAGACGAGGCCCGGATGACCGCCCTCAACGCGGAAGCGACCCGCACCACGGACTACGCCGCCGCTGCCCGCCGGTACCTCGCCGAACGCCGGGCCCAGACCTCCGAGCCGGCCCCGGCCGAAGGGGCACCCGCGGCACCGGACATCGTCGCTCAGACCCTCGCCCTCACGGGTCAACACCTGGCCTTGGTGGGCGCGGCGCTCGCCCTCGGGTGCCTGGTGGGGGTGCCGCTCGGGGTGCTCTGCGCCCGTCCGGGCCCCCTCGGCCAGTTGATCCTCGGCGTGACCGGGGTCCTTCAGACGATCCCGGCGATCGCGCTGCTCCTGTTCCTGATCCCGCCGTTCGGGCTCGGGGCGAACGCGGCGGTCGCCGCCCTCTTTTTGTACTCGCTGCTGCCGATCGTGCGGAACACGGTGGCCGGGCTCCAGGGCGTGCCGACCCCCCTGCGCGAGTCGGCGGCGGCGCTCGGGTTGACGGCGGGGCAGAGGTTGGCCAAGGTCGAGCTGCCGCTCGCGGCCCGGACGATCGTTGCTGGCATCAAGACCAGTGCCGTCATCAGCGTCGGTAACGCGACTCTGGCCGCGTTCATCGGGGCCGGGGGCCTGGGGCAGCCGATCGTGAGCGGCCTCGCCCTCAACAACATCGGGGTGATGATGCAGGGGGCCGTGCCCGCCGCGGTGCTCGCCCTGCTGATCCAAGGTGCGTTCGAGGCGGTCGAGCGGGCGGTCGTGCCGAGGGGGCTGCGGGTTGCAGGCTGAGCCTGGACGGCGCTGGCGCTATTCCCCGGCCGAGCCGGTCACGGAGGTGCGACGAGTCCCGATCGTCGAGAACGGCGAGCCGCTCGTGCCCTATCTGGGCGTGACGGAGCGTGTCGTCGAGGCCAGGCCGAGGTTGGTCTATACCCGGGCCGCGCTCCTGCGCAAGGGGGTCGCCGAGCGGCTCTGGCGGGCAGGCGAGGCCCTCCCCCCCGGACTCGCGCTCGCCGTGGTCGAGGGGTGGCGCCCCCATCACATCCAGCGGCGGATGTACCGCACGACCTGGAACCGTTTCCGCGACCGGCACCCGGAGTGGAGCGACGTCCAGCTGCGCCGGGTCGTCAACCGGTTCACTGCCCCGATCCACGACAAAGTGCCCCCGCCCCACTCGACCGGCGGAGCCTTGGACGTGCTCCTGGCGAGGGCGGACGGCACCGAGCTCGACCACTCCAGCCCTTACGAGCAGTTCGACCCGAGGGCCTACAGCCCGCACGCGCCCGGCCTCTCCGCCGAGGCACAGGAGACCCGGCGCGTCCTCTTCGAGGCCCTGCAGGAGGGCGGGCTCACCCTCTACGCGAGTGAGTGGTGGCACTGGTCGTACGGCGACCAGGGCTGGGCCTATCGCACCGACGCCCCCCACGCAGTCTACGGACGGGTGGAGCCGGACGGGTGGGAGCCGCCGGGGGAAGACCTCGTCGACGCCCCACTCGACCGGGCACCGACCTAGCCTTCGGGGATGCCGCACCCGATGGCCGTTGTGAACGGCATCGACACCGGCTTCCCGGCCAGGATTTCGTCGAGCGCGACCCGCAGATCCTGCCGCACGTTGCCCTCGCGGAGCCGGCCGTGGTCGGCGAAGAGGTCGTTGAGCCGGCCGCGGTAGAGCATCCGCCCGTTGGGCCCGAGGACGGCCATCTCCGGTGTAACCGTGATCCCGAGGAGCTTCACGACCGAAAGCTTGGGGTCGAGGAACGCTGGGGTCGAGAGCTTGAAGTCCTTGCCGTGCTTGACGATGTCCTCCTTCGGGATCGAGTCGTCCAAGTAGACCCGGACGAACGCCACGCCCTTCGGCGAGTAGGCGTCGATGATCCGCACGTACTCGGGGGCGTACCGGTTGGAGATGGGGCAATCGACGGCCACGAACATGAGCACCGTCGCCTTCGCTTCGGCGACGGGCAGCACCATGGCTTGGCCCGAGAGGTCGAACACGGTCGTCTTCGGGAGGGTGACAGTCGCCTGTTGCCCGAGGGCGAGGGCCGAGACGAGAGCGAGGGTCGGCAGCATGTCCCCTATATGACGCACGAAACGGGATCGCGAGTGCCCGTTCGAGGGGTACCTTAGGACAAAGGCCGTGAGAACCCTCCTCGCCCTCCCCGCCCTTCTCCCGCTCGTCCTGGGGATCGTCCGGCCGGTGGCTCCATCCGACCGGGGCCCAGCGACGAAGACAGAGACCCCCACGTTCATGAGGGACATCCAGCCGATCATCCGGCAGAAGTGCGTGACCTGCCACACCCGGGGCGGAAGCGCCCCGTTCCCGCTCGAGACGTACGAGCAGGTGCGCAAGCGCGGCGACCTCATCCAACGTATGGTGCTCACCCGTTCCATGCCGCCGATCACAGGCACCAGCGACTTCGGGACGTTCAACGAACTCGGGGGTCACACCACCGACGAGGAAGGGGTCTTGCTCCAGAGGTGGCTCCAGGCGGGCGGCCCCCGTGGGGAGGGCGAGCCGGTCTCGCCGGTCGCGCGCCCGGAGTGGCGGCTGGGTGAGCCGGACGCGGTCTTGAGGCCCCGGGCGTCCGTCGTGGTCGACGTCGAGGGGCGACCGTACTGGAAGGCGTTCGTCCTCCCGCTCGGGGAGCACGAGGGGAAGCGGCTTCGGGGGTTCGACGTCCGAGTGACCCAGCCGCTGGTGGCCCGGAACGCCACCCTTGGGATCGCCCGGGAGGGCCTGGTGAACGCCCAGCGGGGAGTGGCGGGCTATCGAACCGGTGGGAGCCTGGGGGTAGACGCGAGGACGCTTATCGGGACGTGGGCCCCGGGGTACCTGCCGTGGGCGCTGCCGGAAGGGGTGGCGATGACGCTCGACGGGCGGGCGCTCGTCGTGCACGTGCTGTACCAGCCGCGAGGGAAGCAGGAGGACGGAGGGTTCGAGCTCGCGCTCTACTTCGAGCGCGGGCGGTCGGCGAAGGAGGCGACATGGGTGACTCTAGGGGACGAGTCGTTCGCGGTCCCCGCCCCGGGGGCCCTCACGATCGAGCCCAGGGGCGCACTGCCGCCGAGGACGCACGTCTTAGGGGTCATCCCGGAAGGCCGGTTCTACTGCACCTACATCGGTGTCGAGGTGGAGGGCCGTCGACTGTTCGGTTCGCTGCGCTGGGAGCCCTACTGGACGGGGGCGTTCCGGTTCGCTGAGCCCGTGGCCTTTCCGGAGGGCGCGGAACTTCGGGCGAAGTTCCAGTTCGACAACGACATCCACATGGGCCGCAACGAGGGGACCCGCCCACGACCGATCCGGAGCGGGATCCGCGAGCGCGACGAGGTCGCCCGCGTCCACCTCCTGACCGTCCAGGGTTGGGAGCCTCCCGCAGGACGTTCGGCTCGCTAGGCCGTCTCTCCGGGCCGGGGGTCTTGGGGGTCGCGCCGGGCGAGGTGGACCGTCCGGCTCTCGATCACGGTGCGCGAACAGAGCTCGAACCCGAACCAGCAGGCGACTTCGCGGTAGTCGGTGCAGTCCCAGACGGTGAAGTCCGCCCGCTGGCCGGGCGCAAGGGTTCCCCGGTCGGCGAGCCCAAGGCTCTGCGCCGCGTTGACGGTGGTGGCCACGAGGGCCTCGTCGGGGGTCATGCGCATCGTCCGGGTCGCGAGGGCCATGACGAAGGGGACGCTGAGGGTCGGGGAGCTGCCCGGGTTGAAGTCGGTGGCGAGCACGACCGGGAGGCCCCGGTCGATCATGGCCCGGGCGTCTGGGTAGCGCTGGAGCCCGAGGCCGAGGACGCTCGCGGGAAGGAGGACGGGGACCGTCCGGGACGAGGCGAGGGCGGCGATCCCTTCTGGGCCGGTGTGCTCGAGGTGGTCGGCGCTCGCGGCTCCGAGCTCGGCGGCGAGGGCGGCCCCGCCATGGTCCCCGAGTTGGTCGACGTGGAGCCGGAGCCCGAGGCCGTGAGCCCGGGCGGCCTCGGCCAGGCGACGGGCGTCGTCGGCCTGGAAGTAGCCCTGCTCGACGAACATATCGACGGCTCGGGCCCCGAGGGCGGCGGCGGGGGCGACGCCGGGGAGGACGACCTCCTCGAGGTAAGCCCCCCTCTTGCCGTCATACTCGGGCGGGACAGCGTGTGCGGCCAGGTAGGTGGGGACGACCGTGAGCGGGGAGGCGGCGGCAAGGCTGGCGTACACGGCGAGGAGGCGTTGCTCGGTCTCTTGGTCGAGGCCGTACCCCGTCTTGACCTCGGCGGTGGTCGTCCCGTTCGCGAGCATGCGGCGCGCCCGACCGCTCACAGCTTCCAGCAGTTCGCGCTCAGACGCGGCCCTTGTATGGCGGACGGTCTTTCGGATCCCGCCGCCGCCGGCGGCGATCGCGGCGAAGTCCATCCCGGCCGCCCGCATCGCCAGTTCGTCCGCCCGGTGGCCGGCGAACGCCAGGTGGGTGTGGGCGTCGACGAACCCCGGCAACACCACCCCACCGCCGAGGTCCACCGTGTCCGCCGTAGCCGGGGCGTCGGCCCGGGGGCCCACCCACCGCACAGTCCCGTCCTCCACCATCAGCCCGGCGTCCCGAACCGTCCGCACCTCCCACGACCCGGACTGGACGGGGGTGGCGAGCTCCCCGATCCCGACGAACAGCGTCGCGCTCACGCGAGACGCTCCGTCAGGCCGCTGCAAAAGGCGAGGAGGCACTGGCCAGCCACGAGGGTGGTGACGTCGTTCGCGTCCCGGCTCGGATCCACCTCGACGATATCGATGACCCGCACCGACGAGTGTCGCCCGCACTCCCAGACCGCGTCCGCTAGCTCCCAGGGCATGACCCCGCCCGGCCGGGCACCCGGGCAGGCCGGGGCGAAGGCCCGGTCGAGCACGTCGACGTCCACATCGACGTACACGGCCTGGACCCGGCCCGCCAGAGCCTCGAGCTCCCGACGGACGGTCTCCGCGAACGATGCGGCCTGACGGCGGGTCACGACCCGCACTCCTCGGCCCCGGGCGTAAGTCGCATACTCCGCCGAGTTCGCCCACGACGCGATTCCGATCTGGACGACGTTGGCCCCGGGCAGGCCGTCTTCGAGCAGCGCGCGCACCGGGTTTCCGTTATGCAGCCCGTCCTCGGTGTGCCGGACGTCGAGGTGGGCGTCCAGCGTGAGGAGCCCGGTCTGGGCCAGTTCGAGCCCGAGCGCCTCGGCCATCCCGCGCAGGCCCGGCCGCGTGACCCCGTTGTCCCCCCCGAGTAGCACGGTCGCCTCGAACCCGGGCACAGCCCCCCCCATCGCACGGACCACGGGCTCGAGCGCGTCCTCCGGGCGAGCCCGATCGACGTCGAGGTCGCCCAGATCGACCGCACGCAGCCTCCGGACGTCGGTGCCGTGCTCCACGTCGTAGGTCGAGAGGCGGCGCATCGCCTCGCGGACGGCCTCGGGGGCCAGGTCGCACCTCCCTGGAGAGATCGAGGCGTTCAAGGGAACGCCGAGCACGCTCACCGAACCGACTGGGCTGTCCAGGCCTTCGCCCTCGAGCCAGGCGCGGGCGCGCGGCCATGCAGGGTCGTTCACCATAGCGGAACCCTACCCGCCCCGCCCCGTGCGTGCCCGGAGCGGTCGGTCCTACCGGGCGTTAAGGTTCGGTTAAACCTAGCCCTCTCCCCTGCCACGGCCGGTTAGAATCAGGGCAGGTATGGAACGCATGCATTACGAGCCGGACGAGGTCGTCCGCTCCGGCGAGGGCCAAGGGTCGAGCTTCTGGCAGGTCATGGAGCGCCGCCTCAGTCGGCGCGGTCTCATGAAGGCGGGGGTCACCGCGACCGTCGCGGCGGCCGTGCCGGGCCTTCTCCGTTCGAACCCGCCGGTCGTGGACACCGGGCTTGGGTTCACCCCGATCGGCGACGCGCCCGGGACCGAGGTCGTCGTGCCGGAGGGGTACACGGTTCAACCATTCCACCGTTGGGGCGACCCCCTCTTCGCCGAGGCCCCCGAGTTCGACCCCGACGGGCTGAGCGCCGAGGCGCAGGCCGTCCAGGTGGGCTACAACTGCGACTTCGTCGGCTACTTCCCGATCGAGTACGGCACCGACCGGTCCGACCACGGCCTCCTGGTCGTGAACCACGAGTACGTCAACCCGGAGATCATGTTCGCCTCGGGCAAGCCTGGCGACTTCACTCGGGCCCAGATCGACACCCTGCTCGAGGCGGTCGGCGTCTCCGTGGCGGAGGTGAAGCTGGCGGACAGTCAGTGGTCGATCGTCAAGGGTTCCAAGAACGCCCGCTACTCGTTGACGACCCCGTTCGAGCTCACCGGCCCTGCCCGCGGGCACGACTGGATGAAGACCTCGACGAGCGAGGACGGCACGACGTCCATCGGGACCTGCTCCAACTGTAGCGCGGGGAAGACCCCATGGGGAACCGTCCTGAGCGCGGAGGAGAACTTCCAGGACATGTTCGCCAACGCGGCGTCCGAGACCGACCCGGCCAAGGCGAAGAGCCACGGCCGGTACGGGATCTCGACCGCCAAGAGCCAGTACGGGCTCGAGCAGCACCACGACCGCTTCGACGTCGCCAAGGAACCGAACGAGTGCTTCCACTTCGGTTGGGTGGTCGAGGTCGACCCCTACGACCCAGAGTGGACGCCCAAGAAGCGGACGGCGCTGGGCCGGTTCCGCCACGAGGCGGCGACGACCTACGTCGCGAAGGACGGGCGCGTCGTCATGTACTCCGGCTGCGACAGCCAGTTCGAGTACGTGTACAAGTTCGTGAGCGCGAAGGCGTTCGACCCGACCGACCGGATCGCGAACCGCGACCTGATGGACGAGGGCACGCTCTACGTCGCTCGGTACAACGAGGACGGTACCGGGGAATGGTTACCGCTCGTCCAGGGGACAGGGCCGCTGACCGCGGAGAACGGGTTCGCCACGCAGGGCGACGTCGTGATCGACGCCCGCAGCGCCGCCGACCTGCTGGGGGCCACGAAGATGGACCGGCCGGAGGACATCGAGGTCAACCCGGCCAACGAGAAGGTCTACGTGGTGTGCACGAACAACACGAGCCGCGCCAAGGCCGACAACCCGGGGACCGACACGATGAACCCGCGGCCCGAGAACCGCCACGGCCACATCATCGAGGTCACCGAGGCCGGTGACGACCACACCGCCACGACCTTCTCGTGGGAGATGTTCTTGGTGTGCGGCGACCCGGCGGACGAGTCGACCTACTTCGCGGGCTACGACAAGACCCAGGTGAGCCCGGTCTCGTGCCCGGACAACGTCTGCTTCGACCGGGCCGGCAACATCTGGATCGCCACGGACGGCCAGGAGCGGTCGATGAAACGGGTCGACGGGGTCTACGTCGCCCCCGTCGAAGGGCCCGAGCGGGGCAAGCTCCGACCGTTCCTCGCCGGGATTGTCGGCGGCGAGTGCGCCGGGCCGGAGTTCACGCCGGACGAGACCACGTTCTTCGTCGCGATCCAGCACCCCGGCGAGGGGAGCAGCGTCGAGAAGCCGAGCACGCGCTGGCCGGACGGGAAGGGGCTGCCCCGGCCGACGGTCGTCGCGATCCGCCGCAAGGACGGCGGCCCCGTGGGCGGCCGCCCGAGCCCGGACCGGCGCGAGTTCCTCACTGGGCTCCTCGGGCGGTGACAAAAACGGGCCCCCTCCCTGAGCCAAGGAGGGGGCCCTGACGCTTCGCGGGTTCAGCCCTTGAGCAGGGGCAGGGTGGGGAACTGTTGGCCGAGGACGCCGGCCGAGTCGGAACCCATCCACTGGTCGAGCGCGGTGGCGTAGACCTGGCGGAAGTCGATGGCGTGGGCCACGTCGCCGTCGTCGAGGTTCGTCAGGTCCGGCTTCGGCCCGTGGAGCCCGCCCTTGACCTTCGTCCCGATCAGGAACATGACGCTGGCCTTGCCGTGGTCCGTGCCGACGCTCCCGTTCTCGTACGCCCGGCGGCCGAACTCGCTGAAAACCATGACGACGACCTTGTCGGCCCGGCCACAGGCCTCCATCTCGGTCTGGAAGGCGGAGACCGCCTCGCTGAAGTTCTTGAGGAGCGTGGCGTGCTGGTCGGCTTGGCGTGCGTGCGTGTCGAAGCCGCCCGTGCTGAAGTAGACGACGCGGGTCGCAGGCGAGGAGGCGACGATGCGGGCCACCTGTTGGAACCCGCGGCCGAACGAATCCTCGCCGTACCTCTGGCTGGTCTCGAACGTCGCGAGCCTGGTCTTGAGCTCGGCCATTGCGTCGAGGGCCGAGCGGTTCGCCATCTGGACGGCCCGGGTCGCCGACCCGGCCTCGGCGTCGCGGCCCTGGATCTCCCGCAGCAGGCGCTCGGAGTCCGCGTCGCCGACCATGGCCTGGATGTCGGCTAGGCTCGCAAAGCACGGGACGCTGGCCTGGGCGGCCGAAAGGGCCATCGGCTTCTCGACAGAGAGCCCGAGCCCGGCGACCGGACTGAGCACACCGCCTTGCAAGGCGAGGTCGAAGTGCCGGCCGATCCACCCGTGCTTTAGGCGCCCTTCCGGCGAGGCCGAGTGCCAGATGTCCATGCTCTTGAAGTGCGACCGGTTCGAGTTCGGGTACCCGACCCCCTGGACGACGGCGACCTTGCCCTTGCGGTAGAGCTCGGCGAGCGCCCCCATGGATGGGTGGAACCCGAGCGACTCCTCGATCTTGTGGAGCCCGTCCTCCTTGAGGGCGATGGTCGGGCGGAGCTTGGCGTAGGCCGGGTCTGTATAGGGCACCAGGGTGTTGAGCCCGTCGTTGCCGCCCGTCAACTGACAGACGACGAGCACGGTGTTCGGGTCGATCCGGTTCCCGCCCGCGGACCGCACGAGGTCGGCCCGGGCGATCGCCGAGAGCCAGCTTGGGGCGCTGAGCCCCACGGCGATCAGGGTCCCTTGACGGAAGAGCTCTCTTCGGGTGATCTCACTCATGGCCTGTCCTTCGGTACGTCTTCTCTCTTACTGACGTTCCGCCGTTGTCCCGGTTCACTCCCGAGTAAACTCCCAGACAATGAAGGGAGTCGGCCAGCGTGCCTCGGCCTATGCGTCTGCGGCCCTGTTGGCCGTCCTGACGCTGTCGGTCTTCGCCACGGCCCAGAACCGGGGGCCGGTCAGCGTCGTCACCCGGTTCCATGAGGCTGTCGGCGCCCGTGACCCCCAGGACGTCCAGCGGCTGCTTACCTTGCCCGTGTCGAGCCCGATGTCGACCGGCCTCGTCCGTGGGGTCCAGGCCCTACGGCAGGAGGCCCGTTCAGTGCGGACGACGCTCGCCGGGCAGGACGGCCGACAGGCCCGGGTGACGGTGGTCTACGAACTCGGATCGGGGGTGTACGTGCTCCAATACGGGCTCGTGAAGCCCGGGGCGCAATGGCTGATCGACCCGCAAACCACCATGGCCCTGATGCAGGGCGGGCCCGGGGAGCCGCTGTCCGGGTTAAATCGCTAGCGATGCACCGATCGGGCCGTGCCAACTGGATCGTCCTCGCCCTGTCCGCGGTGGGCCTGGGGATCGTCGGTCTCGTGGTGCTCGGCGGCGAGAGCCCGGAGACAGTCGGGAACCGGTTCCTGACCGCCCTTGCCACCGGCGACGTGAAGACCCTCACTGAGCTGTCCTACTTCAACCCCCCGCGCGAGGCGGCCCGGGTGCAGGCGGACTGGGAAAGGACGATGGGGTACTCGCGCTACTACCGGTTCGCCTGGAGGATGCGCTCGTCCACGACGCCCGCCCCCGACCGGGCCAACGTGCAGTTCGACTTCATCCGGGACGCCCTTGCCCCGAACGCCTACGACGAACGTTACAGCCTCGACCTCGTCAAAGTCGATGGCCGCTGGAAGGTCGATGTCCAAGCCGTCAACCGCCAAATGTTCCCGTCGCTGCCGAGGTGACGGCGGGGCCCGGGTACAACCGAGGCCGTCATGCCCCGCCCGCTGGTCTTCGGCAACGGCCGCCTGCTGATCGCCTTCGACCGGCGTTACGCGGTGCGGGACCTCTTCTTCCCCCACGTCGGCCACCCGAACCACCTGCTCGGCCATGCCATGCGCATGGGGGTGTTCGTCGACGGGCACCTGGGGTGGTGCGACGACGAGGAGTGGGCGCGGGACATGCGCTACCGCCCGCGGGCGCTCGTCGGCGACACTCGGATGCTGAGTTGGCGGGCGGGCGTCGAACTCGAGGCGACTGACGCCGTCGACCCCGAACGGGCGGTCTACGTCCGACGGGTGAAGCTGCGCGAGCTCCGGAGCATGGCGCGGACGGCCCGCCTCTTCTTCACCCAGCACCTGATGCTCGGCCAGAGCGACGTTGGGAACACCGCGTTCTACAACGGGTTCGCCGACGCTGTGGTCCACTACCGGGGGCACCACTTCGCCGCCCTTACTGCCCGGACCGCCGCCGGAGGGATCGAGCAGTACGCCACCGGGATCAAGGACTTCGGCGGGATGGAGGGGACCTGGCGCGACGCGGAGGACGGTCTGTTGAGCGGCAACCCCATCGCCCAAGGGTCGGTGGACTCGACGTTCGGCGTCAGCCTCGACCTTCCCCCGGGGGGCGAGGCCGAGGCCTGGTTCACGCTGGTTATGGGGCACCGCCTCGACGAGACCCTCGAGCTCTTGGACGTGGTGCGAGCGGAGGGTGAGCAGGCGGTGGTCGATCGGGCGGTGGCCGATTCGGATGCTTGGCTCAAGCGCGACGGGGCGGCCGGGCTGGAGCGCCTGCCCGAGCCGATCCAACGCCAGTTCTGGCAGAGCCTGCTGCTCGTCCGGACTCAGGTGGACTCCGGCGGGGCCATCCTCGCCGCTAACGACAGCGATATCCTTGCCACCAACCGAGCCACCTACAGCTACTGTTGGCCGCGCGACGGGGCCCTCACCGCGATGACCCTGGACCGGATCAACTACCACGACGTGGGCGAACGGTTCTTCGCCTTCTGCGACCGGGTGCTCCACCACGGCCAGCCGTTCTGGCTGCAGAAGTACCGCTCGGACGGGTCGATGGGCGCGTCGTGGCACCCCTGGGTGATCCACGGACGCCCTGAAGTGCCGTTCCAGCAGGACGAGACCGCCCTTGTGCTGCTCGCGATCGCCCGGCGGGGCGACCGTGAGCTCTGGGAGCAGTACTGGGACTCGACCGTCCGCCCCGCGGCCGACTTCATGGCCGAGCACCGAGACGGGACCGGCTTGCCCCTCCCGAGTTGGGACCTGTGGGAGGAACGGCGGGGTGTGCACGCGTTCACCGTGTGCTGCGTGGGGGCCGCGCTCCGGGCGGTCGCCGCGATCGCCGAGGACCGCGGCGAGGGCGACCGGGCGAGTCGATACCTGGCGGCGGGCCAGGAGGTCATGGAAGCCTTCGACCGCGACCTTTGGGACGAGGGGCTCGGACGGTTCGTGCGCATGGTGCTCACCGACACCGGCGTCCCGGTCCCGGACCGAACTCCGGACAGCGCGATCCTGGCCGGGCTCTTGGTTGCGGACTACGACCCGTCTTCGCCGCGGTTCGCCTCGACCGTCGCCGCCCTGGCCAAAGACCTCGAGGTCAAGACGACGGTCGGGGGCTACGCCCGGTATGCGGGGGACTACTACTTCCGGCGTTCCGAGCGGGCGGCGGGCAACCCGTGGGTGATCTGCACGCTCTGGTTCGCCCAGGCCCGGTTGCGGCTCGACCCGGTCGCAGGGGTCGCCGAGGCCCTGCGCGCCCTCGAGTGGGCCGTGCACTGCGCCGAACCGACCGGGGTGCTGCCCGAACAGCTCCACCCAGAGACCGGAGAGCACCTGAGCGTCAGTCCCTTGACCTGGTCGCACGCCGAGTTCGTGCACACCGTGCTCGACGTCCTCGAGGCGTCGCGCAAGTAGCGGGGGTCGGGCGGCGGGTATCGGGTGTCGGGTCTCGGGGTTCGGGGACTGGGGCCAGGTTCGTGCCATGATGGGAAGCGCACGATGAGCTACCAACCGATCCCGACAATCGACTGGTGGGCGATCGCCCCGGTCAGTATCGTCATGGTCACCGGCATCGTGGCCCTGCTCATCGAGATGTTCCGGCCCAACCGGAACAACAACACGATCGTCGCGGTCAGCCTGGTCGGCCTGTTCCTCGCTGGGCTCAGCGTGGTGCCCCAGTTCTCGATGCCGTTCGGGTCGAGTTTCGGCGGGATGGTCGTGCGGGACTACCTCGGGCTCGTCCTCCAATTGCTCCTCATCACAGTCTGCTTCGTTGCCTTCCTGTTCAGCGAGCCCTACCTTCGCGAGAAGCGGATCGCCTTCGCCGAGTTCTACCAACTCGCGCTCTGGGCCTCGGCGGGGGGCATGATCATGGTCACGACAGAGAACCTGCTCATGTTCTTCCTCGGGCTCGAGGTCCTTGGGATCGCCCTCTACTGCCTCACCGGGATGTGCCGGCAGGAACTGCGCTCGGAGGAGAGCGCGATGAAGTACTTCCTCCTTGGAGCGTTCGGGACCGCCTTCGTGCTGATGGGAATCGCCTACCTCTACGGGCCGACGGGCTCGCTCCGGATCGACGCCGTCTCGATCGCGGTCGCCAGCGACCAGCCCCACTTCGTGCTCATGGCCCTGTTCGGGTTCGGGCTGCTGCTCGTCGGGCTGTGCTTCAAGTCGGCGCTCGTCCCGTTCCACCAATGGACCCCCGACGTCTACCAGGGCGCGCCGACGAACGTGACGGCCTTCATGGCCTCGACCTCCAAGATCGCGGCCATAGGGGCGCTGATCCGGGTCCTCGCCGCGGGCGCCCCGCTCGTCTCGTACTGGTTCCCGATCATGTTCTGGGTGGCGATCCTCTCGATGGTCGTCGGTAACTTCGCGGCCCTCGTCCAGAAGGACGTCAAGCGCACCCTCGGGTACTCGAGCGTGGCCAACGGGGGCTACATGCTCGTCGCGGTGCTCGCCCACGTCCAGGCCCCCGAGAAGGTGAGCCTGGCGAGCACGCTCTTCTTCATCACGGGGTACGGGGTTATGACGATGGGGGCCTTCGCCGTCGTGTCGCTCGCGGCTCGGGACGGCAAGGAGGGCACCCGGTTCCAAGACCTCCACGGCCTCTGGCACCGGGCCCCGTTCGCGGCCGGCTGTCTCATTCTGTTCGTCGCCAGCCTCATCGGGGTGCCGCCCACGGTCGGGTTCTTCGGGAAGATGTTCATCTTCAACGACGCCCTCGCAGCGGGGCTCCTTCCACTTGCCCTCGTCCTCGCCGTCACCTCCGTCGTGAGCGCCTACTACTATCTGGGGATCATCCAGGCGGTGTTCGTCCAGGAGGAAGGGGCGGTGAAGAACGAGTCCGGTCGACCCCAGGCGGGGCTGAACCTGGCCGTCCTCCTCTGTGCCCTCGCGATCTTCGGGATCAGCCTCGGCGCCGAGAACGTGCTCAAGTTCATGGCCCCCGCCGAGGACGGACGGCAGCCGGTGGCCGAACGCACCGTCGCCCAACGATGAAGCTCGGCGTCAGCATGTACTCCTACGTGCGGGCCGTCCATGAGGGCAGGCTCGACCACGTGGGCTTCGTCCGGGAGGCCGCCGCCATCGGGGCGGAGGGGGTCGAGCTGCTCGACTTCTTCTCGAAGGACCCCGCCAGCGAACTAGACCTGATCCGTGAGGCACTGGCCGAGACCGGGCTGGCGTGCGGGGTCTATAGCGTATCGAACAACTTCGCCAAGCCCGACCCGGCCGAGCGGGAGGCCCAGCTCCAACGCGTGCGCTTCGGGGTCGACCAAGCCCTGCTCTACGGGGCGGGGGTGGTCCGGGTCTTCGCGGGGGACGTCGGGCCAGGCCTCGGCTATGACGAGTGCCGAGCCTGGATCGTCGACGGGCTCGCCCGGGCCTCGGACTACGCCCATGAGAGGGGGGTGCGGCTCGGCCTCGAGAACCATGGGCGGCTCGCTGGGAGGAGCGCTCAGGTCGCCGCGATCATCGCCGAAGTTCGCGACCGTTGCGGGCACGACGCTCTCGGTGCGAACCCGGACACGGGGAACTTCCTGCTCGTGGACGAGGATCCTACGGACGCCGTGACCGCCCTCGCCCCCCTCGCGACTATGGCCCACGTCAAGGACTTTTGCTCCGACCCAGGGGGCCGATTCGTCAGTGATGCGAGCCACAGGTTCGAGGGGTGTCCGATAACCGAAGGAGTTGTAGACATTGCCTCTGCTCTGCAAGAACTGGCTGGAAAATCGACGGACGTTTGGGTGAACGTTGAGTTCGAAGGGCCTGGAGACCCCATGGTTGACGTCTCAGCGTCTGTCCATGCCGTCCGGTCAATCCTCACGAAGATTCACCTATATTGATGGGATGTCCTAGGATTGGCTAACCAATCCGGACGTTTCGGCCGAGAATCCCTATATCTGCCGGAAACCAGGCACGGAGAGGGGCCCAAACGAGGCCGACACAGGATCAGAGTTCACGAACTTATGGAGTGGAAGGACGTCTTCGAAGCCTGCCCGGTTCCCCTCGGCGTCTACAGCGCTGACGGGGACCTGATCTTCCTGAACCTCGCGGCGAAGGCCGCCGCGGGGGGCCCGCTCATGGGCCTCCTGACGAGCCCGTCGTCGGTCTTCGGGCACGAGGAATGGACGGCCATGACGTCGGAGCCCTCCGAGCCCCTGACCAGCCCGCTGCCCAAGGAAGTCGCGCCCGACTACTCGGCCGTGACGGCGGCCGGGGCGGTGTCGGAAGGCCAGCCCTTCGTGATCCTGGCCCTGGTCCCCCGCACCGTGGTGGCGGGCGACGCGGCCCCGACCTCCGATCAGGGCGCCGCGGTCGAGCCCAACCTGGTCATCAAGGTGATGGAGTACCAGCAGAAGTTCGCCGACCAAGAGCGCCTTGCCCTAACGGACGTGCTCACCGGGGCGATGAACCGGCGGGCGTTCGAGGCGGCCCTACAGACGGCAATGGACGACTCGGCCGAAAGCGGCGACCCGTTCTCGCTGGTCATGATCGACATCGACCGCTTCAAGAGCTTGAACGACACCTACGGCCACCAGGAGGGCGACCGGGCCCTCGTCGGCCTTGGCAAACTCCTGCGGGACTCGGTCCGATCGATCGACCGGGTGGCCCGCCTCGGGGGCGAGGAGTTCGCGGTGGTCCTGCCCCGGACCGACGCCGACGCCTCGATCCAAACGGCAGAGCGACTCCGCCTCGCGGTCCAGGACGCCACACTCTGCGCGATCCCGATCACGGCGAGCTTCGGTATCGTCACCTCGGTTGGGACCCAGATTAGCCCGGAAGACGCCTACCGTCTCGCCGACACCGCGCTCTACCGGTCGAAGGAGACCGGCCGCAACCGCGTCACCCACGCTGATCGCTCTGAGGGCCAAGAGCGTTCCACTGCCTGAAGGCGGGCCTCTGCCATACTCGCGGGGGACGCCCGCCCGGTTGGCGGAACGGTAGACGCAGCGGACTTAAAATCCGTTGGCCGCAAGGTCGTGTGGGTTCGAGTCCCACACCGGGCACCCAAGGCCCCGACCGGTCACTCCAGCCCCGCCTCCCATCGACCGACGATCTAAGGGGCGGTCGATCCCGGTGGGTCCTTGACGTCGCGGGCCCTTCGTGCTATCCTGAGCGTCCCGAGAACCTGGCCGAGACCCGGCCGGTGGGGTGTGGCCATGGCGAAGAAAAAGGGCGAAAAGCGGGAGATCATCCGCCTCGTGTGCACGGAGGACAGCAAGCACTTCGTGGTCACGACCAAGAACAAGCAGAACACGCAGGAGAAGCTGGAGTTGAACAAGTACAACCCAAACCTGCGTAAGGTCACCCTGCACCGGGAGAAGAAGTAATGCCGAACCCGAAACGCAAGTTCTCGCACCAGCGCACCGCGAAGCGACGGACGCACTACACCACCGACCTTCCGGAGATCACCGCGACCAAGAACGTCCGTGGCGAGCCGTTCGCCAAGCTCCACTGCGCCAGCCCCGACGGCTACTACAAGGGCCGACGGCTTCCTGGCTACAAGGACTGATCGACCCGCTCCGAGCACGGAGGTGAGATCCTCGGTGGCTTCGGCGTGGCTTCGCGTCAGTTGACTCCCGGTCTAGGCGGGCCACGCTAGGCCGAGGTGCTCGGCCACGGTCCGCCCCACGACCGAAAGGCCGTCGAGGTCGCCGAGTGGGACGGTCACGGTTCCGCCCCCGACCGTAGCGAGAGGGACGTACTCCCTCGAGTGGTCCGTCGAGGCGTCCGTGGGGTCGTTCCCATGGTCGGCGGTAAGCACCAAGAGGTCGTCTGGCCCGAGGCGCGCGATCAGCCCCCCGAGCAAGGAGTCGAACTCCTCGAGGCACCGGGCGAACCCAGCGGGATCGTTCCGGTGGCCGTAGAGCATGTCGAAGTCCTCGAAGTTCGCGAACACGAACCGGGCGTCGCTGGCCAGGGCCTCGTCGAGCATCTCGGCGTGGGCGGCGTTGCTCTGGGTGCGGCGCACCGGCCGGAACCCCCGACCGCCGAACAGCTCCGGCACGACCCCGACCCCGAAGACGTCCCCGACCCGATCCACCAGGTTCGGCGGGGGCTCGACCGGGAAGTCCTTCCGTCGTTCCGTGCGCTTGAACGCCCCCGGTTCGCCGACGAACGGACGGGCGATGACCCGCTGCACGTCGTCCGGCGGCACGCACATGCCCCTCGCGATCCGGCACCACTCGTAGAGCGTCTCGATCGGCACCACCGACTCGTGGCAGGCGAGTTGGAACACGCTGTCCGCGCTCGTGTAGAGGATCGGGAACCCGGTCTCCATGTGGAGCTCGCCGAGCCGGGCGATGATCTCGGTCCCGCTCGCTGGGCAGTTGCCCAGGGTCTGGGTACCGATCGCCTGCTCGAAGGCCTTTACGAGCGGGATCGGGAAGCCGTCAGGGTAGGTCGGGAAGGGGCGGTCGAGCACGACGCCCATCATCTCCCAGTGCCCGGTGACCGAGTCCTTACCGTGGCTCAACGGCCGCAGACGGCCGTAGCGGGCGCCCGGGGCTTCGCCCACCCCGCAGGCGGCCAGGAAGCCGGTCCGGGTCAGGTTCGGGGCGTCGAGCGGGCCGCACCGGGCGACGACGTTCGCGACCGTAGAGACCCCGGGTCCGTCGCCGTAGTCGGCATGGTCGGGAGCTGCGCCCGCCCCGCAGCCGTCGAGGACGACCACGATGGCCCGCTTCATCGTGCGCTCGCCTTCTTCAGGCGGTCGTGGATCGCTTCCCAAGCGAGCCCTTCGGGCGGGACGACCACGGCGATTTCGTCTACTCCTTGGTCGTCCAGCCGCTTGAGCGTCGAGTAGAGGTTCGCGGCGTAGGCGACGGGGTCGCGGGGCATGAGGACTTGGGTCGGCCCCTCGGCGCCTTCGAACGTGAGCCCGGCCTGCCCCGGCCGGAGCCGCTCGACGAGGCGCAGCGAGGCCTTCGGCGCGTAGTGGCGCCGGTACATGCCCGGGGACTTGCGGACAGCGGGCGGGGGCACGATCCCGAGCGGGCGGCCGATCACGGCCTGGATGTCGCCCCTCGAGACGCTCCCGAGGCGGAGTATCTGGGGGTCCTCGCCGGTGAGGTCAAGGACGGTGCTCTCTAGCCCCAGCGCACAGTCGCCGCCGTCGAGCACGAGTTCGACCTGAGTGCGGATCGCGTCGTCCAGGCCCCATGCGCTCGTGGGCGAAAGGTTGCCGAACGGGTTCGCGCTGGGGGCGGCGATGGGTCGGTCCGCCTCGTCGATGAGGGCGAGGGCGACGTCGTGGTCCGGTACTCGGACGGCCACCGTGTCCAGCCCGCCGGTCGTGCGGTAGGGGACTTCGGGGCGCTTGGGGAGGACCATTGTGAGCGGCCCGGGCCAGAAGCGAAGGGCGAGCTCCTCGACGATCGGGGGCCACCGTAGCGCGACCCGCTCGAGCTGGTCGAGCCCGCCGATGTGGACGATGAGGGGGTTCTCGTCCGGCCGGCCCTTGATCTCGAAGACCCGCGCCACCGCCGCGTCCTGGGTGGCGTCGCAGGCGAGACCGTACACAGTCTCCGTCGGCATGACGACGACCCCACCCGCCCGGATCGCTTCGGCGGCCCGTCGGACATTCTCGATGGTCGGGGGGACGACGTTCATGCGATCGCCCTCATCATAGCCTCTCGCGGGGCCTCTACGTCCAGCCAAAACCTCAGGGACAGGGCCCCCTGGGCGACGAGCATCGCTTTGCCGTCGACCCCCCTGAGCCCGTGGTCGGCGGCGGCTCGAAGGAAGGGGGTCGGGCTTGGGCCGTAGAGCAGGTCGTAGGCCAGCGCCATGCTCGGCGCTCGGTCCCACTGGCAAGGAGGGGCGGCCCCGTCCAGCCCGGCGGAGGTGGCGTTCACGATGAGTCCGCAGTCGCTCGGGTCCGGCTCGGCCACGACCTCTGCCGCGACCCCCGCCGCCGAGACGAGGGCGGCCGCCCGCTCCGGGGTCCGGTTCCAGACGTGGACGCGGTAGCCCTCGTCGGCCATCGCCACGACGAGCGCGCGGGCCGAGCCCCCGGCCCCGAGCATCAGGACCCGGCACGGCCCGACCCCGGCGTCACGGAGCGTCTCGAGGAACCCCGGGGCGTCGGTGTTCGTGGACTCGGGGGCTTGGGCGGGGCCCGCCAGGCGGAGCGTGTTCACCGCGCCCATGCGAGCGTCCCCCCCGGTCGAGGCCGAGAAGGCGAGTTCCTTGAGCGGCACGGTCACGTTCAGGCCCCGGTAGCCCAAGGCCGCCAGGTGTTCGAGTGCGGGCAAGAGGTCCTCGGCAGCCACCCGCACGGCCCGGTAGACCCAGTCCAACCCGAGCGTGACAAAGGCGGCCGAGTGCATCCGCGGCGAGAGCGAGTGGGCCACTGGGTCGCCGATAACGGCGAAATCCCCGGGTTGGGCCTCTTCCCAGTCCGGGGCGGGGGTCACTGCGACTCCTGCCGGAACGTCCAGTGGCGTTGGAGAAGGAAGTTGTACACGCCCGCGACCACGATCGCGATCACGGAGGCGATGCCGAGGCTGAGCTTGGGGTGACCCGGGATCACGGTGTTGAACATGGTCGTCACCGCCGCGTTGACGACCATGGCGGTCAGGGCCACCACGAAGTAACGGCGCATCTGGCGCGACCGGGTGACCGCGTCCTTCACTTCAAAGGTCCAGCGGCGGTTCCAGTAGAACCCGTTGAGGATCGCGACCAGTGTCACGGGCACCTTGAGGATCGGAATGGCGGCGTCGCTCACCCGGCCCTTAGCGAAGGCGAACAGGTCGGGGTAGGTCGTGACGAGGTGAGAGCCTAACGCCACGGCGAGGGGCTGGCCGTCCACCTGATAGCCGAACATCAGGAGGAACAGCAGCCCGACGTCGATGAGGGATGAACTCACCCCGACGGCCACGAACCTGCCGAACTGGTTGACGGTGCGCTGGGAGTACAGCCCTTGCTCCCCGGCCTCGACCGCCCGTTCGCCCGGGTGCTCGAAGTAGCGGTAGAGGAGCACGGCCATCACCCGCTCGAGGTTCCGACTGATGAGGGTCGTCGCGAAGAACTCGCGCCCCGCCATTGGCCTCACCCAGATCGCGTCGATCCCGGATCGGTTCGCGCCAAGGACGTCGGTGAAGAGTTGGTCGCCGATCATCACTGCCTCCTCCGGTGGGACGCCGAACTTCGCCAGGGCGAGCCGGAACATCTGACGACTCGGCTTGTTCTTGGCACGGACGAACTCGACGCCCAACGAGCGGCAAAGGCCCTCGAGCCGGGCGACGTTGTTCGTGTTGCTGAGGATGCATAGGCGGAACCCGAGCGCCTTGGCCCGCTCGACCCACTCCCGGACCGCTCCGGGGATCTCCTCGCTCCGCCACGGGAGGAGGGTGTGGTCGACGTCGAGGAGCAGCAGCGTCTTGCCCGCCGCTTGGAGCGCCTCGAGGTCGATCTGGTCGACCCGTTCGATCGCCTCGGTCGGGCTGAACCGCCGCAAGCCGGCGGGCATGTCCTTGCGGACGAAGGTGCCCGGCCGGACGTGCCTCACCGCGCCCCCGTGGCTCTGGCCTCGGCCCGGGCGCGCCGGATGTTGGCCAGGTGCTCGCGGTAGGTCGCGGCGAAGAGGTGGCTGCGGTCGGGTCTCGCCACGTAGAAAAGGTACCCGTGCTGCTCGGGGGTGAGGGCGGCCTTGACGCTCGCGACTCCCGGCGAACAGATCGGGCCGGGGGGAAGGCCGGGGTTCAGGTAGGTGTTGTAGGGCGATTCGACCGTCCGCACGACGCCGGGGCCGAGCTGTTTCCACTCTTGGAGGGCGTAGAGCACCGTCGCGTCGATCTCGAGCCGCATGCGGCGACGGAGGCGGTTTTCGATGACCCCGGCGATCCGGGCCCGTTCGGAGTCCAACGCCGCCTCGAGTTCGACCATCGACGCCACGATGACGGTGCGGTGCAGGTCCTTGCCTGGCGGCACGAGCGGCACGACCTTGCGCTCGAAGGCTCGGAGCTGCCTACGAACCGTAGCCTCGGCCCCGAGGAGCGGCGGGAGGTCGTAGCTGTCCGGGAACAGGTAGCCCTCGAGCGAGCCCTTCGGCAGGGCGAACGAGACGGTCGCGGCGAACCGGGCCGGGTCCGCAGCGAGGCGTCGGTAGTCGGCGGCGGGGGCCACGCCCTCCCGCTGGAGCCGCTCCGCGGTCCGGGCGACCCACCAACCCTCCGGCAGGCGCACCGTCCGGCTGATCGGTGAGCGCAGTGCGCGTAGGACCTCGTCCGCGGTCATGCCGGGCCGGAGTTGGTAGGTGCCGGCTGCCACTGCCCCGCCCCGTCCGGTGAACTGGGCGTACAACCGGAGCGCGACATCGTCCCGGACGATCCCGCCGTCCCGGAGCCGGTCGATGACGGGTGAGAGCGCTGTCGGCTGTTCGAACCGTAAGTACTGGGGCGGCCCGGGGTCTTGCGGTCTGAGGAGGGAGTAACCGAGGAACCCGACCGTAAAGAGGAGCAAGAGCACCATCCAGGTGCAGCCCGGACCGATCCGCCTCCGCCGCTTATCGGGCATCGGCGAAGAACCTCTCGAGGATCCGGCACGCCGCTTCCGAGTCGAGGCGCCGCTTGGTCTGAGCGATGGTCAGGCCCTGGCGCTCGAGGTCGGCGTGGGCGGCCTGGCTCGTCAAGGTTTCGTCGACGAAACTGACCTGGAGCCCGAGCTCTTCGACCCGCGAACCCAGCAGGCGGCAGACTCGGCACATCGGAGTCTCCTGGCCCTCGGCGTCGAGGGGCAGCCCAATCACGACCGCCGTGGCCTCCTCGCGCTTGGCGAGGGCGGCGATGGCCTCGGCGTCGCGGGCGAGGGTGCCGGTGGCGGGTTGGGTCGGGCGGGGCGAGGCCAGTCCGGTCGCGAGGTCGCCCACCGCGAGGCCGATCCGTTTCTGGCCGAAGTCCACCCCGACTGCCCGCACCCCGCCATTGTGCCCCAGTGCCGGGGCCTCACCCTCGGGCGAAGGCCTGGAGGAGGGTGGGCTGGATCCACGGGGCGCAGGAGAGAGCCTCCGAGAAGGCGCCGGGCTGTCCGCCGAAGTCCGTGGTCAGCCCACCCGCCTCCTCGACGATCAGGCTCATCGCGCTGATGTCCCACGGGGCGAGGACGGGGTCGACCATGGCGTCCACCCGGCCCGTGGCGACGAGGGCGTGGCCATAGGCGTCGGACCAGGTGCGGGTCGCCATGACCTGCCGGGCGAGTTCGGTGAGGCCGGCGAGCCTCCCTTCGGCCTCGAGGGACTTGAGGCCGGCGTGGCAGACGACGGCCTGCGAGAGCGGCTTCTCGGCGGAGACCCGGCACAGGCGGCCGTTCCAGGTGGCCCCGAGACCCCGTTCCGCCGCGAGAAGCTCGCCGAGGGCGGGGAAGTAGGCGCAGGCGACGAGGGGTCGGCCCTCCTCTTCGAAGCTGAGCAGGGTCGCGTAGAGGGGCACGCCCGCCACGAACGACTTGGTCCCGTCGATGGGGTCCACGACCCAGCGGGTCGGCCCCTCGCCGGTTGTCCCCTCCTCCTCTCCCAGGATCGCCTCGCCGGGGTATGCGGCTTCTAGGCGCTCGCGGACGACCCGCTCGGCCGCTCGGTCGGCGGCGGTCACGGGCGAGGCGTCCGCCTTGACCTCGAACCCGGCCCCGGTCTGGAAGTACGGGAGCGTGGCCCGACCCGCGGCGACGGCGGTCTCGACGGCGAAGGCGAGGCGTGGCGACACCGTGCCGTTTTACCGGCCCCGCCCCTCTCCGTCGGTACAATAGGGCCCTGGGGGCTTAGCTCAGTTGGGAGAGCATCTGCTTTGCAAGCAGAGGGTCAGGGGTTCGAGTCCCCTAGCCTCCACCACGAAAATCCTGCCGTGAGTCCGTTTCCTGACGAGTAAAGAGCACGGTTTTGTGGCCAATCGCAACTGAGTATCTCAATGTGAATTGGCGTTACCGGCCCATCGAAGGGGGCAATGCCGGAGTTTCGTTACCCGGAATTTGGTAGGACTTGGCCCAGCGGCCGTCGTCAGCGCCCAGAGTCCACGGCCGGATTCCGGATCGTGCCGCGACCCGATTGCGGACATGAGATTTATGTTAAGACGTAGTCTGGCCCTACCTCGGATTCCCGGTGATCCGTTTGCCGTGGAAAGGGCAAGCCATGGTCAATGCGATCCTCGACGAGCCCCGGGATTCAGGTATGCGCGTCATGCTACTTGATCCCTTCTGGGGAGCGTGGCGGAGTGCGGTGCTCGATCGCGGGCTCGCCCACCAGTGGGCCCAGTGCGAGCGGACGGGCCGGCTGGAGAACTTCCGGCGGGTCGCGGAGGGGCGTGACGAGCCTCATGAGGGCCGGTACTACGACGACTCCGACGTGTACAAGCTCCTCGAAGCCTGCGCCTATGCCTTCGGCCTCGAGCCCGGCCACCCGCTCCGCCCCAAGGTCGAGGAGTTCATCGAGGTTCTGGAGCGAGCTCAGGCGCCTGACGGGTACATCAACACGTTCGTCCAGCTGGGCCGCCCCGACCAGCGCTGGCGGAACCTCTCGGACAAGCACGAGATGTACTGTCTCGGCCATTTGATCGAGGCGGGTGTGGCGTACTGGGAGGCGACCGGGGACGACCGGCTCCTTCGGGTCGCCCGGAAGGCGGCCGACCACGTGGAGTCGGTCTTCGGGCCGGGGCTCCGGAAGGGCTACTGCGGGCACGAAGAGATCGAGCTTGCCCTTGCCCGGCTCAGCGACGCCACGGGGGAGGCCCTGTACCGCGAGTTGGGCGCATGGATGGTCGCCCAACGGGGGACCCGGCCGAGCCCGTTCGAGGAGGAAGTGCGCGGCGCCCGCCGGGCCGAGGTCGGGGACACTCCGGACAGGGTCGAGGTCGAGGGGACGTACGATGGGAGCTACTTCCAGGACGACACGCCGTTGCTGCACCAGCGGGAGCCAGTTGGGCACGCCGTCCGCGCGATGTACCTCTACTGCGGGGCCCTCGACTGCTTCGGCACGACGGGTTACGCTGCCGCCCTCGAGCAGATTTGGGACCGACTTGTCTCGAGCCGGCTCTATGTGACCGGCGGTATCGGGTCTTCGGCCAAGAACGAGGGGTTTACCGAGGACTTCGACCTGCCGAACGAAGGGGCCTACGCTGAGACGTGCGCCGCGATCGGGCTCGTCATGTGGGCGAGCCGGATGAGCCGGGCCACCGGGTCGAGCCGCTACGCCGACGTCATGGAGCGCACGCTCTACAACGCGGTGCTCAGCGGGGTGTCGATGGACGCGACCGAGTACTTTTACACCAACCCCCTGGCGAGCCGGGGGGGGCACCTGCGCCAGCCCTGGTACGACTGCGCCTGTTGCCCGCCGAACCTGGCTCGGCTGCTGCTGTCGCTGGAGCGCTATGCGGTCTCGGTGAAGGGGGACGAGGTCACGATCGACCTTCCTATCGCGATGTCCCTCGACCACGAGGTGGGCGGCGTCCCGGTGCGGATCGAGGTCCAGTCCGAGTACCCGTGGGACGGCAAGGTCACGCTGACGGTGACCTCCGATGCCCCGGTTCGGATGGCGATCCGGGTGCGGAAGCCGGAGTTCTCCGTGCGGTGGTCGGCGGAAGGGCCCGAGGGCACGGACCTGCGGATCGAAGACGGGTACTTGGTGGCCGAGGGCGAGTGGCGGACGGGAGACCGATTCGAGATCGACCTGGACATGCCGACGGTTTGGCTGAAGTCCGACCCTCGAAACCTCGACGCGGTCGGCCGCACGGCGCTGATGCGCGGCCCGGTTCTCTACTGCCTCGAGCAGGCCGACCTGGGCTTCCCGACCCCGCTGTTCGCGGTGGATCCGGGCCACGAGGTTGTCGTCGAGCGGCACGAAGACCCCCGAAAAGCCCGGACCCTGCGCGTGTTCGGGTACCAGGAGAGCCCGGAGTGGGGTGGCCGGGCGCTCTACGAGGCCCACACGGGCGGCTTGCTCCTCCCGACGAGCGTCCCCTTCGTGCCCTACGCGACGTGGGCCAACCGCGAGCCGGGATGGATGGAGGTCTGGGTCCGGTCGGCTTTGGGCTAGCCGGAGCGGCGCTTGAGGGCGCGGTCGATGCTGGCGGTCTCGGGCATCTTGAGGGCGCGGGTCGCGAAGACGTAGACCCAGGTCGCCGCGAGGCCGCCGAGGCCGACCCCGAGGAGGGCGGGCAGCTTGCCTGGGTTGGGGTCCACCCCGAACCGCTGGATCGCCCAAGCGAGCAGGCCCATCGGGAGCGCGGCGAGGCTCGAGAGGGCCAGCGTGCGGACGATCCCGGCGACGTCGAGGCCGTCGGAGACGCGCCGGATCGCGACGAGCAGCATCACGACGAGGAGCACCGCGGAGACCGAGCCCCCCAGTGCGAGCCCCTCGGGGCCCCAGCCGAGGACCCGGACGGTCAGGCAGACGCTGAGGAACACGAGAGTCGTGACCGTACCGAGGACGATCGGGGTCACCGTGCGCTGGACGGCGAAGAAGGCCCGCATGAGCACCGGGTGCGCGCACCACGCGGCGATGCCCACTGCGAAGGCTTGCAGGACGGGCACGGTACGGGCGGTGTCGGCGGCCCCGAACGCCCCGTGCTCGAGGAGCAGCCGAACGATCCCGCCAGGCATGGCCAGAAAGAGGGCCGTCACCGGGACGGTCAAGTAGATCACCGTGCGGAGCGTCCCGGCGAGTTGGTCCCGGTAGGCGTCCATGCGCCCCTGGGCGAAGAACTGGGCGAGGGCAGGGAAGGCGGCGATCGCGAGTGACTGGCCGAAGACGCCCAAGGGGGCCTGCATGAGGCGGTTGGCGTTGTCGATGGCCGCGTTCACCCCCGGGGCGTAGAAGGTGCCGAAGTACTGGAGGATGAGGGCGTAGACCCCCGGGAGGGACAGGCCGAGGACGACGGGGGCCATGAGCCGGAACACCTTCCGCACGCCAGGGTGACTGAGGTCGAAGGACGGGCGGAAGTCGGCCCCGAGTCGCCGCATGACGAAGATCGGGATGACGAGGTTCCCGACGACAGCGCCGAGGGTGGCGCCCCAGCTCAGGCCGAGCACCGAGGGGTGGAGGAACTGGGACAGGACGAGACCCCCGGTGATGATGCCTAGGTTGTAGACGTTCGGGCCGAGGCCGGGGACGGCGAACACCTGCCGAGCGTAGAGGGTGCCGAACATGATGCCCCCGATGAAGAAGGCGTACTGGGCGGGCAGGACGATCCGGGAGAGGTCGGCGACGAGGGGCCAGAGCTCGGGTTTGCCGGGGGCGACGACGGCGGCGAGCTGGGGCGCGAACGCCCAGGCGAGGGCGATGAAGCCGACGACCAAGACCGACATGACGGTCACGACGACGCTGAACACGTGCCAGGCGTCCTTCGGCCGGTCGGTGTGGAGGTACTCGCTGAAGACGGGGATGAAGGCCGCGCTGAGCGCCCCGCCCGCGACGAGGAAGAAGAGCAGGTCGGGGATCTGAAAGCTCAGGACGTAGGCCTCGCGCTCGGGGCCTTGGCCGAACATGCCGGCGATGACGGCGTCGCGGACGAGACCGAGCACTCGGCTCAGGGCGAGGCTGGCCATCATGATCCAGCCGGCCTTCGCCACGTTCGGGGTGCCTTGGTCGCTCACTTGGTCGGTCCGCCCTGCCCGGGCATCCTACCGGACCCTTGGTGCCCCCACCCGGCCCAGCCGAGCGGCGCGCTGCGGAGGGAAGGGCCCGCGGGCCTGAGGCGGGCCAGGCATAATAGCACGGGCTATGAACGAGGCCAACCTCGGGATCGCGATCGTCGTCACCCTGTTCGCTGGGCTTTCCACCGCGATCGGGAGCGCCGTCGCGTTCTTCGCCAAGAGGACGAACCACCGCCTCCTCGCGATCGCGCTTGCCTTCTCGGCCGGGGTCATGCTCTACGTCTCGTTCACGGAGATCCTGGGGAAGGCCCACGCCTCACTCACGGGGCCGCTGGGGGACGACCTTGCGGCCTGGTGGACAGCGGCCGCCTTCTTCGGTGGGATGGCGGTGATCGCAGTGATCGACCGCCTCGTCCCGCAGGAGGAGAACCCCCACGAGACCCGCGACCCGGTCGATCTGGCCGAGGTCCGGTCCGGACGTCGACCGCCCGACCCCGCCCGTGCCGCCAAGCTCGCGCGGATGGGCAAGCTCGCTGCTTTGGCCATCGCGATCCACAACTTCCCGGAGGGGATGGCGACCTTCTTCTCGACCCTCGACGACCCCACCGTCGGCATCGCGATCGCCATCGCCATCGCCCTCCACAACATCCCGGAGGGGGTGAGCGTCTCGGTCCCGCTCTACTATGCGACCGGAAACCGAATGACGGCCTTCCTCTGGTCGGTGCTCTCCGGCCTGGCCGAGCCGGTCGGGGCGTTGCTCGGGTACTTCATCCTGAAGCCCTATTTCACGCCTCAGATCGAGGGGGCGCTCTTCGCGGCTGTGGCGGGGATCATGGTCTTCGTCTCCTTGGACGAACTGCTCCCGACGGCACGGGAGTACGGCCAGGGTCACGAGGTGATCTACAGCCTCATCGCAGGCATGGGAGTCATGGCGATGAGCCTGCTGCTGCTCCGCTAGGGGGGCGGTGGTGGGCCTAACTGGATTCGAACCAGTGACCTCACCCTTATCAGGGGTGCGCTCTAACCAACTGAGCTATAGGCCCGCGCCGAAGCGCCATGTTACCTTCGGCTGCCAGCCGGGTCAAGGTCAGGGTGCCCCCTACCGGGCCGGGGGAACCGGGACGAGAGACCGAGCGTCTGGCGGTCGGGTGTGCCGTCCGTGCCAGGTTGGACGTCTCTCCTTGGAGTGCGTGGCAATCGCCCGAGTCGGGTCGCTATACTGGCCTCGGGGACGGCGGACCGGCCGCGCCCGAGGACAAGGACGACTCAAGAGACCATGAGACCCAAGAACGTGATCGCGGCGCTCCTTCTCGCGGCGACGGCGACGGCCGTCCTCGCCGATTTCGACGGCCCGGCCCCGGTGGCCTGGCGATGGGCCGAGTCGACCACGGCTTCGCCAGCGGGCTCGCCCCAGGTCGCGGGGGACACGGTGTACGTGGCCTCCGGCGGGCGGGTCTACGCCCTTGACCGGGTGACCGGCAACCAGAAGTGGCGTTTCCCGCTCGCCGAACCGCTCGAGGGCAACTTCCGGAGCGGGTTGACGCTCGGGAACGGCCTTCTCGTCGCGGTGACGGACGCGCGGACCCTCTACGCGGTGGAGGCCGAGACGGGCCGCCTGCGCTGGCAGCGTCCGACCGGCGACGCGGTGGTCGGTGCCCCGGTGGTCGTCGGCTCGCGGGTCGTCTACGCCACGACGGCGAACGCGGTGGTCGTGCTCGACGCAACGACGGGCGACCCTGCTTCGGACAAGCCGTTCTCGGTGCCCGACGGAGTCCACCCGAACCTCGCCTCCTGGCAGGACAACGTGGTCTTCCTCACGCGAAAGCCCAGCATGGTCGCGCTTAACGTCCTGTCCATGAAGCCGGCTTGGGAGGTCGGGCTCCGGTCGGTTAGCGCGAGCGCGGCGCCCGTGGTCTTCGGCGACACCGTCTACGTCAACACCGGGAACGTCCTCGCCGCAGTGCGGGCTGCGAGCGGGGGACGGCGGGCCGAACAGACCCTGGACCAAGCCCTCGCGTTCGCGCCTGGAGTCTCGGCCGAAGGGGTGACGGCGGTGTCTCAAGAAGGCCGGCTCTACGTTTTCGACCTCAACCTCAGGCCCATCTTCCGCGCCGGGGTCAACCTCGGGAGCGGGGCGGTGGCCTCCCCGGCGTTCGTGGGCAAGATGGTGGCGGTGCCGACCGGAAACGGCGGCGTTCAGTTGATCGACCCGAAGACGGGCGACATCATGTTCAACTACATCCTCCCGCCCCTCGTGCGGTCCAAACCGGCGGGTGAGACTGGTGGCGGGGGCGGCCAGGGCGGGCTCGGCGGCGGGGGTCGCGGCGGAGTCGGGCGCGGTGGCGTCGGAGGGGGCGGCGCTGGTGGCGGCGGGACTGAGGCGCAGGCCCCCCGGTTCGTCCTCGCCGCAGGACCCGCGTCGGTCGCGGGCGACACGATGCTCGTCCTAGGCCGCGACGGCAGCCTCGTCGCCTTCGACAAGACGAACGGGGTCGACCTGACGCCACCGAAGGTGAAGCTCCTTTGGCCCTCGCCGGGCGAACAGATCTCCGGGAGGCCCCCGCTCGAACTCATCTTCCAGGTCGAGGACGTCGCCTCGGGCGTCAACCCCGAGACCGTCAAGATCGCCGTGGACGGCCAGGAGGTTGCCGGGGTCTTCAACCGGGACGGGTTCCTCACGGTGCGCTATTCGGCGAGCGGGCCGAACACGGGGCTCAGTGATGGTCGCCGGGTGTTCGCGGTCACGGCCAAGGACTGGCTGGGCAACGAAGTCAAGGCCGAGTTCAGCTTCACTGTGGACAACACCCTGCCGCCGGTCGGCGGGCCCCCGCGGAACCCGGCGGGCGGTGCGACCGGCGGTGGCGAGGGCGAAGC